>CANLVN010000001.1:0-1122500 GCA_947494705.1 uncultured Erythrobacter sp.
GTCTTCAGACCCAGCTGAGCACAGCGGATCGCCGCAACATAACCCCCCGGACCGCTGCCCAGAACGATGACGTCGTAAGTGGCTGACATTACGCTATTTCCTCTTTCGAAATCCTACAGGATGGAACACATGGAACACGGTCCTGGATGAAAAAATTGTGGGCGTCACAAGAGCCTGGCGATTGACGGACAAAGAGATGGTTCGAAGCGTTAGCCATGCCTTCCCTTTGCCACGAATTACCAGAGGTAGGAAAACCGCTCACGCGATGGTCCCTGCCAGCTTTCGAGGGCGGTCGTTGTCGTCGAGCAGCACGAACTTGAACGTCCCTTCGCTCACATCGGTCGTCGCCTCGCCATTGCGTTCCCGCCCGACGCCTTTTGCGCGGATGGTGAGCGAGGTGTTGCCGGTCGCGACGACTTCGCAATAGACGCTGAGTTCGTCGCCGACCTTCATCGCGCCGGGAAAGGTGAAGTCGGTTGCATGGACCACCACGGCCTTGCCCTTCCCCACCCGGCTTGCAAGCGATCCCGCACCTAGCGCCATCTGCGCCATCAACCACCCGCCGAACACTCCGCCATAGGGGTTGAGATCGGTCGGCATGGCGGTTGCGCGGATCATCAACTCACCGTCAGTCATAAAGCGCCTCCCGCGCTGGCCGAATGATCCAGAGCCAGCCCAGCATTGCGAAGGTGTTGGCCGCAAGCAGGCTGGGCAAGCCGAACGCCCACAGGCCGAACAGGTCGCCCAGCAACGCACTGGTCAAGGCGAGGATCGCCCCTGCGAGATTGGCGAACAGGAAGACGAGCGCCGGCCTGCGCAGCAATTCCCGTCGCGCGAACCAATATACGAGCGCCGCTACAGGTAGCCCGACCCCGAAGCTGCCGATCAAGGCAACGTAGATGAACGCGATCCAGTACGAACCGTCATTCAGCGAGATGGCCGCAGGAACCAACGCCGCCAGAGCAGCCAAGGCAGCGATGCCTACTGATTTACCCAAAGTGGCGGCGGCTTCGATCCCGAGCTTTGACTCAACCACGTTGCACCCCGCCATCCCTGCCAAGTCTGCGCAGGACAGAAGTTGAAGCAACTTGTTTTCCACGAAGCACATCGACCTCCTGATCAAGGTGCCGCTGCATTTTCTGCCTGTAGACGAAAACACCCCATCCAACGACGAGCATAACGAGCGCGATCCAGATGAGAGTTTGCAAGGGAATCTTATCGAGCACCACTAAAGCGGGCACCACCAGTGCTGAAATCGATAACGATATCAGTATCGTGTGGAGCCAGAACAAGGGGGTATGAAGTGGTTGGAACGAACGCCTGCGCGGCACCCCTGATCTGATTAATTCAATCGTTGTCTGACTGCGTAATTCGCTCTGCTGAAGCGCAAGCCTTATGTCTCCATATCCGAAGATCAGGAAAGCACCGGTCACGTAAATTGCAAAGGAGAGCAGCGAAATCAAAGTAACCCCTTGATTGACCATGATTGCGACAGGCAACAGCCCGAGGCACCCAAGCGGTAGCGTGACAACCAAGTTAGTGGACCATTCGTTTCGGGTCACGGCTTCATGTTCGATATCAGTGCCTCTCGCAAAGATTGAAGCTGCGGTCTTGGTATCCACCAGGAACTTATGACCCCACGCGCCGGCAAATATCCAATTTTCGCCGTCTCTCTTGAACCATCGCCGGTATCTCGAGGCGCGATTTTCGGTGCCTATGCGGAGCCGTTGCGCGGCCAGACTGGTATCTTCGATCCTCACGGGCTCACCTCAATATTGCAGCATGACGCCGTGAGGACTGGATTGAAGGCTGACACGCTTAAGGCGATGGCGGAATGAACATTCGGCGCCATTCCCAAAGCAGATAAGCGATAGGCAGCAAAACCGCCGCGATCACAATCCACTGCGCGGTCCGTGCGAACTTATCGTCGGCGAAAAATGCCACGCCGATCCCAACGGCGAAAAATCCCATGATGAGAATACCGGCAAGCTGATCCGACCGGTTCCACGACTGGTAAATGAAAAAGCCAGCCAGAAGCCCAAGCACGCCCAGAAATCCGCACCAGAATTTGAGCATTATCTAAACCACCAGCCCCATCGGGTTCTCGATCAGCTGCTTGATCGCTTCCATCAGCTGCGCGCCGTCCGCGCCGTCGATGGCGCGGTGGTCGAAACTGCCGCTGGCGTGAAGGACGGTCGCGGGTTGTACCTCACCGTCGATCACATAGGGTTGCTGCTGCCCTGACCCCACCGCAAGGATCATGCCCTGCGGCGGGTTGATGACTGCGTCGAACTGCTTGATCCCGAACATGCCGAGGTTCGAAAGGCTTGCGGTGCCGCCCTGATATTCGTGCGGCTGAAGTTTGCCGTCGCGTGCCTTGCCCGCGAGTTCCTTCATTTCCTTCGAAATCTGCGAGAGGCCCTTCGTGTCGGCTTCGGTGATAACCGGGGTGATTAGCCCCGAAGGCGCGGCGACCGCGACCGAGATATCGGCGCGGCTGTATTTGCGCATCACATCTCCGTGATAGCTGACATTGCACTGGGGCACGCGCATCAGAGCTCGCGCCAGCGCCTTGATCAGCAGGTCGTTGACCGACAGCTTCACGCCGTCAGGCTCAAGGCTCTCGTTAAGCTGCTTGCGCAGCGAGAGCAGCGGATCGAGCAGGATGTCGATGGTGAGATAGTAATGCGGGACCGTCTGCTTGCTCTCGGTCAGGCGCTTGGCAATGACCTTGCGAACGTTGGAAAGCTTCTCTTCCTCGAAAGGGATGCCGAAATCTGGAATGTCGCTCTTCGGCTTTTCTTCCTTCGCCGGGGCGTCGCTTTCCTGCGGCTTGCTATCTTCCTTGGATGCTGTGGCTTTCGATGGATCGAAGGCGTCGACGTCGGCCTTGATGATGCGCCCACCCGGACCAGAACCTTCGATATCTCCAAGCTCGTAGCCCGCTTCCTCCGCCAGCTTGCGAGCGAGCGGCGAGGCGATGATGCGGTCGCCACTGCGCGCCTTTGCAACGCTGCCGCCAACGCCTGATGCCGCTTCGACGTCGGCTTTCACAATCCGGCCATTGGGGCCGCTGCCCTCGACGTTGGACAGGTCGATCCCTTCGCGTCCTGCAATCCGGCGCGCGAGCGGACTGGCCTTTGGAGCATCGCTTTTCGCTCCATCCTTGGCGGGTGCCGGGCTTGGGGTTGGTTCGGGCGTTGGCTCGGATTTCTTTTCCGGTTCAGGCGCGGCCGTCTCGTCACCGCTCGGCGCGTCTACATCGTCCACATCCTCGCCCTCCTCGGCGAGCATTGCGATCACGGTGCCGACCGCGACATTCTCGGTCCCTTCCTCGACGAGAATCTTGGCGAGGACGCCCTCGTCAACAGCCTCGAACTCCATCGTCGCCTTGTCGGTTTCGATCTCGGCCATGATGTCGCCAGAGCCGATCGTATCGCCGACCTTGACCAGCCACTTGGCCAGCGTGCCCTCTTCCATTGTGGGAGAGAGGGCGGGCATCTTGAGTTCGATTGCCATAAGAGAAGTGCTGCTCCGTTGATCCCGGGCCGGCTGCGCGAAATGACGCTACGGCCCTTTGCGGTCGTGTGGGGCCGGTTTAAACGGCCCAGCTTATTGGGCAAGGGGTCAAGGCGCACGGCGCTTGCAAAATTGCAGGGCTGCGATAGTCACCTTGGGCTATGCGCACATTCCTAGTCATCATGGACGAAAGCGACGAAGCGCGCGCAGCCTTGCGCTTTGCGGCACGGCGCGCGGTCCAGGTCGAGGGCGCGGTGCATATCCTCGCCACGGTCGCGCAGCAGAATTTCAGCGCGTTCGGCGGAGTGCAGGCGACCATCGAACAGGAAGCGCACGACCGCGCCGAGGTTCTTGCGCATGGCGTCGCCGGCAATCTGTTCGCCGAAAGCGGGATCATGCCCACGATTTCGGTCAAGATCGGCACGGGTCAGCAACTGGTGAGCGACTTCCTCGAAACGCACCGCGAAGTCGCCGCTCTGGTGCTGGGTGCTGCGGACAGGAACGGGGCGCCCGGCCCGCTGGTCACCCACTTTGCCGCCCATGCCGGGACGTTGCCCTGCCCGCTCTACATCATCCCTGCCGATTACGACGAGAAGGACAGCGACCACGAAGCGTGATCGCGCACACGGTCAGGTGAGCGTGCCGCGCGTCGGGTAGTCCTTCTCTGTCACGAACTTGATCGCTTCGAGCAGGTCGTCGAGTGACGGGCGGGCAAAGGGCGAGTTCTGGATGCTGGAATAATACAGCTTCCCGTCCGGTTTGACGAGGAACAGGCCGGGTTCCGAGAACTTCTCCGGCTCATCGCTGTCGGGGCGCTTCTGAGAAATGAACAGGCCCCATTCGCGTGCCGTTTCCTCGCTCATATCGTAGGCGAGTGGTAGGTCGCCGGTCTTCCATTCCCCGTCGACCACCATGGCCCGTTCCTTGTCGTCCATCGACACCGCGACCGGGTTCACGCCTGCCTCGGTAAAGGCACCGAGCTTGTCCCCCAGAGCTTCGAGTTGCTTCTTGCAGATCGGGCAATGCTTGCCGCGATACATCACGACTAGCGTGAAAGTGTCCGGGTCCTGCTTGGCGAGGTGATACTCGGCGCCGATTGTCAGCGGCAGCTTGAGTTCGGGAACCTGTGTGTCGGGCTTGATCATGGTTGTCTCCTTTGAACAACCAATGTCCGAGGCCGAGCATTGTTTCGGACGTCTACCGCTTCTTTCGGCCCTGATGCCGGATATTCCCCGGCCTGCCGCGCTTGCCGACCTGGTGCTTGCCTGCCTTTTTGGGAGGCCCGCCGGGTCGCTTGCCGCGCTGTCCGGAGCGCTGATCCCTGCGGTTCGAGCGCCCTTGCGTTTCGTTGCCGTCCTCATCGACCGTCACGAACTTGAGCGCGCCGGTTAGACCATTGGCCTCGTCCAGCTTCAGCTTGAGCCTGTCTCCGACCGTGTAGGTCGTGCCGGTCTGCTCGCCGATCAGCGCCTGCGCGGCCTCGTCATGGCGGAAATATTCCGAGCCAAGAGTTGAAACCGGGACCAGCCCGTCGCCGCCCAGCCCAAGGATCGTCGCAAAAAAGCCGAAGCCCTGCACACCGGTAATGCGCGTATCGAAGATCTCGCCCACGCGGCCAGATAGCCATGCCGCGACATAACGATCGATCGTATCGCGCTCGGCCTCCATGGCGCGCCGCTCGGTCTGGCTGATCGCGTCGGACACCTCCTGCAGGCTCTTGCGATCCTTGTCCGAAAGCCCGCTCTTGTCCGGCAGCGAGCCCGGTGGCGCAGGCTGTTCGAGCTTGTAGGCGTCGACCAATGCGCGATGCACGAGCAAGTCGGAATAACGCCGGATGGGCGAGGTGAAGTGCGCGTAGGACCCGAGCGCGAGTCCGAAATGTCCGGTGTTGGCCGGTCCGTAATAGGCCTGCGTCTGGCTGCGAAGCACTGCTTCCATCACCTGCGCTTTTTCGGATTCGTCGGTGATGTCCTTCAGAAGACGGTTGAACAGGCTTGGCGTGATGACCTGTCCCAGAGAAACCTTCTTGTCGAGCGTCGCCATGTAGTCGCGCAAGGCGGTTAGCTTCTCGCGGCTCGGCACTTCGTGATTGCGGTAAACCACAGGCGCATTTTTTGCCTCCAGCGCCTTGGCGGCCGCGACGTTCGCGGCGATCATGAAATCCTCGACCACGCGGTGCGCATCGAGGCGTTCGCGCACGGCGATCTCGGCAATCTTGCCATCATCCCCCAGAACCACGCGGCGCTCGGGCAGCTCCAGTTCCAGCGGATCACGCTTGGCGCGCGCCTCCGCCAGCAATTTGTACGCTCCCCACAGATGGGTCAGGTATTCCGGCGGATTGCCATCGTCGACCAATGCCTGCGCGTCCTCGTAGGCGATAACCTCATGGATGCGCACCAGCGCGCGGGTGAAGCCGCGGTTTTCAACCTTGCCGTTTGCGTCGATATGCAGGTGCGCGACCAGTGCAGCACGGTCCTCGCCTTCGCGCAGGGAACAGACATCGGCGGAGAGGATCTCGGGCAACATGGGAACGACGCGGTCGGGGAAGTAGACCGAATTGCCCCGCTTCCTCGCCTCCTTGTCGAGCGCAGAGCCCGGCCGCACGTAGAAGCTGACATCGGCAATCGCGACAAGTGCGTTGTAGCCACCCTTACCGTCAGGCTCGGCCCAGATCGCATCGTCGTGGTCGCGTGCGTCTGCCGGGTCGATGGCGATGATCGGAACCTTGCGCAGGTCTTCGCGGGTCTTCTCGGAGAGTTTGACGTTTGACGCGCGCTGCGCTTCCTCGTGAACTTCTTCTGGAAAGACGTGCGGTATGCCATGCTTGGCGATGGCGATCATGCTGAAGCTGCCCGCTGCTAGCGGGTCGCCGATGACCTCGATTACGTTGACGCCGCTGCGTTCGGAGCGTCCGGCACTTTCGGCAAGGACCAGTTGGCCCTCCTCTGCGCCGCCGAGATCGCTGATTGGAGAGGAGCGCCGGATGCGCTTGTCGACAGGAGCAAGCCACGCCTTGCCGCCGCCATCGATCTCGACCACGCCCATCAGCCCTTCGGTGCGCGCCGGAAGTTTCTTGATCGGATCGGCGGTCCAGTTCCCGCTCTTTTCCTCCGTGCGGGCAAGCACGCGGTCGCCTTTCTTCAGCGCCGCCTGTCGCTTGCCGCCCTTCCCTTTCAACTCGCGCACCGTGATGCGCGGCGGCTTGTCAGGGGCGTCTGGGGACCAGTTGTCAGGGATCGCGAGAACTTCGCCGTCCTCGATATCGACGACGCGCAACACGGTCACCTTCGGCACGCCGCCCATGCGATGATAGGCGGTTTTCTTGCCGTCGATCAGGCCTTCTTCTGCCATGTCCTTGAGCAGGTGCTTGAGTTTGATCTTCTCCTGACCCTTCAGGCCAAAGGCATGCGCGATCTCGCGCTTGCCCGCAGGCTTGTCCGAGGTCTGGATGAAATCGAGGACCTGCTTCTTGCTGGGCAGGCCCTTGGGGTATGTGTTCTTAGATTTGTTCATTGCTGACCATATGGGAGGACAGCGGTCCCGTGTCACGTCATCGTGGCCGTTTATTCCTCTTGCGGCTGCTCCACCGGCTCGAAGGCACCGCCTGGAACCGCACTCGCAACGGGTGAGCAGAATTCGCCGTTGCAGGCCGAAACGCCGAACAGCCAGTCGTCGCCGCGAAGGGGCACAATATCGGTGATGCGCCCGTCAACGGCTTCCGTCACTTTAAGCCCTTCCCAGCGCTCGCCGCGCGTCCCTTCGGGCAGCCCATCGCGCCAGTCGGCTTCGTTGGTACGGCGGACATGGATCGTATAGCTATCCGCGCCGGGCACCTCGCTCCAGCTGAGTTCGGTGTCCATCCGTACCGCAGCATCGGCGCTGACCTGTGGCGGCATTGGCGCGAGCGCCAAGGCATTGAGCGCGCGCATGTTGAGCCTGCTGGCGCTGGTGAGATAGGTCCAGTCGAGCTCGTCGACCGTATCGCCATACTTCACCCCGTCCTCCGTGCGCAGGTCCTGATGCTGGTGGTCGTAATCTTCGACCGAGACAGTCACACGCACTGCGGGTAGTCCTCGATCAAGGAAGGGGATCTGGTCCCCGCCACGCCCCATTCGGTCGGTGCGCCAGATTTCGCGCACCTGCATCCCGTCGGGATAACGCTCTGCAAGGTCCGCAAGCCAGCGCGAAAGGTTTCGACCCGGCGAGTCGTTCTCACCGCCAAAACGGCGTTGCAGCGCGCGCAGCCGCTCAGTGGAATCGGCCCGCAATCCTTCGGAAAAGACGCGAACCACATCCGGTTCGCAGTAGCCATCTGCCCCGCATGAATTGCCGATCATGTCGTTGTTGAGCACCGCTTTCACGGTCATACCCTGTTCGGTCACCCAGTCGGCGAGGATGCCTGCGCCGTAGAGCCCCTGCTCCTCACCTGTCAGAAGGGCGTAGATGATGGTCGAGGGATATTCGCGCTGCGACAGGATGCGCGCAGCCTCCAGCACCATGACGCTGCCCGAGCCATCGTCATTAGCGCCCGGTGCCACGCTGGTTCCGTCGAGCGGGTCGGTTACGCGGCTGTCGTAATGCGCCTGTACGATGATCACTTCGTCGGGGCGTTCGGTCCCGCGCTGGATCGCGACGGCGTTGCGGATCAGCGTGTCGGTCGGAATCCGTCGGCCATCGGGCTCAACCACGCGGCCCACCGCCTGCACGTCGAGGCAGCCACCGCAATCCGCGCTCATCCGTTCAAACTCCGCCAAGGCCCAATCGACGGCTGCGCCAATGCCGCGTTCCGGATCGGTTTGCGAAGAAAGCGTGTGCCGTGTCTCGAATCCGACGATCGTACCCATGTCGGCACGCAGCCGTTCTTCGGAAACCTCAAGGCCCGGATCGCCAACTGGAGCCGCGCTGTCTTGGGCGGCAAGCGGGGTGGCAAGGAGGGCGGCGATCAGGCTGGTGCGTTTGAACATGCAGCAGGTGTCGCCTGTTCCACGTTGGATTGCAATATCGCCGCGTTAATAGGCGCGCGCGACCAATATCCGCTCGACTGCCGGTTCGCCTGTGAAGATGCAGGTGCCGCTTGGCTTATCGCTGCCGCGCGGCACGTTGCGGATGGTGAGCTTCTCGCCTTTGAGTCGCTCCACCACCTTTTCGAGAGCATCGCCGGTCGGTCTTGCCCACTCGACTTCTACCCAGCCCGGGTACTTGCCGTTTGACTTGAAGAAGTCGGTAACCTCAGACCACTGGGTCAGCCCGCGCGTGATGTTGGCGTCGCGGCGTTCGCGGGCCTCTTCGAAAAGGCTGGACTGAATTTCCTCGATCAGGGCGGGCGCGTTACGAGTGAATTCGTCAACAGGCACGAACTGCATGTCGGGCTTTCCGTTGTCGGCGTTCCACAGGCGGTCGCGGCGCAGAAGGGCGAGCTTGCCGTTATCCATGTCACGCGGTCCGACCTCGATGATGATCGGCGCGCCTTTCCGCACCCAATCCCAACGCTTGGCAGTTGCCTTGCCCGGCGATTTGTCGAGCAATACGCGGATCGGCTCTCCGAGCGTGAATTGCCCTGCAAGCGCGGCGCGTACACCTTCGCAATAGGCCAGCACATCGGCGTCCTCGGGCTTGTCGCGAAGCATCGGCAGGATCACCACCTGATGAGGCGCAATGCGCGGCGGTACGCGCAGGCCATCATCATCGCCGTGGGTCATTATGACACCGCCTACGAGGCGGGTCGAAGTGCCCCAACTTGTCGTATGGCACAGCTGCTGCGTGCCTTCTGCGTCCTGATAGCGGATGCCTGCAGCGCTGGCGAAGCTGGTGCCCAGATAATGCGACGTGCCTGCCTGCAGAGCTTTTCCGTCCTGCATCATCGCCTCGATCGACCATGTTTCGTCTGCGCCAGGGAAACGCTCGTTCTCCGGCTTTTCGCCCGCGACCACCGGCATGGCGAGGTCTTCCTCGGCACAGGCACTATACATTTCGAGCGCGCGATGCGTTTCTTCCAGAGCTTCAGCCCGCGTGGAATGGGCAGTGTGCCCCTCCTGCCAAAGAAACTCGGACGTGCGCAGGAACATGCGCGTGCGCATTTCCCACCGGACCACGTTAGCCCACTGGTTCATCATCAGCGGAAGATCACGCCACGACTGAACCCAGCGCGCCATTGCGTCGCCGATGATGGTTTCGGACGTGGGCCGGACGACCAGCGGCTCCTCGAGCTTGGCCTCGGGGTCGGGGATCAGTTTGCCCTCTCCATCCGCGATGAGGCGATGATGGGTAACGACCGCCATTTCCTTGGCAAAGCCGTCGACATGCGCTGCCTCGCGCTCGAAATTGGCGAGCGGAATGAAGATGGGGAAATAGGCGTTCTGGATGCCGGCGGCCTTGATCCGGTCATCCATCAGGCGCTGGATACGCTCCCAGATACCATAGCCCCACGGCTTGATGACCATACAGCCACGGACGCCCGATTCCTCGGCGAGGTCGGCGGCGGCGATGACTTCCTGATACCACTTTGCAAAGTCGTCTTCACGCTTCACATTAAGCGCGTGGCGAATATTGGACACTGAAAATTCCTGCTTCGAACGGGTCTTCGTTATGACCTCAAGGCCTGCATTTATTTGCCAAGCTCGTCCAGTTTCTTCTGCATGGCGGCCATCTGCTCGCGCAGTTGCGCCAGCTCAGTCGCGGCATTCTCTTTCGCCGGTTGACCGGGCGCAGACGACGATGCCCTGGAGCCGCGGCCCGGCATGAAGGTTTCCGCCGCCGCGCGCATCATTGCCATGTTGGTTTCGTGGATCGCGCTCAGCGGATTCTTCGCCATGCCCTGCTCGAAGGCTTCGCGGATCTTGGCCTGATTTTCGCGGAAGTTCTGCATGCTCGCCTCGAGATAGGAGGGCATGAGCGTTTCCATCGAGTTGCCGTACATGCCGATCAACTGGCGCAGGAAGCTGACCGGAAGCATCTGCTGCCCGCCGCTCGCCTCTTCTTCCATGATGATCTGTGTCAGGATCGAGTGAGTTATGTCTTCGCCCGACTTCGCATCGTACACCGCGAAGTCGACATTCTCGCGCACCATCTTCGCCAGATCGTCGAGAGTGATGTAGCTTGAGGACGCGGTGTTGTAGAGCCTGCGATTGGCGTATTTCTTGATAATGGTGGTGTCGCCCGAACCTTCGGGCGAGGCTGCGCCGGCCTTGCGTCCCATATATCGTATCCCTCTATCCCGGTTTTAGGCGCCTACCATTAGCACCTGCACAATGTGCAGCGCAATATGAACGCCCGGGATTCTTCGCAGTTGCACCAACTGCACGAGTCACAGACGCAGTCGCGACCCCAGAACAGTAAGCAATTCGTATTGGGAAACAGAGCTTTGCCGCGCAGCATCGGGTAGATGCATGGGCACCTGCAGCCAGTCACCTTCTCGCACTTCTGGCGCGTTGGAAAGGTCGACTATGACCATGTCCATCGAAACCTTGCCAAGCAAGGGCAGCGCATGATCACCGACAGAAAGCGAATTCCCCGGACCACGCGCCCGCAAAAACCCATCGGCATAACCCAGTGACACCGTACCTGTCCGCATCGGCCCTTGAGCCACATACTCGCCATTGTATCCCACCGCATCGCCTGCGCTCAGTTGTCGGGTCTGAAGCACGGCGGCCTCGATATGCGCGACCTGACCGATCTTTTCTGCAAGTTCGCTTCGCGGCACGCCGCCATAGAGGGCGAGGCCCGGACGGGTCAGATCGAAAGCATATTCCTCGCCCAGAGCAATCCCTGCGCTGTTGGCGAGGCTGGCGCTGCGATGCGCGACCAACGGCAGACATTCGCGAAAGCGGTCCAGCTGCCGCGCGTTCATCGGGCTGTCCTCGTCCGCATTGGCGAGGTGACTCATAAGGACATCGATATCGAGAGCGGCGACTGCTGGATCACCAAGATCGTTGGGTGAAACGCCCAGACGGTTGATCCCGGTATCGACCATCAGGTGGCAGCGCTGCCCTCCCCCGGAGACCCAGCGCCTCGCCTGTTCCAGCGAATTGATCACCGGAACCGCGCCGCTCGGTTTCGCAAAGTCGACGTCTTCGCCACGCAAGGGTCCGTGCAAGACGGCGATCTGATCTGACGGCACATGGCGCGCGACCGCCTCGACTTCGCTCCAATGCGCTACGAAGAACACGGTACATCCCGCATCGCGAAGCACCGGGACACATGCATCGACGCCGAGGCCGTAACAATTGGCCTTCACAGCAGCCCCTGCCTTCGCCGCGCCCGACATTGCATCCAGCGCGCGCCAATTCGCGGCGAGTGCGTCCCTGTCTATGCGGAGCCTTAAAGTGGGCTCAGGCCTGTGCATTATCCTCGAAATCCTTTGGCGGTCCTCCCGACAGACCCCACCATGCAACGACCACACCGAAGGCGACAATGCCCCACGTATACCACAGGCCTGAATAGACGTTGCCCGTGCTCGCCACGATGATGCCCGAGATCAGAGGAAGGAACCCGCCGAGATACCCTGCACCGATGTGATACGGGATCGACATCGATGAATAGCGGATCTTCGCCGGGAACATCTCGGACAACAGCGCCGCGACAGAGCCATATGTCAGCGCAGAGAGCATGCCCAGCGCCATCAGCATGGCGATGATGCCTACAATGTTGATCAACGGCGGCACCTGGCGGGCAAAGTCGAAGCCGGACTGCTCGAGAGCGGCCTGCAGCCCCTCGGTACGCGCCGCGCCATCGTCTAGCCAGGTTTCCCCGATAGCCACGGGGACGCTGCCGACGGTCACACCCAGTTCCTGGCCTTCCTCGACATCGTAGGCCACGCCGCTCGATGTCAGTGAG
The DNA here is from genome assembly GCA_947494705.1 of uncultured Erythrobacter sp. Taxonomy (GTDB): domain Bacteria; phylum Pseudomonadota; class Alphaproteobacteria; order Sphingomonadales; family Sphingomonadaceae; genus Erythrobacter. Next base: position 12,352 of record CANLVN010000001.1, read on the forward strand.
CCGAGGATCTTGCCGCAATCGGTCTGCTCGCGATCGAACAGTTCGGCAAACGGATCTGTCACGCATTCTTGGCCGGTTACAACCACGGGGTTGCGCTCTGCCGCTTCGGCGAGACCCGGATTGGCGAGGCTGCCCATCGTCCAGAAGATCGGGAACAGCAGCGCGAGCGTGGCCAGCGCGCCGATTATGATTGGCTTCTTGCGCCCAACTCGGTCGGACCATTTGCCGACGAGAATATAGAACCCCATCGAAAGCCCGCCAGCGATCAGCAGGATTATCTCGACGGTCAGTTCATTGAGTCGCATGTCACCCTTGAGGAAGGACAGGCTTGAGAAGAACGCTGTGTACCAGATCGTGGTCAGAACGCCTGCCACCCCGAACAGCGCGACAAAGATGCGCTTGGGATTACCGGGATAGGTGAAGCTCTCGATGAACGGGTTGCCGCTTGTTTCCCCCGCTTCCTTCATCGCCTTGAAGACGGGGCTTTCCGACAGTTTGAAGCGCATCCACAGCGAGATGGCCAGCAACAGGATCGAGAGAAGGAACGGAACGCGCCAGCCCCAGTCGTTGAAGTCGTCCTCTGGAATAATCGCGCGGCATGACAGCACGACGATGATCGAAAGCACGAACCCGCCAACGACGCTCGCCTGGATGAAACTGGTGTAATAGCCACGCTTGTCCGGCGGCGCGTGTTCGGCAACATAAATCGCGGCACCACCATATTCACCGCCCAACGCCAGGCCCTGCAGGATACGCAGCAATATGACGATCAAGGGGGCAATCGCGACATAGGCAGGCCCATAAGTGGCTTCCAGATAGGTCACGGTCGGTATGAAGCCGACGCCTGCAGTCGCAATCCCCATGAGCGTTACTGTTACGAGGAAGGTGTATTTGCGCCCCAGCCTGTCACCGAGAAAGCCGAACAGGATCGCGCCGATCGGGCGAAACGCGAAGCCCACCGCGAAGGTCGACCATACAAGCAGGAGTCCGAGCGTCGGGTCATCGACCTGATAGAAAGCATCCTTCAGGATGTAGGCGAGCGTTCCGTAGATGAAGAAATCGTACCACTCGAAGATAGTGCCTGCAGACGAAGCCCCGACGACGAGGCGAATTTCGCTCGCGGTCGGCTCCCGGTCTGCGATCGCGCCCGCTTCGGTTGGTGCTGTAGAAGTTGCCATGGATCCCCGTTTCCCACTGTTCCCGCGCGGATCTCCGGTCCGCATCAGCCGCTTGCCTTAGCCCGTGACAGCACCAGAGGAAAGCGCCTCACTCATGGCCTTCCACGGCAACAGGAGCGCTCCGTGACGCGCCGGATGGGGCAAGGCCGGTTCGAGTGCATCGATACCAGGCCAATCGGGCATCGGCCCCTCGTGACCCAGCCATGCCTCGATCGTGGCCAGCGTGCGCTCGAAATCTGCAGCGCTTCGGCCGCGTGCTTCGAGTGCCATCACAGCTGCCGAACTCTGCCCTATCGCGCAGGCTGCGACCTGCATACCAAGCCGCTCGACAGCGCCATCGGGCCCGCACTCGGCACCGAGTATCAGGGTGCTGCCGCAGGTTCGCGACCGGGTTTCAGCGTTGTGACTGTATGTACCATTCAAGGGAAACGCAGCCAGCTCAGCCGAGAGGGCAAGCAGGCGCGGCGTGTATAGCTTGGTCATCAGTTCGCGGAATCGTCCGCCTCTTCCTCAGCCTCGCGTTCCGCTTGTTCGCCGAGGATGATGGCCCGGCGCTCGGCGACGATCTTCACGAGTTCACGCGAAGCGGCGTCAAGGGCGGGATAAGTCCGGGCCTGCGCTATCCAGTCGGGACGGCCCTTGTAACCCCAGACCGTGTCGAAGCCGAGAACCAGCACCGAAAACGCAAAAACCGCAATCAGCGCCCCTTTTACGGCACCAAAACCGAAGCCAAGCACGCGGTCGATGGGTCCAAGGATCGAGTTACGCGAAGCTTCGCCAACATTCCCGGCAATCACCTTCATCGCCGCATACGGGATCAGCAACAGAAGCGCGAAAGCCAAAATCGAAGTCGTAGGTTCGGTGGAAAAATACCTCCCGAGCTGATCGGTAAGCGGCGTATGCAGGTAGTGAACCGAAAATGCGGCGAGGATCCAAGCCGCAAGGCTCAGCACTTCCTGCACGAGACCGCGCATGAAGCCGCCGATTGCCGCTACCGCGACGATAATCAGCACGATGATGTCGAGGATTTCCATAGCTCTGCGAAGGGTTATTGCGTGCCCATCACACGGTCAACGAGGTTGGGTAAAGCATTCACTACCCGGTAATCCAGCGTCGATGAAGCGTTGCCTGCGTCCGATGGGCCGTATCCCAGCGCAAATCCAAGCTTGCCAGCCTCGCGCATTCTCAGTCCCGCGTGGGCAACAGGTCGAATCTCGCCGGCAAGCGAAACCTCGCCGAACCATGCGCTCTTGTCCGGCAGCGGCTTGTCCGCGAGCGCCGATACCAGCGCTGCTGCGACCGCAAGGTCCGCGGCCGGATCGGACAGGCGGTAGCCCCCGGCGATGTTGAGATAGACTTCGGCAGAAGAGAAATTCAGTCCGCAGCGCGATTCGAGCACCGCCAGCAACATAGCCAGCCGACCACTGTCCCAGCCCACGACCGCACGACGCGGCGTCGCGCCGGATTGCAACCGGACAATCAATGCCTGTATCTCGACCAGCACCGGGCGCGTGCCCTCGAGCGCCGGGAACACCGCGCTCCCCGCAAGCGGTGCATCGCGACCCGACAGGAACAGCATCGACGGGTTGGAAACCTCCTCGAGACCCTCGGACGCCATCGAGAACACACCGATCTCGTCGACCGCACCGAAGCGGTTCTTGAGTGCGCGCAGGATCCGATATTGGTGGCTGCGCTCGCCCTCGAAACTCATCACGACATCGACCATGTGTTCGAGCACGCGAGGCCCGGCGATGCTGCCATCCTTGGTAACGTGGCCGACCAGCATCAGTGCACAGCCGCTTGCCTTGGCATAGCGGATCAGTTCGAGCGCACAGCCGCGCACTTGGCTGACCGTGCCAGGCGCCCCCTCGATCGTGTCGGAATGCATGGTCTGGATCGAGTCGATCACGAGCAATGCGGGCGGGTCGCCCTGCCCCAGCGTAGTCAGGATATCGCGCACAGAAGTTTCCGAGGCGAGTCGGATCGGCGCATCCGCCACACCCAGACGCTGTGCCCGCAACCGTACCTGCCCTGCCGCTTCTTCGCCGCTGACATAGACTACATCGTTGCCACCGCGCGCGATTGTCGCGGCAGTTTGAAGCAGCAGAGTCGATTTGCCGATGCCCGGATCGCCGCCCATCAACACCGCGGAACCCGGCACAATCCCGCCACCCAACGCGCGGTCGAATTCCGCAAGGCCGGTCGATTTCCTGACAGGCAGTTCCGCCGGGCGATTGAGCGGTACGAATTCAATCCCGCGCCCGCCGCGCGACAGGTCGTGCTTCTGAGAGAATACCGTCGCAGGCGCATCTTCGGTGAGCGTATTCCACTCCCCGCAATCGTTGCATTGCCCTTGCCACCGGGAGCTAACCGCGCCGCAATTGGCGCACACATATTGACGTTTGGGTTTGGCCATCAGACGCTTCGTTTAACCAGAACATTTGTAGAACGCAAGTTGCCTTGGCAGCGACTATGGCTGTAGGTAACACATGGCGGCTCCCGCAGCCGCTTCGCATCATGAACGGAGCAAACAGCCGGGAGGAAAGGAATAGAAAGCTGCGCCAGAAGGAACTTCGTCTCGCCCTCATCTGCTATGGAGGGGTCAGCCTCGCAGTCTACATGCACGGCGTCACCAAGGAGATCTGGCACGCCGCCCGCGCGAGCCGGGCCTATCACGCTGGCGAGCCGCTTTCAGGTGTGGCGGCGGTCTATCGCGACTTGCTGGGACGGATCGAAAGCGAGCATTCGCTGCGTTTGCGGCTGATGCCAGATATCCTAACCGGTGCGAGTGCTGGTGGTATCAATGCCGTGTTCCTGGCCCAGGCGATCCATTCGGGCCAGTCCCTCGAACCACTCACAGACCTGTGGCTCGAAAATGCCGATGTCAGCGAGCTGACCGATCCCGAGGCTGAACCGGTCTGGCGCTATGCGAAGCTATGGGCGCAACCAATCGCCGATTGGTTTCTTAATCGCCCTGGCAATGCGGTGAGCGAAAGCGTTGCGCCCGAAACGCGCAAGGAAGTGCGTCAGAAGGTCTCGCAACTGGTGCGCGGTCGCTGGTTCAACCCGCCTTTCTCGGGCGACCGGTTCTCAGGCATGCTGTTCGAAGCGCTCGCCAGCATGGACAAGACCTTGGCCGGACCGCCACTGCTGCCCCCGAACTACCCGCTCGACCTGTTTGTCACCGCAACCGATTTTCGCGGCCATGCCGAACGGCTTCGGCTCAATTCGCCGCCAGTGGTTGAGGAAACCGAGCACCGGATGCCGATCGGCTTTCGTGTCCAGACCCCGCATGGCGCCGGACAGACGCTCGCCGACCCACTAGAGCTCGTGCTCGCCGCGCGCGCGACAGCGAGCTTTCCGGGTGCCTTTCCGCCTCTGACGCTCGACGAGATCGACCGGCTCGGCATGGCGGAGGGGCATCACTGGGCGACCCGCGGTGCGTTCCTGTCTCGCATCATGCCCACCCATGTGAGCGAAGGTACGGTCGAGACGGTTGCTCTCATCGACGGGTCGGTGCTGGTCAACGCGCCGTTTGGCAAGGCGCTTGAGGCTCTCGCCGGACGCACATCGCAACGCGAGGTTGACCGGCGCTTCGTCTATATCGAACCGCGGCCCGACAAGAATGCAGAGCGCCGCCGCGCGCAGGACGCGGAAAATGCAAAGCCGGTGGGCTGGTTCGGTGCAATCTTCGGCTCTCTCTCCACCATTCCGCGCGAACAACCGATCCGCGACGATCTCGAACGCATCGAGCAGCAATCCAAGGATGCCGAGCGTCTGCGCCGGATCGTGATGGGTCTGCGACCGGAAATCGATCGTGCGGTCGAGCGCCTGTTCGGGCGCACTTTTTTCCTGGACAAGCCCACGCCCAGACGCCTTGCCAACTGGCGAAACCGCGCCCAGCAAGCCGCCGCCGAGCAGGCCAACTATGCCTTTGGTGCCTATGCGCAGACAAAGTTCAGCGCGATTGTGGAGCGTCTTGCGCAGTTGACGCACGCCGCCGCACCGCAGCTTGCGCTTGCCGATTACGCCCCGATTGCCGATGCCTTTCGGCGGGTGCTGGCAGAGCGCGGCTTGGATGCCCTGCTCGAAGAAAGCGGTGGGGCGAGCGAGGCAGCGATCCAATTCTTCCGCGCGCACGATATCGGCTTTCGCATTCGCCGTTTGCAATTGCTTGCCCGCAGGTTGTCGCGCGATTGGGAGATCGATCCCGACATCCCCGACGATGCGCTCGACATCGCGCGCGAGAAAATCTTCGACATCATGGCGCTCTATCGCAAGGCTGACGATGCCTCGATGCTAGGCGAACGGTTCGACACGCTGGCAGCGAAAGCGCTCGAAGCGCCGGGCGAAGTGCTGGACTTCCTGAGCGCCAAGCGGCTGTTGCCGGAGACCGATATCGAGGCCGAGGTCATGTTTGCCGCTGCGCTCTCCGAGATGCCCGGCAATTTGCGGCGGCGCATGTTGCTGACCTATCTCGGCTTTCCGTTTTATGATGTCGCGACTTTGCCATTGCTCCAGCGCGAGGGGCTGGACGAATATAACCCGGTGAAGATCGACCGCATTTCGCCCGATGATGCGCGTTCGATCCGCGAAGGGGGAACCCAGACGACGTTGCGTGGAATCGAGTTCTACAATTTCGGCGCATTTTTCAGCCGCGCCTATCGCGAGAACGATTACCTGTGGGGCCGGTTACATGGCGCCGAGCGGATGGTCGACCTGATCGCCTCGACAGTCGAAAATGGCCTGCCTCGCGAAACCATGCGCAGCACGAAGCGCGCCGCCTTCCTCGCTATTCTCGATGAGGAAGCGCAGGCGCAGCGTTGCCAGATGAGGCTGATCGAAGCGATCCGACGCGAGGTCGAGGAGCGCCTCGCTTAAGTCTTGCTGTTCCAGATCGCTTCGACGAAAGCGTCCGCATCGATGAAACCGCCATCGCCCCGGTCGATATCGGCGAGTGGCTTGGCCGCGACAGCTTCCTCGAGCGTCAGGCCCTGTTCGCGCAAGGTTTCGACACGGTTCACTGTCTCGCCGATCATTGCGCGATAGGCGACCAGTTCCGCAGTGTTGGACATCGGCCCGTGGCCCGGAATGACCTTCGTATCGGCGTCGATCATCGCGATGACGAGGTCCAGCGAAGCCATCGCGGAGTAAACACTGCCGCCCGAAGCTACGTCGATGAAGGGATAGCCGGGAATGTTGAAATAGAGGTCGCCCATATGGACGATATTGTCCTCCTCCCACAGAACCACGCTGTCGCCATCGGTGTGTCCGCCGCCGAGGTAAACAAGGTGGATGGTATCGCCGTTGAGGTGGAACTTGATCCCCTGCTTGTAGGTGACAACTGGCAGGGCAGCGGCCGGCGCGGGTGGGGTTTCGTTGCCGCCCGCCATGCCGCCTGAGGCCATGCGAATGCGCACGTTTTCATGGGCGAAGATTGTCGCGCCGGTGCCGCCGAAATGCTCGTTTCCGCCGGTGTGGTCGAAATGCCAGTGGGTGTTGACGACGTATTTGACCGGGCTCGCACCCAGGTCGTCGACCGCCATCTCGATCTTGGCCGAAAGCGGGGCAAACTGATCGTCGATGATGAGCGTCGCGTCCTCGCCGTGGCTGACGCCAATATTGCCGCCAGCTCCGAACAGTACCGCGACGCCGGGCGCGAGCTCCTCAGTGCGAATTTCGACCTCGCTGAAATCGCGTTGCGCGAGCGCAGGTGTGGTGAAACACACCGTGCCCGCGGCGAAGATGGTGGCAAGACGGTTCATATTTGCTCTCCCTGTGTGAAGAAGAGCCTACGCCCGAATGCGCCGACTGTCAGCCGCCAAACGCCTCTTTCAGCTTCGAGAAGAAAGTCCGGCTTTCCGGGCATTCCTCGCCGGTTTCGGTATCCCGGAATTGCTGGAGGATTTCCTTTTGCTTCCGCGAAAGTCTGGTCGGCGTTTCGACCATGATCTCGACCACCATGTCGCCTCGACCACGTCCTTGCAGCACTGGCATCCCTGCCCCGCGAACGCGCAGCTGTTTGCCCGACTGGATACCGACCGGGATGTCGACCGTGTTGGTCGAACCGTCGAGGTCCGGAATATCGACACTGCCACCTAGAGCTGCGGTGGTGAAACTCACCGGAACACGCGTCGCAAGGGTAGTGCCCTCACGCTCGAACAGGGTGTGCGGCTTCACGTGAATGAAGATGTAGAGATCGCCCGGAGGCGCGCCGCGCTGGCCCGCCTCACCCTTGCCTGACAGCCGTATTCGCGTGCCGGTATCGACGCCGGGGGGTACTTCCACTTCGAGCGATTGCGGGCGGTCCACCCTGCCCTCGCCCCGGCAATCGCCGCAAGGGTCCTCGATAACGACGCCGCGACCACCGCAGGTAGGACAGGGGCGTTCGACCACGAACAGGCCTTGCTTGGCGCGAACCGCGCCCTGCCCATGGCAAAGGTTGCAGGTTCGTTCGCCCGTGCCCGGAGTCGCACCGGTGCCGTCGCAGGTGTCGCAGCTTTGCGAAACCTCGATCTCGATCTCGGTGGTCTTTCCATAGAAAGCTTCGTCGAGCGTAACCTGCATGTCGTAGCGAAGGTCCGCGCCGCGCCGCTGTTGTTGGCGCTGCGCACCGCCCATGCCGCCACCGCCAAACGCGCTGCCGAAAATGGTCTCGAAAATGTCGCCGATATCGGCAAAGCCTTCCGGCCCGCCGCGACCGCCGCCTCCGAAACCGCCGCCGCCACCCATGCCTTGCGTGAAGGCTTCGTGGCCGAAGCGGTCATAGGCCGCGCGCTTTTGCGGGTCCTTGAGGCACTCATAGGCCTCGTTACAGGCCTTGAATTTCGCCTCAGCCTGGGCGTCGCCGGGATTGCGATCCGGGTGCCATTTCATCGCGAGCTTGCGATAGGCGGACTTTATCGTCGCGCCATCAGCATCGCGGGACACTTCGAGCAAAGAGTAATAATCTGTCTGGGTAGCCATTATTTTGCCTTTCGACCGCTGCTATCCCTCCCGCACGCGGCGGGAGGGATGCGCAGGTCTGGAGCGTTAATCGCTTAGCCCTTCTTCTCGTCATCGACTTCGGAGAATTCGGCGTCGACGACGTCTTCGTCGGCCTCCTCATCCGCTGCCGGTTCTTCGCCAGCGTCACCACCGGCAGGCGCAGCTTCCTGCTCCTGCTTGTAGATCTGCTCGCCCATCTTCATCGCAGCCTGCGTGAGTTCCTGGGCCTTGGCGTTGATCTCGTCGGCATCGTCGCCTTCGAGAGCCGTCTTGGTCGCAGCGATCGCGTCCTCGACCGACTGCTTGGTTTCGGCGTCGATCTTGTCGCCGTTTTCTTCAAGCTGCTTTTCGGTCGCGTGGACGAGGCTGTCGGCCTGGTTGCGAGCTTCTGCCGAAGCACGGCGCTTCTTGTCTTCCTCGGCGAACTTCTCCGCATCCTGAACCATCTGATCGATATCGTTGTCGGACAATCCACCCGAAGCCTGGATCTTGATCGTCTGCTCCTTGCCAGTGCCCTTGTCCTTGGCGCTGACGGATACGATGCCGTTGGCGTCGATGTCGAAGGTGACTTCGATCTGCGGAACACCGCGTGGTGCCGGCGGGATGCCGACGAGGTCGAAATTGCCGAGCAGCTTGTTGTCGGCAGCCATTTCGCGCTCACCCTGGAAGACCTTGATCGTCACCGCGTTCTGGTTGTCTTCGGCGGTGGAGTAGGTCTGGGTCTTCTTGGTCGGGATCGTCGTGTTGCGATCGATCATGCGGGTGAAGACACCGCCCAGCGTTTCGATACCCAGCGACAGCGGGGTGACATCGAGAAGCAGCACGTCCTTGACGTCGCCCTGAAGCACGCCCGCCTGGATCGCCGCGCCCATGGCGACGACTTCATCGGGATTCACGCCGGTGTGCGGCTTGGCTTCGAAGAACTTCTCCACCACTTCGCGAACCTTGGGCATGCGGGTCATGCCGCCGACCAGGATGACTTCGTCGATCTCGTCCTTCGACACGCCCGCATCGGACAGCGCCTTCTTGCACGGTTCGAGAGTGCGGGTGATGAGATCGCCGACCATCTTTTCGAGGTCCGAACGGCTGATCGTTTCCACAAGATGCAGCGGGGTGGACGAACCACCTTCCATCCGTGCGGTGATGAACGGCAGGTTCACTTCCGTGGTGGCTGAGCTCGAAAGTTCGATCTTGGCCTTCTCGGCAGCTTCCTTGAGGCGCTGAAGAGCGAGCTTGTCGGTCTTCAGGTCCATGTTTTCCTTCTTCTTGAAGGCTTCGGCGAGGTGCTCGACGATCGCGTTGTCGAAGTCTTCACCGCCGAGGAACGTGTCGCCGTTGGTCGATTTCACTTCGAACACGCCGTCGCCGATCTCGAGGATCGAGACGTCGAACGTACCGCCGCCAAGGTCGTAGACGGCGATGGTCTTGCCGTCTTCCTTGTCCATGCCATAGGCAAGCGCAGCAGCCGTCGGTTCGTTGATGATGCGCAGCACTTCGAGGCCTGCGATCTGGCCGGCGTCCTTGGTCGCCTGACGCTGTGCGTCGTTGAAGTAGGCAGGGACGGTGATGACCGCCTGGTCGACCGTTTCGCCAAGATAACTCTCGGCGGTTTCTTTCATCTTCTGCAGGATGAAAGCGGAAATCTGGCTGGGAGAATATTCCTCACCGCCTGCTTCGACCCAGGCATCGCCGTTCTTGCCCTTGACGATGTCATAGGGGACGACGTCCATGTCCTTCTTCGTGGTCGGATCGTCGAAACGGCGCCCGATAAGGCGCTTGATCGCGAACAGAGTGTTGTCGGGGTTGGTTACCGCCTGCCGCTTGGCCGGCTGCCCGATCAGGCGCTCACCATCCTTGGTAAAAGCGACGATCGAGGGCGTCGTACGCGCGCCTTCGGAGTTTTCGATAACTTTCGGCTTCCCGCCGTCCATCACTGCGACACAGCTGTTTGTGGTGCCGAGGTCGATACCGATTACTTTACCCATGATATTCCCATCTTTTGCATTTGTTGGACACCGCGCCTTGCGTCCCCCGAATGTGGCGAGACGGGTCGGCGGCTCGAATATGCTGGCGATATAGGTGCGGTTTCGCTTGGCACAAGCATCCCGGTCCCCTAGTTTTTTGCGCATCCACAAAAGGGACATGAAGCGATTATGAAAACAATCAAGGGATGGGGCGCTGTGTTTGGACTGGCTCTGGCGGTCAGTGCATGCGGGGGAGAAGAACAGGTTGCAGAGGCAACACCCGAAGGCGCGATAGAGGGTATGACCATCGAAAATGCGCGCATGGTGCTTGCTCCCGTCGAGGGCAATCCGGCGGCAATCTATTTCGATCTTGAGTACGAAGGACCACGCGCATTCTCGCTTAGCCGGGTCAGCGTGGAAGGTGCCGACAGCGCGATGATCCACCAGTTCGCCGAATACGATTTCAAGGTGCAGATGATGGAAGCGCTGCCAATCCCGATCAAGAATGGCACGACCGTAGAATTCAAGCCTGGCGATTATCACGTCATGGCGATGGGCGTATCGCCCGAGCTAGAGCCGGGCGACAAGACTGAAGTGACGCTGACCGTGTCGGGCGGCAAACAGCACAAGTTCGAGGCCGAAGTCCGCGCCGCCGGGGAAGAGCGCTGACCAAACCTCTCGCCCCCGAAACCGTGGCAGCCTGCCCGGTCGGGGGGGAGCGGCATCTCACGCCCGGCGAAGTCGCGATTGCGCGCACGGTCTTCGGTGACGCAATCAATTACGGCACTGTGCAAATCCGTCGGCGCAAGTGGTTTCCGTTCCAACCCAAGCGGGTCACGATGGCACCGCTCGGACACCTGCACTTCCATCCCGATGGAAACACATATTGCGACGATTTTTCGTCCGAGAGCCTGCTTCGTCAGGGGCTGCTCATCCACGAACTCACCCACGTCTGGCAGACCCAGACGCGCGGTCAGTGGTATCTCGTGCTTAACCGCCATCCCTTCTGCCGCTACGACTACGCGCTCAAGCCGGGACAGCCTTTTGCAAAGTACGGCATCGAACAGCAGGCCGAGATCGTGAAGCACGCCTTCTGGTTGCGCCACGGCGTGAAGATCGCAGGGGTAGCGGACAAGGAAGCGTTCGATTTGCTCGTACGCTTCGACGGTGCGACCTTGCAGGGATAACGCCGTGACGCAATTCGAGTTCGTTTTCTTCCTTTATGCACTGGTGCTTGGCCTATCGATGGTCGAACTCCTTTCCGGCCTTGGTCGGACAATGGAATACAAGTTTGCGCGCGACGCGCAGAGCATGAGTTTCAGCATCGGTTGGCTCACGCCGCTTTTCGCGATTTTCGTGATGCTCGACCTGATGAGCTTCTGGATGTTCGCTTGGGCGATACGCGACTTGCTCACGGTCAACCCGGCGACGTTGCTCGGGGTCACTGCCTTCGCCGCGGCCTACTACCTTGCCGCACGGCTCGTTTTTCCGACCGATCCGGAAGCGTTCACCGATCTCGACATTCACTTCTATCGAGTCAGGCGTGTCGTGCTCGGCATTCTGATCATCTTGGTGTTTGCCCAGTGGGCCTTCCTGGTCTCACAAGTCAGCCTGTCAGTGCTCTACAACTGGGAGTCGGTAGGCCTGACTGTCATCCTGGTCGGCTTGATGGCGGCCGCGATGATCTGGCGGAAAGACGCGCTCAATCTAACGATTCTCGCTTTGCTGAACCTGCGTTATCTGGTGCTTTATCTGGTGCTGTAGAAAGACTTCGCCCGCATCCCTCAGAGTGGGGATACGGGCGAATTATCTACTTGAGACCGGGTTCGATCAGTAGCGCGGGTCATCGGGATAGCCACTGCGACCGAAGCAATCTTCGTCCAGATAGCCGTTGCGGCCATAACCGTCGCAATCGTCGTTCTTGTCGACGAAATATCCTGCAAGGCCACCAGCAGCGGCACCGGCAAGCGCATAGGTCTCGATATCGCCGCCAGTCACCGCAGCAACGCCTGCACCCGCTGCAGCTCCAGCAAGCCCACCTTCAACAGCGTAGTTTTCTGCACAAGCGCCCAACGTAAGCGTGCTCGCGGCTAGGGCGGCGGATGTCATCAACGTCTTCATTTCGTGTCTCCTGATCTGCCCCCTGTTAAGAAGGCTACGAAAACACGCGCTGGATTGTTCCGAAAATTCCGACACTTTCGCGATTTTTGGTCGCGCTAGATGCACATGCGACCATGACCGCGAGGACTCGCAGGATCAATCCGCCTTTTTGGCGACTCCCACCATCGCAGGGCGCAGCAGACGGTCCTTGATCATCCATCCAGACTGCATTTCCTGGATTACCGTGCCCGGCTCGTGGTCGCTGCTCGGAATTTCCATCATTGCCTGATGCTGGTTCGGATCGAGCGGCAGGCCGATCGCGGCGATGCGAGTTACGCCGTGCTGGCCAAAGACCTTTTCCAGTTCCCGCTTCGTGGCTTCGATTCCGGTAACGAGCCCTTTCATGCTGTCTTCCTCGCGAAGGTTTTCGGGGATCGCATCGACGGCGCGCGAAAGGTTGTCCCAGACGCTGAGCACATCACGGGCAAAACCGGTCGCGGCATAATTGCGCGCATCGGTCACGTCCTTTTCTGCACGGCGGCGGACATTTTGCGCTTCGGCCTTGGCGTAGAGGACATCCTGTTTGGCGGCTTCGAGGTCGCTGCGAAGGTTGTCGAGCGCTTCGGCAATGGCATCCTCGCCTTGCGATTCGCTCTCGTCTCCGTCGTCCAGAAACTCCTCCGGTACGCCTTTCAATTCTTCTTCGGCTGCCGCATCCATCTGCGGCTTATCGTTCTCGTTCATGCTGTGATTTGCCCACTTTACGTGATGAGTTTGCCCAGTGATCGGGCGGTCAGGTCAACCATGGGGACCACCCGCGCGTAATTCAAGCGCGTCGGGCCAATCACGCCCAACACGCCCACCACGCGGCCCTCCATGTCGCGGTAGGGTGATGCGATCACCGACGAGCCGGATAGACCGAACAACCGGTTCTCTGCGCCGATGAATATGCGCGTCGCCTCTGCCTCGCGCGCACTTTCGAGCAGCGCGGCAACCGATTGCTTGTCTTCAAGATCGTCGAGCAACGAGCGGACCCGGTCGATATCGTCCGCCGCAGCCTCGTCGAGCAGATTTGCGGCACCGCGGACGATAAGGACGGGTCGCGCATCGGCGTCCTCGCTCCAGACGGCGAGCCCTCGTTCGACAAGGTCACGACTGGCATCGTCGAGCTGGGACCGGCCCGCGGCAATTTCGCTGCGCATGGCCTGCGCAGCTTCTGCAAGCGTGCGGCCGGCAAGGCGTGAGGTGATGTAGTTGCTGGCCTGTTCGAACGAACCGACGCTAGCCGTGTCGAGATCGAGGACGCGGTTTTCGACCCCGCCATCTTCGCCCACCAGCACCGCGAGTGCCCTGCCCTGCCCGAGGCTGACGAGGCTGAATTGCGCGAGGCGCTGTTCGCGGGTGGGCACCATCACCATCCCAGCCGCGCCGGATAATTCGGAAAGCAAAGCGCTCGTCTTCTGAAGCGCCTGCTCCACCGGCCCCGCTTCCCCTAAGCGCGCTTCGATCTGGGCCCGTTCTTCCGGTGTTGGCTCCGCCATTCGCATCATGCCGTCGACGAAGATGCGAAGTCCGGCATCGGTCGGCATCCTGCCTGCACTCGTATGGGGCGCCGCAAGCAGGCCCAGACCTTCAAGCTCAGCCAGCACGCTGCGGATCGAGGCGGGCGAGAGGTTGAGTGTACCGTCTCTTGCCAGCGTTTTCGACCCGACGGGCTGCCCGCTCTCGATATACTCTTCGACCACGCGCTGGAAAATTTCGCGTGCGCGGGACGTGAGTTCGGTGATCGGAGGTGAGGCCATGAGCATAATCTTAGTCTTTGCGCTTGCGGCGACAAGTCTGCGGTGTCAGGTGGCGCGCATTCATTTACGGAGTTTCCCATGCGCCCTTCAGGACGCGCGCCCGACGAAATGCGCGCCATCACCATCGAAACCGGTTTCACCAAGCACGCCGAAGGTTCGTGCCTCATAAGCTTCGGCGACACTCGCGTGCTGTGCACTGCCAGCATCGAAGAGCGCATTCCGCCTTGGCTGCGCGGCAAGGGCGAAGGTTGGGTCACTGGCGAATACTCTATGCTCCCGCGCGCCACGCACACCCGCGGCTCGCGCGAAGCGGCACGCGGTAAGCAGTCCGGCCGCACGCAGGAAATCCAGCGATTGATCGGACGTTCGTTGCGGGCCGTGGTCGATCTCGAAAAGCTGGGCGAGCGCCAGATCACGCTCGATTGCGATGTGATCCAGGCGGATGGAGGCACTCGCACCGCCTCAATCTCTGGCGCCTGGGTGGCCCTCAGACTTGCGGTCAACGGACTGATGAAATCCGGTGAGCTTAAGCAGGACCCGATCACAGGACAGGTCGCCGCAATCTCTTGCGGTATCTACAACGGCACGCCGGTGCTCGACCTTGACTACCCGGAAGATTCCAGCGCTGAAGCCGATGCCAACTTCGTCCTGATCGAAGGCGGCCAGATCGCCGAAGTGCAGGCCACTGCCGAGGGCGCGACCTATGACGAGGAAGGCCTGCTGCGCCTTCTGCGTCTGGCGAATATCGGCTGCGAAGCGATCTTCAAGGCGCAAGCGGACGCGGTGAAGTGACGAAAAAGCTCGGCGGCGGCTCGCTCGTCATTGCAACCCACAATGCAGGCAAGCTCAAAGAGATTTCGGCGTTGCTCGAACCCTATGGGATGAAATGCATATCCGCCGGATCGCTGGGCCTCCCCGAGCCGCCCGAAACGGGCAAGACCTTCGTCGAAAATGCGCTGATAAAGGCGCGTGCAGCGGCGGAGGGTTCAGGGATGGCCGCGCTCGCGGATGACAGCGGTCTGAGCGTTGATGTCCTCGACGGTCGACCGGGCGTCTACACCGCTGACTGGGCGGAACGGCAGTGGTTCGAGGGCGAGCCGGGACGCGACTGGTACATGGCCATGGGAAAGGTCGAGGGGTTGCTGCAAGGGTTCGGTCCCGACGTCGATCGGAGCGCCGCTTTCCATTGCGTGCTGGCTCTTGCATGGCCCGATGGCGAAAATGCTGTTTATGAGGGCACCTGTCCCGGCGCGCTGACATGGCCTCCGCGCGGGGAGATGGGCTTCGGCTATGACCCGGTATTCGTGCCTGCAGCTCGCGAAGGTTCAGCAACCTTTGCCGAAATCGATCCTGCCGAAAAGCACGCAATCAGCCATCGCGCAGATGCCTTCGCCAAGCTGGTTGCCGATCAGTTCGGGAGCTAGTTCCTTCCCGCCAGCCGCCCCGGCCAGACCTTGCGTCCAAGCACGTTGCCCGCCGGATAGTAACGGCAGACCAGATAATCGTAATTACCCCCTAGCGCCGTCGCACATCCGACTTCTTTGGTGCCGGGCCAGATGACCTGCGTGTAGTGGCCTACATCGCTCCAGTTGCCGGTACGCGAGACATCGGGAAAGCGGCCCATCTCAAAATGTTGCTTTTCCTCGATAAAGTGCGAAATCATCTGCTCGGGCGAATAGTAACCGGCGGTCCCCATCCACAGGTTTTCTCCGGTGTCCCCACGGTCTTCGAGGGATGAGTGCCGCAGCACTCCGCCGCGCGCCAGGATGCTGGCCCAAACCTGCGCCTCGCTCGCCAGTCGATCGGACCAGCGCAACGGGAGCACGCCGAACTCTGTGCGGGCCTGATTATGCTGGTCGAGCCATGCATCACTGCGCGGATCGCCAGAGGCAATAGCAGGCGCGGCGACGGCGAGTGCGACGACCGTCAGAAGGGCGGGAATTGTAGCGCCGATACGCATCGCCTATGGTTGCACGAAAGGCGGTTAAGGAAGACTGGCCGCCCATGGTAAAGATCGACTGAAAGCACCATCATCCTTGGCCCGAGCGCTCTACATCCACTGGCCCTTCTGCGCGAAGAAGTGCCCCTATTGCGACTTTAATTCGCATGTTCGCGAGAGCGTCGATGTGGCGGCCTGGCAGGACGCGTTGATCGCCGACATGCGCGCGGAATCAGAGGCTAGCGGGGGCGAAACCCTCACCTCGATCTTTTTCGGCGGGGGAACTCCTTCGCTTATGCCGCCCGCATTGGTCGAAACCCTGCTTGGCGAGGCAGAGCGGCTCTGGGGTTTCGATCCGGATATCGAAATCACGCTGGAGGCCAATCCCTCTTCGGTGGAAGCGCGCAATTTCAGCGACTTGGCGAGCGCCGGGGTGAATCGCGTCTCGCTCGGCCTGCAGTCGCTGGACGATGAGGCATTGCGCTGGCTGGGACGACTTCACGGTGCGCAAGAGGGACTGAACGCGCTACAAACGGCGCTCAAGGCGTTCGAGCGGGTCACGTTCGACCTTATCTATGCCCTTCCCGGCCAGACGCCGGAGCAGTGGAGAGCCCAACTTGAGCGCGCTCTTGGTTTCGGCACTTCGCACCTCTCGCTTTACCAACTGACCATCGAGCCGGGCACCCGGTTCGAGACCGATGTTCGATTGGGCCGCTTCACGCCGCTCGACGACGATGCAGCAGCGGAACTGTTCGATCTGACTCAGGAGATGACGGCGGCGGATGGCCTGCCGGCCTACGAGACCAGCAATCATGCCCGCCTTGGCGAGGAAAGCCGCCATAACCTAACCTATTGGCGCTATCAGGATTATGCCGGGATCGGCCCCGGTGCACATGGGCGGCGCGGCGGCTTTGCAACCGTTCGCCACCGCAAGCCGGAAAACTTCCTTCGCGCGGTTTCCGAGTGCGGCCACGGTATTGCCGAGCAACGCCACCTGCCGCGCGAAGAGCAGGCCTCCGAAGCGTTGATGATGGGCCTCAGGCTGGTCGAAGGGGTCGAGATGTCGCGCTTCGATCGCCCGCGCGCCGAGCTGATCGACGAAGGCAAGTTCGCCCATCTCAAGGCCATCGGCCTGATGTGGGAAGATGGCTCGCGCATCGGTGTGACCGCAGCGGGCCGACCAGTGCTCGACGCGGTGCTGGGCGAAGTGGTGGCCGACAGGCTGGTCCAGGCATGACAGCCGCCGATCTCTTGGGCGCCTGGTCCACGCACCTCACCGATGCGCGGCGACGCAGCCCCCACACGGTGCGCGCCTATGTCAGCGCAGCCCAACGGCTTGTCGTGGCAAACGACCTCAACTTTTGGGAGGATGTCGCCGCGCTCCAAGCGCACGACCTGCGCGCCCACCTCGCAAGCCGTCGCGCAAGCGGGCTCGCCAATTCCAGCGCCGCGCGCGAGCTCTCCGCGCTCAAGGCCTTTATCGCTTTCGCCCGCTCCGAAAGCGGCGATCCGGACCCGGCCGCTCCTCGCATCCGCGGCCCACGCATCAAAAAGGGCCTGCCCCGCCCCGTCACCCCCGACGAAGCTGTCAACATTGCCGACCTGATCGACGGCTCGGCCAGCGAGGACTGGATCGGCGCGCGCGACCGGGCGGTGCTGTTGCTGATGTATGGATCGGGCCTGCGCATTGCCGAGGCCCTTTCGCTGCAAGGGCGCGACGTGCCATTGGGCGAAACCCTGCAAGTCACCGGCAAGGGCGGCAAGCAACGGATAGTCCCGATCCTGCCGATCACGCGCGAGGCGGTTGCCGCCTATGTCGATGCCTGCGAATGGCCCCTGCCCGCCGACGAACCCTTGTTTCGCGGAGCAAAGGGCGGGCCGCTCTCGCAAGGCATGGTGCAAAAGGCGATGGCACGCGCAAGGGTAGCGCTCGGCCTGCCCGATACCGCGACGCCGCATGCCTTGCGGCACTCCTTCGCGACGCACCTGCTCAGCGCAGGCGCCGATCTGCGCAGCTTGCAGGAATTGCTCGGCCACGCCTCGCTGGGGTCGACGCAAATTTACACGAAGGTCGATGCGGCGAGCTTGCTCGAAAACTACCGCGCCGCCCATCCGAGAGCCTCAAAGAAGGGGTAGTCCCTACTCCTTGCGACATTCAGTCGAGGCGGCGCATTCGAGCACCCCCGCCGCCGGTCGGCTCATCGCGCACACAAGACATGTTTCTCTGCCCATCTATTTTGAGACACGACCCAGCATATCGGTGGTTTTCATGATGCCCGGTCATTCTGATGTCCCGCCGCACGCAAGGATCAGAACGAAGGAATTTCCTATGAAAATCGTCTCAACTCTCTTCACCGGCGCCGCCCTCGTTTTCGCTACCGGTGCGATGGCACCTGCCCATGCCCAGATGCAGGCAGATACGATGACGCAAGCTGACACCACCTTCAGCGACGCGCAGATCGAAAGCTTCGCCGCAGCCGCGATCAAGCTTCAGGCCATGGAAGGCGGCCCTGCCGCAAATCAGCAGGCAGCCGCGAAGATCGTGATGGACTCCGGTCTCGAACCGCAGACCTTCAACGCGATCGCCCAGGCGCTGCAGACCGATCCCGAAGTCGCTCAGCGCGTGCAGGTCGCAGTTGCGGCGATTCAAAACTCCGCTGGTTGATACGAGCATTTCAGCGAATGCAAAAAAGGCCCCCGTCGCATATAGCGGCGGGGGCTTTTTTCATGCGTGAGCCGTGCGCGTCAGGCCGACTTCCACGTCGCCACGCGATAGAAATACCAGACAACGCCGACGCCGATCATTCCCACCACCATGAGCCCTGCGATTTCCTCATATTGCTCGATCAGGCCCGACAGCGCCTGACCGCCCCAGATCAGCGCGCCGTTCCAGATCAGCGAGCCGAGGAAGGTGAACAGGCAGAACCGCCAGAAACTCATGCGAGCAAGGCCCGCGGGCAGCGAGATGATCGTGCGCAGAAAGGGCGAAAAGCGCAGCAGGAAGACGATGATCTCACCATAGCGCAGGAAGCGCGCACGCACGTCGTTGAACTGCTCCCAGTCGAAGGTGAGCCAGCGCCCATAGCGACGGATAAACAGCCGCATCTGCGCCTCGCTCCAGCGGTGGCCGAGCCAGTACCAGAACAAATTGCCCACCAGCGTTCCCGTCGTGCCGATCAAAAGCAGCGGCACAAACGACATCTGCCCCCGCGCCACCAACACGCCCCCTGCCCCCATGATCACCTCGGAAGGGATCGGCGGAAAGACGTTTTCGAGCGCCATCAGAACGAAGATGCCAAGATACCCGCCCTGGCGGATCACCTCGAGAATGAGTTCGGTCATGTCAGACCAATGCGCGGGCGCGGGATAGGTTCAATTTTGTCAGCTTGGCGGCTTTTGGTCGGTGATCGCGCGAAAGCGGACGGTCGGCTAACGACCCCATTGCGGACATTTTTGAGCCCGAGTAACGTGCTGTAATGCCACTCGTAGAAGCCTTTGACCACGAAGACGCCCCGAAACCGCTATTCCAAGCGGAGTTCGAGTTCCTACCCCGCATTGGTGAGTATCTCTCGATCGACACGCCGCCAGGCTATTTCAAATACTACAATGTCGTCGAAGTCTGGCATCGGCAGGACAAAGTAGGTGGCGCTTTCCGAGCTTGCATACGCCTCGAAGAGACCGACTGACTATCGTCCTCTTTCCACCCAAAGTTTGCCGTTATCCACTCGAGAAACTTCGCCCGAACCCGGACCTAGTTCTCCAATCGCCTCTCGATCGCGTCCCAGATCATCCCGGCCAGATCGGTCCCGTCGAACTCGCTGATCGCTACAATCCCCGTTGGCGAAGTCACGTTGATCTCAGTCAGCCACTTTCCGCCGATCACGTCGATGCCGACGAAGGTCAGGCCGAGGCGCTTTAGTTCCGGCCCCATCGCTTCGCAGATTTCGACCTCGTGCTCGGTGAGCTTGGTCGCTTCCGCGCTGCCGCCCATGGCTAGGTTCGAGCGGAATTCGCCCTCGCCGGGAATGCGGTTGATGGCGCCCGCAATCTCGCCGTCGATCAGGACGATGCGCTTGTCGCCTTCGGAGACTTCGGGGAGGAAGGGCTGGACCATATGCGGTTCGGGCCAGGTCTGGTTGAACACCTCGAACAGGGCGGTGAGGTTGTCGCCGCTCTCTGGCACGCGGAAGATCGCCTTGCCGCCATTGCCGTGGATCGGCTTCACCACGACCGCACCATGTTCGGCCATGAAGCGCTTCACCTCGTCGACGCTGCGGGTGACGAGCGTGGGCGGCATGAAGCGGCGGTAGTCGAGTACCATCACTTTTTCAGGTGCATTGCGGACATTGACGGGGTCGTTGACCACCAGCGTCTCGCCCTGGATGCGCTCGAGCAGATGGGTGGCGGTGATGTAGCCCATGTGGAACGGCGGATCCTGCCGCATCAGCACCACGTCGATATCGCGCCCGAGGTCGAGCCGTTGCGCCTCGCCCTTGGTGAAGTGGTCGCCTTCGACGCGCTGGACCGTCACCGGGTGGCACTGTGCGATCAGCCGGTCGTCGGCATCGAGCGTCAGGCTTTCGACGTGGTACTCGAACACCTCGTACCCGCGCTCCTGCGCGGCGAGCATCAGCGCGAAAGAGCTGTCGCCCTTGATGTTGATGTTTTCGATGGGGTCCATCTGGACCGCGATTTTAAGCGTCATGGGGTAATCCTAAGGCATCCAGGCGTTTTCGATGTGGCGGGGACGGGAGCCTGGTGCAAGGAGCAATACATCGATGCGAATATCATCCTGCGGCCCCGCATATTCGTGGGCGACCACCTCGACCGCTGCGGCCACGCGGGCCAACCGGCGTTCGTCGATGGCCAGGTCGAGGTCTGTTGCCCGCTTCCTCCACTTGACCTCGACAAACACGACGAGGCCGGGTTTGCGAGCGATGAGGTCGATTTCGCCCGCCTTGGTCTTGCGGCGCTCGGCGACCACTTCGAAACCTTGCTGCATCAGGTATTGCGCGGCCTGCGCTTCGGCCTCGCGGCCCTTGCGGTCGGCGATCTGGCGTTTCTCGCTCATTCGGCGCGCAATTCCACCGCCCGGGCATAGAGCGTCTGGCGGTCGAGCCCGGTTGCCTTCGCGACCTCCTTTGCCGCCTTGCTCGCGCTCATTTCGGACAGAGCCTCGCGCAGAAGCGCATCGGGGTCCGCCTTGCTGGCGCTTTCGACCGGAGGGCCGACCAGCAACACGATCTCACCCTTCGGCGGATGCTCCGAATAATGATCCGCCAAGTCGGCGGCGATCCCGCTGCGGCATTCCTCGTGCAGCTTGGTCAGTTCGCGCGCCACCGCCACCTCGCGCTGTGGCCAGACTTGCGCAATGGCGCGAAGCGATCGCTCCAGCCTCGGCCCCGTCTCGTAGAAGACCAGCGTCGCGTCCACCGCGCACAACTCCTCCAGAACGTCGGCACGCGCCTTTTCCTTGACCGGCAGGAAGCCCGCAAACAGGAACCGATCATTTGGCAGGCCCGACAGCGTAAGCCCTACCACCGCCGCACAGGCACCGGGAATGGAGGTCACTGTCACACCGCTCTCGCGCGCCTCACGCACCAATCGATAGCCCGGATCGGAAACCAGCGGTGTGCCTGCATCGCTCACCAGAGCAACCGGCACGTTACGCGCGCGTTCGAGCAGCCGCGCGCGCGTTTCCTCTGAGGCATGGTCGTCGTAACGCTGCATCCGGGTCGAGATGCCATGGGCCTTGAGCAGTTTGCCCGTAACCCGCGTATCTTCGCAGGCAATCAGGCTCACACCGCGCAGCACACCGAGCGCACGCACCGTTATATCGCCGAGATTGCCAATCGGCGTCGCGACTATATAGAGACCGGGTTCAAGATCATTGGAAAGGTCTGATTCAGGCAGCAGCGTATTCACAGGCGCTAGCCTTGAAGCAGTGATGAGGGGTCGGCAAGAATGAAGCTTACGGTCGAGAGTGTTTTTTCCCATAAAGACGCGCTGACGTCCGGCGGGATGTTCAACCGTCGCAACCTCGCAATTGCGGGTGCGGCGGCGCTGGTTTCCGGTTGCCAACTCGTGCCCAAGACCGAGACCGTGCCTTCCACCCCGGCTCCCACCGCCGCGCCGACGCCAACGCCCAGCCCGACCGCCCTGCCCACCGATGCAACGCGCCACCGTGTTGCGCTGTTGGTGCCTCTGGGCGGCAGTGCGGCCGATGTCGGTCAGGCGATTGCCAATGCGACCACGATGGCGCTGCTCGATACCAACGCGACCGATCTGCGCATCACCACCTACGATACGTCGCGCGGCGCGGCTTCTGCAGCGCGGCAGGCAGTGGCCGATGGCAACAAACTGATCCTCGGGCCTTTGCTGGCGGAGAACGTGCCTGCCATCCAGGCTGCCGCGCGTCCGGCCAGCGTCCCGGCCATCGCATTTTCCAACGATGCAAGCGTGGCGAGTGCGGACGTCTTTGTAATGGGCCATGTTCCCGAACAATCTGTGCGCCGTTCGGTCGAATATGCACGAGAGCACGGTTCGAACAACTTCTCCGCATTGTTGCCAGAGGGCGATTACGGTCAGAAGGCCTATAACGCGCTGCAAAACAGCCTGCGCGATTATGGCGGCAACCTGATTGGCTTCGAGCGTTATGCGCGCGGTAACACCTCTATCGTCGGTGCGGCCCAGCGTCTGCGCCAGCGCGGCGGTTACGATACGGTCCTGATCGCCGATGGCGCGCGCTTGTCCATTCAGGCTGCGGGCGAAGTGAAAAGCGGCGGCGCGGGCAGCACGCGCATCCTCGGCACAGAGCTGTGGAGCGGCGAGTCCGCACTCACCCGCGCACAGAGCGTCGAGGGCGCGGTGTTCTCCGCTGTTTCGGATTCGCGGTTCAAGCGCTTTGCCGACAGTTACGAAGCGCGGTTCGGCGCGCGACCCTATCGCATCGCGACGCTGGGCTACGACGCGGTGCTGCTGGCTTTGCGCATCTCCCAAGACTGGGATGTCGGCGACGATTTCCCCACTCGCCAATTGTTCGATCGCGGCGGGTTCCTGGGCGTCGACGGCCCGTTCCGCTTCGGACGGGACGGCGTGGCAGAACGCTCGCTCGAAGTGAGACAGGTGCGCGACGGTCAAGTGATCGCGGTCGAGGCAGCTCCCAGCAGCTTTGGCGGGTAAAACCCCCGCAATCGGACGTGGCACAGCTTGTGGGTTGGTGCGCGCCACGCCATATCCTTGAGTATGTCCGAAGACCTGTTCGAAAACACGCCCACCTCCAGCGGTGATTACGACTCCTCCTCGATTGAAGTTCTCGAGGGGCTGGAGCCGGTACGCCGCCGCCCAGGTATGTATATCGGTGGCACCGACGACCGCGCGCTGCACCATCTCGCGGCCGAGGTTCTCGACAATGCGATGGACGAGGCGGTTGCCGGCCACGCCAACCGGATCGAGGTGCGGCTCGAAGAAGACAACCGCCTGTCCATAAGCGATAACGGACGCGGGATCCCGGTCGATGAACATCCCAAGTTCCCGGGCAAGTCGACACTCGAAGTAATCCTTTCGACGCTGCACTCGGGCGGTAAGTTCTCGGGTAAGGCCTACGCCACCAGCGGCGGCCTGCACGGCGTGGGCGTAAGCGTGGTCAACGCGCTGTCCAGCCACACGCGCGTCGAAGTTGCGCGCGACAAGCAGCTTTACGCTCAGGAGTTTTCCAAGGGGCAGACGCTCGGCCCGATCGAGACTGTCGGTGCGGCGCCCAATCGACGCGGCACGACCGTAACCTTCACACCCGATAGCGAGATCTTCGGCGACCGCCAGTTCAAGCCGCACCGCCTGTTCAAGCTGGCGCGTTCAAAGGCCTACCTGTTCGCCGGGGTCGAAATCCGCTGGAAATGCGTAGCTTCTCTCGCCAGCGAGGACGTGCCGGAAGAGGCGACCTTCAAATTCCCCGGGGGCCTCGCAGATCACCTTGCCGAGCAGGTGGGCGCCCGCGAATGCGTCACCGCCCAGCCCTTCACCGGGAAACAGGAGTTTCCGGAAAAAGACGGCACAGTGCAGGGCAGCGTCGAATGGGCCATCGCATGGCCGCTCTATTCCGACGGATCGACCAGCTGGTACTGCAACACCGTGCCCACCCCCGATGGCGGCACGCACGAACAAGGATTGCGCGGCGCACTGACAAAGGCCCTGCGAGCCTTCGGCGAACTGACCGGCGCCAAGAAGTCCAAGGATATTACCGCCGATGATGTGATGACCGGCGCGGAAGTGATGCTGAGCGTCTTCATCCGCGACCCGCAATTCCAGTCGCAGACGAAGGACCGTCTGACTTCCCCCGAGGCCGCACGCCTCGTCGAAGCCGCGGTACGCGATCATTTCGATCACTTCCTCACCGACAATATGGAGCGCGGCAAGGCGCTGCTGGGAGAGGTGATGGAGCGGATGGACGAGCGCCTGAAGCGCAAGCAGGAGCGCGAGATCAAGCGCAAGACTGCTACCAACGCGAAGAAGCTGCGCCTGCCCGGCAAGCTCACCGATTGCAGCGGCGAAGGCGAAAAGGAAACCGAACTTTTCATCGTTGAAGGCGACTCTGCAGGCGGCAGCGCCAAACAGGCACGCGACCGCAAGACGCAGGCAATCCTGCCGATCCGGGGCAAGATCCTCAACGTCGCCAGCGCCACCGCTGACAAGATCCGCGCCAACTCCGAAATCGCCGACCTGACGCTCGCGATGGGATGTGGCACGCGCAAGGACTGCAAGGCAGAAGACCTGCGCTACGACCGCATCATCATCATGACCGATGCCGATGTAGACGGTGCGCATATCGCGACGCTGCTGATGACTTTCTTCTTCCAGGAAATGGCGGACGTGGTGCGCAAAGGGCACCTGTTCCTGGCCCAGCCCCCGCTCTATCGCCTTACTGCAGGCAAGGAGAGCCGCTACGCTCGCGACGACGCGCATCGCGCGGAGCTCGAAGCGACGGTGTTCAAGGGCAAGAAGGTCGAAGTCGGCCGCTTCAAGGGCCTTGGCGAAATGAACCCGCAGCAACTGCGCGAAACGACAATGAACCCCGACACGCGCAGCCTCGTTCGCATCACCCTGCCGCAGGAATTCGAACAGCGTGCTTCGGTCAAGGAGCTCGTCGACCAGCTGATGGGCCGGAACCCCGAACACCGCTTCAACTTCATCCAGAACCGCGCGGGCGAGATGGATCGTGACATGATCGATGCGTGATGGCCGCGCCTGACGATACCGGGCGCAGATACCCTGATCCGCGCGAAGAGGACATCATGGCGGGCGACCGGCGACTGTCGCGGCCTGATAGCGCGCTGCCCGATTGGCATATTCCCGATGCCAAGTATCGGCCAATCCCGATTGCATGGTTTGCGGCGGCCTTCCTGATCCAGATGGTAGTGCTGACGGTGCTTTTCCTGCTGTTGAGCGGGCAGTCGGGATGGCTCACCATCGCATTATCGGCGCTGGCTACCGGGGCGTTGGGAATGTGGACGTGGGACCGGGGCATGAAGGACGCACCAGGCGGGTGGCGGCTGGCGACCGTCCTGACGTTAGTGGCGCAGCTTGCATTCGTGTGCGTAGGGGCTGCCTCGCGAATTTGAACTTTTTTGTCCCTTTCTTGTAAGAAATTCTCTGACCAGCAGACTAAAGGGGTATGACGCAAGACGCTGAAACCCTTTACCGGCAAGCGGGCGAACGATTTGCCCCAGCCCTCGCCCGTCTCGCGCGGGCGGTGGAACGCGATGCGGAAAAGGCGCGCGATCTCGAACAGGAAATGCACTGCGCGCTTTGGACCAGTCTCGCGCGGTTCGAAGGGCAGTGCGCTCTCAAGACCTGGGTGTACCGCGTCGCGCACAATGTCGCAGCCGACCACGTAACCAATGCGGTGCGCGGGCCGAAGAAAGTCCCCTTGGAAGAGATCGACGCGTTGCCATCTGCCGGCAATCCCGAGACCGACGCCGCCGAAGCCCTTGCTCTGGCACAAGTCGCTGAGCTGATCCGCCGTTTGCCGTCCCTCGATGCGCAAGTGATTGTCCTGTGGCTCGAAGGCGAAAGCGCTGCCGAGATATCGGACGTCACCGGGCTATCCTCCGGCGCGGTTGCCACGCGTGTGCACCGCATCAAGGGCCTGCTGGCCGGACATTTCCAGACCGACCCTTCAAAGGGAGAAATTGCATGACCACGCCCCCCTTCCCCAACTGGACCGAAAGCGCACAGGATGCGGTTTTCACTGAACCGACCGAGGTGCTGCTCAAGGCCGACCGTTTTGACCAGACCGTCCGTCGCCGAAACATCCGCGAATATGCAGCGGGCGTATCCGGCGTAGTGCTGAGCCTCGCGATTGCTGGGTTTTTTGCGTGGATCGGGAAATTCACCCACGTTGCCGCCGTCTTGATACTCGGGGTGGGTTTCCTGGTTGTGATGCGGAACCTGCACCACCGCGCATCGCGTCTTGAGCGGCTGATCGAGGAGCCCTGCATCGACCACCTGCGCCGTCAGTACCTTCATCAGGCCGAAGCGCTAGGCAGCGTTGGCAGCTGGTATATAGGGCCCCTGGTCCCCGGCTTCCTTGCGATGCAGTTAGCCATTTTCTGGGATGTCGCTCAGGATAGAGGCTGGGAAGAAGCCCTGGCCGACAAGGGATGGGCCTTCGCTATTGGCGTGGCCTTCCTGGTTGGCATCATCGCTCTCAACCGCTGGGCCGCGCGCCGCCTGATGCGTAAAGTAGAAGAACTGGACGCGCTGAATTGATCGAGCTCCCCCTCGTCACCCATCAAGAAAGGACTGATATACATGAAACATTTCGCCAAACCCCTCGCCGCAATCGCGCTTCTCATCACTCCGTTGCCTGCGCTGGCACAAGCTGAGGAAGCACCTGTGGCGCAGTCGGCCGAACAGACAGTGCTGGAAATGCGCGCTGATGAGGTCGTCGCGCTTTTCAACGGCAATGCAGAGCCAGAGGATATCTTCAGCGCGGCATTTCTGGCGCAGGTATCTGCAGACCAGTTCCGCACGATTGCAAAGCAGATAACCGGACAATTTGGCTCCGCGCTGGCAGTGGAAACCCTCGATAATCCCGCGGGTCCGCGATCGGCCATTGCTATCCGCATGGAGCGCGCGATCGCCAAGGGGACGATCGGTGTGGGTGCAGACGGCAAGGTCAACGAGCTGTTGCTTCAGACCTTCGATCCGGTTGACGATTCCGTGGCCAAGATCGAAACCGATCTAGAGGCCTTGCCGGGCGAGGTCAGTTGGTGGTTCGCTCCGCTTGATGGCAGCGCGCCGGTGCTTTCTGGTAATCCTGAAGACCAGATGGCGCTGGGCTCAACCTTCAAACTCTACGTGCTGGCAACACTCGCGCGTGAAGTCGCCGAGGGTAAGCGCGCCTGGAACGACACGGTCACCTTGCCCGACACACGCAGCTTCCCCAGCGGGATGATGCAGGATTGGCCGGGCAATGCACCGGTGACGCTGATGACGCTAGCGAACCTGATGATCTCGATCAGCGACAACACCGCGACCGATGCGCTGATCGATGTGCTGGGACGCGATGCGATCGAGGCGACGCTTGTCGAGAGCGGGCACTCCGATCCGGCGCTCAACATGCCCTTCATGAAAACCCGCGACATGTTCCTGCTGAAGGCCGGAACGGACGACCGGCTGAACGCGTATCGCGAGGGTGATACAGGCGAGCGGTTGTCAATCCTCGAGAGCATCGAAACACCCGTCCTGAGCCTGGACGAGGTAAGCGCTGCGTTCGCCGGCGATCCGATTGCGCTCGACGTCGAATGGTTCGCAAGTGCTGCGGACCTTTCTGCCCTGTTCCGTTTCATGCGAGAAACCGCTGATCCACGCGCCTTCGAAGTCATGGCGATCAATTCAGGCGCGAATGAAGGTGCGCGCGAGGGCTGGGATTATATCGGTTACAAGGGTGGGTCCGAGCCGGGCGTCCTCAACTTCACCTGGCTGCTCACCGACGAGGCCGGACGCGATCACGTTCTGGTCCTGAGCTGGAACAACCCGGAAGCGAACGTCGATCTGAGCGCGCTCAATCTCATCGCCATGCGGATACTGGCGCTCTAGCATAGGCTCCTTTCACGACCCCTTGCGTCAGGCGCGTGCGGTCCGTATCGCTTCCCTCGCTATTCAAGTCTCAAAGGGAAACTCATGAGCGACCAGACCGAACAACAGCGTTTCGAAGGCACCAGCGACTATATCGCGACCGACGACCTCAAGGTCGCCGTCAACGCCGCGGTGACACTTCGCCGCCCGCTTCTGGTCAAGGGTGAACCGGGCACCGGCAAGACTGTCCTCGCGCACGAGATTTCCAAGGCGATCGGCGCCCCGCTGATCGAATGGAACGTGAAGTCGACGACCAAAGCCCAGCAGGGCCTCTACGAGTACGACGCGGTCGCCCGCCTGCGCGATGGCCAGCTCGGCGACGAGCGCGTTCACGACATTTCGAACTACATCAAGAAGGGCAAGTTGTGGGAGGCTTTCACCTCCGAAGAGCTGCCTGTCCTCCTGATCGACGAGATCGACAAGGCCGATATCGAGTTCCCCAACGACCTGTTGCAGGAACTCGACCGTATGAGCTTCGACGTTTACGAAACGCAGCAGCGGATAGAGGCGAAGGAGCGACCCATCGTGGTCATCACTTCGAACAACGAGAAGGAACTGCCCGACGCGTTCCTGCGTCGTTGCTTCTTCCACTATATCAAGTTCCCCGACCGCGAAACGATGCAGGCGATCATCGACGTCCACTTCCCGGGCATCCAGAAGCAACTCGTCAAGAAGGCGATGGACGTGTTCTACGAGCTGCGCGAAGTCCCGGGCCTCAAGAAAAAGCCGAGCACCAGCGAATTGCTCGACTGGCTCAAGCTGCTGCTGAACGAGGACATGCCGCTCGAAACTCTGCAGGACTCCAACCCGAACAACGCCATCCCGCCGCTGCACGGCGCGCTGCTCAAGAACGAGCAGGACGTAATGCTGTTCGAACGCCTTGCCTTCATGGCGCGCCGCAACCCTAGCTGATGGCCCACGAAGGCGGTTGCTTCTGCGGGAATGTCCGCTTCACTGCGACCAGCGAACCCCAGGGTGCGCGATATTGCTGGTGCCGGGATTGCCAGCGCATCGCTAGCGGCATGGCGACGGTCAATGTATTGTTCGACGTCGAAAGCGTTACCTATCGCGGTGACATGACTTTGCTGCGACGTACTGCCGACAGCGGTAACACGGTTGAACGAGGCTTTTGCAAAGTTTGCGGGTCGCAAATGTACAGCAAGACCGTTGAAGGCCCCAGCATACCTATGAGGGTGCGCGCCGGGACGCTGGACGATCCGGAAATCTGCCCTCCCCAGTACATAATCTGGGGCACAAGCGCACCGTCATGGGCACCATTCCCCGATGGCATGCCCGTGCACGAAGCCGGGCCCGGATCGACAATAATGAATCAGCCAGACTGACTCAGATCGAGTAAGCCACCTCGAAGTCGCCCCAGCGCAGGCCCTTGATGTAGAGCGGCACATAGACGTTTCGCACGACGCGATACTCCCTGCCGTCGCCTTCCTGACGATAGACCGCCATCATGTAGGGCGCGTTGCTGGCCTTTGCTTTTCGATCGATCGGCTCGAACAGGATGCGACCGTTGCGGCAATATCGGGTGTCGTGCGCCAGATCGCCTGTGGGCGTGCGCGACATTTCGGTGAGGTGCGTGGGCAGAAAACCATTGGTGTCGGTCGCGGAAGACGCGATGATACGGTGGTCTTCCTCCTTCATGCCGTCGAGGATCGGGCGCCACTTGCGGTCGGCCCAATCGCTCAAGCCGGTCCGGAAACGTTCTGGTTTGCTTCCGGGGATGAGTTTGTAGTCCTGATCGAAGACCTGCGGTTCGCTGATTTCGCCCTTTGCGATGGCCGCCTCGACCAGTTCGGCCACTTTGCGGGCATTCTGCTGAGCGTGTTCGACCATCGCGCTGTCTTCAGGGCTCAACCCGGCCTGCACCAGTGAATCGAACATTTCGCTCGCTGTCAGTTCCAGCTCGCCCATGCGGCTATGCGCGCTTGCCAGCTGGTCTTCGTTGTTACGCGCCGCCTTGTCGAAGCTCGTCAGGACCTTCTGCACCGCATCGACATGGCCGGTGATCGTGCCGGTTGAGCGAGCGATGACGTCGTTCTGGCGATCGACTTCCTCGACCAGTTCGCCCACGCCTGCGATCGTCGTTTCGATGCGCGCGACCGATTCCTTCGCCGCGCCGCTGGCATGGGAGCCCTCTTCGATCCGGCCGATCACGACCGAAGCCTCTTCGCCGAGCGCATCGATAGTCGAGGCGATTTCCTCGGTTGCCTTGCGCGTGTCGTTGGCGAGGCTCTTCACTTCGCTTGCGACAACCGCGAAGGTGCGACCGGCATCGCCTGCACGCATCGCCTCGATCGTGGCGTTGAGCGCGAGAATGTTGGTCGTCTCCGCGATGTCGTCGATATCCTGCGCGCTGCGTCGCACCTGTTCCATCGCGGCGGAGAAGCTCGTGACGTGCTGGCCGAGCGTGTCGACGAGTTCGAGCAGCGAAGCGATCTGATCGAGCGAGGACCGGATCAGCGAGGTGCCTTCGCCAAGACGCTCGATCGCGCGTTCGGACAGCAGGCGCGCTTCGTCGGAAGCCTCTGACACCTTGGTTTGGTCCGCTTCGAGTGCTTCGACCGTCCCGCGCAGCGCTTCGTGCTCTCCGCGAAGAGTCTCCGACGAGCGGATAACCCTCTCGACAATGCCGGCGACATCGGTGCAACCGACGGTCACTGCGCCGCACTTGTCGGGTATCTTGTCGAGCGCGGAAGCGTTGCTGATATCGATTGCGTCGTGTTTCATTTGATATGCGGTCCCCTGTTATCCTCTGCCTTAGCTTTGATATGGTTAGGAAGGCCTTAAGGGCGCGCGCATATCGGGGGCTGGAACACCGCGAAATTC
The DNA here is from genome assembly GCA_947494705.1 of uncultured Erythrobacter sp. Lineage (GTDB taxonomy): Bacteria > Pseudomonadota > Alphaproteobacteria > Sphingomonadales > Sphingomonadaceae > Erythrobacter. The sequence continues at coordinate 43,301 of CANLVN010000001.1, forward strand.
GCGGGTAGACGGGTGGTCATGTTTTTCAATTTCATCGACGAACTGCGCGATGCCGGAATCGGCGCGAGCTTCAAGGAACACCTGACCCTGCTCGAGGCGCTCGACAAGGATGTCATCGAGCAAACGCCCGAGGCATTCTATTACCTTTCCCGCGCGACCTTCGTGAAAGACGAAGGGATGCTCGACCGGTTCGACCAGGTCTTTCACAAGGTGTTCAAGGGGATAATGACCGATTACGGCCAGAACCCGGTCGATGTGCCCGAGGATTGGCTGAAAGCCGTCGCCGAGAAATTCCTCTCCGAAGAGGAAATGGCTGAGATCGAGAAGCTCGGCGATTGGGACGAGTTGATGGATACGCTCAAAAAGCGGCTCGAAGAGCAGGAAAAGCGACATCAGGGCGGCAACAAGTGGATCGGCACAGGAGGCACCAGCCCCTTCGGCAATTCAGGTTACAACCCCGAGGGCGTTCGCATCGGCGGCGAGAGCAAGCACAAGCGCGCGGTCAAGGTTTGGGAAAAGCGCGAGTTCAAGAACCTCGACAACACCAAGGAACTGGGCACCCGCAACATCAAGATGGCGCTACGCCGCCTGCGCCGTTTTGCGCGCGAAGGGGCACAGGACCAACTCGACATTGACGCGACGATCGAGGGCACGGCGAAGCAGGGCTGGCTCGACATCCACATGCGCGCCGAGCGGCGCAATGCGGTCAAATTGCTGCTGTTTCTCGATGTCGGCGGGTCGATGGATCCGTTCATCAAGCTGGTCGAGGAACTGTTCAGCGCCGCCACCGCCGAGTTCAAGAACATGGAGTTCTTCTACTTCCACAACTGCCTTTATGAAGGCGTTTGGAAGGACAACAAGCGGCGCTGGCAGGAGCGAACCAAAACCTGGGATATCCTTCATAAGTACGGTCACGACTACAAGGTCGTGTTCGTCGGCGATGCAGCGATGAGCCCCTATGAAATCACCCATTCGGGCGGAAGCGTCGAACACATGAACGAGGAAGCGGGCGGGCTTTGGATGAAGCGCGTGACCGACACCTATCCTGCGACGGTATGGCTCAACCCGGTGCCGGAGAAGCAATGGGGCTATTCGCAATCGACCAAGATTATGAAGGAACTGGTCAACGACCGCATGTACCCGCTGACGCTTGATGGGCTGGATGATGCGATGCGCGAATTGAGCCGCAAGCAGGGGCACTGAGGCTCCCGCCGCGGGATTGAGGCTTGAACTCCTACCAGCCACACCACTCCAGATTCCGACAGGTCCGCGAACGGCTTGAAACGTTCGAACCGGGCACGGGCTGGCGGCTGTGGCTTTATGAATTCCTGTTGTTCGGCTTCAAGCAGGCTTGGGCGTGCCTGTTTGGCGGGTTATTGCTCCTCCTGCTGCTCGCGACGCATCTCTTCTATCCCGAGGAGGGAGTGCTCCATCGCTATGACTTCCTGACCCTCGCCGCCGTGGGAATTCAGGCTTCCATGCTCGCATTCCGGCTTGAGACCTGGCGCGAGGCGCGGGTTATCCTGATTTTTCATGTCGTCGGCACGGTGATGGAGCTGTTCAAGACCCAAGTCGGATCGTGGACCTATCCGGAAGCGAGCGTGCTGCATATCGGCGCGGTGCCGCTGTTTTCTGGCTTCATGTATGCCGCAGTTGGTAGCTACATCGCGCGCGTTTGGCGCATCTTCGACTTCCGGTTCAGCCACTATCCGCCGCGCTGGGCGACATGGGTTTTAGCGTTCGCGATCTATGTCAATTTCTTCGCGCATCACTATCTGGTCGATATCCGCTGGTTGCTCTTCGCCGCGACCATAGTGATCTTCTGGCGAACGCGGATCCATTTTCGCAATTTCCGCGCCTATCGATGGATGCCACTTCTGGTCGGCTTTGGCCTTGTCGCCCTTTTTATCTGGTTCGCAGAGAACATCGCGACCTTCGCAAATGCATGGAATTATCCCGGACAGGAAGCTGGCTGGCAGATGGTCAGCTTTGCCAAATATGGCAGCTGGTATCTGCTGATGCTGATTAGCTTCGTGCTAGTCGAGCTCGTGCGACCGGCACGAAACATAGATCAGCACAAAGCAACATGAGCTGATCTCAAAGATTGGAGATCAGCTCATGTGAGCCGCAAACGGACGCTATTGATTTTGCGAAACCGTGGCGATGTTGCCGGTGCCATTCTGTGTAAGGTTCGAAACGTCACCCGTTCCGCTTTGGCTGACCGTCGCCATATTCGTTGCTCCATCCTGCGTGATGAAGCTCATGTTGAGCGTACCGTCCTGGTTGAGCACGGCCATCTGGCCTGTGCCGCCCTGAGTCATTTCGGAGCTGCCGCTCGTGCCGTTCTGATTGACATCCGCCGAAGATCCATTTCCACCCAGGCTCTGGGTCACGATCGAGGAGTTGCCGGAGCCGATCTGGTCGACGAAAACCATGCCCGAATTGGCACTCGCCGTGACGGTCGAGATGTTGGTGTTACCCTCTTGATTGATAGCCACCATGCTGCCGTCAGGAACATTGGTCACACCAAGTGTTGTGTCGCCGATCACTGTCGTGCTGGTATTGAAGGTGCCCGACTGGTCAAGCGAATGCGTGCTGTTTTGGGCAACCTGCTCAACACTGCCGGTATTGTCATCATTGCTCTGAACGATAGTGCTCATATTGTTGTCATCGGCCGGACCGGAGGCATCGGTGCCTTGGCGGACTACGGTTGCAGTGTTCCGATTTCCCGACTGGGTTACGGTACTCACCTGATCGTCCGAGACATCGCCCTGAACCACGTTTGCAATGTTGAGGTCGCCGGTTTGAGTGATCGTGCTGGTGCTGTCTTCACTGCCTTGATCGGTATCGGCGCTATTGCCGCTGCCGATCTGGGTGTGCGTTATGGTTGAATCGTCGTCGTCCTGAAAAGCTGTCGACGTGTTGTTATCGCCGCTTTGCACGATGGTCATCACACCGCGGTCTGTGTCGTCGTCCTGATCGGCGAAACTTGTGTTGCCGCTGCCGGTCTGATCAATGTCGGCCAGGCCTAATTCGCCGTCCTGAATTATGGTCGAGGTGTTGCCACCGGTCGTCTGAAGGACGTCGGCAGTGTTTTCACGCTGCGTCTGCAAGATTGAAGATGTGTTGCCGTTGTCGAGTTGCGAAACGACGGCATCCTGACCGTTGTCCTCCTGAGAAACGGTCGAAGAGTTCAAATCGCCGATCTGAGTCACCGCGACACTCCCGTCGGAGCCGGTCTGCGTGACGCCCGAGGTGTTCGTAAAACCGTTCTGGATGACGCCCTCGTCAATACCATCGAAGGCTACGCCAATGCGATTGGCCGAGCCGCTCTGGTTTACGAGGCTGCTGTTGAGGTCGCCGTCCTGATGGACTTCAAGGCTGTTACCAGAACCGCTCTGAATGGCCGTGGAGGAGCTTGAGCCTGAAAACTGGTCGATTTCTACATCCAGTTGCGCACCGCCGCTTTGATCGACGGTGCTGCTCGCTCCATCGCCGCCCTGATAGACTTCAACGACATTCTCGTCACCGATACCGGTTCCGATGCCGCTTTGGGTCACATCGGATGTCGAGCCGTCCCCTTCCTGGGCAACGGTAGTGGCGTTGAACTGTGAGCCTGACGTCTGCTCGACGGTCGATGTGTTATTCGATCCCGGCTGATCAACGTCGACCGAATTGTCCGAACCTTCCTGAATGACAGTGCTGGTATTGCCTTGCGCGTACAGCGGCGCACCGATGCCCAGTGCAATGACAGAAACACCAGCGAGTATCGACATTTTCATTGTTTATTCCCCTCTCGGGAATGAACCGTCACAGGCCATTCCCTTCACCCAATTGCCCTTAAGGGGTAGCACGGACGTCGCTGTTCAAAAACAGCCACGGGAGAAAAACCCTGACCTGTTTTCAATGACTTTGAAATTTCTCTCGAAATAGGCAGTCAGTAAAGCAAGTGTCCGCGCACCGTTTGCACCCAAGCCGCCTCGTCTGCTGAAGCCGCCGCATCGAGGTCGTCAGGCATCGCGCCCGCATTTTCGACCCATTCGCGCAGGGAAGGTCCACCATTGATGACGTCGATGGCGAGGACATCGTCTGTGTATTCGTATTTGAAGTCCTTGCCCCGCCAGATTGGATAGGCCGGATAGAGGCGTCGGATCGCCTTGAATGCCAGCGCCTGCAAGCGCCACGGCTTGAAGGCGTCGTGGTCGTAATGCGGTCCTTCGGCATGGATCATCAGGGCGTTGCACAACTTGCCAACATGCTTGTGAAAGGTAGGCTCAAACCAGCATTCCCGGATTGAGCACCCGGAAAGCCAGTCGGGCGCAAGCTTGTGCATTTCGTGCAGCACCGCTTTCGCATCGACATCGGGCGCGCCGAACAGCACCTCCAGCGGGCGAGTGGTGCCCCTGCCCTCGCTCAGCGTCGCGCCCTCGATCATCACCGTCCCTGCATAGGCGCGCGCCATGTTGACGCTGGCCGCATTGGGTGAAGGATTGATCCAGATGCGGCTCGCTGGCCAGCCATGACCCTCGCCGTCGGGCTCCCACCCTTTCATCGCCACGACGTCATAGGCAACTTCGAGCCCAAAATGCTCAATGAACCAGTGACCCATCTCGCCCATGGTCAGGCCATGTCGCATCGGCATGGGCGCGGCTCCGACAAAGCTTTCATGTCCCGGAACCAGCAGGGTCCCCTCGACCGGGCGTCCGGCCGGGTTCGGTCGGTCGAGCACCCACACCTCCTTGTCGTGCTTCGCCGCTTCTTCGAGGAGGTAGAGCAGTGTGGTGACGAAGGTGTAGATGCGGCAACCGAGGTCCTGGAGGTCGAACAGGAACACGTCCGCGCTCGACATCATCTGGCCGGTCGGTCGGCGGACTTCGCCATAGAGGCTGAAGATCGGGATGCCGTACTGGGGATCCGTCTCGTCTTCCGTTTCGACCATATTGTCCTGCTTGTCCCCCTTCAGCCCATGTTGCGGGCCGAAGGCGCTGGTGACATTCACCCCGGCTGCAATAAGCGCGTCGAGACTGTGGGTGAGATCTTTCGTCACGCTAGCCGGATGAGCGATCAGCGCCACGCGCTTGCCGCTCAGGCGCTCGAGCAACTTGGGGTCTGCGATCAGGCGGTCGATGCCGAACTGGACGGATTGAGTCATAGGTTCCGGTTGCCTCCTGCGCTGTATAAAGGCAAGCGCTCTTGAGGAACCGAAAGCCTGAAGGAGCGCTTGACTGACATGGACTACACCGCGCTCGCCTTCGCCCTGCTCTACGGGATCGGCCTCAACGTCGCAGGCGGCCTTCTGACCGATTTGAGCGACTGGTACTACGACCTGAAGAAGCCGTGGTTTCAGCCTCCGGGATGGGCTTTTGGCCCCGCCTGGACGATCATTCTCGGGTTGGCAGGCTGGGCTCTGTATATCGGACTGACCGAAGCGAGTGGCGCGCAATACACCGCGGTCGCGGTCGCTTTTTGCGTCAACGCAGCGCTGCATTTCCTGTGGTCACCTCTGTTCTTCAAGCTGAAGCGGCCCGACTGGTCGTTCTACGAGAATTTCGCACTGATCGCATCGTGCGTCGCGCTGATCGTCGTGCTGGCCCCTGTCTCCAGCTTCGCGGCATGGCTCATCGTGCCCTATCTCGTTTGGACCTGTTTTGCTCAGGCGATCAATTATGCGGTGATGCGCAAGAACGGGCCGTTCGGTCAGCCCGCCTGATCAACATCGACGATCAGCTGACGCGTCGCTTCGGAGTGAAAGTCGGGCTTGCCAGGCCCGAAAGCCAGCGCCCAATACTGCACCGATACCCCGCTGTGCTCGACGATCGCGTTCAGCGCGACCTGTGCCGGAACTGCCAGATCGGCGACGATAGTCACGTCGAGGATGAGTTCGCTCTCGGTCTGAGCAAGCGCCAGCGCAATCGCATCGACCGGCGCATCGCGCATCCCTTCGCGAAAGGCATCGAAATCGTAAGCCGCCCACTGGCCCGAGGGTGACAGGTTGAACTCGCGATATCCTGCTTCGCCGATCGGCTGCCAGAATATCTCGAAACAGGTCGTTTTCCACAATTCGTCGGTTCGTGCCGAGGGAGCGGGTTCAGGAACCACGATGCCTCCTATCTGGCCATCGAGCCGGAACTTGGCTTCGCATCCGGTCGCCGTCGCGCGAATGTCGGCGGTCACGGCGCGGATCGGTCCGAGGTCGCATTCGCGATGGAGCATCAGGGGGCGCATCCTGCCGCTATTGCCAATCGCGGGTTGCCAAGCAAGCCTCTAGCCCCCCTCCCCCGCCGCTGATAAGCGCTTCGCCCATGAGCACATACGAATCCGAACTCCTGCGCTTGCTCGAAGAGCGCGGCCACCTGCACCAGATTACCGATCCCGGTGCGCTCGATGCCCTTGCGAAGAAGCAGGTCATCACCGGCTATGTCGGTTTCGACCCCACGGCGCCTTCGTTGCATATTGGCAACCTTGCCTCGATCATGCTGCTGAAGCGGCTGCAACAGGCCGGGCACAAGCCTATCGTCATCATGGGCGGCGGCACTGCAAAGGTCGGTGATCCTTCGGGCCGAGACGAAACGCGCCAGTTGATGACCGACGAAAGGCTCGCCTCGAACATCGCGGGAATCAAGGGCAGCTTCGAGAAGATACTGCGCTTCGACGACAGCGAAACCGGTGCGCTGCTCATCAACAATGACGATTGGCTCTCGAAGCTCGGCTATATTGAGCTGCTGCGCGATGTCGGCCCGCATTTCACGATCAACCGGATGCTGAGTTTCGATTCGGTGAAACTGCGCCTCGACCGCGAACAGCCGCTAAGTTTCATCGAATTCAACTACATGATCATGCAGGCTTACGACTTCCTGGTGCTGGCGCGTGAATACGATTGCCGCTTGCAGATGGGTGGCAGCGATCAGTGGGGCAATATCGTCAACGGCATGGAGCTCAATCGCCGTATCGATGGGCGCGAAACCTATGGATTGACGCAGGCGCTCATCACCCGGTCCGACGGAGCCAAGATGGGCAAATCCGTAGACGGAGCGATCTGGCTCAACGAAGATGCGCTGCCAGCCTATGACTTCTGGCAATACTGGCGCAACACCGACGACCGCGACGTTGGCCGCTTCCTCAAGCTGTTTACCGACCTGCCGCTAGATGAGATCGCGCGGCTTGAAACGCTCGAAGGAGCCGAAATCAATGTCGCCAAGGAGGTGCTGGCGAATGAAGTGACGGCCCTGGTTCGCGGTGACATGGCGGCACAAGCGGCGCAGGCGACCGCGCGCGAGACCTTTGCCGGCGGTGGTGCGGGCGAGGACCTGCCGACCCTTGCGGTCGGTGCCGAGGGTATGCGTATCGGCGCAGTTCTGACCCAGCTAGGCTTCACGTCGTCGGGCGGCGAAGCGAAGCGCAAGCTGGCCGAAGGCGCGGTGAAGCTCGATGGCGAAGTGCTGGCCGATCCCGGCTTCGTCGTAGCCCCTGCCGACGGAGAGAGCCTCAAGCTAAGCCTCGGCAAGAAAAAGCACGCGCTCGTCACGCGCTGACGATTGCCAATTTCACGTCTGTCGCGAGGGCTTTACCAAATATCAGCCTTTTTCCGCGAATAGGGAACAGCCCCTCATCGGGGCAGTGTGAGACGATGGAGGGCGTGGACTGTGTCTGCCGGAGCAAATCTGAGTGTAACCGACATGCGCCGCGCGGCGCGCCATCCTGTCGATTTCCCGGTTATCGTCGAGCATTTTCAGCACGGCGACCTCAACCTGCATGTATGCAACATCTCCGCTCATGGCTTCATGGTCGACGATGCTGAGCAGCTGGGCCGTGGCGATCGGGTCATCATCCGCCTTCCCGTTGTGGGACGCATCGAGGCCTACGTGATCTGGACCCGCGACGAGCGCGCAGGCTTCCAGTTCGAGCGGATCATCCGTCTCGACGACTTCGTGGCGATCATCGACACACTACAACCCAATCCGCGCCTGCGCCGCAATCGCTGACCTTTCCTTGCTGATGCGATAGCTTCGCTCACTTGGCAGCGCGCCATGCGCCTGCCATGGGCAGAGGTGTGACTGCTAGAGAGCCCACCCACCCGATACAGGTCCACAATTTCCGCGCCTACTGGATCGCGCGGCTTGCGATGACTTTGGCGCAATATGCGATGCTGCTGGTGATCCAGTGGCAGGCCTACAACCTTGCGCGCGACAGCGGGATGAACGTCGCGGAGGGGTCGGGTACGCTGGCCATCATCGGCTTGCTGCAATTCCTGCCCTTGTTCGTCCTGACCCCTTTTTCAGGGCTCGCCGCCGACCGTTTCGACCGCCGGATGCTGGGAATCGCCACGATATTGCTGCAGCTCGCGTGTGCCAGCGCTCTTGCCTGGTTCAGCTGGACCGGTGCGGTTACCTTGCCTTTGCTCTTCGCAATCGCCGTGGTGCTCGGCGTGGCGCGCGGATTTGCCGGGCCTGCCCTCTCCGCGCTCGCGCCGAATCTCGTGCCAAAGGCGATCCTGCCGACGGCAATCGCCCTCTCCTCGATCTCGTGGCAGGTGGGTATGCTGGTCGGCCCGGCTATCGGCGCGATCCTCTACGCGGTTGAGCCTGCCCTGCCCTACGCCATCGCCGCTGCTCTCTTCGCCGTGTCGATGACGGCCCTGCTCGCGGTAGGCAAGGTGCCCCAGCCCGCCATGCGCAAGGATCAGCGTCCCGTAGGCGCGATTATTGACGGCCTTAAATATGTCGGTCGTAACAAGATGGTGCTGAGCACGATCACACTGGACCTGTTTGCAGTATTTCTGGCCGGAGCGAATGCGCTCATCCCGGTTTTCGCGCGCGACATTATCGGCACCGACGAGACGGGTCTTGCCATGCTTGCCTCGGCCACTCCGGCAGGAGCGTTGATTACGGCGCTGTTCTTCTCCGTCCGCCCCTTGAGCACGAATGTCGGACCCAAGATGCTCGGCGCGGTTGGCGTGTTCGGGGTCGCGACCATCGTTTTTGGCCTCTCGACTTATCTGCCGCTCAGCCTCGCCATGCTCTTCATCATCGGTGCAAGCGACATGTTCAGTGTTTATGTCCGCCAGTCTCTGATCCAGTTGCATACGCCCGACGACAAGCGCGGGCGTGTCTCTTCGGTCAGCATGATGACGATCAGCGCTTCGAACGAAGGCGGCGATGCATTTTCCGGCACGCTCGCTTTTGCCATCGGGCCGGTCGCCGCAATCGTCGTCGGAGGTGCAGGCGCGCTGGCGATCACCGCGCTTTGGGCACGGTTGTTCCCGGTGCTACGAACGACCCGGACCTTTGACCCTCCTGAAGAGTTGATAGAAGAGACCTCACCAGAACAACCCGAGAGGAGCATGACATGAAAGCCGCCAATATCCTCGAGACCATCGGCAACACCCCGCATATTCGCCTGTCGCGCCTGTTTCCCGACCACGAAGTCTGGCTCAAGTCCGAGCGCGCCAATCCCGGCGGCTCGATCAAGGATCGCATCGCGCTGGCTATGGTCGAGGATGCGGAGAAGTCCGGCCAACTAAAGCCCGGCGGCACCATCGTCGAGCCGACCAGCGGCAACACCGGCATCGGCCTTGCCATGGTCGCCGCGGTAAAGGGATACAAGCTGGTCCTCGTGATGCCCGAATCGATGTCGGTCGAGCGTCGTCGCCTGATGCTCGCATACGGCGCCACCTTCGACCTGACCGACAAGGCCAAGGGCATGAAGGGCGCAATCGAACGCGCGACCGAGATCGTCGGCAACACCGAGGGTGCATGGATGCCCAGCCAGTTCGAAAACGACTCCAATCCGCAGGTTCACGCGCGCACGACGGCGCAAGAGATCCTCGATGACTTCGCCGACAGTCCAATCGACGTGATGATCACCGGCGTTGGTACAGGCGGCCACCTGACCGGCTGTGCCGAGGCGATCAAGAAACAGTGGCCGGGCTTCAAAGCTTATGCCGTGGAACCCGAAGGATCCCCCGTCATCAGCGGCGGCGAACCCGGTCCGCACCCGATCCAGGGGATCGGTGCCGGCTTCATCCCCGACAACCTTCACACCAACGCCATCGACGGCGCGGTCAAGGTGGACCCGGAAGATGCCAAGGAAATGGCCCGCCGCGCCGCACGCGAAGAAGGAATGCTCATCGGCATTTCGAGCGGAGCTACCCTTGCCGCTATCGCCAAGAAACTGCCCGATCTCGACGCGGGCACCCGGGTAATGGGCTTCAACTACGACACGGGCGAACGGTATCTGTCCGTCCCAGACTTCCTACCGGTCGAGTAAACCTATTCAACTAGTGCGAGCGGTGCCCAAATTGCCGGATGCGCGGCCTGCGGAGCATCGCTCGCAATCAGCGCCAACTGCGCGCGGCGCAGGGCTTCGTCGCGTGCGAGTCCGCTAGCCGCGCCGGCAACGGTGTCGACGCTCAACCGTGCTGCCGCATCATCGCGCAACGGCCAGTGCGTCACCAGTAGCGAACGCGCACCGGCTTGCGAGAAAGCGGTGGCGAGGCCGGAGAATGGCGGCGCGATTTGTGAAGACCCGCTCGCACTGTTGCACGCCGACAGGATAACCCAATCGGCATCGAGGCTGAGCCGTGCAATCTCGCTTGCGCCTAACAGGCCATCCTCCCCATTCTCTCCTGCGCCGCCAAGAAGCAGGCTGGGCTCCCAGAGCCCGTCGATCTCGCCCGCGATCAGGCCATGAGTTGCAAATGCGATAATTGAACGGTTGCTCAAGTCGGCGCGCTTGAACGCTGCTTCAGACGCCGATGGGCCTATCAGGAACAGGGGATCGGTTGTGCGCAACGCCTCGGCAATGGCTCGCAATTCGCCCTCGGCCTGAGGCAGGAAGGCCAACTCCTCGATCGCGGAAATTGACGGCTCGCCGGCGCGGAACAGGACGGCGTTGTCTGACACCTTTCCCGAAGCGCCCGGAGGCGTGACACCGCCGATACCTGCGAAACTGGTTCGGTCGCTGGTCGCGCGCTCGGGTCGCGCCAAAGCCTGAAGATTACCGAGTGTGCGCAAACTTGCGCTGCGCAATAACCACGGGGCATCGGCTAGCGCGCCGTCATGCCTGCGCGTCGTAAGCGCGGCGAGCGGCACACTCGCGAGCTTCGATCCGCCATATACCGTGATGCGTCGCTCCGTCGGGTCCTCGTTACCGAACAGCGCGCGATAGAGCCCGTAGGCGGCTTCAAGCGGATAGTCGCCGCCGCCCCGGCTTTCGAGCGCCGCGCGCAGATCCGCGACCTGTTGGTCGATCGCGAGGCTCGACATTTCGGCCACCTGGACCCCGCCGTTGGCGCGCACATGCAGCGCCCAGCTCGTGTCCGCGCCTTCAACCAGCAGGACGAGACGCTCGTCCTGCGAGAGCCCAGCTCTCAGCTCATCAAGCGCGATCGGCTCGGGCCGGAAGCGTGCAAGCCACTCGCCATGGGCCTCATTCAATTCCGCAGCCAACGATGCCTTTCGTGCAGCCCGGCTCTCCAATTCGGCAGTCAGCTCTGCCGCAAGCGCGTCATCTCCACTGCTCACCGCAAAAGCGCGATGCTGCGAGACGCGCGTTTCCTCGCGTGCTGCTTCACGGAAAGCGAGGTAGAGTGCCGCGGCTTCGCCTGTCTCGGCATCTTCGCTTTGCTCACCGCCCACCCGGCTTTCGATGCCGAGCGAGAGGCTGGAAATATTCGCGAGCTGCGCCGCCTCTATGGCGCGTTCGTCATCCTTCTCAGCAAGTGCCATGCGCATATAGAGAATTGCAGCGCGAGCATTTGCGCGCGCCTCGCCCGAACGCTCGCTCTCACTGCGCGACAGGTCGGTGAGCCGCTCGCGCAACCGGGAGAGCGCGGAGTCGGCCATCGGCCAGTATTGGTCGGCCCCCTGCCCTTCGGCCTGACGCAGGCGCGCGAGCAGCAATTCGCCTTCGATCCTCTGGCGATTCTCGGGAATGAGCGTCTCGACGAGCACTGCGACCCACTTTTCGGCAATTGGCAGAGCTTCGTCGGTCCGCCCCAGCTGCTCGAGCGCGCGGGCACGCAGAAGGTGGGTCCCGACGCGCATCGGGTGAATTTCGCGCAACCCTTCGTCGACTTCGGCGATTGCTGCGTCGCTATGGGCAAAGAATGCGTCCCAGTCTCCGGCGCTCATGTGAACCCGGGCGATTTCATTCTGCACGCGCGCGATATTTTCGGAGCCGACGACGTTGCGATTCTCTTCGAATATCCGCAGCGCTTCACGATGGAGCGGCAGGGCCGCCATTGCGTCCCCGGTCGCGGCTAGCGAAGTCGCTAGTAGGCTGAGGCTTGCGGCGGTCCACGGACTGTCCTCGCCATTTGTGACGCGGCGGATATCGACCGCTTGGCGGCTCATCTCGATTGCCTGTTCGTGCAAGCCGATGTCGGCCAGCACCAACGCCAGGTTGTGACTGACTGTCCCGTAGGCCTGGTGTTCGGTTCCTAGCTCCCGGCGCGCGAAGGCTTCCGCCCCGCGCAGCACGCCAAGCGCTTCGGTATCGCGCCCACTGTCGTCGAGAACCGCGCCAAGCCCCTCGATCCGCTGCACGATCAGGTCGGGCCGGTCAGGGGTCAGTTCCGCCTGCTCGCCGGCGACTTTGCGGAATAGCGGGAGCGCGTCCTCGTACCGTCCCTGACTGAAAAGGACATTGCCGAGGCTGAACATTGAAGAGGCGACATCGGCATGGTTGTCGCCGTAAAGTTCGGTGCGAATTGCCAGCGCTTCGCGCAACGCCGCTTCGGCCTGGGGCAGGCGCTTGAGCGCGCGATTAACTACGCCTTGGTTCGTGAGCATCTCCGCCTGCTTGTCGCGGCGTTCAGGAATTGTGGCCCAGATTTCGCCTGCGCGTTCGAACCACTCGACCGATTCCTCGTATTGCTGGCCTGCGAAATAGGCTGTGCCAACCAGGGTCGCAGCATCTGCACGATGGGTCGGCCCTAGTCCCGGCGACGCAAGGACCTGCTCGTGAAAGGCAAGCAGCCCGGCAAGCGAACCCTCCGGGTCGGCGCGCAGATCGCGCGCAGTCCATTCCTCGATCAGCGCTTCGGCCGTCGCAACATCAAGCTCAGGTTGTGGGTCATCCTGCGCGGCCGCACATGGCGTTGCGACTGCCAACAGAACGGAAGTCGAGAATGTAGCCAGAGCCTTGAGTCGCACCATCAATTTTACCCCCTGCGCGGAACGCGCTCGGGATATGGCATAAACGTCAGGCGCGTGGCAATCGCACACGACCCTGTAGGCCCCGTGCAAAAAGAAAGGCCCGGCTCTCCCCAGAGCCGGGCCTTCTCGGTGACGAACTATTGATACCTTATGCGGCGGTTGCAAAGGCCTCTTCAGGCAAGGCCATCATGTTGTCGCTGCCCGCTTCGAGCTTGCGACGCAGCGCGCCGGCATCTGGCAGAAAACGCTCTGCATAATAAGCCGCGCCGGTCATCTTGGCTTCGTAAAAGGCCTTGTCCGAGGGCTCGCCCTTAAGCGCGGCGTCCGCGACCTTCGCCATCCGCAACCAGAAGAAGCCGAGGGTCACGATACCCATGATATGCATGTAGTGATGGGCGCCGGCCCCAAGGTGATTGGGGTTGGCCATCGCGTTCTGCATGAACCACATGGTAGCCGCCTTCTGCTCACCCAATGCAGCTTCCAGCTTGGTCGCAATGTCGGCCAGTGCCTCGTTCTCCTTGGCGTCGGCAATCTCGTCGTCGATCATCTTGAAGAAAGCCTGCACTGCGCGCCCGCCCTTGCTGGCGAGCTTGCGTCCGCACAGGTCCATCGCCTGCACGCCGTTGGTGCCTTCGTAGATCATCGCGATGCGGCTATCGCGTACGAATTGCTCCATGCCCCATTCCTTGACGTAGCCGTGGCCACCATAGACCTGCTGCATGTTGTTCGCGATGTCGTAGCCCTTGTCGGTGCCATATCCTTTGATGACCGGGGTCATCAGGCCGATCAGGTCGTCGGCGAGCTGGCGCTCTTCCTCAGTCTGGGCCTTGTGGGTCAGGTCGACCTGGAGCGCACCCCAAAGATAGAATGCGCGCATGCCTTCGTTGAAGACCTTTGCATCCATCAGCATTCGGCGCACGTCCGGGTGGACGAAGATCGGGTCAGCCTTGGCTTCGGGCTCAGCCGCGCCGGTGAGTGCGCGTCCCTGCCGGCGGTCCAGCGCATAGGTCACGGCGTTCTGATAGCTGACCTCTGCCTGTGCGAGTCCCTGAATGCCGACGCCGAGACGAGCGGCATTCATCATGATGAACATGGCGGCCAGGCCCCTATTCTCTTCGCCGACCATGTAGCCGGTAGCCTCGTCGTAGTTGAGGACGCAGGTGGCGTTGCCGTGGATTCCCATCTTCTTCTCGATCGAGCCGCAGGTAACACCATTGCGCTCGCCCGGTTCACCGTTCTCATCGAGAATGAATTTGGGCACGATGAACAGCGATATCCCCTTGGAGCTGTCGGGCGCGCCCGGAGTTTTCGCGAGGACCAGGTGAATGATGTTGCTGGTCAGGTCATGCTCGCCAGCGGAGATGAAAATCTTGGTGCCAGTGATCTTGTAGGAGCCATCATCCTGCGGCTCAGCCTTGGTGCGGATCATACCCAGATCGGTGCCACAATGCGGCTCGGTCAGGTTCATCGTGCCAGACCATTCGCCGCTGATCATTTTGGGAAGGTAGGTATCCTTCTGCTGCTGCGAACCCGCAGCCTCAATCGCGGCCGAAGCGCCGTTGGTAAGGCCGGGATACATGCCGAACGCCTGATTGGCGGTAGCAGTAAACTCCTCCATCAGCATGCCAAGGACATGCGGGAGGCCCTGACCGCCGAACTCTTCGGGTTTGGACAAGGTCCCCCAACCGCCTTCGACATAGGCCTCGTAGGCTTCCTTGAACCCGTCGGGCGTGGTGACGGAGCCATCGTCATGACGCGTGCAGCCCTGCTCGTCGCCAATCTGGTTGATGGGCGCAAGCACTTCGCCAGCGAACTTTCCCGCCTCGTTGACGATCGCATCGATCATGTCGGGCGTCGCATTTTCGAAGCCGGGAAGGTTGCCGTAACTGGCGAGGTCGAGCATTTCGTTGATGACGAAGCGGGCATCGCGGGTGGGGGCTGTGTAGGTTGGCATTGTTGATCTCTTTGATTGTATTCGGGTTATTAAGAGAGAAGTTGGGTCAGGCGCGATCGATCTCTTCGATGTCGGCCACGAATTGGGTCAGTTCCTTGATCGAACTGTCGATGTCGGCGCGCTGCGCTTTCAATTTGGCGATATGCGCGCGGCATTTCTCGATCGTGACGCGACGTTGTTCAACGCGGCCATCGTCAAGGTCGTACAGATCGATCATTTCGCGAATTTCGGTGAGGCTGAAACCGACATTCTTGGCCCGCATGATCCAGGCCAGACGCGCTCGATCACGCTTGGAGTAGACCCGCGTCAATCCGACGCGGGCCGGGCTGATAAGCCCTTCGTCCTCGTAAAAGCGCAGGGCGCGAGCGGTGCAGCCGAACTCGCTGGTAAGATCGGAAATGGTGAATTGCTCGCGGTGAAGCTTGTCGGGCCGATCGAGATGCGCACCGTTGCGGCGCGGCGCGTCCTCTTTGGATTTGCCTTCGGCTTTGGACGGACCACGGTCGGGCGAAGAGTTGGGTGCGGTAGCCATGGAACTGATCTACCTTCCCTTTACGTTAGCGTCAAGTTTTGCCCTAGTGGCGCGCTATGGCTATTCGATCCTACTCAAAGCACGTGCATCATCAGCCGACAGCTCCAGCTTTCGGTAGAAGCAGGATCTTTCACCGGTATGGCAGGTTGGGCCATCCGGCCGCGCATGGATCACCAGAGCGTCCTGGTCGCAATCGACCCTGATCTCGACCACGTTCAGAAAATTCTGCGAGGTTTCGCCTTTGAGCCACAGCTCGTTTCTTGAACGCGACCAGAAATGCACCCTACCGCTCGCACGCGTCCGCTCGAGTGCCTCTTCATTCATGTAGGCAACCACCAGGACCTCTAGCGATTCGTGATCGACAACCACTGCGGTCAGGAGGCCCGAGGGATCATATTTCGGCGCGAAGCGTCTGCCCTCCTCGCGCTCTGCGGTCGAAAGCGGTGATTGATCAGACAAAATTCGTCTCCCGAATTGACGTTGGTGCACCAGAACATCGGCAGACGGTTCGCGGTGCGCGACAGTTTGTTGCACGATAACAACAGATGCAGACTTAAATCCATCGAAAGTGCTGTTTGTGCTTTCGCTGCGCCAGCTTGGATGGAACAACGCGGCTATCGGGTGCTTCGGCACCTGTCCACCGGACACACGGCAACTTCTAGATTGCCAGGTTCAGGGGGTGATCGATCAGAGCCAGCAGCGGGGTGCTGGAGTGGTCGGTTGAACGAAAGAGGGACGAGGTCCTGATGACGAAGTTAGGGGGTCGTCATCTGAGCTCTTTAGAGCGGACCTAAACCGTTTCGTCACGTGGCGCCCGGGGTCTTAACGGACCTCGGGCGTTTCGGTTTCCTAAGCTGAAACGGCTTTCTGTTTTTCTCTAGCACTCATCGGCAAAGCGCGCGCAAAACAGGCGATCCTGACGCTGGACGCGCCTGCCCCTACAAGAGCGCGCACACAGGCATCGCTGGTCGCACCGCTGGTCAAAACGTCGTCCACAAGCACGACCTCGCGCCCTGCCACACGCGCAGCGGCACCGGCGCGAATTGCAATCGCGCCATCAAGGGCACGCCGCCTTTCTTCACTGCCTAGCCCTCCAAGGCTCGGCGTGCGCTTGCTCCGCCGGAGTCCGTCGACCAACAGTTCGCCTTTGCCAGCCTTCGCTAGTTCACGCGCGAGCAGTGCTGATTGATTGAAACCACGTTGCCACAGCCGCAGGCGATGAAGCGGAACGGGGATAAGCAAGGGCGGCTTGGACCCGAAATCCGGCATTTTCGCCGACATCAGTCGAGCCAGCAGCGGCGCGAGCGCGATCTTGCCTCCGTGTTTGAAGGCCATGACCAGCTTGCTCGATGCGTCGTCGTAAAGTGTCGCGGCGATGATACCGGAATGAAGCGGCGGGTTGTCGTGACAGGCAAAACAATCGCCTGCGCGCGCCGCCTCAACGCTTCCCATCGGACGCTGGCAGCTCGAGCATGCCGGGTCGCCCGGCACTTCGAGCTCGCTCCAGCAATCGACGCACAAGCCGCCTTGCGCAGCAATGGCATCGCCGCAAAGCGGGCAGCGCGGCGGGTAGACAAGATCGATAACCGGCCGAAGCCCCTGCGCGATGTCCGCCCGCCAATCCATGAGCGCCAGTCTGCACCTCTTGCATCGAACTGGCAAGCGCGGCAGGGCGTGCGCCCATGAGCCAAACGCAGGTACCCCGCATCTTTGAACGCAGCCACGCGAGTGCGAAATGGGCTCGCGCTCGCGGCCGCCAGCAAGCTGATGACGCGGCGAACTACCTTGCGCAGACCATCGCCGAGGACATCGCAGAGCGGCTCGAATTCATGCAGTTGGAAGTGGGCAAGGCATTGCTAGTCGGCGACATCGGAGGGCACTTGCAGGCGGCTCTGCACGCCGCCGGATGGGACGGGGCGATCGGTAATCTGGGCGAATTCGAGGAAGAGCAACCGGGCCCTCAAGACGCTTTCGACCTGGTGGTGCACATGCTTGGACTCGGCATGGTCAATGACCTTCCAGGAGCGCTGATCCATGCCCGCAATTCCTTACGGGAAGACGGGCTCTTCATCGCCGCCTTTCCCGGAGCCGGATCGTTGCCTGCCCTGCGCCGGATTGTTCTGGCCGCCGATGGCGACCGGCCTGCTGCTCGCATCCACCCCCAGATCGACAACCGCGCCGGCACTGGCCTGCTTCAGCGGGCGCTGTTCAAGCGGCAGGTGGTCGACAGCTTTCCGATCGAAGTCCGCTTCTCCTCGCTCGAGCGCCTCGTCGAGGACCTGCGCGACCATGGTCTGACGGCATCGCTGTCCAGCCCCGCCCCGCCGCTTACCCGCGAATGGCTATCCCGCGCACGCGCCGAATTCGATGCCATGCGGGAAGAGGACGGCAAAGTCACCGAGCGCTTCGAAATCCTCGTCCTGACTGGCTGGCGCTAGGCCTTCAGAGCGGCCTGCGCCGCCGCGAGCCGTGCGATCGGCACGCGATAGGGCGAAGCGCTGACGTAATCGAGACCCACTTCTTCGCAGAACGCGATGCTGGCCGGGTCACCGCCATGCTCGCCGCAGATGCCGAGCTTGATCTCGGGACGGGTTGCCCGGCCCCTCTCGACCGCCATTTCGACCAGTTGACCCACGCCATCGACATCGAGGCTGACGAACGGGTCGCGCGCGAATATGCCCTTTTCCACGTAAGGCGCGAGGAAGCGCGAGGAATCGTCGCGGCTTACGCCTAGCGTCGTCTGGGTCAGGTCGTTGGTGCCAAAGCTGAAGAATGCGCCTTCTTCGGCGATCTCTCCAGCCATCAGCGCGGCGCGCGGCAGTTCGATCATGGTGCCGACCAGATAGGGCACCTCACGGTTCTTCTCGGCAAACACCTCGGCGGCGACCCTTTCGACCAGCGCGCGCAGGATCTGGAGTTCGCGCTTCGTCGCGACCAGCGGGATCATCACTTCGGGTATCGGTGCCTGTCCCGAAGACGCCGCCACATCGCACGCCGCCTCGAATATGGCACGCGCCTGCATTTCGTAGATCTCTGGATATGTGATGCCTAGGCGGCACCCGCGATGACCCAGCATCGGGTTGAACTCGTGTAGCTCGCCCGCGCGCCGCTTCAGGTGATCGACGCCAAGCCCGGTCGCGTCGGCCAGCTCGGCAAACTCTGCATCCTGTGTCGGCAGGAATTCGTGCAGCGGCGGGTCCAGCAGGCGGATCGTGCAGGGCAGCCCCGCCATTGCCTCGAAGATGCCGGTGAAGTCGGCCCGCTGTTCGGGCAGCAACACTTCGAGCGCCTTGCGACGCCCGCGCTCGTCATCGGCGAGGATCATCTGGCGCACCGCGCTGATCCGCGAGGCATCGAAGAACATGTGCTCGGTCCGGCACAACCCGATCCCCTCCGCCCCGAACTGGCGCGCCATTGCGCAGTCGGCGGGGGTCTCTGCGTTGGTACGCACTCTCATGCGGCGGCAGGCATCGGCCCAATCCATCAGCGTTGCGAAGTCGCCGACAAGCTCAGGCTCGATCGTCGGGACGATGCCGAGCATGACTTGCCCGTTTGCCCCGTCGAGCGTGATCTCGTCGCCTTCCTTCAGCTCGCTCTCACCGATGCGCAGGGTGCGCGCCTTGCGGTCGATGGTGACGCCGCTTGCGCCGGAGACGCACGGACGCCCCATACCGCGCGCGACCACCGCAGCGTGGCTCGTCATACCGCCGCGTGCGGTCAGGATGCCCTGCGCGGCGTGCATGCCGTGAATGTCTTCGGGGCTGGTTTCGACCCGGACCAGGATCACCTTGTCGCCGCGGTTGGCCCATTGCTCGGCCGTGTCTGCGTCGAGCACGATCTTGCCCGCCGCCGCGCCCGGCGATGCGGGCAGGCCCTTGGTCAGCACGTTGCGCTCGGCATCGGGGTCGAGCGTCGGGTGCAGCAGCTGGTCGAGCGCCATGGGGTCGACCCGCGCTACCGCGTCCTCTCGCGTAATCAGCCCTTCGGCTTCCATGTCGACCGCCATCTTGAGCGCGGCCTTCGCGGTGCGCTTGCCCGTGCGCGTCTGGAGCATCCACAGCTTGCCGCGTTCAACGGTGAACTCGATGTCCTGCATGTCCTTGTAGTGACCTTCGAGCAGGTCGAACACGCGCGCCAGTTCCTCATACGCGTCCGGCAGCGCTTCTTCCATCGAGAGCGGTTTGGCGCCTGCCTCCTCGCGCGATGCCTTGGTCAGGTATTGCGGCGTGCGGATGCCGGCGACCACGTCCTCGCCCTGCGCGTTGATCAGGTACTCGCCGTAATAGGCGCGCTTGCCGGTCGACGGGTCGCGGGTGAAGGCCACGCCGGTGGCGCTGGTATCGCCCATATTGCCAAAGACCATTGCCTGGACATTGACCGCTGTGCCCCAATCGGCAGGGATGTCGTTGAGGCGTCGGTAGACCTTTGCGCGGTCGGAATCCCAGCTGCCGAAGACCGCCGCGATTGCGCCCCACATCTGCTCGTTCACGTCCTGCGGGAACGGCTTGCCCTGCTCTTCCTCGACGATCCGCTTGAACTGGCCGACGATGCCTTTCCAGTCATCGGCGCTCAGTTCGGTGTCGTTGAAGAAGCCGTTGTCTTCCTTGGTAATCTCCAGCGCTTCCTCGAACAGGCCATGGTCGAGGCCGAGTACCACGTCCGAGTACATCTGGATGAAGCGGCGATAGCTGTCCCAGGCAAACCGCTCGTCTTCCGAAGTTGTCGCCAGCCCCTGAACCGTTTCGTCGTTGAGGCCGAGGTTGAGGACGGTGTCCATCATGCCCGGCATCGACACCCGCGCGCCCGACCGGACCGAGACCAGCAATGGGTCGCTTGCATCGCCAAAGCTCTTGCCCACCGCCTTTTCGATATGGGTCAGCGCTTCGGCCACTTCGGCCTTCAGCTCTTCGCGAAAGGCTTCGCCTTCCTGCAGGTAGCGCACACTCTCTTCGGTGGTGATGGTGAAGCCGGGGGGCACTGGCAGCCCGATGCTCGCCATTTCCGCAAGGTTCGCGCCCTTTCCGCCGGTGACCGTCTTGTCGCGCTGGCGCGGATCGTCATGGGGGGCGTCGCCGCCGAAGGTGTAGACTGTCTTCATCGTCTCTCGCTTCCTTGCATGGAACACCGAACCGTAGCTTTTGAAAACTTCCGAATGGCGTGCATGCTTCTGTAGTTACGTCTGTTTTCCCCGGTCGTCGGCGCCAGATCTGTGACTTTTCGCTTACCCCTCGATCCGACTGAAATCCGCGACCTTGCCGACCGCGCGGGTAAAGCGCGACAGCAAGTCGAGGCGGGCTTTGCGTTTGGCGGGGTCGTCGTCATTGACGGTCACATCCTCGAAGAAGGCGTCGATCGGCGCGCGCAGGGTCGCAAGTGCGGCCATGGCATCTTCGAAACGCTCTTCCTCGACTGCCTGTTCCGCCTTGGGCGCTGCATCGTCGAGCGCATCGATAAGCGCCTTTTCTGCCTTTTCCGGAGTGTAGGAAAGGTCGCCCCGCCCCTGTGCCTGCGCCGCGCGCATGGTCTCGTCGAATTCCGGCTTGCCCGCGAGCGCCAGCGGGTCTTCCTCGCCAAGGCCGTCGATCCTGGTATCGGACGCGGTCCAATCCTCTTTCTTGAGGATATTGGCGGCGCGCTTGTATCCGGCGAGCAGATTAGTGCCGTCCTCGGTTTCCATAAATGCCTTGAGCGCGTGGACGCGGGCGAGGAGGCGGACCAGATCGTCCTCGCCACCTAAAGCAACAACCGCGTCGATTAGGTCGTGCCGGACGCCCGCCTCGCGCTGCTGAACCTTGAGTCGATCAACTAGGAACTCCACCACATCATCGCGTCCGCGCGCGTGCTGGACGCCGAGCAACATGCCGGTGAAGAGTTCCTTCTCTTTATGGATAGCGTCCATGCTTGGCGCAAACCCGTCTTCGATCAACTCCTCAAACGAGCAATCATATTTCTGGCGCCACTGGGACTCGGATGGAAGCTGGTGTTCTTCAACATCGGCGAGGAATTCAAAGAGGTCGCGAAACCGGAAACGCAGGTTGTTCTTGGTCAGGAGTTGGCCAACAGCAATCGCCGCGCGACGCAATGCGAAAGGGTCTTTAGATCCTGTCGGGCGCTCTTTGATCAAGAAGAACTGAAACAGGGTATCCAGCTTGTCCGCCAAGCTTACTGCAACCGTCACCGGCGAAGTCGGCACTTCATCGCCCTGCCCGACCGGCTTGTAGTGGTCGCGGATCGCGTCGGCGACGGCATCGGGCAGGCCTTCAGCACGGGCGTAGTAGCCGCCCATCAGGCCCTGCAGTTCGGGAAACTCGCCGACCATTTCGGTGACGAGGTCGGCCTTTGCGAGGCGCGCGGCCTGTTCGGCCATGTCTGGGTCTGCGTCCTTGACGATGCCTTCCTCGACCAGCCAGCGCGCCAGTTTCGCCACGCGGTCGACCTTGTCGGCGACCGTGCCCAGCTTCTCGTGGAAGGTGATGCGCTCCAGCCCCTTGGCGTGTTCTTCGAGCGTTTTCTTCTGGTCGAGTTCCCAGAAGAACCGCGCATCGGAAAGCCGCGCGGCGAGCACCTTGCGGTTGCCGTCGACGACCACCGCGGGGTCGTTCGACGCAAGGTTGGCGGTGCAGATGAAAGCGTTGGCAAGTTTGCCCGCGCTGTCTTCGCACACGAAGTATTTCTGGTTCACGCGCGCGGTCAGCTGGATCACCTCGGGCGGCACGTCGAGATAGCTTTCATCGAAGCGCCCGAGCAGCGGCACCGGCCATTCGGTGAGGCCCGCATTCTCGACCACCAGCCCCTCGTCCTCGACAAGGGTCAGCCTCGCCTCAGCCGCAGCCTTGGCGGCGCCTTCGCGGATGATCGACGCGCGTTCCTCGTGGTCGACGATGACGAACGCGTTGCGCAGGGTCGCGGCATAATCATCCGCGCTGCCGATCTCGATTTCGCCTTCGGAATGAAAGCGATGGCCACGGGTCAGTCGTCCGCTTGCCAGCCCATCGGTAACAACCGCCACCACATCGCCATCAAGCAGCGCGACTACGCTGGACAATGGTCGCACCCAGCGCGTGCTTCCACTGCTGATAGAAGCTTCTCCCCAGCGCATTGACTTCGGCCAACTGAAGCTGCGGATGACCTCTGGAATAGCTTCCTGAACCACTCGCACCATCGGACGCCCGGCGACATTCTTCTCGACGAAGTACGTCTCACGTCCCTTTACTTCCCGTACTTCGAGCTGGTCGCGGGAAACTCCGTTCTTGCGGCAGAAGCCCTCCACCGCCTTGTCCGGTGCGCCCACCGGCGGCCCCTTGGCCTCCTCGCGCACGGCTTCGGTCTCTGTCGGCAATCCGCGCGCAATCAACGCAAGGCGGCGCGGAGTGGACCACACGGTCAGCTCGCCCGGCTTCACGCCAGCGGCTTCCATCTCGCGGCGGAACAACTTTTCGAGTTCGGCGCGCGCGCCCGCCTGCATCCGGGCGGGGATTTCTTCGCAGCGCAATTCGAGCAGGAAGTCGGCCATCACACGAGGCTCCATTCCGGATATTGCGCCTGCCAGCGTTCGGCCATCTGCTCGGCATATTTCTCGCACGACCCGCGCGCCAGATCTCGCACGCGGCCCATATAGGATGCACGTTCCTGCACGCTGATCACGCCGCGCGCCTGCAACAGGTTGAAGACGTGGCTCGCCTCGACCGCCTGCTCGTAGGCTGCAATCGGCACGTCATTTTCGAGCGCATTGCGACACTCGGCTTCGGCCTTGGCGAAAAGGTCGAACAGCCCGTCCGTATCGGCGACCTCGAAGTTCCACTTGGACATCTGCTTCTCGTTCTCGAGAAACACCTCGCCATAGGAAACGCCATGCTGATTGAAGGCCAGTTCGTAGACGTTGTCGACGCCCTGGATATACATGGCAAGCCGTTCGAGCCCGTAGGTCAGTTCGCCCGCGACTGGCTTGCAGTCGAAGCCGCCCATTTGCTGGAAATAGGTGAACTGGGTGACTTCCATCCCGTCGCACCAGACCTCCCAGCCCAGCCCCCATGCGCCGAGAGTGGGCGATTCCCAATCGTCCTCGACGAAACGGATATCGTGGCGCAGCGGGTCGATACCGATGGCCTTGAGGCTGTCGAGGTAAAGTTCCTGAATGTCCGCGGGACTAGGCTTCAGGATTACCTGATATTGGTAATAATGCTGAAGCCGGTTGGGGTTCTCGCCATAGCGCCCGTCGGTCGGCCGGCGGCAGGGCTGCACGAAAGCGGCATTCCACGGCTCGGGGCCTAGCGCACGCAGAGTCGTGGCGGTGTGAAACGTCCCCGCCCCCATACGCATGTCGTAAGGCTGCAGGATCACGCAGCCATTCGCCGCCCAGAAATCGTGCAGGGTCAGGATCATATCCTGGAATGATTTGCGCGGATCGCGCGTCGGACCTTGTGGCGGGTGACGCGTTCCGCGCGCTTTATCAGCAGACGTGATCGGGGTCGGATTCATGGCCGGGGCAATGGCTCAAGCCCCCGTTCGCGTCAATGACGCACCGCACAAAAGGGCAGTGCGACGCCCGCCAATGCAAGGATATCTGCGGTTTTGGTCGGCACAACCTTACCAAAAGTCAGGTAATCGTGACATTGTCAGCGAATCACTACATAAAGTCAAGCGAACCTGACATTCCGGAAGGTTCACCAGACACAAAGCATTCTAGACCCACACTCTTCCTCCCCAGGAGAACGGTTATGAAAAATGTCTATGCTTTCTTCGCTGCGGTCTTGATGACCGCAATCGTCACCGCTCCCATTTCGACAGACAAGACCAGCGGCTTCGCTCCAGTCTTCGCCAGCGACTCCTCAGTTGTCCTTGCCTGATCGGCCGAGATTTTCGCAGCCAAGGGCTCGCCTTCGGCCCGGTCGAATGGAGCAAAAAACCATGATCAAACGCGTGGAATCGGCGGTGGCAAGCAACCGCGTCCGCCGCGACCTGTTCACTACATACTCGCTCGTAGGCACCCTGCCCTACTGGGCCTCCCGAATGAGCTTAGGAGATCCGCAATGAAAACACTGAGCAAGACAATCTGCATCGCACGCTGGAAGGCCTGCATCATGCTCGCCATGACCGGTTATGCTTTCGGCAACATCCTTGCCAAGAGCGCGAGCGCCTTCGGATTTTGAACCGATGAAGAACCGCCTCAAGGTGCTGCGCGCCGAGCGCGACTGGTCTCAGGCAGAGCTTGCCGGGCGCATCGACGTGTCGCGCCAGGCGGTCAATGCCATCGAGACCGGAAAGCACGACCCCTCGCTACCCCTCGCCTTTCGCATCGCGCGTTTGTTCGAGATGCAGATCGAAGACATCTTCGACGACGGAGATAATGCATGACTAAGGATAGTAGACTTTCACCCGGAGAAGCCCGGACTCGCCAGCGGCAGCGTCGTCAGATCATCTATATCGGCATCGCCGCCTTTCTGGGAGCCGTGATCGGCGGCACGACCGGTATCTTCGATCAGGGGGACGGCAACCTGTTCGCAGGTAACTGGGGAGACCTCAGCCTGCCACCTGGCGTCGCAATCGCACTGACGATGGCTCTCGTTTTGTCCTTCTTCGCTTTGCCCCTCTACGGATTCACCCAGATCGACGATTACAAACGAGAGATGATCATCGCTTGGCTGCGGGGATAAATCGCGGCCACCCCTTTCAACCCACTGTAATACATACCATCTAAACCCAACCCGAAAGGAACCTGTCTTATGAAACTCAAGTCACTTATCACCGCGTCAGTCGCCAGCCTTGCCCTGTTCGCAGGCAGCCCGGCGCTCGCCGATGCGCATATGGAAGACGCCGCCGCAACCGAACTGCCCAGCGGTCCGGAGGGCCCCGCATTGTGGAAGGTCGCGGATGAAGACACCACGATCTACCTTTTCGGCACCGTCCACGTCCTGCCAAAGGACCTGGTCTGGTACGATGCCGAAATCGACATGGCCCTGTCCTCCGCCGACACCATCGTGACCGAGATCGCGATGGATCCGCAGAGCGAAGCGGCGATGCAGCAGCTTGCGATGCAGCGCGGCATGGCTACCGATGGCACCACCCTGCGCTCGCTGCTGAACGAGGAACAGACCGCCGCATACGAAGCCGCGCTTGCCGGTCTCGGCGCTCCTCCGGCTGCCTTCGACCAGTTTGAACCGTGGCTTGCCGGTCTTACCCTCTCGGTGCTTCCCCTGATGCAGCAGGGCTATGACCCCAATTCGGGCGTCGATAAGGTGATCCTGTCCAAGGCTCCCGACATTGCGAAGGATGCTCTCGAAACTGCCGACTTCCAGCTCGGCATCTTCGACAACCTTTCACAGGACGACCAGGTCGCGTTCCTGATGGATGCGGTCGAGAACATGGATGAAGCCAAAACGATGATCGACAGCATGGTCGCCGAATGGTCCGATGGTGATCCCGACGGTCTGGCGGACGTGATGAACGAAGGCCTCGAGAAAGATCCCAGTCTCGCCGACGCGTTGCTCTATTCGCGCAACCGCAACTGGGCCGAGTGGATTGATGCGCGCCTCGACAGCACGCCGGGTACCGTGTTCATCGCTGTGGGTGCAGGCCACCTCGCCGGGGACAAGAGCGTGCAGGACTATCTCGCCGAGCGCGAGATCGAAGTGACCCGCGTGCAGTAATTGTCGCGAGTTTCATTCTCTGAACAATGCAGCGCCGCTCCCCTCGCGAGGGTGGGAGCGGCGTTTGCTGTTTTACTCGCGGCCGTAATGGTCCTTGCCAGCTGCGGCCAGCGCGAGGAATCGGCGACCGATGGCTTGGAAGCTTTCGACTGGCCTACCCCCTCACCTGCGATCTACAAAATCACCGGAGAGGACAGCGACGTCGAAGGCTGGTTGATGGGGACTATCCACGCCCTGCCCGATGGCATCGACTGGCGCACCGAAGCGATCACGCAGGCTATCGACGATGCGGACTACCTGATCCTCGAAGTCGACAATTTCGATGATAGCGCCGCGACCTTCTCGCAGCTTTCCACGACCCCCGATCTCGGCGCGCTTGCGCCCCGAGTGGCGCCGGACTTGCGAGAGGACCTTAACGCGATGATCGCGCGTTCTCACTACAGCGCTGCGAGTTTTCGCGACATGGAGGAATGGGCCGCTGCCATCGTCCTTTCACAGGTCGACGCGCCGGGCCGCGCGGCCAACGGCGTTGATCGCGCCCTACTCACCGAATTCAGCGACCGCGATGTACGCGGTTTCGAGACCGCTGCGGTGCAGTTCGGAGCCTTCGATACACTCGCCACTGCCGATCAGCGTGTGCTGCTGGAACAGACAGTGCGCGACTGGACTGGCGGGCCGAACGAGCGTCGCGAATTAATGGCTGCCTGGATTGCAGGCGACATCGAGCGGCTCGAAGAGGCAACCGATACAGGGATCATGGCCGATCCGGAATTGCGCGAGGCATTGCTGGTGCGACGCAACGCGGCTTGGATTGCGAAACTCGAATTGCTTCTGCGCAACGAAGAAAGGCCACTCGTGGCGGTGGGCGCGGCGCATGTGGCAGGGCCGGATGGTTTGCCTGCGATGCTGGAAGCGCGTGGCTACACGGTTGAACGCCTTCCCTGATCGCTCGCGCCCGCGTGCGCCCAAGTTTCGAGTTGCTTTTCCCCCCGCACCCGCTAAGAGCCACGCCCTTCGGAGCCCTGGTCATCCCTGGAGGCGGGGCAGTTCCGAAATACAAGTCTAACAAGCATTCGAAAGGTACGATGTCATGAGCGATACTCTCATCTTGCCCGCCGAAGCGCGCGAACGGGCAGGCAAGGGAGCCTCCCGTGCACTTCGCCGCGAAGGTCGGGTCCCCGCTGTTGTATATGGCGGTAAGGAAGAACCCACTCCAATCCACGTCGAGGAGAAGGAACTCATCAAGCAATTGATGACGGGTCACTTCATGAACTCGATCGTCAAGGTTTCGATCGACGGCAAGGAAGTCCGCACGATCCCGAAGGATGTCGCTCTGGACCCGGTCACCGACCGTCCCATCCACGCCGACTTCTTCCGCCTTTCGAAGGATGCGAAGATCGAGGTCTCGATCCCGGTCGTCTTCACCAATGAAGAAGCATCGCCCGGCCTCAAGAAGGGCGGCGTCCTGAACGTGGTCCGTCACGAGCTCGAGCTTGTCTGCGAAGCCGACAAGATTCCGAACGAGATCGAAATCTCGGTCGAGGGCAAGGAAGTGGGCGACTCGATCCACATCAGCGAAGTCACCCTGCCTGCCGGTAGCGAAAGCGCGATCACCGATCGTGACTACACCATCGCCACCTTCGTCGCTCCGTCCGCACTGCGTCAGAGCGAAGAGCAGGAAGACGAAGAGGAAATCCCCGCAGACGGCGTTGCCGCGACCGAACAGGGTCCGGACGACGATGCTGCGCAGGAGCAGGAAGACAAGGCGCCCGACGGCGAATAATTGTCTCCGATTGCAAGATCACCAAGGGCGCCGGGCTGGGAAACCAGTCCGGCGCTTTTGCTTTGCGGCAATGTTGCCTAAGGGGGCGCCATGCAGATCTGGACTGGCCTTGGTAATCCCGGACCCAAATACGCGCTCCACCGGCACAATGTCGGCTTCCTCGCGCTCGACGTCATCGCGGACATGCACGGCTTCGGCCCGGTGCAGAAGAAGTTTTCCGGCTGGGTGCAGGAAGGCCGGATAGGCACGCAGAAGGTCCTGCTGCTCAAGCCTGCGACCTACATGAACGAAAGCGGCCGCAGCGTGGGTGAGGCGATACGCTTCTACAAGCTGGATCTCGACGCGCTCACAGTCTTCCACGACGAGCTGGATCTGGCGCCGTTCAAGGTGAAGGTAAAACAGGGCGGCGGGACGGCGGGCCACAACGGGTTGCGCTCGATCGACAAGCACCTCGGATCTGACTTTCGCCGCGTACGACTGGGCATCGGTCATCCGGGGCACAAGGACCGGGTAAGCGGCTATGTGCTGGGCAATTTCGCTAAGGACGAACAGGACGACCTCGCCGCGATGCTCGGTGCGGTTGGCGCGGAAGCCGAATGGCTGGCGAAAGGCGACGGTCCGCGTTTCATGAGCGACGTTGCACTCAGGTTGCAGGAATAGCGTGCAACTGGCGCGCACCACGCGCGTTGATGAGGCATGAAGACGGAAATCCGCTCAAACTGGTCGCACGCGATCCTCGTGTGCAAGAAGTGCAGCAAGAAGATGAAAAAGCGCTCGGGCGGCTTCGGCCCCGAAGGCAGGCCACTCGCCAAGGCGCTGAAACAGGAACTCGGCACGAAGAAGGGCCGCAAGTCGAGGCTCGGTCTCGTCGAGGTGCCCTGCCTCGATATCTGTCCGAAAAACGGCGTCGTCCTGGTCGATACCCGCACGCCGGGCCAATGGCGCATCGTCACGCCGGATGCCGATATCGGCGAACTTGCAAGGCAACTCGAATCCGTTGACGAAACGGTATAGGCTGCTGTCAGCCACGAATAGCCGAGGACTGACCGACATGACCCAGATCAACCGCCGCACCCTCCTTGCCGGAGCCGCCGCCACGGGCGCCCTCGCCGCAACAGCGCGCATCGCTGCGCAGGATCTGGTGCAGTCGACCCCGGACATGGCGGGCAAGAGCGTGCTGATCACTGGCTGCTCCAGCGGCTTCGGACGACTCTCCGCCGAGCATTTTGCCCGTGCAGGCGCGCGGGTTTTCGCGACGATGCGCAACCTCCCCCGCCCCGAGGCGGACGAGCTGATGGCCCTCGCCGAAGAAGCGTCGCTCGATCTCCATGTGATCGAGATCGATGTGCTTTCGGACGAGCAAGTCACGGACGGCGTTGCCCGCGCCGTAGAAATCAACGGCGGTCCTATCGACATCCTCGTCAACAATGCCGGGATAGGCATCTCGTCCCCGGTCGAGGTGCAGGATATGGAAGCGACCAAGCTGATCTTCGACACCAATGTCTTTGGTCCCCACCGCATGGCCCGCGCCGTGCTGCCGGGAATGCGCGAGAAGGGATCGGGGCAAATCTTCCAGATTTCGTCGCAATTGGGCCGCGTCATAGTTCCCAATTCCGGGCACTATTCCGCGACCAAGTTCGCGCTTGAGGCGATGGGCGAGCAACTCGCCTACGAACTTGTGCCGCATAATATCGACGTCACCATCATCGAACCCGGTGGCTATCCGACCGAGGTCTGGGTCAATCGCAATATCTATACGGCCGCGCTCAAGGAGCGGGCCGAGGACGAGCATACATCGGGCTATCCGCGCGCCGTTTCTCGAATGGGCGAAGAGGACGGTTCGGGCCGTAGCGCCAATCCGATGGACGTGCCCCGCGCAATCGCGAAGGTTATCGCCATGCCGTCGGGCACGCGCCCCTTACGCGTCGCCGTCCATCCGGGCGCAAAACCGCAATTGCCGATCAACGAAGTCACCGCGAAGGTGCAGGTCGGCTGGCTTGGTGAAAGCGGCTATGGTCCGTGGATCAAGGCAGTCCACAACGCCTAGCGGGCACATACACATATGCGTCAGCGACTGTGCCAGTCGAGGACACTAGGCTCAATGCGCCTCGTCAAGCCGGACCGGATTGGTACTCTTCAACCCAATCGAGTCGTCTCAGATTCAGGCTTCATGGGGGGCATCAGACTTATGACCAAGTTCAACATCCTACCAGCATTGATCGTTGCAAGCGCAATCGGCATCGCCGCGACACCCGTTCACGCGATGAAGGAACCTCCGAGCGAACCGCCGACCAGCAGCTCGAGCGGCGGCACTCCTGTGCCAGAACCTTCGAGCATCATCCTGTTCGGTGCGGGCGCTGCCGCTTTCATGTTCGGCAACCGCCGCAAGAAACTGCGCTAAAGCGATATAAAGGACTCCAACGGTCCTGAGGGGGCGCGCGCCGGTGGTCGGCGCGCGCCCCTTTCTTGTTGTGCCGCTACCTCTGGTCTTTCGCGCTCTCCGGCGCTAAGCGCACTCGCCAATTCAACCTTGAGAAAGCAAGACCCATGGGTTTCAAATGCGGAATCGTGGGCCTGCCCAATGTCGGCAAGTCCACCCTCTTCAACGCACTCACCGAAACGCAGGCCGCACAGGCCGCGAACTATCCCTTCTGCACGATCGAGCCCAATGTCGGGCAGGTCGCAGTGCCCGACGAGCGGCTCGAAAAGATCGCCGCAATAGCCAAGAGCGGCAAGGTCCTCGCCACGCAGCTGAGCTTCGTCGACATCGCCGGCCTCGTGAAGGGCGCGAGCGCGGGCGAAGGGCTGGGAAACCAGTTCCTCGGCAATATCCGCGAGGTCGATGCGATCGTGCATGTCCTGCGCTGTTTCGAGGATGACGACATCCAGCACGTCTCGAACACGGTCGACCCGATTGCCGATGCCGAAGTGGTCGAGACCGAGCTGATGCTCTCCGACCTCGAAAGCCTCGAAAAGCGCGTGGCCAACGCAGCCAAGCGGGCGAATGCGGGCGACAAGGAGGCCAAGATCATGGCGAGCGTGCTGGGTCAGGCACTCGAATTGCTCAAGGACGGCAAGCCCGCGCGACTGGTCGAACCCAAGGACGACGAGGAAGCTCGTGTGCTTCAGCAGGCGCAGCTGCTCACAGCCAAGCCGGTACTCTACGTCTGCAACGTCGCAGAAGAAGAAGCTTCGTCGGGCAACGCCATGTCACAATCGGTCTTTGCCAAGGCCGAGGCCGAGGGAGCGGAAGCCGTGGTGGTCTCCGCTGCCATCGAAGCCGAACTCGTAAGTATGCCGATCGAGGACCGCGCGGAATATCTCGCCGAGCTGGGCCTTGAGGAAAGCGGCCTCGCCCGCGTGATCCGCGCAGGCTACAAATTGCTCGGTCTCAAGACCTTCTTCACCGCAGGCCCCAAGGAAACGCGCGCATGGACTTTCCCCGACGGAGCAAAAGCCCCGCAGGCCGCGGGCGAGATCCACACCGATTTCGAGAAGGGCTTCATCCGAGCCGAGACGATTGCCTACGACGACTACATCGCGCTGAACGGGGAAGCCGGCGCTAAGGAAGCGGGCAAGATGCGGCAGGAGGGCAAGGAATACCTCGTGCAGGACGGCGACGTGATGCAGTTTAAGTTCAACGTTTAACAACTCTTTCGGAACCGTCGTATCGGTCTGCCAGTTGGGTTTGAAAAGGCTTTCTGGAGGATTAACATGGTGGACAAGAGCGAAAAATTTAACTGGTTCGTGAGAGCGGGCTATCTGTCCCGTGCGATCCTCTACTCGATGCTGGGCATCATCGCGTTGACCAGTGCCAATGCGATCAGCCAGGGCACCGACGGTATCTTCAGGGCGATCGAGGACTTTCCGGCTGGCACATTCATCCTGTGGGTGATGGTGATCGGCCTCGCCGCCTATGCGCTCTTCCGCCTTTGCTCGCTTCTCTTCGATATCGAGAACAATGGCTCAGACGCCAAGGGCTGGGCGAAGCGGATCGGCCACCTTGGGTCGGCAGTCGGCCACGCGGCACTGGCTTATTCTGCTTTCCAGTTCGCCAACAGTTCCGGCAGCGGAAGTGGCGGCGGAGGCGGCGGCGCGCAGTCTGCAGCGGCTGGCGTTCTCAGTGTGGAATTTGGCGGGCTAGTCCTCGGCATTCTCGGACTGATTTTTTTCATCGTCGCTGCCGTTCAGGCCAAGAAGGCGATCACCGGCGAATTCATGCAGCGGATTTCTCCCAGCGCTCCCGACTTCACTCGCGCACTGGGCGGTGCCGGCTTTGCGGCTCGTGCGGTCGTTTACGCCATCATCGGCTGGTCGCTGGTGCAGGCAGGCTTCATGTCGGGCGGATCGCAACAAATCCGCACACTCGGCGACGCGCTTGCCGAACTTGCCGGCGAAGGCGCGATCTTCACCGTGACCGCAGTTGGATTGCTGCTCTTCGGAATCTTCAGCCTGATCCTGTCGCGCTATCGCATCATCCCGGAACTGAACGCCGATCAGGGGGTCCCGAAATTCCGGGCTTCCTGATCGTGCGGGCGGTCAGTGCCGCCCGAACAGTTTCTCGACATCTTCCATCGACAGCTTGACCCAGGTCGGGCGGCCGTGATTGCACTGGCCTGAGCGCGGGGTGGCCTCCATCTCGCGCAGCAGGGCATTCATCTCGTCGACGCGCAGGACCCGCCCTGCCCTGACCGATCCGTGACAGGCCATCGTGGCCAGGACATATTCGAGTCGCTCTGCCAGCAGCAGCGAACCTGAGTCCTCGTGCTTTCCATGCTTGGCAATATCGTCGGCCAGATCGCGCAGGAGTTTGCCGGTATCCGCCTTCGCAATGGCTGATGGCACCGCGCGAACAAGCATAGCCCCCGGCCCGAAACGTTCGACTGCAAGCCCGAAGCGCGCCAGCCCTTCGGCGGCATCCTCCAACCTGTCGCAATCCGCCTCGTCCATCTCGACCACGTCGGGGACAAGCAGTGCCTGACTGCGCTTCGTACCCTCGTCCGCCCCGGCGCGCTTGAGCCGTTCAAACACGAGGCGCTCATGGGCGGCATGCTGGTCGACAAGAATAAGCCCGTCCCTGCTCTCTGCGACGATGTAGGTGTTCGCCACCTGACCGCGCGCAATGCCGAGCGGGAAGTCGGCGGTTTCCTCGGCAATCGGCGCGGCCTCTTCAGCTCGGCCCTGTGGCAAGGCGCTTTCGTTTTGTGGGTTCCATTCCGGGCGAGGTTCAGAGACGCGCTGGGACGGGGCGGTCCAGTCGCGTCCATCGAAGATCGAGCGAAGCGCCGCCGGCTCTTCACGCACCGGCTCTGCCTGCCAGCGCTCCATCGCGCCGCGATCGGGGCCCTGCGCCGCTCTCCGGTCTCCCGTCGCGAGCGCCTGTCGCAATCCCGACACGATAAAACCACGCACTCCGGAAGCATCACGGAACCGGACCTCGGTCTTGGCCGGGTGGACATTCACGTCGACATCTTCGGGCGGCAGGTCGAGGAACAGCGCAAGCACTGCATGGCGATCGCGCGCTAGCATGTCCGAATAGGCCCCGCGCACCGCGCCAGTCAGCAGCTTGTCCTTCACCGGGCGACCGTTGACGAACAGGTACTGGTGATCGGCCACACCGCGGTTGTAGGTCGGCAGGCCAGCAAGTCCCGTGAGGCGCATCACCCCACCCGGCCCTTCCCGCTCGAGCGCGATTTCCACCGCATTGTCTTTTAATTCGCGCGCGACAATCTGCGAGACGCGCGTGCCCAGCCCCTCATCCACCTGTGTGGACAAGGCCGTGCGGCTCTTGCCCTGCGCACCGTTCTCCAGCGTAAAGGCGATGTCCGGGCGCGCCATGGCGAGGCGGCGCACGATGTCCAATGAAGCGATGTATTCGCTGCGCGGCGTGCGCAGGAACTTGCGGCGAGCGGGGACCTTGGCGAAGATCTGCTCGACCCGCACCCGCGTACCCACAGGCAGCGCCGCAGGGCTGTTCTCGACCACCTCGCCATGATCGACCACCCGCCGCCATCCCTCTTGGGAGCCCTGCTGACGGCTTTCGATGGTCAGGCGTGCAACGCTGGCGATCGAGGGTAAGGCTTCGCCTCGAAAGCCCAGCGTGGTGACCATCTCGATCGCCTCGTCGGGGAGCTTGGATGTTGCATGGCGTTCGAGCGCGAGTTCCATCTCTTCCGGAGCCATACCGCAACCATCGTCGGTGACTTCGAGTCGCGTGAGACCCCCATCGACCAGCGCCACACCGATTCGCTTCGCACCCGCATCAATGGCGTTTTCGACGAGTTCCTTGAGCGCTGCGGCGGGTCTTTCGACCACTTCACCGGCAGCGATCCGGTTGACTAGCTCATTAGGAAGACGACGAATTTGTGGCATTCGTCGCATACTAGCCTTCAGACGCCGCATTTTCGAGTGCTGCCGGGGAAAATCCCCCTCAACTTCAACAAAAATTTTAGCAATTTCCCCCCGCATTCGCTAGGCGCGTCGGGTCACGTCAATTTAGGGATGAATTGCGCGGCTCCTGCACCCATATCAGGTTTCCCGCCTCGCCAATCCCGGCAATGGAAAAAAGATAATGAGCTTCTTTGCCAATCTCTTCAAATTCGGTTCGCAGAACATGGCCATCGACCTCGGTACGGCCAACACACTCGTCTATGTCCAGGACCAGGGCATTATCCTGAACGAGCCTTCCGTGGTCGCTATCGAGACGATCAACGGAATCAAGCGCGTGAAGGCCGTTGGCGACGATGCGAAGATGATGATGGGCAAGACCCCAGATACCATCGAGGCCATCCGCCCGCTTCGCGACGGTGTCATCGCCGACATCGAAATCGCCGAGGAAATGATCAAGCACTTCATTCGCAAGGTCCACGGCAAGCGCAACCTGTTCCGCTATCCCGAGATCGTGATCTGCGTCCCCTCGGGCTCGACCTCGGTTGAAAAGCGCGCGATCCGCGATGCAGCTTCGAATGCTGGCGCTTCTGAAGTTCACCTGATCCTCGAACCCATGGCCGCCGCAATCGGCGCGGACATGCCTGTGACCGAACCGGTCGGCTCGATGGTGGTCGATATCGGCGGCGGCACGACCGAAGTCGCTGTCCTCTCGTTGCGCGGCCTTGCCTACACCACGTCGGTGCGGACCGGCGGGGACAAGATGGACGAAGCCATCGTCTCCTACGTCCGCAGGCACCACAACCTGCTGATCGGCGACAGCACTGCCGAGCGGATCAAGAAGGATTACGGCATCGCCGTGACACCCGAAGACGGCGTGGGCGAGACGATCACGCTCAAGGGTCGCGACCTCGTCAACGGCGTGCCCAAGGAAATCACCATCAACCAGAGCCACGTTGCCGAGGCGTTGAACGAGCCGATCGGTGCGATCGTCGAAGGCGTACGCATCGCTCTGGAAAACACCGCGCCCGAACTGGCCGCCGACATCGTCGACCAGGGTATAGTGCTGACCGGTGGCGGAGCGTTGATACGGCGTCTGGACGAGCATCTTCGCGAAGAAACCGGCCTGCCGGTCTCGATCGCCGAAGACCCGCTTACCTGCGTTGCCATCGGCACTGGCCGGGCGATGGAAGACCCGATCTACCGCGGCGTCTTGATGACCGCATAATCTGCATCCACAGGAGTGAGGGTTCGGGGGGACGCGCTTCGGGGGACATGAAACCAAGGGACTAAGGGCCAAAAATGGCGCCGAAAAATTCGCGTCGATCGGGCTTTTCGAAAAAGCAGCAATATTCGGTGTTCACCGGGTACTTGCTTGCGACACTCGGTGCGTTGCTTGGTCTTGCTCTGCTCGGTCTGTCGCTTTGGCAGCCCAAGGCGTTCGAACCTTTGCGCAGTGGAGCCACCGAAATCACCGCCCCAGTCGGAGAGGCGACTTCAACGGCACGCGCGGGTGGCAACAACCTGTGGGAACGCATCGCCGGCTTCTGGCGCGCCGGTTCGCAGAACGCGGCGCTGCGCCGCGAGGTCGAAGTCGCGCGCATCCGGCTCGCCGAGGCCGAAGCGGTCGAGGCCGAGAACCGTCGCCTGAAAGCGCTGCTCGACCTCGCCCAGACCGACGCCGAACCCATTGCCGCCACTCGTCTCGTCGGATCGAGCGCATCTTCCGCTCGCCGATTTGCCTATGTGGGCGTCGGCGCCACCGATGGCGTAGAAGTCGGCATGCCGGTTCATTCCGAACGCGGTGTCATCGGGCGTGTGCTCGAGACCGCACGCAATTCTTCGCGCGTACTCTTGCTGACCGATAGCGAGAGCGTCCTGCCGGTGCGCCGTGCGAAGGACCAGACCGTTGCCTTTGCCGAAGGACGCGGTGATGGCCTGCTGCGCATCCGGCTTATCAACCTGGGACTCAATCCGCTTGAGGTCGGCGATGTCTTCGTCACCAGCGGTGCGGGAGGCTATTACCGGCCCGGGGTTGCGGTGGCGGTGCTGAACGAACTCACCCCCGATGGCGGGATCGCCCGTCTGATCGCGGAACCCTCCGCCACGAATTACGTCGTCGTCGAACCGATCTACGAACCCGAAGCGGTCGAAGCCTCTGCTGTACGAGTACGCGACGAGCTTTCCGAAGAGGAACTGCGGGATTGAGGGATAGTCTTTCCCCTCCGATCCAGCGGCGCGCCTATGGCAGTGGCGGAATCAACCGCGTGGTTTCGCCGTGGCGGGCGCGGTCGGTGCATTACGTCTCGATCTGTGTGGCGTCATTGCTGCCTTTCTGGTTCATCGCGGACGTCATGCCCGTGCTGCCGCCACTGGGCTTCATGACCTTCCTCGCCTGGCGCCTGATGCGGCCCGGACTGATGCCGCTGTGGGTCGGAGTGCCGCTGGGCGCGTTCGACGACCTGTTTTCCGGTCAGCCTTTTGGCAGCGCAATTCTGCTATGGTCATTGACCATGATCGGGCTCGAACTTCTGGAGTCGCGTTTTCCATGGCGCGGATTCTGGCAGGACTGGTTCACCGCCGGTTTTGTCATCCTGATCTATATCCTTGCCGCGATGACAATATCCGGGGCCCCAGTCACCATCCATCTCCTGATCGCCAGCCTGCCGCAGATCTTGCTTTCGATCCTGCTCTACCCTCTTCTTGCGCGCATCATCGCGTGGCTCGATCGCTTCCGCCTGTCGCGCTCGCGGAGGATCGGATGAAGCGTTTCTTCACGCTCAAGACGGGGGTCAAACGGCGCGGCCCTCTCGTCAACGCTTCCTCGCTCAAGAACACGTTCGACCGCCGCGCGGTCGTGATCGGCGGCATCCAGGGCGGCGTCGGCGTGCTGCTCGCTCTGCGCATGGGATACCTGTCGATTTTCGAGAGCGAGAAGTACCGGCTCGAATCCGAAAGCAACCGGGTCAACCTGACGCTCATTCCACCGCGCCGGGGATGGATTCTCGACCGCAACGGCGCACCCCTGGCCTCGAACCGCGCCGACTTCCGTGTCGATGTCATACCCGAACGGCTCGCCGAGCCCGAGGCGATGATCGACCGCCTTGGCGAGCTGCTCGATCTGAACGATGCGCGCATTGCCGATCTGAAAACCGAGATTGCCGCATCCCGTGGCTTTGCACCGATAGAGATCGCGAGCGGCCTAGATTACGAGCAGTTCGCGGCGCTCAGTGTTCGTCTGCCCGATATGCAGGGCGTTGTGCCACAGCGCGGCTTTTCGCGTTTTTACCCCACCGCATCGAGCGTCGGCCACCTGATCGGCTATGTCGGGCCCGCCAATGCCGAGGAATATGAGGAAGATCGCAATCCGATCCTCATCACGCCGGGCTACAAGATCGGCAAGGATGGCCTCGAAAAGCAATTTGAACAAAGGTTGCGCGGGGTTCCTGGCGCACGCCGGGTGGAAGTAACCGCAGGCGGGCGGATCGTGCGTGATCTTGAAACCCGCGACGATATTCAGGGCGATCCCGTCCGCCTGACCATCGACGGCCCGCTGCAAGATTATGCAGCGCGCCGCATCGGACTGGAAAGCGGATCGGTCGTCGTGATGGATTGCACGACGGGCGACCTGCTCTGCATGGCTTCCATGCCGAGTTTCGACCCCAACAGCTTCTCCGACGGAATTGGCAGCGTCGAATATTCGATGCTGCGCGATGACCAGCGCGTACCGTTGCGCAACAAGGTCCTTAAGGGCCTCTATCCACCCGGATCGACAGTAAAGCCCATGCACTGCATGGCGTTCCTGCAGGCAGGGGTTTCTCCCGAGGAAACGATCACGTGCGGTGGCGGACGGCGGATCGGCAATCGGTTCTTCAACTGCTGGTCCAATCATGGCCGGGTCGACATGGCCAAGGCGATCTACCAATCGTGCGACAGCTATTTCTATCATTTCGCCCAGCAGATCGGTTTCGACCGGGTCGCCGCAATGGCTCGCACCTGCGGCATGGGGCAGGAGTTTCCACTGCCGGTCACCAGCCAGTTTTACGGCACGGTCCCGACCTCGGAATGGAAGTTCAACAAGTTCGGTCGCGAATGGCAGCCCTATGATACGGTCAACGCCTCGATCGGACAGGGTTATTATCTCGCCAGCCCGCTTCAGCTCGCGGTGACCAGCGCGCGGCTGGCAAGCGGTCGTCATGTAATGCCCCGCCTTACGCTAGACACCGAACCGGAGGGTTTCGATCAGGTCGACTTTTCATCCGATCATGTCGAAATGATCCGCCGGGCGATGAGCGATGTGGTCAACGGGCCTGGCACCGCAGGGCGTGGACGCTTGCCATTCGACGACATTCAGATGGCCGGCAAGACCGGCACGGCGCAGGTTGTCTCGCTGAGCGTGTCCGATGGCCGTTCGGGTCCGTGGAAGTACCGCGACCACGGCCTGTTCACCTTCTTCGCTCCGGTCGACAACCCGCGTTATGCTGGTGCTGTCGTGATCGAGCACGGCGGCGGCTCAGGTGCAGCCTATCCAATTGCTCGCGATGTCATGACATTCATGTTCGACCCGGCCAAGGGGCTTGAAGCCCTTCGCGCGCTGGAAGAGCAATGGGGAGGCACCGCGCAACAGCGACTGGAGCGCCGCTACGCCGCTTACGCTGCAGAGCGTGGAGAGACCGTGCCGCCCTCGACGCGGCGTGACGAAGCAATCTTTGACCGGGTCGAAGCCGAAGCGCGCCTCGAAGCCGAGCAGACTCAGGAAAGCGTCGGCGAAGATTTCGTTGCGCCGCGCACCAACCAGACCGCAGTTGGCACACCACCCCCGGATTCTGCCGTTCCAGCAGGCACACAGGATGCGGAATCCGACGAATGAGCGCTGGACGCGGCATAATTCCCGATCCCATCGCGCGTCAGCCCTGGGGGATGCTGATCCCGCTGTTCATGCTCGTCGCGTTCGGAGCAGCCGTGCTCTATTCGGCAGGTGGTGGCGGATGGGACCCTTACGCCTCCCAGCACGTGATCCGCTTCGTCGTCTTCCTCATCATGGCA
Organism: uncultured Erythrobacter sp.; assembly: GCA_947494705.1. Lineage (GTDB taxonomy): Bacteria > Pseudomonadota > Alphaproteobacteria > Sphingomonadales > Sphingomonadaceae > Erythrobacter. The sequence continues at coordinate 82,806 of CANLVN010000001.1, forward strand.
TCGATTATCGCCTCGCTGCCGCGCGACTTCGTCAAGCTGATGACCTATCCCGCCTATGTCGTGGTGCTCATCATGCTGTTCGCGGTCGAGCTCATGGGAGCGTTGCGCGGTGGCAGCCAGCGTTGGCTAGACCTGGGTTTCATGGTGCTGCAACCCTCCGAATTGATGAAGCCGGTGATCGTCGTCACCCTCGCCCATTTTTACGCAGCCTTGCCGGTCGGCCTGATCGGCGGCTGGCGCGCCCTGCTCGTCCCGGCGGTGTTTATTGGTATGCCTGTCGGCCTGGTGCTGCTTCAGCCGGATCTAGGAACCTCGCTCGCCATCGCATTCGGCGGAGCGGTGGTTATGCTTCTTGCCGGACTTCCCCTGCGCTGGTTCATTGGCGGGGGTGTTGCAGCGGCCGCGCTCGCGCCGGTTGTCTTCTTTTTCGGGCTGCAGGAATATCAGCAGCGCCGGGTGTTGACGATGTTCAATCCCGAAGCCGACGCGCTCGGCGCGGGTTACCACATCACTCAATCAAAGATTGCAATTGGTTCGGGCGGCATCTTCGGAAAAGGGTTTAACAACGGATCGCAAAGCCACCTGCAATATTTGCCCGAGCCGCAAACCGATTTCGTGTTCGCGACCATGGCAGAGGAATGGGGACTTATCGGAGGGTTGTTCGTCCTCGCTGTATTTAGCATCATCCTGCGTTGGGGGCTGAAGGTCGCGCGGGACAGCCGCGACCGCTTTTCAGCCCTTCTGGCGGGCGGGATGGTCGCCGTCATCTTCTTCTACGTCGCGGTGAACCTGCTGATGGTCATGGGAATGGCTCCGGTCGTGGGTATCCCGCTACCCTTCATGAGCCACGGGGGCTCTTCGATGCTGACCAACATGATCTGCATCGGCGCCCTGATGATGGTCAACAGCTGGAACCGAAAGGCGCCGCGAGGCGGTCTTACTAGCTAGACTTTGACCAGGCCCAGCTGGAGAGCCTTGAGCACCGCCCCCACACGGTCCGATGTCTCCAGCTTCGCGTAGATGCGCTTGGAATAGGTTTTCACCGTGTCCGGCGAAAGGTCGAGGATGCTTGCGATCTCCTGAGTCGTTTTGCCCCGCCCCGCCCAGGTGAGCACCTCGACTTCGCGTTCTGACAGGTGCGGCTTGTCGACCGTCTTGTCGGAAAGCCAGCAAATCCTCTGGTGCCCGAATTGCGCGAGTGCCCGCACTTTGGCGAGCGTATCCGGATCGACTTCCTCCACGGGCTTACCGAAATCGAAGCTGGCATAGGCGTCACACCCACGTGGCCCGAACAGGGTGAGGCCGAACCCGTGCACCAATCCGTGTGCTTTCATGGCTTCAAAATATCGTTGGTGTTCAGGCGTGTTAGGCGCGGTTTTCATCGCATCGGCCCAGGTCATCATCGCCCCATCTTGCAGAACGCGCTCGGGGATCGGATCGCACTTTCGGAAGTCCTCCCGCCTGTAGAGCTCAAGCCACTCCTCGCTGAAGCCGTGTGTTGTGATCGAGGTGGTCCTCGACGTGGGATCCTCATAAGCGGGGGTGATGTGATAGCTCATGCGCCGCACCCCAAGCTCGACGCACAAATTGCTCATATAGGCGAGGACATCGCCTACATCCTTGAGTGCTTCGATCTTTTCGAAATGGGGCCACATTCCACTCGGTATACCACGCGTCACCCCAACGGGCGACTTTCCCTTTGCGTAAGCCTTCTCCATATGCGCGCAGCCTTTTGAAAAGGCGGGCGTTCGGGTCGCAGTCACTATCAATGTGACAACCTAGTTGAGCGCCCAAGTCCTGGCGGCAGTGGCTCATCCCCATTGGGACCGCTGTCGTCAGGCACAAGTTCACCAATAACTCGAAATGTCGAGAGAATAGCGATAAAATGGCGCGCCTGCGCAACTTAATTGCCAACATCACCCGGTTCGTGCCGAGCGCGCCGTCCGGAAACAAGGCATCTCAGGGATCCCATTCGTCCGAAAACCGGCCATCGGCCGATGCCAATTCGCGTACGCCAAACAGGGCCCCGAAGGGCGAATCGGTATACAGCGACGCAATGCAGAAGGTCGCCGCCGCCTTGTTCCTGAGAGAACAGCAGGGCAAGGTGACCACTCTGCGCAATTTGCACGAGATCGCAGAACTTCCGCAACCCGAGGCAATGCTCGCGCTCGGACGGCTGCAAAAAGCCGGATATGTGCGCATCGAACACAACCTCAAAGACGCATTTTCGTCGGAAGTGATCTTGACCGAAGGCACCCGGAGCTGGTTCGACGAGCAGGTTCGGAGGAAAAGCACACGCGTTGGGTAGACCACCGGTAAAAAGGTCTTCCCTTCTGCAAAAGGCACGCTATACGCAGCGCCTCGCCCGAATCGGAACGCTGTCATCGACGCTCCGAACCGCGCGACAGACCCATGCACTTCGCTCCAACGAAGGCACGAAATTGGGAATGGACGCATAGCTCAGTTGGTAGAGCAGCTGACTCTTAATCAGCGGGTCCTAGGTTCGAACCCTAGTGCGTCCACCATTTCCTTTTAACGCGACTTTAGGCACGGCGGTTGAGCTGGAGCTTAGACTTAGTCCGGTAATTTCGTGGGGATGGTACGGTTCTCAGGGATACTGGGCTTCACCCTTTTTGCTCTGTTCGCTCTTGGCGCGCAGTCTGCGTACGCCCGGACATCCAGCGGTCAATCAACCGTCAATCCGCCGCACGAGTTGCCGACTGCCTCACTCACAATCGAGCACTCGTCGAACCAGGCAATGCGCGCAATCCGTGAAGCTGCTCGGCACTCGGGCGTCGATGCCGACTTCCTCATCGCCATGGCTCACATCGAGTCCGGTTTCGATGCCACCGCGAGAGCCCGCACGTCCAGCGCTGCGGGACTGTTCCAGTTTATCGAAGGCACCTGGCTCACCAGTGTCGAGCGCTATGGCGCAGACCTTCATGGTGACGTGATCCCGGACCGGGTGATGTCGCGAGCCGAGCTGCTCGACCTGCGCTTCGATCCCCGTATGGCTTCGATGCTGGCTGCGGCTTCTACTCGAGACAACGCAATCGCCCTGAACGACGTCCTTGGCAGGCGGGCGACCTATGCCGAGCTGTATTTGGCGCATTTCCTCGGGACTGGCGGTGCGAGAAAATTCGTAAGTGCCATGAACCGTAATCCTTCGACCCAGGCTGCACGCCTCTTTCCAAGAGCCGCACAAGCCAATCGGGCGATATTCTATTTTAACGGTAACGCCCGTTCACTCGAAGGAGTGCTGCGCCATTTCGAGGAAAAGATCAGCGGCGTAATATCCGAGAGAGGCCATGCCCAGGATTGGCGGATGGACGATGCGGTCGAAGGCCAGAATTCTCTTTATACTCAGGATTCTGTCGGTCCATTCTCAGGTCAAGTCGAAGTGGTGGTCGGGCAATTCGAGCCGGTACCAGCGCCTGTGTCGATAACCGCTTCAACCCATGTCGCAATCGACGACAAGCCTGTTTTCGCGGCCTCACTTGCAAGTGCCGCGCTCCCGACGATGTCTGTGCAGAGAGCTTTGTCGTCGACCAGATCGAGCCACGGGGCAGACCTGGCTCCGTTCACCACCTTCGAGCGGCCTACGAGTTCCCTCGGCAACCCCGAAACCCGCCCCCTACTCTTCGAGTTGGGAATCACAAAAGCCACGAATCCGTCCGCAATTCGAGGTATTCCAGATACACTGGAAACGGTCTCGAAGCCCTGACGCCACGCAATCCTCCGCTGCGCCAAGTGCTTTGTGCGAAAATGAGCAACATCTGTCGGGCCTTAGGTCGAATCTAGAAAAGGGCTGTGATTTCCGATATTTGCGGGATGGAGCTAAAGTTTTGTATCAGTCTTAGCCAGATTAAAATCCGGCTTATCGCGCCCATCAGTCGTTCCTAACAAGACGCTCGACCCAAAGCTTGTGGTCACACTGTAATGTGCTAGATGGTCGACATGAGCACATCAACAATCACACAGATTCGCGAGCTTATTGCCAGCGGTGAATACACCAAGGCTGGCATTGCACGCGCCGCGGGCCTTCATGCCAATACATTACGAGATGCGAGCGAGGCAGACTGGAATCCCACCGCCGAAACACTCGCCAAGCTACAGGCATTTGTCGAGGCCAATGACGATACCCCTGTTCTGGTAGGCATCGAAGAGATCATCGATGAGGCGCGCAACGGGCGCATGTACATCCTTGTCGACGACGAGGATCGCGAGAACGAAGGCGACCTTATCATCCCCGCGCAGATGGCGACCCCTGCAGCGATCAACTTCATGGCAACGCATGGCCGCGGTCTGATCTGCCTCGCGCTCGACAGGGCGCGCGTCGAGCAACTGGGCCTTGAGCCCATGAGCCGCAACAATACCGAAAGCATGCAGACCGCTTTCACCACTTCTATCGAGGCAAAGGAAGGTGTTACCACTGGCATCTCCGCAGCCGACCGCGCGCGCACCGTATCGGTCGCAATCGACGCTACGAAGGGTGCCGACGACATAGTGAAGCCGGGTCACGTCTTCCCTCTTCAGGCGCGAGAAGGCGGCACGTTGGTGCGCGCAGGACATACCGAGGCAGCAGTCGACATTTCGCGCCTTGCCGGTCTCAACCCTTCGGGCGTGATCTGCGAGATCATGAACGAGGACGGGACGATGGCGCGGCTCGACGACCTGATGGAGTTCGCGCGCAAGCACGACCTGAAGATCGGCACGATCCGCGACCTTATCGCCTACCGGATGCGCAACGATCATCTGGTCGAGCGAATCGACGAGCGCAGCTTCGACAGCGATTTCGGCGGTAGCTGGAGGCTTGTCACCTACCGCAACACCGTTTCCAACGACGAAGCCTATGTGCTTCAGAAGGGGCACGTCGTGCCGGGTGAGCCCACCCTCGCCCGTGTCCACCCGATCTCGCTGTTCGATGACGTACTGGGCGCACCCAGCGCGCGGCAGAATACCTTGCAGCGGGCGATGAATGTGATTGGGGAGCACGGATCGGGCGTGATAGTCATCCTGACCCAGCGTGTCGGGAAAAGCGGCAAATGGTCCAAGGATGAGGAAACCCGCAACATCGGAATCGGTTCGCAGATTCTGAACGATCTGGGCGTGCATGACATGATCCTGCTGACCAATTCGCGCGCCGATTATGTCGGTCTCGACGGGTATGGCCTGAGCATCACCGACCACCGATCCATTCCCGAAATCCCCAATCCGGAGACCAAATAGTGGCCAGCTTCCTAATCGTCGAAGCGCGTTTTTACGCTCCCCTCAATGACATACTCATCGCCGGTGCCAAGGCGGTGATCGAGAAAGCCGGGCATGAAGTCGAAGTGCTGACTGTCCCTGGAGCGCTCGAAGTGCCCGGAGCGATCGCCATGGCAGCGGAAAGCGGCGAATATGACGGCTTCGTCGCGATCGGGGTGGTCATTCGCGGCGAGACCTACCACTTCGAAATCGTTGCCGGCGAGAGTGCGCGCGCAATCATGGCATTGACGATGGATGGCATCGCAATCGGCAACGGCATCATCACGGTCGAGAATGAGGAACAGGCCCTGGTTCGCGCCGATCCCGCACAAAAGGACAAGGGCGGTGAGGCTGCCAAGGCCGCGCTTGCCCTGCTCGAACTGGCGCATCGCTTCGGCAATTAGGGAAGTTCGCAAGGCCCTTCCCTAGGTATTTCTACGGATACATCTCTTCATAAGTGTCGCGTACGAGGGTCCATCGGCGATGGTGCCGATTCCGTGGGTCGCACCGTTTCGGATCTGAGAACGAAAGCGACCAAATGATCCATGTCACAATTCAGGAGCTCGATGAGATGAAGGCCAGCCTCTCCACATTAGAAACCGTGCTCGACAGACTCGACAGGATTGGTGCGGGTATCGCAGCGATCCACGTCGACGCCGCAATCAACCAGCTGAAGAACAATCTCGATGTCGTCACGACCGATGAGAGTGTCGAAAGAAGCGGTAGCCATCGCTGCCCAAGTGAACACACTCCCCACCTTCCGTGAGGCTTGACGCTCTAGGTGAGAACACTAGGCGATCAATTTTTTATCGTTTATTTCCAGAGTTTTGGCTGAACCAATGCTCAGAATTAGGTACTCATCCTGAGTGTACCGATGACCGCCCTCCCCTAAGTCTTTGATGGGACGCACATCCGAGCGGCAAATCCGCCGGAGGCGTCCTTCAAACCGGGAGGGTATCTTGGATTCAGTGATTCAACGATCCACGAACCAGTCGTATTCGAAGGCAGACTTCGTGTTATCGAATGACCGAGACGTCATTCATTCGCCCAGTCCTTCCGCGCCTCTCAAGGAAGCAGTTCCGCCGGAAGGCTCTTATCAGACGGTGGCCACGCGGTGAGGGAGCTGAACGATCCTGCCCTCGTAACGAGGCTGCCCGCAGCGGTTTCGGGCGCCTGCCCCGACGATCAAGAAGAAGGTGCCGGCGACCTTACATTGCTTGCCGAACAATTGGCGCAGATCGCCGAAGAGCTTCGGCGCAGCTCCGGTGGAACCCCGCCCAGCACGGGGTCGAGAAGCGCCGACACAGTTCATTCGCGCGATCAGGAAAATTCGATCCTTGAAGAGCGAGCCGCCTCCCATCGCAATGGCGAAGTGAATTTCCGGCTGGAGGATACCAGCTTGCGCCGCGCCGCTTACGCACAGCAGGCTCGCCAAATCTACACCAACCGCCGCAAACGCTGCTCGATCTTTGGCAATACCGAGCTGTTCGGCGAACCGGGATGGGATATTCTGCTGGACCTCTACATCGCGCATTCCGAGAACAAGCAAGTCTCGGTGTCGAGCGCCTGCATCGGCTCTGCCGCGCCGCCAACCACGGGCTTGCGCTGGCTTGGCGTATTGGCCGAGGCAGACCTCGTCCTTCGCGAACATGACCCCGCCGATCAACGCCGCGTGCTCGTCCGCCTGACCGACAAGGGTTTGAGCACAATGGACGAATACTTCGCGAGTACCGCGATGTGACGGTACTGGCCCAAGCGCGATAGCACTCGCCGATCAGCGGGCACCGAGTTTACGAGGGGTCGCCCCGCCTGAGCCAAACAAAGCCGAGGCGGGCATCCCGCTCAGCGAGAAAGTGCTCCGAAGCATCCGCGCCCAGCATATTCCGCGCTGTCGCCGAGCTCCTCCTCGATCCGGATCAGCTGGTTGTATTTTGCCAGCCTGTCCGACCGTGCGAGCGAACCGGTCTTAATCTGACCGCAATTCGTAGCGACCGCGAGGTCAGCGATCGTCGCATCCTCGGTCTCGCCCGACCTGTGGCTCATTACGCTGGTATAGCGTGCGCGGGTCGCCATATCGACCGCGGCCAGGGTTTCGGTCAGCGTTCCGATCTGGTTGACCTTGACCAACAGCGAATTGGCAAGGCCCTTGTCGATTCCCTCTTCCAGGCGCGCCGGATTGGTCACGAACAGGTCGTCGCCAACCAGTTGGACGCGGTCGCCAATCGCCTGCGTTACTGCCGCCCAACCGTCGAAATCGTCTTCGCTCATTCCGTCCTCGATCGAGAGGATGGGGTAGTCGTCGCAAAGCTTGGCGAGATAATCGGCCATGCCCGAGGGATCGAGGCTAAGGCTTTCGCCCGAAATCTCGTACTTGCCGTCGCGGAAGAACTCGGTCGCGGCGCAGTCGAGCGCCAGCACGATGTCCTCGCCAGGCTTGAAGCCGGCCTGCTCTACCGAAGCCATGATGAAATCGAGCGCAGCGCGCGTGCTTGCCAGGTCGGGTGCGAACCCGCCCTCGTCTCCTACACTGGTGGCTAGGCCTTTGTCCGCGAGACCTTTCTTGAGCGTGTGAAACACTTCCGAGCCCCAGCGAACGGCTTCGGCGATGCTGTCCGCGCCGACCGGCATGATCATGAATTCCTGGATGTCGATCGGGTTGTCGGCATGTTCGCCGCCATTGATGATATTCATCATCGGGACCGGCAGAACATGCGCCGAGACCCCGCCAAGATAGGAATAGAGCGGCAGTCCGCGGGCATTGGCCGCCGCCTTTGCCGCGGCAAGGCTCGTTCCAAGGATGGCATTCGCGCCGAGCCGGCCCTTATTGTCGGTGCCGTCGAGCGCAATCAGCGACAGGTCGATATCGCGCTGATCCTCGGCATCGAAGGCTCCGACAAGCAGATCCCGGATCTCGGTGTTTACCGCCTCGACCGCCTTGAGCACACCTTTGCCCTTGTAGCGATCCTTGTCGCCATCGCGCAGCTCGACTGCCTCGTGCGCGCCGGTCGAAGCGCCCGAGGGCACCGCCGCCCGCCCGAAACTGCCGTCATCGAGCAAAACGTCCACTTCAACCGTCGGATTGCCCCGGCTGTCGAGGATTTCGCGCCCATGAATATCGATAATTGCCGTCATGTTGAACTCCGCCCGCAAGGTGTTATATTTGCCTAAGACACCACGAAACATTCCCGGTGTCGAACCGACAAACTTGCGCGCACCCCTATTCCGCGGAACAATACGGCGCAAGCGGCGTAAGTCCTATGGAAGCAACTCGCGTGCCCCACCGCAAACAATGGCACGCCCAAGGAGGGTTAAAAGACAGAATATGGCAGACGCAAAGACAACCAAAACCCCTGCGAAAAGCTCGACCAAGGGTTCGACCGCGAAGTCGACCGGCACGCGCAAGGCGAGTCCGAAGAAGACCGCAGCCGCTGCAAAGTCGGCTGAGCAACCCAAGTCAAGCGGCACGGCTGAAGCCAAGACGCGTTTCAACGCCGCGCTCGAAGAAGCGAAAGCCGGGGCCGCTGCGCTGCGCGCTGAGGCCGGCAACCGCGCAGGCGACTATCGCGAACAGGCAAAGGGCCGCGGAGACGAAATGATGAACGAAGCCAAGGCGTATCGCGAGAAGGCTCGCACTCGTGCTGGCGAACTCGCTACCGACGCAAAGTCAGGCGCAAGCGACGCGATCTCTTCGCTCGGCCGCGTGGTCGGCGATACCGCAACGCAAATCGACGATCGCTTCGGCGAGCAATACGGCGATTATGCCCGCTCGGCGTCGCGCAGCCTCGCAGAAACTTCAGCCAAGATCGAAGCCAAGAGCGTCGAAGAGCTCGGTGACGATGCGCGCGAAATGGTGCGCAAGAGCCCCGGCATGGCAGTTGGTATTGCAGCAGTCGCCGGCTTCATGCTGGCTCGCCTGTTCCGTGGATCGCGCGACTGATTTTTAAGCGCGACCAAGCCAACCGCCCCTCGGGCTCGCCTTGCGGTCGCCGCTTGCAGCGGTCCCGCGTGCAAGGAGTCTTGAATGCTTGACCGAGATCGACAGGCCGGAGAAACGCCCTCAGGCGAGGGCGAGCCCGGCGTGTCGGAAGCTCCCGCCGTTCATCGCCCCGGGCCCCGCCCGGATACCGAGATGCGAGCGGATCTTGCCGACGATGCAGGCGAACCGGACGAATCTATTGTCGAGGAAATCGGCAACCTGATCGACGACGCTGGCAACTATGCCCAAGCCGAGATCGCTTTCCAGAAGAGCCGCGCAAAGTTTGCCGGCCGCACGGTCGGCGTTGCGCTGCTGCAGGTGGTTCTTGCGATCATACTGCTGCACATCGCGTTTCTCGCGCTGGCGGTCGGCCTTGTGATCGCGCTCACCCCGGTTGTCACCGTGTGGGGAGCGATTGCCATCGTCTTTGGCGGGCTGCTTGTGATCGTGGCCATTCTTCTATTGATGGCGAAACGGCGCGGTCAGCAACTTGGCGCGCTGTTCTCCTCGGAACAGGACCCGGAGGATATATGAGCCAGGCTGAACAACGCCTCCGCGAAGACCGGGCCATGCGCGACGCCGCGCGTGCAGTGCTAATCGCCGATTTCGAACACACCAAGGCGACCTTCTCGGTCAAGGGGATGGCTAGCCGGGTCGGCGGTCGCATCTCTGACGGTGCCAAGGACGTGGTTGAGGTCGCCAAGGCACAAGCCGACGACAAACCCGGCGTCATCGCCGTCTTGGTTGGCGCAATTGTCCTGTGGCTGGGCCGCGAACCGCTGCTCGAAGCACTCGGGCTGGTCGACCCCGACGAAACCGAAGATGGCGAGGCTTATGCCGCCCCAGAGGGTGACGAGGCCCCCGCCACCTCCCCTCAAACTCCCCCCGAATCCCGGAGACATTCATGAACACTCAAACTGCCCAACCCGATACTTCCGCGTCCGACATTCCCAATGTCGAGAACGCCGCAGCAGAAACCGCACCCGCGAACGATCGCGATGCCCTGCGCATGAAGATCGAAGCTGCCGAGCGCCGCATTGAAGAGCGCTCCTTCGTCGATCAGGCGCGCGAGGCTGCCGAAACCGGCACCGAATATGTGAAGGCCAATCCGTTGAAGGCGATTGGCGGTGCGATTGCGGTGGGTCTCGTCATCGGCCTTTTGACACCACCGGGCCGCCGCGCGGCGCGCACTGCGGTGATCGCAGTCGGTGGAGCCGCGGGCCAGGCCGGCAGCGCAGCTTCTGACGCCGTCGAAGATGCCGCCTACACTGCCAAGAAGAAGACCTCTCGGTTCGGCTCCATGATTTCCAACGCCCTGGTCGCCTATGGCGTTCGTCTGATCGACGAAGCGATGGACACCGCCCAGAAGGGCCAGGACAAGCTCGAAGACTTCGGTGACAGCGCCAGCGACACTGCGCGCAACCTTCGCCGTGAAGCGAGTTACATGGCCGCAAATGCCGCCGACAAGGGCCGTACCGCCTCGCGCCGCAGCCGTCGCCGCGCCGAACGCGCAGTGCGCGACCTGACCCGTCGCGTTGGCAAATGATGGACGCTTGTGTCTCGCGCGGGACCCGCTAAAGGCTCGCGCGAGATTACTTCAGCCATAAGGCCAAGGCCAATTCACGGGATCGACACCAATGGAAGAAACCACTCCGAAGCAAAAGCTTCACCTCGTCATGGGCGGTCGCGTCACCGATCCGCGCGGCCATGACTTTGCCGATCCGGAAAGCCTGCACGTCGTTGGCGTGTTCAGCTCATATGAAGCGGCGGTCGATGCATGGCGTGCTCAGGCACAACGCACCGTCGACGATGCCGAGATGAAATACGTCATTGTGCATATTCATCAGCTTCTGACCCCCGACGCGTAGTCGCGAAGCCGCGTCGGTTGCCATGGCTTATGTCATTCGCGCCTTTCGCGAAGACGATGCTGATGCGCTAGGCACGCTGACGACGGCCGCAATTCGCAAGGTAGGATCGCGCCACTATACCACGCAACAGGTCGAGGCCTGGGCATCACGGCATGAGAACGCGCTCCGGCTCAGGGACCGGGCAGCAGCAGGCGTGACGATCATTGTCGCCGCCGATGCCGAGGACATCCCGGTAGCCTACGCGCTGATCGAACCGCCATTGAACGCGGCAATGCATCTCGACATGCTTTATTGCCACCCCGACCACACTAAGAAGGGGCTGGCGGACGAGCTGCTCGCTCAGGCAGAAGCCGAAGCGCGCGCGCAGGGAGCCTTGCGGCTTTTCACCGAAGCAAGCGAACTGGCCCGCCCCGCTTTCGAGCGGGCTGGATACGAAGTCGAGCACAGGCGCGATTTCGAGATCGAAGGACCGGACGGCTCCGTGCCGATCCACAATTATGCGATGCAAAAGTCCCTCGATTGAGGGGACGTCACTTCAAGCTCAGATGAATTCGATCTTGTCGACGAGGTAGAACTTGTCGCCTGATGGAACAGTTACCTCGATTTCGTCTTCGAGCTGCTTGCCAATCATGGCGCGCGCCAGCGGCGAGGAATAGCTGATCCGACCCTTGCTCGCATCCGCCTCGGTCTCACCGACGATCTGATATTTGACCGGCTTGTCGTCCTCATCAAGCAAGGTGACGGTCGCGCCGAAGATGATCTTGTCGCCGGAAAGCGTTTTGGGATCGATGATCTGAGCGCGGCTGATCTTGCCCTCGAGGTCACCGATCTGAGCTTCGACCTGGCCCTGACGCTCCTTGGCGGCGTGATATTCGGCGTTTTCCGAAAGGTCGCCATGCGCACGAGCTTCCTCGATCGCATCGACTATGCGCGGACGTTCCTCGCGCAGCGCCTTGAGGTCGGCGGTCAGACGCTCGTAACCCTCGGCGAGCATCGGGACCTTTTCCATCGTAGCCATTCTCGTTATCTTTCTTTGTCCTGCGCCCGCCCCGAACAGTTCAACCTTTCGATATCACTTGCGAAGTCTGTCCTGTTGCCGCCGCCCCGGTATCGTAGGGGTTGAGCAGCCTCGTCCATCATCGCAATGTCGGGGAGGTCGTCTTGATTTATCGGCTATAATAGTCCTGCAACGACCGGACTTCAAGCTGCGAAGGCTTTATCGCCTTGATTGCCGCCGCGGCCGCGCGCGATGCGGCAGCCGTCGTGTAGTATGGGACTTTCTTTTCAAGCGCAGCCTGACGGATTGATTTGCTGTCGAGCAGCGACTGCCAGCCTTCGGTCGTGTTGAAGATCAGAGCGATCTCGCCGTCGATAATCTTGTCCACGATATGCGGTTGCCCTTCGGCGACCTTGTTGACCGGATCGACCGCAAGGCCCTGTTCTGCAAGGTATTTCTGCGTCCCCGACGTCGCGATGACCGTAAAGCCGCTGTCGATCAGCTGCCGCACCGCGCCAACGATCCCCTCCTTGTCCGAATTCTTGACGGAGACGAAAACGCAGCCGCTATCGGGCGGGACCATCCCTGCGCCAAGTTGCGACTTGAAGAACGCGGCTTCGAAATTGTCGTCGATGCCCATGACTTCGCCGGTAGACTTCATTTCCGGTGAAAGCACGGGGTCCGCGCCGGGGAACCGGCTGAACGGGAACACAGCCTCCTTGACCGCCATATAGTCGAGATCGCGCTTGAACGGCTCGAAATCGGCAAGCATTTCGCCCGCCATGACCCGCGCGGCGATCTTTGCGACCGGCTGCCCGATCGCCTTGGCGACGAAGGGCACCGTGCGGCTTGCGCGCGGATTGACCTCGATCAGGTAGACCTCGCCATCCTTGACCGCGAACTGGATGTTCATGAGGCCCCGGACCTTGAGCGCATGGGCTAGCGCTTCGGCCTGGCGCTCCATTTCCGTAATGATCTCGGCAGGCAGCGAATAGGGCGGCAAGGTGCAGGCGCTATCGCCGGAATGGACCCCGGCCTCCTCGATATGTTGCATCACGCCCGCAACGCGAACCTCTTCGCCATCGCACAGCGCGTCGACATCGCATTCGATCGCATCGCGCAGGTATTGGTCGACCAACACCGGACTGGCGCCGGAAACGCTCACGGCATTGGTGATGTAGTCGTCGAGCTGGGCCTCGCTGTCCACGATCTCCATCGCGCGGCCACCGAGCACGAAAGAGGGGCGCAGAAGCACCGGATAACCGATACGTGCCGCAACTGCTGCGGCCTCGTCGCGGGTTTTGGCGATGCCGTTTGCGGGCTGCTTGAGCTTGAGCTTGTTGACCAGCTTGGCGAACCGCTCGCGGTCCTCGGCATGGTCGATGGCGTCTGGCGACGTGCCGAGGATCGGGACACCCGCATCTTCCAGCGCCTGCGCCAACCCCAGCGGGGTCTGACCGCCGAACTGCACGATCACACCGGCAAGCTCACCGTTCGACTGCTCCACACGCAGGATCTCGAGCACGTCCTCTGCGGTGAGCGGCTCGAAATAGAGGCGGTCGGAAGTGTCGTAATCGGTCGAGACGGTTTCCGGGTTGCAATTGACCATGATCGTCTCGAACCCGCGTTCGGCGAGCGCAAAACATGCGTGGACACAGCAATAGTCGAACTCGATCCCCTGCCCGATCCGGTTGGGTCCGCCACCGAGGATGACGACCTTCCTGCGCTCGGACGGGTTGGACTCGCATTCCGGCTCACCAAAGGAGGGAGCCTCGTAGGTCGAGTACATGTAGGGCGTGATCGCCTCGAACTCGGCGGCACAGCTGTCGATCCGCTTGAATACGGGCAGAACGCCGAGCTTGATACGCAGCTGCCGCACTTCCTCTTCGCTGGTTGCCCCGGCCATCGCCTTTACCGCATCGTGGAGCAGGCCCGATCGCTTCGCTTGGGTCTCGCCCATTCCGTGAGCAACCCCGACCGAGCGCACCGCGAGCGTGGCAAGCCGCTTATCGGAAAAGCCCATCGACTTCAGCTTCCGCAAGCTCGCCGCATCGTTGGGCAGGCCGTCGGCCTGGACCCCACGCTCGGCGTCAATGATCGCGGAGATCTGGCGCAGGAACCACATGTCGTAGCCGGTGACATTGTGGATGTCCTCCAGGCTCAATCCTTCACGCATAGCCTGTGCGACCTTGAGCAGACGGTCGGGCGTTCGACGCGAGATCGCGGCGGTGATGACGTCTTTGGCGACGCCTTCGAGCTCTGGAACGCGGTTGAACCCGTCCAGACCCGTTTCGAGGCCTCTCAGTGCCTTTTGAACACTTTCTTGGAAGTTGCGCCCGATAGCCATGACCTCACCCACCGACTTCATCGCGGTGGCAAGCAAGGGTTCGGCTCCCTTGAACTTTTCGAAGGCGAAGCGCGGAATCTTGGTCACGACGTAGTCGATGGTCGGTTCGAAACTTGCAGGTGTCGCGCCGGTAATCTCGTTCGTGATTTCGTCGAGAGTGTAGCCGACCGCCAACTTCGCCGCGACGCGCGCAATGGGAAAGCCGGTGGCCTTGGATGCAAGCGCGGAGGAGCGAGAGACGCGCGGGTTCATCTCGATCACGATCAGCCGTCCGTCGTCGGGATTGACTGCGAACTGTACGTTGGAACCGCCTGTTTCCACACCGATTTCGCGCAGCACCTCAATGCTGGCGGTGCGCATGATCTGGTATTCCTTGTCCGTCAGCGTCAGCGCCGGGGCGACCGTGATCGAGTCGCCCGTATGCACGCCCATGGGGTCGACGTTCTCGATCGCACAGATGATGATGGCGTTGTCCGCGCGGTCGCGGACCACCTCCATCTCGTATTCCTTCCAACCCAGCAGCGATTCCTCGATCAGAACCTCGGTTGTCGGGGACGCGTCGAGGCCGTCGCGCACGATCCGGTCGAACTCTTCCTTGTTGTAGGCGATGCCGCCGCCCGTGCCGCCTAGAGTAAACGAAGGGCGGATAATTGCTGGCAGTCCGGTGCGTTCGAGCACCTCCCTCGCCTCGTCGACCGTGTTGGCGACCCCGCTGCGCGCGCTTTCAAGCCCGATCTTGTCCATGGCCTCGCGGAACCGCTGACGGTTTTCGGCCTTGTCGATGGCGTCGGCCTTGGCCCCGATCATTTCCACACCATGCTCGGCCAGCACGCCCATCTCGTCGAGCTTGAGCGCACAGTTGAGCGCGGTCTGCCCGCCCATCGTCGGGAGCAAGGCGTCGGGCTTTTCCTTGGCGATGATCTTCGCGACGATTTCGGGCGTGATCGGCTCGACATAGGTCGCGTCTGCGAATTCCGGGTCGGTCATGATCGTCGCTGGGTTCGAGTTCACCAGAATGACCCGATACCCCTCTTCCTTCAGGGCCTTGATCGCCTGGGTTCCGGAATAATCGAACTCGCAGGCCTGCCCGATGATAATCGGTCCGGCGCCTATGACGAGGATGGAGGAAATGTCGGTGCGTTTGGGCATTAACGGGTCTCGTTCTCGGGGTTTTCCGACAGTTCCGGGCTGTCTTCGCCCGGCAGCTGTGCGTTGTCTGTTCGATCAAGTCTGACGCCTGTCAGGCGCATATTGGGGCGTTGCCGAGCGCAACCGGCCGCAACTGCATCGCCTATTGCCACCGGCTCGCCACGCACTCGGTAAAGCGCGGGATCATTCGCGAGGAAGAACGCGCCTTTTTCATCGACCGGCTGCGACATGAAGGCGTCTAGCGCGGTCGATGCTTCGTTGGTGCTGGTGCTCAGTTCCCGGCCTGCGGTCTCCGCGCTGCCTTCGACCGACAATTCCTGAATGGCCTCGAGCCCCAACTTCGTCACATCATAGGTGAAGGTTGGGACCCAGACTGCATTGCTGTCCGCCGGTTCGCTGCCGAATTCCTGTTCGACTAGCGCATCGACACGAGCGATGCAGGCCTCTTGCGTTTCGATGCCAAGACGCGGGTCTTCGGGAAAAAGCATGTCGCATCCCGAAAGCGCGACAAGCGACGCTATGGCTGGCACGATCCGCATCATCCTGCTTCCCCTGCACCGGGCTCAAAATTGAAGCTGATCTTGGTGTAGCGGTAGACGTAAGGCAGCACATCGGGCCGCGAAATGCCCTTGCCATGGATGAAGGTGCAATTGCGGCGAATGTCGATCATTCGCTCCCCATCGCGCACCAGTAGGTAGGTGAGGACGAACATCTGGCTCGGCCGATCATCATCGGCGATGCGGCGGCCCAGGATATCAAGCTGGCGTAAGGTGTCGGAATAATCGCGCAGGCGATCCTGATCGAGGAAGCCCTGACTTTCGCGCGTGTCAGCGACCGCTTCATGGCGAGCGTCGGGATCGAAATCCTCTTCGGAAAAAATCCCATCTACGGCCACGACCTTGCAATCCATGCGACCTGCAACCGGGCGGCGCGTGTCTTCCTCAAAGAGGACAGGGCGCCAGAATGCCAGCACCGGAAGCCCGCTCTCGCCAGCTTCGAGGGTGACCGAGCCGTCGCCCTGAAACGCGACGCCCTCGGCAATCTCCGCGCCCGGCCATTCGGATACCGGAGGAGGGATCATCGCTGGATTCTGAGCGCTGCTACATACGCTCGACATGCAGACAAGAAGAGCGGCGAGGCGGTGGATCACCCAATACCCCCGACGAACTTCTCGAACAGATAAAAGCTATCCTGTGGGCCCGGGCTTGCTTCGGGGTGATATTGCACCCCGAACGCTTTCTTACCCTTGACCGCGATACCGCAATTCGAGCCGTCGAACAGGCTTACATGGGTCTGCTCAACCGTATCCGGCAAAGTCGCCGCGTCTACCGCAAAGCCGTGGTTCATGCTGGTGATCTCGACCAGACCGGTGCTCTCGCCCCAGCCCTCACCCACTCGCTGGACCGGGTGGTTTGCGCCGCGGTGCCCCTGGTGCATCTTGCTAGTCTTGGCGCCGAGTGCGAGGCCAAGCATCTGGTGGCCGAGACAGATTCCGAACAGCGGAACGTCGGCATCGAGCAGCGCCTTGATCACCGGCACCGCATATTCCCCGGTTGCCGCCGGATCGCCGGGCCCGTTCGAGAGAAATACGCCTTCGGGCTTGAGCGCCATGATGTCCTCGAACGATGTCTTGCCGGGGACGACCGTTACCTTGGCCCCTGCACGCACGAGGCTGCGGAAGATATTGTCCTTGGCACCATAATCGATGGCGACCACGTGCGGACGCTCGGCCTTGCTCTCGCCATAGCCGAAGCCAAGCTGCCAGTGGCCACCGCTCCAGCTTTCGGACGCGGTGCGCGAGACATTCGGTACGAGGTCGAGCCCTTCGAGGCCCGTCCAGCGCTGCGCCTTTTCCAGCAGCGCATCGAGGTCGAATTTGCCGTCGGGAGAATGCGCAATCACCGCATTGGGTGCTCCGTTCATTCGGATGCGCCGGGTCAGCGCGCGCGTATCGACCCCGGACAGGCCGATCTTTCCATGCGCCGCGCACCACGCCACGAACTCATCACGCGCTCGGAAATTGGAATGCGGGGTAACTTCTTCGCGCACAATGCAGCCCAGGGCGCCCAGTCCGCGGCTTTCCACGTCCTCTTCGTTCGCGCCGACATTGCCGATATGCGGGAAGGTGAAAGTGACGATCTGGCTGTCGTAAGAGGGATCGGTCATCACCTCCTGATAACCGGTCATCGCGGTGTTGAAGCAGACCTCGCCCACTGCATCTCCGACCGCGCCGAACCCGCTCCCCCAGATTACCGTTCCATCGGCCAGGACAAGACAACCGGTCGCGTCCTTGGGTTGCGCAGGGGTAGTCGCGGAAGGGGCCATGGGGCGCTCCGTTCGAAGAGGTTTTCCAGCAATGTCGCTAAGTCTCAGGCGCTAGGCTTGCGCGACCCCCGCGTCAACCTATCTCGCGAGCTTCAACTGGGCTAAAGCCCCGGCAAACGTCAAACCATCCACAGAAAGAACCAAGAAGATGATCCGCGACGACATCAAGGCCGCCACCATCACCTCCATGAAAGCCGGCGAAAAGGACCGCACCGCAACGCTTCGTCAGATCAGCGCGAAGATCAAGGACCGCGATATCGAACTGCGCACGAGCTCGAAAGATGTGCCGGACGATGAGTTGGTCACCGGCGTGCTGCAAAAAATGGCGAAGCAACGCCGCGAATCGATAACCATGTATGTTGACGGTGGTCGTGAAGAACTTGCCGACCAGGAGCGGAGCGAACTGGCGATTATCGAGGAATTCCTCCCGCAAATGATGAGCGAAGAGGAAACCAAGGCCGCCATTGCTGACGTCAAGGCAAGCATTGGTGCCAAATCCATTAAGGATATGGGCCGCGTGATGGCGGAACTAAAGGCGCGCCACGGCACTGAAATGGATATGAGCCAGGCAAGCGCACTGGTGAAAAACAGCTTTTAGGAGCCCATCCATGCGTCACACGATCCGCAATACGATACTCTTCACCTCCGCCCTCGCCATTGCCGCTTGCGGCGGGCCAGACGAAGACGCCGCCGAACTCGACGTCGCAACGACCGATGGCGAGGCCGCAGCGCTGGCCGATGCGGTAGAACCGGGCGATTTTGCGGATCTGGAACTGGGTGCGAAGATCGTCGGTCCGCAGGGCCCAGAGGTCAAGACGAGCCTTTCCAACGAAGGTGGGGTCCTCGCCGACATCACCTCTTACGTCGCCTGCCCTGCCGGGATGGAGGAATGCGACCCTGCAACCGCACCAGAAGGCACGATCTACACCTATGTCCATGTCGTCTATCCCGGCGAAGACATGGACCCGACCACAGGCGCGGGTGACGGTCCGGACGATGTCGATGTCGAGATGGCTACGGCCTTCAAGATGGTCGCTCCGGCGCTCGGCTTCACCGGCATGGCTGGCTTTTCCAAGGCCGAGGCGATTTCCGCCGGCGGGGAGAAGATGCAAGTGGTGGTAACTTGCGATGCCACCGGCGCGCTTATCTGGACGGTGAATGCAGGTGACGGCGGCGACCAGTGGGAAGACGCCGAACCGATGACGTTCTACTGGCAGAGCACCCTGCCCCCTGCTGGCCCTGCCCCGCATTACGAAATCCACGCAAACGAGGTGAGCGCGGTCGGCGACGGACCATATCCCGGCCCCGATGCCCAGGCGAGCAACGCCTGCTCGAGCATCAATTCACAGACTGCTCCACAAAGCGCGTCCTGATGCGCCTTGCATGATGGCCGATGGGGGCGCACTTTGCTCCCATGGCCATCACCCCACAATGGAAGGACGAGCTGCGCGCCCGGATCACGCTGTCGAGCGTGATCATGCGCACGACGAAGCTCGTCAAGAAGGGGCGAGAATGGTCGGCCTGCTGCCCGTTCCATGACGAGAAGACTCCCAGCTTCTACGTCAACGACCAGAAACAGTTCTACCACTGCTTTGGGTGCGGAGCGCATGGCGATGTCATCAGCTGGATGACCGAACAGCGCGGGCTGTCGTTCATCGACGCTTGCAAGGAACTCGCGGCAGAAGCCGGGATGGAAGTCCCTGCCCCCGATCCCGTCGCGGCTAAGAAGGCCGAAAAGCGCGCCGAACTGGTCGACGTGACCAGCGAAGCGCAAGACTGGTTCGTGCAGAAGCTGCATTTGCCGGAGGGGCGCGAGGCGCTCGAATACCTGACCCGGCGCGGGCTGAAGCCCCAGACCTTGCGCGAATTCGGCTTCGGCTATGCGCCCGAAAGCAAGCAGGCGCTGCCTGGCGCCCTGCCCCGGTTCGACGAGCAGATGCTGGTCGAGACCGGAATGCGCATCCGCACCGACGACGGCACCACCTATGACCGCTTTCGGGGTCGTGTCATGCTGCCGATCCAGGATGCGCGCGGCCGTGTGATCGCTTTCGGGGGACGCATCCTTGGCAATCGCGATGGCGTCGCGAAATATCTCAATTCACCCGACACCCCGCTCTTCGATAAGGGGCGCACACTCTACAATCTGCACCGCGCCGCTCCCGCCTCCCGCCAGTCAGGGCGCGTAGTTGTGGTCGAAGGCTACATGGACGTGGTGGCGCTGGCGCAAGCCGGGATCGAGGATGCGGTCGCTCCGCTTGGCACGGCGCTGACCGAAATGCAGCTCGAGATGCTGTGGCGCATGGTCGAGGTTCCGATTCTTTGTTTCGATGGCGATGCGGCTGGACAGAAGGCGGCGATGCGAGCCGTTACCCGCGCCCTTCCCCTTCTCGCTCCGATGCGCTCGCTGGGCATCCTGCGTCTGCCGACGGGCCTCGATCCCGACGACCTCATCAAACAGCAGGGGGCAGGTGCGATGGAGAAATTGCTGGCGGAGCCGGCGTCACTGCTTGATTTCCTCTGGACTTACGAACGCGACGCGCAGCCGCTCGGCAGTCCGGAGGCCAAAGCAGGCCTGAAAGCGCGGCTTATGGAGCATGTCGACACGATCGAGGACCGCGATATCCAGTCGCTCTATCGCCGCGAATTGCTCGACCGGTTTTCCGCTTTCGCCTACCCCCCGCGTGAGCCGCGCAAACCCATGCAGCGTGGAAGCTGGAAGGACCAGCGTCCGGTCCCGCGCACGCTTTCGCCCGATGCCCGTGCCACATTGCAACGCGCCATGGCGGGCGGCCAGCGCACCACCTTGCTGAACGCGGTTGTCGCCGGACTCGTGCGCCATCCGACCGAGATCCGCCGCCATTCGGAGTCCCTCATACGGCTGGCCCGGCTCGACCCGAATGCAACGCCAGCAATCGAATCGTTGATCGAGCTTGCAGAAACGCTTGATTCGCGAGACGCAAACGCCATATCTGAGCAACAAGGCATTCCTGCCCCACCGGAAGACCGATCATACGCCTTTCTTCGAGAAGGCACTCCACCCGGTGAAGCGCGCGAGGAACTGGCCGAGGCTGTATCGCTGCTGGCTCTCAAACCGGCGCTCGAATCCGCTATGGCGGCAACGATTGCTCGGTTCGACGAGGACCCCGAAGGGTGTTTCGCCGAGCAGGCGAGATTGCGACAACAGCTTGCGACAGTTGATGAGCGGCTCAAGGCCTTTGGACGACGCAAGGCCGCAAATTCGACTGAAGAGAATTGAACCGGCACCGGGGATGCGCCGGAGTGGAAGAAACAATGGCAGCCGCCTCGATATGCTGCCTGGGAATGGACTGAAAAACCTACATGGCCTCGACCGCTAAAAGCGCCGAAAAAGACGACGCACCGCTGATCGACCTCAACGAGGCGTCGGTGAAGAAGCTGATGACCAAGGCGAAGAAGAAGGGCTACATCACGTATGATGAGCTGAACGCCGCCTTGCCTTCAGGTGAGATGAGCCCCGACCAGATCGAGGATATCCAGACCGCGCTGTCCGAAATGGGCGTCCAGATCGTCGAGAACGACGAGGAAGCCGAGGCCGAGGCCGAGCAGGAAGCCGAAGTCGAGGAAATGCAGGTCGCAGCCAGCGACAAGAAGGCCGCTGCCAAGAAAGACACCAAGCCCGCCGCCAAGAAAACCACGACCAGCGAACGTACCGATGACCCGGTGCGCATGTATCTGCGCGAAATGGGCGCGGTCGAGCTGCTCAGTCGCGAAGGCGAGATCGCCATCGCCAAGCGCATCGAGGCAGGTCGCGACATGATGATCATGGGGCTTTGCGAAAGCCCGATCACCTTCCACGCGATCATCCAGTGGTCCGAAGCGCTCAACTCCGAGGACATGCAGTTGCGTGAGATCCTGGATCTCGACGCGATGCTTTCGAAGGAGCCTCCGCCCGACAAGATGGAGGAAGAAAACGCCGAGGATGACGGCGAGATTTCCGAGGAAACCGCCGGCCCCACGATCCGCGACGACGACGAAGTCGAGGACCACGAGGATGAAGACGGCGAAGACGAGGACGGCGAAGGCTCTTCCAGTAAGAAGGACGACGAGGAAGAGGAGGACAACACCCTCTCCCTCGCGCAGATGGAAGCCGCGCTCAAACCGGACGCAATCGAGCGGTTCGCGCGCATCACCAAGCTGTTCAAGACCTTCGAGAAACTCCAGGCAGAGCGTGTCGACACGCTGGCCGCCGGGGGCGAGTTCCCCAAGGCGAAGGAAAAGAAATACGAGAAGCTCGGCGAGGAATTGACCGCTGAAGTGGAATCGATGCAGTTCCACGCGACCAAGATCGAATTTCTGGTCGACAACCTTTATGCCTTCAACCGTCGCCTGACCGCGCTGGGCGGACAGATGTTGCGTCTGGCCGAACGGCACAAGATCAAGCGGATCGACTTCCTCAAATCCTATGTCGGCAACGAACTCGACGACAGCTGGATCGCTGCCAATGCGAAGAAGGACAAGAAATGGGCCGCCTTCGCCGAGAAGGAAGCCGCCGCGATCGAGCGTATTCGCGCCGAGATCACCGACATCGCCGCGCAGACCGGCATGGCGCTCGAAGAATTCCGCCGCATCGTGAACATGGTGCAGAAGGGCGAGCGTGAGGCGCGCATTGCGAAGAAGGAAATGGTCGAGGCGAACCTGCGTCTCGTGATTTCGATCGCCAAGAAATACACCAACCGCGGCCTGCAGTTCCTCGACCTGATCCAGGAAGGCAATATCGGCCTGATGAAGGCGGTCGACAAGTTCGAGTATCGCCGGGGCTACAAGTTCTCGACCTACGCCACGTGGTGGATCCGTCAGGCGATCACCCGCTCGATCGCCGACCAGGCTCGCACGATCCGTATTCCGGTCCACATGATCGAGACGATCAACAAGCTGGTGCGCACGAGCCGTCAGTTCCTTCACGAGGAAGGCCGCGAGCCGACCCCGGAAGAAATGGCCGCGCGCCTGTCGATGCCGCTCGAAAAGGTCCGCAAGGTGATGAAGATCGCCAAGGAACCGATCAGCCTCGAAACGCCCATCGGCGACGAGGAAGATTCGCACCTGGGCGATTTCATCGAGGACAAGAACGCGGTTATCCCTGTGGACGCTGCCATCCAGGCCAACCTCAAGGAAACGGTCACACGTGTCCTGGCCTCGCTGACGCCGCGTGAAGAACGCGTGCTCCGCATGCGCTTCGGCATCGGGATGAACACCGACCACACCCTCGAAGAAGTCGGACAGCAGTTCTCGGTTACCCGCGAACGTATCCGCCAGATCGAAGCAAAAGCGCTGCGCAAGCTCAAGCATCCGAGCCGTTCGCGCAAGATGCGCTCGTTCCTCGATCAGTAACTTACCTGCACAGGAATTGGGGAGGAGGAAGACCAACCTCCTCCCCATGGCGCTCCCGGAGAAATGCGGGGCCTAGAATTCTCCGGCAACGCCCACCCGGGCACCGACCGTGTCGCCGCCGGCAAAGCTGATGCCGGCGGTCACAGCCAGGGGAGTGTCGGTATTTGCCCGGTGAGCCAATGAGAGCCCGAGAGCCTGCTCTCCGCCCCAGGTCGATATGTTTGCCGAATAGCTCGTGCGCCCGCTTTGGGAAGGCATCGGCGCAGTTGTTAGAGCCAAGGCTGTTGCAGTGCCGCGCTGGGCATTGCGACGATCGGCATCCGTGATTGCGAATAGCTGATCTATCTGACCAGCCTGCGCACCCATCAGCGACTGCAACTGACCGATCTGCGCATTCTGCATGGCGTTCACGGCAGCGGCATTGTCAATTCGCACCGAGTTGGCACTCGCCCGCTCCCCGATCGTGGCGATCTGCTCACCATGAAGCGCGGAGATATCCTCGACGACCGCAAAACGCGCATCATGGTCGTCCAATCGCACCACATTCGATTGAATGGCCTCGGCATTGGCGCCCGCCCGGGCCGCCACTTCGCCTATGTTTGCTGCATTGGTAGCAATGCCCGAGGTGTTGCTGGCGATTTGGGTCTCATTCGTGGTGACTCGGTCGTCAAGGATCGACACATCGGCGCCCACATCCTCGATAAGGGTCGCGTTAACCGCAATCTGGGCCGAATTGTCAGTGACACGGTCATCCAGAACCGAAACATCTGCCGACACATTGGAGATCAAGGTCGTGTTGTTGGCGATTTCGGTTTCGTTGTTCGCCACCCTGGTATCGAGAACGGAAACGTCTGCCTGGATGTCTCCGATAAGCGCCGGATTGTCAGCTATCGCCGTATTGTTTGCAATGTTTGCCTCAATGCCGGCGACACGACCGTCGAGAAGCGACAAGTCTGTCCCCAGATCGTCGATGGCGATCGTGTTATCGGCAACTAGGCCATTCAAAACTGCCACGTCCGCATCGACACCGTCGATCAGAGTGGTGTTGTTTGCGATGTTCACCTCGTTCGCGTCGACGCGCCCACTCACGGCCGTCACGTCTGCATCGACATCGGCAATGAGAGCAGTGTTGTTTGTGATGCCAGCCTCGTTGGCATCGACCCGGCCACTCAGAAGTGTGACGTCTGCATCAACGTCGCCAATGAGCGTGGTGTTGTCTGCAATGTTGGTTTCATTGGCATCGACCCGTCCACTCAAGACCGCCACATCTGCATCAATGTCGCCGATGAGCGTGGTGTTGTTTGCAATGTTGGTTTCGTTGGCATCGACCCGTCCACTCAAGACTGCCACGTCAGCATCGACTTCACCGATCAACGTGGCGTTGTTTGCGATTGCAACCGTATTGCCCTGCACCAAGGTGGCGATCGCATCCACTTCGACATTGAGCGCATCGAGATCGACCTCGATAGCCACCACTTCGGATTCGAGAACGGAAACATCGCCTTCTACGACAGTGACACGGTCGGTCAGCAGATCGAGGTCGACTTCGAGTCCTAACAGTTGGGCGTGCACCTGATTGGCCGCCAACGCCACCGAGGCAACTGTCAGGCATTTCAATACGTTTAGTCCTGAGTTTACAGGCATATTCGTCTCCCCTTCAAATCTAAGAGGATGATCGCGTGTCCGATATAAGATTTGGGGCGCCCAAGTTCTCACTAAAATTCGTAAAATACGAAAGTCGTAAGTTGACTACCGATCGGTAGAATATAATCCCCTTACCGTTGGCAAACTGCGCTTTTTACAGTCTTGGTAAATCTCAACTTAAAACTCTCCTACGCAACTATTTGTATAATCCGTAAGATCACGTACTTTCGTTTTCGTGCTCGCAATGAGCAGAGATAGAAAGGAGAGAGCATCGCAATGAAAAAGTCCCTGCGCTCGGTCCCTTCGACGCAGTTGGTCCGTGACCTTCCGAGTGTGAAGCAAATGCTTGAGACCGGACCAGTCCAAATCACCTCACATGGCCGCGACGAATTCGTGATGGTCGGCAACGAAGACTTCGGCGCCATGCAAAACCTCGTCGGCGTCGATGCGGAGCGCCTTGAGGGGAAGCTTACCACCGTGCTGGAGTCGATCGAAACTCTTGTCCTTTTGACCGACCAGGATCTCAACATTCGGCGCGCCAACCGCGCCTTTTGCGATTACTTCGACTATGATGCCATGACCCTGATCGGTTCGCCTCTTTCAGAGCTGCTGCATACGCCGACGGACCAATATCTCTACCATCGTATCAAGTTTGTGCTGCACAGCGGAGTTACCGAAAGGTTCGAATTACCGTCATCACACCGCTCCAACCGTTTCTTCAGCCACCTCATTACGCCGTGGCCGAATGGCGTGGCGTTTTTCTCGCACGATGTAACCGACCGCACCGACGCGCGGGATCTGGAGCTGGCGATCTCGGCTCAGCAAACGGCCATCCGGGGACTGAACAGGACAGCCGTGGCGAACATCGACCCACATGGGAAGTTCCTGAGCAGCAGCACCAGCCTTCAGGCGTTGCTCGATAGCAGCGCGGAGCAAATCCAAGGGGCATCCGTCCTGTCACTGATCCACGCGAGCGACCGGCCCACGGTGCAGGAAATGCTCGTTTTCACTGACGAGCCGGTCAAGTCTGCCGATATCCAGTACCTTTACCGGGGCACTGAGTTGCACCGGGCCAGAATTTCGTTGTCGCCATTCCAGACAACCCATAACCATTTGCAGTTTGCGATGGCTTTGCAGGATCTCGAGCTAACTGGTTGAATGAACGAGGTACACACGCGGCCTCCTGCTCGAAGGCGAGCCTAGACTTTCGCGGCGTGGGCTGGCAGGTCCCATTGCGGGAGAGGAATTGGCAACATTTCGCTAGGGGCATCGAGCATGGCCGATACTGATTCCACCGTCATCGCCATCGTCAGCCAGAAGGGCGGGTCGGGCAAGACCACCCTCGCCGTCCATCTCGCCACGCGCGCTGCGCAGGCGAAGCATGAGAGCTGCGTTGTCGATCTCGACCCTCAGGCGACGGCGGCTGCCTGGTCAGACTGGCGCGGTGATTTTCTGCCGGTGGTGGTGACAACCCCGCCCGCCCGGCTCGCGCGGACCATTTCCAGCGCTCAGAAACAGGGCGTGGACTTTATCGTCATCGACACCCCGCCCCATGCCGACGCTGCAGCGCGCGAAGCGATCAAGGCGGCGGACATAGTCCTTATCCCGACCCGGCCGCGCGCCTTCGACCTAGCCGCGCTCGAGCCCATCGCGGACCTCGTCGAATTCGCCAAGACACCCGCCTTCGTCGTGCTCAACGCCGTGCCCTCTGGCGCGACAAAGCTGGCCAAAGAAGCGCGCGAGGCAGCAAAGGCTATGGGTCTCGATATCTGCAAGGTCGAACTGGGCGACCGCGCCGCATTCCACCGCTCCAGCGCCAAGGGTGAGACTGCTGCAGAGACCGATCCGACCGGCAAGGCCGCGAAAGAGATCGAAGCCTTGTGGAAGTGGCTGGGCAAGACGCTCAAGAAAGCGAAGGCGGGCTAATACCGCCTGTACGCATCGTCGGCGAAGCTGCGCGGCGTCAGTCCATATTCCAGCAGATATTCAGCCGGGATGACTGGCTCCGGGCCTCGCTCCATCGCGGCAAAACGATTCCTGGTGCGGCGCAGCTCGTCGCGCGGGATTTCCAGCCACTCCATCCGGTTTCGCGCGGTCAGTATATAGTCACCGGCAAAGGTCGCCGCGCCCGCCTTCACCTCGAATGTCGGCGCAGTTTCGGGATACCCACGGCTTGGCCGCGAATATTCTACCGTGCCAAGCAGGCCGGGTACATCGACGAGGCAACGCTCGTTCTCTTCGGGCACCTTGGGACAATCCATTCCATGCGCGACAAGGCGGTAGGTGCCGGGCAGCAACTGGTAGGCGCGAACTTGAAACTCCAGAGTGTCGTTGCCCAGCGAGAGAGGGCCCTGCCTGCGGTCGAAGCGGATCACGTCGGCATCGTTGTCGGTGCTGCCACCTTCGCGAAGGAAGAAGACCTGCACCGGCTCGTCGAGGTAGATTTCGCTGCGGATCGACAGGACCACCACGCCGTGCCCTTCGTCGACCTGCGACGCGCGCGACACGCGTACCGCCTCGGTCCCCGGATCGGCGAAGGCTGGCGCCTGTGCAAATCCGGCAAGCAACACCGCAAAAAGTGCGAGGATAATCGAACGCATCGCAATCCTATCCGGTCCCTGGAGCCTTGCAGAACGAACATTATCAAACATGTCTCGTCGAAAAGCACAAGAGATGGGGTGGAACGCGGGGCCACGCGCCTCTATGTAGCGCGCATGCGTATTGCCATAGCTTCCGATCATGCCGCCACCGACATGAAGGCCGAACTGGCCGAATGGTTGATGGATGAAGGCCACGAAATCGCCGATCTCGGCCCCGACAAGGGCGAGAGTGTCGACTATCCCGATTACGGTTACAAGCTCGCCGAAGTCGTCGCGGAAGGCACGGCCGAATTCGGTATCGCGCTGTGTGGCAGCGGGATCGGGATTTCCATGGCCGTCAACCGCCACCCCGCGATGCGCTGCGCCAACGTGTCCGAGCCGCTCTCGGCTGCTCTCGCGCGTGAACACAACAACGCCAACTGCATTGCGCTGGGCGCGAGGCTGGTCGGCATCGAAATGGCGAAGAGCTGCGTAGCTACGTTCCTGAACACCGAATTCGCCGACGCCGGCGATCCTGCCGGGCGCCACCAGCGCCGCGTGGGCAAGCTCGGCAATCCGCCCATCGCACCCGATCATATCGAGACCCATCAATGAGCACGAATCCCTCAGACCTCGCCACCCCGCTCGACGGCTTCTGGAACGATGACCTTGCCACGGCTGACCCCGAAATCGCAGAAGCGATCGGCAAGGAGCTGAAGCGCCAGCAGGACAAGATCGAACTTATCGCTTCGGAAAACATAGCGTCGAAAGCCGTGCTCGAAGCGACCGGGAGCGTTTTCACCAACAAGTATGCCGAAGGCTATCCGGGCAAGCGCTATTATGGTGGCTGCGATTACGCAGATGTCGTCGAAACGCTCGCGATCGACCGCGCCAAGCAGCTTTTCGGATGCAATTTTGCCAATGTTCAGCCGAACAGCGGCAGCCAGATGAATCAGGCGGTGTTCCTCGCCATGCTTGAGCCGGGCGATACCTTCATGGGCCTCGACCTCAACAGCGGCGGACACCTGACCCACGGCTCCCCCGTGAACATGAGCGGCAAGTGGTTCAACCCTGTCAGCTACGGTGTGACCGAAGGCGATGAGCTGATCGACATGGACGCCGTGGCCGCAATCGCGCGCGAGCATAGCCCCAAGCTCATCATCTGCGGCGGCACGGCCTATTCGCGCCAATGGGACTTCGCCGCATTCCGCAAGATCGCGGACGAAGTGGGCGCGATATTGCTTTGCGATATGAGCCACATTTCCGGCCTCGTCGCTGGCGGTGCGCACCCCTCCCCCTTCCCGCATTGCGATATCGTCACTTCGACCACGCATAAGAGCCTGCGCGGGCCACGCTCGGGCATCATCCTGTGGAACGACGACAAATTTACGAAACCGCTCAACATGGCGGTCTTTCCCGGCCTGCAGGGTGGCCCACTGATGCACGTCGTCGCGGCAAAAGCTGTGGCATTCAAGGAAGCGCTCAGTCCCGAGTTCAAGACCTATGCCCACCGCGTGGTCGAAAACGCCCGCGCGCTGGCGGCCAGCCTCGAGGAGAATGGCCTGCGCATCGTCAGCGGCGGGACCGACAACCACTCGATGCTCGTCGACCTGACGGCCAAGGACGTGACCGGCAAGGCTGCAGAAGCCGGGCTCGACCGTGCATGGCTCACCTGCAACAAGAACGGCATTCCGTTCGACACGCGCTCGCCTTTCGTCACCAGCGGCGTTCGTCTTGGCACGCCCGCGGGCACGACCCGCGGCTTCGGTCCGGTGGAATTCCGCAAGATCGGCGAACTGATCGCTCGCGTGGTCGACGGCCTTTCGAAGAACGGCCCCGAAGGCGATGGCCAGATTGAGGAGCAGGTGCGCGGCGAAGTTGCCAAGCTGTGTGCCGACTTCCCTGTCTACCCTGGCGCCTGAACTGACCTGCCCCGATGCGCTGTCCGTTCTGCGCCAATGATGACACCCAGGTAAAGGATTCGCGTCCGACCGAGGATTCCACTGCCATTCGCAGGCGGCGGCAATGCACGTCTTGTGGCGCGCGGTTCACCACCTTCGAACGTGTTCAACTGCGCGAGGTCACTGTCGTGAAAGCAGGGCCGGACGGCACCGAGTTGCGCCGCGAGCCCTTCGATCGCACCAAGCTTGAACACTCCATCTCCCTCGCCTGCCGCAAACGTGGGGTTTCGCAGGAGCGCATCGATCGCCTGATTTCGAGTATTCAGCGGCAGGTCGAAACCGAAGGCGAGGCCGAAGTCCCGTCCGCACGCATCGGCGAGATGGTAATGGAAGGCCTGAAGCAGATCGACTCGGTCGCTTACATCCGCTTCGCCAGCGTCTATCGCGACTTCTCCGAGGCCAAGGACTTCGAAGCCTTTGCCAGCACCGTGCAGGAAGCGGCGAAGGAGTGACCAACAAGCCCGTCATCGTCCTCGTACGCCCTCAACTTGGCGAGAATATCGGCAAGGCGGCGCGCGCGATGCTCAATTTCGGGCTCACGGAATTGCGCATAGTCAATCCACGCGATGGCTGGCCCAATCCCTCCGCCGGACCGGCGGCGGCGGGCGCAGATCTCGTTCTCGACAAGGCTAAGATCTATACTTCGACCGCTGAGGCGGTGGCCGATTGCGAGCATGTCTACGCCACGACCGTTCGCAAGCGCGGCGTGACCAAGCCGGTTGTCGGCGCGGATGGTGCGGCGCGGCTCGTTCACTCGCAGCCGGGACGGCACGCCGTGCTGTTCGGGCGCGAGGCAGCGGGACTGGAGACCGAGGACGTGGCTCTGGCCCGGCACATCCTGACCGTGCCGATCAACCCCGAATTCGGATCGCTCAACCTAGCGCAGGCCGTGATCCTCGTCGCTTATGAGTGGTCGCGTATCGGCCGAGAAGAGGCGGAAAGCGAACTGGTTCAGCCAACCGCCGAGGGCGAGACCCTTCCCCCCGCCCCGCAGGACGAACTCGAAGGATTGATCGCTCATCTGGAGACCCTGCTGGCGCCCAAGGGGTACTTCCTGCCTCCCGACCGCGAGGAGGCGACGAAGCGCACCCTGCGCAGCGTTTTGACAAGGCCGGGCTGGAACCACCTGGAAGTGCGCACCTTGCGCGGCGTGCTTTCCTCTCTGGGACGACCCGATAGGACTTGATTTCCCCGCGCGCGCTGCTATTTGCGCGCCTTCGCGAATTGGTCCCGCATCCCGGTGAAGCGGTGGCCGCGTCGAGCAAACAGGTTCGACGGTGCGATGCCGGGTTCAACGGCTGCCACTGGGGCAGCTCAGCAAATTGAAGGAAAGACTTATGTCGAAGCGCAAGAGCGCCAAGTACAAACTCGACCGCCGGATGGGTGAAAACATCTGGGGTCGCCCCAACAGCCCCGTCAACAAGCGCCAGTACGGCCCCGGTCAGCATGGCCAGCGTCGCAAGAGCAAGATGAGCGACTTCGGCCTGCAGCTGCGCGCCAAGCAGAAACTCAAGGGCTATTACGGTGACGTCACCGAAAAGCAGTTCCGCGCCACCTACAAGGACGCGACCCGCATGAAAGGTGACACCGGCCAGAACCTGATCGGCCTGCTCGAGCGTCGTCTCGACATGATCGTGTACCGCGCCAAGTTCGCGCCGACGATTTTCGCTGCGCGCCAGATCGTCAGCCACGGCCACATCCGCGTCAACGGCGTGAAGTGCAACGTCGCAAGCCGTCGTTGCGATGTCGGCGACGTCATCAGCCTGGGCGACAAGGCCAAGGAAATGGCTCTGGTCATCGAAGCTCAGAGCCTGCCCGAGCGTGAAATTCCCGACTATGTCGCGCCCGATGGCAACGACAAGGTGTCGTTCACTCGCGTTCCCAAGCTCGACGAAGTGCCCTACCCGGTCACGATGGAACCGAACCTCGTGGTCGAGTTCTACTCGCGCTAATAGCCTGCGATCTAAAGCTAATAAGGGCGGTCCTGCGGGGCCGCCCTTTTCGTATGGGCTTTAGGGTGATCGCGAACAAAAAAGGGCGGCCCCGAATGGACCGCCCTCGATTGCGCCTCTTGGGTAAGAGATGACTGTCTAACTGCTCAGTCGCGAATTCGATCCCACTCTTTAAATTCATATGCGATCGAACCTTCGACGAGGCGCTCCCATATCTCTCCGATCACCTCGCCGGGAAGGCCGCGGGCTTCCGCATCCTTGACCGCTTGCGCAATGACATAGGCCTTGCGATCCTCGTCCCGGACCGCCTCACGCGTTCCCTTGATACGGGCGGCGGCGCGCATGTAGCCGAAGCGCGTGTCGAGGAGTTCGATCAACGCGCGGTCGGTCGCATCGACGCCGATACGCACCTCTTTCATGTCGACGCAGTCTTCGGGGGCTTTGGGCATGGGTTCAGGAACTTCCAAGATAGTTGCGCCGGAACTTGGCGGCAAAAGAGGCAAAGCGTCCAGCGGCAATGGCATCGCGCATCGCCTGCATCAAGGCCTGGTAGAAAGCGAGGTTGTGCTCGGTCACCAGCATCGCGCCGAGGATTTCACCTGATTTGTGCAGGTGGTGAAGATAGGCCTTGGAGTAGTCGCTCGAGGCGCTGCAATCCGAATTCTCATCCAGCGGCGTGCGGTCCTCCGCAAATTTGGCATTGCGCAGGTTGATCGGGCCGTTCCACGTAAAGGCCTGCCCATTGCGGCCTGAGCGGGTGGGCAGCACGCAGTCGAACATGTCGATCCCGCGCTCGACCGCGCCGACAAGATCGTCCGGCTTGCCCACACCCATTAGGTAGCGCGGTTTGTCCTGAGGCAGCATCGCCGGGGCGTAATCGAGCACCCCGAACATCGCCTCCTGCCCCTCGCCAACCGCAAGGCCACCGACCGCATAGCCATCGAAACCGATATCGGTGAGCTTTTCGGCGCTGATACGACGCAGGTCTTCGTCCAGTGCGCCCTGCTGGATGCCGAACAATGCGGCGCGGGCGGCATGCTCCTCGCCATTGTCGAACCCCTCGCGGCTGCGCTTCGCCCAGCGCATCGACAGCTCCATCGATGCGGCGATTTCATCGCGCGGACGGTCGGCGCGCGGGCATTCGTCAAACGCCATCACAATGTCGGAGCCGAGCAGGCGCTGGATTTCCATCGAGCGCTCGGGCGTGAGCATGTGCCTGGAACCGTCGATATGGCTGCGGAACTCGACGCCTTTTTCGGTCAGCTTGCGAAGGTCGGACAAGCTCATCACCTGGTAGCCGCCGCTATCGGTCAGGATCGGGCGCTCCCACCGCATGAATTGATGCAGACCACCGAGCCGCGCCATGCGCTCGGCTCCGGGACGCAGCATCAGGTGATAGGTGTTGCCAAGGATGATGTCCGCGCCCAGCGCACGCACGCTTTCAGGCTTCATCGCCTTGACCGTCGCTGCCGTCCCTACCGGCATGAAGGCCGGAGTGCGGATTTCGCCGCGCTGCATCGTGATCACGCCGGTCCGAGCGCGATCGTCCGTGGCGTTCAGTTTGAAGGAAAATCGGGTGGTCATGGTCTGCGCTGCGCTTGCCTTGGCATCGCCTCGGGCGCAACCAAAAAGGCCGGCCATCCTCGCGGATGCCCGGCCTAATCTTGCGTATTCGCGCTTTGTTTAGAAGCGGAAGCCAACACCTACGGTGCCGCGGAGCGTGTCGAACGAGATCGTGTCAACGTTGGCGCGCAGCATGACGCTTTCACCTACGGGGAAGTCGACGCCGACGCCCACGAGGTAGTCATCGACCGTCTCGTTGAAATCGTCTTCATCGAAGCCGGCCGGCAGGTCGTCTTCGTCGAGGCCAAGAGCGCCCAGCGCGTCGATTTCGACGAACTGGTAACCGCCGCGAACGTAGATCTTCGAACCGTTCTCGGTGAGGAAACCGAAGCGCGCCGATGCGCCGTAATCGGCGTCGAGCGGGCCGCTGGCGAGGTGTACGTTGCCTTCAACCCCGGCGAACAGATTTTCGCCGACCGGGAAGTCGACCGAAATGAACGCGCCGTAGATTTCTGCACTGTCGTCGACTGCAACGCCAAATTCGTCTTCGGCTTCGTCAGCGATACCGAGGTCGTGGAGACCAACGCTGGCACCGATGGTAACGTCAGCCTGCGAGTCCTGCGCGAACGCCGCGGTGGGGAACGCGATGGCCGAAGCGGCAATCGCAAGTGATACGATCTTTTTCATGGATATTTCCCTTATGGCGCCCCTCCTCTCGGGAGCGGCATGCGGGAATTAGGGCCACGTTTGTTGCGCGCAAGTGAACATTGCCAAGGGTCAGTTGAAATCATCACAAAGATACAAGGTGTGCTCTGATTGCATCACCTAATTATCAGTTGTTAATTGACCAGTTTATTACTCACGCAGGCGCCAACCGGTTTTGAAGATATAGGCAATGACGCCAACGCAGAAGGCAAGGAAGCCAAAAGTCAGGCCGAGCGACACCCAAATCGACACGTCCGAAATGCCGTAAAAGGTCCAACGCAGCCCGCTAACCAGAAACGCGATCGGGTTCGCGAAAGCCAGAGTAGACCAGATGCCAGGCAGGTCGTCGATCGAGTAGAATGTCCCGCCCAGAAAGGTCAGCGGGGTCAGGATCAGCAAAGGAATGATCCCGAGCTTTTCGAAACTGTCGGCCCATATGCCCAGGATGAAACCGAACAGCGAAAAGCTGGCCGTGACCAGCATGATATAGCCGATCGCCGCAAACGGATGGACGATGGTGTAATCCACGAACAAGGTCGCGGTCCCCAGGATGATCGCGGCGAGGATCAGCCCCTTGGTCGCTGCCGCGCCGACAAATCCGAGCAGAGTCTCGGTCACACCCACCGGTGCGGAAAGCAGCTCGTAGATCGTGCCCGTAAACCGCGGCATATAGATGCCGAAGCTGGAATTGTTTGTCGTCTCGCCCAGCAAAGTCAGCATCAGCAGGCCGGGAATTATGAAAGCGCCATAATCGACGCCGTCGATCGGCTCCATCCGGCCACCGATCACGCTTCCGAACACCACGAAATAGAGCGATGTGGTGAGCACCGGGGATAGAATGGACTGAAACGCAGTGCGCATCGCGCGCATCAGCTCGCGCTGGTAAATCGACCAGGCGCCCCTCGCGTTGAAGGAAATCATGCCGCTTCCTCCTCATGCTCGGACACGAGGTCGACGAAGATATCCTCAAGCGAGGAATCGCGCACGTCGATCGTGCGGTAGTCGATACCTGCCGCAATCAACGCCTTTGTAAGCGCGGCGACTTCCGCACTGCCTTCACCCTGTCCGTTGCCGCCGCGATAGCACAGTTCACATCCGTCCTCGCTCAACGTGACCGGGAAGGCGGCGATGCTTTCGGGCAATTCGTTCAACGGCTCGGCAAGCGCGATCAACGCCTCGGTCGTGCCCATGCGCTGCATGATCGAATCCTTGTCATCGACCATCAGGATGCGCCCGCCGCGAATGATGCCGACGCGGTCGGCCATCAGCTCGGCCTCCTCGATATAATGGGTGGTGAGAATGATCGTCGTGCCGCGCTGTCGCAGCGCGCCGATCTGCTCCCACATCCCCTTGCGCAGTTCGACGTCGACACCGGCAGTCGGCTCGTCGAGGAACAGAAGGTCGGGCTCGTGCGCGAGCGCCTTTGCGATCAACACGCGGCGTTTCATTCCGCCAGACAACTCACGAATCTGGCTGTCCTTCTTTTCCCACAAGGAGAGTGAGCGCAGAACCTCCTCGATCCTCGCCTTGTCAGGGGCCAGCCCGAAGAGCCCGCGCGAATAGGAGACCGCGCGGAAGACCGTCTCGAACATGTCTGTCGAAAGCTCCTGCGGCACCAGCCCGATGCGAGCGCGCGCCCTTCGCCAGTCCGTTGCAAGGTCGTGACCAAAGGCGGTGATCGTACCGCCGGTTGGCCGAACCAGTCCGCACACCGCGGCAATCAGCGTCGTCTTGCCTGCGCCATTCGGGCCGAGCAGCGCGAATATCTCGCCCTTGCGGATCTCGAGATCCACCCCGTCCAGCGCTTTCGTGCCGCCCGAATAGACTTTGGTGAGGCCTTCGATCTGTAGGATAGGTTCGGACATGCAACGCAGTTACGGGAGCAACAGGGAAGAGTCACCATAGGAATAGAAGCGGTACTCGTTTGCGATAGCGTGAGCGTAGGCCGCCATCATCCGATCGCGGCCCATCAACGCGCTTACCAGCATCACGAGGGTCGACTTCGGAAGGTGAAAATTCGTCATCAGTCCGTCGACCGCGCGGAAGCTATATCCCGGCGTGATAAAGATATCGGTGTCACCCGCGAACTCCCGGATCACCCCATCTTCCCCGGTCGCGCTTTCGAGCAGGCGCAGCGAAGTGGTTCCCACCGCGATGATCCGCCCGCCGGCTTCCCGCGCGGTGTTCAGGCGCTCGGCAGTGGCGGCATCGATGCGCCCGAACTCGGAATGCATCCGATGATCGTCGGTATCGTCGGCCTTGACCGGCAGGAACGTCCCCGCCCCTACATGCAGGGTCAGCATCTCACGCCCGATCCCCGCTTCGTCGAGCGCGGCGACGAGCCTGTTCGTAAAATGCAGGCTGGCCGTCGGTGCGGCGACGGCGCCGTCTTCGGAAGCGAACATGGTCTGGTAATCGGCGAGGTCCTGCTCATCGACCCCGCGACGCTGAGCGATGTAGGGCGGCAGCGGCATGGTGCCTGCCCGGTCGAGCAGGACTTCGACCGGCTCCTCACCTTCGAAAAACAGCGTTAGTGAGCCATCTTCATGGCGGCTTTCAGCTATCGCGGTCACGCCGCCGCCGAAGACCAGCTGGTCGCTCTCCTTCACCTTTTTCGCATTGCGGATAAAGGCCTGCCAGCGGCGCAGGTCGATCCGTTTGTGCAGGGTAGCTCCGATCCGCGCTTCGCCACCGGCGCGTCGTCCTTCGAGCTGTGCAGGGATGACGCGCGTGTCGTTGAAAACGAGCACATCGCCCGGCTCAAGCAAGTCGGGTAAGTCGGCGACGCCGCGATCCTCAAATTGCGCGTCCTGTCCGCGCACCACCAGCATTCGCGCCGCATCGCGCGGACGCACCGGGCGCAGGGCTATGCGATCCTGCGGGAGGTCGAAATCGAAAAGATCAACGCGCATCCTGGCCCCTTAGCGAGTCGTCGGACAAGCGGGAAGCGCGTTGAAAGCGCCGCGATGCGCCTTACTGCTGGCCCAACGGCGCGTTCAGCGCATCGGCGGTGATATCGGTCTGCTCCTGGCGGGGTGGCGGAGCCGGGAACATCTGCGGCTTGCCGTCGATCAGCATCGATGCCTGCAAGATGCGGGTCGGGTTCTGCGGCGGTTCGCCGCGATTGATCTCGTCCACGGCGGCCATGTTCTCGATCACGCGACCGAAATTGGTGTAGCGCTTATCGAGGCTGAAACGTGGGTAGAAGACGATGAAGAACTGGCTGTTCGCGCTGTCTTCTTCGTTCGCGCGCGCCATCGAAAGCGTGCCGCGCACATGGGGCATCGGATTAAATTCTTCGTTGAGGTCGGGAAGTTGCGAGCCGCCCTGCCCCGTGCCGGTCGGATCGCCGCCCTGCGCCATGAAGCCGTCGATCACGCGGTGGAAGATCACACCGTCGTAAAAGCCCTGCTCCGTGAGCGTCTTGATACGCTCGACATGGTTGGGAGCCCATTCGTCCATCAGACGGATCTTGACCCGCTCACCATTCGAAAGGTCGAGGACCCAGATATTCTCCGGCTCGACGCTCTGATCGAAGCTGATCGCAGGGTAAGTGCGGGTATCGACTGGTTCGGCCATAGCGTCTTCGTCACCCGAGGTGTCGGGCAACGGGCGCGGATCCTGTGCGGCAAGGCTGGCGGGAAGCGCAACCAGGGCAAGTGCGGCTGTAAAGGTCTTAAGCATGTGCAAGGTCTTCATGTGATCAAAGCGTGATTGGCGAAGCGTCTAACCAAGCGGGCCTGACACTGCAATGAATGAGTGGTCGCAATCACCGGGCCTAGTAATCGCCCTTCCGCCCGATTTCCTCGACCCGGGCAATAACCTCGTCCTTGACCGCGGCACTGACGAAGGGGGAGATGTCACCGCCATACAGGGCGATTTCCTTTACCAGTTTCGAGGCGATCGGCTGCAGCGAAACATCGGCCATCAGAAAGATAGTCTCGATATCGTCGTCGAGCTGCTGGTTCATACCAGCCATCTGGTACTCGTATTCGAAGTCCGCGACCGCCCGCAGACCCCGGATAATGACGTTGGCGCGCTGCTTTTGCGCGAACTTCACCAGCAGCGCGTTGAATCCGACCACCTCGACATTGGAGAGGCCCATCGCCTTCACCTCGCGCTCGACCATGGCAAAGCGCTCCTCGGTGGAGAACATCGGGTTCTTCGACGGATTGGTGGTCACGCCCAGGATCAGCTTGTCGACCAGCTTGGACCCGCGCCGGATGATATCGGCGTGGCCCTTTGTAATGGGGTCGAATGTTCCGGGATAAATCCCGATGCGCGTGCTCATGTCTACAGCCCTTTCAGCCTACCCTTATTGCGCCGAAGTAGACGCTGTCATTTTCGAAGCAGAGTTCATAGCCTCCACCGTTCCCGTCCCGAGAGAAGCAATTCTCATCAAAATACGACCTAAACCGCGTAGATGCCTTTGCCCGAGCCAAGAGTTCTGCCCGACATTGATCCGACATGGTGAAGCGCACACCGCCGTTGAAATACTGCCCCTCCGGCTCCAAGACCTCTGATACCTTCGCGTCGTCACATTGGAAGGCTTCGAAATTCTCGGCCAGCAACTCTTGCTGCGCATCAGGATCATGGAGTTCGTTAAGATGCATGTGTTGCCAATAAATGGGCCA
Organism: uncultured Erythrobacter sp.; assembly: GCA_947494705.1. GTDB lineage: Bacteria > Pseudomonadota > Alphaproteobacteria > Sphingomonadales > Sphingomonadaceae > Erythrobacter. The sequence continues at coordinate 121,120 of CANLVN010000001.1, forward strand.
TCCGAGGAACAAGGCTAGCAGAATTACTCCGGTTGTAACGACCAGACCAATGCAACCGAGCCTCACCGATCCCGCTCGACGATAAACCGTGCCAGCGCACGCAGCGTATCGGCCTCGCTGCCGTGCGAGCCGAGATGCGCCACCGCCTGGTCGACCAGTGCACGCGCCTGTTCGCGGGCCTTGTCGACGCCCATCAGCGTGACGAATGTCTGCTTGCCCTGCTCATCGTCCTTGCGCAGCGCCTTGCCCGCCTTTTCCTGGTCGCCTTCGACATCGAGCAGGTCGTCTGCGATCTGGAAAGCAAGGCCGATGTCGCGCGAATAGGCGCGCAGATGTGCGCGCCCCTCGGGCGGGACCTTGCCGAGGATCGCGCCCATCTCGACACTCGCGGCCAGCAGCGCACCGGTCTTGAGCTGTTGCAGGCGCGTAATGGTGTGAAGGTCGTAATCGACGCCTTCCTCGTCGGCGACGATATCCATCATCTGGCCGCCGGCCATGCCATTCATTCCCGAAGCCGAGCCGAGCGTCCCGATAAGCTCGCTTCGCACAAAGGGATCGGAGCTGGTGCCGCTATCGGCCAGGATGTCGAAGGCCAGCGCGTGCAGCGCGTCGCCCGCCAGAACGGCGGTGGCATCGTCATAGACCTTGTGCACGGTTGCCTTTCCGTGGCGCAGGTCATCGTCGTCCATGCAGGGCAGATCGTCATGGATCAGCGAATAGACATGGATTGCCTCGATCGCGGTACCTGCCTGCACGGCGGCGTCCCGGTCGACCCCATACATTTCCGCCGTACTCACCAGAAGCAAGGGGCGAACCCGCTTTCCTCCGCCAATCGCGGCATAACGCATCGCCTCGACAAGCCTGGCGCGGGTATCGGAAGGAACCGGCATGAAGGCATCGAAAACCGAATCGACCTCACGCTGAACGCTTTTGAGCGCTTCGCCGAGTACCCCGCTATCCAGTCCGACGACGCTCACGCTCAGCTGGCTCCGTCAAGCGGTGCCGTGCCAGACGGCTTGCCATCGGCGCCAGCGACGATCTTCTCGATCCGGGCCTGCGCCGCGTCGAGCCGCTTCTGACATGCAGCGCGCAGTGCCTCGCCACGCTCATACAGTTCGATCGACTGGTCGAGCGGCACGTCGCCACGCTCAAGATGTTGAACGACCTCCTCAAGCGCGCGAAGCGCCTGTTCGAAGGTCATTGCTTCAATATTCGGTTGTTCCGCTGCGGAACCGTTTCCCTCGTCCATGCGTCGGAGCAATGACGGGGCCAACCAGCCCGGTCAAGACCACGATACAACAGGGACAGCGACGATGATGAAATATGCGATAGCCTATGCAAGTGCGGCGGTGATCTTCGGCGCGCTCGATGCCCTGTGGCTGAGATGGGCCGGGGAAAACTTCTATCGCCCGGTCATCGGCGAGATCATGGCGGACGAATTCCGCGCGGCGCCGGCTGCGATCTTCTATTTCATCTATCTTGCAGGGATGGTCTGGTTCGCGATCCGGCCCGGCCTGGAATCGGGCCAAGTGACGACCGCGCTTCTCAACGGCGTGCTGCTGGGTGCGCTGTGCTATACTACTTATGACCTTACCAGCCAGGCGGTGCTGAAGGTCTGGGCCACGAAGCTCAGCATCGTGGACATCTGTTGGGGGGCATTCGCGACCGGAACCTCCGCAGCCCTTGCAACGTGGATCACTTTGCGCTTCACCAGCTGACATATAAAAAGCGGGGGCATCCACTTTCATGTTTATCGGCCATTTTGCGCCAGCATTCATCGCAGCGGCGGCCTATTCGCGCGGGCCGAAGCTGGCGACCTATTTCGTCGCGGCGCAGCTGGTGGATTGGGCGTTCTTCATGCTCGCCATCCTCGGAGTCGAGAAACTGCGGGTCGATCCCGGGGCGACGGTGATGGTTCCGCTGGACCTGTACCACATGCCTTTCACCCATTCGCTTGTCGGCACTGCGGGTTGGGCTGTGGCGATGGGTATCGTGGTGGCGATCTGGTACCGCGATGTGCTCGCCGGGTTCCTTTGTGCGCTGGTGGTTGCCTCGCACTGGGTGCTCGACTGGGTGACCCATGCGCCCGACCTGACGATCATGGGCGACGGAAAAACCTATGGCCTTGGCCTGTGGAATCATCCCGAGCTCGCGATGCCGCTCGAAATCGGAATCACGCTGGGCGCGTTCCTGTTCTACATCCACCGGTCACGCGGGCCCGCTGCACAGCCGTTGATCCTGATCAGCGTCATGATGGCCCTGCAAATGGTCAATTGGTTCGCCCCACATCCCGAAGAAGCGGGCATTTTCCTCTACCTGCAGGCGCTGTTCGCCTTCGCGATAATCACCGCTTTTGCCGTCTGGGTGGGGGAGAATCGCTATTTCACGCAACGCGGCGGCTTGGCGGCGGCGAGCCTCTAGCCTATGCGCTTCGCGCATGAGCCAGATCACTCCTGAAATCGTCGAACAGCACGGGCTTTCTCCCGAGGAATATGAGCGCGTGCTATCCGGACTCGGTCGCGAGCCCAACCTTGTCGAACTCGGCATCTTCTCGGTCATGTGGTCCGAGCATTGCTCCTACAAGTCGAGCCGGTTGCACCTGAAGAAACTGCCAACCGAAGCGCCGTGGGTCATTTGCGGTCCGGGCGAAAATGCGGGCGTGATCGATATCGGCGACGGTCAAGCGGCCATCTTCAAGATGGAGAGCCACAACCACCCCTCTTATATCGAACCCTATCAGGGTGCGGCGACAGGTGTCGGCGGCATCCTGCGCGACGTGTTCACCATGGGAGCGCGCCCGGTAGCAAACATGAACGCGCTGCGCTTCGGACGGCCCGATCACCCCAAGATGAAGCATCTCGTGCAGGGCGTGGTTGCAGGCATCGGCGGCTACGGCAATTGCGTCGGCGTTCCGACCGTGGGCGGCGAGACCAACTTCCACCCGGCCTATGACGGCAATATCCTCGTCAACGCGATGACGGTCGGCGTCGCGGATGCAGACAAGATATTCTATTCCGCCGCGACCGGCGTCGGCAATCCCATCGTCTATGTCGGATCGAAGACCGGTCGCGACGGCATCCATGGCGCGACCATGGCGAGCGCCGATTTCGAAGAGGATGCCGAGGCCAAGCGCCCCACAGTGCAAGTCGGCGATCCCTTCACCGAAAAGCTGCTGATCGAGGCGTGCCTCGAACTGATGGCGACCGATGCGATCGTCGCGATCCAGGATATGGGCGCAGCGGGCCTCACCTCCTCCAGCGTCGAGATGGCGACCAACGGCAAGGCGGGCATCCGGCTCGACATGGACAAGGTGCCGTGCCGCGAAGAGGGCATGACGCCTTACGAGATGATGTTGTCAGAGAGCCAGGAGCGGATGCTCATGGTCCTGAAGCCCGGCAAGGAAGAGATGGCCGCGGCGATCTTCGAGAAGTGGGAGCTCGACTTCGCGGTGATCGGCGAGGTCACGGATACCCAGCACATGGTACTCGAATGGCAGGGCGAGGTCGTGTGCGACATCCCGCTCGGCCCACTCGCCGCCGATGCACCCGAATATGACCGGCCCTATCTTGGCAAAGACGAATATGCGCAATGGGCCGGAATTACGCCTGTGGCCAACGTGCCCGACACCGAGGATCCGGGCGCGGACCTGCTGAAACTGCTCTCCAGCCCCAACCTGGCCTCGCGCCGCTGGATTGCCGAACAGTATGACAGCCAGGTGATGGCCGACACACTCCAGACGGGAGGCGATGCCAGCGTCGTTCGCGTCCACGGCACCGACAAGGCGCTCGCGATGAGCACCGACTGCACGCCGCGCTATGTCCACGCCGATCCCTATGAGGGCGGAAAGCAGGCCATTGCCGAGGCGTATCGCAACCTTTGCGCGGTCGGTGCGCGTCCGCTTGCGGTCACCAACTGCCTCAACTTCGCCAACCCGCAGCGGCCGGAGATCATGGCGCAATTCGTGCACGCGCTGGAGGGCATGGGCGACGCGTGCCGCGCGCTCGATTTCCCGATCGTGAGTGGCAATGTCTCGCTCTACAACGAATCGAAGGCGACCGGCGGCGGCAGCGCGATCCTGCCCACCCCTGCCATCGGCGGTGTCGGAATCATCGAAGACGCGTCAAAGATGGTCACCACCGCTTTCAAGTCAGAGGGCGACGCAATCTACCTTCTCGCGCCCGAATTCTGGGCGAAGCCCGACCCTACTCGCTCGCACCTGGGCAAGTCGCGCTGGCTTGCCGATATACATGGCCGCGACGAAGGCCGTGCGCCGCCTGTCAATCTCGCCGCCGAATTCGGCGCCGGACATATCGTGCGCAAGCTGATCGGCGAAGGGCTTCTGTCGGCGGTCCACGACCTGTCCGATGGAGGACTTGCGGTGGCGCTCGCGGAAATGGCGCTGTCCGGTGGGATCGGCGCCGATCTGGTCGCCAATGACGCTTACACCGCCGCGCAATGGTGGTTCGGCGAGGATCAGGCGCGCTATGTCATCACGGTCTCGCCGGAAACCGCCGAAGCCTTCAACCGCATCGTTGCCGAAGGGCCGGAAATCCCTGAAGCCGAGATGGTCGGGTTCCACCGTATCGGAACGGTCGGCGGCGACAGCCTGCTCGGCGTCACGCTCGAACAAATGCGCGAAGCTCACGAGAGCTTCTTCCGCTACTGGATGGAAGGCTGACGGAGGGCCTGGCGGCCCGCTGCCCTATGCGGCGGCGGGCTGCGGGGCTTCGAGGCCAAGCTGCTCTTCGGTATAGCCTTCGTTTTCGAGGATGCGCAGACAGGCACGGTAGACGCTAGGCCGGCCTATGTTCAGACGCTTGCGCGCCGCGTCGATATCTTCGCGCAGCAGCGCCTCGATGTCCTGGTGCGCCAGCTTCGCCGCCGCTTTGCCCAGTCGCTGCCCCTCGCGGATCGAGGCGAAAAGCGGCGCTGATGTGCCGGTCACCTTCCTGATCTGACGCGCGGCGGCATAGGCGATGAACAGCACACCCGTGTTGTGGTTTTGCGAATAGGTAAAGCCGAGCAGACTCGCCTCGCCCAGCGCATCGCGACCGTAGCCCGTCATGATGTGGAACAGGTCGTGCGTGTCGCGCAGGCGATCAAAATACCACTGCGTCAGGTCCTGCGGCAACGTTTCGGGGGGCGCCCATTTGTGGCTTTCGGCGACGAGCCCGGCTGCGCTGAGTCCTTCGCGCTTCATGAAGGCCATGTAGTGTTTTCCGACAGAGTTTTCCGGCAGGTCTGCCCAGCGGTCGTGATCGTCCAGCATTGCAGGCAGGTCGATCTCGTTGCGCAGGAAACGCTGGCCTTCGTCCGAGCGGATGAAGTCCCAGCCCTGCTTCAGGCTCTTCTTGCCCTTCAGCGCCTCGATGATGTGAAAGACCTGTTCCGTGTCTTCCTTGTCCTCGACCAGTTTGCCGAAATGACGCAGCGCCTTGATAGGCTTGAAACCGGATGTCTTGCGACCGGGAGCGACCAGCGGGCGATCGATCATAGCCATGATTTTTTCCTCGTGTTGAACGCCCCTGAAGGGCAACTCAAATTAGGTTCGTGCAATGCAACTTACAGCCGTGTCAGTAAAGCGTCAAGGTTCCCTTTACGCTACGATATGGCATAGCCTCGATCATGCGCGACCACGAAACCGTACCCTATTCGCTCGTAAGCCTGTCCGATGAACAATCCGTTGCGCGCGCGCGGGCCATGCGCGACCGGCTGAAACAGCGCCGGACCTGCCGATATTTCAGCGATGATGCCGTGCCCCGCGAAGTCATAGAAGCGGCAATCGAAGCGGCCGCAACGGCCCCCAATGGCGCGAACCATCAACCCTGGCACTTCACCATCGTCGAAAGCGCAGAGAAGAAGCGCGCCATTCGCGAAGCTGCCGAAGCCGAGGAACGGCGCTTTTACGGCGAAGATGGCGACGACCCGAAGGCGAGCGACGAATGGCTCGGCGCGCTGCGCGACCTCGGCACCGATGCGGACAAGCCCTTCCTGGAAACTGCGCCCTACCTCATCGTCGTTTTCGCGCAGCGCAAGGGCGGTATCGCGGAAGACGGGACGACGCAGAACTATTACGTCAACGAAAGCGTCGGGATCGCCTGCGGTATGCTGATCGCGACACTGCATGAGGCGGGGCTCGCGACATTGACGCACACGCCCTCGCCCATGGGTTTCCTGCGCGAAGCATGTGGACGGCCCGAATGGGAAAAGCCGCTGATGATTGTGGTGGTAGGGCACCCCGCCAAGGATGCGACATTCCCGGCAAAGGCGCTCGACAAAAAGCCGCTCTCGCAGATCGCCAGCTGGCTCTAGGGCGCGTTTCGCACCAGTGCCGGATGGTCGAACTCGCCGGTAAAAAGCTCGCTGGAGGATTGTGTGAAGTGGTCGTTGTCGACGATTGTGGGTGCATAGTCCGGGCCGAAATAGAGGCATTGGGGCTCGCACTGGATCGCCAGCAGCGAAACGTAATCCGCACCTTCCGCGCGCGCCAGATCGGCGAGAATGGGATCTAGCCGTGCAGGCCTTTCGCCACGCATGGCGTCCGGCAATTCCGCTCTTTCTCCACGCTCCACAGCCAAGGCAAGCAGGCGCGGCACGAATTGCGCCCATTCGGCGGCAGGTCCGACCAGCAACACCGCGAGCCCCTCTTCGTGCAGTCTTGAAAGCGTCGCGCGCAAGGCAGGCAGGTCCTCCTCCTCCCAGCGACCGGCAAGAATAACGAGGTCGGGTTGGCGCTGCGGGATATAATCTTCAAACGCCCATCCCATGAGTTGCGCGCAGAAAGGATAATCGCCCGCTGGCGCACCGATCACGGGCCGGCAGCCCGCTGCGCTCACCTGTGACACCGCGCTGCCGGGAAAGTTCGCGATCAGGCCGGGCGCGAGATGCGCTGCGTGGCTGTCACCTATTAGCAGGACCGAAGGCCTCGCGTCGGCTGGCGCAAGGCAGCTTTGCGCATCGAATGTCTGCGATCGATTGTTGATGAAGCAGGTGCCGGATCGCAGCACGTTGTCCAGCGGGTAGTCGATCGTCGCCGCAATCTTTGCACCGCGCTCGGAGAAACGCTGCGGCCAGCCCCCGCTCGCGACAAAAGCCACCGCGGCGCCTAGCAATGCGACGGTTAGCAGGCCGCTACCGGCAATCAGTGGTCGGGTGCGGAAAGTCTTTCGCCGGAATGGCTCCTCCACGAACCGCCAGCTCAGCACCGCAAGACCGAAGGAAAGCACGGTCGCGATCGACTGCAAGCGCCAGTCCAATTCGGCGGCGGGCAGGCCCAGCAACAACAGCACGATTACCGGCCAGTGCCACAGATAGAGCGAATAGGAGATCCGCCCGACAAACCGCACCGGCGCGAGCGAAAGGACACTTCCCACTATACTTGCCCCCGCAGACCCTGCAGCGACGATCGCCGCCGCCCCTGCCACTGGCAAAACCGCGCGCCATCCGGGAAACGGCGTGTCGGTGGTGAAGGTGGCGATTGCGTAGCCGATCAAGGCCAGCCCAATGAGCGCCAGCCCCTCGCGCACCCATCTTCGGCCAAGGAATGGCAGCGGTGTGATCGCCACCAACATGCCAGCCAGAAACTCCCACAGACGCGCAGGCAGGCCGTAGAAGCTCGCCCAGGGATAGGCGAGCGACACTGCCGCCGATCCAATGGCTGCCAGTACCAGTCCAACCCACAGCCCGACCTTGCCGAACCGGACGAGGCCCAGCACCAGCAGCGGCAGCAACAAATAGAACTGCCCCTCCACACCCAGCGTCCACATGTGAAGGAGCACTTCGTGTTCGCTTTCGGCATAGGCGCCGCGATGCAGCAGGAAATGAATGTTCGCCATGAACAGCGAGGAAGAGCCGAGGCTCCAGCCATAGTCGGCAAGCTCGCTCGGCATCAGCAGGGTCGCTGCCGCGATGGTCACGACCGCCAGTACCGTAAGCATGACCGGCACGATCCGCCGCACCCGGCGCACGAGGTAGTCGGAAAAACGAAACCGCCCCTCGCCCACTTCGCGCACCACGATCCCGCCGATCAGGAAGCCCGAGATGACGAAGAAGATATCGACCCCAACGAACCCGCCGCTCGCGCCCGCTATCTCGAGGTGGAAAAGCAAGACCGCCAGAACGGCGATGGCTCGCAGCCCCTCGATATCGGGGCGAAAACTGTCGCGCCCCGAACCGTCCCGGTTCTGCGCGGCGGAGATCAACCTTCCACCCAGTCCCTGCGCGCGATGCCCAAGAGCGGCAGGATCGCGGTCAGATCGCCCCGGTCGATCCGCCCGTTGGCGGCATCACGCGCCTTGGGTTTGGCATAATAGGCAAAGCCGTAATCGGCGGCCTCGATCATCGGGATGTCGTTGGCCCCGTCCCCGCTTGCCAGCACCCGCGCGCCCTCGCCCAGATTGTCCGCTTCCTCGCGCAGGACGGCGAGCTTGGTCGATGCGTCGGAAATCGCTCCATCCAGTGCGCCGGTCAGCTTGCCACCCTCGACAGCGAGCCGGTTGCCCACCACCCGGTCGAAATCGAGCCATTCGGCAACGCGGTCGGCGAAATGGTGAAATCCGCCGGTGACAAGGACGCTGCGGCAGCCATGCGCCTTTAGCGTTGCAACCAGCACGCGCGCGCCCGGCGACGGCGTAATCCGCTCGGCAAGGCAGCGTTCGATCGCGCTTTCCTCAAGCCCCGCCAGCAAGCCCACCCGCTCGCGAAGCGCGCTTTCGAAATCCAGCTCGCCCTGCATGGCCCGTTCGGTGATGGCGCTGATCTGGTCCTTCAGCCCGGCGAAATCCGCCAGTTCGTCGATACATTCCTGCCCGATCATGGTCGAATCCATGTCCGAAACGAACAGGCGCGGCACGACGATCTCGTCTTCGCTCACCAGGATATCGGCGGGAGCGAAGAAACGGTCGATCGTGTCCACCACGTCGGCCCGCGCACCTTCGGCAAGGCGCATTTCGAGCACGTGTTCGCCGGCATCGATGATGCTGGCCGAGGCAAGCGGGTTGCCCGCACTCTCGAAAGAGGCAGCGGCCGCATCAAGCCGTGTTTCAAGATCCGAATGGTCTGCTATCAGACGCGCGATGAGCACCAAGACTTCTCCTACCGACGCTGGAAGCGCGCCACCACTCGCGCTCATTGCAGGACCGACCGCGAGCGGCAAGAGCGCGACCGCGCTGGCCCTGGCGGAAAAGTTGAAAAAGTCCGGGCGCGAGCCCGTCATCGTCAATGCGGACTCGATGCAGGTCTATGCCGACATTCCGATTCTCTCTGCAGCACCGTCACAGGCCGAGCGCGAGCAATGCGAGCACCGGCTTTATGGCGAATGGGATGGAGCCGATCCGTGCAGTGCAGCCGACTGGGCAGCGCGGGCGCGTGAAGAGATTGCAGACCTCCATGGCAAGGGTGCGGTGCCGATCCTCGTCGGAGGTACGGGGATGTATCTCAAGGTCCTGATCGAAGGGATCGCGCCCATCCCCGAAATCGATCCCGAAATCCGCAGCGTGGTGCGCGCCATGGATACGCCAACCGCCTACAAGGCCCTGGGTATCGAGGACCCGGTTCGCGCCGCCGAGCTGGAGCCCGGCGACAGCCAGCGCATCGCTCGCGCATTGGAGGTCAAGCGCTCGACCGGCGTGACGCTGGGCGACTGGCAGCAGGCAAAGACCGGCGGAATAGGCGAAGCGGTGAGCCTGCATGCCGCGGTACACATGCCGCCACGCCAATGGGTCTATGATCGCTGTGACACGCGATTTGCCCAGATGCTGGACGATGGCGCAATCGAAGAGGTCAAGGCTTTGCTCGCCCGCGACCTGTCCCCCGACCTGCCAGTCATGCGCGCCATCGGCGTTCCCGAAATCGCGCGGCTGGTGCGCGGCGAGATCACGCGCGAGGACGCAATCGCGGCTGGTGCGCAGTCCACACGCCAATATGCGAAGCGCCAGTTCACCTGGCTGCGCAACCAGTCCCCGCCCGGCTGGCCGCGCGTTGAGTCTGAAAATATCGATATTGACACCATTTTTGGATCATTATTTCAAGATTAATGGTTGACCCGTTAGAATCAGTCCTCTAGCGGGGCGTCCAGAGCTAGTCATTGCACTAACTTGGACTTGTAACGAAACGTCGCTAGAAAGCGCTGACGCGAAACGAAAAGAGGTCGGTCGATCATGCTTACGGTAATTCTTGTAGGGGAAACGGGCTGATCGGGGTTCAATCATAGAACGTCCTGACCGGCCCGACGCGACCAACCGCATCGGGCCTTTTTCATTTTGAGGAGAGATAAAGTGTCGCAGGCTTCCGGAGCCGCACTGTTGATGCAATGCTTGGTCGATCAGGGTGTCGAATTCGTGTTCGGCTATCCCGGCGGTGCGGTATTGCCGATCTACGACGAACTGTTCGGCGACGAGCGGCTTCGCCACATCCTCGTGCGTCACGAAGCGGGCGCAGCCCACGCTGCGGAAGGCTATGCGCGCGCGACGGGCAAGCCCGGCGTCGTGCTGGTCACATCAGGGCCCGGCGCGACCAATGCGGTTACCGGGATCGCCGATGCCTTCATGGACTCGATCCCGCTGGTCGTCATCACCGGCCAGGTTCCGACCGCGCTGATCGGCACCGATGCATTCCAGGAGGCCGACACGGTCGGCATCACGCGCCACTGCACAAAGCACAACTACCTCGTGAAAGACCCCGCCGACCTCGTCGCGACGGTCGAGGAAGCGTTCCGCATCGCCACCACCGGTCGCCCCGGTCCGGTCGTGATCGACATCCCCAAGGACGTGCAGATCGCCATTCCGTCGGAATCGAAAGCGCCGACCAAGCCCGGTTCGCATCGCTACGCCCCGCAAATGGTCGCGCCCGCGGACCAGATCGCAGAGGCGATAGAGATGATTGCGGGCGCTGAGCGTCCGATCTTCTACACCGGCGGCGGCGTCATCAATTCCGGCCCGCGCGCGAGTGAGCTGCTGCGCAAGCTGCAGGACCTGACCAACGCGCCGGTCACCTCGACCCTGATGGGCCTGGGGGCTTTCCCTGACACCCATCCCGACTGGCTCGGCATGCTTGGGATGCACGGCACCTACGAAGCCAACATGGCGATGAACAAGTCGGACGTGATGGTTTGCATCGGCGCACGATTTGACGACCGTGTGACCGGGCGCCTCGATGCGTTCAGTCCGGAGTCGAAGAAGATACACATCGACATCGACCGCAGCTCGATCAACAAGAATGTCGGCGTCGATCTCGGCATCATAGGCGATTGTGCGACCGTGCTCGAACAGCTGATCGAGGCATGGGGCAGCAACAAGGGCAAGGACCTGGGCGAATGGAAAGCGCGGATCGCCGGATGGCGCGCACGCGAATGTCTTGCCTATCCGGAGAAGTCCAAGGCCGATCCCAGCGCGATCATGCCGCAAAAGGCGGTCGAGCGGCTGTATGAAATGACCCGCGATCGCAGCCCGATCATCTCCACCGAAGTCGGCCAGCACCAGATGTGGGCGGCGCAATATTACGGTTTTGCCGAGCCGAACAAGTGGCTGACCAGCGGTGGACTCGGCACGATGGGCTATGGCCTGCCCGCGGCCATCGGCGCGCAGCTGGGCAATCCCGACACTCTCGTGATCGACATTGCCGGAGAAGCATCGATCCAGATGAACATCCAGGAACTGGGCACGGCGAGCCAGTATCGCCTGCCGGTCAAGGTGTTCATCCTCAACAACGAATATATGGGCATGGTCCGCCAATGGCAGGAACTGACCTATGAGAGCCGCTATTCGAACTCCTACTCTGACAGCCTGCCCGATTTTGTCGCGCTGGCCGAAGCCTATGGCTGGAAGGGTATCCGCATCGAAAATGGCGACGAACTCGACGCCGGGATCGAGGCGATGATGGCGCATGACGGGCCGGTGATCGTCGATTGCCACGTGGCCAAGGACGCAAATTGTTTCCCGATGATCCCAAGCGGCGCCGCACATACCGAGATGCTGCTCTACGGCGACCAAGTCGGTGGCACGATGGACGACGAAGCCAAGGCTTTGGTTTAGGGGCGCGAAGGAAATGAAGATCAAGAGCGCCGAGAGCGAACGCCACGTCCTGACCGTGATGGTCGATAACGAGCCGGGTATCCTTGCGAAGATCACCGGCCTGTTCACCGCGCGCGGCTACAACATCGACAGCCTGACGGTGGCCGACATCACAGAGGACCACGCGGTCAGCCGCATAACCATCGTCACCAACGGCCCGCCTGCCGTGATCGACCAGATCGAGGCGCAGCTGGAACGACTTGTGCCCGTCCACAAGGTCACCGACCTCACCACTGCCGGTCCGCATGTCGAACGCGAGCTTGCGCTGATCAAGGTCGCGGGCACCGGCGACAAGCGGGTCGAGGCGCTTCGTATCGCCGAGCTTTTCCGCGCCAACGTCGTCGACACCACCACCGCCAGCTTTGTTTTCGAACTCACCGGAAGCCCGGACAAGGTCGACAGCTTCATCGCATTGATGCGCGAGCTCGGGCTGGTCTCGGTCGGACGTTCCGGCGTGGTCGGCATGATGCGCGGCGCCGAGGAGGTTTGACCGAACAATTCGTCGCTTCTGCCCAGGCAGGGGCCCATCCAACCCATCCATGCAATCGCAATCTAATCCGGACCCCTCGTTTTGCAGGGGCGACAGGGAGACACACATGAAGGTTTACTACGACGCCGACGCCGATCTCGGGCTGGTCAAATCCAAGAAGGTCGCCGTGCTCGGCTACGGTTCGCAGGGCCATGCCCACGCGCAGAACCTGCGCGACAGCGGTGTCGAAGAAGTCGCCATCGCTCTGCGCGAAGGGTCCTCGAGCGCGAAGAAGGCACAGGATGCCGGCTTCAAGGTGCTCTCCAACACCGAAGCTGCCAAGTGGGCCGACATCCTCATGATCCTCGCCCCCGATGAGCATCAGGCGGGCATCTGGGAAAACGACCTTGCCGGTCACATGAAGCCGGGCAGCGCGCTCGCCTTCGCGCACGGCCTCAACGTGCATTTCGGCCTGATCGAGGCGCCGCAGGACATCGACGTCATCATGATCGCGCCCAAGGGTCCGGGCCATACCGTGCGCTCCGAATACCAGCGCGGCGGCGGTGTGCCCTGCCTCATCGCGGTCCATCAGGATGCGAGCGGCAGCGCAAAGGACGTCGCGCTCGCCTATGCCAGCGGCGTTGGCGGCGGTCGCAGCGGAATTATCGAAACGAACTTCCGCGAGGAATGCGAAACCGACCTGTTCGGTGAGCAGGCCGTGCTTTGCGGTGGCATCACCCACCTGATCCAGGCGGGCTTCGAGACGCTGACCGAAGCCGGTTACGCGCCCGAAATGGCCTATTTCGAGTGTCTCCACGAAACCAAGCTGATCGTCGACCTGCTCTATGAAGGCGGGATCGCGAACATGCGCTATTCGATCTCCAACACAGCCGAATATGGCGACATCACCACCGGCCCGCGCATCATCACCGAAGAGACCAAGGCGGAGATGAAACGCGTCCTCGACGACATCCAGTCGGGCCGCTTCGTGAAGGACTTCGTGCTCGACAACCGCGCCGGCCAGCCCGAGCTGAAAGCCGCCCGCAAGCGCGCCGAAGCGCACCCGATCGAAAAGACCGGCGCACAGCTGCGCGCCATGATGCCGTGGATCAGCGCCAACAAGCTGGTCGACAAGGACAAGAACTGACGTCACGGGTGGTGGGCAATGAATCCGTCCACCACCCGCATTGTCTACGTGCTTTGCGCGATCGCTTTCGTGGTGATCGTCGCGCGCGCCTATGTGAACGTAAAGGGTCCGGACGCGCTGCAACCCAGCCTGCCGCAAACGCAGGTGCAGGCTTATGCGAAGCAACAGCTCGATACTCTCCAACCCCGCAGTTTTACGGATAATCTCGAATTGTGCGGGATTATCTTCGAAACCAGCGACGGGGAACTGGGCGTGTCGCGTCCGTCCGACGGCGACGAGGCGAGCTGCGACCTTTCCTATTTCGACGAGCCGGGGATGGTCCCGGTCGCCAGCTTTCACACCCATGGCCGTCATTCGCGTCAGTATGACGGTGAAGTGCCCTCCATCATCGACATCGAAAGCGACGTTGCGAGCGGGCTCGACGGCTATATCGCCACGCCCGGCGGGCGGCTGTGGTATATCGACCACCAAACCGGCGTGGCACGGATGGTGTGCGGGCCGGGATGCCTGATGCAGGACCCGAGCTATGAGCCATGCAACGGCGACCCGATCGAGCAAAGTTACTCGGTAGAAACACTGGAACAGCGTTTCACGGGCGATCGCCCGGTCTGCTGAGCTTGCTGAGCGGAACAACTGCCGCTTTCATGCCTTTCTAGGGGTATGAACAAAACGATCAAAATCATCCTCGCCTGCACGACCCTTCCCCTATCCCTGCAAGCATGCGGCGAAGCGACCAGCGCCGATGCCGAGGCCATGCCCGACGACCTCGCCGCCGTGAAGGAAATCGAGCGCGACCTGCCCACTCCCGACACCGAAGCGCCTATCGTCGGCGAAGTCGACAGCGCGTGCCGCGCGAACCTTGCGCAGCCTTACATCGACCAGACGATGGACCTGGAAACGCGCTCCGCGCTGCTCGATGCGGTCGAACCGCAGGCAATCATTCGCTTCCTTGGACCAGACGAGGAAACGGGCGACAGCGACGACCCGGACCGCCTGAATATCCGCACCGATGCCGATGACGTGATTACCGAGGTTTTCTGCGGGTAATCCTCTCGCCTTACCCTCTCTCGAACCGATGAAAGGATTTCGATCCATGAAGAAACTCGCCCTCGCCGCCGCCGCAACGACCGCTCTTGTCAGCGGCACCGTTGCGGTATCCCCGACCTTGTTCGCACAAGGCTCTCAGGCCCCCGGTATGGTCGACACCTCGCGTGTGACCGCAGGCACCTATGCGCTCGACCCCGCGCACACGCTGGTGAACTGGCGCGTCAATCACTTCGGTTTCAACGACTATTTCGGCCTGTTCGGCGACATCGAAGGTACGATGACGATGGACCCGGCCAACATCTCCGATGCCGAGTTCGAGATCATGGTGCCTATCGCGCAGGTCACGGTGGCGAGCGAGGAGCTCAAGGATCACCTGCTGCGTCCCGGCAAGGAAGGTGCCGCGCCGGACTTCTTCGGACCGGAGCCGGGCATGGCGACCTTCACTTCGACCAATGTCCGCCAGAACTCCGACACGACCGCAATCGTTTCCGGCATGCTCGAGATGAACGGCAACACCGGCCCTGTAACGATGCGCGTCGAGTTTACCGGCGCGGGCACCAATCCCATGAACAAGGCGGAAACCGTCGGCTTTGAAGGCCGCGCTGTGATCGACCGCTCGCAGTGGGACGTCAATTACGGTCAGGGCCTGATCGGCAACGATGTCGAACTGATCATCACGGCGGCGTTCGAGAAGCAATAAGGACGCTTGTCCACTCCAATTTGCGGCACTCGACAGGAAAGGCGCAATCAGCCAGAGGCTCTGGCATCATGCGCCTTTCCGATTGCCACAATATCGACGATTTCCGGCGGCTCGCAAAAGCGCGGCTGCCCTTCCCCGTGTTCGACTATATCGACGGTGCCGCCGACGATGAATTGACGAAGGCGCGCAACACCGAGGCCTATGAGACGGTCGATCTCGTGCCGGACGTGCTGGCCGGGGTGGAAGAGATCGACACCTCCTGCGCGATCCTCGGCCGCAAAAGCGCGCTGCCCCTGATGCTGTCGCCAACGGCGGTGCAGCGCGCCTTTCACTGGCAGGGCGAAACGGCAGTGGCAAAGGCAGCGGAGCGGCACGGCCTTTGGTTCGGCATCTCCAGCCTCGCGACCCGCAGCATCGAGGAGATCGCGGCGCTCACCAGCGGGCCGAAGCTGTTCCAGCTCTACGTTCACAAGGACAAGTCGCTCAACACCCACATGATCGAGCGCTGCCAACAGGCGGGCTTTGATGCTCTCGCGCTGACGGTGGACACGATCGTCTCGGGCAAGCGCGAACGGTGCCTTCGCAGCGGGTTCACCACCCCGCCCCGCTTCACGCCCGCCAGCATCTGGAGCTACGCCACGCGCCCGCGCTGGACGCTCGACTACCTGTTTCGCGAGAAGTTCCGACTGCCCAATCTCGACACCCACGTCACCGAGGGATCGGGAAAGGCGGTGAGTATCGCCGAATATTTCAACACCATGCTCGACACCTCGATGGACTGGTCCACCGCCGCCGCAATCCGCGAGCAATGGGGCGGCACCTTCGTCCTGAAGGGCATCATGAGCGCAGGCGACGCACGGCGCGCGGTCGAGATCGGGGCGGATGCGATCATGGTCTCCAACCACGGCGGGCGGCAACTCGATGGCAGCCGCGCACCTTTCGACCAATTGTCCGAGATCGTCGATGCGGTCGGCGGCGAGATCGAGATCATCTGCGATGGCGGCGTCAGGCGCGGGACGCATGTGCTCAAGGCGCTGGCCAGCGGAGCCACCGCCGCGTCGGGCGGACGGCTCTATCTCTACGCGCTCGCTGCGGCGGGCGAGGAAGGCGTTACTCGCGCGCTTGATATCCTGAAGGACGAAATCGAGCGCGGAATGCGCCTTATGGGAGTGACATCCGTTGACCAGCTTACCGGAGATCGTCTTCGCCACAGGCCGGTGTCATGATAGTGCAACGCAACGCGCGCTGTAACGCCAACAATGAGAACCACCGTCAGAGACGATTCATGACCAAGTTTGCCGTTATCCTTGCCATCCCTGCCCTGCTCGCGCTGTCGGCCTGTGGCGGCAGCGAACCCGATACGTCGAACTCCGCCGACGATTTTGCCGCGCGGATCAATGGCGGGGCCACTGCACCCGCATCCGGGGCGCCTGCCCCGGCTGATTCACTCCCTCCGCAGGTCGCCCAGGCCCAGCCCAACGCGGCGCCCGGCATGTTCGAGCCGGGCAGTGCGACCGATCCGGCGACGGAGACCTGTTCGGCCAACCGCATGGGACCTTTCATGGGCCGCGTCGCAGACGAGGCCACCCGTGCCCAGATCCAGCAAGCTGCGGTCAATGCAAGCGCCATCCGCTTTCTCGAGCCCGGCTCAGGCCTGGTCGCCGATGTCACCAATCCGCGCCTCAACCTGATGCTCGACAACACCGGCACCATTCGCGACGCCCGCTGCGGCTAGGCTGCGCGAGGCGTCGACACACCAATTGCCATAAGAATGGACGAAGCCGGTCTTGCAAGCCGCGTCCAAATCGGCAACAAGCTGCGGCATGACTAACGGCAAGCTGTTCCTGCTACGACTTATGCGCCCCTGGGCGCAGTAGGTTCCGTGCGCGGCCACATGGCGCGGCGGGCCAGCGCTTCAGGGGTCCGACACCCATAAAAGCCAACCGAACATAGCCGAAGTCGAGATCATGCTTAAAAACCCCGCGTCCAAATACCGCCCCTTCCCGCAGATAGACCTGCCCGACCGCCAATGGCCGGGCCGCACCATCGAAAAAGCGCCGCGCTGGCTCTCCACCGACCTGCGCGATGGCAACCAGTCGATCATCGACCCGATGGACCAGATGAAGAAGCGTCGCTTCTTCGACCTGCTGGTCGAGATCGGCGCCAAGGAAATCGAGGTCGGTTTTCCCAGCGCCGGGGCGACCGAATTCGACTTCATCCAGACGCTTGTCCGCTCGGGCGACATTCCGGATGACGTGATCGTGCAGGTGCTGACTCAGTCGCGCGAAGACCTGATCCGCACCAGCTTCGAAAGCCTCGAAGGCGCGCGTGCAGCCATCGTCCACCTCTACAACGCGGTCAGCCCCGCCTGGCGCGACATCGTGTTCCGCATGAGCAAGGACGAAGTGCGCGAGATTGCGGCGCAGGGCGCAAAAGTCATGCGCGACGAAGCGGCAAAGCGCCCCGATACCGATTGGCATTTCCAGTACAGCCCGGAAACCTTCTCAACCGCCGAAATCGATTTCAGCATCGAGGTTTGCGAAGCGGTCATGGAGGTTCTGCAGCCTACGCCCGAACATCCGATCATCCTCAACCTGCCGGCCACGGTCGAGGCGGCGACGCCCAATATCTACGCCGACCAGATCGAATATTTCTGCCGCAACCTGCCCAATCGTGAGAGCGCGGTCATTTCGCTGCACACCCACAACGATCGCGGCACCGGCGTAGCAGCGGCGGAATTGGGCCTGATGGCGGGCGCTGACAGGGTCGAAGGATGCCTGTTCGGCAATGGCGAGCGCACCGGCAATTGCTGCCTCGTGACCATGGCGCTCAACCTCTACACGCAGGGCGTCGATCCGGGCCTCGATTTCTCCGATATCGACCGCGTCATTGAGACGGTCGAATATTGCAACGACCTGCCCGTTCACCAGCGCCATCCCTATGGCGGCGAACTGGTCTACACCGCCTTTTCCGGAAGCCACCAAGACGCGATCAAGAAAGGGTTCGAAGCGCACGAAAAGCAAAACGACGAACTGTGGCGCGTGCCTTATCTGCCCATTGATCCCGCCGATCTCGGACGCGATTACGAGGCCGTGATCCGCGTCAATTCACAGAGCGGCAAAGGCGGCTTTGCCTGGGTGCTCGAACAGCGTCAGGGGCTCAAACTGCCCAAGGCGATGCAACGCGATTTTTCCGTTCATGTTCAGAAACTTGCGGACGAAAGCTCTCGCGAACTGAACGCCCAGGATATCTGGGATGCTTTCCGCGCCGCGTATCATGTCCAGACCCCGGACAAGCATTTCCAGCTGGTCGATTATGCCGAAACGCGCGCAAGCGACGGAACGCGGATATTTGCCGGGACCATCGAGGTCGAGGGTAAGGAGCAAAGCGTAAGCGGGCGCGGCAACGGCCTGATCTCCAGTGTGATGGCGACTTTGCGCGACGTGTTCGGGGTGGAACTCGAAGTGGTGAACTACACCCAGCAATCGCTGGGCACTGGCACCGATGCGACCGCCGCGACCTATCTCGAATGCACGACGCCCGACGGACGCACGATCTGGGGCTGCGGCATCGACGAAGACGTCGCAACTGCCAGCGTGCGCGCCGTACTCAGCGTCGCCAATTCGGCGGTGACACCGGGATGATGGGCCGATGAGCGCGCTGCCCGAACGGGCCATGGAGGTCCTCCAATTCTGGTTTGTCGAATTGCTGCCGGAAAACTGGTTCGGCAGTTCCGACGAGATCGACCGCCAGATCGAGAATCGTTTCGGTGCGCTGCTGGCGCAGGCTAGCGAGGGCGGATGCGACGATTGGGCCGATAGCCCGCGCGGCCTGCTCGCGCTGGTGATCGTACTCGACCAGTTTTCCCGCAACATCCACCGCGACAGCGCGCGTGCCTATGCGCAGGACGAAGCGGCGCAAGACCTAGTTCTGAAAGCGATCGACAAGGGCTGGGACGATAAACTCGGCCTGGACCAGCGCCAGTTCCTCTACATGCCGCTAATGCATGCCGAGGACCGCGAATTGCAGCGCCTTTGCGTCCAGAAATTCGAAGCGCTGGAAAAGAGCGCTCGCGAAATCACCGGCTTTGCCGAGCGGCATCGCGACATCGTCGAGCGGTTCGGACGTTTCCCCTATCGCAACGAAGTGCTGGGACGTTCTTCGACCGAAGAGGAGCGCGAGTTCATCGAAGAAAAGGGCAATCCGTTCGGCTGATCGCAGTTGGCGAAGCCCGCGGTTTTCCTACCTGCCCGGCGCGCGCTAGATCGGCGCGATGGACCGCTCGCCCTGCCCCTTCCCTGCCACCGAAAAGAGTTACACTTTTCCCGGCCCAAAGTGTCACTTTGCGGCGTTGGCGGGTTACACTTTCGCCATAAAGGGTCACACTTTCTGCGAAAAGGTGACGCTTCAGGCGCGTAAGGTCACAGTTACGCAGCGCAAGGTTACACAATCGGGTTTTCATTGCCTGGACCGTGTTCCATGTGTTCCATCATGTAGGAATCGCCGACTTGAGAGCGAACGGGAGAGAGAGCCGACATGACCCAGAACACCACCGAGTCCATCATCGAACCGGACCTGCCGATCATCGACCCGCATCACCACCTGTGGGACCTGCGGCCGATGGTGCCCATGTTCCCGCAGCCCCATCACCCCTTCATCGCCGCGCTGCTCGACAACGCCTACTACACCCATGACGAGCTGCTGGCGCACGTATCGGGCGGCCACAAGGTGGTGGCGACCGTCTTCATGGAATGCGGGGCGTTCTACGACGCGTCGCGCGGGGAAGCGATGAAGACCGTGGGAGAGGTCGAGTTCGTCAACGGTGTCGCGGCGCAATCGGCCAGCGGCCTCTATGGCGACACGTGCCTGTGCGCCGCCATCGTCGGCCATGCCGACCTGACTCAGGGGAGCCAGGCCGGCGAGGTGCTAGATGCGTTGCAGGCGGCAGCCCCGACCCGTTTCAGGGGCATCCGGCACGCGGCGGCATGGGATGCAGACCCCGAGGTGCTCGGCCCGCCCTTCCACGCGCCCGAAGGCCTCTACCGCGACGCCACCTTCCGCAAAGGGTTCGCCGAACTCGGCAAGCGGGGCATGACCTTCGATGCATGGCTGCTCGAGCCGCAACTGCCCGACCTGATCGACCTCGCGCGCGCCTTCCCCGACCAGCCCATCTGCATCGACCATTGCGGCACCCCGCTGGGACTGGCGAGCTATAGCGGCAAGCTAGAGGAGCGGTTCGACGGATGGCGGGAGCGCATCCGCGAGCTGGCGCAATGCGAGAACGTGGTCGTAAAGCTGGGCGGGCTGGCGATGGCGTTCTGCGGCTTGCCCGAGGATGGCCCGGCGGCAGGCTGGTCATCCGAGAAGCTGGCACCGCTGTGGAAGCCCTATATCGAGACCTGCATCGAGGCCTTCGGCCCACAGCGCGCGATGTTCGAGAGCAACTACCCCGTCGACTACTGGGGCGCGGACTATCAGGTGCTATGGAACACCTTCAAGCGCATCACCGCAGATGCGAGCACTGACGAGAAGGCGGCGCTCTATGCAGGAAACGCAGCGCGCTTCTACGGGATCGAGGACGCGCTTGCTTAGTGGCGCTTTGCAACCTAGTCCGGCTGCAAATACATAGGAGAGAGACCCGATGACCCTTCCCGCCCCGTTCGACCGCCTGCGCCTGCCGCTGATCGGATCGCCGCTGTTCATCGTCTCCGGCCCAGAACTGGTGATCGCGCAGTGCAAGGCGGGTATCGTGGGCAGCTTCCCGGCTCTAAACGCGCGTCCGCAGACCCTGCTTGACGAATGGCTGCACCAGATCACCGAGGAACTGGCAAAGCACAACCGCGAGAACCCCGATCGCCCTGCTGCACCCTTCGCGGTGAACCAGATCGTCCACAAGTCGAACGACCGCGTGATGGCCGACCTGGCTACGTGCGAGAAGTGGCAGGTGCCGCTCATCATCACCTCGCTGGGCGCACGCACGGAGATTTTCGATGCCGTGCGTGGATGGGGCGGCATCACGATGCACGACGTCATCAACAACCGCTTTGCAAACAAGGCAATTGAGAAAGGTGCAGACGGCCTCATCCCCGTCGCAGCGGGTGCTGGCGGTCATGCCGGCACGCAGTCGCCCTTCGCACTCATGAGCGAAATCCGTGAATGGTTTGACGGGCTTGTGGCGCTATCCGGCTCGATCGCGCATGGCTCCTCGATCCTGGCGGCGCAGGCGATGGGTGCCGACTTCGGCTACACCGGAAGTGCCTTCATCGCCACCGAGGAAGCCAATGCCGATCCCGGCTACAAGCAGGGCATCGTCGACAGCAGCGCAGACGGGATCGTCTATTCCAACCTGTTCACCGGGGTACACGGCAACTACCTGCGCTCCTCGATCGAGAATGCCGGGCTGGACCCCGACGACCTGCCGACGAGCGATCCGTCCAAGATGAACTTCGGCTCCGGCGGTAATACCAAGGCAAAGGCTTGGAAGGACATCTGGGGCTCGGGTCAGGGGATCGGGACTATCAAGTCGGTCGGCACCGTCGAGGACATGGTGGCTCGGTTCGAGCGCGAATACCACGCCGCCAAGGCGGCTCTGGCCGAAAAGACGGGCTACACCAGCTGGCACGCGATGGCCGAAGCAGCCGAATAGGCCTGCGTCAGGCATCCTCTTATGCGAGGGCTAAGGCCTTCGAAGCCTGATCTGTGATTGGATTGGCAAGAGCGAGCCGTGCTCGCGCGATGTTGCGCAGTCGTTGCCATGACTTCGCTAGCCTATTCGCGGAGCACCCTGATGAAACGGCTGTTGCGCGAGAGGCGCAGAACGAGCCGATTCCCATCAGGAGCGACAATACGTTCGTCGCTTTCCAGTCCGCCAACCGTGATCAGATGGTTTATGAGTCGTACGCCAAGACGCGTTGCGGAGACCGTTTCAGCGGATAGTGGCATTTCGAGCCGCAGTTCTTGATCGATCCAGAAGTCGAGTCCGAGCGTTTGCAAGGCCTCGTCAGCTGTTTCTGTGAAAGAAACCAGCGCAAGCGCCGGGAAAGGACCGCCCTCGATCCAGGCGGTAACCACGGATTCGAAAAACCGGATCCCGATCGCATTGGCGGCAGGCGGCCAGATGATCGCTTCGACCCCGTCAAAATGCTGCGCCAAATCTCTTGCCGTTTGCAACAGAGCCTTTGCGAGCGGAAGGGATCGCTCGCCCCCGGCAAGGTGTTTGCTGGGAAGCAATTGGATCGCCTCGAAATCTTCCGGCTTAGGAAGTGTCTGGGTATCAATGCGGAACTCAGGCTCCGGAAAGGTGCTCGACTTTCCCGGAGCCAAGCCGCGCAAGTCGAACGTCAATCCGCCGCGCAGGATTTCCAGCCAGAAGGTAGTGTCAGATGGCACCTGATCGGAGTGGTTGGAGCAGCCGCACTCTTCACATACCACACCAATTGCCGGGCGTTCGTCAGGCTCCGGATCATGACTGATGACAATCTCGGAATGCCTCTCCGCAAACGCTCGGACCGCAGCACGATCCGGCCGTTTGCCCTGCGCAAACAACAGGTAAAGCCCCTTGGCCGAGTTACCCATAGCGTCAGCGATCTTCCCGTCCCCCCTAGTTAGGCTCCCAGGCTCTGGAATGCCTGGAATCCAAGGCCCAACCCGCGACCCCAAGCTCGCATTGGCAGTCTAGAGCCTACTTGACTACCCCGTAGAGTCGACACCTCTTCGAAATGCCAGTTATCTCAAAAAATGCCGGAAGAAACGCCCTCCGAAATGGCTTTGCCCAAGTTCGTGCATTCATCGAGGGTTTCCTGAGAAGGGCTCTTGGGAGCCATGATAGTTTCGGGGGTCTGCGCGTCGAAATTGACGATCATTGGTTCAGCGACACGTTTCAGCCGCCACCCTTTGGCGATCCGGTCGATCTGTTGTTGCGCGCCTTGCCCGTCTGAACCGGCGGCTATGATGGTCGCGTAGGCTCGCCCTTCGATGCGTCCGAGAACGGGATAGTAATTCCGGTCGAACATGTCCTTCATCATTCCGCTCATCGAAGCGAGGTTCTCTGGACAGACGAAGATATAGGCGCTCGCGTCGAGAATATCCTCTTCAGACACGTCCGCCGCCGCCATCAGGCAAGCTGCATCCGCCTCAGCCGCAGCGCACGCCATGGCCTTGCTGGCTCCGGTCCGGCTGTGCCAGATGACTAGGACGGACGGATCGTTGGATGGGGTCGACATGGACCTGACCAAACCCCCGCATCTGCGGCCTGTCAATCTGCAATCCGGCAAGCTGTCGATTACGGAAAGCCTACACCTGTCGCCTGAGACGCAGAGCGACTATACGGCATACATCATGACAGTTCGCTCGCTATCCCATGTTCTCGGAGTTTCGCAGTCGCTCGCCGGCCGGGCCTGGCAATGGCGCGGCGGTGCTATGGACTTCGGTCCCGGAGGCAGCGATCCGGCAGGGCTTGGGAAGGACATTCTGACCCAGCTATTGATGACTCGGGGCGTGGCAGAGGATGAAATCCTCAAGCACTCCAATCCGACCATGCGCGAATTCCTGCCCAATCCTTCGGCCTTTCGCGACATGGACCGCGCCGCGCAACGCATCGCGGCCGCAGTGCTGGCTCGCGAAAAGATCACGATTTACGGTGACTACGACGTCGATGGCGCAACCAGCGCGGCCCTGCTGGTCGAACTGCTACGCGGACTTGGGATCGATGCAGGGTATTACATCCCAGACCGGTTGCTCGAAGGATATGGCCCCACGGGCGAAGCGCTGGTGAAACTGGCAAAGGACGGGTCGAGCCTCATCATTACGGTGGATTGCGGCGCGATGGCGCACGAGGCACTCACCATGGCGCGCGATGCCGGGGTCGACGTGATCGTCGTCGACCATCACAAATGCGCAGCAGAGCTTCCTCCTACCGCAGCCTTGGTGAACCCCAATCGTCTCGACGAGAGCGATCTGGCCGCCGGGCACGGCCACCTTGCCGCAGTCGGGGTTGCCTTCCTGCTGGCCATCGCGGTGGTGCGCACCTTGCGGACGCGCGATTTTTTCAAGGATCGCCGCGAGCCGGATTTGCTCGCGCTTCTCGATCTCGTGGCGCTTGGCACCGTAGCCGATGTCGCCGCCCTGCACGGGCTCAACCGGGCCTTCGTCGCACAGGGCCTCAAAGTGCTCGCACGGCGCGAGCGGATCGGGATGGCGGCGCTGATCGATGCAAGTCGGCTGAAACGCGCGCCGATCGCCTCTGACCTCGGCTTCG
The DNA here is from genome assembly GCA_947494705.1 of uncultured Erythrobacter sp. Lineage (GTDB taxonomy): Bacteria > Pseudomonadota > Alphaproteobacteria > Sphingomonadales > Sphingomonadaceae > Erythrobacter. Next base: position 145,807 of record CANLVN010000001.1, read on the forward strand.
CGCTGGGACCGCGCATCAATGCGGGCGGTCGGATCGGCGAATCGACACTCGGCGTGAGACTGCTCACAACGACCGACCCGGAGGAAGCACGCGAAATTGCGGAGCAGCTCTCGCAGCTCAATGAAGAGCGCCGTGCCATTGAGGCCGAGGTTCAGGAAGCCGCCGAAGCGCAACTGGATGGGCAGCACAACATGGCGGTGCAGGTGCTGTCGGGATCAGGGTGGCACCCTGGCGTGATTGGAATCGTGGCGGGGCGGATCAAGGAAAAGACCGGCAAGCCGGCCATCGTCATTGCACTCGACGAAGCGGAGGGAATCGGAAAAGGCTCGGGTCGCTCGATCAGCGGGGTCGACCTTGGCGCCGCTATTATTGCCGCGCGGGAAGCCGGCCTGCTGGTCGCAGGTGGCGGTCATGCAATGGCTGCCGGACTGACGATCGAGCAAGGCCAGCTCGCCGCCTTTGCGGAGTTTCTGGATACCCGTCTTTCCCGCGACATCGATCGTGCGCGTGCCGGTCAGGTGATGCACCTCGACCTCAGCCTTGCGCCGGGAGGTCTTACCCCTGATCTTGTAGCGAATCTGGAGGCCGCCGGCCCCTTTGGTGTGGGCTGGCCCGCTCCGCGCGTTGCTGTCGGCCCTGTGCGGATCGTGAAGGCCGATATCGTAGGCAAGGACCACCTGCGCATAATCGCAGGCGGAGAAGACGGACGTTCGTTCAAGGCCATCGCCTTCCGCGCAGCCGAAAGCGAGATGGCGCAGACTTTGCTCCACCGCAGCAAGGGGCGGCGATTCCACCTCGCGGGGCGGGTCAAGATCGACGACTGGGGCAATCGCCCGGCTGCCGAACTACACCTTGAGGACGCGGCCTTTGCCGATTGAGCGACAGGAAATTTCCGCGTCGCACAACTTTTCTTCAAACAGTCGCATTGAGGGCTTGACCGCATCACCCTCCCCTCCTAGATGCGCGCTCTCGCAACGAGCGTGGCCCGTTCGTCTAGCGGTTAGGACGCGGCCCTTTCACGGCTGAAACACGGGTTCGATTCCCGTACGGGTCACCACCTCTTGCACTTCCCCCCAATCGCGATGTGCCTGCTTTTCGACGGAACTGACCGTCGAATATGCGGGGTTTCACCCGGCCCCTGTCGGGGCTAGAGCGGTGCCTATGGACTTCCGGCAAAACCTGCCCGTCGCGGGCTTCATTCTGGCCGCCGTGGCTTTTGTGGCGCTCGTCGCGCTTGGTGTCGACATCGCCATCGCCGGTTCGGTCCTGATCCTGTGGAGCGGATCGCTGTTGCTCGCAGCTGCACGCCCACCAGAGGCGCCCGCAGTCGTCGTTGAAAAACCGTTCAGCCGCGACTCGATGCGCCGATTGATTGAGAATTCCTCGACCGCGCTCCTAGTGACCGAGAAGAACACTGTGGCAGTTGCTAATCGCGCAGCACGTCGGATGCTGGGTCAGCATATTATAGGACAGGACGCGCGCGTTACCTTCCGCCAGCCAGAGGCGACGTCCCTGCTTACGCAAGGCCGAAGCGGACAAGCAATCGTGCGCGGCCTCGTGCGGCGGCAGGACATCTGGACGATCAATCGGCAAAAGGTGACCGACGAACTCGCCGTGATCGAACTCATCAACCAGACCGCCGAAGCCGATATCAGTCGCGCGCACACCGATTTCGTCGCCAATGCCAGCCACGAATTGCGCACGCCGCTCGCGGCGATTCTCGGTTATGTCGAGACCCTGCGCGAGAGCGCCGACAGCCTCGATTCGCCTACTTCCCAGAAATTCCTGGGTACGATCGAGCGCGAGGGACAGCGGCTGCAGAGTCTCATCAGCGACCTAATGAGCCTGTCGCGGGTAGAAGCCGAAAAACATGACCTTCCCGAAAAGGTCCTGATGCTACGTCCCCTGACCGAGCGCGCTGCGAAGGATGCCGCCGGCCCGCAGCGCAGCGAGCGCGTGCAATTGGAACTGAACAGCGATTTCAACGTGCAAGGCGACGAGCAGCAACTTGAACAGCTAGTGCGCAACCTCGTCGACAACGCTCTCAAGTACGGTTCGCCCGACAAGCCTGTCGTGGTTCGTCTCGACCTCGCACAGGACGGCATGGCGCGAATCTGTGTCATCGACGAAGGTGAAGGGATCGCGCCCGAACAGCTTCCCCACCTTACCCGCCGATTCTATCGCACCGATCCGGGACGCAGCCGAGCATCCGGCGGAACCGGGCTGGGTCTCGCCATCGTCAAGCATATCGTCGAGCGGCATCGCGGTCGGCTCAACATCGACAGCGATCTGGGCAAAGGGACCCGGGTAGTGGTGCGTTTGCCGCTGGCAAAAGACCTTCAATCCGGCGCCGAAGACACACCTGCCGGGCCGAGCGAGAGTGACCCGAATACGACTTACCAACAGGAAACCGGAGCGGTGTCTTAAGGGTGTCTTATTTCTGCAGCATGCGCGCCGCAGATCGCACGAGGGGCTTTCGGCAGATGAGACCGAAAAGTCCAAACTCGGAATGCAAGCCTTCCACATCGAAGAGCGCTCAAGGGATATTGGTCTAGTAGATGTCGCCGATAATTCTCATTCTGATAGCCATTGGGCTAGGTCTGGCAGGGTGGCTGGCCGGCCGGGCGAAAGCATGGAGTTTCCAGAAGGCATCTCCGCAGGCACGCCCGGTTGCGCGTCCGATCTACCACGCATGGTACGTCGCAATATGGATTGTCGTGCCGGTCCTTGCATTCATCATGCTTTGGTCGGTGGTTGCGCCGCAGCTTGTCACTCAAAGCGTTCTGGCCTCTGACGCTGCTGCCAGTCTGCCGAGCTTCGGGTTCGAACGCGAGTCATGGCTCGCCGAAGCCCGCGCGGCCGCCTACGGCAATGCACCGGGCGTCTTCAACGGTGGTGCAGAAGCGCTCGTCGAGCCTTACCGCGAAGCGATCTCGCGCTATTCGACTATCGGCTACGTCTTGACCTTCCTGATCGCCTTTGGTGGCGGAGCTTGGTCGTTCCTCCGCGTTCGCCCCGATTTTCATGCGCGCACCAAGGTCGAGCGGGCCGTCATGATCGTGTTGCTCATCGCCTCTTTGGTCGCGATCCTTACGACTTTCGGCATCTTCGCGAGTCTCGTTTTCGAAACGGTGCGATTCTTCGGAATGGTGTCGCCAATCGACTTCCTCTTCGGAACGTTCTGGGGGCCAGACCCAATGAGCAACCCGGCAAGTCCCGAAGGTGATCGCTACGGGGCCATTCCGCTTTTCTGGGGCACGATCTTCATAGGCGCGATCATTGCGATGATCGTTGCTATCCCGCTTGGCCTGATGAGCGCGATCTACCTCACGCAATATGCGGATCCGAGGCTGCGCGCCTGGGTCAAACCTGCTCTGGAGATCCTGGCAGGCGTTCCCACCGTGGTTTACGGCTATTTCGCCGCACTGACTGTCGCGCCGGCCATTCGCGATGCCGCCGTGGCCGTAGGTATCAGCAACGCTTCGACTGAAAGCGCCCTTGCTGCCGGGGTCGTGATGGGGGTGATGATCATTCCCTTCGTATCCTCGATGGCCGACGATTCGATTGCTGCGGTCCCCGGCTCGATGCGCGATGGCTCTTATGCGATCGGCGCAACCAAGTCCGAGACTATCACCCGCGTGCTGTTCCCCGCCGCCCTGCCCGGCATCGTCGCCGGCGTCATGCTCGCGGTCAGCCGGGCAATCGGCGAGACCATGATCGTGGTCATGGCCGCATCCACCGCAGCCAACCTGAGTGCCAACCCGCTCGAACGCATGACCACCGTTACGGTTCAGATTGTCAAGATGCTCACCGGCGAAGGCAGCTTCGATCATCCGGCTACGCTCAGCGCCTTCGCGCTTGGTTTCGTGCTGTTCCTCGTCACACTTGTGCTCAACTTCGTCGCCCTGCGCGTCGTAAAGCGATTCCGTGAAGCCTATGACTAACGCCGAAGCCCTCGACGCTCCGAAAAGGAGCCATGCCGGACCCACGCGGACGCCTGAGTTCGAGAAGCGCCTTGCGAAGCGCTATCGACGGGAACGTAATTTCAAGCGGATGGGTCAGGGAGCGATCGTCTTTTCTGTCGCGGTCCTGATCTTCCTGCTCGGCAACATGCTTATAAACGGTATTGGCGGCTTCCAGCGCGCCGAGCTTAGTGTGCCCATCGATTTTCCGGAGAGCGGCCTCGCGGTAGACGAGGCTTCCCTCAGCGCGTCGAGTGCAATGCAGGTTCTCGAAATGCAGGGCATCGACGAGATCGTGCAGTTCTATGCCGAAGAAGCTCTGGGCGCCGAGGGAGCGGAACAGCTAAGCAGAGATGCATGGCGCGATGTCGCTGGGGCGCTCAGGGAAGACCCTTCGATGATCACCCGGACAGAAACCTTTTACCTGCCTGCTTCATCGGATTTGTCGATGGGACTGGATGGCGAAGGATCGCCGGAAATGCAGGCGCTTGCCTCGCGTCTCGCCGACGACGGCGTATTGGCGGAGAATTGGGACTGGGGCTTCATGAGCCGTTCGGATGCGACAAGCCCGCAACAGGTCGGCATTTGGGGCGCACTGAAGGGTTCGATCCTGACCATGCTCGTAACACTGGCACTGGCATTTCCGATCGGCGTCCTCTCAGCGCTCTATCTTGAGGAATACGCGCCGAGGAACCGCTGGACCGACTTGATCGAGGTGTCGATCAACAACCTAGCCGCCGTACCTTCGATCATTTTCGGCCTGTTGGGCCTTGCCGTGTTCCTGACGATCTTTCCCAATTATCGTTCAGCGCCGTTGATTGGCGGTCTGACACTGGCGCTGATGACCATGCCGGTGATTGTTATTTCGGGGCGCAACGCAATCAAGGCCGTGCCACCGTCGATCCGCGACGGCGCACTTGCGATTGGTGCGTCGCCCGTGCAGGTGGTTTTCCACCACGTTCTGCCGCTTGCCCTACCCGGTATGCTCACCGGCACAATTATCGGGATGGCACGCGCACTGGGCGAGACCGCACCGCTCCTGTTGATCGGGATGCGCGCTTTCGTCGCCACCCCGCCTGAGGGTTTCACTTCGCCCGCTACCGTCCTGCCGGTGCAGATTTTCCTTTGGTCCGATGAAATCGACCGCGGGTTTGTCGAACGCACGAGCGCAGCTATCGTCGTCCTGCTACTATTCTTGCTGCTGATGAATTCGGTAGCGATCTACCTTCGCAACAAATTTGAGAAGACCTGGTGATGACTGTCATCCACGAAAGCATCAAAGACGACACAGCGGCCAAGATGAAGGCGCGCGATGTTTCGGTCTATTACGGCGACAAGAAAGCCATCGACGACGTATCGATCGACATTTCGCCGGATTACGTGACCGCGTTCATCGGACCGTCTGGCTGCGGCAAGTCGACCTATCTGCGGTGCTTCAACCGCATGAACGACACGATCCCCATTGCCCGCGTAACCGGCCGGATTGAGCTCGACGGGGAAAACATCCTCGATGACACAATGGACGTGGTGCAACTGCGCGCCCGCGTCGGAATGGTGTTTCAAAAGCCGAACCCCTTTCCCAAGTCGATTTACGAGAACATCGCTTACGGGCCGAAAATTCACGGGCTTGGCGACAAGAAAGCCGATCTCGATGTCATCGTCGAACGTTCGCTGACCCGCGCCGGGCTTTGGGAAGAGGTCAAGGACCGGCTCGAAGATTCGGGCACCGCGCTGTCTGGTGGTCAGCAGCAGCGCCTGTGTATCGCGCGAGCGATTGCGGTCGATCCAGAGGTGATCCTGATGGACGAACCGGCATCAGCGCTCGATCCCATCGCGACGGCCAAGATCGAGGAGTTGATCGATGACCTTTCGGGCCGCTACGCAATCGTCATCGTCACCCACTCGATGCAACAGGCAGCGCGCGTCTCACAGCGCACGGCTTTCTTCCACTTGGGGAAGATGATCGAATACGGTCCGACCTCTGATATTTTTACCAATCCGATCGAGCAACGCACTCAGGATTACATCACGGGACGTTACGGCTGATGGCCGATCATACAGTTAAAGCTTTCGATGAGGACATCACCCGGCTCCGCGGACTGATCGCGGAGATGGGTGGGCTCGCCGAAGTGGCGATCCACGAAGCGCTTGAAGCGCTTGTTCGTGGCGACGTGGAACTGGCCGAAGGCGTGGTCGCGCGCGACAAGAAGATCGATGCGCTAGAGACCGAGGTCGACAAACTATCTGTCCGGATCATCGCGCTGCGCGCACCAATGGCGGACGACCTGCGCGAAGTCATCGCCGCGCTCAAGATCGCAGGCGTGGTGGAGAGAATCGGCGACTATTCAAAGAACATCGCCAAGCGCGTTGGCATGATCGAAGGGCGCGATCGGTTCGAGCCACTCACATTGCTCCCCGCGATGGGCGAAGTGGCTAGCGAAATGGTTCATGACGTTCTGACCGCTTATGCTGCCCGCGATCCAGGCCTCGCCCGTGAGGTCATCAGCACCGACGCCAAGGTCGATGCGTTCTACAACAGCATCTTCCGCAATCTCGTCAGCCACATGGTGGAAAACCCTGCGACAATTTCGAGCGCGGCGCAGTTGCTGTTCGTCGCACGCAACCTCGAACGTATTGGCGACCATGCGACGAACGTCGCCGAGATGGTGCACTTTGCTGCGACGGGATTCTATCCGCCCGAAGAGGATCGCTAAGGCAGGTCTAAGCTCCGGCGGTGTCCCTTGTGGAAAAGTTGGGGGCGTGCATTTCATCAAATTGTAGCCGAAATGAAACATGGACGCTTTGTCGGGGTTAGGATTTCCAGCCCCATCTCTTTGGAGGCTTGAGATGTCCGCCGCGAAGTTGCTTCTGGTCGAAGACGATCCCGCGCTGTCCGAACTGCTCGAATATCGCTTTCAGAACGAGGGCTATGATGTCCGTTGCACTGGCGATGGCGACGAGGCGTTGGTGCTCGCTAGCGAGGACGTGCCCGATCTAATTATCCTCGACTGGATGATCGAGGGCACAAGCGGAATCGAGGTCTGCCGCCGTCTGCGCCGCGACAAAGAAACCGCCCACGTTCCGATCATCATGCTTACCGCTCGAGAGGCGGAAGACGACCGGGTTCGCGGACTTGAAACCGGTGCGGACGACTATCTGACCAAGCCATTCTCTCCCCGCGAATTGCTCGCGCGCGTCGCCGCGGTGATGCGCCGTATCCGTCCGGCGCTTGCTGGGGAAACGATCGAAGTGGGCGATATCAAGCTGGATCCGGTCGCCCACAAGGTCCAGCGTCGTGGTCGCTCGCTCCAGCTGGGCCCCACCGAGTATCGCCTTCTCAAGTTCTTCATGGAGAGCCCGGGCCGTGTTTTCAGCCGTGGCCAATTGCTCGATGGCGTGTGGGGGACGGGTAGCGATATCGAGCTGCGAACGGTCGACGTCCACATTCGCCGCTTGCGCAAGGCGATCGGGATCGAGGGTACCAAGGACCCGATCCGGACGGTCCGTTCTGCGGGCTACGCTCTGGAGCCAGCCTAACGGCACACTCCCGCCCAGCGGCTTTCCTGGTCGAAATGGAAATGGTCGGCATGTGCGTCGTTGTAGTCGGGTGAGAGTACGGTCGCGAACAGGTCGCAGGCATCGTCGCGCACCCGGCGCAGGAATTGCGCTTCGTCGGCATCGCCTTCCCAATCGTACAGCACGCTGATCCGTCGGCCGTTTTCAAGGACGAAGGCGGCAATATCGATGGCGTTGCCGGTCGCATGTTCGCTCCAGGCCCCTTCGCTGCGGCCGTAGAGGCGACGGCAGGAATAGACGCCGAGGTGCTCGATCCGATCAAGGTCGCTGTCGAAGATGTCCTGCGCGGCGGGTTCGACGATCCGTGTGCGCCACACCTCCATCGCAGTTGCCACCGGGCAGGTCGTAGGCGGTGAATTGGGTACCAGCGGATATTCGGTCAGCTGAGTCCGGTCGGACCGAGCGCAATCTCCCTCGCCGGTCGCCGGAAGCGCTTCGTAGGCCACCTCGCTTCGCGCGAGCACAGCACGGCATTCCTCGACGTCATCCTTAAGCGCAGCGAGCTTGGTCGCGGTCGCCATACCGACGGGGTCGCGCAGATCCAGAGGTGCTGCGGGATTGTGCTCGGGATGCGCCTGGATCCAGCTCCACGCTGCAAGAATGACAAGGCCAAGCATGGCCAAGCCGAGCAGTCGGCGTTCGGCGCGGAACTTGCCTATCTTGCGAGAAATGCGGAATGTATCGGGAGACTTGGCCATTCCTAATGAAAGTCGCGGGACTTCGGAAGTATCCTGACATTGCGCGGATGGACACCCGAATTGGGCGCGCGACCCTTCGCATATCGCCCACGCTTGGGCGCGCCGCTTGCATCGGGCAATTCGTCGATCAGGTCGCGCGGACGGATGGCCTCGCCCTCATCCGACACCAGATCGTCGCGCGGATTGATGACGCGCTTACCTCCGACCTGCGAAGGTAGCGGCGAATTGACGTGGTCGGCGCGCGCGACCGGCGAATCGAGCATGTCGTCGGAGAGCGCATAGAGGCTGTCGGTCGCATCGGTCATATGATGCGCGATAACGTGGATCACCTCGTCATCGTATTCGACCCGGCCCCTTACCTCCATCAGGCGTGCACCCATCACCACGCGGCGCTGCTTTTCCTTGAGATCGGGCCATATGACGAGGTTGATGACTCCGGTCTCATCCTCAAGCGTGATGAAGCATACACCCTTCGCCGATCCTGGGCGTTGGCGGATCAGAACAACGCCCGCAACCTGCACCATGGACCGGAACTTGCGCTCTCGCAGATCGCAGGCGCGCACGAAGCCGCGCTCGGCCAGTTCAGGACGCAGGAAGGCCATGGGATGCGCCTTCAGGCTCAATCGGGTGGTCTGGTAATCGGCAACCACCTCTTCGGATAGCGGCATGGTCGGCAATCGAGTCCGCTCGCGCTCCGCCCCCTCGTCGCGCTGGGCCGCCGCGCGGAACAGCGGCAGCTCCGGTCCGGCGATCAGGCTGCGCGCATCCCACAAGGCCTGCCGCCGCGACAGGCCCAGCGAGGTGAAGGCATCGGCACTGGCGAGCCGCTCGATATGGGCCGGTGCGAGACCCGCGCGCTCGCGCAACGCACCGACATCGCAATAGAGGCCGTTCTCGGCCCGCTCGCCGATCAGCTGGGCGGCGACATGTTCGGGCAGCCCGTCGATCTGGCGCAGGCCGAGCCGAAGGGCGATATGCTTATCCCCCCTTCCCCTCACGTCCTCATCCTTGCCACCACCGGGACGAGCTATCTCCTCCAGAGTGCAATCCCACTGTGAGCAATTCACATCCGCCGACAGCACTTCGACACCGTGCTCCCTCGCATCGCGCACGATCTGCGCAGGGGCATAGAAGCCCATCGGCTGCGAATTGAGCAGCGCGGCCGCGAAGGCAGCGGGGAAATGGCACTTGAGCCAGCTCGAAACATATACGAGGTGCGCGAAACTCGCCGCGTGGCTTTCAGGAAAGCCATACTCGCCAAATCCGCGAATCTGGTTGAAGCAACGCTCGGCAAAATCGGGGTCGTAGCCGCGCTTGACCATGCGTCCGACCATCATGTCCTGCAGCTCATCGACCATGCCACGTGAACGAAAGGTCGCCATCGCCTTGCGCAGTCGGTTGGCCTCCGCACTCGAGAACTTCGCCGCATCAAGCGCGATCTTCATCGCCTGCTCCTGAAAGATGGGCACACCCAGCGTGCGTTCGAGGATGCTGGAAAGCTCATCGGGCGGGCCGTACTCGGGCGCAGGTTTGGGAATGACCACCTGCTCCGCCCCCCGCCGACGCTTGAGGTAAGGATGCACCATGTCACCCTGGATCGGGCCGGGGCGCACGATCGCGACCTGGATCACGAGATCGTAGAATTCACGCGGGCGCAGGCGCGGAAGCATATTCATCTGCGCACGGCTCTCGACCTGGAATACGCCCAGCGAGTCGCCCTTGCGCAGCATCGCATAGGTCTCCGGGTCCTCACGCGGGACGGTGGCGAGCGTCAGAGCGCGGTCGTGATGCGCTTCGAGCAGGTCGAGGCACTTCTTGATACAGGTGAGCATGCCGAGCGCCAGCACGTCGACCTTCAGGATGCCGAGCGCCTCGATATCGTCCTTGTCCCACTCGATGAAACTGCGATCAGGCATCGCGCCATTGCCGATCGGCACGGTCTCGGTCAGCGCACCTTCGGTAAGAATGAAACCCCCGACATGCTGGCTGAGATGGCGCGGCATACCGATCATCTGCTCAGTCAGTTTGAGCACGCGCTTGAGGTGCGGGTCGGAGATGTCCATCCCGGTTTCGGCGGCGTGCTTTTCGCTGATCTCGTGCCCCCACCCGCCCCAGACGGTGCGCGCGAGCGAGGCTGTGACATCCTCCGAAAGCCCCATCGCCTTTCCGACTTCGCGGATCGCCATGCGCGGGCGGTAGTGGATGACGGTCGCGGTCAGCCCGGCGCGGTGGCGACCATACTTGCTGTAAATGTACTGGATCACTTCCTCGCGCCGCTCATGCTCGAAATCGACGTCGATATCGGGCGGCTCCTTGCGCTCCTCGGAAATGAAGCGGTCGAACAGCAGCTGGTGCTTGGCCGGATCGACGGATGTTATCTCGAGGCAGTAGCAGACAGCCGAATTGGCCGCCGAGCCACGCCCCTGGCACAGGATCGGAGGCTCCACGCTGCGGGCGAAATCAACGATGTCCTTGATGGTGAGGAAATAGCGCGCGAGATCGAGCCTGGCGATCAGCGCCAGTTCGCGTTCGAGCGTTTCGGTGACGCTGTCCGGGACGCCGGAGGGGTAGCGGCGCTCGGCCCCGGCCCATGTCTCGATCTCAAGATATTCCTGCGGGGCCATGCCGTCCGGGTAGATTTCCTCCGGATATTCGTACGCCAGTTCTTCAAGGCTGAAGTCGCAGGCATCGGCGACCGTCCGGCTCGCGGCGATGGCGTGCGGCCAGCGGGCGAAGAGGCGCTGCATCTCCTGCGGCGACTTCAAGTGGCGCTCGGCATTGGCGTGGAGCAGATGGCCGGCCTCGGTCACGGTCGTCTTGTGCGCGATCGCGGTCATCACGTCCTGCAAGGGACGGCGCTCGGGTGCATGATAATGCACATCGTTGGTGGCAAGCAGCGCCATTCCGTTCTCGCGAGCCAGCATATCGAGCCGGTCGATCCGGGCGATGTCGTCACCGCGATAGAGGTAGCTGGCGGCGAGGTGCCGCAAGGTGGGCAACTGACGGGTCAGGTGCTGGAGAAGGTTTGGGAACGGGGCCGTATATTCGTCATTTCCGCGAGGGCTCGGGCTCGCCTGATCATCCGCATCGCTGGTTCCTTGGACTGAACCGGGAAACGGCACCACATTGCTGGGCACATGAATGGTGAACTGCGCCGTCAGATCCTCCGGTGGGAGTAGAGCCAGTTGCACTCCTTCACTGTGATCCGCCAGCATCTCCAGCGAAATCTCGCAAACGCCCTTCTCCTGCCACTCCCCGCCAAGCGTCTGCATTCGTCCCGCGCTGATGAGCCGCGACAGACGGCCATAGGCCGCGCGGTCGCATGGATAGGCAAGGAAGGCGAGACCCTCGACTGTCTCGATCCGGCAGCCGATCACCGGGCGCAACTTGAGCGTCTTTGCCTCGCTATGCATCCGCACCACGCCCGCAAAGGAATTTTCGTCTGCAACCCCGATCGCATCGTAACCCAGCACCCGTGCCGTCATTGCGAGGTCGACCGCATCCGAAGAGCCACGCAGGAAGGTGAAGCAACTCACCAGCCCCAGTTCGACGAAAGGTGCGCGCGGCGGCGCGTCGATCAGGTCGGGATCAAGTTCGAGCGTTCGCCTGGGGATCTGGAGATCGTTTTCAGGCATGTCACGCCGCCAGCTCCGCCAGTCGCTCGCGCACTGCCATCAGGTCACGCGCGAACAGCTGCCCCTGCTCGGCACGTGCTTTGCCGTCGAGGCGCAGCAAATAGGAGGGATGGACGCTCACCCACAGCTCGCTTCCATCGCCGAGCGGCATGGGGGTTCCGCGCACCTTGCCCACGCTCACGGTCTTGCCGAGCATACTGCGCGCCGCGCTCGCGCCCAAGGCGAGGACCACGCGCGGACGCACCAGCGCGCGCTCTGCCTCGACCCACCAACGGCAAGTGTCGATCTCCTTGGCAGACGGGTTCTGGTGCAACCTCCGCTTGCCGCGCTGGACATATTTGAAGTGCTTCACCGCATTGGTGACATAGGCCGAGCTGCGTTCGATCCCGGCGCTTGCAAGGCATTCGTCGAGCAACTGCCCGGCCGGACCGACGAAGGGCCGTCCCTGCACGTCCTCTTGGTCCCCCGGCTGTTCGCCGATGATCATGAGCCCTGAAAAATCCTGCACGAGTTCCGGCCCCTCACCCATCACCGCGCGCGTAGCGCATTCGGCGATCGGGCAGTCGCGGCAACCGGAAATCCCCTTGGCCACCTCGTCGAGGCTGCCCGGCCGTTCGCGTATCTCGCGCTCTCCCGCCGCGACCATGCCAGCCTCGCGCGCCTGCGCCCCGGCGATAAGTTCGGGAATAAGCTCGGCCTCAGGCATATTCTTCCAGTATTTCTTCGGCATCTCCGACAACATCGCCCCGACCTTCAGCCGCGCGGGATTGAAGATCGAGGAGTAGTAGGACTTCCACAAAACCTCGACCGGATCGCCCTGCGGCGCATCTTCACGGCGAGCGGGGCCGCTTTCGCGCATCGTCTTGCCATCCCAGTGGATGCAGCCGCGCGGGGTGAGGATCGACCAGTTCATGCTGGCGAAGCGGCGCATGAAGAAGCCTGCATTGGCGCGCACGATATGATGGTCGGGCTCGAACCAGGCGACGTAGTGCTCGGCTCCATCCTCGCTCTTCACTTCCCGGAATCGCACGAAGGCGTGCATCTTGTGGCTGTCACGGCGCACCGCCTTGTCGAGCTCCTCCAGGCGGCGGACATCGGGATCGGTCTTGTCCTCGAGGAAACGCGGGTTCGATTGTAGCCGCCACAGCATCCGGTAAAGCAGGCTGAAACGCTGTGGGTCCGAATGCAAAGCCGCGTTGCGCGCGAGGGTCATGAAGCGCTTGGAGGCGCGAACGGGGAGAGCATCGTCGCCCGCCACCGGCAGACGCTTTTCGCCTCGGGACGGGCCTTCCTGCGCGAACAAATCCCCTGTCCCGCCCGGCTCGACCCAGCTCACCCGGTCGGGCGGTACATCGCACTGGATCAATCCACGCGCCCTCTCCCGCCAGAAGGCAAAATCGTCTGGCACAGGTAAATGCACGACGTAATGCGCGCCGAGCGAAACGTTTTGCATCGCGGTCATCAGAACAGCTCCAACTGCTCGGACTTGGGCGCCAGCAGCGCACGCAGGTCGGCGCGGTCGGTAAGCATGGTCGGACGCCAGTCGAGCGCGCAAAGAAACGGGCGCACCTTGGCAATCGACTGGGTCAGCTTCGCCACGTCGTCGAGACGCAAGGTCCGGTGTCGCCGCGCCGCGAGGATACGCGCCACCGCCGTGGTCCCCAGCCCCGGCACGCGCAGCAATTGCTCTCTGGTCGCGCGGTTTACATCGACGGGAAAGCTCTCGCGGAACTTCAGCGCCCAGGCGAGTTTCGGATCGATATCGAGCGGCAGGTTCCCGTCTGCTTCCGCCGCCTGAGCGACTTCGCCGGGGGCATAACCATAAAAACGCATCAGCCAGTCGGACTGGTACAAACGATGTTCGCGCATCAGCGGCGGGCGTTTCAGGGGCAGCACCGCGCTCGCATCGGGTATTGGTGAGAACGCGCTGTAATAAACGCGCCTCAGTCCAAAATTGCGGTAGAGCGTGCTCGCCCGGCCGACGATATCGGCATCCTTTGCGTCGTCCGCGCCGACGATCATCTGGGTCGACTGGCCCGCAGGGGCGAAGCGCGGCGCGTGGCGAAAGCGCTTGCGCTCGTCCTTAGCCTGTATGATGCGATCCTTGGTCCGCGCCAGCGCTCCCTCGATCTGGCCTTCGTCCTTGTCGGGCGCAAGCCGGGTCAGCCCCTCGCGCGTCGGCAATTCGACATTGATCGAGACACGATCAGCATAAAGCCCCGCCTGATGGATCAGTTCGGCGTCGGCTTCGGGGATCGATTTCAGGTGGATGTAACCGCGAAAATCGTGCTCCTCGCGCAGGATGCGCGCGGCCTCGACCAACTGCTCCATCGTGTGGTTCGAGCTCTTGATTATCCCCGAGGACAGGAACAGCCCTTCGATATAATTGCGCCGGTAGAAATTGAGTGTGAGATCGGCGACTTCCTGCGGGGTGAAGCGGGCACGGCGAACATTCGAGCTCTTGCGGTTGACGCAGTAGTGACAATCAAAAATGCAGTGATTGGTCAGCAGGATCTTGAGCAGCGAGATGCAGCGTCCGTCGGGCGCATAGGCATGGCAGATGCCCATTCCTTCGGTCGAACCGATCCCGCCATTTTTCGAATTGCGCTTGGCCGTCCCCGACGACGCGCAGGAGGCATCGTATTTCGCCGCATCGGCGAGAATTTCGAGTTTCTGCTGAATCGTCAATTGGCCCATGGAACACCTTTGTGTTCTATATATGTTCCTATGCTTTGATTGCCAAATGCAAAGATTGCATTTTTCGGGAACCCAAACGTCAATTAGACGTATGCCCCACGCGTACCGGGCCCCTCTGGCGAGCTATCCGCTCGTGATGTCGGACGTAAACAGCGCGCTGCATTGATGCAGCGGTCTGTTTCTTCGAATGGGGGCCCACAGTCCCCCAAAGAGCATAACGACACAGCTGTCTTCGCCTTCCAACGAAGGTGACAGCTCAAGGAGACTGACGTGAAAAATACTGCTTTTGTATCCACAAAAACCCGACTTTCCTTCGCCGCTGCTGCCACTGCGCTCTGCGCAACCGCTGCTGTGGCGCAATCCAACAGTATGGCACCGATCGGTGCAGATCAGCCGCGCACACCGACAGAAGCGCAGCTGGAATGCATTACGGAAAAAGAGGTGATCGCAGCACAGGAAGCGTGGGGTCGGGGTATTATCGAGATCGGTGAGGTCTATTCCGCAGACGGCGATTATCGCCAAGCGGCCATCGATCACATCGACGAATTCTATGCCTATGACGAAAGCCTGGTTCTCTTCAAACCAACCCTCGCATCAGTAGAGCAATTTCGCCCCTCATTCGATGGTGCCCTATCCTATTTCGTAGGAGGCAATCCGTCCTTTCCTGAGGACAAGGGTTTCGCGATCACTCCGTGGTCGAAGGTCCGCTGGCAGAATGCCGGTATTACCAACAATATCTGCAACATGGCCGTCGCCATGGGGAACTATTACTTCACCCCTGCGAATGGTGGGGAAGAGACGAAGGTAGAGTATACAATCGGCTACATCCGGGATGCCGAAGGCGACCTGAAGATGGCCGTGCACAAGTCGACCATCCCGTACAATCCGGGCAGCTGAAGATTGATTTCGCGGAAAGGGCGGGCCTTTTGCAGTCCGCCCTTTTTCGTGGCTCGGCAATCACATCCGGTGCAAGCGCTGCTTTTCCGGACGGATATCGGCCCCATTCGCTGCACATAGATGATCGAGAATGGCCGGGTGCATTTCGCCTTCGAAGGCGATGCCAGCCATGCGATCCTCGATCCAGACGACCTTCCCTAACGGGGCGCTGATTCCGCCGACCTTCATGGTTATGCGATCGCCGATTCGCGCAAACCCGCGTGAGCCACGCAGTTTGCAACCGCCCTCGGAAATATCGATCAGATCGGCAAAAATCGCACGCGACTGCACCCGGCCTTTCACCATTAGGCTGAGGGGACGGCGCTCCGATGATCGAGGAACGTTTCGCATGGTCATGTGGCTTCAATAGTCTTCCCCGGTTAACAAAGACTTAGAGCTGCAAACGCCGGATTTACGAAGCAATTCCCTGCAAGAACCAGTCGGGCACCCCTCCCCTTCCATCGCCTGCCAATCCGCTGCGATAGATCCAGTAGCGCCTGCCGATCGTGTCCTCGATGCGGTAGTAATCGCGCAGGCGCACATTGGATTTCTCGCGCCACCATTCAGGAGCGATGCGCTCAGGCCCCTCGACGCGGGCGACATCATGCACCGATCCACGCCAACGAAAGCGCTGGGGATAGCCATCTGGCGAGGCATACAGCACCGAGATCCGCTCCGCCCGGTCGAGCAGCTTCAAGGGGCGTTCGTGATTTTTCGGCGCAGATGCAGAAGGCGCAGGTTCTAGCGGAGGCTGCCAGCTTTGTGCGCGCTCGGGCAGGTGGCTTTCGCGGGCTACCGGGCGACGTACAGCGTCGGGGCCAAGCCGCACGGCAAGCCGGTCGATACAGGCCGAGAGCGACGTGCCATGGCGTTCGGCAGCGGCTTCGACATCGCCTTGTTCTGCGGCAAGCGGCTCGGCCCAGCTGGCGCGTAGTCGCACGGTCTCGATCCCGAAACCCGCTTCGATCCCTTCCAGCTTCTCCTCGAACAATCGCGCGATATGCGCCGGGTCGCGCGTTGCGCTGGCCAGTTCGAGCCGTCGCACGATCACTTCACCATCGACCCGCCACATACCTGCCTCGAGCCGCCTTGCCCCTTCACCGCGCCCTTCGAGTTCGCGTGCCATGTCCTCGGCCAGGTCGGCCAGCACTTGGTCGAGCAGCGTTCGGTGGCGGATCGGCTCCATCAACCGGCGCTGGACCATCGGCACGGGCTGCGCGACCACCGGGAGCAGTGGTTCGGGCACCCGGCCCAGCAGCTGGTCGAGCCGGACCAGAGGATTGGCGCTGGGCGACTTGCGATTACGGAAGCGGCGATGGAGCGCGTCTCGGCCGGCAGTATCGGCGGCCTGCCCACTGCGATCGATCGCACCGCTCGTGATGTTTCCGAGGTCGCCGAGCCGCTTGAGCCCAAGACGGCGCAGGACCGTAAGAACATCGGGATCAAGCCGCAGCGCCGCGACGGGTAAGTCGCCCAGCGCGCGCATTATCTGCATTGCGTCCTGACCCGGCCCGACAACAGTACCCCTCGTCCCGTAATGGGCAAGCGCCCAGGCCGCACCTGCCGTGGACGCAATCGCCGCCCTGACGCTCAACCCGCGCTTTGAAAATGCCGCTTCGACATCGCCGAGCAGTCGCGCTTCGCCACCGAAAAGGTGCGCGGCTGCGGTCGTGTCGACCAGCAATCCATCGGGCGGGTCAAGCGCGCTCCACGGTCCCCAGCGCTGCGCCCACACAGCGAGTTTTTCGAGGAATGCGAGGTCGCCGGCCGGATCTGCCGGCACCGCCTTGAGAGCTGGACACACCGTGCGCGCATCGGCGAGCATCACACCTGCTCGCGCGCCCGCCGCATGACCGCTCGCGTTCACCGTATAGATGCGCGGGCCGTGGGCGGTTTCGATGATAAGTGCGGTCGGGTCGGCATCTGGCCCCTCCCCGACCTCAACCTCTTGCGACAGCCGCCAGCGATCGACCGACAGTCGGGCGCACCAGATGGCCAATATCCTGCGCTGCGATGAATGGCCGTTCAGGGTGGCGAATTGCAAGTTGTCCTTTGTCATGACTGAGGGTCCAGTGTCCGGGGGCGTGGCTGCGGGCACGGAACAGCTCCGCTTTCCATGCAGGCTTTCCGGGCGCATCGCCGTTCCACAAAGGTGGTCGGGAAGGCGCAGCACTCGCCCGCCAGCGCATCCGTGCCGAGGAGAGGTCCGGCTCCGCATCGAGCCGCACCAGCCACAGCGCGACGCCATGCTTCTCCGCTGCAAGGCTGAGACGGCGCGAGGCAGTGAAATCGAGCGCGCGCGGGTTGCCGGTAACCTCTCCGATCACGCAGGCAAGGTCGCGGCATTTCAGCCCCTCCTCGAGCGCGAACAGCGCATCCTCGGGTCGCGTCGCCTCGACATGGATGAGCCGGTCGCGCAAGTCGGGCGGGAGGCCGTGGTGGTAGGGTCGTCCGCCAAGCTGCACTGCGCGTTTGTCCTGCACCCACAGAACCTGGCGGCGATCCTCTGCCTCGGCGAGTGGGTCATCCTCCTTCGCTGCCACGGCGAGAGCATCGCAGGCAAGGGCGAGCGCCAGGCCGGGGCCACTGGCGTCTTGGGAACTGGCGAAGATTTCGCTGTGCAACGGGCCGTCGGCGAGGCCCGGCCGCCAGCGCGCCTCGCGCGCTTTCGACAAGGCATTGATATCCTTAATTGAAAGACAGGCATTCGGACGCGCCTCGGGGCGGGTAGGAGAAGAAGGTACATGGGGCATAGGAACATCCACGAGACTCGCCTGAGTCTCATTTGTTCCCAATATGTTCCACACCCCGCTTTTCAACGCAACCGCTTTTCACGCCAGCATGCCGCAATAGTTTTCCCACGAGGGAACGGCCAGCCATCCCTCCGCATTGATAGGGCAGACCAAGGAGATCGAAATGCGTTACAACGAAGGCAAGGCAGAAGAACTCAAAGAAGGTTTCTGGAAGGCGCTCGCGGATTCGCCCTTCCTATTCCTCCAGCTAGACGGAAAGCCCGACACCGCTGTCCCGATGAGCCCACAGCTCGACAAGGACGCCGACAGCGCGATCTGGTTCTTCACCCACAAGAACAGCGATTTTGCCCAGCTTGGCCGGGCAACCGCGACATTCCAGGGCAAGGGCCACGACATGTATGCCCGCTTTGGCGGGACGCTGACCAAAGAGACCAGCAAGGAACGCTTCGACCAGTTCTGGAACAACTTCGTCGAAGCCTGGTACGATGGCGGCAAAGACGATCCCGACATTCTCTTCCTGCGAATGGATCTGGGGATGGCCGAAATCTGGAGCGGCGATCTCGGCCTCCTCAACACTGCCAAGATGGCGCTGGGCATGAATGTCCATGAGGAAGCGGAAGAAGAGCACGTCAAGAACACACCGCTCTGATCCCGAAGCAAGCGAGCGCGAAAGGGCCGCCCCCCCGATGAGGAGGGCGGCCCTTTTTGCTGGCTTGAATGACGCGTTCTAGCTCAGCAAGCCGTAGGCAAGGATCACTGTCAGGACGACCGGGCACACGAAACGCACCAGAGCGCGCCACGTCTGGTGCAGCACGCCATCCAACCCGTTCTCGTCGTCGATCAATCGCGCATCGGCGAACCAACCCACAAAGATACAGGTCAGGATCGCGCCGATCGGCATGAACAATTTAGCCGTCACCCCGTCGAGCGTGTCGAAGAAGTTGGTTTCTGCGAAGAGCGGAATGAAGTTCAGCGGATAGAACTCCGCCATCTCGTTGAACGAGAGCGAGGACAGCACGCCCAGAATTGCCGCCCCAAGGCCCACGACCAAAGTCGCGACCATGCGCGGCATTCCAATTGCATCCTTCACAAAGGCGGTCGGCGCTTCGAGCAAGGAGACCGAACTGGTCAGCGCGGCGAAGAACACCATGACGAAGAAAGCAAAGCCGATCAGCGATCCGAACGGCATCGCCTGGAATGAAATGGGCAGCGACTGGAACATAAGGCCAGGCCCAGCGCTCGCCGACAGTCCGGCCGCGAAAACGATCGGGAAAATCGCTAGACCTGCGATCAGCGCGACCGCCGTATCCGCCCCTGCGATGATTCCGCTCGTATGGCCCAGATTGGTGTCGCGATTGGCGTAGGAACCGTAGGTTATCATCCCCGCCACGCCCAGTGAGAGCGAGAAGAACGCCTGCCCCACCGCAGCCAGCATGACTTCGCCGGTCAATTTCGAGGCATCGAAGGTGAACAGATAGGCCACCGCCTCGCTAAAATTGCCGGTAAAAGAGCCATAGATGGTGATCGCGAGGAACAGCGCAAAGAACAGCGGCATGAGGTAGACCGCGACCCATTCGATCCCGCTCGACACGCCCCGCGCGACAAAAAACATCGTGAGAGCAAGGAAGCCGAGATTGAGCCCGACCATCAATCCGCCATCGCCAAACAAGGAGGGAAGCAGCCCTTCAATGTCACCGGGATCGCGGCCCGCGAACGCCCCGCTCGTGATGCCGGTCTGCACAATATCGCTGGCGAATACCCCGATATAATAGAGCACCCAGCCACCCACCACGCAGTAGAAGCTGAGGATCAGGAACGCGGCGAACACACCGAGCGAACCAATGATGCTCCAACCGGTGCTCGTATTCGAATCGCGCGCCACGCGCCTCACGCTTTCGGGTGCGGATGACTGTCCATGGCGACCGATCAGGACTTCCGACAACAACACCGGCAAGCCGATCAGCATCACGCAGAAGATGTAGAACAGGACGAAGGCCCCGCCCCCATTCTCGCCTGCTTCGGCGGGAAACCGCCACATATTGCCCAGGCCCACAGCCGACCCGACGGCGGCGAGAACGAATGCACTGCGCGAAGACCAGTTTTCGTGACCGGCTTTTGCGCCCGAGCCTGCTGCTGCCATGTGGTATATGTCCCTCTTGTCGCGCTCCCCAGCGCGCGATCCCAATGTTGTCCGTCTATCTGCAATGTTTCCGCGCCCGCGCCAAGGGGGAAAGGTTGGCCTTTGCCCGATGCATCGCTAGATCAGCGTGCATGTCGACCACATTCCAGCTCGATACGAGCACGAGCCGCGCCAATCCCACCCCGCAGCCGATGAAGCGGCTTACCGTTCCGCGCATCCGTGCGCGCAAGAAAGACGGCAAGACCGAGGAACCGCTGGTAATGCTGACCGCCTATACCGCGCGTCAGGCGCAGTTGCTGGACAGCCATTGCGACCTGTTGCTGGTCGGCGATTCGCTGGGTCAGGTAATCTATGGCCTGTCCTCGACCGTGCCCGTCACCCTCGAAATGATGGCTAATCACGGCGCGGCTGTCGTGCGCGGCAGCTATCATGCGGTTGTCGTGATCGACATGCCATTTGGCTCCTACGAAGCGTCCAAGGAACAGGCCTTCGAAAGCGCGTCCTACCTGCTCAAGCAGACCGGCGCGGCAGCAGTGAAGCTGGAGGGAGGCGAAGCGATGGCCGAAACGGTCGAGTTCCTCAATGCGCGCGGAATCCCGGTGATGGGGCATGTCGGCCTCACACCGCAAGCCGTGAACGTACTGGGCGGCTACATGGCCCGCGGACGCAGCGATGCAGAAGCCGACAAGATCGTCAGCGATGCTGTTGCGCTGGAAAAGGCAGGCGCCTTTGCCATCGTGATCGAAGGCGTGGTCGAACCGATTGCTATCGAAGCGACCAATGCTGTGTCCTGCCCGACCATCGGGATCGGCGCATCGGCGCAATGCGATGGCCAGGTGCTGGTGACCGACGATATGCTCGGCATGTTCGAGCGCGTGCCGCGTTTCGTGAAGAAGTACGAAGATATTGCGAGCGTCATCGAGAAAACGGTCGCGACCTATGCCGAGGAAGTTCGCGCACGCAGCTTCCCGACCGAGGACCAGACCTACCAACCCAAGAAGGACTAGGTGGGCGCTAACCCTTCGCGAGAATCCCTGCGAGCGGCGCTGCCACCACCAACTGGAACAGATGGTAGAGCAGCAGTGGCGCGATAACGAAGCCTGCGACCTCCGCGGGAAACAGGATCGCAGCCAGCGGCGCACCGATAGCGACGCTCTTTTGTGCGCCCGCAAACAGGAAGGCGATACGGTCGCCGCGTTCGATCGGTAAGGCTCCGCCAGTCAGCCATGCACCACCGCTGGCCGCGACCAGATAGACCGCGATCAGTCCAATCAGAACACCCCATTGGCTCGCGCCGAACATCGTCGCCAATCCCTGTTCGACCGCGCCGGAAAAGGCCACATAGACCGCCGTGCCGATCACAATCCGGTCGATCCACGCAACTTGGCTCTTGCGCTCGCGCAGGAAGTCTATCGTCCAACCTTGTATGGCCTGTCCGATCATGAAAGGCAGGACGAGGATCGTGCCAATTCGCACAATCGTTTCCATGCCGATATCCGCCGCCTCGCCCCCGGCGAACAGCGCAAACAATGGCGCGGTTATGAAGACCCCGGCGATGTTGATCAGCGCCGCACCGACCACAGACAGCGCGATATTGCCGCCAGCAAGGCTGGTGTAAGATGTCGCCGACTGAACAGTGGATGGCAGCGTGCCGAGATACAGGAAGCCGAGAGCAACCACGCTCGGGAGAAAAGATGCGGCGATATGTGAGAGGCCCAGCCCGAGCAGCGGCATGACGGCGAAAACATAGACAAATAGCGGCCCGAAGAATCGCCAGTTGGCCAGCCCGCGTGCAATCTCACCGCGCGCAATGCGCATGCCGTTCACCAGAAACAGCACGAATATCGCGGCGTTGGAAATGTTTTGCGCAGTACCCCGCGTCTCGCCAGTGGCCGGTACGATCAGAGCGAGCGAGGTCGCGATCACGAGCACCGCGATCATAGGGTCGGCAAGAAGGGAGAGTCGAGATCGCATGGCGTCGCGCGCCCTGCCCCGAACCGTTCGAAAAGTCGAGCGGCTGGCTAACCTTCGATGAAATTGCGGGGCTTCAGCGCGCGATAGGCCGCATCGAAACGTGCTGCCTCTTCCTCGTGCCCCTGCACCCGCGCAGCATCGGCGCGCAGCGCGAGAACTTCGAGATCATTGCCAGCCCCCATCGCCAGCGCGTTATCGAGCAGGACCTCGACCCGCAGCCAGTCTTCTCGCGCCGCGCTGCTGCGGGCGAGCATCAGGAGCGCGGCGGTGTTGTGCGGATCACCCGCGACATAGCGAGAGAGAAGGACCTCGGCTGCAAGGTCATCGCCTGCCTCGCGATAGGCCTCCATCAGCTTGCGGGTGAGCGGCCATGAGCGCCGCACACGTGCGGCAATCTCATACTGCTGAAGTGCACGCACGGCATCGCCGCCGGCCAAAGCCGCGTCGCCTGCAAGTCCGTGGATGTCGCCCGATTGCGGGAGACGTTGCAGCAGCTCGTTGGCCAGTCCGTTGGCCGCAGCATAATTGCCGGTGCTCACGAACTCGCGCATCTGCGCAGTCCAACCAGGCAAGGGTCGGGCTGGTTGCAGGGCAATCTGCCCCTGCCCGCGTGCCTGTCGGGCACGCTCAATATAGGGGATGGCGCGGGCGCGCTCGCCCATGCGCTCAAAACTGCGGCCCACCAGCATCACGAGGTACGGCGAAGCAGCAGGGGATTCAGCCCGCGCGGCGAACCGCTCCGTAATTTCACGGTCGCGCCCGCCCAGCCACCAGGCCTTCGCAAGCAGTTCGTTGACGCGCATGTTGCCCGGCTGGCGGCCTGACAGGGTTAGAAGGATTTCCGCCGCCGTATCGTGGTTGCCCTGCTGCAGGTTGATTATGGCATCGAGCATCATCGCGGCGGGGACGCCATTCACGCTCATCCCGCTGCGATCGAGCAAAGTACCCGCGAGCACCGGGTCCTGCGCCCGCGCCGCCAGCACTGCTTGGAGATAATGTGCCTGGCGAAGATTCGGCGCAAAGCTGGCTAGATCGCGCACCACATCCAGCATCTCACGATAGCGGCCAAGTTCACCAAGGCTTGCGGCATATTCGCCGAGCACTTCAGGATTGCGCGGATCGGCAGCGACTGCGGCCTCGAACCACGGAAGCGATTCCGCGAGGCCGTTGGCATCGCGCACCAGCTGTGCGCGCAACAGCAAAGCGGGCGCATATTGCGGGTCGAGCTCCAGCGCATAGTCTGCCGCCTCAATTGCTGTCAGGTGTTCGCCACCACGAAATCGCAGGCGGGCGATATCAACCCACAGTCCCGGATTTTCCGGTTCCAACGCACGCGCCTCGTCATAGAGGCCGCCCGCCTCAGCAAGGTTGCCCGCACGAACTGCGAAGCGAGCATCTTCGACCAGTTCGAGGAACACATCCCCGCCCTCAAGCGCAGACGAGCTCGTTCCGCCCTGACCGTCCGAACAGCCAGCCAACAGTGCGACCGCAGCCGCGACGGGCAAAAGCTTACGCATGCAGGTCGTACTGCTTGAGCAAATCATACAGTGTCGGGCGGCTAATCCCCAGCATCTTGGCTGTGCTGGAGATGTTACCTTCGCTGCGCGCCAGCGCGTGGCGGATTACGCGGCGATCGGACTGTTCACGCGCGGTCTTAAGGTTCAGGACATCGCTCGGCTCTTCAGTCTCTTCGTCGAAATCAAGATCAGCGGCACCCACCAGCTTGCCATCGGCCATGATGACCGCGCGCTTAACCCGGTTTTCCAGCTCGCGCACATTGCCCGGCCAATCATGCCCGTCGATTGCCGCAAGTGCATCGGGGGCAAAGCCCGTCACAGCCGGATTCATCTCCGCGGAGAAACGCTTCAGAAATGCTTTTGCCAGCAACACCGCGTCACCATGCCGTTCGGCAAGGCCGGGGATGCGAACAACGATTTCGGCCAAGCGATAGAAAAGGTCTTCGCGGAACGTGCCAGCCCCGATCATGTCCTCGAGATTCTGGTGGGTGGCGCAGACAATCCTTGTGTCGACCGCAATAGTCTTGCGCCCGCCAATTCGTTCGATGGTGCGTTCCTGCAAGAACCGCAGCAACTTCACCTGCAGGGGCAGCGGGATGTCACCCACTTCATCGAGGAAGAGCGTTCCGCCATTGGCGCTCTCGATCTTGCCCTCGGTGGTCTTGACCGCGCCGGTGAACGCGCCCTTCTCATGCCCGAACAATTCGCTTTCGAGCAGGTTTTCCGGAATAGCGGCGCAATTGATCGCAATGAACGGCTTGTCGGCCCGGTTACTGGTATCGTGAAGCCCGCGCGCAAGCAGTTCCTTGCCAGTACCGCTTGCGCCAAGCAGCATGACCGAGACATTGGTGCTCGCCACACGCTCGATCGTCCGCGCTACCTTAACCATTTCGGGCGCGCCGGTAATCAGGCGGCCCAGCACGGTCTTGTCCTCGCTCGCATGGGCGAGAAGGCGACGGTTTTCGGATTCGATCTGATGCAGGTTGAAAGCGCGCCGCACGATCAGGCCCAACGCATCGATGTCGACCGGCTTCTGATAGAAGTCGTAGGCTCCGCGCTCGATAGCCTGTAAAGCGCTTTCGCGCGCGCCATGGCCGCTGGCGACGATGACTTTGGTGTCGGGCTTCAACGCCATGATCGCATCAAGCACCGCAAAACCTTCGCTCGTGCCGTCAGGATCCGGCGGCAGGCCGAGATCGAGCGTCACCACTGCGGGCGTCTCGCTGCGAAGCGCCGCAATGGCGCTGTCGCGGTCGCCAGCAATGACGACCTCGAAATCCTCGTAGGCCCATTTGAGCTGCGCTTGCAGCCCTGTATCGTCCTCGATTACAAGCAGTGTCGGCTTTTTGTCAGCCATTATGCGACCTCTTTATTTTCGGGCAGTTTTTGTTTCTCGATCACCCGCGCGGCCTCGGGCACGGGCAGGCTGATGGCGAAGCGGGTTCCGACGCCTTCGCGAGACTCGACCGTCAGGCGTCCGCCCATCGCGCGGATCATCTCGCGCGCTTCGAATGCGCCGATGCCGAACCCGCCTTCTTTGGAAGAGACGAAAGGCTTGAACAGCCCGCTGCGCACAAATTCGGGCGACATGCCACTGCCGGTATCGATGATCTCGATCTGTCCGCTGATGCCATCGCTCGACACATCCAGAAACACCGGCTCTTTCCCGGTGCTGGCATCGACCGCGTTCTGAACAAGGTGGATAAGCGCCTGTTCGAGCGCCTCGGTATGGGCCTGGACCTCCACCGGGTCGGCACGGCCCAACGAAACCGGGTGTTGCGCGACAAATCGCTCGCAAACCGACCCGGCCAAATGGGCAAGGTCGATCGCGCCCATCTTCTGCGCCCCACCCGATCCATAGCGTCCCAGGCGCGCGAGAAGCGCGTTCAGCTTGTCGGAGGAATTGCGCAGCGTCACCAGCATGTCCGCGCGAAAATCGGGGTTGTCGGAGTGCTTTTGCGCATTGGCCGACAGAAGCGAAATCTGGCTGGCAAGGTTCTTGATATCGTGCATGACAAAAGCCATGCGCCGGTTGAATTCGTCAAACCGGCTGGCATCCATCAACGCCTGCTGCCCCGCCTGTTCGGCAAGGTAGCTGGCCAGCTGTTGTCCCGCGACGCGCAGAAGGTCGAAGTCCTCCCAGTCGAGCCGCCGTTCGATACGGGGCCGCGCAAGAACAATCGCGCCCACAAGCCGGTCGAAATGGAGCAGAGGGACCATCGCCCAGGCATCCTCCGCCTGAGTCAGCCATGCTGGCACGTGCTCTAGCTCGCCGTGATGGTCGATTTGCCCGCGCGCCTCATCAATGTCGAGAATATGGTTATGTTGTTCGAGCAGGCCGGACAGGCGGAAATCTCCGGCAATCGCAGGCACCTCTATCGTCGCCCAGTTCCAGCGCGCGCTCAATTCCAGTTGCGCTTCCTCATTGGGCACCAACAAAAGGGCCGCAGGACTGTCGGTGATATCGGCAAGCGCCTTGGCCGCGCGTTCGTGGAAACTGGCGCCTGTGCCAGACGCCGTTCCCGCCGCATGTCCAATGGTCCGCGTGAAGCGCAGCCATTCCTCGCGATAGTCATAGCGGTGCTGAAAAAGGTGCTTGGCAGCCATCACCCTGATCCAACGTCTCAGCCGCTGGGAGGGAAGCCAGGCGATGGCAGCGACGACCGCAAGAACCAGAAAGCCAATCTGTGTCGCGCGACCGATATCGCCTCCCAGTAATGTCAGACTGCGAGTGACAAATAGCATGACCAGGAGGTAGCTACCGATGACCAGCAACGAGAGCGTCTGGAAGGTAACCGCACGCGAAGGCCGGAACTGCATTCTGGAGCCTGCGCCATGCGCGCCCAGCGCCAGCAGCGCCGCCATCGCCCCACCGACGCCGCCTTGCAGGCCAAGCAGGAGATCAGGGAACGATCCACTCAGATAGGCAATGGTGTAGAGGTTAAGCTCGTAGGCAAAGATTCCGCCGAGCGCGATACCGCTCCAACGGATGATCTGGCGCGAGGCCGTTGCCGCCCCGGCGTACAGGTTGTGAATCAACACCAGCGCGCCGATCGCGACAAGCATATTGAGCAGTGCGCTGACCTCGGCGGTCAACAGGATCAGCTGCGGATAGCCCTCCGTCTGCGCGCGAACGGCAAGGAGGACCGGCTGAAGGCACTGAACGAATACCAGCGCAAGCAGGACGGGCCGCGTCGGCATGAGGCTTTCGTCGCGGCCATCGGCGGAGAACAGGCGATATATTACCGCGATCAGAGCAAGGTTACGAGCCGTAGCAGCCAGTTCCACTACCACAGCACCGCCCGGAAAAGCGGCTATCAGCACACACCAGAGTGCAGTCAGCACACTCGCCGCAAGCACGGCGTTGCGATCGGGCCGGTCGCGCTCCCCGTAGCGCAGAACACATAGCCCCGCACCAACACTGAGCACCGCGCCCGCCAGCGCAGCAACGATCGTCAGGGTGACGGTCATGTCTGGCATGGCGATCATCGTGCACCCTCCGGCCAGAGGATCACGCGCACCGTCTGGAGCAGGATCACGAGGTCGAGAAACGGAGTGTAGTTCTTGGCGTAATAGAGGTCGTATTCGAGCTTCTTGCGGCTATCCTCCGTCGACGCGCCATAGGGATAGTTGATCTGCGCCCACCCGGTGATGCCAGGCTTGACCATGTGACGCTCACCATAAAAGGGAATCTGCTCCTGCAGGTCGTCGACGAATTTTGGCACTTCGGGACGCGGGCCGACAAAGCTCATCTCGCCTTTCAGCACGCTCCAGGTCTGTGGCAATTCGTCGATCCGCACCTTGCGAATAAAGCGGCCCACACGGGTAACGCGGTCGTCATTCTTCGCCGCCCATTTCGCGCCGTCCTTCTCGGCATCGGTGCGCATGGAGCGCAGTTTGACGAGTTCGAAGGTTTCCCCGAACAAGCCGATGCGCTTTTGCCGGAAAAAGGCCGGGCCCTGGCTGTCGAGCTTTACGATCACGGCAAACAGCAGGATCACCGGAAAAGTAAGGGTCAAAAGGATGAGGCTGGCAATGATGTCGAACAGGCGCTTCATCGCGCTGGACAACATCCGCCCGCTTGAAAAACCGTCGGAGAAGATCAGCCAGCTGGGATTGACCGTATCGAGATCGACCCTGCCCGTCTCGCGTTCGAGGAAGCTGGAGAAATCGTTGACGTGAACGCCCTTGGTCTTGATCCGCAGCAGGTCGTTCAACGGCAGCGAATTGCGCCGCTCCTGCAGCGCGAGCACGACTTCGCTGACACCGAGATTTTCTACGAACCGGCCAAGATCATGGATCGCTTCGCGCGGGATCGCCTCTAGGACGACCCGCTCGGGCTCCGACATGGCGATGAAGGAAACGACGGCGAAACCACTTTCTGGCCTGTCGCCGAGTTCGCGCAGCCGCTCTGCCCTGTCACCTGCACCCAGCACCATGACACGGCGGCGAAAAGAGGATGAGCCCAGGAAACTGGTGAGCAGAAGCCGATCGGCCACAAGCACCAGCACTGCAAAACCCATCGCGTAAAGCAGGGTCGAACGCCAGAAGGTCTCTCCCGGCAGAATCCAGTCGATCGTAGCCAGCGCGATGATGCCCAGGCTGATCGCGACGAGTAGACGCGCCCCGGCAAATCTCAGAGATCGCAAGGCATAGGGGCCGTAGACCCCGACCGAGATCATCGCCAGCCAAACGACCGCTGCCGATCCGACGAGCGGGATCCACCGTTCCCTGATCGGCCCGGCTTCCATCCCGATCTGCGAAGCTCGCAGCTGCCAGGCCAGCTCGCTGGCCACCATCAGCAGAGCGAGGTCGAGCAGTCCGAGCAGCAGCACGGCATGTGGGATATAATGTTTGAACAGGCGGATCATCGGTCTGGACGGCGCTCGCTTTGAAGTTAGCGAACGCCGTCCTACCGATGAGAGTTTAAGTGTCGGTAAACTTTACAGCGTGTGCGAGGTGCCGCACACACTGCGGGTTTCGAGCGTTAATGCGGTGTAACTATTCTCCGCTCACCTGATCGGCAGTCTCCGCAGTCGCTTCGCCGACATTGTTGGCGGCATCTTGCGCGGCATCGCCCACCTGCCCGGCGGCCTCCCCAACCTGTGTGGCAGCATCTCCGATGGCATTATCGCGCGCGATTTCGGCGTTGCTTGTCTGAGTGACGAAATAGGCGCCAACTGCAAGCGCGATAACGAGAATGATCAGGAACGCCCACTTCGCTCCCCCACCACCATTCGCATCGGAATGCGAAACGGTATGGGTCGTGTGGGTGTTGCCGTGATCGTCTACAGTCCTTGTAACTCGTTCTTCAGTCATGGTTTTCCTCCTAAAGAGAGAACCAAAACAAACCATGCGAAGCCCGGCTCCCGAAATGTGGCGAGAACAAGGCGATACGCCCTTAGCCAGCGATCAACCGAGATGGAGCGGGGGTGAGGCAATCGAGCCGCCCACAGCGGGGACAGCCCACGCCGAGCGGAACCGCGTCCTGCGGATCGAGCGAAACCCCGCGCGCCTGCGCCAGCTCGCCAGCATAACGCGCTTCGATACCGAGAACGATGGCACGCCGGGCGGAACATGCCGCGCCATCCACCTCAATCGTGCGTGCGATCGTAAACCAGTGGCGTGATGGAGCCTCGCCTTCGCCAAACGCGACGGATTGCACCATCAGGGTTCCGCGGCTCTCGAATGCAGCATAGGGAGCCCAGGCCGGCCAACGCGCCCCATCTAGCGGATAGGCCGCCCCGCTGGCTCCCGCGCTGAAGTGCACCATGCGCCCTGTACGTCCGAAACGTGCGCTGAAAAAGGGAAGCCCGCGCTCTCCCACCCGCTGAAGTGTGGTGAGGCGCAGGGCCAGCTGGTCGAAACTGACGGCAAAGCGGCGCAAGAGTACCGGCAGGTCGTATCCCGTCTGCTCGCATGCTCGCAGCAGCCTGCGATAGGGCATCAGCAGCGCCGCGGCGGCATAGTCGGTGACATGCTCGCGAAATCGGTCGCGGGCTTCACTGGTCGACAGATTGGCGCCTGCCACCAGGGTCTCGATCGCCTCGCGCTGTTCGAGGCTGGCGATCTGACGCGCGATCTGGAAGCGCCTTGCCGCCCCGCCCAGCATCTCGGATAATTGCAATTGCCGCGCATGCAGGTCGAGCCGGTGAACAAGGCCCGGAACGACTTCGGCCGGAAGGATGCGCACGGACAAACGGTGCTTTTCGCGCAGCCGCTCGATTAGGCCGGCACTGATATCCCCCCGTGAAAGCCGCAGTTCGTCAGCAAGGTCCTCGACCGCGTGATCGAGGTCGGGAAAGTGGTTTTGCCAGCGCTCGACTGCGCGGCGAGTCTCCTCTGCAGGATCCTCGGCCTGTTCCGAGCCGGGATGCGAATTGTCGTAGAGCCGCGCGAAAGCCGCCGCTGCTTGAGGCGCTGCGGCAAGGAACTCCTGCAACTCCTCGCGGTCGATCCCGAGATCAGCAAATCGCTTGTCCGCCATGCGGCGGGCAAGCCCATCGACCCCGCCGATCGCCTCATCTTCGCGCAGCGACCTGGGATCGAAGTCATAGCGCTCGATCACTTGAACCAGCACACGCGCGGAGAGCGGTCGCTGGTTGCGTTCGATAAGATTGAGATAGCTCGGTGAGATGCCCAGCGAGGAGGCCATCGCGGCTTGGGTGAGCCCTTCGCGCTTGCGCAGGCGGCGAAGGGAAGGACCGGCGAGTAGGCTGTTGTCTGACATGAGGCTCATGTAAATATCTTTACATGCTTACACAAGAATTACCGGCTTCAGCGCGATATAGACACGAAAGTCTGTAACTTTTTCTGTCGCGCTGCACTGCACCATGGCACGGCAGCTCCATCACCTCCCCATTACCCATCACGGAGATTTCCATGACCTATCAAGAAACTATCGCGCGGATGCAAAGCGTCATCGACGCCAACGGCCCCAGCTGGGGCGATATCGAAGCTGAAGCCACCGCTCGCATGGCAATCCAGAACCGTTTCCGCACCGGTCTCGACATCGCGAAATATACCGCGAAGATCATGCGCGACGACATGGAAGCCTATGACGCCGACCCCGCCAATTACACCCAGTCGCTGGGCTGCTGGCACGGTTTCATCGCGCAGCAGAAGATGATTTCGATCAAGAAGCACTTCGGCAGCACGAAACAGCGCTACCTCTATCTTTCCGGCTGGATGGTCGCCGCCCTGCGCAGTGAATTCGGCCCCCTGCCTGACCAGTCGATGCATGAGAAGACCAGCGTTCCCGACCTGATCGAAGAGCTCTACACCTTCCTCAAACAGGCCGATGCACGCGAGCTTGGCGGACTTTTCCGCGATCTCGACGCGGCGCGTGAAGCTGGCGACGATGTGAAAGCCAAGGAAATCCAGAACAACATCGACAATTTCGAGACGCACGTCGTTCCGATCATTGCAGATATCGACGCTGGTTTCGGAAATGCCGAGGCGACTTACCTGCTCGCCAAGAAGATGATCGAAGCAGGCGCCTGTGCGCTGCAGATCGAGAACCAGGTCTCCGACGAAAAGCAGTGCGGCCACCAGGACGGCAAGGTCACGGTCCCGCACGAAGACTTCCTGCAGAAGATCCGCGCGATCCGTCACGCATTCCTCGAGATGGGTGTCGATGACGGCGTGATCGTCGCACGCACCGACTCGCTCGGTGCCGGTCTGACCAAGCAGATCGCTTATTCCACGGAACCCGGCGACCTGGGCGACCAGTACAACGCGTTTCTCGATTGTGAGGAAGTCGATCCGGCGAACGTGACCAACGGACAGGTATTCATCAGCCGCGACGGCAAGCTGATGGCACCCAAGCGCCTGCCCTCGAACCTGTTTCAGTTCCGGCCTGGCACGGGTGAGGATCGCTGTGTCCTCGACTGCATCACCAGCCTCCAAAACGGTGCCGACCTGCTGTGGATCGAGACCGAGAAGCCGCATGTCGAGCAAATCGCTGGAATGGTCGACCGTGTTCGCGAAGTCGTGCCCAACGCCAAGCTCGTCTACAACAACTCGCCGAGCTTCAACTGGACCCTCAACTTCCGCCAGCAGGTTTATGACGCATGGGCAGAAGCGGGCAAGGACGTCTCCGCCTATGATCGTGACAGGCTGATGAGCGTCGACTACGACGGCACCGATCTGGCAATCGAAGCCGACAAGAAGATTCAGACCTTCCAGGCCGATGGCTCGAAGCGTGCGGGAATCTTCCATCACCTCATCACCCTGCCGACCTACCACACCGCGGCGCTGAGCACCGACAACCTGGCCAAGCGCTATTTCGGCGAAGAAGCGATGCTCGGCTACGTGAAGAACGTGCAGCGCGAGGAAATCCGCCAGGGCATCGCCTGTGTGAAGCACCAGAACATGGCTGGCTCCGACATCGGGGACGACCACAAGGAGTACTTCGCTGGCGAAGCCGCGCTCAAGGCGGGTGGCAAGGACAACACCATGAACCAGTTCGCCGCAGCGTAAGCGATTGAAAGCAGCCGCAGGGCCGGGTCAATAACACTGGCCTTGCGGTTGCCGCTTCGCACCGCCATTACGGACTGTACGACACACGCGTCTGACCCGGTCCTATGGAGAGAGACTTACAATGAGCGACACCGACACCCCGAAGACCGAACCATCCCGCGCCCGCGCGCTGCTTTCGACGGCAGACATGAAGCTGCTTCGCCGCGCGCTGGAAAGCCATGCACGCGGCACGGAGGATCGCGACGAGCTCGCCAAGATCAACGCGCTGCACCACCGGCTCGGCACTTACGTGCCTAACGCCGAGTAACCCGGCAGCCTACTCCCACCAGTTCTCCTGGGGAGGAGAATGCGGCCACCGAGCGGGAAACCGCCTCGGTGGCCGTTACGTTTTCGGCTATCTAAGCCCCTCTCTACCCGCCACTTTTCGGCATCAGGTCGAGCGTTGCGGCCGTCAGCGCCTCGGTCGCAGTCGCGATCACCACGGGCGCGTCGGGGGCCCAGAAGGGCGAATGCAGGCTCGGCAGTTCGATCTCGCCGCGCTGGGATGCCTGGAATTCTTCCATCGGCACCCCACCCACCCAGAAGATGAGCGTCTGCACATTATCGGGGTCGGCGCGATAAAACTGGCCGAAATCTTCGCCGCCCATAACGCTGGGCACTTCCTGGATGCGCTCGCCAAAGCGAGGGGACAGTCCTGCCATCACTTCTTCGGTGAACTCAGGGTGGTTGTAGGTCGAAGGGGTATACGGCTCCTGCACGGTCACCTTGGGCAGCTTGTCCTCTGGCATACCCGCTGCGAGCGCTTCGCCACGCGCGATCCGCGCAATCCCGCTCAAGAGCTGTTCGCGCACTTCATCGGTGTAGCTGCGCACCGTGATCTGAAGACGCGCCTCGTCGCTGATGATGTTGTGCTTTGAGCCGGCGGCGAAGCTGCCCACTGTCACGACTGCCGGGTCGAGCGGGTTGATCTCACGGCTCACCAGCGTTTGCAGCCGCATCACAATGCTCGACCCGATGACCAGCGGGTCCTTGGTCGTATGCGGATAAGCGCCGTGGCCGCCGATGCCGGGGATCACCACGTCGACGCTGTCGACGTTGGCGAGCGCATAGCCCTTCGAATAGCCGATGAAGCCCGCTGGTGCCTGCGCCGCATCGTGGAAGGCGAGCACATAGTCAGGTTTGGGGAAGCGTTCGTAGAGGCCGTCCTCGAGCATCGCCAGCGCGCCCTCGCCCGTCTCTTCAGCGGGTTGCAGGATCATGACCAGCGTGCCCGACCACTCGTCGCGGCGCTCGACCAGTTGCTGAGCAGTGCCAACCCACGCCGTCATGTGCAGATCGTGTCCGCAGGCATGCATCACGCCGGTCTCCACCCCGTTCGCCGGGACGGCGGTGCGCGTCGAGGCGTAGGGAAGCCCTGTTTGCTCGACCACCGGCAACCCATCCATGTCGGCGCGCAGCATGACGGTCGGCCCTTCGCCATTGCGCAGGACCGCGACCACGCCGGTGCGCCCGACACCTTCGGTCACTTCGAAGCCCATTGCGCGGGCGCGTTCCGCCAACTTGGCAGCAGTCTCGTGCTCCTCGAAGCTGAGTTCGGGGTTGGCATGCAGGTCCTTGTAGAGATCGACCAGCGCGGGCATGTCTTCCATCACCGAGGCGCGCAACTCACCTCCATCCGACGTCTCGCTCGTTTCCATGTGAGCGTCGGCCAATGCCGGTGTCTCCGATCCCAGCGCCGCCGCTCCGGCCAGTGCGAGGGCCATTGCCGGTGCGAGTGCAAGTCGTTGTTTGCGTGTCATTTCAACTCCCCTTTTCCTACAGGATGGAACACATGGAACACAGTCCTGAGGCTTAAAACTCCGGACATTTTGAGCACATCGAGAAATCCACCCTGCCCGCTAAAATTCAACTCAGCGCCCATCGCGGCATCACTGCCAAATCGCAAGGGCGTAGGAAATCTCAAAGCCCGTACCACAGCACCAACAGCACTGAGAGCGTCGTCACCATGATCGCTACCAAGGGCAGGCCGGTGCGGATGTAGTCGGCGAACTCGTATTGCCCCTCGGCCATGATGAGCATGTTGGTCTGGTACGCGATCGGGGTCGCATAACACAGGTTGCAGCCGAAGAGCACCGCGAGCACCAGCGGTTCGGGCGGCATGCCCACCGATGCGGCGATGCTGAAGGCGATTGGCGTACCAACCGTCGCGGCGGTCGCATTGGAAGCGAAGTTGGTGATGAATGTCACGAAAGCCATGATGGCCGCGATGATCAGCGCGGGTGGCAGGTAGTTGAGCCCGATCGACAGCGCATCACCCAGCCAAGCCGCCGCGCCGCTATCGTCGATCACACGCCCAATGGCGATGCTGGCCGCGACCAGCACGATCACCTGTCCAGAAAGCGCCCTGCCCACCCGGTCGAACTTAACGCAGCCGGTCACGAACATCAGGATCGCCCCCGCCAGCGCGCTGATCGCAATGGGGAAAATGCCGATCGCTGCTGTGGCGACCGCAAAGCCCATGATCGCAGCCGAAAGCAACGCTTTGGATCGGCGCGGCAATTCGCGCCCGCCTTCGAGCATGAGCAGGCTGTCGGCCAGGGCGAAGCCCTGCAGGTCGTCCTTGAGGCCCATAACCAGCAGCACGTCGCCTTCGCTGATGCGCAGGTCGCCGCCTTCGGAATATTGCTCGCGTTCGCCGATGAGCCGTTCGGGACGGTGGATGCCCAGAACCGCGACCGAATAAAGGTCCGCGATACCAGAGGATGGCAAGGTGCGCGAAATCAGACGCGAATCCGCGGTGACGGTCATTTCGACGACCATCACGTCTGCATCGTTGGCCGAAGCACTGCGGCGGATGCGGTCGAGCACCCAGCTCGGCGCTAGCTCGCCCTTGAGTACGCGGGTAGCCTCTTCGAGATCGTCGTGGCTTCCCGAAATGTGCAGGCGCTGCTGCGGCTGTAGCTCTCCCAGCGGCGCGGTGTGAAAGGTGATGCCCTTGGGAAGTTTCTCTCGGATGGCGGCCAGTTCTTCGCCAGCGAGCATCGATTGGCTGCCAACGCGCAGGCGAGTGTGGAACTGCCGCTCAGCATGCAGCGCCTCTGTCCGGTTGTCGTCGAGCAGGCGTGGCATCACCAGCCACATGTAAGGCAGCGCCACCAGTGCGGCGAGCAGGACGATTGGGGTGAAATCGAATACCCCCATCTCGCGCATGCCGAGATCGACAGCGATCGAGACAACGAGGATATTGGTCGAGGTGCCGATGGTCGTGGCCAGCCCGCCGATCAGAGAGGCGGCGTTCAACGGCATCAGCGTCTTCGACGTCGACATCGCGCCGCGCGTTGCCAGCGCGGCGAAGATAGGGATCATCAGCACCAGCACCGGCGTGTTGTTGACGAACATCGACAGAACCAGCGCGATCAGCAGGGAGACCAGCAGGCCGAGCTGGAGATTGAACTTGAACACCCGCTCCAGAACACGCGCGGCAGGCTCAAGCGCGCCTGTCACCACCAGCCCCCTGCCCATGATCATCAGCGCGCAAATGGTGATGAGCGCGTAATGGCCGAAACCGCCGAATGCGAGCGCCAGCCCGTCAATCGGGCGCGTGTCGGGCAGTGGGAAGAAATAGAGTCCCACCGCGATCACAGCGATGGTGAGCAGCGAGACGATCTCGATCGACATGCGCCCGCGCACGAACCCGACAAACATCAGGACCGTCACGATCATCGCGGCTAGCGCATGGTATGATGGAAAATCGAGCATGATGCCTGTCCGTTCGGCATGTCCCAATTCGCTGAGCGATTGGCAAGCGGATTCGCGTCTCCTGCCCTGTCAGGCCTCGATGGCCCGTGCCAGTTTCACTACGCGTTTCTGGTTGGGGTCGAGCAGACTGGTTCCGTAGAACCGGCTCTTCACCAGCCAAGAAGAGCCGAAAGAGGCGAGCAAGACCGCCCCACTCCTCCGACACGGAGGGGA
This sequence comes from uncultured Erythrobacter sp., assembly GCA_947494705.1. Lineage (GTDB taxonomy): Bacteria > Pseudomonadota > Alphaproteobacteria > Sphingomonadales > Sphingomonadaceae > Erythrobacter. Next base: position 182,148 of record CANLVN010000001.1, read on the forward strand.
GCGGCGGTTATTGCCGGATCAACTCAAAAGAAAAGTGGTGCCCCTGGCCCGACTCGAACGGGCACTCCCGAAGGAAAGCGATTTTGAGTCGCTCGCGTCTACCAATTCCACCACAGGGGCACTGCGCATCTGCGCGAGCGCGGCTGTTAGCGAGGAGTGCGGATTATCGCAAGCTTCCCGCGAGCAGCTTGTGCAGCTTCGAGTGCAGCGCGTCGTTGGCGGCGAGCACCTGCTTCGAATGGATCGGCTCGCTGCGGCCACGGAAATCGCTGACAAACCCGCCCGCTTCGCGCACCAGCAGGCATCCGGCGGCGGTATCCCAGTCGTTGAGACCGCTTTCCCAGAAACCGTCGAAGCGCCCTTGCGCGACATAGGCAAGGTCGAGCGAAGCCGCACCGAAGCGGCGGATACCGGCGACTTCGGGACCGATGGCGCCGAAGATGCGGCTCCATTCGGCGAAATCGCCGTGGCCACTGAAGGGAATGCCCGTCGCGATCAACGCGTCGGTAAGCCCACGCCGTGCCGACACGCGCAGCCGCGCGTCCTGCAACCAGGCGCCACGGGTCTTTTCCGCCCAGTACGTCGCGTCCTGAATGACATCGTAAACGACCGCGGCAGTCACTTCGCCCCAGCCCTTCCCATCAAGACGCGGCTCCTGCACCGCGATGCTGATCGCGAAATGCGGGATGCCGTGAAGGAAGTTGGAGGTGCCGTCGAGCGGGTCGATGATCCAGCGCGGCTTACCCTCGTCGCCTTCGATCACGCCCGCTTCTTCGAGCACGAAGCCCCAGCCCGGGCGTGCCGTGAGCAATTCGTCGTAAAGGGTGCGTTCGGCGCGCATATCGGCTTTGGAGACGAAATCCGCAGGGCCCTTGCGGCTCACCTGCAGGTGTTCGACCTCGCCAAAGTCGCGCCGCAAACGTCCTCCCGCCTTGCGCGCGGCGCGTTCCATCACGCGGATCAGGCCTGAAAACATGCTCATGGGAAGTTAGCCAGCCTTCCCGACATAGGTCTGCTCATAGACGTCGACCACGATCCGAGTGCCGCTTTCGATATGCGGGGGGACCATGATGCGCACGCCGTTATCGAGCACGGCGGGCTTGTAGCTGGAAGAGGCAGTCTGTCCCTTCACCACCGCGTCGGCCTCGACAATCTCGGCTTCGATCTGCGCGGGCAGTTCGACGCTGATGGGCTTTTCTTCCCAAAGTTCGAGCATCACCTGCATTCCGTCCTGAAGGAACGGGCGCGCATCGCCCAGCAAATCGCTAGGCAGGTTGATCTGCTCGTAGGTGTTGGTGTCCATGAATACGAGCATGTCGCCGTCTTCGTAGAGGAACTGATATTCCTGGGTGTCGAGGCGCACCTTCTCGACCGTGTCGGCGCTGCGGAAACGGACGTTGGTTTTACGACCGTCCTGCAGGTTCTTCATCTCGACCTGCATGTAGGCACCGCCCTTGCCAGGCTGAGTGTGCTGGATCTTGGCGACTTTCCAGATGCCGTTTTCGTATTCGATGATGTTGCCGGGACGGATGTCGACGCCGCTGATCTTCATGGGGAATGTGCTTTCTTGCGTGATGGGGCCGGGGCGATGGATCGTGGCCATCCGCCGCCGCCCCTGAAACCAAAGCGCGCCAATAGCCGCTTGACCCCGGCACGGCAAGCGGCGGAACCTTTGCGGTTCGACCGAGATGCCTGCCTGTGCGCTTTCATGGTTAATTCGGTGGTCAGCCCCGATATGCGATGTTACGCAAAATCCGCAAGGACCCCCGGACAGACATGAAGACGATCCACGTAATCCTCCTCACTGCTTTTGCGGCTGCACTCGCCGCGATCTCGCCCGCCGCCGGACAGGGGGAGCGCACCCCTGCTTCGAGCAGCGGCCCGCTCGCCACACTGCCACATGGAGCCTATGGTTGTGCGCTGCCCGGCGATGCGGGCGGTGCTGCCTACAAGCCGGTTGCCGGCGAAGACTTCCGCATCATTCCGGCCTCGCGCTATTCCACTACCGCAGGCGAAGGCACCTACATCCTGCGTGGGCGCGAACTGACCTTTACGCGCGGCCCGAAGAAGGGTGAGCGGTTCCAGCGCGTGGGCGAGAATCAGCTTCGCAAGATCGCACGCGACGGAAGCGTCACCGAAATTCTCTGCACGCGCGGTCGGTAAGGCCGCTATCGCGATCCAGCGGTAAGCAGCGGATAAGGGTTCAGCGCAGTTCCGGGCTCCCACCACCGCGCATCCTGCGTGGTCTCGATCAGCGCGAAATGCAGGTGCGGCGCATCGAGATTTGCGTTCCCCGTACTGCCTACCGTTCCCAGCCTCTGCCCCGCCCGTACTCGCTGGCCTTCGCGCAGACCCGATGCGTAGCTGTCGAGATGGGCATAATAATAGATCGTCAACCGGTCTGGGCTGCGCACATAGATCGTCTTTCCGCCAGCATCCGAATTGTGCAGCTTTGAGACCGTGCCTTCGCGCGCGGCGATCACTGCCGTGCCGATCGGTGCCATGATGTCGATCGCCTCATGCGTCCGCCCCCCTTCCGCACCTCGACGGTCGAGGAAGGTATCGGACAGATCCCCCGCTTCGACGCCCTCGACAGGAATTTGCAAGGCAGCTTGAGAGACCGATCCGTCGCGCGGTTCGGAACCGGCGACGGGAGGTTCGGTGCCCTCGCCGGCTGAGCCTTCAACCGGCCCGTCGTCCATGCCGCCGGGATCTCCGGTGTCGCCAGGGTCGGCGGCATCCAAGTTCGTGCCGGGTTCATCCTGCCGTTCGTTCGCCTGTTCGAGCCAGGTTCCTCCGAAGACGATCCACGCCGCCGATGTCAGCGTCGCGGTGACCACGATTGTCAGTATCCTGTCGGCGAACTTCATCGCATTTCCCCCTTTAGTCCTTCGTCTTCCCAGAGCGCCGTCTTACGCTTCGAAAATCACTTCGGTGCTCTGCGACACCATCTGCGCAAGCCGCGCCGCATCCCAGTTGGTCAGCCGGACGCATCCGCTCGATTGCGCGCGTCCGATGGTTTCAGGATCCGGGGTGCCGTGGATACCATAGTGCTCTTTCGACAGGTCGATCCATACGACACCCACCGGCGAATTCGGACCCGGCGGCAAAGTGTAGACCTCGCCTTGCGCAGCGTCCGAGCCCGCCAGCACTTCGGGATCGTAGCGATAGTCGGGCATGTAGGCTTTGCCCTGAATGTCCCATTCGCCCAGTGGCAGCGGAAATTGCGAGGAGCCAGAGGACACGGTGAACAAGGCGACCAGTTCTTCGCCATTATAGGCTTTCAGCGTCTTGCCAGCCTTGCTCACAACGATGCGATCCACCTCAGGCTGCTGTGTGCCGACGCCCAGCGAAGCGAGCGTGCGCTGCCAGTCGCCGTCTTCCACCGAACCCGGAGCGATGCGATCCGCGCCGATGTTCGGCACGCGGATCTGCTGCCCCGGAGTGAAGTAACTGTCGGCTGAGCCGGTCGACGACGAGCTGCTATCGCTACTGGATTCGCTCGCTTGCTGTTCAGATTCAGTGCTTCCCGCCGGTTTCCCATTGGGGTTCAGCCTTCGGAGCACCTCTGCGGTCGTGTGAAACCGCTCGGCAAGCTTCTCTTCCAGCGACTTGTAGCCCATTCTTTCCAACTCTGCCTTGGCGGCGGTGTCTTCCGGAATATCGGTGTAGCTTTCCTGCGCCCAGCTCGTCGGAATCGTCACTACGCGGGTTGCCGGAATCGCGTCCCAGTCACCCAGAGCTTCTTTGGTCGCGGCATCATTCTGACCGGTTACTTCCAGCCCGTTAGCCTCCTGAAAACCGCGCAGGGCGTTTTCGGTGCTCATTCCCATCTTGCCGTCGATCACGCCAGGTCCGAAGCCTGTGCGGTCGAGGACGACCTGCAATCGCATGGTCGGACGATCTTGGGCGTCGGGCATGTCGGAAGACTGGCTGTCCTGAGCCATATCGTCGTCGCTGGATGCGGTATCCTCGCCATTGTCGCTATCCTGGCTCAGATAACGCTCGTCATTCGAGGCCATCGAGTCGGCTAGGTTGTCCTCGCTATAGGTTTCATAGCCGTAGTCAGGCGTCGCTTGCTGCTCGGCGACCTGGGCGCTGTCCGCGTTATCATCTTCGGATTCGAAGGTGCACGCGGCGACCAGCGAAGCGGCGCTGGCAGCGAGAAGGAGGTTGCGAATGGTGGGCGATTTGAATGAGGTCATCGGGGCATTTCTCCAGGGTTTACTGGAACAATGCGCACGGGACCACTTGGCTCCCGGTTTCAGCTTCCGGCGATGACCTTTTGGAAGGCTTTGACGGCCACAACCTCATCCGCATTCCAAACCGCGCCCGATACGGCGAGAAAATCTGTGCCTGCCTCGACCAGCGGTCCGCAATTGGCCGGCGTGATGCCGCCGATGGCAACGACCGGAATTTCGAACAGCTTGACCCACCATTCAATGATGTCGAGCGTCGGACGTTCGGCATCGCCCTTGTCTTTCGTGGCGCTTTCGAAAAACGCACCGAAGGCGACGTAGTCCGCCCCGGCCTCACCTGCTTCCATCGCAAGGTGTTTGCTGGCGTGGCAGGTCACCCCGATCTGCGCCTCGCGTCCCAGTTCTTCGCGGGCTTCTTTAGGATCGCCATCGTCCTGCCCAAGATGCACGCCGTCCGCGCGCAGTCGCTTTGCCAGTGCTACGCTGTCGTTGACTATGAAGGCGACCTCGTGCGCAGCGCAGATCGCCTGCAGTGGTTCGGCGAGCCGCGCGGCTTCGTGCTGATCCATCCCTTTCACGCGAAACTGAAAGGCCGCGACAACCCCCTTACCCGCCGACAGCGCGCGTTCGAGCCGCTGCGGGAACTCCCCGCCCACTTCGGGCGGAGAGATCAGGTAGAGCTGGGTACCGGGATCGGACAAGTGGGCCTTACCCCGCAGCGCTGGCAGCGGCGATCTTGTCGATGGCCTTGCCAAGCGTACCGTCGAATTCCTCGTCCGACTGGTCCTTGCGCAGGTCCTGCAACAGCCCGCGCGAGAAGCTGGCGATCATTCCCGGGTTCTTCGACAAGTGCTCGCACGCATCTTCGGTCGAATATCCGCCCGACAGCGCCACGACGCGCAGCACATTGGGATGCTCGATCAGCGTGGTGTAATGGCCGGGACGTGCAGGGATCGAGAGCTTGAGCATCACCTTGCGACCTTCGGGCAGTGCGTCGAGACCCTTCTGGATTTCTGCGAGAAGGATGTCCTCGCCCTGGGCGCGGTCGTCTGCATTGATGTCGTATTCTGGCTCCAGCATCGGCATCAGTCCGGCATCGGCGATCGTATTGCCGACTTCGAATTGCTGGGCGACGACGGCTGCGATCCCTTCGGCATTGGCCGACTTGATAACCGAGCGCATCTTGGTGCCGAACATCCCCTTGGCGACAGATTTCTCGAGCAGCGCGGGCAGCTTGTCGAGCGGCTTCATCAGCTGCACGCCGTTCGCCTCGTCCTCTAGTCCCTGGTCGACCTTGATGAAGGGAACGATGCCGCGCGCTTTCAGGGCTTCGGCGGTCGGCTTGCCATCGACATCGCCGTCCATGGTCTTCTCGAACAGGATCGCTCCGATGACCTTGCCACTGCCGAAGCACGGCGAGGTTATAACCCGGCTGCGCATCGCGTGGATCGCGGCAAACATCGCGTCGTCGCCCGACCATTCGCTGTCCTCGACACCATATCCGCGCAGCGCCTTGGGGGTGGAGCCGCCCGACTGGTCGAGCGCTGCGATAAAGCCATCACCGTTGGCGATCTGGCGGGTCATCTGTTCGTGATTCATGCGGAGAGGTTCCTCATCAATTCAGTCGTATGAAGGTGTTGCGCAGGCTTTAGCCAGCAGGCTGCGACCGGGCAACCGCCCAGGGGATCAGTTTCGTGGCCTGATTTTGCGAATGATTCCGGTGAAGCTGAGAACCGGGGCGCCGTCGCCCGTGATCATCCCCCGCACGAAGACCGTCTTGCCCCCGCCGCGTGTGACCTCGCCGCGCGCCTCGATCAGCGTGCCCGGACCTGCACCGCCGAGAAAATCGCCGGAAAGGTTGACCGTAACGCCGTGGCTGCCGTTCATCTCGTCCGAAGCAATCGAGAAAAGTGCGAAATCGGCGAAGGTCATCAGGCAACCTCCATGGATGCTCCCGACACCGTTCATGTGGCGGTCCTCGGCGCGAAAAGCGGCCAGAAAGGAACCATCGGGCTCACGCCGCTGGTAGAACGGACCGGCCTGCGTTTCATAGGCGTCATGCGCCCAGTAACCCCATCCGGCGAACTCGCCTTCGGTCTGCGTCGAGGGTGCGCCGTGCGTGACGGCGCCGGTATCATTGCCCGCCTCGCTCATGCTTCCAGCGCCGCAACGCCGGGAAGTTCCTTGCCTTCCATCCATTCAAGGAATGCGCCGCCGGCGGTCGAGATGTAGGTGACCTCGTCGGTCACGCCAGCCTGTGCGAGCGCGGCGACCGTATCCCCTCCACCGGCCACGCTGATGAGCGAGCCTTCCTGCGTCAGAGCGGCAGCATGGCGGGCAAGCGCAACGGTGGCGGTGTCGAACGGCTCGGTCTCGAACGCGCCCAGGGGGCCGTTCCACACCAGCGTGCGGCAGGTCTTGAGCACATCGGCCAGCGCTTCGGTCGCTTGCGGGCCGATGTCGAGGATCATTTCGTCCGCAGCAACTTCGTGGACATTGCAGGTTCGCAGGGAATCCGGGTTTTCGGCGAATTCCTTGGCCACCACCACGTCATAGGGCAGGTGCACGGTGCAGCCTGCATGGTCGGCCTCGTCCATGATCTTCGAAGCGGTATCGGTGAGGTCGTGCTCGCACAGGCTCTTGCCCACATCGACGCCGCGCGCGGCGAGGAAGGTGTTCGCCATGCCGCCGCCGATGATGAGATGCTGTACGCGGCCCACCAGGTTTTCAAGGACGGCCAGCTTGGTTGATACCTTCGCCCCGCCAACCACCGCCGCCACCGGCTGCTCGGGCGAGCCGAGCGCCGCATCGAGCGCCTTGAGTTCGGCTTCCATGGCACGCCCCGCATAGGATGGCAGGTAATGCGCCACTCCCTCGGTAGAAGCATGGGCACGGTGCGCGGCACTGAAGGCATCGTTGACGTAAAAATCGCCATGCGAGGCAATCGCCTGAGCGAGGTTGGGATCGTTCTCCTCCTCGCCCGGCCAGAAGCGCGTGTTGTCGAGCAGCCCGATGTCGCCGGGACGCAGGATGCCGAGCGACTGCTCGACCACAGGGCCTGCGATCTCGGGGATGAACATGATCTCCTTGCCCAGCACTTCCTCGACATCGCCCTGCACAAAGCTGGTCGAAAGCACGCTGGAACGCATACCGCCCGGCCGCCCGAAATGCGCGAGCAGCAGAACCTTCGCACCGTTGTCGCACAGTTCGAGGATCGTAGGCTTGACCGCTTCAACGCGCGTCACGTCGGTCGCAGACCCGTCCTTCATGGGCAGGTTGAGATCGACGCGAACGAGCGCGACCTTGCCGGTCACGTCTCCGAGATCATCGAGGGTCTTGAATTGGCTCACCACAATTACTCCGCTCACCCTGAGCTTGCCAAAGGGCGTTCTTACTGTTTCGCGCTGCGCCTGAAGGAAAAGCGGTCCTTCGACAAGCTAGGGACGAACGAAGGCCTATCTGGCTAGAGGAACTTCGCCATCACGCCCGCAGTGTCGATCATGCGGTTGGAGAAGCCCCATTCATTGTCGTACCACGACACGACTCGCGCCAGCTTCCCTTCCATCACGCTCGTCTCGAGACTGTCGACGGTCGAGCTGGCAGGATGGTGGTTGAAGTCGCTGCTGACGAGTGGCTGGTCGGTGTAGTCGAGCACGCCCTTCATGCCTCCGTCGGCTGCGGCTTTCAGCGCGGCGTTGAGTTCGTCGGCGCTGGTGTCGCGGCCAGGCGTGAAAACGAGATCGACCAGGCTGACATTGGGCGTCGGCACGCGCACGCTCGATCCGTCAAGCTTGCCCGCGAGTTCAGGCAGCACAAGGCCGACCGCACGCGCAGCGCCAGTGGTGGTCGGGATCATGTTCTGCGCCCCACCACGCGCCCGGCGCATGTCGCCATGCATCTGGTCGAGCATGCGCTGGTCGTTGGTGTAGGAGTGGATCGTGGTCATGAAGCCACGCTCGATGCCCACGGTGTCGTTCAGCACCTTGGCCACCGGCGAGAGGCAGTTGGTGGTGCAACTCGCATTGGAAACGATCACGTTTTCGGCGGTCAGCGTTTCATGGTTCACGCCATAGACGATCGTGGCCGTTACGTTCTTGGCCGGGGCCGAGATCAGCACGCGCTTCGCGCCCGCTTTCAGATGCGGCTCGCAGGCCTCGTGGCTCTGGAAGAAGCCGGTGCATTCCAGCACGATGTCGATGCCCTGATCGGCATGGGGCAGGTCGCCTGGATCACGCTCCGAAGTAACTGCGATGCTCTTGCCGTTCACCACCATCGCGCCATCGGAAACCTCGACGCTGCCGGGGAATCGGCCATGGGTCGAATCATACTGGAACAGCAGAGCGTTGGACTTCGTGTCCGCGAGGTCGTTGATCGAAACCAGATCCAGATCGTGATCGTCACGCTCGAGAATTGCGCGTGCAACCAGCCGCCCGATGCGACCGAAACCGTTGATGGCAACTTTGGTGCCCATGAAAGAAACTCCTGCTTAGTTATTCAATTTGTTCTGGATTTCGGGAACGATAGCGTCGGCGGTGAAGCCGAAATGCGCGAACAGATCGCCTGCCGGGGCCGATGCGCCGAACCGGTCGAGACCGATATTGAGGCCATGTCTGCCGGTATAGCGTTCCCAGCCCATCGTCGCGCCCGCCTCGATCGAGACGATCAGAGCGTCTTCGGGAAGCAATTGCGCTTTGTAGTCATCGTCCTGAGCATCGAAAAGCTGCGTGCACGGCATCGAAATGACCGCGGTGCCTATGCCAGCCTCCTCCAGCTTCTCGGCGCATTCGACCGCCAGCGAAACTTCGCTGCCACTCGCGACCAGCACGACCTGGCGATCGAGCGCCGAGGCACGCAGCAGATAGCCGCCTTTGGCGCAGCGATTTGTCTCGCCTGTCCATTCGGCATCGCCCTCCCCGCGCAGTTGCGGCAGACCCTGACGCGAAAGCGCGAGCACCGAGGGCGTATCCTCCGATTTCAGCGCGAGCGCCCAGCACTCGGCGGTCTCGATCGTGTCGCACGGCCGGTAGGTGTTCAGATTCGGGATGAGGCGCAGGCTCATCAATTGTTCGATTGGCTGGTGCGTTGGCCCGTCCTCACCAAGGCCGATGCTGTCATGGGTCATGACATAGACGACCTGCGTTTTCTGCAGTGCGGACAGGCGGATCGCGTTACGGCAATAGTCGGAGAAGATCAGGAACGTCCCGCCATAGGGCACGATCCCGCCATGCAGTGACATCCCGTTCATCGCAGCCGCCATGCCGAATTCGCGGATGCCGTAATAGACATAGCGACCCGAATAATCGTCTGCGGTCATCATCTCGGTCGCCGGCGTCTTGGTGTTGTTCGAGCCGGTAAGGTCCGCCGATCCACCGATCATTTGCGGCAGCGTCTCGGTCAGCGGGCCTAGCGCCATCTCGCTGGCCTTGCGGGTCGCGACCTTCTGCGGTTCGAGCGCAAGCGAGCGAATGTGACCCTGGATCGCCGTGTCGACGTGATCGACCACGCCAGCCATCTGGCTATCGAATGCCTCCTTCTGGCTGGAGCTGTTGAGCCGGTTCTCCCATTCGCCGTGTTCGCGGCGACCACGCTCTCCTGTGGAGCGCCAATCGACGAGGATTTGCTCGGGCACTTCGAAAGGTTCCGCCGACCAGCCCAGTTCGTCGCGGGCCGCAGCGATCTCGTCCACTCCCAGTGGTGCGCCGTGCGTTGCGCTGGTGCCCTGCTTGTTGGGAGCACCCTTTCCGATCACGGTCTTGCACGCGACAAGCGAGGGTCGCGGATCGGCCTTGGCCTCCTCGATAGCGCGCTCGATATCTTCGAAATCGTGGCCGTCGCATTCGCACACATGCCATCCCGTCGCCTCGTAGCGGGCATGGATGTTCTCGCTGGTCGAAAGGTCGGTCGTGCCGTCGATGGTGATGGCGTTGTCGTCCCACAGAACGATCAGCTGGCCGAGATTGAGATGCCCCGCGAGCCCGATCGCTTCGTGATTGATCCCTTCCATCAGACAGCCATCGCCAGCAATCACCCATGTGCGGTGATTGACGAGGTCGTCCCCGAATGTCGCGTTGAGGTGACGCTCGGCCATTGCCATGCCCACACCCATGGCCAGCCCCTGACCCAGCGGACCGGTGGTGCATTCGACGCCGTCGATCAGGAAGTTTTCCGGGTGGCCTGCACACGGGCTGCCCAGCTGGCGGAAGTTGGCGATGTCTTCCATCGTCGGGCGCGCATAGCCCGACAGATGAAGTATCGAGTAAATCAGCATCGAGCCGTGACCCGCCGAAAGTACGAAACGGTCGCGGTCGGCCCAGTCGGGACGACCCGGATCGAATTTCAGGTGGCGATCGAACAGGACGGTCGCGACATCGGCCATACCCATCGGCATGCCCGGATGACCGGAATTGGCGGCCTGCACCGCGTCCATCGAGAGAGCTCGGATGGCGTTGGCCATCGGCTGGAGGCGGTTGGCGTCAATACTCATCGCAAGCGAGGCTCCTGCTGGTGCGCTCTGGACGACGCACTCTGGTCGCGTGGGGACAGGCGATTCGAGCGCCTGCACCGGTGCAAAAGGCCATTGCCGAGCCGGTTGGCGAGGTCAACACTTGGGTCGCCGCGCTCCCCACGCGAGGAGTGTGGCAATGGGCCGGCTCCAGCATGCATGGTGGCGGGCGAGACCATTTATCAACAGGAACACCCAAGACTTTGCGAAATGGCGCAATCTTGGTATTTCCCGAACATGAGCGCAGGGCGTATCGAACACGCGATGGCACGGATTACCGCCGCGATGGAGCGGATCGATGCCGCGCGCCCTTCCGACAATTCACAGTCTGCGACACCCCCCGACTCAAAAGCCGGCTCCGCCAAAGTGCTTGCGCTGGTCAACGCACATGAGAAATTGCGCGAAGAAGTGGCTGATACGATTGGAGAAATAGACGCGCTCATCGAGGAGCTCGAAGGTGAGTAAGGCCAGATGAGCAAGGTACGCATCACGGTCGGCCCGCGCAGCTACACGATCAACTGCGCGCCGGAAGACGAGGAAAAGGTTGTTCGCTTCGGTAAGCTGATCGACGAAAATTACGCCAAGCTCGGCACCGCTCGCGCCGCTCAGGAAGCTGATAACCTCGTCTTTGCCGCGCTGTTCATGGCCGACGAACTCGACGAGACGAAGCAGGCCGCGAACCGCGCCAAGGTCGAACTCGCGGAATTGCGCGGCGAATTGCAGCGCGCCACGGACGATGCAGCCAACGCCGAACGGCGCGCCAAGGCCGAAATGGAAGAGGCCCGCGCAAAATCGGGCAACGGAAAGGCAGAACTGCGTGCCGAGATCGATACCCTGCGAAAGGCCGAAGAGCGTACACGGCGCGAGAACGAACGATTAAAGGCCGACATAGCCGAACTGCAGGAACGCTCGCGGCACCAGCACGACCTTTTCGGAGGCCCGGCAGAAGATGCGGCGCATTCCGAAGCCCTTGCCGAAAAGCTCGAAGCGATCGCCCTGCGCGCCGAGCGTGCGGCGACGGCGCTTGAAGGCGGTTCGCAATCACACTAAGTTGGAAGATGGCGGGGCTGCCCGGCACGAGCCAAAGAATATCCCTGAGGCTATAAGCAATCCATAGGGAGCTGTCCCTGTCCGAGTCCACGGGTTCGTCCTGGGGGCTGGGATACACGGCGCCCACCTGACGTTTTCGCGTCAGAGGATTTCCCGGCAACGACCCATGGTGGTCCCGTCATTTCTGTTTGCGAGAGCGCCTAAGCGCTCTCGTCCTCGCCGGGCGGGAAGGCAACCGCCCATGATGCGAGTGTCCGGTCGAGCTTACGATACACGCTGGGCCGTTTCTTTTTCGTCCTTGCGTGCTTAGCTAGCAAGACATGGACCAAGCCATCACCAAATCCGAACTCCGCAAGTCCCTGCGAAAAACCCGCCAACAGCATGTTGCGGCGCAGCCCGATGCGATCCGCGCGCTGCTGTTCCATCGCCCCCCTGCCCCGTTGCTTCAAAAGATCGGCAGCGAGGCCGCTATCGGGCTTTACCATGCAAACGCGAATGAGGCCCCGGCATCGGGCTATGCGCGTTTCTTCCAGGAAGCCGGGCATGCCATCGCCCTACCCCATTTCGATGGCGAGGCAGGCGCGATGACCTTTCGCGCGCATACGGATCCCTTCGGCGAAACCGATCTGGTCGACGGCCCCTTCGGCATACGACAGCCGAATCCCGACGCTCTGGTCATCCGGCCCGATACGCTTTTCGTACCTCTCATCGGCTTCACCCAATCGCTGGAGCGGCTGGGACAAGGCGGTGGGCATTATGACCGATGGCTTGCGCAGAACCCCGGCACCATGGCGATCGGGCTGGCGTGGGACGCTCAGCTGTGCGACGCGCTGCCAACCGAGCCGCATGACGTACCGCTAGACGCGGTGGTGACACCGACACGGATTTATGGACTGGATTAATGCGCGAAACACCCACCTGGCGAATTCCCGTTGGCATCATCGGCCTGCTCATTGGCCTGATGGTCTACGGCGTGCTGATCGCGGTCTATCTAGCGGATACTCTCGCAAGCTGGCCCGGATGGGCGCAGACGGTCGTTTATCTCTTTCTCGGCCTCGTATGGCTGTTGCCGCTGGGCCGGTTCTTGATCTGGATGGAAACCGGTAGCTGGTCGCCGCCGAAGGATACCGAGACGCCGAACGAACAATAGCGCACAACGAAAAACAGGGCCCGCAAGGGCCCTGATCTCGTCCTGATTATCAGGAAAAAGGTCCCAAGTGGCGCGAGTGACGGGACTTGAACCCGCGACCTTCGGCGTGACAGGCCGACACTCTAACCAACTGAGCTACACCCGCGCATTACGGCGGCAGCGCCTCTTGGGAGACGCGCCACTAAGGCAGGGATTGCAGGCTGTCAACGCTTGCAATCGCCTTCGCGGCGCTTTTTTTTAGTTCTTAATCCGACAGCAGCAGAACCGGCGTTTCGATGAGCTTTTTTACCTCCTGAATAAAGCTCGCTGCGTCGTAGCCATCGACCACGCGATGGTCGCAACTGATCGAGATATTCATCAGCTTGCGCTTCTCGATTCGCTCGCTGCCATCCGGGCCAGTTACGAACATTGGGCGTTCGATGATGCGGTTGGGACCGATGATCGCGACTTCGGGGCGGTTGATCACCGGGGTCGTCGCAACACCGCCCAGCGGCCCCAGCGAGGTCACGGTAAGCGTCGAGCCCGACAGTTCGTCCGACTTGGCCGATCCATCGCGAGCCGCATTGGCGAGCCGTCCGATCTCGTTCGCCAGCTGCCACAGATTGCGGCTCTGTGCGTCGCGAATGACCGGCACCATCAGCCCGTTATCGGTCTGCGTAGCCATACCCAGATGAATCGAACCATGGCGCGTGACAACATTCGCCTCGTCGTCGAAGCGGGCATTGATCATCGGATATTGCGGGATCAGTTTGCAGATCGCGGTAATGAGCAGCGGCAGCATGGTAAGCTTGGGCTTGTCCCCGCGCGCACTGTTCAGGTCGGCACGCATCCGCTCCATCTCGGTGACGTCGCATTCCTCGACATAGGTGAAATGCGGGATGTTGCGCTTGGCCGCGCTCATGTTCTGGGCGATGCGCTTGCGCAAACCGATGACCTTGATGGCCTCGTCCTCGCGCGCCGCGCCTGCGGCCGAGAAACCGCCGCCACTGTTGTACGAGAGAAACTGGTCGAGATCGCCATGGCGCACACGGCCGTCTTCGGCAGGTTTCACTTGTGCAAGGTCGATGCCGAGGTCCTTTGCGCGCTTGCGCACCGCGGGAGACGCAAGGACCTTCTCCGACGCGGTAGGAGTCGGACTGGGTGCGGGACTCGTTGGCTGCTCGGGAGCAGGCTCCGGATCGGCCTCCATCGCATCGTCGGCATCGGTCGGATCAGGGTTCTCCACCTCGATGCGCTCCTCGGTCTCATCGCTCATGGGCGAATCGACCGGTTCATCCGTGGTCGGCGTCTCGTTCTCTTCCTCGACATCGTCGGGAACCTCGCCCTCGACCTCGATCACCAGAAGCATCGATCCGACCGCGATCACGTCGCCGACTTCGCCTGCCACTTCGAGAACCTTGCCATCGACTGGGCTTTCGATGTCGATCGTGGCCTTGTCGGTCATCACGTCAACGAGGTGCTGGTCCTCGGAAACGGTGTCGCCGACCTTCACGTGCCATTCGACCAGTTCCGCCTCGGCTACGCCTTCGCCCACGTCGGGCATGTTGAAAGTGAATTTCGCCATGATGCGTTACTCGCTCAAGATCTTGTCGATGGCCTCGCCGATACGGACGGGACCGGGGAAATAGGCCCATTCGAGGCTGTGCGGATAGGGTGTGTCGAACCCGGTGACACGCTCGACCGGGGCTTCGAGATGATAGAAGCAGCGTTCGGTGACGAGCGCCGAGAGTTCCGAGCCGAAACCGCTGGTGCGCGTGGCTTCGTGGACGATCAGGCAACGACCGGTCTTTTTCACGGAAGTTTCGATCGCCTCGATGTCGAGCGGGACGAGCGTGCGCAGGTCGAGAATTTCGGCATCGACGCCCTTCTCGCGGCAAACGGCCTCGGCGACATGGACCATGGTGCCGTAAGCAAGCACGGTAAGAGCCTCGCCCTCGCGCACCGTACGCGCTTCGCCCAGCGGAATCTTGTAATAGCCTTCGGGCACGATGCTCTGGTCATGCTTTTTCCAAGGCTCGACAGGCTTGTCGTAAAAGCCGGAGAACGGTCCGTTATAGATACGCTTGGGCTCGAAGAAGATCACCGGATCGTTATCTTCGATGCAGCTTATGAGCAGGCCCTTCGCGTCATATGGCGTGGAAGGGATCACCGTCTTGAGGCCCGAGACATGGGTGAAAAGGCTCTCTGGCGACTGCGAGTGGGTCTGCCCACCGAAAATACCGCCGCCAAAGGGCGACCGCACCGTCATCGGCGCAATATATTCGGTCGCTGATCGATAACGCAGCCGCGCCGCTTCGGAGATCAGCTGGTCAAGGCCGGGATAGATATAGTCGGCGAACTGAATCTCCGGCACCGGGCGCAGGCCATAAGCCCCCATCCCCACCGCGACGCCGATAATTCCGCATTCGGAGATCGGTGTATCGAACACACGGGTCTTGCCGTGCTTTTCCTGCAGACCGGCGGTGCAGCGAAAAACGCCTCCGAAATAGCCAACGTCCTCGCCCATCACGATCACGTCGGGATCGCGCTCCAGCATGATGTCGAGCGCTTCGTTGATCGCCTCGATCATGTTGACGCGACGTTCGGTACCCGCCTGTGCTTCTTGCTCCTTGGTTTCCGCGCTCATCCGAAGGGCCTTTCCTTGCCGAACTTGGTGATCCGCTCATGTGTGGCTTGCTCCGCCTGTTCCTGGAGGTGCCAGGGCAGCTCTTCGAAGACGTCCTCAAACATGGTGTGGAACGGGTGGTGCAGGCCATGGCCGAGGATGCCATTCTTTTCGGCTTCCTTCGTGGTCTTCTTGACCCGCTCAGCAGCTTCGCGGTCCATCTTCTCCTGCCGCTCCTCGTCCCACTCGCCGATCGCGATAAGGTGGTCCTTGAGACGCTTGACCGGATCGCCAAGTGGCCATTCCTCGCGCTCCTGCGCACTGCGATAGCCGCTCGGATCGTCCGAGGTGGAGTGACCTTCCGCGCGATAGGTGAAATATTCGATCAAGGTCGGCCCCTGGTTCGCGCGGGCACGGTTGGCTGCCCAGCGTTGCGCTGCATAGCAGGCAAGCGCATCGTTGCCGTCGACGCGCAGGCCAGCGAGGCCGTAGCCCAACGCCCGCGCGGCGAAGGTGGTGCGCTCTGCCCCGGCAAAACCGCTAAAGCTCGAGATCGCCCACTGATTGTTGATAACGTTGAGGATAACCGGTGCGTTATAGACCGCCGCAAAGGTGCAAGCGCTGTGGAAATCGCCCTCCGCCGTGGAGCCCTCACCCACCCAAGTTGCGGCGATCCGGCTGTCGCCCTTGATCGCACTCGCCATCGCCCAGCCGACCGCTTGGGGGGTTTGCGTGGCGAGGTTGCCCGAGATGCTGAAGAAGCTGTGTTCGCGGCTCGAATACATGATTGGCAGCTGGCGGCCCTTCAGCTTGTCGCCCTTGTTCGAGTAGATCTGGTTGATCATCTCGAGCAGAGAATAGCCGCGCGCAATCAGAATGCCCTGCTGGCGATAGGACGGGAACACCATATCGTCGCTCGCCAGCGCCATCGACGAGGCGATGCTGGTGGCCTCCTCGCCGGTACACTTCATGTAGAACGACGTTTTGCCCTGCCGCTGACCACGGAACATGCGTTCGTCGAAAGCGCGCGTCAGTGCCATGTGGCCAAGCATCGTACGCAAGGTCTCGGGGTCCAGCTTGGGGTCCCATGGCCCGTGCGCTTTGTTGTCGTCGCCCAGCACTCGGACGAGGCCGTAGGCCAGGTCCCTCATGTCTCCGGGGTCGGCGTTTTCATCGGGACGCGGAACCGCGCCAGGCTCGCCAATGTCGATATCAGAGAAGTCCGCTTTATCGCCGGGGCGAAATTTCGGCTCGGGCACGTGCAGCGCAAGCGCGGGGCGGTTGTCTCCGCTCTGAGAATTGGGGGTTTGAGATTTGGGGTCGGCCTGGTCGGCCATAGGCTTGCTCTCCCAGCAGCGTAAAGCAGCGTTTGTGGGCTTCGCCTATGTTAGCGCCCGAAGGGGGTCAAGCGTTCCCGATCAGACCGCAACGGGGGCCTTTATCGGGGGGTGCGGCGCGTAATCATGCACCACGAAATCCTCGATTTGGTAGTCGAAAATTGTTTCGGGCTTTCGGGTGATTTCGAGAATGGGGTTGCCCTTCGGCTCCCGGCTGAGCTGCTCCTCGATCAGGTGAGCATGGTTGAGATATAGGTGAACATCTCCGCCCATCCACACCAACTCTCCCGGTTCATGCCCCGTCTGCTGTGCCATCATCCGGGTAAGCAGCGCGGCCGACCACAGATTGAACGGCAAACCCAGCGCAACGTCGCAGCTGCGTTGGTAGAGCAAGCAGTTGAGGCGAGCGCCCGGCCCTGAACCATCCACATGGAACTGATAGGTCTTGTGACATGGCGGCAGTGCCATGCGATCGAGCTCTGCGACATTCCAGCCTTCGATGATGTGGCGGCGGCTGCCGGGATTGGTTCGCAGGCTCTTAACCACCTGCGCTACCTGATTGATGCCCTCGCCCTTCTCGTAAAGTCCATCCTTGCGATAGCGGTAGGTTGGCCAGTCGACCCATTGTTTGCCATAGACAGGGCCCAGGTCGCCCCACTGCTTCGCGAATGTTTCGTCATCGGCGATCCGCTGCACGAAATCGTCGAGCGCAATATCGTCGCCGGTTTCTTTCAAGTAACGGGCATGTGGCCACTCGTTCCATATCTTCACGCCCTGCAACACGAGCGGGCGAATATTGGTCTCGCCTGTCAGGAACCACAGCATTTCGCGCGTCGCGGTTTTCCAGTACACCCGCTTCGTCGTGAGCAGCGGCATCGCACCGTGCGCCAGATCGTACCGCAACATCGCACCCGCGACCGAACGCGTGCCGGTGCCGGTCCGGTCCATCCGCTCGCCGCCCCGCTCCCAAACCTCACGCATCAGGTTGAGATATTGCCATTCGGGATGGGCAGGCTCGGTCAGCCGGGTCGGAATCGAATGTGAGGCCATGTCCGGAACTATAGGCTGCAAAAGTGCGCTTGCCACCATGGCTATCCACACCTATAGGGCGCGCCTTGCCTCGAACCTGTGAGAGATCGACTCCGCAGGTGCCGACACGGTCGGGGAGTAGCTCAGCCTGGTAGAGCACTGTCTTCGGGAGGCAGGGGCCGGAGGTTCGAATCCTCTCTCCCCGACCAATTCGACTGCATGATCGATGCGTTGCGCCAAGCGTGAGAATTCGGGTGGTGGCTTTATACGGGAACTTTCATCAGCAAGTCCGTCCGACCATCGCCAGCAATCAATCGGTGCAAAACTAGGCAATCCGCGGCGCGTTTTCGCCTGTTGCTGCAATCACCCCGACGCTCGGCAATTCCCAAAAAAAGGCGGCCAGAGCTTTGAGCAGGGAATTGCGTAGATTTAGATCATTGAGGCGCTCTCGCCACGGTCTCATGCAGCCATGCTGCCCTTCATCAGGATTTCGGCGACAAGACCGAGCGCTATCGTCAACAGACCCAGCCCGATCGATAATTGTACGCGGAGCCGCATGAAATCCTTCGCGGCAAATCCAAGCGCTCTGTCCACCAGCGGAGAGAGCATGATCAATGCTCCCAGGTAAAGCAAAGCCGGGCCAGGCCAGTCCCAGCCGAAACTCCAAGGCAAGAAGAGCGCGACTGCGATCAGGCTGGGAAGGACAGCGATCAGGTATGCACCCGCCCCGGCCGGTCGGCCGTCATTGCCGCTTAGCACAGCCTGTCCCCACCAGATGCCGCCGAGAAAGCTGAAGATCGCAGCGCCATAGGCGAACCCACCGGCCAACGCTGTGTAAGCATATTCGTGCCCGCTCGCCGCAAGGGCAACGCAAATGCCCTGGGGCAACAATCCGGCATAGCCGAGAACGCGTGCCCATCCGGACAAAGTGGTCTCTGGCTTGATGATCTTCCCCGTCATACCTGCTTCAGCGCACGGAGAGGCCCCCGGTTCCCGCAGGCCAAGGCTGCACTTGCTCTTCGCCAACGACTGCGCCACCTTTTCGGCTATGGACTTATTCGACCTCAGCGGCCGCGTAGCGGTCATCACCGGAGGCAATGGCGGCCTTGGCCTGTGCTTGGCTCGCGGACTGGCCAAAGCGGGTGCGCATGTCGCGATATGGGCGCGTGACGAGGTGAAGAACGCGGGAGCTTTCCAAGAGCTAGACGGGTATGGCGCTGGACGAGTTCTCACCCAGATTTGCGACGTGGCAGACGAGGCGCAGATTGCAGAAGCGATGCGCGTCACGCTCGATGCCCTTGGCCGCGTCGATTCGTGTTTTGCCAATGCCGGGCGCTCGGGCGCCGGCACACGCATCCCCGATATCACCTCCGAAGGCTGGGACGCGACCTTCGACGTAAACACGCGCGGGGTCGCGCTCACATACAAGTACGTGAGCCGTCACATGATCGAGCGGGCGGAAAATGGGAATCCCGGAGGTAAACTGATTGCAACGTCCTCGGGCCAGTCGATCATGGGGACCAACAAGAGCTCGGACTATGCAGCGTCCAAAGCGGCGGTGAATGGCCTGACCCGCGGGGCTGCGTTCGAGCTCGCGCGCTACGGCATTACGGCCAACGCACTGCTTTTCGGCTATTACGAAACTGCGATCACAGCTGCTGCCCCGCCCGCTTTTGCCGAATGGATGACGAAGCGCATCCCACTAAAGCGGTTCGGAGATCACGACGGTTTGGAAGGACTCGCGGTATTCCTCGCCTCATCGCACAGCGACTATATCACCGGAACCTCGTTGCCCGTCGATGGCGGGCTACACATCAGTTGATCGCCCCGTCCCAACCCAAAAGTAAGCATTTGGTTCCACGGTATTTTCTGGAACATTCAGGCGTTCAGACCCGTTGATTGCACGAACCCCGCAGCGAATTGCGCTGTAGGCAAATCAATCAAAGGAAAAGTCATGCTCGAACTTATTATCCTCGTCGCCACCATCCTCGTTCCGCCGCTCGGCGTTGCCCTTAAGAAGGGTCTCAGCACCGATTTCTGGATCAACCTGATCCTTACGCTGCTGTTCTTTATCCCTGGTCTGATCCACGGGATTTACGTGAACTATCTTAAGGGTGGATCGGCGCGACTCGCGTAACCCACAATTGAAACAAACCAACTCGACCAATGAATCGAGCGGCATGGGCCCGGGAAATTCCCGGGCCTTTGTCGTATTTGGCGTCTTGGGAACATCGTTTCGAGTGCATTGGCGATGGTGGAGCCCTATGTGAGATACGATGGACGACGATGATTTCGACAAGACGCCCCGCACTCGCGAGGATCGTGCTCGCGAAAAGGCCGTGCCTTCCGGTCGCATGGCGCGCTTCGGCACATTCGGGCGGCTGGTTGGCGGTGTTGCGGGGGGTATGGCCGCCGAGGGTGCGCGAAGGCTGAGCAGCGGGGAGCGGATTTCGACCCGCGATCTCGTCCTGACGCCGGGCAATGTCCGGCGCATGACCGACAAGCTCTCGCATCTGCGCGGCGCGGCAATGAAGATGGGGCAGATGATCAGCCTCGATGCGGGCGATTACCTGCCGCCGGAATTGGGCGAGATCCTCGCCCGACTGCGCGATCAGGCGAATTTCATGCCGACCAAGCAACTCGACCGCGTGCTGAAGCGAGAATGGGGGCAGGATTGGCGCCGCCAGTTCAAGTGGTTCAACCCCCGCCCAATTGCCGCCGCGAGCATTGGTCAGGTCCACAAGGCCATGACCCGCGATGGCCAGGAACTGGCGATCAAGGTCCAGTATCCCGGCGTCGCCAAGAGCATCGATTCCGATGTGGACAATGTCATGACCTTGCTCAGGATCGCCGGTTTCGCGCCGCCCGAACTGGAGATCGACAAGCTGCTGGCCGCCGCAAAAAAGCAACTTCACGAGGAGGCCGATTACACTCGCGAAGGTGAACAGATGGCGCTCTATCGCGAGCGACTGGCCGGCGTCGAGGGTTTCGTGGTCCCTACGCTGCACGAAGATCTGACCCGCGGATCGATCCTTGCGATGAGTTTCGAAGACGGCGTTAGCATTGAGGAACTTGCCAACGAGCCGCCCGAGCGGCGCGACATGGTGTTCGGACGGCTACTGCGCCTTGTGGCGCGCGAATTGTTCGATTTCGGGGTCATGCAGACTGACCCGAACTTCGCCAATTTCCGCTATCGCCGCGACACCGGAGACATAGTGCTGCTCGACTTCGGCGCATGCCGTCCCGTCGATCCTGGCGTAGCCAACGGATATCGAGACATGCTGATTGCCGGACTTCAAGGCAATCGCGAAGAGGTCCTGAAGGCCACGATCGATGCGGGCTTCATGATGCCGATCGTAGCCGAGAAACACCCTGATCGGGTCAACCGTATGATCGACATCGTGATCAACGAAATGCGGGAGGACGCGCCCTTCGACTTCGGCGACCGCGCTTTCATTCCAGAACTGCGCGGCGAAGGCATGGAGATCGCTCAGGACAAGGACACATGGGCCTTCCCGCCCATCGAAACCCTGTTCGTGCAGCGAAAGGTGAGTGGCATCGCCCTGCTTGGCGCGCGGCTGAAGGCACAGGTCAACGTCCGCCGCATCACCGAGGAAGTGCTGGCCGAAACCGAGCGCTTCCCGGTGGGCGACGCCGCCTAGTCCTCTCCCGCCAGTTCATTGGCAATCCAGCGGTCGACATGCGCGTCTAGCACCGAAAGCGGAATGGATCCGTTTTCCAGCACCGTGTCATGAAACGCCCGCAGGTCGAACTCGGCCCCGAGCGCCTCCTCGGCCCGCTCACGTAGCTCGCGGATTTTGAGTTCGCCAATCTTGTAGGCCAGCGCCTGACCTGGCCATGTCATGTAGCGATTGACCTCGGCATCGATATTGCTCGCCGACAGCGCGGTGTTCTCGGTCATGAAGTCGACCGCCTGCTGCTTCGACCAGCCCTTGGAATGCAGACCTGTGTCGACCACGAGACGGGTTGCTCGCCACATTTCATAGGACAGTCGCCCCATCTGCTTGGCGGGCGTGTCGTATAGGCCCATCTCGATCCCAAGCCGCTCCGAATACAGGCCCCAGCCCTCCACAAATGCAGTGAAGAACGTGCCATTGGCGCGCAGGGGATGGATGTCGAGTTCCTGCTGGATCGCGATCTGCAGGTGATGACCCGGCACCGCCTCGTGCACCCCAAGCGCGGGCAGTTCCCATAGCGGGCGCTGATCGAGTTCGGTCGTGTTGATGCGATAGATACCGGCAGAGCCGGTCTCCAGCGAGCCGGGCTCGTAATAGGCCGTGGTGTTGCCCGGTGCCTGCGCGGCGGGGATCGGCGAAACCGTATAGGGGTTGCGCGGCAGGCGGCCGAAAAGCTGCGGCAGGAAGCCGTCGATTTCCTTCGCCAGCGCGGCGGCGTAGCGAACATATTCGTCCGCATCGGTCATGTAATATTGCGGATCGGTGCGCAGGTGCTCGATGAACGCTTCGCGCGTGTCGAACCCGGCCTGCGCGGCGACATCCTCCATCTCGGAACGGATGCGGGCCACTTCGCTCAGGCCCAGATTGTGGACCTCGTCGGGCGTCATATCGGTCGTGGTAAAGCTGGCAACGCGGTAGGCGTAATAGTCCTCACCCCCCGGCGTTGCGAGCACGCCCGGTGTGCCTGACAGGCAGTTTGGGGCATACTCCTCGGTGTAGAATTCGAGAAAATCTGCATAGGCCGGAATGACGGTATCGGAAATCGCCGCACGGGCTCGGCCTTTCAGATCTTCCCATTGCTCATCAGTAAGCGCGTTCGGTTTATCGCCCGCAAAGGGCTGCCAGAACGGCGTCTGTGTGGGGTCCTCGACAACCTGCTGTGCGATCCTGGCATCGAAGCCCTCCATCGGCTCACAAGGCTGCGTAAGACCACGCGCAACCGCCTCACGACTGCGTGCAATGCCCTGCTCATTGACCGCGCCATATGCTTCGAGCCGCCCGACATAGCTTTCGTAATCGGCGAGTGTGAAGAACGGCGAACGGTTCGGCAGCGAGGCGAAGCCGGTGAACCAGCCGCCCCGATTGGTGAACAGAACGTAGCGCGAATGATCGTGCTCTGCCGCAGCGACGGTGTCCTCCAGACTCGACATCAACACTTGGTAATCGACCTTCAGATCGGTCGGCAGAGCATCGAAGTCGATCGCCTCGAGGCGCGCGATATACGCCCGCGCCTGTTCAACCTGACGATCATATTCGGCCAGCGAGAGATCGCCCAGCTGACCATCTCCGCGCCGATCTCCGACGCTGGTCGCAAGGGTCGGTGCACTGTCGAGGTAAGACTGCCATACATCTTCGCGCAGTTCCTCATAATCCTCAACCGGCCCTGCCATTACGGGGGCAGTTGCAAGAGGCGAAACCGCCAACATCAATCCTAGAATAGCCTGCCGCATAACTTTTTGCCCCATATTTAGGATGTTGTATTGCATTGTCGGAATATTTGACACTATGGAGTCCACATGGGGGAAAACCAAGTCAAAGCGTCTGTGCTGTTCGTGTGCCTTGGCAATATCTGCCGCTCTCCGATGGCCGAGGGGGCGATGCGCGCCGCGGCGGAAAAAGCGGGACTCGACATCCATGTAGATTCGGTCGGTACCGCCGGTTACCACATCGGCGATCCCCCGGACCCGCGCGCCATCGCCACGGCGCAAAAGCATGGCGTAGACATTTCCCAGCTTCGCGGGCGTCAGCTGTCTGACGCGGATTTCAGAACCTTCACCCATATCGTCGCCCTCGATAAAGGGAATATGGCCGGGATCAAGGCGCGCGCGCCTCGTCAAGGCGATTTCAAGCTGTCGATGTTGCTCGACGTGCTCGAAGGACAACAGGGCGAGCCGGTTCCCGATCCCTACTACGGTGACGCACGGGACTTCGAAGAGGTTTGGCAAATGATCGACCAGGCGGTCGCGGCTTTGATCGAAGAATTGCGCGACTAGCCGCCGCGCAGCAGTTGCACGCCCCAATCGCGCTCGAACAGATAGAGCAGCACCCTTGCCGCTTCACCGCGCGCGCTGGTCAGGCCGCCATCGCGATCGATCAGCAAACGAGCATCGGCATGGGCGGCTGGCAACAACTTTTGCACCTGCTCCAGATCCGCGATCATGAAAGCCGCGTCGCCCGATTGCCGCGTTCCCAACAACTCGCCGCCACCGCGCAGTTCTAGGTCCTTCTCGGCCAGATAGAACCCGTCCTGCGAGTCCTTAATATAGGTCAGGCGTTTCTTGCCATTTTCGGAAAGCTCATCGCTGCGCAAAAGGACGCAGCGGCTCTTTTGCGATCCCCGCCCCACCCTGCCACGCAGCTGATGTAGCTGCGCCAGGCCGAAGCGCTCGGCCTGCTCGATCACCATGAGCGTGGCGGTGGGCACGTCGACGCCGACTTCGATGACGGTGGTCGCGATCAACAGGCGAGCTTCGCCGCTGGCAAACCGCTCCATGTTCGCGTCCTTGATTTCGGGCGCGAGCTGGCCGTGGACCATAACAACGCTGTCGCCGAACCGCTCGGCCAGCGCCGCATATCGCGCCTCGGCTGCGGCGATGTCGGCCTGCTCGAATGAGCCATTGGCCTCACGCACCATCGGACAGACCCAGTAGGCCTGCTGACCTGTCGCTAGGTGCCTCTCCACCCCGGCGACCATTTCGTCCATGCGCGCCTGTGGGAAGACAAGCGTCTCGATCGCCTGCCTGCCGGGTGGCAACTCATCGAGGCGACTGACATCCATTTCGCCATATTGCGCGAGTGTCAGGCTGCGCGGGATCGGGGTCGCGGTCATGGCAAGCGTGTGGGGCGCGCGCCTCCCCTTCCCAGCAAGCGCGAGTCTTTGCTGCACGCCGAAGCGATGCTGTTCGTCGACCACGACAAGGCCAAGGTCCTTGTAGGTCACGCTGTCCTGAAAGATTGCGTGTGTACCAACGAGGATATCGATTTCCCCGTTCAAGAGGCCCATGAGTAGACCCTCACGCTCGCGCCCCTTGGCTCGACCGGTTAGCAGCGCAACTTCGGCTCCGGTGGGCGCGGCCATCTTGCGAAGGGTCTCGTAATGCTGGCGCGCGAGAATCTCGGTCGGAGCGAGCAATGCCGCCTGTTTGCCGGCTTCGACCGCGATCAGCATCGCGGCAAGCGCGACAACGGTCTTGCCGGCCCCAACATCGCCCTGAAGCAGGCGCAGCATCGGCGCTTCCTGTTGGAGGTCGCCTTCTATCTCGGAGATCGAGCGTTTCTGCGCGCCGGTCATCTCGAACGGCAAGGCCAGTTTGGCGCGCAAACGCCCGTCGCCCTTTAGAGCCTGCCCCTTGCGCCGCCGCCCATCCGCACGCACCAGCAACAACGCAAGGCTGTTTGCCAGCAACTCGTCATATGCCAGACGATCGCGTGCCTTCTCGTGTGCGTCCTTGTGCGCAAGGTGCAGCGCGTCGTGCCATGTGGGCCATCCTTCGCGCTCGAACTGGCCCGGCTCGATCCATTCGGGCAGCTCGGGCAGGCGCTTGAGCGATTGCGCAACAAGCCCGGCGACCTTGGGCTGCGTGAGACCTTCCGACAACGGGTAGACCGGCTCGTTCATGCGTGCCAGATGCGCGGCGCTATCCACCTCGACGTGGTCGGGATGGACGATCTGCAGCATGTCGCCATATCGGTCGAGCCGCCCGGCAACCCAGCGCTTCTCTCCGACCGGCAGCTGCTTCTTGGCGGTATAGGAGGCACGCCCGAAATAGGTCAGCGCGCAGATATTGCCGATCTCGTCCCGGGCAAGCACCCGGTACGGCCCGCGTCCCGGATTGTAGGGCGCACGGTGCTCGGTCGGGGTCAGCGCAACGATCACCTGTTCGCCTTCGGCACCATCGTCGAGATTTGCGATTGCCCGGCGCGAAACAAAGCGCTCGGGCAGGTGGTAAGCGATATCTTTCACCCGCTCGAGGCCGAGCTTGCCCAGTGGCTTGGCCAGTTTCGGCCCGACACCATCGAGTGTCTTTGCTTCGGCAAAAAGGGGATTGAGAATATCGGGCCGCATCGTGCGTCCCCATATACCCGCTTGAAGCGCGCGCGCGAGTGCCTTACCTGCGACACATGACCGATATGCCCACCTTCGAACAACGCCTTGCCCGCGCGAAATTCCGCGCCTGGCATCGCGGCACACGTGAGGCGGACTACATGATCGGCGGTTTCTTCGATCGCTACCATGCTACCTGGGGCGAAACGGAAATGGACTGGTTTGAGGATCTGCTGGCCGAAGACGATGTCGATATCATGGCATGGGGTCTCAAGACGCAGTCCGTGCCAGCGCGTTTTCAGGGCGAGATGATCGAAAAGATGCAGGCGCTCGACTACGTCGACATCCCAAGCTAGGGCCGCTGACCTTTAGCGGGAACCACCGCGCCGCTTCGGACCTTTGATTTAGACATGCCAGACCTCTCCCGGATCCTCTCCGCGGACGCGCCGCTGACGCTGTCGTCGCTCCCACGCGGCGCGCAGCCGCTTGTCATGAGCGACCTTGCGCGCGCCGCCAAGCAGCGAGCTGTCTTCATCGCTCCTGACGATGCCGCGATGCGCAGCGTCGCCGAGGCCGCACGCTATTTTGCGCCGGAAGTCGAGGTGCTGGAATTCCCCGCGTGGGACTGTCTGCCATACGACCGCGCCTCACCCGCACTTTCGGTCAGTGCCGCGCGGCTCTCTGCACTTTTCCGGCTCCAGCGCCCATCCTCTGGGTCGCAACTTCTCGTCACAACGACAAATGCGGTCCTCCAACGTGTGCTCACACCGTTCCGCATCCGGGAGAGCGTACGTGAGTTCAAGCCGGGCACCACGATCGGTCATGACAGCCTCGCCGCGCTTCTCACACGGCAAGGATATACCCGCAACGACACCGTGGTCGATCACGGTGAGTTTGCAGTCCGCGGGTCCATCGTCGACATCTTTCCCTCTTCGCTCGATCAGGGGCTGAGGCTCGATTTCTTCGGCGACGAGCTTGAGAGCCTGCGGCTGTTCGACACCTCGACCCAGCGTTCGACCGGGCGACTGGACTCGCACCTTCTGCTCCCAGCATCAGAGGCGCTGATCGATGACGATACGATCAAGCGGTTCCGATC
The DNA here is from genome assembly GCA_947494705.1 of uncultured Erythrobacter sp. GTDB lineage: Bacteria > Pseudomonadota > Alphaproteobacteria > Sphingomonadales > Sphingomonadaceae > Erythrobacter. The sequence goes on from CANLVN010000001.1 coordinate 209,138, forward strand.
GCGCTACCGTGAGAAATTTGGCGCTTCAGCGACGCAGGACCCGCTCTATGAAGCGGTGAGCGATGGACGACGCCTGGCCGGCATGGAGCATTGGCTTCCGCTGTTCGAGGAAAAGCTCGCTACGCTTTTCGATCATCTGGACGATAAGGATGTCGTGGTGATCGACCAAGCCGCACTCGGCGCCGCCGAAGAACGTTTCGGCGACATCGAGGACTACGCCAGGCAGCGCGCCAAGGTGGCGAGCGACAAAACCGGCTCCTATCGCCCGCTGGCAAAAGACGCGCTGTATCTCGACAATGATGAGTTTCAATCAATCCTGAACTCCGCACCGGCCCACCGCGCCAGCGTTTTCGCCGCGCCGGAGGCCGACAAGGTACTCGATTTCGGATTCAAGGCGGCCCGCGATTTCGCTCCGGAGCGAGCGCGGGGCGACAATGTCTATGAAGCGGCTGCCAAACATTTCGCCGACATTGCGAAATCGGGCCGCAAACCGCTTCTCGCTGCTTACTCCACCGGCAGCCGATCGCGCATCGCCTCGATCCTCGAAGAAGCCGGAGCACCGACCGTGCTTGCCGACAGCTGGCAAGAGGCGCAGGGCCTTGCTGCGAAAGGCAAGACCGCCGCGATGGTCCTGCCGCTCGACACCGGTTTCTCCAATGATAGCCTCGAAATCCTTACCGAGCAGGATGTTCTCGGCGACCGGCTCGTGCGCCGCAAGAAGAAGCGCAAGGATTCCGACGCCTTCCTCGCCGAATTGCAAGCGCTGGCGAAGGGTGATCTCGTCGTCCATGTCGAACACGGGATCGGCAAGTATCTCGGCCTCGAACCGGTCTCGGTGGGCAAGAGCCGACACGATTGCGTCGCGCTCGAATACAAGGGCGGCGACAAGCTGTTCATCCCGGTCGAAAACCTCGAAGTGCTGTCGCGCTATGGCTCGTCCGAAGAAACCGTCCCGCTCGACCGGCTAGGCGGGGAAGCATGGCAGAAACGCCGCGCCAAGCTCAAGGAGCGCATCACCGCGATCGCGGGCGAATTGATGAAGGTCGCCGCCGAACGCGCACTGAAGAAAGCGCCGGTTTTCGAAGCAGACGACGCCAGCTTCAACCAGTTTGTCGACCGCTTTCCATGGGAGGAAACCGACGATCAGGAAGCCGCCATTGCCGATGTGTTGCGCGACCTGGAAAGCGGAAAGCCGATGGACCGCCTCGTGTGCGGCGACGTTGGCTTCGGCAAGACCGAAGTGGCTTTGCGAGCAGCATTCGTCGCTGCGATGAACGGACAGCAGGTGGCGGTGGTGGCGCCAACCACCCTGCTCGCACGCCAGCATTTCCAGAACTTCTCCGAACGCTTCGACGGATTCCCGTTGAAGATCGGGCGGCTGTCACGCCTTGTCTCTTCGAAGGAACTCGCAGAAACCCGCGAAGGCCTTGCCAAGGGCGATATCGACATCGTCGTCGGGACTCACGCAATCTTGTCCAAGTCGACCGAGTTCAAGAATCTCGGCCTTGTCATCGTTGACGAGGAGCAGCGTTTCGGCGTGACCCACAAGGAAAAGCTGAAGCAGCTGCGCGCCGACGTCCACATGCTGACGCTGACCGCAACGCCGATCCCGCGCACGCTGCAAATGGCGATGACCGGCCTGCGCGAGCTTTCGACCATCCAGACCCCACCCGTCGACCGACTCGCGGTGCGCACCTATGTGATGGAGTGGGACGACATGGTGATGCGCGAGGCTCTGCTGCGAGAACACCATCGCGGCGGGCAAAGCTTCATCGTCGTGCCCCGTATTTCAGACATGGCGACGGTCGAGGAATGGCTCGCCGAGAACGTGCCCGAAGTGAAGGTCATCAGCGCACACGGTCAGATGGGCGCCGCCGAGATCGAGGAGCGCATGAGCGCGTTCTATGAGGGCAAATACGAAGTGCTGCTCTCGACGACAATCGTCGAAAGCGGCCTCGACCTGCCTAGCGCGAACACGATCATCATCCACCGCGCCGACCGCTTCGGCCTCGCCCAGCTCTACCAGCTTCGCGGTCGCGTGGGCCGTGCGAAATTGCGCGCTTATGCCTATCTAACCTACGAGAAGGGCGTTCAGCTTTCCGAAGTCGCCGAAAAACGCCTCAAGGTTCTGGGCGACCTCGATTCGCTCGGCGCGGGCTTCCAGTTGGCGAGCCACGACCTCGACATTCGCGGTGCAGGCAACCTGTTGGGCGACGAACAATCGGGGCACATTCGCGAGGTCGGCTTCGAACTCTATCAGTCGATGCTCGAAGACGCGATCATGGCGGCGAAGGCCGGTGAGATGGGGCTGGAAAAGGCACAGGATGCGTTCAGTCCGCAGATCACCGTCGATGCGCCGATCATGATCCCCGAAGATTATGTTCCCGACCTTGCTGTTCGGATGGCGCTGTATCGTCGTCTGAACCAGGCTCAGGACAAGGCCGAGATCGAAGGTCTGGCCGCCGAAATGATCGACCGCTTCGGCGACCTGCCGCAGCCGACCAAGAACCTCGTGCGCCTGATCGAGATCAAGCATCAGGCCATTACAGCGAATATCGCCAAGATCGATGTCGGCGCGCGTGGCACTTTGGTGACTTTCCACAAGGACGACTTCCCCGACGGTCCGGGCCTGATCGCCTATGTCGATCGGTTGAACCGGAACGCTCCGGAAACCGCCAAGCTGCGCCCCGATATGAAACTTGTAATCAGCCGGGCCTGGGGTAATCCGGAAAGCCGTCTCAACGGACTGTTCCAACTGACCAAGGGGCTGAGTGGTATTGTTCGGAAGGCAAGGAAGAAGGCGGCTTGACCCGGAGCACCGGTGGCAACACTAATCCTCCGCGAACTTTATGGAGGAAGACATGCCGAAATTGCGATCGACCCTGACGCTTTGCACCATGCTGGCGATTGCCAGTCCTGGTCAGGCGCAGGACGAAGAAGCACCGCCCCCGGCCTTTCCCGAAACCGAAATCTTCCTGTTCGACTACGATTCGGCGGCCGAAGAGGATGCCCTGTCCGGCGGCGCCAATGTCACTGACCGGCCCGGCTACGACAACCAGCCCCATTTCACCAAAGACAGCGCCACCTTCCTCTATTCGCGCGACGACGGGACGCAGACCGACATCTGGGAATACGACATTGCTTCTGGCGAACACGCGCGGATCACGCAGACGCCGGAATCGGAGTTTTCTCCCACACCCTCACCCGATAACCGTACCATTTCGATGGTGTTCGAGCGCAACACCTCGATCTGGGAGCTGGACCGCAGCAATCCGGACGCACCGCGCTGGTCGCTTGAAAGCGCCGGGGTCGCGGAACCTGTCGGCTACTTTGCGCGCAATCATACGACCGGCGCTATCTTCTATTGGTCGCGCTACGGTTTCAGCGTCGCTCTGACTCATGCCGACGAACCGGCCTATCATTTCATCGCCGGTCACGCAGTCCCGGCGACACCGCACCTCATACCGGGGACCGACGAGTTCAGCTTCGTTCACCGCCAGACCAACGAACAGGTCTGGATCAAGGCATTCGATCCCGAGACCAAGGCGATCCGACCGCTGACGCCAATTGTCGGAGCCAACACCAACTACACCTGGACCCCCGATGGCGCGATCCTGCAGATCGAGGGCGATGTCGTTCACAGATGGCGCGAGGGCAGCGACGGGTGGGAGGCAATTGCGGACCTTTCCGATCACGGAATCACCTCGGCAAACCGCATTGCCGTGAGCCCGGACGGCAATCGGATCGCCATTGTCGGCCAGTCCTCCGAATAGTCCTAACCGTGCCCCGCCCCGCGCGCAGTGCGCGAGATGGCCAGTACGTCCTCGCTCTTCATCGGCTGTGCGCGCAGGAAACCCTGCCAATAGTCGCATCCTTCCGCGATGATCGTCGCGCGCTGAACGTCGTCCTCGATCCCCTCGGCATAGACCGCGAGATCCAGCGCTTTCGCCAGCGTCATGATCGCGCGCAGCACCGCCAGAGCCTTGCCATCTCCGGGGACGTCGTCGACCATGATCTTGTCCAGCTTGATCGCATCCAGCGGAAGCTCGCGCAGATAGCGGAAGTTGCAGAAACCAGCCCCGAAGTCGTCGAGCGCGATCCGGAAACCCAAGGCTTTCAGCGCGCGCAAGGCGGCTGAGGCCTGCTCCAGATTGTGCACCAGCAGATCCTCGGTGATCTCCAACATCAGACGCTGAGGCTCGATCGAGCTTTTCGCAATCAGCTCGGCAAAGTCGGCGGCGAAGCGTGTGTCGCCCAGCTCCTCTGGCGTTATGTTCAGCGAGAGGGTCAGCTCGTGCGGCCACCCGCTTGCGTCTTCAAGAGCACGCGCCACGACATGCCGCGACAGCGGGGCAACCAGCGCAGCGCGCTCGGCAATCGCGAACAGGTCACGCGCACCGATGACACCCAGCGTCGGATGCTGCCAGCGTGCCAGCGCTTCCGCCCCGACCACCGCACCGCTCGAACAGGCGAATTGCGGTTGGAACAGTACCTCGATCTCGCGGCGGTCCAGCGCGCTCAGCAGGTCCGCGTCGAGCGAAGCCGAACTCACGCCCGGAAAGTGCCCGCGCACCGGCCCTCGCAGCGACGACCCGCTGAACCTTGTGTCCAAAGATGAACGCTCTTTGCTCATACGGTCGGCATAGGCGGACTTGCCGCCGATTGCGCTCTCCAATTGCATTCCGCCCGAATTTGGAACATCAGGATAACTCACTAGCGCCGTGGGGGGCGCGCGGACCAGTGTAGCACACAAGGGTAAATGCTTGTGATGACACCGCAAACGCAGTGGTCCGGCTTGGCGGGCGGAGACGACGAAGATGGCAGCAGCCAGAGTAACCAGAGGCGACCGCAACTTCACGAAGGTCGCTTTGCTCGCGTCGGACACGCCGCGCGCGCAGGAAGCGTATTCGACGCTGCAGTCGGAGCGCGACTGGTCTCCGCTCGAGGAGGCGGAGGCTGCGGTAGTCCTCGGCGGCGACGGCTTCATGCTGCACGTCCTGCACTCGATGCTCGACCGCGGCAGTGTCATCCCGGTCTATGGCATGAACCGGGGCACGGTCGGTTTCCTGATGAACCGCTATACCAAGAGTTCCGGGACCAGCGGCTCTGTCATGAACCGCATCAACGCCGCGCGAGGCAAGGCCATCACCCCGCTTCGGGTCACCGCCATCACGCAGAGCGGCGAAACGCACGAGATGTGCGCGATCAACGAGCTGTCGCTTCTGCGTGAGACGCGCCAGACGGCCAAGATCGAGGTCACCGTGGGCAGCCGCGTCCGCATCAAGGAGCTTGTAGGCGACGGTGTGCTGGTTTCGACCCCGGCCGGTTCGACCGCCTACAACCTCTCGGCCAACGGTCCCATCCTGCCGCTCGACAGCGGGATGCTTGCCCTCACCCCGATCAGCCCGTTCCGTCCTCGCCGCTGGCGTGGGGCGATCCTGCCCGACGAGATGCGCATCCGTTTCCGCGTGCTCGAACCGGCCAAGCGACCCATCGCGGCGGTCGCAGACCAGAAGGAGCTGCGCGACATTGCCGAGGTCACGATCGAGATCGCCGACGATCGCGAGCTCGAACTGCTCTTCGACGCGGGCCAGTCTCTCGCCGAGCGCATCGTGGCCGAGCAGTTCGCGGTCGACTGAACGCCTGCCACGCACGTTTAGTGGATCGATTGGAACACCCAAGGGGGTCTTTTGGAAAACCGCGTTCCGGGGCCAAGGCCCTGATTCTACGAGAGGTTTGCGCGCTATCGCGTCGGGAAGTGTGACTTTCCGATTGAGGCGAGGCAATGGGCGGGGCGAAAGGGTCATGGCAACGCTTTCATATCGCTTCGCAAGGCGCGTAGGAAAACGCCGATATCTGCTCCGGATCGAGCGTGATCAGATCCTCTACGCGTCGTGATCCCGGCCCGGCGCCCACACAGGAGCGGTGCCCGTCCAGCGAGCTCGCACACGGATTTGGGGGTGCGCAACAAATTCAAAACTCCCCCTTGCAATGCGATGCGCTGCTGAATATACGCCCGCTCTCGCTTCCCTCCATACCGCTTGGGAAGCTGCTCCCCGATAGCTCAGCGGTAGAGTAGGTGACTGTTAATCACTTGGTCGTTGGTTCGAATCCAACTCGGGGAGCCATTTTCCTTTCAACAACAACTCAGCGTTCAGCAAGATGTGAGGCAAGCTGCGTCGTCTTGCCCATGCTTCCCCGCACATCGCGAGCGTACCGCTCGGTCTCATGCTGGGCTGTTCATGGCTGTGAGCCTGACTGAGAGGCTGCTTTCGGGTTTTGAACGAGATGCCCGCAATGACCGCAACTGGGATGGAGAGCGGACCTGCAGTTCGCCCCCTGCTAAAATGAGTTTTCAAGCACTGACTGAGCGGCGTCTTCGGCCGCAGCGCCTGCTGAATCTGCCGCGTCGGTCGCCGCTTTCCTCGGTTCGCTAAAATCTAGAGAGCGGCTCGTCTCGATATTTCCAGTCCGCGCATCAACAATTATGAAACGCGCCTTATCGAGTTCGTCCCAGACAATGGCGCTGAAGTTGTTGTCGTCGAGCGGCTGCGTAGTGTCGAGGGCATCGATGCCACGAGCAATTATGAATCGATTAAATTCAGGAAAACTTACGAACACGAAATCGAAGACTGGTCTTTCGCCACGCATTCCCGTTCTGATCAACGCGACCCGGCCAATTTCACCTACAGGTTTTTCTTGATAGACTAGGGCGGTTGGATCATCAGCAATTCGCACTACATTCCCTGTATTCATCGACACATAGCGCACATCACGAACGGCTTCTCGATCATCGGGGACGTCTGATTTGTAAATGGTGAAGATCCCATCCGAAGTTTCAATATCTTCGCCGCTTACCAGACTCTCTTTTGTTGGGGGCTCCCATTCTCTGTATTCATCGAATTCTTGAATGTCCCGCAAAGCATAATAGGAAACCACCGCTGCTGCCAAGACCGCCCAAGTCAAGGCAATCGCTAGTGCGATTTGATTGTAACGACGGAGTAAAAAAACAAAGCGCATTTTCTCACCTCGAACTGGGTTCGGTTGTGGTGTTCGCATGATGCTGGCGATGGCGCAATTCTTGAACCACTCTTGCAGATAGGAAGGTCCTTGAATGGGTCGCAAGCAGACAGACAGGTTTTCCCATCTTAAGGTGAAAGCTGCCCCCGTTTCTGACAGCGAACTACTTAGGCGTTCTACCTCGGATCAGCCTTCTGCAATCGAAGTTAACCCACCCAGACATCCAGCACATACCGCCCTTCATCAATCATCCGGTCGATCCATGCGACGGCTTCCTCGTCGCTGCGGCCCGTCTTTTCTGCGCAGATTTTGCGCAGGGCTCGCCGCACGTCGGGTTCCATATGGGCGCCGTCGCCGCAGACATAGATGCGTGCGCCTGCTTCGATCAGCGACCAGACCCTGTCCGCCTCGCGGGCAATGACCTGCTGTACGTAGGTTCGCGATTCGCCGTCTCTTGAGAAGGCGGTGAACAGGTCGATGATGCCATCGGCGTCGAACGCCTCCAGTTCCTCGCGGTACATGAAGTCATGTGCCGGGTGGCGGCAGCCGAAGAAGAGCAGGGCCTCGCCCAGATCGGCACCCTCCTTTTTCAGGATCGCGCGCTGTTCGCAGAACGCGCGGAACGGGGCGATGCCGGTGCCAGGGCCGACCATGATGATCGGGGTCGAGGGGTCTTCGGGCAGGCGGAATTCGGCGGTGGGTTTGCGAACCACCGCCTTGATCCGCGCGCCAGGTTCCAATTCCGCGAGGTAATTGGAGCAGGTGCCCTTGTAAGTGCCCTTCCCCGACAATGCCGGCCCTTCCACCACGCTTACGCATATAGCGCATTCGCCGGGACTGGCTCCGGGTGCAGAAGCAATCGAGTAGTATCGTGGGCTCATCATCGGGATCAGTTCGAGGAACACGGCGAGCGGCACGTCGCAGGCGGGATATTCCTCGAGAAGATCGAGCACCGACTTGCGCTTGGCCAGGACTTCGCGCGCGTAAAAGTCGTCCTCGCCTTGCTCGACGGACTTGCCAAGTGCCTCGAGCGCCTCGTGCGACTTGGGACATTCGGCGTAGTGCGCGAGCATCCTGATGTCCTTGCGCGAAGCGACCGCCTGCAATTCTCCTGCCGATTGAGCAAGCCGCAGCACCGAAAACGTGCTCCCGCTGGGAAACGGCCCGCGCATGTCGGAGCGGGATTCGATGCGAACATGGGTGTCGCGGTCGAGGTCGAACCGTTTGAGCAGCCGATCGACCACCGCGTCATCGTTGACCGGGATGACGCAAAGGTGGTCGCCCGGCTCGTATGTCATTCCCTCGGGCAATTTGAGCGTGATGTGGCGCGAGGAGCGCGGATCGGGAGCGTCGAGATTCTTCAGTTCGACATTGCCGATCACCTCGACATCGCGCGCGCCGAACTGGTCGGCAACTGGGTTGGCGGTGACACTCTCGGTGATCGTGACGTTGTAGAGCGGCTCTGCGACCGCATTGGATTCAGCTTCGAGGTCGAGGTCGAAGACTTCGCCGAGCTTGGGCAGCAGCGCGTCGAGCCAGGCGTGGAACTGGCTGTCGACATCACTGCGCGCGTCCAGTTCCTGCGTTTCGAGGATGCGTGTCGCTCCATTGGCGGAGAGTGCGGCGTCGATAGTGCGCGGCACTTCCTGGAAGGTCGCTGCCCAGTCCGAATTGCCGCAGCCGAGGATGTAGTAGGACACCTCGTCGAGCGATTTGGCGGCGGGGTCCAGCCCTTCGAGCCAGTCGACGAATTTCGCAGCATTGTCGGGTGGCATTCCGTTGTAGGAGGCGCAGGCGATGGCAACCGCGCCCTTGTCCGGCAGCTTGCCCGCATGGCTGTCGAGATCGGTCAGCGTCACGTCGAAACCGCCAAACTCGCATTTGCGCGCCAGCTCACGCGCGAAGCTCTCGCTCGATCCGAGGTTGGAACCGTAAAGCACCAGCATCGGCGTGCCGTGTGAGGCGATGGGTGCAACGGGTCCGGCGTTTTCGGCCTCAGTGACTTCAGCAGTCGCCGCCCCACCCCGCTCGACATCGTCGCGCAGGCGCGCCTTGATCTTGAAATCCTCTGGCTTGATCGACAGCGTTTCCTTGATGTCGAGATCGTAATTCGTGTGATCGTACAGCTCGAAACGCTGGAGGATCATCGCGAGGACGAGGATGGCCTCCTGAATCGCGAATTGCCGCCCGATGCAGGCGCGCTGTCCGTTGCCAAAGGGCTTGTAGGCGTGCGCCGGTCGCGCGGCTTCGGCTTCGGCGCTGAAATGACCGGGGTTGAAGGCCTCGGGATTGTCGCCCCAAACTCGCGTATCGCGGTGGAGCGAGGGGATCAGGACTGTGGTGAAGGTGCCCTTTGGTATGGCATATTTCCCGCCGATCACCTCGTCCTCATACGGCGCGAGGCCAAGCGCGGGTGCGGTCGGCCACAGGCGCAATGCCTCGAACAGGATGGCACGGATGTAGGGCAGTCGACCGACTTGCGAGAGCGTTGGCACCGCGTCGATATTGCGGCCCAGCACCTCGTCGACCTCGGCATAGGCGCGCTTCATCACGTCACGGTTCTTGAGCAGGAAATACAGCGTAAAGGACAAAAGGCCCGACGTCGTCTCGTGACCGGCGATCAGGAAGGTGTTGATCTGGTAGCGGATATTCTCATCCGACAGACGCTCACCCGTGATCGCATCGCGCCCCGAAAGCATGAAGTCGAGCAGGTCCTCCGGGCCATCCCCTCCCTGATGCCGCCGCTCAGCGATGATCTCGTCGACCAGCCCGTTCATGTAGCGCGCGTCTGTCGCCAGTTGCTCGACCTGCTGGCGCTTCATCAGCTTTTCGCCTGGAAGCCCGCGCATCTTCTGTGTCGTGTCGAGCGTACGGTTGAGCGCTTCGATGAACGGGTGGAAATCGTCACGGTAGAACGAGTTGAACCGATAACCGAACCCGCAAACCCCAATCGTGTCGAGCGTCAGGCGGATCATGTCCTTTGGCACGTCGATGACGTCGTCGGAGTTCATCCGCTCCCATTTGAGCATCAGCTGCGAAGCAATGTCGATCATCATCGGCAGGTAGCTGCCCATCGCCTTCTGGCTGAAGGAAGGCAGCAGGATATTGTGCGCCTTCGCCCAGTTGGGATCGTCGGTGTCGCCGGTGAACAGGCCATCGCCCGCTATCGAGCGTAGCCGTTTGAGCGGTCCTCGCACGGTCTTGTCGAAGCGCGTTTCGTCGCACACTTCCGCCACCAGGTCCGCGCCTGACACGATGATGATCGGCGTGCCCATCATGTTGAGCTGGAAAATTGGTCCGTATTCCTCGGCCAACTCCATCAGCGACTGGATCTGCCGGTTCGCATCCACTGTCAGCGCATTGCCGATCAGGGGGTTGCCGGGCGGTTGCGGGATTTCTTCGAGCGATGCGGTGGTAGCCATGGCTGCATATTTGCCAGACTAATCACGCCTCGCAAAGCGGATTGGCGTCAGACCCCTGCCAGCAGCCGCACGCCCACGATTGCGACCAGCGCTGCAGTCAGCCAGCGGATCCATTTCGCCGGCAGGAACTTCAGCGCCATCAGACTGCCTATCTGCCCTCCGATAATTACCGCGATAAGCAACGGCAGCGCCTCGGCCATCGCGCCGCCGAACATGGCGGGGCCGTTCTTGGCGAGCTGGCCCGCGAGGCCGAAGAGCGAGTTGACGAGGATGAACAGGCTCGCGGTCGCAGCGATCTCTCGCGCGCCGCGCCAGCGGGTTAGGTGCAGCAGTGGCGCAAGGAAGATGCCTCCGCCAATGCCTACCAGTCCGGCGAGAAACCCAATCGGTGCTGCGGCAAGGGGCATCGCCCTCGTCAAGCGGGTGGACACCACCTCTTCCCCCTCGCCCACCGGGATCAGCATGGTGAGCGCGGTGAGAACGAGGCTCGCGCCGAGCAGCAAGAGAAACGCCTCGCGCTCGATCGGCATGAGCCCACCCAGAAACGCGGCGGGCGCAGCAAGCGCGGTCATCATCAGCGCCCCCTTCCATGGCGTCACCCCGGCGCGCGCAAACCGGACCGTCGCGCCGGTAACCACCACGATGTTGCAGGCAAGAGCGATCAGCGGCAGCACACGATAATCGACGCCGGACAGTGCCAGCAGTGCAGCATAGGTCGACCCGCCGCCGAACCCCACGCTGGCATAGAGCAGCGCGGTGAGGAAGAAACCGGCGGATAAGAGGACGATCAGGGGCACGACCCTCGCCCTATCGCGCTATTCCAGGCAGTGCTAGTCCGCGAAAAAGGAGGGGCCGGAGTGAAAGATTACATTCGATTGCCAGATGGCATCCATCGGACCGGGCCCGAGGACGCAGAGCGTATCGGAGACATCACTGCCGACGCATTTCGCGCCGACCCTTTCAATCTCTGGCTGTTTCACAATTTCGCCGGAATCCGCGCACTGTTCCGCCTGCAGGCGAAGAATATCTATGGGCCGCGCGGCTTTTGTTACAGCGCGGGCGACGACGGGGCGTGCATGTGGATGTTGCCGGGCGGGGATGCCTCTTTCACCATAGGCAACTACCTGCGGTTCGCAGTGAATACCCTGTTCGCATCCGGGCCGGGTGCGATTGGCAGGGGCGTGAAAACCGGAATGGCCATGGAGGACCGCCACCCCGATTTCGAGCATGCATACCTGTTCAGCATCGGTGTGAGGCCGCGCGCTCGTGGAACCGGGCTTGGCCGGAAGCTGATCGCACCCGTCCTCGACGCGTGCGACCGGAGCGGGACGCGCGCCTATCTCGAGAATTCGAATCCCGCCAACACCGGCTTTTACGCGAGCTGCGGCTTCCTGGAGTTGGGCGGGCCAATCCATCCGACGCCGGACAGCCCGCCACTCCAACCCATGGTGCGTGAACCGCGCTGAGCCTTAAGCGGACTGGCGCGCGCTCGGGCTGACCGCGCCGTGGCAATGCTTGTACTTGTTGCCCGATCCGCATGGACACGGCGAATTCCGGTTCACGTTCAGGTTCGCATAGGGATTCTCGGTGCTGGCCCCGCCCGGACCGGCAGCCGCGCGCGAGGAGCCTGCGAGCGAGCCGAACAATTCGGGCCGCTGAGACGATCCGTCGCCGTCGTTCGAATTGTCGAGGCCGGTGAGCGGATCGATGTGGCCGGTAAGGAAATCGGGCAGGTCGGGCAAAGCTTCGGGCTCTGGCTGTGCGATGCGCAGTTCGGACTTGAACAACAATTTCGTCACCGCCTCACGAAGGGTGTCGAGCATGTTTTCAAACAGTCCGAAGGCTTCCTGCTTGTATTCGTTGATCGGCTGTTTCTGGGCAATGCCGCGCATCCAAATGACTTGGCGCAGCGCGTCGAGCGTCGCGAGGTGCTCCTTCCAATGGAAGTCGAGCTGGCGCAGCAGGATGTCCTTCTCGACCATGCGCCAGATATTCTCGTCGTTCTTGGCGATCTTGGCGTCCATCATCTCGTCGGTCTGCGCCCGTATGCGATCCTCGAGAATCTCTTGCTCGACCTGGTCTTCCTCAAGCCATTCGTCGATCGGAGGTTCGATGCCGAGGACTTCGGCGATCTTTTCCTTGAGCCCCTCGATGTTCCACTGCTCGGGATAGGAGCCGCGCGGGCAGTTGGAATAGACGATCGAACTGATCGTATCATGGCGCATGTCGAGAACGACGTCGTCGACCTTCTCGCTGTCCATGATTTCTGCGCGCTGTTCGTAGATGACCTTGCGCTGGTCGTTCATGACGTCGTCGTACTGCACGACCTGCTTGCGGGTTTCGTAATTGCGCCCCTCGACCTTCTTCTGCGCGGTTTCGATGGCCTTCGACAGCCACTTGGAGCCGATCGCCTCGCCATCCTCGAGGTTCGAGTTCATCATTTTCGCGAACAGTGTGTCCGGGCCGAAGATGCGCAACAAATCGTCCTCGAGGCACAGATAGAAGCGCGATAGGCCGGGGTCGCCCTGACGGCCCGAACGTCCGCGTAGCTGGTTGTCGATGCGGCGGCTTTCGTGGCGCTCGGTCCCGAGCACGAACAGGCCGCCGGCTTCGATCACCTTGGCCTTCTCGGCGGCGACCTCTTCCTTGATACGCTGGATTTCCGCGTCCTTCTTGATGCCGTCTTCAAGATCAGACAACTCGTCTCCGATACGGAATTCGACATTGCCGCCCAACTGGATGTCGGTTCCGCGACCGGCCATGTTGGTGGCGATGGTTACCGCACCGAGGCGACCCGCCTGCGCGACGATATGCGCTTCGCGTTCGTGCTGGCGGGCGTTGAGGATTTCGTGCTTCACCCCTTCCTTGTCGAGGAAGTTGGAAAGCAGTTCCGACTTTTCGATAGAGACGGTGCCGACGAGGATCGGCTGGCCTCTTTCGTTATGCTCCTTGATCGTCTTCGCGATCGCCTGGAACTTGTCCATCGTATTCTTGTAGAACTCGTCATCCTCATCGACGCGCGCAATGGGAAGGTTGGTCGGAATCTCGACCACGTTGACCTTGTAGATGTCCCAGAATTCCGCGGCTTCTGTGGCGGCGGTCCCGGTCATGCCGGCCAGCTTGGGATACATGCGGAAATAGTTCTGGAAGGTGATCGAGGCCATGGTCTGGTTTTCCGGCTCGATCTTGACGCCTTCCTTCGCCTCGACCGCCTGGTGCAGGCCGTTGGACCAACGGCGACCGTCCATCATACGGCCTGTGAACTCGTCGATAATTACGACTTTGTCGTCCTTGACGATGTAGTGATCGTCGCGGCGGAACATGTGAACCGCCTTCATCGCCTGGTCGAGATGGTGGACGACCTGCGTGTTCTCGACATCGTAGAGGTTGTCGGTTTCGAGCAGGCCCTTCTCCGCGAGAAGCTCTTCGACGCCGTCCAGACCGTCTTCGTTGAACTGGATGTTCTTGGTCTTCTCGTCCTTTTCGAACCAGTCCTCGGGAATTTCCTTGGCGACTTCGTCGAGCTTTTCGTAAAGCTCGGACTTGTCCTCGGTCGGGCCGGAGATGATCAGCGGGGTGCGTGCCTCGTCGATCAGGATCGAGTCCACCTCGTCGACGATGGCGAAGTTGAAGGGTCGCTGCACCATCGCCTTGCGCTCATGCTTCATGTTGTCGCGCAGATAGTCGAAGCCGAATTCGTTGTTGGTGCCGTATGTGATGTCGGCATTGTAGGCGTCGCGCTTGGTCAGTTCGTCCATGTTCGGCACGATCACGCCCACGGTCAGGCCCAGCCAGCCATAGAGCCTGCCCATGTCCTCCGCATCGCGGCGAGCGAGGTAATCGTTCACCGTGATGACGTGGACGCCCTTGCCCTCGATCGCGTTGAGATAGACCGCAAGCGTCGCCATCAGCGTCTTGCCCTCACCGGTGCGCATCTCCGCGATCTCGCCGCGATGAAGCACGATGCCGCCGATCATCTGAACGTCGAAATGGCGCATACCGAAGACACGCTTCGATGCCTCACGCACGGTGGCGAACGCTTCGGGCAGGATATCGTCGAGGCTCGATCCGTTATCCAGCTGTTCGCGGAACTTGTCCGTCTGCGCTTTCAGAGCCTCGTCGGACAGGCCCTCGATCATATCTTCGAGCGCGTTGACCTTGTCGACGATCTTGCCGAGCTGTTTGACGTAGCGGTCGTTCGAGGAGCCGAAGACGGATTTGACGAGTGTGTTGAACATTGAGAGGGAAACCTTTGGAATTGTTTTATGCGCATGAACCGTGCGCGTGAGGGCACAGGGGCGGCAAGAATGACAGTGATGTGAAGAGGCCTCGCCCAAGCGCCGATGCGCCCGCGAAGCAGGACAGGGAATATAGCAGCCGGAACGCTATTCGAGCGCGCGGTCGCTCCCGATAATGACAGGGAGACCCAGCGTCTCAAGCAGGCGGCGCGGCGTCAGCGTAGGTTCACGCCTTGGGCAGCGTGTCTTGCTCTGCTGTTTTTGCGCGTCGCACACGCACTGCTCGCTCGACCCAGTATCATTCGCCCGCGCAAAAGCGCGCGCATCGAACACCATCGAATCCAGCGCAGAAGCATTGGCTGGCGCCTGAAGCGCGGCAAAGCCACTGAATAGGGCAAAAAGGGCAAGCAGATGACGGCGCATCATGATCCGGGAAGATAGTGTATTCGTCGTAATTCGTCCACTGGCCAGCGCAGATTTGTGCGCGGGTTTGCAAACATTGCGTCGTTTACTCATGGCACAGGCAGTCTTAATGCGCGGTGCATGGACCTCGAAACTTCCCCATTGGCTCGCCCTTTTCCCGAAATGCCGCCGATCGACGGCGTGACCGTGCGCGTAGCCCGTGCGCGCTACAAGGATTGGGACCGCGCCGACCTGACCTTCGTCGAACTGGCCGAAGACACAGCGGTAGCGGGTGTTTTCACGCAAAGCGCCTGCGCCTCGTCAGAGGTGGAGCTGGGCCGCGAGCAGGTGAAATCCGGAACCGCACGCGCCCTGATCGTCAATGCGGGCAATTCAAACGCCTTCACCGGATATCGCGGACGCGAGGCGGTCGAGGCGATTCAGGCGCAGGTGGCCGAAGCGTTGAATTGCGCAGCGGCCGAAGTGCTGGTGTCTTCAACCGGCGTGATCGGCGTTCCCCTGCCCAAGGACAAGGCCCGCGCCGGAATCTTTGCGGCACTCGATGCCGAGCCTTGCGAATGGCGCGATGCAACCGATGCCATCGGCACGACCGACACCTTTGCGAAGGGCGCTCACACCTCGGCGATGGTCTCAGACACACGCGTCGAGCTGAACGGGATCATCAAGGGCAGCGGGATGATCGCACCCGACATGGCGACGATGCTCGGCTATATCTTCACCGATGCCGATGTTGCCCCGGCCTTTCTGCAGGAGCTGCTGACCCGCGCCAATGGTGAAAGCTTCAACTGCATCACCGTCGATGGCGATACCTCGACCAGCGATACGGTGCTGGCTTTCGCAACCGGCAAGGCGGGGAATGCGCGGATCACCGGCTGGGACAGCCCCGGTGCAGATGCCTTTGCCGGCGCACTAACCGATATGTGCCGCCAATTGGCGCAATTGGTGGTGCGCGATGGCGAAGGGGCCACCAAGTTCATCACCATTCGCGTCTCCGGCGCGGTCAGCGACGATAGCGCCCGCCGGGTTGCGCTTTCGATCGCCAATTCTCCGCTCGTTAAAACGGCGATTGCGGGCGAGGATGCGAATTGGGGCCGCGTCGTCATGGCTGTCGGCAAGGCAGGCGAACCGGCCGATCGGGACAGGCTTTCGATCGCATTCGGCGGCGTCTGGGCAGCGCGCGACGGTCTGCCGGTCGAGGATTACGACGAAGCCCCTGTTGCCGAGCACCTGAAAGGCGAGGAGATCGACCTTGCCGTTGAATTGGGCATGGGGGACGGTCGCGCGACTGTTTGGACATGCGACCTGACCCACGGCTACATCTCGATCAACGCTGACTACCGTTCATAAGGTTACATCATGAGCCAGTTTTCGCCCCTCGACGCCGAGATCCGCGACCTGCTGCGCTTTGCAGCGACGCGTTCGATGCTGCCGCGCTTCCGCGCGCTCAGCGACGACCAGATCGAAATGAAGGGCAAGGACGATCCCGTCACCGTCGTCGACCGCGAGGTTGAAGAGTTCCTGACCGAGGCGCTGACACGGCTCGCACCCGATGTCGAAGTCGTGGGCGAGGAAGCCGTCGCCAGGGACGAAAGCGTCCTGGAAAAGCTCAACGGTCCGTGCTGGATCATCGACCCGCTCGACGGAACTGCCAACTTCACGCAGGGCAAGGAGCCGTTCGGCATCATCATCGCGCTGGCCGATGCGGGCAAGGCGGTTGCCGGGTGGCTCTACGATCCGAACAAGGACCGGCTGTGCCACACCAAGGCCGGCGAAGGCGCCTTTATCGATGGTGAGCGCATCACGGCGCAAAGCACCGGTGAGACCCCGCCCGTCGCTGCGATCAGCCGCATTTTCATGACGCAGGAACAGATCACCGAGACCGAAGCGAAACTGGGCGGCCACTACACTTTCGTCGACATTCCGCGCTGCTCCGCCGAGCAATATCCGCGCCTCGCGCTGGGCGTGAACGACGTATCAGCCTTTCAGCGCACCCTTCCCTGGGACCATGCGGCGGGCGCATTGTGGCTCAACGAGGCAGGCGGAAAGGTCGCGCGCTTCGACGGCAGCGAGTATCGCGTCGACGATTACGGACGCACGGGGTTGCTCGGGGCAGCTAGCCCCGAGCTATGGGATCAGTATGTGGCGTTGAGAAGCGACTGACGTCGCAGCGAGATCAGATCTCGCTTTCGAGCCAATCTTTCAGCTGGCTCTTGGGGGCCGCGCCGACCTTGCGGGCGACCGGCTCACCATTCTTGAAAAGCACCATCAGCGGGATCGACTGAACGCCCATTTCGGCGGGAATTCCGGTGTTCTCCATGATGTCCATCTTGGCGATGGTGACGCTGTCGCCCAGTTCCTCGCTGATTTCCTCCAGCGCCGGAGCGATCATCTTGCATGGCCCGCACCATTCCGCCCAGAAATCGACAAGAACGGGCTTGTCGCTCTTGATGACATCGCTTTCAAAGCTGGAATCGGTGACATTGACGGTGGCCATGGGAAATTCTCCTGAAATTTGCTTGCGTTCAATCTAGGTCGCTTTGCCGCTCACTCAAGTGGCAGCGGGGTATAGTTATCCTCCGCCATACCCAAGTTGGCTTTGTATGCAGCCAGCATGGCCGGGTCGATTTCATGAAGTGACGGCGTATGAGTATACAGTAGCGCGGCCCGTATCTCCCGGCCCGGATAAATCACCTCCAGAGCCGATGTGTATGCGGCCATCTGCCTGAGAGTCGCGGCGGGAATCGCGGTCAGCGACTCGGGCGGACGGCGCGTGGTCTTGAAATCGACGACCGTGACTGCCTCTGGTGTCACCAGCAGCCGGTCGGCAGTGCCCGCCACGACCACCCCGTCGACGTTCGCGGCAAGCGGCACCTCGGCGAGCGCCTGCGGGGAAAAGATCGCGGCGTAACCCGGATTATCAAGAACGCTTAACGCACTCGTCAGCATCTCGGCGCGGGTCGCCTCGTCGAGATCATTCGCCTGCCGTGCAAGCCACGCGGTCGCAGCCTGCTCGCGCGCGTCGGGCTCCAACTCGGGCAGGCGTTCAAGCAATCGGTGGATCAACGTGCCGCGCCGGGCAGCGATCTGAGCTGAACCGCCGGGGAGCGGTGGGTCTGATCCCTTTTCCTCACCTGCACTGCTCGGCGCGAGCGGACGCGGCGGGCGTGGCTCGGGACCGATGGGAGTGGAGGCCCACTTGGGCAGTTCCGGCCTGCTCGGAGCAGCAAGCGTCGCATCTTCACCGACGATCGGATCGGCACCGACGCCCAATTCGCGCCGCTCGCCCCAGATATCGTCCTGCGCCGCCGGAACGTCGAACAGCGGTTCAAGCCGCGCATACCAGCTGTCCTCGTGCGGCTCGCCCCTCTTCGCCTGCTGGGGCCCGAGCGATCCGCCGATGAACAGAGCTTCCTCTGCACGCGTCATCGCGACATAGAGCAATCGCCAGTGCTCCTGCATTGCCGCGGCTTCGGCCTTTTCCTGCGCCGCCTTGATGGGTCCGGCACATTCATCCTTCTTGAGCAAGGGCAGCGGTACGTTGCGCGTGTCGTCCTGCAAATCGAGCGCGCCCGGCTTGCCCGGTTCGCCGGTCGCATCGGCAAGGATCACTATGGGCGCCTGGAGCCCCTTGGAGCCATGCACGGTCATCACCCGCACCTGACCCGTCGCTGCGTCTGGATCGCGCTTGAGCTCGCCCTCACCCGCTTCGAACCACTCGATGAAACCCGCAAGGCTCGGCGTGTGTGCGCTTTGATAGGCGAAGGCAGCGTTGACCAGTTCGTCGATCGGGTCGTTGGCTTCGACACCCAGCCGCGCCACCAGCGCACGGCGCGCGTTCCAGGAGCCGGTTAGCAGCCATGCCAGCAGGTCCTGCGGCGTTTCGAAATCCGCGCGGGAGAGCAGGTCCCGCAGCTGATCCACCGTCTCGCGAACGAAATCGTCGTCATGCCTGCGCAGATGGTCCCACAGTCGCTTGCCCGGCTTGCGCGGGCAAAAAGCGAGCAGGTCGTCCTGTGTCCATCCTACCAGCGGCGAAGCGAGCAGGTTGGCAAGGCTGAGATCGTCGAGCGGCTGGGCGGCAAATTTGAGCGCGGCCATCAGGTCCTTGACCGCCAGCGGATCGCCCAGCCGCAAGCGGTCAACGCCCGCCACAGCAACGCCGCGACCGTGCAGCTTGGCGACGATCTGGCGAGCGAGGTCCTTGCGCTTGCGCACCAGCACCATGACGTCGCCCGCGCGCGCATGGCGGCGCTTGCCCTTTTCGAGAACGAAGGGCTGCTCGTCGGTCACCCACCGGCGCACCTGTTCGGCGATGTTTTCGGCCAGCACCGTGTCGTGCGCGGGCAGCCAGTCGCGATCCTCGCCGTCCTGTTCTTCCTCGACCTCGCCGCTTACGACCGGCGGCCACAGACCGACGAGACCGGCACGGTCGTCTCCCTCGTGCGGATCGGGCGCCTTGGGCAGGCCGAACGCTTCGAAGCCGAGCGCGTCGATCGCCTGATTGACGAAAGCGAGGACGGGCGCGGAGGTGCGGAATGATCGACCCAGTTCGGGATCGTCGAATTCTGGCAGGCGGCGATTGTCGCGCAATTCGTTGGCATGGGCACGTGCGTCAGCGATCCGCTCTTGAACCTTGCGCTTGGCACGTTCGAAGTTCTCCGGGCTGGTCCCCTGAAACCCGAAGATCGCCTGTTTGTAATCGCCGACGGTGAAGATCGTGCGCAGCTTGTCCCCGCTAGCACCCTCCCCGCTGAAGAAGTCGTCGATCAACGCGTCGATGATGCTCCATTGCGCTTCGTTCGTGTCCTGCGCCTCGTCGATCAGGATGTGGTCGAAGCTGCGGTCCAGCTTGTAGCGAATCCACGCCGCCGCGTCGGACTGGCCCAGCAGGAGCGCGGCGCGGCGAATGAGGTCGTCGAAATCCAGCAGTCCTTCCCGGGTCTTCGCCTCTTCCCAGCGCAGGGCAAAGGCGCGGCCTGCCTCGAGAGCCGGGGTAAGGAAATCGGCAAGCGCGAGAAGAGCGCGGCGTTCGGCGACCATTTTCACGGCCTGAGAGACCATCTCCTGCCCTTCCACGAAATTCGGGTCACTTTCGCGCGGTTTTTTGAGCTGGAGCGATGGCTCGCCATCTGCCCGCAGGAGAGTGCCGTGGAAGCCCGCGACCGCCTCCACCCGTGCCGCATGGTCAAGGGACAGCCACTCGCGCATGAAAACGAGGCATTTGTCGGCGGTCTTGGTCCCCCATGCCTCCAACACAGGAACCATCGCGAGCAGATGATCGTCGGGAAAGCGATCGGGACCCAGGCCCTCGACCGTCCAATCCTCGTCCGCATCGCTTGGCATACCGAGAACCCGCAAAACCCGCGAACGCATCGGAGGTTGCCAGCCTGCCGGCCCTTCCCACAGCTGCGTTGCGCCCGCACAACGCATCAGCCAGCGGCGCAGCCCGTCGGGATCCTTGGCCTTTGCAAATTGTTCGACCGCACCGGTAAACTGCGGATCGCCCTCGCCCAGCATCTCGGCCAGCACTTCACGCGCCAGCAATTCGCGCTCGCGATCTTCCATCGGACGCGCGCCGGGCGGGAGACCGCTCTCTTCAGGGAAGTTGGCGAGCAGCCATTGCGAGAAGGCATGGATCGTGTCGATCCTCAGACCACCGCCCGGACAGTCGAGCACGCTGGCGAACAGGGTCCGCGCATGGGCCTGCGTATCGGGATCGAAGGGCGCGCCGAGATATTTGAGCTCCTTGCCCAGCGTTCCGGCTTCGAGCCTAACCCAGCGCGCCAGCACCGAGTTGATCCGGTTCGCCATCTCTGCCGCGCCCGCCTTGGTAAAGGTGAGGCACAGGATCTGGGAGGGGTCGACACCGGGCGTCAGCAGCAGCCTGAGCACGCGCGCGGAAAGCACCTGCGTCTTGCCCGTCCCTGCCGAGGCTGACAGCCAGATATTGCCCGCCGGGTCGGCGGCGGCGAGCTGGTTATCCTGAAGCGGGAAGACCGCACCGCTCATGTGCGTTGCTCCGTATCGCCCGACTTCTCCGACAGTTGCACGATCCACTCTTCCAACCGCATCAGCTGGTCGTAGTCGGCATAGCCAGGATAATCGGGATTTTCCTTGGCAGTGAAGGGATCGGAGCCAAGGATGAAACGGTCGATTGCTTCGGCGAGGAAATCCTCGTGCGCTGGCAGGAAATCTTCAGGCAGCAGGCCGCTCTGGCGCGGCGTCTCCTTTAACGGTCGTTCGACATAGCCGAATTCGCCATCCTTCTTCGAGCGCCCGAGAGACCAGTATTCGAACAGCTCGGCCTCGCCTGAAATCATGCGGTCGCCGTCCTCGAAACTGCCGTCGCGCGCGATCAGACCGAGTAGGCCCATCTGCAAGGCATATCCCGCCTCGACCCGCTTGGCGCTGGGCGGGCCGCCGGTCTTGTAGTCGACGATGGCGAGGCTGCCATCGGCGAGCCTGTCGATCCGGTCTGCACGGCCTCGAACCTTGACGCCCTGCACCATCATCGCGCCCTTGGCCTCGGTCGCTATTATCTCGCGAGCGTCCGCTTCGTCGACCCATTCCTCGAACCGTTCGAGCGCGGCGAGGATGCGCGGTTGCCACAACCCGGCGAACAGCGGGTGGACTTGCGCCTCTGCGAACTTGCGCCTCGCAAAAGGCACGATTGCAAGGTCGGGCTCGCTCGCCTTAGCCTTATGCCATGCATCGAGAATATCATGCACCAATGTCCCGCGCAGCGCCGGATCGCTGAAGGGATCGGCGGCGAGCGGGTCGAGCTTGCGCAGTGACAGGATCTCCTGCGCATAGAACTGGTATGGGTCGCCCAGCAATCGGTCGAGCGCTGTGACCTTGATATCGACGCGCCGTTGCTCTGGCGAAGGGCGCGGTGCGGGACGAATATAGGGCGGAGCAGGCACCGGGGCGCGGTCGAGCGCTTTGGGCAATTCCGGGATGCGCGTTTCGCGATGCTCCTCCGCCAAATCGCCCAACAGCGCCTCGACCCGCAGAACGAATCGCGACGGCAGTGTCGGTCCCTCGGCATCGCGCTCCGCCCGGCTCAAGATAACTTGCGGAGCACCCATGGCGCCTGCGAGGTCGTGCGCCGCAAGGCCGATGCGGAACTCGGCGGCCGGCACACCCAACGCTCGCAGGACACCGGGGGCAAGCAGCGCTTCCGCTCCGGGCGCCGGAGGCCAGCTGCCTTCGTTGAGCCCCGCGCATATCACCAGGTCGGCGCGCGCCATACGGCTTTCGAGCAAACCGTAGATCGCCACGCGCGGATGGCCACCATAGGGTGGTCGTACCGCAATCTCGTCCATGCAATCGCGCTGGATCGCGGCAATATCATCGGGCGCGACCCGCGTATCAAGTGAGCGCGCCTGACCGCGCAGATCGTCGACCATCGCGGCAAGCGAGCGCCCATCTTCGCGCGCCCAGACAAGCTCCCCGGCCAACGCTTCCGCTGCCACCGCGAGCAGGTCGAGGGCATCGGCAAGCGCCATCCCGGCAGGCATATCCAGCAGCGGCGCGATCACCGCTTCCACCTCCTGCCACCACTCGGCCTCCCCGGCCTTGGTCGCTATCGTGCGATAGGCCTGGAGATTTGCAGCAGGTGTGGGACCGCGCAATTCCCGGTCGAAAGCGCGCAGCGACCGCAGCCATGTCCGGCGCGCCTCATCGTCCGCGCGCCTGACCAGCGGATGGGCGAGCGCCGCGATCAGCGTTGCAGGCGCAAGCCCGTGCGAGACCAGCTCGCCGAGCAGCCCGAAAAGCCGCCCGGCCGGGGTCAGCGACAGCGTGCGACCGGCGCTGTCATTCGCCTCGATATTCCAGCGCTCAAGATGTTGCACAACGCGCCGCGCCAGCGAACGGTCGGCCGTCACGAGCGCGATCCGCTTTTCCGGTTCCTCCAGTGCCTCGCGGATCAGAAGGGCGATGCATTGCGCCTCTTCCTCCGATGTCGGACTCGTCATCAGCCGCACACCTGACAGGCGGCGTTTTTCCTTTTCGAGATCGACCCACGAACGGCTCGCCTGCGGCGGCAGGAATAACGAACTGATCGCATGGCTTCGTTCGGGCGGCGATGCAGTAGCTCCTTTCCGATGCCATGAGCGAACCTCTTCGCGAGCAATGCCCATGCGACCGAGCAGCAGCTTGAGGTGGTATTGCGGGTGGGTCAGCGCATCGTTCGCGCCGAAAATCTCGCCACCGGGCTCAGGCGCTGCGCCCGCGCGGCCCAGTTCTGCCCAAGCATCGTCCGACAGCGACAGATCAAGGTCCGGCAGGACGACCGCACCCCTTGGGAGATAGGCCACCGCGCGCAGCATTCGCGCGAGGGCGGGCGACGCGCTGGTGATCCCTGCAGCGATTATGGGTGTCGCTGGCGGTTGTGCGCGCCACTTTTTCGCCGCGCGCTCGAACAGCATATTGCGCCGTGTCGCTGCATCGACCCGCTCCAGCTCATCGAGGCGCGAGCGCCAGCGCGCCTGCACCGCCGCGAACAAACGTAGCGAGCGTTTCCAGTGCTCGGACAGATTGCCCAACCTGTCGAGCACCGGCTCACCCAGCAGGTCTTGAGGCTCGACATCTTCGACCAGAAGGCGATCCATCGTCCGCCCGATCTCGCGAGCCAACCGCAATCGCGCCGCACCCGGCAGGGGTGGTTCACCCAAACCCGCGCGCTCCTGTTCGACCAGTCGCGCCAGTTCAAGCCAGCGCTGCGTGGGTTCGACAGCCGGGGGGATGTCGCTCGCTCCCAACGGGTCGAGCAGCGCGCCCAGCGACTCGTCGAGGTCGAGATCGCCGATCGTGACCATGCGCGGCATCAGCAGGCCAGAGAGGCCTTCCGAGCCGCAATAGCGGATGAACGCCTCTGACAAAGTGCGCGCTGCGCGGCTCGACGGAACAAGCAGCGTCAGGCGCGCCAAGCCGACATCGGGGTCGGCATAGCGCGGCACAATCCCGGCAACGAGCGCATCGGCAAAGCCGCGATGCGCAGCGATGGAGTAGATTTCGGGAGCAATGCCCTCAGCCACGCTTGAGCGCATCTTCCGTCGGACCGATCGCCTGCGGCGTGCCGACTTCGAACCACAGGCCGGTGAAGGATACGCCGTATAGCCGCCCTTCGGAAATGGCGCGATCCCACAGGATATTGGTCGAGAACTTGCCTTCAGGTGCCTCGCGCAAGAGCCGCTTCGAGACCAGCTGGATGCCGGTATAGATGAACGGCGCAATCCGGCCTGTGCGACGCCGGGTGAGCTGTCCGACCGCGTCCATGTAGAAGTCGCCCTGCCCGCTGAAATTGACTGCGCGCGCATGGCCGGTCAGCAGCAACAGCGCGTCCATCTCGTCCGGGTTCCAACGCGCCGACAGATCGCGAAACGCATCGCGCGGCCCGTCGAGCCAGATATTGTCCGCGTTGAGGCAGAAGAACGGATCCGGCAGGCTGTCCTGCGCCTTGACCATTCCGCCGCCGGTTTCGAGCAGGGCGTCGCGCTCATCGGAGATAACGATCTCGGGCGCGCTGCGGTCAATAACATGCGCTTCGAGCGCGTCGGCCATGTAATGGACGTTGACCACTGCGCGCGCGATGCCGTTTTCCGCCAGCCGGTCGAGAGCATGGTCGATCAATGGCTTTCCCGCAACGCGCACCATCGGCTTGGGCATCGACGCAGTGAGCGGGCGCATCCGTTTGCCGAGTCCTGCGGCCATCACCATCGCGGTATCGCTTACCAGATCGCTCATTCGATCGTTCCCCCGCCGTTATTGCGCAAGGTGTCCGGGATATTTTGCGCGAACCAATTTGCAACCGACGCAAGCGCTGGATGCGCGAGGTCACGTTCCATCGCCGCCCATACGCGCGGAATCATCGCCAGGTATTTGGGCTTGCCATCGCGTTTGTAGAGGCGGGTGAAGATGCCGACGATCTTGGCGTTGCGCTGTGCTCCGAGCAGCGCATAGTCGGCGCGAAAATGCTCGCCGACTTCGGCCCGCTCTTCGTAACGTGCGAGCATGGCCTCTTCCAGCTCCTCCGACACATCGCGTCGCGCATCCTGCAACAACGAGACCAGATCGTATGCCCGATGCCCCGACAGCGCGTCCTGAAAATCGATCAGACCTTGCGGCGCATTATCAGCGGGCGGCCCGAGCAGCATGATATTCTCGGCATGATAATCGCGCAGCACCGTGACGGGGTCGGTCTGACGCTTCATCAGGGGCGCAAGCGCAGCCTCCCATGCCGCGTCGTACCCCGCATCATCGACGTCCAGACCCATGGCAGGGCAATACCATTGCGTCAGCAGTGCCGCTTCGCGCTGGTAGGTCGGCAGGTCATAGGGCGAGAACGGGCCCGCGGGATGCTTGTGCAGTTCCACCAGCGCATCGACCGCGCCTTCATAGGCGGCACGCTCATCTTCCGGGTGCGAATCGAGCCAGTCGCGCATTCGGTCATTGCCGAAATCTTCGGTCAGCAACCAGCCATCGCGTGGGTTCTGGGCGATGATCTGCGGCGCGCGCATTCCGTTTGCGCTCAACCACTGGGCCACGAGTATGAAAGGCTGCGGGTCTTCCTCGGGCGGCGGCGCATACATCAGCATGGCGGTTTCATCCGTGTCGCGCCTCAGCCGAAAATAGCGGCGGAAGGAAGCATCGCCCGGGATCGGCTCGACTGCCGCACCACCCCAGCCCGCATGTTCGACAAATTCGCTCAGGCCCTGGGGCAAATCACTCATGGCATCCGCCCTAGCCAATCCGTGCCGGGTTTCACAATCGCAATCCGGCCTGCGCCGTGCGTTTCCAACAGGATTGAAAGGCATGACGGTTCGTGTGCGAAGCCGCCAGCATGATCGGGCCATTCCGCGATCAGCGCCGCGCCCTCACGATAATCGTCGAGCCCCAGTTCAAGCGCTTCCGCCGGGTCTTCCAGACGGTAGAAATCGGCATGGGCAACCGCAATGCGCAGCGGCGGGGCGTCATAGGTCTCGATGATGGTGAATGTCGGCGATGGCACCTCGCCTTCATGCCCGAGCGCCGCAAGGATGGCGCGGGCCAGCGTCGTCTTGCCGGCACCAAGTCCACCTTCGAGCGCCACCACATCGCCTTCGCGCAGTCGCTCTGCGATACGTTCTCCGAACGCTGCCATTGCCGCGAGATCGGGCAGTTCGTGCCGAGCCGCCTTGCTCACGGAAGGGTTATCACCGCGACGGTGCCCTCCCCCTTGCGGCTGTCGATCTCGAAGGTGCCGCCCTGGGCTTCGACCAGCTGGCGCGACAGGCGGATGCCGAGCCCGCGTGCGCCACCGTCGCCCTCATCCGGCGCTTGCCCCTGCGCGCGTGCAAGTTCCTCTTCACTCATCCCGCGTCCGTTATCGCGAACCGAAATGAGTGCGCGCCAGTCGTCCTGCTTGCCGGGACGCGGGATCTCGATGACGATCTTGCCGCCCTCATCGGTGCCCGCGATGGCATTGTCGAGCAGATTGCCGACCGCCCGCTCCAGCAGCCGGGGATCGGCCTCGACCATCTGCCCGCGCCTCCCCTTGAGGTCGAGCGCCAGCCCTGCTGCGACGATCGCCTTTTCCCGCTCACGCACCAGTTTGGTCAGGAAGGCCAGAAGGTCCAGCGGCTCTTTCTCGATCGGCAGCAGGCCAGCCTGGCTCTGCGACAGGTCGAGGACATTCTCGACCTGTTCCGACAGGCGCGCGACCGAAGTCAGGATGGCATCGACATACTCGCCCGCATTCTCGCTCAGCTCGCCCGCCACTCCGCTCTTCATCAATTCGGCGAAACCGCTGATCGAGGTGAGCGGCGTGCGGAATTCGTAGGACATGTTGGCGAGGAAGTCGGCCTTGACCGCGTCCGCCTCTTCGAGCGCCAGCGCGCGTTCGCGCAGAGCCTCTTCGGCCTTTTGCGAGGCAGTGATGTCGAGAACCGTGAGAAGCCCGTTACCATCGGGCAGCGGCACCCCGGCAAATCGCAAGGTGCGCCCGTCGGCCAGCACAAGCTGCCCTTCCTTCTCGCGCCGGTCGAGCGTTGCCGCACGCACCACCGCGCCGATCTGCTCGGCTTCGGCAGGCTTCGCCAGATTGGCGGCGATCGCATCGAGCAACCTTTCGGCGCCCGGATGGGTATCGAGAAATTCGGCATCCAGCCCCCATGTCCCGGCAAAGCTGCGATTCCAAAGTTGTACCGATCCATCGGGCGCGAAAATGGCGAGCGCTTCGAACAGGCTGTCGAGTGTCGCAGTCCGCGTGCGCAGCAGCGTGTCGCGGGTCGCGGAAAGCGCAAGTTGTTCGGTGCGGTCTTCGGCGATCATCACCAGCCCGCCGTCAGGCATCGGCTGCGCGACTATCCGCAGATGCGTACCTCCGGGCAGCGGCCAGTTTTCCTCGAGCGTTTCGTTTGCATCGAACCACGCGCGATGCTCGCGCCGCCATTCCGGGAAATCTCGCACTTCAGGCGTGCTGCCCCGTTCGCGCGCATCGGCGAGGAACCGCTCGAACGGGATGCGCGTCTGCACCGTCCCCGGCGAAATCGCGAAGAGGCGGCGGAACGGGCGGTTGGCGAAGGTCAGCACCTCCTGCGCATCGAATTGAGCGACACCGACAGAAAGCTGGTCGAGCATGGTGCGCTGGGCATTGCGAAAGGCGCGGAATTCGCGCTCGATCTGCTGCTGTTCCTCGATATCGATCGCGTAACCCGCCACGCCTTCGCTGCCGAGCGGGAGTTCGGTGACCCTGAGCGAGCGTCGCTCGCCATCGATAGTGACGGCGTCGATCCGGCTGATTTCCTGCTGTTTCTCTAGGATCTCGCGCGCAATATCGGCAGGGCTCCTGTTGCCGTCAGGTTCGAGCAATTCGATCTGTTCTTCAATGGCGGTGGGCACATCGGCTGCGCCTACGGCCTGGACATAGGCGCGATTGACGAGGCGCAGCTGCATGTCGGCATCGCGAAACCACATCGGCACCGGCGCAGACTCGATCAGACCGATAAGCGCACTGAAATCGGCCTGCGCGCGCCCCGCGAGTTCACGCAGACGCGACAACTCGTCCTCGCTCGCTGTGAAATCGAATACCCAGACGATCGCGGCCCCACCCGGTGAAACCTGCGGGTCGGCCAGCCGCCCCTTGAAGGCGAGACTGCGATGCGAACCCGGCGGGGTCAGCGAAATCTCGAAGGGAGCGGCGCTTTTCTGCGTGACGCGTACCTTTTCCTCGAGCTTCTGAAGCTGCGACGGAGACAATCCGGAAGGCGCACCGGGCCAGTCCTCGCTTGTCTGTTCAGCGGACAGCTCGCTCAGATATTTTGGCAGTTCTTCCAGTCCCAGCCATCGCGCAAGCCGGTCCGGCGCTTCGATCCGCCCATCAGCGCGAACCAGCAGCGGGATCGCGGGCGCATCGTCCATGAGATGCTGCATCCTCTTAAGCGAGGTCTGGAGCGCCTGCGTGCGCCGCGTCTTCGCGCCGGCACGCACGACAAACGCTGCTGCTGCGACCGTCCATGCGGCGAGCAACAGTGCTATTGCAATGAGGGCGAGCGGCGAAAATTCCATTCGCACCAGCTATGCGCGTGAACGCGCGCTGGCAACTGTGGCGGATACGAAAAGCCCCCGCAATCTCGGTGGATTGCGGGGGCTCTTGCGATCAGTTGAAGCGCTGTGGCGTCTGGCCGTCGCGCATGGATCAATAGCGGTAGTGATCCGGCTTGAACGGACCATCCTGAGGCACGCCGATATAATCGGCCTGCTTCTTGGAAAGTTCGGTAAGCTGTACGCCGAGCTTTTCGAGGTGAAGTGCGGCGACCTTCTCGTCCAGGTGCTTGGGCAGGACGTAGACATCGTTCTCGTACTGGTCGGTGTTCTTGTAGAGCTCGATCTGCGCAAGGGTCTGGTTGGTGAAGCTTGCGCTCATCACGAAGCTGGGGTGGCCCGTGGCGCAGCCCAGGTTCACGAGACGGCCCTTGGCGAGGATCAGCAGGCTGTCGCCGTCCGGCTTGGTCACCATGTCGGTGCCTTCCTTGATTTCCTTCCACTCGTAATTGTCGAGCGCGGAAATCTGGATCTCGGAGTCGAAGTGGCCGATGTTGCAGACGATGGCCATGTTCTTCATCGACTTCATGTGCTCGCCGGTGATCACGTCTTCGTTGCCGGTGGCGGTCACGAAAATATCGGCGCGCTTGGTCGCTTCGTCCATCGAGACGACTTCGAAGCCATCCATCGCAGCCTGCAGAGCGCAGATCGGGTCGATCTCTGTAACCATGACGCGAGCGCCGCCGTCACGCAGCGAAGCTGCCGAACCCTTGCCGACATCGCCGTAACCGGCGACGCAGGCAACCTTGCCAGCCAGCATCACGTCGGTGGCGCGACGGATCGCGTCGACCAGCGATTCCTTGCAGCCGTAGAGGTTGTCGAACTTCGACTTGGTAACGGAGTCGTTGACGTTGATCGCCGGGAACGGGAGCTTGCCCGCCTTGGAGATCTGGTAAAGACGCATCAC
Organism: uncultured Erythrobacter sp.; assembly: GCA_947494705.1. Classification (GTDB taxonomy): domain Bacteria; phylum Pseudomonadota; class Alphaproteobacteria; order Sphingomonadales; family Sphingomonadaceae; genus Erythrobacter. Next base: position 238,735 of record CANLVN010000001.1, read on the forward strand.
GCCGGTGGTTGTCTCTTCGGATACGCCCTTGATGTTCTTGACGCTCTTGGTGAGGTAGCCCGGCTTAGCCTTGACGAAGGCCTTGAGCGCGCGCTGCATCTCGATTTCCTCGGCGTTCTGCGGAGCGGGCATTTCTTCGCCCGCTTCGATCCGGGCACCCCAAAGTGCGAACATCGTTGCATCGCCGCCATCGTCGAGGATCATGTTGGCGGTCTCGTCGGGATCTTCATCGGTCGACCAGTCGAAGATGCGGCCAACATAGTCCCAATAATCGGCGAGGCTTTCACCCTTGATCGCGAAGACCGGAATGCCCTGGTCCGCGATCGCGGCGGCAGCGTGGTCCTGCGTCGAGAAAATGTTGCAGGTCGCCCAGCGTACTTCCGCACCGAGCGCAACAAGCGTCTCGATCAAAACAGCGGTCTGGATCGTCATGTGGAGCGAACCGGTGATCCGCGCACCCTTGAGCGGCTGCGAAGAACCGTATTCCTCGCGAAGCGCCATCAGGCCCGGCATTTCGGTTTCGGCAATGGCGATCTCGTCTCGGCCGTATTGGGCGAGCGCGATATCTTTGATGATGTATTCCTGTGTCGGGGCAGCGGTGGCCATCGATGGTTCTCCTGTCAGCTTCCTGCGCGAGGCCGATGCGCCCGCGCATGCAAAATCATGCGCCGCCCATAGCCTCCGCCCGGCGTCTGCGCAAATGGAATATAAAGTTTTCTTTATATCTTGAAATGCAGCGATAGTGGCGCTGGCTTGATCATCGCTCGATCACGGCATCGCAACGCTGTCATGCGCCAGCAGAGACGCCATCTCGTAATGGATGCGACTGGTGCGTTGCGCGGGGTTTTGCTGCAAGACCCACCGCGCAATTGCTGAGATTTTCGTGCCGTCCGGTTCTCGTGATAGCTCGCGTGCGACCTGCTTGAGCTCGGCACAATCCAGCCACGGATGCCCGTCGCCGTAGCCGTTTGCCAATCGTACGCTCATCCGGTCGAGCGAGACATCGCCCAGCCCGCGCCGCAAGGTCGCGTTGGCTGCATTGAGAGACGAAAGATGGCGGCTGGTGAAGCGATTGTAGTCCGATCGAAAGTCATGCGGCCCTGTGCGGCAACGCAGCGAGGTCACCATCAGCATGATGTCGAGACTACGCAATGCGGTCGCTTCGTTGAAATGCTCGGTCGCCTGCGCCGGCGAAACGATGATTGCGCCGACCGATGCGATGGCTGACATGATGCCGCTGCGAAGCGCCGAACTCGATTTGATTGCGATCACCATCTTTTTCCTCGTGTCCGCGGGCCCCGCATTGCCGGCCCAAAACCCAGCTCACATGGTAAACCAACCTCGAGGACGCGCGTTTAGTCGGTGTTAACTGACGGGACTAACGCCAATCGGGGCTTTGTGAGTGTCGCGGCATCGCCTATCACCCTCACGGAACAAGCTCGCTTAAACGGCATTTAGGGGCGAGTGCGTAAGGCAGTATTGGAGAAGACAATGACGATTTCGGTTGGCGACAAAATTCCTGAAGTGACAATGGTGAAAGCCACTGCCGAGGGCCCTCAGCAGGTTTCCTCAAGCGAGTATTTCGCGGGCAAGAAAGTCGCGCTCTTCTCGGTCCCCGGTGCGTTCACTCCGACCTGCTCTGCCAAGCACCTTCCCGGCTTCGTGGAAAAAGCCGACGACCTGAAAGCCAAGGGCGTCGACGAGATCGTCGGCACCGCGGTCAACGACGCATTTGTCATGGGCGCATGGAACAGCGCTTCGGGCAGCGACGACATCACCATGCTGGCCGATGGCAATGCAGACTTTGCCGAGGCGGTCGGCCTGACCATGGATGGCAGCGGTTTCGGCATGGGCAAGCGCGGACAGCGTTTCTCGATGGTGGTCGAAGATGGCACCGTCACTCAGCTCAACGTCGAAGAACCGGGCGATTTCAAGGTTTCCAGCGCAGAATACATGCTGGGACAGCTTTAACCACAGGCCACTGGATCAACTCCGCCGCGCCCGGTACACTTCGTTCCGGCTGACAGCGGCGGAGTTCGGATGCATGGCAGGCAGTGGTACGGACCCAATACAATCGCTCCTGATCGATACGCAGGTCGAAAGCGGGGCGAACATCCGCATTGGCGCGATCACGCCCGGCGACGGTGAAAAGATCCGCGACGGTATCAGCCGGATGTCGCCCCAGTCGCGTTACTATCGTTTCTTCACGGGCGCCGAAGAACAACCCGATTACGTCATCGACAAGCTCATCAGCGTTGATGGCGTATCGCATTTCGCCTGGGGTGCGCTCGATTGCGATCTGCCGGGCGAGCCCGCGATCGCCGCCGTCCACGCGATCAGGAGCACTCCCGGCGCCGAGATGGAATTCTCGGTGGTAGTGCTCGATGCCTATCAGGGTCAGGGCATCTCCAAGCTGCTCAGCGCGATGCTCTTCGCCCAATGCCTGGTGCGCGGCGAATATGTGCTGGTTGCCCATGTGCTCGAAGAGAACCGGCGCTCGAAAGCTTTTATCACTCACCTGGGCGGAACGCGAAAAAAGTCAGAGGGCAATGTCGCTGAATATCGGATCGATGTTGGCGCCGCGTTACTCTCGATGCGCGATGCCGATGTCGTGGGAAAGGAACCGGTGGTAAAGGCTATCGCCCCTTACCTCTCTCAATCCGAAGGCAGTGCGTAAGTCACCGTCGATTGGGCAGCGATATTCTCCGGCTCGTCCTGCCAGATGCGCACATCGACCGTAGCCAGCCGCCGTCCCAGCTTGATTATCTGCGCATCGGCGTGGAAATCACGCGCGGCAATCGCGCGCAGGAAACTCATGTTGAGGTTGCTGGTCACCGCCATCGGCACGATTCCGATATGCGCGAGAATCACTGCGTAAGCAGCCCTGTCTGCAAAAGCCATTTGCGTCGGGCCGGACACGATTCCGCCGGGCCGAAGCATCGCGTTGGCAACGCTATGCCGCAGGCGCATAAATTCGGGCCGCAGCTCCTCGAAATCGTGGAAAGTGCGATCCTGGCCCGGAAACGCCTCGACGAAAAAGTCGGCGAGTTCTTCGCGGGTCAGGACGGGTTCGAGGGGTCTGACCATGTCTGGAGTAATGGCCAATTAGCGCGCGCGGCTCAATAGCCCATCAGGCTCATCACTTCCTTGCGGCTGCGCTGGTCCTCGAGGAAAACACCCATCATGCGGCTGGTGATCATTTCCACTTCGTGCACCTTCACGCCCCGACCGGTCATGCAGCCATGCTCGGCCTCGATCACGACCGCGACTCCTCGCGGTTCGAGATTGTCCCAGATGCACTCCGCGACCTCCGCTGTCAGGCGTTCCTGAACCTGTAGTCGATGCGCGAAGCCGTGCAGCACACGCGCGAGCTTGGAAATGCCGACGACCTTTTGATCGGGCAGGTAGGCGATATGCGCTTTGCCGGTAATCGGCGCCATGTGGTGTTCGCAGGCCGACTGGAACGGAATGCCCTTGAGCAGAACGATTTCGTCGTATCCGCCCACTTCCTCGAAGATCCGGCTGAGATGGATGGCGGGATCCTCTCGATAGCCAGAACAATATTCAAGCCATGCACGCCCGACACGTTTCGGCGTATCGAGTAAACCTTCGCGAGTGGGGTCGTCACCGGTCCAGCGAATCAGCGTTCGGATGGCTTCCTGCACATCCTCTGGGACGTCGGGTTTGTTCAATGGGTTCTCCGGATCGAAGTCTTGCGAATCACGGGCGTTCATGAAGTTCATGGACAAAGTCTTCCTGCGTAACAAGGCAGGCGTCCGCATCCCCGCAGAGCCTGCCCTTCGTTCAAACGATCCCTTGAAGTGAATGCTTCCCGCAAGGTCGGCCTCCACAGAACGCAGTTACGATGGCATATCGATCCCGGATGCGCCCCTGCCCCTTGTCCCGTCATTTATGTAGGGCATACCTCTGACAAATGCACCTTCCCGATAATGGGAGGGCAAAGAAAAACGCCACCTCGCGCATGGCAAGGGGGCGTTGGAATTCAGTTCGTTGCAAAAAGGTGCGGCGATTATTCCTTGGCGTTCTCTTCCTTCTCGGGCGTCACTTCAGCGGATTCCTTCTCCACCTTTTTACGCTCGTCAAAGGTTTCGGTCATTTCCTTGTCCATCGCATCGTCGATCTGCTCCGCGAAGTCGGGGAAGTGGTCGTCTTCTTCTTCGTTGATGTGGTGGCGATAGCGGTGATCGAACTCCTTGAACTTCTGGAGCCAGCCAGGCGAGCTCATGTCGGTCGCGGCAAGGTCGTTCAGCATCTCGTCGATTTCGTGGTGCTCAGCCACCGAATGCCGCGTTTCGCCGCTGACTTCGGGTTCGGCCAGCATTTCAGAATACACCGCCTGCTCTTCGGCGGCTGCATGGCTCTTCAGTTCCTTTGTCAGCTGGGTGAAGAGCGTTTGGCGCTCTTCGCTGTCACCGCTGGTCTGCGCGATCTTGTCGAGCAATTCGCGCTGACGGTCGTGGTCGGTCTTCAGGCGTTTGAGAACTGTGGTCGAGGTATTCATGTCGGTACTCCTTAAATCGTATACCTAATCAAGCAACGAGACGGCCCGACGTTCCTCCTGCGAACGGTTTGCAGCCGCACTCTGCTTGCCGCTCCCGGTCCCAAGGCGCATATTTCAAGCCATGAAAGAAAGCCTCTCCGGACCCGCTCCCGCCGCTTTCGAGAAGACCGCTCGCGCCACCATCGGGCGGATTCCCGAAGAGCTGCGCGAACAGATGGCCGGGATCGTGCTGCGGATCGATGAGTTCGCCAGCGCAGAGCAGCTCGCCTCTGTCGAGATCGAGGATCGCTGGGAGCTCACTGGCCTCTACGAAGGTATCCCCCTGCCTGAACAGAGCATTTGGGAGTCATCGCAAATGTCCCCAATCATCAGCCTTTTTCGCCAGCCCCTTCTGCGAGAGATTGAGGAAACCGGCGTCGGCTTCGAGGAATTGGTGCGCCACGTCGTGATCCACGAAGCCGGACACCATTTCGGCTTCTCGGACGAGGACATGCACGCACTGGAGGACATGGTCGGGGAATAGCGCGAGGCGCACGATGTCTCCCAGAACCAAAAAAGGGACCGCCCTGATGGGGCAGTCCCTTTCTTGGCGCGCCAGGAAGGATTCGAACCTCCGGCCGCCTGATTCGTAGTCAGGTACTCTATCCAGCTGAGCTACTGGCGCGCGTTAGGGGGCGGCACATAAGGGTGTGCGTCGCGCTTGGCAAGGGCTTGTGCGCGGTGAATTACCCTTTTTCGAAAAGCTTATCGGCAAGGATGTCGTCGAGCGGCGGTTTTGGGAGCGCGGCAATCTCTTTCGGCGCAAACCACCCGACCTCACCGCCTTCCAGCGCACGCGGTTCGCCCGTCCAGCGCTTCACGATGTAAAGCAGGATGACAATGCCGCGGGGCTCTTCCAGCCCATAATCCTCGGCAAATGCAACGGGCTCGCAATCCTCGGCACGTACTGCGATGCCAAGTTCCTCGTGTAATTCCCTTATGAGGGATTTTACCGGTATTTCAGCTTCTTCGACCTTCCCACCAGGGAATTCCCATAGTCCGCCGTGATGCTTTTCCAAAGGCCTGCGGTGCACAAGCCATGCACCGCCGACACCCTTCAGCGCCCCTGCAACAACCCAGATCGGTTCGCCACTCATGTCGGATTTTTTTCCAACTTCCTTGCCTGTTTCAACCAATTCTTAACTCCCGGAAGCGCAAATGGTCTTCGTCAGGAACGTATTGATGGGGTGACCTCATGAAATTGACGACCTTCCTCAAGCACATTGGAACCGACAATTCGGGTGCCACGGCCATTGAATACGGACTGATTGTGTCACTGATCGTCGTTGCGATGATCGCTGCTCTCAACGGCGTTGCCAATGAGACTATCGCGATGTGGACCGATGTCAGCGACACATCTGAAGAGAGTATGAGCCGGTAAGGTTTTGTAAAGGTCCGGAATTAGGACTTTTTCAATAGCTACCATCTAATTCTCTCAATGTCTGTTCGTTCGATTGGACAGACAAACGGGTACTGAAGACTGAACCAGGAGACTTATAATGACCTTTTTCCAGAAGCTCGCTCGCGACGAACAGGGCGCAACCGCTATCGAATACGGCCTGATCGCAGCTCTCATCGCTGTCGCTTCCGTGACCGCCATGGGCACGCTGGGTAACACCCTTTCGGACACCTTCTCGGGCGTCGAAACCGACATGGCTGGCTAAGACCTCACGGTCTAACCACAAAAGAAAGCGGCAGGGGAAACCCTGCCGCTTTTTTTGTTTGTGCTTCGGAAATTTTCGAACTTCCTTCGCGAGCGCAAGACTTCTAGCGCGCGCGAACGACCAGTTTGACCAGCTGTCCGGAACGCAGCGTGTCGCCGCTCCCCAAAGAATTGAGAACGCGGAAACGTTCTTCCTGACCATTCTGGTACGCCATGCGACGCGAAAGGCTCGAAATCGTGTCGCCGCGTTGCACGGTGACCACTTCAAGCCTGCGCGGAATGACCTGCGCGGCTTCGGTCGCACTGATTCGGCGCATCGACTGGAACATCGAACCGAACGTATTTGACCGACCGGCAGGCGTGATCGCGGCGAAGTGATAGGCGCGATCATTTGCGAACTCGTACGCGAAGACCGTCACGTCTACCTGGCTCTGGCCGTTATTGACCCGCGCCTGACCATACATTGCAGGGATACCGTTGACCGTCGTGCGCTCCAACGTCTGTGGAGCGAGGTTCGCCTGATCGCCGCCAAGCTCTGCAAATTGCTTGCGCACATAATTCGAAAGATCGCCACTATACGGAGCGAGCGACAGCTGGGCCTGTCCGCCCTGGCCGTTAATGCTCACTGCACTGGTCGAATTGACCATGTAGAACCCCTGGGGCGCTGTGAATGTCAGGCGCAAATCCGGATGGATGAAGCGGCTGCCTTCAATTACGCCCTGTTCGGGATCATCACCGTAAAGCAATCCGTCGATGCGGTTGAGGAATGTATCGCGGTTCGTAACGCTACCCGGGAGGCCTTGGGCCTGCTGTATCGCGCGCTGAACGCGACTTGCCGGGTCGGGGTGAGTGGATGCCCATTCGGGAATCCTTGCATTGTTTCGCCCCTGAAGCTGCGCATCGAGCTGGTTTTGTGCGGCAAGGCTTGCGAGCACAGTCCCCATGGCACGCGGATCATAGCCGGCGCGGGTCAGGTACTGGATACCCAGATCGTCCGCCTCGATTTCTTGCGAGCGAGAGAAGCTGAGCGTGAGAAGCTGCGACCCTTGCAGGAACCCGCGCGAGACCGTCTCGCCCAAGCCCGTGTCGCCGAGCAGGATCGAACTGCCGATCGCGCCGAGCACGCCCAAGATCGAATTGCGCTGCGCATTCTGCTGGCGGCGCTGCGAATGGCGCGCGGCGACGTGGCCGACTTCGTGGCCCAAAACGCCGGCCAGCTCCGCCTCGTTATCCATCAGTGTGACAAGCTGGCGGGTGGTGTAGACATAGCCGCCGGGCACAGCGAATGCGTTGTTCACTGGCGAATTGAGAAGGCTGACAGTGAAGCTATCGCGCGCATTGCCAAGGCCCGATTGCACGGCGATATTCTTGCCTACCTGTTCGACATAGGCCGCCTGCGAACCCGACATCGCGCCGCCGAACTGTTGTAGCAATTGCGGATGATATTCGGCGCCCTGTTGCGCTTCGTTGGCGGTGATCGGCGTAGAAGCCGAGGGGATCGGACCACCAGGTGCGCAGCCCGCCATGGCAATAGCGAGCGCGCCGAGCGCAGCCGTGCGTGCGAATAATGTCTTGCTTTTCATCGACGTCATCTCCTCTCGGGCAGAGAAGTCCTGCCCTGCGTATGCGAAATCAATACGCTAGGCGACGAGAAGTTCCGATGAGGGGCCGCGTTAGCCGCCCAGACCGAGAAACCGGTCCTCACGCATCCGGATCAAGGTTTCGCTGTCCATCAAACTCAGACTGTCGAGTTCTTCGTTCAACGCGCTGGCAACAGATCGCGCCATCGCCTGCTTGTCGCGTTGTGCTCCGCCGAGCGGTTCCTTGACGATGCGGTCGATCACGCCCAGTCGTTTCAGGTGTTGCGCGGTGATCTTCATGGCCTGCGCCGCCTCGCTCGCCTTTTCCGCCGTGCGCCACAGGATAGACGCGCAGCCCTCGGGAGAGATTACCGAATACACCGCATGTTCAAGCATCAGGACGCGGCTGCCGCTGGCCAGCGCAACCGCGCCGCCCGAACCGCCCTCACCCACGATCACGGATATCATCGGTACCGGCAGAGCAAGGCAAGCTTCGGTCGAGCGGGCAATGGCCTCCGCCTGTCCGCGCTCCTCAGCCTCGATGCCCGGAAACGCCCCAGATGTGTCGACCAGTGTCACGACGGGCAGCCCAAATCGTCCAGCCATTTCCATCAGACGGATCGCCTTGCGGTATCCTTCCGGCTTGCCCATGCCGAAATTGTGCTTGATGCGCGACTGAGTATCGTGACCTTTCTCATGTCCGATAAGCATCACCCGGCGGGCATCGTCACCTTCCCCCAGAGTCGCGAAACCGCCCATGATGGCTTCGTCGTCGCCAAAATATCGGTCTCCGCCTAACGGTATGAAATCGCTGAAGGCGTTCTCGACGTAATCACGAAAGTGCGGACGCTGCGGATGACGCGCCACCTGTGTCTTCTGCCACGGGCTAAGCGAGGCATAAGTAGAGGCGAGCAGCTCGCTTGCTTTGCTTTCGAGCCGTTCGATCTCCGCAGTCACGTCGACTTCGTCATTGGTATCGAGTTTGCGCATCTCGGCGATGCGCTCCTCGAGGCTCGCCACCGGCTTCTCGAATTCGAGGTAGGAAATCATCAGTCGGCGCTAGTCGCTAGTGCGCCGCGCGGCAAGGGGGTGACGCGTGTTCACCAATTCGACGAGGCGCGCGGCATCGACATGCGTGTATATCTGCGTCGTCGCGATATCGGCATGACCAAGCAGCGTTTGCAGCACTCTGAGGTCTGCCCCGCCTTCCAGCAGGTGAGTAGCAAACGCGTGACGCAGGACGTGCGGACTGATCCCCGCGGGATCGAGACCCGCGCGCACGGCGAGTTCTTTTAAAAGTTGAAACAGGCGGACCCTTGTAAGGTGTCCGCCGCCCGCATTCTTCTTCCGCGAGGGGAACAAATATCGCGAAGACGGTTCGGTCGGTCGCAGTTGCAGCCACTCGCCGAGCGCTTGCTTCGCGCGCTCGCTGACCGGGACCATGCGCGCCTGACCGCCCTTGCCCATAACAGTCAGAAGCGGCGCATCGCGGGGCACGGCGCTGATGGGCAGGCTGACAAGTTCAGTAACGCGCAAGCCCGAGCCGTAGAGCAGTTCGAGCATCGCCAAGAGCCGCACTGCCCCCGGCCTTCCACTCGCAGCCTCCAGCTCGGCGCGCGCGAAAAGCGCGTCGACCGCCTCGTGCCCGAGCACTTTGGGTAGCGGGCGACGCGTGCGCGGCTTGGGCAAGGCCCCGGACGGATCGTCTTGCCTCCAGCCTTCATCGACTGCGAATCCGAAGAACTGGCGCAAAGCCGACGCCTTGCGCGCAACGGTCGATGGGGCAAGCGCCGACCACTCTCCGCTTAGTTTCGCCACGGCTGCGCGCGAGACATTGGCCAGATCGCCCAGTGCCTCCTCCGCACCTGCGAGGTCGCGGGCATAGGCCGAGAGTGTGTTGGCCGCCGCCCCGCGTTCTGTCGCGAGCATGTCTAGAAATGCCTGGGTCGCGGCGGACACTAGCCGCGCGAGACCGCCTCTGCGGCGATCATCCGGGCCTCGGCTTCCAAGCCGACTTCGGTCAGCGCAGCGGTGATGTGGTAAAGGTGGAGCGGCGTCATCTGCGCCCAGCTCTCCCCCTGCATCCCGAGGCCGGCAAGCAGAGCGACAAGCGCCGGATTGCGCAGTTCAGCAGCGCGAGCGATCGTCCGCGTCCAGCGTGTCTGACGGTTGAGATCGGCGCCCGACTGACTACCGAGCGAACTCACATCACCGCTCGAAATCCGGCCCAGCCCGGCTAGGCCCGCCACCAGGAACGCCGATTTGCGCGCATCGGAGCTGGCGTCGTTGCCGATGAAGTCCTCGACAAGGGCGGCATTGACCGCGCTGCCTTCGGGATCGGACAATGCAATGAGCGCCCAGCCCAGCGAGCCCGGCTCAACGACGTTGCGCCAGGTGGCGGCGTCACGATCGAGCCCGGCGGTCAACATCGAGGCAATGAGATCGCCTGCTGCTTCTGCCGATGCATCACTGGCCGGAATGCGGGCCGCGGCATAGGCGGTCAGGATGTGGCCGGCGAAGCTGTCTATCACGCCAGCCTCGGCCTCCCCGTCCCACAAACCACGCATGGCGGCTATGCGCGTGACCGGATCGGTTGCGACATAGGCCTCGCGAAGCTGCGCCGCACGGGCAGCGGCTGCCCCGCCGCCGCTTTCTAGTGCGTAAACCTGGCTGTATAGATCGACCAAGGCGCTGGACGAAAGCACGCCGCGTTGAGCGGCAATATCCGCGCTGGGGGTGCGCTCCGCGATCGGAACGCTTGGTGTTATCGCTGCGGCGAGGCGATAATAACCTGCGTTATCACCGGCATATGCTGCATCGAGCAGCCTCGCCGGAATTTCCTGACCCACCGCATTGGCCAGAGAGAATCGCCACGGGGTGATCTCTTCCACGCCTTCCCAATCGACGCTCGTGCCGCCGCGCCCTCGTCCGGCGGCGCCTGCGTGGCGCTGGGCCAGAAGGATATCGATTTCGGGTGCGATTTCCTCGCTTTGCGCGGCGTTAAGTTGTGATGCGGCAAGAGCGCCCTCGCCCGCATAGGCGTTGCAGATTGCCTGCAGCATCGTCCATTGCGCATCATCTCGCGCTGAACCCTGCAAACGGACGACCGGACAGGCGCCGACAACATCGGACGTCGCGATATAGGCGGCAAGCGCCTGACTGGTCATAGCGCTGTTCCAGTTGCCGGTATCGACATCCTGCACCAGCGCGCGCGCTACCGTGAACTCGCCAAGCGCATTGAGCACGCCAGCCCGCAACGCCGCAAACTCGACCGGATCCATGCCCTCAGGCGCGGCATAGCGGCTCGCCAGAGCGCGGCGCACGAGGATATGCCCCCATCGCGAGACAAGTGGCCCCTTAGTCCCAGCCAGCACAGCGCGCACCAGAGAAGCGGGCTGCCTTGCAAGGCCGGCCGTGGGTAATCCGCCCTCGGATGGCGCGAGTATGCCCACTTGCGATAGCGCTCGGCGTGCGGCCGGTGGAATGTCGTATTGCGGCTTCAGCCCCAGCAGGTCGTCGAGTTGGTCGGTCGAGAGGTCTTCCAACTCCTCAAGCGTGGGTAGGCGTGACAATTCATCCCGCGAAACCTGCGGCACGCTGGGAATATTCTCCGGCGCAGCGGATGGCTGTCCCTGTGCTGGCGCGGAAGATGGCGCGAGCGGCGCAGTCGAAGGTGCAGGCGCGGCAGTCGGCGCGGGTGTCGGCCCGGGGGCAGGAGTGGGCGTAGGGGCAGGATCGTCGAAGCCGGGTGGAAGCAGCGATTCGGGCGCATCTTGCGCTGTGCCCGGCACGCTCATGGCAACGCCAGCCAGCGCCCCTGCCATCGCGCAGGCCGCGACCCCCAGCTTGCAGCCTGTCATTCACCCTCTCCCGGTAACGCGATCTCCTGCACGATAGGCCGGATCGGTTCTTCCCCGCCATCGAAGTAAGCCACGGCCAGCACTGCAATCAGCGCTCCGACCGCATAAAACGGCGCCCGCCGACGCAGTCCTGAGCGCCGAGGTTCGCGTGTTCCGGTTTGTGCAAGGACCCTGCCAGCATTGTTTGCCATATTGCGCGCGCTCTACCCCAAGTCTAGGTCCCCCTGCAATGACCGGTGACACCAAACTCAATGATGGCGATATCGCGCGCGTCGCACAGGCGCTGACACATCCCGTTGTGCTGGTCGGGCTGATGGGAGTTGGCAAGTCCACCGTGGGTAAGCGGCTTGCGACAATGCTGGAGCGTGATTTCGTCGATGCCGACGACGCTATCGAGAGAGCGGCCCAGCGCACTATCCCCGAGATTTTCGCAGATTTCGGAGAGGCCTATTTCCGCGATGGAGAGCGACGCGTCATCGCCCGACTCATCGAGGAAGGGCGAGGCGTCATCGCCACTGGCGGCGGCGCGTTCGTCGATCCGGAGACCCGCGCGCTGATCCTCGACAAGGCGGTGGCGGTCTGGATCGATGCCGATATCGATACGCTGGTTGAGCGCACCTCTCGACGCAACACTCGCCCTCTGCTGAAGGATGGCGATCCCAAAGCGATCCTGACCGACCTGTACGAGAAGCGCGAGCCTTTCTATCGGCAAGCTCAGCTGCGTGTGCTGAGCAAGAACGGCCCTCACGCAGAAACCGCAAAGGCAATCATCGAGGCAATAGAAACATGGCTGTGATCGAAGTGGCGCTGGACGGGCGCAGCTATGATGTGACGATCGAGAGCGGTTTGATGGAGCGGCTCGATACAGTGGCGGCCAAATACCTGCCGCGCAAAATCGAAGGGCCTCGCAAGGTCCCCTTTGTCGCCGATGCCACGACGCAAAAACTGTATTCCAGCGCTGTAGCCGACGCGCTCAGGCCCGGTGGATACGAGACCGAATGGTTCGTCGTCGAACCGGGCGAAGGCGCGAAAAGCTGGGCAGTGCTGGAGCGTTTGTGCGACTGGCTGCTGGGTCTTGGCATCACCCGCACCGATAACGTCTTTGCGCTGGGCGGCGGAGTGGTGGGCGATCTCACCGGATTTGCCTGCTCGATCCTGAAGCGCGGCTGCGGTTTCGTGCAGATACCGACGACCTTGCTGGCGCAAGTCGATTCTTCGGTTGGCGGAAAAACCGCGATCAACACCGCAGCGGGCAAGAACCTGATCGGAGCCTTCCACCAACCCGCCGCCGTGCTGATCGACCCGATGGTGCTCGATACCCTGCCCGACCGCGAGATGCGCGCTGGCTATGCTGAGGTGCTGAAATACGGGCTGCTGGGGGATGCGGCGTTCTTCAAATGGCTCGAGGCCAACGGGAATGCGGTTCTAAGGCGCGAGCCCAGCGCGCTGATCCACGCGATTGCCACGAGCATCGAAGCCAAGGCCCGCATCGTGGCCGAAGATGAACGCGAAACGTCGGGCGTTCGCGCCCTGCTCAATCTCGGCCACACATTCGGGCACGCGCTGGAAGCCGAAACCGGCTTTTCCGACCGACTCTTGCACGGCGAGGCGGTCGCGCTCGGCATGGTGCTCGCGGCGCGCTATTCGGCGCGACGTGGCGAGTTGAGCATCGAAGATGCCGCTCGCGCTGCTGAAGTTATCGCTGCCTCTGGCCTGCCTTCAGACATCGCTGCTTTGAATATGGATACGAATGGCGAACGGCTGGTCGACCACATGCGTCACGACAAGAAGATGGAGAGCGCCGGCACGCTGCCGTTCCTGCTGTTGAGGGGCATCGGCGAAGCGTACATGGCACGCGATGTTGCACTTGATGATGTTGCACAGTTTCTCGACGGAGAACTTTGATGGCCACTGTCGCAAACACTGCGCAACCAGACCGTAACGACACAAGCTTCCTCGGCCACCCCAAGGGCCTGGCCTATCTCGCCTTTACTGAAGCGTGGGAGCGTTTCAGTTTTTACGGGATGCAGGCGCTGCTTGTCCTCTACATGGTCAATTCGCTGCTTCTCCCCGGTCAGGTCGAACAGGTCGCCGGGATCGAACAGCTGCGTGCACTCTATGGCGGACTGGAGGGTCAGGCCTTCGCCAGCGCGATCTTCGGCACCTACGCCGCAAGCGTCTATCTGACGCCGATACTCGGAGGCTTGCTCGCCGACCGCGTTCTCGGCAAGCGCCGCACCGTCTTGCTAGGCGCGCTGACGATGGCTGCAGGACATTTCCTGATGGCTTTCAACCTGACGTTCCTGTTGGCCCTGCTGCTCCTGATCCTCGGGTCGGGCATGTTCAAGGGCAACATTTCGAGCCAAGTCGGCAACCTTTACGATGCAACCGACCTTCGCCGCGCCGATGCATTCCAGATATTCTATCTGGGGATCAATGCCGGGGTGATTGCAAGCCCTCTGGTGGTGGGAACCCTGGGCGAAACAATGGGCTGGCACTGGGGGTTCGGCGCAGCCGGGGTCGGCATGGTGATCGGGTGCATAATCTATCTCGCCGGCCAGAAGTACCTGCCGCGAGAGCATTTCGACACAGCCGACAGGGCAACCGCAGTCTCGGGGGAGGATGTGGCTGTACCCGCGAAATTGCCGATGAGCCGGGCCGACTGGCTGGCGACCGTTGCGCTGATACTGCTTATACCGGTTCTTGCACTCGCGATTGTGCCGAACAATCAGATCTTCAACGCCTACCTCGTATGGGGCGATCAGCAATTCGCGCTTTACTGGGGCGATGAAAAGCTGCCGACGACATGGCTCATCACACTCGATGCGGTCGTTTCGGTCAGTTTTCTGGCGATTGTCGCGGCATTCTACCGCTGGTGGAAAACGCGCTGGAACGAGCCGGACGAGTTATCGAAAATCATCATTGGCTCGGTATTCACGATCCTGGGGATGGGATGCCTGTACCTGGCCGCAATCACGACGCCTCAAGGTGAAAAGATCGGTCTTTTCTGGCCTGTGATGTTTCACGTCCTCAATTCGATAGGCTTCGCGCACATACTTCCGGTAAGCCTAGCGCTGTTCGCACGGCTCGCCCCGCAGCAAATCGCTGGCACCGTTATCGGCCTCTATTTCCTCGCCTTTTTCTTTGGCAATTCGATCGTCGGATGGGTCGGCGGATGGTTCGAAACGATGGACACGGCCAAATTCTGGCTAATGCACATGGGATTTGCGGCTGCGGCAGGCGCAGTCTTCGTCCTGTTCAAATTGCTTCTGGCAAAGCGATTGATGGCTTCAGAAGCGGACGTTTGAGGTCAGAACCCGTATCCGGCGTACCGATCAAATTGCCTCACGATCTGGTAATTTGGCTACATTGTCGCTGTTCAAAGTCGGCCCGCCCTCGGACGCCAATTCTTCCGCGATCATCGCGTCGTGCTCGGCGAAAAGTTGCTCTATTTCTGCTCGGCGTTCGAGCAGCATGTGCGCAATGCCAGGGGCGAGGCTTTCGCCCTCGCCGATCTGGCCGAGCATCGCTGCAAGGTCGCTTTCCGTTGCCGCCCGGGCGGATTTGAAGAAGTGCCCCTTGCGGTCGAAGTAGCCGGTGCCTTTCTTTGCCATGTCTAAATTCCCTCAGTTCGAACGCCAGTTCCCATCAGGCGCGAACGAGGAGATAGTCTCTAAAAATCCGGCTTCACACCAGCTTATTTAGGGCATGGAGCTGATAACCCCATCGAATTGCCGGTTTTTTACAAATCCGACGATGGTTTGCATCGTGATGAAGTCACTAAAATTCTCGCCTCGATGCAATTGTTTCGTGCAGGTCCGATCACTCCAGTTCCAGAATCACCGCATCCACCGCGAGGCTTTCACCCTCTTCGGCGTTGACCTTGGAAATCTTGCCTTCCTTTTCGGCGCGCAGGATGTTCTCCATCTTCATGGCTTCGACGGTCGCAAGCGGTTGCCCCGGCTGCACCTCGTCGCCTTCGCCGACATGCAGTTTGACCAGCATTCCGGGCATCGGACAGATCAGCATCTTGGAAAGATCGGGCGGCTCCTTCTCGATCATCAGGCTCTCGTGATCTGAGAGACGCAGCGGCAGGACCAAAGCGCGGGTTGTCGCGCCGCGCGTGGTAATTTCAAAGCGCGGGCCATCGCGATGGACGATCAGGCCGTATTTCTCGCCATCTTCGTCAGTCGCGGTAGCTTGGACCATGCCCGGCATCCAATCGCAATTTCCCTCGATCCGATGCCCGTCGACGATCGCATGACCATCGCCCAGAGTTACTTCGTGACGGGTGGTGCCGATCTTCACCAGCCATTCGTCGGTAACGCGTTTCACCGCTCCGCGACCGTCATCCCCGTCCAGTTGGCCGGAAATACGGCGGGCCCGGCTTTGCCAGGTGAACTCGTTGCCTGCGCAGATCGCGGCCAGCATGCGCTGGAGCTCCTCGCCCACCGGCGCGCCCTCGAACCCCTCAGGGTATTCTTCAGCAATGAAGCCGGTGGTGAGCTCGCCCGAGCGGAACCGCTCGTGCTGCATGATCGCGCTGAGGAAATCGACATTGTGGCCCAGCCCCTCGATGCGGAAGCTGTCGAGCGCCTCGATCTGCAAATCGGCTGCTTCGTCGCGCGTCGGGGCCCATGTGATGAGCTTGGCGATCATTGGGTCGTAGAACATAGAGACTTCGCCGCCCTCGAAGACGCCATCGTCGACTCGCACGCTCCCAACACCGTGTTCGACCCCGCGCCGAGCCTTGCCCTGCACTTCGCCATCATCGGTCCAGCCGGGGACCGGGGGCGAGTAATGGACCAGACGCCCGGTCGATGGGAGGAAGCCGCGATAGGGATCTTCGGCATAGACACGATTTTCGATCGACCAGCCGTCGATGCCAATATCGTCCTGCGACATATCCAGCTTTTCGCCGGCGGCGACCCGGATCATCTGCTCGACAAGATCGATGCCGGTGATCGCTTCAGTCACGGGGTGTTCGACCTGAAGCCGGGTGTTCATTTCAAGGAAGTAGAAGCTCTCGCCAGTCTTGTCCGCGCCGCTGACGATCAGCTCTACGGTCCCAGCCGAATGGTAATCGACCGCACGAGCCAGAGCGACACATTGCTCGCCCATGGCCTTGCGCATCTTGTCGGTCACGAAGGGCGAAGGTGCTTCCTCGACCACCTTCTGATGCCGCCTCTGGATCGAGCACTCGCGCTCGTTGAGGTAGAGGATGTTGCCATGCTTGTCGCCGAGGATCTGGATCTCGATATGGCGCGGGTTCTCGATGAACTTCTCGATGAACACGCGGTCGTCGCCAAAGCTGTTCAGCCCTTCGCGCTTCGTCGCCTCGAAGCCTTCGCGCACGTCCTTTTCGGACCAAGCGAGACGCATCCCCTTGCCCCCGCCCCCGGCGCTGGCCTTCATCATCACCGGATATCCGATGTCTTCGCTGATCTCGACGGCATGATCGGTATCGCGAATTTCGCCAACGAAGCCGGGGACGACGTTGACGCCCGCCTCACGTGCGAGCTTCTTGGATTCGATCTTGTCGCCCATTGCCGCCATCGCCCCCGCAGGCGGTCCGATAAAGGCAATGTCCTCTGCTTCGAGCGCTTCGACGAAGCTCGCACGCTCGGAAAGGAACCCGTAGCCGGGATGGACCGCGTCGGCGCCGGTCTGCTTGCACGCGGCGATGATCTTCTCAGGAAGCAGATAACTTTCGGCGGCAGGAGAAGGGCCGATATGAATTGCCTCATCCGCCATTTTCACGAAAGGAGCGTGACGGTCGGCGTCAGAATAGATCGCAACCGTCGCGATACCCATTTTCTTCGCTGTCTGGATAACGCGGCAAGCAATCTCACCGCGGTTGGCAATCAGGATCTTTGAAAACATCGGCTCTCCAGGACACGCGGTCTGATTGAATTGTGATGCGCCTATGCCGCGCAGGAAGCAGGCTTGCAACCTGACCTTAGGGTTGGGTCAACGCCTCCAGCTGTTCGGTGCGCGCTTCTGTCAAAGCAGTTTTGCACGTCAGGACCAGCAAAGGCTCCATGCTGCCGCCGCGTGCATAGTACCCCTCATTGCGGCAATGCGCGTCGCGAAACGCCAGCCATGCACGCTGCGCTTCGAGCAGGGTCTCGAAATTTCCCGGTCGGTCGTCGCTCAAAGGAAAGGCTCCCGCTGCGCGCTGTTCGTCGCGCTCCTTCAGTACGGCGGAGGTTTTCGCCCATTGCGTGTTGAGCGCCCGATCGGCGCGCTCAAACTCCTGCCCGGCGCAGTAATTCATTTCCTGCTGGGCCATGGGGTTCTCGCAATTCCAATTCGGCTCCGTGTCATCGCCGTGGTGGCCGGGATGGAGCGCCATCAGAATCATCGGTATAACAGCAAGCATCAGGCGCTCCTTTGCGCGGCAAATTCGGTAAGGGCATCAGCATAGGCGGGCGCGCCGCGCCTGTCTCCCTCACCCGCAACAAGGCTCTGCGTAGCGCGCGCCAACATGTCGATATTGGCTGCGTCCAAAGCGCCGAGCGGTTCGACATAAATGCCGATCGTGAAGAGGATCGCCCCCGTCTGCTGAAGTCGGCGCAAGGTCTGACGCTCTGACCGCACGAACAGGGTTTCACCTGCATTCTCTGCGGTCACATGCGCGAAGGCTTCGGCGGGTGGACGGCGTTCGATCCAGCGGCGTTTTCCAGTCGCCGCGATGAACCAGTTGCAGCGGCCATAGATCGCGCCCGGTTTGAGCGTTGCCATGAAGCGGTCGACCCCCGTCGCGAGTTGCTCCTCGTAACCCTGTATCGGTGCGTGGAGCGCGCGCAATGGGAGGCCGATCTTGTCCTTCGGGTGCCAGTCAGAGGGCCATGCGACCGCTGCGCCGATGAGGCGGTATTGCTCCTCGCCCGGGTGAAGTTGGAGCAAGCACATATCCTCATGCGCTAAGCATGCGGCCTCGAAAATTGTACCTTCGACACCAAGCAAGGCGGCCAGTTCGCGGCCTGGCGCGTCGGCTTCGGGGGTCAATTGCACCCCCTCGGCCCATTCGGCGAAAGCTTCGGTCCGGGCGGAGACGTCCGGCTTCGGCTGTAGCCATTCCTCCTCGGAAAGGCGCACCAGCCCCATGCGCAATTGCCCTCCCCCACGTGCCTTGGGAAGCAAGGAATCAACGCAGAAGCCGAGGCTCACTTTCAATGTTCCGTTCGCCTTGGAGGAAGGTCACTCCGCAGGTTCGGTAGCCTTACAAGCCCGCGCCGGCTCTTCGCCCTTGAGCGCGGTCATGCCCAACTTCGCCAGCAGAGCGCCGTCGCTGTCATCACCAGCATTGGGTGCGGTCAGCAGCTTGTCGCCGGTGAAGATCGAGTTCGCGCCTGCGAGGAAGCACAGCGCCTGCGTCGCTTCGCTCATGCTCTCGCGGCCCGCGCTCAGTCGCACCATGCTCATCGGCATAGTGATCCGCGCGACTGCGACCGTGCGGACGAATTCGATATCGTCGATCTTGGCCATCGGGGTGTCGGCCAGCATATCGCCCAGCACCGTGCCCTTGACCGGGACCAGCGCATTGACCGGCACGCTCTCGGGATGCTTTTCCAGCGTGGCGAGCGTGTGGACGAAGCCCACGCGATCCTCGCGCGTCTCGCCCATGCCCACGATCCCGCCGGAACACACGTTGATCCCCGCATCGCGCACGTTCTGCAGCGTATCGAGCCGATCCTGATAATTGCGGGTCGAGATCACGCGCTCGTAATATTCCGGACCGGTGTCGACATTGTGGTTGTAGTAGTCGAGCCCCGCCTCTTTCAGCATATCCGCCTGTTCCGGCGTCAACATGCCCAGCGTCATGCAGGTCTCCAACCCCATTTCGCGCACACCCTTCACGATCTCGATAATCGCGGGCATGTCCCGGTCCTTGGGGTTGCGCCACGCGGCGCCCATGCAGAAGCGCTGGCTGCCTGCATCCTTCGCCTGCGCCGCTGTTTGCAGCACGGCGCGCACATCCATCAGCTTCGTCGCCTCGACGCCGCTATCGGCCTTCACCGACTGCGAGCAATAGCCGCAATCCTCAGGACACCCGCCGGTCTTGATACTGAGCAGCGTGCACAGCTGGACCTGCTCGGGCGGATGGTTCTCGCGGTGAACGCTCGCGGCCTGGAACAGCAGCTCGGTGAACGGGAGGTCAAAAAGGGCCGCGATTTCCTCGCGGGTCCAGTCGGTGCGGATGTTAGTTTCCATTTGTGTGCGGCTCCTCACTGTATCGGCCGATCCAATCCTTGATGACGTACCCGCCCCCGTCCGGGTCTAACTCCAGATAGAAAACGCCTTGCGCGCTCCGCTCCGGCAAGACAGGCGCACATTTAGGCGGGGTCTTGGTGTCGCTCGTTTTATGCTTCGTTGTATAGTGAGCACCGTCCGATGCGATCACGCGGCCATGATGCGTGGTCTCAGTCCATCTGAGAGCGTCTTCGACGAGGTCGCATCGTTCGGCCGAGTTGCAAACGGTCAAATCGTCCGACTTGCGTTCGACAATTGTCGAGCGTTCTTCATAGCTACCGTTCAGCTCGATCCAGTTGGCTCTCTCCACCTCGGCATCGCGATGCATCGTGCATGCTTGGCCCGGAACGGCCCAGACCATAGCTATCGCTAGGACCGCTCCCGCGCACCTCATCGCCATCTCAGTCCGCCACCTTTTCTACTGCGTTACCCCCGCGAAGGCGGGGGTCCCGATTCTTTCCACGCGGTACCAAAGAAGAAGCGGGACCCCGGATCAAGTCCGGGGTGACGATGGGAAGATGTGTCACTACGTCGCCTCAGCCCACTTCGGCCAAGGCCTGCTCAAGGTCCGCCTTTATATCCTCGATATGCTCGATGCCCACCGATACGCGCACCGTGTCCGGTCCCGCGCCTGCGGCGATCAATTCGGTTTCGCCGAGCTGGCTGTGCGTGGTGGAAGCTGGATGGATAATGAGCGAGCGCGTATCGCCGATATTGGCGAGATGACTGAACAGTTTGACGTTCGAGACGAGCTTGGTCCCCGCCTCATATCCGCCCTTCAGGCCGAAAGTGAACACCGCCCCGCCTTTGCCGCCGAGATATTTGCCTGCAAGCGCGTTGTACGGATCATCCGAAAGCCCCGCATAGCTCACCCACGCGACCTCATCGCGGCCCTTCAGCCACTGGGCCAGAGCGAGCGCGTTTTCGCAATGCCGTTCCATGCGCAGATGCAAAGTCTCCATGCCTGTCAGCGCGAGGAAGGCGTTCATCGGCGCCATCGCTGGGCCAAGGTCGCGCAGACCCAGCACGCGGCAGGCGATGATAAAGGCGACGGGGCCGACCGGCTCCAGCGCATCGACCAGCACAGCGCCATGATACGACCCATTCGGCTTCGTCAGCGATGGGTACTTGTCCCCTTGCGCCTTCCAGTCGAAATTACCGCTGTCTACGATCACACCGCCGACCGCATTGCCGTGGCCGTTGAGGAACTTGGTGGTCGAATGGGTGACGATGTCCGCGCCGAAGTCGAAAGGCTTGCACAATGCAGGCGTGGCCATGGTGTTGTCCACGATCAGTGGCACGCCGCCAGCTTGGGCCACGTCGGCAATCGCCGAAATATCGCTGACCACGCCGCCCGGATTGGCGAGGCTTTCGATGAAGACGCAGCGCGTCTTATCATCCATCGCGGCGCGGATATTCTCGGGATCGTCGGCATCGACGAAACGGGTTTCCCAGCCGAATTTCCTGAACGCCTCGCCCATCTGGTTGAGCGAGCCGCCATACAGTTTCTTCGCCGCGACGATATTGCAGCCCGGCTCCATCAGCGTGTGGAACACCACCAACTGCGCCGCATGACCCGATGCGAGACCGAGCGCGCCGACACCGCCTTCAAGCGCCGCCACTTTCTTTTCCAACGCATCGTTGGTGGGATTCATGATGCGCGAATAGATGTTCCCGAACTCGGCCAGGCTGAACAGGTTCGCCGCATGCTCCGGGCTGTCGAAAACATAGCTCGACGTCTGGTAGATCGGCGTAATCCGTGCGTTGGTCGTCGGGTCGGGTTGCGTGCCCGCATGGACGCTCATCGTTTCGGGGCGGGTGCCTTCGGGTAGGTCGGTCATTTCGATCTCTCCATGTTACTCCGCAGCCTCATCGAGCCCTTCACCGGCGGGCGGCATGTTGTGGCCCAGCAGTGTCAGGATATCCGCCGCGCATTCGACCACGTTGGAGCCGGGGCCGTAAATGCCCTGCACGCCTGCTTCGCGCAGGAAGTCGTAGTCGGTCGCGGGAATTACGCCGCCGGCTGTGACCTTGATATCGGAACGGCCAGCTTCTTTCAGCAAACGGATCAGTTCCGGGATCAGCGTCTTGTGGCCCGCAGCGAGGCTCGATGCGCCGACCACGTCGACGTCGTTCTCCAGCGCCATCTTGCAGGCCTCCTCGGGGGTCTGGAAAAGCGGGCCGGAGACGACCTCAAACCCCATGTCGGCAAACGCGCTGGCGATCACGTTGGCGCCGCGATCATGGCCGTCCTGGCCCATCTTGGCGACCATGATGCGAGGGCTTCGGCCGAGGCGACGCTCAACCGCCTCTACCCCGTTTGTGACCTGTTCCCAGCGCCGGTCGAACTCGTAGGCGCTTTTGTAGACGCCTGACACCGGCTTGGGCGTCGCATCGTGGCGACCGAACACGTCGCCCATCGCCGCCGAGATTTCGCCCAGCGTCGCATCGTGACGCGCCGCTTCCACGGCCAGTCCAAGAACGTTCGCATCGCCGGAGCACCCTTCGGTCAATGCCTTGAGCGCAGCCTGGCACGCCGCCTCGTCGCGGTTGGAGCGCACTTTCTCGATCCGGGCGATCTGGCCCTTGCGTACCTTGGCGTTGTCGATGTCGAGCGTTTCGATCGGGTCTTCGGTTTCCTTGCGGTACTTGTTGACCCCGACGATCACCGTATCGCCCTTGTCGACGCTGGTCTGCTTTTCCGCCGCCGCGCGTTCGATAGCGGCCTTGGGCGCGCCTGAATCGACATAAGCGGTCATGCCGCCGGCCGCATCTACCTCGGCCATGACCTTCTCGGCCTCTTCAACGAGGGTCGAGGTCAGCGTCTCGATATAGTGCGAGCCACCCAGCGGATCGACGACATTGGTGATGCCGCTCTCCTCCTGAAGCACCAGCTGCGTGTTGCGCGCAATGCGGGCGGAGAAGTCGGTGGGCAGCGCAATCGCTTCGTCGAGCGCGTTGGTGTGGAGGCTCTGCGTTCCGCCAAGCGTTGCTGCCATCGCCTCGATCGTCGTGCGGATCACGTTGTTGTAGGGATCCTGTTCCTGCAAGCTGACACCGCTCGTCTGGCAGTGAGTGCGCAGCATTTTCGAGCGATCTTCCTTCGCGCCGAGATCGTCCATCACGCGATACCACAGCGTCCGGGCAGCGCGCAGCTTTGCGATCTCCATGAAGAAATTCATGCCGATGCCGAAGAAGAACGACAGACGCCCGGCAAAAGCGTCGATATCGAGACCCGCCGCCATGGCGCGTTCGACATAGGCCTTGCCGTCGGCGATAGTGAAAGCAAGCTCCTGCACTGCCGTCGCACCGGCTTCGTGCATATGGTAGCCGCTGATCGAAATGCTGTTGAAGCGCGGCATGTTCTGGGACGTGTAGGCAATGATGTCCGAAACGATCCGCATGCTCGGCTCTGGCGGATAGATGTAGGTGTTGCGGACCATGAATTCCTTGAGGATGTCGTTCTGGATGGTCCCCGATAGCTTGTCCTGGCTTACGCCCTGACGCTCGGCGGCGACAATATAGAACGCCATGACCGGGATCACCGCGCCGTTCATGGTCATGGACACGCTCATCGTATCGAGCGGTATCTGGTCGAACAGCACTTCCATGTCGGCGACCGTATCGATCGCAACCCCGGCTTTGCCGACATCGCCGGTCACCCGCTCATGGTCGCTGTCATAGCCTCTGTGGGTGGCGAGGTCGAAGGCGACGCTCAGCCCTTTTTGCCCTGCTGCGAGGTTGCGACGGTAGAAGGCGTTCGACTCTTCGGCAGTGGAAAAGCCTGCATATTGGCGGATCGTCCACGGACGCCCGGCATACATGCTGGCTTTCACCCCTCGAGTGAAGGGTGCGAAGCCGGGCAGGCCGGGTTCGAAATCCTCATGATCCGCACCTGTATAGAGCGGCTTGATCGCGAAACCTTCGGGCGTTTCCCATGTCAGGTCGCGTCCCTTGCTCTCCTTGTCGGCGAGAGCTTTCCAGTCTTCGGGGGTCGGTTTGTCGGTCATGCTCATACTCTAGCGTCTTGCCATGGTGGTGTCGAAAGGTCCGATCAGTTGCTGCCTGTGCAGTATGGAAAACTGACCGGGTCGGGCAAGCGCTGTGGCATCGAAGGGTCTGGGCGCAACTGAATTATTGAATAGTCCGCCGCAATCAGCTGCCCTTGAATTCTGCCTTGCGCTTCTGGAGAAATGCCATGCCGCCTTCACGCGCGTCGTCGCTCTCACCCGCAATGCGCTGCGCTTCCGCTTCGGCGAGCAGCACATTGTCGACATTTCCATCGAGAGCGTTGGCGATGTTGTGCTTGATGTGCCGCAGCGCGAGGGTCGGCCCGTTGGCGAGTTTTTCTGCAAGTGCGCGCGCTTCGTCCATCAGGGCTTCGTCATCGACACATTTGTAGATGAGGCCCCATTCCTCGGCCTGTTCGCCATGGATCTTTTCGCCCAGCATCATCATCCGCGTCGCACGCGCCCGCCCAATTGCGCGAGCAAGCATCCAGGTCGAGCCACCGTCCGGGACGAGGCCGATATTGACGAAGGCCTGAAGGAAATAGGCGCTCTTAGAAGCGATGGTGAAATCCGCCGCCAGCGCCAGCGAGCACCCCACCCCCGCCGCGGGACCGTTGACCGCGCAGATGACCGGGACTTCGGCGCGAAGGACCTGTCTGATCGCGGGGTTGTAGTGCCGGGTCAGCGCCATGTGGCTGCCGCCCTTGCCGGTTAGCGCGCTTTCAGACCCGCGCGCGGAAAGGTCGGCGCCCGAGCAAAAGCCTTTGCCTTCGCCGGTGATAAGAACGCAGCGCGCGTCGCCGAGGTCGTAGAACACCTGTCCGATCTCGTCGGCCATTTGCGGCGCCATGGCGTTGAGCCGTTCGGGCCGGTTGAGCGTGATCGTGGTCAGCGGTCCGTCGGTTTCGACGCGGATGGTTTCATAGGTCACTTGTCTCTCTCCCGGTGACTGGCGTGCATTTCGTTTCGCAACCGGCGTTGCCGACGATTTCAGGGTCGCGCAAGCGCGGTGTTCGTAAAACAGGATTAGGCCTTGGCGCTCGACCTCGCCGATACGCGTTCGTGCCAGCTTTTGAGAGCGGCGCATTCCTCGGGCGTTTCGAGTCCGATGAAATTCGCGAAGTCGATGGTGGTCAGCAGCAGGATGTCGGCCACACTGAAGCCCTCGCCCGCAAGGAATTCGCGATCCGCGAGCGACTGATCGAAGAAGCGCATCGCTTCGAGGGCGCGCGGTCGGTTGGCCTCGCCCCACTCCGCGTTGCGACCAGGCAGAGCGGCAGTAAACGGATGGGTGTGCACCCAGACCGCGCCAACAGTTGTCATCAGGATCATCTCGACCCGGCGGCTCCACATCTCGATCTGCGCGATTTCGAGCGCGCTTGTGCCGAACAGCGGCGGTTCGGGATTGAGCGCCTCCAGATAGCGCATAATCGCAACGCTTTCGGCAATTACCGTGCCATCGTCTAGCTCAAGGATCGGCGTCTGCCCGCGCGGGTTTCTGGCAGTGAACTCGGGCGATTTCTGTTCACGCTTGATGATGGAAACTTCTGTGGAGGGAAGCTCGATGCCCTTCTCGGCAGCGAAGATGCGGACCCGGCGCGGATTGGGCGCGGGATTGGGGCTGTTGTAGAACAACATCAGTGTGCGCCATCCTTGGGCGTCTCCATGATCTCAGTGAGGATGCCCTGCATGTCCTTGGGGTGCAGGAAGAAGATCGGCGTGCCATGCGCCCCGATGCGCGTGGGGCCGAGGATGCGCTTGCCCATACCTTCGAACTCCTCGCGGGCCTTTTCGATGTCGGGCACTTCGAAGCACATGTGATGCTGACCGCCGAGGGGATTCTTTTCAAGAAAGGTGCGGATCGCGCTCTTCTCACCCAGCGGCTCGATCAGCTCCAGTTGGGTACCGTTCATGCCGGAGCCTGTCGGGGTGTCAACGAAGCAGACCTTCACGCCCTGCTCAGGCAGGTCGAACGGCTCATGGATATGCGTCGCGCCCATCGTGTCGCGGTAATGCGTGATGGATGCTTCGATGGAAGGGGTGGCGATGCCAACGTGGTTGAGACGGCCTAGTTTCATAATTCGCTTTCCCGGAAAATTCTGCGACGTTTCGATCATCTGATAGCCTCAGCGCATTTCTTCGGTTCGGACAACAGGAACTCTTCCGATTTGACCACGGTCGCATCGCGCCGACACACCTTGAGGCCCAAATTATTCCCCTGTTTGATTCCAGCGAGCCCCCGGCTGGGCGAGTAAACCTCGAACGTGCCGATCCGTTCGCGTCCCTCGGAATCCGGATACCTCATCACGATAGTAGCCTCATCCCTGCGGTTCGCATCGCTGCGAATTGTTATAGTCAAAATCTCGGCCTCAGCGTCGGTCCAGTTCTCAGGGAGCGCATCGGGGCTGGAAACCAACCCGAATAAAACCTGACCGAAGACGATCGCGGGTTTTGCCAGCCCCATGGCGTGCATCGTGGCAGCGACGAGTGCAAGTAACCCGAGAGTAGCCAGGCAACCACCGATCGAAAGCCACCTCACGTCGCGGATTCTCCACTTTCCGCCAATTCGATGAGCGCAAATGCTTCGATCCCGGCAAAAATGCCTCCCAATCCGAAAATCGCAAAGGCCGACGAGCCCGACAAAAGCAATATGAGAAACAGCCGCTCGCTGGGATTGGAAAAGCCGTGCCTCAGGATGCTCAACGCCACGCCTCCCCCGATGAACAAGCATGTGCCGCCCATCGCGATCGGCTGCCAGCCTGTCTCGATCGGTTGGCCCGGGCGGGCGAAGAAAATGGACCGCGCGACATCGAGATTAAGCGCCTCCAGCCATCCGCCTGCAGCGATCACCAGCCCAAACGCGGCGAACATGCCTGCCCCGAGGACATGAAGAGGCGTCAGACCGAGTTCGCTCTCGCTCATGGGTCACAACGGAATATTGTCGTGCTTCTTCCAAGGGTTTTCGAGCTGCTTCGTCCGCAGCTTCCTTAGCCCCAGCGCGATCCGACGCCGTGTTGCGTGCGGGTGGATCACCTCGTCGATATAGCCACGGCTCGCCGCGACGAACGGGTTGGCGAAACGGTCTTCGTATTCCTTGGTTTTCTCGGCGATTTTATCGGGATCGTCGCGGTCCTGTCGGAAGATGATCTCCACCGCGCCCTTCGCGCCCATCACCGCGATTTCGGCGGTGGGCCATGCGTAGTTGAGGTCACCGCGCAGGTGCTTCGACGCCATCACGTCATAGGCGCCGCCATAGGCTTTGCGCGTGATGACGGTGATCTTGGGCACGGTCGCCTCGGCATAGGCGAACAGCAGCTTTGCGCCGTGCTTGATGATGCCGCCCAGCTCCTGAGACGTGCCGGGGAGGAAGCCGGGGACGTCGACGAATGTGACGATCGGAATCTCGAAAGCATCGCAGAATCGAACAAAGCGAGCAGCCTTCTTCGACGAATTGATATCGAGCACGCCCGCGAGCACCATCGGCTGGTTCGCCACCACACCTACCGTGCGCCCTTCGACCCGACCAAAGCCGCAGATGATGTTCGCGGCATGCGCGGGCTGGACTTCGAAGAAATCGCCCTCGTCGAGCGTCTTCGCGATTACTTCGTGCATGTCGTAAGGCTGGTTGGCGTTGTCGGGGATGAGCGTGTCGAGCGAGTGCTCCAGACGGTCCCACGGATCGCTGGTGGGGATTTCCGGCCCCTCTTCGCGGTTCGACAGCGGCAGGTAGTCGAAGAACCGCCGGGTCGCGAGCAGGGTCTCGATGTCGTTCTCGAAGGCGAGATCGGCAACACTGGTCTTCGTCGTGTGCGTAACGGCGCCGCCCAGTTCCTCCTGCGTCACGACCTCGTTGGTGACCGTCTTCACGACCTCGGGGCCGGTCACGAACATGTAGGAGGAGTCCTTCACCATGAAGATGAAGTCAGTCATGGCTGGCGAGTATACCGCCCCGCCCGCGCACGGCCCCATGATGAGGCTGATCTGGGGAATGACACCGCTGGCGAGCACATTGCGCTGAAAGACCTCGGCATAGCCGCCAAGGCTGGCAACGCCCTCCTGGATGCGTGCCCCGCCTGAATCGTTGAGGCCGATGACTGGTGCGCCAACCTTCATGGCGGTGTCCATCACCTTGCAGATTTTCTCGGCGTGGCGCTTCGAAAGCGAGCCGCCAAACACGGTGAAGTCCTGCGAGAAGACGAAAACCAGCCGCCCGTTGATGGTACCGCTGCCCGTGACGACGCCATCGCCGGGGATCTTCTGATCCTCCATGCCGAAATCGACGCAATCATGCTCGACGTAGGTGTCGAGCTCTTCAAAGCTGCCGTCGTCGAGCAGGACGTCGAGCCGTTCGCGCGCGGTCAGCTTGCCCTTGGCATGCTGAGCGTCGATGCGCTTTTGTCCGCCGCCCATCCGGGCGGCTTCGCGGCGGCGTTCCATTTCGGCGATATTGGCTGACATTCGTCTGATCCCTCGTGTTGATTCGCAGAGTTCGTTGCCCATGCCGGACCGGCGCGTCAACTCACCCCATGCGCAGGAGCAGAGACCGGGCGAGCGCGGGAGAGAGGCCGTAGACGCGCCGCAAGGTGTTGGATTGGCCGATATACAATTCGGTTCGCTCCGCCGCGATTCCGTCGAGTATCTGCTTCGCGCAGTCCCGCGCGCTCATCTTCTTGCCTGTCCGCCCGGCGGTCATCTGGGTCTCGACCATTGGCGGCAGAGCCTCGACCACGAGGATGCCGGTGCCTGCAAGTTGCTGGCGCAGCGAAAAGGTGAAGCTGCGCAGGCCCGCCTTGGTTGCCGAATAGACCGAACCGCTGGAACTGGGTGTGATTGCCAGCCCGCTCGTGACGTTCACGATGGCGGCATCGTCGCTCTTGTGCAGCAGCGGAAGCAGCTTGGTAATAAGCCGGATCGGAGCAGACAGGTTGCTGTAGATACAGGCATCCGCCTCGTCGGGATCTGGCGAGCCGTCGCAAAAATCCTGTTCAGCGCCCTGCCCGGCGTTGTTGACGAGGATATCCAACCCACGTTCCCCCCACGCCGCAACAAGAGCATCGACGCCGCTCGCCGTGTCGAGGTCGGCCTGGATTGTTTCGAAACCCAAATCGCGCATCCCTGCGAGCCGTTCGGCATTGCGCCCTGTGAGAACGACATTGGCGCCGCGCTCCTTCAGCTGCCTTGCAAGCTCCCGCCCGATACCGGCAGAGCCGCCGGTCAGCAGGACCGTCTTTCCCTGAACATCCATCTTCGAGCCCTTATTTCAGGAGCACCAGTTCTTCCGCCACGGTGGGGTGGATGGCAGTGGTCGCGTCGAAATCTGCCTTGTTCATGCCCGCTTTCACCGCGACAGCGGCGGCCTGCATGATCTCAGGCGCATCAGGGCCTATCATCGCAATACCCAGGATCTTTCCATTTGCGCCGTCGCAGATCATCTTGATGAGGCTGCGCTCGTTGCGTTCGGCGACCACGTTTTTCATCGCGCGAAAGTCAGAAGTGTAAACGGCGACATCGCCGAACTTGTCCTTGGCTTCGCGCTCGTTAAGGCCCACCGCTGCAATCGGCGGATGGCTGAAGACGGCGCTGGGAATGCAGGTGTGGTCGACGGCGTACGGCTCGCCAGGACCGAAAACGCTGTCTGCGAACGCCTGCCCTTCACGGATGGCGACGGGGGTTAGTTGGACACGGTCGGTTACGTCGCCGACGGCGTAGATATAGTCAACATTGGTCTTCGAGAACTCGTCGACCTTGATCTCTCCGCGCTTGCCGGTTTCGACGCCGACATTCTCCAGCCCCAATCCTTCGATGTTGGGGACGCGGCCTGTGGCGGCCATGACGAGATCGAAATGGCGCGGCTCCTTGTCCTTGAAACGGACCTCGAAGCGGCCATCATCCTGCTTGACGACCTCCTCGATGTTGCAATTGAACAGGAACTCGATGCCCTTGGTCATCGATATCTGCATCAATCGGTCGCGCATCGAAAAATCGTATTGGCGCAGGATTACGTCCGAACGGTTGGCGATCACGACCTGACTGCCGAATTCGTTGAAGATGCCAGCGAACTCATTGGCGATGTAACCTCCGCCCAGGATGAGTATGCAACCGGGAACCTCGTCGAGGTCGAACGCTTCGTTCGAGGTGATGACATGTTCGTTCCCCTTGAATTCGGGGACGTGCGGCCGCGCGCCCGACGCGATCAGGATGTGTTTCGCGGTGACGACCTTGCCACTCGCCAGCGTGATTTCATGGTCGCCCGTGATAACAGCGCGTTCGTGGAAGAGAGTGACCTCGTGCTTTTCGAGAGTGTCGGTATAGACGCCCTCAATCCGGGTCACGTCCTTCATCACGTGGTCGCGCAGCTTTTTCCAGTCGAAGCACTTGCCCTCGACAGTCCAGCCGAAATGGGTCGCATCCTCCAGATCTTCGGCAAATTGTGCGCCGTAGACCAGCATCTTCTTCGGCACGCAGCCGCGAATGACGCAGGTGCCGCCGACGCGATGTTCTTCCGCTGCCGCGACGCGTGCGCCATGGGCTGCTGCAACACGGCTGGCACGGGTTCCGCCCGAACCGATGCCGATGGTGAAAAGGTCGAAATCGTATTCCCTGTCGGCCATCACTAACTCCTGAAAATCTTGCGCGGCGTATGGCCTCGTTAATCCGGCTTGCCAACCGCAGTGTCGCCTCATTCGTGCGGGCGTGCGCCCCGGTTACACCTCTTGCACTTCTTCGAGGCTCCACGCGAAGCCTGCGCCCGCCAAACACAGGACCGCCATCCCCGCGAGCACTGCCGCCTCTCCGACAAACTGAGCAATCACGCCAAAAACACTGCCAGCGAGCAGGATCACGCCGATCACCGTGTTGGATAGCGCGGTATAGGCAGCGCGGGTTTCTTCGTTGGCCATGTCGACAAGGTGGGTCGAACGGCCGAGCCGCACGCCCTGATAGGCGATCATAAGCCCGAACAGCAGGACCGGCAGCACCCAGATTGGCGCCAGAGCCCCGGTCATTGCTGCGCTCGCGGTCGCTGTGAGTGCGAGCGCGCCGGCGAGCGCGGAAATGAGCAGCACCTTGCGGCTCGAACGGTCCGCAAGCCTTCCCCAGACGTAAGAGCTGACCAGTCCGGCTCCTGCGGATGCGAGCACGAGAAAGCCGAGACCCTCGAAGGCGGTCTGCCCTTCGCTCGATGCCGCCGCGACCATGAAAGGCGGCGCAAGAGCGGTCGCAGTTAGACAGCCGCGCGCGGCGATGAAGCGGCGCAATTGTGGATCCTCAGATAGCAGGGAGAGGTTTTCGCGGGCGACTTTGAGGGGATTTTCGCCCCCCTCGGTCGCGCCCTTTGCCTCGTGCAAATTTGCGAAGACGATCCCGCTCACGATCCAGCACGCAGCCGCCAGAGCGAGCGCACCAAGCACCAGCGCCCGGCGCTCGATGACGCCCAAAACCAGAAAAAGCGCGAAGACGATCACAAGGGCGGCCGCAATCGATCCGGCAGCGCCGGTCGCAGTGCCGCGACGCGATTTGGAGACGGTCTTGCCGAGCACGTCCTTGTAGGAGACCGAGCACACACTGCGCGCCAGTGCTAGGACAGCCAGAGCGCCGAGTATCGCCCACCCCGCCGCCGCGCCTTCAAGCAGCAAAGCCGCAAGCGCCATGGCGGCCGCAGCCAGCCCCTGAACAACTGCGCCTGCAGCCCAGGCATATTTGCGCCTCGACATCGCGCGGATGGCTCCGGCAGTGAACATCTGCGGCAGCAGAGCCCCCGCTTCTCGCACCGGCACCAGTAGTCCGATCAGTACACTCGGCGCACCGAGGCTCGTCATCAGCCAGCTAAGAACAAGTTTGGGATCGATCAGCCCGTCGGCGAACTTGCTCAGCGAAAGCGAGGTGACGTGGGTGAAGAAATTGCCCGGCTCCTCGTTGCAAGCGCTCTCGGGGATGTCGCGACATACGCGTCCCTCGTCGTCGATGACGATCGCCCGGAAAGCCTGTTCGAGTGTCGAGCCGGAATCGGCCTTGTCCTGCGCCATTCGCGATCCCTTAATTCGCTTTCGCGCTGGAATCGACGGACAAAGTGCGAATTCGTCAGCTTTCGAGGAAGCGCCCATAATCGCGCAAAAGCTCGAACGCCTTCATGTTTTCCAGGGTGATGAGGCTGTCATCCGTAATTCCCGTCAGGCGATAGATCAGCCGCAGGATGGCCTTCTGCTCGGTCTCGCCAATCCCTACGAGGCTGATTAGCATATCGGGATTGTCGTGCTCCAGCTCGTCGAAAAGCATCGCCACGTTCATCGGGTCGAAACCGAAGCCGAGAAATCCGAGCCGTTTGCCTCGGCTCATCTCGGCGCGCAGATAGGACTGGAACTGGCGCGAAGAGGCGCGCTGGCTGGCGGTGAATATGCGGCGCGAAAGCGCGACGATATTGTCAGGGTTCTCCTCGCCCCAAACCGCGCCGTTTTCTTCGTCGTCCTGCCAGGGCAGGCGACCAGCCACGCCGTAGGGATGCACGATGCGAAGCCGTCCGGCGACCAGTTCGCAGGCCTCTTCGTATGACATGCCGAATGCGCGCATGATGACCCAAGGCAGGTAATGCTCGATCGCGCGATCGTAATTGAAGCAAACGATGGAGAGCTTCTCAAAACACTCCTCTGCACGCGAGCGAGGCACGCCCTTCACGATCAGCTGACCCAGCTGGAACAGCCAGTTCTCGGTACCGCGAAGTGGCAGCTCGTCCTTTGCGCGCGGCTCGACGGCCAAGGTCGACTTCGATTCCGCTTGCAGCGTGTAATAGACGATGGCGAGCTTGCCCGCCGCCTGAACCGCCGGATCGTGACCGTATTGTTCCAAGATGGCATCGATATTGGTGCTGACCAGCGTCGCGTCGCGGATCGCCGTGGCACCCGCGATCAGCTCATCATAGGTCATGCCGAGTTCGGGCGCGATCCGCTCGAACAGTTGCGCGAGAGCGACCAGATCGCGCGACTTGACCTCGGACGTAAGCCGCTCGAACTCGAACCCGCCTGCTATCTTGGAAAGCAGTTCGGGGCCGTCGGGCATCTCGATTTCGCGGTTCGCCCCGGCCCCGATGATGAGTGTGGTGTCGGTACGGATCATACGCGGTTACGGCCCCTTTCTGGAGGTGACGAAATGTCACGCGCCAGTTAGGGGCCGCATACTTAATTTTCGCTTAGGCCAGACTAGCCGGAAACGAAAAAATCTCGCGCCTGAATGCGGTTAGCCGTTGGCATTGGCAGAGCGCGGCGCTCCGCCGCTTCCACCATTCCCACGACGACGA
The DNA here is from genome assembly GCA_947494705.1 of uncultured Erythrobacter sp. Lineage (GTDB taxonomy): Bacteria > Pseudomonadota > Alphaproteobacteria > Sphingomonadales > Sphingomonadaceae > Erythrobacter. The sequence continues at coordinate 271,954 of CANLVN010000001.1, forward strand.
CGATTGCCGCCCTGACGCTGACCGCCCGGTTTTCCGCCGGGCCGCCCGTTGTTGGGCCGACCCTTGCGCGCCTGATGCTTGCCGCCGGGCTTCTTGGGCTTTGACGGACCGTCGCCTTCCGGCGATTTGCTCTTGGGCCGACCGGCCGCCTTTGGCTTGACCCTTTTCTGCGAAACGCGCGTGGCCCCGCGAGGGGCAGGCTTGGTCGGGCCGACACCTTCGACGACGGCGCGGAAGTTTTCCGGCAAGTCGAGCCGGTCGAGTTCGGCCTTGGTCGTGCGCTGGATATCCTTGAGATAAGCCCGCTCGTCCTCGGCACAGAATGCAATCGCAACCCCGTCCTTACCTGCACGCGCTGTGCGTCCGATGCGGTGGACATACTGCTCTGGCACGTTGGGCAGTTCGTAGTTGATCACGTGGCTGACGCCGGGAATGTCGATCCCGCGCGCGGCAACGTCGGTCGCGACCAGGATGTTGGTCTTGCCCCGACGAAACTCATCGAGCGCGCGCTGGCGCTGGGGCTGCGACTTGTTGCCGTGGATGGCGTTGGCCTCGATCCCCGCATTGCGCAGCTTCTTCACAACCCGGTCCGCGCCGTGCTTGGTACGGGTGAAGATCAGGACGCGTTCAAGATCGCCGGGAATATTATGTCGTCCCGACAAGATCAGTTCAATCAGCGACTGCTTCTCGTCCTGCTGAACCATGAAAAGATACTGGTCGATGCGTTCTGCCGTGGTGCTTTCCGGCGTCACGCTGATCTGCACAGGGTTGCGGCAATAGTTCGAGACCAGTTCCTTGATGGCTTTCGGCATGGTCGCGCTGAAGAACAGCGTCTGACGGTCGGCCGGCACCAGCTTGTTGATCTGGCGCAGCGCATGGATAAAGCCGAGGTCGAGCATCTGGTCGGCTTCGTCCAGCACCAGCACCTCGACACTGCCGAGGTTAAAGGCCTTCTGATCGATCAGGTCGAGCAGTCGGCCCGGCGTCGCGATCAGGATGTCAGTGCCGCGGTGCAGCTTGTTACGGTCCTTGTTTACCGAGGTGCCGCCGACGATCGACTGCACTTTCAGCCCGGCCAGTGCGCCGTAATCCTTCGCTGAGTCAGCGATCTGTGTAACCAGTTCGCGCGTCGGCGCGAGGACGAGCATGCGGCAGGACTTGAACGGAATGCGATTATCCGCATCGCGTAGCCGGTCGATAGACGGGAGCATGAAAGCGGCGGTCTTGCCGGTGCCCGTCTGAGCAATACCGAGCAGGTCGCGGCCTTCGAGAACGGGCGGGATCGCCTGTTCCTGGATCGGAGTTGGAGTGGTGTAACCCTTGAGGTCAAGGGCCTGGAGAACGGGCTGCGACAGCCCGAGTTCTGAAAATTCTGTCATTATGACTCGCAATATGTGCGTGAGCACGGCGCAAAGGTGCGGCGTGCAAAGCGCGGGGTTGAAAAACCGCCCGCGTGAATTGGGAAGCTGTAGGGAGTTGTTCGAAACGCTGCCGGGGCAGGTTAATTTAGCAAAACCGCCGCTTCACGCTGGCAGGGTGCGTCTCGTGTTGAGCGGGCATGTGGATGCTGCGACGCAAAATGTCAATCGAAAGCAACAATCCTTGGCTAAAGCTGGCGAAAATTCACCACTGCATTCAGCGCAAAAACGGTAAGGCCAGCGAAGACCGACACGATCACCCGCACCACGAGATAATGGATCGGTGTGAACTCGGTCATCAACCAGAACAGACCAACCGTCATGGCCAGACCGACGATCGCATTGGCGAAAAATATCGCGTAGCCGGTGGCAATCTTGCGATCCGAGCCGGCAAATATCCATGTCCGTCCAAAGACATAATGGATCGTCGTCATGGCGATGAAGCTGATCCCGGTCGCGAGCACATCGTCAATTCCCCAATACTCGACCATTACCCAAAGGATCGCGAGACCAAGAAGAAACACGGTCGTGCTGACCACTGTGTTGCGCCACAACATCGCGCCCGCACGGCGATTAAGAAACCTGTCAAACATTGGGCGCAGTGCTGCCGTGGTAACTCAGGCGGCTTGGAGCGAGAGCGGTCTTGGCTTGGGATTTTGCTCGCCTGCATCTCGCCATTGCTTGATCCGGGGCGCGCGGAACCAGAGGAAAAGCAACGGTAGCTTGATGAAAAGCAACTCGTTGTGGATCATGCGGTCGATCATGCGCTCTTTGAAACTCGGTTCGCGTCGCTGGTTCTGCATGAGCCATTTGTCATACGGTTCATAATGGCTCGGCTCATCGCGATGCACGACCTGGAAGATGCGGTAGAGCGCCTTGTCCGATCGCACGAACCCGTTTTCCAAAAGAATGTCCACCTGTTTGAGGCCGCGCTTTTCGGTGAGTGATATTACCCGGCAAAGCCGCTCGAAAAGGTCGTCGCTGGCAACGATGGCATCGGTGTCGAGGCTGTCGATGGGTGTGCCAAAAGTCATTTCGATGAATCGGTCGATATGGCCGAATGTCCGGTCCAGCGCGATCGGCATCTGACCGCGCAATTCGAACCAGCGCTTGAACATGACGTAGTGCTTGCGCTCATCGGCGCGGTGCTTTTCGACCGCTTCGATAAGTTCGACCGCCTCGGGATGCTTTGCGCGAACTGCCTCCAATACCCGATCGAGAGCAGTGTAGCCGCGATGTTCATTGTAGATATAAATCGACCCAAGCAAGTCGAGGTAGCGATTAGCGAACCAGGTTTTCATCAAGACATATTCCAAAGCGGTCAAGGCATCGCGCCTGGACCTGATATCCCCCCGGATTTCCAAAGAACTATCAGAACCGTGGACGGATGGCCACGCCTTGTCTCGCGGCCCACACCAATGAAGAGGCCCCTATTTCAAACCTGCGGCTTCCATCAGCGCCTTCGTGCTTGCGTCGAAGTCGCCTTCTCCGGACTCGACCTCCTTCGCCATCTTCTTGCCGAGTTCCACGCCGAACTGGTCGAAGGGGTTGATCCCCATTAGGACTGCTCCCGCGAAAACGCGATGCTCGTGGAAGGCGATCATCGCACCGAAGGTCGCGGCGTCGCAATCGTCGAGCAGGATCGTCGCCGACGGACGGTCGCCCGCGAAGGCTCGCGCGGGGTCTTTGCCATCCGACGACATATTCCCCCCTGCCATCAATGCAGCACCTTGCGCGAAGCAATTGGCTAGCAGTGACTTGTGGTGAGCAGGATCGAGTTCATCGCCGGGAGCGATGCTGGCGATGAAGTCGACCGGGGTCATGTGCGTGCCCTGGTGGAGCAGCTGGAACACTGCGTGTTGCGCATCGGTGCCTACCCCGCCCCATGTGATCGCGGCAGTCGGTCCATCCACCGGCTTGCCATCGAAGGTCACCGATTTGCCGTTCGATTCCATCTCAAGCTGTTGCAGGTAGTCAGGCAGCAGCGCCAGCCGCTCGTCATAGGCGAAGACCGCACGGGTCTGACAACCGCGAACACGCGAATAATACAGGTCGCTGAATGCCGCCAGCAGCGGCCCATTGGCGCGGCCATCGTTCTTTCGGAAATGGCTGTCCATCGCCTGAGCTCCGCCGAGCATGGCTCGAAAATCTTCCATCCCCACTGCAAGCGCGACAGGGAAGCCAATGCTCGACCACAGCGAGTAACGCCCGCCCACGCTTTCCGGGAAAGGCAGGACGCGCGTTTCGTCGACTCCCCATTCGACCGCCTTCTCCGGATTTGCGGTCAACGCGACGACACGCCCGCTCGGATCGGTCACACCGCTGTCGGCCAGCCATTTCAAGGCGCTCGCTGCGTTGGTCATCGTCTCGGTCGTGGTGAAGGTCTTGGACGCCACCGCGATCAAGGTCGTCGCCGGATCGCAAGCCGCGAAAGCCTCCTCCAGCGCCAGCCCATCGATGTTCGAGACCACATGTACATCGACGCGTTTCAGGTCACGGGTCAGCGCGTCGACCGCGAGGTCCGGGCCGAGTGCCGAACCGCCGATCCCGATATGGATAAGGTGATTGACCTCGCCAAGCGCGCCCGCGTGGATTGCCTCGACCAGCATACCCATCCGTGCGAGCAGGGCTTCGGCCTCCTCGACATCCGCCTCCTGCCCGCTGCCGCGCATCGCGCCATGCGTTGCCGGCCGCCCCTCTGTCGGGTTGACGATTCCACCGCCGAACAGTGCCTCGCGCGCCGCATCGAACCCCGCAGCGTTCGTCATCTCCTCGAAAGCGTTCAGAACCGCATCGTCCAAATGCGTCTTCGACCAGTCGAGCCGGATGCCCACCGGGTCCGCGTCCTCTACAGTGAAATCGAGCCGCTGGCTGAGCTTTTCCACCCGTTCGCCATCGCTTTCGAACAGCTGTGCCAAACTCGGTCGAGGAAGAGCGGAAAGACGCTCCCACAAGGCGGTGATAGCGGCGTTATCGCGGGACTGTTCGATCATCGGGGCAAAACCTCTATGCTGCAATGACCCACGCGACTAAGGGGAGTGGTGATGGATGTTAAGACCCAATCTCCCGAGGCCCAGTCCGCCAAGGCGATGCAGCACCCTGCGAAAAAGACACGCGGGCAGACCGCAGATGAGCCCACTGAGACCCTCGCAAGCTTTGCAGTCTTCGTGCTCAAGCTGGTCGTCGCTGTCTTGGTTTTCCGGATTTTCATCTTCACGCCGTTCACCATTCCCAGCGAAAGCATGCTGCCTCGCCTGCAGAACGGCGACTTCCTGCTCGCCGCCAAATGGCCCTATGGCTATTCGAACTATTCGCTGCCCTACAATGCGCCGCTTCTGCCCGGGCGTATTTTTGGCGGTGAGCCCGCGCGCGGCGACGTGGTTATCTTCAAGCATCCGGTGGACGAGACCGACTACGTCAAGCGCGTGATTGGCCTGCCCGGCGACACCGTGGCGCTGCGCGGGGGCCAGGTTTTCCTGAATGGCGAGCCACTGCCACGCGAGCCGATGGCGGATTTCGAGATTGCGATCTCGCCGAACACCGGATGCGCATGGGGCGGGATCGAGACGACGAACGCAGCAGGTGAGCTGGTCTGCCGCTATAACCGCTTCCGCGAGACATTGCCTGGCGGACGCTCCTATGAGGTACTCGATTTCGGCCCTTACAGCGGCGACGACTATGCGCCGCGTATCATCCCCGAAGGCCACCTGTTCGTGATGGGCGACAACCGCGACAATTCGCGCGACAGCCGGTTTGAGGCGCGGGCGGGCGATGCGGTCGGCATCCTGCCGCAAGACCTGCTGGTGGGGCGCGCCAGCATCATCATGTTCTCAACCGATGGCAGCGCCGAATGGCTCAATCCGGTTAGCTGGTTCACCGCCACTCGCTGGGAGCGGATCGGGGACGTGATATGAGCGAACTCGCGCTCGAAACCCGCAATTGGCTCATCGCAACCGGCTTCACGGTCAAGGACGAATCCATCTGGCTCGAAGCGCTGACTCACGGAAGCTTCAATTCGGGTGGGTCGGGTCAGTCGAGCGCCGATACTAAGGATTATCAAAGGCTCGAATTCCTTGGCGACCGCGTGCTTGGCCTGTCGGTTGCAAGCTGGCTCTACAGCGCAAGCACTCGCAAGGAGGGGCAGCTTTCACAGCGCCTCAACGCCTTGGTCAGCGGGCGCACCTGTGCCCGGATCGCGCGCAGCATCGGCATGGCCGACCACCTGCTGCTTGGGAAGCAGGCGCGCGAGGATGGCGGGGCGGACAGCGATAATATCCTGGGCGACGTCATGGAAGCGGTTATCGGCGCGAACTTCCTCGACAATGGCTACGAGGCAACGCGCGACGTGATCTATGCGCTTTGGGACAGCCAATTGTCAGGCGATGCCGGCAAGGCAAAACATCCCAAGAGCGCTCTGCAGGAATGGGCGGCAGGCAACAAGCGCGCCATGCCCCAGTACGAGGTTACGGCGCGCAGCGGACCTGATCACGCGTCACGCTTCACTGTACAGGTCAGCATCCACAACGTCGGCACGGCCGAGGCCACCGCAACAAGCAAACACGAGGCCGAGAAACTGGCCGCACAGGCATTCCTGGAGAAATTCGGTTGATACAGCAGCAGACAAAATGCGGCGTGGTTGCCGTGATCGGCGCACCCAATGCGGGAAAGTCGACCCTGGTGAACCAACTCGTGGGCCAGAAGGTCGCGATCACGAGCGCCAAGGCTCAGACGACGCGCGCGCGAATGCTGGGGATCGCGCTGTACGCCAATGTCCAGATGATCCTGGTCGACACGCCCGGCATCTTCGCGCCCAAGCGTCGCCTCGACCGCGCGATGGTTTCCGCCGCATGGGAGGGAGCCGATAGCGCCGATGCACTGCTTTTGATCGTGGACCCGATCAAGCAGCGTCGGCATGAACTGGAGCCGCTGCTCGAAACGCTGGAGAAACGGCCCGAGCGCAAGATCCTGATCCTCAACAAGGTCGATAAGGCCAAGAAAGAGCCGCTGCTCGCGCTGGCGCAAGAGCTGGGCGAGAGGGTGGCGTTCGAGGAGATTTTCTTCGTCTCCGCGCTCACAGGCGACGGGGTGGAAGACATGAAGGAAGCGCTCGCGCGGATGATGCCGGATGGGCCGTGGATGTACCCCGAAGATCAGGTGTCGGACGCGCCCGAACGGCTGTTGGCGGCAGAGATTACCCGAGAACAACTCTACGCACAGCTGCACGAGGAGCTGCCCTATGACAGCGCCGTGCGCCCCGAACTGTTCAAGCACCGCCCGGACGGCAGCCTTGAAATCCATCAACAGATCCTGGTCGCGCGGGATAACCAGCGCGCCATCGTGCTCGGCAAGGGTGGCAGCAAGATCAAGTCCATCGGCGAGGCCGCGCGCAAGGAACTGACCGAAGTGCTGGGCGTGAAGGTCCACCTGTTCCTGCATGTGAAGGTGCTGGAAAACTGGTCGGAGGACAAAGAAGTCTTCGAGGAGATGGGGCTGGACTGGGTGCGGTGATGAGGCTTCACTCTATGACCAAGGTTTTGTGCGTTTTCGCAGCAGGGTTGGCCATAGCCGCCGCGAAGGACGAACCGTCGCTACCCACGGCTGAACCTTGTGCGGCAGCTGCCGCCTATATCAAGCATTTGCTGCAAAGCGAAGGTTTCAACAATTCGAAGACTGTGATCCTCGATAGACAGCCGGAAAGTGTTTTCGAGTATTCAAAGTATGCCGAAGAGATCCTCGAAAGCCCTCACCCTCTTTCGATAGCCTATCGCCAACTCGAGAGCAGAAAAGACGAAAAAATCCACGAGGTTTGTCCAGACCTGATCAGTAAATTCGATCGGCTGCGTCTTATAAGCGAAGATCACGATCCGTCGGCAAACGAAATCCAAATCGGCGAATATGAGTGGATTTATCTCAGCCTATCGGTGCCCGGGATATCGGCTAACGGTAAAAGCGCGATTTTGGCCGCAGGTGTCGTTTTCGCTGGTCTTGATGGCTACGGAGTCGAGGCAATGCTCGTTAAGGGTGCAGATGGCAATTGGCAGTTCGAGGAGGATCGCGGCACGTGGATCAGCTAAGTCGCTGCGCTCTTCCCAATTTCGTCATCTCAGAAAAAGCTGGATTGACATATAGCGGGCAATAGCGCGCTCTTACCCCCGCCCCAGCTTCTCGAGCTTCGCCTTCAATGTCGCCTCGTCGAACGGCTTTGTAATATAGTCGTCCGCCCCGGCCTTGATGCCTGCATGCACGTCGGCAGCGCGGTTCTTTGAGGTGCAGAACACCACCACCGGCGCCTTGGGCGTCGGGATCGCGCGCAGTTTGGTGACGAATTCGAGGCCGTCCATTTCGGGCATGTCCCAATCGGTCAGCACGAGGTGCGGCATCGATCTCTTGCAGCGGGCCAGCGCCTCTTCGCCGTCCTGCGCCTCTACCGGCACATAGCCGAGCGTCTTTGCGATCTTGCTGGATACTTTCCGGATGACACGGCTGTCGTCGACGATCAGGCAGACCTTCTGTTCGGCCTGCTTCGCCTGGACAGGTGCTCCGCCATCGCGTTCGGCCTTGGCGGCCTGGACGATGGAGTCGACATCGTCTGTCGATCCGGAAGCAGGCTGTGCTACCTCGCCGCTTACCGGATCGATCAGGTCGGCCACGTCCTCGGGCGTTTCCACCGGATCGCCTTCAGGCAGCTCCGCTTCGCGTGCGCGGTTGCGCTCGGCATTTGCGAGCTTTTCGACCAGCGTCTTGCCTTCGAGATCCCTGGCCTTCTTGTGAGGGCCGGTCGTGCGTTTGATCAGATTTTGAATGGTTTTGCCTCCCCGCCAAGCACCGCGAAATGCTCTTCGCCGGCCAGGTCGTGGCTTGCGTCTTCATCATAGGAGGCTGCAACCGCGGGAGGATCACCAGCGTCCTCTTCCGGGGTCATGCAGACGTGAAGATAGGGCATCCAGACGTCGCCGAACTCGGCCTTCTGGTACCATACGTCGAGCACGTCGTAGCTCGCCCACATGCCGTCCGGCTCGCGCAGGCGGAGCCCTTCGCCGATGCGGGGTACCGCAGCGAAACGCATCCTCGCCTGCGTCTGGTGTGTTTCGTTCTGGACTTCGATCTCGATCACGGCATTGATTCCTGTTCCGAAAGGGAAACTAGGACACAATGCTAAACGATTTATGAGCGAGACCGATTGCGCGCGCGGTCCAGTTCGCTGGTCACTCTTCGGACTTGGCTTTTGACGTCGATGCAGCCTTTTTCGCAGGGCTCTTCTTCGCCGCCGTCTTCTTCTTGGCCGGAGCTTTCTTCTTCGCGGGAGCCTTCTTGCGGGTCTTTTTCTTCGCCGGTCCCTTGGCTGCGCGTGCGTCGATCAGTTCGATCGCTTTGGCTGCCTCGATGTCCTCGGGCTTGATGTCCTTGGGGATCGTCGCGTTGGTCGTGCCATCGGTCACGTAAGGGCCATAGCGTCCCGGCATGACCCGGATCTCACCGCCACTGGTCGGGTGCTCGCCGAGAGTCTTGATCGGCTCGGCCTTGCCCCGTGCACCGCCTCGCTTCTGCTGCGCCTGGGCGAGCAGGTCTACGGCCCGGTTCATGCCAATCTCGAAGATCTCGGCGTGGTTCTGAAGACTACCATAAACGGGCTTGCCCTCGGCGTTATTGGTGCGGACCGCCGGGCCATAGCGCCATGCGCCTGCCTCGATGGGGTTGCCCCATTCGGGGTGGTCGCCAAGGATCAGCGGCAGATCGAGCAGCTTGATCGCCCATTCGAGGTCGAAGTCGTCGAGCTCCTTGGGGATCGAGGCGCGCTTCTTCTCACCGTCGACTTCCATCTCGACATAGGGACCGAAACGACCGGACTTGCGGTGAATCTCGGCGCCGGTTTCAGGATGCTGACCCATCAGGCCGTCTTCGGCAGGATCCGCGCCATCCGCACCCGGTTGGGCAAAGCGGCGGGTGTATTTGCACTCGGGATAATTCTGGCAGGCGATGAAAGCACCGAACTTGCCACCACGGAGCGACAGGCGACCGCCCTCTCGCCCTTCCTGTTCGCATAGCGGGCAGAAGCGGGAATCCTTTCCGTCTTCGCGCGGCGGGAAGAGGTAGTCGGAGAGGTATTCGTCGAGCGCCTCGGTTACCTCGCTCGGCAACTTCTCCATGATCTCTTCGGTCTTCGGCTTGAAGTCGCGCCAGAACTTGGCAAGCAGCGCCTTGTAGTCCTCACGCCCGTCCGAGACCGTGTCGAGCTCTTCCTCCAACTCGGCGGTGAAATCATAGGCGACATAGGTCGGGAAGAACCGTTCAAGGAAAGACGTCAGCAACCGCCCCGATTCCTCGGCAAAGAACCGCTTGCTCTCCACACGCACATAGGCGCGGTCGCGCAGTGTCTGGATGGTCGAGGCATAGGTCGAAGGACGCCCGATGCCGAGCTCCTCGAGCCGCTTGACCAGCGACGCTTCGGAAAAGCGCGGCGGCGGTTGGGTGAAGTGCTGCGTCGCCTCGACCGCTTGCTTGACCGGCAGATCGCCCGCCTTGAGCGCTGGGAGCAGGCCGTCTTCGTCCTCCTCCTTGTCGTCGAAGCCTTCCTGATACACCGCGAAGAAGCCGGGGAAGACGACGACCTGACCGGTGGCGCGCAGCTCGTGCTGGCCAGTCCCATCGCGCAGCGTAACAGTGGTGCGTTCCAGTTGCGCGGTTGCCATCTGGCTGGCCATCGCGCGTTTCCAGATCAGCGAATAGAGCTTGGCTTCGTCGCCGCTGGCAAAGCGGTCCTTGGAGAAATCGGTTGGCCGGATCGCCTCGTGCGCTTCCTGCGCATTCTTGGCCTTGGTCGCGTAGAAACGCGGTTTTTCGGGGCAATAGCTTGCTTCGTACCGATCGCCGATCGCCTGGCGGCACGCAGCGATGGCCGATCCGTCCATCTGCACGCCGTCGGTCCGCATATACGTGATCGCGCCCGCTTCGTAGAGACGCTGCGCGGTGCTCATCGTCTGGCTGGCGGAGAAGCCGAGCTTGCGCGCGGCTTCCTGCTGCATGGTCGAGGTGGTGAACGGAGGCGCGGGGTTGCGCTTCAGAGGTTTCTTCTCGACATCCTCAACGGTGAAGCGGCCCTGCTCTACGGCGGCCTTGGCCTCCATCGCGATGCCCTCTTCGCCGAGGCTCAGCTTATCCAGCTTCTCGCCCTTGAAGCGCACCAGCCGCGCGTCGAACTGCGTGGCATCGTGTTCCAGCTTGGCGAGGACCGACCAGTATTCGTCCGGCCGGAAAGCCTCGATTTCGCGCTCGCGCTCGACAATCAGGCGTAGCGCCACCGACTGCACGCGGCCCGCCGACTTCGCACCCGGCAGCTTGCGCCAAAGGACAGGCGAAAGGGTAAAGCCGAACAGGTAATCCAACGCGCGGCGGCCCAGATAGGCGTCGATCAGCGGCTGATCGAGTTCGCGCGGCGACTTCATCGCGTCGGTCACCGCCTGCTTGGTGATCGCGTTGAAGGTCACGCGGTCCACCTTGGTCGGCAGGGCCTTGCGCTTCTTCAGCAGGTCGAGGACGTGCCAGCTGATGGCCTCGCCTTCCCGGTCGGGGTCAGTTGCGAGCACTAGGCGAGAAGCTTCCTTTGCGGCGTCGGCAATGGCCTTCACCTGCTCGCGGTTGCGCTTATCGGAGTAGACCTCCCAGTCCATCGCGAAGTCCTCGTCCGGACGCACGCTGCCATCCTTGGGTGGCAGGTCGCGGACATGACCGTAGCTGGCGAGGACCTTGAAGTCCGCGCCCAGATATTTCTCGATGGTCTTCGCCTTGGCCGGCGACTCGACGATGACAAGCTGCATGGGAGAGTTCTGATTTCCTTACGTGTGTACGTACGCGCGAGAGTGGGGCCGGTTCTGCGAAAGCGTCAAGTAGGCTCCGCAAACCGGCGCAGCAAGGCCTAGTCGGCCTGCAATCGGCTCACCCCGCCATCGCCATGCCGCTCAATCTCTCCGGCAAGCTCCATTTCCAGCAGCGCCATATGCACCGCTGCGGCGCTCGCGCCCGATTGGCGGATCAGTTCGTCGACGCCGATGGGTGCGTTGGAGAGGAGGCGCGCTACCGCGTCCTGCCCCTCGGTAATCGCGGCCTCGCCCCATTCAAGTTTGCTGAGTTCATCATAGTCGAACGCGCTCGGGCTTTCCGCGACGCGGTAGGTCGAGCGCGGGGCGTCAGTGAAAGTCTCGAGCAGTTCGATGACTTCCTCCGGCGAACTGACCAGCACCGCGCCGTCCCGGATCAGACCGTTGCATCCATGCGAGCGCGTGTCGAGCGGAGAGCCTGGGATTGCCATCACCTCCCTACCCGCCTCGCCCGCCAGCCGCGCGGTGATGAGCGAGCCGGACTTTGGTGCGGCCTCGACCACCAGCGTACCGTTCGCGAGGCCAGCGATGATGCGGTTGCGGCTGGGGAAGTGGCGACCGCGCGGCTCGGTGCCCGGCGGTTGTTCGGCGATCAGCAGGCCCTCGGTGGCGATCCGCTCCTGTAAATCGGAGTGCTGCGGCGGATAGGCGATGTCGATCCCGCTTGCGATGACGCCGATGGTGCGTGGGAAAGCGCCCTCGTGCGCTGCCCCGTCGATTCCGCGCGCAAGGCCACTGACCACGGTGAAACCGGCCTCCGACAAAGCGCCTGCGAAATCGCGCGCCAGCTTGGTCGCCGCCGCGCTGGCGTTGCGCGCACCAACCATCGCGACACACGGTTCGCTGGCGAGCGAGAGGCGTCCGCGACAGGTTATGATCGGCGGCGCGCTGTCGAGTTCAGCCAAAAGTGCAGGATAATCGGGCTGGTCGTGGAACAGATATCTCGCACCCGCTGCCCTCACTCCCTCGATTTCGCGGTCGATCCGGTCCTTGGGCGCGGGCCGATATGGTGTTTTGCCCCGCGTGCCGAGATCGGGGAGCGCCTCCAGCGCGTCGGCTGCGGTACCGAACCGCGCCAGCAGCTGCCGATAGCTGACCGGGCCGATATTGGGCGAACGCAGCAGCCGGATACGGGCGAAAGCCTCGCCTTGGGACAGCGCTTGAACTTCGTTCACTTCTTCCCGCCTACCTTGGGTTCCTCACCTTTCATCAGCCGGCCGATATTTGCGCGATGCAAGTAGATGATGAGAAGCGCAATTGCCGCCAAGACGGGGAAGAATTCCGGATAGCCGAACAAGGGCGCCGCGGCGGCGGCCGCGACGACTGCGCTCATTCCCGCGAGGCTGGAGATGCGGAAGATAGCGAGGATCGCGACCCACACGCCTGCATAGGCAAGCCCGATTGGCCATGCGAGACCGAAGGCAACGCCCGCATTGGTCGCCACCCCCTTGCCGCCCTTAAAGCCTAGCCAGACCGGGAAACAGTGGCCCAGAACCGCGCCACCGGCGGCAAAGGCTTTCGCCACATCGCCGATCTCGCCGGTCCAGATCATGCCAGCCGCAACTACCGGCGCCAGCCCCTTCAGCAGGTCGAGCAGCAGCGTACCTGCCGCCAGCCCCTTATTGCCGGTGCGCAGGACATTGGTCGCGCCAATATTGCCGCTGCCGATATTGCGCACATCGCCCATTCCGGCGGCGCGTGTCAGCAACAGGCCGAATGGGATCGAACCAGAAAGGTATCCAAGCAAGGCTGCAAGTATGGGTTCCAAATGTCTCTCCGCTCGTGCCGAGCTTGTCGGAATCGAAGATGGCCCTTGGCCAACCACTGCACTTCTTCTAGCGCGACATCGCCATAAAGAAAGACAGCCCTTCGACAACCTCAGGGCGAGCGGATTTGCAGAGATTGGACCAGAACGCACCCATCCTGATCTTCGACAGCGGCGTGGGCGGGCTGACCGTCTACGATGCCTTGCGAAAACTGCTGCCCGATGCCCCGGTGATCTATGCTGCCGACCTCGCAGGTCTGCCCTATGGCACCAAGTCCGAAGCGGAGATTGCGGCGCGGGTCGCGGGGCTGCTGGGGCGGATGAGCGAGCGTTACCAGCCGCGCCTCATCTGCATCGCCTGCAACACGGCTTCGACTATCGCGCTCGCCATGGTGCGCGAAACGCTGGAAGTGCCGATTGTCGGAACGGTCCCTGCGATCAAGCCGGCCGCGGCTATGACGAAGACTGGCGTGATCGGACTGCTCGGCACAGCAGCCACTGTCCGGCAGGCCTATGTCGACAATCTCGAAGCCGAATTCGCCGCTGACAAGCGACTCTTGCGCTATGCCGCGAGCGGCCTGGTCGGCGCAGCGGAAGCGAAACTGCGTGGTCAGCCTGTTGATCGCGCGGCGATAGAAACCGCCGTGAGCGCGCTGCGCTCCATGCAGGGAGGCGAGGATATCGACACCGTCGTACTAGCCTGCACCCATTTCCCGCTTCTGGTCGATGAACTTGCCGAAAGTTTCGGCCCGGATGTCCAGTTCGTCGATGGCGCCAATGGTATCGCGCGCAGGATCGTGTACCTTACGCAAGACCAGCCGTTCGACCGTACGCTTGGCGCAAGGGCCGTCACTACGGGTGATATCGAAGAGTTCACGCTGCTCGCTCCGACCTTCGCAACATATGGACTTGAGCGGCTCGACAGGTTCTGACCCTTGCGAACCGCTCGCAAAGATCGCGGTGGCCAAATCGGTCGCCGTTTCCTAAATATCCATCGATAAATGGCGGCTAATGGGCTCTGCCATCCCTCGCCTGTATTGGAAATCGGTAACCGCGAGCGCGTCACGTGAACTACGACCAGATCTTCGAAACCGCCATCGACCGCCTTCACGAAGAGGGTCGCTATCGCGTTTTCATCGACATCATGCGCAACAAGGGCGCCTATCCCAACGCGCGCTGTTTCCATGGGCACAACGGCCCCAAGCCGATCACCGTTTGGTGCTCGAACGACTATCTTTGCATGGGTCAGCACGATGTCGTGATCGGCGCGATGGAAGAGGCCTTGCACGATGTCGGTGCCGGTTCGGGCGGCACCCGCAATATCGGAGGCAACACCCACCTGCACGTCGAACTCGAGCGAGAACTCGCCGACTTGCATGGAAAAGATAGCGCGCTGCTGTTCACTTCGGGCTACGTCTCGAACGACGCGACGCTGTCGACGCTGGCCAAGTTGCTGCCGGGCTGCGTGATCTTTTCCGATGCGCTCAACCACGCCAGCATGATCGCAGGCATCCGCAATTCCGGCTGTGAAAAGCGCGTCTTCCGTCACAACGACATGGCGCATCTCGAAGAACTGCTCGCCGCAGAGGATCCGCAAACGCCCAAGCTCATCGCCTTTGAGAGCGTGTATTCGATGGATGGCGATGTCGCCCCGATCCATGCAATCTGCGACCTTGCCGAGAAATACAACGCGCTCACCTATATCGACGAGGTTCACGCGGTCGGCATGTATGGCGATCATGGCGGCGGGATTTCGGAGCGTGACGACGCAGCGCATCGCATCGACATCATCGAAGGCACGCTGGGCAAGGCGTTCGGCGTGATGGGCGGCTATATCGCGGCCGACACCCGCGTCATTGACTGCATCCGCTCCTACGCGCCGGGCTTCATCTTCACCACCTCGCTGTCGCCGGTGCTGGTTGCGGGCGTGCTCGCTTCGGTGAAGCATCTCAAGAGCAGCAATGCCGAACGAAATGCACAGCAGCAGGCCGCCGCAATGCTGAAGCTGAAATTCGCCGAGGCGGGCTTGCCGGTGATGGATTCGACGACCCATATCGTGCCCCTGATGGTCGGCGATCCGGTGCGCGCGAAAAAGATCAGCGACATCCTCCTCGCCGAATACGGCGTCTACGTTCAGCCGATCAATTTCCCCACTGTCCCGCGCGGCACCGAACGCCTGCGCTTCACGCCCGGCCCGCACCATAGCGAGGCGATGATGGACGAACTGACCGACGCTTTGGTCGAGATCTGGGATCGCCTGGAGATGGACTTGGCCCAAGCGGCGTGACTCGCTTTGACTAGTTGGCTATACTTGCAACTGCGTTGGCTTCCTTATCGCCAATAGCTCAGGGGGTTGCAGGTGGCCACTAAAAGCCAGATGATCGAGGACAATATTGATAATCTTGGCAAGAGCTTTCCTTTCTCCATTGCCATTTCCGATCCGAGCCTTGACGACAACCCGCTCGTCTATATCAACGACGCGTTTGAGAAGCTGACCGGGTATAGCCGCGGCGCTATCATCGGTCGCAATTGCCGTTTCCTCCAAGGGCCGGACACCGACCCAGAGACGGTCGCAAAATTGCGGCATGCCGTCGTCAATAGTGAAGAAGTCGAAGTCGAGATCTACAATTACCGCGCCGATGGCGAAGGGTTCTGGAATCGGCTGATGCTGGGCCCAATCGCCGACGAGGACGGTGTGGTGCGGTATTTTGTCGGTATCCAGCAGAGCATGCGTCGCTCGCCCCCGAAAACCGAAGCCATGTCGACCGACGACATGCTCGCTGAAATCCAGCACCGGGTAAAGAACCACCTTTCGATGGTCGTCGGCATGATCCGAATTCAGGCCAAGGAAGCAGGCGCGAAAGACACCTTCGACAGTCTCGCGCGCAGGGTGGAAGCACTGCAACTGCTTTACAGCGAAATGAGCGATTCCGCTTCATTTCGATCCGACCCGGAGAATGTGTCGCTAGGCGCCTACTTGTCGCGCATCGCCTCGACTATCGTGCATATCGACGGACGTCGGTCAATCCGCGTAAATGTCGATGCGGACGCGATTGAAGTACCGGTCGAAACCGCCGCTCGGGCCGGACTCATCTTCAGCGAACTCTTAACCAACACGCTCCAGCACGCCTTCGACGGGCAGGACGAAGGCATGGTGGAGGCGCGTGCAAAGATGCTTTCAAACAACGTCCTGCGCCTGACGGTTATGGATGACGGTATCGGCATTCCGGACGATATCGACTGGCCGAACGAGGGCGGGCTCGGCGCAAAGATCGTTCGCAACCTGGTCAAGGGTCTCGATGGCGTACTGTCCGTCGATCGTGATCTGCGCGGCACGTCGATCAGGCTCGACATTCCTCTCTCGAAGCAGGAAGAATTGATCTCGGCCGAAGAGGAAACACCTGAGCAGCCGACCGGTTCGTCATCAGACCTTGAATAGGCTGCTCGTTCAAAGTGCGACTGCGACCGGCGCTTGATTACCGGTCGGTAATCGCACACTCTCCCCTTGGAGAAGGAGAGGATCATGGCCACCACGTTCGACCGAAAAGCACTCGATACTGGCGCACTGGATGTTCGCCCGATGACACCCGCCATAGGCGCGCAGATCCATGGCATAGACCTCGGCGCGCCCGACATCGCGGACAGTGTCCCGCAAATCCGGGCGGCGCTGCTGAGGCACGGAGTGATCTTTTTTCGCGATCAGGACCTCAGCCAGGAACAGCACACCGCCTTCGCACGCCATTTCGGCGAACTCGAAGTTCATCCCGCGACACCCAAGGAACAACCCAACCCAGAAGTGCTACGCATCGGCTACGGGCCCAAGAGCCGGGGGCAGGAGAACACCTGGCATTCCGACGTGACTTGGCGCGAGGAGCCCTCGCTCGGCTCGATCCTGCTCGCGCGCGAAGTGCCCGATTGCGGCGGCGACACGCTGTTCGCGAACATGCACCTCGCCTATGAGCGACTGTCGGAGCAGATGAAGCGTTTTTGCGAAGGCCTTACGGCAGTCCATGACATCAGCCGCGTCTTTGCAAAACGCCTGGGCAAAGCCCCGGAAGAACTGCACGATAAATATCCGCCCATGCGTCATCCGGTCATCCGCACCCATCCGGAGACGGGCGAGCGCGCGATCTATGTCAACGTGGCCTTCACCTCGCATATCGAGGGTCTGTCGAAGGATGAGAGCAAGTGGTTGCTCGACCATCTCTACGCGACCGCAAGAGATGTCGAGATCCAGTGCCGCTTTCGCTGGGAGGCGGGATCGGTGGCATTCTGGGACAACCGCGTGTGCCAGCATTTCGCGGTGTCCGACTATTTCCCTGCACGCCGCGTGATGGAACGCGTGACTATCGCAGGCGACAGGCCGTATTTCGAGCCGTGAATGAGCGCCGCTGCCGTAGCGTATTTTGCACACGCCGTTCCATGCTCTAGCGCAGCTCTTCAAAACAATCGGGAGTGAGAGATATGGGCGGCAACGAAGAACAGACATTTGCCGAAGTGGTGCTGGGGCGAAAGTCGATCCGGGGCTACCTCGACAAACCTGTCCCGCGAGATTTGATCGAGGAGGTGCTCGCGCTCGCCATGCGCTCGCCCTCCTCGATGAACACGCAGCCCTATCACTTTCACGTCATCACCGGCGAACCGCTTGACCGGATACGCAAGGGCAACACCGAGCGCATCCTTGCCGGCGAGCCCGATAGCCGCGAATTCCGCCGAGGCGAACCGTTCGCAGGCGTCCACCGCGAACGGCAGGTCGAGGTTGCAAAGCAGTTGTTCGGCGAAATGGGGATCGAACGCGACGACAAGGAAGGCCGCCAGGACTGGGTGCTGCGCGGCTTTCGTCAGTTCGATGCGCCGGTCTGCGTGATCGTCACCTATGATAAAGAATTGTCGGGCAGCGATGACACCCCGTTCGATTGCGGCGCGGTCACAACCGCCTTGGTCAACGCGGCCTGGTCCAGAGGGCTTGGCTGCGTCATCAATTCACAGGGCATCATGCAAAGCCCCGTCGTGCGCGAACACGCGGGCATTCCCGACGATCAGGTGATCATGAAAGCGGTCGCCATGGGCTGGCCCGACCCCGACTTCCCCGCCAACCGGGTCTATTCGAACCGCAAGCCGATCGAGGACGCCGCGCGGTTCGTGGGATTTGAGTAAACACCATAAAGCACCGAGATGCTTAACTTGGAGTATGCGGTCTTCCCTGAAGCGATACGGTATCTACCAGAAGGTAAGTCGCAACGTGCGGATGTGTAATTGGGCATGCCCGCTCGGCAAGAGTTTGTTGGATGAATGACGGCCGGGCATCAGTTCAAATCTCACGGAGATATCGCTGTGCTCATCACGTCGTTCCGCGAAGCCCTGCCCATCCGGTCCAAGTTCAATGTCATGACAGCAGTGCATGCTGTCCTCGTATCATGCGCCGTCGCAAGCGGATATCTTGCCGCTGCTTCAGCGAGCATTGCGATGCTTTGTGTCGCGATCGGCTTCATCGCGATCTCCGCTGCGGTGAGCCATTTCATCTTCAAGCCGCAGGTGTGCGACCCATACGTGAACACTGTCCTGCGAATGGAAGCCCTTGCCCAAGGCGACACTCAGTCGGAGATATCGTACCTGCACCACACGACCGACTGCGTCGGTCGAATGGCTCACGCCATGCTGACCTTCAAGGACAATGCGGAACGGGTCGAAGCAGCGTCAAAGGAACAGCGTCACACGGTGAATGTCCTGAAGGTCGCGCTTGACCGCCTCTCCAATCGCGATCTTTCGCACAATCTGGACGAAGATTTGCCCGCTGACGCGAAGGAATTGCAGACAGACTTCAACCACGCGGTGAACATCCTGAGAGAGACCCTGGCCAGCGTAGCCGAGACGGCCGAAGCGGTTCAGACCGGCGCACGCGAAATCCGCAGTGCGTCCGATGACCTCGCCAATCGCACCGAACGCCAAGCTTCTCAGGTCGAGCAGACGCTCTCGGAGATGACCAGCCTGTCGAATGAGGTGAGCGAAACGGCTAACGATGCCGAGGCGGTGAACCAGAAAATGCTCGCTGCGAAAGAGAAAGCCCAGCATTCGGGCGAAGTCGTCGAGCGTGCGGTTATCGCGATGTCAGGGATCGAGGAAGCGTCGAAGGAAATCGCCTCCATCGTCGACATCATCGATGGCATCGCGTTCCAGACCAACCTGCTGGCCCTGAACGCCGGCGTGGAAGCAGCTCGGGCAGGTGAGACGGGCAAGGGATTTGCCGTCGTTGCATCCGAAGTGCGCGCCCTCGCCCAACGTGCCGCCGAAGCCGCTCAAGACATCAAGGCCAAGGTAAGCACGTCGCAGGATCAGGTGGCTTCCGGTGTCTCGCTGGTCAGCGAAACCAGCGATGCCCTGGAGAATATCGTGCGCGGCATCATCGAGATGAACGAACTCGTGTCCAAGATCGGAGATTCCACCCGGCGACAGTCGAGCGGACTGGAAGCCGTCAATTCGGCGGCCTCGCAAATCGACGTGATGACTCAGCAAAACGCCGCGATGGTGGAGGAAGCGACCGCTGCGACCCGCAACCTGGCCGGTGTTGCAGAAGACCTCACCAGCCGTCTTTCGAGCTTCAATCTGGGTATCGTGGCAGGCGGCGCACCGATGCACGACGCCGGGGTCAAGCGAGCCGCTTGATCTCCAACGTCCAGCGGCAAGCGCGACATGGGCCTTGGCTAAACCGGTTGTCAGAGGCGTACGATCCTGTCGTCCTGCCTCTGACAGCCGCGCGGCGGTGCAATGTCCTCGACCGCGTGGGCAGCCGTTAAGCAAGACCTAGCGCAGGTTCACCACGTTGTCGGTCGCCTCGCGCTGGCGGCTTCCGTCGAAGAGGCTCATCATGGGCTCATCGGTGACCACGACGCAGTGCGCGTCGCCGAAGCCGTTGAAGCCGGTCTTCATTGCTGCACCGTAGGCGCCAAGCATCCCGATCTCGATGAAGTCGCCAGCCTGAATGTCGCCTGGCAGCGGGAACGGGCCTGCCATGTAATCCGCGTCGTCACAGGTCGGTCCGTAGAACGCAAAGTCCTCGAGCCCGTCGCGCAAATCGTCTTCCAGCGCAGTTACGGGAAAACGCCACGCCACATGCGCCGCATCGTAGAGCGCGCCATACGCGCCGTCATTGATGTAAAGCTCATTGCCGCGACGCTTGTCGACCTGCACGATCATCGACGAATACTCGGCGCACAAAGCGCGGCCGGGCTCGCACCACAACTCCGCGTTGTAGGCGATCGGCAGCGCGTAGAAATGCTGGTGGATGATCGAGAAGTAATCCTCGAGAGGAGGCGGCTCCATGCCCGGATAGATGCTGGGGAATCCACCGCCGACGTCGATCATGTCGATCACCACACTTGCCTCGGCAATCGCGGCACGCGTGCGGTCGAGCGCTTGGACATAGGCGAACGGGCTCATCGCCTGGCTTCCGACGTGGAAGCAGATGCCGAGCCAGTCGCAATGCTGGCGTACCTGCTGCAACAGCGCGGGCGCTTCGGTCAGATCGCAACCGAATTTGGCAGCGAGGCTGAGTTCGGAATATTCGGACGAAACACGCAACCGCACGCACAGGCGAAGGTCGCTCGCCGCCTCGCCGGTTTCGGGATTGCGGCACGCTTCGACGATCTTCTCCAGCTCCTCGACGGTGTCGAGGCTGAAGGTCTTCACGCCATGCTGGTGATAAGCCTCGGCAATGGCACTGCGACGCTTGATCGGGTGCATGAAGCACAAGGTCGCGTCCGGCAGTGTCTGGCGCACCAGCCGCACCTCGGCGATCGAGGCGACGTCGTAATGCGTCACGCCGGAATCCCAGAGGACTTCGATCAGGTCGGGCGCCGGATTGGCCTTTACCGCGTAGAGCACCTTGCCCGGAAATTTCTCGGCAAAGAACTTCGCAGCCCGCCGCGCGGCATGCGGGCGGTTGAGGATGACCGGCTCATCGGGCTTCAGGGCCCGGGCTACAGTCTTGGCGTCTGGATATTCGAGCAATTCAAGGGACCCCCTAAAGGTTCAGTGTTCAACCAAACGGTTATGAGCCTGCCTTGCGGTCATGTCCCTTGGGGCAGAGGAAGCGCGCATATAGTCGCGCCGCGCGCGGGCGCAAGCGAAATCGCGAGGCTGCGCGCGCCGTTGGTCTTTTCTTACCAACGACTGCGGCGCGAGATGTTCCGAAAAAGTGATTAGAAGCCGACGTGCGGGACCTGGTCGACGGTTCCACGTTCGGAATCGTCGAGCTTGTTGAAGTCGGCCTCTTCGAAGCCGAGAGTGCCTGCAAACAGAACCGCAGGGAAGCTTTCGCGTGCAGTGTTGAAGCGCGATACGGCTGCGTTCAGGGCGCGGCGGGCGGCAGCGAGCTTGTCTTCGATGTTGGCGAGTTCGCTTTGAAGCTCCTGAAAATTGGCCGATGCCTTGAGGTCGGGATAAGCTTCTCCGAGCGCCAGCAGATTGTCGAGCGCGACCCGCAAACCCTGCTCGCTCTTGCTGTCGGGATCGCCTTTCGCGGCCGCGTTGCGCGCCTCGACGACCGCTTCGAGCGTGGAGGATTCGTGTCCGGCATAGCCTTTCACCGTCTCGACAAGGTTGGGGACAAGGTCATGGCGCTGGCGCAGTTGAGCGTCGATATCCGCGCGACCCTGTCGCACGTTCTGGCGCAGGCCGACGAGGTTATTGTAAATCCCGACCACCATCACGGCCAAGAGAACGACGGCCCCCAAAATAATCCAGCCGATCCATCCCATTGTACTTCCCCCTGCACTGCCGGCAGGAAGTATAGTATGGACGCAAGGCAATTGGAATGGGGGATGGCCGGCGATGCAAGCCAACGTCGAAGCATTGATGGGCGGCGAGTTGGGCCGGTGGCTGTCCCAACAGGTTGAAATGCGCAAGGTCGCGAAGGCCAAGGCTGTCAGGCGCCTGTCCCTGGGAGCACTGGGGCTGGCGCCGGTACTTGCTGTCTTGTGGCTGTGGCTCGGATGGCCTTTACCAGTGAAATTTGTCGCGACGTTCTTCGGGATCATCGTCCTTCTTGGCTGGTCAAGCAGTCCGATCATGAAAGCGAAGCGCGCGATCAAAGTCGGTATCAATTCCGCCATCGCGAACAGCCTTGGCATTTCCTATTCGCACGACGTAGAGCCCGGACCGGGATGGGAACAGGCAAGGACCTTCCAGCTCGTTCCCGGTTACGACCGCTCGAATTTCGAGGATCACTGGTTCGGAACGATCGAAGGCCGCGACTTCAGCCTCTACGAAGCGCATCTCGAAAAGCAGAGGGGGTCGGGAAAGGATCGTCGCTGGGTCACGGTGTTTCGCGGTGCGCTCATCGAGTTGGGCTTCGGCCGCGAATTCCGCTCGACCACGCTGTTGCAACGCAAGGGCAAGCACAAGAAATGGTGGGGGTTCGGCGGACCGGCGGACCACGCAACCTTTCAGGGGCACAGGCTCGACTATGTCGATCAGGTCCATCCCGAATTCGACGATGCTTTCGAAGTTTATAGCGACGATCAGGTCGAAGCGAGGGTGTTGCTGCACCCTTCCTACATCGAACGCCTGATCGAGATCGAACGCACTTTCCACGGTGACGAGGTGCGAGCCCTGTTCGCACAGGAGCAGGTCGTGGTCGCCATCGAAAGCGGCAACCTGTTCGAAAGCGGCAGCATGGACGCAAGCCAAGACGAGGCGCGCGTCGCCGAAGTGGCCCGACAATTCGGATCGATGGCGCGCCTCGCCATGGCGATCAACCAGAACGAGCGCGGGCGTTCCGGCAAAGTTCGCGACGATGCGGCGCGTGGAGACACCACTCAGTTCGAGTAAGATCAACTCTGGCGGTTTTAGCCAATCGAACGTCCCTCCACGTCGCTAAACTTTAGAAGCGCAGTGTTGGGGGGGAAGCAGGTTGGACCTGGCCGATGTCGACAAGCTGATGGCGGGCGATCTCGGGCAGTGGCTCGAAGATCAGACCATGCTGCGCGATAGTGTCAGGCGCAAGACTTGGCTCTATTTCGGCTTCGGCCTCATCATGGCCTGCCTGCTGATCGCATTGATGTGGCTCATTCCGATCGAATGGACTTTCGAAGGCGGTGAGGAGACCCGTATCGGTCTTACCGTCCTGGTCGTGATGCTGGCTTTCACGCTTCCATTCAGGTTTTCCGGGCCAGCCAAGCACAAGATCAAGGTTGGCATCAATTCGGCCATCGCCTCGCAACTGGGGCTTCAATATTCAGCGCAGGTGCCGCCGGGAAGCAAGGGCCGCGGCAAGGGATGGGAGCCTGCGCGCCTCTATGGCCTGGTGCCCAGCTACAACAAATCGTCCTTTCAGGATTGCTGGTCGGGCGAGCTTGCGGGGCATGACTTCAAGCTGTTCGAGGCGTCGCTGCATTACCAGCAGGGCACGGGCACCAATAGCACCTACAAGCACAGGTTTTCAGGGGCGATCGTCCAGATTGCCTTCGGTCGCCCATTTCGTTCGACCACTATCCTGCATCGCAAGGGTGACAAGAGGGCATTCGAGGGGCTGTTCGGGCGCGCGGAAACCGTGACCAAGGGCGGCGAGCATCTCGATTACGTGAAGAACGTCCACCCGCTGTTTGAAGATACGTTCGACCTTTACAGCGACGACCAGGTCGAGGCGCGCACGCTCATTCACCCTGCCTATATCGAGCAATTGCTGGAGATCGAGCGCGCTTTCTTCGGCAGCAATGTGCGCGCGCTGTTCCACGACGGCCTGGTCGTGATCGCTGTCGAAAGCGGCAATCTGTTCGAAAGCGGCGGAATGGATGCAAGCAAGGACCGCGAAAGGGTCGAGCGCACCGCGCAGCAATTCGCCGCCCTCGCCCGCCTCGCGCTGGCATTCAACCAGACCGAACGCGGCCGGACCGTCGCCAGCCCCGGGGGCTGAACCAATCACGATTTCTGGAGGTGGCAATGCAAACCGATATCGACGCCCTGATGGAAAACGGACTCGGCCAGTGGCTGGATGACCGCAGCGATTTCAAGTCCAGCGCGAGGAGATCGATCCGCAACCGCGCGATCTTCGGCGCGCTGGCATGGGCGGTGGGAAGTCTCGCTATCTGGTTCGGCACCGATATTCATATCGACAACAAATACGGCATAATCCTCCTCTCCCCGCTGGCGATCTGGTTCTGGGCGTGGTGGGCGCTGCACAAGGGCCGTTCCACGATGAAGGAAGGCGTGAACTCAGCCATCGCCAGCCAGCTTGGTCTCGATTACGAACGCAAGCTCAAGCCCGGTGACGAGATGAAGACCGCGCACCGCTATGGTCTGATCCCCTCATATGCCGACGCCAAATGCGAGGATCACTGGCACGGCTCGCTCGATGGCCAGCCCTTTCGGCTTTACGAAACGACCATCACGGAAGTCAGCGCAGGGGGAAAGGTCGCGCGGATCGTGTTCAGCGGTGCCATCATGACCATGACCGTGGCACGTCCCTTCGCCTCGACCACGCTGATCTATCCGGCGGGCTATAACGGGACTCTGGCGACTCGTTTCCAGGGCCGCGATCGCGAGGAATTTATTGGTCACACGATGATGCGGGTCGCGCAGGTCGATCCCGACTTCGATGCGAGGTTCGCCGTTTGGGGGGATGTCGAACACCAATCGCGCAGCGCCATCACACCGGAACTCGTGCAGGAACTCGCCATCTTCGAGGATGCCTTCGAAAAGGGCCGGATGCGCGCACTGATGCAAGGCGAGCAGGTGATCGTGACGATCAAGTGGCCAAAGATGTTCGAGGGCGGGACGCTGGAAGATGGACCGGACGCCGATCGCAAGGCGGCAGAAACAAGCGCGCGACAAGTCACTGCCCTTGTCAGGCTGGCGCGAGCGTTCAGCCGGGCATCAGCGACCGATCAGACCTAGCTGAGCCGGTCACGGAAATCCTCGTATTCGAAGCGCTTCACACATTCGAGCGTATCGGTTTCGCTGTCCCACAGCCAGATGCTGGGCAGCGGCACGCCGTTGAACGTGTTGGTCTTCACCATGGAATAATGCGCCTGGTCGAGAAAGGCGAAACGCGCCCCCGCTTCTGCCGCGACCGGCAGGCGATAATCGCCGATGACGTCACCCGCGAGGCAGGACGGCCCACCCAGCCGGATCGGGATGCTGTCGTCGGTCAACTCGCCCAGCATGGCCGGTCTGTAAGGCGCTTCCAGCACGTCAGGCATATGGCAGGTCGCGCTCACATCGGTGATGCCGACCGGCACCTCGTTAAAGCCGGTATCGAGCACTGTGCCGACCAATATCCCGGCATCCAGAGCGACCGCCTCGCCCGGTTC
Organism: uncultured Erythrobacter sp.; assembly: GCA_947494705.1. GTDB lineage: Bacteria > Pseudomonadota > Alphaproteobacteria > Sphingomonadales > Sphingomonadaceae > Erythrobacter. The sequence goes on from CANLVN010000001.1 coordinate 297,320, forward strand.
GATGATGATTTCCGCGCCTGTATCCGCAGCCGCATCGCGCAGGAATTCGACCAACTCCTCGCGCTCATAATCGGCGCGAGTGATGTGGTGACCGCCGCCCATGTTGATCCACTTGAGCTGCCCGAACCAGGGCTCGATCACGTCGAACACCTTGTCCCAGGTCTGGCGAAGCGGTTCGAAGGTCTGCTCGCACAGGTTGTGGAAGTGGATGCCTTCCACCCCTTCCATATGCTCTTCGGTCAACTGGTCGATGGGAAAGCCCAAGCGCGATCCCGGCGCGCTCGGATCGTATTTCGCGACCTCTCCGGTTGCGACCATCGGGTTGAGACGCAGGCCCACCGACACATCGCCGCCTGTCACCGCCGCCTGTCCGAGGATCAGCGCAGCGCGCTGCATCTGCGAAGGGCTGTTGAAAATGACATGGTCCGAGAGGCGGCAAATCTCGTCGAGTTCTTCGGGTTTAAAGGCGGCGGAATACGTCGCGATTTCGCCGTCGTAGAACTCGGACGCAAGCCGCGCTTCCCACAATCCGCTGGTCGAAACTCCGTCGAGATATTCGCCCATGATCGGCGCCGCCGACCACATCGAGAAGGCTTTTAGCGCCGCGAACACCTTGATCGAGGCACCATCGCTCGCTGCCGCATCGCGGATATCGGCAAGGGTCTGGCAATTGGCGCGTATCTTCGCCGCGTCGACCACGAAGGCGGGGCTGTCCACGCGCGAAAGATCGAATTGGGCGAATGCGCCGGGATTTCCTGCTTTGGTTTCCATGCAAGCCAGATAGGCACAATGCGGCGCGACGGAAAGGCGTCAGTCGAGAGCCTTGCAGGCTTCGCTGAAAACCTGGCCTGCATCCTTGCTGAAGCACACGAGTGCGATCCGGTCGAAGGCGTCGGGATTGTCCGCGACGTCGGCCCGGATCGTGCGAACCGCCACGTCGGCGGCCTGTTCCACCGGATAGCCGTAAATGCCGGTCGAGATTGCCGGAATACCGATGGTGCGTGCGCCCACTTCCCGCGCAGCGAGCAGGGATTCGCGATAGCAACTGGCGAGCAATTCGGGTTCGCCATTGTCACCACCGCGCCAGACCGGCCCGACAGTGTGGACGATATGGGATGCTGGAAGGTCGTATCCCTTCGTGACCTTGGCCTGTCCCGTCTTGCAGCCACCCAGCAGGCGGCATTCATTGACCAGGTCGGGTCCCGCAGCGCGGTGGATCGCGCCATCGACCCCTCCCCCGCCCAGCAGCGAGGAATTGGCAGCGTTGACGATCGCGTCGAAGGACATCTTGGTGATGTCCCCTACGACGACTTCGATTTCGGTTGTCCCGATCCGCCAGGTCATATCCTCACACCCTCGTTCTCGTCGAGCCTCTCACTCGGTCACTGCGTTGGCGACGCTGCGTCAGAATGGCGTTTCGCGGTTGAGGATCCTGTATCCAAGCAAGGCCAGCAGGGCCAGCATCGCTACGAGGATCACGATGCGCACGACATCGAAACCGGGAAATGCCCCGGACTCCATGTACACCATCATGTCCAGCAGCACCGAAAGCAGCCCGAACAGCGTGAAAATGATCACGAAAGTGTTGAGCTGTCCGTCATACAGGCTGCGCAGCGACCCGCGGATGCGGTCGTATATCTTCTCCAGCGAGACAAGCTTGCCCTCGATCGCGTTGAACCGGTTTTCGGTCCCCCAGCAGCGGGTCAGTTCCTTCCAGATCGCGCGCGACTGCGGATCGAGATGGTATTCGTAATCGACATAGGTCGACCGGAACAACTCCGCATATTCGAGCAGGTCAACGATCTGCTGCGATTTGCCTTCGAGCCTCTCGATCTTCTGGAAACCGGAGATGTTCCGCCGGTCGATATCGCGGCTCAGCGAATTCATGTAGTGGAACAATTCGGTGTCGAAGCTTTCCAGGCGCGCGAAATAGGCGTTCTGGGTGGCGATGATGCGCGGCAGCAGGTCGAGTTCCTCGCGCAGCGCCATGTCCCCGGATATGATCACGGAATTGCCCTCACCGACATAGAACTCATAATCCCCGTCGATGGAGAGGTTTCGCGGCGGCGCGGGCTCGAACCGGAAGACGATCTGCTCGATCTCCTTTGCTTCGTCGACCAGCGGATCGCCGCGTTCGAATTCGAATATGCGGTGGACCCACAGGATTGCCGCCTCGTCATGCTTTGCGCTGGTCTTGCGGACCGCATCCGGAATGCTGGCGAACGAGGAATCGCCTAGGAGCAGGTCGCCGGGCAATTTCTTCTCGAAACGCTCGATCGTATTGCGGGCAAGCGGCGTCCATTGCGGCATGAGCGAACTTACGCTTTCGACATGCGCCCGGTACGCCTTGGTTCCCTTGCATTGCGGGCATTCGAACGTGCCGCTCGCCAGCAAGGTGCCATAGCCGAATTCGTACAGCCTGATCGTGACAGTGTCCGGCACGAAACGCGATCCGCTGCTCTCGTCCGTCAGCGCAGCCTCAAGGTCCACCGCTTCGAAAGCGGCTGCGAGGTCATCGCCGGTCAGCACCCGCTCGACAAGAAAACGCGGCAATATCGTGGTGCCGCGCCGGTCGTCGACATCGCGGGTCATGCCACTTTCGCGGACCTTGGATCCGGCGATCCGCCACTCGCCCACCGGAAGGTCGCTTGCCTGCGACGCCCGTGCAACGGCCGCGAAGCCATCTTCGGCCGCCTTGCGCGAATCCAGGAAAAGCCCGGTTGCGATAGGCGCGTTGAAATGCACCCTTCGCCGTTCAGTCATGTCGATTTCCCCCAGCCCCCTTTTTTCACGCGGGCTCCCTTGACCCGGCCTCGCGACCCATCCGATTAAAGCTCGAGCACCTTCGTCACGTAATTGCGCGTCGCTTCGGCATTGTCGTCAAGCAAGGTGCCAAGGCGCTCAGCGATCTCGTCCGGCACGTTCGAATCCTTCGTCACGACCTGTGAATATTTCGCGAGGATAGCGTTCGCATCAAGCGCGTCGAGCCTCTCGGCGCATGCGTCGAAGGCGATGCCGGTATACCCCTTTGCCCGCGCCATCAGCATGAACAGCGCCGCCTCGTCGGCTTCGCCTATGCATTCGAACGGCAGCTTGCTTTCCAGCCCGACGAGTTCGCGGAACAACATGACGTTCTCTTCGACATCGAACAGGTTTTCAGACCCGAACGCCGCCGTCACGACGTCTTTTTCGACGAACGCGGCATAGCCCATCCAGACGTAAAGGCACTTGGCGCAGCGGCGGCACCACGGCTTGTCGATATTGCAGCTATGCGTGAACGGCACCGTGTCCTGCACGTTGCGCAAGGCACCGAAGATCGAGACATCGTAGATTGGTTTCAGCACGCTGAAGTAATGGTAGTCTTCCACCAGGTGCCGCTGGATATAGCGGTTGATGAGGTCTTCGGCCTCGAAGGACTTGCCCCATTGGTGGTTCACCGGCTCACCGGTCTTTTCCCATACGACCTGCGGTGCATCGGCACTGCGTTCATGCGCAAGGCAGACATAGCGCAGCTGGTGCATCAGCACGTAAGGCAGCGATCCGAACAGCGAACTGGGCGTTTCGGCGGCGGTCAGCGTCTCGACTCCGAAATCGGGCCGCAATTCCAGCACCGGGCTGTCCAGAAAATCGTCGTAGATCCACTGGCGATATTGCCGCTCGACGCCATAGGCATCGAGCATCCGCCCGATCAGCCTGTGCTGCGGCTCGGCCCGTCCATAATAGGATGCGGAATAGGCAAGCGTTGCGTGCTCCACGCCCATCCGGCTCAACAATTCAAGCGCGACAAGGCTGTCTTTCCCGCCGCCGCAGAATGACAGGAATCCCGTCGCATCACGCGATGTAACCGGCCCCGACACCGGGGCGGTTGCCGTTTCCATGGTCGGCGCAAAATATTCCGGCTTGTCATTTTCGAAGCGCCACTGCGCCCAGACATTGCGAAAGATCGTCTGCCAAACCTCGGCAAAGTCCGGCGTTGCAAGGTCGCTGTAGTCACCCCAATCGATCCGCGCGGGCATCAGCGAGCAGACCTTGTTGATTTCGAAAGCGGCGATGTGAAACACGATCTTGCGGATCGCATCCGTTCCGAACCGCTTTTCCAGCTCGCCAAAATCCACGCCATCATACCACAGCGAATTGGTGAACTGCACGCCATCGATGTCGTAGACGAAGGCGAGCTGCGATACGGATTGGCTGATCGAAACCAGCGTGATTTTCTGCGCTTGGGCCATGGTGAGCGAACCTATCAGATGATGAACCGATTGCTAGATGAGAAGCCGGGGAACGCGATGCACGACGCACGATAGCGAAGGCATCGGCCCCTGCTTCAGAACCCGACCGGTCCGTCCAACTCGTCAACCTGCCACGGCAGGCCATGCTCGTTCAGCATGTCCATGAACGGGTCGGGGTTCATCTCTTCCATGTTGAAGACGCCATCCCCTGACCACTTGCCGGTAACCATCATTGCGCTGCCGATCATCGCGGGAACGCCGGTGGTGTAGCTGACCGCCTGGTTGCCGGTTTCCTCGTAGGCTTTTTCGTGGCTGCAGATATTGTTGATGTAGAAGGTCTTCTCGCCCGAGCCGTCCAGCGCCTCGCCGGTGGCGATCACGCCGATATTGGTGTTGCCCTTGGTCGTCTCGCCCAGGCTTTCGGGCTTGGGCAGAACGGCGGCGAGGAATTGCAGGGGGATGATTTCCTTGCCCTGGTATTTAACCGGGTCGATGCGGGTCATCCCGACATTCTGCAGCACGGTGAGGTGCTTGATGTATTCATCGCCAAAGGTCATCCAGAAGCGCGCACGCTCGATTTCCGGGTTGAACTTGGTGATGCTTTCCAGTTCCTCGTGATACATCATGTACGCGTTCTTGGTGCCGACCGCTTCGAAGTCGAATTCGGTTTTCGTGCTCATCGCCGGCGTTTCGACCCATTCACCATTTTCCCAGTGACGCGCGGGCGCGGTCACTTCGCGAATGTTGATCTCGGGATTGAAGTTGGTCGCAAAGGCCTGACCATGGTCGCCGCCATTGCAGTCGAGTATGTCAAGCTGGCGGATCGACTTGAGCTTATGCTTCTTGAGCCACATGGTGAACACGGACGTGACGCCGGGATCGAAGCCCGAACCCAGCAGCGCCATCAGTCCGGCTTCCTTGAAGCGGTCGTGATAGGCCCATTGCCACTTGTACTCGAACTTCGCCTCGTCCTTGGGCTCGTAATTGGCGGTGTCGAGATAGTTCACGCCCGCCTCAAGGCACGCATCCATGATCGGCAGGTCCTGATACGGCAGCGCAAGGTTGACGACGAGTGTGGCCCCGGTCTTGGCAATGAGATTGACCATTGCGGGCACTTCCTCGGCATCGATTTCGTACGTCGCGATATCGACCTCGGTGCGCTGCTTGACGCTCGCCGCGATTGAATCGCACTTCGACTTGGTGCGGCTGGCGAGATGGATCTCCGGGAAGATGTCCTTGTTCATCGCCATCTTGTGGACACAGACCGAGCTGACGCCCCCCGCCCCGATTACCAATACTTTCGACATGAGTTTCGCCCTTTCGGAATTGATTCTTGCGCGCGTCATTAGGGCAATGCGCAGGACCGCTCAAATGATCCGATGTTTCCTACCACCGCCGGTTGCGCCATACCGGGCGCATGGCACAGGCAAATCCAACATCGGGAGCGTTCGAGGTTGCAAGAACTTGCGGTTTTTCAGCAGGATTTTGCGCCCAGGACCGTGTTCCATGTGTTCCATCCTGTAGGACTTGAGCGATGAACGACATCACCCGCACCCCGACTAGCCAAGGCGTACTCGACGCTGCCGACAGCATCGCCGCGATCCTGCCGCCGACGCCGTTGCTGCCGGTCGAGATCGGCGGTGCGAACGCGTGGGTGAAGGCGGAGAGCCTGCAACCGATCGGCGCGTTCAAGATCAGGGGCGGCTGGTGGCGCCTCTCGAACCTGGACGAAGATCAACGCACCGCAGGAGTGGTCGCGGTGTCGAGCGGCAACCATGCGCAAGGCGTCGCCTGGGCGGCGAGACGGCTCGGGATTGCAGCGACCATCGTGATGCCGCGCGATGCGCCGCAGGTGAAGCTGGCCAACACGCGCGCGCTCGGCGCCGAAGTGGTGCTCTACGACCGTCCTGGCGAAGACCGCGACGCAGTGGCTGCGAAGCTGATCGAGGAACGCGGCGGAACGCTCGTCCATGCCTTTGGCGACCCGTGGGTGATCGAGGGTCAGGGCAGCGCCGGTGTCGAGGCCGAAGCCCAGCTCGGCCAGACGCCTAGCCGCATCGTCGCATGTTGCGGCGGTGGCGGGCTCGCGGCAGGGCTGGCGCTCGCCTGTCCCGACGCCGCAATCCACGTAGTCGAACCCGAAGGCTGGGACATGGTCGGGCAAGCGATGGCGAGCGGCGGCATCGTCCATGCGGGAGCGGACGCCCCTGCCACGATCTGCGATGCGTTGCAGCCCACCGCGACCAAACCGATCAACCTCGAAGTGCTACAAGGCCGCGCCGAGCCGGGCGTGACCGTCACCGACGAAGAGGTCCGCGCCGCGCAGCTCTGGTCGTTCTCGAAGCTCGCACTCGTGCTCGAACCGGGGGGCGCTGCGGCGCTGGCGGCGGCGCTGGCTGGCAAGGTGCCGGTTGACGAGAGGACCGTGATCATGCTCACCGGGGGCAATGCAGATCCCGAGCGGTTCGCCCGAACGCTGATCGCAAACGGTTCGCCCGACCCGATCCCGGTGGGCGGATGAGCTGTAAGAACCGTCACATTGCCGACACCAAGCGGCAATATGACACTCCCTAACACCGGTGACCCTCCCCCCAAGGACCCCAATGACAATGACCGCACAACCCAAACGCATCATCTCCGACGCCGTGGTGCGCGAAGGAACGAGCGCCAAGGACAAGCTGCTGGACAAGGCCTTTGCGCTCGCTTTCAACGGCCTCGTCTATGCGCAGATCTGGGAAGACCCGGTGGTCGATATGGAGGGTCTCGACATTCAGCCCGACAGCCGCGTGATGAGCATTGCGAGCGGGAGCTGCAACGCGCTGTCCTACCTCACCGCAAACCCGGAAAGTGTCACCGCCGTCGATCTCAACCGCGCGCATGTGGCGCTTGGCCAGCTCAAGATCACCGCAATCCGCCACCTGCCTAATTACGAACGCTTCCACCGCTTCTTCGCCCATGCCGACCACAAGGAGAACAAGGCGGTCTACAAGGAGATGATCGCCCCGCATCTCGACGAGGAAAGCCGCAAATATTGGGAAAAGCGCGACCTGAAGGGGCGCAAGCGGATCACGTATTTCACCAAGGGTATCTACAAACGCGGGCTGCTGGGCAATTTCATCGGCCTCGCCCACACTTTCGCCAAGCTCTACAAGATCGACCTGTCGAAGCTGCTCAAGGCCGAGACGATCGAGGAACAGCGCGAAGTGTTCGAGACCGAACTCGCGCCCGTGTTCGACAAGAAATTCGTCCGCTGGCTGACCGACCAGCCCGCCTCGCTGTTCGGCCTCGGCATCCCGCCCGCTCAATATGATGAACTCGCGGGCGACGAACGCATGGCCGAAGTGCTCCGGCGGCGGCTGGAGAAGCTCGCCTGTGATTTCGAGATCAAGGACAACTACTTCGCATGGCAGGCCTTTGGTCGCGGTTACGACCGCTCCGAGGACGCACCGCTCCCTCCCTATCTGCAACGCCAGAACTGGGACGCGATGCGTGAGCGCATCGACCGGATCGACGTGGTGCGCGCCAATATGGTCCAGTGGATCGGCGAGCGTGACGAGGCGAGCATGGACCGCTTCGTCCTGCTCGACGCTCAGGACTGGATGAACAACGCCCAGCTTAACGACCTGTGGGGCCGCATCACGCGCGCCAGCCGCCCCGGAGCGCGCGTGCTGTTCCGCACCGCTGCCGAGCCGACCATGCTGCCCGGGCGGCTCGACAACGCGCTACTGTCCAAGTGGACCTATCTCAGGGAGCAATCGATGGACCTGACGCAGCGCGACCGCTCCTCGATCTACGGCGGCGTTCACGTTTACGAGCTTGCGTGATGGGAGCCCAAGCCACGCAGAATCACGGCGCGTTGATGGACAGCGTCTACAAGGGCCAACGCCACATCTACGACCTCACACGCAAATACTACCTGTTCGGCCGCGATACGTTGATCGAAGGGTTGGATGCGAGTGCCGGTATGCGGGTGTTGGAGGTTGCCTGCGGGACGGGCCGCAACCTCGCCAAGATTGGCAAGGCGTGGCCGGGTGTCAGGCTCTACGGTCTCGATATTTCGGAAGAGATGCTCAAGAATGCGCGCAAGGCACTCGGCGAGACGGCTCGGTTGGGTCAGGGCGACGCCTGTGCCTTCGATCCGGACGAGACCTTCGGAGAGGCGGGCCTGAAAAATGTCGGGTTCGACCGGATCGTGCTGTCATACTCGCTTTCGATGATTCCGGACTGGGAAGGCGCGCTGGACCATGCCGCGTCGCAACTGGCACCCGGCGGCGAATTGCATGTGGTCGATTTCGGCGACCTTAAAGGCCTGCCCGGCCCGCTCGAAGGAATGCTGCACCGTTGGCTGGCGAAATTCCATGTGCAGACCCGCCAGGACCTGCCGCAGGCTGCACAGGCCATCGCGACCGCTAGAAACATGCACCTAAGCTCGAAACGCGGCAAACTGGGCTACTTCCAGCTCCACGTCCTTCGCGCGCCGCAGTGACGTCAGAGGTGTATTTGACAATTGATCCCGCCTCTCTCAGGTAAGCGTCAAGAGAGATAGGGGATCTAACGCAATGCAAGCTCAAATGCTCGCGCCTGCTGCTGTGCTGGTGGTATGGTCATTGATCGTGATGCTGTGGATCATCCCGACCCGCTTTGGCGCGATCGCGAAGATCAAGGACAAGTCCTCCCTGCCCAAGGGTGATGGATTGCGCGGCGGCGATATCGATCCGCACCTCCCTCCCAAGGCCACCTGGCCTGCCCACAATTACACCCACCTGCACGAACAGCCGACAGCTTTCTACGCAGCGGTGGTTATCCTGGCGATGATGGGACCGGCGGCGCTCGACGTGCTGCTGGCCTGGGTTTACGTCGGCGTGCGGATTGTGCACTCCCTGTGGCAGATCTTGGTCAACAAGATTCCGGTCCGCTTTGTCCTGTTTCTCATCAGCAGTATCGCCCTTATCGTGCTGGCCATTCGCGCGCTGATGGCGACCGCTTTCGCCGACCCAAGCATGGCGCCGCAATAGACCTGAAATTCAAGGACAATCGACGATGATAGGAATGGACATCCTGCAACCGGCGGTCGCGCTGATGATCTGGACGATGATCATGTGGGCGTGGATGTATGCAACGCGCATTCCAGCGATGCAGAAAGCCAAGGTGGACGTCGACCGACTGGTTCGCGACCCGGATGCCTCGCTTGATCGGACGCTGCCCAACGAGGTCCAGTGGAAAGCGCACAATTACAACCACCTGCATGAACAACCCACGGTGTTCTACGCGGTGTGTATCACCCTCGCCATCATCGGCGCGGGAGACGGGGTGAACGCATTTCTGGCTTGGATCTATGTGGGCCTGCGCGTGATCCACTCGCTGGTTCAGGTGACCGCGAACAAGGTACTGGTGCGCTTCGTGCTGTTCTCGATTTCGAGCCTCGTGCTGATCGTCCTGATCGCAGATGCGGCGATAGTGCTGTTCACCTGACTGTCCGGATAGGGTGCCGGGAGGCGGAGTGACCTACTCCGCCGCTTCGGCGTGGCCATCCTGATCGATGTCGAGATTGGCAAGGAACCGCTCACCGTCGAGCGCAGCCATGCAGCCCATACCCGCAGCCGTCACCGCTTGGCGATAGACATGATCGGTGACGTCGCCCGCAGCAAAGACGCCGGGGATCGCGGTCTTCGGCGTTCCGGGTTCGACATCGAGATAGCCGCTTTCATCCATCGCGAGCTTGCCCTTGAACAGCTCGGTTGCCGGCGCATGGCCAATGGCAACGAACGCACCGTCCACCTCAAGCGTCGAAGTTTCGCCGGTCTGAGTGTCGGTGAGCACCAGATGGCTCAAAGCGCCGTTCTCACCCGCCTCGAAGCGTTCGACGGTCTTGTTCCAGAGCGTCGAGATCTTGGGTGACTTGAACAGACGATCCTGCAGGATTTTCTCCGCACGCAGTTCGTCGCGGCGGTGGATCAGCGTGACATCGTCGGAGTGGTTAGTGAGGTAGAGAGCTTCCTCGACCGCGGTGTTGCCGCCGCCGATTACAGCGACCTTCTTGCCACGATAGAAGAAGCCGTCGCAGGTCGCGCAGGCCGAGACGCCCTTGCCGCCCAGTTCCTGCTCGCCCGGCACACCCAGCCACTTAGCCTGCGCGCCGGTGGCGATTACGATGGTGTCGGCGATGTATTCGTCGCCGCTGTCACCGATCGCGCGGAAGGGGCTGCCATTATCAAGATCGACGCTGGTGATGATGTCGTACATCATGCGCGTTCCGACATGCTCGGCCTGCGCCTTCATCTCCTCCATCAGCCATGGACCCTGCACCACTTCACGATAGCCGGGATAGTTCTCGACATCGGTGGTGATGGTCAGCTGGCCGCCGGGCTGGAGGCCCTGCACCACGATCGGTTCAAGCATCGCGCGCGCCGCATAGATTGCGGCGGAGTAGCCGGCCGGGCCGGAGCCGATGATGAGCATCTTGGTGTGATGGGTGGTCGCCATGTTCGGTTCTCTTCAGTGTCGTCTATAGGGCGATATGGGGCGTCGCGAGGCGCTTGTCACGTCAGCAGGCGTTCTCTGAGACGAACTTTCCTTGCCTCGTCCACACCTAAAGTTTGCGAGAGGTAATTGTCGACCGAACCATGATCACGCGTCACCTCGGTCCAGTAAGTCGCGATATAATCTTCATGCACGCCCATCAGGTTACGCAGCGCCTCTGGGCCGATGGTGCCGTACACCGCCTCCATCCGTGGGAGCGACTGACGCTCAAGGATCGAGGGATCGGGTGCGTCGTTGGTCAGCAGAAATTCGGCAACGATATCATCGTGATGCGCACCCAGCGCGTGCATCAGCAGCGCCGCCGCAATGCCGGTGCGATCCTTGCCTGCAAAGCAATGTACGAGGCTCCCCCCGTCGCGCTCAGCCAACGCCTCGAAATAGCGTGAGAACATCTCGATCATCGCCGGGTTGACGGGCATTCTCGTATAGACCGCGATCATCCTTTCACGAGCCTTTTCAGGGGTCATGACGACCTTTCCCCCTCCGCCTTCATGCGGCGGCGAATTGCTGGTTTCGCCCTCATAGGCGAGGACCTCGGCATCGAATTCGGCGTGACGTTTGCAGGGAAACTTATCCCGCTCGCTTTCACCGCGCAGGTCGATGATCGTGCGGATGTCCAGCGCCTGTATCGCGTCAAGATCCGCAGGCGATGCGTCGCGATGCTGGCCCGAGCGGTAGAGCAACCCCTTCTTTATCCGTGACCCATCGGCCGCTTCGTAGCCGCCATAGTCGCGCAGGTTGTGGATTCCCTCGGCGGGGAGGAACGGGCTGGATGTTTGGGTGCGAATCATTGCAGCCGACCTGCCACCTAAGCGCTGCATGGGCAACGCAAGACGCGCTTCGGCTCTAGGTAATGGTCCAGAGGAACGTCAAAAGACGGGCTTGAAGGGGGTAGAGTAAAGGCAACAGCTCCTGCTTCCATTCTTTACGAAACCGATCGCCATGGCCCATATCCTGATCGCAGATGACGACGAGCTGATTGCCGAAATTGCTTCCGATGTCCTGATCGACGCGGGCCATGCCTGCGGCTGGGTCACCAGTGGTGAAGAAGCATGGACTTTGATGCAGCGGCGGCGCCCAGACGTGCTGTTGCTCGATCAGGACATGCCGGGCATCTCGGGCGTAAACCTCCTGCGCGACATTCGGCAAAGCGCATCCCTTTACGATCTTCCGGTCATCATGTTCACCGCGATGAGCGGCGCGCAGGATGAGAGCCGCGCAATGTATGCGGGAGCGCAGGATTTCGTGCGCAAACCGTTCGATCCGAGGAGATTGACGAGCCGGGTCCAGCGCGTTCTGTCAAAGCGCAGCGACCAGCCACGGCACGTCGACCTCCAGACCTATCTCGCGCGGTCGTCCGGTCTGCTGCTGGAACCCGACGGGTCAGACCGCCGCTTTGTCTGAATACAATTAGTCGGCGGAAAGGTCGGCGCAGAAATTCGTCGTCCATTCACGCACATCGTTGTCGCGCACGGTGCCTATCATCGCTTCGTAGCGGCGCTTGCGCTCCGCCAGCGGCATGTCGAGAGCCTTCTGGATCGCATTGGCCAGCGCGTCCGGGCTATGCGGGTTGACCAGGAGAGCGCCGTTGCCTTCGCATCCCAGCTGACGCGCGGCCCCGGCAAATTCGGACAGCACCAGCACGCCGGGATCGTCCGGGTCCTGCGCGGCGACATATTCCTTTGCGACCAGGTTCATCCCGTCACGCAAGGGTGTGACCAGCCCGATCTTTGCGGCGCGGAAAAAGCCGAAAAGCTCGGCGTGACTGTAGCCCCGGTTCACATAGCGGATCGGCACGATATCGACCTCGGAACGAGCGCCGTTGATCTGGCCGGTCTTCTGTTCGAGCTCCGCCCGGATCTTCTGGTAACTCTCCACATCCTCGCGACTGGGTGGCGCGATCTGAACGAAGACCAGGTCGCGAGCGCGCTCCGGATGCTCGTCGAAAAAGCGGCCAATCCCGTCGATCCTTTCGGGCAGGCCCTTGGAATAGTCCAGTCGGTCGACACCGATCATCCCGGTGCGGTGGCGGGTCGAGGACAGAAAGCGCTGCTCGGCTTGTCGTGCCTCGCCCTTGTCGCCCTGCGCCTGGAAATGGTCCCAGTCGATGCCGATCGGATAGGCGCGCGCTTTCGTGGTGCGGCCCTCATGGGTGATCGTACCTGTTTGCTTGTCGACCTGCGCGCCCAGCTCGTTTTCGCAGTAATGCATGAAGCTTCCGAGCCATTCTGCCGTCTGAAACCCGATGAGATCATAAGACAGCATGGTGCGCACGAGCCGCTCGTGAAACGGCAACGAAGTCAGCAGCCGCGTCGGCGGCCAAGGGGTGTGAAGGAAGAACCCGATCCGATTTTCGACGCCGCGGCTGCGCAATTCGTCGCCCAGCGGAATCAGGTGGTAATCGTGGATCCAGACAAGATCTTCGTCCTCGATCAGAGGCATGACACTGTCGGCGAAACGCTTGTTAACCCTCTCGTACCCCTCACCTGTACGGGTTTCAAAGCGAGCTAGGTCGATGCGATAGTGGAACAGCGGCCAAAGGGTCGAATTGGCATAGCCGTTGTAATATTCGCCGACGTCGCGCGTTGACAGGTCGATGGTCGCGGTGGTCACGCCGTCATTGCGCTGCAGGTCCATGTTGCCGGTGCCGTCTTCGCTCTCCTGCCCGGACCAGCCGAACCATACGCCTCCGCGATCCTTGAGAGCGGCGTTTAGCGCACCTGCCAATCCGCCTTGCGCACCCGCCGCTCCGCGCGCCTTGGGGACGGCGACGCGGTTCGAGATGACGACGAGACGGCTTATCGGACTTCACTCCATGGTTTGGATAACAGGCCAGCGCAGTTGATTACCCCTACCAGCGAGTAAGTCTGCGGGAAGTTCCCCCAAAGTTCATCGGATTCATAGTCGAGGTCTTCGCTGAGCAGGCCGGACTTCGTGGTATGGCTGAGCATCGTCTCGAAAAGGGTGCGCGCCTCGGCGTTTCGGCCAGCAAGATGCAGTGCCTCGATCAGCCAGAAGGTGCACACATTGAAAGCCGTCTCTGGCGCGCCGAAATCATCCTCGGCAGCATAGCGCAGCATGTGATCGCCGCGCCTCAGATGTTTCTCAACTGCAGTAAAGGTCTGCTTGAAACGCTCGTTGTCAGGCGAAAGGAAGCGCAATTCGACCATTTGCAGCAGTGAGGCATCGAGGTAGTCGCTCTCGAAACTCGCGCCGTAATGGCCACCCTCGCCGTTCTCTTTCCACGCCTTGTCCTCGACGACGGCGGCAATCGCATCGGCCCGTTCGCGCCAGATCATGGCGCGGTCTTCCTTGCCGAGATGCGCGGCGACGTTGGCAAGCCGGTCGCAAGCCGCCCAGCTCATCACGGCAGAATAGGTGTGGACCTCCTGCCGGGTGCGGAACTCCCAAAGCCCTGCATCGGGCTGGTCATGCATCGCCCAGGCCATCTTGCCGACCTGTTCGAGATTCTCGAAGTCGCGCTCATCTGCAGGGCGCAGCAGGCGGTGGTCAAAAAAGCCCTGCGCGCTGGGCAGGACGATTTGACCGTAACAATCGTGTTGCACCTGCTTGTAGGCTGCATTGCCGCGCCGGACCGGCCCCATGCCGCGATAGCCGGCAAGGTAACTTGCGGTGGTCTCGTCCAGTTCGCTTTCGCCCATCACCGAATAAAGCGGCTGGATCTGCCCGCCCCGCGCGCTGTCCACGATGTTGCGCAGATAGGCGAGATACTTTTCCATCACGTCCAGCGCGCCAAGCCGGTTGAGCGCCTGCACGGTGTAATAGGAATCGCGGATCCAGCAGTATCGGTAGTCCCAGTTGCGCTCCGAATTGGCCGCTTCCGGGATTGAGGTCGTCAGAGCCGCGACAATCGCGCCGGTTTCTTCGTGCTGGCATAGTTTGAGCGTGATCGCACAGCGGATCACCTCTTCCTGCCACTCCAGCGGGATGGCGAGCATCCGCACCCATTCCTGCCAGTACTTGCGCGTCGCCTGCTCCATGGAGCGGACTTCTTCTCGCAGATTTCCGTTGAACGGTTCGTCCGGTCCAAGGAAGAAATGCGTGTCGCTCTCGATCCGGAACGTGCGGCCCTCCTGGATGTAGCCGACCGGCGCATCAGTCGACAGGCGCAGTGCCGTTCGCCCGGTCATATACCGGATATGGTTCGTCCCATGGGTCGTGTCCGCGATACCGGAACCGTAATTCTTCGTCGGGCTAAGCACCACCTTGATGCGGGGATTGCCGCTGATCGGGCGAACGATCCGAACATAGGCGACTGGCCGATACATTCGTCCCGACCGCTCATAACGCGGGCAGAAATCGAGGATCTCGATCGCGCTGCCATCCTTGGCTTCGAGCGTGGTGAGAAGATGCGGCGTATTGCGAATGTAGCGCTGGCTCGCACTGGTCTGCCCTTCGAGTTCGAAGCGCCAGATCCCGGCATCGCGCTGTTCGCCGTTGAGCAGAGACGAAAACACAGGATCACCATCGACGCGCGGAACGCAGCCCCAGACCAGCGCTCCGGTCTCGTCGATCAGCCCGGATACCTGGCAATTGCCAATCGGCCATAATTCAAGGTTCGGGGTATGCACCAAGCTCAGATCTCCAGCCATTGATGAACCGCTGCCACGTCGAACAGCGCATGATCGGCGCAGGTTTCGCGCCGGTCGCCTACCAGGACTCCGAGCCCGCCACGCTCTTGGCAAGCGCGAAAGCCGGCTTCGTCAGTCAGATCGTCGCCCAGAAAAACCGGTAAGGCCCCGGCAAACGGAGCGGTTTCCATCAGGGCTGCGACCGCAGTGCCCTTGTCCGCCCCTTTCGCGACTAACTCGACGACGAATTTCCCACCCTGCACCGCGCAATCATGCTCCGAAGCGATCGCTTCTGCGAAAGCATGAGCGCGTGGCCCATGGTTGGGATTGCGGCGATAATGCAGAGCGCCACCATGCGGCTTGTGCTCGTAATCCAGCCCTTCGCGCCCGGCGTAGCTTCGCAATAGATTCTCGACTTTTTCCGGCAGCCCCAAGGCTTCCTTGCCTATCACTTCGCCATCGGCAGCGCGGACATCGGCTCCGTGCGAGCCGGCCAATGCGATGGCAAGCGGTCCGGCGTGTTTTTCGATATCGGAGATCGCGCGCCCGCTGACGACCGCGCAGCGCCCGTCCAGTCTTGCCGCCAACGCTTCGAGCATCTCGGCGATGTCTTCACGCGGGTCGATCTCATCGGGCCCTGAGGCGAGCTCCACCAAAGTCCCGTCGAAATCGAGAAACAGCGCGAGCGCCCCTTTCTCAAGCAGCGTAGGCAGCGATGGCGGCGGGGAGAGGTTGAGCGCCGAATTCATCCGGCTTGTGTAAAGCCTTCGTGCCAACGGTCAACGCCCTGCGCTGCACTGCAACACGTGTTTTTCCTGACTATTCGACGATAAAGCGGGTCGTCAGCGTGAAGTTTCTCGACGCCGAGAGCGCCCCTCCCGGTCTTACGCGGAAATTCGTGATCGCGGTGTCGCATCCCTCGCCATCGGGGCTTGGCGTGTAACCGAATGTCGCGCCGTTATCGTTGGAAAACTCGATGCTGTCGGTCGTCGTAGACAAGCTGGCGAAAGTGTATGTCAGCCCGGAACTGCCGCCCGGTTCGTTGAATATAATCGGGCCACCGGTCCTCGAAATGAGGCACATCTTGGCATCCGCCGGCCCATCGTCGCGCACCACCACACTGTTCGCATCGGTCGCGCTCGTCCCGCTATTGGCGACTGTAATCAGATATTGGATCGTCGCGCCGGGTATGGCCTTGGGATTGTTAGTGCCGTTGACCGGATCGGCAATAACTGAACTCACCTTGCTCACGCTGAGTGAGGCAAAAGGATCGCAGACCGTGATATCGTGCAGGCCGATGCCCTGCTGGCCGGGGTTGGACGGAGCGGTGGTGTGGTTGCCGTACTGGATGGTGACCGTGTCGACCGCCTGAGTAAAGGTGATGACGACATTGCCCAGCGCTTCGTTATTTCCGGCGGCACCATCGCCGATCACCGTATTGCCACTGACATAGTTCACGTTGCCGTTGGTAAGGATCGGATTGACGTTCGCGCCGCCATTGCGTCCCGTGACGACGAGGCGATCCGCGAACTGGTTGGCTCCGAAATCGACATCGTGAATGGCGAATTGCAGCCCCGTGAAGCTGCGCGGCAAGGTGATGGTTATGGTTACAACACCAGACCGGTCCGCCTGGTCGGAGACTACCTGAAGTGTATTTTCGGCTGTGCCGGCATTGAAATAGGTGAAAACGTTCGGCGAATTGCCACCGAACATGCTGTTGTTGATATAAGCCCCGTCATTGGTGAGCTGGAACCTGGCATTCCCGAAGCTGGCGAACGCATAGGAATTGTCGGACGATCCGGCCGCCCATCCTGAGATCGCATCCCAATCGAAAACCGATCGTCCTGCAGGACAGGAAAGCATCGGAGGCACTCCAGGCGAGCGCCCGCTTTGTACGACAAAACTGGATGTGGCGTAGTCGTCCTCTGATGTTGCGCCGTTATTTACGGTCGAGTCCGGATCGGGGGCGCTCGATGCGATAATCTCTGCAATGTTCGTGACGGTCGAGCCCGCCGCGCTCGATATCGTCCCGCTCAAGGTGAGGGTCGCGCTTGCGCCCGGAGCGAGCGAGGCAATCGTCCATTGCCGGTTCGACGAATTGTAGGCCCCATCCCCGGATGAAGAGGAAAAGGTGAAGCCGGTCGGGTAGGTATCGCGCACGATCACATTGCTTGCGGCCTGAGTTGACGTTGCGCTGTTGGTGACCGTCAAGCTCCAAACCGCAGTTCCGCCTTGCACCGGAGGAGAGCCTACCAGTTTCTTCGTCAGCGAAAGGTCGGCTCCTTGCGCCGTATAGGAGAGATCCGAAACGCCGGAGAACTGACTGCCCGGATCGCCGCTGCCGGTGTAGCTGAAATAGACGATCTGGATGCGGCGCACCGTCTGGCTGCCAAAGCTGAGATTGAGGTTACCATTGGTCGACGACGTGTCGCTGTTGGACGTGCCGCGCCAGCCGTTTACAGTTGCGTCATTGGTGCGCGTCACCGCCGAACCTGTCGACCAGAAGCCACCCGTGCTGGCCGCGTTGACATAGGAGCCGGACAGGTCGTTGTCGTAATAGACTTCGACGGCATCTGCGAAATTGCCATTATCAATATCGCCCAGCGAGAAGCTGAGATTGGAAACCGCGCGGTCGAGCGTGATCGTCAGCGTGATCTTGTCGCGCGGGTCATAGGATGAATTGTCGAAGTTCAGGATAAGCGGTGAAGCCCCCGAACCAATCGTGCCGCTGAAATAGCTGACGAAGGTAGTGGCGAAGGCGGGCTCGAACGTGCTCCCTCCAACCGTAGTGGTGGAGTAAGTGATGGTCGCGTTCGTGCCATCCGACCCGGTCACGACCGTTCCCGATGGAAGAGACCCAAGGCTCGGAACACCTGCGTCGGCCCAATCCACCGTTGCAGTCTGAGCGCGGGCGGCCTGCGGCCCGATCAGTAGGAGCAGCGCGCTAACGAGCGCGAATATCGCATGCCCAAATCTCCGCATGGTGGCTGGCCCCGTCATGCCCCGCAGGTAACCACTCATGGTAAACAACCGGTTTACCTTACCGGGATGGTTGGCGGAAACGGCGTTCATCTGCCCAGTCCCAGAAATTCGAAGCTGGAGGTATCGAACTTCATCCGGATCGCAGCGAAAACGCCTTTGTCGGTGTTGCGCGCAGTGGAGAAATCGCCGTCGCGGAAACCTTCGACGTTATAGCCGACGGTGAGCAGCATCCCTTCGACCGGCACGAAGCCGACTGTCGGGCCGTAGGCAAAGCTGGTAACCTCATCCTCGATATTGGTGCGCACTGTTGCGCTCGCGCCAATCTCAATCCGGTCGGTGATGCCAATGCGTGCATCCGCTCCCACGAATAGCGTTGTGCCAGTGAATTCGGTGCCTTCGAACTCATCGAGATTGTGGCGCGCGCCGAGGAACAGCGTGTATTCGTCGCGCCGCGTCTCGTGGCGCAGGTCGAATTCGTCCTCTTCCCACCCACGCGGGCTCCAATTGGTCGACCAGCTTGCGATCACGCGGCGCGAGCGAGCGTCGCCGTCGACGGTCAGAGCGGTGGTGCCTGCCCCGCCCGCCTGCCCGGCAACCGCGCCGGTGACGATGTCGCTGCGATATTCGAGCTTGCCCAGCATAGCGACTTCGGACGCGGCCGGACGATGGGCGAAGGCGATCGCGGCGTCGACAATCTCGGTGGTGGCGCCGTTACGATCTTCGGCTCGGGTCCATGTCGCGCCTGAACCGACAATGCTGCCCTCACCTAGCTGACGGATCGCACCGAAGGTCGCGCCGTAGCGGTCGGCCAGTTCGCCATCGCGATACTCACCGCGAGCGGTGACACTCCAGCGATCCTTGCGCCAGGCGCCGCCCAAAGTGACGGCAGTGAAATCCTCGAAATTGAAGTTGCCGTTGATCTGACCGCCGGTCGCTGCAGGCTGTTGCGGATTGACGAGGTCAGAGCTGTTGGCCGTCCCGTTCAACGTGCGGTTGCCGTCGATGGTAGCGTCGAGCGTGAACTCCGGAGTGACCTGGAGCGTCTGGGCGAGGCCGAACGCGGCGAAAGTGCGGTTGCCGAACTCTCCGATGCTCTCCTTGCCAAGCGCGGTGATTAGGCGCCCACCCTGCCACGGGGTCGCCTCGATCCCGCCGCGCAACTGACGGGCCTCGATGTTCTCCCCATCGGCAATCTCATAAGTACCGACCAAACGCACGTCATTGGTCACTGCATAACGCACTCCGAACCGGTGACGCGTCGGCAAATCGATGCTTTCGACCGAGCCCAATGCGATCGAACTCGTGCCCGAGAGTTCGAGCGCGTTGCCCATCAGGCGTTGCGTCACGCCCGCTTCGAGCACGGTTGAAGTGTTCTCCGAACCATCGGACAGGCGGTCGGCGAAATGCGCAAGGCCGAGGCTCAGGTCGGTATTCTTGCGAGTGAACGTCACCTGCCCCTGCGCAGCGCGGCGGCGCGAGGTATCGGTGAGGCTGTCATCCTGCCACACGCTACCGAGGAAGCTTAGGTCCGGGGTGATAAATACCCGGCCATCGACGCCGAACTTGCGGCGACCGAGTTCCGCACCATTCTGCTGGCCGACGCCGTAATCGGCATCGAGCTGGCTTGCATAGGCGAGCACATCGAGCTTGCCGGTCTGGTGTTGCACTTCCGCGAGCCAGCCGGTGGCGGTTTCGCCCTCAGAGCGGCTCATCGCGATCTCGCCGCGCACTTCGGTGTTTTCGCCGATCTGCGCCTTGAGGTCGAGCGAGCCGATCTCGGTGCGCGCGCCCTCACCCTTGTCAATGATCGCATTCGCACCGATCCGCACCCGACCATCGCCGCTTGTCCAGTCAGTACGCACGCCGGCGTTGAGCTCGGCCTCGCCCAACCCATCGGTTTCGTACTCGACGACGATGAATTGTGGGTTCAGCCCTTCATCACGGCTCAAAACAGGCCGTGCGAAGGTGATGGTACCGGTCAAGAGATCGATGTCGTAGTCGATGAATCGCGTCAGCGTACGGGTCGAAATGATCAGCTCCGAACGAAACCGATCGCGCACTTCGAGAGTCACGCGCTCGCTGTTGGCGAGGATCGCGCGGCTGCCCAGCGCATAGGGTCCGGAGATGCCCTGCCCCTGAATCTCCACCCGACGAAGTCGGCTTGAAATCTCGGCAGCAAAACCGGTCGCCTTGAACTGGCCGACGCGCGCTTCGCCCTTCACACCGGTCGCGGTGCGGTTGTACCGGGCAAGACGGGTCTGGTCGAAAGAGGTCTCGAAGTCGCCATACAGCGCGTAGAAAGTGGCGGTCTCGATACGGACATAAAGTTTTTCGCGGCTTGCTGCATCGAAGCGGCGCGATGAGCCGTCGGCAAAGACGCTGTAATAAGCCTGAGGGTCGATCGTGCCGAGGACGCGCTGGTCCTCGCGCTGCTTGGCGCTGTCATAGGCGATGGTAAGCAGGTACTTGCCCAGCACGCGCCCCTTTGCATACAGCGCGACGCGAGCATTATCGCCCAGATCGCTGTCGAAGCGTCCATCGCGCTCCATGTTCTCGGCAACACTGCGCGCGCCCACGGTGCCTTCGGCGAGGCCGACAATGGTCCACTCGATGTCGCCCGGTTCAATCCAGGTCTCCAGCTGTTGCTCGCGCACCAGTTCGCCGTCGTTGAATTCGAAATCGAGGCGCAGCGAGCCACTGACCATAGTCGGAGCCAGTTCGATTTTCGCGATGCCGTCGGTGCCTTCAACGACCCAGCGCGCGCTCGACGGCTGGAAGCCGGTCAGTTGGTTGAGCTGCTGGCGGTCGACCTGCTCGGCGCTTTCATACGGCGCGTTGAGCATGAAATTGCCTGAGACGCCCTCGCGCAGGGGGCGATTGTTGCGGTCGAGCACGCGCACCGCCACCACCGGGCGGGTCCGGCCATCGGCGACGAGGTTCGACTGCTCGCGCACAAGCTCGACCTTGGCGGGCGTTGTGGTGAAGAACACCTCGCGCGTAATGGTCTTGCTGACCGAGCCGAAGCTGTTGATGATATCGGCCTCGAGCAACGTGCGGTCGTTTTCGAGCACGACGCCGCGCCATGTGCTGACCGCAAATTGCCCACGCTCTGGCGTCTGCGTGCCTTCGAAGGCGAGCGGCTTTACCGGCTTGCCATCGACGCGCAGCACGACCTTCTGGCCCTTGCGGTGACGGATCGCGATCGGGATCGCAGGTGCGCGCGGATTGGCGGAGAGGCCGGGCGTGAGAAAGCCGTCCTCACCATCGCCAAGAACGATCCAGTCGGTATTGGGCGCATATTCGGGGAGCGACGCCTCAGCCGCCTCCGCCGTGCTTTCGGGGACACCGGCCTCGACCAGAATATCGGCCGCCAGTGGGGCTTCGCCGCGATCCGTGCCGCCCGCAATCGTATTCACTGCGCGCGCTGTCACGCTACCGGGACGAGCCTGTGCAAATTGGGCGACCTCTTCCAGCCCGCCCTCGGGTACGATGGCATGAAAATCGGCAACCACGAGGCTACCGCCTTGGCCAAGGACGAAGCGCGAGCTTGCGCTACCAGCATTGCGCGTATCGCGGTGGCAATTCACCAGTTCCGCACCTTCAGGCAGGGTCATGCCCGCGACCGCGACCACATGGGTGCCGGGGACGACACCTTCGAAGTGATAGCGACCATCGGCATCGGTGATTGCGTAGGAGCCGTCCTCCATGACGACGCGCACTCCGGGGATGCCGGGCCGCATGTTCTCTCGATTGTCCAGCACTGTGCACGGCCCAGCAGTGATGCGTCCGATGATGGTCATCCGGTCGGCGATGGTTTCGCGCTCGATATCGACGGTCGCGCTGGCCTGCACTTCACGGCCGAGAGCGTCGGTGGTCTGCGCGATGTTCTCGGCACGACCGGGCTGAGCGTCGGGACGAACGCTCATCGCGTAAGTAACCCTGCGCGAGCCGCCGCCCGGAATGTCGCCGAGATTGACGGTCAGCGTACGGCCATCGGGAGCAATCGTGATCGCGTCGGGCGCTCGCTCACCATCTACACGGATCGTATCGGGGCGCAGGCGCAGGAAACGCGATGGGATATCGCTCAGCACCACGTCGCGCTTGGGTCGCGAGGAATCGGAATTGCGAGCGGTTACGGTGTAGAACACCACATCGCCCGGCTGCACACGCTGGCGCGAAGCGGTTTTCGTGAGCCCGATGTCAAGGCTGGGCCGGTCGAGCGGGATGTCGACCTGCACCGGAGTCGGATCGTCGAGCGTGAAGGCGCCACCATAAGAAGCGTCGAGGATAATGAAATCGCCGCCTCCCACACGGGTGAGCTGTGCGATGCTTGCCGGCGCCACGACCGATGGCGCGGTGTAGGGTGCGGGCGGCTCGATCTGAAGGCGATAGGTGCCCAGAAGCGTGAGCGGGAACCAGAATTCGCCCTCGCCCATTTCGATCACGTTGCCCGCTCCATCAGAGACCGGCGCGCCGGAAACGACGCTCGATGGCCACGAAGTCGTTCCATCCTCGGCAAATACCGTTGCTGGCTGACCAGTGGCCGCGTCGATCAGGGTCACGCGCGCACCATCGATCGGCTCTCCGGTTTCACTGTCGAACACAACGCCAAACGGATCGGCTAGGACCTCGACATCGGTATGGACGATCGCCGTGCTGCTGTCGGGCATGCTCGCTTCGATCTCGATGCTTGCCCCATCCACGATGCTCAGACGGCAATCGCCCTGCGTCGGCTGTGGTTGAATGCGTATCGTGCCCATTTGCCCGACGAAGATGCCGGTATGCTCGCCTGTTTCGAAGATCGTTTCGCTCTCGCGATCACCGGTCGAGGTTGTCAGAATGACCTTCAGCCAGTCGATTTGGCTAGGATTTACGTCGGCAAACTCTGCGTTGACCTGGAAGATCAAGGTCTCGCCTGCACGAAAAGTAGTCGTCTGTTCAGCTGCACCATTCACCGGAGCGAGTTCGACCGATATCGCAGATCCGCCACCGTCCCCCTGCGCGCCCTGACCGGATGCGGAGCAAACCGGTGCGCGGAAATCGAAGGTGGTATCGCCCGCAACGCTGTGGCGGAACGTGAGGATCGAAGGCGGTGTCGAGACGACGTCGAACGTCACCGTGTTGGAATTGGCTTGCGCCTCGCGGCCGCCGAGAGTCCACGACGCTTGGGCGGTATTAGTAATCGTACGCAGCGTTTCCGCCGCGCTGTCCTGAGCGCTCGCCCCCTCCAGGAGCACGCCGAAAGGCAGCAGCACTAGCAAGAGTGCTGCTGCCAGACGCCTCAAGGAGGGGGCCACACGCAAAGTTCTACTTCCCGATCAGAGCTTAATTGATCGTCACGCGGAAATAGACCGAGCGCGTAGTGCTCGCGGGGATGTCGGAGAGAGCCGCTGCGATCTCGTCGAGACCGCCGGTGCCGCCACCCGCCGTGTAGATCGCCGTCGTGCCTTCGCCATCGGTCCCGCCGGAGCAGGTCGCCTCGCCCCCGCTGATGGCAGCCGTGCCATCGACGAAGATGCCGAAGTCGTTTTCGGCGAAAGTGACGTCTGCGGGCAGGTCATCGGCGACGTTGACATTCTGGGCGGTCGCCGCGTCCGCTGCGTTCGAAACTGCGATGCAGTATTCGATGACAGCACCCGGGATCGCCTTGGCGTTGGGATCGACACCAGTGCCGTCCAGCGTGTTGTTGACCGGATCACTGATGACGCGGCTCGACTTGATCACGGTCACGAGAGCGCCCGAGACCTCGAAGCGGGCCTGGTCGGAGAATGCGCCGTCATTGTCGGCTTCTTCGCCCGTTCCGCCATTGCCGTCGGCCAGAACTGTGTCGACGGCAGCGGTGTCCGCGCCCGACGTGGCCGTAATTTCCGCGCCGAGTCCGGTAGCCCCGGCTTCGTGTGCGTCTGCGACAAGGACGATGTCGAAAATGTCGTCGTTGACGGCATCGGTGGCGATATCCGCGGCGACGAGCACCTTGATGGTCTGCGAGCCAGTGCCATCATCGGCCAGCACTTCGTCGAGGAAGGTGATCGCACCCGCGTCGATTTCCGCCTGGTCGAGCACACCGTCGCCATTGAGGTCGCGATAGATCGTGACGTTCTCGATATTCGCTGCGGTGCCCGCCGTCAGGATGGTGGTAAGTTCGAGGTCGACCGTGTCGTTCGACAGGTTGGTCACATCGAACGCCAGCACTGCCTGGTCTTGGCCTGGCGAGACGCCGACGGGCGAGACGCCGGTGAAATTGACGTTCACATCAATCTTGCGGTCGACGACGAAAGTATCGAAATCGACTACCGGTGGTTGTTCTTCGCCGCCGACTTCGAAAGTGACGGTTACGTCATTTCGAACTGTATCACCGGCTGTGGTCCCGACCGCCAGGGCCGGGCTGCTGGACATCGCAACCAGCGCTAACGCGCTGACCGCACCCAGCAATTGGGTGGTGGTTTTCATTAGAGTGGTCCTCTGCGTGTGCCCCGCGTCGTGTGAACCGCCCGCAGGACTTGGCGGTTATCGTCCGTCCGAAGACAGGAGATTGCGTGCGCGGCCCCCCCGACCGCGATTTCGTGTGGTGGTTCAGCGGATGACCGCGGGATATTCGACCCGGCCTGCGTCGCCCGGCGCGATAGAGGCGAGCGTCCAGCGCACATGCGTGACATCGTCAGGTTTCGCAGCGCGTTCGGTGCCGTCGGCCTCGGCAATGGTCAGACTGTCGAGCGTGCCCCATTTTGTGCCGCCATCGACCGAAACGATCAGGTCAGCGGGTGCATCCGATGCGAAGCGAACCGCGGCAGGAACGACATTGGTGATGACGAAGTTATCGGCAGGCTCGCTTCCACCGTTCGAGTATTCGACGGCCAGCATCAGGCGGTCGCCCGGAACGATGAGGGCGGGCTCGACCAGTTTAGTAATCTCGTTGCCGTTCTCGTCGACACTGGTTTCGATGGCCATGACATCGCCCTTGAGCGTGACAGGGCTTTGATCCTGCGCCAGCGCCGTCACTGGCATCGCCGCCGCGCCGAAGATCAGGAGGGTGGCAATGGCTTTTTTGAGACTTTTCATGCTCTTGCTTCCTCAACTTAAATTCAAATATCAATCGATGGTAACGTCGAAACTTATGGTCTGGATGGTGCCCCCTGCGACCGTGCCCAGATCGACCGAAATGCCGCTCGCGTCGGACGCTTCGCCCGCATCATCGCCGCTCGCATCGGTGAGGGGGTTTCCGTCGAGTGCCAGCGATCCGGCCGAATAGGTGGTGCCGTCGGGAATTGCGTCGGTGACGATCAGGTCTTCGATGGAGCCGCTGCCCGAAACCGTCGCAGTGATGGTGAAGGTTGCGACTGCGCCCGGCACCGCGCCGCTTCCGCCGAAGGGATCGGTGATGCTCACGGCTTTATCGAGATC
Organism: uncultured Erythrobacter sp.; assembly: GCA_947494705.1. GTDB lineage: Bacteria > Pseudomonadota > Alphaproteobacteria > Sphingomonadales > Sphingomonadaceae > Erythrobacter. The sequence continues at coordinate 323,064 of CANLVN010000001.1, forward strand.
GACCGTAGTGATGCCGGCGATGAGCGAGCCCACCGCGCTACCATCAGCGCCTGTCGTTCCCACGATCGCATCGCCCCCATCGACACCCTGGCCGGCAAAGGTCGTACCCGGAGTGCCCGTGCCCGTCACAGCTTCGGCAGTGAGTTCGACATCACTCGCTTCGCTATCAGCAACACCGGCGGGGACCTCGACGATGACAAACACCGTAAGCGCCTCGTCCGCGTCCAGCAACGGGCTGGTTTCAGGACCGGTCAGGATCTGGTCGACGCCTGCGTCGTAAGTGCCGTTGCCGTTGGTATCGATCGCAATGTTCGTGACCGTCGTGTCGAAGTCGTTGCCCGCCACGCCTGGGTTGGTCGTGAGTGCGAATGCCTCCGGACCATTGCCTTTGTTCGTCACCTCGAAAGTCAGAACCGCCTCGCCTGGAGTGGTCCCAATCGGTCCGCTATCTAGCGAGGTCACGGTCACGTCGAGCAATTCGTCGACGCGCACGGTCACGGTGTTCGAGTCCACTGTCTTGGGACCCTCCCCGTCGTCGTAGGTCGCGGTTGCGGTGTTCTCTATGAGCGTGCCTGCGCTCACGCCTTCGGCGTGCGCGGGAGCGGAAAGGGTGAGCACAGCCACAAACGAGGTGGCGATGATCGGCCTGATGAGTTTCTCGGTATCCATGCTTACGAGCGGATACCGAGCAATGGTTAGTAAACGATTAGCTTGGCGCAAAAACCCCAGAGTTCTGGGGATTTCTAAGGCATCTGATGCCTGACGAACGCGGTTAATTCGGCTGCAATTTCAATACGTAGACAAACACAAACACCGCCTTTTTCGCTTTAATTCCCAAATCCTCCACCACCGGGTGTCAGAATCACAAATCGGTCGTTCGGTGCCATCTGTGCTGCCCCGGTTGCGCCGATTTCTTCGCGCGAGCCATCGACTCGCTCGACCCAGTTTCGGGCAGGCAACGCATCGCCTCCGCCGCAAATGCCGCGCGGCGCAACTGCGCGACGGTTGGCGAGCATATTGGCGCGCATCGGCTCAAGAAAGGTGATCCGTCGCTCCACTCCGTCACCGCCGCGATAGCGCCCCTCCCCACCGGAGCCCTCGCGGATCGAAAAGGCATCGAGACGCACCGGCAGGCGCGTTTCCAGGATTTCCGGGTCGGTCAGGCGCGAATTTGTCATATGGGTCTGCACAGCGCTGGTGCCGGGATGATCTATCCCCGCGCCCGACCCGCCGCAGATCGTCTCGTAGTACTGATGGTGCTCGTTGCCGAAGGTGAAGTTGTTCATCGTCCCCTGCGAAGGCGCCAGACGTCCCGTCGCAGCGAACAGCGTGTCTGTGACCGCCTGGCTCGTCTCGACATTGCCCGCCACAACGGCTGCGCCGTGTCGCGGCGCGAGCATCGACCCCTCCGGCACAATCAGCTCGATCGGGCGCAGGCAGCCATCGTTCATTGGGATCGCGTCGTCTATGAGCGTGCGAACGACGTAGAGCGCGGCGGCGCGGGTGATCGAGCGTGGGGCATTGAAATTGTCCGGTAACTGGTCGCTTGTGCCAGTGAAGTCGAAGACTGCCGAGCGCGCCTCCTTGTCGATGCGGATCGCGACCGAAATCTGTGCGCCATTATCGAGCGCGTAAGTGAAGGACCCGTCTTCCAGTTTGCCGAGCAAGCGGCGCACACTTTCTTCCGCGTTTGCAATGACATGATCCATATAAGCTGCGATAACATCTGAACCATGCAATCGCGCTGCGCCGGTGAGCAGATCGTTGCCGCGCGTACAAGCGGCCAACTGGGCGCGCAGGTCGGACAGATTGCGGTCGGGATTGCGAGCAGGATAGCGAGCGTCGGCCAGCGCCTCGCGAACCGCATCTTCGCAAAAGTGCCCTTCGTCGACCATCAGGAGGTTGTCGATCAGCACGCCTTCCTCCTCGATCGTGCGGCTCTCTGGCGGCATCGATCCTGGTGCGATCCCTCCGATATCGGCGTGATGACCGCGCGCAGCCACGAAAGCGTCGGGTTCAGCCGTGTTCTCATCATAAAATACCGGGACGATCACGGTAATATCAGGCAGGTGCGTGCCGCCCCGGTACGGATCGTTGAGAACATAGGCATCGCCGCAGCGGAAACCCCGTCCGTCGCGCGCATTTCCATGCTCGTCCGGACCGCGCGCCTCGATCACCCGCGCGATGCTATCGCCCATGCTTCCTAGGTGCACCGGGATATGAGGTGCATTGGCAATCAGCGCCCCCTCAGCGTCGAACAGCGCGCATGAGAAATCCAGGCGCTCCTTGATGTTGACCGAGGTCGCGGTGGATTGCAGCACCACGCCCATCTCCTCGGCAATCGCCATGAAGTGGTTGTTGAATATCTCGAGCCTCACCGGATCGACCGCTGCCCCGTCGTGATCATCAGCATTTGCGGCCCGCTCAACCGGCGCAGTGCGCGTAAGGACCAGGCTACCTTCTTCGGCCAGCCGGGCGCTCCAGCCCTCCTCGACCACGGTAGTCGATCCCGGGTCGATGATCAGAACGGGCCCGTCGAGGGTTTGCCCCTTAGAGAGAGCCGCCCTTTCTACCGTGCACCAGCTGCCCGTCGCTTCTCCGGAAGCAGCCACCGGCTTAGCCGCGGCATCGCCTAACCCACCCGAAACACCAATCGCCTCCACACTCAGGGCCTCAACGATAATGGGGGCCGCGTCGTCGCTGTAACCGAAACGCTTGCGGTGCAGCGCACGAAACTCCGCGTCCATCTGCTCGGGCGAAGTGCAGGGAATTGAGAGCACGGAATCGCTCCCTTCGAACCGCAGGCGCGCATGGCTTTGGGTCTTGATGTCGGATTCCGGTATACCCTGTTCTATCAATGACTTGACGGAATTACCTCTCAAGCTTTCGAGTTTTTCAGCAAAGCCTTCATCCAATCTGGAAACCACGCTGACTTCGGAGATGACCTTTACTGGAGCAAGTCCGATGCCGAAGGCGGAGAGAATCCCCGCGAGTGGATGAACCAGCACCGTTTCCATTCCAAGCCGGTCAGCCACACGGCAGGCATGTTGCCCACCGGCTCCACCGAAACAGGCCAGCGCATAGGTGCTGACGTCGTGTCCTCGCGCCAGTGATATCTTGGCAATCGCATTGGCCATATTGTCGATAGCTATGGCAAGAAAACCCTCCGCTATTTCCTTCAGTGGCAGGGGGTTGTTCATTTCTCTTGCGACACTTTCGAGCGCTTCGCGCGCGGCGTTTCTATCCAGTGGCTGGTCCGCCTCGGGACCGAAAACGCTTGGGAAGAAGGCCGGATCGATGCGGCCGAGGAACAGGTTGCAGTCTGTGACCGTAAGCGGACCGCCCTTGCGGTAACAGGCCGGGCCGGGATCGGCGCCTGCGCTTTCAGGGCCCACTCTGAAGCGTGCGCCATCGAATGAACAGATCGAGCCGCCTCCAGCCGCGACGGTGTGAATATGCATCATCGGCGCGGCCACCCTGACGCCTGCCACCACGCTATCGCCAGTGAGCTCGTATTCGCCCGCATAGTGGGTCACGTCGGTGCTGGTTCCGCCCATATCGAAGCCGATGAGCTTCTCATGCCCCAGCTTGGCGCCCGCCGCGACCATGCCCACCACGCCGCCTGCGGGTCCGGACAGGATAGCATCCTTACCCCGGAACGAGCCGACCTCGGCAAGCCCGCCATTCGACTGCATGAAGCGCAATCGATCCGAAGCGGGCAGTTCGGCGCGCAAAGTGTCGGTGTAGCGGCTGAGTACCGGCGAGAGATAAGCGTCGACGACGGTCGTATCACCGCGCGGGATAAGCCTGATGAGCGGTGAAACCTCGTGGCTGACTGATACCTGGGAGAAACCCATCTCTCGTGCGATCTTTGCGAGGCGCTGTTCGTGGTCGCGATACTGCCAGCCGTGGACCAGGACAATTGCGATAGCATCATAACCATCAGCAAGAAGTGCCTGAAATTGCTCTTTTGCCGCCGCTTCATCCAGCGGCAAGACCACCTCCCCGCCGGCACCAGTCCGTTCGTCGATCTCGATCACACGGTCGGGCAGCTGCTCGGGCAGCACGATATGACGCGCAAAGATCTCGGGCCGGGCTTGCGTGCCAATCCTCAGCGCATCGCCGAAGCCGCGCGTGATCGCCAGCGCCAGCCGCTCTCCCTTGCGTTCGAGCAGCGCGTTAGTCGCGACGGTCGTCCCGATACGCAATTCGGCTATGGGTCCCTCGCCATGCCGTTCCATAAGTCTGCGCACCGCTTCCGAAGCTGCGTCGGCGTACTGCTCCGGGTTCTCCGAGAGCAACTTGTCGGTCACGAGCGATCCATCGGGAGCCAGCGCCACCACATCGGTGAAGGTCCCCCCTCGGTCGATCGCGAAGCGCCAGGGGAGCTTTTGGTCTGCGGTTCTGTCGGAAAGCTGGCGTGACGTCATGAAGGCTTCGTCCTTTGCTGCCCTGCCTCTTCGCAAGGACCGCCGGGACGGTCAAACCCTGTGTGCGACACGATGATTCGACAGTGCGGCAGGGTTAGGTGTCCGGTTAACATTTGCGAACATTAAAGATTCCACGGATTTCGGGGTCGAGGCGCGTTTACCTGGTGCTAACGATTGGATCCCGCACCTTTTCGGCCTCAACGAAATTTCGAATGCAAAACGACGCCACGCTGGCGTCTGCAAGCTTCGGAAAATCTTAACCAGCCAAATCAACGCGACCCCAATTCCCCCTTTGTATCAAGAGAACTGAAAAGCGGCCGTCCAGACCGCGAAATGGGGAACTTGAGTTAGGCCAATGAAAACAGCACTTACACACGGCACCGCCAGCATCGCATTGATCGCCTCGCTGATAGGAACCGCGCACGCGGCTGAACAGAATGAAGCCGAGTTTATCGGCCCGGTCCTCGAGTTCGTTGACGACGAAGTCACGTACAACATTGAAGAAGTCGAGCAAAAGCGCGACGCCGAGCATGCTTCCTTCGTGGCGGTGCCTGCCTTCGACCGACCATCCTACACGTCACCGGCTCTGGACCCGGTCGCGGTTCCGACCGAGTTGCTCGCGAATTACAATCGTGCCGAAACGTCCCTGACTATTGCTCAAATCCCGACAGCCTCAAACTCCGCTCCGGCCCAAGCTGACGGTCTGGTCACTCTGCGCAGTATCGATGCGCAGACTGGTGACGTCGATCCATTCTACGGCACGATCAATCCGTTCTACGGGAACATCGATGCCTTCTGGGGTACGATCAATCCCTTCTACGGCACGATCAACCCGTTCTGGGGCGACATCAACCCGTTCTGGGGGGACATCAATCCCTTCTATGGAGATATCAGCCCGTTCTATGGAGACATCTCGCCGTTCTGGGGGGATATTCGTCCGTTCTATGGCGATATCGTCGCATTCGAAAAGCAGGTGGCATCACTCGGCGAATTCTGGAGTTCGCATTCCCAGACCATCGACCTTGTCGAAACGCGCTTCAATCAGATCACCTACAACCCGGACGGCTCGATCGTCCGCGACGGTTCGCCCAACCGGATGATGGACGCTCTGGGCGCGATGATCGCAGAAGGCAAAGCGAAGTTCGGAACCGCCTATACCTCGAAGACCGGCAAGTCGTTCGATAGCCTGGTGAACGAGGTTTTCGCTCGCTACGGTGCAAATCCCAATGACAAGAAGTCCGTCGAGGTTCTCACAGTTCGCGAGCGGGCACGCTTGTATCTCGACTGGCACGATACGCTGAATCAGTATTCGGGCGTCGATGCGGTCGACCACTGGATGCCAGCGATCAATTGGACCCCATCGATCACCCAGATTCAAAGCGATGGATACGATTCAATCATTGGTGTGATTGACTCAAACTTTGGTTCGAACCCTGATCTGCTAGATAATCTTGTCCATTACCGGGGCTCGTCCAATCTTGTTGGTGGCCACGGCGCGGCCGTTGCCAGCCTCATTTTCGGAGAGCATGACGGCGAAGGGGTCATGGGCATCGCCCCGAACGCTCGGGTTAGCGCCTACAATCCCTACGACAGCAACGGTAACGCGGATTGGGATGACATCATCCACGCGATCCTCGAACTTAAGGAAGATCAAACCTCTTGGTACGACCGGGTCTTCAGGGGGGCGAAGTCGACCTCTGCAAGCGTAATCAACCTATCGCTCGGCGAAAGCGGTTGGGTCTTCGCGCCCGGTCTCGAGAGCGTTCTCGACCACTGGAAGGTCAACAACTACCACGACGAAACGGTATATGTCTTCGCGGCCGGCAACGAAGGCATCTCGCAAACGCAGGATGTCGAGTTCAGGGACGCTGACGAAGTCGCAATGATCTTTGTCGGATCGATCAATCCGCTTGGAGAGATTTCGTCCTTCTCGAACCGCCCGGGCAGCGCCTGCCTGACGCGCTACGGTCGCTGCGAAACCGAAAACAAGCTCTACATGCGCACAGTAGTCGCGCCAGGCGAGATGATCTTGGTAGCTGATGGTCAGGGCGGCGTTACGCGCATGTCGGGCACATCGTTCGCCGCACCGCTCGTCTCGGGCGCAGTCACGTTGCTGCACAGCCGCTGGCCGTGGCTGAAAGACAGACCGCAGGAAACCACGGAGATCATTTTCCGCTCGGCGCGCGATCTTGGCGCGCCCGGACCGGATGAAGTGTACGGCTGGGGCCTTCTCGACGTGACGGCTTCGCAATCTCCACTGGATTTCAATGCCTTGTCGTACCATCTTTATAAGAAGAACGGCAAATCGTGGAGCGGTCAGAGCGTGAGCGCATCGACGCTTCTGGCTGGCGGTTTGCCTGCCCATTGGCAGACGAATGCAGTGTTCTTCACTGGCTTCGAGAAGATCGGCAGGACGCAACGCGACTTCCTCATTCCAGCTTCCACTTTCACAAAAGGCAAGAAAACCGGCGCACTCGGGCGCGGAATGGAAAGATTCCAGGACTACGTCCAGAATCGCTTCGCCAACTGGATCAAATCCGGCGGAAGTGATCGAGACGGCGATGGCATGCCGGGATTCACCGAACTCAACTCGAACGGCACCGAATTGAATGGCGACTGGGCGCTTCGCTACGATGCGATCGCTCCACAATTCGACCAGGACGGCGCCCTTCGCATGGTGCATAGCGCAGCAACGCTGATCGAGCCTTCGGGCAAGGCTTCCTTCACTCTGGGTCACGGCCAGGGCGCGATGGCACTGACCGGCTACCAGTTCGGCGTGATGAGCGATTACGATCACCAAACCGGCGGGGCGAACCCCGTGCTGGGCCTCGCATCCGGCGAAAGCTTCATGCAGCTGGGTTATCATCTCACCGGGAACACCAAGGTAAGCGTCGGCTACACCGAAAACCGCGAAAAGTGGGACGAGGTAGGCGAGATCGATCCGCTTGAGTTGCAGGCACGCCAGCGACTCGGCGACCGCCCGGCAAGCGCGTTCACACTCGACATCGAACAGCGGGTCAATGAACGCATCACCGTGGGGGCCCAATATACCCGCCTCAACGAAGTCAACGCCCTGCTTGGCACCCAGACCGCAACCTCCGCGCTGCTGGGTGGCGGATCGCAGACCGATGCCCTCACTCTCTCGGCTTCTGTCGATGTTGGCAGTGGTTTGAGCTTCGACGTGGCGGCCACCGCTGCGCGGACCGAAACCTCGCAGGATCAGTTTCTCACCAACGCAGGTGCTGTCCTGAGCTCGGCTGGTCAGTTCACGGCTACCAAGCGCGGCATCTTCAACGGTGAGGACACTCTGCGCATCTCGGTCGCGCAACCCCTTCAGGTCGAGCAAGGATCGCTGCAGGTTACCATGGATGAGGTCATCGACCGTGAGACCGGTGAGATCGGACCTGTCACACAGACCTTCTCGATTGCGACCGAGCGTCGCATCACCACGGAGGCAGTTTATGCCCTCCCCTTAACCAAATCTTCCGAGTTCAGTGCTTTTGGTCGCTACGTCAGCGCAGGTGACACTTTCGACGAGGCGGGCCTCGTCGTCGGAGGAAACTTCAGCATCCGCTTCTGACGGGGGGGGTAAATTTTGCTGCGAAGCTCTTCGGCATGGGCCGGAGTGTGGCAATGGAGGTGACTGCAAGTGGGAAGGAGCATGTTCAGATGGCTGTCGCTGTTTGCAGCACCCTTCCTTGCGGTCATCGCGGCTCCGGTGAACGCCCACGATAGCGCAGAAACTAGCGCATTTGAGGAAGCCATCGGTCTCGCCAAGGCCAACATGATGGCAGACTCGGCAGTCGCGCTGAAGCAAGCACGGATCGCTCAATCCCACGTAACAGGCGACGATCGCGAACATCGCCAAGCTCGCATCACCGGCCAGTGGCTCGAAGCCGAAGCTCTGATGCGCCTCAACCGTGCGGACGAGGCCAAGAAGATTATCACTGACGCTCTGACCCTGGTCGAGCGCGACTTTCCGGATTCGAAACTTCACGCCGACCTGCTGCGATCGCGTGCCGGCCTGCACATTAGCGAAGCCGAATATGGCGAAGCGCTCTCTGTTTTCCTTCGCGCCAATGAGATTTATGGCGAAATCGGAGAAGATCGTAGCCGCGCGATCATCCTGCAGAATATCGGATCACTTTACTCAGACGCCCGCGACTATGAGCGTGTGCTGACCTATTACCGTCAGGCAAGCGAGGCTTATCCCAAAGACAAGGCGCTTTCGCTTTCGGCGCACAACAACGTCGGCAATGCACTCAAGGAACTGGATCGGATCGAAGAGGCTGAAGCCGAATTCATTCGGGCCCTGAAAGTCGCCGAGCAAATGGATAGTCCTCTGCTCGAAGCGCGCATCCTGACCAACATTGCGTCGACCCAGTATGCTGCAGGCGAGTATGCAAAGGCGGAACAGACCGTCGGGCGGGGGCTCGCCATTGCCGAGGCTAATGCACCTGAATGGCAACCTTTCCTCTATGGCGTGCGCGCACAGATCGCATTGGCTCAAGGGGAATCAACACTGGCGCAGGCCTATATCTCGAAAACATTCGAGAACGAGGACCTGTCCACGACTTCACCATTCTTCCGCGACTTCCACCTTACCGCCTACGAGATTTACTCGCAGCGCAAGAACTATGGCGAAGCCATTCGTCATCTCGAAGCTTTCCATCGCATCGACGACCAGGCACGCGACCTTTCCTCGGCTGCCAACAACGCGCTCCTCTCGGCTCGCTTCGACGCGGCAAATCGCGATCTTGAGATCTCGAAGCTGTCGCTGGAAAAGGTGGCCAATGAGGCGCAACTCAATGCAACCGAGAAGCAGGTCATCCTTCTGACGCTTGGAATTGGGCTGGTGATTGCCGCATTTGTCATCGCGCTCCTGTTGCTGCGCATGGTCAACCGCAGCCGCAGGAACGTGCAGGAAGCCAATGAGAAGCTGACCCACGTCATACGGCACGACGCACTGACCCAGCTCTATTCGCGCGATTATTTTCACAAACGTCTCGAACGCGCGATCGACGAGAGCGCTGGCAGCGACAATCCTGCCATCCTCGGTTTTATCGACCTCGACCGCTTCAAGCAGGTCAACGACGTTTATGGTCACGCGACGGGCGACGAATTGCTGATACAGATTGCCGATCGTTTCCGATCGGCTGCCGGGCCGGATGTCACCATAGGTCGCCTCGGCGGCGACGAATTCGCGATCGTCATGCCCGCGGGTATGTCGATCGACGATGCTGAGAAGCTCTCAGAGCGTATCATCGCCGAGGTGAGCGAGCCCTACCGGATCGGCGATTTCGAAATCTTCATCGGCGCATCGATTGGACTGACACTGACGGACACCAATTCTTCGACCAGCGTTCATATGACCAATGCCGATCTGGCGCTTTATGCAGCTAAGGACAACGGCCGCGGAACATGTGTAGTCTACGATCCAAGCATGCGCACCAAGCTTGAAGACCGCTCGAGCTTGGAAAACGACCTTGAGGACGCGCTGGAAAACGGGCAGTTCTCAATTTCATACCAGCCGATCGTGCGTCCAGAAGATGGCTCGGTAATGGCATACGAAGCTCTGATGCGCTGGACCCACCCGGAGCGAGGGGTAGTCCCACCGGACGAATTTATCCCGGTCGCCGAAGATGCTCGCTTGATCGAACGCCTCGGCGCCTGGATGCTGCGCAGCGCCTGCAGTGAAGCGGTCAATTGGCCTGAGAATATCAAGTTGTCGGTGAATATCTCGACGCTTCAGATGGCGGATGCTTCATTCCTGCAGACCGTCACTCAGGCGCTTGCGGGTTCCGGCCTCGCGCCCGAGCGTTTGCTGCTCGAACTGACTGAGTCGATGGTTCTAGAAATGACTCCGCAGCTCGAAAGACTCTTGCTGAGTTTGAAGGAACTGGGCGTTTCGCTGGCACTCGATGATTTCGGGCGCGGCTATTCGTCGCTCAACTATATCGAGAAGATGGACTTTTCGATGATTAAGATTGACCGTGATTTCGTCCAGACAGCTGCCGCCGGTTCGTCGCGCAGCCAGGCGGTGGTCTCTGCCATCGTGGCGCTCGCGCAATCGCTACAGATTGAAGTCACCGCCGAGGGAATCGAGGACCAGGCGCAGGCCGACGCGATGCGCGCTTTGGGGTGCACCTGCTTCCAGGGTTATTTCTTCGGTCGTCCGTCGAAGATAATCGACCCCGACCATCGATCGGCCAACAAAGCGGCCGCCTGATCGACGGCCAAATCTAGCCAGCGTATCGTTGGCATGGCCCTATCACCTCCACTGGTGTTCTTGTTCCGCCAGATGATCCTGCTACGGATTGCGCTTGTGATTCAGCGGACGATCTACGCGCGGGGATTGGCGGCGAGTTGTCCGGCCTTTTCCAGCCCATGAGAAATAACAAGGGATACGATGATGGCGGGCAAATGGTTCGACGAGCTCGAAGTAGGGCAGGTATTCAAACACGATATTCGTCGCACGGTGACCGAGACCGACAACCTGATGTTCTCGACGCTGACGCACAATCCGGCGCAGCTCCATCTCGATGCGGAATATATGAAAGGCACTGATTTTGGCCAGATCATCGTAAATTCGACTTTCACTCTGGGCCTGATGGTGGGCGTTTCCGTCGGTGACACGACGCTTGGCACGGCCGTTGCCAACCTGGGCTGGGACGAAGTGCGTTTTCCTGCCCCTGTCTTTATCGGCGACACCCTGAGGATCGAGACCGAAGTGGTCGAATTGCGCGAATCCAAATCCCGTCCCAACGCCGGGATCGTCACCTTCATCCATCGCGCCTACAACCAAGACGACACGCTGGTGGGATCGTGCAAGCGCTCGGGGCTGCAGCTCAAGAAGCCGGTTGGCTAACGAGTCCAGTCAATACGGGAGGGTTGACCGTTGCCTGCCATGGTCACCTATCGGCGGAGACCATGCGGAGCGGAACAAATAGCGCGATAAGATCCCAAGCGTGGTCACATTTGCCAGACCGGCTTGTGAACGCCCGACTCTCAGCGAGAGTGAAAGGTTGCTCGAAGAAGAAGGCAACACCTCCTAAGTGTGATAGGCTTAGTCGCCTGCTCCGATCCTGTAACATCTATCCCAAAGGATCGTGTCCCAAACGCACGCGCATTCGGGATAGCAAGCGTGTAGGGAACCGCCAGCTGAGCGAAAGCGGACCGCCCGAACATCCTTCTACACAATTCAGAGCCCCCGACACAAGTTTGTACCTAAAGGATGTGGTGGTTGAGCCATGTACTTCCTGTGATCTTCGACCGCTTAAGAGACACAAACTGTAGAGTGCCAAATCGAGACACATACCCGGTTGAGACGAATAAACCTTCCGAAACTCTTAAAAATTCGTTAATTAACGGGCTGTCGCGCCGATCTGGCGATTCGGACCGGACGGTCAGAATGCGATCGGTTAGTTGGGGCGAGGGATAACTCACCCAGGAGAGAGGGCGCATTACGCTCCGGATCAGAACCAGCCCGGAGGATCGCGATCCTCCGGGATAGGAAGTTGTATTCATATGACGAGGGAATTACACATGAAAAAGATTGCATTTCTCGCTGCAGGCGTTGCCGTTGTCTCGGCCACTCCGGCATTCGCACAAGCGACCGATTCGACGACTTTCGACGTCACCGCAACGGTGGTCGACACCTGCCTGATCGAAGAAGCTTCAGACGTTCCGTTCGGCAATATCGAACTCGAGAACAGCGACGTCCCGGGCGAGGATTCGCTGACGCTCAACGACGGTTCGCAGCAGGGCAACACCGAGCCTCTCTGGGTCAGCTGCAACTATGCTGCTAAGATCACCGCGAGCTCGACCAATGACGGTCTGCTCAACACTGCGAATGCAAGCTTGGTGGATAACGATCCCGACGACTTCACCAACAAGATCAACTATCGCATCGAACTGACTTCGCCGGCGGGCAACTTCCCGTTCCTGCGTCACCGCACTAATGCCGGTGGCAACTCGACTTCGGTCACCGCAGCCGGCGCCTTCCACGACGAAGCGAGCATGCGCGTCTACATCGACGCCGACGACACCGGGAAGCGTCCGGTCGCCGGTTCCTACACCGACACCGCGACCCTCGAAGTCGGCCCGGTTTGATCGGATAAGCCTGCGATCAATTCGCTGAATGAAGAAAGGGGGGACCTCGCAGGTTTCCCCTTTTTTCGTTAACCCGGCATTTCAGATTTATCTTCAAGACGGGGACGGTGGCACCGGTCGGAGGCGAGTGAGACTTTCCAATGTTAAAAAAAATCCTGATAGTGTTGCTGGCCGCTCTGATGGGCATCGCGCCTTCCGTTCTTCATGCGGCGCGGGTCACCCCGATGATCGTCGAACTCGAACCGACCGGCGGACGCTCGGTCGCTCGTATCGAGCTATCCAATCCCGGTCAGAACGATTTCCCCGTCGAAGTTCAGATGTATCGCGGGGCCATTACCGAGGAAGGGGAACTGCAGCTCACACCAGCGGACGAAGAGTTTCTCCTGTTCCCCGCGCAGATCGTCATCCCGTCGGCCTCGCAACAGGTGTTCCGCGTGCAGTATATCGGTGAGCCCGAACTGGCGAAATCCGAAGTCTTCTACATGAAGATCAAGCAGATACCGCTTCCGATTCCCGCCAATCAAAGCAAGGTTCAGGTCGTCGTGAATTTCAACGTCCTGATCAATGTCGTGCCTGATGGCGTGTCGCCTGAACCCTTCGTCGAATCGATTCAATCCGCCGAGCGCGAAGGGGTCCCCGGGATCGAAGTGCGCGTCAGCAATCAAGGCACAAGGTTCTTTCTCGCCGGCACCCTGCCGTGGGAAATCAGCGGCGTAACGCAGTCCGGAGAAACCTTCGAGGAGCGCAGAACGCCCGACGAAATGGCCAGCGCCATCGGCGTCGGCGTGGTTGCGCCCGATCGCGCACGCATCTTCTTCGTTCCTCTCGAACAACCGCTCGTCGAGGAATCGATAAAGGTCGAACTGATCCAGTGACATGGTGGCGGGGGGCTCTTCATTACTGATGCGCACTAGCGCTTGGGCGATGGCTCTCGCGCTCATCGTCGGGGTACCACAATCGGCTCTTGCGCAGGAAGCTTCGCAGCCGGCGCAAGCGCCCGCGCGAGCAGATTCTGCGGACAGCGTCGCATTTTCGGTACCGCTGACTTTTGCCAATCGCGCCTTGTCCGACGTAATCGTGCAGATCGGTCGCGATCAGAGCGTGGCGATCGAAAGCGAAACGTTCCGGCTCGCCATGGAACGGCTGCTCAACCAGACCGGGCTCGAAGCGCTCGACCGCGCGATCGGCGCGGAGCCATTCGTTACTCCTGAAGAACTGGCCGCAATCGGCATCGAGGTCGAATTCGACCTCGCACAATTGCAGCTCGTCGTGGTTTCGATCGCGGGCGATCTGCGTCCGGTGCAACAACTCACCGGCCAGCGCCGCGAGTTCGAGCAGGAAGAATTGCAGCCGACGATCCAGCCGGCACGGTTCAGCGCCTACCTGAACACCAGCGTAAATCTCGTCTACAACGATGAAAACGGCGCTCCGCCGCCGGATCTGTTCCTGCTCGGCGCGGCCCGGTTCAAGGACGTGGTGCTCGAATTCGACGGTGGCTTCACCGATTCGCTGGGCGAAGGATACCAGTTCTACCGTCGCTCGCTTCGCGCGGTTTATGACGAGCCCGAAAAATTGCGGCGCTGGAGTGCCGGCGATCTGCTGCTCGACAACGGCAACCTTCTGGTGTCGCCCTTCATCGGCGGGGTCGCGGTGGAAAAGGGGCGCCGCAACTTCAACTCCTTCACCCGTCCACTGCGCGTCACCGGCAGGGAAATCCAGGTCACATCACCCTCGACCGTGGAAGTGCTGGTAAACGGCTCCCCATTCCAGACGCTCGAGCTGCAACCGGGCACCTACAGCCTCGACGACCTGCCGATCCGAGTCGGCACCAACGATGTGCAACTGCGTATTCGCGACGCCTCGGGACGCGAGCAGATCGCGCGCTTCGACTATTTCTTCGAACCGTTCGAACTGGATGCGGGCGAGGAGGAATATTCTCTCGCCGTCGGCGTGATAGCCGAAGAGTTCGGACTGCAGCCCGAATATAGCGACGATTTCGCGCTGATCGGAAATTATCGCAGAGCCTTGACCGACCAGTTTATCGTCGGTGGAGGAGTGCAGATCGCGCGAGACCTGCAGGTTGCCTCGCTCGAAACCCAGTTTGTCCCCCAGTTCGTCCCGGGCGTGTTCGATTTCCAGACCGCCGTCAGCATCGGCAACGGGACCGGTTTTGCCGCGCGCGGCGGTTACCGCGTGGTATTCGGGCAAGATTCCGAGAATCGGATTTCTGCTACATTCGACTACGAGAGTGCCAACTTTCGCACTGTGGGTGACATCTCGGATTTCCGGCTCGAGAATTTCTCCGCCTCTGCCGCTTATAGCCGGGCGCTGTCTCCGCGAGCGGGCGTGGTGGTCGGAGGGTCATATTTCAACAGCGGTAGAGGGCGTGATCAGAGCAATATCTTTGCCGACCTCACCTATCGCCTGCGGGACAATATCTCGGCCAATGCCGGAGTCGAATACGGCACCGGCTCGTTCGGCCCCAATTTCGGCGTCCGTGTCGGCATTTCGATATTGTTGGGGCGGCGCCATCGCGCCGACGCAGACTATCGCAGCCGCCGCAAGATTGCCCGCGCCTCGCTTTCGCGCGGGACCGACAACAATGTCGGCTCGCTCGGTTATTCGGTAAACCTGCAGGACAGCGAGGGACAGACATCGGTCGACGGCATCGTCGACTATATCGGCAACCGCTTCGAAGCGCGCGCTTCGCTCGGCACCTCGGGCCCGCAATTCGGCGACTTCACCCAGAACCAAACAGCGAGGTTGCAGGTCAGCAGCAGCTTCGCCTTTGCCGACGGGGCATTCGGTATCGGACGTCCGATCGAAGACGCATTCCTCGTCGCAACGCCGCACCCGGCGCTTGATGGGGTCGACGTCATCGTAGGGCGCAGCCTCAACCGCGGCGAGTACGAGGCGTCGAGCGGCACTTTCGGCGGCGCGGTCGCCAACAGCCTTGGCTCCTACAACACGCAGGATGTGCAATACGACGTCGACACGCTCGAGGCCGGCTACGCCATCGGCTCGGGCGTCGAACGGCTCGATCCTCCCTTCCGCGCGGGCTATGCGCTCGAAGTGGGCACCGATCGCTTCGTCAGCGCGGTCGGCTTCCTCGAGATCGGTGGGGAGCCGGCAGAACTCCAGGTCGGAGTCATCTCGTCCGAAGACGATCCGGGATTCGAGCCGCAACCCTTCTTCACCAATTCGGGCGGGCGCTTCGGTATCCTCGGACTGGCGCCGGGCCGCACCTACAATATCCGCCTGAATGCGAGCGGGCGCACCTTCTCGATTGCCATCCCCGAAGGCAACAAGGGACTTTACCGCGCCAATACGATAGACCTACCGGTCGAATAGGAGCTTTTCATGCGCACGCGAATCATTCTTGGCGCCTTGGTCTCGATGGCTGTTTCCGGCACCGCGCAGGCGGCCGAATGCGATCCCGTTTTCGTCGATCGCGACTATTCGATCTTCGTTTCCGGGGTCGAGATAGAACCTGGCGGGCAGTCGGTCGAGAACCTTCAGGTGCGCGTCGGCAATAGCTCAACCAACTTGCCGGGACCGGGTGCTGGTGCAGCCGGTAATCCGCCCTGCGAAGCCACCATTCTGATCGCTCGAGTCGACGGAGCCCAGGTCCCGGGGTTCCCCATCTACAGCATCCGCGCGCCGGGCAATCAGAGTATCGACATCCTGCCCGATCCATCGCTCCCCGCTACTCTCGATGGCGGGGTCAGGATCGCGAACGCGCCGCCTGGACCGCAGGGGCGAGCCGTTCCTTTCCGGCTAAACGTGGGCACGGACTGGGGGCTGACCGCAGGCACCTATGTCGAACAGCTCGTGCTTCTGCTTCTCGACGAGACCGGGACCATTGTGGATCGGACAAGCCTCACCATCACCATTGAGATTCCTGCTTCGGTCTCTATCAGGCTCGTGGGCGCGCTGGTCGGTGACGGGGCCGATGGCCCTGCGCTGGTCGATCTTGGCGAATTGTCGAATTCGGAAGTGACGCGCTCGTCGCCGTTCGGCGCAAGGATATGGAGCACGGCACCCTACCTCGTGGAGATATCCTCGACCAACCGCGGCAACCTGCTGAAGGAACAGGGCACCGAGACGATACCGTACAATCTAACCTTCGATTCGATGGAGGTCGATCTCGCCGCTGGGTGGGAGTTCTTCTATCCCCTCCCAACGACCGCCTCGGGTGTGCTGCGCAGGATGGCGGTTAAGGTACAGCCCGTAACCGCTTCGGCCGGCGAATATGCCGACCGGGTTGCGGTATCGGTTTCGGTCAAATAATCTAAATAGCGATTATGCCGAGGCTGATTGCCAGCGAGCCGTTCAGCCTGTTGGGCCGAACCGTGATCGGCACCGCGCGGGCCGAAGGACCGCTGCGATCGGCGACATGGCTCGCGCCCGATTCTTCGAGCTGGCGGGTCTCACCGGCATAGGTGATCTCGATCTCTTCATTTTCGGCAAGGACCCTGTGCGACGCGACGATCCGGAATGCGCGTCCACTGTTGCACATCTCGAAGATCGATCCGGTCGCGACCCCGTCGCTCTCGTTTACGGCAAGCGTTGGTGCGCGAATTTCGCAGACCTCCGGAACGACCAGTGAGATTTGCATCCCGCTCGCCGAGCGATCGGAAGCGGCCGCAGGTGCGGCAAAGGCCGTGAAAAGGCTGGAGATGGCAATGAAGCCAGCGATTTTGCGCATGCGGTGTTTCCTTCCGCATGTGTATTAGGAGCAATCGGTTAACATTCTCATCATGCGCGCGGGCAATCATTGCCGTTGCGATCGGGCGGCACGGCTCCAGGTTTGTCGGGCACTTCGGAAATAATGGAGCAAGGCGTTCATCTCGAATGTCGAGCGAGGCTCATTCGATCACCAATTACAGCAATTCTGCGCAAGGACGCGGGACTTTCAGATCACTGTCGAAATTGAAGGTCCGCTTTCGGGCATGAGCGGTAGGCGGTGGAACGTCCGTGCTTGGGGTGCAAAGCTGTCAAACTTGACCACCCAATAGCACTAAGCGACGCAGCAATAGCCGGGGATCGTCGTGCAGCTCAAACTACGCAGCCAGCAGCCCCCGCTCCATCTCACCCATAAGGTCTACATCCTTCGCCGGATCGTGAAACAGGTGCCCGCATACGTCGTAGGTCATGGTGATCGACGAGTGCCCCAGCATCACCTGTATGCACTTCGGCGGCCATCCTTGATCGATGAAGAGCGAGGCAGCTGCATGCCGCATGGCATGCAGTGAGAACCTCGGAGCGCCCTCCCCGTCCACGATGCCGCACTTGAGCATCAGCGGCTTGAAGATGCGATTGTAGATGTTCGAGTGTGTCTCGACGTTGCCCACACCGTTCGGGAACACCAGGTCGAGATCACCCTTTGGGCAAGCCGCCTTCCAAGCCTTTAGCCCCAAGCCACTTTCGAGAACTTCTTGGTGCAATGCCAAGCGAGTTGAACCATCGAGATGGGGCGAGTAAGGTTGGAAAACTTCACTTTTTGAGGCTCGTCAAGACCTACCGTCAGCAGCTCACGGGCCACTCAAAAGAAGTTTGTTGGTAGCGGAGGAGGGACATTTGAGGAACCTTTATCCATCTGTTTTTGCTCACGTATTTCGATACAGGTCCGAAACGCACCCCCACTGATACCCCTAAGAAGGCGCACTTAGCGCCAACCCGTTGAATTAGCGCGACTGACCGATTCAGACCGCTTTTCTCCATTGGAGAATGTGGCGGCGAAACCGTTCTGAACCAGTTGCCTCAGTTGCTGAAAGCGTGAGGCCTCCCTCACCGTCGAATTCGAAACGCCTGCGTTGCTCGGTCCCGGAAAAGTCCGGGTTGAGCGACATGGCGACTGAATGAACAACTTCGTCGCCTTCAATGCGCCATGGCCCAGCATAATGAAAATAGCTGTCAAAGGCCGCCGCCTTCTGTTCGGGCGCAGCATTGCGGGCATTGGTGATGCCGAATTTCGGACGGTCGCTTTGGGCTATGCTTGCCGTCATCGTCCCATCGCCGGAATAGACGATATAGCCATGCGCGGTATCGCCGAACGGACGGGTGACGGCACCATCGGCATATTCGATACGCCAATCGGCCAGCACCCATGCTCCGATGAAGTCTTCACGATCATGCGGCATCGGACAATTCCTTGTGCAAGGCGGGGCGGCGATTCTGCACGATACGAAAGCGACTGGCGACGAAGGCCAGATCCGCAAGGCAGGCATTGCCAGCAGGGTTCAGCCCCGAAACGTGATAGTCGCTGTAAGCAGCCGCGAAATTGGCCCACATCGCGCCGTGAAGATTGATCGACAGATTCATCCCCGCAACCGCGCAGGCATTGAGCGATCGTGCGATGAAGTCCTCGTCGGTGGAATACAGATAGGACGAGATGGCACCGTGCTTGCGGACCAGTTGCGTGGCCTCATCTACGGCGGCGTCACCGGTCTCGGCGGCGATGAGGAACATGACCGGCCCGAAATGCTCTTCGGCGTAAAGCGTTTCATTGCCGGATGCGATCGCGACGATCAGCGGCGTCATCGTCCGCGCATCGGGAAAGTCGGGATGTGCATAGGGCGCCGGTCGCCGCAAGATACGGGCATCGCCATGCTCTTGCGCGCTGAGTTCGAGCCGCCGGACGATGTCGCAGCTCGGTTCGGCCTGCACCGCGCCCATGATGGCGGCGGCCATGGCCGGGCTGTCGGCAATTTCATCCACCGCAGCCACCAGCGCCTGCGCCACCTGTTCGAAGGACACATGTCCCTGCGCGGTGGTGATACCGCTGCTGGGAATGTAGATGTTCTGCGGGCTGGTGCACATCTGCGCTGAGAACAGGCAGGTCGCACGGGCTATGGCCTTTGCCGTTTGCGCAAGATCGACACAGCTTTCCAGCACCACCGAATTGATCCCGGCGGTCTCGGTGAAAAGCAGCTTGCCGGTGACCGTGCGCTCCAGATGCCCGCCATAGCGCGGGCTTCCGGTGAAATCGATGATCTGCACTGCCGGATGATCGATGAAGGACTGCGCCACGGGTTCTTCAATCGAATCGATCGCCAGCGTCACGAGATTCGGGTCGAAACCGAATGCTGCCAGTGTTGCGCGGCATTCCTGCACCACCATGGCCATCGGCAGGATTGCGATGGGATGCGGTTTGACGATGACCGGATTGCCCGTCGCCAGGCTGGCGAACATCGCCGGATAGGCATTCCATGTCGGGAAGGATGCACAGCAGATCACCAGGCCCACCCCGCGCGGCATCAGCGTATAGGTCTTGTCGAGCGCAACCTCCTCGCTGCCGAAGGTGCGTTCCCACCGGGCCGAAGGCTGTATGTCGCGCATCGCCTTTGCGGCATAGGCAAGAGCTTCGATTCCGCGGTCCAGGGCATTCGGGCCGCTGCCGCTGAACGCCTGGGTATAGCTTTGCCCGGCAACATGCATGACGGCATGCGCCATCTCGAAATTGCGGTCATAGATACGTTCGGCCATTTCCAGGCACACTGCGATCCGTGCCTCGAACCCGGTGTTGCGCCATGCGGGCAAGGCCGCCTGTGCCGCATCGATCAGGGTGACGGGGTCGCTTTGCGGATAGGTGATGCCGAGCCGTGCACGGGTGAAGGGCGATTCCTCATCGCCCAGCCAGCCGATGATGCCAGGCTGATCGAGATCGAACGGCTGGCCAAGTCTCGCCTCGAACGCGGCCTTGCCCGCCTGCGGCTTGCCGGGTGCGTGAAACCTGGAGCTCGGCGAATCCCGGAAAGGGCTCCAGTTGCAGCGCGTCTCGACGGCGTGGATAGCGGCCTCGAGGGTTGCAGCGTGTCGTGCGACAAGCCGATCAAGCGTTTCCATCACAATGAATATCCGTCAGTTGATACGTTCGACGATCATGGCGGCGCCCGTGCCGGACGCGCCCGTAACCACCACCAAACCAAGCGTTCCGTCCGCCGCATCGAGGCAATCGAGAAGCGTGGAAGTCAGAATCGCCCCGCTCGCCCCCAGCGGGTGTCCCTTGGCGATGTGGCCGCCGCTGGCATTGACCTTCGCCGGATCGGGATTTCGGTCGCGCAGGAATTTTGCGATCGTCACGGAAAAGGATTCCATGAATTCGATACGGTCCATATCCTCCAGCGACAGTCCGGCACGGACCAGCGCCTGGTCCATCGCGGTGAAGCCGGCGGTAAGCGATGCGGCGGGGTCTCCACCGCAATCGGCATAGGCAAGAATACGCGCGCGCGGAGTTGCACTTGCATCCCGCTTGCCGATCAGCGCCAGTGCCGCCCCGTCGCAGACCGGCGGGGCATGGCCGAGCGTATGCAGCGGCTCGAACTGTTCGCCCCCCAGCGCATCGGCATAGTGGTGTTGCAACACGCCGAAGCCCGGCGGCATCACAGCCAGCGATCCGGCATCGGTTCTCGACCGAACGCATTCTTCGGCTGCCAGCGATCCGGTATCGACGCGAGACCGCACCAGTGCTGCCTCGCTCTCGGCGGCCGCTGCCCTTTGCTGCGAGGCCAGCGCAACCGCGTCGAGTTCTTCGCGCGTTATGCCTTCGCAATTGGCCAGCCTGTCCGCCGCCAGCACTACAGGAATGTACCGCGCACGATGCGGGAAGGAGAGATCGGTATAATAGCTCGCCCGGTCTCCCATGAAGGGTACCCGGCTCATGCACTCTACCCCTCCAGCGAGAACTCTTGCGGCCTGATCGCTCGCCACCATCGCCGCCGCCTGGCCTATCGCGGTCAGGCCCGAAGCGCAGTAATTGTTGAGCGAGATGGCCGCCGCCCTGTCGGGCAGCTCGGCATGTAGCTTGGAGACCAGCGCGATATGCCCCCCCTGATCATCCACCTGCCCCACGCATCCAAGCAGCAGAGCATCCGGTATTCGCACACCGTCGCCACAGTTCGCCGCCAGTGCATCGACCTGCTGCCGCACCAGTTCCTGCGGGCTCAACCCGGCAAGACCGCCGTTTTCCTTCGCCTTACCCCGTGGTGTCCGCAACGCATCGTGAATATAGACCCCTGTCACGCCTCAGACCCCGACAACGAAGCTGCATGCTGTCGTGGCGCTGCCGCCCACGTTAAATGTCGCGACATTGCGAGCCCCGTCGATCTGGTAATCGCCGGCATTGCCGGAAACTTGGCGCCAACTGTCGAGCATCATCCGCACGCCCGTGGCACCGACCGGATGCCCCGAGCCGATCAGCCCGCCCGAGGCGTTGACCGGCAGCTTCCCGCCAAGAGCGATGGTACCGTCTTCGATCGCACGCCAGCTTTGCCCGGGTGGAGTGATCCCGAAGTGATCGATCGCCATATATTCCGTGACCGAGAAACAGTCGTGCACCTCGACCCCGTCGCATGCATAGATGTCGTCCATTCCGGCACGGCGCAGCGCATCCGTCATGGCCTTGCGGACAAAGGGAAACACGTATGGCTGGCCCTTGCTGTCGTTGATCTTGCGCTGATACAGAAGCGGTGCGGTGGTGTGCCCCCAGCCCTTGATGCGCGGCACCGACGACAGGGGTATGCCGCACCGTGCGGCCCATTTCTCGGCATAGTCGCGTGAGGCGAGGAAAACCGCCGCGGCGCCATCCGTCACCTGCCCGCAATCGGACTTGCGCAGGCGGCCCTCGATCCGCGGGTTCGCCTCGTCGTTATCGCCCAGGTGATCCTCGGCAATCGCCCAGCCCCTCGTTTGCGAATTGGGGTTGCGCTTACCATTGGCGAAGTTGTTTTCGGAAATCGCACGCAGATGAGCCCGGTCGAGACCGTGGCGTTCCTCGTATTCCTCCTCGACCTGCGAGAACATGTAAGGCCACAGATAGCGTGCCGAGGTTGCTTCCTGCCCGGCCCATGCGGCGGCGCCCAGATGTTCGGCCGCGGTCTGGCCGGGAACATTCCGCATCAGCTCTATCCCGAGCACCAGGGCGAGATCATAGCGTCCCGCCTCGATCTCGGCCGCTGCGGCAAGCAGAGCGATACTGCCCGAAGCGCAGGCCGCTTCGTGGCGCGAAGCCGGCACGCCGGACAGATCGGGATGCACATGGCCGAAGAAGCCGCCGAGCTGGCCCTGCCCAGCAAACAGCTCGCCGACGAAATTGCCGACATGTGCGGTTTCGACTTCGCCCGGCTCGATCCGTGTGGCGGCGAAGGATGCCTCCGCCACATCGCGAAACAGATCGAACAGCGTCTGCCCCTCCCGCGCTATGTTGCGTGCAAAGTCGCTTTGTGCGCCGCCCAGGATGAATACTTCCGGCGTCATCTCACTCTTCCCTTTCCAGCATGGCGATTGCCTGCTCCCGCACTTCGCTGCGCATGAACTTGTGGGTCACGTTCCGGGGCAACTCCGAGAAGAGGAACAACCGTTCCGGAAGCTTGAACTTGGCCAGATCCTGGCCGAGCAGATAGTCTGTCACGCATTCGAGGGAGACTTCGCGCCCCGGATGCGGCACCGCCCCCAGCCCGATGCGTTCCCCCATCACCGGGTCCGGCAAGGCGAACACACAGGCTTCGGCAAGGTCCGGATGGCCACCCAGCAGCTGGTCGATCTCTTCCGGAGAAATGTTCACGCCCCCGCGGATGATGAGATCCTTGCAGCGCCCGACGAACCGCAGGAACCGACCCGATTGTTCGGTCTGAAACAGGTCTCCGGTCTTGAACCAGCCATCGTCGGTGAAGGCACGCTGGGTCTGCTCGGGGGACTTCCAATAGCCTTCGAAGACTGCGGGACCGCGAATATGCAGCTCTCCGGGAACACCGTCTTGCTTGATGGGGTCTCCGCCTTCGGGTGGGACCAGACGCACTTCCATGATCCGTCTGGGCCGATCACCGAAAAAGGGGATCAGCTCGAGAGAGTGCGGAAAATAGCTCGCCCTTTCGACCGGATCGGGAACGTCGTCGGGACCGGTGATGAGCGTCATGCCTTCGTTGGACCCGAAAATGTTGATGACCGGCAGATCGAAGCGTTCCTGAAAGCCTCCGACCATGGCCGGGGCCAGCGGAGCCGAACCCGAACCCAGCGTGCGCAGGCTGGACAGATCGACCTGCGCCAGCAGCGCCTCGTTCTGGAGCAGCATGTTGAGCACCGCCGGCGGCGCGATGGTGAAACCGGGGCGTTCGGTCGCGATCTGGGCCAGATAGATCTGCGGATCGAACGGGTGATGCAGCACCATGGTGCCCGCAATCCTCAGCCAGCTCATCGTGATGCCCCCGATCGAGGCCATGTTGATGAGGGGAAACGGATTGAGCATGACGTCGCCATCTTGGAGGCGCGATGTCGTGTAGGTGCCCGGCGCGATGCCGACCCAGTGGTTGTGAGTGCGTGGCACACCCTTGGGCACGCCGGTGGTGCCCGACGTCCAGCAGATGGTGAAGACATCGTCGGCGCCCACATCGGTCCGTCGAAGATGCTCCGCCAGCAATTCGGGATTGGGCGGCGCGGCCGAAAGATCCACCGCATCCACGGGAGCGTCTGGCCCGAAGGTCATCAGCGTCATCCCGTCCCGCATCACCGACCGCGCAACGCGCAGATGGTCTGCGTGATGCATGCGCGTGCCGCAGACAAAGGCCTTGGGTTCGAGGATGCCGAACATCGTCGCCAGTTCGTGGCTGCGATATTGCACGGCGACCGGACTGATGATCGCACCAATCGTCGCCACGGCGAAGTAGAGCGAAACGAACTCGCTGATGTTTGGCAACTGGGCAATGACGATGTCATCCTTGCCGATGCCCGCATCCAGCAACGCCCCTGCCAATCTCTCCACCTCGGCCCGCAGCTCCGCATAGCTGAGCCGGCGTGGCTCTCCGAACGCGAACTCGCCGCGATTGGGTGCATCGACCAGCGCAAGCCTGTCGGGAAATGCCTGCGCATTGTCGAGGAACAGGTCCGCGAGGGTCTTGTCGCCCCACCAGCCCTGCTCCCGGTACAGCCTTCTCTTGTCCTCTCCCGCAACAATCATGTCAGGCCGCGAGAACCGAATTTACCGGCATGCAGATGTCATCGCCATTGGCCCAGGTGGAGTGGGTTCCCGAACAGATCCGTTCAGGCAGGATTATCCGGCACACCGGTCCGGCCTCGATATTCTTTGCATCCAGGAGGATGCATTCTGACCTGTCGGCGTTCGTATCGGCCACATAGGAGATGATATAGCCGTCATCTTCTTCGGTTGCGCCGATCCGCGGCACGAAGGGGCTCTCACTAGCATAACGCCCTTCGCCCAGTTCGTAAGACCAGCTCTCGCCCGTTACCAGATCGTGTTTCACAATGCCCTTGAACAGGAACCAATAGGGTTCGGGAATGGCGCTATAGGCATAGCGGTATTTCCGCCCGGCGAATTTCTGGTTGATCATGCCGAATTCCAGAATCCGGTCATCGAGCCTTTGCTCAATGGTCTTGCCAGTCTTGAGGTTGAAGCGCCAGCGGTGGAGTTTGGGCTTCATCAGCCCTTGCGAAAGATAGGCCATCATCCGCTCGAGACCTTCGGGGGCGTCGGGATAGCTCTTGGGTTGCGGTTCCTCCTGGAAATAGCCGTCGAGAATGATCTCGTCGCCTTCCTCGTAGGCGTTGATCCAATGGAGCGTGTACGTCGGCTCGGCCTCGAACCAGCGGATATCCTCCGGCTGGCCATAGCGCGGGATGATCGCGAAGCGGGTCTTCATCTCCGGATGGAACTCGACCGCATGGACATTGCGCTCGAGCAGTTCCGCGTTCCAGAACAGGGGCATGTCGTTGAGAATGGAGTAGTTCTCGGTAAAGCACATATCGTGCGGCAGCCGCGGACCGGGCAAGGGTATCGGAACGTAATGCTTCAGCCGGTTGTCCGGCCCGACCACGCCATAATGCATGTAGGGCGCATGCTTCGAATAATTGAAGAACATCAGCTCGCCGGTCGCCTCATCCAGCTTGGCGTGCGCGGAAATCCCGTCGAGCGGCACCCAGCCCTCGGTCCCGAACTGCTCCATGGTGAAAGGGTCGAGGCGGTATCCTTCGCCACTCTGGTAGAAGGTCGAGAGGATCTTGCCCGCATGGACCACCACATCGGTCGATGAACTGTCCTTGAGCCATTCCTGCGCGCCCCAGCCGGAGCGGGTGGACTTGTGCGGTGGCTCCATCAGCCCCGCCCACAGCGATCGGCCTGCCTCCTTCTCCGCCTCGAACCCCTTGGTTCGCACGAAACGACTGCGATAGCTTGCCTTGCCGTCCTTGAAACTGATCGAATGAATGAAACCATCGCCATCGAATGGATGGTAGCGCCCGATCGGTTCGTGGACCTGGTTCTCGCCGGTGCGGACGTAGACCCCGTCGATATCCTTGGGGATTTCTCCGATCACCTCGGCATCGCCATCGGCAAAGGTCGCATTCCATTCGTTATAGGTCGGCCGCCAGGCGCCTTTCATGTAAGGGTGATCGTTCGGCTGGACCGTGCTCTTGATGGTTTCGACGAGTTCAGCAGGCATTTTCTAACTCCTTTACTTTGAAGGGCGGCATCGCAGCCGATGACTGGTACTGTCCGGCTAGCCGGTCGATAATGTCGGCCAGCGGTTCGACCGCCGTTACCGCGCCGACGCCCTGCCCTGCCGACCAGACATTTTTCCATGCCTTGGCATCGTCCTGCGCATTTTTAAAATTCGGCTTCTTGTCCTCGGACATGTTGGCAGGGTCATGCCCGGCCGCGATCAGGCTGGCCCTCAGCCAGTTTGCAGTGACGCCGGTGATCCCCTTGGACGGGACGATATCCTCCGCCCCTGCGCTGACGACCATCCGCTTGTATTCCTGCGCCGCCATGCTTTCTTCGCACGCGATCAGCGAGGTGCCGAGATAAGCTAGGTCGGCGCCCAGCACTTCGGCCGCGCGGATGCCATGCCCGGTCGAGATAGCCCCGCCGAGCACGATCGGCCCATCCCAGAACTGGCGCACTTCCTCGACAAAGGCGAAGCCTGCCGTCTGCCCGGTGTGCCCGCCTGCGCCCGATGCGACCAGCACCAGCCCGTCGACCCCCGCCGCCGCCGCCTTGCGCGCAAAGCCAACCGAATTGACATCGGCAAACACCAGCCCACCATAGCCATGCACCTTCTCGATCACCCGCGTCGGACTGCCAAGCGCGGTAATCACCAGCGGCGCGCGATAGCGGATGACAAGGTCCAGATCCGCCGCTAGCCGCTCATTCGACGGATGCACCACCAGATTCGCCGCCCAGGCTGCCGCATCGGCATCATCGCCCAGCGCCCGGGTGATTTCATCCAGCCACTGGTCGAGGATTTGCGATGTCCGCGCATTCGGCGCCGGAAAGGATCCGATCATGCCGGCACGTGACGCCTCGATCACCATTTGCGGACCCGAAACGAGGAACATTGGCGCAGCGATGGCGGGAATGCGCAAATTGCGGGCCAATGCAGGCGGCAGCCTCTCGATCATCCTCTTCCCCCGGTGCGCCAATGCGATTGCAGTTGCGTAGTCATACTAACTTGTTTAATCATACTCCCGCGCCTGACGCAAGAGCCGCTCCTTGGGAAATGGGCTTAACGGATGGCAAGATGGGGAGGATAACGATGAATTCATTCGCAAAAATTTTACTCGCTGGCACCATATTGGCTGGCCCTGCACCGCTGTTCGCACAGGACGTCAGCGCCGACGGCAGCGGTAACGAGGCGACCGATTCTTTGCCCGATAGCGGCGCTCTCGACGTGATCGTGGTGACAGCACAGAAGCGCGAGCAAGGTCTGTCCGACGTACCGATCTCGATCTCCGCCGTCTCCGGCGAGACGATCGAATCCTACGGACAATCCAATCTCGAGGCGGTCTCTTCGTCGATCCCGAACCTCAAGATCACCCAGACGGCGATTGCCAACCGTATTGCCATTCGCGGCATCGCATCGGGCGACAATAAGGGCTTCGAGCAGTCGGTAGCGATGTTCGTTGACGGGGTCTATTACGGGCGCGACCAGCTCAGCCGAATGCCGTTGGTAGACCTGCAACGGATCGAGGTTCTGCGCGGGCCGCAGCCGACTCTGTTTGGCAAGAATGCTATTGCCGGCGCAGTGAATGTCGTGAGTCGTCGGCCGACGAGCGACTTCGAAGGCTCCCTCAGCGCGAGCTACGAATTCGAGCACGAGGAAGCGCGAGTAACGGGCGTAGTCTCTGGCCCGATCTCGGAAAGCGTCGGGGCGCGCGTCGTGGGCTACTACCGCCACATGGACGGTTACTTCTATAACACGCGGCAGGAACGCAACGAGCCCAATGTCCGCGAAGCTTTCATGCGCGGCATTCTGGCGTTCGAAGGCAATAGCCCGCTTTCTGCGGACCTGAAGCTGGAATACGCGGACTTCAAGACCAAGGGCCAACCGCGCGAAGCTTTTGGCCCGGTCGGGACCTACAGTGCGATCTTTGCCGGTCCGCTGTTTGTCGAAACCGACGAGGACTATGTCCGTGCCGACGGTGGATATGAAAGCCGCAACAAGATCTTCAACGCCGTTCTCAACGCAAATTTGGAACTGGGCGATCACACGCTCACATCGGTCACGGGCTATCTCGACTACGATGTCGAGGAAACGATCGACGTCGACTTCACCAATCTCCCGCTGCTCGACGGGACGCAGCAATCGGAAGATTACCGCCAGATTTCGCAGGAACTGCGCATTACCTCACCCGGCGATGCGGCGTTCAACTACATCGCGGGGGTCTATTACCAGAACACAAAGCTGGGCGTGACCGATCACGTCCAGTTCAACCCGTTCTTCTTCGCCACTCCTTTCCGGGCGCTGGGAGACACCGCGAACGACCGGATCTATTCGCAGAAGTCCGACCTGATTTCTGTCTTCGCGCAAGGTGAGATCTCTCTCACCGATGCCCTGCGCGTCACGCTGGGCGCACGGTTCAACCACGAAAGCAAGTCCGGCAGCCGATCACTCGAGGTCAATCGCGGGCCGCTGAGTCTTGCAGCCGTGCCAGCGATCGTCGATCCGGTCGTGATCGGCACATTCCGTGCGCTCAATATCGAAGCGCACAATATCTCGGGCAAGCTGAGCGAGAATTCGTTCAACCCGATGGCGAACATCCAGTATGACATCAGCGACGATCTGCTGCTCTATGCCTCCTTCGCCCGCGGCTCGAAGGCCGGGGGCTTCGACGTTCGCGGCAATTCGCTGCCCAGCTCGACTACTGTCAGGACACCCGGCGCGTTCGAGTTCGGGGATGAGCGGGCGGACAATTTCGAAGTCGGCCTGAAATACCAGACCCGCGACCTGGCCATCAACGTTTCTGCCTATCGCACCAAATACACCAATCTGCAGACCAATGTGTTCGACGACGTGCTGAACTTCAACGTCAAGAACGCTTCGGGTGCCAAGACGCACGGCGTGGAAGCCGACATGCGCTGGGCGGTGGACGATCACTTCACCCTGAGCGGGGCGATCGCCTATCTCGATTTCGAGTTCACCGATTTCCCGCTCGGCCAGTGCTATTTCCAGCAGGTTCCCGACAATGGAACCTTCTGCAGCTACAGCGGCAAGCGCAACGCCCTCACGCCCGAGTGGTCGGGCAACCTCAACGGCGATTTCAGCCATGAGATCGGAGTTAACATGAAGTTCGGCGTGAACCTCAATGCCGACTTCTCCAGCAGTTATATCGCTGCAGCCAATCTCGATCCGAGAACGCGGCAGAGTGGCTATGTCAAAATGGGCGCGCGCATCTCGCTCGGCCATGTCGATGACAACTGGACCGTCGCGCTGGTCGGTCGCAATCTGACCAATGAACGCATTATGCAGACCGCAGGCGCGCTTCCGCTGGCGACCACCTTTACCGGTGGCACAGGAATTGCCTACAATGCGATCTATGACCGACCGCGCAACATTGCCCTCCAGTTCGACGTGAAGTTCTAGGGCCATGCGATCGACTGCATCCAGGGTGCTGGCCGGCCTCCTGCTCGCTTTTGGCACACAGCTTGAGGCGCAGGAACCACCGGCCAGTCCGCAGGACAGCGATCCGGAACTACTGGGCTGGATGGAAGGCGCACCGCCGCCTTCCGACCGGCTGGTGCGGCACGGTGATGGGAGTTTCTACCGGTTCCCGCGCACCCGCTGGGCGTTTTCCAACATGCGCGCCCTGTTCCCGACCGCCAATATCTGGCGAGGTCCAGCTGCGCCGAGCGAGCTCCCGCTCAGCTTGCGGGACGATCTCGATGCGGTCACCTTCCTCCCTCTCGGCAGCGACCGGCCGATGCGGTGGGACGAGGCGCTTTCGGCCAGCTATGCTGATGCGGTTATCGTGCTGCATCGCGGCGCGATCGTCTATGAACGCTATTTCGGGGTCACGCGCGAGAACACCCCGCATATGTCGTTCTCGATGACCAAATCCTACTATGGCACGCTTGCAGCGATGCTGGTGGAAGACGGTACGTTGGACGAGACGGCGACGGTGGCGAGCTATATTCCCGAACTGGCGCAGAGCGGATTCGGCGATGCGACGATACGCCAGGTGCTCGATATGACGACCGGCATCCTTTATTCGGAAGATTACACCGATCCCAAAGCCGATGTCTTTGCATTCGCGCTGGCCGGCGAGATATTCCCGCGCCCGGCTGGGTACGCCGGCCCGGATGGGTTCTATGCCTACCTTCCGACCTTAAACAAGGAGCACGAGCACGGGGGACAATTCACTTACAAATCGGTCAACACCGAGGTACTCGGCTGGCTGATTGCGCGGGCCACCGGCCGCAATCCGATTGATGTCCTGCAGGAGCGGATCTGGGGTAAGCTCGGCGCGCAGGAAGACGCCTACATATTGGTCGATTCGCACGGGACCGGCTGGGCGGCAGGCGGCCTCAGTGCAACCTTGCGCGACCATGCCCGCTTCGGCGAGATGATGCGGTTGGGGGGCAATTTCAACGGACAGCAGATCGTCCCACAATCGATCATTGATGGGATCCGAGCAGGCGCTAGCAAGGCCGATTTCGCCAAGGCAGGGTACAAGACGTTACCCGGCTGGAGCTATCGCGGCCAATGGTGGGTGAGCCACAACCGCAACGGGGCGTTCGCGGCGCGCGGCGTCCACGGACAGACAATCTATATCGACCCTGCGGCGGAGATGGTGATCGTCCGGCTCGCTTCGCATCCCTATGCCGCCAATGCTAATATCGATCCGGTCAGCCTACCCGCCTATCAGGCGATAGCGGATCACCTCTCCAGCTCACGGCACGCCCACTGAATTAAGCATGAAACCTGAAACGATCAGAGCCTGCTCTATCTGGCGCGCGCTGGAAGTGGTCGGCGACATCCCCGTGCTGCTGATAATGGAGCGAGCATTTCTGGGCACAAATAACTTCGCCGGCTTTGTCGAAGAAACCGGCGTCCCGCGCTCGGTGGTGAGTGATCGGCTGAAGCGCCTCGTGGCCGAGAATTGCCTGGTAAAGAAACCGGATCCGGGGCAGCGTAACAGCCGCTATCGGTTGACGCAGAAGGGCCGTGACCTATTCCCCGCAGCTCTGGCCATGCTCGGCTGGCAGCACCGCTGGGAATTTGGCAGGCGCGGATATGCTGTGCAGCTCTTTCACTCCGGCTGCGGCTCGGTCGTCGAGCCGCGTGCCAGTTGCCTCAGCTGTGCGGCGGAAATCGACCCGCGCGAGGTCGTATGGGAGCCGGGACCGGGCCTTGTGCAGGTCGTACCGTATTACAGCGGGCGACGGCGCCCATCAAAGCCAGTTGCTTCTCGGCGCGGTAAAGCGGCGTTGGTCGATACCGTGATCGAGCTTTTCGGCGATCGTTGGTCGACCTTGATTGTCAGGGCTATGTTCTCGGGAATTCACAGGTTTGATCAGATCCAGCAGGATACGCTGATGGCACCCAATATCCTCTCCGGTCGGATCGCAAAACTAATCGAGTCCGGTATTCTGAAGGCGCAGCAGTATCAGGAAAATCCACCCAGATACGAATATCGGCTGACGGCGAAGGGGCGCGATCTCTATCCAGTGATTCTGGCGCTTTTGCAGTGGGGTGATCGCTACTATTCTGACAAGAAGGGGCCACCCTTGCTCCTGTCACACAAGCCCTGCGGCAATTCGCTGGAACTGGTCATGGCCTGCGATCATTGCGGGGGCAGACTCGACCTAAGCGAGGTGTCATATCGCACCGCCTGAATTGTGCTTGGTTCGCCCGCAGAAATGCAGCGTCGCCCCTTCACCTGCTACAACCCGGCCACTTCTGCGCGATTCCTCAGGCAAGACTCGAACTCACGCTAGAAATCGGAACCTTTGCGACGCATCCCTTTAAGGAAGGGCGGGAACAAGCCGATGCGCTAGAGTGACAATTCGGTTGTGAGCCGGAGCTCGCAGCTGGGGGTATCGTCTAATTCTGTGCTGCTTGAAAATACCCCCACAAAGGCTCCGGCTTCAAGCGAACACATACGCACGCATACGGCTCGAAGCGGACTGGCGTGGTAGCACATCTGTTATTGAAATCAGTAATTTGAGCCGAAAATCCGGACGCATACGGACACAAGCGAACCCATGCGGACGCTATTTCCTGGTAACAGAGGAGGGACTCGAACACCCGACACGCGGATTATGATTCCAAAGTGAACGGGTGTCCGTCGTCAGAACATTTTGCACAACTCGCGGTGTAGGTCAGCGGAGCGTGGGCTTCGTCTTGGATTGATATTTAGGCGGCGAGCCTGCGGTGTTGCAAGCGCCGATATTGGAGTGTCTGTCGCTTGATTCTTTCTCGTCGTTTGATGATGGCGGTAGCCCTGCCGCAATAGACATCGGCAGGCGTCACATTGTCGAGGCTCTCGCGGTAGCGCTGGTGGTTGTAGTGCCCGACGGAGCCGAAGGTGGCGCCAAAGGCGCCATCGCCTCGATCTGCTGTTCGGGATCGCCTGGCAGGAAGTAGTTTTCCAGCAGCACGCGGTTCTTCAATGTCTGATGCCAGCGCTAGATCTTGCCCTGCGTCTGCGGATGGAAGGGTGCGCCGCGCACATGGCTTATCCTGTTGGCCTCGATGTATTCGGCCAGTTCTCCGGCGATGTAGCTGGGGCCATTGTCGCTGAGCAGGCGCGGCCTGTGCAGCACATTGGCATGGTCGCAGCCTGAGGCTACCAGCGCCATGTCCAGCGTGTCGGTGACGTCCTCGGCCTTCATCGTCGTGCACAACTTCCAGGCGATGATGTAGCGCGAGTAATCGTCGAGCACAGTCGACAGATAGACCCAGCCCCACCCGATGATCTTGAAGTAGGTAAAATCTGTCTGCCACATTGACCAGGGTTTGATGATCCTGCCCAGGCCCGTCGGTAGGCGGGTAAAGATTGGCCATCAGCGACAAACGGCCGGAATTGTAGAGGTGCCCGTGGCCGTCGAGAAAGCCGGGCAGCAAGGTATGGCCACGCAAGTCTTCCATCGCATGACGAGGGAACCGTGAAAGCGCTGTCTGGCGATTTCCGACAAAGGCGATTTCACCACCGCGCACCACCAATGCTTCCGCATATGCGGGCTCGTCTCCTTCCATGGTGATAATGTTTCCGCCGGTATAGATCACGGCCAGGTGGCCATCGGGCTGTGCCTCTCCGGATGATAGCGGGGCAGAAGCTGCAAAGCCCATCAGGGACGCTGCCAGCAGGGCTATAGCCATTTTTTCAGTAGTTTGGTCCCGATCATTATTGTCCAATCCCCTGTGCGCAACCCACCTTGAGGTGCAAAAACCGTGCTGCACACAACCCTTATCTTGTTAGCCGCAACCGATACAATGCGATCAGTTTGCTCGAGCATCGCCACCTGCATCAGTTTATTTGTCGGGTTTCGCCAGCAAACGTTTCCCTGCAAGAACCGCCTCCTGAAATTCACCCTCGCGCACGACCGCTTGCCCCGCGATAATGACGTATTCCATCCCCACCGTCGCTTCGTATGGCTTGCCATAGGTTGCTTGTGCAGCAACTTTCTTCGGGTCAAACACGACCAGATCCGCGTCCATGCCGGTTTGCACTCGCCCTTTGCGCCTGAAGGCCGGCGCGAATTCCTCCATCCAGCGCGCCTGATTGAGACTGGTCCGGGCCAGCGCGTCCTTTAGCGAAAGAACACCTTCATCCCGGGAATAGTGGCCCAGCAGGCGAGTGAAAGTTCCCGATACGTTGGGGTTGCTGAGCACCGATGGGCCAAAGGCAGGCGTCGCGTCCGATACCGCCATCATGCCCGGCCAACGTAGCGCCTCGTGCATCCATTCCTCTGTCACGTAGTGATGGTTGACCATTCCCGAGGGCTGTTCCTGGCGATAACGCTTGAATGTTTCTTCGGTTAGCCACTCACCCGTGGCCGTCCACTGCACATCCTCATAGGTGATCGCGAAGATCGATTGCCAATCGCGTCCGAACACGGCGGCTGATATGGCTGTTCCCCCTGCGGCATAGGTCAGCGTCTCGGTCGAAATGCGAGCCCCGCGGGCATTGGCCGCATTGATCCGGGCTAGCCAATCCCCGACCCGGTGCATGGCGCTATGCGTGATGTGGCAGATCAACACCGGCGCGCCGGTTTCCTCGGCAAGCGCGATCACTTCATCAAGACCGGCCATATCGCCCGGCAGTCCGCGCCTGACATGCACGGTCACGGGAACACCGCGCTTTCCCGCCACTTCAAACACCATCCGCAGTTCAGCAGGACTAACCGCATCGCTGATGTAATCGAGCAAGAGGCCGATGCCTAAGCCCCCCTCATCCAGACCATGATCCAGCAAGGCCCGCATCGCGGCAATGTCTGCGTCAGTCGCGCGCTTGACGAAGGCTTCTGGTTCAGTGGTCACGCCCGTCTTGTCGAACAGATAAGGCGTATCCTTGCCGGTCAAGACTTTGGTCCGGATCGCCAGATGGCTCACCGAAGCGCCAAAGTGCAATGGCGCGCCTTGCTGGAAAAATTCTCCATATGCGGTGACGGGGAATGCCCCGGCCTCTAGGTCTAGCTGGGTCGTCACGCCGTCGAGCGCCTGCAGCCGGGCTCCAAACAGTGTGGGGGTATGCGAATGGGTGTCGATGAGGCCGGGTGCGACAACCATTCCGGCTGCATCAATCACTTGCGCGCCATTCAGCGGCTCGGTCGAGATTGCCTCAATCTCTCCGCCGCGCACCCCTACGTTGCGCACAGCATCCAACCCGCTTTCCGGATCGATCACTCTGCCGCCTTGCAGGACAAGATCGTAGGTCGCCGGCGTTGGGGAATGCGCGCAAGCCGTCAGCAGCGAGCAAGCGCAAAGCAGCGAACCGATCATCACAATCGCTGATCGTATGGACATCATGACGCGTCATACTCCCCTTCATAGATAACGCCTTCAACGCAGATGGATCGCAATTCGTCCACTCCAGCGCTGTATGGGTCGCGGTCAAGCACTGCAAAATCCGCCTTTTTGCCAGCGGCAATCGAGCCGACCAGATGATCCATCCCGATTACTTGGGCCGCTTCAATGGTGATCGCGCGCATGGCTTTGTCCAGGCTGATCCGCTCATTGGGAGCTTTGATGTTGCCATCAACTGTCTCGCGGGTGGCCGCAATCCAGGCGAGGTAAAGAGGATCAATCGGAGCCATGTTGAAATCGCTGTGCAGGCCCAGCGGCACACCCTTGCGCTCAAGCGAGCCAAGCCGATTGATCACGGCTGCCCGGTCTGGTCCCAGACCATCCGCATATGCGTCACCTAGCACGCGGATATAGTTCGGCTGTGCCGATACCATCAGGCCGAGCCGGGCAATCCGGCGGTTCTGCGCTTCGGTGGAATAACCCAGATGCTCCAGAGTGATCGTCTGAGCCGATCGCCGCGCCAGGGTTTCGACGGCCGCCAGAATGACATCGAGCCCTTGATCCCCATTGACATGGACATGCAGCGAGAAGCCAAGCTCCCAATAAGTCTCAAATTGCTGGCGGATGATATCGGGCTGAGTGATCCACTTTCCCTGATGCCCGTCGCTATAGCCCGGTGTATTCATACGCATGTTCTGGGCAAAAAAAGCGCCATCTGCGAGCAGTTTGATCCGCTTGTCGACCCGCACATGAGGCCCTGCAAACCGTTCTTCGACCCCGTTCAGCCAGTTCAGCGGATCACCTTCGCGCGGCATGCCCATCGCAAACGGCATGAGCATGACGCGCGATAAACAGCCCGGTTGCTCAAAAGCCGCCTTGATCAGGGAGGCTTCGGTTTCAAAGTCGGCA
This sequence comes from uncultured Erythrobacter sp., assembly GCA_947494705.1. Classification (GTDB taxonomy): domain Bacteria; phylum Pseudomonadota; class Alphaproteobacteria; order Sphingomonadales; family Sphingomonadaceae; genus Erythrobacter. The sequence goes on from CANLVN010000001.1 coordinate 358,771, forward strand.
AATATCCCCGTGGCCATATCCGATGCGGTGGTGATACCCTTGTTCCGGAAGGTTTGCTTGAGCGCTGCCATGCCCCTTTGGATCCGTTCGGGCGTCAGGATGTGAGGGCGCATCTTCTCAAGCGCGATCGGCAGACCGGATTCCGACAAGTGCCCGCCATTAAAATCGCAGTGTGCCGGATCAGCCTTATAGCTGGCAACGATAGCATCGAAGTCTTCGCGCGAAGCGATGCCCCAGCTTTCCATCGCCTTGGTGTTGAGGATCACATCGTGAAAGCTGCGCTGCCAGATCACAACGGGGCGATCACCAGCTATCCGGTCCAGTTCCGGCCGATCCAGCGGGCCGTGGAACAATTCATGGTAACCCCAGCAGACGAAAAGCGCTTCATCTGACCGCGCCAGTTCCTCTTTGACCCGCTTCCTCCAATCCTGAGCGGTGCGCGCGCCCGGATAGCTGGCTGAGGGCAGATCCCAATCGTCGGGCGCGACAAAGGGGATGTTGAGCATGACCGCTGCCAGCATTGGATGCAAATGGGGCTCAATCAGGCCGGGCATAAACACCTTGCCCGCAAACCGCCGGTCCAGATTGACGCGGCGGCCATCGGTCCAAGGGGAAAGGTCAGCAAGGCTGTCGGCGACAGACAGAACGACGCCGTCGGCCACCGCAACAAACCTGCCCACCGGCTGCGAGGGTTCCATGGTGATGATCCGGCCGGCTTCGTAAACCGTCACGCATTGGTATGGAGCAGCCGCGGTAATCAGCGGGAGTGCGGCCAGGCCTCCTAGAACATGACGGCGATCGGTTTTCATCTTTGGTCTCGCTAGAAATCAGTGACGCAACCCCTTCGAATTGCGCTTTTACCGGGTTGCACTATGCGGCAGGTCGCATGCAAAGAAAATAAACTTTTTAACAATTGGGTCAGAGGCGATGTTTACATCTCAAGCGCCAGGCATCCTTGCGCTGCTCGATCAAGGCGAGCGGGCGCAGATTGCCGCACTCGCCCAGCGGCAAAATTACCGCGATCAGGAGGTTATCCATGAACGCGGCGATCTGGGAGCGTGCCTCAGCATCGTTATCGAAGGCAATGTCTCGCTCTACAGGATCATGAACGACGGGAGCATCATCTTCGCGTCAACGGTGGGTTGCGGGCATAATTATGCCGATTCAGCATCTATTGCCGGATCGTCCCGAACTCACCGGGCCGTGGCGCACGGTAAAACTGTCGTGGATCATTTTGATAAGACAGCCTTTGAGGAGATTGTGGAACATCATCCCAATGTGGTCAGGGCGCTTTATCATATTGCCTCTCATCGCCTGAATATGGCGATCGAGATGCTCGACGATGCACGGATCCTGCCCACTCGGGTCCGGTTGGCCAAAACGCTTCTACGCTTGGAGACAGACTCTCCCACGCCCGGGGTTGTTTCTGGAAAGCAGGAACAACTGGCCCAGATGCTCGGCCTATCGACCGTCAGTATCGTCCAGAACCTCAAGCGTCTGGCAGCCGAAGATCTGATCGAAACCGGTTACCGGGAAATCAGAATTCCAGATGTTGATCGGCTCCAACGCTGGGCGAAGGAGGTGGACTGGGAGTAGAGTCTGCAAGAGACTGTCAGCCTGGCAGATCTTTGGGCACTAAAGCGTCAGCAAGTGTGGCTGGAGGAGCTCCCTATCGATCATTTTGAGCAGCGTCGCCCCAGTCAGGCCTTGGTCAAGGAGCGTTACGACCGTGTCGTATCCTGATGACCAAGCTCATGCGGCCGGGCCTCAGCGTCTCTCATTGAATTCAAGACAGACCGATTCTCCAGTTTACGACACGCTCTTCACCACGCCTTGCCGAAGCATCGGACGGATCGCTGTCGATACCGCTGCTGACATCGGGAACGGTTCGGTGGCCGCGAAATCAATACAAGCGCAAAGGAGAGGTATAGGCTCAATTGCAATGCGGCTCTGACCCGCTGGATCTTCACGAGCGACCGCGATCTGCGCACAGGTCAGCACGTCAGCCTTTTGTTTTGTTGCCCGAAAGCAGTCTGTCTGCAAACGGCCAGAAGCTGCCAGGCAGCAAAGCGCCCTCATGTCGGACGTTCAGGCTCTAACAAACGATCCCTGAAAGCCAACAGGTAGCTTGCTCTAGTTATGCGCACCGCTGATGTTCGATGATGATTGGCATTGCGTTGATCCTGGCACAACCGGCGCTATTTATCCATGATGAGACAAACGTTGACGAAGCCAATGTCATATGCGCGTCCGTGGATAGTGGTTCTGATCATCATGAACGTCTTTCTTCTTGCCGCCTCAGCAGCCCTCTTGATCAACCAATCCGCCCCGGTGGCCGAACCCCGCGTCGTCACTGCGCGGGGCGATCTTGGCGCGGACGAACGTGCTACAATCGATTTGTTTCGCAATGCGCGAGATTCAGTGGTGTTCATTTCCACCCGGCAGCGTGTGGCCGATTTCTGGACACGCAATGTCTATAGCGTGCCCCGCGGATCGGGCTCGGGTCTCGTATGGGACGAGGCAGGCCATATTGTAACAAATTTCCATGTCATCGAGGGCGCCTCCGAAGCGCAAATCCAGCTTGCCGACGGTCGCCAGTTTTCCGCCACGCTGGTCGGTGTTAGCCCACAACACGATCTTGCTGTCCTGAAAATAGGCGGTGCGGGCTTCACTGCGCCCGCGCGGGTGCCAATCGGGACAAGCAGCGACCTGCAGGTCGGACAGAATGTTTTCGCAATCGGAAACCCGTTCGGACTGGACTGGACCCTGACCAAGGGCATCGTTTCGGCGCTGGATCGTTCGCTGCCGAATGAGAATGGTCCCGACATTCGGCACCTCATCCAGACCGATGCCGCCATAAATCCCGGTAATTCGGGTGGTCCGCTGCTCGATTCCGCGGGCCGACTGATCGGGATCAATACAGCGATCTATAGTCCTTCCGGGGCATCGGCCGGGATCGGCTTTACCGTGCCGGTCGATACGGTCATGCGCGTTGTGCCGCAGCTCATTTCTGAGGGGCGCTATACGCGGCCCAGCCTTGGCGTTGAAAGCGATGACGATATAAACGACCGGCTCAAGCGCGCCTCGGGGATCGAGGGCGTTTTTGTCCTGCGAGTCGATCCCGGGTCATCTGCAGAGCGCGCCGGTCTGGTTGCTGCCCAGCGCACAAGGCGCGGGGTCGCTCCAGGGGACATCGTTACCGCTCTGAACGGCAAACCCGTTTCCAGAGTCGGCGATCTGCTCGCCCGGCTTGACGATTTTCGGGTCGGACAAAGCGTCGAACTCACGCTGATGCGCGGCGGCGAAGAGCGAACAGCCAGGCTCGAACTCGAACCGGGAAGCTGATGCAATAAGAAGGGCCGGTCCACTGGTAGGACCGGCCCTCACGGCTGCCCTTAACCGGCGTTGATCGGGATCGTCTTGCGTCCCTGAGCCGCTTCTGCGGTGCGCGGAACCGTAACGGTCAGAACACCATTGCGGAAGGCCGCCTCGACCTTGTCCTCGTCGATCTGCGAGGGCAGGCCGATGCGACGCTCGAAGCGGCCATAGCTGCGTTCGGAATAGCCGCGTTCCTCGTCGCTGGTTTCGGACTTCTTTTCGCCCCTGATCACCAGCTGGCGATCGTCCAGGCTTATTTCGATGTCCTTTTCCTCCATGCCAGGCAACTCGGCCGTGACACGAATTTCCTTGTCGTTCTCCGACAGCTCGACCCGCGGCCAGCCTAGGCTGCGCCCGATGGACGGCAGCGACGGCATGGAAAACCCGCGAAACATGTCGTCGAACAAGCGATTGATATCCCGATGAAGCGACATCACCGGATGATCGACCCGCTCCTCCTGCCGGGGAGCGATGTCTTGGCCCTGGCTTTTCCAGGGAATGAGATCGCGAATGGCCATCTCGACATTCCTCCTGTTTTCCGACTGGTTCAGGCAAGGCCCCGTCGCGCGGGGTAGGCGCGATTGCACCCACCCCGCCGAGGATTTGCCCGGTAATTGAGGCTTAGGCCGCCTTGTCTTCGGTCAGCTGCGGCGTGTCGTCATTGACATGTTCGCGGCTTCCGATGGCGATCTTGCGTGGCTTAAGCGATTCAGGGACGATCCGCTGGAGCGAAATCGTCAACATGCCGTGCTCGTAATCCGCATCGCGCACTTCGACATAGTCGGCCAGCTGGAACCGGCGCTCGAACGCACGGGCAGCGATACCGCGGTGAACGAATTCGACACCGTCTTCGTCCTTCTCGGTCTTCTGACCGGAGATGACGAGCTGGTTCTGCTGTGCAGTGATGTCGATTTCGTCCGGACGGAAGCCGGCCACCGCCAGGGTGATCCGGTAGCTGTCTTCGCCGGTGCGGACGATGTCGAAGGGTGGGTAGCCATCCTGCGTGTCTGCACGGAAGCTGTTCTCGAGCGCATCGAACAGCCGATCGAAGCCGACCGTCGAGCGGCGATAGGGGGTCAAATCAAATGCAGTTCTCATTTCCAAATCCTCCTTGTTGAGCAATCTGGGCATGAGAGGCGCCGGGATCCAAGAGCCGACGCCCTCTGTCCAACCGGACCCGTAATGGCATCCGGTACTGACAAAATTAGGAAACGCGCAATTGGTTTCAAGACCCGATAGAAATTTTTTATCGTCTTGTTTTCAGTGGTTTGCAAGGGAAAACCAGGCACACCGATTGAGGTGCGCCTGGCCTTCTTCCAGGAGAGAATATGATTAAATGGAGTGCGTTTACGCGGTCAGCCGATCGCTGCTTGCGTGATCGGAAGTCCAGCTTTGCATCTGGTCCTTGAGCGCCAGTTTGAGCTTCTTCAGCCGGGCAATCAGAATTTCGTCAGGCCGGGGTCGTTTGCTTTCCAGCCGGATTTCGTCCTCCAGCCGCGCATGTTCGCGTGCAAGATAGTCCAGAAACCTGTCGGTCATTATCTCCTCCTCTCTCATTCGACCGATTTTGCGATGTTGCCGCGTTTGAAGCCTGCCTCGCCCAGAACGGCGTGTGCAGGCGCCCGGGCAGCACTGCCGCCAGCGGCGTGTTTGAGGATGGGAGAGCGCGGGGTCACACCGCGCTCTCCTGACCGGATTAGAAGTCCATCGCCGGCATCGGTGCGGGCGTGTCGTCCTTGGGCAATTCGGCCACCAGCGCCTCGGTGGTGATCAGCAGCGAGGCGACCGAAGCCGCATCCTGCAGCGCCGTGCGCACCACCTTCGCCGGATCGATGACACCCGACTTCACCAGGTCTTCATATTCGCCGGTCGCGGCGTTGAAGCCGTGGTTGTAGTCATCGCCTTCGAGCAGCTTGCCCACGATATAAGCACCGTCCTCACCCGCGTTCTCGGCAATCTGGCGAGCCGGGACGCGCAGCGCACGGCGTACAATGTCGATACCCGACTGCTGGTCGTCATTGGCGGCCTTGAGGCCCTCGAGCGACTTGAGCGCGCGGAGCAAGGCGATACCGCCACCCGGCAGGATGCCTTCCTCGACGGCCGCACGGGTTGCGTGCAGCGCGTCGTCGACACGATCCTTGCGCTCCTTGACCTCGACTTCAGTGGCACCGCCGACGCGGATGACGGCAACGCCGCCAGCCAGCTTGGCCACGCGTTCCAGCAGCTTTTCACGATCGTAGTCGCTGGTCGTGGTCTCGATCTGGGCACGGATCTGACTTACCCGGGCGTCGATGTCGGCCTTGTTGCCGGCACCATCGACGATGGTCGTGTTGTCCTTGTCGATGATGACCTTCTTGGCCCGGCCGAGCATGCCGATCGTGACGTTTTCCAGCTTGGTGCCGAGTTCCTCGCTGACCACGTTACCGGCGGTGAGGATGGCAATATCCTCCAGCATGGCCTTGCGGCGATCGCCGAAGCCGGGTGCCTTGACCGCCGCGACCTTGAGGCCGCCGCGCAGCTTGTTCACCACCAGGGTTGCCAGGGCTTCGCCCTCGACATCCTCGGCGATGATGAGCAACGGCTTGCCCGACTGCACGACCTGTTCGAGCAGCGGGATAAGCGCCTGCAGGTTCGACAGCTTCTTCTCATGGATGAGGATGTAGGGATCCTCGAGTTCCACCTTCAGCTTTTCGGCGTTGGTCACGAAATAGGGTGAGAGATAGCCCCGATCGAACTGCATGCCCTCGACCGTTTCGAGCTCCGTTTCGAGGCTCTTGGCTTCCTCGACCGTGATCACGCCTTCGTTGCCGACTTTGTCCATGGCTTCGGCAAGAATGCGGCCGACGGTTTCGTCGCCATTGGCGGAAATCGTCGCGACCTGTGCGATTTCGCTGTTAGCGGACACCTTCCTGGCGTGGCTTTCGAGGTCCTTGACCACGGTGCCGACCGCGAGGTCGATACCGCGCTTCAGGTCCATCGGGTTCATGCCGGCGGCAACCGCCTTGGCACCTTCGCGCACGATTGCCTGGGCAAGAACGGTGGCGGTGGTGGTGCCGTCACCCGCCTTGTCGTTCTGCTTACTGGCGACTTCGCGCAGCATCTGTGCGCCCATGTTCTCGAACTTGTCCTTTAGCTCGATTTCCTTGGCGACGGTGACGCCGTCCTTGGTGATGCGCGGTGCGCCGAAGCTCTTCTCGATCACCACGTTGCGGCCCTTGGGGCCCAGAGTAACCTTGACCGCATTCGCAAGCGTATCCACGCCGCGGAGCATGCGATCACGCGCATCCGACGCAAACTTTACTTCCTTCGCAGCCATCTGGCCTGCTCCTTTCTATGCTTCTTTCGGTTGAACAGAAGTTTCAACGTATTGTGCTTACGCCGCCTTCTTGAGCTCGGCGGTGGTTTCGATGATGCCGAGGATGTCGCTCTCCTTCATGATGAGCAGGTCCTCGCCGTCGATCCGCACTTCGGTTCCGGACCACTTGCCGAACAGGATGCGGTCGCCCGCCTTGACGGCGAGTTCCACCAGCTTCCCGGCATCGTCACGCGCACCCGGGCCGACAGCGACGACTTCGCCTTCCATCGGTTTTTCCTTGGCGGTGTCAGGGATGATAATGCCGCCGGCCGTCTTTTCTTCGGCCTCGATACGGCGAACCAGCACGCGATCGTGCAAAGGTCGGAAATGCATGCATAACCTCCATTACAAAGCGAAATGACTTACAGCGCCTACCCCCGGATGATCGGCAGAAGGCATTTGGCGATCTAGTTTTGCTGGAAACGGCTTCAAGAGGTCCAAATCAAATTTTTTGGCACTCGCCGATTGCGACTGCCAATGGGCGCTTTCCGGAGGCCTTATCAGGGTCTTGACGGTCTGAATTCGACTCACAAAATACGTCGAGCGGAGCAATCCGCAGTGAGTGACCAGCGGCAAGGCAGAAAGGAGGATTTTCCTATGTCGCAACCATTCGCACGATATTTGCATCCCTTCGATGTAGCGCGTCATCCCTCGCTTGAGCCAGAAGTGAAGCGAGCCATCCTGGCTTCCTGGGCCTCCGATCGGCATACCGTCGAAAACCAGCCGGCGATGCGCCAGCCCCCCGAACTCAAAAGTCCAGTTTCCGTTGATGATCTATTCGCGGCGCTGCGCTCGCTCGATGGCCCGGACAGCCAGCCTACGCTGCAATGACCGACCGCGCCTTTCTGGTTCAGTTGGAAGGATACGGACTGACCACGGCTGAGATCTGCTATTTCATGCCGGATCATCCCTCGCTCCTGCAGATCTATGCTTGGCAGGAATACGATGCAGCACCGGATTTTCCGGTGCTGTTCGACTTCCTCGCGCATTGGCGGCGCGAGATCGAAGCGGAGATCAGGTCAGTCCGTATCGCACACGAAAAGATGATCCGGCCAGCAAGCTGGCGTTCTGCCGACGGGGTGATTTCCTGGGAGTAGTCCTGGCGGGCGATTGCGCCTGCAGGCTCGGATTCATGCTTATGGAAATCGAATGCTACATAGAAATCTGGTAACCTTCGCCCACTTGATTGGCAGCTTTCCCATTTTCTCGCACTGAATTCTGCCAGTCGGTGTACGATCAAATCATTCATTGAGGCGGCAAGCTCGGAATTTATGCGGGCCTAGCTGCGGGCCCCGGCACCGGATGGGAACAGCTTTCTGATTAGGCTGCAATAAATTGAGCGATCAGCGACGTAGCTTTTTCGGACTTAAAATTGATTCTGCGGCATCAAATGACGCGGTCGACTTTTGTCTGCTTTGCGCCCTAATTTTGGTCAAGAGATGATCATCGAACGAGCTTTCGAAAGCGGGCGTCGCGACAGGTAATTGTCGATCGATAACGATTGAAAGAACCAGCCTTACTTCAGAACCCCCGCTTATCTCCTGCCATCAGGTTACCCGCGCACTGTCGCGGGTAGGTCATTTTCCACGGAGGAAAGTTTTGACTTGCCTCAAAGGAAAGTCGCATTTAGTCATTTTCCTTCGAAGAAAGTGAGGGTTTGGCAATGGTGTTGGTAGACAGTTTGGTCCTTCTGATCGTGCTGTGCGGCCTCGCGTGGATGTCTTGGCGCGATTCGCGCGACTACGCAGCTTTCAAGAAGTTTGATTCCAGCGCGGACCGGGTGCGCTTTTACCGCCGGTGGACTTTCGTTCCGATGGCGCTTTTCGGTGTCGGTGGATTAGCCGTGCTGCTGACCTTCGGGAGACTGGACTTACTATACTCTCTGCCCGTTGAATTCGCGCCATTGATCGCTCCCTTCGAGGCAGTTTCGGAACCCGAAGGTTCCAGCTTTGAAACGGTGCTTGGAATGGCCAGTGGCTTGCTTTTAGGCCTTACCATCACGGCAGTGGTCTGGCGTCGGCGGTTGAAGAAGATGTCACAACCGGTGGTCGGCGACATTGAAGCTCTTTTGCCGCGCAACGGAAAGGAGGTGGCATGCTGCTTCCCTCTGGCTCTGAACGCCGGCATCAGCGAGGAGATCTTCTATCGCGCCGCCCTTCCGCTGTTGGTGCTGGAAGCTACCGGATCAGTATGGGCGTCGCTGACGATCTCGATCGCGGCATTCGGATTGGCGCACTGGTATCAGGGTTGGAAGGGCGTTCTCGCGACCAGTGCGATGGGTGCGCTCTTCTTCTGGCTCTATCTCTCGAGCGGATCCGTCATCAAGCCGATTGCGATGCACGTGCTCATCGATATGATCGGCCTGGTGATCAGGCCTTTTGCTTCCCAGTATCTGGCTAGGCGACGTGCAAGTGCCGAGGCGAGTGAGGGGGCCTTGCCAGCCATGCCGGCAGGAGCAGCTATGGTTGTCGAGAAGGAGGCAAGCACATGGACAATTCTGAGGACCCACGGGACGCACTGGCAGCTCTCGAGTCCACGAATGATCGTCTCGCGAGACGAATGAGGTGGCCGATCTGGAGGCATTTTGCCGGTGGATTGCTCATGACGCTGGTGGTCGCGGCAGTAGCTCTCCCTCATGATGTCGCAGCCGTGGTCTTCGTGACGGCAATGGTTCTGATGTTGTTGATTGTCCGGGACGATAAGAAGCGTCACGGAATATTCGTGAGCGGATATCAACGAGGCCGGACCGTGTGGATCGTAGCCGCGATCATCGTTCTGACCCTATCCGCGCTGGTCATCGTCCTCACCCAGTTCGAGGACCCGACCGACGATCCATGGTTCTGGGTGACGTTGTCAATCGTCGCTCTTGGGACATCGGTACTCAGCTGGATTTGGGAACGGGTGTATCGCGGAGATGTGCTTGAAGGAAGGTTATGAGCGTGGGTCTCGACGAGATGTTCAACGCTTCCGCGCGCCTGCAGATCGCAGCAATTCTTCTCCGCGCCGACGAAGCCGAATTCTCGGTCATCCGAGACATCATCGAGGTGAGCGACTCGGCTCTTTCGAAACATCTCTCGACACTGTCAGAAGCGGGCTATGTATCGATCAAAAAAGCGCCCCGGAACGGCCGCCAGCGAACGTGGGCAGCGCTCACGTTGAAGGGCCGACGGGCCTTTCAGCAGCACGTAAAGGCGCTCCAGGAAATGATTACGGTAGCGGACGAGAAAATCGGTGAGACTGCTTCGGACTAGATGACACTGAGGACAACTATGAAGCTGTCGAACTGGATGCCCAGGTCGCGGGGCAATTGGGCGGTTTGAGGCGGAAATGGCCGAAGGGCGAACCTCTGCCCGTCTGGCGAAACGGATGAGAGCGATGGGCGAAGAGCGATCGCAAGAGATAGAGAGCGAACAAGCCAAAATGCATACAGCCAGCACAGCCCACAGATGGCGAGAGATGGTTGCAGGCGATCTCCCGCGCGTCCTTGCCATCGCGGACAAGTGCCATCCCGATCACCCTGAAGACGAGGCGGTGTTTCGAGAGCGGCTCGAACTTTTCGCAGGAGGATGCTGTGTTCTCGAGCAAGACGGGGAGACCGTTGGATACATCATTTGTCACCCCGCTACTTTCGGCCACCCGGTGCCACTGGACACACTGCTAGGCGCACTGCCTGACAATGCGGATGTGCTCTACATTCATGATATCTCGGTAGACTTGGGTATGCGCGGTAAAGGGCTCGCAAGTGAGGCGGTTGATCACGCGAAGCGGCTTGCCCGCAAGCACGATTATGACCGGGTTGCACTGGTGGCGGTCAATCGCTCTCAGGATTTTTGGGCAAAGCATGAGTTTATGATCATAGCCGACGAGGACATCGGCAAAGCGCTGGTCGGATATGGTGGAGCCAGTAGCTATATGGTCTGCGATCTCACCTAGACTGGAGCGAGCCTCTGCATGATTTGCGACTTTGATCCTGTAATCTGTCCCAGATGAAACTGATCGAGGTGTGAAAGAAAGGCCTCCAGCGCCCCTGCCAAGGCGGGCTTGAGCCCGCATACGCCATCGATGGCGCAGCCTTCCTTGCCTCCCATACAGGCGACAAAACCGTTCGTATTTTCCAATGACCGGACAACCTCGCCTACATTGATTTGCGAAGCCTGCCGGGCGAGCCGCAGGCCACCGCTCCTGCCCCGCAAGGTTTCTACGAATCCTGCGGCTGCAAGGTCCTGTGCCACCTTGGCCAGGTGGTTGCGCGATATCCCATAGTGCTCAGCGATCCAGTCGATCGAGACCACATCGTCTTTGGCGGCAAGCGCCATAAGCATCCGCAGCGCATAGTCGGTTCGAAGGTTCAACTGCATAAAAGCGGTATAACAGATATTGCTTTTCCCGCAAAACGGGATATAAGAGGTATATTATATACCTGATTTAAGGTTCACGAGATGACCGCAAACGTCAAAGTTTCTCGCGCAGATGTGCTCGATGCACGAGCAGCGAAGCGCGCTCACGCTGAATCGCTCGGCGTCACCGAGCAGTTCGTGTCGCAACTGGTGGACGAATTCTACGGACACATTCGCGAGGACGACCTGCTTGGCCCTATTTTCGCGGACCGTATTTCGGAGTGGCCCACGCATCTTGAGCGCATGAAGTCCTTCTGGCGCTCCGTGTTGTTCAACAGCGGTGAGTTCGCAGGCAATCCCATGCGCAAGCACATCGAGATTACTGGTCTGGAAGAGCACCATTTCACCCGCTGGCTGGACCTCTTTTACGCGACGCTCCGCACGCTCTCGAGCAAGCCAGAGCCGATCAGACTGGTTGCCGACCGAGCCCGCGCAATTGCTGACAGTCTCCTGACAGGCATTACGATCGGAAAGTCCGGAATCTCGGGGTCAACTGCAGGAAGGAACCTCCCCCATGTTTGAACAGCACACCTTACTCGCGGAGCGCGAGGTCCATCCGGCAAACGAAGTCGAGGCTCTCGACGGCATTCTGCAGCCGCTCTCGGTTGCACCAGTAGCTCCCGCGAATGCGGGCTTTCAGCTCCCAGCCCGGGTCTGGCAGAACATGCTCTCATGCTACGGCATATTCTTCTTCGCGATATTCTTGGCGACGGGCGGCAGCACGGCGGCGCGCTTCGCGATCGTGATTTCCGTCCTGTACACGGCAATATATTTCGGGGTCGCACGCCTGGGTGCGCGTCAAGCGGGGCGTGAACAGACTTCACCCCTCGATTGCGGTGGAAAGCTTCCAACCTGGACCGGCCCGATGGATCGCAAGGCGGTGTTTGCGCAGGTTCTCGTTGTACCGGCAACAGTCTCTCTGTTCGGGATCGGCATTTTGATCATCGTCCTAGCGGTTGGACCCGGCGCGTGACACAGCCAGTCGAGCTCCCACCGAATGTGGTCAAATACGCCGAAAGTCCGATGTTTTCAGCAGAAACTGTTCCAGACAAACTGACCTCCGAACACAGACTAAAGCCAGGCGTCTGGGGCCGACTTTGCGTTGGCAAGGGCTTGGTCGAGTTTCACACTACCGGACCAGCCTCATCGACAACCGCCGTCAGAGCCGGAGAAAGCTTGATTATCGAACCGGCGTTATCGCACTTCGTTCGACTATCGGCCGATGCGCAATTCAAGGTGACCTTTTATCACTAAATAGGCTTCGAGGGTTTCAGTCTTTCGCCCATAGGAAGCATTAACCGATAAATTACGTCGCGAGAGCTTCGAGCACGTCTCGGCGCAAAATGGTTATTGTTCTGTGACCCGATATCATGATCACGCCTTCGTCGCGGAATTTGGTAAATTGTCGGCTGACCGTCTCGATAGTGAGGCCTAGAACATCCGCAATCTGCTGGCGGGACATGGGTAGTTCAAACTGCTCGTTGCCGAATTGGCCCGCACTACCGTCGATTGGCAACGCGTTTCTCGAGGCCACCTCAAGGAGTAATGTCGCGAGTCTTTCTTCCGCGTTAAAGCGCCCGAGAAGCAGCATCCAGCGTCTGGTTTTATCGAGTTCGCTTAAAGTGCGTTCTAGCAACTTGTGCTCAAGGCGAGCATGTTCGTGCGCAAAGCGCTCGAAGTCCAGCCGCCGGAAGATGCAGACGACGGTTTCCCCAAGGGCCTCCAGGCTGTATGGAGAGGTTTCAGCAAACGGGCGGCCGATGAAATCCGAAGGATAGGCCAGTCCGAGTATTTGTTCGCGACCATCGCTCGTCTGGATCGAAAGTTTCATTACGCCTGAAACGACGTTCGCGACAAATATTGCCTCTTCGCCTTCCCAGAGAAGCGTTTCGCCCGGGTCTAGGTGCCTTCTGCGCCCGATCCGGTTGAGAAGCTCAACCTCATGATCATCAAGGTCGGCACAGATCGCCCGGTTCCGAACGGAACAGGCCTGACAGAAATTTAGCTCATTTCGCTGCTCTACCGCTTCTGGCAGAACCGATCCAGTTTCGTCCGGTGATCTTTCCGAGATATTCGCCATACTGTGATCACTCTTTAATTGAGATGTCCGGAACGCGCGGGGCGGACCTAAGCCACCCGATCAGTCCTAAGCGGCTGCCGCACCTCGACGATCCGCAGGCAGCGTTCTCTACCAGAACGATCGGGCCAGTCGATCGCTGACCCCGCGCGCATTCCGATCAGGCCAGCACCTACAAGCGTCAAAATCGAAAGATGGTTCTGGTCGAGGTTGGCGTCGCGCGGCCATACCAGTTTGACTTTGCGTCGGTCGCCCGACCGCTCGTCGACGAATTCGACCTCGGATTGCATGGTCACAACGTCATGAGGCAGGTCTTCGGCTGCCACGACATTGGCGCGATCCAGTTCCTCGCACAGTCTTCCAGCAACATCCGGACTGCGCTCCTCGATGAACATCGCCAGTTCGTAAAGCGCGTCCGCTTCGGAATCGATAACATGAATGATCGGCTTTTCGCCGTTTTTGGGACATGGTCATTTTTCGTAACTCGCTTGAAAGCCGTAAGAGGATCGCGGCAGGGCTGTAGATCGTCCGGGAGCCTCGTACCGGACCGGATCACGACCGTCGAGACGAGGCGTGCGCAGGTGCGGGCAGCTGACCTGCGTGCGCGAAATGTCGGCCGATGTGCTGCGAAAAGGCCATGGGCCATATGTGGGCGCGAACTTCGGTTTAGTCAAATAGCAGGAGACAAATCGTGTCATCGACTATTCCGAGACTTTCGAGTCCGGAACGTCTATCGTGAGGGAATGATGAACTTTCCTTCTTTTGGGCCCAAGCGCGGACCAGACCTCGCTATCGATCTCGGCACTGCCAACATGCGTATCATGGTGCGAGGCGAAGGTGTGGTCTTCGACGAACCATCCTTGTGCTATTACGACAAGGCTGGCGGCCAGATGAAGCTGATTGCAGCGGGTCGGGATGTTTTGGCGATGGTTGATCGGGCTCCCGGAACTCATGTGGTCCGCCGTCCTCTCGCCCGCGGCGTTCTGCAGGATATGGAAGCCGCCGCCGCATTGCTTGCGCATGGATTGTCTTCTGTGGTTGGCAAGAAGCGCAGAGGGGGTCTTCCAGCCATGATCGGTATTCCGGCGGATGCCACGAAGGCAGAAGCAAATGCATTGCTGGCCGCCGCGGACGATGCCGGCTTCGGACGGATCGAACTGGTGCGTGAGCCTTTTGCAGCGGCTATCGGAGCAGAACTTCCCGTCCGCGAAGCCCGCGCATCCATGGTGGTCGAATGCGGGGCCGGAACAACCGAGGTTGCGGTGTTCTCGAGCGACGGACAATGTCGATCCCGCTCCGTGCGTCTGGGCGGTCTTGGCCTCGACGAGGCAATCATCGAACATCTCCATCTTCGCCATCATTTTCTTGTCGGCAGGCTCACCGCCGAGACGCTGAAGAAACGTCTCGCGGAAGATAGCTCCGAAGACCGGGAAATCGAAATCAGAGGGCGATCACTGCACAATGGGCTCCCTGGAATGTTGACCTTGCCGGTTTCCGAGTTCCATCCAGTGCTGAAGCGACATTTTGATCGTTTCGCAGATGCCGCCCGGCTGGTGGTGGGTGAAATTTCTCCCGATCTTGCCGCCGACCTGCTGAGCGAGCGAGTTGTCGCTACGGGCGGCGGGATTTGCGCGAGGTTCTTGGCTGAAGCGATCACCGCGGAGTGCGGTGTTCCGGTCACCATCGCCAACGATCCTTCCGGTTGCGTTTCACGTGGCCTGATGCAGTTATTGGAGGAGCGCGCTGCCTAACTTTAAGCGGCGGCGTTTCGGCCGGGTCACTCATGCAAAACGGGTCTTGCTTCTTTGTAGGCATATGGTCACGCGCTTATATGCTGCTCACCTTCACCGCCCTGTTCTGGGCGGGTAACGCAATGGTTGCGCGTGCGGCGCGCGAACTGGTTCCTCCCGTCGCCCTGGCGTTCTGGAGATGGGCGATTGCGCTGGTCATTATCCTGCCATTCGCATGGCGCCATTTGCGGCGGGATGCTCCTGTCATTCGGGCGAACTGGAAAATGCTGCTTGTGCTTGGCGCTCTCGGCATTGGTGCCTTCAACACGCTGCTTTACACCGGATTGCAGGAGACCACCGCGCTCAACGCCATGTTGCTGCAGTCGGGCCAGCCTGCCCTCATTCTGTTTCTTGGCGCGATCTTCATGGGCGACAGAACGACGCTGCGCCAGATCGTCGGCGCCGCCATCGCTCTGACCGGCGTGCTTTGGATCATCGCTCGGGGGAACGTCGACGTTCTCGGCACCCTGAGCTTCAACAAAGGCGACCTCGTCATCGGCCTCGCAGTGTGCCTTTGGGCGATCTACGCAGTAATGCTACGTCATCGCCCGACGATACATCCCCTCAGCCTTTTCGCAGTGACCTTGGTCATCGGTATAGCCGGAATTGCGCCGTTCTATGCGCTGGAACTCAGTTCCGACCGACACATCGTTTTGCAGCAGGAAAGCCTGCTGGCGATCGGATATGTTTCTATTTTTCCTTCCGTCCTTGCCTACCTCTTCTTCAACAGAGGCGTAGAACTCATTGGGTCGGCAGGAACCGGGATGTATATGAACATCATGCCCATCATGGGCGCAGGACTTGCGATCGTCTTCTTGGGCGAAGATCTGCGAGGCTTCCATGCGATCGGAATGGCGCTGATTGTTGGCGGCATTCTTCTCGGGGGCCGGGGTAACAAGCCTCTTGCAGGGGCTGTCGTTCCTTCCAAAGCACACGGTATCGAACGACGAAATGAAAGTGAGTGACCGCTCCTCAACGCGCACGGAGAATCCGGCGTTCTGGCTAACGCTCTGGGTCACGCGCACGTCGCCGGATAATGAAAAGACTGCAGACGCACTGCGTTCGGTCGGCTTTAACGCGCTGGCTATGCCCGTTCTGCGGGTCGCGGCTCTCCCAGCGAAAGCCTTGGACGAACAGCCCGATGCGATCGTGTTCACGTCAGTAAATGGCGTCCGACATCATTCAATCTGCCCGGCACTTCTCGATATTCCGGTTTTCGCTGTTGGCAACAGAACAGCGCAGAGTGCCGCGCTGGCAGGATATACCAAAGTCGCTTCTGCGGATGGCGACGTTTCCGATTTGGAGCGGCTTATTGTTCAGTCTCTCCCGCCGGGTAGTCGAATTCTGCATCTTTCAGCACGACGACCAGCTGGGGACCTGACAGGCAATCTGCATCGAAAGGGGTATCGCGCTATACGGATGGCCGTCTACGAGACACGTGAAAACACTGTTGCGGATATCCTCGCAAACCTTCCCGGCCTGGAGCGGATTGGCGGAATTATGATTCACTCCCCACGCGCCGGTCGCGTAGTGAGGTGCTGCCTCGATAAATCACCAAGGCGGTTTGACGGTATCGTCTATTGCATTTCCGCTGCGGCTGCTGCTCCCTTCGTGGGAATCAGAGGGATAGATATTCGCGTCGCAGCAAGGCCTGACGAAGCTTCAATGCTCGCCCTGATCGGCAACACGTGAGGGAACGGAGAAGCAGCCGCATTCGTTCGGAGAGGTAATAGACAATTTTGGAGATCGACATGATCAAGTTCGCCCCGCTCCTTATCGGATCCGCCCTCGTCGTTGCCGGCTGCGACAGCCAAGAAGACCAGGTTGAGGACCGTATCGAGGAACAGGCCGAACAGAGCGCAAGAGCGTCCGGTGACACACCTGTGGCACTCGGTTTGACTGAGCGTCAGTTGCTCGATGCAGAAATCCTGGCCGCCGACGGAACCGAATTGGGTGACGTGGAAGCCGTAACGAAAGATGCCGACGGCAATGCGACCGAACTCCTCATCGAAGTCGCGGATAGCAATCCAGATCGATACGTCACGATACCGATCGCCGGTCTAACCGTGACGACCCGCGGCAATGACACCGATCTTTCATCGGGGATGACGATGGAAGATATCGGTTCACTTCCGGATGCGCAGATTCAGTGACGATCGAGCGAAGCAACCCGGCAAGTCAGATTCCGACTGCGTCAACACCCGCCGAAGCTGACTTCATCGAAGGAACAATGGCCCATATCTCCTGTCGGGGCAGTTCGGACAGATCGGTCGAAGTCATCCAGTATCGTCACGTCGCCATTTCGCAATCTAAGCGTGGCGAGCGTCGCAGTCTGGGCGCCATCAAATAGAGAACTTCCGATGGTGACGCGATCCAACAGATAGACCGAAATCTTTACGAGGTCGTTTCGTCTGGAGAGCTACTCGAACGATTAGGCTTCGTGGACAAAGGGTATCCAGAGTTTGACTGAGGCGAGAGCGACGAAGCCAAGGTAGGATTCCCTGGTTTTGTCGTAGCGGGTCGCGATGCGCCGCCAGTTCTTGAGTTTGTTGAAGAGGCGCTCGATCAGGTTGCGCCATTTGTATTTGGCGCGGTCGTGCGGAGAGCGATTGCGACGGCCCGTCTTGGCCGGGATCACCGCCTCGACGCCAGCGGCCGCGATCTCCTTGCGGATTGCATCGGCATCGTAGCCCCGATCCGCCAGGAAGGCCTCGATCCGATCAGATATCATGCGGAACAGCGGAGCAAAGCCCTGCACATCGTGCGCCTGTCCCGGTGTCAGCACGAAGCCGAGTGGCAAGCCTCTGGCATCACACCTCGCATGGAGCTTGGTGGTGAAACCGCCGCGCGATCGGCCAAGGCCCTCGGTTTGCTGAGTCCCCTTTTTATGCCGACGGCACAATGATGTGCCCGGACCACGGTGCTATCGATCATGTCGGCGGCCGTATCGCGCCCTGCCAGCTCGGCCAGCGTCTCGAGCATGGCGTCGAACACGCCGGTCGTAACCCATCGTCGATAGCGCCGGAACACGCTGTTCCACTTGCCATACTCATCCGGCAGATGTCGCCACTGCGCGCCGGTCCGCGCGATCCACATCACGCCTTCAAAATAGCGGCGATTATCCTGCGCCGGGCGGCATCCACGACCACGCTCAGGCGGCAGCAGCGGCCCGATCACTCCCCATTCCTCGTCTGTAACGCCGATCCGCTCGCCCAAGGCCGCCTCCAAAAGCCAGCCTTGAATCAGCGACCGAGTCCCCCGTCAAGCTTTGTCCACGAAGCCTAGGATCTTTTTATCCTTTGAAACTCTGGAACCTTACGAAGCAACGCGGCACCGCCGTCCGAGCGCTTGTCGGGAGGCTCTAAACCATCTTGTGAGGAAATTCAGTTGCGAGCTTCGTTTTTATGTAAGGGGGGTGATGGAACAATGCCTATCGCTTGCTGTTATTGAATGGCAATCAAAGAAAGGCATTTCATGCGCGCACTGGTCTGGCACGGCAAGAACGACATTCGTTGCGACACGGTGGAAGATCCCGGCATCGAGGATCCGAAAGACGTCGTCCTTAAGGTAACGGCGACCGCAATTTGCGGCTCTGACCTCCACCTGATGGACGGCGTGATGCCCGGAATGCAATCTGGTGATATCCTCGGACATGAGTTTATGGGGGAGGTTGTTGAGATAGGCTCGGAAGTTACTCGGCTAAAGAAAGGCGACCGCGTAGTCGTTCCCTTCACAATTTCGTGCGGTTCTTGCTGGTTCTGCGAGCGCGATCTTTATTCCTGCTGCGACACCACAAATCGGACCGCCGAAAACGCTGTCGAGACGATGGGTCACGCTCCCGCGGGGCTATTCGGTTTCTCCCACCTCGTCGGCGGCTATCCGGGCGGGCAAGCCGAATACGTTCGCGTTCCGCATGCCGACGTCGGACCCATAAAGATCGAAAGCGACCTAGCTGATGACAAGGTTCTCTTCCTTTCCGACATCTTCCCGACGGGTTACCAGGCGGCCGAAAACGCGGTTAGCGAAGGTGACACAGTCGCTGTCTGGGGCTGTGGTCCCGTAGGCCTATTCACAATTCGATCCGCTTGGATGCTCGGCGCGAAGCGTGTCATCGCCATCGACGACGTGCCTGAGCGGCTCGCGATGGCGCAAAGCTACGGGAAGGCGGAAACCATCGATTTTTCACAGGAGGACGTTTACGAGCGACTGCAGGAGATGACGAACGGTCGCGGTCCCGACGCTGGTATCGATGCTGTTGGAGCGGAAGCGCATGGTAGCAACTGGGGTGCCTCGCTCGCTGAATCGATAGAGCTGCACACTACCGGGGCGCACGACCGGCCACATGTTCTCATGCAAATGGTAAAGTCTGTTCGGAAAGCCGGGAAACTTTCCGTGCCCGGTGTCTACGCCGGCCCGACCGCCTTTCCAATGGGTCCTTTCATGAACAAAGGTCAGACCATGAGAACCGGCCAGACCCATATGCAACACTATCTGGAGCCGTTGCTCGAACGAGTGCAAGCGGGCGAAATCGACCTTTCCGAAATAATCACACACCGTGGCACTTTGGAAAATGGCCCAGACTTCTACAAGACCTTTCGCGACAAGAAAGATGGTTGCGTAAAGTGCATCATGACCCCGAATTAGGAACGGGTATGAGAAAAAGGTCGGGTAGGTTTTGCCAGCCGTGCTTGGGGTCGTCGCTAATTAGAGACAATAAATACCCCCGGTAGTATTCCTCTCGGACCGAGTGTTAAAAATTGGAGAGCTAAATCAGATTAGGTGCCAATCGAGCGCATTCGTATTCCGCGGCGCGATGAATGCCATTATCTACAATTACTGGAGCAGTAAATTCGTCGCGGCAAGATAATGACTGTGAGAAATGATAATTGCCGCTAGAAGGAATCTGATAGCAATAAGTATCACGACCAGTACCTCACGGCAATTTTGAATTCGTAGCTCACAGGGACCGCCGCAAAATGTGAAGTAAGCGCAGGAAGGTTCTAACTTTCGATGTCCCTAAGCCATTTCAGCGACCCAGCTTCCATTCCTTTGAACTTGGGGTCATCCGCCAACGGGGCGACCAGAAGTGCCGCGCCATCCTTCAGTTGCCATTTGATCCGATGATACAGTTTTGAGCGGGTCAGTTCGCTCTGGATGAGATAGAGTCCGTCACGCAATCTGATGCCGTCACCACACAAGTCGAGGTCCTTTGGACCATAATCCGGATCAAAGAACAGGAGATAAAGGTTCATCTGGTTATAAATAGGCTGATAGTATGAAGTTACAAATTGAGTCTTAGCAGGCTGTACAAGCCAATCTCGCCGGGGGTCACGTCACTTACCTTCAAACGTCCTGCGACCGGTGATTTCGATGTCATCTTCGTGGACCACAAGATAGACATCTTGATCCTCAGGCTCGCCAATGTGTCGGCTTCGAGCTCTTCACCTGGAATGTCAGCGATGAACGTCGCATCGCGCAGCATGCCTTTCGCAACGCGAAGCTCTTGACCGACATTAATATCAACCGGCACTTCGCGAAGGCGATCGATAAGCACAGCGAAAAGCCGCGCGCCGTCCGCTTCGATCCAAAAACCGCGGTCGGTCGGAACCGAGGGCATGCTCACCTCGCCGCTAAAATCGTCTCGTCCGATAAATTCGGTCGGGTTCTCGTTTACGTCGCCAAGCGCATAATTCGCTTTAGCAACCGTCGCGGTAGGAAGGTCATCGTTTACGACCGTTGCTCGATGGGAAGCATCGGAAAGCACGGCAGTGGTATCGACTACCGCATCGTCATCGTCGGCAGCTGTCGCCAACCAAAACAAGAGTGCGGCCAGTAACACCAATGCCAGCAATATCCATGGCCACCATGGTCGTCTTCTTCTTCACTGGTATTTCGTCCACCTTCATCTTCCATTGCTGCGAAATGCCACGATCAAACAATGGGATGCCGCCGGGTCCGGCTCCGAACTTTCGGACCAACATTTATCAACTCGGTGTCAGTCGACGAACGTTAGAGCAATTGCGCAATAGATGCAGAAACCCAATCAGAAGGAGCTACGGCCATGACCGGAGACATCAATACGTGGTTCAACAGTGTGAACCGCCTGGAAGATATTCTGCTTTCGGCAACGGTGATTTATCTGGCGATCATCATTCTCGTACGAATTTCGGGGAAACGCACCACTTCGCAGATGAACAATTTCGACTGGATTATAACTGTGGCTCTGGGCGGGCTGGTTACATCTGGCATACTTCTCGAAAACGTCTCGGTTGCAGACGCTTTGGTGGCAGCCTCATGGCTCATGCTCCTGCAATGGCTGATGACGAGCATCGTGCTAAGAAGCGATATGGTCGCCAACCTTATTAAGGCGAGGCCAACGCTCTTGGTTGATAACGGCAATTATCTGCGCGACAACATGCGGAAGGAACGCATCAGTGACGCGGAAATCATGGGCGCATTGCGCGAAAACGGTTTGCACGAGATCGGCCAGGCTAAGTGGGTCATTCTGGAAACCGATGCCAGTTTCAGCGTTATCGCCGATAGTGACGAGCGGCCCGAAGAACCGCAAATTCTTGCCAATGTCGGTGGCCGTCCGCAGGCAACCGGATAGTTAGTTCTACTAATTTGAGAAGCACCCATAATGACAATAGCCCTACTTTGGAGCCAGACTTTCGTCTCCGACGTATTCAGCGTCCGAGGCGAACATGCTGATTGATAAATGTTACTCCAAAGAAACTGGATAGCTATCTTCGCGTTCTCAAATCGTTCGCGAAAGGAAATCGACATGCTGATGAGACTCGCCGCCTTGGGCGCATTGGGGTATTTCGGATATCGTCAATTCTCGAAGAAACGAAGCGCGCCAGCCTACGCTAAAGGGGAACCCGACGATGGTGTACGCAACGCCGGTCCAGAAGCAACCCGCGATGAGACTAAGGAAAATTGGGACGAAACCGACCAGGCTCTGGACGAGAGTTTTCCGGCAAGCGATCCGCCAGCGAAGTATTGAATGAATTCCAAGCAGCAGGCGATCAACGTTCTTGCGGAGCAATCCATTGGCGTCGGGTGAAGATCTCAGCGAACAGCGCACCGACTTAGCCGAAGACCGGACGATCCTTGCGAATGAACGCACCTTTGCAGGATGGATGCGCACCGGCTTGGCTGCGGTCGGTATTGGCCTGGCCTTCAATGCGGTCTTCACGAAGATCGAACCGGCATGGGTGGCACGCGCGATTGCCAGCGTCTTTATTGTCGTCGGCATCACAATTTTTTACCTTGCCGAAAACAAGGCGTGCAGCGTGATCGAACGTATGGATCCGCACGAGATCGAGCCGATCAAGCAGTTCAATATGAAGCTTATCGCCAGCCTGATGTCCCTCGCAGCCGTGTTGCTGCTCATCGCGATCTGGTTCTTGATGTGACGGTGTTCCGCATCGTCGCATTTCGGTTCATACGCTCATAGTCGTGAACGAACCCTTCTTCGCTTTTGCACCTTACCACATCCTGCTCGCAGGATGCGGATTGGCGATCGTTTTTGCTTATTGGCTTCCACGATATTTCTGAGGTCGCGAACCAGCAGCTTCCGGACTGTTGATCCTCGGTGGACTGGCGGTCTTCGGTCGTTTGCCAGGCGTACCGGAGGCCTTCAACCCGCTTGATCGGCCCGTTTTTTGGGAATTTGCGTCCGAACTTGCCGTTATCATAGCGCTGTTTGGAACGGGCCTTCGGCTCGATCGCATTGCCGATTTTGCTAAATGGTCGCCTGTAATCAGGCTGCTGTTAATAGCGATGCCTTTGTGCATTCTAGCGGTGGCCTTTGGCGGAATGCTGATCGGTATGACACTAGCTGGTGCAGTGTTGCTCTCAGCGGTCCTGGTGCCAACCGATCCCGTGCTCGCTGCCGATGTTCAGGTGGGTCCGCCGCTCGAGGGTGGCGAACATCCAGTACGCTTTGCGCTAACGACCGAAGCGGGCCTGAATGATGGACTGGCGTTCCCATTCGTCTATCTCGACATTTTCCTTGTTGCCGCGACAGGCACGGCCGAAGAGTGGCTATGGAAATGGTTCGGGCTGTATGTCATTTACAAGATAGTAATCGGCACTCTCGCTGGATTTGTCGCTGGATGACTTCTGGGCAAGGTATTGTTCGCCCTCCCCCGCAACAATCCGCTTGCAACAACGTCCTCGGGCGTGATTGCGTTTGCCGGCGTCCTTCTGACCTACGGCGCGACCGAATTGATTGAAGGATATGGGTTCATTGCAGCGTTTGCGATGGGACTTATTTTGCGGCGCGCGGAATCAGATCATGATTATCACACGCGCCTACATAGCTTTTCAGAAGCACTCGAGCGTGCGTTGACAGCAATTCTGTTGGTCCTGCTCGGCGGTGGTCTGCCGGCGCTATGGCCCTACCTCGATTGGCCTCATGCGCTGCTCGGCTGCGCGCTCATCTTTCTCATTCGGCCAGCGACGGGGATGGTATCGCTGTTCGGCAGCGATCTATCTCTTCGGCAACGAGCGATCATCTCCTTTTATGGTGTGCGCGGGCTGGGCTCGATCTATTATCTCGCTTATGCTGGAGGACAGCTCGATCTTGTCGATGAAGGCGAATTGTGGGCAACGGTCGGTTTCACGATCCTTCTTTCCACGCTCGTTCATGGCTTCACTGCAGGGGCGGTGGTTTCCAAAACCACAAACACCGCGCATCAATGGTTATTGGGTCGGCCGCTCAAATCGTGACCCTTGCTAGAATCGACAAACACCAGCATGAGGATCTGCAACTTGCGAACCAGACATATCAACGGCTGACCAATGACATAGCGATCCCAAAACGCGAACTGACGCAATCTGGTCCGCCGCTAAAGGATTGCCATGCTCACCGATTTATTTTTGAAGGGTCGTCTGCGGCACGACTTAAGCGACGAAGAAAAACGTGCCTTGGATAATGCGGTCGCGCGCACCGTCGATTTGGAACCGCGAAAGACACTTGTAGAGCGCGGGGAGCGGATCGAGAGCTCCTACTTCATCGTCGAAGGCGCCATGCTCCGGTATTTGGACGACCAGAAAGGCGAGCGACAACTGGTCGGGGTAAATGTCGTCGGAGATTTCGTCGATCTCCACGGCTTTGCCATGAAGCGTCTGGACCATTCGGTCGGGACACTGGACGCTGTGAAAGTGGCGCAAGTGCCGCATAAAGCAATCGCAGAGCTAGTGGATCAGTATCCACATCTTGGACGAGTTATGTGGTTTTCCACCATGCTCGATGCTGCCATGCATCGAACATGGATATTCCGGCTTGGTCGGCTTAACGCGGAGGGACGCATTGCGCATCTCGTCTGCGAGCTAATCGAGCGATTGAGGCTAGTCGGGCGCTATGACGGGCAGAATTTCCCGATACCCTTGCTGCAACGCGATTTCGCCGAAGCGTGCGGCATTACCACAGTGCATGCCAATCGCAGCTTTCGTACGCTGCGCGAGCGCGGTCTGCTCATCGCACAAGGTGACGGCGAAATAGAAATTCTCGATGAAGTTGGCTTGTGCAAGTTGGCACAATTCTCGCCCGATTATCTCTATGGTAAAGGTGAACTTGCTCTTGATGGCCTCTATGATCGCTGAGCGAGTACGTCTCGATAAATATCGACGGTTTCACGCGCCATTCGCGTTGAGGAGAAGCGCTCCTCAAACCGCCCGCGGATTTGCTGCCTGTCGAGCTCCTGAACCTTTTCGATCGCGCGCTCCGCTTCTTCGATCGAGTTCACGACATACCCGGTAAGACCATCTTCGACGATTTCGTTAGCGCTGCCTCGGTTCCATGCAATAACCGGCGTCCCGCAGGCCATCGCTTCGATCATCACCAGGCCAAATGGCTCGGGCCAGTCGATTGGGAAGATAAAAGCCATTGCATCGCCTAAGAGGGATTGCTTTTGTGCGTCATCTACGCTGCCAATGTGCTCAATGGTTTTGCCAAGATGCGGCGCGACTTTTTGGGCGAAATAGTCTGGGTTGCCCGGATCGATCGGCCCGGCGAGCTTTAGCGGGAGCGCGGAATTGTGCGCGACCTGAATGGCTCGATCTGGACGCTTCTGGTCGGTCATGCGGCCTAGAAAGGCGAGATAGCGACCTGAGCCTTCGCCTCGCGTATAACGATCCTTCGGCAGCCCATGATGGACAATGCTGGCGAGCGAGGAGTGCGGCACCGCGCGGGACTGGTCGTGCGAAATGGCGATGATCTTCTCCCTGGGAAAAGCGCGGAAGTGTTCGACATGATCTGGTTCGTCCGCTCGCCAATGGATAGTGCGCACCGCCGGAACATCGAGAGCAGCGCAAACTCCGCTCGCATGAGCGCTTCCATGCAGGTGAAGAATATCGAAGTCGCGCGCGTAGCGCACGAGATCGCACAGCTGCTGCGCTTCCAGTTCAGCCGGTAACCCCGGCGGTGCCTGGGCTACGTTTTCTTTGTAAGCGGATACCGAGGAATAGTCGCCGATCAACTGCGCGCGCTCAATCTTGCAATCGGCGGGTCCGAACACGGTCACATCATGATCGCGTGTCTGCTCACGCGCCAGATCGGCGATGACCCTTTCGGTTCCTCCATATTGTTTAGGTGGGACCGGATATATGACCGGCGCGATATGCGCGATCTTTAGGCGATGTAACATTTATTACTCGGTACATTAGGAACAAGAATGGGTTACGCCAGTTAGACCCCCTGTGAAAGGTGGTTCTGGATGTTTGTTTGCCATATCGCGTTGCAGGGATGCCTAACCCTTACCGATGTTCCTTATGGCATTACCGCTGATACAGGCGGACATATCAAATATCTGCTTGAGCTTGCTGAGACGAGCGCACTGGACCCGGAGATTGATCGGATCGATATCGTCACGCGTGGGTTTTTAGATCCCGCACTTTCCGATGAGTTTGCCCCCGGAACGGGCGAGATCCGCGGCGACATTCGGCTTGTGCGGCTTGCCGATGGCAACGAAGGCTACCTGACAAAAGAAGAATTGCACGAACAGCATGACGCGCTGTGCAAGGCCTTTCTCGACTATCTGAAAAGCTGTCCGAAGCTACCCGACATCATCCATGCGCATTATGCCGATGCTGGTATTCTGGCGCGGGCAGCGTTTGAGGAACTGGGCATCCCCTATGTTTTTACCGCCCATTCTCTAGGAGCCGTAAAGCGTCAGGCGAATGGTGCGACGAGTGATGAACTCGAACGGCGGATCGAAATCGAAGAGAGAGTGCTTGAAAAGGCGAGCGGCGTCATTTCGAGCTCGCGCGACGAAGCGGAAACCCAGTACGCCCACTACTCGAAGATAGAAGGCGGCCGCATTCGCGTCATCCCGCCTGGCTGCGACTTGGAACGGTTCAAGAATGCGCCTGTGAGCGACAAGGTCCGCAGCGATGTTACAAGATTTCTATGCGATCCTGAGAAACCCATCATCCTCGCGATCGCGCGACCTGTACGTAAGAAGAACCTGATCGCGCTCGTCGAAGCTTATGCTGCACACTCAGAACTGCGCGAACGCGCGAACTTAGTTATTGTTGCCGGGTGCCGGTCACAGCTATCGGAACTCGAACAGGAATGCCGCGAGGTGATCGAAGAGCTTATCGCCGCGGTCGAAACCCACGACCTTTACGGCCATGTGGCTTATCCAAAGAGCCATGAACCAAGCGACATACCGGCTTATTACGCGCTCGCGAGAGAAAGCGGCGGGGTGTTCGTCAATCCGGCGTTGAACGAACCCTTTGGGCTGACTTTGCTCGAAGCAGCCGCTTCGCATCTTCCGGTGGTGGCAACCGATAGTGGGGGTCCCAATGATATCATTGAGCGCTGTGAAAATGGCGTATTGGTCCGGCCGACCGATCGCAGCGCGATTGCAGACGCGTGCTTTTCGATCATCACAGATCGAAGAAGCTGGATTCGCTATGCCTCTGCCGGCGGTGACGCAGCGAGTGCATATGATTGGCAAGCGCATTGCCGCATCTATCACCGATTGCTGAACGATCTGGTTTCGCCCCCGCAAAATGCGCCCTCATGGGGCCGGCTTTTGGTCTGCGACATTGACAATACGCTGCTGGGCGACCGGGAGGCTTTGCGCGAATTTCTTCGGTGGCAGACTGAAAACAGCGAGGAGATTGCGCTGGGCATTGCAACCGGCCGAAGCTTCCACAGCGCTCAAGCTATTCTTGCCGCGGAAGGGGTTCCCAACCCCGATGTCATCATCAGCGGAGTCGGTACGGCGATCCACTGGTACGATCGGAAGCGTCGCTGTTTTGTCGAAGATGAAGCCTGGACTGCCGGACTCGCACGCGACTGGGACCACGAACGGGTGCACGATGTTGCTAAAAGACTAAACTTGCGGTCGCAGGCTTTGCTCGAGCAAAAAGTCGGCAAAGCCAGCTTCTTCACGGGCGAGCTTTCAACAGATGAAATTCGCGCTGCCTTCGATAAAGAAGGTTTGGCGGTCGAGATCATTGCCAGCCATGATCGGTATCTGGATATCCTTCCGCGGGGCGGGGGTAAGCAAACGGCCGTCATTCACGCAGCGGCTCGATTGGGATTAACCCAGTCAAGAGTTGTCGTTGCCGGAGATAGCGGTAACGATCGCTCGATGCTCGTTGCCTGTCCTCATCCGGTGATCGTTGGAAACTGGTCGGACGGTCTGGGCGAAGATCCCGCTCTGTCCCATGCGTTCGTCGCGTCGAAAACGCATGCCGCCGGGGTTCTCGAAGGCGTGCGTCACTACCAAGCAGCTGGCAGCTGGTGAGCAATTACCGGTCTTTATCGATCCTGACGCTTATTCGCGGACGCCAGGATCATTTCGACCATATGCTTGCAGGGTTGGACTCGCAAACTCGCCAACCCGACGAGATCGTCGTCGCCTATATGCAGGACGAGCCCCCTTCACTTCCGGAAAAGGCAGTTTGTCCGATACGATGCGTTCATGTGCCGGGCGATCCGTTACCCCTCGCCAAGGCACGAAACGGGGCAGCCAAGGCGGCCAGCGGAGATATCCTCGCATTTCTCGATGTCGATTGCATTCCCGATCCGGAATTTGTTCGCCGCGTGGATGAAGCATTCGAAGAGGATTGGTCGGGGGTCTATCTCCCGGAGGTAAGATATCTTCCCGCTAGCAATAACGATTGGCTCAGCAACAGCAATCCCAAGCCTGACTATTCTCGCCTGGTACAAGCGGCAGTAAGACATCCCGCCAAGCCCGAAGTTTTCGACTCGGCAACCATACCAATCCGAGATTACGGCGAGCTATGGGGCCTAGCTTTTGCGCTCAGTTTTGAAACCTGGCGCAACGCGGACGGAATGGACGAAGCTTATGTGGGCTACGGAGCTGAAGAAACCGATTTCGCCGAGCGGCTAGCAGCTATTGAAGCGCCGTTATTTTGGCTTGGCGGTACGCTCTGCTTTCACCAGCATCACGCCGTACACAAACCCCCTCTGCAACACTTTCAATCTATCGTGCGCAACGCGCAGCTTTTTCGCGAGCGTTGGGGCAAGTGGTGCATGGACTATTGGCTCGACGATTTCGAAAGACGCGGCCTAATCACGCGGTATGACGATGCGATAGAGGTACGTCGCGAACCGAGCGCGCAGGAGGTCGAGGCTACCAAGCAGGGGTCGGACATTCGCTTTAGCTAGCGGTCCAGTACTCCTTGGCTTTCGCCTCCAACCATTCCGCAGCTCGTCGCGCTGCATCCGGCTCGTGAAGTTGCGCCAGATTGGCCGTATCTAGATTATCTGTAGCAGCGAGCGCTTCCTTCCACTCCGGAATCGACGCTGGCCAGGTTTCGCGATAGATCGCTCCCCCGACCCGGTCGAGTTCGATCGCCTTGCGGCGCTGTTCATCGAAATAGCGCCACTCAGGAATGCAGAGAAACGGTTTGGCGAACCGTGCAATCTCATGCACGGTGTTGTCGCCGGCCGAGGCGACGACGCGATCGGCTGCGGCAAGATACTCGTCCAGATTGTCGACCCAGCCAAGCTGGCGCAAATTCCCGAAATCGGTCTCGTGCCCCTCTTTGTGTAAAGGCCCTGCGATGAGCCAGAGTGCATCGGGCTCGGCTCGTGCGGCCACCGTTAGCGGTGCATAGGGAGTCCCCGACCCACCCCCACCTGCAATTACCAAAGTGATCGATTTGTCAGTTGGAAGACCAAGCCTCTCGCGTGCCAGTTCGCGTTCAAGCACTGGACCGTCGGTCGTACACAGTCCGCCGGTGTAATAGGTGCGCTCACGTGCCCAGGCAGGATAGTCTTCCTGCTCGATCACTTCATCGAAGGGGGCGAGCATCCCTACCGAAGCCTCGTAAGCGGCCAGATGTCCCGTATCATTGCGAGAGCCATGCATGCGGATCGAAATGGCCGGAACGCTCATAATCCGCGCCAGTAGGGCAATTTCGGCCGAAACATCGATGACGAAGAGCGCAGGATCAACTTCGCCAAGGGTATTGGCAATGATCCGCATGTGCTGACGCATCTCGTCGACGCCCAATGGCACACAATGCATAATTGATGGTGTCGGCTCTTCGTGAAGCGCGTTGCTACGCGAAGGCGCCCCGATCATATCAGGCAGCTGCGTGATTTTCGAATGGCGCGGCATGTCGTCGAATTGGTCGGGCTTCGCGGTGAGAATGTGAAGCGGGCGGTCGTGAGGAATGTACGCCGCAATAGCCATAATCCGATTGGCATGGCCACGCCCCTGGTGATGCGCGAAGAAGACGAGCGGGCGTTTAGTCATGAAGCATTCCGGAAAGCCTTTGAGTTTCAGCGGTCATAAAGCTCATAGTGGTATGCCGTTCAGACGTCGTCATGAGGCGTGATCTTCACAATAAGAGTCCGGATAGCGGTAAACAGCAGCGCGACCATAGCGACTAGCATGGCGCTCAGAATTACGACCAGCCAGTAGAGAACCTTGTAGAGGCTCGGGAACCAGACCGATGGTATTTCATCGAACTCGCCAATCGGCATAGTCATCAGCAGCAGCATTACGACTGAGCCACCCAGTAGGAAGGCGCTGAGTAAACTGATGTGATAGACGCGCTTGTACATCGATTGGTCGAATTCGGAATCGACCCGCCGGACAAGCCCTAGAAGGGTCAGCATTAGTGCCATTGTTGTTGCTGAACTCGCTGCGATTGCGCTGCCGAGATAAAGCGCCGGCGAACTCAGTGCTTCGATCATCTCGCGCGCATGAAGCGAGGAGTAGATGGCCCCGTTCGCATAATGGCCGCCAATACCCACTGCCAAAACTAACCCAGCAGCAAGAATGGAGATCCAGGCCGACTTCATGCAGTCTTCCTTTCAGTCGATCCTGCATCAGGTTCAGCGCGAATCAAGTAGCGATAGACGCCCCACAGATTGATCGCCAGAAGGCAGATATTCTGCCATCCAATGCCCTCGGCGTCTTCGCTCATAAAAGCCCATACTATCAATGCGGCTGAAGATGTAACGAAGAGTACGAACGCCCAGCCCGATACCCGGGTGGAGATATTGGACGCAACGACCAGCGCGGCGACTACCGCTGAAATCGCGCCATACCACTCGAGAAGATCGAGGAAGTTCATCGCTTCGGCTTTCCTGGTTCGATGCGATAATCGATCGGTTTAAAGCTGCCGCCATTCGAAGCGTAGGCCGAACATGCCGTCAGTCCGATGATCAGATCCATATTCGCGCGAAAGCGAATGAAGTCGCCTGGTTTGCTGAGCGGCGGCAACACTTCGATCGTACCGGATGAGGATACCGGCACGTTCATAAAGATATTGAACGCGGTCGGTATATGATCTTCGTCGATACCATATGGCTCGAGCGCAGTGGCCAGGTTTCCAAAGCAACCACGATGAGAGGGTCTGTCCGGGTAGAAGTGTAAAAAGGTGTCCTTCGAACACGGGGTGAGCAGAAAATCGTGTTTGCCGACCGTGTCGTCCTCGATACCAAGCATGATGCGCGATCGGTTCGACCACAAGCGCGATCCGATCCCGAGATCGATAGTCTCTTCGTAATCGAAGGTGCGTCCGTTGGATAGCCATTCGCGTGGATCTTCGGCTGCAAAGGCAACGAGATCGCTCACCTGCGATCCCTCCGGATCGAACACGGTCAGAGCGTCTCCAGCGCGGAGCTCGAAAGCTACACCAGTACGCGGTTCGATCCGCTTTTTCCCTATTGTCTCGGATCTTTGAACGGACATTCCCAATCTTCCCCCACTATTCGCCCACTGTATTGACGCGCTTCGCTCGCTTCCCCGTGCCGGGCAAGCATTGGATTAATCGACCCGGCGAGTTGTTCGTCGCGCTGGAGAATGGCTTTGCGAAGCTTCTCATAGCGCTGTTCGGCTCGTAGGCGCTCGAACTGATCGTGTAGATTGAACACGAGCGTTGGATATCGCGTGCGCCGCGCGGGCCGCGAGGCGTTAGGGTGCATTCCGACTACGAAATATGCCCTGCCCCCGAAGCTCAAAGAGAAATGCGGATCGCTCGGATCGCTGCTGACGCTCGGATCATAGCGCTGCCCACGCCACCCATCTTTGGCTGCGAGAGAAGACAATCGCTCCCACATCGCTGATTCGAACGCTTCTTCGTTTAGGTCCAAGGGACCGGAAAAGACAACCACGAAACTGCGAAGTCCGCTTGGATCATTCTCATAGAGATCGCGCCAGCGAAGCAAATCCTCATGGATCGAAACATCGTCCCATGCGCTTGTCAGCTGCCAAGCCGATCGTACCTCAAGTAGCCCGGAATTGAGCGCGGACTTAGCGCCGACGCAGGGAAAATTTTGGTCTTCAATATGCGTCTGAAGAGACGAAACCAGTGGCCCCGCATCGACTTCCATTGGCACCCGTTTACGTTGACGCAGCTTACCCATGCGAGCTCTACGCGATTGTACCGCTTAAGTTTCTGCAACATAACAAAGATCACACGATTTTTCGGTCCGAAATCTCCCCGAGTTGGTAGTCGCCTAGGGGAACATGCGAAGAACAAATGAGGCGGTTCATGATCCGGCGAGTTCAAGTCTACGGTCAGCGTTGCAGCGGTACCAACGCGCTGATCAAATTAATCGAAGCCAATTTCCCCGAACTGACGTTTACTGAAGAATACGGCTTCAAGCACTGGCTGGTGCCGGAGTGGGTCAGCTTACCCAGTGACGTGCTGGTACTCGTCATCGCACGCAGACCAGATCAATGGTTACGAAGCCTGCACAGAAACCCGTGGCATGCTGACTCCGATCTTAAGAAGCTCGCCTTTTCCGATTTCATCCGCGCGCCATGGGAAAGTGTTTGGGACGATGACTTTTGGGGCGTTTCGCCAAATTGCGATTTCTATCACACCCCCATCGTCGAAGAGCGCTGTCCGTCGACCGGAAGACCATTCGCCAACGCGATCGCTAAGCGGACGGCCAAGCTGAAGAACTGGATCGCAGTAGCTCGGCAGGCGGGTGCTCATGCTTTTGTGTCACACGAAACTTTAGTGTCTAACCCGGGGAGTATTCTGGAAAAAATCGCCAATGCCGCCGGTGTAGCGCGACGCAATAACTGGACTTACCTCACATCCTACAAAGGCGCGGGAGAAAGGCTATTCGTGCCAACCGTGTACGAATCTTTGTCGCGCGCTGATCGCGAACATGTAGCAAAGTACCTTGACGAAGCGGTAGAGCGACAGTTTGCCGATCCGATCGAACCAATAATGGAGATGAGAAAATGTTTGTAGACGGAAGTCTGCCCGATCTTCTTGTGCGAAGCGTCGCATTGACCGCGCTCGCGGTGCTATGGGTTATTGGTTTGGTGCGCCTAGTGGGATTGCGGTCCTTCTCGAAGATGACGAACTTCGATTTCGTAATCACGGTCGCATCCGGATCGTTGCTCGCCGGCGCCGCACAGGCTTCGACCTGGACGGTTTTCGGTCAGGCGATCCTTGCTCTTGCAGCGATCTTTGCGGTTCAATGGGCGATCGCGCGCATCAGAAAGGAGTCCGATACTTTCGAACACGCCATACAGAATCAGCCAATCTTGTTAATGCGCGATGGTGTAATTGACGAGCGCGCGCTCGAGCGCACCCGCGTCGCGCGAAGCGATCTTATTGCCAAGCTGCGCGAAGCAAACGTTCTCCGCTTTTCAGCCGTGCGTGCCGTGGTACTTGAGACGACTGGTGACATAGCAGTGTTGCACGGAGCCGAGCTCGAGGACGACCTATTGGAGGGAGTGCAAAGAGCGAGAAGCTAGTCGTTCAAGCATCTGCATCCACGACCGTTTCGCGTTCCCAGTAACGCAGCTCTCCAAGCTTGTCGACAAACGCCCGTGCAGACTTCTGGGTTGTCAACTCAACACAACCCTCGTCGAGATCGCCAGCAAGTCCGACCGCTTCGAACATGACGCGTGCGGGTTCGTTGAAAGCAATGAACTTACAGTGCGCGAAAGCATCAGTCACGAAATCACGCGCTGGCGCGTCCTCGGCAAGTTGTTGTGCCCCGCCTTCGCTCATAACCAGCGCAACAGCGTCATAGAGAACCGACGGCCCGCCATCGATCTTCTCATCACCTTCCAACTCATCACCGTTATCAAGCGTTACACCGCCTATTTTAGGTGTCACGACTTCACAAACCGCATCAGCCTTCTTTACCGCCGAGCGCAGTCCTTTCACGAGGGGCGCTGGAGCCCCTTTAGAGACAAAAAGTCCCAGCTTACGCCCCGCAAAAGTCCGAGGACCGTTCTTGACGATACTCAGGGCATCCGAGGGCTTAAGATCATCGTTTGGCTTCTTTGCCGGCTTGACCGTTTTGGGAAGGTCCATACCCAGCCCCGCGGCAACCGTCCTAGCCAGATCCTTGTCGATGTTGGGAAGATGAGACAGCACAGCTTCACGAATGCGCGGCGTTTTCACTTTGGAAAGTTCGAACACTAGCGCATCGCTAATGTGCTTGCGTTCGATCTCGGTTTGGCTCGCAAAGAACTGACGCGCCTGGCTGTAGTGATCGGCAAAGCTCTCCGAGCGCTCCATACTGAACTGGCCTTCGAGTTCCTCTTCAAAATGGCGATAACCCCGTTCCGGTGTTTCGCGTGGACCGCCATCATCTTTGCCCCAGCTGTTAGGCTCGTAGTTTGCTCGGCCCTTCGGGTTCGACATCGCCATATGGCCGTCCTGCTGGAAATGGTGGACCGGACAACGCGGCGCATTAATGGGGATATGTGTGAAGTTCGGCCCGCCCAAGCGCTTCAATTGCGTATCTAGATACGAGAAATTGCGCCCTTGGAGGAGCGGATCGTTCGAGAAACCAATCCCCGGAGGAACGTTCTGCGTGCAGAACGCCACTTGCTCGGTTTCAGCGAAGAAATTGTCGACGCGGCGATTTAAGGTCATGCGGCCGATGATCCGGACCGGGATTTCTTCCTCGGGAATGATCTTGGTCGCATCGAGTACGTCGAATGCAAATTCGTCGGCAAACTTCTGGTCGAAGAGTTGGACGCCCAACTCCCATACTGGATAGTCGCCCATTTTGATCGCGTTCCATAGATCGCGGCGATGGAAATCAGGATCGGCACCGTTGATCTTCACCGCTTCGTTCCACGCAACCGATTGAAGACCCTGCGCCGGTTTCCAATGGAACTTGACGAAGGTCGACTTGCCCTTCTTGTTCATCAACCGAAAGGTGTGAACCCCAAAGCCTTCCATGAACCGCAGCGAGCGCGGGATCGTCCGATCGGACATAATCCACATGACCATATGCATGCTTTCCGGTGTGAGCGAGATAAAATCCCAGAAATTGTCGTGCGCGGTCTGGGCTTGCGGAAAGCCGCGATCGGGTTCGGGTTTGGCGGCGTGGATCAGATCGGGGAACTTGATCGCATCCTGAATGAAAAACACGGGGATATTGTTACCGACGAGATCCCAATTCCCTTCCTCGGTATAGAACTTAACCGCAAAACCGCGGACGTCGCGCGCGAGATCGGGTGAGCCCCTGCTCCCGGCGACGGTCGAGAAACGGGTGAAGACTGGAGTGGTCTTGCCGGTCTCGGTCAGGATCTTCGCGGTCGTGACATCTTCTAAACTTTCGGTCAGCTCGAACTCACCATGCGCAGCGTAGCCGCGCGCATGCACTACGCGCTCCGGAATGCGTTCATGGTCGAAATGAAAAATCTTCTCGCGGAAATGGAAATCCTGCGTGAGCATAGCGCCGCGAGGTCCTGCTTTGAGATGGTTCTGATTGTCGGAGACTGGAATGCCCTGCGCAGTCGTCATGGGTTCGTAGCCATCTTTTGCACTCTGGTGCGTAACCGGGCCGGATGAGCCTTTCGGTGATTTGGATGTGGCCATGACAATTCTCCTTACTTCAGGTGCGACTTAGTTTGAGCGAAAGTCGGGGACGGCGACGACGAGTAAAGCGTTCAACGCGCCAATGCTCGGTTCGAGCGACGAGTTTGGGGTGACTATGAAAACATCCACCCGCCTGCGCGAAATCGCGATGGATCGTCGCACCGCTTTGCTGCGCATCGTCAAAATGCGCGTAATGATGAGCGAGAACAAGCTGACCGCCAGGAATTAAAACGTGGCGAATATCGGCTGCTAGCCTGACTATGTCCGACACCGATAGATAGTAGAGCAGTTCGGAGATGACGACGGTTGAATAGGAAGAGCGTGGCAAAGGACCTGGTAAGATTATCTGGTGAACCCGAGTATGCCGACAATCGCGCAAAAACGCGCGGGTGCGTTCAACACCCGTAGATGTAGCCTCAATGCAGTCGAGCCGCGTGGAAATTTTGGCGAGCGCGACACTATGCCCGCCAATACCACATCCTAACTCAAGCACGTGAGTTAGATCGCCGCATCTTGTCGCTTCGATTATGGCGTCGCGCTTTTGATGTTCGTCGGGCGAATTCAAGACATCCCATGGATCGGCTGCTTTGCGGTATCGCGCTTCGAACCCGTCGATATCGAGGTAGCCGCTCATCTCAGCTTCCTGAACCGTTCGACGGGAGCACAAAATTGATCGATAAGCTCAGGCGAAATCGTGAACCCTGTCGGATCATCGTCGACTAAACCCAGTTGCGTTGCATACAAAGCAAGCGCCTGGCGCTTTAGGGGCTGGTCGTCGCCAAGTTCGTGACGAAGTTCATCTTCAGGCCCGACACATAAAGGTGGCCAAACA
This sequence comes from uncultured Erythrobacter sp., assembly GCA_947494705.1. Taxonomy (GTDB): domain Bacteria; phylum Pseudomonadota; class Alphaproteobacteria; order Sphingomonadales; family Sphingomonadaceae; genus Erythrobacter. The sequence continues at coordinate 394,913 of CANLVN010000001.1, forward strand.
CGGTAGGTCCACACCGATTGAAACGAGGGACAATACGCGAGCAGCTGACCAATCGCACGGTGATCCGGATGGTCGTCAATCGGCTCCGGAATCACCAAAAGGTCGGCAGGCGCACTCATCACCGCATCAAGAATTTCGCTCTTCTCGGTCGGGCTCAGTTCGTGCAATCCGCCATCGACAAAATTAAGACAGCGGATGCTCGTCTCGGCAACCCCGGCGAGTGCCATCGCAGCGACGGTTTCTTTCTTGCGCTGTGCAACCAGTTTAACCTTAGGCCATTCTCGACTGTTACGGTGAGAAGCGGAGCCATCGCTTACGACGATGATGCTCACTTGCGCATCCAGATCTCGAAGCGCGCGGATCAGTCCAAATGCACCGATCGTTTCATCGTCCGGATGCGGGGCCACGATGGTCGCCGAACCAAAGGACGACAAATCAATCACGATGCAGTCCACGATAACGGCAAGGTTCCGCTTGCGAACGCGTCTGCCACCTTGGCAGTCTGTGCATCGGGCCCGGGCTGCCGCAAATACACCATGAGATCGGTCAGCTTGCTCGACAAAGGGTGATCGTCCATCAATCCTTGAAGCCCGACGCTTTGCTGAGCAAGCGTTATAACCTCATCTCCAACGGTGTATGTCGCGACGCGGGCCAACGCGACCTCGGCGAGAAGGCATTCAGTATCGCCGCCGATGTGGACTGCGGCTTGTTCCATGCAGCTCACCACCGAGCGCTGAGCGAACAGAATCTTGGCCAGGCGCACCTGTTGAAGGGAATGGTCGGCTCGTCCGCGAAGGCGCAAATCCGCAACGGTTTCATCGGCAATGGCAGAAATCGCCCCTGCTTGTGCGGCGACGAATCGCAAGGCACCTGCCGAGAACCAGGGTTCGCGTTCATAATCTCCCGCCCGCCCGAACCACTGGTCCGGTTTAACTTTAGCACCCTTCCAAGATACGCGGTGCGTCGCGGTGGGTTTCATCCCGATCGGATGCCAAAAAGTTGTATCGATCCGTGGTTCCTGTTGCTCGAGATCGAGCAAGACCAACTGCTGATCATGTCCGCCGGCATCGGCCGTTACGAGTGCGTGGGTAAGAATACCGGCACCCGAGGCGTAGGATTTACCGCCGTGAAGCCGACCGTTGTCTATTTCCAATTTGTATTGCGGGTGAGGAGCATTCCAGACGCCGAGCAAAGCGCCTCGAGCGAGGGCTGCAGCAAGATCCTCGCGCTGCTTATCTGTACCATGCCGATTGGCGATTTGAATTGCATCCACATGACCTTCGACCAAGCGAGCCATCGATAGGTCTCGAAAGCCAATCCGAAAGAGCTTTCGCAGCAAGGCGAGACAGTCTTTTGGTGTTTCTGGATCGCGCAGTATTCGATCGAAACCGTATTCAACGACGACATCGCACAGATCGCTCCTGGTGATCGTGCGAGACTCTTGTCCCTCGTGTCCGATGTCCGGTTCTATCGCGTTCATGCGGCTTCCACGAAGCTGCTGTCGCAACTGTCTAAAATTGCTTCAGCAGTTTCCAACCGTACGATTCGTGATCTTGCTTTACCTTCGGATACCCGAGTCACGAACGCATCAGCGCTTGGAGCCTCTTCAAGCTCTTGAAGGATAGCAGCAGGTGAGAGCGACCAGCGCGCACTTATCTCCGCACTCAAATCGTATTCACGAGATGGCTGATCGTACATTCGGCGCAGAACTGCCTGGCCGCAATAGTGATGAATAGCGTCAAGAGGATGTTCTACCTCGAGAGGCCTCGTTTCGGCTTCGACCAAGGCAGAAGCTAACCCCTCGGAGGCGCGCCCAACGAGCCTCGACGATGTGACCACCTGCATGTCTCGTGCGTGTCGGACCCTGTATCCGGACCTACGCGCGCGGCGAACAAAGTCGCTATCTTCCCCGCATGCGATAGGCCTCACTCCACCGATTGCTGTGTACGTCGATAGTCGAACGCCCAAATTCGCGCCGCCTACATATGGATGTGATGGGGCAGGATCATAATCGATCGAATCGGTTTGACGCCTAATCGTATGAAGGCGTTCTAAATAGGCTTCGAGCCTTTGTCGGTGGGGGCAACTCCTTGTGTTATCGAGGCGCGTCAAACCCGCGACCACGTCAACCGTTGCCAGGTTTGATCTTGCGGATCTGACCCAATCTTGATTTGGAATCGTATCAGCATCCGTGGAGAGCAAATAGAACTCGCCTGGACTTTTTCCAGCGAAATGTTGGTGCAGCAAATCCCGTCCGAATGACATTGCAGCCACTCGTGCTCGACCGGCGTTTGGAACCTCCGACCGTACAATTTGCTGCGCATGGATTTTCGAAGGGGCGAGAAATGGTTGCACAACTTCCCACCCAGCATCGCGGCAGCCATCAAACGTAAGCGCTATAAGAAGGTTCGGCGTCAGCTTCTGAATGGTAGCGAGACGCGCCATTAGTGCAGGCAGTCTGCGCTCTTCGTCGCGGATGGGAATACAAATTGCAGCTGGACAATCGTACGTTTCACCTTCGCGCATCACCGGTCCACCTCCACCCAAACCGCGCCTCGCGCGTTGAACGAGTGCACGCGCCACCATCTACGCCACGCGGTCGCAATACGAGGAAACCGTTCGTAAATTGAGGCGGGCATCGAACTAGCTGTTGGATATCAGCCAGTTCGGCAAGCACAGTGGCAGTATTGATGCAGCAATTCGAGGTGAGTCGATATAAACTTTGTCAAGTCGAGCTTGAAGCCTGAGAGACGAGAGAGATTCTCGCAGCTGCGTGAATTGCGCGATGAGTATCGTAAAGCCTGGCGGCGAAATTGGCCTAATTAGTTTCTTGGGCCACCGCATCGACCCATGCGGCAATCTCGGATTCCAGCCAGACTGTGCAGCGTGGTCCAAGCGACCTCGACCGGGGAAAACGCCCTTCCCTCATTCTTTGATAGATGGCAGTCCGTCTGAGCCCGACGCGTTCCATGACCTCGGGGAGACGCAGAAGTCGCTCGGGTGGCTCGGAAATGCCTCCGGACGCGCTACTCTGCTGGTCCATCGTTGGCCCATGCACCTCAGCCATTGGCGATCCCGCTTACGTCCTCGACATAGAGCGCGTCGCGTCGTTCAAGTTCGTCGATATGATCGGATAACAGCCGTGCGAGCCGTCTCGCCGTTCCCGTTGCCCAGCGCGGACGAACTTCTTGCAGCCTGGTCCCAAGCTCGCAAGTCATTGCGACAGGTAGCGCCGCAAGGAATTTTCCGAGGAAGTCGCCGATCTCTGTACCGGTCCAGTGCAACGCCTGGTCTGCATCGGTCAGAATGAAGAGGACAAGAGCGAGCTTTGGATCAACTTCGCAGGCATCCAAAATACGCGATGCTTCGGCAAGTGTCGCAGCCCGTTCGCCGGTCAGGATCCGGCGCAAGGCGTCCTTATGGATCGATGTTTGCCGAGAAATCTCAATACGGGTCTTGCCGCTGTTCGAGACATTGGCCGCCAGCAAGCTGGAAAGGCCTGCGTGCGACTCTTCGCCTCGGGATGTGTCGGGACTGACCAATGGACTTTCCTAAGGGTTACTCAACAAAGACTCGCGCTAGCCGAGCAGGAAGACTGTAGGAAAGAAAAAAGAACAGACAAAGAACATGTAGGATGAAGAGAATCTCTGCCGATCCTTGATTCGCGGATAATCCGGTCGTGGGCGCGCAATTTCCGTCCGCTCTTGCGCGGATCGCGGTCAGCGAAGCGCGAGACAGCAGTCCGGATGCGCAACTTGCGGTGATTGGCAGCAAAATGTCGCTTTTCGCTTGGTCAATTGCCAGCTCGTTCCGTTTTCAGTTTTCCTACACCCAGCCTTTCGATCGAGGAAAGAACATACAGCGAACGCATCGCTGCCATTGTTCGAAACGGAGTTCCTCGATGACCAAGACACTTGCCCTTCCCGCGCAGCCCAAGAGCGGCATCCGCGCCCGCGACTACCTTCTTCCAGCCGCCATTGCTCTTGCCTGTGCCGGCGCAGCCTATGCCGGCGCTGATACGACCTTCGACCCTGCGCTGCAGAAGTTCACCGACTTCCTCGAAGGATCGGGCGGCAAGATCATCACCGTCCTCAGCCTTGCCGGCGGTCTCATCGCACTTGCGTCGGGCCGTTTCGCGCTCGGACAGGTAGCCGTGCCGGTTGGTGTCGGGATCGGTGTCGGCACCGGCGTACCGATCGTCACTTCGGTCGTGACCGCGACCATCTGATCGCGGTCCAACGACGGGAGGGCGGCATGGCCGACACGTACCTTGTTCCACGGCGGCTCGACGATCCGGAGCTCATCGGCTTCTGGACAATCGACGAGTTCGCGGGACTGCTCGTCCCGTTCGCATGGGGCATTCTCGCGCAGCACATCATCATCGGCACATTCCTTTCCGGAATTACCTGGTTTGCCCTTCGAAAGGCGAAGGCGTCAGGTGCAGGGTCGAAACTGGTGCACGCTGCCTACTGGTATCTGCCGGGGAGTTTCCTCGGGTTGAAAGCCACGCCGCCCTCCCATTGCCGCCTACTCGCAGGCTGAGGGAGGACATTCATGAAACACGAATTCGCCTACGAGGAAGCGCAGCGCCATTTGAAGCAGCGCAATCGCTTTGCGGCGCTTGCCGGATTGCTCGGTCTCACCACCGTGCTCGCAGTCGGCACGGCAGCGACGCGCGACGAAACGCTCGTGCTCGTGCCGATCATGTCAGAACGGGTCGCGCTCAGCAGCGGCGGTATCGAAGCGCAGTATCTGGAACTCGTTACGCGCGACACCGCGCTGATGCTGCTTAATCGCGCGCCCGAAAGCCTCGACTACTGGATGGAGCAAATCCTGGAGGTCGCCGATCCGGCAGCGCGAGGACAGCTCAAGGCCGAGTTGGTCAAGATCGTCGACGAGCAGCGGGGCTCGGACATCAGCCAGGCCTTCGTCATCGCCTCGATGCGCGTCGATACCGAGGCGCTGACCTCCACTGTGACCGGCACGCTCAAGACCTTCGTCGGAGCGCAGGTCATCGCGAGCCAGGAGCGCAGCTTCGAATTCACCTGGAACCGCCGCGGTCTCAGCCTCGGCCTCTCGGGTTTCCGTCAGCTTCCCAATCCCAACGAGGAGGAAGACCTATGAGTCTCCTTGTCCGTCCCTTCCCGGCAGCAGCGACAAGTATCGCGCTCGCCGCCCTGACCTGCGCTTTCGCTACGCCAGCCCGAGCCGACCAGTTCGTCGAAGCGGCCGATGGCGCAACGATCGATTGCGTGCTCGCCCGCGGCGCACTGACCCGCATCGCGCTCATCGAAGATGGCTTCGCCAATGTCTCCAAGATGGCGAGCGGCTTTCCCTATAACGATTTCGAAGTGACGCACGAGCCGGTACGCGGCGACATCTATGTCTCGGTGCCGCTGCAATATGCGAGCGCCCGGGTCAGCTTCTTCGCGACCAGTAGCGCGGGTCATGTCTATAAAGCTCCCTTCCCTCTTTGTCATGGTGTCGCGCCAGCGGTTGATGTCTGACCGTGCGATCATGTCGACCGGAAGTTCGCCGAAATGCGGAATGAGCAGCTGATCGATGCGCGAGCGCGAGCTCGTCCTGGTCGACGGCTTCCAGTGCGGCGAATAGTCGGTCCAGAATTCCTCGGCGAAGTCGACAAAGAGCGGGACCTTTTTCTGCTCGGGCGCAGACGGCAGGTCGGCAAGCGTAGCCCTGATGAGCAATCTGCGCGCGGCAGCGCGCGCGGCGGGAGCGCCCAGCGCACCTGCCGCCACTCCCGCGCGTCCCAGCGTCACCATCCTCTGCACGCCTCGGGGCCTGTACTTCACTATCCAGCTAAGGTGTCCGGACTTGCGCTTGCGCAGTCCGAAGCCAGGCAGTTCATTATCCCATGTAATCCCGAGCGGAAGTGAGGCTCGACGGGCCACATGACCGGTCAGTTTCAGCTTATTGGATTGGCGTTTGTGGGTGACGGCTGTGCCTTGCCCACCCACAGATTGCCGGTGGGTTAGAAATTTCGAACTATCTGTTTTTACTAGGTTTTGCTCCATAAATGCAGCTTAGGCTGCGTACGGTGTGCCAATTCTGTTCCCCATTGCGCGGCGAAATCCGGTGATCTTGGTCGTTTCGTTCTCGAAGGCATTTTCCAACAAAGCCCTTGGCGGCGCGAGCATCCAGTTCGCGGCCGTAATCCAGCCTGATCTGTAATTGAAAGAATACCACGCACAAAGACCGCACCCCCGCAAAGGCTGCGGCAAAGGAGCGCGTGCGGTGCCCGGGACCGGGGCCTGTCGGTTCCCGCGGCACCGCGCCGGTCCGACCCGCTGCCGCTCGGGAGTGCGCGCGGGGCCCAGAACAAAAATGGCCGCGCCCGCAGGAGCACCGCCGAAGGCGGGGCGGGACCGAGCGCGTCCCCAGCCCGCTCCACATTTCGTCCCGCTCCAGTGCCAGCGAACACGAAAAAAGGGCAGGAACCGTCACCGGCTCCTGCCCTCGTTTGGTCGTCAGTATTCGTCCAGCAAGGCCCCATGGACCGTGTGCACCACGCGGCTGGCGAGATGCGCAGGCAGTGCGTTGTAGTCACCCTCGTCCAGGGCGAAGTAGCCCAGGTCTTCATCTTCCACCACGTGCTGGTCGAAGAAACTGTGCAGGGCGCGCCTTTCGGCAACTGCAAGCGCTTCGAAATAGCTGTGCGCGTTCGTGTCCAAGGTGCTGAGTGCAGTCATGATATCCTCCTGAAACCTGTCGCTGAGACGACAGGAAACAGGCGGAGGGGCATGGGGCCGGCGGGTCAGGGATCGCCCCGAGGGCGACCGCGAAGCGGCGGTGGGGGCAACGATTTTGTCGGACCGGAGCAAAGCGCAGGGGAGGCAAAATGGTGGGGCCCCGCCGTCCTTGACGCGCCGGCCCTATGCCCATCACCCTTGGAACTCGGTGAGCCAGCCCCCTCCCCCGCTTCGTTACGTAGTGCAAGGGACGACCCGCGCGATTGGACTTTCCTACAGGCTGTGCCCGGGTGCATGTTGATCGACGGGAGGAACCACCGAGGGGTGCAGGAAAGGAACCCCGATGCCAACCAAACGAAGCGCTGTCGCAGCACTCCGGAAACTCGAGGCCGACCGGCTGGCACTTGCCGAGCGCCAGAAACAACTTGAGGAGCAAGCCGCCCTAGAACTGGGCCGCATCATATTGGGAACAGGACTTGAGACCTTCTCGAAGAAGGCGCTCGCAAGAGTTGCCGGAGAACTTGGAAAGCTCGGCGAAGAAGCATCTCTGCAGAGGCTGCTTCCACCGGCTCGCTCATCTTCTCCTACCGAACAGTGAACCGGAGAGTAGGAACAGTAAGAAGGGGCCCTGTCCGGTAGGACAGGACCCCTTCGGGAGTGAGACCGACGGGAGAGTTCAGTCGATCTCGGGAGCGTCGGTGTTGTCGTTGTCGTCACTCGAGCCGTTACCGCGGGAGAGGAAGTCGACCTTGTCGGCGAGGATCTCGGTGCCGTAGCGCGTGACCCCGTCCTTGTCCTCCCACTGGGTGTAGTGGATGCGGCCCTGGACCGATACCAGTTGGCCCTTGGAGCAGTACTGGCCGACGGTCTTGGCGAGGCCGTTGAAGCAGGTCACCCGGTGGAACTCGCTTTCCTTGGCGGTATAGCCGTTCTCGTCCTTGTAAGTCTTGCCGTCCTTGTCCCGTGCGGGGCGATCGGTGACGACGGTGATCCCGGTGACATTGGTGCCGCCCTTGGTCTCGCGAGTTTCCGGATCGCGGGCGATGCGGCCAGTGAGGATTGCGATATTGGTCATGGTGTAAGTTCCTTCAGTTCCTCAAACCGGAGACCATCTCCGGCTTGCGAACATCCAGAAGAAGCAGGGCATGGGAGGACTGCACCGCAGGAGCGAAGCTCCAAGGGAAACCTGTTCATGACGGGTGGTGCGGGCAGGCGCGCGAAGCGCGACAACACGGCCGTCAAAGGAACGGGTTGCTGTCGTCAGCTGACCTGATTCAGGACTGTTCGCGAAGAAAGCCGGATGGGTATCGGGTGCGCGTCTGAAGGTGCCAAGACCGAGCTGCAATCAACTTACCCCATCGCCCTCCGATGCCGCCAGAAGATCCATGAAGTTGCGGGCTGCCTCCCGGTCTTCCTCGCTTTCGAACGCCACATCGAGATCGGGGGCGGACCCGAACATGTGCAGGAACGACCACAGTGCAAAGCGCTTGCCCCGGTCCTTCTCAAGGCCGAGATCGACCCGGCAATGCTCAATGCCGGCTGCAAAGGTGTCGGGGGCAACCCCGGAAAGGTCGCTGGTGGCAAAGTAGCGCTGTAGCAGATCGTCAAGTTGCATGACCGGTCCATAGTCGGGTCCGCGCCGAATGCACATGCAGGCAATTCAGATATGGATGACGAAGGGCCCTCAGGCCCCGGGAGAGGTACCCAAGAGGCCGCGACGATCGACTACGGTGATACGGCGCGCTTTGGCATCGATGACAAGCCGTTCGGTTACACCATTGCCCGGAAAGGCGACAACGTAGCGCGGATTGAGTGAGAGCATCTGCTCGTTGCGCTTGAAGCCGGCGCGGGCACCAAGCCGACGATCGAGCGAATAGGTCAGCTGCTGGACTTCGCGGCGTTCAGCCCAGCTCGCGGCGAGTCGATCGGCACCCTTGCCGTCGCCGCCATGGACCAGGAAGAGATCGGGAACCACATCGCGAACCTTGTCGAGCGTCGCCCAGATATTGTCGGCGTAGACACGCGCATCCTCGGCGCTCTCGAAGCTCTGGCGACCACCGGCGAAAACGACCGGAGTTCCTTCCGGAATCAGAGCGTGACGCCGGTTCTCAGCACGTGCGCGGAGGAAATCGCGGGCATCGATCACAGCCGAAGTAAGGTGGCGCGAATGGCCCGTACGCGAGCCAGAAACGGGCTTCCACGAGGAACCGGTCTCGTCGCGATAGAGTGCTGCCGCAGCCTCGCGCATCTGCTCGAAGGCCAGCATGCTGGCTTCGGCAGCCTGCGCGCGCTCGACCTGCTCTTCAAGATTGCTCGAGTGCACTTCGGAGCCATCGGCTGATGCGAGGAGGACCCGGATCTCGTCGCTGGCCCGGTCGAGCTGAGCGGACTTCCGGCTGGCGGCACGGTGAAAGAGATTGACCACGCCCCAGGCAATGTCCTCGGCATCAGCTTCCAGAGCCGTGTCGGAAAACATCGCGAAGAGGTCGGACCATACGGCGCCAAGCGTCTGCTCGATCGCGTCCTCGCAGGGAAAGTCGGTTTCGTTGAAGGGAGCCGGCTTGATGCTGAGGCCTGAGAGGTCGAGGCCGCTCAACTGGTCGATGAAGCTGTCGTACATGGGGTGTCTCCTGATCGCGGGGACAAGGAGAGGAGGCACCATTGCCTCGTCCCTGTCCGCCGGAGCCCGATCAGGGCCGGGGAAAGGGGCGAGGCGCACCGCGCAGCGGGAAACCTGCGGCCCAAGGCTGGCGCGGGCAACACGGGCCGACGGGCCGCAGGTTGCGGCTCGCCCCGACCGGCCCAAGGGCCTCTCCCGGCGGACAGGGATGAGGCAGGATCAGGACCCGGTGTCGCAGGCGGATCGGGAACGCTCGAAGATCGCTTCGCCATTCGAGAACCGACCGACCATGCGGAGCTCACCAAACAGGTCGATGAACCTACCCGAGACCTGGCCAAGCCAGTGCCGTGCTCTCGCCGTTCGTGGGTTATAGAAATCGGCTTCCCAATAGCGAGCGTCATCGCGCTCGGCGAGCCAGATCGCGGCGAGCCCGCAATAGGTCGATATGCCGCAATCGGCGAAAGCATTGCGAAGGAGGATACGATCTTCGCGGCCGCGCCATTCATCGAAGCGCTCTAAGGATGGAAAGGTCGCCTTCGCAGTATCGATGACCTCGTCGACGAGGCACTCGTAGGCCCAGTCGGTGTCGTCTTCTTCGCCGTCATCGAGCAGGCGAAAGGCCACCACGGAGCCGGTCGGATAGCTGACGGAACGTCCCATCTCTCTGCTCCTCAGGCTGCATCAGCGAGATTGATGTCGGGCTTGCTTTCGTGGGATTGGCAACCACCCAGTTTGAGCAGCAGGCTTGCGAACGTGGATCGTGCGTCCATCGCGGGCATAGGCGGCCAGGGCACGAGAAGCGGCCAACTTGCCGCCAGCATCGTGATCGACGAAGAGGTGGAGTTCGGTCACACTCTCGGGAATGCTTACGAGACCGAAACGCTCATTCCCAAGGGTCGCCCAAACGGGAATGCCGGTGAGCGCATAGGCTGACAACGCGCTCTCGATCCCCTCGGCAAGGCCGAGCTTCCCGGAAACCGGAGCAAAGAGACGGACAGCAGCTTCACCGAGCGAGCCAAGCGCGCGCTTTGGCTTGTCGAAGGTGGCCTTGGTTGAAGCCTCGGTGGACAAAAACGTGCGGTGGATCGCGATCGGCCCCTCGTCGAGGCTGACCGCCGCAATCATAGCGGGAAGAAAGCGGGCCTGTCCTATCGGCCCGAGCGGCGTTTGCGGATCAAAGCGAAGAGCTGAAGATGCGGCCAGGATGCCGCGGCTCTCGAGGTAGGCCTTCGCCGGACTGGCACCCAATGGTTCCGCTTCGCGCCAGATCCTCAACGCTGCTGCCGAGGGTGTGCGTAGCCTTGTTGGCTCGATCTGATCCTCGGCCGAAGAACCCGAGAAAAACCTGGCCACCTCGAAACCTTCGCGCGCCATTGCGGAAAGCACGCTCTGTTGATCGCAGCCCGCAAAGCAATGGAAGAGAATAGCCTTTCGGCCGAGCGTCACGCCGAGCGAAGGTGTGCGGTCATCATGCGCGGGACAGCACGCCATCCCCTTTGTGCCTGACCATTTGCCCCCTCGGCTTTCGCAGATGTTGCGGGCGGTGTCCTCAAGCGAGGTACGTGACACGGTTGAATTCGAAACAGGCATACCGGCTCCATCGCCTCACAATTGCCCCCTCCAGACGAACCCCTCTCCTCTCGGATAAACTTACAAAAAAAACGTTTTCCTACACCCATTCGTTCTATTTATGTTCTCTTGCGGATCGAGGCAAGGTGAAAGGTGATTCAATGCGAATGTCTCTGGTGGCTTGCGGTTGCGGTGCGCTCGCGATTGCGATTTCGGGATCCGCGCACGCGCAGGAGTTTCAGGTCTTCGACCATGACCTCGGCACAGTTGAGGTTACAAACGACAAAGGGCGCGCTTTCAACCCGACTGCAATCCACTTGGGCAAGCCAGATGGCGGCGCGGCCTATATCGATAGAAGCTTCAAGGAAGCCTTGTATGAGCCACACATCCGGCAAGCTGAAGCGCGATACCAATTGCCGCCTCGACTGCTTCAGGCCCTGATTTGGCAGGAATCGCGGTTCAACCCGATGGCAATCAGTCCGGCTGGCGCCGCTGGGCTCGCTCAACTCATGCCGGGAACGGCAAGAGAACTTGGTGTCAGCAATCGCCACGATCCGGCTGAGAACATCGATGGCGGCGCGCGGTATCTGAAGCAGATGCTAGAGCGCTTCGGTGCGATCCATCTCGCGCTGGCCGCATACAATGCTGGTCCCGGCGCCGTGTCGCGAGCCGGCGGAATACCGAAAAATCGTGAAACACCTGGATATGTGAAGAGCGTTATCGACCGATGGATGGCATACGGTTCGATATGACTACGAATCGGAAAAGGATCAGCGGACGGCTCGAGCACCTTCCTCGGGGAGCCGTAATTGTAACCGATGCCGGAGATCATTGGGTTCTCGAAGACTACGAACCCTCAAACAACGACTTTGGATTTGAGGTTACCGCAGAGGGTATCGTTGTCGGGTTCGACCGCCTTCGCGTCGAATGGCTGGGGCAGGTGCCCGCCTAGGAGCAGGTCAAGCGGCTCTCAAAACAGCAATGTTTTGCGCTTTGCCGCCGATGGAATCGAGGAAGTCTGCCCAATCCTGCAGCATTGCACGACGGGGAGCGAGATATTCGGCAGCATTGTATGCCCCGCGAACCTCGTTCTCTTCGCTGTGTGCCAATTGCAGTTCGACCCAGTCTTCATGATATCTGCGGATCCACATCGGTGGTTCGCCGACCTCGACCAGCTGCTCATTCGCCCAGGTGCTCGCCAGACCCCTGAAGCCGTGAACAGTTTGTCGCCCGTGGTAACCGAGGCGATAGAGGCCATAGATCATCGTATTCTCGGAAAGCGGCATCTTGGGCTTCTGGCCTGGAAAGACGTATTCGCCTTCGGACTTGCTGATCATATCTTGAGCAAGAGAAGCGGCTTGTCGCGACAAAGGCACGATATGCTCGCGGCCCATTTTCATCCGATCAGCGCCAATGCGCCAAACTGGTAAATCTCCGACTAGACCTTCAAACTCGTGCTTCTTGGCGAACCGGAGTTCCTTGGTCCGGACCCATGTAAGAAGAGCAAAGGTCAATGCCGCCCGCGTAATTTCGGATCGTCTCTCACCCTCTTCCTGGTATCGCTCCATCTTGATGATGAGTTCGGGTAGCTGTGCCAGAGGCAGCTTCGCCATATGCTTGACCCGAGGACGTGGCTTCAAAGCCCCCCGAAGATGCGCCGTTGGATCGGAATCGCAAAGTCCGCTGGCAATCGCGAACTGGAATACCTGACCAATGCATTGCTTGGCCCGTCGACTGATGTCGAGCGCGCCGCGCTCCTCGATCTTCCGAATGACCTTCAGGACTTCTGGTGGAGTTATCTCATGCATCATGAGCTCGCCTAAGACAGGAAGCACGTCCTGCTCCATCCGTGACCACACGCGCTTCGCATGGGCGGGATTGAGACTACTTGCTCTGTTCTCATGCCACATGGTGGCAATCGCCCTGAAGGTCTTAGCCTCTTCGAAGTCCCGACCCGGTTTGTGAACCATCGGGTCCCTGCCTTCGGCCAGCACACCCTTGGCAGCTCTCTTGAGTTCTCTTGCGGCCGCTATTCCGACTTCGGGGTAGGCACCGAAAGAAAGCAGCTTCTCCTTCCCGTGGTACCGGTATTTCAGCCGCCAGAGCTTCGAGCCGTTCTTTTGCACCAGGAGGAATAACCCCTCCCCATCCGCAAGCTTGTATGGACGCTCAGCCGCCTTCGCTTTTTTGATCTGAATCTCACTCAAGGCCATTGGGGGTATCGCTCCTTTTCGCTACCCCCGGAAAATACCCCCAAAATACCCCCACACCAAATCCGGCTTCAAGCGAATGCATGCGCACGCAAGCGGACGCGAATCACTCACATCATTCTGTTTTAATTGAAGTTTACGGATGTATGCGGAAGCAAGCGAACCCATGCGGATTCGAGATTGGTAGCGGAGGAGGGACTTGAATAGCCGACAAGCGGACAGAGCGGCCTAATCGCGATGCGCTTCAGTGTAGTGGCGCTGAAGCCAGTCTGACCCGTAATCGTTGGACGGATCGCGGATGATCGAGTGGACGTGGTTGTATTCTCCACCCGGCGAAGGTTCGCGGACGTAATCGATAAGCACCGAAGGTCCCTGAATGCGAAACATGTAGCGACCTCTCGGCGTGTCCGTCGCACCCCACCAGGCAAATCGCAGGGCCTCTAGGCCATCTGCGGCGATTGCGGCGCGTTGACGCTGCGCCGCCTCGTCCGACGCATCCTCGATATATTCATCGATCAGGCTATCCAGAAGACCACGTTGCGCTTCGTCCAGTTCGGAGGCTTTGATGCCATAAGAGGTTTCGTGGCTTATTTGATTGCCCGGTCCGGCAAAGACGTCGCTATCGACTTCCGTCGAAACCACGGCTCGTTCCAGCTGACCTTCGTTCAGAGATCTCAGCAAGGCGAGCGCCTTGTCCGCTTCGTGCTGTAATATCTGCCAACCCGCGTATCGGCCTTCCTGAACGACCTGCGGATTCGCTCCCAAGAACATCGGTGTGAACGCGATCCTGCCACCGGAAACTGTGAAGTTGGCGGCGAAATGATGCCCGGTCACCAGCCAGCCCCAATCCGCGTCTTCAGGATTTCCAAAGACCGTGACATAGAATTGCTCGGCGTCGTAATTGTCAGCGAAAGCGATGCCTTGGGCCTTGCGCGGATCGCTATCTGGCAATTCTGCCAGCATCGCATCGAACATTTCGCGCAGCACATCTTCGTGCCACATGATTGTCGCCGACTTCAGATAGCCTTGACTAGACAGAGCCGAAGCCATCATCCCGTGCAACGCCCGGCGTTGATCGGAAGACATATCCGCCACAACCAAGCCTGATCTTGGCGCCATGACGACCGGGAGGTTCGACCAGCTGGTGCGGGTCGCGTTGTCCTCCAGCGCCGCCATCACTTCAACTCGCTGCTCGTCGGTCAGCATAGCCAAAAAATCCGAAGTGGCTTCCTGCATGCTCTCGACGCGCAGTTCCTCCAGCTCATGATCAACGGACTCATGCGCCCGTGCCTCCACCACTGGAAAGGCCAGCCCAGAGACGGCAATTGCATGGAACACGGATCGCTCGAAAGCATTCATCATCAATCTCCCCCTTGACCCTGGGAAAAGAGACTATGGCAGCGAGGCGCGATCTACAAATGATGAATGGATTTGGTAGCGGAGGAGGGAAATATAGAGAGCATATAACGTGCTGATTTACCTAATAAACTTTTTGAGTCGTCTTGCAAATACCCCCATCAATACCCCCAAAATCGGACAGATGAGATAAAGCGCCTTTGGCAAACGACGACTTGTTATTCGTAGTGACTGGTAAAACGAGCGTCGGCCGTTTTTGGGCCGATCAGAAGGCGAAACGCCAGGTCACGATCCATGCGCCTGATCGGACATCGAGGGCATGTCATGGTCGGGCATGGATGGCATATAGTGGCCCGCATGAGGATCGGGTGTGTTGCTAGGCTGGGCATTCACCGGCGGGGGAGTGGCCGCAGGGGACGACGCTACTACCGGAGTGCTCGCCGGTCGGTCTGGTTGCCTACCGGCAGTCGCAGCTTCACCCGACCGGTTCGTGTTGGCCTCTCCAGCGGGAAAGGCAGCGTTGTCTCTTTCGCCTTCGCCAGCACCTGTGCTCTCGGTCGGCGGGGCCGTATACAGTGGCAAGGCTTCAGCTTCTGATGAAGTGTCCTGCGTCTGATCACAGGCAGCGAGCCCTAGCCCCAATGCCGCCGCAGCAAGGGGGGCAACAAACGCGTTCCGATTTGATCTGCGCATCATTCTATCCTTCAAAGCCAGGAGATACCAAGATGATTGGCACCGTGCGCAAGCTCGCCGCCCAGAAATCCCTGCACCAGCACTAGAGCGGCCATGGCAAAGATTGCGGCGCGAAACGCGGTCCGGCTCGCGGAAGCACGGCTCGCCAGATAGGCCATCGCCAGACCGAGAACCGCGATCAGCATTCCGCTCCAGCGATGAACCTGCATCGCAGTATCTCCGCCGAACCAGAGACCGGTATGGATCCAACCGAATATGGCCGCCACGACCGCCCCGGCGGCACCGCCATAAACAAGTACGCGCACTGCCGACTCTAGGCCTGTGCCCTTCCGTGCGATGACGAATAGCTCGGTGAGAGCGGCCATAAAGAACAAGGCGATCGGAAAGTGTACGGTGGCGGGATGCAGCGACTTGAGCACACCGACCACGCCCTTGTCGCCTTCGTCTGCATCTTGTCCCTTCGCCCCGTCATGATCAGCAGCCGTGTCGCCGTGCCCCTGCGCAGCCTGGATATCTTTTGACGCCGCATCGGAGACGACAGCACTGGCCGCTTCGCCATGTTCCTCGTCGCCATGGGCCTGGGCCGGACTTATCCAGAGCAGACTGGCGGCCACAATAGCCATGAATTGTATTCGTTTCATTCTCTACGGGCTCCGGTCTTGGCGATGGTCGTGCAACCTATTGTGTCTGTAATGCTCTGCGAACCTTCATCTCTTGCGGTGATAGAGCGCGGCGATCGTCGACGCGTGAGGGTTCAAATTTTACTCACGAGATGGTCGGACCTCCTGCCTTGCACCGCGCCCTGGTAAGAGTGTGGCCAGGCTCAGGCACAAAGCGAGAGCCCGGCCACCGCCTCCTAATCGTCTTGCGCCATGTTCTCGTGAGCCGCCATCTGCTCCATCATGTCATGCATCATCATCATGTGCTGGTGACAGGCCGCCATCATATCGGCGTTGTCCCCCTGCATCATGCCCGCCATGTGTTCCTGCATTTTTGCACGATGTTCGGCCATAAGCCTTTGGCGTTCGGCAGGATCGCTCGCCGCGTGGGCCTGCTGCATCAGCGCGCGCATTTCAGCCATCTTCTCGCGGTGGGCCGTCATGGCCGCCGAATCCTGCATCATATGGCCAGCGTGTGACTGCTGCTGCGCCGCCGCTTGATCCCCGTGGTCATGCTGTTGCCGGGCCATTGCCGGGGTGGTTGCCAGGCCGGTGGCGAGCGCGAAAGCTAGAACTGTCAGTTTCATGGTCGATTTCCTTTCGTCGGTCTTGCGGTGGATGCTGTGTGCAGTCATCCTCTTTACGCAGCCGCCATCTCTTCCCCTCAAACAATCCGCAGCAGCGGTGGGGCTGGTGGGCCGAAGCACGGCCGGTTGCAGCGGTGCTGTTTTTCGGCCACCTTTTTGAGAGAAGCCGATAACGACGAATGGGGAGTATCATGGTGCCAGCAGAGCCGTCGGAGAAGCAGTCGTGAGCACGGTCAATGAGAACGGCAGCTGGGATATCCCGGAGCCCGATCATGCCGATCTGGTGCAAATGCGCATTCGCCTCATTACTCTCGAGAACATAGTTCTTGGCCTTTTGTCCGGGGCGAGCGATGAACAGATCGAACAGATTAGGAAACGTGCGGACATGATCGAACCGCGCCCCGATGCGAGCCGGCACCCGCTTACCGAACTGGCAGCAGGTGACATGCGGAAATTTCTCAAACGCGCTGCTCGCATGGCCGAGTCGGAGGGCCGCGAAAATCATGACTGATCCGGGCTTTGGGGCAGCGAAGGCGCTATGCAGGAAGTGGAAATCCGGCCGCTTGCTATTTGCTGGCGCAGATTTTTCGGGCGTACCTGCAACATGACCAGAACCCATTGGCTGATCCTTATTTGCGGGAGCCTGATCGCGTTCGTCTGGGAGATTTTCCAGATGCCATTCTTCGAACCGGGTGATCTCGAACCCTTCGAGCGGACCATTCGCTGCGGCATTGCAAGCCTGGGCGATGGCGTGATCCTGCTGACAGCTTATAGCCTTGCAGGATTACGTGGCGGGCACGCGTGGCTCTGGCAAGCCGCCAAAATGCCCTATGCGATCTATTTCGGCTTCGGGCTTGTCGTCGCGATCGCCGTCGAAATGATCGCCACATCGCTTCCGGCAAACAGTTTCCTGAGCTGGCGCTACAGCGAGTTGATGCCGCAAGAGCCAGTGACGGGACTGGCGCTGATCCCGATCGCGATGTGGACGATCGTGCCCGCGCTAACGATCCTTCTGGTCCGCTTTGCCCGAGCCGAACCTGATTAAACTGGGAGCGGCTTCAGGGGGCATTCGGCACATGTTTCGCCCGCCGCCTGATCCTGGGAAACCGGTTGGCAAGCAGGACAAAGCCCGAAACCGCGATGATTGTCCCGCCGATCCCGAACAGTAGCAGCCACCAGCTGTTGATGCGGTCGCGCTGCGTCCAGTCCATGATATGCAGCCCCCAGATAAAATCGAACAGACGCCAGGTGTCGCTGCGGGCAGCGAGCACCGAGCCGCTCGATGCATCGATGTAGACGCGGGTATTGTCCTCATCGCCATAGGTAATCTGCCACGCGGGGAACGGACCCCGGAATTCGGTCCCGACAGCACCTTCGATGAGGCGCGTGGTCGCTATGGTGGTTGGTGGCCCCGTCCAAGCATGGCGAGCGATGGCCTGTGCGCTCGCGCTCGAAAGAGGCGAAAGGAGAGCGCCGCTGTTCGGGTCGCGGAGCGTGACGCTTCCATCGTCCCGACGGATCTCGGTTACTGTCCTGCCGCCGACCGCGCGCGTCGCAAGGGAAACCACCCCCTCCCTGCTATCGAGCCACTCGGGCATGGCAGCATTAGCGGGCAGAACCTCCGGTGCGCGCGAAACGACATGTTCGGACCGGACCTCTTCGATGTCGAGGAACGACATCAGCGCCCCGGTGGCCATCCATAGAAGCACCTGGACGCCGACAAAGACTGCCAGCCATTTGTGAAGCTTGCTGCCCAGCACATGCAGACGCAGCTTGAAAGAGCGTGTCGCCAATCGGTGTTCCCCCGATCAAATCAGTTGTTACGCGGCGCTCGTGACGACGAATGGTACTGAACGATCTTCCAGCCATCCGCATCATGGGCAAGCACCGAGGTCGCAACGCCTTCGCGGTCGATCACGCGGCCGTCGGCCAGTTCGATCCGATAGGTGTACGATTCGCGGCCATACGCCATATGTCCCATCCGGGTGACTGCGAGCGTCGGTTCGCCGAAGGTGAAGCTGGTTATTGCATCGAGTTCCGGTCCCAGGTGATGCTCCATGTAATACGTGAAGCTGCCTTCCGCCTTGCCGTTTTCGTAAACGAAGGATTCCTCGGCAAACAGCGCGGCCATGGCCTCTGCATCGCGCGACGTCAGGGCATCCCGATATGATGTCAGAACCGCCTCGGCTTCCGCAACGTCATCATTCATCGCATCCATATGCTCGGCGTGGTTCATGCCCTGCTCCGTATGGTCCATCTGCGTCGAAGCCGTAGGGTCCGAGTGCGCGGAATGATCCATGGATTGTGCCAGGGCGGGAGTGCCGCCTGCAGCCAAGGCCAGGGCGACCGCGCTTAGAGATAGTCTTATCCTCATTGTATATTTCCTTCTCTTAAAACCAGAATCGCATGCCCACGACGTAATTCGTCACGCTAGGGTCTTCCCCTGCGGCGCGTGCAAAATCGGCACTCTGACCGATCCGCCACTCCTGGGAGACGCCGACATAGGGCGCGAATTCGCGTGCGAACTCGTAGCGAAGACGCAGACCTGCCTCGATCCGGTCGAGGCCAGCGCCAATGCCGAGTTCGGGAATATCCTGAGCCGAAAGAGCGATTTCGGCTCGCGGCTGGAGGATCAGCCGCTGCGTGATGCGCTGATCAAGCTCGCCCTCGAAGCGCGCGGTTACATCACCCTTGTTCGATACGAACGCTGCAACGTCGACCTCGAACTGGTAGGGAGCAATGCCCTGTATGCCAATGACAGCATGGGTGCGCTCGGGTCCTGTTAAATCCTGGCGCACACCTGTCTGTAGGTCGAAAAAGGGAGCGATCGCCCGGCTCCAGAGTGCCTGGACTTCGGCTCCCTCGACAGGCTCACCGAAGCTGCCTTCGCCCTCGGATTTGAACCAGAACTTGTCGATATCACCACCATAATAGCCCTGGATGTCCCAAAGATATCCATCCACTCCCTCGCGGGCGCGGTATTCGAGCCGGTCGCCCTGAAACCAGAAGCGCATCCCGCCGTCGGTCTCGCGGACAAGTTCGCGCCGCGCTTCGTTCATGGCTTCCTCGCCCCAGATCGCGACCGCCGCGCGCGCGGGACCGCTCCCGGCTTCGGGAGGAGGCGGCAGCAGCGGGATATCGTCGTTCGAGCCCATCTGCATCGCCGAATGGTCCATGCCCTGCATATCCTGCGATCCCGTCTGCCCATGGTTCATCTGGCTGTGATCCATCTGCCCATGGTCCATCGACGAGTTGCTGGCTTCCGCCTGACCCATGTCGCCTTGGTTCATCTGCGAATGATCCATCGCGCCTTCGGCAGGCGTGCCATGCGGCATCGAGCCATGATCCATTCCTTCATGACTCCCGGGTGTAGTCTCCGGACGGGCAGCGTCCATCGGCATTGCCATGCCCGAATGACCATCCTGAGCGGTCGTCGAACCATGAGACATAGTCGAATGGTCCATCGTCGAATGATCCATGGCAACTTCAGGCTGGGCCACTGGTTCGCAAGCTCCTTCGGCTACCGGGTGCCCCATCGCGCGATGGCGCTGGGCTTCTTCTTCGCACTTTGTCTTGGCGTCAGCCTGCGCCTCGGCGCTCTGCTGCGGCTCCGCGGGCGAATGACCGGCATGCTGCGCCGCAGCGGGGGAGGCGAGAACTGAGCCGACTGCGATCGATGCGAGCAGGCTGGTAATACGAATCTTCATGCTTCGCTCCCATCGGGATTGGCGACAGTGACGATCTGAAACATCCCGGCATGCATGTGGTAGAGAAGGTGGCAGTGGAAGGCCCAGTCGCCCGGCTCGTCCGCCGTCAGGTCGAACTGCGCGCTGCCGCCCGGCTGCACGTTAACCGTGTGCTTGAGCGGCTGACGATCGGCAGGTGCGCCGTTAACCAGTTCGAAGAAGTGCCCATGCAAGTGGATCGGGTGCGCCATCATCGTGTTGTTTATCAATTTGACACGCACGCGTTCGTTATAGGCAAAGCGGATCGGCTCGTCGGAGACGGCGGAGAACTTCTTGCCGTCGAACGACCACATATAGCGTTCCATGTTCCCGGTGAGATGGATTTCCATCCGCCGCGAGGGAGTCCGCCCCTCCTGATGAGGTGTCAGCGAGCGGAGCTTGCGATAGTCGAGGGTGCGGTGGGGGACATCGGCAAGGCCGATGCCGGGGTCGCCCATACGGTCGACCGGGTTCATCGAGACCATGTCGAGACCGGGCCCGACCTTCACGTCGGGAGGCAGGA
Source organism: uncultured Erythrobacter sp. (assembly GCA_947494705.1). Lineage (GTDB taxonomy): Bacteria > Pseudomonadota > Alphaproteobacteria > Sphingomonadales > Sphingomonadaceae > Erythrobacter. The sequence continues at coordinate 415,565 of CANLVN010000001.1, forward strand.
GCGATGTATCGCGCATCTGCATACCTCCCGCCATGCCAGCCATTCCGGCCATCTCCGCCGAACCGCCATCCATACCGGACATCCCATCCGCGCCAGCCGCTCCGCTCGATCCGTGGTCCATTCCGGCCATACCGCCGGCGCCATGATCCATGCCGGTCATACCGGCATCGTTGCTGCCAGCCCCGTGGTCCATACCGCTCATGCCCATATCAGCCATGGTCAGAAGCGGGGGATCGCGCAGCGGCGGAATGGCCGCGCGCGCGCCAGGCGCGCTCGCAAGCGTTGCGATCCCCATTCCGGACCTATCCACCGACTCGGCCACCAATGTGTACGCCTGCTGCTCACCCGGCGTCACGACGACGTCGTAGGTCTCCGCGACGCCGATCTGGAACTCGTCCACTTCGACCGGCTCGACGTTCTGCCCGTCGGCTTGAACGACGGTCATCGGCAGGCCTGGAATGCGGATATTGAAGAAGGTCATGGCCCCGGCATTGATGAAGCGCAGCCGCACGCGCTCGCCCGGACGGAAGAGATATTCCAGATTGTCGAGCGGGCCATGACCGTTCAGCAGGTAAGTGTAGGCTGGGGCCGACACATCGCTAAGGTCGGTCGGCATCATACGCATTCTCGCCCACATCCGGCGATCCTCGCCCGAAAGCGGATAGTCGTCGGTCCAGGTATTCATGTTGTAGTTGAAGTAGCCTTCGCCCTTCTTGAGCTTGTCGAAAATCGTGTGGGGCGACATTTCGCTGAATTCGCTGAGCACCACGATATATTCGCGGTCCGCCTGGACCGGATCGGGTCCAGCCGGATCCACCACAATGGCGCCGTAATGCCCGGCCTGTTCCTGCAGGCCGCTATGCGAGTGCCACCAGTAGGTGCCCGACTGGCGCACCGGGAATTCAGCGGTGAAGGTCTCTCCGGGCTTGACGCCGGGGAAGCTTACACCTGGCACCCCGTCGAGTTCGAATGGCACGAGCAGCCCGTGCCAGTGGATCGAGGTGTCTTCCTCGAGCTGGTTATGGACGTTCAATCGGACGGTCGTGCCTTCCTTCAAACGCAACAACGGGCCGGGGATCGTGCCGTTGACGGCGATGGCGCCGCCGCGTCTGTTGCCGGTTGCAAAGGCAGACCGCGCGACAGTGAGGTCGATATTCGGCCCGGATACTTCATCCAGCCCTTTGCGGGCGTTTCCTGCAAGGATGTCCGCGCCGCGCGCCCAGGCCGGCATGGCACCGGAGAGACCAAGCAGGCCCAGCCCGCTAGCACTTGTTCCAAGGAATCTTCGGCGATTGAGGGCAGGCATAGGGGGCTCCTGAAAATGCGTATACCGTCACATACGCGGTCAGCTGCCCTACCCCTCAAACTTTTCGAACCGCTCCTTCAGCCGGTTGCGCGCACGATAGATGCGCGTCTCGACGGCTTTCTCGGTGGTGCCGAGCAGCTCGGCAGCCTCGGCCTGGCTGTACCCCTCGACAGTGACCAGCACGAGCGCCTCTTGTAGGCGCACCGGCAAGCGCCCGATTTCGGCCTGGACCAGCCGCAGCTGTTCGCGGGCTCCGGCAACATTTTCGGGATTAGGGGCATCGTCGGCAACGGCGTCGGCTTCCCGCCCATCCGGCAAACCAAGGAAGCCAATAACTTTCCTGCGGCGGAGCTTGTCGCGGCACCGGTTGAGAACGATTGTCGTCAAATAGGGACCGATGGGCTTGCTCGGATCGAGGCGATGACGTGTCAGCCAGACCGACGCGAGACCGTCCTGAACGACATCTTCGGCCCGCGATGGTGAACCCAGCATGCGCGTGGCAAGCGCAATCAACCGGGCGATCTCGCTCTCGACGAGAGCTGTGAACGCCCGCTTGTCACCGGCTATCGCCCGCCCGATCAGAGCTTCATCCGAAGTGTCATCCACCGCTGCCAAGGCTGGTCAGTCACGCGGATCGCGCGTGAGGGCCGCGGACACTTTCCGGTCGAACTGGAGCTGCTGATCGGAATCGAGAATTTCCCGCATGTCGAAGACGTGGCGCACGGTCGCTTTTTGCAAATCGCCCATGCGCGCATGCACCTCGTCGATCGCGGCACTGACTTCGGGCCCGTATTCGTGCTCGGTTTCCATTGCCTGGGCGAGCTGGGCGTTGGCTGCGCGCGCAGAGGCTTCGAGCCTTGCCTGTTCTACCGCGAAACGCGCTTCGAGCGCATCGAGCCGCTGCTCCTGGTCAGCCGTGAGCGACAGCTCATCGTGCACGAACTGGTGCAGGCCGCCCTCGGCATCGTTGTTGGCCCAGCGATCGGCGGCAAGCGCTCCTAGGCATCCGGCGAGCGCCGCCAGCAGGACCGCAAGGACAAGGTGAAACTTCTTCAACGTCTATGACCCCACATGAAGCAATGCAGCGGGTGACAGGGATTCTCCGCCAACGAGGCTCTCGCCAACAATTTCTGTAGGAGCGCCGTTTTCGGACGGCCATCCGCTGGTCCCTGCGCCTGCCGTTAGGCCGACGACAAACAGACCGGCGAACAAGGCCATTCTGCGCCGCTGATCGGCAATTTCCCCCAGCTGCCCTGCGCGCTGCCAGACGCCGTTCATGAAGTCGGGCGGCACGTCGCCAGCCTTCTGCGAGGCCATGGTGCCGAGCATCGCATCGAGTGTCTGATTGTCACGCATCCCTTGCTCCTGTCGGTTGCACGGTTCCTATACGCGATGCTTCGCGCAAACCCTCAAGTTTCTTTTTTGAGGGGTGCGGGTCGGCGACGCGTAAGAGGAGTAAGTCAAGCAACAGCGGCAAGTACCAGCGTCGAATAGGAGCCATGGCATGAAAAGCGCGGCAGTTCCGCCAAAAGAGCGCGAGTTCACTCCGCCGCTGGGCAAAAGCTGGCTCACGCCGTTCTATGATCGCGCGATCGCAGTCTTTACGCGCGAGAGACGGTGGCGCCGCGCAATCGTCGAAAAGGCCGCATTGCTGCCCGGCGACAAGGTCATCGATGTCGGGTGCGGCACCGGGACCTTGCTCAGGGCGCTGATGGCCAACTGCCCCGAAGCCGGCTTCATCGGCGTTGAGCCCGACCCCGCAGCGCTGGCTATCGCGCAGCGCAAGTTCGGTGCCGGAGCCGATATGGTCCGGTGGCACAACGGCTTTCTCGATAGTCTCGAGCTTTCCGACGGCTGGCGGCCAAACAAGATCGTCAGCAGCCTCGTCCTTCACCAGGTCCCCGTATCGCAAAAGCGCGCGATCCTCGACCAGATCGAGAACCTGCTCGCCCCCGGGGGCATGGCGCTGATTGCCGACTATATGCGGCAGGATGCTCCACTCATGCGCGCGCTGTTCCGTTCGAGCGTTCAGCTTCTCGACGGCGTCAAGGACACCCAGCCGAGCGCCGACGGAGCCGTCGAGAAATTGCTCGCCGAGATTTTCGCGGACGCCGAATTGCTCGATCGTATCCATACCGCGACCGGAACCATTTCTCTCTGGCGCGGCATCAAGAAAGGCAATGCTCAATGAACCTCATGAAAGATTCGAGACCGCTACGCCGTTCGCTGGCGGCCTCGCTCCTCCTCGCCATTGCAGCCTGCTCGAATGCGGCCCAGGCCGCGACCTACACCATGTTCCGCGACGCAGGGTGCGGCTGCTGTCTCAATTGGGCCGGTCACGTAGAACACGGACTCGAAGCAGAGGTCGCCTCGGTCGACACCGACGACATGGCTGCGCTCAAGACAGCCAGGGGTGTGTCGCAGGATCTGTGGTCGTGCCACACGATGGAAGTCGATGGCTATATCATCGAAGGCCACGTGCCCGCCGATGCCATCGCGAAACTATTACGCGAAAGCCCCGAAGGCGTGGCAGGCCTGGCTGTGCCCGGAATGCCGCTTGGCTCGCCCGGAATGGAAGCCGGGGACCGGGTGCAGCCGTATGATGTCATCGCCTTCGGCTCAGGCGGGCAGCGCGTTTTCGCATCCTACCCGTGACCATGGACAAGCCATCTCAGCGCCAACTCTAACGGAGGACCATCATGTCAGACTATTCGGTCAAAACCTCAATACTGATATGGGGCTGGACACTCAGCCTCTTCCTGCTTTTCAGCTACCTGATCTGCATCGGTTTCGGCCTGCTCGCGCCCGAACAGGCGCACATGCACGAAGCGTGGGCGCCGCTGCTTCCCGGGTTCGAATGGCTGACCATTTCGGGCTTTCTGGCAGGCGCTCTCGGCAGCTTTTTGTACGGTTGGTACATCGCGATCATTGGGGTGCCAATGCTGCGATTTTTCCGGAACCGATTCAGGACGTAGCAGATCGGCGGCGATGGCCGCTTGCCTTGAAACTCGCGGAGCGTTTTTCGGTCGCGCAGGCAGTCCGCTTTAGGCCGCAATTTGCTCGAGCGCCCCGAGCAAAACGCAACTCTCCGGCTTTGTCCTGAAAGTTTTTTGAGGGACGCGGCAAGGGCGAACGTACTGGTCGACATAATCTTTCTTTCACGGGAGACCATCGACAGGGGAAAGTCTTGCAAGACCATGAGCACGAGAATCAAAGCGAAACGGCTGGCTCGATAACCCTGCTGGGCGGCGTTGCGATGGGTACCGGCGTCATGATCGGTGCCGGCATATTCGCGCTGACCGGGCAGATCGCCGAGCTCGCCGGTCCGCTCTTCCCCCTGTCTTTCATCGCCGGCGCGCTGGTAACTTCGCTGGCGGCCTACAGCTATATCAAGATGTCGAACAAATGGCCGTCTTCGGGCGGCATCGCGATGATCTTGCAGAAGGCCTACGGACCCGGCGTCATTGCCGCGTCGGCATCGCTCCTGATGGCTCTGTCGATGGTCATCAATGAAAGCCTCGTGGCCCGCACCTTTGCGACTTACGCGCTGCGCCCGTTTGGCCTCGAAAGCAGCGGGTGGCTCGTTTCGCTGGCAGCGCTTGCACTCATCATCTTCGCCTATCTCGTCAATGCAGCGGGAAACAAGTCGGTAAGCGGCTTCTCGCTCATCATGTCCGCCATCAAGATCGGCGGTATCGCGCTGTTCGCAGTCGCGGCGATCTGGGCCAGCGGATTTTCATCAGGCGCATTTTCGCAGTCCGTTTCGCTGACCAATGCAGAAGCCCTGCTCGCCTCGGTTGCTTTCTCGATCCTCGCCTTCAAAGGCTTCACCACGATTACCAATAGCGGCGGCGAAATCGTTGACCCGCACAAGAATGTCGGCCGAACCATCATGATCTCGATAGCCGTCTGCATCGTGATCTATCTGCTTGTCGCAGTGGCGGTGGGTTCGAGCCTGAGCATATCCGAGATCGTCGAGGCGCGCGATTATTCGCTCGCGGCTGCGGCGCGTCCGGCGCTGGGAGAACTGGGCTTCTATTTCACCGTGGCGATCGCGATCGCCGCCACCACTTCGGGCGTGATAGCGAGCGTATTTGCCGTGTCGCGCATGCTTGCGATGCTGACCGACATGAAGATGATCCCGCACAGCCATTTCGGCATGAGCGGCGGGATTCGCAGCCACATGCTGGTCTATACGGTGGTCATTGCCGGGACGCTTGCGGTCCTGTTCGATCTGTCAAGGATCGCCTCGCTGGGCGCCTTCTTCTACCTCGTCATGGATATGCTGGTTCACTGGGGCGTCCTGCGCCACCTGCGCAAGGAAGTCGGCGCGCGCGCAACAATACTTCTGACAGCGCTCGCGGCAGATGGCGTGGTCCTCGCAGCCTTTACCGCGGCCAAATTGCGCAGCGATCCTGCCGTTGTCGCCTACGCGGCGATCGGCATCGTCGCAGTCTTCGTGGGAGAATGGATCTACCTCTCGCGCAATTCCGAAGCGCCCGCATCTCCTGAAGATGATGGGTCAGGAGAGAAAAGGTGATGGCACCTTCTTCAACCAGCTTTGCCGCTTTTACGCCGGGCTTTTTCGAAACCGTTCACCGAAAACCGGCGTTGAGCACGAGAAACGTCAGGCAAAACAGATGGAGCGATTCATGACGACCCGAACAGCGGCGGTCTACCGTATGGTCATGGAGGACCATGTCTGTCCCTATGGCATCAAGACGGTCGATCTCCTCACACGGCAAGGCTTCGAGGTCGACGATCATCACCTGACCAGCAGGGAGGAAACCGATGCGTTCAAGGACAAGTACGACGTCGAGACCACCCCGCAGACCTTTATCGAAGGCAAGCGCATTGGCGGCTATGACGATGTCCGCGAATTCTTCGGCAAGAGCCGCTCGCAGCCTGAGGAAGGCGAAACCAGCTATCAGCCGGTCATTGCGATTTTCGCGGTCGCGCTGCTGCTCGCGCTAGGGCTGAGCTGGGCGTTTTTTGACGACCTCTTCACTGTCCGGGCCGCAGAATGGTTCGTGAGCCTGTCGATGACCCTGCTCGCCGTTCAGAAGCTTCAGGACGTGCGCAGTTTCTCGACGATGTTCCTCAACTACGACCTGCTCGCACGGCGCTGGGTGCCCTATGGCTTCGTCTACCCGTTCGGCGAAGCCGCTGCCGGCATTCTCATGACCGCGGGCGCGCTGACCTGGCTCTCGGCCCCGCTGGCATTGTTCATCGGCACAGTCGGCGCTGTCAGCGTCTTCAAGGCTGTCTACATCGACAAGCGCGAGCTTAAATGCGCCTGCGTGGGCGGCAGCAGCAATGTGCCGCTCGGCTTTGTCTCGCTGACCGAAAATCTGTTCATGATCGGAATGGGTCTGTGGATGGGCGCGAAGCTTCTCGCATGATCACCGCGCTCCTTCTCTCCGTCTTTCTGTTCCTCTCGGCTGTCGCTTCGCACCTTGCCATTCTGGGTGTCGGTCACCGGCTTCTCGACCGGCGCCGCGATACGCAGGCAAAGCTTGCCGTTTCGCTGATCGTGCTCGCGTCGCATTTCCTCGTGGCGATCCTTTTTGCCGCAGGTTTCTGGCTGGGCGCGCAATGGGGCCTGGGAGGTTTCGACAAGGCGCCTTCCATGGACTGGATGGACTACTTCTATTTCTCGCTCATCAACGTGACCACACTGGGCCTGGGCGACATTTATCCGACCGAGCACCTGAGAGTCCTGGCCGGCGTCGAGGCCCTCACCGGCTTCGCTCTCATCAGCTGCTCGGCGCAGCTATTCTGGACCATGATGCACAAAGGAGAAAAAGCATGACTGAAAAGACGACCCACTCGGACAAGGGAGGGGGCGGCAGCTACTGGCGATTCATGGCCATGGTGTCGACCTCGACCGTGATCATGTTCTTCCTGATGTATGCCAACACCTTTACCGTCGATGATCTTTTCTGGAGCGAAACGCGCTTCTGGATGATGTTTGTCATGGGCGCGATGATGATGGTTGTCATGCTGCTCTTCATGTGGGGCATGTACAAGGACCGGACCAAGAACTTCATTATTCTGGGCGTCGGCGCCTTCGTGTTCGCCCTCGCGCTGTGGCTGGTGCGCAGCCAGACCACCGTCGACGATACCGAATATATGGCAGCGATGATCCCGCACCACTCGATCGCGATCATGACCAGCGAACGCGCGAGCCTGAAGGATCCTCGCGTGCGCGAACTCGCTCAGGCCATCATCGTCGCCCAGCGCCGCGAAATCGCCGAGATGAAATATCTCATCGACGATATCGAGCAGAACGGTCCTCGGACCGAAGAACGCCTGCCCGAGGAGATGCAGCCATGAACAAGATAGCTTTCACGGCGCTCATCGCGCTACCGCTTGCCGCCTGCAATTCGAACACCGCTCCGGGCAACGACCGCGAAGCCCAGCTCGACCCGCCTGCCACTGCCGCGCCGATCGAGGATGCGGCCAGTGCACTGGCAAATGTTGACTCAGGCCTGATGCTTCCCGGGACCATGAATGACGCGGATCTTGCTGCTCTGGGCGCAGGACAGGCCTGCCAGTTCCGCCTGACCGAAGTGGCCTTTCCCTCATTTGTCTATGACGGCGACGGGGGCGGAGCAATCAAGATCAATGGCAAATTGATCCCCGTCACTGCCGATGGCCCCGGCAGCTATTCGAACGGTGAGCTTCGGATCAGAACCCGCATGCTGGATGATGAAGGCGATGCGAGCCTGCAGATGCAGGAGATGATCGTGGCAGCGCCAAGAGCCAAGGATGAGTTTGGCTTTTGGGGCTATACCACCTGTCCAGCCGAGGGAGCCTGATACTGGCAGGGCGCATGGGCGGGCCGTCGGTTACCCCATGCGCCCGCGCCTCCGCCCTTCGTCGCCCTCACCAGTTTTAACAGGAACAAGCAGATGACCGATACGAGGCCCATCGCTGTCTTCGGCGCAGGCGGGAAGACCGGCACCGAGCTACTGAGGCATGCCCTTGCCCGGGACATACCGATCCGCGCCTTCGAACACACGGTGCCCGGACCAGACGAGCGGGTGGGCGACTTCGAATATATCGAATGCGATGTGCTGTCGGACGATTTCGCTGGCGATCTCGATGGCTGCCGCGCGGTTATCTCGACCCTCGGTGTCGCTTTTGGTCCGGGCAATGCGATCGATCCACCGCCGCTTTATACCGATGGCACGCGCAACCTGCTCGGGGCGATGGCACAGACGAAGATCGACCGCATTGCCGTGATCTCCGCTGCCTTTGTCGAACATCAGTCGAGCGTCCCGGCCTGGTTTGAGCTCACCGCCAAGCCTGCATTGTTCAATATACTCGAGCAGATGCGCGCCATGGAAGCGATGCTCAGCGACGCCCAAGGTATCAAATGGACGGCCGCACGGCCGGGCTGGCTGCTGGATGAGCCTTACACCGGCGATGCCGTCATTACGGACGAACGCTTGGCAGAAGGCTGTTTCCGCTGCCGTCATGCTGATCTAGCGGCGAGCCTGCTTGAATTCGTGTGCGAAGATACCTGGATCAACGCAAAGCCTGCCATCGGCAGGCCCGAAGCCGAACGTTTCGAAAGTCCTGCCGCCATCAAGGCCGAACTCGGGATCGATTAAACGTCGTAACATTTTTCAATCTGTAACGAGCCCGAACGTTACAGACTTTGAGCAACAGACAAGGAAGTCGCATGTTTCTGGAGAAAATCAAAACCCCCGGTCTCTCACACCTTTCCTACATCATCGGCTCGGGCGGAAAGGCAGCGGTCATCGATCCGCGCCGGGACTGCGAGGTCTATGTCGAAAAGGCCCGGGCCGAAGGGCTGGAGATAACGCATATCTTCGAAACCCATCGCAATGAGGATCTGCTCAGCGGCTCGCCGATCTTGGCCAATTTGACAGGAGCCACGGTCTATCACGGGCCCAACGCGGCAGGCGAAGTCATCTTTGCCAGGACCGCGCGCGAAGGCGATTGTTTCGAGCTGGGTCAATTGAAGATCGAAGTGCTTGAAACACCTGGACACACCGACGATCATCTCGCTTTCGTCATCCATGACAGCGAATATTCCGAGGGGCCGGTCGGCGTCTTTACCGGCGATGCCCTGTTCGTCGGCGATGTCGGGCGCACCGATTTCTATCCCGAGCGCAAGGAAGAAGTCGCGGGCCTTCTATTCGACTCCCTGCAGAAACTTTGCGGCCTCGGCGATCAGGCGATTATCTACCCGGCGCATGGTGCGGGCTCGGTCTGCGGGTCGGGAATGGCGGACCGGGAATTCTCGACAATCGGCCACGAGCGGCGCAACAACCCGCGCCTGCGCATCTCCGACCGCGACGAGTTCATCGAGGCGAAGGTAGCAGAGCACCACTACCAGCCGCCCTATTTCCGGCTGATGGAGCGGCTCAACCTTGCAGGGTCCGATGCCGCGCCGCGCGTCATGCGGCCAAGGCGTCTGGGGCTGGAAAACCTTAGCGAGAGCGGCGCCGATCACCTGGTCGATGTGCGCGAGCCGCTCGCCTACGCTGCCGGCCATCTGCCGGGTGCCATGTGCCTTCCGGTTGGAATGATACCGGCCTTTGCCGGATGGTTCCTCGGTGAAGGCGACAGGATCGCCCTCATTGCTTCCGAGGAAGGCCAGCTAGCCCAGGCCATGGCCCATCTGGTGCGCATCGGTCTCGATAATGTTGTGGGCGGCTATGTCGGCGTGGTTCCAGCCGCCGCACAGGGCAAAGCGATGCGCAGCATTCCCATGATTGGCACCGAGGAAGTCGCGCGCAGGCTCGATCAAGACAGCGGCGAGTGGACCTTGCTCGACGTGCGCGACGCGGACGAACGGCAAGAAGCAAGCATCGACGGCTCAGGACATATCTATGTCGGTGAGCTCAACACGCGGTGGGAAGAGCTCGACCGCGACCGCCACTACACGCTGATGTGCGCGAGCGGCATGCGGGCGAGCGTTGCGGCGGGTTGGCTGGCCAGCAAGGGTTTCGAGCACCTCGATATCTATCTGGGCTCTATGGGGGCGTGGACAAACGCCTCCGGCTGAAGCGCCAAAACCTTGAAAAGCAAGCCAAAATCTTTTGCGAGATTTTGCTCGTATGTGGTAGGTGAGCTTGCTCTTCGCTCAACGAGCAGCGCGACCGGGCGCTTTATCCATCGAGTGACTTCCTGGTCCTCGAACGAAGACGAATGCCAGCGCCCCCAGGATAGCGATATTTTTGAGCAAAGGACCTGTGTGACCTGGGGCGATATGGATCGCAAGAGTTATCGGAACGAGGGTAAGAAATAACGCGGTGCATGAGAGCCGGGTCATCCACCCCAAGGCCAGTGATGTTCCTGCACCGATGAAAACCAAGCCAGACAGCCACAAAAGAATGGACGCATCTCCAATTAGAGCAACGTGATCTTTCCATGGCGACAATGCCATCCGGCCCAGCATATATTCATGCGCAAGAAAATGCCCCAATCCGCCTATGATGAATATGAGGCTCAAACAGAGGCGGAAGACCGGATCGATCAATCGCACTTTTGCGGCCCATGTCGCTAGGCTGTTTTCCATATTCCGGATCATAGAGTTCTTTCCCCCTCAGGTTGATACGTCGATGGCAGACTTATTGGGTGCGCGGACCAGTTTCTTCGGGAGGCGTCTGTGGTTCACCCAAAACGTTGACCGGCAGTTTCAGATAGATCGTACCGTTTCCTTCTGCGCGAGGCATATTCCCTCCGCGAATGTTGACCTGGATTGATGGCAGGATGAGGCGCGGCATACCCAGCTGGTTGTCGCGCTCCTCACGCATGGCTACAAATGCATTCTCGTCGACCCCGGCATGGATATGAATGTTGCTGTGCTTTTGTTCTTTCACCGTCGTTTCCCATTGGTGCTGCGAGCGGCCCTCCGGCAGGTAGTCGTGGCACATAAACAGCCGCGTCTCCTCCGGTAGCTCGAAAATCCGGCGAATAGAGCGATAGAGCGTGCGTGCATCGCCGCCGGGAAAATCGGCCCGCGCCGTGCCGTAATCGGGCATGAACAGCGTATCGCCGACAAAGGCGGCGTCTCCGATAACATAGGTCATGCACGCGGGCGTATGTCCCGGCGTATGGAGTGCCTGGGCCGATATGGCGCCTAGGTCAAAGCTGTCATTATCGGCAAACAAATGGTCGAACTGGCGTCCATCGCGTGGCAGGTCCACTCCGGCATTGAATATCGGCCCGAAGGTGTTCTGCGTGACGGTGATCTCGCTACCAATAGCAAGTTTGCCGCCTAGTGCGCGGCGGATGTAGGGTGCGGCGGAAAGGTGATCGGCATGGACATGGGTTTCCAGGATCCACTCGCACTTGAAATCCATTTGCCGGACGAATTCGATCACTTTATCGGCGGACTTAGTCGCCGTTCGCGCCGCTGCGGCATCGAAATCGAGCACCGGATCGATCACCGCGCACGCCTTGGTTGCAGGATCGGACACGACATAGGTCACGGTGTTCGTGTTCGTGTCGAAAAATGCCTCTATGTCGGGTTTCATCGAATAGTCTTTTCGTATGCTGGTTGAGAGCGGTTCTGCGTAGGTCAGTCCTGCGCCCGGTCGACGTAATTACGGACGAAGTTTTCCAGCGCCGGTTCGTCGCACACGAAGCCCATATCCGCCGCCTTCTGTAGGGTCGCATCGCCGCTCATTCCCTGCTGCGACGCCAGATGCATTATTGTGAAGGCTCCTGCGCGCTTGCCCGAGGCGCAATGGACCAGCACCGGCTTCGGAAGCGCTTCGACACTGGCCCTGAACTCATCGACGAGCTCGTCCGATATGGTGCCGCCCGCCACCGGCAAGTGACAATATTCAAGGCCGAGCGATGCCACCACTTCACCTTCGCGGTCCGGGGCGAGAGGCTGATCCGCCTCATCCTGGCAGCGCAGGTTGACGACCGCCTTGTAACCATCCTCCGCCAATGCGCGCAGGTCGCCCTCGGAAGGCGGAGCGGTCGAGACGGCGAATCTGCCATTGAGGATCTTGATTTGGGTCATAAGGCATCATCCTGGTTCAGGTTCAAAGGTCCGGGTCCGCGATTGCGCGGCAGCAGATTACGATTGACTTTATATTCATACCTTCGCATATATGCAAGTATGAAAGCCGAAGATATTCGCGATCAAGCCGAAAAGGCGGTGGCATTGCTCAAGGCGCTGGGCAGCCACAACCGCCTGATGATCGCCTGCCAATTGGTTGAAGGCGAGCGCAGCGTGGGCGAGCTGGCCGAACTGCTGGAACTTCGGGAAACCGTGGTTTCGCAGCATCTGGCGCTTATGCGGAAGGATGGCCTGGTCGCAGCGCGGCGCGATGGCCGCACGATCCATTATTCGCTTTGCGGCGATGCGCCGCGCCGGGTGCTGGAAACGCTCTACGCCATCTATTGCAGCTCCGCCGACGATACGACCGGTCCAGCAGACGGCCATTGAACAGGCTTTCAGTTATGTTGGACAATCCCGGATGATGGATATCGGCGTCATCGTGGCGCTCCTATCGCTTACCTCGGGCCTCCTCGTGGGCTTTTCGCTTGGACTACTCGGCGGTGGGGGATCGATCCTCGCAGTGCCGTTGCTTGTGTATGTCGTCGGTGTTCACGACACCCATGTCGCTATCGCCACGTCCGCTGCTGCGGTGGCGGCCAGCGCCTTGGCAAACTTATTGTTCCATGCGCGAGGCGGCAATGTGAAGTGGCGCTGCGCAGGCCTATTCGCAGCATTCGGCGTTGTCGGAGCTGCCGCCGGATCAAGCCTGGGAAAAATTACATCGGGCGATCTGCTTTTGGGCCTGTTCGGTCTGGTGATGATTGTCGTCGGCCTCTCGATGCTGCGCGAGAAATCGGGCGGATCCGACCCGGATGTCCAGCTCACCCGAGCCACGGCGCTGCGCCTCACCCCGCGCCTCGCGTTCGGAGGATTGCTGGTAGGCGGACTGTCCGGTTTCTTCGGTATCGGCGGGGGCTTTCTGGTGGTGCCGGGTCTGGTTGCCGCGACGGCCATGCCGATTCTCAACGCGATCGGCTCCTCGCTGGTCTCTGTAGCCGCTTTCGGTACGACCACAGCCGCCAATTACGCCCTCGACGGACTCGTCGATTGGGAGATTGCCGCGTTTTTCATCGGCGGCGGCGGTATAGGCGGCTGGCTGGGTACTCGCGCATCGAACCTGTTGGCTAAGCGCAAACGAGCGCTGAACTTTATATTCGCGGCGGTCATCATCCTCGTTGGCATCTTCATAAGCGGCCAATGGGCGATAACAGCCATAACGTGATCGCTGCCTTTTCGAACCGAATTGTCCGAAGGATCAACACTGCTGTTCACCGGGCGAAGCTCAAGCCGCGCAGACGCAGGGCGTTGCCGATCACAGACACCGAAGACAAGCTCATCGCCGCTGCCGCGATCATCGGGCTGAGTAGCACTCCGAAGAATGGAAACAGTACGCCTGCTGCGACCGGAATGCCGAGCGTATTGTAAGCGAAGGCGAAAAACAGGTTCTGCCGGATGTTGCGCATCGTTCCGCGCGACAGCACGGTGGCCTGCACCACTCCTGTCAAATCACCACGAACCAGTGTGACCCCGGCGCTTTCGATCGCCACATCGGTACCAGTGCCCATGGCAATACCAACATCGGCGGCAGCCAGCGCAGGAGCATCGTTGATCCCGTCCCCGGCCATGCCGACCCGGCGACCTTGCGCTTTCAGCTCTTCGATCTTGCGGTGCTTGTCTTCGGGCGAGACATTGGCGTGTACCTCGTCGATACCCATTTCGCGCGCGACCGCTTCGGCAGTGCCGCGGCTGTCGCCCGTGAGCATAACGACCCGGATATCGCGCTTGTGCAGAGCCGCAATAGCCGCTGCACTGGTAGGCTTGATCGGATCGGCCACCGCGATGAGCCCTGCCGGACGGCCATCGAACGCAACGAACATCACCGTCTGACCCTGCTTGCGGCCATTTTCGGCCGAGCCGAGCCAGGCCTCGTCATCGATCCCGACGCGCCGCATCATCTTTTCGTTGCCGATCGCAACCCGGCCCCCCTGGACATTGGCTTCAACACCTTCCCCGGTCGTCGAAGCGAGATCCGTGGCATTGGCGGGCGAGACGCCGCGCGCTTTTGCGCCTTCGACGATGGCATGGGCCAGCGGATGCTCGCTGCCCATTTCGACACCTGCAACCGCTGCCAGGAATTCAGTTTCGTCGATGCCGTCTGCAGGCTTCACCGCCACCAGATCGGGCTTGCCTATCGTCAACGTGCCGGTCTTGTCGACCACCAGCGTATCGATCTTCTCGAGTGTCTCCAGCGCTTCGGCATTGCGGATCAGGATGCCGTGCTGGGCACCCTTGCCTGTGCCTGTCATGATCGACATCGGCGTAGCGAGGCCAAGCGCGCAGGGACAAGCGATGATCAGGACCGCAATGGCATTGACCAATGCGTAGGCAAGCGCAGGGGCGGGACCCCAGATTGCCCAGACCACGAAGGTGGCGATGGCGATCACAACCACCGCAGGCACAAACCAGCCAGCCACCTGATCGGCGAGCCGCTGGATCGGTGCGCGGCTGCGCTGCGCGTCGGCCACCATCTGGACGATCTTGGACAGCATCGTGTCCTTGCCCACGCCGGTTGCGCGCATGACGAACCCTCCAGTCTGGTTGACCGTGCCGCCGATGACAATGTCGCCAGCCTGTTTGGCGACCGGAAGCGGTTCGCCGCTGATCATGGATTCATCGATCGCGCTCGATCCCTCCTCGATTTCGCCATCGACGGGAACCTTGTCGCCGGGTCGAACGCGCAGACGATCGCCTGTGGTTAGCTGATCGAGCGGCACCTCGCGCTCGTCGCCTGAGCCAAAGATCTTGACCGCGCTGGGCGGTGCCAGCTCGAGCAGTGCGCGCAAGGCGCTCGAGGTCGAACCCCTGGCCTTGAGCTCGAGGACCTGTCCGAGCAGAACGAGCGTCGTGATGACCGCTGCCGCCTCGAAATAGACCCCGACCCGTCCCGAATGGTCGCGGAACGCTGCAGGGAACAGATCGGGCGCGACCGTCGCCACGACGCTAAAAAGATAGGCGATGGCCACGCCGAACCCGATCAGGGTGAACATGTTGAGATTGCGCGTCTTGAGCGACTGGATGGCCCGAACGAAGAACGGCCAGGCGCCCCATAGAACCACCGGGGTTGCGAGCGCAAATTGCGCCCACTGCGCCCAGGCCGGTTCTATCAGACGGTCGAAACTGAGCCCCGGTGCCATGTCGCTCATCGCATAGACGAACAGAGGCAGCGTGAGCAGCGCGCTCCACCAGAACCTACGCAGCATGTCGACCAGTTCGGGGTCGGGGCCATCGCCCAGCGAAACGGTTTCCGGTTCGAGCGCCATGCCGCAAATCGGGCATGAACCCGGCCCGGGCTGGCGGATTTCAGGGTGCATCGGACAGGTGTAGATCGTGCCTTCGGGCACATCCTCGACCGCGTCGAGATGCGCGCCCGAGAGATAGAGCTCGGGATCGGTGACGAACTTGTCGTGACAGCGCGGCGAACAGAAATAGTGTGTCGCGCCCTCATGCGTCGCGATATGCTGAGCCCCGTCGATTGCAACGCTCATGCCGCATACCGGGTCGATCGCGGTACCCTCGATCACACTCTGGTCCTTGCTCATCGCCTGTCCTTCCTAGCTCTTCACGACTACGAACTGCCCCATCATGCCTGCATCCTCGTGTTCGAGAATGTGGCAGTGATACATGTAGGGCAGGTCTGGGTCGGTGTGTTCTTCAAAACGCAGGAGAAGGCGTACCTGCTCGCGCGGGTTGACGATCACGGTATCCTTCAAACTGGTTTCCAATGGTGGGGGCGCTCGGCCATCGCGGTCGATCACACGAAACTGGACGTTATGGATATGAAACGGGTGGGCCATCATCGAAGCGTTGGCGATCTCCCAGATTTCCCATTGGCCGACTGGCACACGTTCGTTGATCACATTCATGTCCATCGCAGCACCGTTAATGGACATTCCGCCGCCCATCATGCCCATGTCGAGAACGAAACGCCGGGTTCGGACGGCTGACGACGGGTCGGTTGGAGCAAGCGATGCCAGTTGTGTCGGCACCCTGATGCGCTGGGCCGAACTTGCCGGCCTGATATCGAGGATTTGAAACACGTCTGCGGAAGCATCGCCGCTATCGCCGCGCCCCATCATCCCGCCGCCCATCATTCCGCGTCCGCCCATCATGCCCATGGCGTTTTCGGGACTGCTGGCAAGAAGGCGAAGCGGGCGTCCTTCCGAGAGATCGATAATTACCTGCGCGCGCTCCCCCGGGGCGAGCCTGACCGAGCGGACGATGTGCGAACGATCGAGCAAGCCGCCATCGCTCGCGATCAGTTGCATCGAACGATCACCTTCGAGCGAAAAATCGTAAAGGCGGGCGTTCGATCCATTGAGGATGCGCAGCCGCAATTGGCCTGTCTGTGCGTCGAACACAGCGTTTTCAGTGCCGTTGACGAATATCCGGCTCCCGCGCACGCCCATCATCCGCGCGTGCATACTCAGCGGGTACACCAAGCGGCCGGATCCATCGATCACGCGGTCCTGCACGATCAGCGGAATGTCGTCGACGCCATAGTCGCTCGGCAAGTCGAGGCGCTCTTCCTCGTCGTCGCGAACATAGATCGGTGCGGCGAGCCCGGCATAGACCTGCGGCCCGGCTCCGCGCTCCAAGTGTGAATGATACCAGTAGAGCGAAGCCCGCTGGCGAACTTGGAAAGAAGGCCTCCAGCGTTCGCCGGGACGGATCAACTGATGCGGTCCGCCATCGGCTGCGGCAGGAAGTTCGAAACCATGCCAATGGACCGTAGCGCCTTCGGCCAGCTTGTTGTCGATATGGAACTGCACCCACTCGCCCCGGCGCATTTCCAGCGTCGGTCCCAGATAGGGTGCGTCGATGCCGATGGTGGGCGAAGCAACACCGGTGACGAATTCCTTCTGGCCTGGGGTCAAAGACAAGCGGAAAACCCGTGCGCCCTGCTCAATCTCGCCACGCTGCAAGGGCGGTATAGCGAGCAAATTGGATCCGTCAGTGCTGTCCAGCATCGATGCGTCTTGCGCTTTGCATCCCGCAAGCGGGAACGCGGCAAAGCCTGCAGCAGCAAAACCAGCGCTTTTGATCAGTGTGCGGCGGTCCACGGGGAATGCCTGGGTTATGCGGGGTGTCCGGATCATGCTCCTCCTGTTTCGCGATGGGCGGCACCAGATTTGCCTGGCACCGCCCAACCGATTTACTCCTTCGTGATCGACGTGATCACACTGCCTTCAGAACCAGTACGAAATTCAAAGGCAATGCCCTCACCGACGCTTACTTCGCTGCGCAGTTGCTCATCGGCTTCGAACGCCATGGTCATTGCCGGCCATTCGATTGCGGGAACCGGGCCGTGGTCGACGGTGATCGTACCCGCTTCGGCGTCGATGGCGGTGACGGTGCCTTGCGCACTCGCGGACTGCATTGCGTTGCCGGTATCCGCCATCGGCATATCCTGGCCGTCCATCATCATTGCATCTTCAGCCATCGGCATGTCCTCCATCTCGGCAGTGTCCTGGCCAGAATCGCAGGCTGCCAGCGCCAGCGGCGCGGCCAATAGGGTTATGAGGGTTGTGTGACGCATTCTTCTTCTCCTTGGGGTTGGGTTGGCCGTTCCGGCCGGGGACGACGCAGCAACAGATAGGCTGCGGGAAGCACGAACATGGACAGGAGCGGCGCGGTGATCATCCCGCCGATCATCGGCGCGGCGATGCGGCTCATCACTTCGGAGCCAGCCCCAGTGCCGATCAGGATCGGAAACAGGCCGGCGAGGATGACCGCGACGGTCATTGCCTTGGGCCGGACGCGCAACAATGCCCCTTCACGGATGGCGGCGGAGACTTCCTCCGCATCCGGGTCCTCACCGCGCCGCTCCAGCGCAGCTTTCAGATAGATCAGCATGATGACGCCAAATTCGGCTGACACCCCGGCCAGCGCGATGAAGCCGACGGCGGTCGCGACCGACTGGTTGTATCCCATCAGGTAAAGCAGCCAGAAGCCGCCTGTCAGCGCGAACGGCAAGGTGCCCATGATGAGCAGCGCCTCGTCGAACCGGCGGAAGATCAGGTAAAGCAGCAGGAATATGATCGCGAGCGTAGCCGGAACGACGATCTGCAGACGTTCGTAGGCCCGCGTGAGATATTCAAACTGCCCGGCATAGGACAGGCTGACGCCCGGAGGCAGATCGACCTCGGCCGCGATAACCTCCTGCAGATCGCCAACCACAGAAGACAGATCGCGCCCGCGCACATCGATATAGACATAGCTTGTGGGACGGCCCTGTTCGCTCTTGAGCATGGGCGGGCCGCTGGTCACACGCACCTGCGCAACGGTACCAAGCGTGATCTGCTGACCAGACGGGGTCAGCACCGGCAGATTGCGCAGCTCGTCGACACTGTCGCGGATCTCGCGCGGATAGCGAACATTGATCGGGTATCTTGCGAGGCCTTCGACTGTACGGGCCACATTGGCACCGCCAATTGCGCCGGAGACGATCTGCTGCACGTCGGCGATGTTGAGACCGTAGCGGGCCGCTTCCAGCCGGTCGATATCGACATCGACATAGCGGCCTCCCGACAGCCTTTCAGCCAGCGCAGAACTGACGCCGGGAATGTTCTTTGCCGCCTGTTCGATCTGGAGCGCGACGCGTTCCAGCTCGCCGAGATCTTCGCCCGAAACCTTGACCCCGATCGGGCTCTTGATCCCGGTTGCGAGCATGTCGATCCGGTTGCGGATCGGCGGCACCCAGACATTGGCAAGGCCAGGCACCTGCACGGCGCGGTCCAGTTCCTCGACCAGCATATCCGGTGTCATGCCCTCGCGCCACTCATCGCGTGGTTTGAAGCGGATGGTCGTCTCGAACATTGTGAGAGGGGCGGGATCGGTGGCGGTATCGGCGCGCCCGGCCTTGCCGAACACGGTTTCGACTTCCGGTACGGTCATGATCAGCCGGTCGGTGCGCTGTAGCAGCGCTGACGCCTCTCCGGGAGACAATCCAGGCAGGGCGCTGGGCATGTAGAGCAGGTCGCCTTCGTCGAGCGGCGGCAGGAATTCGCCGCCAAGCCGCGAGAAGGGAACGAGCGTGGTCAGGAAGACCAGCCCAGCGATGACCAAAGCGGTCTTCGGGCGGCGCATCACCCAGTCTAGCCCGGGCCGATAGGCCCGGGTCAGCACGCGATTGACCGGGTTGCTGTCCTCTGCCGGAATCTTTCCGCGCACCAGCCATCCCATCAGCACCGGAACCAGAGTGATCGACAGGATCGCAGCAGCCGCCATGGCATAGGTCTTGGTAAAGGCCAGCGGTGCGAACAGCCGTCCCTCCTGCGCCTGCAAGGTGAACACCGGCAGAAACGACAAGGTGATGATCAGCAGGCTGAAAAACAGCGCCGGGCCGACTTCCTTCGAGGCATCCGCGACGATCCGCCAGCGCTCCTGGACGGACAGAACCGTGTCAGGGTTCTCCTCGGCCCAGCGCTCCAGATGCTTGTGGGCGTTCTCGATCATCACCACCGCAGCATCGACCATCGCGCCGACCGCGATGGCGATCCCGCCAAGAGACATGATGTTCGCGTTTACGCCCTGAAAGCGCATCACGATGAAGGCCGCGAGCACGCCGAGCGGAAGGGTGACGACCGCGACGAGTGCCGAGCGCGCGTGCCACAGGAACAGCAGGCACACCAGGGCAACGACAATGAATTCCTCGATGAGCTTGGAGGTCAGGTTTTCGACCGAAGCATCGATCAATTGCGAACGGTCGTAGGTGGTGACGATCTCGACCCCTTCGGGCAGGCTTGCCTGCAATTGTTCGAGCTTCGCTTCGACCGCCGCAATTGCGCTGCGCGCATCGGCGCCCTGGCGCAGAATGACGATACCGCCGGCAACCTCGCCTTCGCCGTTGAGTTCCGCAATGCCGCGCCGCAGCTCCGGGCCGATCTGGATATTGGCCACATCGTCCAGCGTTACCGGAGTGCCGCCCGCTTCGGCGCGCAAGGGTATGCTGCGAAAATCCGCCAGCGTGCCGAGATAGCCCGAGGCACGGACCATATATTCGGCCTCGCCCATTTCGACGATAGAGCCCCCGGTTTCCTGATTGCCTGCCTGCACCGCGCGGACCACTTGCGCGTGCGTCACGCCCAGCGAAGCCATGCGATAGGGGTCGAGCACGATCTGGTACTGCTTGACCATGCCGCCCACGCTGGCGACTTCGGCGATGCCGGGAATGGTTTTCAGCTCGTAGCGCAGGAACCAGTCCTGCAGGCTCCTGAGCCCGGCCAAGTCGTGACCGCCGCTGCGGTCGACCAGCGCATATTCGTAGATCCAGCCCACCCCGGTTGCATCAGGGCCGAGTGTGCTCTGAACCCCGTCGGGCAAGCGGTTCTGGACCTGGTTCAGATACTCCAGAACGCGAGAGCGCGCCCAGTAGAGGTCGGTCCCGTCCTCGAAGATCACATAGACGTAGCTGTCTCCGAAAAAGGAATAGCCGCGCACGGTCTTGGCACCGGGGACCGACAGCATGGTCGTGGCCATCGGATAGGTCACCTGGTCCTCGACGATACGGGGCGCCTGACCTGGATAGTTCGAGCGGATCACCACCTGTACATCGGAAAGGTCCGGCAGGGCATCGACGGGCGTCGTCCGTACCGCCCAGAAACCGGCCAGCGCCAACCCGATCGCTGCCAGCACCACGAAAAAGCGGTTGGCGATCGAGCTATCGATGATGCGCGCGATCATTGGCCGATTTTCCGGATCGAGACGATGCGCGGCCCCGTACTGGCTTGCACAAATGTGAAGGAGACCCGGTCGCCGCGCGCAAAACCGCGCAGCTGTTCCGGTCCTTCGCTGGCAAAGGGCATGGTCATTGCCGGCCATTCGAGCGCAGGCACCGGACCGTGGCGCAAGGTCACGCTGTTGGCGTTTATGCGCTCGATCGTCCCGGTCGCGCGATAAGTCTGCGGTTCATCTGCATCGTCCGACCCTCGGTCTTCGCTCGCACCGGATGGTGCCTGATCGACGGGACGCACGTCGATGCCCGCAAGGCTGGCTTCGGAATCGAGCAGGAACTGGCCCGAGGTGACCACTCTCTCTCCTGCAGCCAGCCCGGCAAGGACTTCGGTCCGTCCGTTCGCTTCGCGGCCGATACGGATTTCGGCGGGCCGATAGCCGCCACCTCCCTGCGCGATCATCGCCAGGGTCCGCTCGCCGGTGCGAATGACAGCTTCCGAAGGGACCAGCAGCGCTTCGCGCCGTTCAGGCGCGAGCATCACTTGGGCAAACATTCCCGGCTTGAGCCGCAGGCCCGGATTGGGCATCGCTGCCCGCACGGTTATCGTGCGGCTCGCATCTTGCGCGCTCGGCAGAATGGCGATGATGCGTCCGGCAAACCGTTCGCCGGGAAAGGCAGTGAGCGTGGCGCTCACCGGCTGCCCGACACGCGCGTTGCCAGCCAGTGCCTCGGGTACCGCCGCCTCGAGCCAGATCGGACTGTACCCGCTGATCTCGGCCAGCGATTGGCCCGCCGCCACGGTCATGCCCGGCCTTACTGCGAGCGACGTGATCGCGCCCGATTGCGGTGCTGTGACGGTGATGATCGTTTGCGGTCTTCCGCTTCGGGTGACCGAGGCGATCATCGAGTCCGGCATGCCAAGCAGCCGCAGGCGCTCGCGGGCGGCCCGGGTCAACGCTTCGTCGCCGGTTGCGGCAACAGCAAGATACTCGTTTTGTGCGCCGCCCCATTCGGGCACAAGAATGTCGACGATCGGAGCGCCTCTGGCAATCAGGTCCTGCGGTGCATGGCCGTAGGTCCGCTGAACATAGCCGCCGGCGCGCGGCTGAACGATCGCCATCTCGCTGCCGTTATATGCGAGCGTGCCGGTGACGCTGATTTCAGGCTCCAGCACGCCATATTCCGCTTCAGCAGTCCGGATCCCGAAATTCTGGACGA
Organism: uncultured Erythrobacter sp.; assembly: GCA_947494705.1. Classification (GTDB taxonomy): domain Bacteria; phylum Pseudomonadota; class Alphaproteobacteria; order Sphingomonadales; family Sphingomonadaceae; genus Erythrobacter. The sequence continues at coordinate 437,879 of CANLVN010000001.1, forward strand.
GCGTCGAATCGATACTCACACCCCCGGCGCCCTGCGCGTCGCCGCCCGCGCATTTGGGGACCAGCTGCATGTCCATGAAAGGAGATTTGCCCGGCTCGTCGAAGCGCTGGTCAGGGACCATCGGATCGTACCAATAGAGCACGTCCTCGCAGCCCGTATCTGTCGCTGCATCGCCGCCGCTCTCGCTGCCGAGCATTGAGAGACCGTAGCCCGCCAACAGACTGACCAGAGCAATACCAAGTCCAGCCGCATACATGCGCTGGCGCGGTGTGAATCGTTCGAGCGCGGAGTTCATGGCCTGCTCTCCCCGTAGGTCAGTCGCAGCCTCACCGCCGCCTCGACAGCTGCCTGTTCGCGCTCGAGTATCTCCAGTTCGAGCAGCGCGAGCGCGGATTTCGCCGCAATCACATCGACGAGATCGGCACGCCCGGCCGCGAAACTCGCTGTATCGAGGTCCGCGCGGTCGCGCGCCAGCGGAAGAAGCTCGTCACGCGCGCGTCCCCATTGCCGCACTGTGCTGCGCCAGGTTGCCAGATCAGCTTCGAAACCGGCAACCAACGCGCGCCTGCGATCCTCGCGCTCGGCCGATGCGGCAGCGGCTTCGGCTTCGGCAGCGGCAATGCGCGGATTCTGCCGCCGGTCGGTAAAGATCGGCAGTGTAATGGACCCCATGATCGACACCGCATCGCCGAAATCAGGATTGCGGCGACCATAGGTGACGCTCACCCCGAAATCGGGTCGTTTCTCGGCGCGTGCGAGCGCGACACCGGCTTCGGCCCGGCCTCGTTCGGCATCGGCCAGCAGGATTTCGGGATTGCTTTCGAGCTCGAACCGCAGCTGCTCCTCATCGAGGACAGCCGATGGCGCGGCTCCCAAAGCAACCGGATCTGCGAGCGGTATATATCGGGAAATCTGCGCTTGCGCAGTCTCGCGCTCGGCTTCGATAGCGGTAATCGCGTCTTCAATTCCGAGTAGCTCGCGCCGGATTGCCAGGCTCTCCGCCGGGCGGGCCGACCCCGAAGCAACTGCACTGTTGGCAACCGGAACGAATGCTCTCAGGTCGTCCAGCGCAGCCTGGGCAAGATCAAGCCGCGCTTGCGCATAATGGAGCCGGACCCAGGCCGTGCCCGCATCGGCGAGAAGAATACGCTCGGCCATGCCAAGGCGTGCCTCGGCGAGCCGCACTTCCGAACTGGCAACGCCGAACCTCGCCCGTCGACGGGCGAGATTTGGGATTTCCTGCTCGATACCGATTGCGATCTGCGTGGGGAGTTGCCGGTCTGGGTCGAACGCGGCAGGTCCGGTCACAGGAAGGTTCATGATACCTGCGCGTACGCGCGGATCGGGAAGCTCATCCGCCGCTTCCGCTGCCTCGCGCCGCGATTGTACACGCAGCGCGCCAGCTTCCAGAACGGGTTGTTCGCCTCGTGCTACCGCCAGTATTTCCTCGTATCCGACAGACTGTGCTTGGGCAGTCTGCGCGGCGAGCAGGGCCGAAAACGGCACCCAGCCAATGCGCCAATCCATAATTCTTACTCTTTCAAAGCGAGCTGACCGGGAAGGGCCACGGCGCACGCGGGCGAGCAACCGGGCGCTGGGCCTGTTTATCCGTCAAGCTCGCAAGCGGCGCGATGCACCGCCCGGGAAATGCTAGATGGTGAGCTGGGGTTGTGGAGGTGGCGATTCCGGCGGTAGCGGCTGGCTCTCGAGCCTGCTGGCACTCGCGGAAAGGTACTGAGGCGCAACAAAAAGCGATTCTGTTTGCGCAAGTCCCGCAGCGGTGAGCGCCAGCGGCGGGAGACAATTCATAGCAACAAGACAATCGAGTGTCATCTCGCGGCAAGGCCCGTGCTGATCGACCTTGTCCTTATCGGCGATCACCTGCCCGGGCATTGGGTGATTGGGCATGCCTTGCACCATTTCAGCGCAATCAGTCGTTCCGGCCACTTCAATCTGCGGAACAGCTGCCTGTGCTGCGACCTGCACAAACAGGCCGAAGCTGAAGCAGATCAAAGTAAGAGCACGAATATACGTCACCGGTTTGGGATAGTCCGAACGCATACGACGTGCAAGTCGGTTATCAGGCTGAAGACAAAGGCCAGATTTATGTTTTCGCTTCAGCAAACCCGAAGCCCAAACCTATTGCCCAAATTTGCCTAACAGCAACCTGACTTTGACGCTTCCTCGGTGGGTTCCGATACCTCACGCACCAGATCGCCGGTCTCTTTTTCGTTCGCATGCCGAGCAATGTCGGCTTGTGAAACGATGCCGCAACATTTGCCACTCTCGTCCACAACAGGAAGCCGCCGAACTTTGTTGTCCTCCATTTTGCTGCGACAATCATCGACACTCGTGTCGGGTGTCACAGTAATCGGAGAGCTTGTCATCACGTCTTCTACCGACGTGTCAGAAGACTTGCCGTCTGCAACGCAGCGACAAGCAATGTCACGATCGGTAATCACACCGACAAGTGTGCCGGAATCATCTACAACCGGAATTTCGCCGCAGTCGTTTTTCACCATGAGATTAGCGGCCTCCCGTACACTGGTCGAAGGATTGCAGCATGCAGGATTCGAGGTCATCACATTCTTGGCTTCCATGATATGTCTCCAATTTCTATTAAATACCTGAATATTTGCGTACCATTGCAACGGCGAGGCGCCGGATAATGTTCCTCTCGCATTTCCGGATGAAATCGATATGGACGAACGGGCACGGTCATGCCGAACGAAAGCTGTAGAATGGCATTCGCCACCTCATGGAAGGCGCTAGCATCTGAATAGGCCTTACCCAGAAGCCCAGGAATACAGAAGTATGGGTCCGCCGAGAGGCGTGAGGCACAGGCACCGGCCCGCTTCATTGCTCTTCACAGTCTCCGCTGCGATAGCCGCCCTAATGCAAATGTCTGCCCGCTTTATGAAGAATTCGCGGCCATCTCTCGTCTCAGTCTTCATGATGTTGAAGATCGGGTAGCAGCGATAAGTCACTGCTCTTTCAATAGACCGTGTGCGGGACAATCATCGAACGCTCCTATCGATCTGATCGAAAACCACCCTCTGGCCAATTCCAGACGGCCATTTTTTCAAAGCTCATATCCGCCATCGTGTAGGCGATCCCGCCGACACCAAGGCCGGAGCGGCGCAGGCCTGCAAAGGGCATCCAGTCCACGCGGAATGCCGTATGGTCGTTCACCATCACAGCCGATCCAGCCAGAGAGCCGATGCTATGATTGGCGATTGACAGCCGATCGGTGAATACAGCGGCCTGAAAGGCGTAAGGCAGGGCATTGGCCTGCTCGATAGCCAGGTCGATATCGTCATAGCCATACACGCAGATCACGGGGCCGAAGATTTCTTGCCGGGACACATTGGCACTTTCGGGAGGATCGAGAATGACGGTCGGAGAGAAAAGAGTGTCACTCAGACGGCTTCCCCCGCACACCAGGGTGCCGCCTGCTGCGATGGCATCATCGACCCAGCGTTCGACGCGGTCGACTTCCTCCGTCCGGATCAAGGGGCCGCATTGGGTTTCAGCAACGGCGGGATCGCCCACGACGAGCTTTTCGGCAGCTCGCCCTAGGTCATTGGCGAAGTCTTTCAATTCTGCAGCAGGGACGAATACGCGCTGTACGGAAACGCAGACCTGACCCGAATGATAGAACCCGCCTTTGAGCAACGAGGCGATCACTGCTGCGCGCTCCACGCCGCTGTCCACGATTACCGGCGCCGCACCGCCGTGCTCGAGAGCAATGCGGGTTCCCGGCGCCAGCTTCGAGCGAAGCATCCAGCCGATTTTCGCAGAACCGATGAATGAGAAGAACGCCGTGCGCGAATCGGTTACCATTCTTTCGGCGATGTCGTTGCCGCAAGGTGCGAACCGGCACCAGGCCTCAGGCAGGCCGGCTTCATGGAGAATGCTCACGAAGCTCTGGCATGACAGAGGTGTTTCCAGCGCAGGCTTGATAAGAACGGGGCACCCGGCTGCTACCGCCGGTCCAACCTGATGGACGATCAGGTTGAGGGGGTGATTGAATGCCGAGATCGCCACGACAGGACCGATCGGCTCGCGGAATGTATACGCCGTCCTACCCGCACCCGCTTCTGTCAGGTCCATGGGGATCTCGTGGCCCCCGCCATCGCTCAGCGCCTGAACGCACAAGTCGACGCTATTGATCGCGCGACCGGCTTCCACCCGCGCATCGACCAGGGGCTTGCCGCCCTCCCTGACGATCTGGAGAGCCAGTTCTTCGGCTCGTTCGCGCATGATATCCGCCGTTCGCCGGAGGATGGCGATACGCTCATGCACAGCAAGCCAGCAACTGCGTTCGCGGTGGAGCAACTGCGCTTCATTCAGCCATTCATCGATTTGAGCCCAGTCGACAAGCGCCACTTCTGCAATCGGCGAGCGGTCGAAGGGATTGTGAACGATCGTTTTCATAGCTCGCACACCTTCGCGCCGAGTTCGTCGATCAGCACTTTCTTGTTTTCGGAATAGTCGACGGGCAGGTCGACAAGGTGCACGCCGCCAGCCTCGAATGCGGCGTTCAGGACCGAAACCAGATCCGCGCTTCGCTCGACACGGTGGCCGGTCGCTCCATAGCTCTTGGCATAAGTGACAAAGTCGGGATTGGAAAAGGTCAGGCCGTAGTCCGGAAAGCCGAGCTGGCCCTGCTTCCACCGGATCATGCCGTATGCCGCGTCGTTCAGGATGAGCACGACGAGGTTCAGGCCAAGCCTGACGGCCGTTTCCAGTTCCTGCGAGTTCATCATGAACCCGCCATCGCCGCACACCGCGAGAACCCTGCGCCCGGGCGTGAGAATCGCCGCCATCATGGCGGATGGAAGGCCCGCGCCCATCGTCGCCAATGCATTGTCGAGCAGAATGGTGCCAGGCTCATGAGCGATGTAGTTTCTAGCGAACCAGATCTTGTAGATGCCGTTGTCGAGCGCGACGATATCATCGCGTGCCATTACGCTGCGAACGTCGGCAACGACGCGTTGGGGAACCATTGGAAAACGGTCGTCGTCGCTGGTTTCGGAAATGTGCGAAGCAATCTCGTGATGCAGGGCGGTGTAGTAGCTGCGATCACACTGCAAGTTGCCATCCAAACGGTTTCCCAGCCGCTCGACCGAACCGGCAATGTCACCGATGACTTCCAGCTGCGGGAAATAGACCTGATCGACTTCGGCCGCCTTGTAATTGATATGAATGACAGTCTGACCGTCCGGCTCCATGAAGAATGGCGGCTTCTCCACCACGTCGTGACCGATATTGACGATCAGATCGGCCTTCTCGATCGCGCAGTGAACATAATCGTCCGAAGATAGGGCCGCGGTGCCCAGATAGAGTTCGCTATCTTCGTCGACCACGCCCTTGCCCATCTGGGTGTCGAAAAAGGGAAAACCGGTATCGGACACGAATTTCCGCAGCGCCTTCGAAGCGCGGCGGCGGTTTGCTCCGGCTCCGATTAGCAGCAGTGGCCGCTCAGCCGCGATGATCCGCTCGGCCGCTTCGTCGAGCGCCGCATCTCCGGCGACCGCATAACGCCTTTGATGCGGCGGTATGACCGGTTCGATCGTTTCCTCTTCAGCAATATCTTCCGGAAGCTCGAGCAGCACAGCGCCCGGTCTTTCTTCCTGAGCAAGTCGGAAACCTTCGCGAACGAGCGAGGGGATGCGATTGCCGTTCACGATCTGGGTCGAAGCCTTGCATAGCGGAGTAAACAGCGAAACAACGTCGACAATTTGGAACTGCGCCTGTTTCGATGTCTTTATCGGTTTCTGCCCGGTGATGATGATGAGCGGAAAGGCCCCGAGCGCGGCATAGGCCGCCGGAGTTGTCAGGTTCGTCGCACCAGGCCCGAGAGTTGCGAGGCAAACCCCCGCCTTGCCGGTCAGACGGCCATAGGTCGCCGCCATAAAGCCCGCACCTTGCTCATGGCGCGTCAATACCAATTCGATTGAGGACGTGCGCAGGGATTCCAGCAGGTCGAGGTTTTCTTCGCCGGGAACGGCAAAGATGTATTCCACCTTTTCAGCCTCTAATGCAGCGATAAACAAGTCAGAGGCTTTCATTTTCGATATTCCCTTTTCAGAAGCATGAATGCCCTACGGCAATGCTTTCTCACTACAACCGCAAAGAGAGTCACAGACGCAAGGAGCCTCGCCTCATTCGCACCATGCCGTTCAGCGAATGTTCTGAAATGCGCGTAGCCGCAAAAAGTATCCTAAAAACATGACCTTTGGATTTGGCAAGAAGGTAGGGACTCCGTTTCTTGACATTCCCACCGCCGCAGTATGAGTCCGCGATCCACCTCGTGTGCCCCCACGCGAAACCGGTGCAATTTGCGACATCGGCGAAAATGTTTTGCTTGCCCATCAAGGCATGGCGGAGACAGATATTTTCCCGCGCTGGGATCACGTGCCGATGACATTCGGATGCCTGAATGGCTGGGCCAGTGATCGGCGGGACAGTTGACCTCTCTGCATTGACATGATCGATGAGTACCGGGCCCAGACCTGATTTCTATCGTCCAGAGAATCAGAGATATCTGCCGATCATCCAAGGAACCAATATGTACCGAAGTCTTGGTCTTTCGATCGCCGTCGCAGTCTTCGCGAGCGATCTCATTTCAAAATGGCTTATTGTGAATGTGGTCATGGACCCTGCCCGCGTGATAGATGTTTTTCCATTCTTCAATCTGGTGCTCGGATATAATCGCGGTGTTACATTCGGCCTCCTGAGTTCCGGCAATCCAATCGCGCCCTATTTGCTGTCCGGGTTCGCGCTTCTTGTCGTGGGCGTTCTGGCCAGATGGCTCTGGCGCAGTACCGTACGCCTCGAATCCGCCGCGATAGGTTCGATCATTGGCGGTGCATTGGGTAACGTTGCCGACCGACTGGCGGACGGAGCGGTCACCGATTTTCTCGACTTCTATGTCGGCGGCTATCACTGGCCGGCGTTCAATCTCGCGGATGTCGGAATAGTCCTTGGAGTGGCATTGTTTCTCGTTACCTGGTGGTCCGGAGAAACGCAGCGCGACGATGGCACCGCGCCGAAAGTGTAGATTCTGCGCTTTTGCCAAGGCAATCTTCAGGCGGATTTTCTAGCAAGCCCGCCGATGATGCCGCAGTCGGTGGCAGTGCCCCCATCGCAGGCCCGTGCCAGGCCGATCAGTTCCTGTCTCATCGCCTGCAGCTGTTCGATCTGCTCTTCCACCCGGCGCAAATGATTTCGTGCCAAAGTCGCAGCGTCCTTGCAATCCCGGTTTGGTGCGTCCGACACTTCGAGCAGCGAGCGAACTTCGGACACCGAAAAGCCCAAACCCCGAGCCCGCCGGATGAATGCGAGCCGTTCGACATCGGCGTCTGCGTAAATCCTTCGTCCCGACTGGGAGCGCGGAGCGGGCTTCAGAAGACCGATCTCTTCATAATAGCGAACGGTGTTGACTTTGGTCCCGGTCGCGCGGGCAATTTTTCCTATCTGCATTCTTTAATCCTCGATGATGGCCATCGCAGGGTGTGTGTCTCCGCGACGCAATCGCACATCGGCCGTCAGACTTTCTGCGAAAGGTGCGCAGAAAGTCCTTGATCCTCCAGTAACTGGAGATTGTAAAGCTCAAAAATCATGAGTTTAGATGATTCGGAAGACTGTGGTTGCACCGGCGACCCCGAGAGGGCGGTTGACGATCCGCAATACCGCCGCGCGCTTTGGATCGTGATTATCCTCAATGTCGGTTTCGGCATGATCGAGCTGGCCGCCGGGTTTTTAGCCGCGAGCCAGGCGCTCAAAGCCGACGCGCTGGATTTCCTTGGCGATGGCTCGATCACCTTCATCGGACTGCTTGCGCTCGGATGGACGGCATCGACGCGTGCTCGGGTGGCGCTCGCGCAAGGTTTGTTTCTGGCGGCGCTTGGTGTGAGTGTGATCGGCGCGGCGATCTGGCGCATGTTCGATATGGTGCAGCCGGAAGCCGGCATCATGGGCTGGGTGGGTTTTGTCGCCCTGCTTATCAACCTTGCCGCCGTTTTTGTGCTCGCTCGCTTTCGCAAAGGAGGCGATGCTCAAGCGCGCGCGATATGGCTATTTTCACGCAACGATGCCCTGGCCAATGTCGCGGTCATCGTCGCAGCCGGTTTGGTTTATTGGTTGGGAAGCGCATGGCCTGATATCATCGTGGCCGCTGCGATTGCGTTTTTGTTCCTCCATTCGGCTCTCGAAATTATCCGCCATGCGCGCAGCGATATGAAAACGCAGCAGATTGCATGATGAAATATTTGGCGCGCCTGTCCGGCATTTGCCTGGCCCTTCTGTTGTCGTTCGGCAGCGCGCAAGCGTTGGCGGCAGAACCCAACACGATCTGGCGCCTGCTCGATTACATGGCGGTAGATTATGCAGCTGCCGTCGAGGACGGCGAAGTCGTCAACGAAGTCGAATATGAGGAAATGGTCGAATTCGCCGGTACGGTACGATCGGGTATTGCGGAATTGCCTGAACGCCCCGGTCGCGTTCGGCTAGAGGCAAACGCGAAGCAACTTGAAGCCGATATCCTCTCGATGGCCCCCGTTGATCAAGTTGCCACGGCAGCCAGAAAGCTCGCTGCGGATCTCCTAGCCATCTATCCGATCACGCTCTCGCCTTCGAGGGCGCCCGATCTTGAGCGCGGAAGACTGCTGTACCAGGAGACTTGTGCCAGTTGCCACGGGGTGTCAGGAAACGGTCGCGGGCCGGCGTCTGCGGGCCTTGATCCACCGCCGATCGCATTTACCGACGTCGATCGCGCGCGTCAGCGCAGCATTATGGGTCTCTATCAGGTTATCGACCAAGGGATCGATGGCACCGCCATGCCCGGTTTCTCGCAGCTCTCCTCCGACGATCGTTGGGCCCTGGCCTTCTATTCGGGATCCGTCGCCTTTGAGGCGGTCGACGAAGGGGCGCGTCTATGGAAGTCAGATTCCGAACTACGCAAACGCTTTCCCGATCTTGCCGCTCTCACGAAGATCACGCCGGACGAACTGGCAGGAGAGATCGGGCAAGTGCGCGCGGACGCGCTCATGGCCTATCTTCGGGCCAACCCGTCGGCGATCGCCGATGCAGCGGGGCCTCTTGGCATCACACGTACCCGGCTCGCAGAAGCTGAACGCGCCCACGCGAACGGGAATATTTCCCGGGCCAAGGAGCTCGCACTGTCGGCATATTTGGACGGGTTCGAACCCGTCGAACCGATATTGGCGACACGCAATCCGGATCTTCTGGTGCGTATCGAGAGCGGGATGATGGACTTGCGTGCAGCCATCGACGCAGATCTGCCGACCTCTGCGATAAGCGAACGGATCCGGGCCATCGAGGGTTTGCTCGTACAGGCTGAAAATGTCCTTGCGCCGGAATCTGCGACGGGCTGGTCAACCTTCGTGGCATCTTTCGCGATCCTCCTCCGCGAGGGTCTGGAGGCATTGCTGATCGTGATCGCCATGATCGCTTTCGTGAGGAAGGCGGGACAGGATCGGGCATTGCGATTTGTTCATGGCGGGTGGACCGGTGCGCTGGTGGCAGGCGCGCTTACTTGGCTTGCGGCGACCTATCTTCTCGACATCAGCGGTGCCGGCCGGGAATCGATCGAGGCATTCGGTTCGCTGATTGCAGCGCTGGTCCTTCTGTCGGTTGGCGTCTGGATGCACGGAAAATCACAGGCAGACAATTGGCAGCGCTATATCCGCGACAAGCTTGGCAAGGCGCTTTCGCGCGGATCGCTCTGGTTCCTGTTCGGGATCGTATTCCTTGTCGTCTATAGAGAGGTCTTCGAAACCATCCTCTTTTACGCTGCGCTGTCCGCTCAGGGAAGTACGGGCTATCTGCTGGCGGGCGCTGCCACGGCCGGTTTGCTCCTTGTCGTCATCGCCTGGCTGCTGCTGCGCTACAGCCGGACGCTGCCGATCGGAAAGTTCTTTGCCTACAGTTCGGTGCTCATCGCCCTGCTTGCGATTGTCCTGATTGGCAAAGGGATCGCGGGCTTGCAGGAAGCGGGTGTGATCGGAATTGCGCCGATAGCCGGCGGTCCGCGACTAAGTATGCTTGGAGTTTATCCGACGTTCCAAGTGATTGGCGCTCAACTTGCAATGGCATCCGTACTTTTACTTGGTTTCTGGATTAATCACACCCGAGCATCAAACAATGACCGGTCACGCGATGCAGTGTGATATTATATCTTTCTATTACGGCGTTTGTGTCGACCCAGGTCGGTACATGAATAGCGCATTTGTTCGTTCTTATGCATTGAGCTGCGCGACGGCTTCGGAATTCGAAGAGAATATCGACTTGTGCCATGTGATTGGTCCTGCTAGCGGGGCCAAAGTGTCATGACCCTCCGTATGCCCCTTCTTGCCTTGAAGCCGTTTTTCGCCATGCTGATTCTCTTCGGCCTGGTGTTCAGCGTAAGCGTGGACGCGGCGGTATGCGGGCCTGAAATTGGCGAACTTACAAGTGTCGAAGCTGCAAGTAGCGAGACTGGTCAAGACTTGCCGGACAGCCCGAATGAGCAGCATGGCATCTGCGCCCACGGCCATTGCCATCATGGAGTCCAATTTGCAGGCAATGCGGATATCGGGGCCGGTGAGCGTTCATCCGGTGCACAGCATTTCTTCGAACCCGTCGGCCTGACTGCAGTCCAGCAAGCGATTTTGACGCCCCCTCCTCGAATCTGACGTCCAGTATTGCCGCCGCAATGTCGGCGCGCATTCGGCATGTCAGTAGAGGAAAAATCAATTCATGTTTGCCATTATTTGGCGAGGCGCCCTTTTTGCAGGGCTGAGCCTCGCAGTACTGCCCGGTGCGGTGCGTGCACAAGAACGCGCGGTGTTGACGCTCGACGAAGCTCTCGCGCGTGCGGGTGTGGACGAAAGCGCGCAGGTGCAATCAGACAATCCGCGTTTGATCGGGCCGCAGGCCGAAACGGACGCGGCACGCGCGCTTATCGATCAGGCACGGCTTCGGCCAAATCCTGAGCTTGCCTTTGAAGCGGAGAACATCGCAGGAAGCGGTGCCTTTTCAGGGCTGCAAGCAACCGAATATACGCTGTCTTTGAGTCAGCGCCTCGAGCTAGGCGGCAAGCGGGGCGCACGCATTCGCTCGGCCGAGGCCGAGGCGCGCGTGGCAATGCTTTCTGGAGAATTGTCGGTCGCTGAGCTGAGTCGCATGGTGCGCGAACGCTACATCGAGGCGGTCGCTTCAGCTGCGCGACTGGAACTTGCCCGCGACGTAGTCGAACGCAATCGCGAACTCGCGCGTATAGCTGGCCTGCTTGTCGAAGTTGGCCGCGAGCCGCCGCTGCGCTCGCTTCGTGCAGAAGCGGCCCTTGCTGAAGCCGAGGCGGAGTTTGAAGCCGCGCGAGCTTCAGAGATAGCGGCGCGGAGCGCGTTGGTGGCGCTCTGGGGTGAAACGTCCCCTCCCCCGGACGTGCCATCGGCGTTTCCCGGGATCGAACCTCCTGCGATGCTTCTTGCATCGCCTTCTGCTTTGCGTCTCCAAGTCGCGCGTGCCGAACGCGAGGCGGCGGACGCTGCGATCGACAGGGAGCGCTCTTTGGGTGTTCCCGATCCGGCCATCTCCGCCGGTGTCAGGCGGTTCGAGGAAAGCAGGGATCAGGCCTTCCTAGTGGGCGTCTCGATTCCCCTTCCTTTCCGCAATCGCAATCAGGGTAACATCGCCGCTGCCGAGGCCCGCTTCCGCGCGGCCTCCGCACGCGAGGCTGTCGCCCGCGCGGATTTCGAACTCGAAGTAACCCAGGCGCGCGGCCGCTTTCTCGCCGCCGAGGCTCGTGTAGAGACTCTGTCCCAAACCTCCCTGCCTCAAGCGGAAGAAGCCTTGCGCCTCGTCCGGATTGGGTATCGCAACGGCAGGTTCCCGCTGATCGAGGTTCTGGCTGCGGCCGAAGCCCGCGATGCAATCCGAGAAGCCTTGATCCAAGCCCAGGAAGATCGCGGTCGCCTGGCGGCGCAGTTGATCTGGCTTGGCGCCCAATGAGGAAAATACCCATGAACCGTAAGCGTTTGGCCGTACTGATCGGCCTGATCATTCTTGTTTTTGCGGCTGCTGTAATGCTGTGGCCGGACAACGGCGCAGAACCGCACAGCGAAGAGGAAACCGAAGAAAGCGATCTCCCGGAAGGACTGGTCCTACTCGGCGAAGAGCAGATTCGAAGCTCCGAAATCATGGTCGAGACCGTTGGTGAGGGCTCGGCGGTAGAGCTAGTGTTCCCAGCCACAATCGCCGCTAGCCCCACAGGCAGCGCGCGGATCGATGCGCGAGCGGCGGGCGTGGTGCGGAGCGTTCAAAAAACGCTGGGTGATTACGTCCGGCAGGGTGAAACCATTGCGCGTATCGAAAGTGCGGAAGCGGCAGCTTTGGCATCGCAATTGAGCGCGGCGCGCGCGCGCGTCAACGAATTGTCAGCCGCCTATGAGCGCGAACGCCGGCTTTTCGAAGCCAATGTTACGGCGCGGCAGGATCTCGAAGCGGTGCGCGCCAATCTCCAGGTCGCCCAGTCAGAACTGTCCCGCGCGCAGGCAGCGGTTGCGGCAGCGGGCGTGAGTGGCGACGGTCGGTCTTTGGCGGTTACCAGCCCTCTTGCAGGACGGGTAACGGCGGCGCCTATTGTCCTTGGTTCGTTTGTCGATGCGGGAGAGGAACTCTACCAAATCGTGAATCCTAATGCGATGCAGATCGAAGTCGCGCTCCCCTCTGCAGAAGCGAGCCGTATTCAGCCAGGCGATGAAGCCACGCTGGAACTTGCAGAAAACCGCGAGATCGGAGCGCGGGTCCGCTCCGTCACGCCATCGCTCGATCCTGAGAGCCGCAGCGCGACGGCAGTCCTTTCGCTCACGCGGTCCATCCCCGGTCTTCAACCAGGTGCCTTCCTGCAAGCGCGCATCCGACCTTCGGGCGAGGTCGACACGGGCCGCATGTCGGTGCCCGAAAGCGCGGTGCAGTCACTCGACGGCCAGGAAGTGGTTTTCGTGCGCACGCGCCGCGGCTTCCAGACCCGTCCGGTGGTGACCGGCGCACGTTCCGCAGGCCGCGTGGTGATCGAATCCGGTCTCGAAGCGAACTGGCGGATCGCAACCGAGAATGCCTTCCTGCTCAAAGCCGAACTCGAAAAAGAGGAAGCCGAACATGGACACTGATCGCATGCAGGAAACGGAGCACTCGCACCGCCACGGCCTGATCGGCATGATCCTCGACATGGCCGTGCGTTTTCGCTGGGCCATGGTCGTTTTGACGATCGGTGTCGCCATCTATGGCGTGATGAACCTTCTTCGGCTTCCCATTGACGCCGTACCCGACATTACGAACGTTCAGGTGCAGATCAATACCGAAGCGCCCGCCCTTTCCCCCTCCCAGGTCGAAACGCAGGTAACCTATCCGGTGGAAACCGGTCTCGCCGGGATCGATGGTCTGGAAATGACCCGTTCGATTTCGCGCAACGGGTTCAGCCAGGTTACTGCAATCTTCGAAGAAGGTACTGACATCTATTTCGCGCGGCAGCAGGTCAATGAGCGCCTGACGCCGATCACCGCTTCGCTGCCCGAAGGAGCAGAACCGGTAATGGGACCTATCTCGACCGGTCTGGGCGAAGTGCTCATGTATACGATCGAGTTCGAGCATCCGGGGGGCAAGGAAGCACCGAAGGGCAATGCGGTCGGTTGGCAGTCCGACGGAAGCTTCGTTACCGAACGCGGTGACAGGCTGGATAGCGATGTCGCTAAGGCTGCTTATCTGCGTACCATTCAGGACTGGGTGGTCGCTCCACTCATGCGGTCGGTCGATGGCGTCGCCGGTGTCGATTCCATCGGGGGTTTCCGAAAGCAATATCTCGTACAGCCCGATCCTGCTCGCATGACAGGCTACGGGCTTTCATTCGATGAGGTGATCGATGCGCTGGAAGCCGCCAACCTTGCCGAAGGCGCGAATTTCGTCGAGCGATCAGGAGAAGCCCTGCTGGCTCGTGTCGATGCACGGCTCGGCAGTGTCCAGGACATCGAGCAAGCAGTCATATCTACACGTGGAGGCGTTCCCATTCGCGTGGGAGATGTCGCAACGGTCAGCATTGGCGGTGATCTCAGAACCGGGGCTGCATCGCTGAATGGCGACGAGGCTGTGGTTGGTACCGTCCTCATGCGGGCAGGAGAAAACAGCCGCACTGTTTCAGCCCAGGCCGCTGAGAGGCTTGACGAAGTCCGCGCCTCCCTGCCACAAGGTGTGGTAGCCGAAATCGTCTACAATCGTTCGTCTCTCGTCGATGCAACGATCGCGACCGTCGAGAAGAATCTCGTCGAGGGTGCGCTGCTGGTCATAGCCATCCTGTTCCTTTTGCTCGGCAACATACGGGCCGCAATTATCGCCGCTCTGGTTATCCCTTTTTCGATGCTGATGGCATCGATCGGCATGAACCGGCTCGGAGTGTCAGGCAATCTGATGAGTCTGGGCGCGCTTGACTTCGGTCTGATCGTCGATGGGGCCGTGATTATCGTCGAGAATAGTGTGGCACGTCTTGCGGCCAGACAGGAGCATGAGGGCCGGCTCCTGACACTTGGCGAACGGCTGACGGAAACGCGGCTTGCCGCGCAGGAGATGATCAAGCCGACTGTCTATGGTCAGGCGATTATCCTTCTGGTGTTCGCACCGTTGCTGACCTTCACCGGAGTCGAGGGCAAGACGTTCTCGCCGATGGCCATCACGGTCATGCTGGCGCTCGCGTCGGCATTCGTACTCTCGCTGACTTTCGTCCCGGCGATGATCGCGATCCTGCTGAACAAAAAACTGACGGAGAAGGAAGTCAAACCGATCCGGATCGCCAAGGAACGCTATGGGCCTCTTGTCCGCAAAGCCATCGCCCGCCCTTGGCCGGTGATCGGGGCCGGTGCCGGCATTTTTGCCGTTGCTGCTCTGGTGTTCAGTTTCCTTGGCAGCGAGTTTACACCGCAGCTCGACGAGCGCGATATCGCGGTGCAATCATTGCGAATCCCTTCCACATCTCTCGAGCGGTCTCTGGCGATGCAGCGGCGAGTAGAAGATCGATTGGAGGAATTTCCGCAAGTGCAGCTGGTATTCTCACGTACCGGTACTGCGGAAGTGGCCAGCGACCCGATGCCGCCCAACGCCTCCGATGCGTATGTGATCCTGAAGCCGCGCGATGAATGGCCTGACCCGGATCTTTCGAAAGATGATCTGGTGGCAGAAATGGAGAGTGCTCTGGGAGGCCTGGTTGGCAATCTCTATGAGTTCAGCCAACCAATCGAACTTCGCTTCAACGAACTGATCGCTGGCGTGCGCGGCGATGTCGCGGTCAAGATCTACGGCGACGACCTGACCGCCATGACCTCGGCAGCGAACGAGGTCGCCGGGATTTTGCGCGAGGTCGAGGGAGCTGCGGATGTTAAAGTCCAGCAGGTCACCGGTTTCCCAACGCTTGATATTGCCTTCGATCGTCCAACGATCGCTCGATATGGGCTGAAGGTCGAAGACGTCGCTCAATCCGTCGCAATTGCTTTGGGCGGGCGGCCTGCCGGGCTGGTCTTTGAAGGCGATCGAAGGTTCGAGGTCGTCGTTCGGCTTTCGGATGCGACACGCGATGATTTCGATCAGCTTGGTGCATTGCCGGTGCTGCTTCCGAACGGAGCGACCATACCGCTGCGCTCGGTCGCCGAATTCCGGGTTGTGGATGGCCTTGCCGAAGTCCGCCGTGAACAGGGACGCAGGCTGGTGATCGTTTCCTCCAACGTGCGCGAGCGCGATCTTGGCTCCTTCGTTGAGGAAGCGAGGGCGAATGTCGAGGCGCAGGTCGAATTGCCCGCTGCAGCCTTCATCGAGTGGGGCGGCCAGTACCAGAACCTTCAGGCTGCGCAGGAACGGTTGCAGATCGTTATCCCGATCGCTTTCGCGGTTATTCTCCTGTTGCTCTATATGGCAGTCGGAGGCTGGGTTCCCGCTCTGGCTGTTTTCAGCGCGATCCCGCTCGCCCTCGCTGGCGGCATCTTCTCGCTGGCTCTGCGCGGAATGCCGTTTTCGGTTTCGGCGGCAGTCGGGTTCATCGCCCTCTCGGGCGTGGCGACCCTCAACGGTCTCGTGATGGTGACTGCAATACGCCAGCGTCTGGACAAGGGGATGGCGCTCGATGAGGCCATCGTGGAAGGCGGACTGGCGCGCTTGCGTCCAGTATTGATGACGGCTCTGGTCGCGTCGCTCGGGTTTGTCCCCATGGCGATCGCGACCGGCACTGGAGCGGAGGTTCAACGGCCTCTGGCAACGGTGGTCATTGGCGGTCTGATCACCGCCACTGCGCTCACCTTGTTCGTCCTTCCCGCGATCCTGAAGCTCGTCTTCGCCACCAGAAAGGATGACCGGACGTGGCGTCAACGCTGGTGGGACCGCCTGCGCCGCAACGTCACTCCCGAGGAACGGCAAGAGCTGCAAGAGGTTACGTGAATGGAGAGCATCAATGATTAGTAGCCAGCTCAGTGTGACTCTTGCCGGCGCCCTGATACTTTCAAGTGTTCCAGCATCGGCGCAGGATCAGAGCACGCTTGTTCCGATCGCCGGTGTCTGGAGCCTTGGTGAAACGCGGTCTTGTGATAGCGGACCGGCCTGGGTGTTTTTCGCAGATGGCTATTATGCCGAAGTGCAGCTTCCGGACGGTGGCCCCGCCGCCGTCGGAATTTGGCGAGACGAGGGCGATGCCATCGCTTACACCCACGCGCACATGCCATTTGAAGGTCATGAACGGCCGATGCGGGTTCGTCATCTTACCATCGAAGAGCGCACCGCCGAAAAACTGACAACCCGCAATTATCGCGGTGTCACGCGCACGTTTCACCGCTGTCCAGCGAATTCGCTGAAAGTGCCGGCAGGTCAGGACGCACATTGACGCTTTCGTTACGCAATATGCGGGCTTCGCTAGTCCCTATTCGGGTTTCGCGAACCTGCAAGCTTACGGGTCTGCGGCACCGGGAGCGGTCAATTTCCAATGGGAAGCAATAGGCAATGACGCGAACCATCGAACTCGAAGTCTCACCGCTCCTTCCCGACATTCCGAGCGAAACCGATCATTGCATCGCGCGCTTGCAGTCTTTGCTCAGCTCGCGGATCGGCGTGCACGAGGTCACGATATTGCCCGGCGAGAAAGATGCATCCGCCCGACTAGCGATATCATACGATGCCGATCGCCTGACTGTCGCCCGCATCAAGGAGTTGGCCCATGTGGCCGGAGCGGAAATCTCCGAACGCTACGGACACGTTGTCTGGCAAGCCGATGGCATCAATTCCACCCGCCGTGCCCAAACGGTCGCGGACCTGCTGGCCAGCAAACCCGGTATCCTCGAAGCAAATGCTGATGCGAGCGGGAGGTTCATCGCCGAGTACGACCGTCAGCTAACCGATGAGCCTAGGATTGCTGGCGAGCTCAAGAACCTCGGCGTGTCGGTTCTGGCGGGCGATGTCGCCAGGAACGCCGAGCACTCTTCCAAAGACCATGATCACGATGATGAAGATCGTGCCGGGCACAGTCATGGTGGCATTTTCGGCGCGAACACCGAACTCTATTTCTCGCTCGCCTCGGGCGTATTTCTCGCGACCGGGTTCGGGATTGAGAAGCTATGGTCTGGGCATCCAGGATGGCTGCCATTCGCATGCTATCTCGCGGCGTATTTCTTTGGCGGATTCTTTACCGTCCGAGAGGCGTGGGACAATTTGCGCCTGCGCCGGTTTGAAATCGACAGCCTCATGCTTGTCGCCGCTGCGGGCGCCGCCTTTCTCGGGGAATGGGCCGAAGGCGCGCTATTGCTGTTCCTGTTCAGTTTCGGCCACGCGCTCGAACACTACGCGATGGGCCGCGCCAAGAGGGCGATCGAGGCGCTCGCCGAGCTCGCGCCGGAAACGGCACGAGTAAAACGTGGAGATGACGTCGTTGAGGTTCCGGTCGAGGAGCTTGCGCTAGGCGACGTCGTAATCGTGCGTCCGAACGAACGCCTTCCGGCTGACGGCTTCATCTTGGACGGCGTCAGTGCCATCAATCAGGCTCCGGTGACCGGGGAAAGCGTGCCGGTCGACAAGAGCGCGGTTTCGAATATCGCTTCTGCGCGCGCAAATCCTGACAATCTTGCGGATGACAATCGCGTCTTCGCAGGGACGATCAACGGATCGGGCGCGCTCGAAGTGGAAGTGACCCGGCGATCGAGTGACACGACCCTCGCCAAGGTCGTCCAAATGGTGAGCGAAGCCGAGGCTCAGCAATCTCCTACCCAGCGCTTCACGCAGCGCTTTGAGCGAATTTTTGTGCCTGCCGTGCTCGCTTTGGCCGGCCTGCTCCTTTTCGCCTGGGTTGTCATCGACGAGCCGTTCCGCGACAGTTTTTACCGGGCGATGGCGGTGCTTGTGGCTGCCAGCCCCTGCGCTTTGGCGATCGCGACCCCGAGCGCGGTCTTGTCCGGAGTAGCCAGAGCAGCACGCAGCGGCATTCTGGTAAAGGGCGGCGCGCCGCTCGAGGATCTCGGCGCGCTCAAGGCCATCGCGTTCGACAAGACCGGTACTCTTACCGAAGGCGAGCCCCGCATGACCGATGTCCAACCCGCGCAGGGTGTATCTGAAAACGAACTGCTTGCGATTGCCTCGGCGGCTGAAAATCTGAGCGATCATCCCCTAGCACAGGCGATTGTTAGGGACGGCAAGCAGCGGCTTGGCGATGAGGCACTGCCCGAAGCTACAAGTCTTGAAAGCTTCACAGGCAAGGGGATCACCGCGCTTGTCGGCGGTGAGCGGGTGTGGATCGGAAAGCTCGAAATGTTCGGGCAAGACGGGGTCCCTCAGCTCGGTGCCGAACTGTCGGATGCTATCGAGTCCATGCGCGAGCGCGGGCGGACGACGATGGGCGTTCGCTCGGAAACGCGCGATCTTGGAGCGATCGGTTTGCTCGACACGCCGCGGGCGGCAGCAAAGGCGACGCTCGAAGCGTTGCGCGGCCTCGGGATCACCCGAATGATCATGATCTCGGGCGACGACCAAAGAGTGGCCGATGCGGTTGGAAAGGAAGTCGGCCTCGACGAGGCCTGGGGCAATCTCATGCCCGACGACAAGGTCAAGGCCATCCGCAAGCTTGCCGGCCAGGACAAGGTTGCGATGGTCGGAGACGGGGTTAATGACGCTCCGGCCATGGCGAACGCAACGGTCGGAATAGCAATGGGGGCTGCCGGCTCGGACGTTGCATTGGAGACAGCCGATGTCGCGCTGATGGCCGATGATCTCGCCCGACTGCCTTTCGCCGTCGATCTGAGCCGACAAACCCGGTCAATCATCCGGCAGAACATGATCGTCAGTCTCGGAATTGTTGTCGTGCTCATCCCGGCAACCATTTTCGGTCTCGGGATAGGCCCCGCTGTCGCGGTTCACGAGGGATCAACGCTAATCGTGGTCGCCAATGCGCTTCGCCTTCTGGCGTATAAAGAGAAGGGCAGCACAAAAGACATAGCAGAGAAGCCAGTATGAGCTGCAACGATGACTTCGATCTGGATTCGGCGGACAAGCGACGCACATTGTGGATCGTATTGTGGCTCAACGTCGCAATCGCGGTTGGTTTCTTTGTCGTTGCCTATTTTGCGGACTCGAACGCGCTCTTGGCCAACGGGCTCGACAATTCGTCGGACGCGCTTGTCTACGCTCTCAGTCTCCTTGCGCTGAGTCGACCGCGCTCCTGGAAGCGAGGCGCAGCGCGCTTTTCTGGCGTCATGCTTTTGATCTTTGCCGGCGGAGTGATTGCTGATGCCGTCAGGCGGTTTGTTGAAGGTTCTGAGCCGGGTGGCATCCTGATGATCGCGATGGCTGCCGTCGCGGGCATAGTGAACCTCTATTGCCTTCGCCTGTTGCAAAAGATGCAGAACAAGGACGTCAACATGCGGGCCGCCACCACATTCAGCTTCAATGACTTCATTTCGAACGGCGGGATTATCATCGCTGGCGTCATCGTTATGATCACAGGCGCGAACTGGCCGGACCTTGTGGTCGGCATCGCTGTGGCTGGCATAGCTCTTTACGGCGGGATCGATATCCTGCGCGACGCGCACAGTGACAAGCACGACGAGGCGGGAACGGTTCATGGCGAAACACGGGAATGAGCCTCGTCCACGAGATATTTGTAACTGAGGATTTGTCGGCGATCCTGACCTTGGCGATGCTGGCAAGCCTCGGCCTGGGTGCTGGCGTTGTCTGGGAAGAAAAGCACGGGCCTACCCCGAACGAAAATGGGTTCGCGGCGGCCGTCCACTCTGGCGCCCTTGCCGCACTTGCGCTTGTTTTGACCGGTCCTGCAGTTGGACAAGCAAGGGGTGACTTCATAGACGCAGCCCTGCTCCCCGCTGGCGGGACTCTCTATCTTCTGGCGGTGCTGATCGGAGGCTGGGCTTCGCATCGCGACTCAGTTGGAACCCTGTCCGACGCCGTGGGAAGACGCGGGCCGAAGATGACCATTGCGCTTCAAGGCGGTATTGCGCTGGGGTTTGGTGGCATCGCTCTGGGTGCAGCAGCAGCCGTGTCTGTCTTCGCCGGTTTCGCAGCAACACTAGGGGTTGGAATCACCTTTTTCCTGGTGGGGCGAAAGACAACAGCCGGATTTCGCGACAGCGCGATGAAACGCATGGATCGTCTAGCGATCCATGTTTTTCTGTCACTCGCCTTTGTTGCCGCAGCGGTAGCCGGGTTTTGGCTTCTCCACGGCATGAGCGAAACAGCGGACGCGCGGTTGGCAATTCTACTCGCAGGATACTTTCTTGTCTGGTCGGTTCATTTTTTGCTGCAAATCCCGGGCAGACTGGGAGGTTTGAATTTGGCAGCACTCGCGGCCTTCATCTCCGGGCTTGCGATGTTCGGAATGATTGCAGTCGGATTTAACGCCGCGATCGGAGCAATCGATAATTCCGATGCGATCCTTCAGCATCCGGATACCGCCGGCAACAAAATCGCAAATAGCGGAGAAAAGTGATGGCGCACTCGCACGATCAAGCTGGCCACAGTCACGGCGAGGAAAACCTTAGCGATCGTCAGCTGATCCTCGCGGTCGCGATCAATGTCCTCCTGACCCTTGCCCAGATTGTCGGCGGCATCCTTTCAGGGTCACTGGCGCTTATCGCGGATGCATTGCACAACTTCAGCGATGCGGCCTCTCTTGGTCTTGCGTGGTTTGCGCGACGCATAGGCCGGCGTCCGGCGGACAAGCTGATGACCTTCGGCTACGCCCAGGGAGAAGTGGTCGCCGCACTCATCAATCTGACGACCTTGCTGATCATCGGATTCTATCTGATCGTTGAGGCGATCAACCGTTTCGCCGCGCCGCAGCCGGTCGAAGGCTGGACCGTGATCTGGGTTGCCGGGATCGCACTTGTCATCGATCTCGTCACCGCATTCATTGTCTATCGCGGCGCGCATGACAGCATTAACATGAAGGCTGCCTTCCTTCATAACGTTTCGGACGCGCTGGCCTCGATCGGTGTGATCGTCGCCGGAGTGCTAATTATTCTATACGATCTCGTCGTCGCCGATCTCATCATCACTCTCATCATCGCGGCCTATGTCATCTGGCAGGGCGCGACGCTCCTACCGCGAACCGTTCGTCTGCTGATGGGAGCAGTGCCGGACGAGGTGGAATTTGATCAGATGGTTGAAAACCTGCGCGCGCTTGGCGGCGTGCAGGATATTCACCACGTCCATGTCTGGAATCTGGGAGAACATCACCGGGCGCTCGAAGCCCATCTCACTCTTGTTGATTACTCCCAAACAGCATTCGAGGGAGTCAAGCGACGCGCGCGGGCGATGCTGGAAAAGGATTTCGGCATCGCACATGTCACTTTCGAGCCCTGCCTCGCTACGGACTGCGATGATGCGCTGATCCCTGCCCACCCGGCACCCAACAACGGGAAAAACACGGTCGGTGATTAAGCTTTCGCTGGCCTGTTCCTGCCCGGCCGTTCGCAGACCCTGAGCCCTCATCGCGCGCCTGTCGCGGACGGTATTGCAGTCCAGAACCGATGCACCGCGAGCCGCCCTCACCCAATATGGGCATAAAAGCCTACTACTGCTATTGCGAATACGTCTCAATAGCAGTAGTAGGCTGGTAAATGTCTCGAAAGGATTCTTCACATGTATCGCGCTACCGCCTCGCTCATAGCAATTGCACTGGCCGCCCCTGCTTACGCCAATGAAAAAGACCCGACCGATGAGCGGCAATCGCAGGACGGGATAGCAAACCCAAGCGAATCGATTATCGTGATTGGCGGTCGCATCGATGCGTATGAAGTGGCCGGTGCGGCGGACCTAATCGATGGCGAGGAACTGAGCGAATTCGAGCATGGTGACGTCAACCGTGTCCTGCGCCAGGTGCCGGGGGTCAACATTCAGGAAGAGGACGGTTTCGGGCTATTCCCGAATATTGGCTTGCGCGGCGCGCCGGTCGAACGGTCGAGCAACATCACCTTGATGGAAGATGGCGTTCTCATTGCCCCTGCCCCCTACGCCGCTCCGGCCGCGTATTACTTTCCCGCGATCGGTCGAATGGACGCAGTCGAAGTGATCAAGGGCGCGGGCTCGGTACGCTATGGTCCTCGCACGATCGGCGGGGCCATCAATTTCCGATCGACTCCGATACCGACCGAGAGCCTGGCTGGCGAAGCTTCCGGCCAGCTTGGTTCTCGCGGCTATTATCAGGGTCATGGCTGGATTGGCGCTAGTGCCGACAATTTCGGGGCGATGGTAGAAAGCTATCAGCAAGGCAGTGACGGGTTCAAGACGATAGATGGGCTTCCCGGCGCCGAGACCGGTTTTCAACGTCAGGACTATCGCGCCCGCTTCGCCGTCCACACCAACCCAGATTCGCCGGTCGATGCTCGCCTCGAGTTCGCCTATGGTCGATCCGAACTTGAGGCGAACGAAACCTATTTGGGCCTCGCCGACGCGGATTTCGCGAGCGATCCGTACCGGCGCTATTCGGCCAGCCAACGCGACGTTTTCACGGGCGAGCACGATCAATATCGGCTCACCGGCACCCTCCGGTTGCCCGACGACACGCAGTTCGCGGTTACCCTATATCGCAACGATTTCACACGAAGTTGGTCGAAGCTACAGGACATCGATTTCGATGGTGATGGCAGCTTTGATGCCATCCAACCCGTTTTCGATGCTCCCTCCTCAAACGAGAGAGGCCTCGCAATCCTGCGAGGCGCAGACAGCGCTGAAGGTGCCCTTCGCATTCGCAACAACAACCGCGTCTATCGGAGCGAAGGCGTCCAGCTTTCGTTCGAAAGACCTTTCGAGACCGGCGAGGTCAGGCACAACCTGGCTGCGTCGCTCCGGTATCACGAGGATGAAGAAGACCGGTTGCAGAATGAGGAATTCTATACGCAAACGGATGGAGATCTCGTTTTCGTCCGGCAGACGGCTCCGGGCGCTCAAGCCAATCGCGAGGCGAAGGCGAAGGCGATCGCTTTCTATCTGGAGAACCGGATCGAGATCGGCGGGCTTACTCTGACACCCGGCATTCGGTACGAAGGCATCGACCTTACTCGACTGGACTATGATCGAGCCGACCCCGCTCGTCTCGATGGACCTGCGCGCATACGCAAGACCAACGTTGACGAATGGCTTCCCGCACTCGGTGCAACCTATGCACTGGGAGACGTGCTGTTGATTGCAGGCGCTTCGCGCGGTTTTTCTCCCCCCGGGCCCGGAAATCCGGAGGCACGAGCCGAGAAAAGCTGGAACTATGAATTTGGTGGGCGTTTTCGGAATGGCGCCATTCAAGCTTCCGCGATTGCGTTTTATTCCGACTATTCCAATCTGCTCGGAAACTGCACACAATCCGTGGGGTGTAGCGTCGGGGATATTGGCGACCAGTTCAATGCTGGGGCCGTCTCCGTGAAGGGGTTGGAGCTGGCAGCTTCGACGGAGCATCAAGTGGGTAGGGAAATTTCTATTCCCTTCTCGGTGGTTTACACGCTCACCGACGCGCAATTCGAAAGCAGTTTCGAGAGTGCGTTCTTCGGTTCCGTGTCCCAGGGCGACGCACTCCCCTACATCGCTCGCCACCAATTCTATGCCGAAACGGGGCTCGCATTTGGACCGGCATCCTTGCTCGTGAGCGCCAATTACACATCGCAAGTACGCACCGAAGCAGGTAGCGGGGATATTTCGCCCGATGAGCGTATTGACGAAAGGATTGTCTTTGATCTCGCCGGCCGGTTTGCGCTGACGGAAGGTCTCTCTTTGTTTGCCAGAGTGGATAATCTGTTCGACAATGCTTATGCTGTAGCGCGTCGGCCTTCGGGTTTGAGACCGGGGGCTCCCCGGCGCTTCGTAGCAGGCGCTAGCGTGCGCTTCTGAGTATCTACGCCGGCCGATGATCGCGCAATCTTGTAGGAGGCGGGAGCGCCAGTGAGCATTTCCGCCTCACTAAATGCAGGTGAGGTCGAGACTCACGCAATCGATTGCGCCGACATTCGACGTGCCGCAGGCCACACACCCGCCAAAATATGAGGACGGCGGACACCTCCCCCAGAATAAATAGGAGTTTTGACATGACCCTCTCCATTGGCTCGACAGCTCCCGATTTCACAGCGGAAACGACCCAAGGCACCATCACCTTCCATGATTGGATGGGCGACAATTGGGCTATCCTGTTTTCTCATCCAAAGGCATTTACCCCGGTTTGTACGACCGAGCTGGGTTACATGGCCGGTCTCGGCGAGGAATTTGCCAAACGCGACACCAAGATTCTCGGCCTGTCGGTCGACAGCAGCCAAGACAATCGCGACTGGCTACCCGATATCGAGGCGGTCAGCGGCAATAAAGTCGATTACCCGGTGGTCGGCGACAGCGACCTGAAGGTGGCCAAACTCTACAATATGTTGCCCGCCGAGGAGACTGGCAGTGCGGAGCAAAGAACCGCAGCCGACAATGCTACCGTTCGCGCCGTCTATATCGTTGGCCCGGACAAAAAAATCCGTGCGATGCTACTCTATCCGATGAGCAGCGGACGCAATTTCGAAGAAGTGCTCCGATTGCTCGATTCAGTCCAGCTCACCGAAAGTAAAGGCGTGGCAACCCCGGTCAATTGGCAGAGTGGGGATGACGTCATCATTCCACCGTCTGTTTCCGATAAAGAAGCGAAAGCGCGCTTCCCGCAAGGTTTCACAACGCTGCGCCCCTATCTGCGCACGGTTAAAATCGACTGACCAGCGCAAGCGGATGTGGTGTATTTGGGCTCGAACTCAACAGGGGAACCCGCATGAAGCTAGACAAAAGCAGTCACGCAACTGCGGCTTCTGCCGCATTACGATTTGGCACCGACGAATTCGTAAGCGCATCCTGCCAGAAACTCGCGGAAATGGAGTTCGTTCAGCTCTCGGCGGGCTGGTAGCCACGGGCGGAATTCTTCGTATTCGCGCGAGACGCCGAACGGTTTCGTAGCGAATATTCCGATTTCAATCAGCCATCGCGGCCAGCGCTCGGGGTGCTTCAGGCCAAGCAGGGCCATCCGGCCACCCGTCGGGAGAGCAGCTGAGGCGCGCTCGATGATCGCGGCGTAGTCAGGTGGCATTTCCAGTCGAAAGGTGCTGATGACTGCGCTGGTCTCGCTCGGAAAGCGGAAGGCGGCTACGTCTGACTGCACAAATTCGACATTGCTAGCTCGCAGGCGCTTCGCTCGTCGACGGGCTTGGTCGAGCATGCCTTGCGAAAGGTCGACCAGCGTCACCTTGCCGCTTGGTCCTACTCTCTCAAGCAGAAACGCGAGGTTTGCGCCGGTGACAGCACATAGATCGATCACATGGTCACCGGCCTTGAGTTCAAGCCGGTTAACCAGATCGCGTCGCCAGCGACCAAGACCGGCCCACCGAAACCCCGACACCAATCGGTCATAGATTCCCGCGTTCTTGTCGTAGAGACGTTCAACCTGTTCGTTGGATAGAATTGCCATGGCGCGTGCTAGCGAACCTCGTCCGAAGAGATGGTGAAAACCTCCGCGAGGTCGTCCGGGTATGGCATTGGCGCGAATGCGCTCACGTTTGCGCGTCCGGTATTGCCCCAGGGGAGCCGTCCGGTGAGATTACCAAGGGGAGCGAGCGCAAGACGTATGACCTGCCCCAGAACTTCGCGGCCATCGCGGGTTTCAACTGCATAGCCCAGCATCGTCATATGTGAACGAAGGTGCGGCCCGAAGAAGCCCTGGCCCAGAATATGTTCCCGCTCGAGCGCGGTCCAAGCCAAAGCCCGGTCACCAGACTGCCTGGCGGCACGGAAAACGCGCCGCTCAGCTTCGATAAGTTCAATAATGTCCTTCTTTGCCACAGGATTTTACCGTTCTGCTTGCATCTTCGAATCGTCTTATGCACCTTGTAGTGGCTACAAGGTCAAGCATTGCGAGAAACCCATGAAGATTGGTGCCCTGGCGCGGAAGACCGGCACGACCGCCGAAACGATCCGCTACTACGAACGGACCGGATTGCTGGAGGAACCACCACGCACCGCCGGAAACTACCGGGACTATGGCCCGACCGAATTGGCCAGATTGCGGTTTATCCGCCGCGCACGCGACCTCGGCTTCACCATGGCGGAGGTGCGCCAATTGCTTTCTTTGTCGGATGATCCATCGCAATCGTGCGAAGCCGTGGACTCTATTGCCAGCCTCCACCTACGCGAAGTGGATCGGAAGCTTGGTGACTTGCGAAAACTGCGAACCGAACTGCGCCATATGGTCGACGACTGCCAGCACGGAGCGGTTGGCGAATGCCGGATAATCGAAGTGCTTTCCGGCTAGCGGGACAGCGCGCGTTTATTCGAGCGGTGACGGGACGCAAACCATGATCATCTCGAAATTCGGGGCGTGTTCTGACATATCTCGTCGGTGCGTTCGACAACAGAACCGATCCAGTCATCGATCTCGGCTTCGACCCAAACCGTGCAACGGGGACCGAGCGAACGCGACTTTGGAAAACGGCCTTCGCGCATCCGCTGATAGATTGCCGTTCGGCGCAGGCCCACGCGCGCCATGACCTCGGGAAGACGAATGAGCCGGTCTGGCGTTGGCTCGACAGGAACGGCTTCCGCGTCCGTTTCGAGACCAGTCGTCATTTCAGAGAGCGAAGCTTTGTTCATCCTGCCGCTCCAGTTGCGCGAGGTGATCCGACAGGAGACCGGCGGTGCGGTGAGCGGTCCCCTTTGCCCAGCGCGGTCTCACATCGAGCAGCCTCTCGCCCAGCGCTTGATCCAAAGCAGACGGCAACTCGCTTATGAAGGTTTCAAGAAATTCCAGCACGCCGCTATTCTGCCAATCCTTGCTACGCTGCGAGTACCCCGCGAGTGCCAGCATCAGGGAGGTGCGCGGCGCGTGACCGCTCGCGTCAAGGATGGCCAGCGCCTCAAGCAGTGTGGCTGACCTTGTCCCGGCGAGGATGCGTCGGAGCGCGTCCTTGTTGATATTCGTCTGTGCGGCAATCGTCCGCCGGGACTTGCCACTTTCGTCCACGGCATGGTCGAGGAAAGCGGCGACTCCTCGCGATAGTTCTCCCCATTTGTCGTTTGTGTTTCGCGCCATTGTTCCTGCTTCCGGTGATCTTTAGCGAATCACCAACAGGCTAGGCGACGCGTCAAACTGTAGGAAAGGAAAAAGAACAAATAAGGAACTCGTAGGAAACTGGCTCATCGTCACACGATTTGATTCGCGCAGAGTCCGGTCCCTCGATCTCAGATTTCGGTATGGGTGGCGCAATGATCGGTATTCTTGGCCGCAATGTCTGCACCGGTCGCGCAAAGCCCGGTCAGATTGCCCAGAATCGACGATTTCTCTTGGTCGGAATGCCGCGTGCGGCAGTTTCCGTTTTCCTACACCCTGCCTTCCAATCGAGGAAAGAACATACAGCGAACGCATCGCTGCCAATGTTCGAAACGGAGTTCCTCGATGAACAATGCAATCACCCTTCCCCGCCCATCCGTCAAAGGCATTCGTGCCCGCGACTATATTCTTCCGGCCGCGATTGCGGTCGCCTGCGCCGGTGCCGCCTATGCCGGTGCCGACACGACCTTTGATCCGGCGCTGCAGAAGTTCACTGACTTCCTCGAAGGTTCGGGCGGCAAGATCATCACCGTCCTCAGCCTTGCCGGCGGTTTGATCGCGCTCGCCTCGGGCCGCTTCGCCCTTGGGCAGGTCGCGGTCCCGGTCGGTGTCGGAATTGGCGTCGGCACAGGCGTGCCGATCGTCACCTCGGTCGTGACCGCAACCATTTGATCGCGGTCTAACGACGGGAGGGCGGCATGGCCGACAGATACCTCGTTCCACGGCGGCTCGACGACCCGGAGCTCATCGGCTTCTGGACCATCGACGAGTTTGCGGGACTGCTCGTCCCCTTCGCGTGGGGCATCCTTTCGCAGCACATCATCATCGGCACCGGCCTATCGGTCATGACCTGGTTCGCCCTTCGAAAGGCGAAGGCATCAGGCGCAGGGTCGAAACTGGTCCATGCTGCCTACTGGTATCTGCCGGGGAGCTTCCTCGGGCTGAAAGCCACGCCGCCCTCCCACTGCCGCCTGCTCGCAGGCTGAGGGAGGACCCAAGTGAAACACGAATTCGCCTATGAGGAAGCGCAGCGTCACCTCAAACAGCGCAACCGCTTCGCCGCGCTGTCAGCCGTGCTGGGCCTTACCAGCCTGCTGGCGGTCGGCGCGGCGGCGACGCGCGAGGAAAGCGTCATTTTGGTGCCTGTCACGACCGAGCGCCTGACGCTCGGGAGCGGCGGTACCGATGCGCACTACCTCGAACTCGTAACCCGCGACACCGCGCTCATGCTGCTCAATCGCGCACCCGAGAGCCTCGACTACTGGATGGAACAGGTCCTCAAGGTGGCAGATCCGTCAGCGCACGGGAGCCTCAAGGCCGAGCTCGTCAAGATCGTCGACGAGCAGCGCGGTTCGGACATCAGCCAGGCCTTCGTCATCTCGCGGATGGAGGTCGACGCGCAGGCGCTCACCGCTGTCGTCACCGGCACGCTCAAGACCTTCGTCGGTGCGCAGGTGATCGCAAGCCAAGAGCGCAGCTTCGAATTCAGCTGGAACCGCCGCGGCCTCAGCCTCGGCCTCACCGGCTTCCGCCAGCTCCCAACCGAAACCGAGGAGGAGAACCCATGACACTCCTATCCCGCCCCTCCCCCGCCGCGCTGACCAGCGTTGCGCTGGCAATCGCCACGGCCGCCTACGCTTCACCGGCACATGCCGACCAGTTCGTCGAGGCCGCTGATGGCGCCGCGATCGATTGCGTGCTCGCGCGCGGCGCGCTGACCCGTATCGCCCTCATCGAGGATGGTTTCGCCAATGTCTCGAAGATGGCGAGCGGCTATCCCTACAACGATTTCGAGGTGACCCACGAACCGGTGCGCGGCGACATTTATGTCTCGGTGCCGCTGCAATATGCGAGCGCCAGAGTCAGCTTCTTCGCGACCAGCAGCGCGGGCTATGTCTATAAGTTCGCCTGCCGCGTCGATGGCGAGGAAGCGAGCCAGCTCTTCGTCACCAATCCCGCGCTCGCCAAGTCCCAGGCGAGCGAATGGGAAGGCTATGCAGCGACGCGCGACGAAGCCGCGATCCGCCTGATCGAGGCGATGGCGAGCGACGGTGTTCTGCCGGGCTTCCGGGCGCGCGCCGAACTCTCGCGACCACGCCGCACCGACAGCCTCGAAGTGCAGCAGGTCGCCGAATATGAAGGTGCCGAGCTGATCGGTCAGGCCTTCACCCTGCGCAATCTCGGCCCGATGCCCGTCGACCTTGCCGGTGAACGCGAGGCGCCCGCCGGGGCGCTGGCCTTTGCCTATGGCCGCGACAGTCTCCAGCCCGGCGAGAGCACGCAGGCCTTCCTCGTCTTTGCGAAGGGAGGGCTCGAATAATGGCCGATACCGACAGACACGATACGCCCGCCGCAGCGCCCAAGGACGAGACGCGCGGCGAAGCCCGGCGCAATCTCAACCGCACGGTCGCGCAGCGCCAGAAGCTGCTGCTCGCCGGCATCGGCGGGGTGGCACTCATCTCCGGTTCGATGTTCATCTTCGGCGGCGAGGATGAAGCCGGCGCCGGCGGCGCGGGCGCGACCACGATCGAGACCGGCGCGCTGGTCAATCGCAATCTCTCGCAGCGCGAATTCGTCGCCACTTATGGCAACCGTCTTGATGCGCAGGGCCGCGCGATCAAGGACCTGCAGGAAAGCCAGCTTCCCAAGGCCTCGATCGAGCAGGAGCTCGAGACATTGCGCGGCGAAAACGCGCGGATGATCAGCGACGGTCAGGCGGCGATCGATGCGATCTCGGCCGAGAACGCCGCCTTGCGCTCGGAACTCGAGACGGTGCGCGCCAATCCCCCAGTTACGCCGGTTCCCTCAGCCGATCCGCGGGCTCCGGGCTTCCCTCCCGGAGCGCTCGAGCCACCCAGCGAACCCAAGGCAAGCCTGCTGAGTTTCTCATCCGACAAGCCGGGCGCCGCCAAGACCAAGGCAATCGAAAGCGCGCCGACGCTGCTGCTCGAGGCAAGCCGCGATTACCTGCCGCCCAACAGCTATGCACCTGCCACCGTGATCGTCGGGGTCGACGCCTCGACGGGCGTTACCAGCCAGAGCGATCCGCTGCCCGTGGTGCTGCGTATCACCGGTCCGGCGCGCTCGGTGCTGCAGGGCAACAAGCTTCTCACCACCGATCTCACCGGCTGCCTCGTCAACGGCGCGGCGCGCGGCGATCTCTCGGCCGAGAAGGTTTACGTCAAGCTTGTGCGCATGACCTGTGCGCAACCGGGCGGACGCTTTGCGGTGAGCGAGGTCAAGGGGTTCATCGCCTTTGCCGGCAAGTCGGGCGTTCGCGGCAATGTCGTCAGCCGCGAAGGCAGCCTCGTCAGCCAGGCGCTGCTCGCCGGGATCGTCGGCGGGTTCGGACGCGGCTTCTCGGCCAATGCCAACGGCATCTTTGCGCAGCCTGTCGGCAGCGACGGCAGGCGCGACGCGCTCTCGCCGACCGACATTCTCGCAGGCGGCCTCGGCCAGGGCGCGGGCGAAGCCGCCGACACGGTCAGCAAATACCTCATCGAACGCGCAGAACAGTACCAACCCGTCGTCGAGATGCCGACCGGCATCGCAGTCGAGATCGTCTTTCTCGACGGCGTCCATGTCAGGAGCACACCCCAATGAACTACTCGAACCAGCGGCCCGGCCTCAAGGCGCGCGCCGCGCACATATCGCTCGCCGCCGCCAGCGCAGCAGCCCTCCTTACAAGCGGTGTCGCGGTAGTGACCGCCATGCCGGCGCAGGCCGCGATCACGCAGAATGTGGTTGAAGCGCTCAAGCTTCGTCTGCCCAAGACACCGATCGACGCGCTCGATTGCAAGACATTCGCGCCGTGGTGCGAGGTCGTCTCGGGAGAGACGCTGTTCTACATCGACGAAGCGGCACGCTACCTCTTCGTCGGGCGGCTCTACGACATGGAGGAGCGGCGCGACGTAACCGCCGCGCGCCTGCTTGAACTCAATCCCGACCTGCTCGCCGCCGGCGCAGCCCGCGCTGCCGGCGAGGACACTGCCGGTCGGCACGACGTTGCAGAACCCCGCGACAGGCGGGCCGCGACGCATGTCGATCTCAAAGTCTTGCCCGCAGTAGGCGCGATCCTGTGGGGCAATCCCAAGGGGCCGAAGCTGGTTGTCTTCTCGGATTTCCAGTGCGGCTACTGCAAGCGGCTCACCGGCGAACTCGAGAAGGCAGGCGTCCTTGTCGAGGAGCGGCCGATCTCGATCTTCGGCGCATCGAGCCGCCGCATGTCCGAGGCGGTGCTGTGCGCCGCC
Organism: uncultured Erythrobacter sp.; assembly: GCA_947494705.1. Taxonomy (GTDB): domain Bacteria; phylum Pseudomonadota; class Alphaproteobacteria; order Sphingomonadales; family Sphingomonadaceae; genus Erythrobacter. The sequence goes on from CANLVN010000001.1 coordinate 469,766, forward strand.
GATCCGGTCGGGGCGCTCCATGCCGCCTACACCGGCAAGCACCTCGAACCGCGCGCTGCCTGCAAGAAAGCAGCTGCGCTCGATGCCAACGAAGCCTTTGCACAGGCCAACGGCTTTGCCGGAACCCCGGTGATCGTCAGAGCGCGCGACGGTGCGGTGCTGCACGGCTACCGCGATGCAAAGACACTGCGCGCATTTGCCAATGCCAAGACCGGATCGAAGCAATGAGCGGCCGTGTGACCCGTGTCGGAGCGACGGCAACCCTCTCCTTGATGATCGCCAGCTGCGCGACGCTTGGCGGCAACGTCAAGGGCGACTTTTCCTGCCGCGCGCCGGAGGGAAGCTGCGCGCCAACCTCGATGATCGACGATGCCGCCACCCGCGCTTCACAGGCAGAACGGTCCGGTCATGCCTCTGCGCGAGCGCACGGGGTCGGTGATCGCGAATTGCGGATCGTCGTTGCGGGCTACCGCGACGAGGCGGGCCGCATCCACGAGGCCCGGGTCGTTCATGTCGTGCTGCCCGATCGCGCTGCCGAGCGCTGGCGCGCGCCGCGTTCGACCGGCGACGTTCTGCGCGCACTGGCGCGCCCGGCTGAAGCGGAAGGCCCGCCGCCCGCCGCCGCAGAAGCACGTCCATTCCAGCATTCCAATCCCTCCCCCCAGCAGCCTCCCGATGTCCTGGTCATCCCCTCACAGGATCTGACGGAGCTGCCCGGTGCCAAAGCGCCGGACCCCGGGGCACCTGGTCGTTCCCCCTCCCCCGGCCAGGTGCCCCACCCTGTTCTGCCCGAAGGAGAGCCCAAGTGAACCTCTCGCTATCCTCTGCGCGCGACGCGCTCCTCGCTGGCCTGTTCGGCGATGCGAAGAAAGCCGACCATGCGCAGCCGCGTTTCGCGCTCGACATGCTGTCGGACTGGCTTCCGTACCGCATCTATGACAAGGGCCCGGGGCTCTACCGGAACGCGCACTCGAAGGGCTTCATTCTCGAAGTCACCCCGCTCATCGGCGCCGATGAGCGCACCGGTGAAATCCTCGGGCAGTTCTTCTCCGAGAGCCTGCCGCAAGGCGCCTGTTTGCAGGTGCTGAACTTCGCGTCTCCGCGCATCGGCGCCATCGTCGGCCCCTGGTTCGCGCCGCGCTACGAGCAGGGCGGGATCTACGAAGCGATCGCGAAGGCCCGCACCAACCGGCTCTACGATCTCGTCTGGAAGTCGGGCTCGGCACACGCGCCGTTTCATGCGCGCCATGTGCGTCTCGTGCTGTCGCTGGGCGTTCCGGTGCCCGGAAACGTGACCGATGCAGAACTCACCGAATGCCGCGACGGGATGGCGGGGATGCTGAACTCGCTCGGCCTTGCATCGAACAGGCTCGAGCCCGCAGGCCTGCTCGCACTGGTCGACGAACTCACCTCGCCGACGACAGCGCGCGAACCCGATCTCACCCACTGGAACCGCGAGGACACGCTCGACGCGCAGGCCATCCGCCGCGATATCGAACTCGAGGTCGAGGACGACCGGCTTATCTTGCGCACCGAGCGCTTCCGCGAGACCGGGCGCTCGCGAGATGGCGTGCCTCAGGTAGGTGAATGCTATCCCGACCGCTTCGATGTGCGCCATTACGGCGTGCGCTCTACCCCTGAGCGCTGGGCACCGTGGGAATGCGCGCGGCTCATCGGCGACATGTTTACTGACAAGCTGCGCTTTCCCTGTCCCGCCGCGACAATGCTGTGCCTGCACTATCCCGACCAGGAGGCCGCCTCGGCGCGCGCCGGCTACAAGTTCATGCGCACCACCAGCCTTTCGGAAACGAAGAGCGCGCGCTTCCTCCCTAGGCTTGGCGAGCAATCGGCCGAATGGAGACACGTCCAGGCCGAACTCCAGGCGGGCAAGAAGCTCGTCAAGCTGTTCTATGGTCTCACCACGATCTCGCCGCTCGGCGAAGGCGATGCGCATGAGCGCACGGTCAAGGCGATCTACAAGGCGGCCGGATGGGACCTTGCCGACGAGCGCTTCCTCCAGCTCCAGGGCCTCGTCGCCTCGTTCCCGTTGAGCCTCGCCGATGGTCTGGTCCACGACCTTGCGCGGCTCAAACGCTTCCGGACCATGCTCTCGACCACCGCGGCCAATATCGCCCCCCTGCAGGGCGAGTATCTCGGCGGGACGATCCCGCACCTGCTGCTCCTCGGACGGCGCGGCCAGCCCTTCTTCTGGTCCCGTCGCCGAGGAAGAAGCCTTGGCGGTAGGCGTGGCCGTCATCGGACAATTCCAGCGAGGTGCCTTCTTGGCTAACCTTGAATTGACCCGGGAGGTCGCGTGCGAATGCCTGGACAGCGTAGACCAGTGTCTCGCATTGCGCTTCGGACAAGAGGCTATTGGCCTGCCAATTTGCGGGGAGACGCGGGCTAACGTTCGGCTGCGGAGCCGCAACCCACCCCATGGCGACCGATTCCACGAGTGGGGTGGGATGAAACGGCGCGCCTTCAAAAGCGATACGGCTTGGCCGATAAGGCAGGTAGATGCCTGTCTGTTCGGGCACCGGCGCGGGTTCGGCGAAGACCGAATAGGCAAGGTCGATCGCATTTGCCTTGGCTTCTGCTGTCGCTGCGAAAGGCGCCACCGGACGGACCGACGCGCGATGCGTTGAGGTCTCGCCAACGAGGCGCACTGGCTTTCCGACTGGCAGGCGATGGAGGATGGCGGATGTTTGCGCGCGGCGCGGAAGCGCGGTGACAAGCTCGTGGAGCTCGATCAGGTCGCAGGTATCTCCGGTGATCGCGGGCGAGGACGCAGTCGGCGTCTTGTCGAACACGGCCAGGCGAACGGCGATACCTGTCCCTGTCTGGCAAAACATCTGCTGCAAGCGAACATCGAGGAGCAGCGACGCCTCGTCCTGTGCGTCGGCGAAGGCGGAAGCATCGAAGCCTTCGGGCATAATGGCAACGAGCCTTGCCCCATTGGCTTGTCGAAAGCGGCCTTGGTTGAAAACTCGCTCGACAGGAACGTGCGATGGATGGCGATTGGGCCCTCGTCGAGGCTGACTGCCGCGATCATGGCGGGCAGAAAGCGGGTCCGTCCTTTCGGCCCGAGCGGCGTTTGCGGATGAAAGCGAAGAGCTGAAGATGCGGCAAGGATGCCGCGGCTCTCAAGGTAGGCCTTCGCCGGACTGGCACCCAATGGTTCCGCTTCGCGCCAGATCCTCAACGCTGCTGCCGAGGGTTTGCCCATTCTGGGCGACTTGAGTTGATTCTCGGCTGAAGAACCCGAGAAAAACCTAGTCACCTCGAATCCTTCGCGCGCCATTGCGGAAAGCACGCTCTGTTGATCGCAGCCCGCAAAGCAATGGAAGAGAATAGCCTTTCGGCCGAGCGTCACGCCGAGCGAAGGTGTGCGGTCATCATGCGCGGGACAGCACGCCATCCCCTTTGTGCCTGACCATTTGCCCCCTCGGCTTTCGCAGATCTTGCGGGCGGTGTCCTCAAGCGAGGTACGTGACAGGGTTGAATTCGAAACAGGCATACCGGCTCCATCGCCTCACAATTGCCCCCTCCAGAGGAACCCCTCTCCTCTCGGATAAACTTGCAAAAAAACGTTTTCCTACACCCATTTGTTCTATTTATGTTCTCTTGCGGATCGAGGCAAGGTGAAAGGTAATTCAATGCGAATGTCTCTGGTGGCTTGCGGTTGCGGCGCGCTCGCGATTGCGATTTCGGGATCCGCGCACGCGCAGGAGTTTCAGGTCATCGACCATGACCTCGGCACAGTTGAGGTTACAACCGACAAAGGGCGCGCTTTCAACCCGACTGCAATCCACTTGGGCAAGCCAGATGGCGGCGCGGCCTATATCGATAGAAGCTTCAAGGAAGCCTTGTATGAGCCACTCATCCGGCAAGCTGAAGCGCGATACCAATTGCCGCCTCGACTGCTTCAGGCCCTGATTTGGCAGGAATCGCGGTTCAACCCGATGGCGATCAGTCCGGCTGGCGCCGCTGGGCTCGCTCAACTCATGCCGGGAACGGCAAGAGATCTTGGTGTCAGCAATCGCCACGATCCGGCTGAGAACATCGATGGCGGCGCGCGGTATCTAAAGCAGATGCTAGAGCGCTTCGGTGCGATCCATCTCGCGCTGGCTGCCTACAACGCTGGACCCGGTGCGGTGTCGCGAGCCGGCGGGATACCGAAAAATCGGGAGACACCTGGATATGTGAAGAGCGTTATCGACCGATGGATGGCATACAGCTCGATATGACTACGAATCGGAAAAGGATCAGCGGACGGCTCGAGCACCTTCCTCGGGGAGCCGTAATTGTAACCGATGCCGGAGATCACTGGGTTCTCGAAGACTACGAACCCTCAAACGACGACTTTGGATTTGAGGTTCCCGCAGAGGGTATCGTTGTCGGGTTCGACCGCCTTCGCGTCGAATGGCTTGGGCAGGTGCCCGCCTAGGAGCAGGTCAAGCGGCTCTCAAAACAGCTATGTTTTGCGCTTTGCCGCCGATGGAATCGAGGTAGTCTGCCCAATCCTGCAACATTGCACGACGGGGAGCGAGATATTCGGCAGCATTGTATGCCCCGCGAACCTCGTTCTCTTCGCTGTGTGCCAATTGCAGTTCGACCCAGTCTTCATGATATCGGCGGATCCACATCGGTGGATCGCCGACCTCGACCAGCTGTTCATTCGCCCAGGTGCTCGCCAGCCCCCTGAAGCCGTGAACAGTTTGGCGCCCGTGGTAACCGAGCCGATAGAGGCCATAGATCATCGTATTCTCGGAAAGCGGCATCTTGGGCTTCTGGCCTGGAAAGACATATTCGCCTTCGGACTTGCTGATCATATCTTGAGCAAGAGAAGCGGCCTGTCGCGACAATGGTATGATATGCTCGCGGCCCATTTTCATCCGATCAGCGCCAATGCGCCAAACTGGTGAGTCTCCAGCTAGATCTTCAAACTCATGCTTCTTGGCAAACCGGAGTTCCTTTGTCCGGACCCATGTAAGAAAAGCAAAGGTCAATGCCGCCCGCGTAATTTCGGATCGTCTCTCACCCTCTTCCTGGTATCGCTCCATCTTGATGATGAGTTCGGGTAGCTGTGCCAGAGGCAGCTTCGCCATATGCTTGACCCGAGGACGTGGCTTCAAAGCCCCCCGAAGATGCGCGGTTGGATCGGAATCGCAAAGTCCGCTGGCAATCGCGAACTGGAATACCTGACCAATACATTGCTTGGCCCGTCGACTGATGTCGAGCGCGCCGCGCTCCTCTATCTTCCGAATGACCTTCAGGATTTCTGGTGGAGTTATCTCATGCATCATGAGCTCGCCCAAGACAGGAAGCACGTCCTGCTCCATCCGCGACCACACACGCTTCGCATGGGCGGGATTGAGACTAGTTGCTCTGTTCTCATGCCACATGGTGGCAATCGCCCTGAAGGTCTTAGCCTCTTCGAAGTCCCGACCCGGTTTGTGAACCATCGGGTCCCTGCCTTCGGCCAGCACACCCTTGGCAGCTCTCTTGAGTTCTCTTGCGGCCGCTATTCCGACTTCGGGGTAGGCACCAAAAGAAAGCAGCTTCTCTTTCCCGTGGTACCGGTATTTCAGCCGCCAGAGCTTCGAGCCGTTCTTTTGCACCAGGAGGAATAATCCCTCCCCATCCGCAAGCTTGTATGGACGCTCAGCCGCCTTCGCTTTTTTGATCTGAATCTCACTCAAGGCCATTGGGGGTATCGCTCCTTTTCGCTACCCCCGGAAAATACCCCCAAAATACCCCCACACCAAATCCGGCTTCAAGCGAATGCATGCGCACGCAAGCGGACGCGAATCACTCACATCATTCTGTTTTTATTGAGTTTTGCGGATGCATGCGGAAGCAAGCGAACCCATGCGGATTCGAGATTGGTAGCGGAGGAGGCGCTATAACTTTCGTCTCAGGTAATTTCAGAGCGTCTCTAAGTACACTGTAAAATCAGTTATTTATCAGATAGAAATTTCGCAGTCGGTCGCCCTGATTTGCCCGAAACCACGTCAAAACGTGGGAACGAATGTGGGACCGATTAGGGCCAAAAAGACCCTAAAATTCCCTGACAGGGAACCGAACCTGATGGCGCTGACGATACTCAAAGTGAAGCATGCGAAGCCTGGACGCCATGTCGATGGCAGAGGCCTTTGCCTTGTGGTCAAACCAAGCGGAGCGCGGACCTGGGTGCTTCGGATGCAGCACAATGGGAGGCGACGCGACTACGGTCTTGGATCAGCCTTGGACGTTTCTCTGGCCGATGCGCGCGAGGCTGCGGCAACACTGCGACGACGGGTACGAGAAGGCCACGATCCAATCGCCGAGAGGAGGGAAGCGCGCAGAATTGCACCCAACTTCGAGGCGGCGACGCGCGCTTGCGGAGATACCTTGCGCGAGGGCTGGAAAGAAAAGCACTTCGAGAAGTGGATCAGCAGCTTCGAAAGGCACATCTTCCCGCGCATAGGATCGAAGCCGGTTGATCGCATCGACAGTGCCTGCGTCGTCGAGGCCCTGTCGTCAATCTGGCTTGAGATTCCCGAGACTGCCCGACGCCTCTTGCAGCGCATCGGCGTTGTGTTGGACTTTGCGCATATCAAGGGATGGGTGCCGGAAGAGGTGTCCCTGCGATCAGTCCGCAAAGGCTTGCCACGCCAAAACGATAAACGCGGCCATATGGCCGCGATGCCATATGCCGATGTGCCTGCCTTAATGCAGAAGCTAGCGGCTGCTCAACCCACGACCGGGCGCGATGCGCTACGCTTCACAATCTACAATGCCGTCCGTTCGAACGAAACGCGGTTGGCAGTCTGGACAGAATTTGATCTGGACAACGCAATCTGGACCATCCCGGGCGAACGTATGAAAGCAAGGGAAACGCATGTTGTTCCGCTGTCTCCCCCTGCCCTCGCCTTACTTCGCAGGTTGCGGCGGGAACGGGTAAACGACACTGGCCTTGTCTTCACCAACAATGGAGCAAAGCCAATCAGCGACATGACGATGACCAAGTTGTTGCGCGACGACGGTATCGAAGGTGTGACCGTCCACGGCTTCCGTTCGGCCTTCACCGACTGGTCATCGGAGCAAACCAATTTCCCGAAAGAAGTCGCGGACAAGGCGCTGGCGCACAAACTGCCGAACAAGGTTGAAGCCGCTTACCGCCGCACTGATTTCTTCGAAAAGCGGCGCGAGCTAATGGCAGCCTGGGCTGCGTTCTTGCATCGGATACCGGACAATAGCGAGAAACGCGCCCGAGATGCAGTCGATTTTGCTAGTGCGACACGCGCTGCCGCCTGACCAGTTCATGCAAACTGGCCGTCGTGACGCGCGTCGCCTTGCCAATTTTGATGGTTTCGAGTTCGCCGCAGGAGATCAATTCGTACAGCTTTGTCCGCCCAACGCCGATCATGCGGGCAGCGTCATCGATCCTGACGCAGATCGGCTCGACAGGTTGCTGGCCGCTCATTCCGCCGGTTCCTCTTCACGATAGTGAGCGGGATCGGCAATCCAGCGATTGATGGCTGACTCGTGCCAGCCCGCGCCGTGGATGCTGATCTTCACTTGCGACGGGAACGTGCCCTCGGCGATCTTGCGATAAATGGTGGAGCGGGAAAGGCCGGTGCGGTCGAGCACGGTCTTGAGGCGGATGATGCGTTCGGTTTTGGACATTGGGCGTTCTCGCTTTGGTATTGGCAGCCCCTCAACGGAACATAGTGAGAACTTTTCTGGAAGGTGCAAGGGTTAGCTTCGGTTGGAATTCCGCCAAATCGCCGGCAATTTGCGAGACTTGAAACGTCTAAGGACGCTCCGAGACCTTTACGGACAAACCGCTCCGTTGCTCTTGGCTCTGAGAATTTTTTTGCTCCAAGCGATTGTGCGGCTGACACGCGCGAATTTTTGTCAGCAGCGACGGACCTCCGCGCTAGGTTTGCAGGATTTTGCGTGCGGAGTATCGGCATTTGCGCGCAAATCAGTGCATCGAAGCCAGTTTATGCGTAAAATTCGCGCTCGGATGAAGCCAGGTGAACCTTATTCCGATATCCCTCTGGCTACATCGCGGTCACAACGCGCCATACGCGCCCTCAGCCTCTTTTCTTCAGATGGTGTAGAACGTCGACGATAGGCGTCCGGTAGGGCGAAGTATTCTTGCAGTGCTGCGACGGCTTCGGAAAACTGGCGATCCCGGACCATCGCCCCTGTCAGCCTATCCATGTAGTAACCGAGCTGCCATTCCCCGGCAGCATTCAATGGCACAGCCTGATCGATCGCCTGTCGGATCAAAGGTGCGAGCCTCGCAACCTTCTTCTTCGCGGGTTCAATATCGGCGGCATTGAACATCTTATCTGAAAGCTTCTGCATGTGGTCATAGTAATAGCGAATGCCGTCTTGTGCGGCCTCGCGCTCGGGATCTGACCACGATTTCCCAGCACAAAACGCGCTTAGTTCATCAATGGATCGGAGTGCAGATCGATAATAATCCGACGATGGAACAACCTGCATTAGGGGCGACCCATACTCGAAACGCCCACACAGCGGTACACCTTTCGATGTCGCCTCAACACCCTCCGGTAATTGATCTCGGAAATCCTCTCGTGCGAGTTCGCAAAGAATACGTAGCCTGCCCTCCCGCTCACCTGCTGGTTCGGAAGCCAATTCAAGAAGAAACTTCTTCAAGTCGGCGGCATGCTGGTCTGCTTGGCCTTCGCGGGCAGCACTTGCGGCTTCTTCTAACAGTCCAATTTCGCGCGCAGCAGCCAGGATTCTACTTTTGTCCCAGCGGTCAGAGTGAGCGACAAGAGAACTGAGCAGTATCCAGAGACGTTGCCGAATAAACTTCAGTTTTCCTTCAACCTGCTCAGATCGATAATATGCCTCACCATAGGCACGACAAGCCTGTTTGGATTCGAACTTCCAATTTCCAAAGGCCGAACCGGTGTTACTTTCCGGCACGAAACGAACCGACACTGCTTTGCTCGCCTCGACCGGATCGTGTTCAAGTGCCATGAATCCTACCTCGTCGACAAATTCGACGATTGCAGCATCCGCAGCGGCCATTGCCTCGCGTTTTTCATTCAGTCGAGCAGCTGTCTTCTTATAGCGCGCTGGGGAAATCAGTCCTCGACGGAATGCATTCTCGGCCTGAATGCTGTGATTGAGTTGAAATCGGCTATCCGCTCGACTTCCCGGTCGGTCGATCCTTTGGACTAGCACGCGAAGGCGTTTTTCGCGCCATTCATCAACGAATGGGTAGCGACCATTTGCCAACGCTTTCTCTTCAAGCGCTTTGAGCCTCTTCGTCGATGAGTTTTCTTTTGCGTCTAGACGACCATGCTGAATCCAAGCATCAATCGCTGCACCTGCCCACACCTGCCCAAGTTCGCGTAAATTTGGCAAGCTATCAGGAAGGTCCGTTCGTTTTGCCTCAAGAACAATTCGGATGATATCTGCAATCTTCTCGGAGGCATTGGCTTTTTCGAAAGACTCCCAGCTAGAATTAGCAGTCACCGTCCAATTTGGGTTGAAGGCTAGGCCCAAGGCTAGCTCGGAATGCCGGTCTTCATCGAAAATGTCCGTCGCCGCCAATAGCGCTTCTGTTCTTAGCAGTATTTCAAACTCACGCGTTGAACGCGGATATTGAAGCACCGATCCCGGCCAAAACCCCCTACCTACGGGGCCGCAGACAAAGCTCGAATCCCTGCCAATATCATCTCGACTGCCCCCTTCGAGGCTGGAGTCCGGATGCAACGTTGCGTCAGTCTCGCTTAGCATCAAGAATTCGTGGAGCTTGGCGAAACATGCGTTAAGTGCAACCATGTCCGCAGCGTTACCGCCTATATCAGGGTGCAAGATTCTAGCGGCCCTCCGATAAGCACTCTTTGCGGAGGATAGATCAACCACGGACGCGGCATCAAAAAACTCAGGGAAACGCCCCCACTCTTTCTCAAGCGCAGGAAGATGCATGACATCTTCTGACTGCTTTGCGGGAGGCCGAACGTATGACTCATAGATTGCTTCCAACGAGCCGGTGGATACGTCCAGAAAATGCTCGATTGCCGCTATGAATGAGGTTGCAAAATCCCGCCGACGAGACGGGTTATTGAATTGCCGGTAGTAGAAGAACTGTTCTTTGGCATCGAAAAACGCATGTAGCGCTTCACTCGAAACTGCGTTGTGTAACGCGGTTGCATCTGGGTTGTTATTCGCAACTAGAGACATCAGTTCCCCGTCATTTTGAAACAGTCTTATGTAAGGTTCGGGTGGCTGTCTATTCCTCCGCCTCAAACGCGCGCTTCCCCTTGCGCCGGAACAGCACCAGCGCTTGCGCGCCATCAGGCCCGCGAAGCTTGGCGGCGACGGTGAGGAACGCGCCGTAGAGCGCGGCGCGATCATCACCGGTAAGCTCAACCAGATCGGCCTTGGCGGCCAGGCCGCCCAGCTCGATCAGTTGCCGGGTTCGCTCGCGGCGTTTGACTTGCCATTCGCGCATGTCGGTTCGTGCCTTTGCCGCCTCAAGTCGATACCGCACCGCCGTCGAGCGGGAGAGTGCCTTCCGGCTGTTTGCTAGCTTCACTCGCAGTACCGGGTGACTTACCCTGAAAGAAGGCTGTGCCGCGCTTGCGCCAGCCCTCCCCGATTGCCTTGTCGGTATTGGTGGCAGCGCCGAGCAGTGCGCCCGCCAGCACATCGGCATCAAGCGTATCGGCACCGGTTGCCGTGACCAACGCGCCAAGGTCGCGCACACGGCGTTCCTTCAGTTGCTTTGCCTTGTCGGCAAGTGCCTTCAGTTCCGAATCAAAATCGCGGGGCTTGCGCATGGGAAGTCTCCATCGTTGGTGTGATGGTGCCATGATAATCGGTGAGCTTTCCCAATGCAGTAAGGTCGCCGGGACAGTGTGATACCGCCTAGTCCCGATCAGGATTTTATCATGAGAGGGCGCGCTTATACGTCGTGCCGACGTGGCGTTTGCGGTGTAGCTGGATTGCCGACATGGCAATCTTTCACTTCAGCGCAAAGGTCATCGGAAGGTCGAGCGGGCGCAGTGCCGTGGCGGCAGCGGCCTATCGCGCGGGCGAACGGCTGCACGACGAGCGCATCGACAGAACCCACGATTTCACCAACAAGGCGGGCGTTCTCCATTCCGAAGTGATGCTGCCCAAAGGCGCGCCCGAAGCCTTCGCTGACAGGGCCACTTTGTGGAATGCGGTCGAGGCTGCCGAGAAGCGCAAGGATGCCCAGCTTGCCCGCGAGGTCGAGTTCGCCCTGCCCCGTGAACTATCGAAGAAGGACAACATCAGGCTGGCTCGCGAGTTCGTGAAAGCCGAGTTCGTCGAGAAAGGGATGATCGCCGATCTCAATGTCCATTGGGATATCACCGAGGACGGTAAGGCCAAGCCTCATGCGCATGTCATGCTGACCATGCGCGAGGTGACGAAGGAAGGCTTTGGCGCAAAGGTCCGCGACTGGAACAAAACCGCGCTGATCGAGCAATGGCGCGAGCACTGGGCCGATCATGTGAACCGCGCGATGGCCGAACGCGACATCGATGCGCGGATCGATCACCGCAGCCTGGAAGCGCAAGGCATTGCGCTGGAGCCGCAGGACAAGATCGGTCCCGCCGCTTCTCGCATTGGCGGGCGTGGACTGGAAGCCGAGCGGATCGAGGAACACCGTGCAATCGCCCAGCGCAATGGCGACCGGATCATCGTTAACCCCGCGCTGTTATTGGATGCTATCACGCACCAACAAGCCACCTTTACGCGACGTGACCTTGCTGCGTTCATCCACCGGCACAGCGTCGGCAAGGAGCAGTTCGATGCGGCCTACAATGCGGTTCGCGCATCGCCTGACCTAGTCGCCCTGGGCAAGGACGGACGCGGGCAGGAACGGTTCACTTCGCGGGCGATGATCGAAACCGAACAACGGTTCCGCCGTGCCGCTGATGCGATGGCTGTGCGCGCCAAACACAGCGTCAATGATGTGCAGCGAAATGTCGCATTCGTCAGCGCAGCGAAGCGCGGACTGGTTCTGTCCGGCGGGCAGAAATCGGCGTTCGAGCACGTCACCAAGGAGGGCGGTCTTTCGGTTGTCGTCGGCTATGCGGGAACGGGCAAAAGCGCCATGCTGGGCGTTGCACGCGAGGCATGGGAAAGTGCGGGCTACAATGTACGCGGCGCGGCCCTGTCCGGCATTGCCGCCGAGGGTCTGGAGAACGGCTCCGGCATCGCATCGCGCACCATCGCCAGCCTTGAGCATCAGTGGGGCAAGGGACGCGAACAGCTCACGGCCAAGGATGTGCTCGTCATCGACGAAGGGGGCATGGTCGGCACGCGCCAGATGGAGCGCGTGCTGTCCCATGCCGCCAAGGCCGGAGCCAAGGTTGTGCTGGTCGGCGACCAACAACAGCTTCAGGCCATCGAGGCTGGCGCGGCGTTCCGCGCAATCCATGAGCGCCACGGCGGTGTCGAGATCAGCGAGGTCCGCCGCCAGCTATCGGCATGGCAGCAGGATGCGACCAGACAGCTTGCTACGGGTCGCACCGGCGAAGCGATCCGCACCTATGAGCAACGCGGCATGGTCCATGCCACCGACACCCGCGAGGCCGCGCGTACCAATCTGATCGAGCGCTGGGATCAGGAACGGCAGGCCAGTCCCGGCGACAGCCGTATCATCCTTACCCACACCAATGACGAGGTGCGTGAGCTGAACCAGATGGCGCGCGCGAAGATGCGCGAGGCTGGCGCACTGGGAGCCGATGCCACGATCAAGGCGGCACGCGGTGAGCGCCAGTTTGCATCGGGCGACCGCATCATCTTCCTGCGCAACGAGCGCGGGCTTGGAGTGAAGAACGGCACGCTCGGCACGGTCGAAATGGCCAATCCGCAGTGCATTGCCGTGCGCGCCGACGATGGCCGCGACATCGTATTCGATACCAAGGAATATGCCCACTTCGATCATGGCTATGCGGCCACGATCCACAAGGCGCAGGGCATGACGGTGGATCGTGCCCATGTGCTCGCCACTCCGGGCATGGACAGCCATTCCGCCTATGTCGCCATGTCGCGCCATCGCGAAGGGTTGGCCCTGCACTATGGCCGCGATGACTTTGCCGACCAATCCAAGCTTGTCCGATTGCTAAGCCGCGAGCGCGGCAAGGACATGGCGGGCGACTACAAGCCCGAGCAGGCCTTTGCCGAACTACGCGGCATCAGCTTCCGCGAGCGGATCGTGGAGATGGTTCGGCAGGCGCCGGAGAAGGCCAGATCCATTTTCGGAAACTTTCGTCCGCAGGCCCGCCAGCTTGAACCAATCCCGGCGCAGGCAAGCACGCAAAACGAACAGCGCCGTGCGGTCGAACGCTTTGCCCGCGCCCTCGGCGATATCGGCACGATGCAGGCCCAGGGCTTGCCCGTTCTCCCGCATCAGAAAGACGCGCTGGAGAAGGCAGGGAAGGCGCTCGATGCAATTCGGCCCCACGCCGCCACCGACCTCGCCAATGCGCTGGGCCGGCATCCTGAGTTGATTGCAGAGGCCGCTGGCGGGCGTAGCCAGGAAGCCATGCGTGCCATGAACCAAGAGGCCGCAGTGCGCACCGATCCAGCGCTGCGAACCGAGCGCTTTGTCAGCGACTGGCGGGGACTGAGCACGGCGCGCAAGCAACTTGAGCAGCAGGGCGACCGTGCAGGCGCTGCCCGCGTGTCGGCCAAGCTAACCGAGCTGGCGAAGGGGCTTGAACGCGATCCGCAGGTCGAAGGCTTGCTGCGCGGCAAGGCCCGCGAACTCGGCATCGATCCGAAACCCGAACGCAGCATCGCAATCGAACTCACCGCAACCCTCACCCGCGAGCGCACCCGCTCTTTCGACATGGGCATTTAGGAGAAACGATATGGAAGACGATCTCATCGAAGAAGTGCAACTTGACCTCGAAGTCGAGGAACCACCAACCCCTAAACCAGAACCGGAGGCTGTGACGGAATCCGATCCGGCAACGGAAGCGTTTGCCCGCCTCGAAGGCGAAATGGCAATGGTGCGCCATACGGTCCAGAACATGGCCAGGGAGCGAGCTGACATCGTGATCCCTGACTACACCGCCACGCTTGGCAAGATGGCCAATCAGCTAGAGCAGGTGTCCGACAGGCTGGCAGCCATCGGCAGCAAGCCTGCCATCGAGCTGACCCCGGAAGACATCGCGGTTCAGATCAAGCGCGCCTCGCTCGACATGCTGCGCGATGCCAGCGACCTGTTCCGGCACGGGCGCAAAGACCTGGACCTTGCAACCGGTCGGCTCGCTGCAATTGTCGGGCGTGTCCGCACGGAGGCCGAGCAGAAGCGTCAGACCTGGCGTTTTGCTGGCATGGGGTTGGCTGCCGGGATCATGCTCTGGTCAATCCTGCCTGGCACCATCGCGCGCGCCATGCCCGAAAGCTGGCATTGGCCCGAACGGATTGCTCGCAAGGCCGTGGGAGAGCCAACCATTGTTGAGGCAGGAATAAGGCTGATCCGGTCACAGAACCCTGAGGCATGGGAAGCGTTGATGGTGACCCACAGCACACTGAACGCGAACCGCGAAAAATTGGACCGATGCACCGAGAAGGCGCGGAAGGAGGAAAGGTCGGTCAGTTGTTCAATTCAGATAGACCAACCAGACCCATTGTGAGCGCGGCAGATTCTCGTTCATATGAACCAGAAACCAAGGCAAAGACCATCTGGACAAATGGTAACGTATATGTTACCCAAGGCGGTGTAATGTGATTATTGAAGAGTATGTCCGTGAGGATGGTTCCTGCCCCTTCCGGGGCTGGTTTGACGATCTTGATGTCCAGGCATCCGCCAAGGTGGCTACGGCTATCGTCCGCATGGAACTGGGCAATCTGTCGAACGTCAAATGGATCGGCAAAGGGCTTGGCGAATACCGGATCGACTGGGGGCCAGGATACCGCCTCTATTTAACAAGGGACGGGGATCAGTTGGTCATTCTCTTCGTGGGCGGGACCAAGAAGCGGCAACAGGCGGATATCAGGCAGGCAACCGCGTTGCTGGATGAATACAAGAGCCGGAAAGCCAAAGCAAAGAAGGCAAGGAGTTGAGCAAAGTGGCACTGACACGCGATTTCAAGGAAACGGTGAAGGAACGCGCTGAGCGCGATCCGGCGTTCGCCAAGGCCATGCTGGATGAAGCTGCGACCGCATTTCTCAACGGCGAACCCCACGTTGCGCGCCTGATTTTGCGTGACCTTGTGAATGCGTCAGTCGGCTTCGAAGGCCTCGCCGCTGAAACCAATCGACCGAGCAAGAGCCTGCACCGGATGCTTTCAGAGAAAGGCAATCCGAGTATGGACAATCTCGCCGCCATCTTCGGCGCGGTTCGAAAGCAATTGGGTGTGGAATTTGAAGCGCACGGCGTGAAGGCAGCGTGAGCGTGTTTCAGAATTCACTAAATGCAACAATCTGCCAATTCGGACTGTCCAGCACCTGCAAATACCTTGGCCAATCTTGTCTCAATCGCTCGCACAATCGACATCGGCTTGTTATTGAATCGCAATGAGAAGCGGGGAAATTCCTTTCAAGTTCGACATGGGCGAATTGGTGGCGCGCGCTCGACGGCAAGTGAAGGGCCGCTTGGGCGACGTGACACTGAACCTGCCCTTCGTCAGCATTGCGGTCAGCCCGAAAGATCGGGAGCGCCAGGTGGCGCGCGAGCTCGTTATCCGGCTGCGGGACCGGCGGGTGTTGTCCGCATGGGAATGTTGCGACGGCTGCATTGACAACGCCCTCAAGTCGCTGGGCGAAGTACGGCAGATCATAGTGGACAAGCAGGTGGAGCTAGCCGAGCTGCAAGACGGGCCGCTTTATCTGCTACTCGATGCGATGGCCTTGGGCATTCGCCAGTTCCAAACCTTCGAGGAGCTACTGCGCCGCGATGACGATGCGCCGCCGCACCCGCGCTTCGGAGATTTCCACCGGCCGCCGGATACTCGGCAGGCCTACTTCGACGGGTTGGAGGTTTTGCGCGGCCACCTCAGCCGTTGCCTTGGGCAGATCGCGGCCATCGCTGGAATGCCAGCGCTAAGCGAAGGTGTGCTCGCTGAATATCAAGGCCCGTGGCAGCTAGAGGCTTATCGCGAACCGCCTGCTCTGCCCGCTGCGGACGGCTAGGCGAAGGGAAGGGGCCTGTGTGGAATTGGTTTAAGAAGAAGCCACGCCAGTCTGACGATGAATTGCGGGCGCTGGCGGAACAGCTCATTGGGCCACAGTCGCTTGCCGTAGCTCTGGCTGAAACTGTGCGCGACTATACCGCCGCCGTTCAAGCCGGGAAGCTCTCATATCCAGCCTACCGCCGCGAAGGTGCGAGCGTCGTGGAGATATGGGCGGACCTCAGGATTGAAGCCCTCCACAAGATGTTCAACTTCGAGCAGTCGGACCCCTTCTTGTTGTCCGATCAGCGCCGCCAAGAGGATTTGTTGGCCTGCTTCCTCGACGACCGGGCCCACCTCGAAATGCCTCAGCCGCGTGGCGCAGTGATCCCCGACACCATACAGGGGATGTTCCAGGTCTATCTCTACCTCGACGCAGCCGGATCGGAGGTAGCCGACAGGGAAACGGATCGGGCTGGGCTTAAGCTGGACGGGCGGTCCATCCTCGACCGGATCGAATCAGAGTGCGCCGAGCTGCGGCCCAGGCTGGCAGCGTTCAAGGCTGGTACGGGCGACGGTACGTTCCCAGCAACAATGATCGAGCTGTTGTATGCCGACGTAACCGCGAAGGCCAAATCCATCGCGCTGTCTGCCAAATTTGGACCTCACTACGAAAGCGGCATCAAGTTCGTGGAGGCCCAGCTAGCGAAGCAAGGGGATGATCCGTCCGGCTTCCGGGCGTCAGTGGCGCGAGTGATGGCTGCCAAAGACCCCGACCACCTCGCTGCTCAGAGTTAAACCAACTCAGATGATCGAGAGGAAGAGTTGGGGAAATTCAATCTGTGAGTTTTCATAAGGCGAACGCCTAAACAGGCGTACCCACCGAATTGGTCAGAATCGAATTACGCCAGTCCAGCCACTTCCGAAGTCATACCACCCGGTCCCACGCAAATTGTGGGAACGCCTGTGGTATCGATTCCGGAAAAATCTGCATTTACCCATTTATTTCAATTAGATAAATGACTTGAATGGTAGCGGAGGAGGGACTTGAACCCCCGACACGCGGATTATGATTCCGCTGCTCTAACCACCTGAGCTACTCCGCCGCACCAAGCTCGCCGCGCCATTTGTCATGGGGCTTTTGCCTCGAGCGAGCGGCGCATTTAGTGCGCGGTTTGCGCCCGGTCAACCTGTCTTTCGCAGCTTTATCGGATGCTTTGGTTCATGCGCAATACCTTGACCGCCAGACTGCGATTGAAGGCGCGATCGACCGCCTTTCCGATTTCTGGCAGGCTCTGCGCCAACTGGCCCAGAGCGTCGCGGTCCAGCCGCGCGAGACGCATGTCCTGAGTCACCGTAACCGTCGCGCTCGCCTTGTCGCCCGAGACGTGGCTCATCTCGCCCAGAAACTCACCCGCGCCGCATTCGCTCACAATCGCAAGGTCGCGCTCGATCTCCGCGCGGCCACTGGCGATGTAGATCAGCGGTGGATCGGACTGGCCCTGACGGATGAGTTGTGAGCCCACCGGCATATCCTCCCACACCATCAGGTCGCGCAGGCGGTTTTGCTGCGCGGGCTCCTCGATTTTCATGACGTATTCGAACAGGTCGCGCTCTTCGGCGGTCATCACGCCCGAGCGCGCGCGGCGATAGAGAGCGTAGAGGCGCACGCCATTAATGATCGTGAACACGAGCGCCATTGCCAGACCGACTCCCAGTCCGTCGGCAAGCGCGAAATGGCCGATGGCGAGCAAGCCTGCTGCCAGTGCGACCAATCGGATCATGCGCACCTGATGCGGAATGATGGCTCCTACAATCGCCACCCCTGCGAGCCATCCCAGCAATGATCCAATACTTTCCATGGATGCCCCCCTGCACCGTGACTTGGCGCGCTATACTACAATCGCTCGTTCCCGCGAAAGGGCATACGTTTCACCAGTTCCCAAGGCCCGCCGAGATAACGGTGCAGTTCCAAAGCGGGAAAGGTAAAGCGGCGATATTCGATCTCCGGAGCGAGCTGCGCCTGCAATGCGCGAGCATCGTCCTTGCTCACCTTGTTCTGGATCGTGATGTGCGGGCGCGGCTCGTGCAGGTCCTGATCGGTCAGGCTGCCCTTGAAATGGTCCGCGATCATAGCGCGCAAGCTGAGCAACGGCTCGCTCTGTAGCTTGATCGCAGTCCCCTTTCCCAAGTCCATGAGGCCGGCAATCTCAGCCTCCGGAGCAGCAAACTCGGCTGTTAAGCCTGGGATGAAGTCCTTCAATTCGTCGAGCAGCGACGGCGCAAAGGCGTGAAACATCGTGACATGGGCATGAAGGTGATTGCGCTCGGGCGGGAAGTGCTCCTTGCGCAGATTGTCGGCCCAACTGTGAATGTCGGGCGGAAGCGCGGCAGTGAGGATGAAAGGCTGGGGCATCTCTATGCTTTAAACTACTCCATTTCGCCGCGTTCCCGCCGCAGCTCGAACCAACGCCCGACCGCTTCGTTGTGCGCCTCGAGAGTCGCATTGAATTCGTGCCCACCGGTCCCGTCGGCAACCATGTAAAGGTAGTCGTGATCTTCGGGATTCAGCACCGCGGCAATGCTTTCGCGGCCCGGATTGGTGATCGGACCGCTGGGCAGGCCGGTCATGGTGTAGGTGTTGTAGTCGTTTACCGCCGCGATTTCCGATTGGCGGATACGACGGCCCAATGGCTTGCCCTTGGTGATCGGATAGATGATCGTCGGGTCGGCTTGAAGCATCATTCCGACCTCCAGCCTATTGGAATAGAGCCCCGCAACGGTCCCTCGTTCACCGGGGGTGCCGGTCTCTTTTTCGACGATCGAGGCAAGGACCAGTGCTTCGCGCATCGTATCGACCGCGATATTATCGCCGCGCTGCGCCCAGGCTTCCGCAAGATAGAGATCCATGGCCGCCTGCATCTGCTCGACCAGCTCGGAGCGTGGTTGACCGCGTTCGAAGGCATAGGTGTCGGGAAGGATCGACCCTTCGGCCGGCACGTCGATCTCGCCAGTCATCAAATCCTCCGCCATCAACCGCTCCCATACCAGCACCGAGGGCATGCCTTCGGGTATAGTGACGAAACGGCGGATGACATCGCCAGATTGGAACATGGTCAGCATGTCCTGCTGGCTCATGCCGGGGTCGAGCCGGAACTCTCCCGCCTGGATCGGATCGGAAGAACCGAACAGGCGTGCAGATAGCAGGAAGCCATCTGCGGAAGTGATGTGCCCACCTTGTTCTAGGTTTTCGGCCACCGAGGTAAGCGAAGAGCCTGCCGGGATGAGAAACGGAGTCTCTTCCTCGACCTGCGCCTGTCCCAGGAATTGCGGTGCGACGACGAAGGCGGCGAGCGCCAGCGCTATTATGCCGACCAGCAGCAGACCCAGTTTCTTCACGAGGTCAGTCGACCTTCTGCATAATGATCGAAGCGTTGGTCCCACCGAAGCCGAAGCTGTTGTTCAGCACCGCGCGCACTTCGCGTTCCTTGGCCTTCAGCGGCACTAGGTCGATGCCCTCGGTTCCTTCGTCAGGGTTGTGCAGGTTGAGGGTCGGAGGCACGATTTGGTCGCGCATGGCAAGGATACAGAACACTGCCTCGACTGCGCCCGCGCCGCCCAGCAGGTGGCCGATTGCGCTTTTGGTCGAACTCATCGACGCGCCGGAGAGATCGTCGCCAAGCACGCGCTTCACGGCAGCGAGTTCAATTGTGTCGGCCATGGTAGAGGTGCCGTGGGCATTGACGTAATCGATGTCGCCTGGTCCCAGCCCCGCCTTCTTCAGCGCCATGCGCATCGCGAGTTCGGCGCCCCTGCCTTCGGGATGCGGAGCGGTGACGTGGTAGGCATCGCCCGACAGGCCGTATCCAGTGACCTCGGCATAGATGGTCGCACCGCGCGCCTTCGCACGTTCATATTCTTCAAGCACGACCACGCCCGCACCTTCGCCCATGACAAACCCGTCGCGGTCCTTGTCGTATGGACGGCTTGCCTCGGTCGGGCGATCGTTCATGCTGGTGTTGAGCGCGCGCGCCTGCGCGAAGCCGGCAATGCCGAGCGGATTGACAGTGCTTTCCGCCCCGCCCGCAAGCATGACGTCTGCGTCGTCCATCGCGATCATGCGCGCGGCATCCCCAATAGAATGCGCTCCGGTCGAGCATGCGGTTACAACTGCGTGGTTTGGCCCCATGAAGCCGTACTTGATCTGCACCTGCCCCGTGACGAGATTGATGAGACGACCGTGAACGAAGTGCGGGCTGACCCTGCCCGGCCCGCGCTCATGCAGGTTGACGCTCTCTATCTCGATCCCCGGCAGCCCGCCGATGCCCGCACCGATGGAGCAGCCCACGCGCTCTTTCTCTTCATCGGTGAGGTCAATGAGACCGGCATGTTCGATTGCCTGTCCGGCTGCGTCGATACCGTAGACGATGAAGGGGTCGACCTGACGCTGAATCTTGTGATCCACGCGCTTGTCGGCATCGAAGCCCCAAGGGTGGTCCTTCCCCTTCACCTCGCAGGCGATGGTCGCCTTGTGACCTGTCGTATCGAACCGCGTGATCTGTCCTGCGCCGCTTTCGCCTGCGATCAGGTTCTTCCACGAGGTTTCGACATCCCCACCCAAAGGCGTGACAAGGCCAAGTCCGGTTACGACAACGCGGCGCATTCATATTCTCCACTGGCCCCTATCGTAAGCGGGGCGAGAAATCAGGCAGTCTACAAAGACTACAGGCCCGAGCGCCCTTTATGTAAGGGCTCCGGGCCTGTCGGTCAGTTGCCCGCCGAAACGAGCAATCTGGGGCGATTAGCCCTTATGTTCTTCGATGAACTTGGTTGCATCGCCAACGGTTGCGATCTTTTCAGCCGCATCGTCGGGAATTTCCACGCCAAACTCTTCTTCGAAAGCCATGACGAGTTCGACGATGTCGAGGCTGTCTGCCCCCAGATCGTCGATGAAGCTTGCATCCTGGGTGACCTTGTCACCTTCGACGCCGAGATGCTCGACGACAATTTTCTGCACGCGGTCGGCAGTATCGCTCATGTTTGTCCCTCTTGTCCTGGGGTGTTGAAACTGATGGCTTGGCCCTAAAGGTCGGTTCGATTGAGCGCAAGTCAAGATCGTGACCTTGGCAGGCTTTGGCTCGGTGAAGCTATTACGCCCCATAGATGCAGCATGGTCCAGCTGAATTGCAGAGGATGCATCATTTGCGTTCGGTCGCACTCCCCATACGCCGAGAGGTTTCAAACGCCGGACCCAAGCCGCACTTCGTCCGTTGGTTCCATATACTATTGGAAAAAAAGGAATTTAACGATGGCTACCAGCACATTCAAATCGCTCACTGACACGACTTTCGACTCGGTCGCAGGCTATCGCAAGGCATCTGAGAAAGCAGACAGCGCCCAGCTTACGCAAGCGCTCGAGCGTCGTGCACAGCAACGTGAAAAGACGCTCAACCAGATGAACGCGGAACTTCAGCGTCAGGGCGACGAACTCGTGACCAAGGGTTCAGTTAGCGGCGGCGCGCACCGTCTTTGGACCGACATCACCGACATGTTCGAAAATGGCAACGAAGCCGCAGCCGAGCGCGTCGAGGAAGGCGAAGACCACATCAAGAGCGAATTCAAGAGCGCGCTCGACGACGATGATCTCGCACCGCAGGAACGCGCAGTCGTACAGCAGTGTTATGCGGAAATCTGCGAAGGCGAACGTTTCGGCGACATGATCGAGCGTCAATACGACTAACTTCGGGAACGCAAAACGCATCAAAGGGCGCGGAAGGTGACTTCCGCGCCCTTTTTGCGTCATCTATCGGCGACAATACCGGGCTTGGGCTCGGCCTTCTGGGCAGGTTCTACGAGGCGGAGATGAAGCTCGCGCAATTGGGCCGGGGTTGCCTTTGATGGAGCGCCCATCATCAGGTCCTCACCCTTCTGATTCATCGGGAAGGCGATGACCTCGCGGATCGCTTCCTCTCCAGCGAGCAGCATCACGATGCGATCGATCCCCGGTGCCGAGCCACCATGTGGCGGTGCGCCAAGCTTGAATGCCTCGATCATTCCGGAGAATTCGGCATCGACCGTTGCCTTGTCGTAGCCCGCAATTTCGAACGCCTTGTACATGATTTCCGGCTTGTGGTTCCGGATCGCGCCCGAGCTCAGTTCATAACCGTTGCAAACGATGTCGTATTGCCACGCCTTGATCTCGAGCGGGTCCATCGTCTCCAATGCTTCCATCTCGCCTTGCGGCATCGAGAAGGGATTGTGGCTGAAGTCCACCTTCTTGGCGTCCTCGTCATATTCGTACATCGGGAAATCGACGATCCAGCAGAACTTGAAGCAATCTGGTTCGATCAGATCGAGTTGTTCGGCGACCTGCGTGCGCGCCGCGCCCGCCAGTTTTGCGGCCTCCTTTTCCTTGCCAGCGGCAAAGAACAGACCATCGTCGGGACCAAGGCCCAACTCGTTATAGAGCTGTTCCATGCGCTCCGGCCCGTGGTTCTTGGCGATCGGTCCGCCGAACTCGCCGCCTTTACGGGTGACATAGCCCAGCCCGGCAAAGCCTTCCGAGCGTGCCCAGTTGTTCATGTCGTCGAAGAACTTGCGGCTCTTCTCGTTAGTTTTCGGAGCCGGAACGACGCGCACAACCCCGCCGCCGCCGACGATCTTCTCGAACAGGCCAAAGCCCGATTTCTCGAAGTGGCTTGTCACGTCGCTGATGATCAGCGGGTTGCGCAGGTCCGGCTTGTCGCTGCCGTATTTCAGCATAGCTTCGGCATAGGGGATGCGCGGGAATTCACCCGACTTGGTGACGGTCTTGCCGCCCGAGAATTCTTCAAACACGCCCGCGAGTACCGGCTCCAGCGCCTGGAACACGTCTTCCTGCGTGACGAAACTCATTTCGAAGTCGAGCTGGTAGAACTCGAGACTGCGGTCGGCGCGCAAGTCTTCGTCGCGGAAGCACGGCGCGATCTGGAAATAGCGGTCGAAGCCCGAGACCATCAGCATCTGCTTGAACATCTGCGGCGCCTGCGGGAGCGCGTAGAAGCTGTTGGGATGCATCCGGCTGGGCACGAGGAAGTCACGCGCGCCTTCGGGGCTGGATGCGGTCAGGATCGGGGTCTGGAACTCGGTAAAGCCCTGCCCGATCATGCGCTGGCGCAGCGAGGTGATGACCTGCGAGCGCAGCATGATGTTGCG
Organism: uncultured Erythrobacter sp.; assembly: GCA_947494705.1. Classification (GTDB taxonomy): domain Bacteria; phylum Pseudomonadota; class Alphaproteobacteria; order Sphingomonadales; family Sphingomonadaceae; genus Erythrobacter. Next base: position 493,093 of record CANLVN010000001.1, read on the forward strand.
ATGCATGACGTCACGGCGCAGGTCGAGGAAGCGGTACTTGAGCCGGATATGCTCGGGATATTCCTCCCCGCTCGCAACCGGCATCGGCAACTCGTCCGCGGCACTCTGCACCGTGATAGAGCGCGCAAAAATCTCGATCTCTCCCGTGGGAAGATCGCTGTTCACGGTTTCGGGCGTACGCGCCTTCACCTCGCCATCAATGGTCACCACCGATTCGGTCCGAAGCTTTTCGAGCACCGGCAAAGCTGGCGAATCCTCATCCGCAACGATCTGTGTGATGCCGTAATGATCGCGCAGATCGACGAACAAAACCCCGCCATGATCGCGAATGCGGGACATCCAGCCCGACAGGCGGACGGTTTCACCGACATTTTCTGCGGAAAGCTGTGCGCAAGTGTGGGTACGATAGGCGTGCATTGAATATCTTGTCCTGCTTAGGTGTATGGCGCTAAGGCGCGCTCATCCGTGGGGCGGTCGACGCCCCGCATTTCTAGCGCGCGCTAACAGGGCATGGCCTGCATTTTGTCAAGTCGCGCACCTCTCACTTGCAATGGCCCCATGCGGGCCGAGAGCGGCACTCCGCTCATAGATATGAAACGACAGACATGAAGATACACGACCTGATTACCACTAGCGAGGCCCTTGCCGATCTGTGCGAGCGGCTGGCGAAATCCGAATTCGTCGCGGTCGACACGGAGTTCATGCGCGAGAACACCTATTGGCCGGAACTGTGCCTGGTGCAAATCGCCAACACCGAAGAGGCCGCCGCTATTGATCCGCTCGCCGACGGTATCGACCTGAAGCCGCTGCTCGACCTGATGTGTGAAAACGAGGATGTCCTGAAGGTCTTCCACGCGGGTGGCCAGGATGTCGAAATCATCGTCAACCTGACGGGCAAGACCCCCTTCCCCATATTCGACACGCAAATCGCCATGATGGCGATCAGTCAGTCCGAACAGATCGGCTATGCCAATCTCGTCGATCACTGGCTCAATATCCAGATCGACAAGGGAGCGCGCTTCACCGACTGGAGTCGCCGCCCGCTGACCGACCGGCAGATCGAATATGCGATCGGAGACGTGACGCACCTGTCGAAGATCTTTCCCAAAATGCTCAAGAAGCTCATCAAAACCGGGCGCGGCGCATGGCTCGATGCGGAGATGGAGAAGCTAGCCGATCCCACCAACTACATCGTCGATCCCGACCAGAGCTGGAAGCGCATCCGTTCGCCCGGTCGCAACCCGCAGGTGCTCGGCCGCCTGAAGGCACTCGGCGCATGGCGCGAGGGCGAGGCGCAGCACAAAAACATCCCGCGCGGGCGCATCATGCGTGATGAAACGCTCGCCGACATCGCCAGCCACCCGCCCAAAAAACAGGCCGATCTTGCCAAGGTGCGCGGCCTGTCCGCTTCGTGGAAGGACAACGATATCGGCAAGCGCATGATGAAAGTCATTGGCGAGGCCGAGCCCCTTCCCAAGGAAGAGATGCCGGAAAAGATGAAGCGCGGTGCTCCGCTGGGTCGCGAAGGCGCGCTGGTCGCGGATCTGTTGAAGCTTCTACTGAAAATTCGCGCGCGGGAAATTGACGTCGCCGCACGCCTTCTCACCCGCGCCGACGAAATGGAATCGCTCGCCGCCGGGGTGCGCAAGTTGAAGGTCCTGGAAGGCTGGCGCTACGACGTATTCGGCAAGGATGCGCTCGAGCTCGTCGAAGGCAAGCTCGCCTTCGCGGTCAAGGATGGCAAATTGACCATGACCCATATCGACGACATGCAGGCGAGCATGGAAGAATCGCTGGCTGCGGAGTGATCGCGGCGTGAGCACCTACCTGCCCACTATCAAGCAGCTGCAATATCTCGTTGCGTTATACGAGCATGGCCATTTCGGACGTGCGGCAGATGCGAGCTTCGTTTCGCAATCGACGCTCTCGGCAGGGATACGCGAACTGGAATCGCTGCTGGGCGTCACCTTGGTCGAGCGTTCGCGCCGCGTGGTGCGTTTCACCGCGCTGGGCGAACAGGTGGTGGCCAAGGCGAACAAATTGCTGCGCGAGGCAGAGGAACTCTCGGATCTGGTTCAGGCGGCCGGCAAACCGCTTTCCGGTCAGCTCCGCATGAGCGTCATACCGACTATCGCACCCTTCATGATTCCGCGCCTGTTGCCCCGGCTTCGGAAAGAGCGTCCCGACCTTGAATTGATGCTGCGCGAGGAGACGAGCGCAGATGCCATGGAGAGCCTCCAGCATGGGCGCGCCGATTGCGTGCTACTCGCTCTGCCGTTCGATACGGGCGAGGCGGACTGGGTTCATATCGCCGACGACCGCCTTTTCGTAGCCTTCCCGAAGGACGACCCGCGCGATCCCCCTGCCGCGATCCCGCCCGAAATGATCGAGCCCGCCATTCAGGGAGGGCGCCTGTTGCTGCTCGAAGACGGCCACTGCCTGCGCGATCATGCGCTAGCGGCATGCAACCGATCCGAACTGCGCGCGAGCGCCAGCATGATCGGGACGAGCCTGCACACGCTGGTTCAGATGGTAGACCACAACCTCGGACTCACCATGCTGCCGGAAATGGCGATCGACGCGGGTATCCTGACCGGAACAGAGGTCGTCGCGCGACCGGTCGAGAGTGAATCCGCAAAGCGCGAGATCGTGCTGGTCTGGCGCAAGAATTCACCGCGAGAGGCGGACTTCCAGTTGCTGGCGGACGAGCTTAGGGCAGGTTAAGCTCCCATAGTTCGTCTCGATGTGGGGGTATCGATGGAATTGCTGAGAATTATCCTTCTTTGGTTCGCCGTCATTTCGGTAGGCCTTATGGCGGGAGTCTATTTCACCTTCTCGACCTTCGTCATGCGCTCACTCGACGCGATCGAAGCTCCTGCTGGCATGATCGCCATGCAATCCATCAACCGCGTAATCCTCCGATCCGTTTTCCTTCCGATCTTCTTTCTGAGTACCGCGGCCTGCGCAATTCTTGCCGGTATGGCGCTGTTGGACCTTTCCGCCCCCGGCGCGCCTTGGATTTTGATCGGGAGCGTCCTGTACGTCGTGGGCATGTTCGCGGTTACGGTCGCAGGCAATGTTCCGCTCAACAATCGGCTCGATACAGTATCGGCCGATACTGCAGAGGGCGCTGAGATGTGGCGGGAATACCTGGATCGCTGGACCCTATGGAACCACGCGCGCACAATTTCGTGCACCGTGTCGCTGGCGTTGCTTGTGCTCGGGTTGAGCGTTCGCATTTAGTCGGATCGAGCGCAGGACCGTGTAATTTGCGGTCAATGTCCCGCATCTCAGTCCACGCCGACGGCAATTACTCCATGTGCTTCAAGCCGACCCGCAGGTAATCCCAGCCCGTAACACAGGTCAGCACCGCTGCCGCCCAGAGGCTCGCCAAACCGAGCACATGGATCCAGCTCTCCTCGAAAGTCGCGCATTGCGCGTCCGGCACCTGGCAAGGCTGGCCGTGGACAGCGCCACCCAGGATCAGCGCCGCGAGCGCAAGCAGCTGCAGGGTGGTCTTCCATTTCGCCAGTCTTGTGACCGGAACCGACACCTGAATCCCACCGAGAAACTCGCGCAAACCGCTCACCGTGATCTCGCGGACAAGGATCACCAGCCCCGCAATGACGTGCATGTCGCCCACATAGGGACCGCGCAAGAAACCTTGCGCAGTCAGGATCAGTATGACCGCGGCGACCATTATCTTGTCTGCGATGGGATCGAGAAAGATGCCCAGTTTCGACACAGTCCCCTGCGCCCGCGCGAGGTAACCGTCGAAGAAGTCGGTGATCGCAATCACGCAATAAAGCACGAATCCAATCAGATAGCCCAACTGCCAGTCGGGCCACCAAAGGAAGAAGCCCAGGAGCGGCACCGCGAAAATACGCGACAGGGTCAGGAGGTTGGGCAATGTCAGCATCGTGGCTTTCCCCTTAGCGCCAAGCGCGTCGGAGCAAAATAGCAGGCTGAAAGCCCATGCACAGCCTGCCTCCAATGACCCGCTTTAACTTGCGGCATACCTCGTGTTCGCTATGTGGGTGAAAAGAGAGAGACCGGGCGACCCCTTATCCCATGACCACATCGACGCACCTTATGCGCCGCAAGCGTTTCCTGCCGCTGATGGTCACGCAGTTCTTCAACGCCTTCAATGACAACCTCTACAAGACCGCGCTGGTCCTGTTCGTTGTCTACACCGTCTATAATGACGAGCAGCAGGAAGCGCTGTTTTCCGGGCTTGCTTCCGTGATCTTCATTGTGCCCTTCGTGACGCTGTCCGCGCTTGCGGGCCAGCTTGCCGATACCCGCGACAAGGCCGCGATCATTCGCGTGGTCAAGATCTGCGAAATCGGCTGGGCTACCTTGGGCGCAGTCGGGCTTTTCATGGCGTGGCAGGGGATCGCGGTTGACACAGTCGCGATTCCGCTTCTGCTTTTCGTGGTTTTCCTCGCCGCTGCGCAATCCACTTTTCTGGGACCAATTAAATACGCAATCCTGCCCCAGCACCTGAAGAAAGAGGAAGTGCTGCCGGGCACCGGATTGATTGAGGCGGGCACCTATATTGCGATCCTTGCCGGTACGATCCTTGCGGGATTTATCGCGGTCGAGGTTGCGATGGTGCTGATCGTGCTGACCGCGATCGTTGGCTATCTGATCAGTCGACAGGTTCCCGAAGCTCCGCCGCAGAGCGACTATCAGATGCACTACCCGCTGCTCGAACCCTATGCGAAAAAGGTCGGCAATCCAGTGATGCGCTGGCTGGGCTATCCAGCTGTGGCAGTGGCGGACCAGGCGCTCATGAGCTGGCGGCTGGTGCGCGATACGATGCATAATCGCGAGATTTTCCTCGCGATCATCGCAATCAGCTTCTTCTGGACGATTGGCGCGGTGCTGTTCATCCAGTTCCCGCCGCTCGCCAAGAACCAATTGCTCGCTTCGAAGGAAGTCGCGAGCCTCTTCCTTGTGATCTTCTCCATAGGCATCGCCATCGGATCGGTTGGCATCAACGCACTGCTGAAGGGCGAGGTTTCGGCGAAGTACTCGCCTGCATCGGTGATCGTGATGGGATTGTTCGTCGCAGGATTCTATTTCGTCGCGAAGGCCTGGGTGCCCAACGCTGCGGGCCAATTACTGCCGATCGAGCAATGGATTCTCGAGCCCCTTGCGATCCCGCTGTCACTGATGCTGCTGGGCATTTCCACAGCCGGCGGCTTCTTCGTTGTGCCGCTTTACGCCTTCCTCACCACGCGATGTGAGCATGATGCGGCAAGTCGGACGATTGCCGCGAACAATATCGTCAACTCGCTGGCGATGGTGGTCGGATCGCTGATTGCCATCGGCATGACCTCGCTGGGCATACCAGTGGTCGAGCAATTACTTCTTGCTGCCGCAATGTCGGTAATTTCGGCGTGGCTAGGCTTGCTGCTTTATCGCGCGGAGAAGGACGCAGCGGCCGAACGCGAGCGCTGCCTCCCATCTGAATTCGTCAAATGATGAAGGCCAACACCGCAGCGAACGTCGCGACATAAACGCTTGCAAAACCACGCACATCGTTGCGCGTGAGATTCCAGAAACGCTGCGCCGGTTCTTCCGCTGTCGCTCCGGCGCGCGTCACGTGCGGCGGCAGGCTGGCGCGGAACGGGTGGCCTGCGCTTTCGTCGGTCAGGACCAGCGAACGGCGGCGGCGACCGGCAAGCCGTCGGGGCTCGATCTCGGGGCCCTGCTGCGCGGTGAGGAAGGTCTCGATGGAAAGTGTCGTCTGCGTCATGTCCATGGTATTTAACCATTTCTTAACCTTTTGCGACCGGCAGCTATCCCCTGACCGAAAGCGGGACAGTCAGGCGCGGTTGTGGTTAATCGACTTGCGACACCGGAGAGAGCGTTTGCCCCACGTCTGCACCGGCGCTAACGCGCGCAACTGAACCGGGTGATAGAGAGGCCAAACGTGACACAACAGGCACACACAGCTGCACAATTGCTGGTCGATTGCCTCACCGAGCAAGGCACCGACCGCATTTTCACCGTTCCCGGCGAGAGCTTTCTCGCAGTACTCGATGCGCTGCATGAGCGCTCCGATATCGAGACCGTGATCTGCCGACAGGAAGGCGGGGCAGCGTTCATGGCTTGCGCCGATGGCGCGATGAGCGCGGGCGGCGATTGCCTGCGTCCTGGAGTCGCCTTCGTAACGCGTGGACCGGGCGCGACCAACGCCAGCATCGGAGTGCATGTCGCGCATCAGGATTCGCAGCCCATGATCCTTTTCGTTGGCGATGTCGCACGCCCTATGCGTGATCGCGAAGGATTTCAGGAGGTCGACTTCCAGGCGTTCTTCGGGCCGATCTGCAAGTGGGCGGCGCGGATCGACGATCCGGCGCGGGTGCCGGAATATGTCGCGCGCGCCTACTCGGTCGCGGTGAGCGGGCGGCCCGGTCCGGTCGTGCTTGCGTTGCCGGAAGACATGCTGTGCGACGCGGTGCCCGCCGGCCTCTCCCCTCGCCCGCAAGTTACCCGCCCGGCGCAGGCCGCGTGCCCCGATGCGATGCAAGCCTTCCTGGCGATGCTCGCCGACGCCGCCAGCCCGATCGCGATCATTGGCGGAGCGGGCTGGAACGCCAAGACGCGCGAGCATTTCCAGACCTTTGCCGAGAGTGTCGGCCTGCCGGTCGCCACCGCTTTCCGGCGTCAGGACGCGATCGATCCGGCCTCGCCCGTCTATGCAGGCAATCTGGGCTACGGCCCCAATCCGAAGCTGGTCGAGCGAGTGAAGCAAGCCGACTTCATTCTCGCCCTGGGCGCGCGTCTGGGCGAGGCGACGACCGATGGTTACACCTTCCCCACCCTCGATCATCCCGATCAGGTGCTGGTGCACGTCCATCCCGACCCGGACGAGATCGGACGCGTCTATCGCGCCGATCTTGGCATGGCCTGTTCTGTAGATGAATTCGCCGAGACTGCCGCCTTATGGGAAGACCATACGGTGATCCCTTTCGATGCCGGTGCCGAGGCTCATCGAGAGTGGGAAGAATGGTCGAGCCATTCGCCCGCCGAAAGCCCGCCCGCGCTCGATATGGCGGCTTGCGTCACGGCAATGCGGGAGGCTCTGCCTTCGGACACCATCATCTGCAACGGCGCGGGCAATTTCGCCGGTTGGTGGCACCGTTACTGGCGCTATGCCGGGTATCCCAGCCAACTTGCGCCAACAGCTGGCGCGATGGGATACGGGGTGCCCGCTTCCGTCGCTGCAGCGCTACGCTATCCCGACCGTACCGTAGTAGCGGTGGCGGGCGATGGCGATTTCCTGATGAATGGTCAGGAACTGGCAACCGCCGCCCAATACGGGGCGAACCTGATCGTGCTGGTGATCGATAACGGCGCCTATGGCACGATCCGCATGCATCAGGAGCGTGAATATCCCGGTCGGGTGTCGGGCACGCAGCTGTCGAACCCCGATTTCGCAATGCTCGGCGCAGCATTCGGCGGGTGGAGTGCCACCGCGACCAGCACGGACGAGTTCACGGAAGCGCTGGCCAAGGCCAAGGATCGGGTGGGCCTGCGCCTCATTCACCTCAAGATCGACATCGAGCAACTCGCCGCGAGCGGCGCGACTGTCAGCGGCCTGCGCGCAAAAGCCTGAGTGACAACAAAAAGGCCGCTCCCGGTGTCCCGGTGAGCGGCCTTTTTCGTTGCGTTGAGCGTAGGGTTAGATGTCGTTACCCATCTTGCCCTTAACTTCGCCCTTGGCCTGATCCTTCTTGCCTTCCAGTTCCTCTGCGCGGCCTTCCGCACGCGTTTCGGGATCGTTGGACTGCTGCTTCATCTCGCCCTTGGCTTCCTTGACGTTGCCCTTAATCTTGTCGGTGAGTTCACCCATTAGTTATCTCCTTGAATTTTTTGCGTTTTGCCACACCTAACCAACGGCTGGACTGGGTAACGGTTCCGGGAAAACCGCCTCCGATCGGGGCTTCACCTCACCGGAGCGTCATTCCGCCGTCGACCACGTATTCAGAGCCGGTGACATAGGATGCGTGGTCCGACATCAGGAAGAGCGCGACATGTGCAGGCTCTTCTGAGTTGCCGAACCGGCCCAGGGGCACTTGCGACTCGATGTCGTCGGTCATTTCCTCGACCTTGTCCTCGTCGAGGCCCATCCCCTCGAAGAAGTTGGTCTCGATCGGACCCGGCGCGATCGCATTCACGCGGATATTTCGGTCCGCCAGGTCCATGGCCCAGCTGCGTGACGCCGCTCTGATCGCACCCTTGGTGGAGGCGTAGACCGCGCCCATGGGCTGGCCCAGATAAGGCGAGATTGAAGCGGTCACGACCACAGCTCCGCCATCACTGATCATCGGCATGAGCTCGGCCATCTGCAGGAACGGGCCCATGACGTTGACATCGGTCATGCCGCGAAAGTGATCCTTGTCGATCTCGTCAGCCGGACCGAACTTCGCAAAGCCGGCATTGAGCCAGAGTGCGTCGATGCCGCCCATGTGCTCCTTGACCTTCACGCCGAGCTCCTTGGCGGCATCGGGGTCGGAAGCATCGTTCTTGAGGACGAGCGAGTCCGAGGGCAGCGCCTTCGTGGCCTCTTCCAGATGCTCGTCGCTGGTGCCGGTCACGGCCACCCGTCCACCTTCGGCGGCGACCATTTTCGCTCCTGCCAGCCCCATTCCGCTGGTGCCGCCGGTGATGAGTACGCGCTTTCCTTCGAACCTGTTCATGATCGTCTCCGTTGCTGGGGTATACCCTGAGTCAACGGGAGAGCAGGACGTGTCGTTCCGCCCCGGGGCTCGGGTCAGCTCAGCTTTCGGCCATCTCGCAGATCAGCTTCCATTCTTCGGGCTTGATGCTCGCCACGGAGAGCCGCGACAGCCGCACCAGCTCGCAATCGGCAAGGCGTTCTTCGGCCTTGATTTGCTTTAGCGTGACGGGATTGTCGAGCTTGCGCTTGGGCTTGACCTTGACCGCCGCCCATTTGCCGGTCTCGTCGGTCGGGTCGGTTATTCCGGCGACCGAGACTTCGCAGATGCCAACAATCTCCAGCCCTTCGCGCGAATGGTAAAAGAACGCTTCGTCGCCTACCTCCATCGCCGCAAGGTTGTTCTTTGCAAGGTGATTTCGCACACCGTCCCAGGTGCCCTCGCCCTCTGCCACCAGGTCGTCCCAGCTATACTTGAACGGCTCGGACTTTATCAGCCAGTAATTGGGCACGGGTGTTTCTCCTTCGTTATCGCTGCCGACCGTCCGATCCGGGACGCTCTCACCTCGCGGACGCGGTTAACGCCAGCCTTTGCGCAACGCCACCCCTGTGGTTTGCCCGGACAACCCCGCCAAGACGATAATTAACAGTATTTTCAGTGATCGAACACATAAGGCGAGATGAAGTCCTTATGTGGGAATTGCGCAGTCCTGTCTGTGCACCCGACGAGGCATTTGAACTTAGCGGGCGCAGGAAGAACAGGGTGGAAGAAAGCAATTCGACGAAATCCCTGACCACGGCCGACCGTGACCTTGTCGCGCTGGGCATTGCGACCGCAGCGATCATCATGTTCGTCGCGACCGGGTCCTCCGTTCTGCCTAGCACTGTCGATGCGCTGATGGGCGTGGGTAACGGACCGGACGATTTGCTGGCGACCGCAACTTTCCTCAACATCGCGCTGATTATCTTCGGCTGGCGGCGCTATCGCGAGCTGCAAAGCGAGATTAGCGAGCGGCGCCGCGCCGAAGCCCGGGCCCGCGAACTGGCCGAAACCGATCCGCTGACCGGTTGTCTGAACCGTCGCAGCATGGGCTCGGCCACCGAGGAACTGCGCGTCGCCGCTCACGCCCGTGGCAAGGCGGTAGCCTTCGGCATGATCGACCTCGACAATTTCAAGCAGATCAACGACCTCAATGGCCACTCCGTCGGCGACAGGACGTTGATGGAGGTCGCGCGAAGAATAGCGGAGGAACTGCCCGCCGGAGCAAAGCTGGCGCGTCTGGGCGGGGACGAGTTCGGCTTCGTCACCGAGTTCGATCCCGCAAAACAAGACCGGCTCGATGACCTCGTAATCCGGTTGTTCGAGTCGATTTCCCTCCCCTTCGATCGCGATAGCGGGGAAATGGACACGACCATCTCGATCGGATTGGCGAGCGACCACGATGAAAGCGTCCCCAACGGGGCCTCGACCGACGAACTGATGCAGCGCGCGGACATCGCGATGTACCAGGCGAAAAAGCAGGGCAAGAATCGTTATTTCTGGTTCGAAGACTCGATGGAAAACGACCTGCGTTTCCGCAACCAGCTCGAAACCGGGATTCGACGAGGGCTGCAAGAGCGCCAGTTCGTGCCCTTTTACGAACAGCAGGTGGATCTCGATACCGGCGAGCTGGTCGGCTTTGAAATGCTCGCGCGCTGGCAGTCGCCCGAACTGGGTCTGATCAGTCCGGAAATCTTCATCCCGGTGGCCGAGGATCTCGGCGTCATCGGGGAACTGTCTGAACAACTGATGGAGCAGGCCTTCAAGGACGCGGCCGACTGGGACCCGTCGCTAACCCTCTCGATCAACATATCGCCGATCCAGTTGCGCGATCCGTGGTTTGCGCAGAAGCTCCTCAAATTGCTCGTCGATTATCGGTTTCCGGCCCATCGGCTCGAAATCGAAATCACCGAAAGCTGCCTGCTCGAGAATATCGGCATGGTCCGCTCGATCATCACCAGCCTGCGAAACCAGGGTATCCGCATCAGCCTCGACGATTTCGGCACGGGCTATTCGTCGCTCGAACAGCTTCGCTCGCTCCCGTTCGACCGTCTGAAAATCGATCGAAGCTTCGTCAGCGAGCTGACCCGCGGCTCTTCGCCGTCCACGAAACTCGTCGATGCCATCATTTCGTTGGGCCGCGGGCTCGACCTGCCGATGACTGCCGAGGGGATCGAGGACCAGGAAATCCTCGATGCGCTGAAGAAGATGGGCAAGCTTAAGGGGCAAGGCTATCTCTACGGTCGCCCCGAAACCGCTACGCAGGTTCGCAATCGGCTCGCCGATCAGGGCAAGCTCGCAGAGCCGGGCAAAAGCGACCTGCCTCGTAAGGATAGAGTCGTGCTCGACGAGCGTCCGGAAGGCGAGGCGCTCTTCCCCAAGAGCATCAGCCGGTAGCCTCCGGTTCGCCAAGGCTGGACGAAGCGCGCCCGCGTCCATAGATGCGCAGACGAGATGCGCGTTCCTTTCATCAAGATGCATGGCCTCGGCAATGACTTCATCGTGCTCGATGCGCGCGAGGAAGCCGTGCCTGCGGTGACAGGGCAGGTTGCCAAGGCCCTCGCCGACCGGCGCACAGGGATCGGCTGCGACCAGTTGATCCTGCTGGAACCGAGTGAGCGCGAAGATTTTCGCATGCGGATATTCAATTCCGACGGCGGAGAAGTCGAAGCGTGCGGCAATGCCAGCCGTGCGGTCGCGATCCTGCATGGTTCACCCGCGAGCATAGAGACGGCGGGCGGCGTGATCGCGGTAACCCCGGCGGACGGCTCGGCCAGCGTCGACATGGGCGTGCCGCGCTTCGACTGGCAGTCGATCCCGCTCGAATATGCGATGGACACGGCCGCAATGCCGCTTGGCTGGGGCCCGCTCGGAGCGCCCATGGCGGTCAATGTCGGCAATCCGCACGCAGTGTTCATCACGCCCTCGGCACCCGAAATCGACCTCGCGCATTGGGGGCCGCAGATCGAGTCCGATCCGGTCTTCCCGCAGCGCGTCAACGTCAACCTCGCGCACCTGATCGGTGACGATCACCTGTCCCTGCGGGTGTGGGAGCGGGGCGCGGGGCTTACGCGAGCCTGCGGCACCGGTGCCTGCGCGACCGCCGTGGCTGCGATCCGCCAGGGTATCGTGGGAGAGACGGTGCGCGTGTCGTTGCCCGGCGGCGACCTGACAATCAAATGGCGCGAAGGCGAAAGCATCACCATGAGCGGCCCTGCGGCAGAGAGCTTTCGCGGCACTTTCGAATGGGACGATTTCGCGTGAACGCTCCCCTCGCCCCTGAAGTCATCTCTCTGGGCTGCCGCCTGAATATCGCCGAAGCCGAGCGGATGAAGGCCATGCTGGCCGATGCCGGGGATGTCGTTGTGGTCAATTCCTGCGCGGTGACCAGCGAAGCGGTGCGCCAGACGCGCCAAGCAATCCGGCGCGCGCGCCGCGAACGGCCCGATGCGCGCCTTATCGTCACCGGCTGCGCAGCCGATATCGAGCGCGACCAGATCGCGGACATGCCCGAGGTCGATGGCCTTATCGCCAATGCCGCCAAGCTCGACCCGCGCTCGTGGAACGTACCGCTGCCGGAGGCCCCTCCCCCACCTACCCGCACCCGCGCCTTCATCGCGGTGCAGAACGGGTGCGACCACGCCTGCACATTCTGCGTCATTCCACAGGGCCGCGGGACCAGTCGCTCGACGCCGGTCGCGAAGGTGTTGCGCGAGGTTGAGCATCACCTTGAGCTTGGCGCGAAGGAAGTCGTGCTGACCGGGGTCGACCTCACAAGCTGGGGCGACGACCTGCCCGGCGAGCCGCCGCTCGGCACGCTGGTGACGGCAATCCTTGAAGCCTACCCCCAACTGGCAAGGCTCCGCCTTTCCTCGGTGGACGGGATCGAGATCGACGATCAACTGTTTGACCTCATGGCCAGCGAGGAGCGCCTGATGCCGCATCTCCACCTCTCGATGCAGCACGGCCATGACCTGATCCTGAAGCGCATGAAGCGACGTCACAGCCGCGCCGACGCCATCGACCTCGTTCAGAGGCTCAAGGCGCACCGCCCGGATATCGCCATCGGCGCAGACCTGATCGCGGGCTTCCCGACCGAGAGCGAGTATCATCATGCCGCCAACCTCTCGATCATAGAGGACCTCGACATCGTCCACGGCCACATCTTTCCCTATTCGCCCCGCCCTGGCACCCCGGCCGCACGTATGCCGCAAGTCGAGCGCCCGACCGTAAAGGCGCGGGCCGCGCAACTGCGCGAGGCCATCTCCCGCCGCCGCGCCGCGTGGCTGGATAGCCTCGTGGGCGAAACGCTCCCCGTTCTCGCCGAGCGCGACGGCACCGGCTATGCCCCCAATTATGCGCGCATCGACGTGCCTGAGGGAACCGAACCGGGCACCATCATCCAAATCACCCCCGAACGCGTCGAAGGAGGCCTGCTCGTATGACTGCCAATGAGCCAAGCAGCTGGAGCGACCGCCTGCTCGGCGGTTTCCGCAAGACATCCGAACGGCTCGGCAGCAACCTGACCGGGGTCGCGGCGCGGCTCGACGATGCGACGCTCGACGATATCGAGGATGCGCTGATCGTCTCCGACCTTGGTCCCGCCGCCGCTGGCCGCATTCGCCAACGTCTGTCCGACAAGAGCTTCGGTCGCGAAATCACTCAACGCGAGTTGAAAGAGTCGGTGGCTGAAGAGATCGCGGAAATCCTGCGTCCGGTTGCCAAACCGCTCGAGATCACGGCATTTCCGCGCCCGCAGGTCATCCTCGTCATCGGCGTCAATGGGTCGGGCAAGACCACCACCATTGCCAAGCTCGCACACCTCTTCACTGAAGACGATTACGGCGTTCTGCTCGCCGCCGGTGACACCTTCCGCGCCGCGGCCATCGGCCAGCTGGCAACCTGGGCCGAACGTGCAGGCGTCGACCTCGTCCGCGGACCGGAAGGCGGCGACCCGGCGAGTATCGTATTCGATGCCGTCAAGCAGGCGACCGACACCGGGATCGACGCGCTGGTGGTCGACACCGCCGGACGGCTCCAGAACAAGCGCGAACTGATGGATGAGCTTTCGAAAATCCGTCGCGTGCTCGGCCGCCTCAATCCGGAAGCGCCGCATGACGTGGTGCTGGTGCTCGATGCCACCAATGGCCAGAATGCCCTGAGCCAAATTGACGTGTTCAAGGAAGTTGCCGGCGTCACCGGACTTATCATGACAAAGCTCGACGGAACCGCACGCGGCGGCGTTCTGGTCGCAGCGGCGGAGCAATATGGCCTGCCGATCCACGCCATCGGCGTCGGTGAGAAAATGGAAGATTTGCGCCCGTTCGACCCCGACCTGGTTGCGCGAGTAATTGCAGGAGTGGCCTGATGGCTGATGCCGAAACCAAGTCCGCCGGTTCCAGCTGGATCAATGTCGCTGTCGATTACGGGCCGCTGCTGGTATTCCTCGCGGTTTATCGCTTCAACGCTCCAGACGATCCGGACGCGGTCGGTGAAGTGCTTGCGATCACTTACGGTACCGGCGCATTCATGGTGGCCGCGGTCGCGGCGCTGGTAATCTCGAAGTGGCGTCTGGGCCGTGTTTCCCCGATGCTGTGGTTCTCGACCGCGCTGATCGTGGGTTTCGGCGCTCTGACGATCTTCTTCGGCGATCCGGTCTTTGTGCAGTTGAAGCCGACGATCATCTACTCGGTCTTCGGCATCGCATTGCTCGGCGGGTTCTTCATGGGCAAGCCGCTCCTGAAGATCCTGCTCGAAGCGGCGTTCGAAGGCCTGACCGATGAAGGCTGGCTCAAGCTGTCTCGCAATTGGGGCGTGTTCTTCCTGGTGCTCGCGGTCCTCAATGAAGTGCTTCGCGCGCAGATGGATTTCGAAGGCTGGCTGTGGGCCAAGTTCTGGGTTTTCCTGCCGCTGACGTTCCTTTTCACCTTCGCCAACATACCGATGCTGCTGAAGCACGGCCTGGACGTGGGTCAGGAGGATGACGTGGTGAAGGACGAGCCACCCACCGCATAAGAGGGAACGACCGATGATTGCCCGATGCGCCCTCGCCGCCTTGCTCTATGCCAGCGCCGCTCCAGCGATCGCTCAAGGCCCCACGGGGCTTAGCGAGACGGAGCAAACCCGGCCCGTCCTTCCCGAAATCCTGTCGCTGCGCGAGCGTGCTGAGGTGGTAGACCGGCTGCTTGCCGAGCGGCTCGAGACTGTGATTCCGCAGATCATGCGCGAGGAAGGCGTTTCGCTCTGGCTGATGATGAGCCGCGAATATTTCGAGGAGCCGGTCGTCGCCACCATGCTCGATGCGAACAGTTTCCACGCGCGGCGGCGAACGATCCTGATCTTCCACGAGCCCGGCAACGGCGAGCCAGTCGAGCGGCTGACGGTGAGTCGCTATGGTCTCGCCGGACTGTTCGAACCGGCATGGGACCCAGAAGCTGAACCCGACCAGTGGAAGGCGGTGGCGGACATAATCGCCGCGCGCGACCCTGCCAGCATCGCGATCAACGTTTCCGACGCGACCCGCTTCGGCGATGGCATGACCAAGAGCCAGTACGACGCGATGATGGCCGCGCTGCCCGAAGAGTTCCACGACCGGGTGATATCGGGTGAGCGGCTAGCGACGCGCTGGCTCGAGACACGCATCCCATCCGAAATGGCGCTCTATTCCGGCATCGTGCGCGTCGCCCACGCAGTCATTGGCGAGGCTTTCTCGCGTAAAGTCATTACACCTGGCACGACGACCGCCGCCGACGTTCAGTGGTGGTATCGTGAGCGCTTGTCCGGGCTCGGCCTGGCGCCGTGGTTCCACCCGAGTGTCGGTATTCAGCGCGCGGGCGAAGAGGAAATGCTGCGCGGTGACACGGTGATCGAGCCGGGCGACCTGCTCTGGACCGATTTCGGCATCACCTATCTGCGCCTCAACACCGATACCCAGCATCTAGCCTATGTCCTGAAGCCGGGCGAGACCGAGGTGCCTTCGGGCCTTGCCGCTGGCCTTGCAAACTCGAACCGCGTGCAGGATATCCTGCGCGAGGAAATGCGGGCGGGACTTTCCGGAAACGCCATTCTGGCCGCTGCGCGCGAGCGCGCGGTTGCCGAGGGACTCGACCCGTCGATCTACTCGCACCCGATCGGCTATCACGGCCATGGCGCCGGCCCGGCGATCGGCTTCTGGGACAATCAGGACGCCGACCCACGCGGAAGCGACCTGCTTCGCCCCCATACCGCATGGTCGATCGAGCTTACTACATACGCCGAAGTGCCCGAATGGGGCGGCCAGCGCGTGGACTTCCGCACCGAGGAAGATGCGTACTTCGATGGTGAAAGCGTGCGCTTTATCGACGGACGTCAGACGGAGATCGCGCTGATCGGGAGCGATGCGCCCTAAATCTCCACCTGGCTCCCCAACTCAACCACGCGGTTGGTCGGCAGGCTGAAGAAGTCCATCGCCGAGGCCGAGTTCCTCAGCATCCATGCAAATATCTTCTCGCGCCAGATCGGCATGCCGGGCTTGTCGCTTGCCAGCAATGTCTGGCGCGACAGGAAGAAGCTGGTGTGCATCATGTCGAACTGACCGCCGCAATACTGACCCATACCCTTCAACCCCTCGGGCACATTGGTATCTTCCATGAAGCCATAACGCAGCACCGCGCGGTAGAAGCCGTCGCCCATGTCGGTGTATTCGCATCGTTCGTCCGGATCGATATAGGGCACGTCCTGGATGTCGATGGTCAGGATCACGACGCGCTCGTGCAGCACCTTGTTATGCTTGATGTTGTGCAGCAGCGCTGACGGCACCCCGGCGGTCGAGGACGCCATGAATATGGCCGTCCCCGGAACACGCAGGGCCGAATTCTTGGCCGATTTGGCGAATATCTCCATTGGCAGCGCGTGCTCGCTCATCCGCTCGCGCATGAGCTTGCGACCGCGCGCCCAGGTGGTGAGCAAAGTAAAGGCGATCAGCCCGACAACCAGCGGGAACCAGCCGCCATCGGGAACCTTCGTCAGGTTCGCGGCGAAATACGCCCCGTCGACGATCAGGAACAGCAGCACGACCGGCGTTGCGCACCACCATTTCCATTTCCACACGCCCACCAGCAACACGGCCATGAGCAGCGTGTCGATCGTGACAGCACCCGTCACTGCGATGCCGTAGGCGCTGGCAAGGCTGGAGGAATTCTGGAACGTGAGAACGAGGATGATGACCGCCACCATGAGCGCCCAGTTGACCACCGGGATGTAAATCTGCCCGCCTTCGGTTTCCGAGGTATGGAGGATCGAAAGGCGCGGCATGAAGCCCATCTGCACCGCCTGGTGCGTGATCGAGAACGCGCCCGAAATCACCGCCTGGCTGGCGATGAAGGTCGCCACCGTGGCAAGGAACACCAGCGGCAGGCGCCATTCCTCGGATGCGAGCAGGAAGAACGGGTTCTGCACGACAATCGCGGCTTCCTCCGGCGGGAGGCTGGCGATCATTGCGCCCTGCCCGAAATAGTTGAGCAACAGGCAGGGCATGACGAAGCCGAACCACGAAAGCCGCATCGGACCGCGCCCGAAATGGCCCATGTCCGAATAGAGCGCCTCGGAGCCCGTCACCGCCAGCACCACCGCGCCCAATGCGAGGAAGGCCACCACGCCGTCGGTGACGAAGAACATCACCGCGTAGTAAGGGTTGAGCGCCCACAGAATGTCGGGATGGTTGAGGATCTGCCACCCGCCGAGCAGCGCGATCACCGTGAAATACACGATCATCACCGGCGCAAACAACGCGCCGACCTTGGCCGTTCCGCGAGCTTGCAACATGAACAGGAAGACCAGCAGGCCCAGCGCAATAGGGATGACGTATTGCTGGAATCCCGGGTCGACCACGGTCAGGCCTTCGACCGCTGACAGCACCGAGATTGCAGGCGTAATCATACTGTCGCCATAAAACAGCGAAGTCGCGAATACCCCCAGGAGGACGACGAGCCAGCCGTAACTCGATTTGCCTATGTGGCGCGAAAGCAGGGCGACCAGAGCGAGCGACCCGCCCTGCCCCTTGTTGTCGGCGCGCATCAGGATTGTCACATACTGGATCGCCACGACCAGCAGCATCGACCAGAAAATCAGGCTGACCACGCCGAGTACGTGCATCCGGTCGATGGCGACCTCGGCGGTGCCTGCAAATGTCTCGCGAAAGGCGTAGAGCGGGCTGGTGCCGATATCGCCGAAAACGATACCGATGGCTCCAACTGCAAGCGCGGCCTTCGAGCCACCATGCGCGTGCCCGCTCGAGTGCCCGTCTCTGGATTGGCTCGCGTTCTCGCTCATCGCCTGTACTTGTCCCGAAGCATCAGGAGTCGGCTATACCGCGTCCCGTTCAAGGCGGCGGCCTCTAGCACTGCCGCTTCGCACCTGCAACATCGACGCAAGTGGCACACTAACGCTGCAACATCGGCGCATTGGCGATCATCCGGTCGAGCTCGGCTACGCGCTGCTCTATATCGGGTCGCCATGGCGCGTCTTCTGGCGAATTGGCCAGTAGTCGTCCCCAAGTATCGCGCGCCGCAATGATCTCGCCACCCCGCAAAAGCGAGGTCCCGAGGAAATAGTCGGCACCCGGATTGCTCGGGTCGATGCTGCGCGCCTGTGCATAGGCATAGGAAGCCGCCGGGGTGACGAACCCCTCGGCATGACCAGTCAGTGCCATCGCGAGCGCCAGCCACCCCTCGAGATGGTCGGGATTGTCAGCCAGGCCCTGTCGCAAAAGGCCCGCCGCATCGGCAAACTGGCCGCGCCGGGCAAAACCATCGGACAACATCAGGTAATCCGGTTTTGGGCGAGCCTGGTCGAACAGCTGTCGGCGCGCTTCGACCATCGCTTCACCCGATTGCGCTTCGGTCTCAGTGCTGGCCTGTTTCGGACTGCCGGGCTGTCCGGGCGAGCCCTGCCATGCATAGCCAACGAGGCCGAACAGTAAGGCCGCGCCGAACACGGCGAAGCCTTGCCTTGGCAGGCGCAACATAAAGGCCGCGATGGCAAATGCGACCAGCGCAAGCGCGAGAATGGCGAGCCAAGTACCGATCATGCTGCATCGCCTTCGTCAGAGCGCCGCCTGCCCAGCCTGCGAACCAAAATCGCGCCAACGATGGCTAGCAGCAGCAGCGGGATCGCAAAGAGCGGCCAGGTCGTCGCGCTTACTTCGGGCTGGTAGCTGACATAGTCGCCATAACGCTGAATCAGCCAGGCACGGATCTGGTCGGGGCTTTCGCCCGCGAGCAGGCGCGCACGGACCTGGTGCCGCATATCGCCCGCCATGGGCGCGTCGCTGTCATGGATGCTCTGCGACTGGCATTTGAGGCAGCGCAGGGTTTCCATCAGCTCGACTGCCTCGGCTTCGAGCGCGGGGTCCTGAAGCTGGGTGTAGGCATAAGGCGCGGGCGGCATGCTGTCCTGCGCGGCAAGCGGAGTGGCGATCAGAGCCAGAAGGGCAACCAGGAAGCGCATCATCGCACCTCCTCCAGCTTTTCCAGCAGCATCGGCACGTCGCTTTCGCGAATATCGCCGATATGCTGGTAGCGAATATTGCCCTCGGCATCGATCACATAGGTTTCCGGCACGCCCGAGGCGCCGATTTCCAGCATCAGTTCCGAAATGTCATCCGACCCGATCCGGCTATAAGGATTGCCGTGGCGCGAGAGGAAACCTTCGACCGCCTGCGGGGTATCGCGCACTGCGACGCCGACGATTTCGACCCCTTCCTCCTTGAGCCTCTCGAGATGCGGAGCCTCAGCGATGCAGGGCAGGCACCAGCTCGCCCAGATGTTCAACAGGCGCGGCTCCCCGCCGACGAAATCCGAACGGCTCGCGCCCGGCATCCCCTCGAGCGCGGGTTCAAGCGCGAAGTCGGGTAGCGGCTGCTCGATCATTTGCGAGGGGACGTTCTGGTCCTTGGGCTGCGTGAGCATATAACCGGCCAGTCCCGCAAAGAAGAGGAACAGCGCGAGCGGTACGAGGTAGACGAGGCGCATTATTCCGCAGGCTCCGGCACAACGCCGCCGCCCAGTTCTGCTTCTTCATCGCGGCGCTGTTTCGCCTTGGCAGCAAAGCGGCGACGCTTGAGGTCGACCTGCATGCGCCCGACAATGGAAATGATCCCGCCCAGCACGATGATGAGCCCGCCATACCATATGAAGGTGACGAAGGGCTTCCACCACACACGCAGCTGCCAACGCTGGTTGCCCGCCTCGTCGACGCCCGCCGCATCGCCGATCACGATGTAGAGCTGGCCGTCCCAGCGGGTGAGCAGCGCGCTTTCGCTGGTTGCCTGTGGCGGAGCCCAGAAATTGCGGTTCTGCGGCCGCATCTCGACTGTCTCACCATCCCCGCGCGATACATTCAGACGCGCTTCGAAAGCGGTCCAGTTGGGTCCGGCCACCGGGGAAACGCTTTCGAGTTCGACCGACCAACCCGCGACTTCCTCGATATCGCCCGGCGCGACAGCGGCGAGTCTTTCCGAGGTGAAGGCGCTTTCGCTGGCCATTCCGAAGAGCGATACCGCGACCCCGAAATGGGCGAGCACCATGCCCCAGGTTGCAGTCGGCACGCGCTTCAGGTTGCGCCCGCGCAGTGGCAGGAATGCGCCGATGGCCAAAGCTATCGCAAAGGCAAGGCCGAGTATCGGCAGCACCGGATATTCTCCGAAGATCGCCACCACAGCGATGATCGCGATCACGACTGCCCCGAGCAGTGCAAGCTCGAACTGGATGCGACGGGGATTGTCATCCTTCCACCGTAACAAGGGGCCGACCGCCATCACTGCGAACATCGGAATTGCGAAGATCGCGCTGGCCGGATTGAAATATGGCGGTCCGACGCTGACCCGCACATCGAAGGCTTCGGTCAGCAGCGGGTAGAGCGTTCCGAGGAGGACGATGGCGAGGATCGCGGAAAGCATCACGTTGTTGAACACCAAGGCTCCCTCGCGGCTGGTCGCGCTGAACCGCTTGCCCTCGGAGATGGTCGATGCGCGCAAAGCGAAGACCGCCAGCGCTCCGCCGATATAAAGGCCCAACAAGACGAGAATGAAAGTCCCTCGTTCCGGGTCGACGGCGAAGGCGTGGACACTTGTCAGCACGCCCGAGCGCACGAGGAAGGTGCCAAGCATCGACATCGAGAAGGCGACCACGCCCAGCATGATGGTCCAGGTGCGCAGCGCATCGCGTGCAGCAAGAACGCTGACCGAATGAAGCAAGGCTGTCGCAGCGAGCCAAGGCATGAGCGAGGCATTCTCGACCGGGTCCCAGAACCACCAACCGCCCCAGCCCAGCTCGTAATAGGCCCAATATGACCCCGCCCCGATCCCGAAGGTAAGGAACACCCAAGCCGCGAGAACCCAAGGTCGCATGACCTTTGCGAAGTCGGGAGTCACCTGCTTGGTGATAAGCGCGCCCATGGCGAGGCTGAAGGCCACTGAGAGACCGACATAGCCGATGTAAAGTGTGGGTGGATGGATCGCGAGGCCGATATCCTGCAGCAGCGGGTTCAGGCCCGACCCTTCCGGAGCGGGCACCGGAAGCCGCTCGAACGGATTGGAGCTGAGGATCAAGAATGCGTAGAAGCCGAGTGCGACGAAGCCCTGAACGCCCAGCGTCGCCGACATGGTGCGTTCGGGCAGCCGCCGCTCCAGCCCCGCGAGCAACCCGCCCGAAAGAGCCAGCACCGCGACCCACAGCAGCATCGAGCCTTCGTGGTTCCCCCACGTCCCCGTGAGCTTGTAGACGAAGGGCTTCATCGAGTGCGAATTGGTCGCGACCAGCTTGATCGACAGATCGGTGATCGCGAAAGCGTAGAGCAAAAGGAAAAAGGCCAGCGTAGCCAGAAACGCCTGAACCACCGCCGCAGGCCGCGCATAGATCGCAAGGCTCGCCTTGTCGCTGCGATAGCCCATTGCGCCCGCAACCATCTGCAGAACAGCGAGCGCTGCCGACAGCCACAGCGCAGCAAGACCAAGTTCGGCGATCATTGTTCTGCGCCTACTCCAGACCTGCTACGGTTTCGGCGTATTCTTCGGCCTTTTCGTGGCCCTCTAGACCCTCGAGCTCGCGGGGCACGTAATTCTCATCATGCTTGGCGAGCAGGTTGGTGGCGAGGAAAGTGCCATCGGCCTGCAGACTGCCCTCGGCTACGACGCCTGAGCTTTCGACGAAGAGGTCGGGCAGGATGCCGGAATAGGTGACGGGGATCGTATCGTCGGTGTTGCCGGTCACCATGAAACTGACCGTTACGCCGTCGGCCATCGTCTCGATCGAACCGGGCTGCACCATCCCGCCAAGCCGCACCGGTTGCCCGACCGCAGGCGGCTGTTCGGCCATCTGTTCGGGCAGGTAGAAATAGTTCGCCTGCGCCCGCAGCGCCCATGCTGCGATGAGCCCCGCCGCGACGATCGCGACCAGAGCGAGGATGACGAGCGTCATACGCTGGTGCTTGGCCTTCATCGGAGCTTTCGTCTGGTCCACTATTTTCGCCTCGTTTCATCGCGGCGCTTTTCTGCGCGGCGCATCGTGGTGTAGCTCCAAGCGATCAGCAGCGCCAGCGCGCCGAGACCGATGGCATAGGCACCGACAACAAAAGGCCAGTGGTCGAGCGCCTCGCGCATCATGCGCCTCCCATTGCGGGCTGGCCGATTGGGGCGTCATCGTCCAGCGCGCGGCGGCGAAGGCGCGCCTCGACCTGTTGTTCGGCGATCAGCGCGCGCATCCGCATCAGCACGAGACCTCCGAACAGCAACGAAAACCCCAGCACCGCGACCAGCAGCGGGACGAGATAAGCGGGATCGATCGCACTTTTGCCGACGGTGATCGAGGGCGGTTGGTGGAGCGAATTCCACCACACCACGCTACGATTGATGATCGGCACATTGACCGCACCCACGAGGCCGAAGATCGCGGCGATCTTGTAAGACCCGCCTTCGCGCGCGGCGGCCTGCGACAGGGCGATATATCCACCATAAAGCAACAGCAGGACGAGCATCGACGTCAGCCGCCCGTCCCACTCCCACCAGGTACCCCATGTCGGGCGTCCCCAGATTGAACCGGTGGCAAGACAAATCGCACAGAATACCATGCCCGGCACCGCTATTGCGCGCGCAGCGAGAGCGGCAAGCGGGTGTTTCCAGATGAGTAAGGCGGCGCTGGAAAGCGCGAGCCCGGCCCATCCGCCCATCCCCAGCCACGCGGCGGGCACATGGATGAAAAGAATGCGCACGCTCTCGCCCATCAGGCGGTCGGGCGGCACCATGAACAATCCCCACGCAACCGCACCGAGTGACAGCACCAGTCCGCTCCAGAAAAGGAGCGGCATCAGCCAGCGGCTGAGCGTCAGGAAGCGTTTGGGGTTTGCGTAAATGTGCACGAAGGATCCCTCTTGCGGACCCTATTAATGGCCCCAGCACAGCCCGCAAGGGCGCAAAGTGTGCAACATCCGTTCGAACGGCTCAACCGCGCCCGATAAGCTCCTGCGCCATTCGGTCGGCGACCACGTCGGGAGAGATGCTGTCGGCATCGCTCTTTTTCCAGATCTGCGTCAGGCGGCCCGGGATTTTCTCGATCAGTGCGTTGACCTCGTCGCGGGTCGCATCGCGTCCCTCGCGGCGAGCGAGATATTCGGTCGCGACCGAGATGATGCCGCCGGCATTGATGACGTAATCGGGCGCATAAAGAATACCGCGTTCGAACAGGACCTTGCCATGTGCGCTGCGCGCCAGCTGGTTGTTGGCGCCGCCCGCTACGATCCGCGTGTCGAGCTGCGCGATACTGTCTTCGTTCAAGATCGCACCGAGCGCATTGGGACTGAACACGTCGCATTTCGTCGCGAGAATTGCATCGGGCGCGACAACAGCCGCGCCCAGTTCATCGGCGAGCGCCTCCACGCCATCCTTGTGGATATCCGCCAGCGTCAACCGCGCGCCGTCCTTTGCCAGCAGGCGTGCGACTCCGCCGCCGACGCTTCCCGTGCCCTGAACCGCGACGTGCACACCGTCGAGGCTGTCGGTACCGAGGCGGTGCGCCACGGCTGCCTTGATCCCCAGATAAATACCGTAGGAGGTAAACGGCCCCGGATCGCCGCCCGCACTGCCCTGCCCCGAAACGGGAAGGCCCGAAACATGCGTGGTGCGCTGGGAAACCGCGACCATGTCGGCTTCGCTGATCCCCACATCCTCGGCAGTGACATAGCGACCGCCCAGGGCTTCGACTGCATCACCGAAAGCGGCGAGAAGTTCGGGCGTCTTGGTCCGGTTTTCATCGGCAAGGATCACCGCCTTGCCCCCGCCCATCGGCAGTCCGGCCATCGCGTTCTTGTAGCTCATCCCGCGCGACAGGCGCAGCGCATCGCGCAGGCCGTCTTTGGGATTGGGATAATGCCAGAACCGCGTGCCGCCCGCGCCAGGACCGAGATGCGAGGAATGGACCGCGATAATCGCCATCAGGCCCGATGCGCGGTCGCGAACGACATGCACCATTTCGTGATCGTCAAAATCGGGTTCGGTCCAGAAAGCGGTCATACGCGCATACCTCACAAAGCGGCGCGGCGTTGTCCGGGTATCGACCGGCGGTGGGGAAAATCGTGGGGCGACCGACGGGACTTGAACCCGCAACCTCCGGCATCACAAGCCGGCATTCTAACCAATTGAACTACGGTCGCCATAACCCCAGCACCGATCCGACCGACCCCGTTGGCCTGTGCCGGTAACCGCGCAAGGGCGCCGCTTTACCGATGGCACACGGGTGGTCAAGGCCGCTCTGGGCGGGGGGCGAGCCTGTTGCACAAAGTGCGTGCCAAGAAAAGTGAAAACTGCCTTTCGCCGCGTCACGCGCAAGATTGTTTCGCGGCCCTTTGCGCTCTTGCCTGAGGCGACGCCGGACCTAGACTCTTTCGCCATGAATACAGTGATCGATTCTGTTGCCGAACGGCTCGCGGCGCATCCGCAGGTTCAGCGTGTCCCACATCCCAAGATCGAACTGTTCCAGTTCAGGCATTTCATCGGACCTGCACTGTGCAACGCCTTGATCGAGATGATCGAGAAAGACCGCCGCCCCAGCACCATCGCCGACCCCAATGGCGACGACTATTTCCGGACCAGCGAAACATGCGATCTGCCGCGAGAAGACCCGGTTACTCGCGAGTTGGAAGAGCACTTCGTAGAATTGAACGGCATCGACCCAGCACTGGGCGAACCGTGCCAGGGGCAGCGCTACGACGTGGGGCAGGAGTTCAAGGCGCACACCGACTATTTCACCGAAGGCACCGCCGATTTCGAGAAATATTGCAGCGAAACCGGACAGCGCACCTGGACCTTCATGATCTACCTCAACGCAGTCGAAGCAGGCGGTGCGACTCGTTTCAAAACCATCGGCAAGACCTTCCAGCCCGAACCGGGCAAAATGCTGTGCTGGAACAACAAGCGACCCGACGGGAGCCTCAACCCCAACACGCTGCATCACGGGATGAAGGTGCGCAAGGGCAAGAAATACGTGATCACAAAATGGTATCGCGAGCGGGCTTGGCCGTGGTGAGGCCACTCAGGAAGGCGAGGTTTGGATGGGCCACCTTACCTGCGGTGTTGCTGACTTTGGCCGGCTGCACCTCGATCTATATTGATCTCGATGGCTATTACGAAGGCGGAGAATTGTGGTTCGATGACCCGAACCGGAGCTGGTTCAATCGCCACTGCGTCCGGGCGGTCAGCGTTACCTGGTTGGACGAAAAAGCCGACCGGCAGGAGGCCATGTGGGAGGCCGACAGTTCAGGCCACGATTGCATCACCACGGCTCCATTCCGCTATGGCCGGACGGAACTACCTCCTGATCGCGCCGGTTTCGTTCCACCCAGACCACTGGTCCCCGGCGTGCGGTATGAAATCTTTGTCGAGTTGGACAACGGGGCAGGGTCGGGTTTCTTCTCGATCACTGATGACGGGCAGGTCATCAACGCCGATTGAGCGGACGGATAAACGAAAAAGGGCGGCCCCGATGGACCGCCCTTTTTAAATGTCGCGAACGAGACGCGCTTACTTCTTGAGGCTGAGCCCGCCGAAGCGCTTGTTGAACGCAGCCACGCGGCCACCTTCCTGAAGCTGCTGCTTGCCGCCGGTCCATGCCGGGTGGCTGGTGGGGTCGATGTCGAGCGACAGGGTGTCGCCTTCGTTGCCCCAGGTCGAGCGGGTCTGGAATTCAGTGCCATCGGTCATCTTGACCGTGATGGTGTGGTATTCGGGGTGGCCTTCGGCTTTCATGACGTATTCCTTCGAGCTTTCACCGGTTCCGACCGGCGCTGCTATCAATTCGGAGAAGCGGCGCACATAGCGGCGCCGGCGAAAATTGCAAGCATAGTTACGCTTACGCGCTGGGCGGGTCCGCGATCATCGCGGTGAACTCGGTCTCGCAAGTGGTTTTGCCCTCGACGCTGGCCTTGCCCTTGAACTTGTAGATCGTGCGGCGTTGCTGGAGAAACTCGACTTCGAGATCGAGTAGACAGCCGGGCGTCACCGGGCTGCGGAACTTCGCGCTCTCAATGCCCATGAAGATGACGAGCTTGCCTGTGCCCGCCAGCTCAAGAGTCTCGATCCCCAGAATCGCAGCCGCCTGCGCCAGCGCCTCGATCTGCAGAACGCCGGGCATGATGGGAGCACCGGGGAAATGCCCCTGGAAAAACTCCTCGTTCATGCTCACGGCCTTTACCGCATGGATGCGCTCGTTGAGGTGAATTTCCTTCACCCGGTCGACGAGCAGCAGCGGGTAACGGTGAGGCAGAGCCTTCATGACCCTGTGGATGTCGTAATCCGTGATCGGTTCACTCATGCTCTGCCCCATTAGTCCGTTATCGTATCGCTGTGCGTCGCTTAGCGACCCGTAGGCGCCGGCTGCTGGCCCTGCTGTGCAGCCTGCTGTTGCTGCTGCATGAGCTGCGCCGTGACGAGCGTCTGCTGGATTTCCTGGAAAATCTGCGCACCGTTGCGCGACGGACGATAGTTGGCCGGCGGCACGACCTGGACCGAAGGGACCTTTGTGTTGAGAGAGGTCGTGATCTGCTGCGTGATATCAGCACCCTCGGCAGCGAACTGCACGGTGTCGGGCTGCAGAACCATCACGATCTGCTGCTGCGTTGTCACTTCGGTCAGCGCAGCCGGATATTGCTGGAGAATCTGCTCGACTGCATAGATGCGCGCTGCGTTTACCTGGTTGGTGATCGCCTGCATTTCCTGCTCGAGCGTCTGGATCTGGGTCCAGCTGGCCGAGCCCTGTACCGAAGGCAGTTCGGATTCGTCGAGCTGACCGTTGCTGTTGGTGTCAAAAGGACGCAGCAGCTCGGCAAGCTGGTTTTGCTTGGTGCTACGCTGTTCGATCTGCGCCTGGTACTGGGTGCCAATCTGGTTGTAGGCGTTCTGCAGCGCCGAGGTACCCAGGACCGCGCGGCTGACATCTGCGGTCGCTATCCGGCCCTGTACCTGCGCGGCGGCGGGAGCGGAAAGGGCAAGAGCGGCGAGGCCCGTTGCAGCGAGCATCTTGGAAAGAAGTTTCATTAGAATTGAGTTCCTACGTTGAACGTGAAGGTTTTGTCGTCATCGCCCTCGACCTTGCGGATCGTCTGGGCGAAGTCGATGCGGAACGGCCCGAACGGCGAGTTCCAGTTGACCCCGATGCCGGCAGTAATGCGCGGTTGCGGCGTATTCCCGAGGAACACTTCGCGGAATGCATTGGGGCTGAGAGGATTGATGGTTTCGCCATCTTGGGCGATCGGATTTTCCGTCTCGACAATGGTGACGACGGGATCCCCGTTATCATCGACAGTCTCGACGGTTTCGAGGAATATCAGGTTGTCTTGCAGATTTGGGGTCTTGATACCCCACAACGCACCCACATCTACGAAGACCGACGGGCGCAGTCCAAGCTCGCGGACACCCGAGCCAAGTGGAATTTCGAGTTCGGCGCGACCGAGATAGTAATTGCGACCACCCAATGCGTCGTCGCGAATCTGGTCACGGTTAGTGATAGTCGTGATATCGCCGTTCTCGTCACGGATATAAGGCTGCGTCAGGATACGCGGTCCAACGCCGCGAATGTCGAAGCCGCGGAACTGCGGCTCGCCAAGAAAGAAGCGGTCGGTCAGCAGAACGTCATCAACTCCGGGAACTCCGCGATCCTTGAGCGGGATGATCGTGCCCCCTTCCAGCGCAAGCGAGAAGATGAAGCCTGAATTGGCGATTTCCCAGAACTGCTGGGCACGTCCGCGGAACCGCAGGTAGCGCACGTCGCCGCCAAGACCCGCGAATTCGGTGCTGAGCGAGATCGAGCGGCCGCGCGTGGGACGAAGACGCGAATTGAGCGAGTTGTAATTGACGCTGACTCCGACGATCGAGCTAAGACGATTGCCCAGCGCATCGCACAAGAAGCGCCCAGCACGCCGCGGGTCGCATTCCCTGTCGCCATCGTTGTCGATGTCGGAGAAGAACAGGTTTTCGTCCAGGCTCACTTCATCATAGTTCAACGTGTAGCTGCCGATCAGCGACATGTACTCGGTCAGGGGAACGCCGACGCGCACGCTGCCGCCAGTGGTGGACTGTTCGAAGGTCGTGTTGCGTTCGTTGTTGGTGAAGTTGAAGCTGTTGAAGTCGCGTCGATAGATGTCCGCGCCTGCAGAAATGTTGCGGTCGAAGACATAAGGCTCGGTGAAGCTGATCTGCGCGCTCTGCGAGAACTGCGAATAATTGAGGCTGAGGCCGATCGTCTGGCCGCGCCCACGGAAATTGCGCTGACGAATGGAGCCGGCCAGGATGAAACGCTCAATGGAGGAGAAACCTGCCGAGAACTGCAGTTCGCCGGTCGGCTGCTCCTCGATATTAGCTTCGAGAACGATGCGGTCGGGTGCGGAGCCTTCTTTCTGGGTAACTTCGAAGTTTTCCTGGAAATATCCCAGCGAATTGATGCGCGCGGTGGTGCGCTGCACGGCCAGTGAATTAAACGCGTCGCCTTCGGAAACGCGGAACTCGCGGCGGACGACCTTGTCCTGCGTCAGAGTATTGCCGTTGACATCGACCCGCTCGACATAAACGCGCGGTGCCTCGCGCAGGATGAAGGTTACGTCCATCGTCAAGTCGTCAGGATTGCGATTGAAGCGCGGCTGAACGTCAGCGAAGGCGTAGCCAAACCGGCCGGCCAATTCAGTCAGCGACTCGACAGTGTCTTCTACGGTCTTTGCGTTGTAGAACTGCCCCTCCTGAACGGACAGACCCGCAGCGAGCGTTTCGCTGTCAAAGTCACGCAGCTGACTTTCGACCTCGATCTCGCCGAAATTGTAGCGCTCACCCTCTTCGACGACATAGGTGATTATGAAATCACGCTGGTCCGGCGTCAGCTCGGCGACGGCGGAGACGACACGGAAATCGGCGTAACCTTCGGTGAGATAGAACTGGCGCAGCTTTTGCTGGTCGAATGCAAGACGATCGGGGTCGTAGCTGGTGTTGGAGCTGAACAAGCGGAAGAAGCGCGACTGCTTGGTTACCATCTCACCGCGCAGTTCGCTGTCCGAGAACTCTTCGTTCCCGATAATGTTGATCTGGCGGACCTTGGACTTGGGACCCTCGTTGATCTCGAACACGACATCGACGCGGTTCTGCGGCAGCTCGACCATCTGCGGCTCGACCGTAGCGGCAAAGCGTCCCTGACGCTTGTACAGCTCGATAATGCGGGCCACGTCGGCGCGGACTTTCGAACGGGTGAATATCTGGCGCGGCGCAAGTCGGATCTCGGGGAAGATCTTATCGTTGTCGAGACGTTCGTTGCCTTCAAGCACGATGCGGTTGATGACAGGGTTCTCGACCACGGTGATAACGACGTTTCCGCCTTCGTTGCGAATGGAGAAACTCGCAAAGAGCTCGGTCGCGCCGAGATCCTTGAGCGCCTCGTCCGCGGCAGCAGAGGTATATTCCTGCCCGGCGCGCAGGCGGATGTAGGACAGGATCGTCGTCGGTTCGAGGCGTTCAGCCCCTTCGACGGCAATCGTGCGGATGACGTTCGTCGCCGGCGCAGGCGCCGGAGCAGGCGATTGTGCCTGTTCCCCGGTGGTAGCCGGCGTGGCTTCGTCCTGCGCCAGAGCGGTATAGGGCACGCCTGCCAGCATGGTCGCTCCGCTCAGCGCGATAGCGAGGCGGCCAGCCGCGCTCTTCGACTTCGCAGGCCGGATGCCCGTTTCACTGCTTAGATTCATGAAAAACTCTGTTCCCGTCCAAACCGTATGATCAAAGGCGCCCGAGATTTACGCGCGAGGCCCTCTAACGCTTGCAGCTCAGCCTGTCAGCATTTGTGTGACAGCCCTCACCTTACCCAATTCCGTGCCCCGCCTGTGCCCGATGCGCCTGTCCCCGGTCAAGCCGATGCCGGGGCGTTGGCCGGGTCAGCCGCCCGGTATCCCCGGCAAACCGACTGACAGGGCGATGCCTGCCTCTTTCTAACTGCCAAACAAGGGCAGCGAGATCACGTCGTTCACCGTGACCACCACCATGAATACCAGCACGATCGCGATGCCTGTCCTGTACGCCCATTCAGTCGCCTGCGGTCCGACCGGTTTGCGGCGGATCGCTTCGGCGGCGTAGAAGGCCAGGTGCCCGCCATCGAGTGCTGGGATTGGCAGGAAGTTAATGAATGCCAAATTAAGCGAGATCAGTGCCGCAAAGTTGACGAAGGCAACCAGCCCCAAGCTCATCTGTTCACCCGAATATTTCGCGATCTTGACTGGTCCGCCAAGCTCCTGAATCGAGCGCTGTCCCGTCACGATCTGGACGATCCCGGTCACCATCATGTCGACAACGTCCCAGCACCGCTCGATGGCGAGCGGAACAGATTCGAAAATCCCGACGGGTTCGAGTGTGTATTCGCCGCCCTCGGGCCGGACACCGATCTGGCCAAGTGCGCTCACATTGCCGAAATTATCGCGCAGCTCGACACGCGCCGTGGTCAGCGGGATATCGACTTCCTGCCCGGTCCGGTCCACCGTGATGACCATTGCGCGGTCCGGGTGGAGCATGATTTCGTTGCGGATAGCGTCAAAGTCCGCGACCCCGTCGCCGTCGATCTCGAGGATCGTGTCACCAATCTGCATCCCGGCTTCGCGGGCCACGGATTCCTCTGCGAATTCACCGACAGTGCGCGAATCCTCAGCTCCGACGATGGTCGGGTTTCCGTAAATGGCAAAGAACGCCGCGAAGATCGCAATCGCCACGACCAGGTTCGTGACCGGTCCCGCAGCCACGATCAGCGCGCGTTTCCATAAGGGCGCACCCTGAAATGACCCGGGCTCGGCAATCTCGACCTCGCCCGGTACGCTTGCCGGGTTCATGTCACCTTTGAATTGCACATAGCCGCCCAGCGGCAGCGCGGAGAGCTTCCAACGGGTGCCGCGTCGGTCGGTGTAGCCAGCAATTTCCTTGCCGAAGCCGACCGAGAACGCGTCCGCCTTAACCCCGAACCAGCGGCCCACGAGATAATGGCCCAGTTCGTGCACAGTCACCAGAGGCCCCAGCAACAGCAGGAAGCCGACGAGATACATCCAGAAAGGGGGGGATTCAAACAAGTACGGAGTTCTCCAGGCAGTCGCGGGCGCATTGCCGCGCTTCGCTATCGATCGCTAGCACGTCGGCCAGCGTTCGCGGCGCGCTTGCGCTATAGCGCTCCAGCGTCGATTCCGCCAATGCCGTAATCCGGGTGAACGCAATCTGACCGGCAAGGAACGCCTCGACAGCGATCTCGTTTGCGGCGTTGAGGACCGCAG
The DNA here is from genome assembly GCA_947494705.1 of uncultured Erythrobacter sp. Lineage (GTDB taxonomy): Bacteria > Pseudomonadota > Alphaproteobacteria > Sphingomonadales > Sphingomonadaceae > Erythrobacter. The sequence goes on from CANLVN010000001.1 coordinate 524,628, forward strand.
GGGCCGCCCCGCCCGCTTCTATCGACTCGCGTGCGATGCGGGTTGCTGGAAAGCGGCTCTCATCCGGTGCCTCGAAGGTCAGCTCACCGATGGCGGCAAGGTCGAGCGGTTCGAGCGGCGTGTCCATCCGCTTCGGCCAGGCAAGGCACGAGGCAATCGGCACGCGCATGTCGGACGGGCCAAGCTGCGCGAGAGTCGAACGGTCCCGATATTCGACCATCGAGTGAATGATGCTTTGCGGATGAACCACGATGCGCAGCCTGTCGAGGCCGACGGGGAACAAGTGGAAAGCTTCGATATATTCGAGGCCCTTGTTCATCATCGTGGCGGAATCGACGCTGATCTTGGCGCCCATCGACCAGTTGGGATGCGCGACCGCTTCGGCCGGGGTTGCAGCGGCAATCGCTTCCGCACTCCATGTGCGCAAAGGCCCGCCACTGGCAGTAAGCGTGATCCGCGCGACATCCTCGATCCTGCCGCCGGAAAGGCACTGGAAGATCGCGTTGTGCTCGCTGTCGGTGGGCAGGATGGTCGCGCCATGCTTTGCCACGGCAGCAGTCATTACCTCGCCCGCCGAAACGAGGGCTTCCTTGTTAGCGAGTGCGACCGTGCCACCTCGCTCAATGGCAGCCATTGTCGGAGCAAGACCGGCACAGCCGACAATTGCTGCAACGGTCATCTCGACCGGGCGCTGCGCCGCTTCGCAAAGCGCCTGCTGCCCACCAGTGGCTTCGATGCCGCTTCCTTCAAGCGCCTCGCGCAACTCTGGAAGGCAGTTTTCATCGCCGACCACCGCGACCTTCGCGCCAAATTCGCGTGCCAATGCCGCCAGCTCCGCCGCGCTGCAATTGGCAGTCAGCGCCTCGACCCGCCACGCGTCAGGGTTGCGCCGCACAAGATCGAGCGTCGATGCGCCAATCGAGCCGGTGGCTCCGAGAAGGGTGAGCGAGCGTGTCATCCGATGCCTATGAAGGAAGGTACGACCGCAATCACGAACAGGACGAAGAACACCGCAGTGAAACCGTCGAGCCGGTCGAACAGGCCGCCATGGCCGGGGATGATGCTGCTGGAATCCTTCACCCCTGCTCGCCGTTTCATCCAGCTTTCGAAGAAGTCGCCGCTCTGGGCAAGTACGGCGATCAGACAGCCGGAAACCACCGCCAGTCCGATCGCTCCGAGCGTATAGCCCGGCATGGTCGTCGGGCCAAAGTCCAGGACCTCGATCCCCACCGTGATGATCGAAGCGGCCACCGCCCCGCCGAACAGGCCTGCCCATGTCTTGGACGGGCTGATGCTCGGCGCTATGCGCGGTCCGCCAATGGCTCGCCCTGCGAAATAGGCGCCCACATCGACGGCGATCACGGGGAAGAGGAAGGCGACGAGGACGGTCCACATGTCGTAGTTCCAGCGCACCTGCACCATCGCCAGAGCCGCCCCGCCGACATAGAGCGCGCCGACAAACTGCCACACGACCTCAGCCAGCGGCGAAATCCCAAAGCGCCTCACCAGCAGGTTCCATTCCCACAGCACCAGTCCGGCAATGAGAACCACGAAGCCGATCCAGAACCACCAGCCCAACCACAGCGCGATGATCGCCACGCCGAGCATTGCAACCGCCGAAACGAACCGCACAAGCAGGTCGGAAAGCCCCGAAGCCGGAGCGGGGGTATTACCGTCCACCATATCGCCGCTCCCTCCGGGCAAAGTCGTCGAGCGCCTGAGATAGATGCTCAGGCGTGAAATCGGGCCATAGCGTATCGATGAACAGCATCTCCGCATAGGCTGCCTGCCACAGCAGGAAGTTCGACAGCCGGATCTCGCCGCTGGTACGGATCAGGAGGTCGAGCGGGGGAAGATCGGCCGTGTCCAGCCGCGCCTCGATGGCTTGGGCAGTCACCTCGCCTGCCTCGGCAGCCTTGGCTGCGGCGCGGGCAATCTCGTCATGCGCGCCATAGTTCAGTGCAACCGCAAGCCGTTTGGAGCCGCCAGCGGTCTGCGCCAGTGCATCCTCGAGCATTTCGACGATATCGGGCGCGAGCGCCTGCCAGTCGCCGATGATGTGCAGCTTCACGTCGTTCGCAACGAAGTCGGGCAGGTCCGATTTGATGAACTTGCGCATCAGGTTCATCAGGTCTCCGACCTCATCTTCGGACCGTTTCCAGTTCTCCGAGCTGAAGGCGTAGAGCGTCAGGCATTCGAGCCCCATCGGCTCAAGCCCGCGGACCAGGCGGCGCACCGCCTCGACCCCGCGCTGGTGCCCGATCGAGCGCGGCAGTCCGCGCTTCTTCGCCCAGCGGCCATTGCCATCCATGATGATGGCGACATGTTTGGCGCGAACCTCTCCCAAATCGCGTCTCCCTCCCAGCTTACTGGGTGAGGATCTCCTGTTCTTTCTTCGCCGCCGCCTCGTCGGCTTCGGCGACATGGGCGTCGGTCATCTTCTGGACCTCGTCCTCCATGCGCTTGCGCTCGTCCTCGGAGATGTCCTTTTTCTTCTCGTCGGCCTTCAGGCTCTCCATCGCGTCGCGGCGCACGTTGCGGATGGCGATCTTCGCCTTCTCGGCATATTGCCCGGCAAGCTTTGCCAATTCCTTGCGCCGCTCTTCGGTCAGGTCGGGCATCGGCAGGCGAATCGTCTGGCCATCGGTCATCGGGTTGAGGCCGAGATTGGCCTTGCTGATACCCTTCTCGACCGCGCTGACGTTAGCCTTGTCCCACACCTGCACCGCGAGCATGCGCGGTTCGGGTGCGTTGACCGTGGCAACCTGGGCAATCGGCATCATCGAGCCATAGACCTCGACCACAACCGGATCGAGCAGGCTGGTGTTGGCGCGGCCCGTGCGCAGGCCCGACAGGTCGCCCTTGAGGCTCTCTACAGCGCCCTTCATGCGGCGCTCGGTATCTGCCTTGTCGTATTGCGGCATTGTCTTTCAGTCCTTCTGTACAATCGTCTGGGTGCCCTCGCCCGACAGGACGCGGGCAACGTTGCCCTTATCGCGGATCGAGAAGACCACTATCGGAATGTCGTTCTCCCGGCAAAGCGCAACTGCGGTCGCGTCCATCACCTTGAGGTTGGCGGAAAGCACGCGATCGTAGGAGATCGTGTCGAACCGCTCTGCTTGTGCGTTGTGCTTGGGATCGCTGTCATAGACCCCGTCGACGCTGGTGCCTTTGAGCAGCGCATCGCAGCCCATCTCGGCCGCGCGCAGGGCAGCACCCGTGTCGGTGGTGAAGAACGGGTTGCCGGTCCCGGCTGCGAAGATGACGATGCGGCCCTTCTCAAGGTGCCGTTCGGCCCGGCGGCGAATATATGGCTCGCAAACGCTGGACATTGGGATCGCCGACTGCACCCGCGTCTGTACGCCCAAGTTCTCGAGCGCTGCCTGCATCGCCAACGCGTTCATCACCGTGGCCAGCATTCCCATGTAGTCGCCGGTGGTGCGATCGAGCCCTTTGGCCGCCGCGCTGATCCCGCGGAAGATGTTGCCGCCGCCGATCACCAGGCAAACCTCTAGCCCGCTATCCTTTGCCGCCTTCACTTCTTCGGCGAGGCTCGCGACGTATTCCGGATCGATCCCGTATTCCTGCTCTCCCATCAGGACCTCGCCCGATAGCTTGAGCAGGACGCGCTTGATCGGGGGCATCGCGGAAGGCTGGGTCATGGGGTGCGGTGTCCTTTGGTGGGCGCAAGAGCGGGTTGCGCTGCCCTTATCGGGCAGGTCACGCGATGCCAAGGGGATAGGTGTGGGCAGAGCATCAGAAATGGAACGCCCAACCCCATGCTTTGGAAAACCGCACCGTCCCGATTTACCTAATCTTTTCATGATGTAAGGGCGATCAGGGCCTCCCAATGTGTGACTTTCCAGATATGCAGCGAGGGAAGGCCTGCGCCGCGAAGGGTCGCACCCGGTACGAAAGAGTTGCGCCTTGTACAGGCACGCACCCGCCAGACCGGCAACCTGAGCCTGCAACAATGTCAAAGAACCCGGGCGGTTTAATCGAGAAAGACGACGTAGGAAAAACGGTGCGGTGATGAGCCTGACCACGTGAAAGTGGCTGGAGCACTTTCTCTTGAATTCGAGCTGCGAAACGCTCAGCGCAAATCGCCTCCGACACTGGCATGAGAGTGATCAGGACGCGGATGACACTCTGCTGACACTAATCTAAAGAAGCCCGCATGCCCGACCTTCGACCTTTTGAGAATCAAAGCGCCGACCACCTCCGCCTCGTTCTCGAGACCAGCCAGATTGGCATCTGGGAACTCGACGTGGGATCGGAGCTCGCCGAGAGGAACGCCACACATGATCGGATCTTCGGTTACGATGAGCCGCTGCAAGAATGGCGCTACGAACAGTTTCTTGAGCATGTCGTAAGAGCGGACAGAGCGAGAGTGGATCGCCTTCAGAAAACGGCCATTGAAGAAGGTCGTGAGTGGTCTTTCGAATGTCAGATCAAGACAGCGAAGGGAAACCTTCGCTGGATCACCGCAGCCGGCCGTCCGATCAAGGATTCCAGGGGCAATACGATAGGAGTGATCGGGCATGTCGTGGACATTACCAGTTCAAAGCAGAGTGAGGCGAGGCTTCGACTGATCAGCGAGGAGTTGAACCACCGGGTCCGCAACATGCTGGCCATGATTAAGTCGATGGTCAAAATGACGGCGCGCGGCGCCACCGATGTCGAGAGTTTTTCAGAAGTGCTGCAAGGCAGAGTCGGAGCCATGGCCCGCGCCCAGGACTTGATGTCGGGTCACTCCTCGGCCTCATTGCTGCCAAGCGCCATTCTTGCTGCCGAGCTTTCGGCGTTCGGGTCGTTCGAAAATCAGGTTCACATATCGGTCGAAGACGAGACAGAGCTATCCATGTCTGCTGCGCAAGGGCTTGCACTGGTCTTCCATGAGCTGTTCACCAACGCCATCAAATATGGTGCGCTTTCTGTCGAAGGTGGACACGTCAATGTCGAAATCCAGGCCACCGACACCACCGTTTTTATCGTGTGGAAAGAACGTGGTGGACCTGTACTCGATGCCAAAAGAGACAGTGGATTTGGATCGATACTGATTTCGAAAGCCCTGGCAGCGGACGGCACCAGCGAGCAGATATTCACACCCGCTGGGCTTGAATGCCGGATAACACTGGACGTGGGCTAATCAGGCTTGCACCCCGATCATCTCGGCAGTGAGAGAGCCCGCATGGAAGAAACCAAGAGAAAACGCCGAGTTTGGCCATGGGTCTTCATCTTGCTAGTTTCAGCTGTGGTCTTGTCCGTCAAAGCAGGTTTCGACACATTCCGTGATCCGATCATTAGGCATCTAACCTTCGAGAGCGATGCTCTCGCGGCAGGGCATGCGCCCGTGAGGATCGCTTTTCTCACCGACATCCATGTGGCCGGGCCCGATATGCCACCAGGACGGCTCGAACGGATCGTTGCGCAAACCAACCTTTTGAGGCCCGACCTGGTGGCGATTAGCGGCGACCTGGTCAGCGAAAAGCGGACGGCGACGCACATTTACTCAGCAGAAGAGATCGTCGCCCCACTCGGCAAACTCCAAGCGAAATATGGCGTCGTGGTCGTACCGGGCAATCACGACCACTGGTTCAATTGGCAAAGTTTATCGCGCGAACTGGCGAAATACCCGCAGGTCACGGTTCTCGAAAACGACGCCGCGCAATTTGGCCCCTTGGCGGTAGCAGGCTTGGACGACGACTACACCGGAAGGGCCGATATCGAAGAAACAGCGATAGCACTTGCGGAATTTCCGGGCGCGCACATTTGGTTGAGCCATAGCCCTGATGTTTTTCCCTCGCTCCCTGACGATGCGGGTCTCGTGCTTGCCGGGCACACCCACTGCGGACAGATCGCCTATCCGTGGGGAGGCGCGCCTGCGACAATGTCCGAATACGGCAACCGCTACGCCTGCGGCGTGGTCGAGGAACACGGCAAGGTGCTGGTGACAAGCGCGGGTCTGGGGACGAGCCTGCTGCCGGTGAGGCTGTTTACGCAGCCTGAGGTTTGGGTGGTTGAGGTGCGAGGTCCGCAGAAGCGCAGTATCCACGATCACGATCCCTCAAAATAACTTCACTCAATAGCCGCACGTTTCCCACCGAAAAAACTGGGGCGAGTTTGGTCGCGGATTACAATCTCTCGTAATTCGAAAGAGAAAAAGGCCGCCGCAGGTTTCCCTGCGACGGCCTTTTCGTGTTTCTGAAGCCGGAAGGGCTTAGCCGCCAACAGCAGCCGCAACTTCTGCTGCGAAGTCGCTTTCTTCCTTCTCGATGCCTTCGCCGAGCTGGAAGCGGACATAGTCGGTGAGCTTCACCGTGCCGCCATTTTCCTTGCCGAACTTGGCGACGGTGTCTTCGACGCTGGTCTTGTTGTCCATGACGAACATCTGCGACAGCAGCGCGTTCTCCTTGGCGAACTTCTTGATCGCGCCGTCGACCATCTTTTCCTGCACTTCGGCAGGCTTGCCGCTTTCGGCAGCCTTTTCCGCGGCAATCGCACGCTCGCGCGCGATCACGTCGGCATCGAGGTCTTCGGCGTTCAGAGCCTGCGGGAACATCGAGGCGATGTGCATGGCGAGCTGCTTGCCGAACGGCTCAAGCTTGTCGGCCGGCAGGTCGCTTTCGAGAGCGACGAGCACGCCGATCTTGCCGAGGTTTTCTGCAGCGGCGTTGTGGACGTAGGACACGACAGCGCCCGAGCCGACCGAAACCGACTTGATGCGACGGATCTGCTGGTTCTCACCGATGGTCGCGACATTGTCGGTCAGCTTGTCGCCGACCGTGCCGCCGCCGGGATAGTCGGCAGCCTTGAGCGCTTCGACATCGTCATTGTCGAGCTTGAGTGCAACAGCGGTCGCGTTGCGCACGAAGCTCTGGAACTGGTCGTTCTTGGCGACGAAGTCGGTTTCCGAGTTGACTTCGACAGCCACGCCCTTGGTGCCTTCGACAGCAACGCCAACGAGGCCTTCTGCTGCGGTGCGGCTGGACTTCTTCTGAGCGGTGGCGAGGCCCTTTGCGCGCAGGGCGTCGACGGCGGCTTCGATGTCGCCATTCGCTTCGCTCAGCGCCTTCTTGGCGTCCATCATGCCCGCGCCGGTCTTTTCGCGCAGGGTCTTCACATCGGCGACGGTGAAATCGGCCATGGGATATTCCTTCTATAGGTCTGGGGCGCCGGGCCCCGCATGGTGGGATGCCCGGCGCGCTAGTCTTGATTTGTGACGCGCAATTGACTCTGCGCGATGAAAGAGTGCCGGATCAGGCGTTTTCGGCAGGTGCCGATTCAGCCGGAGGCGTGTGCTCTTCGTTGGCCGGAACCTGCGGCGGAGTTTCGGCAGGCGGGTTTTCCGACGCGCCGAAATCCTCGCCCGAGGTTTCGACAGCCTTGCCACGACCGGCATTGGCTGCGTCGCCAACCGCCTGGCAATACAGGCGCACGGCGCGCGCCGCATCGTCATTGCCCGGAACCGGAAACGCGATGCCGCTCGGATCGACATTGGTGTCGAGCACCGCGATCACAGGGATGCCGAGCACGGCGGCTTCCTTGATAGCGAGATCTTCCTTGTTGGCGTCGATCACGAACATCACGTCGGGAATGCCGCCCATGTCGCGGATACCGCCAAGCGAAAGCTCGAGCTTGTCGCGCTCACGCGTGAGGTTAAGCACTTCCTTCTTGGTCAGGCCGCTGGTGTCGCCCGAAAGCTGCTCTTCGAGAGTCTTGAGACGCTTGATCGAACCGCTGATCGTCTTCCAGTTGGTGAGCATGCCGCCCAGCCAACGGTGGTTGACGAAGTGCTGGCCCGACTGGCGAGCAGCTTCGGCGATCGGTTCCTGCGCCTGACGCTTGGTGCCGACGAAGAGAACCTTGCCACCTGCACGAACGGTCTGCTCGACGAAGTCCAGAGCGCGCGCGAACAGCGGCACGGTCTGCGACAGGTCGATGATGTGAACCGAGTTGCGGGCGCCGAAGATATACGGCTTCATCCGCGGGTTCCAGCGGTGGGTCTGGTGGCCGAAGTGTGCGCCGGCCTCGATCAATTGCTGCATTGTGACGGTAGTGGCCGCCATAGGTATTTCCTTTCCGGTTGTTCCTCTGGAAGGCCGTGGAAACTGCGTCTGGCGGAGATCCCGCGTCGCAGCACCGGTATGTGTGGCCGACCATGTGAATTTCGCAGGCACCCGGACGAGTGATTCGCCCCGTCGCAACCTGCGAGGACGCGCACATAGGGCGGCTTCACCACAAAATCTAGTGCAAAGACGCCCTCTTGGAACACAAGTGGAACAAAACGCTTGACCGGGAGGAACACTTAAGGAACAACGCTTGGAGAACAAACGTGGTACGAGGTTAAGGAAACGGCATGATCATCGAAATGACACTGAGCGCGCTTTTCACGATCGTGACGGTAGCGACCGCATTGAGCCTGATCGACAGCTGGATCCGGGGGCGCGCCGCCTATGTCGGGTTGCGCCGGGAAAAAGCCCTGCTCGATGCCGGTTTCGTGCCGCAGGTAGAACCGGGTGAAGTGCGGCTGCGCCGTCAACGTCGCACGACGGTTGCAGGTGCAATGCGCGGAAATGCGCGGCGCGCGCCGATGCTGGCTATGCAGCTGGGTGCCTAGGCGGCGGCTTCTTCCGCATCTTCGCGAGCCCGGCGGCGTTTGATCTTGCCGTATTTGGCAAGGGCGTAGGGCATCAACGCGAGATAGACGACGCTCATCACGGTCAACGACCACCATGGCTCCAGAAGCAGCGCGGCAAAGCCCAGCGCGAGCAAGGCCAGCAACGGCAGGCGTAGCGCACGGCCCGGCCGGATCGCAGTCCAGCTGAGCGTCGCCATGTTGGAGATGAGCAATACCGCGATCACGCTGACCCAGATCGCATTCAGCAAGGGTTCGCGAAACAGATCGTTCCCGGTTTCGAGCCAGAGGAACAGCGGCGTGAAGGCAAGCCCCGCCCCGATCGGTGCAGGTACGCCGGTGAGAAACCCGGCGGATTTGTGCGGTTGGTCTTCCATGTCGATGCGCGCGTTGAACCGTGCAAGGCGCAGCGCGCAGCAGATCGCAAAGGCAAGCGCCGCAAACCAGCCGAACCGCTCGAGGTCGCCGAGCGCCCACATGTAGAGGATCAGCGCTGGCGCCATCCCGAAACTCAGCGAGTCGGCGAGGCTGTCCAGTTCCGCACCAAAGCGCGACTGCGCGTTCAGCAATCGTGCGATGCGCCCATCAATACCGTCGAGCACGCCTGCACCCACAATCGCCAGGATCGCGTAGGCCCACTGGCCCTCGATCGCAAAGCGAACCCCGGTAAGACCGGCACACAAGGCTGCGGCGGTAATCGCGTTGGGCATCATGCCCCGCAAGCTGAGCCCGCCGGACTCGGCTGCGTCGTCGTCTTCATCGTCGATAAGGTCTGCGGGAATATCCTCGTCCCCTTCAGCCGCTTTCGGGCCGAGCCGGACATGCGAGGAGCCGCGTCTAATTGGGGTTCTGGAAGAGCTCACGTAAAGGCAACGCGCGAAACTACTGTGCGATCCCTTCAAGCAGAGCGGACGCACCAACATCGGCGAGGATTGTCTCGCCGGCGATGATCTTCTGGCCCATCAAGACCTTTGGCTCGGTCCCTGCCGGCAGGTAGACATCGACCCGGCTTCCAAAGCGGATCAGCCCCACGCGCTGACCCTTGGCAACGAGGTCACCGGGCTTCACGAAGGGCACGATGCGCCGCGCGACCAGTCCAGCGATCTGGGTAAACGCGATCTTCAGGCCGTCGGTGCGCTCGATCAGAACATGCTGGCGTTCATTCTCCTCACTCGCTTTGTCGAGGTCGGCGTTGACGAACTTGCCCGGCACATAAACCACGCGGCGAACCGTCCCTGCGATCGGCGCGCGGTTGATGTGAACATCGAACACACTCATGAAAATCGAGACACGGGTAACCTTGGTCGCAGGCAGGCCTTCACTGCCCGATCCGTCATCGACCTGCATTTCAGTCGGCGGCTCGCACTGCTTGATAAGCGTCACCAGACCGTCGGCGGGTGCGACGATCGCCGTGTCGGATTGCGGCACCACGCGCTCGGGGTCGCGGAAGAACGCGAATACGCCAAGGGAGAGCAGCAGCATTGGCCAGCCGATGATCTCCCAATCGAGTATCAGCAGCGGCACCATCGTGATCGCCAATGCGATCACGCCATATTTGCGCCCTTCGGGATGAATCGCGGGCCAGCCCCAGCTAGCTTCGCCGCGGCCTTGGTTATCGAGAATTTCGCCTGCCATGACTTCCACTTAGGAGGTGCCCTGCCCGGCTGCAAGGAAGCTTGGACCGCGCCTTCTCGTTTTACTGCGTCGGCGACCGCTCCTCCAAGGACAGGCATTCACTTTTTAGTGAGACGTTTACCCTATTTCGGACCAGCTAGATCGACCGACTTCGACCACAAAAGGGAAACGGCCTGCAGGCATGAACGCGACAACGGCTTTGACCGACACCATTCCGGCCCGCCGACGCTGGCTCGGCGAAGTGCCGATTTTGGTCATCGGCGCGGCGCTGATGGGACTATGCGTGGCGTTGCTGTTAACGCAGGGTGTGGCGCCCGGCATCGGCGGAGTTCTCGCTAATGCTCAGATCTTTGCCATGTTCACCATCGTGCTTGTCTGCGCAGACGCTGGCCGCGAAATCTACCGCAGCCGACCAGCCAGCCCGCTATCTCACCTCAAGGCGCGCTATACCCGGTCAATCGTCACCGCGACGGTGATCGCCGGCCTGCCGATGCTGAGCGTCGCGATCATCCTGCTTCCTTATTTTTCGGCAATGAAGGCGGCGATTCCACTGTTCAACGACTACAGCTGGGATGCGAGTTTCATTGCATGGGACCGCGCTATCTTCTTCGGCATGGATGCGTGGCAAGTGCTCCAGCCGGTGTTCGGCTACCCGGTGGTCACCGCGTTCCTTGGCCTGCTCTATCAGCTGTGGTTCCTGTTGCTCTACCCCGGTGTGATGTTCTTCGCCTTCGCCAGAATTGACGCGCGCGTTCGCCGCCAGTTTTTCCTGACCTACGTTCTCAGCTGGACACTAGTGGGCGGCGCGATGGCGACCTGGCTCGCATCGGTCGGCCCGTGTTTCGTCGGTCCGATGCTCGGCAATCCGGCATTCGATGCGCAGATGGCCTATCTCTATGCCGCGAACGAGCAGGTGCCGATCATGGCCCTGCCGGTGCAGGAAATGCTGCTCGAGCGCTTCGCCACCGCAGATAACGGTCTGGGAAGCGGGATCACCGCGATGCCAAGCATGCATTGCGCCATCGCTTTCCTGTACTGGATCGCGATGCGCCGCGTGCATTCGGGATGGGGCGCGTTTTTCGGCGTGTTCTTCTTCGTGACGTGGATCAGCAGCGTCCACCTCGGCTACCATTACGCGGTCGACGGGCTGGTCTCGCTGCTTGCGGTCGCTTCGATCTGGGCAGTGTCGCAGCGCGTCATTTTCGCGTGGGACAGCTGGCTGGAAAGCCGGACGCAGCCTGCGTTTCAGCCAACCCGCCGGACGAATACCGCGCCAGCCGAATAACCCGCGCCGAACGAACAGATCAGTCCGGTATCGCCCGCCACCAGATCGTCGCTGTTGAGGTGGAAGGCGATGATCGAACCGGCGCTAGACGTATTGCCATAGGTGTCGAGCACGGTCGGGCTTTCGTCGTCGTTAGCTTCGTGGCCCAGAACACGCTGCGCGATCAGACGGTTCATGCCCGCATTCGCCTGATGCAGCCACAGGCGGCGCAGGGTCTTCGGGTCCATCTGGAGCTTTTCGGCTTCCTCGATGATCATCTGCGCGACCATCGGCACGACTTCCTTGAACACCTTGCGTCCTTCCTGGACGAAGAGCTTATCGGGCTCGCCCACGCCTTCGGGCGACGCACGGTTGAGGAAGCCGAAGTTGTTGCGGATGTTGTTCGAGAACACCGTTTTCAGCTTCGTGCTGAGGATGTCCCAGTGCTGTTCCGGAGCGATGGCAGCGTCTTCGACCAGCACAGCCGTTGCGACATCGCCGAAGATGAAGTGGCTGTCGCGGTCGCGCCAGTTGAGGTGGCCAGAAGTGATTTCGGGGCTGACGACCAGCACGCTTTTGGCATTGCCTGCGCGCACATAGTCGGCGGCGGTCTGGATGCCGAAGGTGGCTGACGAGCAAGCGACATTCATGTCGAAGCCAAAGCCCTCGATGCCCAGCGCCTGCTGGATCTCGATCGCCATGGCCGGATAGGGCCGCTCCATATTGGAGGCCGCGCACAGCACAGCGTCGACATCCTCGGGCTTGCGACCTGCGCGTTCGAGCGCCTGCTTCGCCGCCGTCACACCGATCTCGGCCATCATCGACCATTCGTCATTGCCGCGCTCGTCCCAGCGCGGGCCCATCACGTCGGGGTCGAGAATCGGCTGCTTGCTCATCACATGGCGCGCCTTGATCCCGCTCGCCTTCTCGATGAACTCGACGCTCGAATAGGTCAGCGCTTCGGTTTCGCCCACCTCTATGGCTTCGGCGTTGGCGGCGTTGAACCGGTCGACGTACTCGTTGAAGCTTGCGACCAGTTCTTCGTTGGTGATCGATTCTTCGGGGGTAAACAGGCCGGTCGCCGAGATTACGGGGCGGCCTGAAAGCTGGATATCAGTCATGGTGCGCAGCGATAAGCCCGGCAAGCGACGGCGGCAAGACCTGCGAGGGGCCTGGCCGCAAAGCTATCACCAGAGCCGGATATGCAGCGCACAGATATTCGCCACGGCGAGCGCGGGGTCGGCAATCGCAAGGGCGGTAGAAGCCGGTGGTGGACAGGGCTGGATTCGAACCAGCGTACGCTTGCGCGGGCAGATTTACAGTCTGCTGCCTTTAACCACTCGGCCACCTGTCCACACATGGGCCTTGATTGGGGCACTGCGATCAGCGCCGGATCAATGGGCGGGAACCAGAGGCCCCGCTGCCGAGAGGCGCCCCTTTGGCGAAGCGGCGCTTGTGTGTCAATGGGGCTGCTGGCAGGGAGCGCCAATGATATTGCAAAACAGGAAGTTTGATGGCCAAGGGTGATCGCAAGCGCGCGCTGCGCGGACGCGCAGGACGAATGAAGGGCGGGCGCGGCTCTGGCAAGGGGACCGCAGGTCACACGCGCCTTTGGGGGCGCCATCCGGTCGAGGCCGCGCTGAAGAACCCCTCGCGCCAATTCCGCAAGCTGTGGGCAACGCGAGAGGGAATCGACAGTCTCGACGGCGAATTGCCGCCCGATTTTCCAGTCGAATACGCAGAGGTGACCGACCTTGCCCGCCTCGTCGCCAAGGATGCACCGCATCAAGGCCTCGTGCTCGAATGTGAACCGCTCGCCGATGTGTTTATCGACGAGGTTGCGACCGGCGATCCGGCGCGGCCCGTCGTGGTCCTCGACCAAGTCACGGACCCCCACAATGTCGGCGCGATCATGCGCTCGGCGGCGGCGTTTGGCGCGGCCTGCATCGTAACTCAGGATCGCCATGCCCCGCCCGAAGGCGGCGTTCTGGCAAAGTCTGCCTCGGGCGCGCTCGAAACCGTGCCGTGGGTACGCGTGGTCAACCTCGCCCGCGCGCTCGATGAGTTGGCGCAGGCGGGTTATTGGCGCATCGGGCTGACGGGAGAGGCCGAGGCGACCCTAGGCGAAACGCTCACCAACGGCGCGCTTGCCTTGGTGCTGGGTGCCGAGGGCGAAGGGATGCGACACAATATCGCGCAACATTGCGATGCCCTCGCCCGGCTCCCGATCACCTCGGCTATCGAAAGTCTTAACGTTTCGAATGCAGCAGCAATCGCACTATATGCGAGTGCGACACGGGCAACAGGGGAGTAAGTCAAATGGGTATTGTGGGATCGACCCGCGCGAAGGCAGCGGCAGCACTGGCGGCACTCTCGCTGCTTCTGACCGGCTGTTTCATCACGCCGGGCAAGTTCAACTCAGAGCTTGTGCTGATGAAGGGCGACCGTTTTTCCTACACCTATGAAGGCGAGATATTCTTCCTCGGCCTCTCCAGCCTCGCGCAGATGGGTGCCGCGGGCGAGGAATTCGAAGCGGAGCCGTGCTACGACGAGGAAACCTACGAAGACCCCGAATGCACCGAGGCCGAGCTCGCCGAGCAGCGCGCCGAATGGGATGCCAATGCCGAGGCCCGCACGCAGGAGGCCGCTCAGGAAGCTGAGCAGATGGCGGCCCTCATGGGAGGAATCGACCCGTCCGACCCGGAAGCGACAGCCGAACTGGTGCAACTGCTTGAGCGGCAGCGAGGGTGGCAGAGCGTCGTCGACAAGGGCGACGGGGTGTTTGAGGTGCGCTACGCGATCGAAGGCACGCTCAGCCATGACTTCCAGTTTCCCGTAATCGAAGGCTTCCCTACCATCAGCCCCTTCGTGCAGCTCTATCTGCGCAAGGGCGATCAGGTGCGGGTCAACGCGCCGGGCTTTTCAGCGCAGAGCGACAACGGTCCGATGGCCGGGATGATGGGCGGTATGGTCGGTATGGCCGGGCTTGCCGCAATGAGCGGGGAAGAGGGCGCGGGCGAGGCTATGCCCGACATACCCACGATCGAGGGCACCTTTACGATCGTCACTGACGGGATCATCCGCGCCAACAACACCGACGAAGGCGCGGTGCCGACGGCGCGCGGTCAGGAACTGAGCTGGGACATCTCGCCTCGCACACAGGCAGCTCCGACCGCGCTGATCGACCTGTCGAACTGACGTTGCTCCAAAAACAAACGACCCCGCCAGCCACTTGGGCGGGCGGGGTCTGAATGTTTACCGCGATGCCTCCGCTAACGAAGGCGCGGCTTCAACAGAAAGCTTAGTTCACGGCGTCCTTGAGGCCCTTGCCTGCCTTGAACTTGGGCTGGTTCGACGCCTTGATGGTCATCGGTTCGCCGGTGCGCGGGTTGCGTCCGGTCGACGCCTTGCGCTTGGCGACCGAGAAAGTACCGAACCCGACCAGGCGCACTTCGTCGCCGCTGGACAGCGCTTTCTGGATCGCATCGAACACGCCTTCGACGGCATTCGCAGCGTCGCTCTTGGAAAGACCGCTGGTTTCAGCAACCGCGCCGATCAGATCATTCTTGTTCATCGTGGAAGTCCCCTCGTTTCAACTCGTATTAAAATGAATCGCCTTCTTCAAACCTCGGAAGTTGAGACCTTTTACAAGGGCTGTCAAAGGCAATCCGCCGGGGAAAACGCAATTCACGAGACTATCGCATAGATTTGCGACGAAATGACGCAGTGCGCGGACGCGCGGCGACACATGCTCGAAAAACGGCCTTTCCCCCTTCAGTTGGCGACCCTGCCGCGATTCGCGGCAAGAACCGTGACCGTAGCCTATCAATGCGCCGTTGGCACGTCGCTTCCGCCACGAAGATGCGCGCCCGGTTGCGAAGCGAGGTCATCGGCCTCTGTCCACTCGATCGGCGAAGGCATATCGATGATCGCATGGTCGAGCACCTGGTCGACATGGGCGACCGGAATGATCTCCAGCCCTTCCTTCACATTTTCGGGAATTTCCGCGAGGTCCTTCACATTCTCTTCGGGGATCAGCACGGTCGTGATCCCGCCGCGAAGTGCCGCCAGCAGCTTTTCCTTCAGGCCGCCAATTGCCAGCACCCGTCCGCGCAACGTGACTTCGCCGGTCATCGCGATGTCGGGCCGCACGGCGGCGCCGGTCAACGTGGAGACGATGGAGGTCACCATTCCGATCCCGGCACTCGGTCCGTCCTTGGGCACCGCACCTTCGGGAAGGTGGATGTGGATGTTCTTGCGCTGGAACAGGCTCGGCTTGACCCCGTAGCTCGGCGCGCGGGCCTTCACGAAGGAAAAGGCCGCCGCGACGCTTTCGTTCATAACGTCGCCCAGCTTACCGGTGGTCTTGATTTCGCCTTTGCCCGGCGTCGTCACGCTTTCGATGGTCAGCAGCTCGCCGCCGACACTCGTCCAGGCAAGGCCCGTGACCGCACCGACCTGCGCCTCGTCCTCACTCATGCCGTGCTTGAACTTGCGCACGCCGGCAAAGTCGCCGAGATTTTCGGGCGTAATCGTGACGCTGGTGACTTCCTTTTCGAGGATCTTGCGCAGGGTCTTGCGCGCAAGCCGGGCGATTTCTCGCTCCAACGTGCGCACGCCCGCTTCGCGGGTGTAGTAGCGAATTAGGTCGCGCAGACCCTCTTCGGTCAGTTCGAATTCGCCTTCCTTCAGACCATGCGTTTCCACCTGCTTTTCGATCAGGTGGCGCTTGGCGATTTCGACTTTCTCGTCCTCAGTGTAGCCTTCGAGCCGGATGATCTCCATCCGGTCGAGGAGCGGCTGCGGCAAATCAAGGCTGTTCGCAGTCGTCACGAACATGATGTTCGACAGGTCGAGATCGAGTTCGAGATAGTGGTCCTGGAACTTGTTGTTCTGTTCCGGATCGAGCACTTCGAGCAGCGCCGAGGCCGGATCGCCGCGGAAATCCTGTCCCAGTTTGTCGATCTCATCGAGCAGGAACAGCGGGTTGTTGGTGCCAGCCTTCTTCAGGTTCGACACGATCTTGCCCGGCATTGAGCCGATATATGTGCGCCGGTGACCGCGGATTTCAGCCTCGTCACGCACACCGCCCAGAGACTGGCGCACGAATTCGCGGCCCGTCGCCTTGGCAATCGACTTGCCCAGCGAGGTCTTGCCGACACCCGGAGGGCCGACGAGGCACAGGATCGGACCTTTCAGCTTGTTGGTGCGCGCCTGAACGGCAAGATATTCGATGATCCGGTCCTTGACCTTTTCGAGGCCATAATGATCGGCATCGAGCACTTCCTGCGCTTCGGCGATGTCTTTCTTGACCTTGCTCTTCTTGCCCCAGGGCAGACCGAGCAGCACGTCGAGATAATTGCGCACTACGGTCGCCTCGGCGCTCATGGGCTGCATGCCCTTGAGTTTTTTCAGCTCGGCCTTGGCCTTGGACTTGGCTTCTTTGGTAAGCTTGGTTTTCTCGATCTTCTCGGTCAGCTCGGCAATCTCGTCGCCTTCTTCGCCGTCGCCACCGCCCAGCTCGCTCTGGATCGCCTTCAACTGTTCGTTGAGGTAATATTCGCGCTGCGTCTTTTCCATCTGGCGCTTTACGCGTCCGCGAATCTTGCGCTCGACCTGCAGCACCGATAGCTCGCCTTCCATGAAGGACATGACGAGTTCGAGCCGCTTGAGCGGACTCGATTCGGTCAGCAGCGATTGCTTGTCGGAAACCTTGGCGCTGATTGCAGCTGCGATAGTGTCGGCGAGTTCACCAGCATCGTCGACATCCGATAGATCGACATTGGTGTCCTGGCCCATCTTCTTGTTGAGTTTCGCATATTCACCGAATTGCTGGGTCACCTGCCGCATCAGGGCGGTTACTTCATTGCCAGAGACGGTTTCGGGTTCGAGAAGCTCGACTTCGGCAAGGACGTAATCGCCTTCCGGACGCAAATTCTCGAGCTTGGCGCGCTCGACCCCCTCGACCAGCACGCGCACCGTGCCGTCGGGCAATTTCAGCAGCTGCAGCACCTGCGCGACAACGCCTATATCGTAGAGGTCGTCGCCTTCGGGATCATCCGTGCCCGGGTCGAGCTGCGCGACGAGGACGATGTCCTTGGAGGCTTCCATAGCCGCTTCGAGCGCCGCCACTGACTTGTCGCGTCCGACAAAAAGCGGGACGACCATGCCGGGGAAGACGACTATGTCGCGAAGGGGGAGGAGAGGGAATTGGTGGGTCATATTCTATTGTCCGTGGCCGCGATTGGCGCGCGCCTTTGCCGAAGATATGGGTGGCACTGCCCTCCCCTGCAATGCCGCGATTGGCTTAGCTGTGGATGCTGCGGGCCGCCGGTACAGTCTATGCCCACTCGCCGAGGTCCATTCGTACCAAGTCGCTGGTTAATTGGGGATACTGTTTGTCGAGATATCGGCTCGCTTTGCGATGCACGGGCCGGAGGTAGTCCTTCAACGCACCTGGCGCATCACCGGTAGTGCCAAAGCGCCGCTCGAAGATCACCAGTGCCGTGACAAGCGCATTCTCGGACAGATAGCCGGAGGTATTCGAACTCCAGCCGTGCATCGCTCCGTCGCTGAACTGGCTAAACTGGCGCGCACTGTTGGCGAGGAAAATGCCGAAACCGAGATAGGTGGCCATGCAGTCGGTGGCATGCTCTTCGAGCGCCTCGCCGCCGGGAGGCATGCCCAGGGTATGAATGACGAGATGCGCCAGTTCGTGCGCGAAGGTAGCCACCAGCGCGTCGGGATCGCGCAGGAGAGCCGGGTCGTAACGCACGACCGGCATGTTACCTTCGATGCTGAAAGTACCCAGAGCGTTGCTCTGCGAATACGGCCCCGTAGCGAGCCCGGTCACGATGGCTTCGGGAGCGGCATCACCCTTTTCCAGGCGGCATTCCCAATCGGCCAATCCAGCCTTGCTTTTGACTGATTGAAACAGAGCGCTGGCGGTCGATGCCGCAGTCAGTTCCTCGTCGCTGGGAAGAACCAGCGAAGGTGTAAAGCCTCGCGCGTGGTCGCGTTGCCCCAGCGTCCGGTCGATCCAGGCAAAGCAGGCCAGGAGCCATTCGAACTCATCGCGATCTATGGGTGGCGACGGTCCGAACAGGCCCACGAGTCTGGCTTATCCCATCCCTGGCAGGTTGAAGCCCGGAGGCAGCCCCATGCCGCCCTGCATTTCCTTCATCTGCTCTTCGGAAACGCGGTCGGCCTTGTCGCGCGCGTCGTTGAACGCTGCGGTGACGAGATCTTCGACGATGTTCTTTTCTTCCTTGACCATCAGGCTGTCGTCGATGCTGACGCTCAGGATACGGCCCTTGGCCGAGGCGCGGACCTTCACGAGGCCGCCGCCTGCGCTACCTTCGACTTCGATATTGTCGAGCTTCACCTGCATGTCGCTCATTTGCTTCTGGATGGTCTCTGCCGCCTGCTGGGCGGCCTGCATCATTTCTTCCATACTTTTCATGGGCGGGGGGTTCCTTTCGTTCAGTTCCATTTGCCGCTGGCATTCGAGGCGCGGGCGAGCTGTTCATCGGGGTCGATCAGTTCGGCCTCGGGAAACGCATCGCGGGTTGCCTTGACCAGCGGGTGCGCGTTTATCCGGTCTCTGGTCGCGTTGGCCTCTGCCTCGGCAACCTCGCGCAAGCTCGGCTGCGCTTCCCCGGTGCCACGCTCAACCAGCCAGCGCTTGCCGGTCAGCTTGAACAGCGCATCTCGGATATCGGGCACGGGATCGTCGGCGTAATTGTCCGCCTGTTCGAAGATGAGCTTTTCCGGCGCAAGGTCAATCACCCGCACGCGATCGCGCATGATCTGGGCAACGCGCATCTGGCCCATGTCGTCGATCCGGTCGACGAGCGAACCCCATTCAAGCTGCGCGTCGGACGCGCTGGCTGTGGCGCTCGATGCGGGCGCGGTGTCGCCCGATGAGGAAGGTGCGGCGGGCGCGGGGCCTGACTTGGCAATTTCTTCGATCCGGCGCGCGAGCTTGCCTGGATCGGGCAGGTCGGCAGCGTGCAACACTCTGAGCAGCGCCATTTGCAGCGCAACCAGCGGATCTGGGGCCTGGCGTACTTCGTCATGTCCCTTCAGCATCAATTGCCAAAGCCTGTGCAGTTCGCCCGTGCCCAGCCTGCTTGCAAACTCGCCAAGTGCGGAGCGCTCTTCTTCGCTTGGCGCATCCGGCTCGCCTCCCGAAACCTGCGCGACCGTAATGCGATGCACGAGGTCCATGAGCGCGCGCATCAGCGCCAGCGGTTCGACACCAAGAGAATATTGTTCGTCGATTCCGGCGAGCAGCGCCTTGGCATCGCCTTCGAGCACCGAGCCGAGCACGCGTCGCTGCGCGCTCTTATCGGCGAGGCCGAGCATATCGCGGACGCGCTCTGCCGAGACGTTGCCATCGGCATCCATGTCGGCATGGGCAATCGCCTGATCGAGGATCGAGAGCCCGTCGCGCACCGATCCCTCGGCAGCTGCCGCGATGATCGCCAGGGCCTCATCCTCGGCATCAACACCCTCCAGCGAGCAAATCTTGCCGAAATGCGCGGCCAGCATCTCCGCCGGAATACGCCGCAGGTCGAAGCGCTGCGTCCGGCTGAGCACCGTAACGGGCAGCTTTTCCACCTCGGTTGTGGCGAAGAGGAATTTCACATGCGCAGGCGGCTCCTCAAGCGTCTTGAGCAACGCATTGAACGCGTTGCGCGAGAGCATGTGGACCTCATCGATGATGTAGATCTTGTATCGCGCCGAAACCGCCGAATACCGTACCTGCTCGATAATCTCGCGCACGTCGTCGACGCCGGTGTGGCTTGCAGCGTCCATTTCGATCACGTCGATATGGCGGCCTTCCGCGATGGCTTCGCAGAATTCGCAAACGCCACAAGGATCAATGGTCGGACCGCCATTCCCGTCCGGCCCGACACAGTTCAGGGCCTTGGCAATCAGCCGCGCCGTAGAGGTCTTGCCGACCCCCCTCACCCCGGTCATCAGAAAGGCATGGGCCAGCCGGTCGCGCTCGATCGCATTGGCGAGCGTGCGCACCATCGGTTCCTGCCCGATAAGCTCGGAAAACGTCTGGGGACGATACTTGCGCGCGAGGACCCGGTAAGGTTGGTTGGTGTCGGTTGGAGCGGGTGCGGGCGTTGGCTCGGGCGCGGTGTCGAGCACTTTCGTCTCGGGCGCGGAGTCGCCACTCATCTCGCTACCGCCGAACATCGAATCCTGCCCCGCAGCCTCAAGCTCGGCCGCGCTCGGGACCTCGGCCTCTTCATTTTCGGGCAGATCGGGATCGGAATCAGTCACACCAACAAGCTAGGCGCTTGTTCGCGATTTGTCATGGCGATGATCGCAAGATGTGAGGAAAAGGAGCCGAGCGACCCGTCGCAATTCACCTGGGCTGCTTCCTTCCGGACCTGACCCGGTGAGCGAACGCAAACGTCCACCCGACTCCCGGACGCGCATATGGCGTTTCGGCTGGAAGAAATCAACTACCTGAAATTATCAGAGTAGGCCTGGATCTTGAGGCTCTTTGGCGGCGTGCTGTGGACGCGTGCGACGATGCCGTATTTTTCGGCATAGGCTTTCGCAGCGTCCTTGCTGGGGAACTTGAGCTTCACCTGCGCCTGCGTGTCGCCGCTACCCGGCCAGCCCATCAGCGGGTCGGGCTTCATGGCTTCGCTGCGCTCGAATTCGAGCACCCAAGTGTCGATCTTGGCCTTGCCCGATTGCATCGCGCTCTTGGGCTGCTGGTATATAATCGCGGTCATAGGGCTCCCGATAATCCAAACTCAGTCACGATTGAAGGCGTTTTTGGTCTTCAGTGACGGCTTTTCCTTCCACGGCTCTTCCGGCCAGCGATGCTTGGGATAGCGCCCCTTCATGTCTTTCACGACATCGGCCCAGCTCCCGCGCCAGAAACCGGGCAGGTCGCGCGTCGACTGGATCGGCCGGCCCGCCGGGCTGGTGAGCTTGAGGAGCAGCGGCGTAACTCCGATCATCGGGTGCTGGTCGAGACCGAAGAGCGCCTGCACGCGCACCTCAACGCTCGGCGCGTCGTCGCCTGCATAGTCGATGGCGTGGCGGGTCTGTGCGGGCGAAGTGAAATGCGTGGGCGCGGATTTGTCCAGCCGCTGGCGCGTATCCCAGTCGAGCAGATTCGATGCTGCCTCTGCAAATCGCGCAGGACCGAGGTCGAGATCGCGGCGCCCATCAAGCAATGGGGTCAGCCACATGGCCGCATCCTCGCGCAGCTTTTCCGGTGAAAGCGCCTCGATCTGTGCGAACTTCGCGCGCGCCAGAAAGCCGGGCGGGAGGATGGTCCCCAGCTTCTCCAGAGCCTTCTCCACAAGGATGTCCACAAGTGCTTGTGGATCGGGCGACGGGTCAGGGCCGCCGGTCAGCCGGATCGCGCCGAGCCGTTTCTCGCGCCGCGCCTCGGCACGATTTTTCTCGGGATTCCAGCGCGCGGTCGAGCGCTCCTGCAACTGCTCTGCGAACAGCTTCTCGACCTGCGCGGCATCAAGCTCGATCGCCGCCGTGATCCGCGCGCCCTTCGCCCGGCCCTGCGCATCCCCGATCACCAGCCACTGCGCGCGGGCAAGCGGTGATGCGGGGTCGAGCTGGAAACCGCGCCCGCCGGCGCTCAGCCATTGCTCTCCGCTCGCATCGCGGCGACGCGCGACGAACTCGGGACGTGCGAGCGCGAGGCATTCGGCGGCGTCAGGATGGCTGGCGCCATCAGCAGGAGCGAGTTTCGCCGCGCTCTTTGCCCAACCTTGCGCAATCCGCGCTGCGCTCAGCGCTCGCTTCGATCGATCGCCGCGCCATTTCGCCAGACGCTGCGCCAGATCCTCGCTTCGCCCGCCCAGTCCGCGTTCCTGCAGCAGCATCACCAGCCGCGCAGCCTCCTCACCGCAGCCACCGCGCGCGCCGTTCAGCACCGCAGCGGCATGGTCAGGCGCCATCGGCATGGCCGCGATGGCCTCGCCCCAATCGGTAATGCGCCCATCTTCATCGAGCGCACCCAACGTCTCCAGAGCGGCGCGCGCCGCTGCCACGGAAGCATCGGGTGGTGTATCCAGCCATCGAAGGGCCGCAGGGTCGCTCGACCCCCATTTCGCCAGCTTGAGGATAAGTGCTGTCAGGTCCGCCGTCGCGATCTCGGGCGGAGCAAACTCGGGGCGGCCCAGATGCCCACCCTCTTCCCACAAGCGAAAGGCTACCCCCGGCCCCTGCCGCGCGGCACGACCCGCACGTTGAGCCGCGGCTGCCTGAGAGGCGCGGCGGGTGACGAGATGCGTGGTTCCCGCCGCGCGATCATGTTCGGCGAGGCGGGCAAGTCCCGAATCGACCACCGCCGATACGCCATCGAGCGTCAGCGAGGTCTCCGCAATCGCGGTGGCGAGCACGATGCGTCGCCGCCCTTCCCCGTCGCGACGGATCGCGGCA
The DNA here is from genome assembly GCA_947494705.1 of uncultured Erythrobacter sp. Taxonomy (GTDB): domain Bacteria; phylum Pseudomonadota; class Alphaproteobacteria; order Sphingomonadales; family Sphingomonadaceae; genus Erythrobacter. Next base: position 547,610 of record CANLVN010000001.1, read on the forward strand.
CGCTGTCCTGCCGGCTCGACCTGTCCGTGCAGAGGAAGGATCGGAGTGCCCGGCAGTTTGGTCTCCAACCGCTCGCGCGTGCGCTCGATCTCGCCGACGCCGGGAAGGAAGGCGAGGATATCGCCTTGCGTGTCGCGCCAGGCGGTCATGACCCCGTTTGCAACCTGGTCCTCGATCCGGGCCGAAGGATCGCTCCCAAGCCATTCGATTGTCGCCGGAAAACTGCGCCCTTCGCTTTCGACCACTGGGGCATCCTCTCCCAGCACCTGCGCAAACCGTGCCCCGTCGATGGTCGCCGACATGACCAGCACGCGCAGATCCTCACGCAGCACTTCGCGCGTTTCCAGAGCCAGCGCGAGGCCGAGGTCGCTGTCGAGGTGCCGTTCGTGGGCCTCATCGAACAGAATCGCGGATACGCCCGCGAGTTCGGGGTCTTCGACCAGCCGGTTCACAAGGATGGCCTCGGTCACGACCAGCACCCGCGTCCTGCCCGAGACCTTGCTGTCGAGCCGCGTCATGTAGCCGATGGTCTCCCCCGGCTTCTCGCCCAGCATCTGCGCCATCCGCTCGGCAGCTGCTCGAGCGGCCACGCGGCGCGGAGAGGTCAGGATGATCTGTCCCGTGCACCACGGCTGCGCCAGCAGGTCTGGTGCGACAGCGGTGGTCTTGCCTGCCCCCGGAGGTGCGATCAGGACCGCTGCGCCCTGTTGCTCCAGCGCGGCTCGCAGGTCTGGCAGGACGGCATGGATAGGCAGGTCAGGCGTCACGCCGCGACCGATAGCGGCATCAATATCCGCGCGCGACCGCGAATTGCGCCGCTTCGCCCATCGCGGCGCGCGCCTTGGAGTCCGGGAAGATCGAGATCGCATCAATGGCGCGCTGCGCGAAGTGGCGGGCCTTCTCGCGCGTGTCTTCCAGCGCGTTGTGCTTCTCGATCAGAGCAATCGCCTGCGCGAAGTCCTCGTCCGAGCTCCTGTGCCCGAGGATCGCGTCCTTCCAGAACTTGCGCTCTTCTGCATCGCCGCGCGCATGGGCGAGGATTACCGGGAGTGTCATCTTTCCTTCGCGGAAGTCGTCGCCCTGGTCCTTGCCCATTTGGGCAGCATCGGAATCATAGTCGATCGCGTCGTCAACCAGCTGGAACGCCACGCCCAGGTTGCGGCCATAATCCTCAAGCGCGCGCTCTTCGTCTTCGCTGCATTCCGCAACGACCGCGCTGATCTGGCTGGCGGCGGCGAACAGTGCGGCAGTCTTGGCACCGATGATGTGGAGGTAGCGTTCCTCGCTCGTCTCAATCTGGCGCTGCGCCGTCAACTGGCTGACCTCGCCCTCCGCGATCACCGCGCTGGCGTTGCTGAGGATCTTGAGCACGCGCAGGCTCCCGTCCTCGGTCATCAGCTCAAATGCACGGCTGAACAGAAAGTCGCCGACCAGCACCGTTGCCGGATTGCCGAAGATGATGTTAGCCGCAGCCTTGCCCCGGCGCAGCTCGCTGCCATCGACAACGTCGTCATGGAGCAACGTCGCGGTGTGGATGAACTCCACCGCTGCCGCCAGCTTGTGATGGCGCGTGCCCTCATAGCCCACCAGCGCCGCCCCGGCGAGCGTCAGCATCGGGCGCAGCCGCTTGCCTCCGCCGGAGATCAGGTGTCCGGCAAGGCGCGGGATGAGCGGGATGTCGCTCTGCATCCGGTCGAGAATGACTGTGTTGACCGAGTTCATGCCGCTCGCCGTCAGCGACAGCATCGGCTCCAGCGTCGGCTTCTTGCCCGGATTGCGGCTCGGCAGGGGAACGACGTCGGCGGTCATGTTGCCGCTCGCAATAGGGCTGCGTCCCTGCGCTTGGCAAGCGCTGAATTGCTGCTAGTTTCGCGCGATATGTCCGATGAAACGCAAGCCCCGCCCGCTTCCAGCACCGCCGAAGACCCCGTTCTGGCCAGCTTTCGCAAGAGCATCGACAATATCGATGCCGCTCTGATCCACATCCTGGCCGAGCGGTTTCGCATCACGCAGGCGGTGGGCGAGTACAAGGCGAAGGTCACCCTCCCCCCCGCCGATCCCGACCGCGAGGCTCGCCAGATCGCCCGCCTGCGCAAGCTGTCGGAGGAAGCCGACCTCGACCCCGAATTCAGCGAGAAGTTCCTACGCTTCATCATCGAAGAGGTCATCCGCCACCACGAGAAGGCACGCGAGGGCTGAGCGCAGGCAGCGGTCCCCCGGCCCCGGCTGATGGAACACACAAGTGGGGTCTTTGGAAAAGTTCGCCATTCCGTCAACCTCCTGAAACGAATGCGAAACGCGGCGATTATCGTGGCTCGAAGTGTGACTTTCCACGTTCCGCTCCCGGCGCGCTTTTTCGCGAGGTGACATGACAGGTTTGCCGCGCAAGATTTAGCGGACTGTCCCCCCTGTAGGAAAACTCACACTTCGACCTGATCCTTGTATCGATGGGGTCGGTCGGGAGGAACCTGCCGAGGGTGAGCGAGTAGATGCGGACCTTACAGTGTTACATGCCGAGCTCGGGGAGCCAGACCTGGGCTCCCTTCTCTGCGTGCCCCCGGCTCCCCTGCGAGGGTCGCTATAGCGAAACCGGCCCTTGGTCGCGATGTCGTTGCCCCCTTGCGGTGTCGGGATGCCGTATGTGTCATAGGCGTTGGTGGCGATGCTGGTCCCAGTGTGGCCTTCAGAGCGATTTGAAATAGGTAACAAGCTTACTGAGAGGATCCACCTTCAACAGAAATCTCTGTGTCGACAATGTTAGAAACAATTGGATAATGGACTTAAGTCTAGTCCTTCTTTTATAAGGCGGCTGACATTGGCGGTCATACAAGACAAGTTTTGCAGGCAAAAAGGATAGCTTTGCAGCCTTGGAAAGATGCCAATAGCCAATCTCGTCACTAGAGTTCCGCCACTTCTTTCTAATGTGGTTTATGCCTAGCATGTAGAGTGCCGGAGGATAATCTCGACTTGCGGCGAGTTCAATCAGATTCATCCCTTCATCGCGGTCGCGTCCGTTTACTAGGATTACCCCGGACACAAAATAGGACGAGGTTATATCTCTAGCAATCCCCTTAGCCAGCACCCTCTCCGAACTTTCCGGATCCCTGCTGATACCGTGGAAGCCATGGTGTAAGGCATATCCGAGAACAGCGTAGACATTCATATCATCGAATCGCTTCTCAAAGTCACTTAAGTCGAATGTGACATCTTCCGACTTCATCGCCTCGATAAGGTCTCTTATGACGCGCGTATTTCGACTCTCATAGTCAACAAAGAGAGTTTGTTTTTCATGCATTATTCTTCATCCTGCGCCAATTCTCGGATTCCTCCAAGCCTGTAGAGTCGACACCATTTATCGGATCATTCCCGACATAGGCATAGAGATTGACCTGATCCTTGTACCGATGGGATCGGCCTGGAGGAACCTGCCGAGGGTGAGCGAGTAGATGCGGGTCTTGTAGTAGTGCATGCCGAGCTCGGGGAGCCAGACCTGGGCTCCCTTCTCGGCGTGCCCCCGGCACCCCCGCGAGGGTCGCTATAGCGAAACCGGCCCTTGGTCGCGATGTCGTTGCCCGTTGCGGTGTCGGGGATGCCGTATGCGTCATAGGCGTTGGTGGCGATGCTGGTCCCAGTGTTGTTGGTGACCGCAACGATCCTCCCGCGCGGGTCGGCGTGGAGGATGCGGCGCGCGGCGTTGGTCTGGGCCGAGCCCTCGTACCAGACCAGCGGATCGTCGGCCTCGACGTTCGAGCCATGGACATGGCGCCGCAGCATAGTCCCTGCGACATTGTACTCGGCGACAAGCGCGTTCTCGTGATGCAGGAACAACTGCGTGCCCGATGCGCCGGCCGATGCCTCGAACAGCCGTCCGAGCGGATCGTAGCGCAGCTGGGTCCTAACCTAGCCGAATTCTTCGAAATCGGTGCAACCCACCATGCATCCGCGTTTTGCAATTATCTCTTTGCTTAAGAATGAAATTTTGATGGAGCCACTCCCAGCAATCTAGTGCGCTAAGTATAAGCACAAACTCCAATTCACTGACTCATCGGGTTAGCCTACCTCTTGCTCAATGATCACTCGCTGAGGCAAGTCCTGATTGAGTGTAGCGACTACACGCTCTAAATAATAGAGCGTTGAGTCAGAAATATTGAATGGAGCCACAATCTTTATCCAGGCATCTTCCTCGACTACAAAAGAACCAATAACATCAACAAGAGCATCCCAATTTGGAATTATATAGCGGTACGAAAGATTATCACCGATTAAGTCAATCACATCTTTCTCACTATTTGATTTGGGTGAGATATATATTTCAATCATCTTCATTTCATCGGAATCTATTTCTCGTAATGCTCAGGGCTATACTGAGCCTTGCCGGTACTCAAATCGGCGTGGAGGATGCGGCGCGCAGCTTACGCCCGTGGTAAACGCAAATCCACCAGCAGCCCGCCCAGATCCTCGCTTTCGCCCAATTCGACCGAGCCGCCGTAGATTTCCGCTACATCGCGCACGATGGCAAGGCCAAGGCCGGTGCCGGGTTTGCCGGTGTCCAGCCGCGCGCCGCGGGCGAAGATGCGGTTGCGTTCGGCTTCGGGGATGCCTGCGCCGTCATCCTCGATCCAGATGCGGCACAGCGGGCTGCCCGGTTCATGGTCGACGGTGACAAAGACGCTGCCGCCGCCATATTTCGCCGCGTTCTCGATCAGGTTGCCGAGGATTTCGTCGAGGTCCTGTCGCTCGATAGCGACCAGCGCATCCTTGCTGCCCGCGATGTCGAGCCGCCCTTCGGGATAGAGACGCTCGACCGCGCGACGCACGGCCTCGGCGCTCTGCCGGACATTGGTGCGCGCCTGCCCCACGGCGCGGCGTCCGACCGCCCTCGCCCGCGCAAGGTGGTGGTCGACATGGCGCTGCATCGTCTTCGTCTCTCGGAACACAGCCTTGTTGAGATCGGGATCGCGTGCGGTCGCGGCGTTGGTCAGGACCGTCAGCGGGGTCTTGAGCGCGTGGGCGAGGTTGCCCGCATGGGTGCGCGCTTCCTCGGCCTGACGCTCGGTGTGTTCGAGCAGCATGTTGATCTCGGCCACCAGCGGTTCGACCTCGGCGGGTAGCGGCTCGGTGATACGGTTGTCGCCTGATGTGCGCAGTTTCTGGATCGCGGCGCGCACCCGGCGCAGCGGTGAGAGGCCGTAACGGATCTGCAGCAGCGCCATGACGATGAGGCCGAGGCCCAGCACGGCAAAGCTCCAGATCAGGATCGAGCGAACCTGCTGGACCTGCGCGTCCATCGCCTCGGTCGCGCTGGCGACGGCGAAGGTCCAGCGCGTGTCGCTGCCGGGCAGGATCACGCTGCGTTCGGCGATGCGCAGCGGCTCGCCTTCGAACTGGTCGGAATTGTAGATGCGCACATCTGTGTGAAAATCGTCGCCCGCGCTTTCGACCGCGCGCAGTTGCAGCGTGCGGTCCCACAGGCTGCGCGAGGGATACGGCTCGAAATCGCCGCCGCTGATCTGCCAGTAGAGGCCGCTGTTTGGTTCGAGGAACCGCTGGTCGCCCAATGTTCGGTAGAACCAGACCTCGCCGAAACTGTCGATCTCGGCAGAGGCGATCATTGCGGTCAGCTGATATTCTAGCTGTTCGTCGAAATTCGCCTCGACCTGACGGGTGAGCGTTCGTTCGAGCGCGATGCCTCCGCCCAGCAGCAGGACGATGATCCACGCCGCGGCGATAAGGCCCATGCGCCGCGCGAGGCTGGCGCGCTTGTCGGTCTGCGGTTCGGACAGGCCTGCGGCCTCCTCGGCGAGAGCGGTGTCGCTCTCGTCATGCGAGGAGGTGGCAGGCGTCGCGGGCTTACGCTCTGGGGGCGTCTGCCGGGTCGTCGAGGCTGTAACCGAGGCCACGGATCGTTGTGATTACCTCTGCACCGAGTTTCTTGCGGATGCGGGTGACGAAGACTTCGATCGTGTTGGAATCGCGGTCGAAATCCTGGTCGTAGATGTGTTCGATAAGCTCGGTGCGGCTGACCACCTTGCCTTTGTGGTGCATCAGGTAGCTCAGCAGCTTGTATTCCTGCGCGGTGAGTTTGACCGGTTCGCCATCGAGCGTGACGCGGCCCGAGCGGGTGTCGAGGCGGACGCCGCCTGCGGTCAGCTCGCTGCTGGTGTTGCCCGATGCGCGGCGGATGAGAGCGCGAAGACGTGCGATCAGCTCTTCGGTCTGGAACGGCTTGGCAAGATAATCGTCCGCGCCGGCATCAAGCCCGGCAACCTTGTCGGACCAGCTATCACGCGCGGTCAGCACGAGGACGGGAAAGTCGCGGCCTTCCTTGCGCCACATGCCGAGCACGGAAAGTCCGTCGATCTCGGGCAGGCCAAGGTCGAGGATGCAGGCGTCGTAATCCTCGGTCGAACCGAGGAAGTGCCCGTCCTCGCCATCGGTCGAGAGGTCGACGGCATAGCCGGTCTGTTCCAGCGTCGTTTTGAGTTGCTGGCCGAGTGTGGGTTCGTCTTCGACGATCAGGATGCGCATGGTCCACCATTCTTGCGGAAAAGGTTGCTCGCGTGACTGCGCGTTTGCAGTCCCCACGTCAAGCGAGAGGCCGGGCGCGTGACGCGCTTAGTCCCTGTTTTCTGGTGCATCCGGGCTTCTCGCGCGATCAGTTCGAACGATTGATGATGCGGCCCGAGCGCGCATCGACATCGACATAAGTCACCCGGCCGTCCTTGATGAACTTGAGGCGATATGCGCGCGCGGTGCTGTCATAGGACGGGCCGAGATATTCGTGCCCACGCATGCGCGGCATCACCCGTCGCTCGATCTCGCGCAGCGAAAGCTGGTTGCCCGCCCGCATCTCGCGCCGTGCCTCGCCCTGGTCGGAGCGCGACTGGTCCTGGAAACCCAGCCGCTGCTCGGCATGGGCGGCATCGAGCACGCCAGCCGGTCCCAATCCCGCACCGAGCGAGAGGGTTGCAGCGGCCATAAGGGCCAGAAAGGGGAGACGCGATGTCATGATGCCGTAATGCCTACTCCAGCACCCTTGAACAAGCTGTGAATGTTGGTTCTTTCCAGCGTTCAGCCACGCGGTCCACCGGTCATCTCGTATTTGACCGTGATATTGACCCCGGTCGTGACCATGCCGGGCTGAACCATGGCGCTTTCCGCCTGAACCTCGGCAGCGACGTTGCGCATCGCCATTTCGGGACGCGGCGAACTGCCCTGGATTGCCTCGCTGATCGAGAGGACGCGAACGCCCGAATAGCCGTAGAGCGAGGCATAGGCCTGTGCGCGGTCCTGCGCGCGTTTAACCGCGCTGGACCGCGCGGTTTCCTTGGCTGCTTCGTCGTCCTCGATGCTGAAGCTGGGTCCGTTGAGATCGGTCGCTCCCGCCGCAACCAGAGCATCGAGCACCTCACCGGTCTCGTCCACCTCGCGCAGCTTCACGCTCACCCGGTTCGAAACCTGGTATCCACGGAAGACGTTGGTCTGCGTCTCCCGATTGTAGTCGTAGCGTGCGTTGAGGTTGATGCCGGTGGTCTGCACGTCCTCTTCGTCGATACCGAGCGCGAGGATGCGTTCGATCACGCGGTTCATCTGTTCGGCGTTCTGGCGCATCGCCGCAACAGCGGTCGGTGCTTCCGAAGTGACGCCGGCACCGATGGTGACGAGGTCGGGTTCAGCGGTGATGCTTTCATAGACCGACAGTTCGATGACAGGGCCGTTGGCCGTGATTTCGACCTGCTGCGCCTGAGCAGCGCCGGGCAAGGCGAGCGAGGCGGCGGCGGCGGCAAGGGCTATAGGTGCAGTAGTGTTGCGGATCATGGTGGTCCTCCTTTCCCGTAGCAATGCACAAGCCCAGCTTGCGATCCACTGAACCGACTTGTCGGGAGAGGTACAAGCCCCTAACTGCGCGTCCCTATGGCGCAACCTCCGATCCTCTCCTGGGAAGGGCTTTCCCTTCAGCAAGGCGCACGCTGGCTGTTCGGCGGTCCGCAGCCGGGCCAGGGTGCGGAACCGATCGACCTGCACATTCTGCCGGGCGACCGGCTCGCGCTGATCGGCCGCAACGGGGCGGGCAAGACGACCTTGCTCAAGCTCATCGACGACCGGATCGAAGCGGATCGCGGAACGCGGCGGGTGAAGCCGGGCACGCGCATCGTGTTCCTCGAACAGGAGCCCGATTTCAGCCCGTTCGACACGCTGATGGATTTCGCGCTGGCTGGCGATCATCCCCCTGCCGAGCACGAGGTCGAGGCGATTGCGGGTCAGCTCGGCATCGACATGACGACCGAGGCGGCAACCGCGAGCGGTGGCGAGCGGCGTCGCGCAGCCATTGCGCGCGCGCTGGCGCAGGACCCGGACCTGTTGCTGCTCGACGAGCCGACCAACCACCTCGACCTTTCAGCCATCGACTGGCTGGAGGACTGGCTCTCCCGCTACAAGGGCGCATTCATCACGATCAGCCACGACCGCACCTTCCTCAAGCGCCTGACCCGCGCGACGCTGTGGCTCGACCGGGGCACGTTGCGGCGCAAGGAGGTCGGCTTCGGCGGTTACGAGGCGTGGGAAGAGCAGGTCTATGCCGAGGAAGCGCGCGCTGCCGAACGGCTCGATGCAAAGCTCAAGATCGAGGCGCACTGGCTCGAACGCGGCGTCACGGCGCGGCGCAAGCGCAACCAGGGCCGGCTTGAGAAGCTGCACCAGATGCGCGCCGACCGCGCCGCCATGATCTCCGACAGCGGCGCGGCCAAGCTGAAGCTGGCAAATGACGAAGAGTTCAAATCCAAGTCCGTCATCGTCGCCGAGGACATCGCAAAGTCCTATGACGGCCGCGCGGTCATCAAGCCGTTCAGCCTGCGCATCCAGAACGGCGACCGGATCGGTATCGTCGGCGGCAATGGCGCGGGCAAGACGACGCTACTCAAGATGCTGACAAAGGAGCTGGAGCCCGACAGCGGCACCGTGCAGCACGCCCGCACCCTTACCGGGGTGATGATCGACCAGCAGCGCAAGCTGCTCGAACCCGACGCGACCGTGCGTCAGATCCTCGCCGAAGGAGGCGACTGGATCGACGTTCGCGGCAATCGCAAGCATGTGCAGGCATACCTGAAAGACTTCCTGTTCGACCCCAAGCTGGTCGACACCAAGGTCGGTATCCTGTCGGGCGGTGAACGCTCGCGGCTGTTGCTCGCCCGCGAGTTCGCGCGCACGGCCAATCTGCTGGTGCTCGACGAGCCTACCAACGACCTCGACCTTGAGACGCTCGACCTGTTGCAGGAAGTGATCGCCGATTTCGATGGCACCGTGCTGATCGTCAGCCACGATCGCGACTTCCTCGACAAGACGGTCACGATCACGCTCGGCCTCGACGGCACGGGTAAGGTCGACGTCGTCGCAGGCGGATACGAGGACTGGGAAGCCAAGCGTCGCCAGCCGGTCGCGACCAAGGCAAAGTCGCAGAGCGCGCCTTCGCCGACCCCCTCGCCCAGCCCGGCTCCACCGGCACCTCCGCCATCGGACAAGCTGTCCTACAAGGACCAGCGCGACTACGAGCAGCTGCCAACGCGCATTGAGGAGCTTGAAGCGGCAATTGCCAAGGCCGAGGGCATCCTCGCTGATCCGGACCTGTTCGCTTCCGATCCGCAGCGTTTCTCCACCATCTCCAAGGGGCTGGAAAACGCCCGCAGCGAGAAGGACCAGGCCGAGGAGCGTTGGCTCGACCTCGCGGAGCGGGTCGAGGGGTGAGCGCGGCAAGCGACCTCCACGCCGAGATCGCTGACTGCACCCTTTGCGCCGAGCATCTGCCGCTCGGTCCCCGTCCGGTGGTTCAGTTCTCTTCGCGCAGCCGCATCCTCATCATCGGGCAGGCTCCCGGCACGAAGGTCCATGCGAGCGGCATCTCGTGGGATGACGACAGTGGCGACCGCCTGCGCGGTTGGCTGGGCATGGACAAGGACGCCTTCTACGATCCCGACATCGTCGCGCTGATGCCGATGGGCTTTTGCTACCCCGGAAAAGCCAGTGGCGGCGACCAGCCTCCGCGCAGGGAATGCGCGCACCAGTGGCACGACCGCATCCTCGCGCAGCTGCCAGAGGACCGTCTGACGCTACTCGTCGGAGCCTATGCACAAGCGCATTACCTACCCCAGACCCGCAAGTGGACCATGACCGAGCGCGTGCGGCGAGCGGTCGAGTTCGCGCCCTTTGTTCCCCTCCCCCACCCGGCATGGCGGGCGCGGCTATGGATGGCAAAGCATCCGTGGTTCGAGGCAAAGACCCTGCCTCCATTGCGCCGCGCCGTGGCAGAGCAGGTCGCTTAAGGGCGCAGTCGTCGACCGCACGTTACACTGGCCAATGCCTAAGCCTCTTTTGTGCGAACCTCCTTCACGCGAGCCTGTAGAAATCGGCGACCCGGTCCAACGCCAGTTTCAGCACCAGCTTGCCGCTCCTCGCGGGCCAGCCGAGCGTCTTTTCGGCCGTGGGCAGTCCCTCGCCCGCACAAACCACGCGCCACAATATATCCTGCAAACCCTTGCCCGCCTGCGTCAGCGCGCCGTCGAAGCGTTGCTTTGCCGCGATCTGCTTTTCGGTTTGTGACAACCCCGCATCGCCGGTGCTCTTCACCCGGATCGGGTCCCATCGCATCGTCAGGTTGGCGCTCAGTTGTGCGCGCTCGTAATCGCCGCGCAACGCTTCGCCTGCCGCGAACAGCCGGTCGTCCAGATGCCCGCGAGCGTGCAGCCAGTTGATTGGCGATTCCGCGAGGTTGACGGTGACACTGCGGCGTTTTGGCCCGATCTCGCGTTTGCGGCGCGGACCTTCGGGAGTGAGTTCGCGTTCGGCCAGTTTGCGCATGTCATGCTCCTCTTTTTCACCAATTTGGCACATTGTACACTTGCAAGACATCCAATCCTGTAGGAAAGTCAAAAATGACCGAAACGGCGTAAGGGCGCATCGATGATCAACCGCATTCGCGAAATCCGCAAGGCGCGCGGGCTCACCCTCGCTGAATTGGGAGAGGCCTGTGACCCGCCCACCACCGCGCAGACTATCGGGCGGCTCGAAACGGGGATGCGCAACCTTTCGACCAAGTGGATCGACCGCATCGGCAAGGCGCTCGAAGTCGATCCGCAGGTGCTGGTCCGCTCCGAGGAAGCGAAACGCGCTCAGGTGGTCGCGCAGCTCGGCATCGGCGAACCCGAAGCGCTCAAGGCCCCGCGCGAAGCGATCCTGCCGACGGAGATTGCCGCCAGTGAAGACGGCGCGGAACTGCTGGTGATCGAGGTCAGCGCCTCGATCGGAGAATACCGCCCCGGCGACATGGTCTGGATGAAACAGGTTTCTCCCGAAGACGGGTCAAGCGCGATGAACCGCGACTGCCTCATACCACGCCCGGGCGGTCGCTTCGCCTTCGGGCGGCTTATCGACCGCAAGGGCAGCCTCGTCGGCATCCTTCCCGCACAGGCGGGGCAGAAGCAGCAGGTGATCGACAACCCCCCGTGGATCGCGGTCGCGGTGATGCTGGTGCGGCCGCTCTAGATGGCCAAGTACGTTAAGCCTTCGCCGATATCGTGCATCGCGGAGGAAAGCCGACCGTGAAGCATGTCCTGTCACTGAGCACGCTGTATCCGAACGCCGTCAATCCGCGTTTCGGGACCTTTGTGGCGCGTTCCCTGGAGGCGCTTGCAAAACACGGGCGGGAAACGGGCGAATGGCGCGTTACCGTGGTCAATCCCATCGGCCTGCCGCCCATTGCGCTGGGCCGATATCGCGCGCTTTCGCAGCTCGACGCCGTCAGTGAGGAGAACGGCGTCACCGTCCACCGCCCGACCTTCACCCTGATCCCCGCAGTCGGCGCCCGCCGCAACGCTTCGGCCATCGCAAAGGCTGCTCTGCCCCTGATTGAGCGCATCCACGCCGAGACACCGATCGACATTATCGACGCGCAGTTCTTCTTCCCCGACGGACCGGCTGCCGCATGGATCGCACAAAAGGTCGGCACAAAGCTCTCGATCAAGGCGCGTGGGAGCGACATAACCTATTGGAGCAACCACGATTTCGCGCGCGAGCAGATGCTGGAAGCCGCACACCATGCCGACGGACTCCTCGCCGTCAGCGAGGCTCTGGCGCAGCAGATGGTCGACATGGGGATGGAGCGGCGCAAGATCCGGCTCCATTATACCGGCCTGGACCGTGACAAGTTCCGCCCCCTCGAACACACGCAATTGCGCAGCCAGCTGGGCCGCGAACTGGGGTATGAAATCCCCGACAATGCACCGCTGCTCACCTGTGTCGGTGCGCTGATCGAGCGCAAGGGCCAGGACATCGCGATTGCCGCCCTCGCCCATGTCGAGGGAGCCCGGCTGATACTGGTCGGAAAGGGTGAAGACGAGGCGCATTTGCGCGATCTCGCACGCGATCTGGGCTTGGCCGAGCGCGTGTTCTTCGCCGGATCGATCGATCACGATCTGTTACCGCTGGTACTCTCGGCGAGCGATGCGATGGTGCTGCCGTCCGCGAACGAGGGTCTCGCCAACGCTTGGGTCGAAGCGCTCGCCTGCGGGACGCCAGTGGTCACCTGCGATGTCGGCGGCGCGCGCGAACTCATCACCAGCGCCACCGCCGGACAGTTGGTGGAGCGCGATCCCGAAAGTGTCGGGGCTGGCATAAACGATGTGCTCAACAACCCGCCCCTGCGCCACGCGGTCGCGGCGATGGCGGAACGCTTCAGCTGGGAGACAAATGCGCTGGAACTGGCCGCGCATTATGAGCGGCTGGTCGGTTAGTTCTAGGCTTGAGGCCTGCTTAACCGCACGCCTGTTAGTGCCCGATTTGCCCCGTTCTACAGACCTCCGAGCACCTTCTTTTCCTGCTTGTCGGCTTCGGTCTCCTGCGGAACGAAGCTGTCCGATGTCACGCCCATCCACAGTAGCAGCGGCGCAGCCATGTAGACGCTCGAATAGGTCCCGACGAACAGGCCCATGACGATCGCGGCGACAAGGCCAAACAGGCTCGACGGCCCGAAGAACAGCAGCGGCAACAAGGCCACGAGCAGCGTCAGCGAGGTCATCACCGTGCGCGCCAGCGTCTCATTGACAGACAGGTCGAGCAGTTCGGCGAGTGGCATCTTGCGGAATTTCTTCAGGTTCTCGCGGATGCGGTCGTAGACGACGATAGTGTCGTTCAGCGAGTAACCGATGATCGCGAGGATCGCGGCGATGATCTGAAGCGAGAACTCCATCTGCGTGAGGGCGAACATGCCGAGCGTCAGCGAAACGTCGTGGAACAACGCAAACAGAGCGCCCACGCCGAACTGCCACTCGAACCGCACCCAGATATAGAGCGCCACCATCAGCATCGCGGCGAGCAAAGCGAGGGCGGCATCGTTGCGGAACTCGCCCGAAACCTTGCCCGAGACGCTATCGACACCGTCGATACGCACATCAGGATGGTTCTCGCTGATTGCCGCGACGATCGAATTTGTCATCTGGTTGGCGAAATCGGGATTGCCTTCCGCCTCGGCCGGCAGCTTGACGCGGATCGAAACCTCGTTTGGCTCACCGAACCGCTGCACGATGGGGTCCTCGACCGCTTCAAGCGCGGTCAGGGTGTCGCGCAACTCGCCAACCGGCGCCTCTTCGGTCTGGGTGAAGGTTGCTCGGATCTCCTGTCCGCCAGCGAAATCGACCCCGAAATTGAGGCCCATCGTCGCCACGGCAACCCAGCTGCCGATGGTCAGCAGGATGCTCACGATGAAGAAGGGGACGCGCAGTTTCAGGAACTTGATGTTCGTGTCCTGGGGTACGAGCTTCAGCAGTTTCATGGGCTCTGTCCCTTCCTTAGATGTTCAGGTCTTTGGGGCGCTTGGATGCGAGATAACCCGACACCCACATGCGGGTCAGCGCCAGCGCGGTGAAGACCGACGTGATGAGACCGATGACAAGCACAACCGCAAAGCCGCGGATCGGCCCCGAGCCGAACCAGAACAACAGCGCGCCTGCGATGAAGTTGGTGATGTTGGCGTCGTAGATCGCACGGCTGGCTTCCTTATAGCCGTTCTCGACCGCGGTGATGACCTTGCGGCCCCGCTTGCGCTCCTCGCGTATGCGCTCATTGATGAGCACGTTGGCATCCACCGCCGCGCCCACTGTCAGCACGAAGCCGGCGATCCCCGGCAGCGTCAGCGTGAAGTTGCCGATTGCCATGAGGCCCAGCAAAATCAATACGTTGAAGAACAGCGCGACCGTCGCATAAACACCGAAGCGGCCGTAAGTCGCAATCATCAGCGCGATCACAGCAAGGCTGCCGATGATCATCGCGATCAGCCCGCTGCGGATCGATTCAGCGCCAAGGTCCGGTCCCACAGTGCGTTCCTCAACGACCGAGAGCGGCACAGGCAGCGCGCCCGATTGAAGCGAAATCGCCAGCTGGTTGGCGCTGTCGGCGGTGAAGTTACCCGAAATCTGTGCCGAGCCGCCTAGGATCGGCTCGTTGAATACCGGTGCCGAGATGACTTCGCCATCGAGGATGATCGCGAAGCGTTCGCCGACATTGTCGGTCGAGAGCTGCGCGAACTTCTGCCCGCCCTGTTGGTCGAACTGAATGTTGACGACGTTCTCATTGTTGCGGCTGTCGACGCCTGCCCGCGCGTTGATAAGGCTGTCGCCGCGAATACCGCCAAGGCGCTTCACCGCCTCGAAACCGCCTGCGAAATCGCTTTCCTCGGCGTAGGGGAATATCTGACTGCCCGGATTTGCGACGCCCGCCTGCGTGTTGGTGGGCAGCGCCTGCTGGTCGACCAGCTTGAATTCGAGCTGCGCGGTCTGGCCCAGCTGTTCTTTGAGCGCCTGTGGGTCCTGAAGGCCCGGCACCTGCACAACGATGCGGGTGTCGCCCTGTCGGATGATCGTCGGTTCGCGCGTCCCCAGAAGGTCGATACGACGACGCACGACTTCGACCGCGCCTTCCATGGCGCTGTTGAGCGCGGTGTCTTCACCGGCGTCCGTCTCAGACAGCACCATTCGCTGTCCGTCGACCACCGTAAGGTCCCATTCCTGGCGCAGTCCCTCGCCCATCATCAGCGGTTCGAGTTCGGCCCGGGCGCGATCAATGTCGGTGGCGCTGTCGAGCATGAAGGACAGCTGCCCTTCGGAACGCGAGGTGTCGCCGAATTCGATCTCCGGAGTTGCGTTCTCGAGTGCGCTGCGGACCGCTTCTTCCATGTTCTCCAGCCGCTGAGCGGAGACATCGTTGGGATCGGCTTCGAGCAACAGGTGCGAGCCGCCGGCAAGGTCCAGCCCGAGATTGACCTCGGGAGCGTCCTCGAAGTGGATCCCCTCAGGGGCCAGCAGCGATGGCAACGCCGCCGCCGAGAGCACGAGGGTGATCGCCCAGAGCGAAATTTTCTTCCAGAGGGGAGTTTCCAGCATTGCTGCCCTGCTAACCTTCGTATGATGTATGTTCGCTGTCCGCACATGCGGCGCGCGGAGGGATCAATCGTTGGCGGGTTTGCCACCCTTTTCGACAAGGTCGGCGATGGTGTGCTTCACAGCCTTCACACGCACGTCCTTGGCAAGCTCGATCTCGGCATAGACATCGTCCACCTTGATGACCTTGCCGACGAGACCGCCCTGCGTAACGACTTCATCGCCACGCTTCAGCCCTGCGACCTTTTCCTGATGCTCCTTCTGCCGCTTCATCTGCGGGCGGATGATGAGGAACCAGAAGATCGCGACCATGCCGATAATCGGCAGCCAGGTCAGGAATGCGGGAGGTTCTGCGGTAGCCGCACCTGCGGCGAGTAGTTCTAGCATATGTCGTTCAAGCCCGTCCGAATGGGAATGTATCGTATGGTATTCGCGACCGACAAGGCGGCTGTTCACGCCCCTCGCCCGGCCCCGTATCTAGAGGTCGTTCTGCGGTAAGTGGGCGCGCGTAGCAGCAATACAAGCGCCGGGCAATCGCGGTCGGTCGCCGCCCACTTTTTGGCACGAAATGCCCTTGCGCGACATTTGCCGGTCCATTCGACTTGCCATCCCCCATGACCGGCGCTATTGGCGCGCCTCCACTGGTTTCGGGAAGTAGCGCAGCCTGGTAGCGCATCACACTGGGGGTGTGGGGGTCGCAGGTTCGAATCCTGTCTTCCCGACCAGTGGTTTCAATCATTTACATCGACTTCCCCAGCCCGCGTTTTCGTGTGGCAAGCGTATGGTAAGCAGAGGACTGCTTTTCGCTCGCGCTCACCGGAAGCCAACTCTCAAAAATTATTCCGCCGCATCGTCGCCAGCTTAACTCGGCCGATGGGGCTACACCCAGGCCACCACGATGGGGCATTGCGACTGGAGACAAAGGGGGAGACGGTTGTGGTCGGGAAATTTGAAGTCGAAAGCACTTTCAAGGGTTCAGATCGAGGCAGTCAGCCGCCAGGTCACAGGTGCACTCTCGAGAAGCGATGAACTCGAACAGCTCCTGTTCGCGGGTTGGGTTGTCATTCGCAAAACGTCGCGCGACCCCTTGAAGGTCGAGTCTCCCAATCAGGTTTCTAACGCTGACCTTTTTGCGCGCCATCGCAGACCTTAGCGCTGCACGCGGCCGGACCCATCGCCGCTCATCAGCTTTTCGACTTCAGGAACACCAACCCGGTTGAAGTCGCCCATGATCGTGTGTTTGAGCGCGCTCGCTGCGACCGCGAATTCGAGGCTCTGCTGACGGTCTTCGTACGCGTTGAGGCCATAGATCAGCGCCGAGGCAAAGCTGTCGCCACCACCGACACGGTCGACGATATCGGTGAGTTCGTATTTGCGGCTGAGCATGAAGCCAGCGTCGCGCGTGCGCAGGCATGCCGACCAGTTGTTGCGATCCGCGGAAAGGCTCTCGCGCAGGGTAATCGCGATCGTGTGCATTTCGGGATAGATATCGAGCACCTTCTGACCGAGCGCTTCGTACTTGGCAGTGTCGAGCTCGCCCGATTCGACGTCGACATCGACGGTGATATCTAGCGATTTCTGGCAGTCTTCCTCGTTGGCGATGCCGACATCGACATATTTGACCAGCTCACGCATGACCTCGGGTGCGCTCTTGCCGTACTTCCACAGCTTCCCTCGATAGTTGAAGTCGCAACTGACGGTTACGCCCGCATCCTTCGCCGCCTTTACGCAAGCCATCGAGAGATCGGCTGCCGACTGGCTGAGCGCCGGGGTAATTCCGGTGATATGGAGCCACTTTGCTCCCACGAATATCGTGGGCCAGTCGAACTCGTCGGGGCCGGCATTGCAGATCGAAGAATTGGCGCGGTCATAAACGACCTTGGAGGGCCTCTGGTTGGAGCCGGTTTCCAGGAAATAGATCCCAACGCGGTCACCCGAACGGCTGATATGCGCTGTGTCGACCCCGAACTTGCGCAATTCCATGATGGCATTGTCGCCGATGTCATTGTCAGGCAGCGCGCTTACGAAGCCGGCATCGAGGCCATAGTTGCTGAGCGCCACCGCGACATTCGCCTCGCCTCCTCCGAAAGTTGCCTCAAAAACCGGCGACTGGAAAAAGCGATCATGGCCAGGCGTTTTAAGGCGCAGCATGATTTCACCAAACGAGAGAAAATCGGTCATGGAAGGTCACCGTCTGCCGGGAAATAGTCGCCGCGCCCGAACAGGACGTCGACCAGTTGATGGGTCTGTTTCATTTTGTCGAAGCGGCCGGCCGCGTGGTCGCGGTCGTCGAACGGCCATGTCTCCACTGCGCCGGAATATCGGTCGAGAAAGTCGTTCGCATTCTGGAAATTGCGGCCGTCCTCGAGTCGCTCATTCCAGAGGTCGGCGCCCACGCATTCACCGATTGTCGCAAGCCGTGCCGCGCCAGCAACGACATAGTTGGCGTAATGCCAGCTGCGCGTCCGCTTGAGTTCCTCGATGAAGCGGCCCTGTTTGTCCATTTGTCTGGCGAGCCGGAATTCAGGAAACTTGTTGGCGATGCTAGCCGTGACGCTATCGAGCCCGGCGAACAGAGCAAAATGGGCGAGATAGAAATCGTAAAACACGCCGTGATTGTTGGTCTTCTGCATCTCGTCGGTGCCATTGTCGCTGGTCGCCAGCCAAGTCGCGAATTGTGTGAACCAGCCCTTGAGCTCCGTCATCTCGGTATCGCTAAGTGCACCGGAGGGCGCGATCAGGCCAATGCTCTCGACTATGGTCGACAGGTCGGAGGATTCGATGACGCCCTCGCCGCGTCCATCGACGCGTCCCGGAATGCCTTGAGCGAAATCGAGGTTCGGAGCCATCCGGGTGTCGGGGTCAAGAAACCAGGTCCGCACCAGCAGCCCAGCACGTTCGGCGTATCGCTCGTCGCCGGTGAGGTAGTATCCGAGCGATAGCGCCTGCATGTCCCTGCCGAGATTGCGCAAGCGGTCCTTGTCGAAATTCGGTCCGTCGCGCTCGGGATTCACCTCGCCATCGCGGCGGGTGTAGGGCAAACCGTCGGACTTGTCCGGATCGGGCCACCAATAGGGACCAATGGACGTGTAATCATGCGGGCTTGCCCCAGGCACAAGCCTGCCCTTGTCGGTGACGCTGTACGGACCGCGAGCAAGCGCCTTGGTCGCCTCTTTTATCAGGGACGTGCGGCGGGCTTCATCAGCGGCAATCGCCTCAAGCCATTGCGGGCGCCACAGATAGGTGCTGCGCCCATCGAAGTCCGCTGCATAGCCATCCGATCCCCGACAATGAAATTCACCTTGCGAAGCGGCCACGGGCGCCGCGATTGCACCAAGAGCGAGCGAAGTGAGCAAGAGCTTCATGGGATCACCGCGCCAGCCAGCCGCCATCGACCGCGAGGATATGTCCCTGGACATAGCGCGCGGCATCGGATGCGAGGAATACAGCCGCTCCAGCCAGATCGGCAGGCTCACCCCAGCGCCCTGCAGGAATTCGCTCAAGGATCTGGCGGTTGCGTGTCTCGTCCGCCTGCAGAGCGGCGGTGTTGTTCGTGGCAATGTAGCCAGGTGCGATCGCGTTTACGGTGATCCCCTTGGCGGCCCACTCGTTTGCGAGCAACTTGGTCAGCCCACCCACTCCGCTCTTCGAAGCGGTGTAGCTCGCGACCCGGATTCCGCCTTGGAAGGTGAGCATCGATGCGATGTTGATTATCGAGCCACCGCCGTTCTTGGCCAGATGACGCCCTGCGGCCTGGCTGAGGAAAAACAGCGTTTTGAGGTTTGTATCAACCACCGCATCCCAGTCCTCTTCGGTGAAGTCGAGCGCGTCGTTGCGGCGAATAATCCCTGCATTGTTGACGAGGATGTCGAGCGTGCCGAGCGCATCGAGTGCTTCCGAGACGATCCGTTCGCACGGCTCGATAGTCGAAAGATCGGCCTCGATCACCGTGCAGCGTCGCCCCAGATCGGTCACCATTCGCGCCGTTTCGCTCGCGTCGCTGCGAGCAACGAGTGCAACGTCTGCGCCCGCCTTGGCGAGGCCCACTGCGATGCCCTGCCCGATACCGGTATTACCGCCGGTCACGATGGCACCTTTGCCGGTTAGATCGAACATGTCCGTTACCCGAGCGAGCGCAGGTATTCGTTCATGCCCTCATCTTTCGAATTGGGGTAGAACAGCTCTTCGAAACGTTCGCCCGCAATCGCAGCCTTGAGCAGGTCCTGATCCACTTCCCTGAGGATGGTCATCATGTCGTTGCAGGTGACCTTCTTCAAGTCAGCGAGAACGCCGCGATTGGTCTTCATCACCGCCGCACGTTCGCGCGGATAGCCAAGCCCGGCCTCGGTCTCGAATATCTTGCGATAGCAATCCTCGAGATTGAGCTCGGCAGCCCAACCGAAGCCCTTCGCGTAAGGCATCGCAATCGCATTGCCGGCATTGATCTGGTTGAACAGAAACGCGTCCGTCGGGTCGATCACAAGACCGCAGAAAACGCCGGGCATCGCATTGCAGGCGAGCATCGAGCCCATCCCGGTCCCGCATCCGGTGACCACGAAATCGACTGCTCCGGAATTGAGCAGGATACCGCTTAGCAGCCCGTTCATCGGATAGGTGAGCGCCGCTTTGTCTTCAGGCGTGTACATTCCGAAATTGAGCACCTCGTGGCCGAAGGATTCGGCAACTGTCTTGAGAGCCGTCTCGATGACCGGCGACTTCGCCGCCTGGCTGTTTTCGATAATCAATCCGATTTTCATCGTGGAAATCTCCTCATCCCGGCAGCTTGGAAAGCGCCGCCTTCTTCATGTTCATTGCGCCTTAGGTAACCGGTGTCATTTTTGGATGCAAGGGGTTCTTTCGATTGCTTTGGCGAAGCCTTCAGAATTTGCGCGGGGGTATAACTGAATCGCGCTCGATCAGCTCGGAGCGCAAAAGCCACTTTTTCATGGCTTGCTTGTCTTCGGGATGGATCAGCTTGCGCGCGGCCATGCTGGCCATGTCGACAATCGGCCAGCGCACGGTCGTCAAGGTGGGCCAGACATGACTTGAAAGCGGCGTATCGTCGAAGCCGACGACCGAGAGGTCTTCAGGGATAAGCATCCCACTTCTGCGCGCAGCGATTATCGCGCCTATGGCCATTTCGTCATTGCTCGCAAAAATCGCTGTCGGCGGTTGCGGTAAGTCGACCAGCGACTGGCCCGCTTCGACCCCGGATTCGAAAGTGTAGTGCCCTGTGCGCACCAGATCGGGATCGAGGTCCAGCCTGGCCGCTGTCAGCGCCTCCTCGAAACCTGCGCGGCGTTCGCGCGGCGAGGTAAAGCCTTTCGGCCCTTCGATCAGCCCTATTCGCGTGTGGCCTTTCGAGATCAGATAAGACACTGCCTCGCGCACCGCCTCGCGGTCATTCGAGCTGATCGTGTGTTCTGCGGGGCCGAGCTTGACCGACCCCATGCGAATATAGTTGCAGCCGAATTCCTCGCAGATCGCGGCGACCCCGTCGTCCTCGGATATAGGGGGGAGCAGGACGAGACCGTAGGGACGGTGCCGCTCCAGAAAAGCTCGGATATTTTCGTGCAGGTTTGCCGAAGTCCGATCGACGGGCTGAACCATCAACCCGTATTCCGTATCGGCGAGTTCCTGCAGGATGCCATGCTGGACGTTGACGAGGAACTGCGCATTCGGGTTGTCGTGGATGACCGCGATGATCCAGTTCCGGCTAAGCGCCAGAGCACGGGCCTGCAGGCTCGGCACGAAGCCGATTTCCTCGATCACGGCCTGGACGCGCTCACGGGTCTTTTCGCTCAGCAGGGGCGAGTTGTTGATGACCCTGCTGACGGTTTTCTTGGAGACCTCGGCCAACCTGGCAACATCATTGATCGTCGGCTTGCCGGTCTTCACTTTTGCCCCTCTACAGTGTCCTGCCGTCCTATATGACAGTTTGAAGGTCAAAAGGTAGTCAGAAATAAGCGGGCAAGGTGAGCGAGAGCGCCGGCACGAAGCTGATCAGGATGAGTGCCAGCAAAAGCGTAAGATAAAACGGCCAGATCGTGCGAACCATATCTGGCAACGCGATCTTACCGACCGCTGAACCGACGAACAGCACGGATCCGACCGGCGGGGTAACCAAGCCGATGCCGAGATTGAGCATCATGATGATGCCGAAATGGACGGGGTCTATCCCGGTGGACATCGCCACAGGGAGGAATATCGGTGTGGCGATCACGATCAACGGCGCCATGTCCATGAATGTGCCCAGCGCCAGCAGCATCAGATTGATGATAATGAGCGTCAGGATGGGATTGTCGGTAATCTGCGCAATGAGGCCAGCAAGTTGGGCGGGCACCTCGAGAAGCGCCAGGGCGAAGCCGAATGCTGTTGCAGCGGCGATGATAAAAAGCACCATCGAGGCCGTTCGGACAGACTTCTGCGCCGCCTCGATAAAGCCTTTCCACCCGAGGCTTCGGTAGACGAAGGTCCCGATCAATGCGGTGTAGACCACCGCGATTGCAGAGCTTTCGGTGGGGGTGAAGATGCCGCTCAGAATGCCGCCCATGATTATGATACCGGTCATCAATCCGGGCACAGCGTAAATGATAGCGCGCGCGAACTGTCCCCAGCCGGGGAATTGTCCACGCGGCAGTCCGCGCCTGCGCGCCACGAGCCACGCGGTGAGCATCAGCATAGTTCCGGTGAGAATGCCGGGCACGATGCCGGCAAGAAACAGATCGCCGATGGAAACGCCGATGCCCGAGGCAGCGGAATAGATGATCATGTTGTGCGAAGGCGGGATGAGCAGTCCCACGATCGCGGCCGTGACAGTCACATTGACCGCGTAATCCTTGTGATAGCCCTTCTCTTCCATCAACGGGACCATCGTCGACCCGATCGCCGAAGCGCTGGCTATGGCGGAACCAGAGACTGCGCCGAACATCATGGATGCGCCGACATCGACCAGCCCCAACCCTCCTCGCACACGGCCAAGCGCGGCGTCGGCCACGCGGACCAGGCGGTCTGCAATTCCTGCGCGGTACATCAGGTCGCCCGCGAAGATGAAGAAGGGGATCGCCATAAGCGTGAAAACGCTGATCCCCGCAGCCATGCGCTGCACCGCGACGACCAGCGGAATATCGATAATGGCGAATGTGGCGAGCGCTGCACCGAACAACGAGAATGCGACCGGAACGCCGAGCGAAAGCAACAGGAACAGCACCGCGAAAAGGACGAGGATTTCCATTACAGGCCCTCTTTCAGTCGCAGCCGAATGCGGCTGATCGAGAAAATCACCGTCAGAAGCCCCGCAAATGGGATCGGCAGATAGGCAACCGCACGGCTGATGCCGAGTGAGGGCACGACATGGTCGCGCACCAGCCAGGTCAGTTGCGCTCCATAAATCAGCAGGACAAAGCCGAAGAATGCGATGATCGCGTGGATGGCGATGCGCAGCTGTCTCTGTCGAGGTGCCGATAGGCGCTGTTCGAGAAGCTCGATGCGGATATGAAATCGCTCCCACACGCCCGCGGCGGCAGCAAAGAATACGTACCAGATCATCAGCAGCAATGCGGCCTGTTCAGTCCAGGACGGGCTCGAATTAAGAACGAAACGGCCAAAGACCTGCCAACTGATTACGGCAGTCATCGCGACCATACCCATTGCACTAAGCCTGACAAGCCAGCCGGAGATGCGCTCCATCATGCGCCTCCCGTTCGCAAAGCGAGGACGCGCTCCAGCATGTCGCGCTGGCGCGCATTGTCGAGCGAACGGTCCCACATGGCGGTCATCGCTTCTGCGAAGGGTGCGGGATCGACTTCGTTCACTTCGACGCCCGAACTGATCACGATTTCCTTGCTGCGCTCGACCTGCGTGTCCCACAGTTCCCGCATGTAAGGCACCGATTCCCGCGCCGCTTCACGCACAATCTGCTGGTCGCTGGCCGTGAGCTTGTCCCAACTGATCTTCGACATCACGAAGACTTCAGGGGCCAGCAGATGATTGGTTAGGCTGTAATAGCGCGCGACCTCGTAATGCTTGCCGCTCTCGAAGCTCGGCCAATTGTTTTCCGCGCCGTCTATCACCCCCTGCGCAAGCGATTGGTAAACCTCGTCGAGCGGCATCGGCACGGCATCTGCGCCCAGCGACTGCACCATCGAGACGTAGAGATCGGAGCCGGGAACGCGCAGCTTCAGGCCGCGCATATCGGCCGGCTCGCGGATCGGCCCGCGCGTGTTGTAGAACGAGCGAGAGCCGGAATCGTAAAAGCACAGCCCGATCAGCCCATGGGGTTCGAGCGATTCCAGTATCTCGTCACCGATCGGCCCGTCGAGCGTAGTCCGCATATGCTGGGTCGATTCAAACAGGAACGGCAGCGCGATCACCTTGGTCAGCGGCTCGATCGAATTCAGCGGAGCAAGGTTTACGCGGTTGAAGTCGAGCCCGCCAAAAGTGGTGATCTCTAGCGTGTCACGCTCGTTTCCCAATTGTCCGCCAGCAAACATCTTGAGCGAAAGCCGTCCGTCTGTGCGCTTCGACAACAGTTCTCCGAACCGAATCACAGCTTCGACGGTGGGATAACCAAGCACATGCGTATCGGCGCTGGTAAACGCATTGCCCAGCCGCGGCGCACAGCCGCTGGCGAGGCCTGCCAGACCGATAGTCCCGCAGATCAGCGCCGACCTTCTGGATATCGCAGCGGAAATAACGCTCATGCAATCGGCTGCTCTGGCACTAGCTCGATCTCGAGTGTACCCCACTTGCCGAAATCGAGCATCGACCTGTCGCCGCAATTTGCGTCGTGAACGCCAGTGATCGCACCAGTTGAGATGTAGGTGCCCGCGCCAAGTTCGATCCCCTCACGCTGCGCAAGCTCGAACAGGAATGTGCGCGCGCGATTGACGGCATCGGGAAGATCGAAGACCTGCTTTTCCCCTACAACTTTGCCTTCGATTTCGGTTCGCACCGGCACGCATTCCCCGCTCAGGCCGCGCCAATCGGGGATTTCCGCCCCGAGTAACAGGCCGTTATTGTTCCCGAAATCGCAAACCACGGCGAGCGGCCCGACATCGTTGATAGCGACAATCGGACTGCTCGCAATCTCTGCACCGACATAGACCCGATCCTCGTCCGGTGTCTCCCCCAGCTCGAGCACGAATTCAGGCTCGATGGCAGCAAAACCTTCCGAGAAAACGGGCATCGGATTGACCACCCCGGACTTCGCCCGAAAGAAGCGCCGGGCGAAAATCGGGCCGGAGAGATAGTCCGCGCCCAGCGCTTCGCGATGCTTGGGCGGAATGCCACCGACCTTCCAGCCTATCACCGCATCGGGCCATTCGCCTCGCGACAGTGCCTGTACACGGTATGCCTCGCCCAGATTCGCGGGCAGGTCGCCGGGAAAGCCGCGCAGGGACCCTGCCCTGCGCCGCTCTGCCACCAATGTGCGCGAGATTTCCCTCTGCCGCTGGTTCATTTCCGCCGCCGTGATCCCCACCGTCGTACTCCGCACCTTTCCTTAGAACCGACCCCTGAGGCCGAGGAAATAGCGACGACCGGAGAAGTCCGCCTGAGCCAGGCTGTCGCGGGTCGGGCGGTAGAAGATGTTCGGCTCGTTCAGGATGTTGAGCACCTGGAAACGAACCTGAACATTGTCCGTCACATCGTAGGCAGTCGAGAAATCGAGGAAGCCCTGATCTTCCGTGAAGCGGTTCTGGGCCGAGCGAAATGGCTTGAAGTAATCCGAGCGCCACTTGTAGGCGAGCCGGATATTGAAGTCGTCGGTGTCATAGAACACCGTCGCGTTCAGCGAGTGCTTGGAATAGCCTGGGATGTTCGCAGGCGTGGTGAAATCGGCGATCGGATTACCGTCGACGACATTTGGATCCGGGAACTCGAAATTCGAGTCCGCGAAATTGTAGCTCGCCTGGAAGCCAAATCCGTTGTCGAACTTGTGCTGCGCAGCGATTTCGAAGCCCAGCAGATGGCTCTTGTCGTCCGAGTTGACCGTGCGCCCAATGATGACTTCGGTGGGAGCACCGTCGACGATCAGCGTGAGCGGGGTAACATTGGTGCGGAAGCCGGTCTGCAGTTGCTTGGCATAGGCGGCGATGGACAGCGACGACGTGCGCGCAGCGTACCACTCGAACGAGACATCCGCATTCCATGAAAGCAGCGGCTCCAGTAGCGGGTTGCCGCTGGCACTGACGATCGACCCCAGATTGCCCAGCTCGGCCTCCTCGTCGAAGGTCAGTGCTGCCGACAGAGCCAGCTGGTCTGGCCGCGCCATCGCACGATAAGCAGCAAAGCGCAGCAGCTTGTCTGGCGCCAGCTCCAGGATCAGGTTCGCGCTGGGCAGGATGTTCGTGTAATCGTTGCGCTCGACATTCAGGGTCGTGTCGCCGACTTCGGTGATGAGGATCGAATTGGGGTCGTCGGGATCCGGACTGGTCGCCAGGGCCGAGCTTACACCAAGCGATGTGCTCTCTGTATGGACCACCCGCACGCCAAAATTGCCGCGTGCCGGGGTGTCACCGAACATCGTGTCGAAGTTCCCCTGAACGTAACCGGCATAAGTCTTTTCGTTCACATCGGTGTCCTGCGGCGAGAGCGTCGAACCCGTCGGCAGCCCGGCATCGCGGCTGCCCGTAATGGCGGTGAACAAGGCCTGCGGATCCCATGTGGCGAAGGTCAGACCGACCATGTCGGTATCGGCTCCCTTGAACAGGTCCTGGACGATAAAGGTGTCCCGCCTGGCGGCGATCGCCGCCTCGTTGAAATAGCCGCCATCGACCAGAGCGACCGTCGCGTCGATTCCGTCATCCTGAACGCGCGAACGATCGGCATATCGTACGCCAGCTGCGAAACTGCTGAAGAACCCTCCAGCCACTTCGTATTCGGCATCGAGACGAAGCGAGAAAATCTCATCATCGACATTCTCGAGCCGACGCCGCGCACGCGCGCCGTTGTCGTAGAGGTCATGATTGTCGAGATCGAACGCCAATCCTGTGTCATCCTCGACATCGCTGACATCGGTCAGAATCAGATTGGGAATTTCAACTCCACGTTGATCGAGTTCGTACAGCACGCGGTCGTTGGTCCGAATGCGCATGTCGAGCTCATCCTGGCGACGCTTTGTCTGAGAGTAGCCTACGTCAAATGCGACGATCAAAGGCCCCGAGTTCCATTCGAGATTGCCGCCCAGTCCAACATATTCTTCGGTTCGCTGACGCCAAACCGACTGATTTTCGATGCGCGTCTCACCGGTCCAGTTGAGAAGTGCGCCCGTCGAACTGATTTCAAGCGGCACGATGTCGCGGCGACCGTCGGCGACGACGAGGTTCGCCCGCTCCTCGATATCGTCGCGGTAGGAATATTGACCATCGAGATTGATCTCCACACGCGGCGAAGGCTTCCACTGGATCGACCCCATGACCGCATCGCGATCTGCCTCGGTCGCCATGGCGCGGTAGATGTACTGGTTGGAGACGAAATAGAACTGGTCGGAAGCGCCGGTCGGATTACCATCGGCATCCGTGTCGTAGGCGCAGTTGTTGCTCTGATCGACACCTTCGATCGTGTTGCACGGTCGGTAGGTCGAGCTGCTGGTGAAGACATCTTCGGGCGCCGTGTCTCGGCGAATTTGCCCGCCCAGTGAAATCCCGAGTTCCCCATCGCCTACCTGAAACTGATCGACATAGGATGCCGTGAGACGCAGGCTGAGCGGGTCGCCGTCGTCGACGCGATCCTCGTAGTTGCTGTATCCGCCGAGCGCCTGAATCTGAAGGCGCTGCTTGCCGTAATCGAGCGGCCGCAGCGTCTGCAACTCGATCAGACCCGAGACGCCTCCCTCAATGAAGCTCGCCTGCTGCGATTTGTAGATGACTGCACCGTTGACGAGCTCAGAAGGAAACTGACCGAAATTCACGTCGCGACCGTCGCTGCCCGACGATATCTCGCGACCGTTGATGAAGCTCGCGCCGAGAAACGCGCCAAGCCCGCGGATCGACAATTCCGAAGCGCCGCCCTTGAATCGATCGGAGGTGACACCGACTACGCGTTCAAGCGTCTCGGCGACTGAGATATCCGGGAGGTCGCCTATTTCGTCGCCGATGATCGCATCGCCGATCACGTCGAGTTGACGTTTGGCTTCCAGCGAATCCTCGATCGAGCGTGCAATTTCCCCCTGCACGACGATTTCGGATTCGTCCGACTGAGGCTCCGCATCCTGCGCGAGCGCAGGAAACGGCAGGAGCATGGCCGAAGCAAGCAACCCCGCCCGAAAGCGGATGCACTGGTGGCGTGACGAACGAGTGGCGGATTCAGACATGTTTTCCCTCCCAAGGATTTAGGTGTCGGCTATTTGCCCTTTTCTGACACCGGTTACCCAAATAATTGACACCGGTATCATCACGCGTCAATACCTCACGAGAAAATGTTGCTAAAACATGCGAAAATGAGAGAGAGCGCCATGGGAAAATCATTTTGTTTCAGCTTGTTGAACGCTTGCGCCGGAATGGCATTGATATGCACAACAGGCGCATCGGCAAAGCACCATGATAGCCCGGCGTTGCCCGAAGTCCTCACTGATCCCGACCTCAGGGCCGAGCATCCTCTGCCCGATTTCTCCTATGCCGGATATGAATTCGGCACGGGTGAAATTCCAGTGCGCGGCTCGATCATCAATGTCGCCGATTTTGGCGCTGTCGCAGATGACGGTCTAGACGACAGTAAGGCAATCCTCGCCGCACTCGATGAGGCGAATAGCCGATCCGGGGCTGTCAGGGTGCAATTCGGTCAGGGGCGCTACATCCTCAGCGAAATTCTCTGGCTCGAACGCAGCGACATCGTGCTTGCCGGTATGGGTATGGGTGATGGCGGCACCCAATTGTATATGCCCCGCCCGCTCCAGCAGATCGATGATGGCGGCGCTCTCACCGAGATACGCCAGTATCTGAAGGAGGAGAACAAATACGAGCGGCAACCAGACCGGAACCTCGATGTCCTGTTCTCGGAGTATAGCTGGAGCGCAGGGTTTATCTGGGCTCGTTATCCTGACGGTCGGCATGCAACCTATCTCGAACGCTACGACCGCGAGATCGAAACCGTAACGACCATCGAGGCAGGACAGCAGTTCGATAAGGTCCTGCGTGTTTCGGACCCAGGCAAACTGGCAATAGGTGACGTTCTCCAGATCCATTGGCACAATCGCGAAGGCGAGGATGGTCCTCTCATCGCTTCGCTATATGGCGACACGGAAGAGCGGATCGGCAGTCGGCACTGGGAACTGCCCGAGCGCCCTCTGGTTCGCCAGGCCACACGCATCGAGGCTATAGACGGCAATCGCGTGACGATCGCCGACCCGCTCCTGCACGACGTCAACGCGGCTCTTCCAGCCTATTTCGCCAAGTGGGACCATCTCTCCAATGTCGGTATCGAGGATTTGCATCTCATCTTCCCTGAGAATCCCTATTTCGGTCACCACAACGAAGCCGGGTACAATGGCGTCTACTTCACCGGCGTCCACAACGGCTGGATCCGCAATATTGCTATCTCAAATTCGGATAGCGGAATTCTGACCGACGATCTGGCTAATGTCACGATCCGTAACATCGTCACAGATGGCGACCACAAGGCCCATTACAGCGTCCATATTGGCAATGTGCACAATGTGCTCGTCGACAATCTGACGGTGCGCAATCCGACCGAGCATTCGCTGAGCCTGAATACGCAGGCGACGAAGTCTGTCTACTCGAACTCCGTCGTCTGGACGACACCTACGCTCGACCAGCACGCCGGTGCCAATCACCAAAACCTCTACGACAATATCACCGTCCACGTAACGCCGGACCAGGTGTCCGAGGATGGGACTCCAGCATACGACCTTTATAAGGCTGGAGGTGCCGGATATTGGCTGCCGGGTCACGGGCGGTACAACACGACCTGGAATCTCAACATCATCATTGATGGTGGTGTTGCGCCCGGCTCACCCGTCGAAATTATAGCGGGATCGGAAGGACCTGACGCCCGGATTGTCGGTATGCATGGCAACCGTCCCATACGCTTGAAGCACAAGCCTGCGCCATATCTCGAAATGTTGAACCGGCCTGTTGAGGCAGCTCCATCGCTCTACAGATTTCAGCTGCAGGAAAAGGCCAGGAAATTGCAGGATCAGTAAGCGGGCAAGGCGTTCATACGATAGTCCTACCAGATGCTTCGCAGCGGCTTCCTACCCGCTGATCTGCGCGCTGTTTGCGGGGTTCAGTATTTCTATCCAGTAGCCGTCGGGGTCCTTGATGAAAGCGAGCCCCTTCATCTTACCATCATCGGGCCTCTTCACGAATTCGACGCCCATCCGCTCGAACCTGGCACAGGCAGCATCGACGTCCGGGACGGCAATGCCGATATGACCGAAACCGCGCGGTTCGGAATTGCCGTCGTGATAGGGTTCGCCCGGTTCGTTCTCCGTGCCGTGATTGTGCGTCAGTTCAAGCATGGCAGGTTGCCCGAATGCGAATTCGAGACGACCGGCCGCATCGGCAGGCAGGTTGTCCTGCGGCAGGACGTAACCCAGGAAGTAGAGCGTGAAATCCATCTCCGGAAAGGGGATTTCCTTTACCAGCGTCATGCCCAGCACGTTTTGGTAGAAAGATAGGGACCGCTCGGGATCCTTGATCCTCAACATGGTCTGGTTGAACACGAAGCCGCGCGTTTCGGCTGGAGCATTCGTGTCGCCTTCGGGTCGCGATTGCATCGTCTGCGTCATGGTGTCCTGGCTCTCCCTGAGATTGTTCGGGGACCCTATTCCCGGGTCAGCCAGAGATAAAGAGCATCCCCCGCCTCGTACCAGGCAATTGCTGCAAATCTGAGGACCGAAAGCTACGACATTTACGCCGGAACCAAGTTAGAAGGGACGGGCGCCGCCTCAGCATCGCCCGTCCCTTCAGTGTGTCGCTTCTGGGAGAGGCTTAGAAGCGAACACGTGTCCCGATCTTGAAGGTCTGGCCCTTCGCAGTTCCGATGAAAGGATCGTAGCTGTATTCAAGACGTGCAGGCGACGGATCGGTGTCGAAGACATTCTCTATGCCGGCCTGCAGCTCGGCCTCGACCCCGGCGAGATCCAGATCGATGGTCGCGAAGATGTCGTGGGTGGTGAAGGATTCGACCCTGCGGCCAAAGTTCGTGCCCCCGAATTCCGGCGTCGAAGTGCAGAATTGAAGTCCTTCGCAGCGATTGTCGTCCACACCGCCGATATGCGTCGTCGACCAGGTCACGCTAACCGGCCTCATCTGCAAATTGACGTATCCGCTTGCGCGCCACTCTGAAACGGTTCCCGGCGCCCGGTCATAGTTGGCAAAGCCAGCGGCATCGTAGCCTTCGCTGAAAAACAGGCCATTGAATTCGAAATCTTCGAATTCGTATTCGATAGTGTAGGTGGCATTCGCCCCGAGACTGACGACCACAGGGCCCAGGTCTCCGCGATAATTGACGCTGAAATCGAGACCGCTTGTCGTCACGCTAGGTCCGTTTACGGCCTGCGTCTGGATGCGGCTGATGTCGTTGCCGATCGTCGTCCCCTGATCGCAGACACCGCCCGCGAAGACGACGTAGGACACGAAGGGGCTGGAACAATCGGCAAGCTGCGTGCCATCCGCACCATTCGGCGCGACGGCAGCGGCGATCGCCTGAACGGGAAGGACGGTGAATCGCCCGTCGAATTCATAGGTCCAGTAATCGACGCTCGCAGTGAAGTCGCCGAACTGCACGATCGCGCCGATGTTGTAGGTGAGCGCGGTTTCCGGTTCCAGCGCGGGGTTGCCGACGGTGTCGGTAGCCTTGAAATTGCCACCCAGAACGTCGATCCCGGCCACTGCGCTCACACCGTTGGTTCCAAGATCAGCGGGCAACGGTCCGCGGAAGGTGTCGCCGATGGAGCCGCGCAAAGCCAGAAAATCGGTAACCTGCCAGCGTGCCGAGACTTTCGGATTGATCGTGGAGCCAACCTGGCCGCCATAATCCTCAAACCGAACGGCTCCGGTCAGTTCGAAACCGTCGAAGATTTCCATCTGGGCTTCGGCAAAGACGGCGTAGACATCCTGATCGAGACGAGCCCGCGGATATTGCCCGAGGAAAACGAAAGCGCCGACCGGGAAGTTCGTATCAAGAGGATCGTCGAGACAGGAAAAGTCTCCATCGGTTGCGCACGGATAGGCAGCTGGATCGCTGAACCGATTGATCGGGTCGGTCTGGAAATCGGTCTTGCGGAACTGACCACCGAAAGCATAGCCGAGCTCGCGACCGAAGATCATCGTTTCACCACTGAACACGGCATCGATGATGAATTGCTCCTCCACCGCATTTGTACCGTTCTTCTGACGGAAATAGTTGATCACATCCGCCGAGTTCTCGTTGCCCGGAACATAAGCAGGGTTGCTCAGGCCGAGCGCAGGATTGCCCGGAGCGCTGTTGATGAACGGGTTGAAATAGAGGCAGCCCCCCACCCCCGGTGTTCCTGCGCAGTTATCCCCACCAAGACCGTTGAGCGATTCCTGAAGTCGGTCGCCGACAATATCGAAAGAGAACGCGGTGCGTGCGCTCCGGATGTACGTGCCGAATGTCTGAAGCGACAGGTTATCGTTGATATCGATGTCGAGACCGGCCGATACTCGCCACGCATCGTTGATAGCCTGACCATTGCCGGCGCCGCGTGGATCCAGCGGGTTGCCACCGAGCGCGAAAGGCCGGAAGAGCACTATCGAAGAAAGCAATGGAGTGAACAGTCGAGGAGGCGTGCCCGGGGCAAAGGTCTGCTCGAGAAAGTCGGCATATCCGGGATTGGACGCCGGAACCGTGAAGGCGCTGGCGCTACCTGGCCCGTTCGGCCCCTGTGTCGGCGGATAGCTGGGCGAATAGCCGAGATCCTTTAGCTCGGTATGCGAATAGAGCGCTTCGGCGGTAAAGGACACGCTGTCCGAAAGGTCGGCAGTCAACTGCCCGTAGACCTGATAACGGTCCTCTTCCTCGATCAGGTTGACGAAGGGAATGTAGCTGTAGCGGCACACGGGCAAAGGCGCCCCGGACGCGCGCGGGAATTGTCCGTCGATCCCGCCCAGCGATTCACAAGCATCGAGTTGATTGCCATCAACCGCCAGACCAAGTGTGCTGACACCCACGCCCGGAATAATGCCCACCGGCGCATATAGGCCCGGATTTGAAAGGAAGGACCAGCCCGTGGGGTTCACATCGTAAGGAACCTGAGTGAAATCGCGTGCCGTAGTCGGCAATTCGGAACGGTGCTGCCAACCCGCACCGATCATCAGGTTGGCCGTGCCCAGATCGAACCCGGCAAGGGCGCTGATGCGGTAATTGTCGTCAGAGCCATCGACGAACTCATAATCGCCAGCGACTTCGACTCCTTCGAAATTGCGGCGTGTCACGAAGTTGGCGACCCCGGCAATCGCATCCGAACCATAAGTGGATGCGGCACCGTCCTTGAGGACTTCAATCCGGTCGAGCGCGAACAGAGGGATCAGGTTCGTATCCGCGGCGCCGTCGCCCGGCTCTGTCGCAAAACGGCGACCGTTGAACAGGACCAGCGTTCGCTCGCGCCCCAAGCTGCGCAGGTTGATCGACCCGACGCCTTGGCTTCCACCTGCACCGTACTGGTTGGAATCGCCCAGAACCGGACCAACCGAGGGGAGTGTCTTGATGAATTCAAGCGGGCTGTCGATGCCCCGCGCCTGAAGCTCTTCCTGACCGAAAACATCGACCGGCTGTGAACCGTCTTCCGTTTGCCCTCGAATATAGGAGCCGGTGACGATAATCGTCGTGCCCTCTTCCGCCTCAGCCTGATCCTCAATCGAAGGCAGATCTGCATCCTGCGCGGATTGTGCCGAAACTGACGGCGCCATGACACAAGCCTGCACGCAGATCGCCGTTCCGACCAGATAACGAGCTTTCTTCATCTTTTCCTCTCCCATCTTATTTTGTTCATTATTGCGATGTCTGGGGTGGCCCGTCGGCAAGCGGCTGTGCAGCCACCATGTCAAAGCCTCCTTGATCGAGGATTGCGGCCTCTTTGCCGTCCGCATATTCCTCCCAGACGAAACCATCGGCGCATTCGAAACTGCGCTGGCTGGCATCCATTTTGATAAAGGCGATCCAGCATGAGTTTATGGCCTCGGCCATCTCATGATCGGAGTCTCCTGCCCGTTCACCGCCCCAGCTGGACTGGTCGATGGAATCGAAGGTGAACATCAATTCCGCAGAGTGAATCGGACCGGCCTTCCATTCCGCTTCGCGGAAAGACGGCGTGTAATCGAACCGATACAGAAACGCGGCTGCGCCATCATCGCCAGCGAGTTCCGCGAATGTGCGTGCAGCCGAAAAACCGCGTTCTCCCTCATTGGAGCCCACGAGAAGGGGCACGTCGATTTCGGATCCTGCCCGCAACGCGGCAATTGTTGAGACGGGCTTGAAACTATCATCGCGGTTGAAGAAGATCCCTTCTCGCAGTTCTTCCGATGCGGCAAATGTCTGGGCGGAAACCGAGCGCAAGTCGCTTGCACTTGCTCCGGTATCCAGCCCAATCGTCTCAAGCGCGGCAACGGCGAGGTCCTGGGCCGCAGACGTGTCGCGATCGGGAAGCAACAAGCTGCCGGATTGGACTATCGCCTTGTCGAACAGGCCTTTTGCCGATGGCAGGGAAAGGAGATTGGTGACGATCCCTCCGCCCGCAGATTGCCCGGCGATGGTCACGCTTTCGGCATCGCCGCCGAACGCTCCGATATTTCGCGCAATCCATTCAAGGACCGCAACGCTGTCCTGAAGCGCGTAATTGCCCTTGGGTTCGTCCGGCTGCTCTTCCTCAAGCGCCGGGTGCACGAAATTGGCCAGCGCACCGAGCCGGTAATTCACACTGACCGTGATGACCCCTGCACGCGCATTTGCGGTGCCGTCATAAGAGCCAAGACTGCCCGATCCGAGGAAAAACGCCCCGCCGTGAAACCATACGAGAACAGGCGCATCTTCAGCGTCGGTCGGTGCCGTGATCGTCAGGTACAGGCAATCTTCCGACTGGGCGCCGTTGACGCCGCCGAAATTGGCGACCGTCGTATCCAGATCGACAGGCTGGACGCATGGTGACTCATGCGCGGTTGCTGCTCGCACCCCTTTCCAGGACTCTACTTTTTGTGGCGGGCGCCACCTGTTCGGCCCAAGCGGAGGAGCCGCGTAAGGAACGCCTCGAAAAACAAGTACGCCATTTTCGCGAGATCCCTGCAACTGACCGGCGTCGACCGTAACCGTGACCGGATCAATCTGTTCAGGCATCTGCGCCGAGGCCGTGACAGCCCCGGAAAACAGCGAAGTGCCGATAATCGCAGCAACTGCGCGATTCATACCTCTCTCCCCCTTATCCCGCTGCGTTCGTAGCGCATCATTTACAATCTAACAACATAGATTATCGAAGATTGGGTACGAAATAGATACTGGTCACTGGCTTGCAGGCCGCTGGACAGGCGGACGGGTTGGGAGCAAGGTCTGGTCATGGAAGTCACCCGTGCACAGATATTCGAGCAAATCTGGTCTGAACCGATGGGTGCGGTTGCAGCACGCTATGGCCTGACCGGTAACGGACTGGCGAAAGTTTGCGATCGACTGGCCATACCCCGCCCCGCCCGTTCCCATTGGACACGACACGAAAGCACCCGCGAAAATCCGCCCGAATTGCCGCCTCCGCCAATTGGGCTAAGCGAGACGTTCGCACTTGGAAAACGGCAGAGCAGACAATCTCCAGGTTCGCGTACGAGAATGCCGCTGGAGGAACGCAAGCAACAGCTTCTCGATGCCGCAGCCGCAATCGCCTTGCGCGACGGGGTTTCATCGGTGACGACGCGCGACGTCGCCAAACATGCCGGGATAAGCGAGACACAGGTTCACAATTGCTTTGGGAGTCGCACCAATCTTCTCGTGGCACTGGCAAGGCGGGAAATCGAGACGCAGGAATCGCGGCGCCAGAAACGGATCGCCCGCGGCGCCAACGATCATATCCGCGTGATGCTATCGACAGTCAGCTATCTTCACGGCGCGGCCCGTCGTGGTCCGCTGCTCCAGATGCTTCTTCGTAATGCAGAAGTGCGCGAAGCCTTGCGGGGTGAAAGGGAGACCAGAGGCGAAGTGGCCCGCCAGCCGATCATCCAGCGGCTTACCAGTGGCGGCGGTATGGACGAATCGAGCGCACGAGCGTCGACCGTGGCATTGACCTCTGTAACCCTGAAGGCCGGCGGCATTGTCGCAAGCCGGCGTGCCCCTTTTGCGATGGTAGAGGAAATCTGCCTCAATATCGTGATGGCGGGCCACTTCGACGATGAGGCCACCTCTGCGGGAAGCCAGGGCTAGACCGGTTTCGAAGTCCCGAGAGAATCGATCGCCGCGCCGACCAGCCGCTCACAGGTCGCAATGCCGGTCGCCTCTTCGATCTGATTGTCGCGGACCATCCGAGCCAGTGCTTCCGGTATGGCTGCAAGGAGCTCGAGTGAAACAAAAGCCTCACGCGCGCCGACTTTCAATCCGGCGGTGGCCTCGCTGGCGAGCATCCTGATAATCTTGCGAAAATACGCCCGGGACTCTTCACTGAGCGGGCTATCTCCCTGCGCCTCGCGCAAGATCAGCTGCAGCAATGGCCCTGCCTCGACACAGTATGCAAAGTACGATTTTCCGCACTCTACGGCCTTGTCACGGAAACTGGCCTGAGAAGACATGATGGGGCGAAAGCGACTTTCGATTCCTTGCGCATGGCTGAGAAACAGGGTGTCCAGCATCGCATTCGGGCTGTCGAAATAGGTGTAGAGAAGGCTCCGACTTATTCCGACATCATCGGCGATGGCATTGAAAGATATCGACAGCGATCGATGGCGCAGGACCAACCGCTCCAACGCATCAAGGATCTCCTGCGCCCTTGCGACATCTTTTCCCTCAGCGTTCATGCCGGGTGTTTGCATTGCCCCTCGTCCGATGACAAGTCCGAGCCATTTATAACTATTTGTTTGACTGTCAAATCGGGTTCCCCAATGAATGCGGCCTCAAAGTTGGAGATGGGGAGTGAGGATTGGCGATGGATACCGATATGACGCGGCGCACTTTGATGAGGTCCGGATATGCCGGGGCTTTGGCCCTGTCGGCTGCCAGCACGGGTGCATTTGCACAGACTTCCGGGTCTGACGGCGAACAAGGGATGCAAGACCAAGAAGCTTGGCGCGAAATCACCCCGGCGCTGACCGCCTATATTGCCGGTGCTGCTGCTCACGATATTCCATCCGATATTCGCGAACGCGGACGCCTCCATATTCTCGACACGCTAGCCTCGATCATCGCGTGCAACTCACTCGAAGCGGCGAAGCTCGGTCGCGATTATGCTGCGGCCATGTCGCCTGCCGGGGACAGCCCGATCCTTGGGTCGATGCAATCCGCCTCGCCAGTCGACGCCGTATTCGCATCCGCGATGACGGCGCACGCTGCGGAGATCAACGACTTCATCCCATCGGCCTATGTGCAGCCCGGCCCAGCCATCGTCCCCACCGCTCTCGAAACGGCGCGGACAATGGAGCGCAGCGGGGCGCAATTCGTCGGCGCGGTCATCGCCGGCTACGAAATTGCCGGGCGACTTCCCAAGGCGATCGGCACACGGAACCTCTATTATGCTGGGCTCGCAAATCACGGGATAGCGCCGACCTTCGGCGCTGCGACTTCGGCGGCAGCAATGCTCGGGCTGTCACCAGAACAGGTCGACCACATGCTGGCCTATTGCTCGCAGCAAGCCTCAGGCTCGTGGCAATGGCTGCTCGATGTACGCCATATCGAAAAAGCCTTCGTCTTTGGCGGTATGGGTGCACGCAACGGCTTGCAGGCAGCCCAAATGGCGCGACTGGGCTTTACCGGAGTCCCTGCAAGCTTCGACAACGAGAACGGTTGGTTCCGGTGGCGCGCGTTTCAGGGCGAAGGAAAGGACCACGCGTCGCTCGTCGACGGATTGCACGAACGCTACGAAATGTCGCTCGCCGCGATGAAGCGCTATCCGGTCGGGGGACCGACACAGCCAGCCGTGCGGGCGCTGCTGGATCTCCGACAGACCATCAAACCAACCGATGTGGAAAGCATAGTCGTGGCCATGCCGGGCGAGGCCGCCACTTTCGAACGGGCCAATATGCCGGCTCTCAACATCCCCTATCTCGCCGCAATCATCATGCTCGATGGGAGGCTGGATTTCGTCGACGCGCAATCGCTTGAACGTCAGGAAACCGACGAACAAGCCAGGGCCTTTGCGAAGAAAGTGAACGTGGTGCGCGATCAGGCACAGGAAATGGGCGAAGGAGAGGATCGCACCGAGAGTGCACGGGTTACCGTGGCGCTGAAAAGCGGAGCGAAAGAGGAGCGCTACGTCGCCTACGTGCCCGGCTTCCCTACTCATCCACTTGGAAAGAGCGAGGTGGAAGAGAAAGCCCGCGAACTGATCGAACCGGTGCTGGGCATGGCGCAAGCCAACAGGCTAATCGCGCTTTGCGACGAACTGGACGATGCCACTTCGATTGATCCGATTGTCGAGCTGATGCGGTTCGAGCCCCGCAGATAGAAAAAGGGGGCGCATCGCGAGATGCCCCCCTTCTTCATACGCTTGGGTTGAGAGTTACTCGGCCGCGACCGCTACCGCGTCGCTCTCGCGGAACATCATGTGGTCGTAATTGGTGCGATAAAACATGTCCTTCACCTCTTCGTCGAAGCCTTCGAGCGAGGCTTCGAACTTGCCGAAGGGATCCTTCGTACCTTCGGGGTGCGGATAATCGCTTGAGAAGAGGTAGAGTTCCGGCGCGGAGTCGCGGATCATGCGGCCAACGTCTTCGTTCGGGAACGGAGTGAACCGCACCGCGCGCTTGATATATTCCGAAGGCATCAGGTCCATTTCCTGCAGGTACTGGTCAGTCCTGTTGAAAGAGTACCAGCCGTGGTCGAGCATGCGCAGAAATTCCGGCACCCAACCGGCACCGCTTTCAATGACGCCGCCGCGCAGGTCGGGGAAGCGCTTAAAAACGCCATCGTAGACCATGGCCGTCAGAAATTCCTGTGGCGCGTACCAAAGGCAAAGGAAGTCCGGGAAGCGCAGGTTCTCTCCGCCACCGTGCAGGTCTGCTGCGCGCTCGCGGCCGTTATTCTTCAACTTCGAAGGCTGGGTTTTCGTGCCCGGACCGATGTGGAGCATGAACGGAATCTTGTTGTCCTGAAGGAACTGCCAGAACGGATCGAGATCGGGATGGCCCGGACTCTTGTCGCCGGCGGGGCCCGCGCTGAACATCACCGCTTTTGCACCTGCCTCCACTGCACGCTTTGCTTCGGCAAGTCCGCGATCGGGATCGTCGAGCGGCGTGAAGGCGACGCAATCAAGGCGAATATCGGCATCGCAGAAATCCTGCTGCGCCTTGTTCAGAGCAGTGGCGGCGGCATAACGCTGGTCTTCATCCTTGGCCTTGGTGATCGCCCCCAGACCAAAGGTGGGAAATACGAGCTGGCTTTGGAAACCAAGCCAGTCGAGAGCCTCCACACGCTCTTCCTTGTCGAAGCCGCCATAGCCTAACCAGCCCTTGGCCCCTTCGATCGGGTTCTCGAGCGCTTTTGCGCGCGCTTCGGGATCGTTTTTGCGCGCCTTGGCCATGTCGATCATCTTGACGATGCGATCGCCGCCGTCCCGCTTCGAATACACTTCGGAATAGGTCTCCTTGTACTCCCCCTCGAGATATGGGGCGAGCCAGTCCTGAGTCTCCATCGTGTGCGCGTCGGCATCGTTCACCACGCGGCCTTTTGTATAAGTCATAGCCTACTCCTGAAAATTCGCCCTGCTTATTTCACGCTAGTTGTTAGACTGTCAACTATTTCCTGAAAGGCTCGGTTGGCTTGGAGTTTGGTCCCCGTAATTCGACACCGCGGCGGCTTGCGATCTGGGCATGTTTCGAATACCGGGTATGCCTTCCGGCGCGCCTCGAAGGATGCTGCCGCAGTCAGCCGGGCAACTTCGCCTTTGGAACCTCAAGAAAGGAATCGGAATGTCCGTAAGTGACCCTGCCCTGTTCACCTTCGTCAAACTCAACGTCTCTGACATCGATGCCGCGACGAGTTTCTTCGAGCAAGCTTTCGGCATGACTCACGCTGACACGGTCGATACCCCAACCTTTCGCGAGCATATGATGAGCGGAAAAAAGGGGTCCGCAACGATCGTCCTGTTTCACTGGAAGGACGGGCGGGCAATCGAAACCGGCAATGGCTATGGCCCGGTCGGAATGATAACCCGTGATCTTGATGGCGACCTGGAACGTGCTCTCTCTGCTGGCGCGAAGCAGAAGGGCGAGACGGTATCATTCGGGCCCGCACGCATCGCGTTCGTCCTCACACCGGACGGTCACGAAATCGAAATGATGCAGATGGGTGAGCGCGCAGCGGCCTAATCCGCGAGTGCGCCCCAAACCTCGATATTGTCGGCTCTTCCAACGCGGATCGGAAGCTCGGTCGACACCAGCGCGGCCAAACCATGCTGCGCAAAGAGATCGTGAACAGCCTTTTCGCCCGATGAAGCATCGAGCAATCTTTGCCACAGAAAGAACGTGTAGGGCTGCACGCCGCCTTCATATCCGATCCCTCTGAAAGAGGTTTCGACCGTGCCTATGATCCGCTGATGCGGTTTTGCCGTGACCGGTCGACCGGGCTCCGCCGCGCCGCTCGCCACGTGAGACCTGAGCACTTCGAGACGGTCGGTCATGTCGGGCATGATTTCCCGCGCAACCTGCTCCAGCAGCGGCGCCAGTGTAGCCGAAAGCACGGCGATGTCGGCATATCCGGGCTGCGCATCGCGATACTCGACCATGTCGAGACCGGGCGCATGCATCCGTTCGACCCAACGAAACACCTTGGGTGCGTTGCGCTGCATGATTCCCAGTGGAACCGGATCGCGGCCCAGATGCGCAAACAGTGGCCCGAACATCGCGTAGTCTGCCACCGACGGCATAAAGCCGAGCAGGTAGGGAAAGCGCGCAAAGTGCGCCTCGAGATGCATCAGAAGCTCGACATAGCTATCTTCGATTGCCGGAATGGTCTGAGGCGTCACGCCGAGCATCGGAAGATAGCTGTTCATGCGAGACATGACGGCTTCGGCACGCTCCGCGTCGCTGCCAACAGCGAAAGCGTCGCGCAGGAATTGCTCCTGTTCCGAGAGGTAGCTCCACCGATAATGCATCGCATGGCGCGACAGTCCGACGACCGCGTAGATCTCGAAGAGGTGAGCCAACGATCGGAGCACCGCGTTGTCGGGATAGGCCGGGTAGCGCTGGCCCTCACTTTCGAAGTGGTCAATGATGTCGACCGTGTCCTGGATGACGGCTCCATCGCTCAGTTCGGCCACGGGTATGATGCCTCGCCCGATCCGGGGCACGATGGCCGAAGCGAAACGCGGATCGCCCGGCGGGACCTCATGATAGGCAATACCCTGCTTGCGCAAATAACTGCGGACCTTTCCCGAATACAGAGAATGGGGAAGTCCGTAGAACGTAATTGGTTCGGGCAAAGCTATTCCTCGTCGCGCCAGGTTCGGCCCGGTTCTGCCCCATTCGGCGGCGAACGCAAGGTCTGCGCAGCCACAATCCGCGGCTCGTCGCTCAACCAGGCTACTGCATGGTCATTCGCACCGCTTCGAGCGGGCCAAGTGAAGTCCTGCCCGCACTCGATTTGCCTCGTGTCGACAGGCGCCTTGGCAAAAGCAACCCAGCACGAATGCACGAAATCGGCGACTTGCTGATCCTGCGCTGTGACGACGCTTGCCGCAGACGTGTCCGCCGCCCCCTTCGCGAGAAGCGGTGCGTAGGTCGCGAGTGTGTCGAAGACGAACGGCAATTCGCCGGCGTGGGGTGCACCATTGGGGTCGTGTTCTCGCAGCGCTTCGGGAACGTAGTCGAAGAAGTACTGGAACACCGCAGAACCATCTTCGGCGTGACTTGCGACCCTCTGGGTGCCCACAAGGCGGCCCTCATCGCTGTTCGTGCCCAGCATCAGGAGAACATCGTTCTCCTCGCCCGCCTCGAAAACGTCCATGATTGAAGCGGTCTTCACCACGCCGTCGATGATCGTCCTCAGGCCGAAACCAGCGGCACGGTCTGCCAGGAACTGGTCCGCCGAAAGCGCACGCAATTGCTCCGCCGTCGCATCCGGGAGGCCCAGAGCCATCGCCGATCTCTCGCCACGCGCTTCCGCAGCCGCAAGCGGCGTGCCCGGAGTCGGGAGCGATCCGGTGGACTGGAAGATCGCTTTTTCAAACAGGCCCCTCGCCATGGGGGAAGTGACCAGATTGGCGGTCATCGTCGCGCCTGCGCTCTCTCCGAAGAGCGTGATATTCGAAGGATCGCCTCCGAACCTCGCGGCATTCGCCTTTACCCAGCGCAGTGCCGCCATGGCATCCATCAGCGCGTAATTGGCGTTGGGTCCGCCCGCCTTCTCGGCAGTCAGCGCTGGATGTGCCCAACCACCCAGCCCGCCAAGACGATAGTCGATCGTCACCAACATCACGCCATCGCGCGCAAAGGCGCTGCCGTCGTAGGTTGGAACGCTACCCGATCCGACCACGCCGCCGCCGCCGAACAGCCAGACCATCACCGGCGCATTGGTCGCACCGCGCGGTGCCCAGATATTGAGGTTGAGACAATCCTCGGACACCGGCCCGGCATAGCCGCCGAGATTGACCGACCCATCGCCGTTGAGCGGTTGGGTGCAGGCGGGGCGAAACTCGAGCGCCTCATGAATGCCGTCCCAGCGCACCGGTTGCGGCTCACGCCAGCGCAGGTCGCCGACGGGCGGCGCGGCGTAGGGAATACCCTTGAATACAACCGCCTCGGTGATGACCGTGCCCTCCACGCTTCCCGTAGTCGTATCGACAATTCCGGGTGAAGAAACGTCCGTCATCGTCGCGCAAGACGACACGATCAAGGCGGCCAGAGCGAGACCCAGTCGCTTCACAACGACCGCCCCTCTGGCAGCACCCGCTGGAGCAGCTCGCGCTCCGCTGCGTCGGGGTCCTCGACCACTTCGGGTTCAATGTCGAAGATCATCGTGGCGCGGGTGTCCGCATCGTATGTGGGCCATTGCGGCAGCGCGGCGGTGTTGGGGTTGCCGGTCCGCGCAAAGGATATCCAGGCATCCGCCATCAGGTCCGCCATGCGCTGCGTCTCCGCCGTTTCGGGTCCGGTATAGCTTGTCGAGCGGGCGACATTGTCGAACACGAAAGCAATATCGAGAGCATGCGGTGTCTCCAGCCGTCCGCCTTCCACCGGCGTTTTCCAGTCGAGACGGTACATATAGACAGGCGCTTCCTGGGCGCTCTTGCGTTCAGCCTGTCTGAGAGCAGTGCCCCGGTAATTGCGGAACGTCGCCACTTGGAAAAACACGTCGCTCGCATCGTAATCCGGGTGCGCAGCGCGCATCCCTTCGATCACTTCGGAGACCTTGTCTGCGGGCACGAAGGGCGCCAGCTTCTCGGGAAGTTGCTCCCAGCTCAGGGAGAAGTTTCCGGGATTGCCCAGCCCGCCCTGAAGGCGCATTTCGTTATTGTTGGTGCCCACTAGCAGCGGAGTATCCGCCGAGACCGGGTTGGCGTCCGGAGCGTAGGGTTGCCGGGTCAGCGAACGGCCATCGACCACTGGTCGGTAGAATGCAGCGCGTGTCCTGGAACGCATCATCGCCGAGACGAATTCGTCGATCGGCATGGCCGCCAATTCCTCGACACTGGACACGCCGGCGGTTTTCATCAGGTCCTTCGCCAGCGGCGTGGCAAGCCTCGGGGTGAAGCCTGAAAGCGACATCGAACCCGATTGCGCGATTGCCCGGTGGAACAGCCCGCGAGCATTCTCCATCGCCATGATCGTCGAAACCTTTGCTGCGCCGCCACTTTCCCCGAAGATCGTAACGTTGCTGGCATCGCCGCCTATCTCGTCAGCATGATCGCGCACCCATTCGAGCGCCTTGACGATATCCAGGCTGCCGACATTTCCGCTGTCTGCATATTTGGGATCGTCGCTCAGATCGGAGAGGTAGGAATAGCCCAGGCCATTGAGGCGATGGTTGAGCGTAACGACGACGACATCGCCTCGCTCGGCAAGACGGGAGCCATCATAACCGTTGCTCGAACCGGAACCCGTGACGTAACCGCCCCCGTGCAACCAGACCATGATCGGGCGTTTCTTCCCGTCGGAAAGTCCTCGGGTCCAGACATTGAGGAACAGGCAGTCCTCGCTCGTTCCGACCGAGTTAGCCCAAGAGCGAAAAACCGGCACATCGCCCGAGGGACGCTGGGGACACTCGCTGCCGAATTCGGTGGCGGCGAACGGCTCGCTCCAGCTTTCAGGATCGACAGCGACCTGAAAACGTCGCCCCTCGGTGGA
Source organism: uncultured Erythrobacter sp. (assembly GCA_947494705.1). Lineage (GTDB taxonomy): Bacteria > Pseudomonadota > Alphaproteobacteria > Sphingomonadales > Sphingomonadaceae > Erythrobacter. The sequence goes on from CANLVN010000001.1 coordinate 591,480, forward strand.
GGCGGCATAGCGAATGCCGCGAAAGACGTTCACCGTGCCGCTTTCACCTTCGCGCGACCCCATGACAGGGCCAAACTGCGTCTCCAGCACCGGATCTGCCGTCGCGGCAATATCGCTTTCTTGCGTCGTCATGCACGCCGAAAGGCCCATCGCCATCGCCGCGCAAAGAATGCTCGCCTGGATTGTTCTTCTCATGTTGGCCTCTCCTCAGGATTGTGAATAATAGGGTAAATCGGTCAGGTCGCTGGCACGCACACCGCGTTCCCACGCGGCACGGCCTACGATGAATTGCTCTTCGGGCGCATCGGTTGGCTCCAGCCCGGAGGCGCGAAATGCAGCTCGCATTGCCGCTCTGGCCTTCGCATCAAGCGTTGGGATCGCACCTGTCGGCGCGTGCGGGTCACGCGGCAGCAGCCCGCCATTTCCTCCCGACAACCATTGGTAGTAGCGGTTGTGCTGCCACGGATGTGCACCGCGCCGGATGACCGGTGCCTGGACCGCAAAGAAGTGGGAAAGGACCGGTTCGATCTGTCGCGCCAGTTCGTCAATCGCCTCGCTATCTCCGGTCCTCGACGCCTCAAGGAAACGGTCGCCGATTTGCTGATCCGGCGTTTGCACGGCCTCGGCGTTCCACTGGCCGCTCCACGCAATCTCGAAATGGCGCGCAAGCAGCGGCAGAAAGTCGAGATTGACGGGCCCCATCGAAAGCCGGTCGCCCAAGGTCTGGCAAAGCTGCATCGTAGAAGTCAGGCTGACGGGCTGCGAAATCTTGACCGCAACGACGTTGTCGATGTTGGCGATCTGATCGTAGACCTCCAGTGGTTGACCGGCCGGGCCAAGGTGGGGGAATGCCCGCCCACCGGTCGCGGCATAGAGCATGACAGGAAGCGCGGTCGCCTCGATCCTGTTCGCCATCAGGTCATGCAGCTCATTGGAACTGACCTCGGCCGGATACCGAGACGCAAGGAGGACAAGGCTCGTTCCTGCGTCCTCAAGTGCGGAGAGAACCTTTACATCGGACTCGACTGACCGACCTGCGATTATTCCATGCACGGGCAAGTCGCGCCCCGCCTCGTCGATGACTATCCGGTAGAACTCACCCCATTCGGGCGTACCGGGAAGCGTCCAGTTGATCATCGGCATTGTGCCGGAGAAACCTTGAGCGATGGCATGGCGCACATCGTGCCTGATCGCATCTTCATCCAGCTTCGACGTGCCCGGGATGAAGCTCGGCAGGAAGAGGTTCATCAAGCCGCGAAGATTGCTTCTGGCCCAGACGCGCTGCGCCGAATTGGCGCGCGGCGTAATGCGCACGGCTGACTGCGCGAGGCCCGGGATCGCACTGCCCGCCATCACCGCACAGCTCCCCACAATCGCCCCGCGTCGCGAGATTTCCATTTTGCGCAAATTGTTACTCTCCCCAGCCCGACCCTTTCGCGGGCCGTAGTCAGAACCTTCATCTTGTCCGGAGCACGACAATCTGTGGAATCGCCATACCCAAATTACGAAAAGGGCTTAACACGCACACGCAATTGGTTCTAGTGTCAGCGTCACATAAGCGGGAGAGTAAAGATGATGACACGGCGACAGACTTTGGGCTCGGCACTGGCGTTAGGAGCGACAATCGCCGCAGGACCGGCGTTGGGAGCGGGAATGTTCCCCGTCGTCGAGACCGCTCAGGGCAAGCTGCGGGGACTGTCCTCCAGCGGGGTCCACATCTTTCGGGGTGTCAGCTATGCGCAGGATACCTCGGGTTCCAACCGATTCATGCCACCGCGCCAGATCGAACCCTGGGCCGGTGTGCGCGACGCGCTTCACTGGACCGATGTAGCCCCGCAAATCCCGGGCAACCGCCAGTTCACTTATGCGGATCTGATCATGGTCGACCGCAATCCGTCGGGCATGGGAGAGGACAACCTTTCGCTCAATGTCTGGACCCCCACACTTGACGACAATGCGAAGAAGCCCGTGATCGTCGTCCTGCATGGCGGCGGGTTCTACAGCGGTTCGGGCAACTCGGTCGGCATGGACGGTGAACAGATGGCGCGCTTCTCCGACAGCGTGGTCATTGCGATCAATCACCGCCTGGGGGCCTTCGGCTTCCTGCATCTCGCGGAATTCGCTGGAGATGATTTCGCCACTTCCGGCACCGTCGGTATGCAGGACATCGTCGCCGCACTGGAATGGGTGCGCGAGAACGTGGCGGCCTTTGGCGGCGATCCCGACCGAGTGCTGGTCTATGGCCAATCAGGCGGCGGGGCGAAGACAAGCGTGCTGATGGCCATGCCCAGCGGCAAAGGCCTGTTCCAACGCGCCGGTGTCATGAGCGGTTCGGCCCTGCGCATGATGCCGCCCGAAATGGCGAGCGCCACAGCCAAGCGTCTGCTCGATGCGCTTGAGATTGCGCCCGGCGACGCGCGCAAGCTTCAGGATGTGCCATGGACGAAACTCCTCGAAACGCAGGCCGGCTTGGAAGCGGCTGATCGGGCCCGCGGCGAAGCACCGCGATCCTTTGCCCCGGTGGTGGATGGCATCGCCCTTCCCCGTCACCCTTGGGCTCCCGATGCCCCTGATGTCTCATCTGATGTTCCGATGATCGTATCGTCGGTGCTGGATGAACGCTCATACCGGATGATCGATTACACTATGGACGAAGACGGCCTGCTCGCATTCGCTCGTGAACGGCTTGGCGATCGGGCAGAAGAAGCCGTCGCGGCCTATCGCGAGGAAGATCCGGACGAGAAGCCGTTCCTGCTTGCGGCGCGCCTCGATTCCGACCTTACCTTCCGCAGAGGCGCATTTGCGCAGGCCGAACTGAAGGCGAAACAAGGCGGAGCGCCGGTCTGGACGTATCTCTGGACGCAGCCCAGCCCGGCTGCCGATGGCCGATATGGCGCGGTACACGGTATCGATGTCGCGCCCAGCCTCTACAACACCAGGGGCGCGCTCAACGGCTCGTCGGCACAGGCAAATGAACTCGCAGCCGCGATCGCAGCGAGTTGGGCAGCCTTCGCCGCGAATGGTGATCCGAACAATGAAAGGGTGCCGGAATGGAAGCCCTATTCACCACCGGAACGCGCAACCATGATATTCGCCGACGACCTGCGCGTCGAAGCGGACCCGCGCGCCCAGTTCCGCAAGTACTGGTCATCGCCACAGCGGTAATTGCGATGAACGAAGTCACGCATCAAACGCATCGGCTTGATGTCGAGACGTTTCGCTCGGCGATGGGCAGTCTGGCAGCTGCGGTGCATATCGTGACGACCCATCACGAAGGAAGGGATTTCGGGCTCACGATGACGGCAGTTTGCTCGCTATCGGATGATCCGCCATCCCTTCTGCTCTCGATTTCACGTCAGTCGGCCACTCTCGAAGCAATCATGCGATCCAAGAGGGTCTGCGTGAACTTTCTCGACGCTTCCCACTCAGATTTGGCGCTGAGGTTCGCCGACCCCGCCCGAACGGACGACCGCTTTGCCATCGGTTGCTGGCGTGAAGGAAAGAGCAAGGTGCCGATCCTGCGGGATTCGCCAATTTCGCTCGAATGCGAAATCATGGGATCTTTCGAAGCAAGGTCGCACCGTGTGCTCGCCTGCGAAATTTCTCATGTGCATGGCGACAAGGCTCCCGGGCTGCTGCTCTACGCAAATCAGGCTTTCGGTCGTTTCGAAAGTATCTAGAAGACTGCCCGGCTCTCTCCTCGACGGCCAAAGCTGACGCATCGGCCAATTCACGGCATCAGAACGTCGTTGAAGCATCGAGCCACGCGCTCTAGTCGCTCTCGCAAGGAGAGCACCATGACCGATACCCCCCTTCCCCCTATGCGCAGCTGGCTGTTCGCGCCCGGTGACAGCGAAAAGAAAATGGGCAAATGCATTGCGAGCGAGGCCGACATCGCGTTGCTCGACCTCGAAGATTCGGTCGTGCCGGAACGCAAGGCGGAGGCGCGCAAAATGGTTGCCGATTCGATCGCCGCCACCCCGGACAAGCGCCGCATCTGGGTGCGCGTCAATCCGCTGTCGGGCGATTGGACCGAGGCAGATCTCGATGCGGTAGTCGCTGCTGGTCCGGGTGGAGTGTTCCTGCCCAAGGCAGAAGGCGGTCACGACGTAGAGCGGCTCCACGCGATGCTCACCGCGCGCGAGGAAGCGGCAGGGATCACCCCCGGATCGATCCGGGTCGCAGCATTGGTCACCGAGACCGCGGCAGCGATGTTTACCACCGGCAGCTATGACGGCGCGCCGCGCCTCGTTGCGATGAGCTGGGGGGCGGAGGACTTGTCGAGCGAGCTAGGAGCGCGCCAGCAGCGCGGCGAGAATGGCGAATACTTGCCGGTTTTCGAATTGGCGCGCAGCCTGTGCCTTCTCGGCGCGGTCAAGGCCGGGGTTGCCCCCATAGAGACAGTCCAGCCCGAATTTCGCGACCTCGACAAACTGGAACGGCGCGCGCGCGCCGTGCGCGGTCAGGGATTTCGCGGAATGCTGGCGATCCATCCCGCCCAGGTCGCTCCGATCAACGCGGCCTTCACACCGAGCGAGGAGGAGCTCGCCCATGCCCGCGCCGTGGTCCAGGCTTTTCGGGACAATCCCGGCGCAGGCGCGGTTTCGCTCGATGGTAACATGCTCGACCGCCCACACCTGGCGCTGGCCGAACGCTTGCTGGCAGAGGCAAGACGAGCCGAATAGGAAATTCAGTTTTCCTACTTAAACCCATTTGGTTAGTCAGCCGGCGACTCAGAACAGGAGCTCGCCCTATGGCCCTTATCGAAACGCTCATTGGCCCGATCACCCAGCTGCTCGACAAGATCATCCCGGACAAGGAAGCCCGAGCGAAGGCCAAGCTAGAACTGATCAAGCTCGAGGGCACTCACGAGATGCAGCTGATCGAGGCGCGACTGCAAGCCATCGTTGCCGAAGCGCAGAGCGCCGATCCGTGGACGAGCCGAGCGCGCCCCAGCTTCCTCTACGTGATGTACGCATTGATCCTCACCGCGCTGCCGATGGGCATCCTCAGCGCCTTCAATCCCGAAGCCGCCGCCGATATCGCCAAAGGAATGAACGCCTATCTCGGTGGCCTGCCCGAACCGCTCTACGCGCTCTTCGGCACCGGATATCTCGGCTACACCGCGGCGCGGCAATGGGGCAAGGTCAAGGGTGTGGAGCGCTAAGGTCGCTCTACCGATTGCGCGTACTCAAAGCTTCCCAGCTGGTGCGACGGCAGATCCTTTCGAAGCATCGGCATCGAATTCCTTGCGTGCCTTCTGCATTTCGAAAATGTCGACCACAACCATCCCAACCCCGAGCAGCGCACCGATAAACGACAGGCCAAAAAAGCCGTCTCCCATCAAGAAACGGAAAGTGCAGATGGCAAGCCCGATGACCACCAGCGCAAAACCCATGACGCGTCCTCCAGTCCACCAATCGAAACGATGGTCTCCGGTCGGACCGATGTAACCGTAAACCTGCCGACCAAAGACACCCTTCCCAATCAGATAACGCCCCTCGGTCCCTTCGGAAACGCGGTCGATGAGCGGGTCAGTGACGTATATCGCCGAATATTCGTGCTGCTTGCCCGCGCTGTCTTCCCAGACAAGCCGCGAAAACTGCGTTCCGGGAAGCACCGTCGAGCGCTCCTTGCGTGCGATTACTTTTCCATCCACTTCGAATTTTGCCATGTCGCCCCCCAATGGTTCGATAAGGCGATGCTGTACTACCGCCCCATTCCTATCGATAACTCGAAGGGCGCCGTGAAAATTGGTCGAAATCGCCAATCTCTTCGGCCACCACTCGCTCGCGAAGGCCGCTGCCAGGCTATGACGTTCAAGCCGCTTCACGGCAGGAGCCGAGCAGGCTAGGACCCGCGAATGAGCAACACCGTCTACGTCCTCAACGGCCCCAACCTGAACCTGCTCGGCCTGCGCGAGCCGGAGATTTACGGCTCCACCACTCTCGACGAGATCGCAGGCATGCTCGAAGATCGCGCCGCCGAGCTCGGCCTCGAAATCGAGATGCGCCAGACCAACCACGAAGGGATGCTGGTCGATTGGCTTCACGAAGCGCAGGCGGAGGGAGCGCGTGCGGTGCTGCTGAATGCTGGCGCCTATACGCACACATCAATCGCGCTGCTCGACGCGATCCGGGCCATCAGCACTCCCGTGATTGAGGTGCATCTGTCCGACCCGAAGACCCGTGAGAGCTTTCGCCACACCTCGTATGTCGGCATGGCTGCGGCGAAAACCGTGGAAGGACACGGGGCCGACAGTTACCGTATGGCTTTGGAATCCGTAGCGTCGGACGAGGTCTGAGCGTGCGACACCACTCCCCAATTTTCCGCGATTGCCACTTGCCAGCCGCAATTCGCGTCAATAGTCACCGCCGAAACCAGAAAATGAGCCATTCAAGGGCCAAAAACAGGGAAACGCATGGCTGAGAAAAAGTCCGGCATGAATGTCGATACCGCTCTCGTTCGCGAGCTTGCAGAACTGCTCAACGAGACCGGACTGACCGAGATCGAAGTGGAGGACGACGACCGCAAGATCCGCGTCGCGCGAGGTGGCGTGGCTGCGGCACCAATGGCGGCCCCCATGCAACCCGCGGCGCCCGCACCAGCCCAGGCACCCGCTGCGGCGCCCTCTTCAGAGCCTGCCGGTGGCGAGGCCCATGCCGATGCGCTTAAATCGCCGATGGTCGGCACCGCCTATCTCGCGGCCGAACCGGGTGCTGCCAATTTCGTGAAGGTCGGTGACAACGTGGAAGAAGGCGACACGCTGCTGATTGTCGAAGCGATGAAGGTGATGAACCCGATTGCCGCCGACAAGTCGGGCACGGTCAAGGCGATCCTTGTCGAGAACGCTCAGCCGGTCGAATTCGACCAGCCGCTCGTCGTCATCGGATAATCCGGCGATGAGTATTACCCGCATCCTGATCGCCAATCGCGGCGAAATTGCGCTGCGCATTCACCGCGCGGCACACGAAATGGGGATCGAAACGGTCGCGGTCCACTCGACCGCAGATTCCGAAGCCATGCATGTGCGGCTCGCCGACCATGCGGTGTGCATCGGCCCTCCGCCTGCTGCCGAAAGCTATCTCAACCACGCCAACATCATCTCTGCCGCCGAAGTCGCGGGCTGCGACGCGATCCACCCGGGATACGGCTTCCTCTCGGAAAACGCGAAGTTTGCCGAGATCGTAGAGGCGCACGAAATCGCGTGGATCGGTCCGAAGCCCGAGCATATCCGCACGATGGGCGACAAGGTCGAGGCCAAGCGCACAGCCGGCGCACTTGGATTGCCGCTGGTTCCGGGATCGGACGGTGCGGTCAGCGACCCCGAAGAAGCCAAGAAGATCGCCGGCGATATCGGCTACCCCGTCATCATCAAGGCGGCGAGCGGTGGCGGCGGGCGCGGCATGAAGGTCTGCGAAAGCGAGGACAAGCTGGAAAGCCTGATGAAACAGGCTGGCTCCGAGGCCAAGGCCGCCTTTGGCGATGCCACGGTTTATATCGAGAAATATCTCGGCAATCCGCGCCACATCGAATTCCAGGTCTTCGGCGACGGCAACGGCAAGGCGATCCATCTGGGGGAGCGCGATTGCTCCCTACAACGCCGCCACCAGAAGGTTCTGGAGGAAGCGCCCTCCCCCGTCATCACCCACGAAGACCGCATGCGCATGGGCGAAGTCTGCGCTCAGGCAATGCGCGACATGGCCTATCGCGGCGCGGGAACGATCGAATTCCTTTGGGAAAACGGCGAGTTCTACTTCATCGAAATGAACACGCGCCTGCAGGTCGAACACCCCGTGACCGAGGCGATCACCGGCGTCGACCTTGTGCGCGAACAGATCCGTATCGCGGCTGGCAAGCCGCTTTCGGTCGCGCAGGAGGATATCGAGTTCAAGGGCCACGCGATCGAGTGCCGCATTAACGCCGAGGACCCCTTCACCTTCGCCCCGTCACCCGGCAAGGTCAGCTATTACCATCCGGCAGGCGGCATGCATGTGCGCGTCGATTCTGGGCTTTACGCAGGATACTCGATCCCGCCCTATTACGACTCCATGATCGCCAAGCTGATCGTCTACGGCCGCAATCGCGAAGGCTGCATCATGCGCCTGCGTCGCGCGCTCGAAGAAATGGTCGTCGAAGGGGTCAAGACCAACATCCCCCTGCATCAGGAATTGCTGCGCCAAGACGACGTTCTCGAAGGCGACTATACGATCAAATGGCTCGAGGAATGGCTGGCAAGGCGAGAGAGCTAGGCCGGTCTTAGGCTCTTTTGCGGCGGAACGCTGCGGATTGGCCGCGCCGCCCCAAAGGGCTCTCTCCTGAGCCGTGCCCGCGCGTTTCGGTCAGGGCAGCCGGAACGAATTCGTCTTCCCCGAACCCAGCCATCTCCACCATGTGCGAGTTTTCTAGCGCGGATAGCGGGCACGTCAGGCGGTAGAGGAAGGTCGAACCCTCGACATGTATACGCCCCCTGCCATCGAGCAGACGCGGGACGATGCGGGTCAGCAGGGTCTCGCTGAATTCCTCCACCGGCGCAGGCGTTTCGGTGCCATCACCCATCAGTGTTGTCTGCAAGTGGTCGACGGCGAGTGGAATGAAGCTTTCGCACCATTCCAGAACGAGCTGATCCTCTTCGCCCATCTGCTGCTCAACCGACCAACTGACCCTGATGCGACCGCGCAATTGCCGGTTGCGGCCAATCTGCGTGAAGCGTGAGCACAATTCCCACGCGACGAGACTGATTTGCTGCGCACCCTGCGCCCCGACGGCAACCATCGGCCCCTCCGTGCTGAGCTGGGTTGCGGGATTGTCGAAAAATGGTTCGATCTGGCGCCGGATAACCCGTTCGAGGCTCGCTCCTGTATTCTCATTCTGGTCCATAACGGTTGATGTCGCAGTCATCAGCGCATTGATCCGCCCGCGCAGGCCCTGCAGGAAACTGATCGAAGGCTCAGCCGATTCAACACCCGGACGAATGAGCGAAGACACGATCTGCAACAGATTGCGGGTGCGATGGACGGCATTGCGGGCGGTGAAAGCAAGGTCCGAATTGGCTCGCTTGAGTTCCGCGGTGCGCTGCTTGACCCGCAATTCGAGTTCGTCGCGCGTGTGTGACAGATCGGCCAGCGTCGCCTCCAGCTGCGCAATCACCTCATCGTGCGTTTCGGGGGTGGGAATTCGGACGAACACCGGGATCAGGCGGAACAACATTGCAGCAGTTGCCAGGCTGACGAGACCGGTTGCCAGCTTGACCGCGCCCGTAATGGGATAAATCGGGTACCACAGGGTGACGATCCCCATAAAATGCGTCACCCCGCATAACAGGATGAAGGCCGCAAACAGGCTCACCAAAGCGCGGTGATTGAGATCGGGACGGCGGCGCAGAACCATCAGGAGCGCAAGCGGGATCGCCATATAGGCGGTAAAGATCATCAGGTCGGAACCCGCCCACAGCATCACCAGCCACGGTTCCCACAACAGGCACATGCCATGCGGCATATACTGGCCGTAATCGAAAATTGCTTTCATCATCCACCCCGAAATCTGTGTGGAACGTGCCCCCTTGCACGCTTGCTCCGCCAATCGTCGGCAAGTGAATAGCCTTAATAGCTGCCGTAATACTGCAATGACTGTGACCGATTTGGAGGTATATGAGCGCATCCGCGTCGATAAAGAGTGCATGGCTTTGACCTGTTCCCAGCGAAGAAGGGAAAACCAGCGCTTGCATCTTCACCTGTGATAGGTGCACATAACGCGCAAAGACGCGTCCCCGCGGGATCAGGGGCCACTACCACCGCCGCGATTATTATCGGGACCTATCACGCGTGAAACACGACCCCACTCTCGACGCCCGTTTTCCCGCTCCAAGTGGAGGAAACATCCGACAGAAAACCCAGATCGTCGTCGTCGGCGGTGGTGCCGGGGGCCTGGAACTCGTGCGCAAGCTGGGCGCAAAGTATGGTCGGCGCTCGCACGACATTATCCTTGTCGATCAGAACCTTTCGCACATCTGGAAGCCGCTTCTCCACGAGGTCGCGACCGGCTCGCTCGATGCCAATCTCGACGAAGTTGGTTATCGCGGGCACTGCGCGCGCTGGGGCTATCGCTACTTCCAGGGGCGGCTCGAAAGTATCGACCGCGAGGCCAAGACGATAAACCTCGCGCCGGTTCTCGACGAACTGGGTGAAGAAGTGATCGGCGGCCACATGATCCGTTACGACATGCTGGTGCTGGCAGTCGGGTCGGTGTCGAACGATTTCGGCGTGCCGGGAGTGAAGGAACACTGCCTCTTTCTCGACAGCCGCAAACAAGCGGACCGTTTCCGCACACGGCTGCTCAACCATTGCCTGCGCGTGAGCCGTGCAATGATTGCCAATTCCGATGCTGACGCGCAGGTGAAGATCGGCATCGTCGGCGCAGGCGCGACAGGTGTCGAACTCGCCGCCGAGCTCTACAACGCGGCAGGGGCGCTGCGTTATTACGGGCTCGAAGTGTTCGACGAGAGCCGTCTCGACGTCTCCCTGATCGAGGCAGGGCCGCGCATCCTTCCGGCGCTGCCCGATCGCCTGTCGCAATCCGCGCGCGAGGAGCTGGTCGCGCTCGGCGTGGAAGTGCGTGAACAGGTGCAGATCGTGGAGGCGCGCCGCCGCTGTCTCGTCACCAGTGAGGGCGAAGAGATCGAGGCCGACTTGATGGTCTGGGCGGCAGGGGTCAAGGGCGCGGAGTTTCTCTCAACGCTGGGGCTGGAAGTCAGCCCGCGAAACCAGATCGTAGTCACCGACACACTGCAAAGCGTGACCGACCCCGACATATTTGCCCTGGGAGACTGCGCTTTCCTGACAGACAGCGACGGTAGGCCAATCCCGCCGCGCGCGCAGGCGGCGCACCAGATGGCCGATACGGTGTTCAAGAACTTGCAATTGTACCAGAAAGGTAAGGCGCTCAAGCCTTTCGTCTACGAGGATAACGGCTCGCTCATTTCGCTCAGCCGCTTTTCCACCCTTGGCAATCTGATGGGCAACCTTGTCGGAGGGGCGATGGCGGTCGAGGGGCGGCTCGCGCGCTTCATCTATACCTCGCTTTACCGCCTGCACCTGATCGGAATTCACGGATGGCTGCGTGGCATGGGACTGATGCTGATCGGCAGGGTCAACCGAGTGGTGCGGCCCAAACTCAAGCTGCACTGAGGCGAAGTCAGGCGCGCGTTGCGCGGCCTAGTCGAAACTGAAGCCAGCCGCTTCGGCTTCGGCAATAATCTGCGCGCCGGTCTTCATCGGGCTTTCCTGCGCGAGATCGTACCAGTCGGGTTTTTCATCGACGAAGATCTGCTGCTTGATTTCCATTCCCTCGGGTAAGTCGAACAGCCCGGCCAAGAAGGTTCGGTTTCCCGTCGGCAAGAAGACGTACCAAAGACACGATCCGCACTTCGAACAGAAGGCACGCTCGGCCCAGTCGCTCGATCGGTAGGCGGTGACATGCTCTTCGCCCTTCAGCGTAAACTCTTCGCTCTCCACGCCTGCATACATCGAACCAGTCCATTGTTGGCACATTGAGCAGTGGCAGACGTCGATATCGCGATGCGCGCGTTCGAGCGTGATCGCGACCGCACCGCACAGGCACTTGCCGCTCAAAGGCTCGGCAAGGCAGTCGACATCGCTCAAAGCGGGACGCCGGGCTCGTGTTTCGAGGTACGAATGGTCAGCGATGTCTTGACGCTCGCAACATTGGGCGCCGGCGTCAGCTTGCTGGTCAGGAATTCCTGAAAGCTCTGAAGGTCCTTGCTGACGATCTTGAGGATGAAGTCTATTTCACCGTTGAGCATGTGGCATTCGCGCACTTCGGCGAGGTCGGCCATGTGCTCTTCGAATTCGCGCAGGGCCGATTCGGCCTGGCTCTTCAGGCTGACCATGGCGAAAACGGTGATGGCAAAGCCCAGCTTGGAAGGGTCGAGGTCGGCGTGATAGCCGCGAATGACACCTTCTTCCTCAAGCCCCCTCACCCGCCGCAGGCACGGCGGTGCGGTCAGGCCGACGCGTTGCGCCAATTCGACATTGGTAACCCTGCCCTCGGCTTGCAGTTCGCTCAAAAGGCGGCGATCGATCTCGTCCAGGTTGGCCATGGCGTGTCTTGGTAATCCCCTTTTTTGATTGCCTGCCTGAACAAGTCACTGCGTAAGCATTATCCGCTTCGTGCAAGAACAGGTCCAGAATGACACCCCCGGAACTAATATAATTAGGTGTTACAGCAATTGTCCCGCTTTGCAACGCACACGATAGCGTTCCGTGACAATCGTGTGGCATGGCGTAGGGCACCTAGGGGTTGATAAGTGTGCGACGGGCATACCCGATCTGCGCTGTGGCACCTATCGTGCCTGAAAGCGTAGTCGTGTGAGGCCGTCGGGCAAATTTCGCGCGGGATGCGCCGGTTGGAGCCCAGAAACGTTAGCCAATGTTCTTTGACGATCGCCTTGCAACTGTCCTGAGACAGCGCGCCAACAGCGATGCGATGCGCCGCACGCAGTTCAGACAGTTGCTCGACATCCTGGGCAGCGAGCGGCTCGGCGAGCCGAATGCGACGCGCGATCCTTCGCTGGTGGCTTCCGCGTGGCTGCGTCTGAGCGCGTTGGCCGAAGAGATCCCCGCCGCCGAGCGGTCGCGCATGATCCGCGAGCCCGGTTGGCGGTTTCGCAGTCCCGAACTCGCGGCGCATCTGGCCGATTTCGAGCCCGACGTCGCCTCTGCGGCCTTGAACCGGGCTCAACTGGCAAGCGAGGACTGGAGTGCCCTGATCCCGCGCCTTCCGGTGCGCGCTCGCGGTTTCCTGAGGCTGCGGCGCGATTTGCCGGTGGATGTAGAGCATTTGCTCGAACGGCTCGGCGTGCATGATCGGGGCCTGCCCTCGCCGCTCGTCCATGCGGAAGATGCCGTGGATGCTCCGCTTGAGCTTACCGAACCGGCTCCGCAAGCCTCCGAGCCGCAGACCGACACGCCAGTTGAGCCGGTGCAGGAAGGGCGCAGCGAGATTTCGGCCATCGTCGAGCGTATCGCCCAATTCAAGCGTGACCGCGAGCGCGCGCCAAAGCCAGCTGCGGACGAAGACCGGTCGCAAGGTGACAACGACAATCCGCTGATGCCGCGCCTGCCGCTCGACGAAGGGCCGCTCCCGCGCGATCGCCGCGCGCAGGATTTCGGATTTGCAGCCGATACGGCCGGGCGGATTGAATGGACCGATGCCGAAGTCGCGCGAATGGTGATTGGCACGCGCCTTTTCCCTTCGCGAAGACTCGGTGCGCTGACCGAGCAGGGCCCGCTCGCGCGTGCCTTCACCCGACGCCAGCCCATAGTCGCAGCCGCCACGAGCCTCGACGGAGCCGAGGCGATCGCGGGCGATTGGATCGTCGACGCCCAGCCGCGCTTTACAGAGGGCGGACACTTTTCAGGATATGTCGGGCGCTTTCGCCGCCCACCCGAAGCAGGTCCAGCCGGACCAAGCGCCGCGCAGCAGGAGGCCGACCGCATTCGACAGCTGCTGCACGAATTGCGCACGCCGGTCACCGCGATCCAAGGCTATGCCGAGATCATCCAGCAACAATTATTTGGCACTGCCCCGCATGAATATCGCGGCCTCGCTGCCGCGATTGCCGCCGATGCAGCGCGCATCCTGGCCGGGTTCGACGAGCTTGACCGGCTGGCGCGCCTCGACACGGGCGCGCTCGAAATTGATCCGGGTGCCACCGACATGGCGCGCTATGTGCGTGCAACCTGCCGCCAATTGGACCAGGTCCTGGGGCCGCGCCTCGCCGGGATCGAAGTGGGGGATGCGGCAAAGACCTCGGACAGCGAAAGCGGAGGCGAAGCGGTCTTCGTGGCAGTCGAGGCTGAGGATCTCGAGGCGCTGCTCTGGCGGCTGCTCGGCACGCTCGGCGGAGGCTGCGCATCGGGCGAAATCCTCGAAGTCACCATTGAGCCTGACGGCTCTCACGCACGCATGATCTGCGAATTGCCCGCGCAGCTGCTGGCCGAAGAGGACATCTTCACAGCCGAAGCGAGGCCCATCGGCAGCGCAATCAATGCCGGTTTCTTCGGAGCCGGTTTCGCGCTTCGCCTTGCCAGGGCCGAAGCGCGCGCGGCAGGCGGCGCGTTGATGCGCGATGACGAGCAGCTGGTGCTGACCCTGCCGTTGCTCGGCGCCGCGTCCAGCGCCGAGGATGCAGAGCTTGCGGCCGAAACCGACATTTGAACTCACCCTTGCGCCTCGGTTGTCCCGGGAAGTAAGGCAACGCTAACAGGTTGGCGCTAAGGCGCGAGTTCGGGCCGTTCAGGTTCCGTGGTCGAAGATGAAGGGCAACCGGAAAACCATCATGGCAAGCCAGCCTAAAATTGCGTCGATGACGGTGCCTCCGCAGCCTGAAGATCAGTGCCACTTCACCCCTGATTTCGGCCAGCGCGTCTTGCTTACCGTCGACACCGAGGAAGAGTTCGATTGGGGCGGCCCATTCTCGCGCGACAAGCATGGGCTCGAACATGTCGCTGCGATCCCCCGATTTCAGACAACGTGTGAGAAGATGGGCGCACATCCGGTCTATCTCGTCGACTGGCCCATCGCCAATGACCCTGCAGCGGTCGAGATCATTGGCGATGCCGTAAAGCGTGGGAAGGCGGATATCGGCGTCCAGCTGCATCCATGGGTCAATCCGCCATTCGAAGAAGAAGTGACGGCGCGCAATTCCTATGCCGGAAACCTGCCGGGGGAGCTTGAAAAGGCGAAGTTCACCGCCTTGCGTGACCGCATCGCCGAAGCCTTCGGCACGGCCCCACAAATCTACCGTGCGGGCCGGTACGGACTTGGCTCCCACACCGCAGACATAATCAAGGCCAACGGGATTAAGCTCGACACCTCGGTGCGCTCCTTGTTCGATTACAGCGCACAAGGCGGCCCCGACTATTCCGACCACCCGCTTGCGCCGTACTGGGTCGACGAGACCCGGGACCTCCTCGAGCTGCCGGTTACGACCGTTTACTGGGGAGTGCTGCGCGAGCTGGGCAAACACCTTCATCGCGCGCAGCGGCATCTTCCGACCTTTTTCGCCGGCTTCTCCCGCTCCCGCCTGCTGGAACGCATTGCGCTGACACCCGAAGGGGTGACGTCGCAGGAGGCGATACGGGGCATCGACATCGCGCTCGACGACGGCCTGCCGCTGCTCGTGCTCTCGTTCCACAGCCCCACGCTTGCCCCGGGTTTCACGCCCTATGCAGATACCCAGGCCGACGTCGAGGCGTTGTATGAGTGGCTGGAGCAGGTTTACGCCTATCTGGATCAGCGCGGCGTTCGCACTGCGACGGTGGATGACGTGATCGCCGCGAGCAAACCAAAGCGCTGATGAGCGCTTGTCTAATCCCGGCTGGCGGTCTAGTCGCCGAACCGGTTGGGGCCTGTAGCTCAGTTGGTTAGAGCTGGCCGCTCATAACGGCTAGGTCGCGGGTTCGAGTCCTGCCGGGCCCACCATACCCCCAATTTTCGCACAGACATTTTTCTCCGATCCGCGCGCTTCCAATCGGACGCGCCGGTGGATTTGCGGCTTTTCGCGTCCAGGCCGCGCCATACCGTATCGCCGAATCACTTTTGTATGCTATCACTCTCGCAAGTCTGCGAAGATACCGCAGATAGGAAAAGGGAGAATTTCGATGTTTGCATTGCGCATTCGGACGGTCGCAGCAGGATTGCTGCTGGCTTCCACCACTGGCGTCTTCGCCCAGGACGGTTCGGTTCCGTCGGTCACAGACGTTGTCGAAACGACCAAGGGCAGTGTCCAGGGCTACGAGGATGACGGGATCGAGGCGTTCCTTGGCATTCCCTATGCCGCTGCGCCGATCGGAGAGTTGCGTTTCAAGCCGCCGCAGGCCGCAACCGAATGGGAAGGTATCTACGATGCCACCTCGCTCGGTGCGCCTTGCATGCAGATGTATGCTGCCTCGGGCAGCCGGGTTTCTGATTTCACGCGCCAGATGCAGTCGATCTTCCCGACATCGGGCGAGGCAAAGATCGATAATGAGGATTGCCTGTTCCTAAACGTCTGGACGCCCGAGAGCGACGAGGGCGCTCGCCCGGTGATGGTATGGTTTCACGGTGGTGGCTATTCCTACGGTTCGGGCGGCTGGCCCGCCTATGACGGCCGCAACCTTGCCGAGAAGGGCGATGTCGTCGTCGTAACCGTCAACCACCGTCTCAACGCCTTCGGCTACACCCATTTCGCAGACGGCGGGGATGAGTTTGCAAGAAGTGGCAATGCGGGCAATCTCGATCTCGTCGCCTCGCTCGAATGGGTGCGCGACAATATCGCCGCCTTCGGAGGCGATCCGGACAACGTGACCATCATGGGCGAAAGCGGTGGCGGCTCCAAAGTAAGCCACATGCTCGCAACGCCCGCAGCCGACGGTCTTTTCGACAAGGCGGTCATTCAGTCCGGGCCCGGCGTAACCAGCGGAAAGCCGGAAGAAGCCGCCGACCTTTCAGCCGCGCTCATGGAAAAGCTCGAAGTCACCAGCATTGCCGAATTACAGGCAGTGCCTGCCGAAACCCTTCTGAGTGCCGCGCGGGCCGTGGTAGCGGAGCGCTCCAGTTCGGGAGGCTTTGGCGGACCGAACTTCGGACCGATTGCTGACGGAGATGTCCTGCCGCGCGACCCGTTCCTTCCCGCTGCTCCCGAACAGTCGAAGGATGTTCCGATCATGATCGGCTGGAACAAGGACGAGATGACGCTCTTCGTCGGAGCCCAGCCCTGGTTCGGCCTCCTGAACGATGCCGCACTCGACCGGATGGCACAGGGCATGGGCGGCGCATCTCCCGCGCTGGTCGCGGCCTATCGCGAGCTGGAACCGGAATACAGCGCTTCGCACATCGCGGCGCGGGCGATGGGTGCGCGGTTTGCCTATGGTTCCTACATCCTTGCCGATCAAAAGGCGCGGCAAGGCGGCGCTCCGGTCTATATGTACAGGCTCGATTGGGAAACGCCGGTCAATGGCGGAATGCTCAAGGCGCCGCACACGCTCGATATTCCCTTCATGTTCGACAATGTCGATGAAACACGGGTCTTCGTCGGCGCGGGCGAAGAGCCCGAGCGCCTGGCGGAAATGATGAGCGATGCGTGGATCAGCTTTGCAAAAACCGGCACGCCTTCAAGCGAGCTGCTTCCTGCATGGCCGGCCTATTCACCGGATCAGCGGCTGGTGATGAGCTTTGATATCGAGCCCGAAGTGCTGGATTATCCCGAAGGCGAAATGCGCGAAATCATGGCGGCAGCTCGGGATTAGCGGCGCACGCAAATCACAGATCGACGCCGCCGCGATTGACTTGTGGCTCGAAGAAACTACGGCGGCAAATGTTCCGGCGAATTGATTCTTTCGGCGGACACCATTCGTGGTCGTGCGGCAATCGGCGAAAGCTCCGAGTGCCGCCACGGTCCCGGAAATCCTCAGGTCGGGGAGTGGCGCAGCCTGGTAGCGCACCTGTTTTGGGTACAGGGGGTCGCTGGTTCGAATCCAGTCTCCCCGACCATTTGATTTCCGTGCGGGCCTGACGGCCCTATTCGCCCATGATCGCAGGCGCGCTGGGCACCGGGCCGCCGGTCTGGATCGAGCGGCTTTCGTTGGCGAGGATGCCGACCACCTGAGTCCACACCGCGACATTCTGGCGCAATTGCACCGGATCGATCTTGTCGAGCGTATCGTCGGGCGTGTGGTGCAGGTCGAAATAGCGCGTGCCATCCTGCTGCAGGTCGATGATCGCACCGCCCTGGTCGCGCGAAATATTGATGTCCGCACCACCGCTCGCAACATTGGTCGAATTGGCTACACCGAACCGCGCGACCGAAGCGGCGAGGCGGTTGTGCAGATCTTCATTCGTCTCGCGGAAATTGCTCTCGAAACGCCAGATGCGGTCTGCGCCGAAATCGCTTTCGAGGCCGACGCCGATCGGCTCATCGATATGGGCCTCTGAATAGGCGGTCGAGCCGAACAGCCCTACTTCCTCTGCACCCGCGAACAGCACGCGAATGGTGCGCAGCGGCTGGCCGCTCTTGGCGACGTTTAGCGCGGCCGCTGCCACGATCCCGCAGCCTGCGCCATCGTCGAATGCGCCCGGTGCGTTCCACCAACTATCGATATGGCAGGCGATCAGCACAGGCGGCAGGCCCGGATTGCGCCCGACGATCTCGCCCACGACGTTGCCGCTCGTCGTCGTGCCGAGGTCGCGCGGCGTAAGCGTCAACTTCATCGTGATCGGACGGCCATCGGCGCGTTCGAACATGCGCTCCAAATTCGCCGCATCGGGCAGAGACAGCGCACCGGCAGGCGTCGGTACAGGACGTCCGACATCGGAGCCGCCCTCTGGTGTGCGGAAGGTCGTGCCGCCGACATGCGGGTTGCGGTGGTAGTCGGTGCCGACCGACTTGATGACGGTCGCGATCGCTCCGCGCTCCTTGGCGAGCTGCGCACCGACCCAGCGCGCCGGACCTGCAAAACCGTATTGCGAGCCGTCCTGCGTCGGGGTCATCGAGTGCGAAATATAAGCGATCTTGCCATCAAGACTGCCTTCGGGCGCAGCGGCAAGCGCGGCTACATTCTCGAACAGCACGACCTCTGCCGTGATACCGTCAGGTCCGGTCGACGCGCTGCCACCCAGCGGCTGAATGACCATCGGCTGCGGAAACGGGCTGACGATCTCGGCGCGATGGGTCTCGCCGGGCACCCAGGTTTCCATCTCAAACGGCTCGTCCGCGACATTGTCGAAGCCGTGCTGCGTCAACCAAGCCATGGCCCATTTGCGCCCACGCGCTTCGGCTTCGGTCCCTGCCTGTCGCGGGCCGACCTCGGTGGTTATCCCCTCAACGAAGTCCCACGCGAACCGATCGTTTTCGAGCGCGTCGTCGGCAACAGCTTCGAGCGTCGAAGCTTCGTTGCTCCGCGATTCAGTGTGGGTTTCGGCTAAAAGCGGCGAGGCAGCGCAAAGGCATGCTGCAGTGAAAGTCAGTGTGTGCTTCATGATCCCCAGCGCTATCGGTGCCGGGTCAGCAAGTAAAGCTGCTTGGAGCCTGCGCTGTCAGAGGCTCGCAGCCGTTTTTCGCAGCTGGCGCGGCGTCTGTCCGTTCGCGATCTGAACTATCGGAGCAACGGTTGGCTCGCCGCAGACGCGGTTGCGACCGCTTTTCTTGGCCTCGTAGAGGGACTTGTCCGCACGCGCGAACAGTTTGCCATAGCCCTCGCCCTCGCGCCATTGCGCCACGCCGAAGCTGGCGGTGAGCCGGACATCCTTGCCGAGCGGCGCGAGTTCCATTTCACCGAAGGCGCGGCGAAGTCGCTCAGCGAGCCCCAGCGCCTGATCGGCATCGCAGTTCCACACCAGAATGCAGAACTCCTCTCCCCCCACGCGCCCGCATGTGTCGGTGTCGCGCACCGTATCGCTTATGAGCGCGCCGAAAGCGGCAATGGCGTCATCGCCCGCCTGGTGGCCGAACGTGTCGTTCACGCTCTTGAAGTGGTCGATATCGGCAACGATCATCGCGAGCGCCTGCCGCCGGTCGCCGTTGTCGTCGAGAATTTTCATCACCGTGGCTTCGAATGCCCGCCGGACCAGCAGGCCGGTCATCGTATCTCGCGACGAACGGTCCTGCATCTTGCGGAACTTGTCGGAGAGCACCGTCGCCAGAATAGCCGACGACAGCGCAAGCATAAGCAACGAGGCCGTCGCGATGAGCAGATCGTGTCCTACCGAGTTGCGGTAGGTTTCGGCCGAGAACGGCGGCTCCACGAGCATGACGACCGCAGCCGGGCGTAGCACATATTGCGCTGCGGCCAGCGCGAACACGCACACCAGCACGCGATCCACGATGCTCTTAGTGGGGGCATGCGCAAGCGATTGCGTCGCCGTCACGAAAATGATGGCGCAAACCGAATTGAGGATGAACAGGCTCGCGATGAACGCATCTTTGTAGATGGAGAAGAAGTTCGCCACCATGGCAATCGTGCATATCGCCAGCCAGGCTTTGATCGGTGCCGGTCGCCCTATTCTCTCATTGGCGGCCCAGCCTATTGCCATACAGGACAGCATCGTCAGCGCGTGTTCGCAGATCCGCACGATCGGGCTGCCCTGCACTGTCGCGAAATGGTCGATCGTCAGGCTGCTGCCGATGGCAAGCGGCGCGATGACATAGCCGATCATGTAGCGGTCAGACCGGTCGTGCCACCAGAACCCGAAGGCGGCAGCGGCGAACATCAGAGCCATTCCGGGTACGATCAACCCGAATATCCCGTCCGACACTGAACTCTCCCTTCATGGTAAGGCTGAATTCTCCTATAAACGTCGATGGTTAAGAGCTTTCTAAGGGACGGCCACAATACCGCTGCTTGCCCTGAGGCCGGGGCCGTCCTATTTGGCGCGTCAAGCAATTTTCCTGACTCTCCGATCCAAAGGACCCGCCCCATGGCCGCGCAATACGCCTTCGTAATGAAGGGCATGACCAAGAGCTTTCCCGGTGCGCAAAAGCCGGTGCTTTCGAACATCAACCTGCAATTTTATCAGGGCGCAAAGATCGGCATTGTCGGCCCGAACGGCGCAGGCAAATCGACGCTGATGAAGATCATGGCCGGGATCGACACCGATTTCTCCGGTGAAGCCTGGCCGGGTGAGAACATCACTGTCGGCTATCTGCCGCAGGAGCCGGAACTCGACCCGTCCAAGACCGTGCTCGAAAACGTGCGCGATGGCGCGCGTGAAACTGCCGAACTGGTCGAGCGTTTCAACGCCGTCAGCGCGCAGATGGCCGAACCCGACGCCGATTTCGACGCACTGGGCGAAGAGATGGCAGACCTCCAGGCGAAGATCGACGCGGTCGATGGCTGGACGCTCGACAACCAGCTTGAAATCGCGATGGAAGCTTTGCGCTGCCCGCCTTCGGATGCGTCGGTCGAAAATCTCTCAGGCGGTGAAAAGCGCCGCGTCGCCCTCACCCGCCTGCTGATCCAGAAGCCCTCGATCCTCTTGCTTGACGAGCCGACCAACCACCTCGATGCCGAAAGCGTCGAATGGCTCGAAAACCACCTCAAGGAATATGCGGGCGCGGTGCTGATGATCACCCACGATCGCTACTTCCTCGACAACGTGGTGGAGTGGATCCTCGAACTCGACCGGGGCACCTACTACCCCTACGAAGGCAACTATTCGACCTACCTCGAAAAGAAGGCCAAGCGTCTCGAACAGGAAAGCCGCGAGGAATCCGGCAAGCAAAAGGCGCTCGCCCGTGAGCTCGAATGGATCCGCCAGACGCCCGCCGCGCGCCAGACCAAGTCCAAGGCCCGCGTACGCAAGTTCGAGGAGCTGCAGGAAGCGCAGGCTGGCCGCGCGCCCGGCAAGGCTCAGATCGTGATCCAAGTGCCCGAACGGCTCGGTGGCAAGGTTATCGAGGCGAAAAACATTTCGAAAGCCTACGGCGACAAGCTGCTCTTCGAAAACCTGTCCTTCATGCTGCCGCCCGGCGGCATCGTCGGCGTGATCGGCCCCAATGGCGCGGGTAAATCGACGCTGTTTCGCATGATCACCGGTCAGGAAACCCCCGATAGCGGCACGATCGAGATCGGTGACACGGTTCACCTCGGCTATGTCGACCAGAGCCGCGACGACCTGAACCCCAAGAACAACGTGTGGGAAGAGATCAGCGACGGCCTCGATTACATGCAGGTCAACGGCCACGATACCTCGACCCGCGCTTACGTTGGCGCGTTCAACTTCAAGGGCGCCGACCAGCAGAAGAACGTCGGCAAGCTGTCGGGTGGTGAGCGCAACCGCGTCCACATGGCCAAGATGCTGAAGCAGGGCGGCAACGTCCTCCTGCTGGACGAGCCAACCAACGACCTCGACGTCGAAACGCTCGGCGCGCTCGAAGACGCGATCGAGAACTTCGCCGGTTGCGCCGTGGTCATCTCGCACGATCGCTTCTTCCTCGACCGCCTCGCGACGCACATCCTCGCATTCGAAGGCAACAGCCACGTTGAATGGTTCGAAGGCAACTTCGAAGCCTATGAAGAAGACAAGCGCCGTCGCCTGGGCGATGCGGCGGATCGGCCTACACGTCTCGCTTACAAGAAGCTGACGCGCTGAGCTAACATCGGGTCGGAAGCGGACTTCCCGCTTTCGACCCGATTGCGCATGTCAGCCGATTGCGCTGACCAGCTTTGTGCGCCCTATCGTCGGGTAAGTCGGCGCGACGGAAAAGTCAGGACTTGAGCAGTTCGCTCAGGTGTTCTTCCAGATCGACAAGCAAGGCCTCTCGCTTCGTGTTCGATTCGAGGACGTTCGCGTTGCGGGCCGTATTGTCGAACAGGTGGTTCAGGAACGGCTGGTTCGACCGCATTCCCCTGCTGTCGCAGTCCCGATTCCATCGAAACCCATCGGCAGTCAGCATCGCGAACCGGCTACCCGGTTCGTCATCACCATCTTTTTCCACCAGGCCGACGGAGATCAGATCGGGATGGAGGCTATGAAGCCGGAACAACTCATTCGTCCGTTCCTCGTGGTTTCCACGCTCCCGGTCACGAAACATGATGTATGCAAGCAGTTCGCGCTTCAAATCGGCGTCCTGCAACCGATCGAAACGGCCGGTTGCAAGCAGTTCCTCGAGGATGGGCAGTTCGTCCGATGCCTTGCGATAGACGTGGGATGCGACGATAGCCATGCACTCACCGGACGTTAGCGTGCGCTCCGGTTCAACCGAATAAAGAACTGTCTGTGCACTCAGCAGCCCGTCAGCCTGCACCTGCAAATCTTCGCGTTCGGCGCGCACCGTATCCAGCAGATTTGCGGTTTCATCGTGCAAGCGCATGAGGATGGCTCGTTCGTCATCGCGCTGGAGCCGCTCCTCGTTCCAGTTCGCAACCTGAATGCCAAGGAAAACGCCGAAAACGACGACGAAGAGTTCGACAGCGGCTGCGAACCAGTCCTGGTTGCGCAGGTTCTGGCCCAGCCGGCGCACCAACAAATTGCCTTTCCGTTCGGTCGTCATGTGCCGTTTATGTATGACCCGGACCACAAGGTATAGGCAAATGTGTCTGCAGGGAGACGGCCGCTTTTCACTCGACGCCGGACTTCAGTGCTAGATGTCAGATCCCCCAAACCGGACGGGCCACTTTATTGGCCTCTTCGCGAGAAGCCGACATTCTGGATGCGATCCGATTTCAGACGTCTGGGGTTTTGTCCAATTTCGAGGAGCGATAGCATTGAGTCGCGAAACCCCTGCGACTGCATCAATGTGTATTAGAGGGAAGCTGCTTTTCTAGCTTCCTTGCTAGATCGAACATCTGCTCTTGGCTGTGCGCCCGATTGGACAGCGCGGTGAATGCATAGCCCGTGTCCTTGTTGAACACCGCCACCATCTTGGTGGCTCCGTTTGAACCAGACTGCCAACTGTATCCTTTATTTGGGGCATTCCCACCAATCATTATTCGACCGCCAAATGCATAGTTCTCTTCAGGCGTTTGGACCTGCGAGAAGCGTGATAACTTTTCGTCAGATAGTAAGTCTCCGCGATAGAGTGACTGCATCAATGCGAGCATGTCGCTGGCTGTGGTGAAAGTTCCACCCCCGATGAAAGCAGGGAGGGGGAAATCGGTGTCCATCATCTGGCCGTTTGGGTTGTGGCCAATTGCATTGTCGGGATGATCCGCGTCCAAACGATCGGTGAACACGCCAGAGTCCTTCATACCTGCAGGCGCAAAAACATATCGTTGCAAAACCGTTTCCAGTGCCTCGCCGCTCGCTACCTCGAGAACCCGCGAGGCGATAATCCAGTTGCTGTTTGCATAATCAAAATCAGTGCCTGGTGCGAAAAGAAGGTCTTGTTCCAGAAAGAGTAAAATCGCTGCATCAATGTTCTTCGGCAGATCAGGAATGTCAGCGATATCGACGCTTGGATCATCCTTCCTTGCGCCAGCAACCTTCATCATAAAAGGGAGAAGCGGAGCCTGAGAAATGCCCGAGCGGTTGGCAAGTAGGTGAGCTACAGTCACCGAATGCTCGGGTCCTGTAACACTGCGTGGCAGATATTGGCTGATAGGTGCGTCGAGATCCAGAAGCCCTTCTTCAGCAAGGGCAAATGCTGCGATGGAGATGAAGTATTTTCCGATTGAGCCGGTTTGGAATTTAGATGTTTCTTTCAGTGGGCGAGAGCCTGCTAGGTCAGCCATGCCGAAAGCCATAGCCGTCGCAGCTTGATCAGGATACTGGACCGCAATTACGCCAGTGAACTCGTTTTCCCGTGCCCACTGCGCAATCGAGTCTTGCGTTTGGAAACCTGAAGCAGATGCAACAGGGCTCGCTAGAGCAATTGGGCTCTGCGCGCCTGAACAACTAATCAGTGTGAGGGCAGCGCTCGCGGCAATTAGTGTTCGCATAAACAGGATCCTCTTATCAAGTGTGTTACTGTCTTAGTACACTAAGCGGAATATGCAAGCTATCGCCATCGTATCTTCTATGTCCGTTCCCACCCCAATTTCGGACCCAGAGCCAAGTCCCAAAAATGCGCGAAAGCTGACGCTGTGAGCGCCTAGCGCCGCGAAGCGCGCTATCGGTCCCCCTCCTGTACATGCTACACAAGCGCTCACGCCACAGGAGCGCCGCCATGAAACAGCTTATCTATCGCTCGCAGCCCTTCGGGTTCGATCAGGCCATGCTCGATGGCATTCTGATCGCGGCGCAGCGCAACAACCGGGCGAATGACATCACCGGTGCCCTCATCTGTCGGCAGGACATGTACATTCAGCTGATCGAAGGGCCGGACGAGGCGATCGATGATCTTTTCGCGCTCATCAGGACCGATGACCGGCACACCGACGTGCAACTCGAAACCAGCGAACCGGTCGAGCAGCGCATGTTCCCGGACTGGGAGATGCTCGCCGACACCAACCCTTCGATGACGTTCTCGCAAACGCAGGTCGAAAACGGAGCCGTCGAAAGCGCCAGCGCCGATACCCTGCGCGATGTTTTTCGGCGGATCGCCGATGATGCCCGCTCCTGAATTCGCTCCCGATACCTTGATCGCATGCCGACCATGACCGCCAAGCACTGCATCATCCACGGCAAGGTCCAGGGCGTGTTCTATCGCGACTGGACGGTCGAGACTGCGCGCTCGCACGATCTGACCGGGTGGGTGCGCAACCTGTCCGATGGGACGGTCGAGGCGCATCTGGAGGGAGACGCCCAATCGGTCGCGCGGATGATCGAGGCAATGGAACATGGCCCGCCCCGCGCTGAGCCGACGCGGATCGAAGCGCAGGACGCCGAGCCGCAAGACCACGAAGGGTTCGAGCGGCGCTGAGGCGGGAGCGGTTTTCCTACAAAGCCTGTGGGCGGTAGTTCTGCGGGCGGCTCTTTGACAATCTCGACGACTATCGGCGGCTAGACCGGCATCAATGCGCCCCACCCCCTGAAAACGGAAAGTCACACTCCAGGTCGGTTAATCGCGACTAGCACATTGATTTCGCGAATTTATCGCAGATTTCCGCCATTTCCAAAGACCCCACTTCGGTGTGCCAACCCGCGCCTTTTACCCGGAATTAACGAGGCTGGGGCATCTTCCCCTAGCGCACAACCGGGGGGAGCGCCGATGCAAAGCTTTGTAGGCACATTCGCAACCGAACCGCTCGCGGCACTCGCTGCTGGGCTGGCCGTCGGTGTCGTGGTGATGGGATTTGCGCTGTATAATGAGGCGCGGAGCAACCGAACCAACGATCCGCTGGCAGAGCTATTCGATCCTGCGACTCTCGACGAAAACCTCGAACACATCGCCCGACGCTCCGTCCGCGAAGCAAGGCGTGCCGCGAACGTGCGCAGCGCGCTCTACGGACAGCGCGCGCAATATGCGCGGTTGTGCGAGGTGTGGGAACGCGAGAAGCGCGACGAAGCGATCGAGGAAGTCGCCCGCGTGATGCGCGCTGGAAAAGGAGCGCGGCCCGAGCCGGTGCGAACGCTCAAAGCCTGCGAGCCCGCCGCCGAAACCGAATGGGAAGAGCTAAAGCTTCTCCCGCCGCCCTCGCCCGCGCACCGCGCCGCCTAGGGCGAGACCCAGCGGCCCTGCCATTCGCCGGCATCATCGCGCGCGAATTGGGCGCGCACATGGCCGGTATGCGCGAGATACAGCCAATCCAGCTCGGTCAGCGTCACCCGCAATACCGCGAAGTTCTCACGCGCCGGGACGAGCATTTCGTCGCTCGGCTCGACGCCCTCCAGTTCCCTAGGCAGTCCCGAGGTCGGTGCATTGCTTGGCGCACCCGGCCCTTCGCCGAGATAACATCGCCGCGCGAAGTTCGATCCGGTCGCCCAGGCCGTGTCGGTCACCGGATGCCCACGCAGCACTTCTCCGGTACCGCGCACGCGGATCTGGATCTTTTCACCCTTGTCGTAAAACAGCACCGCCATGCGCGGATCGGCGGCTATCGCGGCGACCTTGGGCGCGCGAGTATCGGTGTGGAACCGCAGGGTCCATGCCGCTTCGTCAAACTCGCGCAGTACCATACCGCGCGCATCGACATCGCTGGTTACGACTGCGGGAACATGCATGGGCGACTTGCGATCATTGGCCGCTCGGTCCAGTCGCCGGGTCAGGTCGCTGTGCACATCGTCTAGGGTGTCAAACATCGCGCATGGCCATTGGCGCTTCACGAGGCAGGGTCAAGGCGTTAAGAAAACCTGCTTACAACATGAACGAAAGGCTAAACGAGCGGTTAAGGGAGGGGTCAGAGACCCTTGTCTAGAACGCCATTACTAAGTCGCTAAACAACATATCAATCCAGCCGTTGGTGGTGGGGCGGCAACACTGGAGGACAATCATGGATCTTACTCTCTTACTTCGGGGCAGCGCGCTTTCCGCCCTCGCCTTCGTCATCGCCCTTGCCGCACCGGTCGAGGAGGCCGAAGCTGCGACCAGCGTTGAGGCGACCAGTTCCTCGGCTGACCAAAGCCGACAGGATCGTCGCGCTGAACGCCGCGGAAACGCACAGCGAGCCCGCTCAAACAATCGCCGTGCTGCACCCAGCAACGCTGCGCGTGCCCAGCGCGTCGAGAGGCGTGCCGCCCGGCGCGCCGAAAGTGCCGAACGCCGCAGCGAAGCACGCTCGCGTCAGGTGGAGCGCGGCGGCGATCGTCGTGCTGCACGCCTCGAGCGTCAGGGCCGCGATCGCGTGGCACGCAATGTCGACCGACGCAGCGAGCGTCGCGCTCGCGGGATCGACAGTCGCGGGGATCAGCGCGCAAACCGGGTAGAGCGTCGCGGTGAACGTCGTGCTGAGCGCGTACGGGACCGCAGTGACAATCGCCGGGTAGAGCGTCGCAATGGCGACTTTTCCGACCGGGCACTGCGGACCATCGGCCGGGCCGACCGCCGCATCGATCGCAGTCAGGAGCGTCGTGCCGAGCGTCGTCAGGACCGCCGCATCGAGCGTCGCCAGGATCGTCGTATAGAACGTCGCCAGGATCGTCGGGCCGAGCGCCGTTACGACCGCCGCAGCGATCGTATTGAAAACCGCCAGATCCGCCGAAATGCCTACCGCAATGGCTACCGTGAGGCGCGTCGCGACTACCGCCGTTGGGACCGCCGTTCGTGGCGCAACGACCGCCGTTACAGCTGGCAGAGGCACCGTCGCGCAAATCGCAGTCTGTATCGACTCGGTCGGTATTACGCTCCCTATCGCTCGCACAATTACAGCCGCGTGCGGATCGGGTTCTTCCTAGACAACCTGTTCTTCGGACAGCGTTACTGGATCAATGACCCCTGGGCCTATCGTCTCCCCGAAGTTTACGGCCCCTATCGCTGGGTGCGCTATTACGACGACGTACTGCTGGTGAACATCTATACCGGTGAGACCGTCGACGTGATCTACGACTTCTTCTGGTAAGTCGCAGTCATCCGCTCATCATAAAAAGCCCCCGTCGGAGCGATCCGGCGGGGGCTTTGAATTTCTGCGTGCCTTGCTAGGGAAGCGGAATGGCGAAGACCCCGATCATTCCCGACCAAGATGCCCTCAAACGAGTTGGCAAGCAGGTTCGCGAGCGGCTTGCTGCCGACCCCGGTGTCTACAAGGTCGACACCGACAAGGCCGAATTGTTTGCAGTTGGCGATTTTCTGACCGCGGCCGAATGTGACCGACTGTGCCTGATGGTGGATCAGACCGCGCGGCCCTCTGCCCTGCACGAAATCGGATATGACAGCGGCTTTCGCACTTCCTATTCGGGAGATCTCGATCCGCATGACAGCTTCGTCAAGGGCATCGGGCGGCGCATCGACGACCTGCTCGGCGTCAACCCGGTGATCGGCGAAGCAATCCAGGGGCAGCGCTATCTGCCCGGACAGCAGTTCAAGCCGCACAACGACTGGTTCTACACCAGCGAGAAGTACTGGCAGAACGAGCGCAAGCGCGGTGGCCAGCGCAGCTGGACCACGATGGCGTTCCTCAACGAGGTCGAGGCCGGTGGGGAAACCCATTTCACCAATATCGGCATCAAGATCGAGCCCAAGCCGGGCGTGCTGTTGATCTGGAACAACGCTCTGCCCGACGGCACCCCCAATGAGGACACGATCCACGCCGGGACGCCCGTGCTGAAGGGTGCGAAGTACATCATCACCAAATGGTATCGCACCCGCAAGTGGAAGTAGGAAAGCGGTTTAAGCCCTCGCCAGTGCCTCCGCGATCAGCTTGCGCGTAGGTTCGATCCCGTACAGCGCGATGAAGCTGCCCATACGCGGGCCCTGCTCGCTTCCCAGCAGCGTTTCGTAAAGCGCGCGGAACCAGTCGCGCAAGGATTCGAAACCGAACTCCTCACGCTTGCCGATCTCGTAGACCATTGTCTGCAGCGCCTCTGCATCCGCATCCTCTGGCGCGGCGGCGAGCTGCGCGTCGAGCTCGGTCAGCGCCAGCACCTCGCCATCTTCGGGCGCACGCTTGGACAGGGTGGGCGCCACGAAGTCCCGATTGTAGTTCACCGCCGCCTCGATCAGACGCGTCAGCGCGGGGTCGGTCACCGTTTGCCCCGTATAGCTTGCGACATACTCGGCGAGGTTCTCGGGCGTCGCTTCCAGCCCCAGCACACTGACAAGGTTCAAGAGCAGGCTGTAAGGCACCGAAAGCGAGTCGCCCGCCCCGGGCGCTTCGGGCCCGTCCAGGCTCTCATTCGCGCGTGCCAGATGCCACACCGGATTACCCAGTTGCTTGTCGAGAGGCTGTTCGGCGAGCCGTTCGCGGAACTGCCAGTAATCGTCGATCGCCTTGGGGATGACCCCGGCGTGAAGCTGCTTGGCGCTCTTGGGATTGGCGAAGATGTAGAAGCCGAGGCTCTCTTCACTGCCATATTGCAGCC
Source organism: uncultured Erythrobacter sp. (assembly GCA_947494705.1). Lineage (GTDB taxonomy): Bacteria > Pseudomonadota > Alphaproteobacteria > Sphingomonadales > Sphingomonadaceae > Erythrobacter. The sequence continues at coordinate 620,874 of CANLVN010000001.1, forward strand.
ATTCCTCGATCGAGAGGCCGTTGCCCTTCGACTTGCTGATCTTTTCGCCCTTGGCATCGAGGAACAGCTCGTAGATCAGCCCTTCCGGCTTGTTGCCGCCCAGCACGCGGGCGATCTTGCCCGATTGCACGCCGCTGTCGGTCAGGTCCTTGCCGTACATCTCGTAGTCGACGCCCAGCGCGACCCAGCGCATCGCCCAGTCGACCTTCCACTGGCACTTGGCCATGCCGGCCAGCGCCGATTGCTCAACGGTGTTGCCGTCTTCGTCGGTGAAGCGGATCGTCCCGGCCTCGGCATCAACGACCTCGACCGGCACCTGCAGCACGACACCGGTGGTCGGAGAGACCGGCATGATCGGCGAGTAAGTCTTGCGCCGTTCCTCGCGCAGCGTCGGCAGCATGATGTCCATGATCGCGTCGAAGTTGCGCAACACCCCGCGCAGAGCGTCGTCGAACGCGCCAGAGTTGTAACGGTCGGACGAGCTTACGAACTCGTAGTCGAAGCCGAACTGGTCGAGGAACTCACGCAATTGCGCGTTGTTGTGCGCGGCGAAGCTCTCGTGCTCGTTCGAGAACGGGCTTGGAATGCGCGACAGGGGCTTGCCCAGATGCGACGCAAGCATCTCCTTGTTCGGCACGTTGTCGGGCACCTTGCGCAGGCCGTCCATGTCGTCGCTGAAGGCCACCAGCCGCGTTTTCTCGCCGGTCAGCGCTTCGTAGGCGCGGCGCACAAGCGTGGTGCGCAGCACTTCCTGGAACGTGCCGATATGCGGCAGGCCCGACGGACCGTAGCCGGTCTCAAACAGCACCGGCTCGCCGCCGGGTTTCCCGTTCCGCAGCCGCTTTGCGAGGCGCTGTGCCTCCTGGAAGGGCCATGCCTTGGAATTGCGGGCGGTTTCGATGAGTTCGCTGTCGGTCATAGGCTAGCGGCCTTTGCGCAAGCTCCGCGATGTTGCAAGCGCGAAAGCGATAGGCACCGCGCGGCGAGAGAGCGGAAATGGAACGCGCAAGGGGCACCTTTGAAAATGGTCAGAGGCCCCATAAATGGCTGTTTTGCCGCGCATATTGCGGGAAAGACACCTATATTTGTGTGACTTTCCGCAAAGAGGGGTTTCGGGAGCGAGATCGGGAGCATGGCGACAAAAAGATAGCTTGCGCCAGGCCTGTAGGACAGCGACGGCCTTGCATGGAAAATGGCCACCTCTATGAGACGGCCAGATTACAGACCACTCACCATGCCGCATCCGACCCGCCCGCTTCTCCATTTCTTCCTGCTGCTCGCTATCGGCGTGCGCGTCATCGTTGGCGCGCCGTGTTGCCTGCCGCCGGCCGAAGCAGCGCAAATGGATCATGGAGCACAAGCGCACCATGACATGCACGATGACATGGCGGTCGACGAGGGCGAGCGACTTGTCGGCAACGATGCTGGCCACGGTGATGGGCACGGCGATGACCCCAGCGCCAATCCGTGCTGCTCCGCCTGCGGGCCAACCCTTCCGAGCGAACCAGTTCTCTTCGCCAGCCGCGCCATCATGCGCGAGGTGCCTGCAGCCACTGCGATCCGCGTATTAGCGACGCGGCCACCCTTTCCCGCCTATGAAGCGAGGGGTCCGCCCCTGTTGGTCTGACTTATCAAACAATCAGATCAACAGGAGTTATCTCAATGAATTCGTTTATCAAAGCGGGGGCTTCCCTCGCTGCCATCGGCTGCGCGCTCGCGGCCTCCCCTGCTCTCGCCGATGAGGGCCACATCAACGCGCTCGACCACGCACCTATCGGAGTGATGGGTGACCACCGCCACGGCGAGGGAGAATGGATGGTCAGCTATCGCCTCATGCATATGGACATGGGCGGCGTTCAGATCGGCACCGACAGTGTCTCCCCCGACACAGTGGTCACGACCGTGCCCAACCGCTTCTTCGGCAATCCGGGACAGCCGTCCACCCTGCGGATCGTGCCGACCGATATGCGCATGGACATGCATATGGCCGGGCTGATGTACGGTCTTTCCGATCAGGTCACTTTGATGGTCATGGCCAATTACTGGTCGAAGGAAATGGACCACATCACCTATCAGGGCGGAATGGGCACGACGCAGCTCGGCACCTTCCGCACCAGCCCGGCGGGCTTTGGCGATACAAAGGTCTCCGCTCTGATCGGCCTGACCGATACGGTCCATCTCAATGCGGGTGTCTCCATCCCGACGGGATCGACGGAGAAGACCGACGATATCCTTACCCCGATGGGCGGCAATCCGACCGTGCGACTGCCCTATCCCATGCAGCTCGGATCGGGAACGTTCGATCTTGAGCCGGGTATCACGTGGCGCGACCAGAACGACTTGTTCGGATGGGGTGCCCAGGTGAAGGGCACGATCAGGCTGGGCGATAACGACAATGGCTACTCCCAAGGCGACCGGGCGATGGCAACCGCGTGGCTTGCCGCATCTGTAGCACCGGCGGTCGCCCTTTCAGCGCGTGTTCAGGCGGAGACGGTAGGGCGCGTCGACGGCATCGATCCCGCGATCATGGGGCCGGTCCAGACAGCCAATCCCGATTTCCAGGGCGGCGAAAGCGTGACCGGACTGGTCGGCGTGAACTTCGCGGCTACTGGCGGGGCACTCGAAGGCTGGCGGCTCGGGATCGAAGCAGGTTTGCCGATAGTCCAAGATCTGAACGGCCCGCAGATGCCGACGGATTACACGCTCACTGTCGGCGTGCAGAAAAGCTTCTGAAGAGGGGAAACGAGCTAGCCCGCAGGGCGCGCGACTTTTCGCGCCCCTGAAGGGTCGCAGGGAGGGGCGGCTCGGCCCTTGTGCCGGGTCGTCCCTCTTCTGCACTCATTCGCTCGAAACGAAAGCGTCTGGCCCATCGTCCGGCGAAAGGCGGCACGGCTCGTTTCCCAACCGTCCATAACTGCCAAAAGCATGCCGCGCGGTCGTTTACATCGCGTCGATGGCGGCCCATTTTACCGCCTGTGACTGCCCCCCTTCCCCTCCCCGCGCTTCACGCCAGCCATGGCGGTAACTGGCTGCGCCCGGCGAACGGGGTGACGGGCGCTGTGTCGAAGGGCGAGGCGATCATGGCCGCCGCCGATACGCCGGTGCTGTTGCTCAATGCGCCGCTGGTGGCGAACCGGCTGGGTTATCCGGACCTTTCCGGTCTCGATCTGCTCGAATTGTTCGCCTTCATTCATCCGGCGCGGTTCTGCGTTCCGACACCGCGGGGCCTCGCCCAGGCGCTGGGGATCGACGAGCCTGCAGGCGACGAAGACGTGCCCGCATTCCTGCTCGAAGCGGCAGGCGCGATGATAGCGGCTTGCGAAGACCCGGAATGGTTCGAGCGCGCGGGCGCCTGGGCGGCACTGCATTCGCTTGAGCGATTGCGCTGGCCGTGGGCGCAGGTGCTGAAACCGCACGTGGCGCGACCCAGGGAAAACGAGAAATGGCTGTTTTCGACCCTGCCCGAATGGGAGGAAGCGGGCGACCGCGCGCCGCCCCGTCAGGTCGACATGCCCGTGGACGCGGTGCTCGAAAAGCTCGACGAACTCACCGGGGAAGGTTCGGAAAAGCGCGAGGGCCAGCGCGCCTATGCCCAGGACGCCGCGCGCATCTTCGCCCCGCGCGATAAGCGCGAAGTGCCGCATGTCGCGCTGGCGCAGGCGGGCACCGGGATCGGCAAGACACTCGGCTATCTCGCGCCTTCCAGCGTCTGGTCGCAGGCGTCGGGTGGGACGGTCTGGGTCTCGACCTTTACCAAGAACCTGCAACGCCAGCTGCGCAGCGAAAGCCGCCGCGCATGGCCGCTGAAGCGCCCCGACGGCACGCCGCCCGTGGTCGTGCGCAAGGGGCGCGAGAACTACCTGTGCCTGCTCAACCTCGAAGACGCATTGCAGGGCGGATTTGCGGGCCGCCCCGCTATCCTTGCGCAACTGGTCGCGCGCTGGGCCAGCTTCACCCGCGATGGCGACATGATCGGCGGCGATCTTCCCGGCTGGCTCGGCACGCTATTCCGCAAGCGCGGGATTGCCGCGCTCACCGACCAGCGCGGTGAGTGCGTCTATGCCGGTTGCCCGCACTACCGCAAATGCTTCATCGAACGCGCCGCGCGGGACAGCGCGCAGGCCGATCTCGTCATCGCCAACCACGCGCTCGTCATGGTCAACGCCGCACGCGGACGCGACCACGCGCAGCGCCCCACGCGCATCGTCTTTGACGAGGGCCACCACGTTTTCGAAGCGGCGGACTCGACCTTTGCCGCGACGCTATCCGGGCAGGAAGCCATCGAGCTTCGACGCTGGATCATCGGTCCGGAGCGCAAGAACCGGGGACGCAGGCGCGGACTTGCGGCGCGGCTGGCGGATATCGCCAGTTATGATGAAGCCGGTGGCGAGGCCATTGACGATGCACTCGAGGCGGGTAAGGCGCTTCCTTCCGAAGGCTGGTTGCAACGTCTCCACGACGGCGAACCGGCCGGCCCCATCGAAGCGCTGCTATCGGCGGTGCGCACCGTAACCTACGCACGCGACGAAAGCGGGCAGGAGGCAGGTTACGGCATCGAGACCGAAGCATCCGGCCTGCCCGGCGAAGTGATCGAGGCGGCTGGTGCGGCGGGCGAGGCTCTGGCCGCGATCCGCGTGCCGCTGATGCGGCTGGGCGGGCGGCTGGAAGCGATCGTGACCGACCCGCCCGACTGGCTCGACGGAGCAGGCCGCGCGCGGATCGAGGGGGCGCGTTTCTCGCTCACATGGCGCATCGACCTGCTCGCGGCCTGGGAGGCGCTGCTCGATCGGCTGGGCGGTCCGGCGGACGAGCAATTCGTCGACTGGCTGGCGGTCGACCGCTCGGATGCGCGCGAATTCGACGTGGCGATCCACCGCCGCTGGCTCGACCCGATGAAGCCGTTCGCGCGCACCGTGCTCGAACCCGCGCACGGCGTGATGCTGACCAGCGCGACGCTGACCGACCGGATCGGCGAGGATGCTGGCGACCCATGGGAAAGCGCCATCGCGCGTTCGGGCGCCGCGCACGTCGAGAGCCAGCCGCTGCTCTCCAGCGCGACCAGCCCGTTCGACTATGCCAGCCGCGCCGAGGTCCTGATCGTCACCGACGTGAAAAAGGGTGACCTGCCCGGCCTCGCGGGCGCTTATTCGCGCCTGATCGAAGCGTCGGAGGGCGGCGTGCTGGGCCTGTTCACCGCGATCCGCCGGATGCGCGCAGTGCATGGCCGCATCGCCGACCGGCTCGCGCGCTCTGGCCTGCCGCTCTATGCCCAGCACGTCGACCCGATCGACACCGGCACGCTGGTCGACATCTTCCGCGACGATCCGCGCGCCAGCCTGCTGGGCACCGACGCGCTGCGCGACGGAGTGGACGTGCCGGGGCGGTCCCTGCGCTGCGTGGTGATGGAGGCGGTGCCCTGGCCCCGCCCCGATATCCTGCACAAGGCCCGCCGCGCTGCGAATGGCGGCGGTGCCCATGACGATCGCATCATCCGTGCCCGGCTGGCGCAGGCTTTCGGGAGGCTGATCCGCGGGCGCGAGGATGCTGGCCATTTCGTGGTCCTTTCCGCCGCCTTCCCCTCGCGCCTGCTGTCCGCCTTTCCCGAAGGGACGGTGGTGCGCCGCGTGACGCTCGACGAGGCACTGGCGCGCGTCAAAGGCGGAATGATCGGTGAGGATGCCGGCCCGCAGGCTCAACCATCCGATCTCGACGACGAAATCCCGGACAGCTTCGCATGATCGAACAGCTCGACTTCTTCGTGAGGATCATAACCATCGGCGCTAGCCTGATGCTGCTGGCGCAAGTGGTCGAGGGGGAGATACGCGCCGCCCTGAAAGTGCCGCTTGTCGGACTTCTCGTCGGCGTGGTTGCCTATGCCATCAATTCCACCCCGATGCTCGAGCCGACCGGATGGGCCGACGATGTCGTGAACCTGCTGTCGATGGCGACACCGGTCTGGGCCTGGCTGTTTGCGCGCCGACTGTTCGACCGCGATCCTGCGATGAAGGCGGTGCAGGCGGCAGCGGCCGCGCTGCTTGTCGTCTGGCTTGCTGGAATAATTGTCGAAGAGCTGGGGCTGCTGACCTATTACGGCAACCGCCTGATCTCGCTGGTCCTCATCGCGGACCTAATCCGCATCGCCTTGCGCGACCGCGCGGACGACCTGATTGAAAAGCGGCGGCTCATCCGGCTGGTTCTCCCGACATTGATAGGGTTGCAGATCGGCCTGATCCTCATCTTCGATCTCCTCCGCGGCCCGTTCCAACCGATCTCCTGGTTGCAGTTTGCCACTGCCGTTCTGATCCTTGTCATCACGCTTTTTTCGGGCCTGGCCCTGATGCGGGCCGACCGGGAATTGCTGCTGGAATCGGAACAGGACCCGGTAGATCAAGGGCCCGAAACGCCCGAGCTGTCCCCATCGGAACGTGTGCTGCACGAAAAGCTCACCGCCGCAATGGACGAAGGGGTGTACCGCACCCCCGGCCTTACCATCGCCACGCTGGCCGAACATCTCGAAACGCCCGAGCACCGCCTGCGCGCGCTCATCAACCGGGGGCTCGGCTACCGCAATTTCTCCGCCTTCCTGAACCGCCGCCGCATTGCAGAAGCGCGCGAGAAACTGTCGAGCCGCGATGATGTCGACGTGCCGATCCTCACCATCGCCATGGATCTGGGTTACAATTCGCTGCCGACCTTCAACCGAGCGTTCAAGGCCGAGACTGGCACCACGCCGAGCGAATATCGCCGCACGGCGGCCGATCAATACTGAAAAATCGCGAGCGTTTTCGGAATCGACCGACATTTTGCGACAATGAGGAGCCTTGGCGCAGCGGCAGGTGCATGACATTGTGCATCAGCCATCCAGAAGGACCGCGCCATGAGCCTCGCAAACGATCCCGTCACGCTCGAATACGCCATCACCCGAGTCAGCGAACACATGATGCGGGTGCTCTATTTCGATTTTTCTCGATATGTGATCGCGGCGGGCGTGCTCACGCTCATCCTGTTCGTCTTCAGCCAATGGGCCGTGGCACGGCGCATCCAGCGCACCCGCCGGGCCAAGCGCAGCGACTATGTGCGTGAAGTGCTGTCATCGATGCGAACCGTGGTGGTCTATGCCTTCGTCACGCTCGCGATCCTCGTCGGGCGCGAAACCGGGGCTATCCTGCTCAAGATCGATGATGCCGCGCTGTGGACCATTGTCTGGCAATTTGGGCTGATGGTGGTTGCGCACGACGCCTGGTTCTACTGGATCCACCGCGCGATGCATACGAAGCGACTGTTCCGCGCGACGCACCTGCACCACCACAAGTCCCGCACACCCACCCCTTGGACCGCCTACAGCTTCACGACTGTCGAAGCGGTGCTAGAGGTTGCATTCGTGCCGGTCTTCCTGATCATCACGAGCCAGATTGGCATCGCCTATGCGGGCTTCGCGATACTGTTTTTCATCTGGCATCAGATGATCCGCAACGTGATGGCCCATGCGGGAACCGAGCTGTTTCCGGCAGGCTGGGTCGACAGCAAGTGGACCGACTGGATCGCGACCACCACGCACCACGACCTGCACCATTCCTCTGGCCACAATTTCGGTTTCTACTTCACCTTCTGGGACCGCTGGATGGGCACCGAACATCCGCGCTACCGCGAAGAGTTCCGGAAGAATGCGAAGCCTTTCATCATGTTGCCCGGCCGCACTCCGGTCGCGCCTTAACGGCTCGGCGCATCTCCCCTTGCATGGCGCGCTCCATGCTCTAGCACAGCGGGGTTCCACCGCGCCGACAGGGAGATTGCGAGCTTGCCGAAATTGTTGGGCCTTTACCGCCATGCCAAGTCCGACTGGGGCGACGGTGCCGCCCGCGATTTCGACCGCGGCCTGAACGAACGCGGGGTCAAGGGTGCAGAACTGATGGGCGACCACCTGCGCGCTCACGGGGTCGAGTGGGACCTGTCGATTGCCAGCCCGGCGGTGCGGGTAAAGGACACGCTGGACAAGGGCCTACCCGAAATGTCGGTCAAGTATGACGAGCGACTGTATCTGGCCAGCGCCGACACGATCATCGAAACCACGCAGGAACATGCCGCCGCCTATAAGGACGAACAGGGCGAGGAGCCCGAAGCGATCCTTGTTTCGGGGCACAATCCTGGCCTCCAGGAAGTCATCCTCGAACTTGTCTCTCCGAGCCACGAAACCGATCTGTTCCGCGAAGCCTCGGTCAAATTCCCGACCGCTTCGTTTGCCGTCATCGAATGCAACGTCGACAGCTGGGACGCGGTGAAAAAGTATGTCGGCAAGCTCACCCACTTCACCCGCCCGCGCGACCTCGACCCAGAACTGGGCCCGCAGCACTAGTCGCAGCTAGTCCGCGAGGATTTGTCTTGGCCCGGCGCCCTGTTCGCCGAGCCGGTCCCCCGGATTGTAGATCGCGCATTTTTCAAGGCTGAGGCAACCACACCCGATGCACCCGTCAAGCCGGTCTCGGGTTCGCTCCAGCTCGGCGATGCGTGCGTCGATCCGCTCGCGGATTGCGGCGCTGATCTCTCGCCAGTCGCGCGCGGTTGGCGTGCGCCCATGCGGCAGGCGGCGCATCACGGCGTCGATTTCTCCCAGGCTCAGGCCCAGTTGCTGAGCGATGAGGATGAAGCTGAGCCGCCTTATGTCCGAACGCAGGAAGCGCCGCTGGTTGCCGCCAGTGCGCACCGGCTCGACCAGTCCCTTATCCTCATAGAAACGGATTGCCGACACCGATAGTCCGGTGCGGCGCGCTATCTCCCCGATCGAGAGCAGGTCCTTGCTGGAAAGCGTTTTGGGCATAGGAACGGACTAGAACAGAAATAGCTTGATCTCAAGTTAGGTTGAGATTGCATTGTCAGTGACGAGGATGATTCGGGCGCCCTGCCCGCATCGACACAAACACATGAAAAGGAGCCTCGTCATGGCCAATGGCCGCATCGAACACGCCAACCTCACCGTCACCCGTCCCGAACGCAGTGCCGAATTGTTCAGGCAGCTTTGCGGTTGGCAGGAGCGCTGGCGCGGGAAGTCGAAATATGGGGGCGACACGATCCATGTGGGCGAACCGGACAACGGCGCGACCTATCTCGCTCTCTACACCAATGATGAGGTCAAAGGTGATTTCTCCAAGGGCCAGCCATTGAACCATGTCGGCCTGCTGGTCGACGATCTCGCCGCCGCCGAGAGTGCCGTCGCCGCAGCCGGGCTCGAACCCTTCGGCCACGACGATTACGAGCCGGGTCGGCGCTTTTATTTCTTCGACTGGGACGGAATCGAGTTCGAAGTTGTCAGTTATGCAGGGGAAGCGTCATGAACGAGCCGATGATCGTGCGAAATCGTCAGAGCAGGTCCTTCTGCACCGCCGAACCACGGGTCCAGGGCTGGTCGGTGCGCTCGATGGCAAGGTCGCCTGTCCAAGCCTTGCAGAGGCTCTTCGCATCCTCGGGCGACCCCGACACCCAGCCTTCGTAATCGTCAGGCCGCAGCAGCACTGGCATCCGGCTATGCACGTCGGAAGCGGCGCTGCCGGCGCTGTCGGTCATGACCATCGAATAGCAGGTGCCGAACTCGTCGCTGTCGCGCCATACCCCGGCGCAGGCGAAAAGATCTGCGTCAGGCAAGGCGAGCCATGTCCGGGTTTTCGCCCCTTTCGCCCCCTGAGCTTCGGCCCACGCGGATAGCGGGATGAGGCAGCGGCGCTCCTCGAAGGAATAGCGCCAGAAAAAGCTGTCGAGCTTGTCGGTGCGTGCGTTGTTGACGGGCTTGGGCTTGAGGGGCTGCCCGTTCTTGCCCTTCATGACCAGTGGGAAGCCCCAGTTCATCTGGCGGACCTGCCCCTCGGCCACGACCAGACCGGGATAGCCGGGATAGACTTCCTCGCCGAAATTCGCGCCGCCTGCCGCCGCGATGGCGTCGAACCACTTGGCGACCTCGTCGGCGTTCTTCGTCATGCGGTAGAGGTTGCACATGGCGCTTACGCCCCCGCATTGCCGACGATGAAGCAGGCCGCCGCCATCAGCGCGCCCGCCCAACGGTTGGAGCGGAAGCGCGCGAGCGGGTTGGCCGGATCGTCGGCGTCCAGAGTGGCGACCTGCCAGATCAGGTGCAAGGCCACCGGGAGCAGCGCGGCCAGCGCCACGACGTCGGGCCGGTAGAACCAGATCGCCATTCCCCATAGCACCAGCGCCGCAGCGTAGAACGCAGCAACCCCGGCGTGGACATGATTACCCATGCGAAGCGCGCTGGATTTGATCCCGACCAGTGCATCGTCCTCGCGGTCCTGTAACGCGTAGATCGTGTCATAACCGATGGTCCACGCCGCGCAGCCAGCATAGAGGCAGGCGAGCACTTCCCAATTGTCGAGCCGCAACTGCGTCCATCCGACCAGCACGCCCCAGTTGAACACCATGCCCAGCCACGCCTGCGGCCACCACGTGATGCGCTTCATGAAAGGATAGGCGGCGACCAGTGCGAGGCTGCCGAGCGCGACGAGCTGCGCTTCGAACCGCAATTGCAGCAAGACGACCAGGCCGACCGCGCACAGCGCACACAGCCACGCCCACGCGGCTTTCTTCGACACCCGCCCACTCGCCACGGGCCGCGCGGCGGTGCGCGCGACGCTGGCATCGAGCCGGGCGTCGACGATGTCATTGTAGACGCACCCCGCCCCTCGCATCGCAACCGCGCCAAGCAGAAGCCACGCAAGCAGCGCAATCTGCACGCCGGCACCGGCCAGCCAGACGCCGAAAACGCATGGCCAGAACAACAGCCACCACCCGATCGGCCGGTCGAACCGCGCCAGCTGCGCGAGGTCGCGCGGGAGCTGGGGCAGGCGCTCGATCAGGCCGCGATGTTCGGTATCAGGGACAACGGTCTGGCTCATGCGCTGCCCCTAGCGCGACGCGCGCCAACCGACCAGAGCGGCGATCAGCATCGTTATGTTGCCCGCGAAATCGAGCATTCCGATGCTTGTCAGGACCGGCTCGACATAGTGAAAATGGTAATTGAACCAGAAGAACGGCAGCAGCAGCACCGCATAGGTCAGGAACGCGCGCGCCGACCATTCAAGCACAAGCGCCATGATCCCGAACAACACCGCCTGCGCTCCGAAACAGGCAAGCGCAAAACTGCTCAGGAATGCCTCGTCGCGATATTCAGGTGTCACGGCAAATTCGATCACGTTGCCCGGCGCGAGCAAGGCCCATCCGCCAAGGCCGAGGAACACGGCAGCGATGTAAATTTGGCAGACGCGCGCAATCATGCCGAACTCATACCCGTTTTCGCCACCCTCGCGAAGGCTTCTGTCCATTTTTCCTTACATGAGGAGTTGAAAAGAATCGGGAATTTCGCTTTGCCATAAAGACATAACTTGGAGAACGAATTGCCCGCCACCCCCGCCTGGCCACCGAAAAGCGCACCGCGCCTGTTCGTCGCCAACGAACTGGGCGAAGGGCAAAGTCTCGCGCTCGACGGAAACCAGGCGCACTATCTCGGCAAGGTCATGCGTGTCTCGCCCGGCGACACGGTTATCGTCTGCGATGACATATCCGGCGAGTGGGCCGCTCAGGTAGAAACGGTCGAGAAACGGCGCGTGGAACTCACCGTGACCGAACAGCTGCGCGAACGTGAGAGCGTGCCCAATCTGTGGCTGTGCGCGGCGCTGCTAAAAAAGGACCGCTTCGATCTCGTGCTCGAAAAGGCGACCGAACTTGGCGTCATGCGCATCCAGCCGGTCGTCACGCGCCGCTGCGTCGCGGACAAGCTCAACGCCGAGCGCGCGCGCACGATCACTACCGAGGCTGCCGAGCAATGCGCGCGCACCGCCCTGCCCGCGATCGGCAAGACGCGAAAGCTCGATGAACTGCTGAATGCATTGTCCGAAGAGCGGACACTGTTTTTTGCCGACGAGGAAGGCGGAGAGAGCGCCGCCGAGGCCTTTGCCGCTCACCACGGCCCCGCCGCGATCCTTGTTGGCCCGGAAGGCGGCTTCGACGATGCCGAACGCGCCGCTATCCGTGCCCTCCCACAGGCGCGACCTATCACGCTTGGCCCGCGCATCCTTCGCGGTGAAACCGCTGCAATCGCTGCGCTTTCCGTGTGGATGGCAGTGGCGGGCGATTGGCAGCGCCAAGAATGACTTCGTCTGCAAAAAGGCAATTTGGGCTTCCCTCACCCAATCGGCTTATCTAGGGCGAGGCGAAGAAAGAGGGGCCCGATGAGCACCAGAGAAGCATCCAGTGCCGATGAACCGGTCATCGAGAGCCTCGACGACCTGACCGCGCCGATGCGCGCGGGCGAGAAGGTCGAGGCCGACTGGCGTATCGGGACCGAGCACGAGAAATTCGTCTACAAACGGCTGGAAGATGGCGGTGACCGCCGCGCGCCCTCCTATCGCGAGGAAGGCGGCATTCGCGATATCCTGATGGGCCTCACCGATTTCGGCTGGGAGCCGATCGAGGAAAACGGGAACGTCATCGCCATGCGTGGCGCCGATGGCACGGTAAGCCTTGAACCTGCCGGCCAGCTCGAACTGTCCGGCGCACCGCTGGAAAACCTGCACGACACCTGCAACGAAACCGGTCGCCACCTGGCGCAGGTCAAGCAGGTCGGCGAGAAGTGCGGCGTGGGCTACCTCGGCCTCGGCATGTGGCCCGACAAGACTCGTGAAGAGCTGCCCGTCATGCCCAAGGGGCGCTACGAGATCATGATGAACCACATGCCCAAGGTGGGCAATCTGGGTCTCGACATGATGCTGCGCACCTGCACGATTCAGGTCAATCTCGACTATTCCTCCGAAGCGGACATGGTGAAGAAGTTCCGCGTCGGCCTTGCGCTGCAACCGCTGGCGACCGCTTTGTTCGCCAATTCGCCCTTCACCGAGGGCAAGCCAAACGGCTACCTTTCGTATCGCAGCCACATCTGGTCCGACACCGACCCGCATCGCACCGGCATGCTGCCCTTCGTGTTCGAGGACGGCTTCGGCTACGAGCGATGGGCGCAATACATGCTCGACGTGCCGATGTATTTCGTCTTCCGCGACGGCAAATATATCGACGCGGCGGGCCTGTCCTTCCGCGATTTCATGGACGGCAAGTTGTCGGTCCTGCCCGGTGAGCGACCCACGGCGAGCGACTGGTGGGACCACCTTTCCACCGCCTTTCCCGAAGTGCGCCTGAAAAGCTTTCTCGAAATGCGCGGAGCCGATGGCGGACCGTGGAGCCGCATCTGCGCCCTTCCCGCATTCTGGGTCGGCCTTCTCTATGACAACCAGGCGCTCGATGCGGCGTGGGATCTGGTCAAGGACTGGTCGATGGAAGAACGCGAGCGCCTGCGCAACGATGCTCCCAAGCTCGCGCTCGATGCCCCGCTGCCCGGTGGGGGCACGATGCAGGACCTCGGCCGCGAAGCGCTGGCTATCGCGCACAAGGGACTGGCCGCGCGCGGCAGGCTGAACGCCAGCGGGGACAACGAAACCGGCTATCTCGAAACGCTCGACGAAATCGTATCGACCGGAAAAGTCCCCGCGCAGCGACTGCTCGATGCGTATCACGGCGAATGGGGTGGCGACTTGTCGCAGGTATATAGATACTCGTTCTAGCGAGGCCGACAGAGGGGGAAATGGCAATGCTGATCGTACCGGTCGGACCGAGTCTGGGAAGGCATGCGCCGCATCAAGGCTCGCTGGCATGATCGTCGTGATCGGAAGTTTCCGCGTGCCGCCCAGCATGGTCGATGTCGTCAAGCCGGTGATGGAGACGATGATCGTCGCCAGCCGCGCGGAAGCCGGCTGTATCGAATACGCCTATGCCTTCGACGTGATCGATGAGGGTCTGGTGCGCGTGTCTGAGAAGTGGCGTGACCGTGAAGCGCTCGAAGCGCATTTTCGCACCGCACATATCGCCGACTGGCGCGCACAGATATCGGCACTGGCGATGAGCGAACGTGAACTGATCGCCTACGAAACCATCGACGAAGGCTTCTACCTGTGAGAACGCCTATTCGGCGGGCTCCTGGGCGATGCCGTCTGACGTGGCCGGGCGGGGTCTCGCGCCGCTCAATCGACCGACCAGCCTGCGCCTTACCCTGGCGAGCGGTGCGGTGACGACGCCGTTTTCTTCCATCCAGTCGTAATATTCGCGGTACTTGGGGTCCTCGGCGAGCAGGTGCGCCTCTTCGGTGCGCGCGCGCCAGTAGTAGATCGCGTTGACCAGCAACAGGAAGAAGGTGTTGCGAATGGCGTCCACTGCGCTGCCATTGGTCACGAGGAACGGCATGACCGAGCACCACCAGAACAGGTTCTTCGACAGGTAGGCCGGGTGGCGGGTGAAGCGATAGGGGCCATTGGTCAGCACGCCGCGATAGGTGAGGTTTGAAAAGCGTATGCCGAAGGCGACCGTTGCCCAGGCATAAATGCCCGTCAGGAAGATCAGCCACGCTGCCCAGACCCATAGCAAAGCGGGCTGCCCTGCCATCCATTCCCCCCAACCGGCGGTTGCCCCCTCATAGGAGAGTATCTGGCCGTTGCCCCCGATGATCCCCCATACGAAGGGAGGGTAACACAGCAGCGCCGCGAGCCAGCCCGCCACGAATGGGTTGCCAGAGCGGATATGCGCATCGAGCGGACGCAGGGTGAACAAATAGCCGACCGTGCCGATCTGCACGTCGATCACGAACAAGAGCGTGATGATGAGCATCCCGATCTCGACCGGGTTACTGAGGATTTCACCGGGCGTAGCCTCGACCACGAAAGCGAAGCCGCCCGGCAGGATCGAGATCATGAAAGCCCCGAAAAACGCCTTGATGATCCATGCGCGCCAGTGGTTCTTGATCTGGTCGAGGTCGACACCCTCCAAGTTCATCAAGGCCGCGCCGAAATGCCATGTGCTGTCGCGCGGTTCGATCATGTAGCGGTCGAGCCAGATGATATAGGGCACCGAAGCGACGACCATTGGCAGGATGGCAAGCCCCAGCATCTCCATCGCGAACAGGTATGCTCCGTCCCAATACCACCGGCACAGACAATAGAGCGCAGCGATTATGCCCCATGTGCACCAGAGCCCGACGATCTTGACGGTCGATATCGGTAGCACCTCTTCGACGCTGCGTTTCAGGTTCCAGTCGAGCCCGGTCGAGGATCGCAGATGCACCTTGTCGACCACTATCGACCACACCGCCATCGGTCCGGCGGTGAACGCCATCGCACTGACGGCGGCATAGGGGCCGGATAGCACGCCATAGTCACTGCCAAGGCCCAGAGCCTCGGCAATCGCCGGAAAAGCGCGGCAAAAGGCGATCCATGCAAACAGGCCGAGCAGCCCGGCGAGCCCCACACCCGAAGACACGTCGCTCTTTGGCGGTGCGGCGCGATTTTCGGAGACAGACCGGCTTGCGGCGGGATTGGAGTCGCGATTCATAACTCGCTTCGCCTAGCGGCAAAGGGTTAATTCTCCGCTTGCACTTTCTGCGCTGTCCCGGCGAAAGACGTGGTCTCGCCGAAGGTTAACGCCCGGATCGTTACCTCCAGGCGTGGATCGTGCCGCTGTCGTCGAGGATGAACAGCATGTTGTCCGCGACCACCGGGGGCAGGCTCACCGACTCGTCCAGATCGGCAAACAGGCTTGCGGAGCCTTCGCCGACGCTCACGCGCCACACTTCACCCCTGGAGCTTGCCACCCACAAATGTCCGCCCGCGAGTACGGGGCCAGTCCAGAAAATCGGGTCTTTCTTCTTCTCGACATTGCGAAACGGCGCGAGCTGAGTGATCCAGCGCACACGGCCCGTCGAACGCGCAATGGCGAGCAGGCGCGCATCGTCGGTCAGGGTGAATATCCACTCACCCGCGATCGCCGGGGTAGAGATACCGGCAAGGTTGAGTTCCCAGATGCGCTGGCCGGTGACCAGTTCATAAGCCGCCATGCGACCGCCCTGCCCCAGAGCATAAACGCGGCCCGAATCGATGATCGGATCGGCATCGATGTCGGTCAGCGAGGAAACGCGGGTCGAGATATTGGTGCGCGCCAAAGCGTCGGCCCACAAGGTGCGCCCGTTCTCGTAGCGATAGGCCGATAGCTCGCCCGAGGAGTAGCCGGCGATGACAGTGCCCTGTCCGGCTGCAGGAGCAGCGACGCCGAACACGCCCGATTGCGCCGAGGAGCCGCTTTCGTTCCACAGCAGGTCGCCATCAGAGGCGTCGAGCGCCACGATCTGGTTATCCTGCGTCATCACGTAGACCTGGCCAAAGGCGATGGTCGGCGAGCCGCGCAGCGGGCCTGCGGGGGTGACATCCCAAATGACCTCTCCGGTTGCCGCATCGAGCGCCTTGGCAGAGCCCACGCCGTTCGTGGCATAGACGCGGCCATTGTCATAACTCACACCGCCGCCGAAAGCCGAAGCGCGCAGATTGTCTTGGACATTCGCATCCGAGCGCCAGATGCGCGACCCGCTGGCCTTGTCAAAAGCGTGGATCGTGCCGTCGGACCCGACCGCATAGAGCCGTCCCTGCCCGATCACCGGCGCAGCGGCGAGGCGGACGCGATCGCTGCCGCCTGCGACATCAGCAGTCCAGGCTTTGCTCGGATTCTCGGACAAAGCGAGGTGTCCGTAGGACTTGCTCGCCGAACCGCCGACCTGCGCCCATTCGGAATTGGCCTGCGCCGGGGGAAGAACAACGCTGACCCCGGCGAGAGAGGGATCGACCTTCGCGCCGTCCTGGATCTGCGAGAGGATTGGGGTGCGGTTGCCCACTGTTGGCGTGGTCTTGTCGTCGCCACCGCCGAACAATCCGCCGCTGCACCCTGTCAGGGTCAGTGCCAGTGCGCCTGCGATGAGTGCGCCTCTTTTGCCATTCGCTTGCATGTCAGTCCGTCCGTCCAGTTCGTATCTTGATTATTGTGCAGGACCTTGCGCAACGCCACGCAGCGTGCCGCCTTGTTCGATCAATTGCTCGACATCCTCGACCGCATCCACTCCAAGCAGGCCCGCCATCTGCCGCGCGCGGGCACGCAGCGTTTCGGGCAGGTCCTCGTCCTTTGCAATCTCGCCGAACAAGGTGCCCGCGCGATCGCGATGGCCCGCTTCGAGATGGGCGATAGCGGTCAATTCAGCCGCGCTGCCGAAAAAGGCATGGCCCGGCACTGCCATCTCCTCGAGCCGTGCGATCACGTCGGTCGGCTCGAGTTCGTCAAAGTTGGTAGAAACCTCGCGGATCGTCGCGAGGTCACGAAGCGGCTGCGGCGCGTCGCTGTCGGCGGAAATCGCTGCGAACAGCTCTACCGCCCGGCCACGCTCACCCTGTTCGAGAGCGTTGCTTGCCTGCATGAAACGCGCTGCGGTTCGCGCACCGATCGAGCCGTCTGCGATAAGCCCTTCGACCTTTTCGTCCGCGCCATCATAATCGCCTGCATCGACCGAATCGAGCGCGCTCACGATCGTTTCCGACTGGCTTTCGAGCTCGGCATCGGTCGAGCTTTCCCACCACCAGAAGCCGAACATGCCGACCAGCAGCAATACCAGCGCAGCGCCGATGGGTACGCCATATTTCTCAAAGAAAGCCTTGGCATCGTCTTGCCGCACGGCCTCGTCGATCTCGCGCATCAGGACTTCGTCGTCGCGCGAGGGCTTGCCCGGCTGGGGTTCGCCGGGTTGCGGGATGGCTGGTTGCTGTCCTTCGGTAGGGTTTTGCGTTGGAGTGCGCGCCACTTGGCGTGTTTCCTCGTTAATATTGTCAGGCTTCGGCCCGCGCTTTTAGGGAGGGCAGCCGCCCTGCGCAATGGCGCAAGCGCGCCCTGTCACCCACCCAGGTTTAACCTTCGGTGAAGCGGCAGGCTTTGCACGGGCGTTTGCATCGCGTCCCAGTAGAGCTCGCGATAGGTCTCGATCATTTGCTTCTCGTCGAATTGGGCCCTCGCCCGCTCGCGATTGGCCGCGCCCAGTTCGCTGCGCAGACCCTCGTCCTCAGCCAGCGCGACAAGCTGCGCGGCAAGCGCGCTCGCGTCGTCGGGGACCGCGATGAAGGGGCGGTTGAGCTGTGCGACGATATCCCGAATATCGCCCACATCGGGCGCGACGACCGGCAGGCCTGCCGCCATCGCCTCCACAACGGAAAGCGGAAATTGTTCGCTCTTCGAAGACAGCGCAAAGATATCGAACAGACCGATGATGCTCGCCGGATCGTTGTGCGCTCCGGGCAGGTGAACGCGGTGGCTCGTCTCATGCGCCTCGGCGGCGGCGCGGATCTCGTCCCTCTCGGGACCTTCGCCCAGGATCACGAGGTGCCAGTTTTCCGGCAGCATGGCACACGCCCTCACCAGAAGATCGAGTTGCTTGACCGGTCGCAGACCCGCCAGCGTGCCGACCCAACGCTCGCCCTTTCGCTTAACCACGCGGAACGAGCCGGGTTTGGGCTTTTTGGAAAAGGCTTTGGTGTCGATGCCGTTGGGAATGCGCTGCACGAATTCGGGTGGCCGCTTCCACACACCGGTCGCGATCCGCTCCAGCACGCGGCTGGGCACGACCAGCTTGTGCGTGCGGCCCAGCGCTATACGGCGATACCAGTTGCGTTTGGACTTCAGCTCGCCGCTCTCGTCCGCGTTGAAACCGTCCTCGTGGTGGATCAGCGGTGGTAGGCCCAGCGCCTCGGCAAAGACCGTGTGCGCCATCACCGCATCCATCGCGCCCCAATTGTAGGTGAGGATGAGGTCGTAGTCGCGCATCGCCTTTGCGATTGTCACCAACCGTCCGGGAGTGGGCAAGCCGGTAAGCGATGGGAAATCGGCCGGAAACTGCACTTTCACGCTGCGGGCCAGATGCTCGCGTGCGGCCATCTCATCGGGCATGGAGGAAACGAGCGTGTGCTCCATCTCTGGGCCGAACGCGTTCATCAGTTTGACCGCGCGCAATTCCTTGCCCCCGGCGGCGAAGGTCGAATGAACGTGGAGAATTCTCGCAGGCTTGGATTTGGCAGGTTCAGCCATGGCCGACAGGCTCAGACCTGTGCCAGCAGCGCGTCGATCGCCGCTCGCGCTTCGGGTTCGTCAAGCGTGGGGGCGTGGCCTACGCGCGGAATGGTGACGCTGACCATCGCGGGATTGCGTTCGCCCATCTGCTTCACGGTGGCTTCGGTCAACAGGTCCGACAATTCGCCGCGCAGCAAAAGCATGGGCACGCCCCGCATCGTATCGAAGGCCGGCCACAAATCGGGAGGTGCGGCTCCGTCGCCCTCTTTGAACGGCTCCGCAATTGCCATGTCGTAATCGTAGCTGATCCGCCCGTTCTGGCTTACCACCAGCGTGCGCTTGGCCATTTCGAGCCAGTCGTCGAGACCGTAATCCGGGAAGCTCTCGCCGTGGACCTCCGCCATCGACCGCGCCGCGTGGACCCAGGTCGGATAGGAGCGCCCCTGCCCGACATAGCCGCCGATCCGGTCGAGGCCGGCAGGATTAATCTCTGGCCCGATATCGTTCATCACGACCGCCGCCAGCCGTCCGGGCTTCGCCGCGGACATCATCATCGTCATCAGCCCGCCCATCGAGGTGCCGATCGCAATCCAGCGCTCGATCTCAAGTTCTGCGAGTAGGATCTCGACGTCGGCAACATACTGACCGGGATTGTATGCGGCCGAATCGGGAGCATAATCGCTGTTCCCGCGCCCGCGCATCTCCGGCACGATAACGCGGCGCGTCTCCGACAGATGCTCCGCCAGATCGGCGAAATCGCGGCTATTGCGCGTCAGCCCGTGCAGGCACAGGACCGGCGGGCCATCATACCCTTCGGGTCCAGGATAATCGCGGTAGTAGAGCGACAGGCCGTCCTCTGTGGTCCAGCTGCCTTCTTCGTAAAGATTGGCCATAAAAGGCGAAATTCCCCGTCCAGTAAGCGGTTGCGCTGCTGTGCGCTCGCGCCCACTATCGCGGGATGAGCGATGAACCGCAAGAAGCTGTGTACCAACCAGACCCCGCTATCCTCGACCTAGCAAGATGGCTTGGCTCCCCGGTCGAGCCGGCGGATTTTCCCGAGACGAGGCTGCGCTTTCGAAATGACCGGGCCGCGCAGAGCATCGGGCTGGACGGGTTGGGCGATGCCGAATGGACGCGGCACTTCGGCCGTTTTGCGCCGCTCGAAGGCAATTTGCCCCAGCCGCTCGCGCTGAAATATCACGGCCACCAGTTCCGCGTGTATAATCCCGAGATCGGCGACGGGCGCGGCTTCCTTTTCGCACAGATGCGCGATTCCAGCGGGCGGTTGATGGATCTGGGGACGAAGGGTTCGGGCACTACACCCTTTTCCCGCGCAGGCGACGGGCGGCTGACGCTGAAGGGTGCGGTGCGCGAGATACTTGCAACCGAGATGCTCGAGGCGCTCGGCGTAAACACCTCGAAGACCTTCTCGGTGATCGAGACCGGAGAGGCGCTCGAACGCGGTGACGAGCCTTCGCCCACACGCTCTGCGGTAATGGTGCGCCTGTCGCATTCGCATATCCGCATCGGCACTTTCCAGCGTTTGCTTGCGCTGGAAGAGCGCGACCACATGCAGGCGCTGGTCGCCTATTGTCTCGACCATTTCCCAGGTCCGCCCCCGCCCGACGACGCCCCTGCGCGTGACGAGCCCGCCGTGATCCTGATGCACAACGTCGTCGAACGCATGGCGGACCTCGCGGCTAGCTACATGGTCGCAGGCTTCGTCCATGGCGTGCTCAACACCGATAACATGAACATCACGGGAGAGAGCTTTGATTATGGCCCCTGGCGCTGGCTACCTCGCTGGGACCCGAGCTTCACCGCTGCCTATTTCGATCATGGCGGGCTTTACGCCTTCGGTCGGCAACCCGAAGCGCTGCACTGGAATTGCGGGCAGTTTGCTGTGGCGCTGAGATTGCTTGCCGATAGCGAACCGCTGGTTGCGGCGATGGAGCGGTTCGGTCCGCTCTACATGGAAGCGATTGCGCAACGCTGGTGTTGGCGGCTGGGGGTCGAGCCGCGCGGCCTGGAGGCGGA
Source organism: uncultured Erythrobacter sp. (assembly GCA_947494705.1). Classification (GTDB taxonomy): domain Bacteria; phylum Pseudomonadota; class Alphaproteobacteria; order Sphingomonadales; family Sphingomonadaceae; genus Erythrobacter. The sequence goes on from CANLVN010000001.1 coordinate 641,880, forward strand.
TTCGCAGCTTGTGACAGCCTGCGAGAAGGCCATGCGTGAAACCGCGGCACAGCCCGATGCGTTCTTCTTCAACCATCGCGGCGGGCGCAAGGGCAGCGGCGACATGGCGCAGGCGCTGGAGAGCTATTCACCGGTCGACGACAATCACCCTTATTGGAATGACGACGCGCCCCAGAGCATGGTCATCGCGGAGGTCGAGGAAATCTGGTCGGCCATCGACAAGCGGGACGACTGGCAACCGCTGACGGACAAGGTCGTGGCGCTCCGGCGGATGGGCGAAGCGCATGGCACGCCGCCCATTCCTGCCGGACACCCCGCCTGAAACGGCTCGCTACCCTATCATCTAGGGCGTGGGCTGCGCTTCGGTCATCTGCTGGGGTTGAAGGTCGATGCCGAAGAGTTTCCAGCGGCCTTGCTCCCACTGGTAATAGACATCGAACCCGATGGCGATCGGGCGCAGCTGGAACACGCCGCGCACGCGGAAGACATCGTTCGAGACCATCTGCGGCGCTTCGTAATAGGTCGGCGGGACAAGCAGCGCCGTCGAAAGGTCGATATTCAGCTGGCGCAGGCCGGAGAAAATCTCGGTCAGGCGAGCCGGATTGAAATTGATCTGGAAGTTTTGAGCCGAGATGTCGCGCAGCACCGAATAATTGCCCGACACATTCGCATGATCGACCGCTGCAATAGTGGACCACAACAGCTTGGACAGTTCCAGCTGGCTGGGCGTCGGGCGGATCGATGGCGGGGGCTGAACCGACGGCTGAGCTTGCGGCTGGGCCTGCTGTGCAAGGGCGGGGGCACCCATTCCTGACAATGCCAGTACACCTGCAAGGAGAGCCGAGAAACGAAATGCCGGGGCGCTGGGCCCCGGCATTGCTTTTTGTAAGGTCATGAAAGTCATGACGAAGTGTTTAGCCGCTTACCAAGCAACTTGGAAGCCGCCGCGTGCTCCGACTTCGCCGCTGTCGAAACCGACACCGACACCTGCCGAGACCGAAGCGTTATCCGAAACGCGGGCGGTCACGGCCATGGTGCCTGCACCCTGGTCTTCGAAGTAACCAACGCCGCCCGACAGGGCAAAGCTGGTCCCGGCCGGAAGCATCGGGCTTTCCATGGCGAGAGCCATTGCGACACCTTCGTTGGCCCGGTCGATCGCCGCTCGGTTCGACGCGGTCTGGCCGAACAGGGTATTGATCTGTCCGGTCTGGGTCGAGGTCAGCGATTGCAACGCGCCAATGCTGGTCGAGTTGGCCGCGATGTTAGCTGCGTTGGTGTCGACAGCTGCCTGCGAAGCAAAGGCAGTCGTGTCCACCGCACCGGTACGGCCCAGAGTGCCGCTCGAGTCGGTGGTGACGAAGAACAGCCCGCCGGTCTGGCTTGCCCCGCTGGTGTCGAGCGATGAGATCACCACCTGACCGTCATTGTCAGCGGTTGCGCCTGCACCCAGTGCGATTGCATTGGCACCCGAGGCGCTGGCGCCCTGACCCAGAGCGACCGAAGCATCTCCGCCTGCGGACGAGCCATCGCCGATCGCGACTGCGCCCGCGCCGCTGGCGTTGGCCGCTTCACCCACTGCGGTCGAGCGAACGCCCGAAGCATTGGCGAGGTGACCGAAGGCCTGAGCACGCTCTGCCGAAGCAGACGAACGCCAACCAAAGGCAGTTGCGCCGGGACCTTCTGCGAAAGCCTCGCCGCCGACTGCCGTGGTCGAGTTACCGTTGGCCGTTGCACCCATGCCGGCATCGTCGCCGCCGATCGCGAGAGCGTCCGTGCCGTTGGCGAGTGCCGAGGCACCGATAGCGATCGAGGAATCGCCCGCGGCCTGCGAAGCAAAGCCGACCGAGACCGAACCTTCGCCATCTGCAATGGCTGCACCACCGGCTGCAAAGCCGAAGTCGCCATTGGCTTCAGCATCCCAACCGATTGCCTGCGAACCGAGTCCGCTGGCACTCGCGCCAACGCCGTTGCCATCCTGATCGTTACCGATCGCGATGGCGAAGTCGCCCGAAGCCGTCGTCTGGTTGCCCTGTGCGATGGCCTGGACGCCACTTGCCTGAGCCGCTTCGCCGACAGCAAGAGCGCGCTCTGCCGTCGCCTGTGCGAGGTGACCGAAAGCCTGTGCACGCGTGCCGTCAGCTACCGAGCGCCAGCCATAAGCCGATGCGCCCGGACCGTTGGCGAACGCCTCGCCGCCGACTGCCGTGGTCGAGGGGCCAGAAGCGACGGTGAAGGCAGCGCCCGCATCGTCGGAGCCGATCGCGATGGCATCGGCGCCATTGGCTTGAGCACCCGCACCGACTGCAACCGAACCCGCAGCGCCTGCATCGGCGAGTTCGCCGAGCGCCGTGGAGTTGTCGAAGTCGGCCGTGGCTTCACGTCCGAAGGCAGCCGAGTTGGCACCCGTAGCCGAGGAATTGGCACCCACGGCGGTCGAACCGGAAGCGACTGCATTGAAGCCGATTGCGGTTGCGCCTTCCGAGGTTGCCTGTGCACCGTCGCCATAGGCAGTGGCTTGGTCAGCCGAAGCCACCGCGCCGTCGCCGATGGCAGTGCTGTCTGCACCCGAGCCATTCGAGCCGGAGGTCACGAGGGTGGAGGCATCGGTTGAGCTAAGGACGCCGTTCATGTCGACAGTTACGAACTGCGTATCCCCACCAGTCGCCAGACCTGCAAAGGTGTAGGTGTTGTCCTCGTTACCGATGGCGACTTCGTTTTCGCCGGCGGTAACGCCGTTGCCGATAGCGATGGCATTGTCACCCGTGGTCGAGGACAGGTTACCGACCGCAATCGAGGCCTCGCCCGCAGCGCTCGCCGCTTCACCGACTGCCAGTGAGCGGACGCCAGAAGCGTCAGCGAGGTGCCCGAAGGCCTGCGCGCGTTCTGCCGAAGCAGACGAACGCCACCCGATCGAGGTTGCACCCGGACCTTCTGCGAAGGATTCGCCGCCGATTGCCGTGGTCGAGTTGCCATTGGCCGTCGCGCCCTGACCTGCATCGTCGCCACCGATTGCGAGAGCATCTACGCCGTTGGCGAGAGCCGCCGCACCGATTGCGATGGAAGAGTCACCTGCGGCTTGCGAAACGAAGCCGATAGAGACCGAACCTTCACCATCGGCGATGGCTGCACCGCCAGCCGCAAAGCCGAAGTCGCCATTGGCGGCTGCGTCCCAACCGATCGCCTGCGAACCAAGACCGTTGGCCTGTGCGCCCGTACCGTCGCCGTCCTGATCGTTACCGATCGCGATGGCGAAATCGTTGGTTGCCGTCGACTGGTTACCGATCGAGATTGCCTGGAGGCCATCTGCAACCGCCGCTTCACCCACGGCGAGCGAACGAACGCCCAGCGCGTTGGCGAGGTGACCGAAGGCCTGTGCGCGTTCTGCCGAAGCTAGCGAACGCCAGCCGATCGAGGTTGCACCCGGACCTTCTGCAAAAGCTTCGCCGCCGATAGCCGTGGTCGAGTTGCCGTTCGCAACTGCGCCTGCGCCACCGTCGTCACCGCCAATGGCAAGTGCATCAATCCCTGCTGCAATCGACGCGTTACCGATGGCAATCGCGCTGGGACCGGATGTTTCCGACAGGTCGCCGACAGCGATGGAGCCGACGCCGTCCGCGATCGAAAGGTTGCCGATGGCAACAGCGGTGTCGCTGTTCGCGAGGGCCGCTTCACCCACGGCGAGCGAGCGAACGCCCAGCGCATTGGCAAGGTGACCGAAAGCCTGTGCGCGTTCTGCCGAAGCTACCGAACGCCAACCGATCGAGGTTGCACCCGGACCTTGTGCGAAAGCTTCGCCGCCGACAGCCGTGGTCGAGTTGCCGTTAGCAACTGCGCCTGCGCCACCGTCGTCACCGCCGATGGCAAGTGCATCAATCCCAGCTGCAACCGATGCGTTACCGATGGCAATCGCACTGGGACCGGATGTTTCCGAGAGGTCGCCGACAGCGATGGAGCCGACGCCGTCCGCGATCGAAAGGTTGCCGATGGCAACAGCGGTGTCGCTGTTCGCGAGGGCCGCTTCACCCACGGCGAGCGAACGAACGCCCAGCGCGTTGGCGAGGTGACCGAAAGCCTGTGCGCGTTCTGCCGAAGCTACCGAACGCCACCCGATCGCAGTCGCGCCCGGACCTTCTGCGAAAGCTTCGCCGCCGATAGCCGTGGTCGAGTTGCCGTTCGCAACTGCGCCTGCGCCATCGTCGTCGCCGCCAATGGCAAGAGCGTCGGTGCCGTTTGCCAGAGCATTGTTGCCGATCGCGATAGAGGAGACGCCAGCCGTTTCAGAAGCCTGTCCGATAGCAACCGAGAGATCGCCGCCAGCGATCGCTACATTACCGATCGCGGCCGAGCCGTCGCCGATTGCCAACGAATCCGGACCACAAGCCAGCGAGTCGGCCCCCGTTGCAGATGCACCCTCGACCGAGTCGCCCGCGCTCGGGTCGCCGGACCCGTCGGTGTCGAGCAGACACTCGCTCTGCGCAGCTGCCGATGTCGCCGTGACACCGAAAACCGCGACAGCGGCAATGACTGCAGTGGATGTTGAAAGACCAAGGGCGGAAAGCTTAAGTTTTGAAAATGCCATGCGGACACTCCCCTTTAATAGCGCGCAGATTGCGACCGCGCGGAGCTGTAAACGCACCGTTCCGGAGGGGATCTGCCCGGCTGTAAAGCCGCTAACCCGCACAAGCCCCTCTCTCTTTGGCACACGTTGCATAACAGACAGATGAGTTAGGAAAAGGATAATATCTGGTTTTTTTTCGCCTATGAATCGCGGAAATATCCCGTTACCCGCCCAACTTGCACTGCGATGACGTGACGGCCAAGACACGACTACATGCGTCGATAAGACAGAACACAAAATCGAAGAGCCCGCGCAATGAACAAGTCAATTCTCGTATCCCATGCACCCGCCACCGGCGAGGAAGTCTGGCGCGGAGAGATCGGCGATGTCGATGCAATCGTCAGCAGCTCACGCCGCGCGTGGCCCGAATGGGCGGCAACCGCACTGAACACACGGATCGAGATAGTCCGCCGCTTCGCCAACGAAGTGCGCGCCGATGCCGACAAGATCGCCGAAATCATCGCCGCCGAGGCTGGCAAGCCACTTTGGGAAGCGCGCACGGAAGTCGACGCCGTGGTGAACAAGGTCGACATCTCGGTGCAGGCCTATGCCGAACGCACCGGCAAGAAGAAACTCGACAGCGCATTGCAGGGCACTGCTGCGCTGCGTCACAAGCCGCATGGTGTGATGGCGGTGCTCGGGCCGTACAACTTCCCTGCTCACCTGCCCAACGGGCACATGGTCCCGGCACTGATCGCGGGTAACACCATCGTGTTCAAGCCATCGGAAAAAACTCCGGGTGTTGCCGCCGCTCTGCTCGAATGCTGGGGACGCAGCGGAATTCCCGACGATGTCGTTCAGATGCTCGTCGGCGGTCCGGAGGAAGGCAAGGCGCTGGTTGCGCATCCCGGCATCGACGGCGTGCTTTTCACAGGCTCTGCGCAGGCTGGCATCGCGATCAACCGCAAGCTCGCAGCCAATCCGGGAAAGATCGTCGCGCTGGAAATGGGGGGCAACAACCCCATTGTCGTGATCGACACGCCCAAACTGGCCGATGCGGCCGCGCTCATCATCCAAAGCGCTTTCACTTCTGCTGGCCAGCGCTGCACCGCCGCGCGCCGCCTGATCGTCAAGGAAGACCTTTTCGAGCCGCTCATGGCCGAACTCGTCCCGATGACGAAAAAGCTGATCGTCGGCGATCCCTTTGCCGAGCCGCAGCCTTTCATGGGCCCGGTGATCGACAACGGCGTGGCCGACAAGCTCGAGGAAGCCTTCGTCGCGTTGCTGACGGCTGGTGGCAAGCCGTTGCTGCCGCTGCGCCGTCCGCAAGACGGCAAACCGTTTCTGCTGCCCGGCATCATCGACACTACCGACATTCCCGACCGGCCCGATGTCGAGCTTTTCGGACCGGTGCTGCAAGTGATCCGCGTCGCCGATCTGGATGCCGGGATCGCAGAGGCGAACAACACTCGCTTTGGCTTGTCGGCATCGCTGGTCGGCGGTAGCCCGGACGATTATGGGCGCTTCTGGGCCAATATCCGCGCCGGGATCATCAACTGGAACCGCCCAACCAACGGCGCATCTTCCGCCGCGCCGTTCGGCGGGATCGGCTTGTCGGGCAATCATCGCCCTGCGGCTTACTACGCCGCCGATTATTGCGCATATCCCGTCGCAAGCGCCGAGATGGATCAACCGCGCGCCAATATCGGGGTCGGCCTGAAGGACTAGCGCGCTATTTGCGCCAGTGGATGACGTCCACCGCAGTCATACCGCCCGGCCCTTCGCGCACATGCACCGCAATCGCCTGATCTCGGCGATCGGCGCGCAATTGCGGCTCGGGGCTGGCAAAGCGATCGACTCTGAAACGTGCACGGTCGACCTTGGCAAAATGATATTCGAGCACGTCGTCCATGCTCGCCGGGGTAAGGTATCGCACCACTCGGATGACGCAGTTGCCGGTGTCGACCCCGGCAGCCTGTCGCACCATCCCATGAGGCATGATCGAGGAAGTCTCGGGCAGTTGCGTAGACCAGTCCAGCCGCGCATCCATCCGATCGATGCAGTCGGGCCGAGCGTCCAGCGCTTGCAGGATCGCGCCTGCCGTTTGCAATCCCCCCAGCGCCGGTGCGCCCTCTCCGCCAGCTTCAAGCGGGAGGCTCGGGATCGGGCCGCCGCTGAGTAATTCCACCCGCGCAGCTTCGACCGCACGCGAAGCTGCGTCGCTGCGAGCTTCGAAGGGTGGCAACGGATGACCGTCCTGAAATGTGATCGCCGCATTGGCTTCGGTGCGCCAGGAAAGGTCCGGGTCAACCATCAGGGGATCGCCGAGGGCTCTCGCCACCAGCGGGTCCTGCGATAGCACGCTCGCAGCCGCATCCTCATCACCCACATCGGACGTCGCGTCGCACCCGACCAGCACGGTCAGGGCAACGCTGGAAAGGACAAGCGGAATTGCGCGCAGTTTCATGCGCTCACCCATGCCCGCTTTTGGTTAATTTTTCGCCAGAAACGCCCACCTGCATGAGGACACGACGGAAAAAGAAAGCGCCCCCACACCCCTAGGGCGGGGTATGAGAGCGCTTTCCACGGCTGGTGGGAGCCGTGCCCGGGCCGTTGGTGGGTTGGCCCAAGAGGGTTTCAGGCAGGCGTATGATCGGCAAAAACCGCACCCACCCCGAATACGCGTTCATATATAGGCGCGATAGTCTGAACGATTTCGGAGTATGCACTTTAGGAAACGTTCAGCTTCGAAGACCGCCGGGACCACCAATTCGGGCGCGAACCGGGATGCTTGCGCATGGTGCAAAGCGGGCCTAGTGGCGGCGCTCGATGACAACGCCCTCTTCCGCCGATTCCGATGCGCCTTCGGGCCTGCCCGCCGCATTGGGGGCCTACGTCATCTGGGGCTTCCTGCCGCTCTACCTGTTGCTGGTCACGATGGTGCCGCCCTTCGAATTCGTCGGCTGGCGGATCATCTGGACGCTGCCCTTCTGTCTGCTCATAGTAGCGTTTCGCAAGCAATTTGGCGAAGTGCTGAGCGCGATACGCAAACCGCGCATGCTGCTTGCGCTGTTTGCCAGCGCGACGCTGATCGCGATCAACTGGTTCGTCTATATCTGGGCGATCATGAACAACCAGGTCTACGCCGCGAGCCTCGGCTACTACCTCAACCCGTTGCTCAACGTGCTGCTTGGCACGATGCTTCTGGGAGAGCGCTTGTCCTGGCGGCAATGGCTGGCGGTTGCGATCGCCGCGAGTGGGGTTGCCGTTCTTGCAGCGGGCGCGATCACGACCTTGTGGATCAGCCTCAGCCTTGCTTTCAGCTTTGGCCTGTATGGCATTGTTCGCAAACAGGTATCCGTGGGAGCGCTTCCCGGCCTGACGATCGAGAGCGCGATCCTGCTTGTGCCGGCCAGCGTGATCGTCACGTTCTATGCGGACAATCCCGCGCCCTCTTTCGGCGATGGCTGGTTCCTGAGCACGGCCATCGCATTCTCCGGCGTGGTCACGGCGGTGCCGCTGCTGCTGTTCGCGATTGCCGCGCGGCGGATGAACTATTCGACCCTCGGCTTCATCCAGTACCTTGCGCCGACGATTGTCTTTTTCCTCGGGCTGACGGTCTTTGGCGAGCAATTGCGCACGCCTCAATTGGTCAGCTTCATCCTGATCTGGATGGCCGTGGCGATTTTCGTGGCGGATCTGTGGCTCAGGAGCCGCAAGGCAAAAAGAGCGGTCGCCCAGCCGACCTAGCTGGACGAACTAGCCGACAAAGCGCCAGCCAAGCTCTTGCCCTCCGTGCCACGGCACGATTTCCTCGCCTGCCAGCGGCAGCGTTTCGGGCACGGCGTGTTCTACCCGTTCAAGCGTCACTTCGCCTTCATTCACCGGCAGTCCGTAAAAGGCCGGGCCGTGGAGCGAGGCAAAGCCCTCGAACGTGTCGAGCGCGTCCTCCTCGTCAAATACGGTGATGTAGCTTTCAAGAGCATAGGGCGCACCGAAGATGCCAGCGCAGCCGCACGAGGTTTCCTTGGCGCTGCGCAAATGCGGAGCGCTGTCCGTTCCTAGGAAAAACTTGGGCGAGCCACTGGTCGCCGCCTTGCGCAGGGCCAGCCGGTGCTCCTCGCGCTTGGCAACTGGCAGGCAGTAATTGTGCGGCTGGATTCCGCCCACAAGGATAGCGTTGCGGTTGATGTGGAGGTGCTGCGGCGTGATCGTCGCGGCAACCTGGGGTCCGCTCTCCATGACGAAATCCACAGCGTCGCTGGTGGTGATATGCTCGAAAACCACTTTGAGCTTCGGGAAGTTCACGACGATATCCCTCAGATATCGCTCGATGAATGCTGCCTCACGGTCGAAGACGTCGATATCCGCGCTGGTCACTTCGCCATGAACGCACAACACGATGCCCTCCGCTTCCATGCGTTCGAGCACCGGGTAGATCTTCTCGACATCGCTCACGCCATGCGCGGAATTGGTGGTGGCGTTGGCGGGATAGAGCTTGGCCGCGGTGAACACGCCCTCACTCGCGCCGCGAGCAAGGTCGTCCGGATCGGTGGTGTCGCTGAGGTAGCAGGTCATCAACGGCGTGAAATCCACTCCCTGAGGCACCGCCGCCATAATCCGTTCGCGATAGGCCTTAGCCAGCTCTACCGTCGTCACCGGCGGGCTGAGATTGGGCATCACAATGGCGCGGGCGAATTGGCGTGCTGTGTAAGGGACAACCTCGCGCATCACATCGCCGTCGCGAAAATGCAGGTGCCAGTCGTCTGGGCGGCGGATCGTCACGGTGTCGGTCATCGCCAAGGCACTTAGGCGCGGTTCGAAAGGCTTTCCAGTCCCTGCAAGCCCGATTAGATGCGAAGCGATGAGCACCGTCGCCTTTCTTGCCTGCGAAACCACGCTGCCCGGCGCAGCCTCACGCCGAAACGATGCTTTCGAGCACGACCTGATGATCGCAGCGCTTGAACCGGCTTTTGCCGCGTTGGGGCTGACCTTGCGCGTGATCGACTGGGAAGCGCCGCTGGCGGACTTTACGGGCATCGACCTCGCCCTGCTGGGCACTGCGTGGAATTATCAGGACAAGGCGGCGGATTTCCTCGCGAAGCTGGAGGCGCTTTCGCAACGCGGCATCACGGTGTGCAACCCGCCCGACGTGGTGCGCTGGAATATAGCCAAGACCTATCTGCGCGAATTGGCAGAAGTGGGCGCTGCGACGATTCCGACACTCTGGCGCGAAAATGTTACCCGCAATGCGGCGATCGAGGCGATGGATGCCTTCGAAACCGACCGCATCGTGGTCAAGCGGCAGGTTGGCGCCGGGGCCGAAGGCCAGGAATTGTTGCTGCGGTCCTCGCTTCCCGGCCCTGACTGGAGTTTCGGCTATCCAGCAATGCTGCAACCATATCTGCCCGCAATTGCCAAAGAGGGCGAACTCAGCTTCGTTGTGATCGACGGCGAGGTCAGCCATGCGATACGCAAGCGCCCGGCCGATGGCGATTATCGCATCCAGTCGCTCTATGGTGGGACAGAAAACGTTCACGAGCCCAGCGCGGACGAGCGCGCCGCAGTGACCGCGATCATGGATGCGTTGCCGTTCGCCACCCCGCTCTATGCACGGATCGACATGCTGCGAGACGGAACGACGCTGCGACTCATGGAAGCCGAGCTGATCGAACCCTATCTCTATCCCGAGCAAGGCCCCGAAATGGGCGAACGCCTTGCCGCCGCGATTGCGAAGAGATTGGAAGTATGAGCGCCACACATTTGAAAAACAGGGCGATTGTTCGCCTCACCGCTACCGATGAGAACGAGGATGTGCGCGGCTTCCTGCAAGGGCTGGTCACCAATGACGTATCGGGCGCGCTCCCCGTCTATGCTGCACTACTGAGCGCGCAGGGCAAGGCGATGTTCGACTTCTTCGTTTGGTCCGATGGCGACGACATCCTGCTCGATTGCGAAGCTGAACGGGCCGACGACCTCGCCAAGCGCCTTTCGCTATACCGCCTGCGCCGAAAGATTGAGATCGCGCGCGACGACACGGTTTATGTGCTGTGGAGCAAGGAGCATTTCGATGGTGCAGTGCTCGACCCGCGCCTGCCCGAACTCGGCTTTCGTGCGATTGCCGAAAGTCCTGATGCGCCCGACGGTGACGATGAATACCGCGCACATCGCCTTTCGCTGGGCGTGCCTGAGGGCGCAGGCGAACTCGGCGACATCCTGTGGCTGGAAACCAATGCGGTCGAACTGCAGGGCGTGAGCTTTTCCAAGGGCTGTTACATCGGACAGGAAAACACTGCGCGGATGAACTGGCGGCAAAAGGTCAACCGGCGGCTGGTCGTCGTACCGCTCGACCAATCGGAGGAAAAGCGCCGCAAGGCCGCCTATCCCGAGCTTGACCTCGCGGTCGATCACCTGCGTGTGGCCGACCTCGACCCGGCCACCCTGCCCGACTGGCAAGCCGCCGGGATCGCCGAATAGTGCCCTACTTGTAGTGGTGGGCGAGCGAGGCTTCGAGGTTCGCCTGCGCCCGTTCGCGTGCGGTATCGCGCGGCAAGCCGAGCGATTTCGCCAGGGCCGCTCCGATCAAGGCATCGCCAAGCGCCAGCAGCACGAGGCTCAGCGTGTCTTTATGAACCTGCATCGGGTCATCGTTATGCTCGGCCTCGCCCGGCGCGATCTCGTCCACGAGTTCGTGGATCGTGGTGATGATCGGGTTGAGCGCGTCTTCGTTGCCGGTAAGCAGCATCCAGCTCGTTAGCGCCCCCGCCCCTTCCCGGTCGAATGCGTCGAAGGCGAGGTCCACGACCTCGCGTGCTGAACCTAGACCCGCCCGGCTGGCGTGAACCGCTTCCTTGATCGTCTCGCACACGGTGCGCGCGAGATGTTCGGCAAGCGCCTTTTGCAGACCCGATGCCGAGCCGAAATGGTGCAACAGGTTCGCATGGGTGCGCCCCACGCGAGCGGATACCGCCTTGAGTGTTACCGCCTGCGGTCCGGCTTCGATCAGCAATGCACGCGCGGCTTCGAGCGCGGAATTGCGCGATTCTTCGGGACTGAGACGTTTGCGACTGGCCATCGACCGACGCGTAGGCCAATCCGGCGCGGCTCTCAAGCGGCAGCCTGGTCCTCTTCCATAGCCTCACCCGACAATACCAGCTCGTGCTCGACAGCCTTTACCATTTCACCGCGCGCGCAGGAATGACGCTCGACCACACGACCTGTCGTGGCAAAGCCGAGCTTGCCGAGCACTCGGCCCGAGGCGGGATTGTCGAGAAAGTGCGAAGCGACGATTCGCGAGTGGCCCAGTGCCCTCGCGATCTCGATCACTGCCCCGCCCGCTTCGGTGGCACAGCCTTTCCCCCAATGGGGCCGGGCAATCCAATATCCGAGTTCAACGTCACCCTCATGCGGATCGAGCCCGATGCACCCGACCACTGAGGCATCGCGAGCGCGGGTGACGAGGAAGCGAGGGAACTTCGGATCAATTGGCAGTGCAACGAACTTGCGCGCATCGGCCTCGCCATACGGCCAGGGCGCGCTCGACAGGTTGCGGACGATTGCCTGGTCGGCAATGCCGCCAAGCACGCCTTTCCAGTCTTCAGGCCAGATGGGCCTCAAAAGCAATCTTGCGCTGCGGTGAAACACGGCATCTCTCCTCGACGTCTCACCTCGTCCGCATAGCAGCGATGTGTGACAACAAATGTTTGGCGACAAACGAAATTTCGCCAGAACGTGAGGGAGAAACGACAAGAGGGAGACGGGCCCCCTGATAATCAGGAAAGGCCCCATCTCCCTCTTCGTCTGCCGGTGCTTAACCCGGCTGGGACCGTTCCGTGTGGACGGTCCTTTCGCGGAAACGTCCGGTTATTCGGCTGCCTCGGCAATCGCGTCGACCGACACGTATTTGCGCGCCTGCTTGCCGGTGTGGAATCGCACCACGCCGTTCTCGAGAGCAAAAAGCGTGTGGTCCTTGCCCATGCCGACATTGCTGCCCGGATAGAACTTGGTGCCGCGCTGGCGCACGATGATGTTGCCGGCGACGACTGCTTCGCTGCCGAACTTCTTCACGCCAAGACGACGACCGGCCGAATCACGACCGTTACGCGATGAACCGCCTGCTTTCTTATGTGCCATGGTTCCTGGTCCTTACTTCTTGTCTTCGGCTTTTTTGGCCGGTGCTTTCTTCGGCGCTGCCTTCTTGGCTTCGCCAGCGGTCGCCTTTGCCTCGGCAGCGGTGCCCTTCTTGGCCGGAGCCTTCTTGGCAGGAGACGCCTTCTTCTCGGCAGGCTTGTCGTCAGCCTTCGGAGCTGCTTCCTTCTTCGGAGCGGCCTTCTTGGCGGTGCCGGTGCCCACGTCGGTGATGCGCAGCAGGGTCATCTGCTGACGATGGCCGTTCTTGCGACGGTAATTGTGGCGACGACGCTTCTTGAAAACGACGACCTTCTCGCTCTTGGCCTGAGCGATGATTTCTGCCGATACGGTCACTTTCGACGCGTCAGCGATATCATCGCCTTCGCCTGCGAGCAGGACGTCGCCCAACGTGATCGTATCGCCCGCTTCACCAGCGAGCTTTTCAACGGCAATCTTGTCTCCGGCGGCAACCCGATATTGCTTGCCGCCCGTGCGCACTATCGCGAACATGGCTATAAACTCTCAATCTTGCGTGTGTGTCCGATCCGGTACAGCCAATTCTGCGAAGATCGAACGACATTGCGGCGCCGCTTGCGTGCAGCGCCGGAAAGAACGGTGCCGTTAAGGGAAGCAGGACTTCAAGTCAACGGCTCACTTGCCACAAAATGCACAAACGCCCAGCCTGAAAACGACCGGAAGGCCTATACAACATCTTTGATCTGCAGCCATGCCATGATAGTCGCGAACCCAGATCATGAACAGGCTGCATTCCATTTTTCTCTGGCCCGCATTCGCCAGCACGCTCCTTGCGGGTTGTGCGAGCGCGGACGCCGATCGCTTCCCCTCGCTCGCGCTACGCGATGCCGAGCGTATGACCGGTCAGTTCACCCCGACGCGCCCCACTGAGCCACCCCCGCCCCCTGTCGTCTCGGCAGTGGATCTCGCGAGTATCGTCGAGAATGCGCGGGCGATTCATCGCAACTTCCTTTCCGAAGCGCCTCCTGCCCTGCGCCTCGCGCGAAGCGCAAGTGGGCGCGACACGATCAACGACCAACGATCACGGGCGCTCGTCGCGATGGCCGGTTTGACCACCTTGCACAGTCAGACCGTGCTCGCTCTCGCCGATCTCGACAAACTCGAAGCTGAGGCTGCCACCAGCTTCGCCGCGACGGCCGAGATTCAGGAAGCCCAGTCGCAAGTCGCCGCGCTGGTTGCAGAGCAGGACGAGACGCTGGCGCAGGTTTCCGGGGCGCTCGTCCCATGAGCCTTGCTTGCGATACCTGCCCGGTGCGCGACAGCGCCGCCTGTGCCGTGCTGACCGAGGAAGAGCGCGAAGCACTCTCTGCCGCCGGTCGCACCCGCACACTGGAGCGCGGCGAAATGCTTTTCGCAGCCGGAGACGACAAGGCAGCCTGCGCCACCCTGGTTAGCGGCGCGCTGAAGGTCTGCGCGGTCGACGAGCACGGAAACGAACAGATCCTGAGTCTCGTCCACCCGTCCGGCTTTATCGGCGAACTCTTCGCACCCTTCGCGCACCACGACGTCGTCGCTCTGACACAGAGCACCCTTTGCACCTTCGCGCGCGCCGACATGAATCGCGCAATCGACGACTATCCCGAACTAGCGCGCGCACTTCTGCGTCGCAGCCAGGAAGACCTGCTGGCGACGCGCAGTCTGCTTGAACTGACCGCCCATGCCAGTGCGGAGACGCGGCTGGCGGCGCTGCTGCACGATTTCGCAGTCGCGGCGAGCGATACTTCGTGCCACATGGCGCGGCATTTCGAATTGCCGCTCACCCGCGGAGAGATCGCGAACATGCTCGGCCTCACGATCGAGACGGTGAGCCGCAAGCTGAAAGAGCTGGAAGAAACGGGAGCGGTCGCGCGCAAAGGAAAGCGCGGGATCGATGTCCTCGACCCCGCGCTCCTTCAGGCCCTTTCCGGGCGTCATTCAGTTTGATCCCGAACTGAAGTGATCGCGCCTAAAGAGCAATCGGGCCCCTTCGATCACACCAGCGCGGCTATTACCACCACAGCGCAGGCCCAAAGTACGATCAGCACCGGCAGGATCAGCATCTGGATCGCCGCATCTCGGGGCAGAAGGCGGCCGGTATTGGTCATGATGCCCTTCCCCTTGAACGCGCCCATGGTGAGCGGCGCGGTCTCGTTGTCCTTCAATCGCGCCCAGATCGCGGGAACGCCGAAGCCGGCAACGATGAAGGTTGCAAAAATCACCATCGGGATGGCGAGGACGGGGTTTCCGAAGCCCGCGAACATCACACCGAGAAAGGCGAGATACAGGCCAACGGTCCCGGCATAGAGGGCGGTCGGCATTTCAAAATTGCGGTCGCTATCGACTTGGTGACGGTGGACCACCTGGGCGACGGGAGCCTCGACGATGCGGGCATTGCCGCGGACGATTTGTTCTTGGACTTGCTTGGACATGGGGCTTCTCCTTTGTTGAAAGGAGAATTAGGCCCGGCAGCGCCAGCGGGCTTTGATCGAGATCAAATCCGGACTTTTTTCACGCCCAGCGCGCAAGATCGGCATGGTCGGCCTCGCGCGGCTCGATCCAATGCCATCCATCGGCGCGTTTCTCACGTTTCCAGAACCATGCGGCGCTCTTGAGATGATCCATGCAGAAATCGACCGCTTCGATGGCATCACGGCGGTGGGGCGCGGCGGCGGCGACCAGCACGATCGGGTCGCCGGGGTGCATGGTGCCGATGCGGTGAAGCATCACAAGACCGCCAAGCTCGAATCGCTCTTGAGCGGCATCTGCCAGAGCATCCATCCCCGGCAGGGTCAGAGGCTCGTAATGGCTTAGTTCGAGCGCTTCGACGCCACCACCGCAGCGGACCTTGCCGATAAAGCTCGCGATACCGCCTGAGTCGGGCGAGGCTTCGGAGAGTTTTTCGAGTGACGAGCTCGGATCGAACGGATCAGCCAGCAGGCGAATGTCCCGCATTTCAGCCACCGCTAACAGGCGGCAGCAGCGCGACCTCGTCGCCATCCTCGGCGTGCAACAACGTCTTGTCGGCCAGCACCTTGCCCGCACAAGCGATGTTCACCCGTTCCTCTTTGAGTTGCGCAGCGACATCCCCGCTCACGGCATCAAGCAGCCCCGGCCAATCGAGCGGCGCAGACACCTCGCGAGAATCCTCTCCCGCGATGTCGCGCAAGGGACCCAGAAACAGGATCGTGACCGCCATCATCAGCCTCCGGTCATCGACATGTGCCGCGCCAGTGCAGGAGAAGCGCCGCGCTCGTCCATGCGGAAATTGTGGCGTTCGGGCTTGATCGCCATCGCCTCGTCCAGAGCGGCAGCCAATCGCTCCTGCGGCGAATCGGAGCGCAGAGCGGCGCGCAGGTCCACCCGCTCGCCGCCGCCAAGGCAGGGATAAAGCTGGCCGGTTGCGGTCACGCGGATACGATTGCACCCGTCGCAGAAATTGTGCGTGTGCGGCGTGATGAAGCCGAGCCGCCCTTCCGTCTCAGCCACATCGACGTAGCGCGCCGGGCCACCCGTGCTCGCTGCCACGTCCGCCAACGTCCAGCGCTCCTCCAACCGCGCACGCACCGTGTCGAGCGGCAGATACTGGTCGAGCCGTTCTTCCTCGACATCGCCCAGCGGCATGACCTCGATCAAGGTCGCATCGTGCCCTTGTCCATGCGCCCACGCAATCAGGTCGGGCAATTCATCCTCGTTGATGCCCTTGAGCGCCACGGCGTTGATCTTGACCTTCAGCCCCGCCGCCTTCGCAGCCGCGATCCCATCCAGCACCTGCGGCAAGGCATCGCGGCGTGACAGGGTGGCAAAGCGGTCGCGGTCCAGCGTATCGAGCGAAACGTTAACCCGCCGCACACCCGCTTTCGCCAGAGCGTCGGCATGATCGGCCAGTTGCGTTCCATTGGTTGTCAGGGTGAGCTCGTCGAGCCCGTCTCCGATCCGTCGCCCCAGGGCGGTGAAAAGGTCGACGATATCGCGCCGCACCAATGGCTCGCCGCCAGTGATCCGGATCTTGGTTACGCCGCGCGCGATGAAGCCGGTGGCGAGGTCGTGAAGTTCTTCCAGCGTCAGCACTTCGCGCTTGGGCAGAAAGGTCATGCGCTCGGGCATGCAATAGGTGCAGCGCAGGTCGCACCGGTCGGTGATCGACAGCCGCAAATAGGAGATGCGTCGTCCGAAACCGTCCGTGAGCGGGGACTGGCGCGTGTCGAT
The DNA here is from genome assembly GCA_947494705.1 of uncultured Erythrobacter sp. Taxonomy (GTDB): domain Bacteria; phylum Pseudomonadota; class Alphaproteobacteria; order Sphingomonadales; family Sphingomonadaceae; genus Erythrobacter. The sequence continues at coordinate 658,789 of CANLVN010000001.1, forward strand.
CACGTCGCGCTTGCGGGTGGCAATCTCACTCATCGGTTTGAAGGTAATGTCCAGTGACACCCTTTGCACGATCCAAATATGCCAAGGTCGCTTTGAGCGGTTCGCCTGTGCCCGCGACTACACTGACCCGGGCAGGCGCATGCGCGCGAGCGAGGTCTCGGGCTAGCGTGCGTCGCCAGTCGTTGTGGTTATGGTCGGCATGCGGCAGGACGATGACGAGATTGTCGTCCTCCCCCTCCCCGATCAGCGCTCGTGCAGCTTCTAGGTGGTCGCGAGCAAAGGCAGTGCTCGCCTCTATCGCGCTGTCTGGCAGGTCGCTCGCCTTATAGATCGCCTGAGCCACCTGCGCCGCCTCAGTCTGCTGGCCGTTCGCGGTGGAGGGTTATGCCGATCTTTTCGTTCGCCTCGGCAATGGCGAGCTTGACGATTTTAACCGTCACGCCTTTGACGCGGGCATCCTGCACGAACAGCGTCTCGCAAATATGGTCTGCAACCGCCTCGATCAGCTTGAAATGCACGCCTTTGGGCAGTCCCTCCGACATGGCAAATTTCAGGTCCATGTAATTCTTGCTCGCATCGAGCGGGGTGTCGGGGTCGTAATGCTCCGCGACTTCGTAGCGCGCCTGCACAGTGATGCGCAGCGGTTGCGGCTTGCCGGTTTCCTCCGAATAGATGCCGGTGAGGACATCGACTTCGAGATCGGCGACTTCGAGGATGAGCGAATCGGATGATGTCATTGCGTTCACGCCCTTAGCCCGGATTGCTCCACCGCGCGAAGATCGCGGTGGGTAGCAGGCGCCCATCGCGCCCTTCCTCTCGCACTGCGAGGTCGCCATGCTCGATCGTGCCGGGCAGGTCGCTCAGCGCCTCTTGCAGCAGGCCCGCAATCGCAAGGCTGCTCATGCGCACGGCATAGACGGTGAGAAATAGAAAACGGCTGTCACCATCGAGCAGTTTCGCGCAATCGCCGATCAATCCGGGCAGCCCCTCTTCGAGCCGCCATGTCTCGTTCTTCGGTCCCCGCCCGAATTTCGGCGGGTCGAGGATAATCCCGTCATACCGATTGCCTCGCCGCACCTCGCGGGCCGCGAACTTGGCTGCGTCGTCGACCAGCCAGCGGATCGGGCGATCTTCCATGCCTGAGAGGGCAGCGTTCTCGCGCGCCTGTGCGACCGATTTCTTCGAAGCATCGACATGGGTGACCTTGCCGTATCTCGACAGCGCCAGCGTGCCGAGGCCGGTATAGCCGAACATGTTGAGCGTCTCTGCGTCCTCACGCCCTTCGACCTGCGCCCCCATCCACTCCCACACCGGGGCCATGTCGGGAAAGAACTGCAGGTGGCGAAAAGGCGTGGGTTGCGCGGTGAATTGCACCTCGTTCCACGCCAATTCCCATCCGTCCGGCACATCGGGCGTCAGATCCCAGCGCCCGCCGCCGTCCTCATCGGAGCCGGGAACAAATTCCCCATTGGCAGGCCATTCGGCCCCGTTCTCGCCAACAAGGCGAGGCTGCCACATGGCCTGCGGTTCGGGCCGGATGAAGGCGTAGGGACCAAACACCTCGTATTTGCGCCCTCCCCCGCTGTCGAGCAGCCGGTAGGCATCCCACCCGGCGCATTCCATCAGGGTCGGTTGCTGAACCAGCTGCGCCATCAGGCCGCCGAAGGGATTGCCGTTTCGAGCACGAAGTCGCGCGCGGCATCGTAGTCGCCTGGCAGTTCGACGAACGCTTCTTCGCGCCCGAACAGGTCGCCCACGCGCTGGGGCAGCGACGGGCGAACACCGACCGCGCGCTCTACCGCGTCCCGGAACTTGGCCGGATGCGCGGTGGCCAGCGTCACGATCGGAACGTGTGCCGCCATATCGGCTGCGAGCGCCGCATGCAGCCCAACACCAGTATGCGGGTCGATCACCTGCGCAGCGTTGCGATAGGCCCACTGCATGGCGCGGGTGGTCTCATCCTGATCGGCGCGCGCGCTGGAGAAAAGCGCCGATGCGCCCCCGCGTTGGCTGTTAGTGAGCTTCATCGCCTTTTCCGCATCAAAGCCACGCATCTGCTCGGTCATCGCGGCGCCGTCGCGTCCGCCCACGTCGAACAACAGGCGTTCGAAATTGGAGCTGACCTGGATATCCATCGACGGCGTGATCGTGGCCGTAACCCCGCCCGCAGAATAGTCGCCATCGCTCAGTGCGCGGTGCAGGATGTCGTTGACGTTTGTGGCGACGATCAAGCGTTCGATCGGCAGGCCCATCTGCGCCGCCACGTACCCTGCGAACACATCGCCGAAATTGCCGGTAGGGACGCTGTAGGCGACCTTGCGATCCGGTCCGCCCAATTGGAGCGCGGAATAGAAGTAATAGACCACTTGCGCCATCAGACGGGCCCAGTTGATCGAGTTGACTGCACCGACCCGGAGCGTTTTCGTCACACTCTCATCCGCGAACATCGCCTTCACGTGACGCTGGGCATCGTCGAAGCTTCCGTCGATGGCGAGATTGTGGACATTCGGCGCACGCACCGTGGTCATCTGGCGGCGCTGGACCTCGCTTACGCGATCATGCGGGTGCAGCATGAAAATCTCGACCCGGTCGAGCCCGGCCACCGCGTTGATCGCAGCCGAACCGGTGTCCCCGCTGGTCGCGCCGACAATCGTCAGACGCTCGTCGCGACGCTCAAGGAAGGTCTCGAAAAGATGGCCGAGCATTTGCAGCGCCACGTCCTTGAACGCCAGCGTGGGCCCGTGGAACAGTTCCAGCAGCCAGTGCGTCTCGTTCAGTTGCACCAGCGGGGTGACCGCAGCATGGCCGAAATCGCCATAGACTTTGTCGCACAGCGCTTCGAGCTCGTCATCGGTGAGCGAGCCCGCGACGAAGGGGCGCATGATCCGGGCAGCGAGCGCGGCGTAGGACAACCCACGCAAGTCGCGGATTTCGTCGAGGCTCAGGCGCGGCCATTCATGCGGCAGATACAGACCGCCATCGGAGGCGAGGCCAGCCAGAGTGGCCCCTTCGAAATCGAGCGTCGGCGCGCTCCCGCGGGTGGAGATGTAGTCCATAAGCCGGCGGCGTTAGCGGGCAGAACGTCCGGGGGCAATGCTCACGCGCGCTTGCGCGAGCCAGAGCGTGTGCGGGCCCTCAGCGCGACGAAATAGATTATCAGCGCGGTCGCCGCGAACAGGAACCATTGCCCCGCATAGGACAGGTGATTGTTGGGCAGGTCGTTGGGATCGGGCTTTGCCAACGGGTAGAGGTCGGCGGCGGGCGGATCGGCAACCAGGCGCGGCCCCGAGGCGATGATCCCGGTGACGGTGCCACCCTGCCATTGAGGTGTCGACAATTCTCGGGTGAATCCCAGATCGACCAGCGCTTCCTCGCCCCCGGCGGTCACGCAGGTGACGCGCACCGCCCAGCCCTTCGCGCCGTTGGCAGCGGTGCCTGCGACCGGATCGCTGCCGGTGACGCGAGCGCAATCGAGCGCGCTGCGGCGAAACAGCACTCCTTCTTCATCGCTGTCGAAGGGAAATTCGACCGGCGCGGCATCTGCGCCGACCGCATCGTAGCTTTCCAGCAGCGCCGCCTTTTCCTCGGCACGGCCCAATTGCCATATGCCCAGAGCGACCATGGTCGCAGCGGCTGCGAGGACGAGAATCGTAGGGATGATGGGCACGCGCATGATTACCGCTCTTCGCCGTCTTCGTAGCTTGCGTAAAGCAAGGCCGTCTTGAACAGCCGGAGCCCATAAATGACCGCGCCCACTGTCACCGGCGCCCAGAACGCGGCCTGCAACCACAGCGGCGGGCGCAGGGTGGCCTCGACGGCATAGGCCAGCATAATGAGGATAATCGCGATGAATGCCGTAAGCACTCCACCGAGCCGCCCGCCCCGCTCAAGGACGCCAAGGTCGAGGCCGCATTGCGAACATTCGAGTGCCACGCGCGCAGGTGCCTCGAAAAGGGTCTTTTCCCCGCATCTGGGGCATAAACCCAAAAGGGCAGCCCGAAGAATTCCGGACTGCCCTTTGGTTTTCTCAGGGCCGTGGCCCGAACCCATCAGTGGTATTCAGCGCCCCAGCCGCCCCAGACGTAAACAGCGGCGAACAGGAACAACCACACCACGTCGACGAAGTGCCAGTACCATGCAGCCGCTTCGAAGCCGAAATGCTGACGCGGGGTGAAGTGGCCCTTATAGGCACGGAACAGGCACACAGCGAGGAAGATCGTGCCGACCAGCACGTGGAAACCGTGAAAGCCGGTCGCCATGTAGAAGGCGGAAGAATAGGTGTTGCCGCCAAAGACGAATGGCGCGACACTGTATTCATAAGCCTGGATCGAGCTGAACAGGACGCCCAGTGCCACGGTGGCCCACAGACCCTGCTTGAGCCCTTCGCGGTCCCCATGGATCAGCGCGTGGTGCGCCCAAGTGACTGTCGTACCCGAGCAAAGCAGGATCAGCGTGTTGAGCAGTGGCAGGCTGAAGGGCGCGAGCACTTCCATGCCTTCGGGAATGAAGGAGCCTGTCGTGATCGTGTTGTCGCCGAGGAATTCGTTAGTCGTCGTACCGGCCGCTGCGTCATAGATGAGCGGATCGGGGAACAGAGCGAAATCGAAGAAGCTCCAGAACCAGCCGACAAAGAACATCACCTCCGATGCGATGAAAAGGATCATGCCATAGCGCATGTGAAGCTGGACAACAGGAGTGTGATCGCCGCGCTGGGCTTCGATCACGATATTCTTGAACCAGAAGAAGAAGGTCGCGATCAGACCGGCGAGGCCCGCCCACATCACGATCGATCCGGCGGCGCCGAAGGTTTCCGGGCGCAGATAAAAAATCAGCCCGGTTGTGAATGCGAGCGCCGAAAACGAGCCGATGAGCGGCCACGGATCCGGGTCCAGAATGTGATAGTCGTGGTTTACATTACCAGCCATGGTCGTCTTCCCGTCCCTGAGGTCGATTGCACGAGTGCGAGTTTATTGCGTGCGGTCGAGAGCACTCGATACGGGCTCTTTCGCGCGGTGAAAAGTGTAACTGAGCGTAATCTGTTCGATATCGCCGATAACCTCGTCCTCAAGGATCGCGGGATCGACGAAATAGAGTACCGGCATGTTGACTTCCTGGCCGGGCTCGAGCGTCTGCTCGGTGAAGCAGAAGCACTGGATCTTGTTGAAATACCTGCCCGCCTGCGCCGGTTCGACGTTGAAGGTAGCGGTGCCGGTGATTCGCTGCGACGTCGGGTTGCGTGCCATGTAGGTGGCGATGTCACGCTGGCCGATACGAACGGTGTCGGTCGATTGTGTGGGCTTGAACGCCCACGGCATGTCGCGCGCGGTCGACGCGTCAAAGCGGATCGAGATTTCGCGCAAGGGCGCATTCGCTGCCGCCGCATTCGCGTCCGCCTCGCTGGCGACCTGGGTCGTGCCGGCAAAACCGGTCACGCGGCAGAACAGGTCGTAGAGCGGCACGGCTGCATAGCCCATGCCAAGCATCAGCAGCGCACCAACGATCGCGAAGGCGCCCGTGCGCAGGTTGGCGCGGTCGATATCGGAACGCATGGTTGTGCTGCTCATCGGGTCAGCCCCCGATCCGAGCGATCGTGATCGCATAGAACAGGACCGCGAAGAACAGCAGTGTCCCGCCAACCACGAGGTTGCGACTCTTGCGTCGACGCTTGAACTCGGTTTCTTCCTCGGGCGTCATGCAAGCACCCCTGCCCCGATCAATCCGTTCGCGGCAAGCAAGCGGTCGGCAACCAGCGCGGCGAACAGGACGAAGAGGTAGTAGATCGAGAACTTGAACAGTCGGATTTCGGGCTGCATGTCGCCGTCCTCGCCGCGATCGCGCAGACCTACGGGCAGCGCCAGAGCAAGGAACAGCGCCGAAAGAACGACCGCGACCGATCCGTAGACCCAGCTCGTTCCGCCGATCGCCCAGGGGGCGATGGTAACCGGGGCCAGCAGCACGGTGTAGGCAAGAATCTGGCGACGGGTTGAGCGTTCGCCCTTCACCACCGGCATCATCGGGATGCCGACATTCGCATAGTCGGTCTTCACGAACAGAGCGAGCGCCCAGAAATGCGGGGGCGTCCACATGAAGATAATCGCAAACAGCAGCAGCGGCATGGCAGTAATTTCGCCGGTCACCGCGACCCAGCCGATCAGCGGCGGAAACGCGCCCGCGCCACCGCCAATGACGATGTTCTGCGGCGTGCGCGGCTTGAGCCACATCGTGTAGATCACCGCGTAGTAGATGATCGCACCGAACAGCAGCGCAGCAGCAAGCCAGCCGATAGCAACGCCGATCAGGCAGACCGACACTGCCGAAAGAAAGATACCGAAATCGCGCGCATCCTCGCGCCGCATCCGACCGCCGGGCAGCGGTCGGTTGGCGGTCCGCTTCATGCCCTTGTCGAGATCGGCTTCCCACCAGTGGTTGAGCGCCGCAGAGCCGCCCGCGCCCATCGCGATGGCGAGCACGGCGGTGAAGCCCAGCACCGGGTGGATGCTGCCAGGCGCTGCCAGAAGGCCGCAGATCGCAGTGAAGATCACCAGCGTCATCACGCGCGGCTTGGTCAGCGTGAAAAAGTCGCGCCACTCGGTCGGCAGCGTGGCTGCGACGGCGGCGGCGGCCTTTTCACCCGGAATGATGTCTGCGGTTTGGTTCATGTGCCTGTCTGTTGAAAGCCGACTGCTAAAGGCTTTCTTGCGAGGAGAGCGCACCTCTCGGCGCGCCCCCCTTTGGTTTGATTGTCACCCGCCCTTCACAGGGCGGATATTCCACCGTCAGGCCGTAGCCGGACGGTGATCGTGGTAGTCGTGATGGTCCTCGATAACGGGGAGCGTTTCGAACTGGTGGAACGGCGGTGGCGAGGACAGCGTCCACTCCAGCGTCGTCGCGCCCGCGCCCCACGGGTTCGCCTCGGCCTTGCGACCAGCGATGAACGCGTAGGCAAGGTTGGCGAAGAAGATCAGTATCGAGGCGGCCATGATCATGTAGCCGATCGAGCTGACATTGTTCCAGTAGGCGAAGGCTTCCGGATAATCGGGAATGCGACGCGGCATACCGTTCATGCCCAGGAAGTGCTGCGGGAAGAAGATCACGTTCACGCCGACGAAGAACACCCAGAAGTGCAGGTGCGACAGGAACTCGGAATGCATCCGCCCGCTCATCTTCGGGAACCAGTAATAGAACCCGGCGAACAGCGAGAACACGGCGCCCATCGACAGCACGTAGTGGAAGTGAGCCACCACGTAATAGGTGTCGTGCAGGTTATCATCGATGCCGCCATTGGCGAGCACGACGCCAGTCACACCACCCACGGTGAACAGGAAGATAAAGCCCAGCGCCCAGACCATCGGCGACTTGAACTCGAGGCTGCCGCCCCACATCGTCGCGATCCAGCTGAAGATCTTCACGCCAGTCGGCACGGCAATCACCATCGTCGCGGCGGTGAAGTACATCTTCGTGTTCACGTCGAGGCCGACCGTATACATGTGGTGGGCCCACACGATGAAGCCGACGACACCGATCGCAACCATGGCATAGGCCATGCCGAGATATCCGAACACCGGCTTACGGCTGAAAGTCGCAACGATCTGCGAGATCATGCCGAAGCCCGGCAGGATCATGATGTAGACTTCAGGGTGACCGAAGAACCAGAACAGGTGCTGGTAAAGGACGGGATCGCCACCACCTGCCGGATCGAAGAAGGTCGTTCCGAAGTTACGGTCGGTGAGCAGCATCGTGATCGCAGCAGCCAGAACCGGCAGCGCAAGCAAGAGCAGGAAGGCGGTAACCAGAACCGACCACACGAACAGCGGCATCTTGTGCAGGGTCATGCCCGGTGCGCGCATGTTGAAGATGGTGGTGATGAAGTTGGTCGCCCCCAAGATCGAGCCAGCGCCCGCAAGGTGGAGCGAGAAGATCGCGAAGTCGACGGCAGGCCCGCTATTTCCCGTGGTCGAGAGAGGCGCATAGACCGTCCAGCCCACGCCCGCACCCAGCGCATCGGGACCGGTGCCGGGCATGAACAGCGACAGACACAGGCTGATGAAGCCGGCGACCGTCAGCCAGAACGAGACGTTGTTCATGCGCGGGAACGCCATGTCGGGCGCGCCGATCATCAGCGGCACGAACCAGTTGCCGAAACCGCCGATCATCGCGGGCATGACCATGAAGAAGACCATGATGAGACCGTGGGCGGTGATGAACACGTTCCACATGTGCAGGTTGGTGTTCTCGGTCGGGTTACCGCCGAAGAACTCGACCGCCGCACCCAGATACTGGATGCCCGGCTCAGCAAGCTCGGCGCGCATCACGCCCGACATCGCACCGCCGATAACCCCGGCGAAGATCGCGAAGATCAGGTAGAGCGTGCCGATATCCTTGTGGTTGGTCGACATGAACCAGCGGGCAAAAAAGCCCGGCTTGTGGTCCGCGTGATCGTGATGATCACCGCCGTGCCCTGCGGTCGGTGCAAAATCGTCTGCGGTGGTGGCCATAGTCTTGCGTCTCTTCAGTTCAGATCAAATTCGTGTGTCGTCGGTCGGTCAGCTTAGCAGTTACGCAGCCGCTGCCTCTTCGGCTTCGTCTTCGGCTGCGCCTTCATCTGCGCCCGCTTCGTCGGTGGCTTCGGCCTCGGCCGGTTCAGCACCGGGCATCGTACCGCCCTGCGAGGCGACCCATGCTTCGAACTGAGCCATCGGAAGCGCTTCGACCGCGATCGGCATAAAGCCGTGACGCGCGCCGCAAAGCTCCGAGCACTGCCCGTAATAGACGCCCGGCTCTTCAATGATCAGCATCCGCTCATTCAAACGACCGGGTACTGCATCCTGCTTGAACCACAGCGACGGGACCGCAAAGGAGTGGATGACGTCGGCAGCCGTGGTCTGGATACGCAGCGGCACACCGACAGGCACGACCATGCGATTGTCGACCGCGAGCTTTGCGGGCTCGCCGTTGGCGATAGCGTCGGAATCGGAAAGCATGTTCGAGATGACCTCGACATCGTGGTCCGGATATTCGTAACCCCAGTACCACTGATAGCCGACAGCCTTGATGGTCACGGCCTCTTCGGGCGGGGTTTCATACTGACGGGCCAGCAGCGTGATCGAGGGCACCGCGATAATAACGAGAATGACGACCGGAACGATGGTCCAGATCACCTCAATCAGGGTGTTGTGCGTCGTCTGCGATGGGTCAGGATTCGCCCCGCGACGGAAACGCACGATCACGAAAAGGAGCAGTGCGAGCACGAACAGGCTGATGATGGTGATGACCGGCAGCAGGATGTAGTCGTGCATGCCGAGCGCATAAGCGCCGTCCTGCGTGTACTGGTCCTGGAAATGCATGCTCTTGAGCGCATCTTCTTCGAACGCGGTCGGCATACCCTTGCCATCGGTAGGGGCCATCGGCTCATAAGCGCCAGCCGCGTCCACAGCGTCGGTTTCCCCCGCCGGAACTTCGCGCGGAGCCGCCTCGTCCGGGACGTCTGCACCCACCGTCGCTTGCGCGAATGCGGGCTGCGGCGCGGAAACCGCAATGCCGATCGCGAGCAAAGCCGCCATCAGCGCGAGAAATCCATACTTCATACGGTCCAAAGCCTGACCCATGTCCATGCCTGTTCGATTCTTTCAGATCTGATCCCATTGAGCGCAAACGGCCATGGAGCATAGCCCCAACGCCCGATGCGCCTCTGACAGTGATGCCAGAATTGTGGCCCCCTTACCCATGCTTGCCCCATGCCTCAAGCGCTTCTAGGGAGAAAATTATGCAAGCGCGCATGTTGCCCGCGCAATCGCGGGGCACGGATGCGCGATCTGGACCTGCTGGAAACGGAAAATTCCCCCGATGAGCGACAACGTGAAAATCCCCCGGACCGTGGACGAGGTGCTGGCCGAATTTCGCGACAGCGGCGCCCTGCTCGAGGGGCATTTCAAACTCTCCTCCGGGCGTCATAGCGGACATTACCTGCAGTGCGCACGTGTGCTTATGGATCCGGCACGCGCTGGCCGGTTGGCGCAGGCGGTTGTGGAAAATATTCCCTCCGAAGTGGTCGAGAAAGTCGATGTTGTGGTTTCGCCCGCAATGGGTGGCATCATCATAGGCCACGAAGTCGCGCGGGTCTTGGGCAAGGATTCCCTCTTTCTCGAACGGCCCGAGGGCACGTTCCACCTGCGCCGCGGCTTTGCGCTGGAAGAGGGTGCGAAGGTGCTGATGGTGGAAGACGTGGTGACCACCGGCCTGTCGAGTCGCGAAGCCATCGAGGCGGTCGCGCGCGAAGGCGGCGAAGTGATCGCGGAATGCGCGCTCATCGACCGTAGTGAAGGCTCCGCCGATCTTGGCGTGCCCTTCTACCCGCTCGCTGCTTTCAATTTCCCCACCTATGCCGAAGACGACATCCCCGATGAATTGGCTCGCGTAGCTGTAACGAAACCGGGAAGCCGCAAGGAATAACTTCGCCAGATGCTCCGACTCGCCCTTACCTGCACGCTTGTAGCTGTCGCCGCTCCAGCGAGCGCGCAAGACCTCGCGCACAAGACGCTTGCTTCGGTGATCGAGGAGTCGGGCTTCGAAGGCGATATCTCGATTGCGAACGGATCGGATCCGGCTCAGGGCTTCGTCCAATACGGGCTTATGCCGGAGGCCTATCGCGGCGGCGATGACGGCCTGACCTGGCGCTGGGCTTCGGTCACCAAGCAGATGGTGGCCATCCTCGTCATGCAGCAGGTCGAGCGAGGCGCAATCGACCTCGATATGCCGGTTTCCACCTACCTGCCCGGTTTCGCGAGCGCCAATGCAGGGACGGCGACGGTCCGAAATCTTCTGCAACACCGCGCAGGGCTGCCCAATCCCGACGCCAGCGAAGTCGATGCGAGCGGTTGGCCTGCATTCTATCGCGGAGATTTCACCGGCAGCCGCGATCCGGTCACCGGCTATTGCGCGGGGCCGGTGAAAGGCGAGGTGGGCGGCGACTGGTCGTACAACAATTGCGACTACATGGTTTTGGGCGCAGTCCTTGAAAAAGTGACGGGCCTGAGCTGGGACGCGCTCTTCATGCGTGACATTGCCGAGCCACTCGGCCTTGAGTTCGTCGGCGCCTATCCGGGCGAGGAACATACACGCTGGGGCCTGATCGATGGCCAGCGCGAAATCGAGATCGACCTTGCAAACTATGGCGCATCGGCGGGCCTTTATGGCAGTCTCGAAGATCTGCTCGCCATCGACACCGCCCTGATGCGCGGAGACCTGCTGGGCGAGGACGCGCTGGCCGAGATGTGGGAATCCGACCCCGCGCTGGGCTACATGGCTCTGGGACAGTGGGTGTTCGAGGCTCCCTTGAAAGGGTGCGAAGACCCGGTGCGTATCGTCGAACGGCGCGGAGAGATCGGCGCCGTACAGGTGCGCAACTTCATCCTGCCCGAAAAGCAGATCGCCGTGGTCGCCTTCTCGCAAGCCAAGCCGTTTGATTTCGGCGAATTGTGGACCGGAAACGGCTTTTCCTTCGACCTTCTCTCAAGCGCGGCGTGCCAATCATGACCAACAGACTTCGCCTGGGCGTGAACATCGATCACGTCGCGACCATCCGCAATGCGCGCGGCGGCGACCACCCCGACCCGGTGCGCGCGGCCGAGATTGTCGCTGCGGTCGGCGGGGACGGCATCACCGCCCACCTGCGCGAAGATCGTCGCCATATTCGCGACGAGGACCTTGCACGCATCCAGGACGCCACCGACCTGCCGCTTAACCTGGAGATGGCGGCGACCGAGGAAATGCTGGCCATCGCGCTGAAGCACAAGCCACATGCCGCCTGCATCGTGCCTGAAAAGCGCGAGGAGCGCACGACCGAGGGCGGGCTCGATGCGGCGGGGCTGCATAACTCGCTTGTTCCCATCGTCGACCGACTCAACGAGGCGGGCATCCGCACTTCGCTTTTCATCGAAGCCGACGAGCGCCAACTGGACGCCGCCTTGCGCCTTTCCGCACGGGTGGTGGAGTTCCACACCGGCGAATATGCCCACGCGATCATCGACGGTGATTCCGAACGCACCGCGAAGGAACTCCGCCGTATCACCGACATGGCCGCTCTCGCCGCGAAGAATGGCATCGAGCCGCATGCGGGTCACGGCCTGACCTTCGAGAACGTCCAGCCCATCGCCGCCATCCCGCAGATCGCCGAACTGAATATCGGTCACTATCTGATCGGCGAGGCGATCTTCAGTGGGCTCGAACCCGCGATCCGGCGCATGCGCGAGCTGATGGATGAGGCGCGAGGGTGAGCGAGCAGCCCGAACTTCCTCCCCTCGCCCCGGCGCAGAAATTGTGGGCGGGACTTGCCGCTCTGCTGTTCCTGATTGCAGTGGGCTTCCTCGGTTTCGCACTCAACACCGGCGTGTTGCGCGGCTTTGCCATCGGCTGGGTCGCACTGCAGATTTTTGGCTTTGTCGGCGCGCTCAAATTCGCCAAGGGCGATTTTGCGCATCCGCTCTTCAAATCGCAGGTCATGCTGCACATCATCGCGGTCGCGCTGCTGATCGCCGTTATCTTCAGGGCATTTCAATGATCATCGGCCTCGGTTCCGACCTGTGCAATATCGAGCGCATCGCCAATTCGCTCGAGCGGTTTGGCGAGCGGTTCGAGAACCGCGTTTTCACTGAGGTGGAGCGCGCCAAGGCACAGCGGCGGCCCTTCACCATCGCCGGCACCTACGCAAAGCGCTTCGCCGCCAAGGAAGCTTTCAGCAAGGCAGTCGGCACCGGCTTCAAGCGCGGTGTTTTCATGAAGGATATCGGCGTGGTGAACGCCCCCAGCGGCGCTCCCACACTCGCGCTCACCGGTGGGGCTGCAAAGCGGCTTGAAGAATTGACGCCGCCGGGCCATGAGGCGCACATTCATCTTACCCTCACCGACGATCACCCATGGGCACAGGCCTTCGTGATAATCGAGGCTTTCCCAAAGACGTGACATGAACAGCGACACCACCCCCTTGAACCAGTCCAGCACCCCTTCAGACACAGCGCCGAAATCAGAGGAGACCGACAAGGTCGACTGGTTCGCGGAATTTCGCGGGCTTGCCCTGATGCTGCTCGCGGTGCTGGCGTTCCACAGCTTCGTCGCCAAGCCGTTCTACATTCCGTCGACCTCGATGATGCCGACGCTGCATGTCGGCGACCGGTTGATTGTCAGTAAGTATCCGTATGGCTGGTCGTGGGCTTCAGCGAGCTTCCACCTTCTGCCGCGCGGCGAATGGCGCATCCTGCCCGAAACGCCCGAATATGGCGACATCGTCATCCCGGTCCATCCGACCCGTAACGAGGATTACATCAAGCGCGTTGTCGGCCTGCCCGGCGACACGATCGAGGTCGTGGACGGGCGCTTGATCCTCAACGGAACCCCGGTAAAGCGCGAAGTCGTGCCCCCGGTGCGCATCCCGTTCGAACCGGATCTGATGTGCGAACAGGGTCCGTGCCTCACCAGTTTCGAGGATTATCGCGTGCGCGACGCAGATGGCACGCAGTGGTTTGAGCCTCCGACCTATCGCGAGACGCTGCCCAATGGTGCGACCTATCTGATCATCGACCACCGCGATCAATATCTCGACAATTTCGGTCCCTACACCGTGCCCGATGGCAACGTGTTCCTGATGGGCGACAACCGCGACGAGAGCGCGGACAGCCGCGCGTCCGCAGCCGAGCGTGGGCTTGGCTATGGCGTACCACTCGAAAATGTCGGTGGCCGCGCAGAGTTCATTACCTTCTCGCTCGACGGATCGGCGACGTGGAATCCGCTGACCTGGTGGTCGGCTTTGCGCGGTGAACGGGCATGGACCACCCTGCGCCCGGCCATCGCCGAACAACAGCCCGCTTCGGCCGAATAGGACAGGACCACCCGCCTCATGGCCCGCAAGTTCCTCTATTTCGTCGCGATCATTATCGTGCTGGTCTTGGTTGCGCTCATCGCCTTGCGCATCTGGTCCAACGAAATCGCACAGGTCGCGCTCGTGCCGACCTCCGATTTCGTCGAGCAGGAACCGATGGCGGACAACGCCTATCAGGACCCGGCGCTGTGGTATTCTCGCCCCGGCATCGGCGTGAACGACCCCGCACGCTGGCAACCCGCCGTGGCGCAGGTCGAGGAGAATGAACAGGGCCGTCCCGAAGTCACCGGGTCTGAGCCGGTCACGCCAGACGAGGACGTCGCCGATTACGCTGTCTTTTTCATCCACCCGACCAGCTATCTCAGCCGCGAAAACTGGAACGCGCCCATCGGCGACGAAGAAGCCGAACGTATCGCGCGCATCTATGTCCGCGGGATGGCCAGCCCGTTCAATGCGGCTCAGGAAATCTGGGCGCCGCGCTATCGCCAAGCGACGATGGGTTCGTTCCTGACCGATGCGCCCGAGGGTCAGCAGGCGATCGACGCGGCTTATGCCGACGTGCGCGACGCCTTCGAATTCTTCCTTGCCACGGTCGACGCGGACATGCCGATCGTTCTCGCAGGCCATTCGCAAGGATCGCTTCACCTCCTGCGCCTGCTGCGCGAAGAAGTGTCGGGCGCGCCCGTCGCCGACCGGCTTGTCGCCGCCTATGTCATAGGCTGGCCGATCTCGGTCGAGCATGACCTCCCGGCACTCGGCTTTGACGCCTGCGCCACTCCGGCGCAGACCGGCTGCGTTATTTCCTGGTCAAGCTATGCCGAACCGGCCGACCCGTCCGACGTGATCGAGACCTATCGCGATTCCGAAGGGTTCGACGGCGAGATGCGCGGCGACAGCATGATCCTGTGCACCAATCCCCTTCGCGGCACATTCGGCGGCTCCGCCCCGGCCAGCGCCAATCTCGGCACGCTGGTGCCAGAGGACAGCATGGAAACCGGCGAGCTGGTGCCCGGTGCGGTCCCGGCACGCTGCGACGATCGCGGGCTTCTGTTGATCGGCGATCCGCCCGAGCTTGGTTCATACGTTTTGCCCGGCAACAACTACCACGTCTACGACATCCCGCTGTTCTGGGCGAACACCAAGGCAGACGTGGCGCGGCGCGTGAACGCCTTGGCAAGCGGCAGTGCAGACGCAGATAATGCGAGTGCCACAAACTGATTACCGAGTTTGCACCCGACTTTGCCGACTCGCTCCCCGATGGCGGAGTTCTGGTCGGCCTCGACCTTGGCACGAAAACCATCGGCACCGCCTTTTGCGATGCGGGCTGGCGCTTTGCCACCAACGGCAAGACCATCCCGCGCGGCAAATGGGGCGCGAACCGCGACCGGATCGCCGCGCTGATCGCAGAACGCGGGGTGCAGGGCATCGTCCTTGGCCTGCCGCGCAACATGGATGGCTCCGAAGGCCCGCGCGCACAGGCGAGCCGCGCCTTTGCTCGCAATGCCGACGAAGCGTTCGGACTGCCCCTGCTGCTGTGGGACGAACGCTGGTCCACCCAGAGCGCCGAGGCCGCGATGATCGGGCAGGATATGAGCCGTCGAAAACGCGCGCAGAGCATCGACAGCCACGCAGCGGCCGTGATCCTGCAAGGCGCGATTGACCGCCTCGCGGGTGGAATATTCTGACAGCGCGAATGCGGCGGCCCACGGGCATAGTGCGTAAGGTCAGGGCGTGTCCGGAATTAATCATTGTAATGAAATCCGCAGGGCTCCAAGGGTTTTGCCCATGAGCGAGACCCCGCATTCCGATCCCGCGCGCTTCGACCCCGAGCAGGTTGGCAAGCTTTTTCTGGGCCGTGCGCATCCGGGATGGCTGGGGCTCAAATACAGCGATCACGGCGACAACTGGGTCGAACTCGAACTGCCGTGGAGCGAGAAATTGCTGGGTGAGCCGGACCGTCCGGTACTCGCCTCCGGCCCTATCGTCAGCCTCATGGACATGGCGAGCGGAATGTCTATCTGGCAGACTCACGGGACCTTCCTCCCGGTCGCTACGCTCGACCTGAGGGTCGATTACCAGCGCCCGGCGAAGGAGCGCAGCGCGGTGTGGAGCCGGGTCGAATGCTATCGCATTACCCGCTCCGCTGCGTTTGTGCGCGGCATCGCGCATGACGGCGATCCCGACGACACGGTCGCGACGATGGCCGGCGTGTTCATGACGCTCTCCGCCGATCCGCGCCAGATTTCTCGCACTGTCGCCGATCAGGCCGCAGCCGCAAGCGCCGCCAGCGAAGCGGGGACCGGCGATGCATGAAATAGACCTCCCCGCCTACGCCCGCGCGCTGGGCATCTCTATCCATGATCTTGAAGACTCCGTGCCGGTGCTGACGGTCGATTTCGGCCCCAATGTCGAAGGCCGCCCTCAGCATTACCATGGCGGCGCAACCGCCGGGCTGCTGGAGAATGCGGGCTATGCCGCGCTGCGGGTCAAGCTGACCGAGGAAGGGCGCGAGGCGCGTTTGAAGCCGGTCAACATCACCGTACAATATCTGTCGGCAGGCAAGTCGCAGGCGAGTTTTGCAAAGGGCCGCGTCACACGGCTGGGCCGACGTAATGCCAATGTCACGGTCGAGGCCTGGCAGGCCGACCGGCGCAAGCCCATCGCCAGCGCTGTGATGAACATCCTGATCGCCTAATTGGGCGGTTCGGGCACTTCAACCGGCTCGAACACCAATCCTTCCTCACCCAGCCTGATTTCTAGCGGCACCCCGTCCTGCGAGAGGATGATTCCCTCTTCTTCGAACCTGAGCCGCGTGCCGTCCTCGCCCAGAGGAATTTCCTCGCCTTCCTCTACATCCAGGGGCTGTACCGGGCCTTCGGGATCGGGCGACGCGCTGGGTTTTGGCGCAGGCAGAGACAAAGCCCCACGCATGAAGTCTTTCCAGATACGCGCAGGCGCCCCTCCTCCGGAAATCCCGCCGAGGGGCGAATTGTCGTCATTGCCGACCCACACACCCACCACCAGGTCGCCCGCATAACCGACGAACAAAGCGTCGCGGTAATTCTGCGTCGTGCCGGTCTTCCCGTAATTCGCGATCGGCAGCATCGCCGCCTGCCCCGTCCCACGATTTATAGCGGCGCGTAGCATCCGCTCGATATCCTCGTGGTCTCGCGCCGAGGCGCTGTCCGATGGCGTGGTGAACCACTCCCACCAGCCCTGCTCCTCCTGCGGGAAAGGATGTGGGCGCACCGGGAAGCGATTGGCCGCCACCCCGGCATAGGCGGTGGTCAGTTCGAGCAGCGTCATGCTCGACGTTCCCAAGGCAAGACTCGGGTCGCCTTCGGGCATCGCCGACGTGACGCCGAGCGAGCGCGCCATCCGGATCACCCGCTCGCTGCCCACTTCATTGAATAGGCGCACTGCCGCGACATTGCTGGAAGTCGCAAAGGCATCTTCCAAAGTGATGCTCGGCGAATAGCGTTCGCGCGCATTCTTCGGTCGATAACTGCCCTCGACGATCGCCTCGTTCGAGATCGTGTCCTCCGGATCCCAACCGGCTTCGAGCGCGGCGAGATAGACGAACAGCTTGAAGGTCGATCCCGGCTGCCGTTTTGCCTGCGTCGCGCGGTTGAAAGGGCTTTCGGAGTAGTTCCTGCCCCCCACCATCGCCACGACTTCGCCCGTCGGGCGCATCGCCACCAGCGCCACCTGCGCCCCGTTCAGCGAGGCGCGGCTCGTCACCCGGCTCGCCAGTGCCTGCAACTGCGCGTCGAGCGTCGTCGTCACGACCTGCCGCGCATAGCCCGTTTCCATCCCTTCACGCGCCAGGGGGAGCGCCCAGTCTGCGAAATAGGTGCCTGTGGGTAGATCGTTCTTGGTGCGCGAATCTATTTTCGGATTTGGCAGTGCGTCGGCTTCGGCCTGCGTCAGATAGCCCTCTTCCACCATCGCGCCGACCACCAGGTCCATGCGCGCCTTTGCCCGGTCGTAATGGTTAGTCGGCGCATAGCGCGACGGGGCCTGCAACAACCCTGCCAGCATCGCCGCCTGTTCGGGCCTGAGGTTCTCGGGTTGGCGGTAGAAGTAATGGAGCGAGGCGGCCCGCAGCCCGTACTGGTTATCGCCGAAATAGGCGTTGGAGAGATAACGCGAAAGTATCTCGTCCTTGGTCAGCCACCCTTCGAGCCACAGCGCGATCAACGCTTCACGCGCCTTGCGGCTCAGGCTCTGTTCGGGGGTCAGGAACGTGAACTTGGCCAGCTGTTGCGTGATGGTCGAGCCTCCGCCCACCCCCGTCCACGCCGCGCGCGCAATTCCGCGCGGATCGACACCCCAATGCGAATAGAAGCGTCGGTCCTCGATTGCGAGAAAGGCTTGCGTAACATGCGGTGGCAGGTCCGCGACCTCGACCGGCTCGTCCACCATCGCACCCGAGCGCGCAATCGGTGTCCCGTCGCTAGCGAGCAAAGTGACCTGCGGCGCGGCAATGGGTTCGAGGCTCTTGGACAGCGGCGCGGTTATGGCCAGCCATGCAAACAGCACGATGAACAGCGCGAACAGAGCCGCCACGATCCGCACCGCCCACCACCGCTTGCGCCGGGCGTGCCAGTATTCGCGGTTCCACCACGGCAGACGGCGGCGCTCTTCGCGCGCAATTTCGCCATCGAGCCCGGCGAGCTTCGCATCCCATGCAGTATAATCGGGCGATCCGGCAGCGCGATATCGCGGCGCATCCTCATCGGGATCGAGAGGCCGCTGGCTCTCGTAAAGCGCGTAATAGCCCGGTTCGCCCGATGGCGAATCCTTGTCGTTGCGCTTCCAGAATCGGTCAAACAGGCCCATCGCCTAGTGTGTTAGCAGCCTGATACACCTGTGAGCAAGCGGTTAGAATGCTTCGACAAGGTCACGGAAGGATTCGCGTTGCGCAATATGGTCAAGCAAGAGAGTTTGCGGCTCCCGTCGGCATTGTCGGATCAGCTTGTCCCATGCCTTTTCGCCTTGCCGCCGGTTTGCACGCCTCTCCTCGATTGAAGGCTGTGACCCACCAATCACAAGGGTCATATTCGTCAGCGACGTGAAGGCGTTTTCAGGCCAGAAGATTGGACGTCCACTGGGATGAGCGATTTTGAACCAGTCATATTCGCGGATTAAGTCGGCGCATGTGTAATCGACAATTCCGCCGCCGGGGCTGTCAGTATCAAAACGCGCATAGCTCATGCGAACATCCACCGACGACTCGACCTTTTCCCCAGCTGCATTGGTGCCCGCAGCATAGTACATCGCCTCCGCGCGGCGCCGCACAGCTTCATCAATCGCTGCAGAATTGCTGGACCTCTTGAGTACCAGAGACACGAGATTTCCGTCAGTTCCGACAGTGGCCGTATAGACTGCAAAGCCATTATGACCTTCGTCCTTCGCCCATTGCGGAATGTCGAGCGGATCACCGCGCAAGAAGATCGGATTGCTGGGATGGCGCTTCATCGGCGCCGGTACCGGTATCGAAAGAGCGTGCGCTGCAGCTTCCTCGGAATGAGGAGCATTATGCTCTTTCGGCAATGCCTCTTGCGCAACGGAGTTCGGGCTGATCATGACGGCAAGCATCAGGGCCGCCGCACAATAGAAGCCACTATTCATCGACCCAATCTTCATCGACAATGCGTAACCGGACACATCGGTGTCGAGAGATTCAGGCACCGGAGCGATCGCAAATAGAACCATTCAGCGAGGCTGAATAGTCAGATTCGCCCGGAAAGGCTCAGCTTCCCTTCGCCGCGCTTTCCGGCAGGTCCTCGTCGAAGACGCGCTGATAATATTCGCTCACCAATGTCCGCTCGGCCTCGTCGCATTTGTTGAGGAAGCTGAGGCGGAAAGCGAAGCCGGTGTTCTTGAAGATCGCCGCGTTCTGCGCCCAGGTGATGACGGTGCGCGGGCTCATCACGGTCGAGATGTCGCCGCTCATGAAGCCCTGACGCGTCAGTTCGGCGACCTTGACCATGTCGGCGATCATCGCATCGTCGGTGTCGGGGGTCTTGGACTTGACGATGGCCTGCTCGGTTTCGGCGGGCAGGTAATTGAGCGCGACCACAATGTTCCAGCGGTCCATCTGCGCCTGATTGATCGCCTGTGTGCCGTGATACAGCCCGCTCGTATCGCCCAGACCGACCGTGTTGGTGGTCGCGAAGAGGCGGAAATAAGGGTTCGGCGTAATCACCCTGTTCTGGTCGAGCAGCGTGAGGCGACCATCGAATTCGAGAATGCGCTGGATCACGAACATCACATCCGGGCGGCCAGCATCATATTCGTCGAAGGTTAGCGCGACCGGGTGCTGAAGCGCCCAAGGCAGGATGCCTTCCTTGAATTCAGTGACTTGCAGACCGTCCTTCAGGACGATTGCATCGCGCCCGACGAGGTCGATACGGCTGATATGCGCGTCGAGATTGACGCGGATGCTCGGCCAGTTGAGGCGCGCGGCAACCTGTTCGATATGGGTCGACTTACCCGTACCGTGATAGCCCTGAACCATGACGCGGCGATTATGCGCAAAGCCTGCGAGGATCGCGAGCGTGGTGTCCGGATCGAAAACGTAGTCCTCGTCGATTTCGGGCACGTGTTCGTCGTTCGAGGTGAAGGCGGGGACCTGCCAATCGACATCGATGCCGAACGTGTCCTTCACGTCGACAGTGGTGTCGGGCTTGTCGGGAATGGCGCTTTCGCCAGCGAAGCTTTCGGATGAGTGTGCGTTCATTTCGGCCCCGCGTTATAGGGCGAATTGCGGTCGGGCAAGAGTGGGTTGCAGATGGGGACGGGAAGTTTCGGTTTAAGTCAGCTCGAGGTTGCGGATTTGCGTGAGGTGTCCGCGCTTGATCCAAAGGCGCTTGCCCGCTTCGCCGACGATCAAGGCAACTTCGGACCCATGGGGCGATCCCAGCCGTGGCGAGTGAAGCTCTCGTCTGCACAGTTAATGAAGTTTCGATTCGCGACTCGGCAAAGCCATCCCTAGATTGGCTCTATGCCCACTCCCGTAGAATCCTTGCGCCTCAGGCTGGTTGACCAGGTCCGCAGGACCTTCACCGACCAGGCGAGCGGGCAAAAACCGGTGCCGCCCTCTGACGAGGCGCTGTTCGAAAAGGACACTCCGATCCGCAAAGTGCACGCCGATCTCGTCGGGATGATGACCGGCGGGGTGCGCGCGCTGCTTTTGCAGATGCTGCATCCCGAAGCGTTGCAGGGCGTACTCGACCATTCGAATTTCCGCGAAGACATGCATGGAAGGCTGCAACGCACCGCGCGTTTCATCGCGGTGACGAGTTTCGGCCACCGCGACGATGCGATGAGGGCGATCGAGCGTGTCAATCGCATCCATGCGAAAGTCGGCGGGATGCTGCCGGACGGCACACCCTATTCCGCTACCAATCCGCGCACGCTGGCCTGGGTTCACGTGACCGAAGCGCAGAGTTTCCTCGCTGGTTATCTGCGGCATGTCCGTCCCGACATGCCGGGATCCGAGCAGGACGAATATTATCGGCAGTTCGCCGTGATCGCCCGCGCGCTGGGAGCTGATCCGGTGCCTGAAACTCGGCAAGAGGCCGAAGCGCTCTTCCGTGAATTGCGGCGCGACTTGCGCTCGAGCAAGGAATCGCGAGAAATCGCGCAGCTGGTACTTCGACAGCGCCCAGAGAATGCCCCGCCCGCTCTGCAGGCGATGATCGGGGCTGAAGCGGTAGCGATGCTTCCGCCTTTTGCGCGCTCGATGCTTCATCTCCAGCGTCCCGTCCTGACCGCCCTACCAGCTCGCGCGGCGACGTGGGGTGTCGGCCGAACCTTGCGCTGGGCGTTCCGCCAGACCTGACCAAGATGAACGATTGAGAGGAGACAACCGCCATGCCAGACTTCACTTTCTACACCGTCGCCATGAGCCGCGGTCAGATTTCACGATGGGCGCTGCACGAAGCGGGTGCGGATTACGAGCACGTCATGATGGACTGGAGCACGCGGCCCGACAGTTTCAGGGACATCAATCCGATGAACAAGGTCCCGGCGCTGGTCCATCATCACGGCGATCACGACCACGTCATTACGGAGGCGGCAGCGATCAATCACTATCTCGCTGAGACGCATCAGGACAAAGGCCTGCTTCCCGACGTCCATGAGAAGGCAGCTTATTTTCGCTGGTTGTTCTTCGCTGCGGGCCCATTGGAACAGGCGGTGATCTCAAAGTCGATGGGTTGGGAAGTCTCTGATGAGCAATCACTCATGGCAGGCTTTGGCACCTACGAACTTGCAGTATCGGCTCTTCAGGATTGGCTGGCATCGCACGATTTCGCGGCAGGCGACCGCTTCACGATGGCCGATACCTACATTGGCAGCCAGGTGATTTGGGGCATCCAGTTCGGCACCCTTCCCGAAAAACCCGAATTCAGGGCCTACGCGGAGCGGCTGATGAATCGCCCGGCCTATGTCGAAGCAAAGGCGATCGATGCAAAGCTGGGCGAAGAGGCGGCCGCCGATCAGGGTTAGGCGATCGCAGCGCTCTTCCGCAGCAACTGATATGCGTCGACCACGCGCGTTAGCCGCGCTTCGTAGCTGCGATCACCGCCATTCCGGTCAGGATGATAGCGCCGCACCAGTTCGGAATAGCGGCGACGCAGCCGACGTCGGTCGGTGTTTGAACCAAGGCCCATCGTTTCGAGCGCTTCGGCCTCGTCCTTCGAGAAGCGGCCATCCATGGCCATCTTGGCCTCGCGCTGGGCACGGCTTTTGATCCCGCTGGCTCGCGCGGAAATCGCTTCGAGCGGGTCGTCGAAATCCGACCAGCGCGGCATGCCGTCGACATGAACCTTCTGTGAAAACCCGACGCTTTCGGTGCGCCAGCCGTTTGTCGGCGATTGCGCGGTAAGGATTTCCTCGGCGCTCATACCCTCGAACCAGTCGTAGCCGGCGTTGAACTCTCGGACATGGTCGAGGCAGAACCAGCGCCATTCGCCAGGACCGTCGAAGCCACTGGGCCGATATCCCGGCGCACGGAATTCGCCCGGCTCAGTGCAGGTCGGATGCTCGCATATACGCTCTTCGCCTTCGTGGCGTCCGTGGAATCGGGTCTGGGACATGAACCCTTGAGAATGGCGAGGGAGACGCCAGATTCCAAGGGATCAAAAGTTGCAAATAAGGAAACAAAGGCGATGGCAAGCACGGTAGCGGACGAAATGCGGGAACTGCTTGAAGAGGCCTTCGCGCCCACGCGGCTCGAGATCATCAACGACAGCGCACAGCATTCAGGCCATGCGGGCGACGATGGCTCGGGGGAATCGCATTTCACGATTGTGATCGAGGCCCCTTCCTTCGGTGAGATGACCCGCCTGGCCCGCCAGCGCGCGGTGATCGGGGCGCTGGGCGACATTGTCGGAGAGCGCGTCCACGCAGTCGCGATCAAGGCCAGCGCGCCGACCGTATGAGAGATGATGCGGCGTCCCTGCGCGTGCGGCGGTCTTCGCGGATCATAGTGCTCGACCCGCAGAACCGTGTGCTGATGTTCCGCTTCGACGTGCCCGGTCGCGCGCCCTTCTGGGTGACTACGGGCGGCGAATGCGATCCGGGCGAAAGTTTCGAGAATGCGGCGCGGCGCGAATTGTACGAGGAAACCGGGATCACGGCCGACCCGGGCGAGCAGATATCCCGGACCACGCCGCAATTTGTCACGCCCGAGGGCGAGCCGGTGCAGGCGGACGAGCGCTATTTTCTTGTCCAAGTAGACGACACCGAGATCGCTACCGACGGCCATACCGCACTCGAACGCAAAGTCATGACGCAGCACCGTTGGTTCGCACGAAACGAGCTTGCCGATTGGCCGGAGGCAGTGTTCCCTGAAAACCTCGACGCAATCATCGAACAGGCGAAGCGCAAGGCGGGTCCATAACTACTCAGACCATCGACCTCGGCAGGCCAAAGAAGACTGGATCGCGGGCCGATTTTCCAAGGTTCGCGGTGATGAGGAAGAATATATCCCCTTGCCCCGCAAGCCCAAGACAGTCAGCTATCCCTTAAACGACATTCGGGAGAGAGTGATGGTATATTCGGGCAAGGTGGCATGGGTAACAGGGGCTTCTTCGGGCATCGGCGCAGCTCTGGCGCGTGACCTTGCGGGGCGCGGGGCGCATTTGATTCTGTCCGGCCGCGATGAGGCCCGTTTGGCCGAAGTTGCAGAGGATTGCGGCGAAACCCTGATCCTGCCCTTCGACGTGCGCGACGACGCGGCATTAGCCGACGCGACCGCGGAGGCAATTGCGTGGAAGGGCGGCGTCGACATCGCGTTTGCCAATGCAGGGGTCTCGCAACGCAGCCGGGCGCTGAAGACCGACATGCAGGTTTATCGCGACATCATCGCCATCGATCTCACCGCGCAAATCGCCTTTAGCCAAGGGTTGATCGGCCACATGGTCGAGCGCGGGTCCGGTGCGCTCGCCTTCATCTCCTCGATCGCGGGCAAGGTCGGGGTGCCGATGCGCACCGCCTACAGCGCGGTGAAGTTCGGCCTCGCAGGATACGGCGACGCACTGCGCGCCGAACTGTCGCAAACTGGGGTCAGCGTGCATATGATCTATCCCGGCTCGGTCGCGACCAACGTCTCGCGCAATGCGCTGAAGGGCGATGGGGCGTTGCGCGGCGTGTCGGACAAAGCCATCGACGAAGGCATTCCGGCAGGCGACGCTGCGCGCACCATGCTTGACGGGATCGCAAACGGCGAACGTGAGATCCTCGTGGCTCAGGGCGCGGAATTGGCGATGGGCGAGGCACGCCGCACGCCGGAGGCGCTGTTCGACCAAGTCGAGGCGATGGTCGCGCAAGGATATATGGAGCGAATGGAGGAAACCGAATGACCACCCTCGAGCAGTCCCGCGTCGAACTCGCAAACGGCATGCATCTCGATGTCGTCGACGAAGGGCCGAAGGACGCCCCCGCGCTCATCTTTCTCCACGGCTTTCCTGAAAGCCACCGCACCTGGCGCCATCAGGTCGCCCATTTCAAGGACCGCTACCGCTGCATCGCGCCCGACCAGCGCGGCTATCGCAATTCCTCCAAACCACAGGAGGTCGAGGCCTACACCCCCGACAAGCTGATAGGCGACGTGTTCCTGCTTGCAGATGCTCTGGGTATCGAGACCTTCACGATAGTCGGCCACGACTGGGGTGGCGCAATCGCATGGGGCGTCGCCATCGGCGGCCAGCACACGCGCGTGACACGCGCCGTCATAGCCAATGCCCCGCACCCGCTGGTGTTTCAGAAGCTTCTTTATACACACCCCGGCCAGCGCAAATCGTCGCAATACATCCGCGCTTTCCGCGATCCGGGCAACGACGCGCTGGTTCGCGAACATGGCTTGACCGGCTTACTGCTGCAGGAGGTCAAGTGGGATCGACCGGACGCGATGGAACCCGAAGAACGTGCCGCGCTGCTGGAGGACTGGCAGGATCGCGACGCGGCTTTCGGTATGCTCAACTACTACCGCGCCAGCCCGATCGATGTGCCCACGATGGATGCCCCCTTCGAGGTGCCTGAGAACTTCACTCCTCCCCAATTGCCGAAGCTGACTATCCCGACTTTGGTCATATGGGGGATGGACGACCTTGCGCTACCGCCCGCCAATCTCGAGGGGCTTGAGGATGCAATCGACCCGCTGACCATCGAGCGAGTGACTGACTGCGGTCACTTCGTCCCATGGGAGGCGCCCGAGGCCGTGAACGAGGCGATGGAGGCCTTTCTCAAGAGCTAGCCCGCCAGCCACTCGACCCATGC
Organism: uncultured Erythrobacter sp.; assembly: GCA_947494705.1. Lineage (GTDB taxonomy): Bacteria > Pseudomonadota > Alphaproteobacteria > Sphingomonadales > Sphingomonadaceae > Erythrobacter. The sequence continues at coordinate 684,449 of CANLVN010000001.1, forward strand.
CCCGTGCGGATGGGCGAACGAGAGGACATGCGTTTCGCCATCGTACTCGTCGCCATCCCACAGGCGCACTTTGAGTTCATGACGAAAGGTCGCAGGATCGGTCTCCAGCGCGATCCATGCAAGCGGCCTATCGCGCGTCGCGGCGCTGCCTGCCGCCTCCATCGCTTGCGTGATCGAGCCCTGCGTCTCTTCTGGCATGTACTGCCACATGATCGAGTGAAACATCCCGCGCGTTGTCCCCTCCGCCTGCGGTCGCGCCAGCATATCTGAGACGAAGGCCCATGCATCCTGTCTCACCACGTTGGGCGGGTCCTGAGACGCCAGCTGAATCGCGGCGTCGATGCGCGCCATGCGGGCGGGCGCATCTGGCCAGACATAGCTCTTGAGCTTGAGCGCGGCTGGCTCATCGCTGAGATCGATGGGCGCAAGGTCGCAGCCTTGCACCGACATGACCTCGAACGCTTCCGGTGGCTCGGGCGGAGTTCCTTGTCCGCGCCATTCGGGCTTGATCCGCATCGGAGAGCCAACCGGCCCCACCTGCGTCCCGCCGAGGTCGAAGTGGTAGCGATCCAGCATCGTGTTCACCCCCGCGCTCGCGCCCAGCTCGAACAGGTCGAGCCGCGGGCAAGCCTTATTCGCAACCCACAACAGCCCCGCCATGATGCTTGCAGAACGACCTGCCTCATTGGTCTGCGGCGGCCCGTCGAGCCAAGGCAACAACAGGTGGTCGAAAGTCTCGACCAGTTCGCACACCAATCGGTCGATCTGCGCCTGGTCGGTCATCTGGCCGCTATAGACTCTCGCCAACCGGTCATCCTCGCCTGACAGCAGCAGGTGATGAAGCCCGCCCGCCATACGCAGCGGCATCGCGTCCTTGAGTGTAAGCCCATGCCATCCGGCAATTCGCCGCCCGGTGGCGGTCTCGCCCTCTCGAACCGCCGCCAGCGCCCGGATCACCCGCGCCGTGCAGGGCGCTCCGTTCTCCTCGGCATGGTTTGCCTGCCAATCGAGCGCGGCCTCGAACTCCTCGATCGCCATAATGCCGTTTGCGTTATCGGTCCCGCTCATCGCTCACCTCACTTGCCTCTTTCAGTTGCCCTTTGACGGAGCACCGCCTAAGTCCCGCGCCGCTATGTCCGACCAGTTGACTTTCGCCGTGCCCAAGGGGCGCATCCTCGACGAGGCCCTGCCCGTGATGGCACGCGCTGGCGTGGTGCCGGAGGATGGCTTTCACGACAAGGCCAACCGCTCGCTCTCCTTCGACACGACCCGGCCCGACATGCGGCTGATCCGGGTGCGGGCCTTCGATGTTGCGACCTTCGTCGCGCATGGTGCCGCTCAGGTCGGGATCGTGGGATCCGACGTGATCGAGGAGTTCGACTATGCCGACCTCTACGCGCCGGTGGACCTCGATATCGGTCACTGCCGCCTCTCCGTCGCGCGCCTCGCCGGAGACGAGGACGGCAGCACGGGTGCAAGCCACCTGCGCGTCGCGACCAAGTACCCCAACCTCACCGCCCGCCACTTCGAAGCGCACGGCATCCAGGCCGAATGCGTCAAGCTCAATGGCGCGATGGAGCTTGCCCCCTCGCTCGGTCTTGCGCGTCAGATCGTCGACCTCGTCTCCACGGGGACCACGCTCAAGCAGAACGGCCTTGTCGAGACGAGCCGCATTATCGACATTACCGCGCGTCTGATAGTCAACCGCGCCGCGCTCAAGACCGACCCCCGCGTCGCCGAACTGGTCGCCGCTTTCCGCAAGGACGCCGAGAGTCGCTCCACGAGAGATGCCGCCTGATGCAACAGCTCTCATCGTCAGATACTCACTTCCAACAGCACTTCGCCCGCATCGTCGAAGCGCGGCGCGAAACCGACAGCGATGTCGCGAGCGTCGTGCAGGACATCCTGCGCACCGTGCGGGGCGGAGGCGATGACGCGCTGGTCAAGTACACCCAGCGTTTCGACGGCTACTCGCTTGCCGAGGATGCCGACTGGATCATCACCCCTGAGCGCTGCGAGGAAGCCTATGGCCAGATCGAGGCGGAGCAGCGCGAAGCACTCGACCTCGCCGCTGCACGCATCCGTGCCTATCACGAAGCCCAGCTGCCCGAGGACCGCGACTACACCGACGAAGCGGGCGTGCGGCTCGGCGCTACGTGGCGGGCCGTGGATGCGGCGGGTCTCTACGTCCCCGGTGGCCGCGCAGCCTACCCTTCCTCGCTCCTGATGAACGCCATCCCGGCCCGCGTCGCAGGGGTCGAGCGGGTGGTGGTCGTCACGCCCACGCCGAAAGGCAACTCCAACCCGCTGGTCCTGGCCGCTGCGCATGTTGCAGGGATCGACGAGATCTGGCGCGTCGGTGGCGCGCAGGCAGTGGCCGCGCTCGCCTATGGCACCGACCGCATCAAGCCAGTCGATGTCGTCACCGGTCCCGGCAACGCCTATGTCGCTGAAGCCAAGCGCCAGCTCTATGGTGTGATCGGGATCGACATGGTCGCCGGACCGTCCGAGATCCTCGTCGTCGCCGATGCCCGCAACGACCCTGACTGGATCGCCGCCGACCTGCTTAGCCAAGCCGAACACGACCCGACCTCTCAGTCCATCCTCATCACCGACGACGATGGCTTCGCGCGCCAGGTAGAGGACTGCATCGACCTCCAGATCAGCCAGCTTGCCACCGGCAAGACCGCGCGCGCTAGCTGGGACGAGCATGGGGTCATCATCATCGTCGACGACATCGCGCGCGAAGCGCCCGCCCTCATCAACGCGCTCGCATCCGAGCATGTCGAGCTTGCCATCGACGAGCCCGAAGCCCTGATGCGCGAGATCCGCCATGCAGGCAGCGTCTTCCTCGGCCGGATGACACCCGAAGCGGTGGGCGACTACGTGGCCGGGCCGAACCACGTTCTGCCGACTGGACGCCGCGCGCGCTTTGCGAGCGGGCTGTCGGTGCTCGACTTCATGAAGCGCACCAGCTTCATCGGCCTCGACGAGGCGGCGATCGGTGCAATCGGTCCGGCGGCGGCGACACTCGCCCATGCCGAGGGGCTGCCCGCCCACGCCAAGTCGGTAGAGCTTCGTCTCAAGTGAGCTCGATTCGCGCGATCCGACCGCTTTCGCAGCGGCCTTCGATGGAACACTTGGAACACGGTCCAGGGGGAAAAACGCCCAAAGTGTAACCTTGGGCCGCAAAAGCGTAACCTTGCGGCGAAAAGTGTGACCTTGGCCGCGCAAGCTGTAACCCTTGAGCGCGCGAAGTGTGACCTTATCTGCACAAAGTGTAACCCTTCGAGGGGCCCGGCTGTAAACGTAGCGCGCCACAAAGTGACACCTTTCGCGGGCGCGCTCGGATCGAGTTTTGCAGAGATTTTCGGGAAAGCTCATGACGCGCGGCACGTACCGCTAGAATTGAATGTAGGAAAATGAAGGCAGCGAGGCTCCAATCCCAATGAATACACCCGCCCCATCCAATCCGCGCTCCAAGGCCCGCTCGGCTGCGCGGCTCGCGGCCGTGCAGGCGCTCTACCAACAGCAGATGGAAAAAACGCCGCTGAACAAGCTGCTCGACGAGTTCCATCAGCACCGCCTTGGCCGCGAGGTCGATGACGAGGATCACGAGGGCGAGGTCTATGCCGATGCCGAAGTCGCGTTCTTCGACGATCTGGTGCGAGGGGTGGATGCACGTCGCGACGAGATCGACACGCTGCTGGTCGACCGCCTTGCGCAAGGGTGGACGCTGGCCCGGCTCGACAAGACCATGCTCCAGATCCTGCGTGGCGGCGTATACGAACTGATCGCGCGCAACGACGTGCCCAAGGCAAGCGTGATCAGCGAATATGTCGACGTGGCAAAGGCTTTCTTCGACGACCGCGAGGCCAAGTTCGTCAACGGGATACTCGACACCGTGGCGAAGGAAGTGCGCTCGTAATCGCAAACCCGCTCGCGCCGGATTTGTCGATGGGTTCTCCTTCTTCCAACCGCGACGCGCGATGAAGAGCATTCCTTCGACAAGCTCGGGATGAGCGGATAACCTGACCATCCGCATGACCGAAGCCGAATTCATCGCCGCCCTGCGCGCCCTGCCCCTGCACTCCGGCGCACGCGGGCTCGCCGATGATGCAGCGGTGCTGGAGGTGGGCGGCGAAACGCTGGTCCTGACACATGACGCGATGGCCGAAGGCACGCATTTCCGTAGCGATGCCGACCTGTCCGATGTCGCGTGGAAACTGGTCGCCACGAACCTTTCCGACCTTGCAGCCATGGGCGCAGAGCCGGTGGGCGTGTTGCTCAGCTATTCCTTGAGCAACGAAGACGAGCAATTTTTGAAAGGCTTGCACGATGTGCTTGCGACATTCGATACGCCCATTCTCGGAGGAGATACGATCACCGGGACTGGCCCGCGCACCTTCGGGCTCACCGCTATCGGTCGCGCGACAAGCAATCCCGTTCCGTCCCGCTCCGGCGCGCAGATCGGAGATGGAATATTCGTCACGGGCACGCTGGGCCGCGCCATGCTCGGTTTCGAGGGAGTCGAGGAGCACCGCAGCGCCTTCGACCGCCCGACACCGCGCCTTGCCGAAGGCCGCGCGCTCGCGCCTGTTGTCACCGCGATGATGGACATATCCGACGGTCTGCTGCTCGACGCATACCGAATGGCACAAGCGAGCGAGGCGACCCTCGCGCTGGACAGCGCCGCCGCCCCCGTCGCCGATCCGGCGCGCCGGATGGACGCGCTGCGTTGGGGCGACGATTACGAACTGCTGTTCACTCTGCCCGGCGCAATGGAACCGCCCATAGCCGCGACCCGCATCGGCACGGTCGAACCACGCGGCTTCGCCACGCTCGTCCTCGATGGCGAACCGTTGGTAAATGCCGAAGGCCTCGGCTTCCAGCACGGCTAATCGCTCTAACCTGCGCAAAGCTCGCGCTTTGGCGCTTGCGCGCTTGACGCTTGTCCCTATGCTCCCGCCCTACGCGTCAATGGAAAACCATGGCGCATCTTCCACTGTGGAGAGGGGATATTTACGTGGACCTAATACTCATATCAATTGGATTGGGCGTGCTCGCCATCGTCTACGGGATCGTGACGAGCCGTCAGGTGCTGGGCGCCAGCGCCGGTAATGAAAAGATGCAGGAGATCGCAGGCGCGATCCAGGAAGGCGCAAAGGCCTACCTCAACCGTCAATACACCACCATCGGCCTTGTCGGCGTGGTCGCAGCGGTTGTCGTCGGAGTGTTCCTTGGCGTGATCCCGGCAATCGGCTTCGTGATCGGAGCAGTTCTGTCTGGCGTTGCCGGCTATATCGGGATGAACATCTCGGTGCGCGCGAACGTTCGCACGGCCGCAGCCGCGGAAACGGGCCTGCAACAGGGCCTGACCATCGCCTTTCGCGCGGGAGCCATTACCGGGATGCTCGTTGCAGGTCTCGCCCTGCTCGCGATTGCGGTGTTCTTCTACGTGCTCGTCATTTCGATGGGCCTCGAACCGAACGACCGCGTGGTGATCGACGGGCTTGTCGGCCTTGCCTTCGGCGCGTCGCTGATCTCCATCTTCGCGCGCCTTGGCGGCGGTATCTTCACCAAGGCCGCAGACGTCGGCGCCGACCTCGTCGGCAAGGTCGAAGCCAGCATCCCCGAGGATGACCCGCGCAACCCGGCCACCATCGCTGACAATGTCGGCGACAACGTGGGCGACTGTGCGGGCATGGCCGCCGACCTGTTCGAAACTTACGTCGTGACCGTGGGCGCTACCATGGTGCTGACCGCGCTGTTGTTCTCTGAAACGCTTGGCGAACTGCTGCTGCCGATGATGACGCTGCCGCTGTTGATCGGCGGAGCTTGCATCGTGACCTCGATCATCGGCACCTATTTCGTGCGTCTCGGCAACGGGACCAACGTCATGGGCGCGATGTACAAGGGCTTCATCGTGACCGCCGTGCTGGCGATCCCGCTGATCTACCTCGTCACGCAGTTTGCGCTTGGGGACATGGGCACGCAACTGGGCACCGGCCCGGGCGGCGTACCTTTCAACGGCATGGACCTGTTCTACTGCTCGCTGATCGGCCTCGTCCTGACCGGCATCATCATCTGGATCACCGAGTATTACACCGGCACGAATTACCGTCCGGTCCGCTCGATCGCCAAGGCTTCGGAAACGGGCCACGGCACCAACGTTATCCAGGGTCTGGCCATCAGCCTTGAATCGACCGCGCTGCCGACCATCGTCATCATCGCGGCGATCATCGGTGCGTACCAGCTGGCCGGTCTCATCGGCCTTGCCTATGGCGCGACTGCGATGCTGGCGCTTGCCGGCATGGTCGTGGCGCTCGACGCATACGGTCCGGTGACGGACAATGCGGGCGGCATCGCCGAGATGGCAGGTCTGGACGAAAGCGTTCGCGAAAAGACCGACCTGCTCGACGCGGTGGGCAACACCACCAAGGCCGTGACCAAGGGTTATGCCATCGGTTCGGCCGGTCTTGCGGCGCTCGTGCTGTTCGCAGCCTACACCGCCGACCTTCGCGAGTTCTTCCCCGATGCCAACGTCGATTTCGGGCTGGAGAACCCCTACGTGATCGTCGGATTGCTGCTCGGCGCGCTGCTGCCCTATCTCTTCGGAGCGATGGGCATGACCGCTGTGGGGCGTGCGGCCGGTGACGTGGTGAAGGACGTGCGCGAGCAATTCGCTGCGGACAAGGGCATCATGGCGGGCACATCGCGGCCCAACTATGCCCGCACCGTCGACCTCGTGACGAAGGCCGCGATCAAGGAGATGATCGTGCCCTCGCTGCTGCCGGTGCTTGCTCCGATCGTGACCTACTTCGTGATCCTCGCGATCGCCGGACAGGACAACGCCTTTGCCGCGCTCGGCGCGCTGCTGCTGGGCGTTATCGTGGGCGGCCTCTTCGTGGCCCTGTCCATGACCGCTGGTGGCGGCGCGTGGGACAACGCCAAGAAGTACATCGAGGACGGCAATCACGGCGGTAAGGGCTCCGAGGCGCACAAGGCTGCCGTGACCGGCGACACCGTGGGCGATCCTTACAAGGATACCGCAGGTCCCGCCGTGAACCCGATGATCAAGATCACCAACATCGTCGCACTGCTGCTGCTTGCAGCGCTGGCTGGCGGCGCGGCCTGATCGAAGGCGCAGTCCCGGTTATTGCCGGGCCTGCCAAACTGGATAAACCCGCCCGGGACACGCGTTCCGGGCGGGTTTTCTTTTACGGCTGCGCCAGTGCCGTTCCGGGACAGCCCTGCCAAGCTGCGCAATTTCCAAAGACTTTGTTAAGCCTGATCACGTAGCGCCGCCATGAGCGCGCGAGTTTGCGCGCATGGTGAAGGTAAACGCGATGGATCTGGCGCACGCGCCAACAATTGCCGACAAGCCACAGGCGCGCTCCGCAGGGATGGACGGGGCCGCGCACGGCGTGACAGTGCGCCTGCTTTCGCCAGCCGAAGCCGCACGACCCGCATTTCGCACCTGCTGGGAAGCGCTGGCGGTCGAGGCCACCGAACCCAATCCCTTTCTCGAACCGTGGTTCCTGCTCCCCTCGCTTTCGGCGCTGGACAGCCAGGACTGTGTGATAGCAGCCTGTTTTTCAGGGGAGCGCCTGATCGGTCTCGTCCCCCTGTCCCGCCCGCGCCGCTATTACGGATATCCCGTGCCCCACCGTGCCGCGTGGCTGCACGAAAACGCATTTTGTGGCGCGCCCCTTGCCCTGCTCGGCCATGAGCGTGGTTTCTGGCGGGCGCTGCTCGCTCACCTCGACGACAAGCCGGGCGCGGCGCTGTTCCTGCACCTGCCCGAACTTCCCGCCGATGGCCCCATGGCGCGCGCGCTGGACGCTGTCCTCGCCGAAGATGAGCGTCATGCAGTCACCGTCGACGACGCCGAACGGGCCATGCTGGCAAGCGACCTCGATGCGGAAAGCTATCTCGCGCAGTCGATGAGCGCCAAGAAGCGCAAGGAACTGCGCCGCCAGCACAAACGGCTCTCCGAAGAGGGCGAGCTGGTCTTCGAACGCGCGACAGATGCCGCAGCGATCGAGGCATGGATCGACGACTTTCTCGCGCTCGAGGCCGCCGGATGGAAGGGCGAAGCCGGCTCCGCACTCGCCAGCCAGGCCTCAACCCGCAGCGTCTTTACCGATGCGCTCGGCGGCGCTGCGGCAGCAGGGCGGCTTGAGCGGTTGGCGCTGCGCCTCGACGGCAAGCCGATCGCCATGCTCGCCAACTTCATCGCCGCGCCGGGCGCGTTCAGTTTCAAGACCGCTTTCGACGAGCGCTATTCGAGATATTCGCCCGGTCTTCTGCTCCAACTCGAAAATCTCGCGCTGCTGGATCGCGAGGACATCGAATGGACCGACAGCTGCGCTGCCGAAGGCCATTCGATGATCGAGCGTGTCTGGCGCGAGAAGCGCCGCATCGTCGCGCGCAACATCGCCATCGGTGGATCGCTGCGCCGCGCCGCCTTTTCAGCCCTGATGGCTTACGAGACCCGCAACAGGAAAGGAGTGTGACATGAACGCCCCCACCCGTGACTTCGCCGCCGCCACCACGACGGCAATCTTCGACGCGGATGTACGCGCGACTTTCGCCGCTCACTATCCCGAGACGCCACACAAACTGCGCCACAATCTCGGCCATCACCCGCTGCTCGAACTCGATGCGCTGGCCGAACTGGGCGAAATGCTGCCCGCGAATAGTGTCGAATACAATCGCGGGAACCTGCCCATCGGCATCGATGGCAAGCCGGGATCGAACGGCATGACCATCGCCGAAACGATCCGCCATGTCGCGAAAGCCAACAGCTGGGCAGCGCTCAAGAACGTCGAGAACGTCCCCGCTTACCATGCGCTGCTGATGGACCTGCTTGGCGAAATCCAGCCCGAGATCGAGGCGAAGACCGGCGCGATGCTGACGCCGCAAGCCTTTATCTTCATCTCCAGCCCCAATGCGGTCACGCCCTACCACTTCGACCCCGAGCACAACATCCTGCTGCAAATCCGCGGATCGAAAGTGATGACGCAGTTTCCCGCGGGCGATCCGGCCTTCGCGCCGGACGAAACCCACGAGAGCTATCATTCGGGCGGCCCGCGCGAGCTTAAATGGGACGATACCCTGATGGCAGGCGCGCGCGAATTTCCGATCGGTCCGGGCGAAGCGGTATTCGTGCCGGTCATGGCCCCGCATTTCGTGCGCAACGGACCGGAAAGTTCGGTCTCGCTTTCGATTACCTGGCGCAGCGAGTGGTCCTATGACGAAAGCGATGCGCGCGGGCTCAACTACATGCTTCGCAAGCGCGGTTTTTCTCCTGCGGCACCGGGCCGTTGGCCCTCCTCAAACCGGGCCAAGGCGATCACCTTCCGTGTGCTGCGCAAGCTCGGCATGACGCCTCCCGGATAACGAGTTCTCGGTCACGGAGACGGGCTGACGCTTGACGGGTCCGTAAACCGTGCGCATGGCAAACTCATGAGCGATACCCCCGATCCCGCAGAAATCGTTGCCGGCCTCGTGGAGCTGCTGACGGTCGAGAAACGTGCCTCCGACATCTATATGGGCTCACCCCAGCCGGGCGGCGTGGGCCGCGTCTTCGGCGGGCAAGTTGTCGCTCAGGCGCTTCAGGCGGCTCAGGCAAGCATAGGCGATACCAAGGTCGCGCATTCGCTGCACGCGTACTTCCTGCGCGGCGGACGCGAAGGCGCGCCTATCGAGTATCGGATCGAGCGCGATTTCGACGGGCGCAGCTTTGCCAATCGCCGCGTGGTCGCAGCACAGGAGGACGAGGACGGTACTCTTCGGCCGATCCTCAATCTGACCGCCAGTTTCCAGGCGCCCGAGGAAGGGCTGGAGCATGTCGACTCACCCATGCCCGAAGTCGCGCCGCCTGAAGAGCTCAAATCCGACACGGAAATGCGGCGCAAGATGGCCGAGAAACTGGGCGACGGGATGAGCGAGGCACAGCGCACCCTGATGCTGCGCCCTCGCCCGATCGACATGCGCACCAGCGACGCGCTGCACTGGATGAATGCCGAGCCGCGGCCTGCCCATTCGCACACCTGGTTCAAGACCGCCGCACCGGTCCCGCAAGAGGCGGATGACCCCGCCCTCCACCGCGCGCTGATCGCTTATGCCAGCGATTTCACGCTGCTTGGCACAGCTGCTCTGCCCCATGGCCTTAGCTGGATGCGCGGCGAATTGACGGGTGCGAGCCTCGATCACACGATCTGGTTCCACCGCGCTGCGCGGGCCGACGAATGGCTGCTTTACGCCACCGACAGCCCTTGGTCGGGCGGTGGGCGCGGCTTCAACCGTGGCCGCATCTTCAATCGCGATGGCCAGTTGATCGCTAGCGTCGCTCAGGAAGGCATGATCCGAAAGAGCCGGTCCAAGAGCTAGGCTGACTTGCCAGGGTCAGTGCGCGAGCAGCACTGGAAGCTGCGGACTGCTCAGGACCCGCCGCGTCACCCCGCCCATCAGCATCTCGGCGAGGCGCGAATGGCCGTAAGCACCCATCACCATCAGCCCGCATTCTCGCATCTGCGCTGCTGAAAACAGCGTGTCTGCGATCTTCGCGTCTCCGCGCGGAATATTGACCACTTCGGTTTCGACGCCATGCCGGACGAGATATGCCGCGGCTTCGCTCGCCGGGAAATCCTGTCGCGGCTGCTCGCTGACTTCTTCGACACTGGCTAGGTAGACTTTCTTCGCCAGAGCAAGGAGCGGCAATGCCTGCTTGACCGCGACGCACGCTTCCGAAGAACCGTTCCACGCAACCAGCACAGGCGCGCTGGCATCATGTCGCTTGGTTTCGCCCGGGACGACCAGCACCGGGCAAGGCGCCCGCAAGGCCAGTTCGCCCGCCATGCCGGAGGGGCCGGTGCTGCCATCTTCACCGATATCGTGCGGGCCGACGATGATGACATCGTGCAGCACCGATTGTTCCAGCAGACGCCCTTCCGCCGATCCATAGAGGAAGCGCCACTCCCACGAGACGTCTTCGTTGGCGAGATCGGTCTCGATTTCGGCGCGCAATTCCTCGGCGGCTTCCTTGATCCGGGGAATGGCGGCGGCCATTGCCGATCCGTAAACGTCGCCAGGCGCGAAAACCTCGAAACTGACCGCTTGCAGGCAGGTGATGTGTCCGCCGCTGGCGCGCGATAGGTCGAGCGCGACCTGAAGCCGCGCCTCCATGCAGGCATCGCCGTCGATATGAAGCAAAATGGATTTCATTGGGGCCTCCTTTGATTGTGCAGTGAATCTGCCGCCTGCCGACGCCCTCGTCATTGATGCAGATCAATTTTGCTCTGGACGTGCGATGCGCTAGATTGGAAGCGAGGAGAGAAACATGCAGGTCACACGTCAGCCGCCCGTTCGCACGAGCCTGAAGCCTTCCAACCACCCTTATCTTTCCGGCGCGTGGACGCCGGTCCACGAGGAGGTCGATGTCGACGAGCTGGAAGTGATCGAGGGCGAGATCCCCGACGATATCGATGGCATCTACCTGCGCAACACCGAAAACCCGGTCCATCAGCCGCTTGGCCGCCACCATCCCTTCGATGGCGATGCGATGGTGCACCAGGTCAGCATCAGCGGGGGCAAGGCGAGCTATCGCAACCGCTTCATCCGCACGCATTGTTTCGAGGCGGAGCAGATTGCGGGCGGTTCGCTATGGGGCGGGCTGATGGACCCGGACGGAACATCGAAACGGCCTGGCTTCGGTGCGCATGGCGGGCTGAAGGACACTGGCAGCACCGACATCATCGTCCATGCCGGCACGGCCTATGCGACCTTCTACCAGTGTGGCGAGGCGTGGATGCTCGATCCCGTGACGCTCGACAATCTGGGCAAGGCGCCTTGGGGACCGCTCGACGGAGTCTCGGCGCATCCCAAGGTCGACGAGGCCACGGGCGAGTTGATGTTCTTCAATTACTCGAAACACGCGCCGCACATGCATTACGGGGTGGTCGATCGGTCAGGGAAGCTGGTTCACTACGTCCCCATCCCCCTGCCCGGCCCTCGCCTGCCGCACGACATGGCAATTACGAAGAACTTTTCGATCCTCAACGACATGCCGCTCTATTGGGACGCAGGGTTGCTGGAGCGCAACATCCACGCCGCGCGCATCCATGATGGCGTGCCGACCCGCTTCGCGCTGATCCCGCGTCACGGCGGACCGGAAGATATCCGCTGGTTCGAGGCTTCGCCGACCTATGTGCTGCACTGGACCAATGCTTATGAAGTTTCCGGACCGGACGGCGACGAGGTCGTGCTCGAAGGCTACTACCAGGACAAGCCAATGCCCGACCCGCTGGAGGAAGCGGGCGAATACAGCCACATGATGGCCTATGTCGACGAGCACAGCTTCCAGAGCCGCCTGCACCGCTGGCGCTTCAACCTCGCGACCGGGGAAACGACCGAGGAACGCCTGTCCGACCGCATTGTCGAATTCGGCATGGTCAATCCGGACTTCCTGATGCGCGAAAGCCGTTATGTCTGGTCGACCACATCGCGACCCGGCTGGTTCCTGTTCAACGGCTATGTCCGGCACGACACCCGGACGGGAGAGGAGCAGGTCTACCAACTGCCAGAAGGCGTCTACGCCAGCGAAAGCCCGATTGTGCCCAGGAAGAATGCGTCGTCCTCAAGCAGCGAAACTGTCAGCGAGCGAGGTCGCGAGGACGATGGCTATCTCGTCACCTTCCTGATCGACGAGAACACCGGAACATCGCAACTCGCGATCCTCGATGCTGCGGATATCGCGCGTGGCCCGATCGCCCGCGCCGCCCTGCCGCACAAGATTTCGAGCGGGGTTCACACCGCGTGGGTCGAACATTCACAATTGCGCGCCGACGCCGAGTTCAAGCGCAGCGCCATCGCCGCCTGAGGTTCCCGCCTACTCTGCGGGAGCTGCGTTGATCGGTTCGCGATGCTTGCGCCAACGCAGGAGCGGGATTCGGAACATCATCGTTCCCAAAACGTCGCGGCGAGGCACCGATGCCTGCCCTTCGCCGGTCGCACCATGTTCGCTCATGCCGTGCAACGCGACGCGGCCCTTTAGCGTGAAGGTGGCGACCTTCTTCACCAGCTTGCCCAGTTCGGGATGGCGCACGAGCACAATGTCGCCGCGCCGCACTTCGCGCTTGCGGCGAAAAACGGCGAATGTCCCTTCGCGAATCGCAGGCTCAAGGCTGCGCCCGTAAACTCTGGCTATTTTCATCGGCCCTATCCTCTCACAGCATCATTAGTTAGCCACGAGCCGCTAACGCTGCAAGTCCGTGCCGTTTGATTGTCGCGTTGTTTCACCTGTTCTTGCTCTCTTGCGCATTTGCACCTGCGAGAAAACCTTTGAACTGGACTTGAAACCACAACGTGCCCCATGCGTTGATGAGACACGACACTCAAAAGCCCGCAAAAGAGAGGGATACACCTATGGCTTTCAAACTCATCGACCTGCCCTATGCCGACACCGCGCTCGATCCGGCAATCTCGGCAAAGACGCTGTCCTATCACCACGGCAAGCACCACAACGCCTACATTACCAAGACCAACGACGCGATCGAGGGTACGGCGCATGCCGACAAGTCGCTCGAAGACATCGTTGCCGCCGCACGCGGTGACAATCAGGGTCTTTTCAACAACGCCGCGCAAAGCTGGAACCACGGTTTCTACTGGCATTCACTGGCGCCCAGCGAGACCGCGCCGTCCGACGATCTCAAGGCCAAGATCGACGAGGCTTTCGGTTCGGTCGACAAGCTCAAGGAAGAACTCAAGTCACGCGGCGCAGGCCACTTTGCCAGCGGCTGGGTCTGGCTGGCCGAAAAGGGTGGCAAGCTCAGCGTCGAGGAAACGCATGACGGCGACACCCTCGCCGACAGCGACTTCAACCCGTTGCTGACCATCGACGTATGGGAGCACGCCTACTACCTCGACCACCAGAACGCGCGCCCGGCCTATCTCGACGCAGTCGTGGGCAGCAAGCTCAACTGGGCCTTCGCGAGCGAGAACCTCGCACGGGGCAGCAGCTGGACCTATCCGAGCTAAGCTACCGGGATACCCGAACTTCAAAGACCCCGCCGCGCGTCCTGCACGGCGGGGTCTTTTGCGTCGGTCCGTCGCAAAACTGTCCTTCCCTCTTTACGCGGACCCTATTTTTGAAGAGGGTGCGAGAAACATGGGATCAAGACCGCACGCACGCAGATCGAATAATCGGTCGTGTGACATGCGCGGTCGACGGGAGAGAACATAGATGACGCAAGCGAGCGCGGCCGCACCGGCCACGAGCGGACAAGCGGGCAATCCGGCAAGCGAAGGCTTCGGTACTCCCGGCTACCGCGCCTATGTGCTGGGCGCCCTGCTGCTGGTCTACATTTTCAACTTCATCGACCGCACGATCGTCAACATCCTGACCGAACCGATCAAGCTCAGCTTCGAGCTTGAGGATTGGCAGATGGGCCTTCTGGGCGGCCCGGCATTCGCAATGCTCTACACATTTCTCGGCATCCCGATCGCGCGCGGGGCGGAGCGCTACAATCGCGTGGTTATCATCACGCTCGCTGTGGCGGTGTGGAGCCTGTTCACGGTGCTGTGCGGCTTTGCGGTGTCGTTCCTGATGCTGTTCCTGTTCCGCGTCGGGGTCAGCATCGGCGAAGCGGGCTGTACACCGCCCGCGCAATCGCTGATCGCCGACTATTTCAAGCCAAAGAGCCGCGCGACTGCGGTATCGATCTATGCGCTGGGAGTGCCGCTGGGAGGCATGTTTGCGTCGCTCTTTGGAGGTCAGCTGGCCGGATTGGACGGGGCACAGTTTGGTGCATGGATCAATTCGGTCGGGCTCGGCTTCCTGTTCGGCAGCATAGAGTGGGCGACCGTGGAGGGCTGGCGCATTGCTTTCGTCGTCGTCGGCGTGCCGGGCGTCCTGTTGTCGCTGCTCGTTTGGCGCACTGTCCAGGAACCTCCGCGCGGCTACACAGACCCCGCCGCGCTGCAGGGGCTCAAGAGCGCAAGTTTTCGCGAAGTGCTGCAGGTGCTGGGTCGAAAGTCGGCCTATGTCCACGTGGTGATCGGCGCGACCATCGCCTCCTTCATCGGCTATGGCGTCAACCAGTTTACCACCTCTTTCCTGATCCGCACGCACGGCCTGACGATTCAGGAAGCATCCTTGTTGTTCGGGATCATCCTGGGATTGATGGCCGCGATCGGGGTGTTCGCATCGGGCTGGCTCGCCGACAGATTGTCTTCGCGCTATCCCACCGCTTTGTCGTGGCTGCCTGCGGTCGGCATGGGCCTGTCTGTCCCGCTCTATGCCTTCGGGTTCATGAGCGGCAGTTTGTGGACAGCAATGCCAGCGCTGATGATCGCTGCGATGATCCACTATTTCTACCTCGGGCCGATGTATGCCGTGTCTGGCGGCGTGGTCGACAGCCGGATGCGCGCGACTGCGGTGGCGATCACTCTCTTCGTGGTGAACCTGCTGGGATACGGGCTCGGTCCGCTGGTGATTGGGGTGCTCTCGACCTTCCTCAAGAGCGTGTTCCTCGATGGCTACGGGCTTGGCCTGACGCTGGAGACGTGCAAGCCGCTGATCGCGATGGCACCCGAAATGCAGGCCGCGCTGTCAGGGGCGCAAGCGGACAGGCTGGCAGCCTGCACGCAAAGCGACGCCGAGGGGTTGCAATGGTCGATCGTGATCTTCGTCTGCCTGTATGGCTGGGCGGCGCTGCACTACCTGCTCGCCGGTCGCAGCCTGCAGGAGGACATGGTGGCGAGCGGCTCTGACTAGGCCGCGCGCTCCTTTTCTGCGGCCTCGCTGGAAGCCCAGTCGACCATACGGGCAAGGTCGCAAAGCTGGCGAGTGATCGCTGCGCGCCGTTCTTGTGGAAGGCGAGCGGCCAATTTGCCCGCAATCTGGTCGAGCCGGGAATGGGCGTCGGCATGCGCCGATTTGCCAATATGCGTCGCGGTCACGATCAGCGCGCGCCTGTCGTCCGGATGCGGCTGGCGTTTCACCATTCCAGCCCGTGCCAGCCTGTCGACCAACGCAGTGACAGTGCCGCTCGTCAGGCCGAGCCAGTCCTGGATAGTGCCGGGTGCTGCGGGGCCGCGTTCGCACAGGTACCGCAGGGCCAGCGCATCGTTCCTGCCCAACCCGTTCGCCCGCGCCGTCTGCGCGTCGTGACGGTCCAATGCATCGGCCAGGGCGCGCATCGAAGCGATAAGATCGGAAGTTGGAGAGGCGCCATCCATCGCATGACAGTGGCCGAATTATCTTGGCAATCAAGTTAGTGAGATTGCGGATATCTTGGCGATCAAGAAGGCCGCTTCACTCGCCCGCGTGGTAGAAATCGTAGATCGTGCGAGCAACCGTCTCGCTGACGCCGGGCGCGCGTTTCAGGTCGTCCAGCGCGGCGGCGCGGACCTTGCTCGCGGTGCCGAAATGCAGAAGCAGCGCGCGTTTGCGGGCCGGGCCGATGCCGGGAATCTCGTCCAGCGGTGAGGCGGTGATCGCCTTCGAGCGCTTCGCCCGATGCGCGCCGATGACATAGCGGTGAACTTCGTCACGCAGGTTCTGGGCGTAGAACAGGATCGGCGAATTGGTCGGCAGCGTTTTCTCGCGTCCGTCGGGGAAGTGGAAAACCTCGCGCCCCTCGCGGCCGTGATGTCGGCCCTTGGCGATCCCGATCACCGATAGTTCGTCAGCGATGCCGAGCTCTTCGAGAACTTCCATCACAGACGAAACCTGCCCCTTGCCGCCATCGATCAGGACGAGGTCGGGCCATATGGTCTCGTGGCTGTTTTTCTTCCCGCTTTCACCCTCCGGGTTCTCCGCAAGGTTGCGGAACCTGCGCCGCATGACCTCGCGCATCATGCCGAAATCATCGTTGGTCTGCGCCTCGCGGATATTGAACTTGCGGTACTGGCCTTTTTCGAAGCCCTCGGGCGAGGCGACCACCATCGCTCCGACCGCTTTCGCACCTTGGATGTGGCTGTTGTCGTAGACTTCGATGCGCTGGGGCGGCTCTTCGAGTTCAAGGAACTCCGCCAGCTCGCGCTGCACCTTGGCCCGGGTGCCCGTCTCCGCCAGCCTTCGGTCGAGCGCATCGCCCGCATTGCGGATCGCCTGCGCCATCAGCTTGCGACGGTCACCGCGCTGGGGAACGCTGAGGACGACCTTTTTGCCAGCCAGCTCGGTCAGCGCGGCCTCGATCAGCTCGCTTTCCGGCAACACGCGGTCGACCAGCACCTGTCCGGGTGGCGGCACCTCTTCGTAGAATTGCAGCATCACGTCGGAGAGCACCTGCTCCTCCTCGACATCCTTCACGTGGCTCGGGAAGAACGCGCGGTGGCCCCAGTTCTGCCCGCCGCGAATGAAGAAGGCCTGCACGCAAATCTGCCCGCCCTTCGCCGCAAGAGCAAAGACATCGGCATCGCCGACAGCGCGCGCATTGATCGCCTGCGATCCCTGGATGAAGGTCGCGGCGCGCAATCGGTCGCGCAGGATCGCAGCGGTTTCAAAATCGAGATTCTCGGCAGCCTTCGCCATCTGCTTTTCGAGGTCCGCCTGCACCTTGCCCGATCGCCCGGCGAGGAAGTCCTTCGCCTGGCTCACGAGGCCGTCGTAATCGTCCTCGGAAATGCGCCCGACGCACGGCGCCGAACAGCGCTTGATCTGGTACAGCAGGCACGGCCGGTCGCGATTGTTGAAGAAGCTGTCGGTGCATGAGCGCAGAAGGAACAGCTTCTGGAGCGCATTCAGCGTGGTGTTCACCGACCCTGCGCTGGCGAATGGGCCGTAATAATTGCCCTTCGCCCGCCGCGCTCCGCGATGTTTGTGAATTCGCGGGAAAGCGTGGTCGGCGCGCAGCAGGATGAAGGGAAAGCTCTTGTCGTCGCGCAGCAGGACGTTGAACGGTGGGCGAAAGCGCTTGATGAGCTGCGCTTCGAGCAGCAGCGCCTCGGCCTCGGAATTGGTGGTGACGATCTCCATGCTTCGGCATTGCGAAACCATCCGTTGCAGCCGACCGGTCAGGCCGCTGACCTGAGCATAATTCGCCACCCGCGCCTTCAGGCTGCGCGCCTTGCCGACATACAACACGTCGCCTCGCGCATCGAGCATTC
Organism: uncultured Erythrobacter sp.; assembly: GCA_947494705.1. Classification (GTDB taxonomy): domain Bacteria; phylum Pseudomonadota; class Alphaproteobacteria; order Sphingomonadales; family Sphingomonadaceae; genus Erythrobacter. The sequence goes on from CANLVN010000001.1 coordinate 702,566, forward strand.
GGTAAACGCCAGGCACGGGTTTGAGCACTTTCACCTGTGCGCGGATCGCCTCCACCCCGGCTTCGAGGTTGGGCTGCGCGCTCGCGACGGTGTAGGCCGCGCGGCTTTCATTGAAGCGCTCGGCCCCTCGCGGATCGTGTGGTGTGCCAGCCGGGGTCTTGGACATGGCCCCCAGATAAGGCGCATATGCGCGGCTGCAAAGGTGCGAGGCTGCTGCTTTGGCTCAAAGTTAGATCATGTGACCTTATAGTAATTCGAAAAATAGAATTTCGTCGTTTTTCGACAAGCCGAGAACATATTCGCGATCTAATAGACAAGTAACGTTCCGATTATAAGTAGAGCGAAACCGGGTTGCCTAAAGTTTAACTAACGGAAGGCAAAAACATGACTAATCCAGACCATCATGGGATGAAGACGCTCGAGGGTCTCAACCCTTACTGCAGCGTCAGCAAATACGGGCACGAAAGCGAGGACGGTCAGCGCGATGATCGCTTTGGGCGCATGTTCGGAGACTTGAAGCCCGCCTATACGAGCCCGCTCGTCCTCGGCGAGATCGGGAAAAAGGGCGGTCCGATGGACGGCAAATCCGCCAACGACCGCACCGACAGCGTGCCGGTCGGACATATCTTCTTCGGCCAGTTCGTCGATCACGACATCACGCTCGACGCCTCGACAACTTTCGACAGCGTGGTCGATAATCCGGGCGAGATCGCGAATGTCCGCACACCGACGCTCGACCTCGATTGCATCTACGGGCTTGGACCGGAAGCTCAGCCTTATCTCTACGCGCAGGGCGGCGCATTCGGCGGAGCCAAGCTCCTGACGGGTTCGGACAATCCCGGCCAGGCGGGCCTGAACGACAGCGACCTGCTGCGCTCACCCAATGGCCGTGCAATCATCGGCGATCCGCGCAATGACGAGAACCGCATTATCAGCCAGATCCAGCTGGCGATCATCAGGTTCCACAACCACGTCTGCGATACGCTGCATGCCGAGGAAGGTTACGAGGGTCACGACCTCTATGAAGAGGCTCGCCGCACCACGACCTGGCATTACCAATGGGCGCTCGTGAGTGACTTTCTGACCGCGATCTGCGGCAGGCCGGTAGTCGAGCGCATCCTTGGGTGCGGGCGCATGCATTATTGCGGCGGAACGCCATTCATTCCTGTCGAATTCTCGGTCGCGGCGTATCGGTTCGGCCACTCGATGATCCCGATGAAGGTCCAGACCCGCAAGGGCGAAAGCGCGCTTGAGTTGTTCGGTGCGCTGCTGGGCCAGGGTTTCGATGCCGTGAACGATCCGCGCGCGGTGGTCGACTGGCATGAATTGTTCTTCACCGATCAGGGTCGCAAGGTGGAGCGCGCGCAGAAACTCGATACGAAACTGGCAGGCGACCTGCTCGCCCTGCCCTTCATCGCCCCGCCCGACGAAAATTCGCTGGCGACCCGCAATCTTCTGCGCGGCAACACGTTCCTGCTGCCGGGCGGTGAGAAAGTCGCAGCGGCGATCGCGGAAAAAGGCGGCTGCGATCCCAAGCAGATCGAGAAGGTGGTCAAGAAGGTCGGCAAGGTGAACGGCGACCTGGGCGCGGATGGCATACCGCTGTGGCTCTACCTGCTCGCCGAGGCCGAAGTCATCGGCCGCGCCGAAGAGGATGGCAGCACCAAGGAAGGCGAAGGGCTCGGTCCCGTAGGCGCGACCATAGTCGCCGAAGTCATCATCGGCCTGCTCGAACTGGATAACCATTCCTATCTCGGCGCGAACCGCAACTGGTCGCCGCGCCCCGAGTGGGACGATCTCGGGAAGATCACCACGGTCGCGCAGCCCGCGCTACCGCCCGTCTGATCGGGGTTTAATTCGGGGTGCCTCAATTGAGGTATTTCGAAGAGGGGAGGTAGGTGCCACGACCCCGGTCGCCTGCCTCCCCTCGACTTGTATCTGCACCACCCCTAACGCGGGTCTCGTGCAGAAATACGATGTCATCATTCTTGGCGCAGGAGCAGCGGGCCTGATGTGCGCGGCGCGTGCGGGACAGAATGGCAAGCGCGTCGCGGTGCTCGAACGCAGCGAGAAGCCCGGCAAGAAAATCCTGATCTCCGGCGGCGGGCGCTGCAATTTCACCAATCGCGATGCGGGGCCTGCGAATTACCTTTCCGCCAACCCGCATTTCGCCAAGTCGGCGCTGGCCCGCTACACGCCTGCCGATTTTGTCTCGCTGGTCGAGAAGCACGGCATCGCGTGGCATGAAAAAACGCTGGGCCAGCTCTTCTGTGATGGTTCGGCCAAGCAGATCGTGCAGATGCTGCTCGACGAATGTCCGGACAATGTGGCCGTGATCTGCGATGCCGATGTGTCAGCTGTGGTGAAGGACCAAGATGACTTCGTCGTTTCGGCTAGCGGCGAGAACTATTCTGCACCTGCCCTGGTCATCGCTACGGGCGGCCCCTCCATTCCGAGAATGGGCGCCACGGGCTTTGCCTATGACCTCGCGCGTCAGTTCGGCCTGAAGGTGGTGGACCCGCGCCCTGCCCTCGTCCCTCTGACGTTGGGAGGGGATGACGTACTGTTCCGCGAGCTTTCGGGCGTTTCTGCACCGGTTCGGGCGCGCGCGGGCAAGACCAGTTTCGACGAAGCAGCGCTGTTCACTCACAAAGGTCTCTCCGGCCCGGCCATCCTCCAAATCTCGTCCTACTGGCGCGCGCGTGAGGACGTGGGGATTGCGTTCCTGCCGCAAGCCGACGGAGAGTGGCTGGTCGAAATGAAACGCGATCGCCCGCGCGCCACGGTGCGCAGCGCGCTACGCGAGCACCTGCCCGACCGGCTCGCCGATGCGCTTGCAGAGCGGTTGGGGATCGAAACCGAATTCGGGAATGTGCCTGACAAGGCCCTGCGCGAAGCGGCGGCCCGACTTGCCGACTGGCGCTTCACCCCCACCGGAACCGAGGGATTTGCCAAGGCGGAGGTCACCATTGGCGGGATTGCGACCGGCGAATTGTCGAGCAAGACAATGGAAGCGCAAAAGCTGCCCGGCCTCTACGCCATAGGCGAGGCGGTGGACGTGACCGGGTGGCTGGGCGGCTACAATTTCCAGTGGGCCTGGGCGAGTGGCGTGGCATGCGGAGAAGCCCTCGCAGCGCAATAATCTTGCGCGTACGAGCGAGGGACAAACAACACTTCACGCCAGCGGAAGGTTGTCACGGCACCGAAACGTGCTTACCCCTCTCAAAAGAGCCCGAAAACGGGCCGAGCCGTCCGCCACCGGACAAGCCACCGGGAGAGAAACTTGCGACAATTGCAAGGCATGGATTCCTCGTTCGTTGCGATGGAGTCACCCAATTCGCCGATGCATATCGGCAATGTCCTGATCTATAATCCCGAAACCGCACCGGGCGGCTTCGTGCGGTTCAAGGATATCCTGAGCTTTATCGAAGCGCGCATGCAGCTCTCGACCACGATGCGCCAGCGTCTGGTGCGCGTGCCCTTCGATCTCGACTACCCTTACTGGATCGAAGACCCCGATTTCGACCTGGAGTACCACGTACGCCACGTCGCCCTGCCCAAGCCGGGCGATTGGCGGCAGCTTTGCATTCAAGCCGCGCGCATCCATGCTCGCCCGCTCGATCTGGACCGCCCGCCATGGGAATTCACCATCATAGAGGGGCTGGATAACGTCCGCGGCTATCCCAAGGGTTGCTACGCGCTTGTGACCAAGGTCCACCATGCGGCGATCGACGGGATGAGCGGGATCGACCTGCTCGAAGCGACGCATACGATCGCGCCCAACACCGCTCCGCCAAACTCACCCGATGAGTGGCAGCCGGAAAAGATACCCGGTCCTGTCGAATTGCTCGGCAAGTCCTATTTCAACGCAATCATCAACCCGCTCAAGCAGGCGCGGGTCGCGGCGCAGGCTGTTCCCGGAGTTGCAGCCACGATCAAGGGGCTGGTGACGCGCGAGTTCAAGCTGTCGAGCGACTACGTCCCGCCGCTTACCCGATTCAACACCAGCATATCGCCCCATCGCGTGATCGAGGGGCGCACCTTTCCGCTCGCCGACATGAAGGCGATCCGCACGCTCGTGCCGGAGGCGAAGGTCAACGATGTCGCGCTGGCCGTGATTGGCGGCGCGCTGCGCAAATACCTGTTGTCAAAGGACGATCTGCCCAAGACGACCATGACCGCCATGGCGCCGATCTCGGTACGCTCGACCGACGAAAAAGGCGACATGGGCAATCAGGTCGCAGCGATGATCGCGCCATTGGGCACACATGTCGACGACCCGGCGGAGCGGCTGCAATACGTATTTGCCAGCACCAGCAATTCCAAGGCGATGACGGGGGCCATGGGTGCACGGCGCATGACCGAAGTGAGCAAGGCCAACCCCCTGCTCTACATGGCGCTGGGCGCGCAGCTGTTCAATCGCGTCAGCCTCGCTCACCGGGTTATGCCGTTCAACACGGTCGTAACCAATGTGCCCGGCCCGCCGGTCCATATCTATTCTGCCGGTGCGCGGCTGGAAAGCATGGCTTTGTCGCTGATTTGCCTCACGGACGGGCTTGGATTGGCACATGTGGTTCAATCTTACGTAGATGAAGCCTACATAAGTTTTACCGCTTGCCGCGATATCGTGCCCGATCCCGAGTTCTATTCGCAGTGCCTGCAGGACAGCTTCGACGAATTGCTGGCTGCAACCAAGGCGGCGGATACGGGCTCAGCCGCGAAGAAAACGGCACAAAAGGCATCGTCAAAGAAAACACCGGCAAAGAAGACCACGGCGAAAAAGACCGTCAGCAAGACGGCGGCGAAATCCGCCCCGGCAAAGCGAAAGCCGACAGCCTCTACACAAAAGATCGCAAAGGCGGCGAAGGGCAAGGCTCCTACCTAGCCAGACAGAGGACATCTCACGGGGATCAACACACAGAACAAGCCGGCCATAAAAAGAACAGGCCGCACCAGCAGGAGAAACAATTATGGCGAGCATAGCTCCCGATTCCCGCGCCTTTACCGCGCCCCAGCCCCGTACACAGGGCCCTCACCGCTTCTGGACATTGACCGAGGGCCGCGCGATCGCGGAACTCGCGGCCTTTTATGCTGCGACCCCGCTGCTCGGTACCCTTCCCAAAGGTGATGGGCACCCGGTCATGGTGATGCCCGGCTTCATGGCCACGAACACCTCGACCAGCCCAATGCGCCGCATGCTCTCAAAGCTCGGTTATGATGCTCATGGCTGGGATTCGGGACGCAACATGCGGGTCAATGACCAACTCATAGAGCGGCTGGAGAGCCAGTTGACCCGGCTACATCGTTCCAGCGGCACCAAGGTCTCGCTGGTCGGCTGGAGCCTGGGCGGCGTGATCTCACGCGAGCTGGCAAAGTTGCATCCGGACAAGGTCCGCCTCGTCATCAGCCTCGGCAGCCCGCTGACCACCGATCGCGCGGCGTCTAACGCACGGCGCTTGTTCGAATTGCTCAACGGCGAAGAGCCAGAGGCCCAGCGTGACGGGCGCTTCCTCGAACTTCACGAAGCACCGCCAGTGCCGACCACCTCGATCCTGACCAAGACCGATGGCGTGGTCCATTGGCGCGGCAGCGTGCAGGCAGGCGACCGGAAGGATTGCGAGAATATCGTCGTTCACGCGAGCCATCTCGGCCTCGGCGTCAATCCCAGCGTCATGGTCGCGATTGCCGACCGCCTGGCGCAAGATGAAGGCCGCTGGAAGCGGTTCGAGCCGACACTGTTCAATCGCTGGATGTTTCCAAGAAACAGCGTCAATTAGGTTCTGAGGTTTGCGCTTATTCTGCGAGTGAGCGCAAACTAGAACAGCTTTCTGATATCCACGCCGATATACCGCCCGACCGGATCGATCAGGAACGGCTGGTAGTTGAGCGGCGTCACGCCATTTTCGTCCACCACGGTGCGGCGCGCATCGAATACGTTGTCGATGCGGAAGCTGACGCGCAGGTTTTTCAACGCGCCCTCGTTACGACCCAGAAGCTGACCGACTTCGGAGAAGATGCGGATATCGAAAGTCGCGAGGTCGTCGATGAACAGGCTGCCCGTGCCCGTGTTGACCGCACCATCGAGCCGGGTTGAGCCGACATAGCGCGCTGACAACCGCATACCCATGCCACTGCCAAAGATACCCGCTTCGAGCCGGGTCGAATTGCGCGGAACGCCGAAAGCGCCCGTTGCCTGCCCGTCGAGCTGGTCGATCACGTCGAGGCCGGGCGCGATCAGGATTTCGTCCTTCAATTCGATCGTGTGGTTGAGTGAGACGAAATACCGAAAGCCCCTGAAATCGCGGCGCGCCAGGGGATTGAAGCCGCCGCCCCCACCGCCTCTGTTCGCGCCGTCACCGCCGCCCGAGTTCTGGCCGCCCTCCGCAGAGCAAAGGCGCGAGCGAAGAGCATCAAGCCGCTCGGGATCGATGGTGCCGTCCTCGCGCTTGAGCCGGGCGAGGAACATCTGCGCCATGCCCGGATCGATGCCGGGCAGAGTGTCGGAAATGTCCTCGCCCGCGTCGATCTTGGCAATCAGCGCGGCAAGCTGCTCGCGTCCGTCATCGGCGCAGGCGATGGTGCGCAAGTTGGCAAAGCCTTCCGACTGGAAGAAGGCGCCCGGACCTCCCGGACCGCCCGGACCTCCGCTGCCGCCAGGAGCTTCAGCGCCGCCACGCGCGCCCATGCTGGCCGGATCGAAGCTGCAAATGCGCGTCCGCGCGCCTGCCAGCCTTTCGGAGTCGACCGAGCCGTCTGCGTTGATGAAGCGCCGCAAGAGCGGCTCGACCGCTGTACCATCAAAGCCGGGAATGACGCTGGATAGATCCTCACCCGCCGCTGCCGCCTCGACAAGCCGAGTGAAGGTAGCAAGCCCGTCCTCGCCGCAGATCACGGTGCGAAGGCTTTGAAATGCGGCCATTTGTCCTGCACCCGGAGGACCGTCTGGACGCCCGCCGGCAGGCCTGCTGTCCGAGGCCTCACGACTGCCACCACCGCGCCTGCCGCCGCGGCGATCTTCGCCATCGCCAGCCCCAATTGACCCGCGCAGCTGAAGGCCGAAAGTCAGCCGGTCATTGCGCGTCTCGGCATAAGTTATCGAACGCCGGTCGAGCGCCACCAACCGCCCTTCATCGTCACGCGTGATGCGGTTGGGAAAGGCCGCCTCGATCTCAGGCGTGATCTGCGGGAAGCTGGCGGTAACATCATCGGACCGGTTGCGGATATACTCCGCCGTCAGCCGCAGGTTGTCGATGAATGGCACCTCCCAGTTTGCGGCGAATTTCCAGTCGCGCTGGGTTTCAGCGAGAAGGTTCGGATTGCCCCCGGTCGTGACGTCCGCGAGAACTGTTTGTCCGGTCGCGAAGTCGAACACCGGCCGGTTCACATTGACCACGATCGGATTGCCGAGCGCGCCCAGCCCCGGCGCGACCTCACGCACGATATAGCTACCCGTCAGGTCGAGATTGTCGAATGGCGACCAGTTCAGGCTCAGCGTGTAATCGCCCAGAGTCCCGAAATCGGAGAGATAGTCGAGCCCGATCTGTCCGGTCAGCGTAAAGCTGCCCAGGGCGTCCGCAAAACCTTCGCGTCGACTGGTGATGGGCACGACTATATTCATGCCCGTCGAAAGATCGCCACGCGTCAGGTCTACCGGCAGCGCTGTGCGCGTGTCCGAGCTTTCCAGATTGACCCAGTTATACCCGACATCGAATGTCGCGGTCAGTTCACCGCCAGGCAGATAGGCCAAAGGACCGCGCAGCGTGGTCAGCGTGCTCGCCGAAATGGTGCGATTGCGTGAGGTATCGGTGCCCGCATCGGCAAAAGAAGGCAGCGGCCCGTCGAGCGCCAGGGTGCCGTTTAGCGCCGCCTCCTCCAGCCCGCTCGTATCGAACTCCCGTGCGGAGATCTGCGTCCTTTCGGAAAGGCTCGCATCGAAGGTCGAAGTCAGGCGAAAGGCGTTGATCGGTGTCGTCAGCGATCCCGAAGTCGAAATCGTGTCGCTCGCGGTGACGAAGGTCAGCGGCGTCTCCTCACCGAAAGTGCGCAGCACGGCTGCATCGGGATCGTCGGGATCGTCGGTCAGCAGGACGGTGTTGAGCCCCTGCAGGCTCAACTGATCGTTGCGTTCGTAATTGGCGTTGGCGCTGATCGAGATTCCGCTGTCGATGAAGGCTTTGGCATAAGACAGGTTCGCCTCGATCGTGCGGCTGTCGGCTATCAGACTGCGGAAAGGTGCCTGATCCGGATCGCTCGCGATGTCGGAAATCGATCCGGGCGTCTGCTCGATATCACGCTCATCCTCGGTCAGCAGCGAAGTGTCGTTGAATTCCAGATTCGCGTTGATCCGCGCGCCGTCGGAAATGGTAAGATATCCAATTTCCTGTTCGCGGGTGTAGCTGCCGCCACGAGCCGGTCCTTCGAATTCGAATTCGACCTCGGTCGAACTGTAATTTTCCTTGAGGATGAGGTTGATCACCCGGCGGTCGGGTGGGAAGCCAAAACGCTGGGCGACTTCCTCGGGAAATACCTCGACCCTTTCGAGCGCTTCTGGCGGGTAATTGGCGAACTCGCGAAAAGACCCCACGCGGATACCATTTATGAGGATCACCGGGCGCCCGCCCCCTCCCCGCCCGCGAGACGAGCCGGTCTGGTTCGTGATCTGCGTGATGAGGTCGGAAATCGAGGTGACACCCTCTGCCGCGATGTCCTCTTCATTCAGCGAGAGGATCGGTGCCTGCTCGACATCGAGCTGCCCGCGCCGACGCTCGGCGGAGACGATGATTTCGCTAGCAGCGTTGCCGAATTCGGTTTCCGGATCGTCAGCCGGAGGCGGTGTTTGCGCCGAGGCCGTCGCCTGGGCATCTTCGACAGCCAGGGCCGGTGTTGAAGCGAGGCCGAACAGGCCGACAGACGCCAACAAACCGGCGCGCATGGTACAAGGAAAGGTCATTGGAGCCCTTTTGAGCGGAAGCAGCGTGACTGCAATCCGGTGTCGTGTAACGATTTGCAACAATGGCTACGAAGCTGCGACGCAGACCGGATGCGCGGGTGCGATACTCGTGCCATGTCAGGCCCCATAACGCTCAAGGCTTCCCTTTTGTGCCGGTGATCGCTAAATGGCGCGCCCAGACCGACGAATGGTGTCGGTCGCCAGTCACGAACAAGGAATTACATGGCCAAGGAAGAACTTCTCGAAATGCGCGGGCGCGTCGTCGAGCTGCTGCCCAATGCGATGTTCCGGGTAGAGCTTGAAAACGGCCATGAAGTGCTAGGCCACACGGCGGGCAAGATGCGCAAGAATCGCATCCGCGTGCTGGTGGGCGACGAGGTGCTGTGCGAGCTCACGCCCTACGACCTGACCAAGGCACGCATTACCTATCGCTTCATGCCGGGCCGCGGCGGTCCCGGTCCGCAATAACGCGCCGCGCCGATGAGCGCGCCTCACCTCACACTCGCTTCCGCCTCCCCGCGCCGCCGCGAATTGCTGGCGCGCCTGGGGGTCGAGCCGGATGCCGTCACGCCTGCCGACATCGACGAGACGCCCGAGGACAGCGAACCTCCGCGGGACTATGCCCTGCGCATGGGCCGCGAGAAGGCATTGGCGCTCGATGCGGCGGGTTACGTGCTGGCGGGAGATACCGTGGTCGCCTGCGGTCGCCGCATCCTGCCCAAGACCGAGACCGAGGCCGAGGCTCGCGCCTGCCTGAAGCTGCTCTCAGGACGTCGGCACGTGGTGCTCACCAGCGTCGTGCTGCGCGCGCCCGATGGGACCCTGCGAGAGCGGCTCAACGAAAACACGGTGCGTTTCAAGAACCTCTCGGACGAGGAAATCGCCGCCTATCTCGCGAGCGGTGAGTGGCATGGCAAGGCGGGCGGCTACGCGATCCAGGGACAGGCCGAAGCACTGATCCAGTGGATGCGCGGCAGCCATTCGGGCGTCATGGGCCTGCCGCTTTACGAAACGCGGGCGCTTCTCAAGGCGGCGGGATTCGCCATTGGCTGAGTGGCTGGTCGAAGAGGGCATCGGAGAGCGGCGTGCATTACTCATCGAAGGTGAGGAAGTGCTGGCCGCACGGTTGCGATGGCCCGGTGAGCTGGTGGCAGGGGAAACCCGCCCCGCTCGGCTAACTCGCAAGCTCGCAAATACGAGGCGCGGCCTAGTCACGCTCGACAACGGCACGGAAGCACTAGTCGATCACCTTCCAGCGAACGCCACGGAAGGCATCTCCGGCACCATCCGCATTACTCGCGCAGCGATCGCCGAGCGTGGACGGTTGAAACGGGCGCAAGCCCGCTGGGTCGAGAATGCGGAAGACACTCCGACGGCAGAACCTTTGCCCGGCAAACCGGTTCATCGATTCGAGCATGGTGCGTGGGAGGAGGTATGGCACGCCGCATTTTCCGGCAGTATCGCCTTCAACGGCGGTGAAATCCTGTGCAGCGTGACTCCCGCCATGACAGTGATCGACATCGACGGTGACATGCGTCCGCGCGATCTCGCGCTTGCTGCCATTCCCGCTATCGCCCAAGCGCTGCGATGGTTCGACATGGGCGGAAATATCGGCATCGACTTTCCGACGCTTGAGGCCAAGGCAGATCGCCGCGCGGTTGATGAAGCGCTGGCGCAAGCGCTCGAACACTGGCCGCATGAACGCACCGCGATGAACGGCTTCGGCTTCGTGCAGATCGTCGCGCGGCTCGAAGGGCCCTCGCTGCTGCATCGCTTCGCCCGGTCACGGGTCGGGATGTGCGCGCGTTATGCCCTGCGGGTCGCCGAACGCAGCGAGGGCGCGGGGGTCACGCTGCTCACCGTCCACCCGGCGCTCAAAGCTAAGCTCAAGCCCGAATGGCTGGACGAGCTCAAACGCCGGACGGGCAGAGAAGTGCGGATCGAGACCGATCCTGCCCTTGCGCTGGAAACACCCAGTGCTCAGGTTGTCGGTTCATGACCTGAAGACCATGGCCACCTGCGCCACAAGCGAAGCAATCACCATGACCAAGAAACGCCCCTGCCCCATTTGTAAAAGACCCCGGACCGAAGAGTTCGCCCCGTTTTGCTCTCAGCGCTGCAAGGATCGCGACCTCGCACAGTGGTTCGGCGACGGCTATTCGGTGCCGGGCAAACCGGTCGACCCCGAACAGATTGCAGCGAGCGACTGGGATAATCAGGATTAGCCCGGCGAAACGCCGAATTCTTCCCAAGAATCCCCTTGCCAATCCCGCCCAGCTTCGCCATAGCGCCGCTCTCATTTGCTCGCCGGGGCGGTCCATGCCCCGCCGCCGCAGCGAATGCCCGGGTAGCTCAGGGGTAGAGCAGCGGATTGAAAATCCGCGTGTCGGTGGTTCGATTCCGCCCCCGGGCACCATTCGCTGATGAAGGGAATAGCCACGCATGTCCCGCCGCACCAAGATTTACGAAGGCAAGGCCAAGATCCTTTACGAGGGTCCCGAACCCGGCACGCTGATCCAGTATTTCAAGGACGACGCCACCGCCTTCAACGCCGAGAAAAAAGGCACGATCAACGGCAAGGGCGTGATCAACAATCGCATCAGCGAACACGTCTTCACGCGTCTCGCCCATATCGGCATCCCCACCCACTTCATCCGGCGCCTCAACATGCGCGAGCAACTGGTGCGCCAGGTTGAGATCGTCCCGATCGAAGTGGTCGTGCGCAATGTAGCGGCAGGTTCCATCTCGAAGCGTCTCGGCATCGAGGAAGGCGAGCCCCTGCCCCACACGCTGATCGAATATTACTACAAGGACGATGCGCTGGGCGATCCGCTGATCGCCGAAGAGCACATCGCCTGCTTCAACTGGGCGAGCCATGAAGAGATGCAGGACATTTCCAGCATGGCCATCCGCATCAACGATTTCCTTTGCGGCATGTTCGCCGGAATCGATATCCGCCTTGTCGACTTCAAACTCGAATTCGGGCGGCTCTACGATGGCGACTACAGCCGCGTGATCCTGGCCGACGAGATCAGCCCCGACGGCTGTCGCTTGTGGGACATGGCGAGCGGCGAAAAGCTCGACAAGGACCGTTTCCGCCGCGACCTTGGCGGCGAAGAGGAAGCGTACCGTGAAGTCGCCCGCCGCCTCGGCCTGCTGCAGGGCGAAGACAACGGTCCGGGCGAAGTGCTCGACCTGTCGAGTCACCGCTCACGCCTGCGCGGTACGCCCCCGGCGAAAAAGTAGGCTGGACACGCTCGGCCCTCCGCCTATCCTCCCCACTGCAAGGGGAAGGGGTGGCGATGGCCCATCTGGTCAAGTTCTGGACTGTTCTGGCCGCATTCGCGCTCGCATGGCCCAATGCCGCTGCGGCGCAGAAGGTCGCGCTGGTCATCGCCAACTCGCAATATGAGCACACGTCCCAGCTAGAAAACCCGCCGCGCGACGCTGCTTTGGTCTCCGGCGCCTTGCGCGAGATCGGGTTCGATACGGTCGAGCTTGCGACCGATCTCGACCAGGCCGAATTCCTCGCCCGGCTTCGTGCGTTCCGGAAGATGGCCGATGGCGCGGATGCCGCGCTGGTCTATTTTGCAGGCCACGGAATAGAAAGCGAGGGACGCAACTGGCTGCTGCCCACGAGCGCCACGCTCGATGCCGAGAAAGACCTGCCCTACGAGGCAATCGAGCTGAACGACGTTCTCGACACGCTCCACGGGGCGCAATTGCGGATCGCTGTGCTCGATGCCTGTCGCAACAATCCCTTCGCCAATCGCTGGACCGGCGACAATCGCAGCGTCTCGCGCGGGCTCGCATCGCTCGAGGTCGATGACATGCTCGTGATCTACGCCGCCGCTCCCGGCGCCTTCGCCTTCGATGGCGCAGGCGGAAATTCACCCTTCGCGCTGGCGCTCGCACGGCGGATCGTGCAGCCGGGATTGCCCGTGCAGATGCTTGGCGGAATGGTGCGTGACGATGTGCTTGTCGCAACCGATGGTCAGCAGCGCCCTTTCATCTCCGCCTCTATGACCGGCAGACCACTGTTTCTCGTGGATGGCCCGGACACGCAGATGGCATGGCTGACCGGACTGTATGCCGAAGGGGATGCCGTTCAGGGCCGGCTCGTGAATTTCGATGACGCGGTCGAGTCACTGGAAGACAGCCGCAGCGTCGCTGCAGAAAACCCGCATTGGCTAGATGAGCAGGTCTGGCTGGAGGCAGTCAAGGTCGACAATGTCGCCGCCTATCGTGCTTATCTCGAACAGTACCCTGACGGGCTCTATGCTTCCTTTGCAGATGCGAACATCAGGCAACTTCTGGACCCCACGGCCACCGGTGGAGAGATCGAGAGCGAGACACCCTGGATCATCTCGCTGGGCGCAGCGCTTCCCGATCGCTATGCGGTGGATCTGGGCGTTCCCCTGCCGATCGACGGCGTCTGGCGGATTTCGACCAACAACAAGCGCATCAGGATCGAGCGCGGGCGGGCCTTCGCAGTGGATGGATGGAACCATCTGCTCGTAGTTCGGGTGGAGCCCGAGCAGGTAACGACCACCGGCCTGCGTCGCGAAGGCCCCGGCGTTTACCACGGACGCGACATCCTGCTCGACGGCGATACCAGGCTGACCGTCCGTGCCGATGGCAACCTCGACGTCTGGGTCGGTACGTACCCGTTCCCGGTCGAGTTCGTCCTGATCCGTGAGGCGGTGGACGATCCCGATGCCCTGCATGCCGAAATGCCCTCGTAGACAGCGTTCAGCGGGTTGTTATCGGTCGCGGCCTAGGGCAGCTATCGTGCCCATGACCTTCCCGACCCGTGCCGCTGTTGCCGGCCTCCTGCTTGCCATCTCTCACCCTGCCCTGACCGGCGCACTCACTGCGCAGGAGCCCGCCGTGGCAAATGCAGAGGCTGCGGACAGCAGGCCCGTTTGGCCGTTCGAGGCAAGCGATCTACCGGTCGATCCGGACTACACATTCGGCCAGCTACCCAACGGTTTGCGCTACGTCCTGCGCGAGAATGCGACGCCCGAAGGCACTGCTTTGGTGCGGATGCGGATCGGGTCGGGATCATTGGCCGAGAACGAGGACGAACGGGGCCTTGCCCACTTCCTGGAACACATGGCGTTCAACGGCTCGACCAACATTCCGGAAGGCGAAATGGTCAAGCTGCTCGAACGTGAAGGACTGGCATTCGGCGCGGACACCAATGCTGCGACCGGCTTCGACGCGGTCACCTATCGCCTCAATCTCCCTCGCAACGACGAAGCTCTGCTTGATACCGCGCTGATGCTGATGCGCGAGACAGCGAGCGAACTGACCATTTCCGATGATGCCGTCGAGCGCGAACGCGGGGTGATCCTGGCCGAACGCCGCGACCGGCGCAATTTCGCGCAGGCCGCACGCGAGGACGGCTATGAATTCATCACGCCCGGTGCGCGATATACACAGCGCCTGCCCATCGGCGCGCCGGAGGTGCTGGCGAGCGCGACCGCCGCCGATCTGCGAGCGCTTTACGAGCTTACCTATACGCCATCCAACACCGTCCTGGTGATTGTCGGCGACTATCCTGTCGAAGTGATGGAAACAGCAGTGAAGGCTCGCTTTGCCGACTGGAGCCCCGCCCCCGCACCGGTTGAACCCGAAACAGGGCCTGTCGATGTCACGCGCAATGGCCTGACCGACATCTACCTGGACCCAGCCCTGTCCGAAAGTATCTCGCTGACCGTACTCGGACCATGGATCGACGAGCCTGACACTCGCGCCAATCGCGAAGGCGCGATCCTGCGCGGGATTGCCTATCGCATCGTCCAGCGCCGCCTTGCCCGCATGGCGCGAGCGGAGGACGCACCGTTTCGCACCGCGCGATTCAGCGCCTCGGACGTCTTCGAGGATGCGCGCAGCAACTCTCTGACCATCGCAACCGAGGATGGCGCATGGCGCGATGGCGTCGTTGCGGCAGTGCGGGAGGTCAATCAGGCGATGGTCTACGGCTTTTCACAGGCAGAGGTGGCCGAACAACTCGCCAATTTCCGCACCGCTCTCGAAAACCGGGTAGCCGGCTCCGAGACCCGCTCCAACAGCGCCTACGCGCAATCCGCGCTCAATCTGGTGGCGAATCAAGTCGTGCCGACCCGACCAGAGTTCCAGCTGAGCGTGTTGGAGCGGCTCGAACCCGGTATAACGCCCCAAACCGTGCACGCCGCGCTGATGGAGCGCGTGCTTCCGCTCGACGAGCCGCTGATCCGGTTTCAGGGTCGCTCAGCACCCGACGGCGGCGAAGAGGCACTGCGGACGGCCTGGGCGGATGGGATGTCCGCAGCGATCGCCCCACCCGCCGCCAACGACGACGCAGGCAGCTTTGCTTATGAGGATTTCGGCGAACCCGGCGAGGTGGTCAGCGATACGCGCGATGACCGGCTCGGCTTTCGCTACATCACCTTCGCCAATGGCCTGCGCCTGACCCTGAAGGCGACCGACATTCGAGAGGACCGGGTGGCTTACCGCCTCTCGCTCGACGGTGGCACTCTGATGAACACGCGCGAGGACCCGTTGCGCACATATCTGGTCCCCTCCCTGCCCGCCGGCGGGCTTGGCCGACACAGCGCGGATGAATTGCAGACGATAATGGCTGGGCGCAGCGTGGCGCTGAATGTGTCGAACAATGTAGATGTGTTCAGCTTTACAGGCGGCACCACCACCCGAGACCTCCCGCTGCAGATGCAGTTGCTCGCTGCCGGGCTCACCGATCCTGGCTACCGTCCCGAGGCACTGGCGCGATTTCGGCGCGGGATTTCAAACTTCTTCGCAACGCTCGATGCGACACCTGCCCGCGCCTATTCGAGCGCCTCCGGTGCGATCCTGTCAGGCGGCGATCCGCGGTTCAGCCTGCAGCCCCGCGAGGCTTACGAGACGCTGACCTTCGAGGGACTGGAAGCCGCGATCGCTGACCGATGGGAGAACGGCGCGCTCGAAATGGCACTGGTGGGCGATTTCGAGGAGGACGAAGCAATCGAGGCGGTCGCGGCGACGTTGGGAGCGCTCCCCCCGCGCGAGGTCGAGTTCCTGCCCCGCACTGAAGCACGCTCACGCCGCTTCGCGTCCAATGCGAACGGCTACACGTTGACCCATACGGGCGAAGCGGATCAGGCGCTGGTTCGCATTGTCTGGCCGACCGACGACGACGCCGACTTTGCCGAGGAGCTGCGCATGCAATTGCTTGCCCGCGCGGTACGGATCGGATTGACTGAGCAACTGCGAGAGGAACTGGGCCAGGCCTATTCGCCGGTCGCTACGAGCAGCATGAGCCAGATTTATCCCGATTACGGCGTCTTCGTGGTTAGCGCCTCGGTCGATGTTGAAGAGACGGAGGCTACGCGCGCAGCGATCGCGACCGTGATCGAGGAAATGCGCTCAGCCCCGCTCGATCCGGATCTAGTCGAAAGAGCACGCGCGCCCCTGCTCGAAGCCTATGATAATGCTCTCAAGTCGCTCGGTGGATGGATGCAACTGGCCGACCGGGCCCAGAGCCAAAGCGACCGACTTGAACGCTGGTTCACCGGTCCCGACCTGTTGCGAGCGATAACCCCGGAGGATCTGCAGGAAAGTGCGAGACGGTTTCTTTCGCCTCAGGATGCGGTCGAATTTGTCGTGCTTCCGCAAGAGGCTGTCGAATAGACATCGCACTCAATGAAAAGACCCGGCGGTTCGCCTCCCGCCGGGTCTTCTTTCGTTTCGTGCCGGTGTGCCCCGAGGCTCACCGTCTCCGCAATCAGTAGTTGAAACCGGCCGTAATGCCGAACACGCGCGGTTCGTTGACGAAGGCGGTGTTGTTGTTGAAATCGACCACACCCAGCACGTTCACTTCGTCGGTGATGTTGCGCGCGAATACCGAAACTTCGTACTGCCCGTTGTTTCCGCGATAACCGATGCGCAGGCCGCCTTCGATGCGGCTGTCGGCGTTGAATTCGCGGCTTTCGTACAGCAGGAAGTTCGTTTCACCGAGGAAAGTCCAGTCGGTGAAGGCGAAGACTTCCCCGTCATTGCCGACCGGTACGGTATAGCTCGCGGTGAAGTCCCCGCTCCAGCGCGGTGCGTTGGGGAACGGATTGCCATCGACCAGTGCAAAGCCGTTATTGTTGAGCGGATCGGTAACGGTGCACTGCGCACAGACACCCACAGCGAGAGTGTCGTCGTTGATCTGCGTGTCGGTGTAGGCGACGCCCAAGGTCAGCTGGAACTCCGGAGTGACCTGAAACGCGGTGTCGAGCTCGAAGCCCCAAGCCTCGCCTTCATTGGCATTGATAAGTTGAACCAGATTGCCCGCCCCGCCGACGGCGGTGAACTGCGGGTCGTCGACCGTGTAATAGAACAGAGCGCCGTTTACGCGCACCGTGCGGTCGGCGAATTCGCCCTTGAAGCCCGCTTCGTAGCTGGTGATGTCTTCCGACTGCGCAACGCTCGGCGGATTGAAGAATGCGACGTCGCGGCCTTGGATTGTCGGCGCGCGGAACGCGTTTGCAACGCGGGCATAAAGGCTGGCATCGTCTGTGACATCGGCGAACAGGCTGATGTCCCAGTCGATATTGTCGTCCTCGACACGCCTGTTCTGCGGCGCACTGCCCTCAAGGACCACAAACGTCTTCTCGTCATCCGAATAGCGCAGGCCACCGGTCAGAGTCAGCATGTCGGTGATCTCGGCCGAGACCTGCCCGAAGACGGCCCAGGCGTCGTTCTGGTGGTTAACGGTCACGGGCGGCGGGAAAGTGAAGCCGACCGTTTCCACGTCGAAATCGCTTTCAAAGAAGAACGCACCGACCTGCCAGGTCACTGGGCCTTCGCCATTGGAAGCGAGACGGATTTCCTGCGTGAACTGCTGAAGATCGATGGAGTCACGCGTGTCGGACTCAAACAGGATGAGGCCGGGGCCCGTCTCGACAACATCTCCACTGCCATCACGAACGATGAATCCGCCATCGACATCGCCGCGGCTCGAACCTTCGCTCTCGTAATAGCCGGTGATCGAGGTCAGCGTAGCGGCGTCGAATTCGTAGTCCAAACGCAGCGAAGCGCCGAATTGCTCATACTCGCCGATATTGCCGCCACCGCCGTCATAGAAGACAGTGTCGCGGTCGAAACCGTCGCGCAGGTCGTTGTCACCGGCATCGATTGCGTTTCCGTGGAAGAATGTCGAACTGCCATCGAGGTCGCGATACTGGACCGATGCCAGCATCGAGAAGCGCCCCTCTTCGTCGGGGGTCAGCAGCGCCTGACCGCGCAGCGCCAGATCGCGGAAGCCGCCCAGCGCGTCGTCCTCTCCGGTAAAGCCGTTGTCGATCCAATCCTCGCGCGACTGCAGCTGGCCGGAGACACGCACGGCGAGCTTATCCTCGACAATGCTGCCGCCAATCGCGCCGTTGAGATTGAAGGTGTCAAACGAGCCATAGGTCACGCTGCCACGAATATCGGTTTCATGGCTCGGCTTGATCGTGTCGATCTTGACGATACCCGCAGGCGTATTGCGTCCGAACAGAGTGCCCTGCGGCCCACGAAGCACCTCGATCCGGTCGACATCGAAGATCGGAAAGCTCTTGAGCGTTACGTTCTCGAGAACGATCTCATCCATGATGACCGAAACGGGTTGCGAGGCAGCGAGGTCGAAATCGGTATTGCCAAGCCCGCGGATGTAGAAGCGCGGTGCGGCGCGGCCATTGGAGCTTTCCACGTTGAGTCCGGGGACAGAACCGGCGAGCGCTGTCGTGTCAGCGCCTGCGGCAAAGATATTGTCGACCCGTTCCTGACCCAGAACATCGGCGGACACTGCCACATCCTGAAGGCTCTCTTCACGGCGGTTGGCGGTGACGATGATCGAGTCGAGCTGGCCTTCGGACGCAGCTTCGCCCATCTCACTGTCCTGCGCGGCGGCGGGCGCTGCGAGGCCTATTGCGGCTGCGGCAGTCAGAATGGTCGTGCTTGCCCACTGGCGTCGAGCGGAAGCGAGGCAATCGATAAAGTGCAAGCTCATGAGTAAGGCCCCCTAAATTGCTACCCATTGGAGAGAGTGTCACTGCGCTGACACATTCCCGCGATTTTTACGAGGCAGCAGCCCACTGTTGCTGAGGAAATCGCATTCCCGGCGGCGTTTCTGGTTGCCGCTGTTGCGCACCGGCTACAGTTTGCGACACGCATTTGACACGCCCATCGGGTGATTGTCGTATGGCGGGCGATTGCACGCGCCGCGCGGTACGTTATAGGCTCGCAGCAATCTCTAGATCGGAAACTGCAGGACCCGCCCAATGAAAGTTCGCATCCTCGTCCGCCTCAAGCCCGGCGTGCTCGATCCGCAGGGACGCGCCGTCCATCACTCGCTCGATAGCCTCGGCTTCGAAGGCGTGGAGGACGTGCGCATCGGCCGCATGATCGAGATGGAGGTCGCGGACGGGACCAGCGACGAAACGCTGACCAAAATGTGCGAACAGCTGCTCGCCAACATGGTGATCGAGGATTTCGCCATCGAGAAGCTGGATGGTGAGAAGGAGCCTGCCTGATGGCGTTCAAGGCGGCTGTCATCACCTTCCCCGGATCGAACTGCGACCGCGACATGGCGGTCGCAATCGAAGCGGTTTCGGGCGAGCCAGCCATCCGCGTTTGGCACGGTGATGCCCAACTTCCGGAGGGACTCGACTTTATCGCCCTGCCCGGTGGATTCTCATATGGCGACTATCTCCGCTCGGGCGCAATGGCGGCGAAGAGTCCGATCCTGCGAGCCGTGGTTGCTGCAGCGGAGCGCGGCGTTCCGGTTCTGGGCGTATGCAACGGGTTCCAGGTCCTGACAGAAAGCGGCCTGCTGCCAGGCGCCCTCATGCGCAATGCGGGACAGCGCTTCATCTGCCGGACGGTCGAACTGGAAGTGGCCAACACCACCTCGCTGTTCACGAACGGCTTTGAATCAGGGCAGTCCCTGCGCATTCCGGTTGCCCACCACGATGGAAATTACTTCGCCGACGATGCAACGCTGGACGCACTTGAGTCAGAAGACCGTGTTGCGTTTCGCTACGTCCAAAACGCCAACGGCTCGCGCCGTAACATCGCCGGCGTGCTGAGCGCCAATGGACGCGTTCTGGGCATGATGCCGCACCCCGAACGCGCGATCATGCCTGCCGCGCATGCATCGATGGGCGGTGCGGACGGTCGCGCGATCTTTCAGAATGTGATCAGCGGGCTGGTCGCAGCGGCGTAATGCGCCAGCGTGGATTTCGCTCCGCTACGCGCTGAGCCTGCGCTGAGTGTTTGTCGCGAATAGCCTGCGCGCTTCCTTGTTTGACATCGGGCGACCGAAATAGAAGCCCTGAATCTTGTCGCAGCCAAGGTTGCGGATCAGTTCGGCCTCGTCGGCATCCTCGACCCCTTCGGCAGTTGTGGTCATGTCCAGGCTCTTTGCCATGGCGACCACGGCATTGATGATGGCAAGGCTCTCGCTGGAACCCTGCGCTGCACCCTGAACGAATGTGCGATCGACTTTGATGGTCGAGAAGCGCAGCTTGCGCAGATAGCCGAGCGAGGAATAGCCGGTCCCGAAATCGTCGAGCGCAATCGAACAGCCCAGCGCCATGGCCTGTTCCAGCGCATTGCGGGCGATACTCGCATCGCGAAGGAAGATGCTCTCGGTCACCTCGATCTCAAGCCGCTCGGGCCGCAGGCCGCTCGCGGAAAGCGCATCGACGACATCCTGATGGAAATCGGGTTCGAGCAACTGCTCGGGCGAGACGTTGACGTTGACTTTGACGTGCTCGGGCCAGCTGCGCGCTTCCATACACGCCTGCCGGAGCACCCATTTTCCGATCGGCACGATCAGGCGGGTATCCTCGGCCAGTGGGATGAACTTGCCTGGGCTGACGAAGCCGTGATCCGAGCTGTTCCAGCGCACCAGCGCCTCGAAACTGACGACATTCTCGCTGCGCGCATCGACAACCGGTTGGTAATGCAGCACGAACTCGTCGAGGCCCAGCGCCTTGCGCAGCGACACCTCGAGTTGGCGACGCTCCTCTGCTGAAGCGTGGAGCATCGGCTCGAAACGGAAATGCTCGCCGCCTCCAACGTCCTTGGCACGGTAGAGCGCAAGGTCGGCGTTCCGCATCAGCTCCTCGACGGTCTTGCCGTCGCGCGGTCCGATTGCAGAGCCGACACTCGCACCGACATACAGCGTGTGATTCTCGACCTGATAGGGTTCGGAAAGGGTATTGATGACTTTATACGCCAGCTGACGGACAAAGTCGGGTTCGCTGGCATCGCGAATGACGATGGCGAATTCGTCGCCCCCCAGACGTCCGACCATCGCATTGTCGCTCATCAGCGCCTGAAGCCGCGAGGAAACCTGGGCGAGCAGTTTGTCGCCGGTTAGATGTCCGAGCGAATCGTTGACCGCCTTGAACCGGTCGAGATCGACCATCAGCAACGCACAGCGCGTACGCCACTTGGCAGAATATTCGAGCGCCTCGCCCAACGATTCGGTCAGCATCAGGCGGTTGGGCAGAGCGGTAAGCGTGTCGTAACGTGCCAGATAGGCAATCTTGTCAGAAGATTCGCGCTGTTCCGTGACGTCCGATCCCACCCCGCGGAAGCCGGTGAATTTGCCCCGCTCATCGCGCATCGGCGTGCCCGACAGCTCCCACCAGCGTTCCTCGCCCTTGATAGTGACGTGAACGATCAGGTTGGAGAAGTTCTCCCGATTTCGCAGCTTGGTGGCAAGTTCGTGAAGGCTCGGTGCGAAATTGCCGCTTTCCCAACTCTCTCCCGCGATCAACTCCAGCAGCAATTTGCCCTCGACATCGCCTTCACTCTCGTTGAGCGCGAATGCGAAACGCGGAGATACGGAGCGCAAGCGGCGGCGCGTGTCGATTTCCCACAGCCAGTCGGCCTCGTTCTCCTCGAATTCACGCAGCAGCAGCGACACCACCTCTTCCTTCTCGGCGACCGCGATCTCGGCAAGCCGCGCGGTAAGGTGTGCTCGGCCTACTTCGATTGTGCCCAAGACAGCAGCAACCGCGAAGAGGGCTATGCCACCCACGACTTCCCAATGCCCCATGAGGATGAATGGAAGCATCGACGCGCTTGTCAGGGTCACATTGGAAAGAAGAATGTTGATCGGCGTCGAGGTGTAGAAAAAGATCCCCCCCGCAATCAGCACACCCATGATCGGCAGCAGGGCGACCGTATGAGCGGCGTCACCTTGCGGCGCAAAAAGCAGGATCGGGATGGTCCAGAGTAGCGACGTCGCGTAGAAAGTCAGGGATTGCTTGCGAAACTGCCAGCGCATCAAGCCCCTGTCGGCATCTGGCACGAAGCGTCGATCGGCCCACGCTCCGTAAAATTGAACGGACGCAAGCGCGGCGAGCCACAACATGATCCAGATCCCACCGACCGCGCCAGTGAACATCTGCGCGACGAACAAACCAAGGACCGCATGCGTGTAGGCGCGAGAGAAGGTGAGTTTCGCCAGGTCCCCAGTCTCAAGCCCACGCAGCCGCGACCAATCGCTCACCCCTTGCTGGGAAAGACCGAGAACTGCGGATACAGGCAGCTGTTGGTCCATCGGTCGGACCTTAGGAGGTTGCTGATCTCTCACGGATCGAAGAATTAACCGCGAAAGGTTATGCTCGGGTAAAGTTCGATCAGCCTATCCGCCAAAAATGCTCGCAAATAGAGCCAATCACCCGATGCGCATAAACGCGCTCAAAATCATATACTTAAGATCACCTCGCCACTGAGCCTGGGCTGACTATTCCACCGTTACCGACTTGGCGAGATTGCGCGGTTGGTCGACATCGGTCCCTTTAACCACGGCGACATGGTAGGCGAGTAGCTGGACCGGGATCGCATAAACCAACGGCGCGATCAGCGGATGGACCACCGGCATCTCGATCGTGGCAAGGCACCCCTCGCCTGCTTCTTCGATCCCTTTGGCATCGGAGATCAGCACGACCTTGCCACCGCGAGCGCGCACTTCCTCCATGTTCGAAACGGTTTTCTCGAATAGCGGCCCGGAAGGCGCGATTACGACTACCGGGACATCGTCATCGATCAATGCAATGGGTCCATGCTTCATCTCTCCGCTGGCATAGCCTTCGGCATGGATGTAACTGATTTCCTTGAGCTTCAATGCACCTTCGAGCGCAATTGGAAAGTCCTGCCCGCGGCCCATGTAAAGCACATCACGCGCTGGAGCGATGAGCGGCGCCATCGCCGCGATATCGTCATCGTGGTCGAGCGCGGCGTTCAGGCAAGCAGGTGCTTCGAGCAGGTGCTTGACGATCTCTCGTTCTTCCTCTCGGCTGATCCGCCCCTTCTTCACCGCCATATGCGCGGCAACGGCGGCGAGCACCGCCAACTGACAAGTGAATGCCTTGGTCGAGGCCACCCCGATCTCCGGACCTGCGTGCGTGGGCAACAACAAATCGGCCTCGCGCGCCATCGTGCTGGTAGGCACATTGACGACGACGCCGATTACCTGGCCATGCTCCCTGCAATGGCGCAAGGCTGCAAGGGTGTCGGCGGTCTCGCCGCTTTGCGAAATGAACAGCGCCAGACCGCCCTCTTCCAGCACGGGATTGCGGTAACGGAATTCCGAAGCGACATCGATATCGACTGGCACGCGTGCAAACTGCTCGAACCAGTATTTCGCGACCAGCCCGGCATAGTAGGACGTGCCGCAAGCCACGATAGTAAGCCGGTTTATCGCACTGAGATCGATGTCGAATTGTGGTAGCGCCACCGAGACGTCCTCGCGCCGCAAATAGGAGCCGAGCGTCTGCGCCACGACCGTGGGTTGCTCGAAAATCTCCTTCTGCATGAAGTGGCGATAATTGCCCTTCTCGATCGCAGAAGCCGACGCGCCCGACGCTCGGATCTCACGCTCGACAGGATTGCCATCGCGATCAAACACCTGTGCGTCGGTGCGACCCACGACGACCCAATCGCCTTCTTCGAGATAGGAGATACGCTGGGTCAACGGAGCAAGCGCAAGGGCGTCCGACCCCAGGAACATCTCGTCCTCGCCGTATCCCACGACAAGCGGGGAGCCGAGCCGGGCGCCGACCAGCAGGTCCGGATATTGGCGAAAGGCAATCGCCAGCGCGAACGCGCCACGCAGTCGGGGAAGCACTTCGCGCACGGCGTCCAGCGGGTCGATGCCGCGCTCGATCTCGCGCGAGATAAGGTGCGCGACCACTTCACTGTCGGTCTCGCTCTCGAACGTACGGCCCGCCTGCGCGAGTTCGGCGCGCAGTTCCTTGAAGTTCTCAATGATGCCGTTATGCACGATAGCGACTTCACCGGTGGCATGCGGGTGAGCATTGGCCGAGGTGGGCGCGCCATGGGTGGCCCAGCGTGTATGCGCGATCCCGGTCGTACCGGGCGCAGGGTCCTTCTCAAGTACGCCAACGAGGTTCACAAGCTTGCCCTCGGACCGGCGACGGATCATTTTGTCGTCGTGCAAGGTGCAGATACCGGCGCTGTCATAGCCGCGGTATTCCATGCGCTTGAGGCCATCGACCAGTCGGTCGGCAACTTTGGTCGAACTCACTATGCCGATAATGCCGCACATGTCTGGTCGCTGGCTCCTTCCGATTGCGATGCCGTTTGCGTGTTGCTTAACCTCGTAAGGTTGAACAATCCTTGAGGAAAGGCGCTATCGCCGTTTTGGTCCGAGTTGCGCGCTTCGTCCCGGTTTCAGGCCATCGCGCCAAAGATACAGACCCGACGCGATGATCAGCCCGGCGCCGAGAATGGTGTAACCGTCGGGCACGTCATCGAAGAAAACCCAGCCCAATGTTACCGCCACCAGCATCTGCACATAGATCGCCGGAGCCACCTGTGCCGCACCTGCCCGCATCGTGCCCATATAGGCGAGCCAGTGCGCAGTGCTTGCGGTGACTGCGACCAGGGCGCAGCGCGCCACAACATCCCAGCTCGGCCAACCGAAGGAAAGCTCGGCAACACCCGACATGTTGGCCGCAGTCGCGCCGACGATCAGAATCGGCGCGCTGAAGCCGGCCACGAAGACCTGCGCAGAAAGTGCGCTACCCTGAGCACCGCTCACTCGGTTGAGGATCATCATCAACGCAAAAAACACTGCTGAGATCAGCGGCAGGAGCGCTCCCCATCCCAGCAAAGCAAGGTTGGGACGCAGGATGATCGCCGTCCCCGACAGCGCGACGAGCGATATGAGGTAAACCTTGGGCCGCACGTCCTCGCCCAGCAGCAACCCGGCGAGCATTTGCGTCAGGATAGGCGCGAGGAACCCGATCGCCATCGCTTCGGCCAGCGGCATGATGTAAATGGCGGAAAAGAACGCTGCCGAGGCAAAGGCGAGGCACGCCCCGCGAGCCATCTGCAATTTCCAGTTCGCCGGGATGAAGGCTTGCGGCCCTTCGCTACGCAGCAACAGCACCGAAAGCCCAAGTGCGCCGATGGCGAAACGCAACGCGGCCACCGCATAGGGAGGCCAGTCGCCCGACATGCTCTTCACCACCGCATCGCCCACCGACAGCGTGGCGAAACCGGCAACGGCAAAGATAAGTCCGCTTCGTTCGGTGGGTGTCATCGCCGCTCACTATGCGCGCGACGTGGCGATGGAAACCCGCTTTATCCGTTCTCGCAGGCTTTATTGGCCGTGGGTGATAAGTTGCTTGGCGATCTGGGCGTTGATGTCGCGCTTGACGATACCGCCACTACGCTCCGCGACCGAGTACTTGTCGCCCTCATCAATCGTGCGGCGCAGGACGACCTCGGCCACGAGGCCGACGGAGATCATCTGACCGCCGAACAGCACCAGCAACATGCCAAGCATCAGTAGTGGGCGATCGCCGATCGGACCTGCGCCGATCAGCCACAATACGCTGAGATAAGCCAGGATCAGGCCGCCGAGCGCCGAAAGCACAATACCCCCGCCGCCGAACAAGTGCAGCGGACGTGCGGCATAGCGCGTCGTGAGCCAGACCGTCATCAGGTCGAGTGCGCCCTTGATCAGACGCTTCGCGCCGAACTTGGAAACACCGAAACGTCGGGCACGGTGCTGCACCGGAATCTGGCCGACGCGAAAGCCGCGTGCATGCAACAATGCGGGAACGAAGCGATGCAACTCGCCATACATCTCCAGCTCGCTCAGCACTTCACGGCGATATGCCTTGAAGCCGCAATTGTGGTCGTTGAGCTCGAGGCCGAATGCCTTGTTCACCGCCCCATTGAAGAGCTTTGAGGGCAGCGTCTTGTCGATGGGATCGTTGCGGACCTGTTTCCAACCGGTGACGCAATCGTGGCCGTCTTCGATGGAAGCGAGGAAATTGCCTATCTCGCAAGGGTTGTCCTGTAGATCGGCATCCATGCTGAACACGATATCGCCGCGCGCTTCGCGAAAGCCTGCCGAAAGCGCCGCAGACTTGCCGAAATTGCGGCGAAAGCGGATCAGCGAAACGCGATCGTCTTTCGCGGCCAGATCACGAATGATCTGTTCACCGCCATCGGTGCTGCCATCGTCTACAAAGATGAACTCGATGCTCTTGCCGAGCTTGTCGCATTCATCGTTAATCTCATCGAAAAGGATTGTGAGGCTTTCGTATTCGTTGAAAAACGGAATAACGAAGCTGCACTCGACCGCTTCACCCGTTAAGCGATCTATCTTGCCTGCAAACGACATCTGGGTCGTACCCCCTATTAAGTTCCGCGACCGGGGCTACGGGTCGAAAGGAAAGATAACGTTAATGGTGTTTGGTAAAGGTTTGCGGGCATGATGATTTCGATCATCGCTACGGCTGCGATCGCCTTTTTGGCGATGGCTCCGGGCTGGCTGCTGATGCGCGGGCGCGCCAATGCCGTGGGGATGCTTTCTGCTGCCCTCGCCGCCTCGCTGACCGTAGTAATGCTGGCAACGGCACTTATTGGAATTGCCACCCACCTGTTGACCGGGATGTCTATCAGCGCGCTCTGGATCGTGCCGGTTTCCCTGGTCGCGATGCTCGCAGCTTTCACGCTCCATCGCCCCGTCTCACCCGAGCGGGCACCGTTCGAATGGCAGGGTATCTGTATTGGTCTGGTTTTCCTGCTTTACGGCCTCTTCGTTCAGTATATCGCCGTCAGGCCCCAGGCCGATGGCGCATTGATCGTACATGGATGGTTCAACGCCGACTGGTTCAAGCATCTCGGCCACGTCTCCGCGCTCGGCAATTTCGGCATTCCGGCGACCGACAATTTCAACCAGGCAGAAACGCTGCATTATTACTGGTTGAGCTACATCCTGCCCGGTGCGGGTCTGCAAGTCGGAAACGATGGCTGGTCCGCGCTCGCCACGGCGAACACCATACTCGTCTTTCTCTTCGGATCGGTCTTTTATGGCGTGATGCGCAAGAGCGGGGCGAGCCGCTGGGTAGCGCTACTGATCGGACTGGTTGCGCTTTTTGCGAGCGCGCCGATCTCCTTCATCTACCAACTCCTCTTCGGCATCGGGCTCGACGGAATCGTCAACTTTCCCAGCGCGCCCAAGGGTCCAGCCCTGCTGACTCTGTCCCAGTATATTCCCCAGCACTTGCTGGTCATCATCCTGTTGCTCGGATGGTTTCTGCTGAAAGACCACAAGCAAGGGCGGCCATTGGCCCTTTGCGCCCTCGCCAGCGTGATGACGATTTCGACTCTTCTCGGCGCGGTATGCCTTGTTGCCTACGGGCTGCACCGTCTCTGGACCGGAAGGATCGCAGCCATTCCCGAGCTGGTTGTCATGGCGGTGGCTTCAGGTCTTCTGGTGATTGTCCTTCAGGTACTGCAGGTCGGAAATGTGGGCTCAGCCATCGAAAGTCCGCTGCTGACGAACGAAGTGCTCGACCTACCGCTTCACCAGCGGATTTTCATGAGCATCGACCTCGTGATCGGCAATGTCGGATTGCCGTTGCTGATCGGCGTGATGGGGCTGTATTACTGGAAGCCAGACGATACCGCGGCCAAGGAGGCAAAAGTCTTTTGCGCCGCGCTCATCCTCTCCGCACTTCTCGCAGCAATCGCGGTCGAGGTCGTACTGACCGAGCGGCTTGCGATTGAAACACGTATCCGGGCGGTCAATCTTCCAGGCATCGCCAATGCAATCGTAGGGGCGTGGGTATTTGCGGCACTGTGGGCAGCGGGCGGTCGCAAGCGCGCATTTGCAGCGGTTGGACTGGTCATGGTCATTGTGGTCGCGCTACCAAGCGCAATCTTGCGCACGGCATGGCACGGCCGCATTGGCGACAGCTTCACGACCGTCATCTCGGCGGACGACCGCCGGGTATTGGCTCACATGCGCGAGCAGACAGACTCTCGCGCCATCGTGCTGCAATATCCCGAGGCCCCTATCCTTGCCGATGAACCTGGCGACGATGCCTGGGCGGCGATCATCGGCCAGCGCGCCATCACCGGCAACCTGCGCGCAACCGATTACCCGGCGGCGGAGCCGCGCATCGCTTCTGCCGAGCGGTTCTTTGCGGGTGAACCGGAACCCATCCCGTCACAGGTCGATCTGGTGTACCTTTCGCGAGCGTTGCATCCTCAATCCTTCGAAGAACTGCTCGCCAGAATGAATGCAGAAGCAGGCTTCACTCGGACTAGCTGCTACTCGGACGCCTGCCTGTTCGAGCGCGTCGAGAACAACGCACCGTAGCCAGCCAGGCCGAAAGCGGCGTCTCCGAGGCTTGTCGAGAGGCGGGTGATGAGAGCGAAAGCGGCGACCGTTCCGGCAGGCTCAAGCGTACCGGCCAGCGCCAGAAGAGCAGATTCGCGCACGCCGATCCCGCCTGGTGCGACCGGCACGAGGAAGCCAGCCAGCCAAGCCAGCATGAACAGGCTGGCGAGCCGGTCGGGCGAACTAACGCCGAGCGCGAACTGAGCCAAACTTGCCGCAAGCAATCCGAAGCCCAAGAAGAAAACCAGTTGCAAACCAACGGCCACGATCACGGGCCGCGTGCGAAACACCGCCACGACCACGCCCGCGCACAGGGCGCAGACCAAGGCCGCAGGTCCGCCGCCGATATACAGGACGCCCGCAGTGATCAGCGCGGCAGGAATATGGAAGCCCGCCTCGAACAGGCTCGCGCTTACCATCTGTTTGTGGCCCAGGCCGAGCTCTGAACCGAGTAGCTGGCGAGAGCCGTACTGGAAGACTGAACCCGGAATATATTTCGCGATAACGCCCGGCCCGTAACAGGCGAGGCTCGTAACCACATCGACCGGCTGCTCCCGCGATGCAAGCCGTGTCCAGGCAAGAGCAAGCAGCACCAGCATCGCGCCGTAGGCAACACCGATGCTGGACGTCGCGAGCCAGGCTTGCGAGGAGAGTGCAGCGGCAATCTCGTCCGTGCCCAGCCGCGCAATCGTCAGGCCGCAATAGACGAGCGCCGCAAGAAGCAGGGCATGGCTGCCCCAGCGGACAATCCGCGAATTGCGTTTCGGCAAGTGCTCAGCGATCCCCATGACGCAGGAGGCTGGTGTAGTCGGGATAGGGCACACAATAGGAAAGGCCGTAATGGCGCGTTTCCGAAAGGTCGCTGCTTTCGATGGCCGCGCGATAGCGCTTGCGGCCCGAATCATCGAAAAGGATGATGCCATCAGGCTTGAGACGCTTTGCTGCATGTTCGAAACAGGCATTGCGATGGCGGCCATCGACAACGATCAGGTCGAACTCACCTTCGCATTCGTCGATGGCGTGAACGTAAGGCTCCGCTCCAGCCTCGATCGAACGGTGAAGCAAAGCGACGTGGTCGAAATCGGCGGTCTGTCGCTCGAACTTGGTCAGCCAGTCGCGATCGTGTTCGACCGTCGTCACTTCGCTCGCGCGCCGGGCAAGCCAGACCGTGCTCGCTCCGGAGCCATATTCGAAAATGCGCGCATGGGGCCGCGCGCCGAGGAACTGCTCGATCTCGCGTGTTGCTTCGACATTCCACCAAGGCAGGTCGAGTGCGATCATGCGGTCGGTTTCGTAGATCGCAAAGAGCGATGAAAACCAGCGACGCAGAGTGTGGCCGTGGTCTCCGCGACTTTTTTCCTGCACCCGCGCGAACGGACCGACACCGCCCAGTCCCTGCATCACATCCACATATGTACGCTTGATAGTCTGCACCTTGTTTCCCCTGATCGGACAGCCAATGGGTTCGCTCTATCAACTAAGCCTTAACCAAAACCTACCCTCACGAACCTGCAATTGGGAAAGCCGCCATTGGCCACTTCGCGCCCGGCAAACTGCCTGTTTCACGCAAGCCGCGAAGATCCGGCCTTAGGAAAAAAATAAGGTTTCCCAATTATTCACCAAGCTTCGAGAGGCGCTGTTCGTGATGTTTCGCGAGGAGGGTCCGACTGGTTACGAATTAACGCCTTGGGGGCTTTATAAATGAGCGCATTCGGTAAAAAGGGTGGCGCAGGCGGAATGAAGCCGGGCGCAAAGCCGGCATTCGGCGTGGCCCGACCCATGAAAGGCGGGAGCGCTGCACCGGACAATGGTAAAGGAGGCGAGCAATTCCCGCCCCTGCCCGACGACGCAGATGGCGCATCCAAGCCTGCCGCTCCCGCAGCGCCAAAACCCACTGGCAATGCAACTGCCAGCGCCATGGATCGTCTCTCCGAACGCATGAACGCGGTCCACGCGTCCGAAAGCGAAACCGGCGGGTTCGAAGCCAGCGTACACAAGATCAAGGAACAGGTTCTCCCTCGCCTGCTCGAACGCGTCGATCCCGAAGCTGCTGCGACCCTGACCAAAGAAGAGCTCTCCGAAGAGTTCCGCCCGATCATCATGGAAGTGCTGGCCGAGCTCAAGGTTACGCTGAACCGCCGAGAGCAATTTGCGCTCGAAAAGGTCCTGATCGACGAACTGCTCGGCTTCGGTCCGCTCGAGGAACTGCTAAACGATCCGGACGTGTCCGACATCATGGTGAACGGCCCGGACCAGACCTACATTGAAAAGAAGGGTAAGCTCATCATCGCGCCGATCCGGTTCCGCGATGAACAGCACCTTTTCCAGATCGCACAGCGCATTGTGAACCAGGTCGGCCGCCGCGTCGACCAGACCACGCCGCTGGCCGACGCCCGCTTGAAGGACGGCTCGCGTGTTAACGTGATCGTACCCCCGCTCAGCCTGCGCGGCACCGCACTCTCAATTCGTAAATTCTCCGAGAAGCCCATCACCTTGGACATGCTCAAGGAATTCGGCTCGATGTCGGAAAAGATGTGCACCGCGCTGAAGATCGCGGGCGCGTGTCGGATGAACGTCGTTATCTCTGGCGGTACCGGCTCGGGTAAAACGACCATGCTCAACGCCCTGTCGAAGATGATCGACCCGGGCGAGCGCGTTCTCACGATCGAGGACGCGGCCGAACTTCGCCTGCAACAGCCGCACTGGCTGCCGCTCGAAACGCGTCCGCCCAACCTTGAAGGGCAAGGCGCCATCACCATTGGCGACCTCGTGAAGAACGCCCTGCGTATGCGTCCTGACCGCATCATCCTGGGCGAAATTCGTGGCGCAGAATGTTTCGACCTTCTCGCCGCCATGAACACGGGCCACGATGGTTCGATGTGTACGCTTCACGCCAACAGCCCACGCGAATG
This sequence comes from uncultured Erythrobacter sp., assembly GCA_947494705.1. Classification (GTDB taxonomy): domain Bacteria; phylum Pseudomonadota; class Alphaproteobacteria; order Sphingomonadales; family Sphingomonadaceae; genus Erythrobacter. The sequence goes on from CANLVN010000001.1 coordinate 734,121, forward strand.
CCTGGGCCGTATGGAAAACATGATCCTGATGGGCGATATCAAGATCCCGAAGGAAGCCATCAGCCGGCAGATCGCGGAATCGGTCGACCTGATCGTTCAGGTGAAGCGTCTGCGCGACGGTTCGCGCCGCACGACCAACATCACCGAAGTGATCGGGATGGAAGGCGACGTGATCGTGACGCAGGAGCTGTTCAAGTTCGAATATCTCGACGAGAGCGAAGACGGCAAGATCATGGGCGAATTCCGCTCAAGTGGCCTGCGCCCGTACACTCTGGAAAAAGCACGCCAGTTCGGTTTCGATCAGGCGTATCTGGAGGCTTGCCTGTAAGCATGCGGGTGGTCTGAGAGCCTATAGGTTCCCCAAGACCACCGGCAGGCTCATTACAAGCAGCCCGCCGCCGATCACGGCGCTGGCGAGGAACAAGTTCGTCCACGGCACCCAGCCGACCCGTTCGAGATGCTCGACCGAGCGGCGCTTATTGCGCAGCAGCTCCATCACGAGACAAAATGCAGCAAAGACCCACGCACCCAGCCCGGCCAGCGCAAGCCGTGTGGCGTCACTTGCGAAGATGAGCTTGTGAAATAGGTCCATGGCAAGCGCCGATTTAGGACCCTCTCGCCATTGCGCAATCCCGCGTGGTCCCTAAAGCGCCAAGGCAATGGATGGTTCTATTGCCCAACCCCGCCCTTTTCTCGCATTGGCCCTGCGGCTTGCGACCGCGGCGACACTTGCGACCATGGCGATGCTGGTGAAATTGGCGGGCGAGCACGGCGTCCACCTCGCCGAATTGGTGTTCTGGCGACAAGCAATAACCCTGGTCTGCGTCGCGGCTCTCCTCGCGGTCATGGGACGACTTGCCAGCATAAAGACCCGGCGGTTCGGCGCCCATGCCAGGCGCGCGACCTACGGCCTGACCGGGATGTTCTTTGTCTACGGCGCGGTCATGCTACTCCCTTTGGCCGAGGCCACTGCGATCAGCTTCACCGCACCGTTCTTCGCGGTCCTGATTGGCGTCGTGCTGTTTCGCGAGCAAGTCGGGCGCTATCGCTGGACTGCAGTGGGACTGGGTTTCGCGGGCGTGCTGGTGCTCACCCAGCCAGCATTTGAAATGGCTGGCGACGCTTCCCTCGATCCGCTGGGCGCTCTCGTTGGACTGGTCGCGGCGTTCCTTGTTGCGCTGATCAGTTTCCAGATTCAGGATCTGAACAAAACGGAAAGCCCCTGGAGCATCGTCTTCTGGTTCACCGCGCTGACTGCGCCGTTGATGGCGCTGGCACTGCCATTTGTCTACCAGCCCCATTCCGCCGACGTTTGGGCCATCATCGTCGCTATGGCTCTTTGCGGCGCGCTGGCGCAGATCCTGCTGACCTCTTCGCTTCGCTTCGGATCGGCGGGAGTGATACTGCTGATGGACTACACCTCCCTTCTATGGGCGACCTGGTACGGTTTCACGGTCTTCGAGCGCGCGCCACCCACTACCCTGTGGCTTGGCGCACCGTTGATTGTCGGGGCTGGAATGCTGATCGCCTGGCGGGAACGGCAGTTGGCCGTGATAAAGAACCGGCTTGCCGCCGCTCAGGAACGACAAGACCCGCAAACGCATTGATTTTTCGTGACGATCAACAACGGAGAATGACATGCGCACCGCAATTATCGCGACACTGATGGGTCTCATGACGCTGGGCACCGCCGCCTGCAATACCGTCGAGGGCGCGGGCGAAGATCTGCAATCGGCATCGAACGAAGTTGAAGAAGAAATCTAAAATTCTTCGCTGCAGCCGCGTCTGACGCGACGGAGGGGGCTCGCTATGATGGCGGGCCCTTCTCGCTTGCAGGTTCGGCGGGAAAGGTCGTATTCATCTGCGATCTTTCAATTCCACGCTCGCACTATCCGAGGACATTTCCATGATCAAAAGCCTGACCATTGCAGCCCTTCTCGCTGTTCTCGCCACCACCACTGCCTGCAACACGGTGAAAGGTCTGGGCGAAGACATCTCCTCCGTCGGCCGCGCGGGCGAGGAAGCAATCGACTAAGTACGCATCTGCCCGGTTATCGGGCACGAAAGACAAGCGTCAGATTGTTGGCAGGCATTTCGTGGCGAGCGGTGCGAATGAAGCCGTGACGAGCGGCGAGTTCATCCATTCTCTCCACGTCCCGGATGCCCCACTGCTCATTTCTTGTGCGTAAGCTCTCGTCGAAGGCAATGTTCGAAGGAGCTGGATCGCGCCCCTGCTCGAAATATGGGCCATAGAGGATAAGCGGCAAATCCCTGCCGCCCAGCAATTGAGCAGCGCCTTCGAAAAGGCCTTCGGTCGCTGACCACGGAGCGATGTGAACCATGTTGATGCACACAATTGCATCAACGTCTTTCACCTCCCAATTTGCCGGTGCCTGCGCATCGAGCACCAATGGTAACCGCAAATTCGACCTCGCATAGTCTGCCCTATAGGCAAGAATTGAGGCGACCGCCTCGCGGTCTGGGTCACTTGGCTGCCAATTCAACGCGGGGAATGTCTGCGAAAAGAATACCGCGTGTTCGCCAGAACCGCTCGCGACTTCGAGCACGGTGCCGGCCGGTGGCAATTCCTTTGCCAGCACGGCAGCGATGGCGTCGCGATTGCGAAGTGTTGCGGGGGCATGCCTTTTCATCGCCGAAAGAGCGCAGGGTCAGGAAACCTGTCGATCCTGCCCCTCCCAATATGGCGCGCGCAATTCCCGGCGCAGAATCTTGCCCGAAGGATTGCGGGGCATTTCGGGAATGATATCAATGCTCTTGGGGACCTTGAAAGGCGCAATTCGCTCGCGCGCATAGGCCAGCACGTCGCCCGCCTCGATCTCCATCCCCGGCTTTGCCACACAGCAGGCCTTCACCTCCTCGCCCCAGCGTTCGGACGGGATGCCGATCACCGCCACCTCGGCGATGGCCGGGTGACCGAAAATCGCGTTCTCGACTTCCGCCGGGTAGACGTTTTCGCCGCCGGAAATGATCATGTCCTTCATGCGGTCCTGGATATAGACGTAACCGTCCGCGTCCATGATCCCGGCGTCGCCTGTATGCAGCCAGCCGTCCTTGTCGATCGTTTCGGCGGTCGCGTCGGGACGCTGCCAGTATCCGTCGGTGTTGGAGGGCGACAGGATGCAGATTTCGCCGATCTCGCCGCGCGGGACTTCCTTGTTGTCCTCCCCGCGTATTTCGATCTCGACGCCGGGTACCGCCTTGCCCGCAGAACGCATCCGCTCGTTGCCATCGAGGTCGTGATCTTCAGGCGGCAGCATGGTGACCGTGCCGGTCGTCTCGGTCATGCCGTAGACTTGCAGGAAACCGGTCTGCGGCATTGTCTTGACCGCCATTTTGAGCAGTTCCAGTGGCATCGGCGCAGCGCCATACATCAGGTAGCGCAGGTTCGAGAAGTCGGTCTCCTTCGCCAACGGATGCATGATTACGAACTGCAACGCCGCCGGGACGAGGAACATGTGCGTGGCGCCGTTCTCGATCGCGTTCAGCACGCCATCGGGGGTGAATTCCGGAAGAATATGGGCTCGAATTCCGTTCGCGACGGCAATCGCGGCTAGGCCCGTCCCGCCGATATGCGCACATGGCATGGCAGCCAAAATGCAATCGGTCTCTTCATAGATCTGCCACGGGTCAGCCCGCTCGAGCGCAGGTTTGCGCAATGAGAACAGGTTTCGGTTGGACAGGCCCACGCCTTTGGGATTGCCCGTAGTTCCCGATGTGTAGAGTTGCAGCACCGGGTCGTTTTCATCGACCGGGCTGTAACTCGCAGGCTCCATGCCCTCCGCTTCGCGGAACCCGGCTTCGGCTTCGAGCACGCGAGGCGGGTTCTCCATCGCGGCCGTGACCTTTTCGGCAGTCTCGATAAAGCCGCCTTCGACGAAGAGCAGTTTGGCTCCTGTGTCGCCGAGTATGTAACCGATTTCCGGCGGGGCCAGTCGCCAACCGATCGGCGCCATCACTACGCCCACGCGCGCTGCGGCGTAAAGCAGGGTGAAATAGCGGTCCGAATTCTTGCCAAGCCATGCGATCCGGTCGCCATTTTCAAGGCCGTAGCGCTGGAACAAGGCGATCAGCCGGCGGGTGAGCACCTCGATCTCGCCATAGGTTATGGCGCGATCGCCCATTTCGAGCGAAACGCCGTCAGGGCGCTCCCTGGCCCAATGCTTCAGGGTCTCGTCGAAAGTTTTAAGCTCAGCGGACGCTTGGCTTGCCATCGCATCTCTCTCCAAATGCATATTTTGGAAATGAGACTAAGCATTACCCGGACGAAACGTCCATCCCCTTGCGGCGATCCGGAGTTCGGAAGGCTTAGGCAGGCCGCCCCATTTTTCGTGCGGCAGGCTCCCTTAAGATCAACCAGATGATGAGGCCGAGCGGCCCGGCCATGAAGGTCGCCAACAGGATCGGTGCCTGCACCAGCCTCATGATACCTTTTTGATCAGCATCGCGCGCGATCCACAGGCCGACAAACAGATCGAAAGCCAAGTAATGAGTCCAGCCGATCACCACGCCCGCATCGCTGGCGAAGATCGAGCGGATACCTTCGATCGTCGTGAAGTCCGCACCGCCCCCGCCCGCAGGCAGGATGCCGGTGAGAATTCCAATGAGGCCGACCGCGTAAATCAGGCACAGCAGCCCCACGCCGAGATAAAGCAGGGCAGACAGCAGTGCGGGCCACCGCGGAAGTACAATCAATGCGATCCACGCTAGCAACGCCAGAAGGTTCACGAGGTTGAAGAGAACAGCCCAACCCATCCGCTCTACTCGCTTTCCAGCGTCGATTTGGCGCGCCATTCACGCGCTGCGCGTTTCATCGCCTCGTTGTCATGGGTGAAGCGGCCCGCCGCCTTGCGCATGGCAAGACCCAGCGCCGCCTCACAGACGAGATCGACTTCGATAGAGCGGAACATCTGCCATTTCTCTGGCAGTAAGGGATCGATCACAGGACTGGCGAAGCGCGCCAAGGCTTCAACCGGTCGCAGGTCGTCTTCGCGCCTACCCTTGAGCAGGCCGGGTCGCAGGATGTCGAGGCGGTTGAACCCGACACTCGAAACCATGTCTTCAGTCTGACCCTTGGTTTGCAGATAGAAACTCTTGGCCCGCTTGTCGGCCCCGGCCGAGCTTATCAGCACCATGTTGCGCACACCCGCTTGGTGCGCTGCCTTGGCGGTAGCAATCACGAGGTCGTGATCGACCGCACGAAACGCATCCTCGTCGCGGCCCGCTTTCTTCCACGTCGTGCCCAGAGCGCAGATTAGCGCGCGCGGACGCACCGCTTCGAGGACTTCGCCCCACTTCGAAGGGTCTGCGACGAACATCTCCACCCGCGCATTCTCAGGCAACTTGGTCTCGCGCCGGGCAAGTCCGACCATGCGCGCAACATCGCCTGCGCTGGTGATCTCAATCAGACGTCGCCCGATCAGGCCGGTCGATCCTACCAGTCCGATGCGCATGGGGGCAGGAACCGGTCCGGCTCTCCCGAAATCGTCCTGTTGACGCCGACCTTGCCGCAGATTCTGGGGCGAGCTTACCTCAGACATTCGTAAGCCCTCCGGGTCGCTCACCATAGATTTCCTCGCAGGCGCGGATCGCAAAGCGGTCGCTCATACCTGCGATGAAGTCGGCGATGGTGCGACTGCGTGCCGGGTCGTGATCCGGCAACCGGGCATGCCAGTCCTCAGGCATGAGCGAGGCATCCTGCGAATAGGCAGCGAAGAGCCGAGCTACCACGTCGCGCGCGCGCTCGGCCGCAGCGACTTGTTCGGGGTGGTAGTAAAGCTTTTCGTACATAAAGGCTTTGAGCGCGCGCTCGTTTTCCTGCATTTCGGGCGAGAAACCCGCCAGTTGCCGCCCCGCATCGCGAATTGCGGCGACAGATTTGAAGCCCTCGGTCTGTGCGCGCGAATGTTCGAGCACATCGTTGACCATCAATCCGATCTGGTCGCGGACAAGTTCGCGAAGCAAGCGCTCGCGATCGGCACGGGGGAAGCGTTTTTCGACCATCCGCCATTGCCCTGCGAGGAATGGAAGCTCCATCAGGTCTTCGAGCTGAAGGAAGCCGGCGCGCAGCCCATCGTCGATATCGTGATTGTCATAGGCGATGTCGTCGGCAACCGCGGCGATCTGTGCCTCGAGCGAAGGCCACGTTCCCAAATCGAGTGGAAAGTCACGGTCGAGTTCGGCAAGCGCCCAATTGGGCGCGATGACCGGACCGTTATGCTTGGCCAGCCCTTCGAGCAGGTCCCAGGTCAGGTTCAGCCCTTCATGCTCTGGGTAAGGGCTTTCGAGCCGCATGACGGTGCGCAGCGCCTGCGCATTGTGACAGAACCCGCCATGACGCGCCATCGCCTCCGACAGGGCCGCCTCGCCAGCATGGCCGAACGGTGGATGTCCCAAGTCATGAGCAAGGCACAAAGCTTCGGTCAAATCCTCGTCGAGCCCGAGCGCGCGCGCAAGCACACGGCCAATCTGCGCAACTTCGATGCTGTGGGTAAGGCGCGTGCGATAGTGGTCGCCATCGGGAGCGATGAAAACCTGGGTCTTGGATTTGAGCCGGCGAAAGCTCATCGAATGGATAATGCGATCCCGGTCGCGCTGGAAATCAGTGCGCGGTCCCCGTGTCTCTCCCTGTTCGGGAGCGGGCGCGGATGCGCGAAAGCTGGCGAATTCACGTCCGCCGTGCGCGAACGGATCTGCGGCAAAGGGAGCGCGTGTCGTCACTCCACGCGCTTAGGTTAGCCGGACCCGCCGCTCAACGGGAACAGATCAGCAACGCCAAAGGATTGCGGTGGACAGACTGCCCGATAACGAAATGTGGAGAAAAAATGGGACCGCCCGCCGGGTGCAATGGGGGGGTGGCAGGCGGCCCCAAGAGCTTTTCAGCTCCTGGGTCATTCGGTGCGACCCGAAGACCCGAAACTTGCTTATTTCATTATGATGACAAGTTTCGCAGCGTCACCTAGTCAAGAAGGATAGATGTTGCATCCCTGCAAATGTTAAGTTGCGACCAAGCGTTTTATCTGAAAGTCAGGCTGCGGACTATTCCGCGATTTCCTGCTCAAGTATCCAGTCCGCCGCCGCATCGCAGTGGATGCGCGTGGAATCGAACACGGGAAGGACATTTGCGTCCACATCGACAACGAGGTCGAGTTCGGTGCAGGCGAGCACGATGGAATCGGCCCCTTCCTGGGACTTGTTGGTGATGATTGTCTTCAACGCGCGCTGCGCATCGCGGCTGACTTTACCCACCATCAACTCGTCGTAAATGATGCGGTCGAGAGTTTCGACATTGGTCATGTCGGGAGGCAGAAGATCGATCCCGTGCGCGACCAATCGCTTGCGGTAGAAGCTCTCGGTCATGACGTTGCGCGTCCCGATCAGCGCAGCGTTCTTCGCCCCTGCCTTTTTCAAAGCACGCCCGACATAGTCGGCGATGTGAAGGATCGGGATACCGACCGAGCTTTCGACTTCGTCGTAAAGCTTATGCATCGAGTTCGCGCCGATGATCAGCGCCTCCGCCCCCGCATCTTCGAGCCGCTTGCCACTCTCGGACAAGATTTGTGCTGCCCGCTTCCATTCCTTCTCTTCGCGCAGCGCATAGAGCTGGCAGAAATCGAGGCTCTCGATCAGCAAGGGCGCCGATGCCATGGGTGCGGCTCGGCGTTGAACGATGCGGTTGATGCGGTCGTAATAGATGCCTGTCGACACCCAGCTCATCCCGCCGATCATTCCCAGTTTACGCAAAATCTTCCCTCGAATCCCGAATGTGTCGCACCACTAGCCTTGGGCCGGTGTAGCCATGAAGCGCGCCTTGCGTCCATAGCCCGCAGATTTTCATGCAAGTTAAGGGGGATAGATGGTTGCCAGCGGCTTAATTTGGCTCCCAGGACACGCGCTTGAGCCATTGTCGAACGTCGGCGAGCGTTGCATCGGAAGCCTCTTCGTTCGGCAGGTGACCGATGCCGGGATAGATGACCAGTTCACTATCTGGCAAAGTCTGATCGAGCCACCGCCCGGCGGCGAGCGGGATCAGGCGATCTTCCTCGCCCCACAGGATCAGTGTCGGAATGTCGAGAGATGCGATCTCGGCCTCTTCTAGCGGTTGGTATGTCGTCGAAAAGCGCGCCATCGTCGCCGCACGATTACCGGGGTAGCGTAGCAGTTCCCAGTAGCGGTCGATCATTGCTTCGGTGATCATGCTCTGGTTCGAAACACTCTGCTCGAGGCTCTGTGCGATCAGCGCTCGAGGAGTGATCTGTTCGGCTAACAAGTTGACGCCGGGCATTCGGGCAATGGTGAAACCGATATTGCCACCGTCGTCTTCACCGTCCTCTTGCGTCGACATTTCCTCGATGCGCTGCCCGCCGCTACCATCGACAATGATCATGCCCGCCACGCGATCAGGGTGCGCGATTGCGAAAGCGAGCGCATGTTTCCCGCCCATCGAATTGCCCGCGATGATGAAGCGTTCGACTTCCAAAGCGTCGGCGACAGCTTCGATATCCTCGGTGTAATTGGCGCGGGTGTAATCGTGTTCAGGGTCCGGTCCGGTCAGGCCATGACCGACTTGATCGAACCGGATCACGCGATAATCGCGCGAGAGATCGTCTACCCAGGGCTGCCAGGTATGAAGATCGGCGTTGGAACCGTGCAGCAGGATGATCGCGGGCGCGTCGCTCTCGCCGCCACGCGGTCCTTCGTCGCGCAGGTGGATTTTTACCCCATCGCCGATATCGACGAATTGCGAAGGCGCTCCTCCGTATTTCTCGCGCATCTCTTCCGGGTCAGTGTCGGGCGTGCGGAAGACGAAGAAGGCGATGACCAGCACAGCCAAGAGCCCGCCAAGAATTCGCAGGATCCACTTCACCGGTCCATGCCCGCAATCCACTCCCGCATCACCGCAACTGCGTCTTCATCGATTGTCGAACGCCCCAGTTCCGGCATCGCCACGCCCGGTTCAACCGAGTCCATGCGGTGGACGAGGATCGACTTTTCCGGCTCGCCAGGGGCGATTGAGACCAGCATCCCCCCTGCACCCCGGCCCGCCGCAACGGGCGGTTTGTTGACACCGATCGCAAACGGATCGTCCTGCTCCCATCGCAGGTCCAGACCCGAATTCGATGCCCCTCCTCCCGGACGGTGGCAATGCGCGCAGTTCACGTCGAGATAGGCGCGAGCCCGCGACTGTATGGAGGCGCTGGCATCGTGCCATTGCGGCATCGCATCCGCGCCTTCTGGCGTTTGGTCCAGCCAACCTTCGCTGTGCATTTGCGTCAGCCATTCGCCGGACAGGTTGCGGGCTTTGGGTCCGATTGGAATGACCTGGCCATCAACCGAGTGGCACGATTTGCACTGATTCTTGTTCGGGATGCGGTAACTGATGGCTTCCCCCTGCGGCGTCGTGAGGTCGACCCGGCCACCAGCGAGCGCCAGCTTCGCTTCGGTCTGCTCCTCGTTCCAGCGATAGGGCAGCGCCAGCCAGCCATCTGCGCGATGAAGGAGGACGCGCGTTTCGATAAACTGCCCGGCGAAAGCAAACGTCTTGATAATCGCGGAGCCGACAGGAAACTGCAGAAGGCCCTCGCCCCCTGCGCCCAGCTGCTCCCCCTCGGGCACGTAGATATAACGCAGTTTCTCGGCGCCGTCGGAGAAGAGCGGGGTGTTGAGTTCATAAGCGTGAACACCCGGAGCGGCATCGCGCGCAGCAGCATCAGTGAAAAAGCCGAACTCGGCGAGGTCGCGTGGCAAGGCATCGCCTGAGATCACTTCGTCGTGCACGCCTTCGTCTAGCGCACTTGCTTGCGCCATGACCGACGCGGCAAGCGAGCCTGCTGCGCAAAGAATAAGGCTCAGGCCACCCCTCACTGGATGCGCGCCTCCAGCTCGGCCGGTGCGCCCCAATCGTCAGCATCGGTCACGCTGGTGGGCGCCGGTGTATCGAGCGGCCCCGGCTGCGCTTCGGCAAGCGATTGGCCCTGGTGCGAGAGGTTGAGCGACCAGCCGGGTGTATCGCCGGTGGTGCGCAATGCGACAGTGTCCTTGTCTTGTGTAAGACCGTCCCACATGATCGCAGGCAGCGCCCCGCCGAATGCTGCCATCAGCATCTCCCCACCTTCCAAGTCGGGATTGGTACCGCCGGTATCGGTGATATTGTTCGCGATGGTGACCTCGCGCGGAAACGGGTTGTAGCGCTCATCCTCGAAATCGCGCGTATAGGCGATCACCATGAACGGTGCGGTTGCATTGCGCTGGACGATATTGTTCTCGACCCAGACATTCTCATTGGCCATCACCATGATCCCCGTGCCGCGTCGCACGCCGGCGACGATATTGCCCGGCGGAGCAAAGTTTTCGGCGTCGTTGTCGGTGACGAGGTTGTTGACGATCATCACATTGCCACCGCCCATCACCGGCAGGCCGGGCAGATCGAATATGAGGATGCCCCCGGTGTTGCGGCTGACGTAATTGTTGCTGACGATGGCATCGCGGCTGTTCTCGATCTCGATGCCGGCGACATTGTCGGTCGCAATCGAATGGCGAACGGTGATCTTGGAGGACTGGCCGACATAGATACCCGCGTCAGATGCACCCGACACTTCCGAATGCGCGACCAGCACTCCGGTGCTTTCAACCGGGTAGATGCCGTAGGCTCCGTTGGTCGCCGCGGGACCATTGGTCCAGGTGACGCGGATGCGGTTGTAGACGATGTTGTCCGCGCCCTTGGACTTGATCCCGTCGCCCTTGGGGTTCTCGAGAGCAAAGTTATGGAGGGTGACGTCGTCCGAGGTTACCAGTAGCCCCTCGCCCGACCCTTGCTGTGCGGTGAAATCGAGCACGCTTTGCGCAGGTCCGGCGCCGCGCAAGGTGACGCCATCGACATCGAGGCTCAGCCCGTCGGTGAGTTCGTAGCGTCCGGCCTCGAGCATGATGATATCGCCCGGCTCGGCCAGGATCAGCGCTTCCTGCAGGCGCTCCTGCGCGCCCTCGCCCGGTGCGATCGTGTGGGTTTCGGCCCAAGTTGGTGCAGCTGATGCCAGAAGCAGCGCAGTGGCGGTCAATCGGATCATTTAAGTGTCTCCCTCTCCACTCACCGTTCTGGCGCAAGCGGGGGAGGATTGGCAAGTCCAATGACGGCGATATGCCGGCCCTTCAGCTGCCGCCGATCTCGTTGCGCAGCACCGAAAAGGAGCAACGTGCTCCGCTCGCCACCAGCACGCGCACGGCCTGCGGATCGTCGACGCGTTCCAGCCGGTCGAGCGCATCACGAGTGGAGCGCGGCACGCGGTCCTCGCCTTCGCGCGGGGCAAGCGCTTCGAGCTTGCGCAATTGTCCGATGGTGAGGTCGTCGACCAGCCGTTCGGCCATGCAGTCCGCCAGAAGCCCGGGCGCGCCATTTGCGACCAGCGCCTGTTCGACGCGGGCTTGCGTCACCCGCTCCAGCACTCCGTCGGTGCGGAAAAGGAAATAGGCACCCACGCCGACGGCAAGCACCAACAGCATGATGAAGAGAAAGCGCACGCCTTAGTCGAGCGCCTTGACGATGCCTTCGACCATCTTCTTCGCGTCCGAAAGGAGCATGACCGTCTGCGGCATATAGAACACGTCGTTATCGACGCCCGCATACCCCACGCCGCCCATGCTGCGCTTGATGAAGAAGACCTGCTTCGCCTTGTCCACGTCGAACACGGGCATGCCGTAGATCGGCGAGGACTTGTCGGTCTTGGCCGCCGGGTTCACCACGTCATTCGCGCCGATGATGAAGGCAACGTCTGCGGTCGAGAACTCGGAGTTGATATCCTCCAGCTCGAACACCTTGTCGTAGTCGACGCTCGCTTCTGCCAGCAGCACGTTCATATGGCCCGGCATGCGGCCCGCGACCGGGTGAATCGCATATTTAACCTCGACACCCTTCTCTTCGAGGATATCGGCCATCTCGCGAAGCGCGTGCTGCGCCTGCGCCACAGCCATGCCATAGCCGGGAATGATGATAACCTTCTCCGCCTGTTCGAGCATGAACGCTGCATCGTCGGCGCTGCCTTGCTTGTAGGGGCGCTGCTCGCGCGGTTCGCCGCTGGCGCCGCCTGAATCGTCAGCGCCGAAGCCGCCCGCGATCACGCTGATGAAGGAGCGGTTCATCGCCTTGCACATGATGTAGCTGAGGATTGCGCCCGAAGAACCGACGAGCGCGCCGGTGATGATCATCGCGCTGTTGCCCAGCGTGAAGCCCATCGCTGCGGCAGCCCAGCCGGAATAGCTGTTCAACATCGACACAACGACGGGCATGTCCGCTCCGCCGATCGGGATGATGAGCAGGAAGCCGATTGCGAAAGCGAGAACGGTCACCACTGGAACAATCCAGCCCTCGCCGGCACCGCCATCGGGCGAAACAGCGTAGAAGCCGATCAGGCCGAGAATCGCAGCGATGACGCCCAGGTTGATGACATGGCGGCCGGGAAGCATGATCGGCGAGCCGCTCATACGGCCGGAAAGCTTGAGAAAGGCGATGACCGAACCCGAGAAAGTGATCGCACCAATAGCAATGCCCAAGCCCAGTTCGATCCGACTGACTGGCAGGATCTGGCCGTCCGCGTCCAAAATCCCGAACGACCCGGGATTAAGCCATGCTGCTAGACCCACCACCACCGCGGCCAGGCCAACGAGGCTGTGAAAGCCTGCGACCAGTTCTGGCATAGACGTCATGGCGATCTTGCGCGCAATGGTCACACCGACGATGGCGCCGAGGAAAACCGCGATCGCGATCTCGACGATATTGGCGAGGTCATGCGTCACCAGGGTGGTGATTAGTGCAATCGCCATGCCGATCATGCCGTTGCGATTGCCCGCGCGCGAAGTTGCCGGGCTTGAAAGACCGCGAAGCGCGAGGATGAAGAATACGCCCGCCGCGAGATAGGCGAGCAAGGCCCATGAGGGGGTGCCGGTCTCGCCAGTGGCCGCGTAGACTGGCGTGGCGGCGAAAGTGGCCATTGCGGCCACAGCAAAGGAGCGAAGTGCCATCATCACTTCTCCTTCTTTTTGTACATCGCGAGCATGCGCTCGGTAACGGCAAAGCCGCCGAAAATGTTGATGCTCGCCATTACCACGCCTGCGAGGCCGAGATATTTCGCTATCGGGTTCTCGGCTTCCGCCGCCGCGATAAGAGCGCCGACGATAATCACTGAGGATATGGCGTTGGTCACCGCCATGAGCGGTGTGTGCAGCGCCGGGGTAACCGACCAGACCACGTAATAGCCGACAAAGCAGGCCAAGACGAAGATTGAGAGAATGCTGATGAAATCCATCTCTTAGGCCCCCTTCAGCCTCTCATTGACCACTTCGCCGCCCTTCGTCAGACGGATCGCGTCGCCGATTTCCTCGTCCAGTTCCGGTTTGCTCGCTTCCTTGTCCCAGAAGGCGCTGAGGAAATTGTAGTGGTTGCGCGCGAACAGCGCCGATGCGTCTGCCGCGAGATGCGCAGGTGTGTTGGCATAGCCGATGATCTTGACGCCGTGCTTCTCGACGACCGCGTCGGCCTTCGATCCTTCGACGTTTCCGCCCTGCGCCACCGCGAGGTCGAAGATCACGCTGCCAGGCTTCATGGTCGCGATCTGGGTGTCGGTAATGAGCACCGGAGCCTTTCGTCCGGGGATCAGAGCCGTGGTGATGACGATGTCCTGCTTGGCGATATGTTCGCTCACCAGCTTGGCCTGAGCGGCCTTGTATTCGTCGCTCATCTCGGTGGCATAGCCGCCAGAACCTTCACCCTCGATGCCTTCGACGTCCTCGACGAAAATGGCCTTCGCGCCGAGACTTTCGATCTGTTCCTTCGTCGCGGAGCGCACGTCGGTAGCGGAGACCTGCGCCCCAAGCCTTTTCGCGGTCGCAATCGCCTGAAGCCCCGCAACGCCCACACCCATGACGAAGCATTTCGCAGCGTTCACGGTGCCTGCCGCAGTCATCATCATCGGAAAGGCGCGGCCAAAAGTGTCGGCGGCGTGGATGACCGCCTTGTAACCGGCGAGGTTGGACTGGCTAGACAGCACGTCCATCGATTGCGCGCGCGTGATACGCGGCATGAATTCCATGGATAACGCCTCGAAACCGGCCTTGGCATAGGCTTCGACGATCTCGCCCTTTGTGAAGGGGTCGAACAGGGCCGCAACCCACGCGCCCGGCTTTGCACCCTTCAGTTGCGCAAGATCGGGAGCCTGCACGCCGAGCACGATGTCGGCGTCCTTGACGGTCGCTTCCGCCGTGCCAAGGCTCGCCCCCGCTTCGGCAAAGGCATCGTCCGGGATCGATGCATCGGCCCCGGCACCTTTCTCGACCGCAACTTCGGTTCCGAGCGCGATGAATTTCTTCACCGTCTCAGGCGTGGCTGCGACGCGGGTTTCGCCGGCGGCGCGCTCTTTAAGGACTGCAATTTTCATGGGAATCCCTGTTTCAGGGTGCGATCAGCATAACCACGAAAAGCGTGATGATGGCGAGAACAGGCACAATCCATTTGAGCGAGCCCATGAACGTTTCATAGGTCGAGCGAGCCTTGTCGATGTCGTGAACACTCATTGATCTTCCCCTCTGGACAACCAAGGCCGCATCACGCCGACGGTTGCCGAAAAATAAAGTTGCTCAGATCGCCGTATCCGAGCGTTCCGAATTGCTCAACCCATCTTTCAGGCTAGGTCGGAACGCACCGCCTCTGCGATGGCCGAAACCTGGGCGGGGCGCGATCGTCACAACAGCCTTAATTCAGTCTTTACCCGTGGGCCTTATTCCAGCGCGACGTCTCACCCTGGGACGATTGCCAGGGCTTCGAGGAATACGGCGGCACTATGGCGGATAGGGATGCCCGGATCGAATCGGTAGAGATTGAAGCGGCTGCCGCGCCGGCGGAAGCGCGCGTCGTCATGCTGATCGATGATGAGCCTGCGCAGAGCCGGCTCGTTTCCGCAATCGCCGCGCGCGATGGATGGCGTACCGTTGTGGCGAGCGATTCGGAAACCGCTATCGCGATGCTCGGCACACGCGAGGGTATGCAGCTTTCCGCAATCCTGCTCGATCAGTGGGTGCCGGGCGACGATGCCTGTTCCCTGATTGCAGAACTCAAGGAACGCCGCCCCGCCCTGCCCATCCTGATGCTGACCACCAGCGCTTCGCCGTTGCTCGCTGTCGAGGCGATGCGCGCGGGCGCCAGCGATTACCTCGTCAAACCCGTCTCTCCGGACCGGCTGATGGAAGCGCTTCGCGCAGTCACCACTCGCGAAACACCGCGTGACGAACTTGCCCCTCTGACGGAGAAGATGTCGGCAAGCCTCGATTTCGACGCGATGATCGGCACCGCACCAACATTTCGCACCGCGCTTGCCCAGGCGGCAAAGGCGGCGCGCGGACATGGTCCTGCCCTGATCGAAGGCGAGAGCGGCACCGGCAAGGAAATGCTGATGCGCGCGATGCACAGCGCCAGCCCGCGCTCAAAAGAGTCGCTGCGCATCATCAACATTGCCAGCGTCCCGCCAAACTTCATCGAATCCGTTCTGTTCGGGCACGAGCCCAATGCATTCCCCGGAGCATTCGATCGTCAGATCGGAGCTTTGCAGCACAGCGATGGGGGCACACTGGTGCTCGACGAGGTCGACCGCCTCTCGCTCAAGGTGCAGGCACGTCTCGCCGATGCTCTCGAAACGGGAATCGTGCGCCCGCTGGGCGCAACACATGGCTTTCGCGTCGATGTCCGCCTGCTCTCGGCAAGCAACATGAACCTATCGCAGTTGGTGTCTGGTGGCGTTTTCGACGAAAAACTGGCCGAAAAACTGGGTGCGACGCGCATCACTCTGCCGCCTCTGCGCGAGCGGACCGGGGACATCCCGGCGCTGACCCGCCACTTCCTGCAACGGATCGGCGAACAGCCGGGGCTGACACATCTATCGGTATCGGACAGCGCCCTCGCCCTTTTGGGTGCCTATGAATGGCCGGGCAATGTGCGCCAGTTGCAATCGGTGCTGTTCCGCGCCGCGGTCTATTGCGAAGGCGATACGCTGACAGCGGACAGCTTCCCCCAGCTTTCGGAAATGCTCGGCGAGCAGCAAGGCGGCTGTGGCTCTCACTTGCACGAAGGCGTAGGAGTCATGCTCTACACCGAGGATGGCAATTTGCGCCCACTCGAAGAGATCGAGGCCGATGTGATCCGCCTCGCCATCGGGCATTATCGCGGCCGCATGACCGAAGTCGCGCGTCGGCTCGGCATCGGACGCTCGACGCTTTACCGCAAGCTTAGCGATCTGGGCATCGACAACGCAGCTTGATAGGTTTCGCGCACCCGGTTAGCGGGTGAGAGATGACAGACCAGCAGGATTTCGCCGGACGCACGGCCCTCGTCACAGGCGCCGCTTCGGGCATAGGGGCGGCTTGCGCCCGGGCGCTTGCGGCGCGCGGAGCGACCAAGCTGTTCGTCGTCGATGTCGACGGGGAGGGGCTGTCGGCACTGGACCTCGATTGCGAGGTCGAGGCGGTAGTCGGAAGCGTCGCGGACGAAGCCCTTTGGACCGACCTCGAGCCTCGCCTTGCCACGCTCGACCATGCGGTGATCAATGCCGGTGTCGGCAGCGGCGGTACGATCGCCGAACTCACCTTTGCGGAATGGCGGCGGGTGATGGATATCAACCTTGATGGTGCCTTCCTTACATTGCGCGCTGCGTTACGGGTGATGGGCGAAGGCGGTTCCGCTGTCATCACCGGATCCTCTACGGGGTCGAAACCCATCGCCGGGATCGGCCCTTATGGCGTTGCCAAGGCCGCGGTTGCCCACATGGCGCGCATCGCCGCTCTGGAGGCCGCGCCCCGGGGCATCCGTGTCAACGCCATCGCGCCCGGCGGCGTCGACACCGCGATCTGGGACAGCTCGGACGACTTCACCGCCTCGGTCGAAGCGCAGGGCCGCGATGCGACACTCACCGCGATGGCCGGGACGACGCCGCTCAAACGCTTCGCCACTCCCGACCAGATCGCCCACGACATCCTCTACCTTCTCGGCGATGCGGGCTCCAACATCACCGGGCATGTCCTCGTCAGCGATGGCGGCTTCACGCTCTAGACGCTGCCCTAGAAGCTGACGGTGCGCTTCACGCGGCTCTCGCCTTCGACCGCTCCGCGCATTTCCATGGTGAAGGTGCGCGCGGACCAGTCGATATCAATGAGGCCGAAGTTCTCCTCAGAGATGAAGTCAGTCAGGCGCAGCGGATCGGGCTCTCGCCGCGTGTTGTTCTCGGTCGTGCTGAACGAGTAGTTGAGCGACGAACTGGTCAGCTCCCACAGCCGCTCCCCGTCTGCCGCCTCGGGTGCATCGGAGTAGATACCGCCTGCATGGCGATCACCCGACAGCAGCACCAGACCGCTCTCCTCGCGATCCGCGAGCATGGCGTACAGCTTCTCGCGCTCCAGCGGCATCGTCTCCCAGCTTTCGTAGTTGTGCGCATTGGTCAGAACTTGGATCGAGCTGGCGATGATGCGCAGATCGGCGGGCTTGGCGAGCTCGGCTGCGAGCCATTTCCACTGTGCTTCGCCCAGCATCGTCTTGGCCGGGTCGTCGCTCGGCGCATAGACACCCAGCGCCGGGCGTTCGAGCGTGTAGGGCATCGTCGTGAGGTCGGAACGGAAGAAGCGCGTGTCGAGCACGATCACCTGGGTGCGCTGGCCTTCGGGGCCGAACATGCGCGACTCGTAAACGCCGGGGCGCGAGCGGACTTCGTCGGAGGAGCTCCAGAAGGTCTCGTAGAGCGTCTCGGACCAGTCGCGAAAGGCGAAGCTCCCGCCCGCGTCGTTCATGCCGTAATCGTGGTCGTCCCACGTCACCATCATCGGCACTGCAGCGCGGAAAGCAGCGAGCTGCGGCGTGGTGGCCATCACGCCATAAGCCTCGCGCAAGGTCGTCAGACTTGCATCGCCGCTCCAGCCATTGTCTCCGTAGTTGTTGTCGCCGATCATCAGGAAGAGGTCGGGGTCTGTCTCTCCGATCACCCCCCAGTAGTCCTGCGGGCGCAGCTGGTGCGAGCAGCTGCCGAAGGCCAGCCGGGTGATCGTCGCATCGCTCGCCAGTGCGGCGTTGGCAGGCGCAACCGGGAGTTGAACGGTCTCGGCGAGCTTGGCGTAGTAGGGGTCGAGCAGGTCTTCAGCCGACAGGGCCACCTGCGTCCCGGTCATCTCGGCGTTCATCTCACGATGGGCGTCGGCGAGCAGCGGGGCAGAGGCCAGCGTTGCGGCAGCAACACCGAGGGCGAGCAGATGGGGGGTACGCATACGGGTGTCTCCTGTTGAACCGCGCGCCGCGTTGGCGCGCTTCGATGACTGTATCGCGACAGTGCTCACATCGGCTCCAGCTGGCTGAAGTCGGTAAGCGCCGCATCGCGCAGTCCGCGCCACACGTTGCGCGCCTGCACCGTCTCCTGCACGTCATGGACGCGCAGCATGTGCACGCCTGCATCCATGCCCTTCACCGCCAGCGCGACCGAGCCGCCGAGCCGCTCATGCGCCGCCGCCTCGTTCGAGAGTGCGCCGATCATGCGCTTGCGACTGACGCCGAGCAACAGCGGGCTGCCCAGCGCGTGGAACAGCGGCAGCGTGTTGAGCAAAGCGAGGTTGTCGGCCAGGCTCTTGCCGAAGCCGATGCCGGGATCGAGCATGATCCGCTCCTCGGCCACCCCGCCCGCGATTGCGCGTTCTCGCATCGCCTTGAGTGCGTCGAACACCTCGCTCACCACGTCGGCGTAGCTGTCGCCTTCGTGCAGGTCCTCGCCCGTGCCCGGCGCGTGCATCAGCACCACGGGCACCTGCGTGTTAGCGACCAGTTCGACCATGCGCGGGTCGTAGCGCATGCCCGACACGTCGTTCGCCATCTGCGCGCCCTTCCCGAGCGCCGCTTCCAGCACTCCGGCGCGTCGTGTGTCCACGCTGATGGCGGCGCCCATTGCGGCGCAGTACTCGACCGCCGGCATCACCCGCTCGATCTCGTCCCCCTCGAAGGTCGCCGGACCGCCCGGGCGCGTGCTCTCTCCGCCGATGTCGATCACCGCTGCGCCCGCTTCGAGCATGGCGGCGGCGTGGGCGCGGCCTGCATCGGGCTTCTCGAGGAACTCACCGCCATCGCTGAAGCTGTCGGGGGTTACGTTGAGCACGCCCATCACCTGCGGCTGGTCGAGGCGGATGGTGCGCTCTCCCAGATGCAGCGGAGCGTGGACCCGCGCGAGGTTGGCCCATTGTCGCTCGGCCTCGGCGCTGACGTCGCCGCCCGGTTCGGCAAGCGCCTGCTCCGCCTCACGCACGCCGAACAGACGGCGATGCGCCACCGCGCCGCCGTCGCGCACGACGAGGGCGAAGCGGCTGGCATAGGCCATGCTGCCACCCAGGCGCACCACCGCTCCGTCTTCGGCCTGGGGAGCGGAAGCGAGCGCGATCGGATGGAGGTAGACGCCGGTCATGCCGCGTTCTCCCGTTCAGCTTCACCGCACGAAGCCTGAAGGGTGGAACACGTGGAACACGCTCCAGGCGAAAAAGCGCTCAACTGTAACCCTTTGTGCGCAAAGTGTGACCCTGCGCTGCGAAAGTGTGACCTTACGCTGCGAAACTGTGACCCTGACGGCGGAGAGTGTAACCTTGTCCGGCGCGAAGCCGGATAGGCATGGGCCGAAGGCTGTGACGTTGACGAAGGCTTGCGGAAGGCTGCGATAGTCGATGCGGCTATGGGTGTCATGCGCACGTCCATAGCGCGACGCCGCGACGTAGGACAGTTCCCAACACCGCAATCCCCGACCAACCATGATCTCGACACCCGCCAATTGAAACGGGGCCAACCTTTCGGTCGGCCCCGCTTCAATTCGTCAGGCGATCAAGCCGGTCGCGATCAGGGCGTACCCTGCACCACGGTTACGGTGTTGCCGGAACCACCCTGCGTCACGGTCGAAGTGTGCGCATCGGTGTACTGCTCGACATTGACGACGTTGTTGTCGCCAGTCTGCGTCACCGTGCTGGTCGCACCGGTGGCCCGCTGCAAGACGCCCACGAAGTTGATGAAGCCATCCTGCGTGACGGTGCTGGTGTTCCGGTCGCCTTCCTGCAGAACGTCGACCTGGCTGAAATCGGTGGTGGTATTCGTACCCTGATCGACCGTGCTGGTGTTGCGGTTGCCGATCTGGTCGACCACGAGGAGGTTTTCATCCGCCTCACCGACAGGAACAACAGTGTTTGTGCCCTGAGACGCCGTGCTCGTGTTGAGGATACCCTCTTGGGTGATCAACCCGGTATTCAGTCCGTCACCGCCCTGGGTGAAGGTCGACGCGTTCCTGTCGCCGACCTGGTCGACAAACACCTGAGAAAGGCCAGGGTTAAAGGACGTATCGCCATTCATGGTGATCGTCGATGTGTTGCGGGCACCGAACTGGATGTTCTCACCCTGGTTGTTGTCCCCGGTCTGCGTGATCGTGGAAGAGTTGGCGGCGCCTCCATTCTGGTCGATCAGGGCCTGCAACGATCCAATGCCATTACCCGATTGCGAGATGGTGGCATCGTTGTTCACCGCGCCTGCGCGCTGTTCGACAAATGCGATACCGGCATTGGTATCGCCGTCCTGCGTGATGTCGACGGTGTTGCGATTACCAAACTGGAACACAACCGCATTGTTGCCACCCAAGGTGCTGCCCTGCGAGATCGTCGAAGTGTTGCCGATCCCGGGCTGAGTTACCGTTGCGGTGTCGGGGTTGTCGGAGAACTGCTCCACGAAGGAGTCGTTGCCCGCCCCACCTGTCTGGGTCACCGTTGCGACGTTGTCATCGGTGTCTTGGAACACAGCTGAGATGTTCCGACCGGTCTGATCGACCGTAGCCAGGTTCCCGGAAAGCTCCTGTCCGACCGTGCTCTCATTCCCGTTACCCGTCTGGGTGACAGTTGCGGTGTTCGAACCGCCAGCGTCGAAGAAGTTCTGGTCGATGAAGCTCGTATTGTTCGCGCCGTCTTGCGTGCTGGTGGCGATGTTCGTGTCACCGCCTGCGCCGGTCGCGCTGACATCGCCCTGGCTGATGGCGATGAAGTTGCCACCTCCGATGGTCTGGGTCGCGGTAGCCTCGTTTCCATCGCTATTCTGGATGATGATCGCTTCAGATTCCGGGCCGACTCCGCTTTGCGTAATGTCCGCATCGCTGCCGCTGCCACCGAGGTCGCCCTGAATGACGAGCGCGGAGTTCCGAGCGCCCGTCTGTTCGACCAAGGCATCCTGCGTGTCGCTGCCCTGGGCAACCGTCGCGAACAGGAAATTGCCGTCCTGGTTGACCACAGCAACTGCATCGGTCGCGCCTATTGTTGTGCCGCCGAAGAGCGTTGTGTCGCCTTGGGAGATCAACGCGTCGTTGTCGCGACCGGCGGTTTGCGTGATTGTCGCTTCGTTGTCGCTGTCGGACCCGCCGCCGCTTACATCGTCGCCACTCTGGATGATCGTGGCGAAGTTGCGGACGGTATCGACCAACTGGGTGACCGTCGCCACATCGGAGCGCGCATTGGTGTTCTGATCAATCGCGACGTTGCCGTCACTACCTTCCTGCGTGACTGTTGCAAGATTCAGTCCGTCTGCATCCTGGTCCACGTCCGATATGTTGCCTGAACCGGACTGCGTTACCGAAGCAATGTTGTTGCGGTCGCCCTGTGCGATGTCGGATTGGTTGCCGATACCGCTCTGATCGAGGGTCGCGAGGTTCTGGCTGGACGTTTGCGTGACGATCGAATCGCCACCCGTCCCACTCTGCGTGACACTGGCGGTCTGATTGCGATTGACCTGATCGACCAGCGAGGTGTTGCCAGAACCGGTCTGGTCGACGGTTGCCAAGAGATTGCTGTCACCGCCCGGGTTCTGATCGGCCTGGATGACCGTGGAGACATGTCCGTCACCGGTTTGGTTGACGGTTGCGGTGAAACCGAAGCTATCGTCGAAATCCATCGTCTGCGAAACGGTCGAGGTGCTAGCGCCGTTCTGCGTGATCGTCGCCAGGGCACCGGTCGTGTCCGCTCCATTACCGGCCTGGGTCACGGTCGAGGTAGCGCCATTGGTCTGGAAAACGTCGGCGCTCATTCCACCTGCGGCCGAACCGGGCGAGGATTGCGTGATAGTGCTATCATTATCGTCGTTGAACTGCTGGATCACTGCAATGTGATCCTGATCGTCCTGATCGATGGTGGAGGTGTTTCCATCCCCTCTCTGTGTGACACTCGCGACGAGATCTTCGCCATCCTGATCGATCGTCGAATCCGAGGAACCTGTCTGCCTCACATCGGTGGTCAGGTTGGTGCCGTTCTGGTTGATGGTCGATGAGCTCTGAGCAAGGGCGGGAGCAGAAGCTCCTAGCGCGAGAATCGAGACGCCGGTGAGAATAGTCTTTTTCACGTCGTATTCCTTTCAAGTGTCCGTACCATCGACACAGTAATCGTCTTCGAGACCAAGTTAGTCCCGTTTGCTAACGTTCAGCTTGGAAGGAATGTGGCGGGGCGCCGCGTTGCGTCGAAAAGACTGCAAGGACAAGAATGCGAAAATTCGCACCTCATGCACGGTTGGAAATTCGCCCCTCGTAAGTCCCCCCAAAAAAGCATCCGCGATGGATACCTTGCAACAACGCTCCCGGAACCTTGCACTGGCTCCGAGTCGCAAGAGCATTAACACGTTAGGCAAGTTAGGGGAAACCACTTATTTCCCCGCTGGGTTAGCGTTTACTATCGGGACATTATCACGGGGACCGGCCCCCTTGCCGAACGCAGCCCGATCAATCCTCGCTGGCGAGGCGATACATTTCGCGCGCGGCGTCGACCGGCTTGATCTCGCCGCCATTTTCGTAGTGCCAGAAGGTCCAGCCGTTGCAACTGGGGGCCCCTTGCAGGTCCTTACCCAGGCCGTGGATGCTCCCGACGAGTTTGCCCTTGGGCCCTTCGCATTCGAGCGAACCGTCCGCCCGGACCGTCGCGACCCAGCGGCGTTTCTTATCGAACACCTTGCTGCCGGGCGCGATCAGTCCGGTTTCCACCACAGCTCCGAAAGCGACCCGGGGCGCGGTTTTCTTTGATTGCATCGTGGTGAGTGCGCTTTCGTCGAGCGGCAATTCCTTGGCGATCCGCTTGTAGGCGGCGTCGCGATAGACATTCTCGCGCTCGCAACCGATCCATTCGCGGCCCAGCCTCTTGGCCACCGCGCCGGTCGTGCCCGTGCCGAAGAATGGGTCGAGGACCACGTCGCCCTTCTCCGTCGTCGCCAGCAGCACGCGATAGAGCAGCGCTTCGGGTTTTTGTGTCGGGTGGACCTTGTGCCCGTCCTCTTTCAACCGCTCGCCACCCGAACAGATCGGCAGCACCCAGTCGGAGCGCATCTGGAGTTCGTCGTTGAGCGTCTTCATCGCACGGTAGTTGAAATGATAGCGCGCCTTCTCACCCTGGCTCGCCCAGATCAGCGTCTCGTGCGCGTTGGTAAAGCGGGTGCCCTTGAAATTGGGCATCGGGTTGGTCTTGCGCCACACGATGTCGTTGAGGATCCAGAAGCCGATATCCTGCAGGATCGCCCCGACGCGGTAGATGTTGTGGTAGGAGCCGATGACCCAAAGCGAGCCATCGGGCTTGAGAACGCGTCTCGCTTCGACCAGCCAGGCCTTTGTAAATTCGTCATAAACCTTGAAGCTGTCGAACTGGTCCCAATGATCGGTCACCGCATCGACGCCCGACCCGTCGGGACGGTTGAGATCGCCGCCAAGTTGCAGGTTGTAGGGCGGATCGGCAAAGACGCAGTCGACGGAGTTGTCAGGCAGCGAACGCATCGCCTCGATGCAGTCGCCGTCGAGAATACGGCCCAGCGGAAGGAGCGCGCGCACTTCCTCGGGCGACGGCTTCGCTGCCCGTTTTGTGCGAACTTTCGCTGTTTCCATCACGCCCATATTCTCGCCCCGAACCTTTTCTCTGCCCTCAGTTATCCACAGGCATGAGTCCTCAGCGGACTCCCGTCAAGCGCTGAAATTGTCGGGGGTTATGGTTAACGCTTCGTAAACGGCATGAGCCAAGCGCGGAACGAAACGGGACCGGCACAAGATGTGGAGTCCGCCCGCTGCATCGGAACTCCAGATGGGGTGGTGTTGCGAAAAGGACTCGCCGGTCGGGCGATGGCATGCCACACTGTTTCGCGGGGCGCCTTGGCGAGGGGGAAAACGATGGCTTTGGATGTTATTGCAGCGGGCCTGGGTCGCAACGCGACGCTTTCGATGAAATTCGCACTCGAGAAACTCGGGTTCGGGCCGTGTCACCACATGACAGAGGTTTTTGCCGATGCGCGCCGCCAGATCCCGCTGTGGATCGAGGCTGCCAACGGCAATCCGGATTGGGACGCGATCTTCGACGGGTTTTCCTCCACCAGCGACTACCCTTCCGCCAGCTATTGGCGCGAGCTGGCGGCGCATTATCCCAACGCGAAGGTGGTGCTGACCACGCGCGATCCCGACAGCTGGTTCGACTCCGTCAGCGAGACGATCTTCTCGCCCAAGATGCAGGAAGGCGCGGTCGGCACGCCGATGGGTGACATGATGAAGGGCGCGATCTTCGACCATTTCGGCGGCGGCGACATCCGCGACCGCGCATTCATGACCGATTGGTACGCGCAGCGGAACCAGCGTGTGATCGACACCCTGCCTCCCGAACGCCTGCTGAACTTCCATCCAAAGATGGGGTGGGAACCGCTTTGCGCATTCCTTGGAGTGGATGAGCCCGATGTATCGTTCCCGCGGGTCAACAGCCGCGATGAACTGGGTGCGGCAGCCGATCAGAAAGGCGGGATGCCCAGCGACCCCGACGAAATCCGGGTATGGGCGCGAGAATATCTGGACCAGTTGGCGGCCAAGGCCTTCACCTAGGCTGCGCTCAGCCGTCCCCTGCCGGGCCGTTCGCCTCGTCGACGGCCCGCTCGATACCCATTTCCTCTTCCACCGGATCCGGGCTGTCAGCGAAGACCAGCACGACATTGCCGACAAAGGCGAGCACGAGGACCGCGCCGAGCGCGCGGCCGATCTCCTTCGCGAACCACAACAATCCGAGCAGTACCAGTGCGCTGCCGGTGAGCAGCGCCATCTGGATCCCCGCCAGTTCACTGGGAAGCGCAAAGGGCGCGATGCTCATCGTCGCGCCTCCGATCAGCAGGATGTTGTAGATGTTCGAACCCACGACATTGCCAATCGCAAGCCCGGACTTGCCGCGCAGCGCCGCTGCGATCGAGGCAGCGAGCTCGGGAAGCGAAGTGCCCACCGCCACGACCGTCAGGCCGATCACGGTTTCCGGCACGCGGAATATCGTCGCAAGGCCTATCGCCCCGGTCACAAGCGCATTGCCGCCCGCCACCAGCACCGCCAGCCCTATCACGAACAGGCCGCTTGCGAGCCAGCCGTTCGATGGTGCCTCATCGCCCTCTTCTTCGAGTTGCGCCCCGCCCGGATGGCGATAGCGCCAGACGATGTAGACCACGATCAGCACCAGCAGCGCCGCGCCGATCCACACCGCGCCAAAGCCCGAAAGCGCAAGCGCCCACAACAGCAAGGTCGCCGCGAGTGCAATCACCGCGTCGCGTCGTCCGGTGCCAATTAGCGCAATCGGCATGACCAGCGCCGAGACGCCGAGGATCAGCAGCGTGTTGGCGAGGTTCGATCCGACGATATTGCCCCACGCAATGCCGGGCGCGCCATCAAGCGCGGCCTGCACACTAGCGACCATCTCCGGCATCGAGGTCGCAAAGCCGACGATGACGAGGCCGGTAAAGAGCGTCGAAACGCCCAGCTTCTGTGCAATACCCACAGCTCCGCGCACCAGCAATTCGCCGCCGAGGGCAAGGCCGACGAGGCCAGCAAGGCTAAGGAGTATCGCTTCTGTCATGGGCGGGGGTTAGGCGAAGTGCCCGTTAAAGCAAACTCGCCTGTGCCACGGGCGCGAAGCTCTGACGGTGGAGAGGGGTCGGTCCATGCAGGCGCAACGCGGTCATGTGCTCGGCGGTTCCATAGCCTTTGTTCCGCTCCCAACCGTAATGCGGATGCGCGGCTGCCGCTTCGACCATCAATCGGTCGCGCCATTCCTTGGCGATGATCGAAGCCGCGCCGATACATGTCTCGATCCCGTCGCCACCAACGATGGCTCGTGCAGGCCAGCGCCATTCCGAGCAGCGCCGCTCGGGCGTCTGATTACCGTCGATCAGGACGATTTCCGGAGCGCCGGGAAGTTGCGCGCACAGGTCGCGCACGCAGCGCGTCATGGCCTCCATCGTAGCCTGGAAGATGTTCAGCCGGTCGATGTCCCGCGGCTCCACCACCGCGACCGCCCAGGCGCAGCATTCGCGCAGTTGCGTGTCGAGGTCCGCGCGTCGCTTTGCCGACAGAGCCTTGGAATCGCCCACGCCAGCGGGTACTTCGCGTCCCAACACCACCGCCGCCGCCACGACCGGACCGGCTAACGGCCCACGCCCTGCCTCGTCGACACCAATGACAATCGGACGGGCACCGAAACCACCTTCGGGAGTTATGTGAGACATGAAACCAATTATCCTTTCCGCCGCCACACTTTCCCTCCCCGCGATCGCCCTCGCAAGCTGCGCCGCTGCCGAAACCGGGGAAAATACGCAGATGGCCGCTTCGGGCCAGAACGCCGACGGGGAATTGACCATCGCCGAAATGGCTGAGTTCGACATGCCGTGGGCGATCGAGTTCGCTCCGGGCACCAACATGCTTTTCATCACCGAAAAGGAAGGCACTCTCAAGGTCATGGACACAGAAAGCGGCGCTACGGCGACTGTCGCAGGCGCGCCGGAAGTGGCGTTTGGCGGACAGGGCGGCTTCGGCGATATTGCTTTCCTCGACAGCCAGGCAGGTGACGACCTTTACGGTCGCACGATCTATCTGAGCTGGGCCGAGGCCGGAGACGGCGATACGCGCGGCGCGGTGGTCGGTCGCGGAACGCTCGATTGCCCGAGCATGGATAACTGCGCGATCGAGGCGCTGACCGTGATCTGGCGCCAGACGCCAAAGGTAACGGGCCGCGGCCACTATTCGCATCGCATCGCCTTCTCGCCCGACGAGCAATACATGTTCATCGCCAGCGGCGACCGCCAGAAACAGACCCCCGCGCAGGACATGAGCAACACGCTGGGCTCCATCGTGCGGCTCAACCTCGACGGTTCGGTTCCAAGCGACAATCCCTTCGCCGATCAGGGCGGCGTTACCGCACAGATCTGGTCTTACGGCCATCGCAATATCCTCGGCATGGACCGGGATGCGCAAGGTCGCCTGTGGGAGGTCGAGCACGGCCCCAAGGGCGGCGACGAGCTGAACCTCGTCGAACGCGGCGCCAATTATGGCTGGCCGACGCGCTCGTATGGCATCAACTATAACGGCGACCCGATCCCCGATCACACCGCCGACGATGGCTTTACCAAGCCTGCGACGTACTGGACCCCGGTCATCGCACCCGGCGACATGATCTTCTACGAAGGCAACATGTTCGGTCCCTGGTCAGGCGACCTGCTCATCACCGGCCTTTCGACCAATGCGATCATCCGCGTGGAGATCGACGGCGAAAGCGCGAGCGAGGTCGAACGCATTGACATCGACGGGCGCGTGCGCTCGATCGACGAAGCCCCCGACGGCGCGATCTGGGTCGCGACCGATGACGGCAAGGTGATGCGCCTCAGCATGTAAGGCGATTGTGTTCACCCCGCGCGCAAAGGCGGGGAGGATGCAAATCCGACACGCTTTTCCTTGGCACGATGCCAATCCGCCACTAAGCGCGCGCTTCCCATGGCCGACCAATCCGCCACCATCATCCCGCTTTCGGCGGTAGAGCCCGACATGATCGAGGCGCTGCTCGACCGTGCCTTCGGCGAAGACAGGCATGGCCGCACCGCCTATCGCATCCGCACAGGCATGGACTGGCTCGAAGCGCTCAGCTTTGCCGCGATGGACGAAGACGACATGCTGGTCGGCACGATACAGTGCTGGCCCGTCGCGCTGATCGATCCGAAGGGGCGCGCCGTGCCCCTGGTGATGGTAGGCCCTGTTGCTGTCGTACCCGAACGGCAGGGCGAAGGCTTTGGCATCGCTCTGATGCTGGCAATGCTCGATGCAGAGCGGCGAATGGCTGCCGATGGCGCAGCTTCACTGGCGCAGGTGCTGATCGGCGATGCGGATTATTACGGGCGCTGGGGTTTCAGTTCGGCCGCGACCGGCGGATGGCGCTGTCCCGGCCCGTTCGAGCAGGACCGGCTGCTGGCGCGCGGCCCTGCGCTGGCCGCGATGCCGGCGGAGGGAATGCTCGCCCCTTGGCCCACCGAATAGCCCTTCACAGGAACACCGGACCCTGCCATCGCATTGTCCATACATGCCATACGAACCCCCGCCCTATCTCGCCGAACTGACCCTCTCGCAAATCGCCGAGCAGGTTGCGAACCGCAAGCTGCCCCCGGTCGAAGGGTGGGACCCGCAGAAATCGGGCGACAGCCAGATGCGCATCGCCGCCGATGGCACCTGGTATCACGAAGGCTCGCCCATCCGGCGTCAGGCGATGGTGCGCGCCTTTTCCGGCTTGCTGACCCGCGACGACAGCGGCCAGCACTGGCTGGTCACACCGTTCGAGAAACTGACCATCGAAGTCGAGGACGCCGCCTTTATCGCGGTCGATTGCACGCAGACCGAAGGCGACCTCGCATTCCGCCTGAACACGGACGAACTCGTTATTGCGGGTCCCGAAAACCAGTTGCGCGTTGCGGGCGATCCCGAGACGCCCGCGATCTATCTCATGGTACGGCGAGGCTGCGAGGCGCGGCTCAACCGCTCGACCTATACCCAGCTGGCCGAAATTGCCTTGGAAACGGGCGGGGACGACTGGATCGTGTCGAGCCAGGGCGCGCTGTTCCCGCTAAAAGGCTGATGGTTTGAGCGATCTGTTCGACAGACTGAGCGCACTGTTCGAAGACGGCCATGCGCGCGATGTCGAGGGGCTTATCACCGATATCAGCTTCACCGACCCTGAGCGCGCCACCGATGCGGCGGTCCTGATCGCGGTGGTCGAGCGAGAGCCGGAACCCGGCATCATCCTGACCCAACGCCCCAATTCGATGCGCGATCATCCCGGACAGGTCGCATTTCCAGGCGGCAAGCTCGAACCGGGAGAGGATGCTGTGACCGGCGCGCTGCGCGAGGCAGAGGAGGAGCTCGCCATCCCGCCGCAGGCCGTGCGGGTGATTGGCACCAGCGACCTCTATCACACCGGCACCGGCTTCGCGGTGACCCCGGTGCTGGGCGTGGTACAGCCCGACCTTGCCATCACCCCCGACCCGCGCGAGGTCGCCGCATGGTTCGAAGCGCCCGTTTCCCTGCTGCTCGACCCCGACAGCTGGACCGAGCGCAGCGCCACGTGGAAGGGGCGGAAGCGCCGCTATCTCGACATGGATTACGAAGGCTTCCGTATCTGGGGTGTAACCGCAGCGATCATCGCGAACCTGGCAAAGCGGGTGGATGTGAACAGATTAAGATCCAGTCGTGGCTCGCCCTGAGCTTGTCGAAGGACCGCTTTATCTTCTAGCGGGGCAAGACGAGAAGGACGATCCTTCGAAAAGCTCGGGATGAGCGGGTGTGGAAATAGAAGCTCTGAAACACGCAGACTGGCCCCGGCGCGACGGCCTCGCCGCGCTTTCGGCTGCGCTCGGCGCTCAGCACATACGCTGGGTCGGCGGCGCGGTGCGTGACACCTTGCTCGGCGTTGCGGTCCACGATGTCGATTGCGCCACGACCCACACCCCGGACCGTGTCATCGACCTGTGCGGTGAAGCGGGCATCCGCACGGTTCCCACCGGGATCGACCACGGCACCGTGACCGCGATCCTCGAAGACGGGCCGGTCGAAGTCACGACCCTGCGCCACGACGTCTCGACCGACGGCCGCCGTGCCACGGTGCGCTTTGCCAGCGACTGGCGAGAGGACGCCGCACGGCGCGATTTCACCATCAATGCGCTCTATGCCCATCCCGAGACACTCGAGATATCCGACTATTTCGGCGGGCTCGAAGACCTCGCCGCGCGCCGGGTGCGGTTCATCGGCGACGCGCGTGAGCGGATCGCGGAGGACCACCTGCGGATCCTGCGCTACTACCGTTTCCAAGCCCGCTTCGGAGCCGCGCTCGACGAAGAAGCCGAAGATGCCTGCGCCGAGATGGCCGCGACCCTCAAGGGTTTGAGCCGCGAACGGGTGGCGGACGAAATGCTGCGGCTCCTCGCGCTCACCGACCCGGGCGACACGGTCCGGCGGATGTTCGATCGGGGCGTGCTGGGCGTTATCCTGCCAGAGACTTGCCGCGCGCATGTGAAGGCGCTCAGCGACCTGATAGCGCGCGAGGCCGTGCAGGGAATCGAGGGCGATCCGGTGCGTCGCCTCGCCGCGTTGCTGCCGCCATCGCCGGACGTTGCCGAAACCGTCGCCGCGAGGCTTCGGCTGTCAAAGGCGCAGCGTGGGCGGCTGGTCGATGCAGCTGAGCGGGTCGGTGACGACGCCGCCAATCCAAAGGCGCTGGCCTATCGCCTCGGTACTGCGGGAGCGGTCGACCGGCTTCTCTTGCTGGCAGAAGATGCCGCGCCAGTCGCAGGATGGACCCCGCCCACCTTTCCGCTCAAGGGCGGGACGATTGTCTCTCGCGGGGTTGCAGCAGGGCCGCAGGTTGCACAGGTGCTGCGCGCGGTCGAGCGCCGGTGGGTTGCGGAAGGTTTTCCGGACGAGGCTCGCGTCATGGCGCTGCTCGACGACGAGCTTGCGCAGTTCTGAAACATTCTGGAAGCCGAACTTTGCGTTAAGGTGTGCTTCACGCACTGACCTGTAGGTAAGAAGAACAAGTCACGCACTTGTCTTATGAGTTCGGCCTCCTTAGGGAACCGAACGCGTGCGTTGGCCTTTTTATGGTCGTGCGCTTCCATCAAGGTTGGCTTTGCCCTTTGGCTTGGCGTCCTCTCTCGCGCAGTGCACTCGTGCACCTCTCGCGGCCCGACGAACTTTAAATGGAGACTGGAAAAATCATGAACCTCTCGAAGCTGGCCATGCTGGCCGCCGCACCCGCAATGATCGCAATGGCACCTTTCGCTGCAAGCGCTCAGGACGTCGGAACCACCGTGTACGGCAATGACGACGCCGCGATCGGCACCGTCACCGCCAATGCCGAAGGTATCGTCACCGTCGACACCGGCAAGCACAAGGCTCCCCTGCCCGCCAACCTCCTCGCCGAGCGTGAAGGCCAGTGGACCGTCAACGCCACCAAGGCACAGATCGACGGCATGATGGACCAGCAGGTTGCCAAGGCAAACGCTGCACGCGACGCCGCGCTCGTCAAAGGTGCGACCGTGATGAGCGCCGATGGCATGCCTGTCGGCACGATCTACACGATCGACACCGAGAACATGGTCATCATCAAGAGCGATGCCGGCATCGTGACGCTGGAGCGCAAGAGCTTCGCCGCCGATCCCAACGGCACCCTGATGGTGCTTTACTCGGCCGCCGACATCGCCGCGAACACCACCGAAGTTCCCGAAGGCGCCGAAATCCTGACCCCGGCACAGGCACGCGCCAAGGAAGCCGGCACGGAAGCCGAAACCGCTTCCGCATCGGACGAGGAAGCTTCGTCCGCGAGCATGTAATACGCTGACACAGCGAAGGTCCTCATCGGGGACCATCAAGGAACCGCGCTCATCGGGGATGGTGAGCGCGGTTTTTGATTCCTCGGTTAGCGAAGGCGCTTGCCCGGAGGGACGAGCGGAAAGCTAGAACCGATTATCCTTCGGGAAGCCCTGAGGAGGCATCCGGCCTGCCGCGCCGCGCGCGACCTTCCATTGCCAGATGTCGTTTTCGGTCCGGGTGCGCTCGCCCGATCCGCCCATCTGCCAGCTCAGGCCCTCGGCCAGCACGAAGGTCGTCGCATCGGACAGTCCGCCATCGCGATAGCGT
This sequence comes from uncultured Erythrobacter sp., assembly GCA_947494705.1. Taxonomy (GTDB): domain Bacteria; phylum Pseudomonadota; class Alphaproteobacteria; order Sphingomonadales; family Sphingomonadaceae; genus Erythrobacter. Next base: position 766,151 of record CANLVN010000001.1, read on the forward strand.
TGCAACATAACGCCCTGCCCGCGCGCCATGACCGGCATTTCCTCGATGTTGAAGACGATCAGCTTGCGGTTCTCACCCACGGCGGCGACGTGGTCGTGGCCTTCGGGCACTTCGCGGATCACCTGAAGTTTTGCATCGCCCTTCAGGTTGACGACCTGCTTGCCCTTCTTCGTCTCGGCCAGCAACTCGCCGGTTTCGGCGAGGAAGCCCTTGCCGTTGCTCGACGCGAGCAGCAGGCGACCGCCATCCTTGTGCACCAGCATCGCAGCGATGCTCGTTTCGGCGGGCAGGTCGATCATCGTGCGCACCGGCTCGCCAAAGCCGCGCGCGCCGGGCAGCTTGTCTGCGCCCAGCGTGTAGAACCGCCCGTCGCTGCCGGCGATCAGCAGCTTGTCGGTCGTCTGCGCATGGAGGATAAATGCAAGCGCATCGCCCTCCTTGTACTTGAATTCCTGGTCGAGCGGCACGTGGCCCGAGGCAGCGCGGATCCAGCCTTTCTGGCTGAGGATTACCGTCACCGGCGCCTTCTCGATCATGGCGTCCATGCTGAACTCGACCGTCGTGGCCGCTTCCTCGATCCGGGTGCGACGCTTGCCGAGTGCGGTGTCTTCGGCATAATCCTTGCGCAGGTTTCGCAGGTCTTTCTTGAGCCGCGTGCGCTGGCGCGCAGGGCTTTCGAGCAGCTTGTTCAGCTCCTCCTGCTCGGCCAGCAGGTCGGTCTTCTCCTGGCGCAGCTCCATCTCTTCCAGCTTGCGCAAAGACCGCAGCCGCATGTTGAGGATCGCCTCGGCCTGCCGGTCGGTGAGGCTGAACTCCGCCATCATCACTTGTTTCGGCTCATCCTCGTAACGGATGATCTCGATAACCCTGTCGAGGTTGAGGAAGGCAGTGATGTAGCCTTCGACCAGTTCCAGCCGCTTCTCGATCTGGTCGAGCCGGTGCTGGGTGCGGCGTTGCAGGATCTCGATCTGCGCGGCGGTCCAGTTGCCGAGCAGTTCCTTCAGCCCCATGACCATCGGCGTGCGCGTCGCGTCGAGCACGTTCATGTTGAGCCCGAAGCGGGTCTCCATGTCGGTCAGCTTGAAGAGGCTCTCCTTGAGCAGTTCCGGATCGACATTGCGGGTGCGCGGGACCAGCACGATGCGGATGCTCTCGTCGCTTTCGTCGCGCACGTCTTCGAGGATCGGCAGCTTCTTGTCGGCAATCGCCTGTGCGATCTGTTCGATCAGCTTGCCCTTGGCGACCTGGTACGGGATCTGCGTGATGACGAGCTGCCATTGTCCCCCGCCCAGCCGCTCGATCCCTGCTGCCTGATCCTCGGCGCTCGCCGCTTCCGGCGCGTGGAAGACACCGCGCAAACGGAAGGACCCGCGTCCGGTGCGATAGGCTTCGCTCAGGACCTCAGCGCTGTCGATGATGTGTCCGCCGGTCGCGAAGTCCGGCCCCGGCATCAGCTCCATCAACCGCTCATGCTCGACATGCGGATTGTCGATCAGCTCCAGCGTCGCGTCGATCACCTCGGCAACATTGTGACTGGGGACATTGGTCGCCATCCCCACAGCGATCCCGCTGGCCCCGTTGCCGAGCAGGTTGGGGAACAGGCCGGGCATCAGCTCGGGTTCCTGTTCCTCGCCATTATAGGTCGGGATGAAATCTACCGTGCCCGCGTCCAGCCCTTCCATGAGCTGCATCGCGGTCTTGGTCAGGCGCGCCTCGGTATAGCGATAGGCGGCGGCGTTATCGCCATCGACATTGCCGAAGTTCCCCTGCCCCTCGACCAGTGGATAGCGCAGCGAGAAATCCTGCGCGAGGCGGACCATCGCATCATAGGCGGCGGTGTCGCCATGCGGGTGATATTTGCCGATTACCTCGCCCACCACGCGCGCGGACTTCTTGAAGCCGCTGGATGGATCGAGCTTGAGCTGCCGCATGGTCCATAGCAGGCGGCGGTGAACCGGCTTCAGCCCGTCTCGAAGGTCAGGCAGCGAACGCGCGGTAATGGTCGAAAGCGCATAGACGAGATAGCGCTCGGACAGGGCGGCATCGAAGGGTGCATCGACAATCGCGTCGAAGGGATCGGAATCGTCTTGGGTGGTCGGATCGGACATCCTCTCCGCTTAGCAACGAGGCGGCCACGCGGGGAGAGGCGTTTCCACAGCCTTGGAACGAAAAGGGCGCGAGGACCAGATCGGTCCCCGCGCCCTTCGCGTGTTCAGGTTGCGTCGATCAGGCGGCTTGCTTGATCTCGACCAGCGTGAGGTCGAAGGTCAGGTCTTCGCCGGCCAGCGGGTGGTTGCCGTCGGCCTTGATCGCGGTATCGCCCACTTCGACGATGGTCAGCTGCATCTGCTGCCCGTCCTGCTGCTGCGCAGTCAGGGTCATGCCCGGCTGCGGCTGCGCATCGGCGGGCAGGTTGTCGCGCGGAATGTCGATGACGAGTTCGTCACGACGCGGGCCGAAAGCGTGCTCGGCATCGATCGTAACCTTCTGCTCGTTGCCGACTTCCATGCTGGTCAGCGCTTCCTCAATCTGCGGGAAGATCTGCGCACTGCCCAGTTCGATGAGCTGCGGCCCCTGTTCCTGGGTGCCGCCGACGACGGTGCCGGCTTCGTTGGTGACGGTGTAGGTGATGGCGACGGTGTCGCCGGTCTTTGCGGTGCTCATGATCGATTCCTTGTGATTTCGTTCTGAACGGTTTCGCTCGGGAGAGGTGCGCGGATTTCGCGCGGCGAATTACGCACGCGGGGGTGCGGGAGGCAGGACGCCTCGCTTTTCACGCGCGAGTCTCGCAACCGCAGGGCGCGAAGTCAATTGCTGTGGCCCGCTTCGTCCGAGCGCATGCCCTGCCTGCCGATGTTCCCGTAGCGATCTTGCCGCAAGGCAAGGGAAGTCGAGGCCTTCATCGGTTCTCCGGAGAATCGAAAGTGCGAGAACGATAGGCATTGATGGCTCTGGCGCGGCTCATGCGCCCCGGCGCACATGCGCGTCCGTTCATCGTTCCACCGGAACGATTGCCACTCCCGACCGTAGATAAATTAAAGCAATTACAAGGAGATAATTTATGAAACGCGTACTTATTATCGCGACCAACGGTTTCGAACAATCAGAACTTATGGGCCCGAAGGAGCGGCTCGAAAAGGCTGGAGCAAACGTCACCGTCGCAAGCCTTGAAGAAGGCGAGATCAAGGGCTGGGATGACGGCGACTGGGGCGACACGGTCGCAGTCGACGTAACGGTCGATGAAGTCACGAGCGGCGACTACGATGCGCTTCTCCTGCCCGGCGGACAGATCAACCCCGACATTCTGCGCACCGAATCCAAGGTTGTCGGCCTCATCCGCGCCTTCAACGATGCGGGCAAGCCGATTGCAGCCATCTGTCACGCGCCGTGGCTGTTGGTCGAAGCCGACATCGTCAAGGGCAAGACCGTCACAAGCTGGCCTTCGGTCCGCACCGACCTGCGCAACGCAGGCGGCAACGTGATCGACAGCGAAGCGGCAGTCGATGGCAACCTCATCACCGCGCGCAATCCCGACGACATCCCTGCCTTTACCCAGGCATTGATGGACGCGATGGCGATGGAGACGGGCGAACTCGAAAACGCCTGATCCGACATTGAAATAAGCGGCTAGCCCCGCCGTGCGCCTCACCCCCCTCCCGGCGCGCGGCGGGGTTTGTTTTGCGCGGTTCGTTTTCGTCTTATGCGCAGTTCATCGCGCTACATGACGCGGGCATCGACGCTTTCGCCGGGCACGGTGACGGTGAGGCCGTCCAGCTCGGGTGTAAGCTCGATCTGGCAGGACAACCGCGAGGTGCGCCGCGCACCGGCGGCAAAGTCGAGCATGTCCTCTTCCTCTTCGCTCGCTTCAGCCAGCCGGTCGAACCATTCGCGCGCGACGATCACATGGCAGGTCGAACATGCCATCTGCCCCTCGCACGTTCCTTCCAATGGCAGGCCCGCCGCCTGACCCACTCTGAGCAGATTGTCGCCTGCCTCTGCCTCGCAGGACACGGGATTGCCGCGCGGATCGATGAAGGTCACTTTCAGGCTCATACACCCTGCTCCTGTACCGCCGTATTGATCGCATCGGCAGCCTTGTCGATGTCTTCAAGGCTCGTATAGCGCCCCCATCCAAGGCGGATGGATTGCTTTGCCTGCTTGTTGCTCAGTCCGATGGCCTGAAGCACGTGGCTGGTCCGCCCCGATCCACTTGCGCAGGCGCTTCCGGCAGAGAACATCACATCGCGAACCTGCGACATGAGCCGGGCGACGTCGAGACCCTTCTTTCGGATGTTCATATTGCCCTTCCAGCGCGCGGTGTCGGAACCGTTCAGCTCCCACCCCTCGAACCGTTCGCGAGCGCGGGTCCAAAGTTCCTCGATATGCGCCTCGTCCCCTGCCATCCGCTCTTTCGCGAGCGCCGCAGCTGCGCCCATGCCGGCGATCAGCGCAGGCGAAAGCGTGCCTGAGCGCAAGTCCGATTCCTGCCCGCCGCCGGTCTGCTGCTGCGTCAGGTCGACACCGTCGCGCACCCACAGGGCGCCCACGCCCTTTGGACCGTGGAACTTGTGCGCGCTGATCGCGATCATGTCCGCCTGTGTAATCTCGATCTTGCCATAGGCCTGCACCGCATCGATCAGGAACAGCGCGTTGTTCGCCTTCGCCTTGCGGTGCCAGTCTATGGTGGGCTGGATCGTGCCGATCTCGTTATTGACCTGCATCACCGCGACAAGGCGGCAATCGTTGGGCAGGTCCTGCGCGGTGTTGCACTGGCCTTCCTTGGACACGTTCAACTCGTGCTTCGCGCCAAGCGCCTCGGCCGTGTCGAGCACGGCGGCGTGCTCGATGGCGGAAACGGATACGCTTCCGTCTTTACCGCTGCCCCGGATCGCGAGGTTAAGCGCCTCGGTCGCGCCGCTGGTGAAGATGACGCGGCCGCCGGGAGGGAGCAGCGCGGCAACCTTGTCCCTCGCCGCTTCGATCGCGGCGGCGGCCTGTCGGCCCATCTTGTGCGGGCTGTGCGGATTGCCGAAGGCGGTGCCCTCAGGCCCGTCGAGCCAGCGCAACATAGCATCGCGCGCTTCGGGAGCGAGGGGTGTGGTGGCCTGATAGTCGAGATAGATCATGATAGCGAAGCCCACGCCGAAGCGAATTGTTCCAGTTCCTCCGGCGTCGTCGACCAGCCGATGCTCACGCGGATCGTGCGAGCCGCCACGTCGTCGGGCACCCCGAACGCGTCGAGCACTCGGCTTTTCTTGAGCGTGCCCGAGGAACACGCACTGCCCGCCGACACCGCAAAGCCCATCGCATCGAGGCGGATCAGGAGGGCTTGGGCGGAGATAGTCGGGTGCGTGATCGCCGCGATGTAATCCGCCTGATCGCCGAAGCTCAACAGGTCGTCGGACAGGTCGGATCGGAACGCCGCGCGCTGTTCAGGTGTCGTCTCCCAATCGCCAGCCTCCAGAGCCGCCGCCATGCCGAGCGCGCCGGGCAGGTTCTCGGTTCCCTGCCGATAGCCGCGCTCATGCCCGCCCATGGGTTCAAGCAGACCGTAATCGCGCACGAGAAGCGCGCCGATGCCGATAGGGCCGCCGAACTTGTGCGCCGAAACCACCGCCATGTCGGCTTGCGGCAGCGCCAGCTTACCTGCGCTTTGCGAGCAATCCGAAAGGATGACTGCCCCGCTCGGCCCCAATGTCTCGATCATCTGATCTACCGGATTGATCGTCCCGGTTTCCGAGTTGACGTGCTGCACGGCGAACAGCGTGTCGCCATCGAGCGGCTGCGTTTCGTCGAACACTTCAGCATCCGGCGCGGCGCGAAACACCGCGTCGTGCTCAACCGCGCTGACAATCCGGCGCTTTGCCTTCGCCCGGTTCATCGCGATCCACAAAGCTTCACTCGCGCCCGAGGTGAAGATCACTTCGCCGTCCCACTCCAGCACGCGCTTGATCCGGTCGCGCGCATTCTCCAGCGCCGCCTTAGCCTTGCGCCCCTCGGCATGGGGAGAGGACGGGTTGGCCCAGATCGCGAACCCCTCGTCCATGGCCGTCTTTGCCTCTGGGCGAAGCGGCGTCGTCGCTGCGTGGTCGAGATAGATACGGTCGGGCATTTTGCGGGAGGATGCGCCTTATTGCGAACGATTCTGAACAAGTTGCACAATCGCAACCGCGCCTATATAGGGCGCAGCTTCCCGCGCGTCACCCGGCGCATGCGGGCCTCCTCTTGCACAAGGTTGACTCGATGCCATCCGTCATCTTTCCCGGTCCCGAGGGCCGTCTCGAAGGCCGTTTCTCTCCCCCGCCCCGCCCCCGTGCACCCGTAGCGATGATCCTGCATCCGCACCCGGAAGGCGGCGGTACGATGAACGACCGGATCGTTCAGCGGCTTTACAAGACCTTTGCCGACCGCGGCTTTGCCACCCTGCGCTTCAACTTTCGTGGCGTGGGCCGCAGCCAGGGCAGTTTCGACAACGGGATCGGTGAACTGTCCGACGCCGCCAGCGCGCTCGACTGGGTGCAGTCGATTCACCCCGAAGCGCAGACGACCTGGGTCGCCGGCTATTCCTTCGGCGCGCTGATCGGCATGCAGTTGCTGATGCGCCGTCCCGAAGTGCGTGGCTTCATCTCGATTGCTCCGCCCGCCAACATGTACGATTTCTCGTTCCTGGCCCCGTGCCCGGCAAGCGGTATCTTCGTACAAGGCGCAGCCGATACGGTGGTTCAGCCGAGCGCGGTGCAAAAGCTCGTCGACAAGCTGCGTACGCAAAAGCACATCACGATCCACCACGATGAGATCCCGCGCGCCAACCATTTCTTCGAAAACGAAATGGATGAGATGATGGCAAGCGTCGACAACTACCTCGACTTCCGCCTCTCACCCGACTGCCCGATCAAGTAACGCGCCCGACACCTCCCTGCCCGCGTGGGCAGGGAGACCGGGCTCGGAGACCGGGGCGAGCAATTTTATTTCAGGAAAATCAAACGTTTCGAAAGAAAACGGGTCGCTTATCGCAACTCGAAAGGCGTTGCGTTGCAATTGTGATGGTGTAACATTCTCCTTATCGCTTCATGAGAGGAGAGAGATCATGAACTATGCGACCACAGCCAACCGCGCGAACCCCCTCGCAGCGCTTGGTGCTCTGGGTGTCCCCGCAGCTTTCGGCGCCATTCTTGTCGTCGGTCTTGCGGTCACAGGGGTGATCAAAGACGAAGACAATCCCCTTGTCGGCGTGACCGTGCCGATCGAACCGATCGAACCGATCGAGCCCCCTGAGCCGACGCTCGACGCGCCAACTTCGAGCCCGACCGCGCCTCAGCCGGTTCCGCAATACACACCCACTCCACGTCCAGACGCGCCGATTGACATCGGAGTTTCAGACAGCGGTCCGATCACCACCCTTCCTGGCCTGGGATCGCGTATCGACGAAATCCGTACTGTCGAGATCCCCTCTTCGGCGCTGCACACGTCGCCCAGCTTCGCCCCCGTCGCGGCCTCGCCGCGCGGTAATCCGGGAGGCTGGATCACGACCAATGATTACCGCCCGAGCTGGATCAATCGCGGCTATGAAGGCGTGGCGGGCTTTACACTCAAACTGGATGCATCGGGTCGGGTAAGCGATTGCACGATCACGCGTTCGACCGGCCACTCGGTACTCGACCGCGCCACCTGCGATCTGCTGGGAAAACGCGCCCGGTTCGAACCGGCACGCGGAACGAGCGGTGAATCGGTCGCCGGCAGTTTCACCAGCACCGTGCGCTGGACGATACCTGAATAATGGACGGGTTCGGCCGGGGCGCTATTGCGCCTCGGTCGTCCCGGCCTGATCCATTGGCGAATTTCCGTCGGCATCGGGGATGGTCCAGATCAACACGTTGCCGACCGCGATGATCGCCAGCACCACCATCAGGGCAGGCTGCTTCGCCTCGCCGGTGCGCCGCCACAGCACATAGGCGCCCACTAGCAACAAAATCGCCGCCAGCATCACGATCGAAAGCACCAGCTCGGTCATTGGCCGCATCTCTCCTTTATCCGCCGCGTCATCCCACTGGAACATGGGAGGCCTAGCGTCTAGGCTCGCCCCGTATTTCGGCAAAGGAGAATGTCATGGGTATATTCGGATCTATCAAGAACGCGATTTTCGGCTCCGACGATGAGGAGAAAACGAAATCGGCGGCAAAGACCACTCCATCGCCGACAGCAACAACCGGACCGAAAGAGCGGGCAATGATCTCGCTGGAGCAGGTTGAGCAGCGCATCGCCAACATTCCCGGCGCCGACGATCTCAACTGGAACACTTCGATCGTCGATCTGATGAAGCTTGTGAAGATCGATCCGAGCTATGACAATCGCAAGGAGTTGGCGACCGAACTCGGCATGGTCGATTATGAAGGCACCGCCGAGCAGAACATGGCGCTGCACCACGCGGTCATGAACAAGATCGCGCTTGCCGGCGGGGTAGTCCCCGACGATCTGAAAGGCTGATTGACAGCCCTTGCGGTAGCTATAGACCCTTGCGGCTATGACACAGCCGCATACCCGCCTCACCCGTCGCCAGACCCTTGCCGGGCTTGGCGGCGTGTCTGCTCTCGCGCTCCTACCCGGATGCGCCGGCGCCGCCTATGATACCGCCAGCGGTCCCGTCACCCTCGGCCCGGACGAGATGCTCGACCAGATCGCCTATGCGATGCTGCGCCACGAGCCGGGGCGGGCTACTGGCCTGGGCGTCGACACCGGCGAACTCGCCGATCTGCGCGGTACGCTGGGCGCGAGCGGTGAGAGCGGACGCGAGGCATATCAGGCCACCTTGCGCTGGGCGCTCGAACAGGCGCGCGCCTATCCCAAGGAAGGGCTGACTCCGGACCAGCGGATTGGCTTCGAAGTGGTCGAAAGCGCCTTTTCCAAGGCGCTTACTGGCATGGACCTGCCCTATGGCGAAGTGGCCGTAGGCAGCTGGCGCAACGCCCCCTACCTCGTGATCCAGAATGTCGGTGGTTATATCGACTATCCGCGCTTCTTCAGCGCGACCCAGCCGGTGCGCGACAAGCAGGATGCCGAATACTACGTCTCACGTGCCGCCGAAGTGCCGGCTGTCCTCGATGGCGAACTAGATCGCATCAGGCAGGCGCGCGCGATGGGCGTGGTGCCGCCCGACTTCCTTCTCGACAAGACCATCGCGCAGATGGAAACCGCGATATCGAGCGCGCGCGAAAGTTATGCCGGGCCGCTAGCCGACGCCGACGTCGACGGGGCGCAGCGCGGTGCAGCCGAAGTCGAACGAATCGTCGCGGAAGGCATCGTCCCCGCGCTCGAACGCCAGATGGCCGAAATCAAGGCGCAGCGCGCCATCGCCGACAGCGATGCGGGGATGTGGGCACAGCCGCAGGGCGAAGAATGGTACAATTGGGCAATCAGCGCCTCGACCACAACATCCCTCTCCCCGGACGAAATCCACCAGCAGGGTCTTGAGGAGCTTGCCGAACTGCATGGCCGGATGGAGCCGATCCTGCGCGAGATCGGGTATACGCAAGGAACCGTGGGCGAGCGCATGCAAGCCCTGTCCGAAGATCCTCGCTATCAGTTCGCCCCCGGTGACAAGGGCCGCGAGCAAATCTTTTCCTTCATCAATGAGAGGATCGACTGGATCAGGGCCCAGATGCCGCGCGCCTTCGACCAGCTCGTCGATCCCAACCTCGAAGTGCGCCGCATTCCCGTGGTCGAGGAAGTCGGTGCGCCTGGCGCATATGGCGGCGCAGGCAGCAAGGACGGACAGATACCGGGCCGTTTCTGGATCAATCTGCGCACGACCGACCTGCATCGCAAATACGACCTGCCCGACCTGACTTTCCATGAGGCGATCCCGGGCCATGTGTGGGAAGGCGAATATTCCAACCGCCTGCCGCTCATCCGATCGATCCTCGCCTTCGGCGCGTTCAGTGAAGGCTGGGCTTTGTATGGCGAGCAGCTTGCCGACGAATTGGGCGCGTACGACGATTTCAAGGTCGGTCGGCTCGGCTATCTCCAGAGCCTCGCCTTTCGCGCCTGTCGCCTCGTGGTCGATACCGGCCTGCATTCCAAACGCTGGACCCGCCAACAGGCCCGCCAGTTCTTCGTCGAGCGCAACGGATCGAAGGCCGAGGAAGTCGCGAGCGAAGTCGATCGTTATTGCAGCTGGGCCGGACAGGCTTGTTCCTACAAGATCGGCCATTCCGAAATCGTGCGCCAGCGCGCGCGGGCTAAGGCGGAACTGGGCGACGCCTACGACTTCAAGGCGTTCAACACTGCTGTCATCCTCGGCGGCAATGCGCCGCTGGACGTCGTTGGCAAAACGGTCAGCCGCTATATCAAAAACGCCAAGACCTAGACCCCGGTCGCGTAACCGCCGTTCCGGTTGCTTCGCTAAAACCACAGCTGAATTGACACTGGAAATTGCGCGCCGCCACTGCAATAGTTCCTGGACTATAGAGTAAGCAGGGGTCGCAAAACTGTGTTCAATCAAGTAGCGAAATTGTGCGTTTTGATCGTATGCGCGCTGCTGTCCACATCGGCAGCTGCGAAGTGGCACATGGCGTCTAGCGATCACTTCGTAATCTACGCAGATGACAGCGAAAAAGACATTCGGCAATTTGCAGAAAATCTGGAGCGTTATCATGCCGCAATGGAACTGCTGACAGGGGCCAAAGTCGGAAAGCCCAGTCCCTCAAATCGGGTGACGATCTTCGTAGCGGGAAGCGAGCGTGAAATGCGCGAGCTGAGCGGATCCAAGACGATCGCAGGTTTCTACCTTCCCCGCGCTGGCTTCTCTCGTGCATTCGTTCAGGATATCCGTAATCGGTCAGGGGGTTATCCGCATTTTTCGATGACCATCCTGCTGCACGAATATGCACATCATTTCCTGATGTCGCAGTCGCGCTTCGCCATGCCGCGATGGCTGAATGAGGGCGCTGCGGAGTTTTATGCGTCGGCCAGTTTCGAACGCGACGGCTCACTATGGATCGGGCGCCCGGCCAAGCATCGCGCGAACGAACTTTTCTACGCAAGCAAGCTGGATGTAACCGAAATCCTTTCTTACGGGATCGACGGTGAAGATCGCGGGGATGAGCGCGACGCATTCTATGGCCGTGCCTGGCTGCTTTATCATTACCTGTCTTTCTCCGACGAACGACAGGGACAACTGCTCACGTACAAGCAGGCGATCATCAATGGTGTCGACTCTTTGGAAGCGGGCAAGTTGGCGTTCGGAGACCTCGATAAACTGCAGGCCGAGGTCGACCGTTACCTGAACAATCGCAGGACCAAGGCGTACAAGGTACCGCCGGATTGGCTGAGCATCGGCTCGATATCCGTTCGGCAGCTTCCCGAAGGCGAAGCTGAAATGATGGAAGTGCGCATTCGATCACAACGCGGAGTTGATAAAGAACTGGCAGCCGAACTGCTCACTGAAGCGCGCGAGATAGCAGCCGAATTCCCCAACGACCCCGGCGTGCTCACGGCTTTGGCAGAGGCGGAATACGATGTCGGAAACAACGCCGAGGCGATAGCCGCAGCAGATGCCGCCATCGCGCTCGATCCCGGGCGCACCAATGCTTACGTGCAAAAGGGGTATGCCCTGTTCAGGAAAGCGATCGATGCGGAGGATAAGGACGCGGCGTACAGTGCTGCCATGGCCCCGTTCTCGCAGCTCAACGCAATCGAAACCGACCATCCGATCCCGCTCATTTATTACTATCGCAGCTACGTGGAACGCGGTTTGGAGCCTCCTGAAAATGCGAGGCATGCTTTAGAAAGAGCTGCGCAACTCGCGCCCTTCGATCAGGGCGTCTGGCTGAATGTCGCCATGATGCAGATGCAAGAGGGCAAGATCGAACTTGCTAGGGCTTCGCTTCACCCATTGGCAAGCGACCCTCACGGCGGCTCGCAATCGGAACTTGCGAAGACCTATATCGCTGCCCTGTCCGATCATCCCGAAGGCGAGCCGTTCGAACCATCCATGATCTTACAATCACCGGTCATTGAACCGGTGGAGGATGACGGGTCCGGAAATGCCGCAGACGATTAAGAGACTGCGTTAGGGGTGGATCCTTACGACGACTACAAACAACAGCGCGAGCGGTTTCAGGGGTCATTTGACCGCTAAAACCGCTCGCGCGTCATCGAAGCGATCACGCTTCCCCGTCGAAGCATGGGCGCGGCCTTCACGACCGCCTTCCTGCTACTTCTTGCCGAAAAGACCCGAAGCGATGTCTGAGATGTCGTCGAGCGCGCTGCCATCGCCATCGCGGTCGAGCATGTTCGCAAAACCTGTGAGCGAACCCTCGCCACCGATCTGTTCGATGATCTGGTTCAGAACGCCTGTATCGAGGCCGGTCTTGGCAGAAGCCAGTTCAACCGTGTCGCCCTCCATTTGATGGGTCTGGCCGAGTACCGCGATAGCTTTTTCCGCCATTGCGGGGTCGATCCCGATCTTGCTTGCGAGATTTGCGACATCGTCCGGCGCGCCGCCAATGTTCTTAAGAATACCGTCGAGTAGGCTCACAATTTACCTCCATTTGTGGCGATTTGCGTGAGCACGATGACGGGCATCCGCGGCAAAATAAAGCATTATCGCGATCTGGCTCCACCACGGGTCCGTGCGGAAATAATGACCGAGCGATTGCCGCCGTTTTCGAACGGGCGATAACGTGATGAATTGGCTAGGCAAAGTCCTGACGAGGTCGGGCCTGGCGTTCGCTGGACCGACGCTCGACGCATTTCCCCAGCCAGATATCAAAGCGCTCATAGCGCTGGACATGGTGCGCGAGCCATCGGTTCACGCGGCGGGCGTCCTTACAATTCTCGGATTGCGCAGTTCGACGTATCGGATTTCGACAGATCGAACCGAGAGCGATCACCGGTCGGTCCTTCTTCGACCGACCGGTGTATCGTTGAACCAGCCCTGCTGATCAGGCAGCGACGTTTTTCGTCGGAGCCGCGTTGCGTACGCCTTCGTCGACATGCGCCTCGAACTCGGCGAAGTTGTCGATGAACAGCTTCACCAGCTTCTGCGCGGTTGCGTCATATTCGGCCTTGTCGTTCCAGGTGCTGCGCGGGTCCAAAATCGTCTGGTCGATCCCGGCAGCAGCCAGAACGGGCACATTGACGGGCACGTCGAAACCGAAATTGGGGTCCTTGCGGAACTCGACATTGTCCAGTTCGCCATCGAGCGCGGCATTGAGCAACGCGCGGGTCGCCTTGATCGGCATCCGGCTGCCAACGCCATACTTGCCGCCGGTCCAGCCGGTGTTGAGCAGCCAGCACTGCACCCCGCCCTTCGCGATACGCTCCTTGAGCAGGTTGCCGTAAACGCTCGGGTGACGTGGCATGAAAGGGGCGCCGAAACAGGTCGAGAAGGTCGCTTCGGGCTCGGTCACGCCGATCTCCGTTCCGGCAACCTTGGCGGTGTAGCCCGACAGGAAGTGATACATCGCCTGATCCGGGGTAAGACGCGCAATCGGAGGCAGCACGCCAAAGGCATCGGCGGTGAGCATCACGACATGGCTCGGAACCGGACCGAGGTTCTTTTCGCTGGTGTTCGGGATGAAGTGGATCGGATAGGCCCCGCGCGTGTTCTCGGCGAGCGAGTTGTCATCGAAGTCGAGTTCGCGGGTTTCTTCGTCCATCACGACGTTTTCAAGCACCGTGCCGAACATGCGTGTGGTCGCGTAGATTTCCGGTTCCGCCTCTTCCGACAGGCGGATCATCTTGGCGTAGCAGCCGCCTTCGAAGTTGAAGACAGCCGTATCGGACCATCCGTGCTCGTCATCGCCGATCAGTGTGCGGCTGGCATCGGCGCTAAGCGTCGTCTTGCCCGTGCCGGAAAGTCCGAAGAACACTGCGGTCTTGCCATCGGCGCTGATATTGGCCGAGCAGTGCATCGGCATCACGCCCTTGGTCGGAAGCAGGTAGTTGAGAATGCCGAACACGCTCTTCTTCATCTCGCCGGCGTAACGCGTGCCGCCGATAAGGATGAGCTTTTCGGTGAGGTTGACCGCGATCACCGTCTCGCTGTTCGTGCCATGACGCTCTGGATCGGCCTTGAAAGTCGGCAGGTCGATGATGGTGTATTCGGGCTCGAAACTTTCAAGTTCGTCGACGGTCGGGCGAACCAGCAATGTGCGGATGAACAGATTGTGCCAGGCCAGCTCGTTGATCACGCGCACATTCACGCGATGCTCGGGCTGCGAGCCGCCGAACAGATCGGCGACGTAGAGCGTATCCTTGCCCTTCACCGCGGCCATGAAGTCGGCCTTGAGATTGGCGAAGTGTTCAGGCGTCATGCTGGCGTTGACCTTGCCCCACCACACCGTGTCTTCCGTAGTCTCGTCGCGAACGATGAACTTGTCCTTGGCGCTGCGTCCGGTCTTGGCGCCGGTCTGCACCACGAGGGCGCCATGCTTCGACAGCTTGCCCTCACCCGCAGCGATCGATGCTTCCACAAGCGCACTTGTGCCGAGATTGGGGTGGACCGTCGCCGGAGTTTCAATTCCCTGGGCGGCGAGCGATTGGGCAAGGGGGGTCAACTTGGCTTCTCCTGAATCGGAAGGATGTCGCAATGAATTTCACAGGACACGGGGCCAGTGCAAAACGCCATGCCGGATGCCGCGATGCGATTCGAATGAATACGCCGGATCCCGATCCCGACGCTCCCATAAGGTCGACTCTCCGACCCGTCAAACCGCCCAATAATCGCTGCATTGCACCATCGTTCGGCCCTCTCGCGCCGACTGTCGTTTGCAAAAAGCCATGTGGGCGCGCGCAACAAGCCACGCTTGCCTGTTCAGCGCGGAACCGCGGATTGTTTCGCTCGCCCGATACGTCTAACTCTGCGAAAAGGCGTATAGAGGATCACAATCGACCATGCAGAGCGAAATCGGCAATACACACGCGGACATGACTGCCGATACGTCGAAGTCGACCGATGCCATCGAGATCGCGCTGGTCGACGATGATCGCAATATCCTGACCACCGTGTCGATCGCGTTGCAGGCGGAGGGTTATGTGACGCGTATCTATTCGGACGGAGAAACCGCGCTCAAGGCACTGCTCGAAAACCCGCCCGACCTCGCCGTGTTCGACATCAAGATGCCCAATATGGACGGCATGGAATTGCTGCGCCGCGTGCGGCAGGAAACGCCGCTGCCGGTCATCTTCCTGACCAGCAAGGACGACGAGTCCGATGAAGAAGCCGGGCTCGAACTTGGCGCGGACGATTACATCGCCAAGCCTTTCAGCCTGCGCCTGCTCACCGCGCGCATCCGGGCAATTCTTCGCCGGGCCGAGCCCGATCGCGCCATCGGCCAGGGGCAGGAGCCGAGCGAGCCCGCCCAGTCCAGCATCGAGCGCGGTCGGCTCTTCATGGATCCCGCTCGCCACCATGTAACCTGGGATGGCAAGCCGGTCAGCCTGACGGTCACCGAGTTCCTGATCCTCGAAGCGCTCGCCGCCCGCCCCGGCGTTATCAAGAGCCGAAACCAGCTGATGGATGCGGCCTACCCGGATGATGTCTTCGTCGACGACCGTACCGTCGACAGCCATATCAAGCGCATGCGCCGCAAGTTCCGCAGCGTCGATCCGCAGTTCGGCGCGATCGATACGCTCTACGGCGCAGGTTACAGCTTCACCGATGGCTGAAACCGGCAGCGTCGCGAGCTTCCGGTCCCGGCCCGCAGCGCTTGTGCGTGAGCGGCCCGGAGTGCTCGGCCGCTTTTCGCTCGCCGCACGCATTCTTATCGTCAACATCCTGCCGTTGGCGCTGTTGTCGGGCGGGCTGTTCTATCTCGACACCTATCGCACCCAGCTCATCAACGAACGCTTCAAGCTCGCGAGGATCGAAGCGCAGATCACCGCTGAGGCGCTGACCGGCGTGACGCGCGAACGCCAGGAGGCGCTGCTGGTCCAGATCGGCCGCGAACAGCGAATGCGCATGCGCATGTTCGACGCGGAGGGCCAGCTGTGGGCCGACAATTTCGCACTCGACGAGCCGCCCTTCGCCTTCGACGACATCAGCGACGACACCGTTGAACAGCAATGGGCGCGCTGGCTGGACCGGACAGTGGACGCGATCGTCTCGGCCGAACCCGTCACCGACTATATCGAACCCGAGGCACAAACCGCCGATGCCTGGCCCGAACTGGTCACCGCGCGTGAGGAAGGGCTCTCGCAGGTACGCCTCTACGATTGGCGCGACGGAACGCCGGTCATTACCGCCGCAGCGCCCGTGGGCCTTAACGGCGCGACCCTGCTGACCGTGCGTAACGCCGTCGACATCACCGAGAGTGTGCGTCAGGCCCGCACTGCACTGGTCAGCGCGGTGCTGCTGGTGCTGGGCGCATCGGCGCTGCTTTCGCTCTATCTTGCGCGAACGATTGTCTCCCCTCTGCAATTGCTGGCCGCCGCCGCGCAAAAGGTCCGCCAGGGCCGCGAGCGCGATGTCGAGGTGCCGCGTCTGCCAGAACGCAGCGACGAGATCGGCCAGCTCGCGCGATCGGTCTCCGACATGACCATGGCCCTGCGACATCGCATCGACGCGGTCGACAGCTTCGCAGCTGACGTCGCTCACGAAATCAAGAACCCGCTCGCGAGCTTGCGCAGTGCGGTCGAATCCTTGCCTATGGTCAAGGATCCCGACACCCGCCGCGAACTCGAACAGATCGCCGCGCACGACGTGCGCAGGATCGACCGGCTTGTGACCGAGATTTCCGACGCGAGCCGGATCGACGCCGAAATGTCCCGCGCCACGCGCGAACGGATCGACATGGCCGATCTCGTGCGCGCCATCATCGGCAGCCGCGAATATCGCGCCGAGAACGAAGGCCACCGGATCGAACTCGAAACGCGCGGTTTCGCCGCCCATATCAGCGGTGTAGCCGTCCGGCTGGAGCGGGTGATCGAGAACCTGCTCGACAACGCGGTATCCTTCTCCCCAATCGACGCGGCCATTGAGGTGGCGATCGACAATGACGGCGAATGCGTGAGCCTGACCGTTTGCGATCATGGCCCCGGCATTCCGGAAGAGTCGCGTGAGAAGGTGTTCCAGCGTTTCCACTCCGTGCGGCCCGATGCCGAGGATTTCGGCAATCACTCTGGCTTGGGATTGGCCATCGCCCGGGCGATTGCGGAAGCGCATGACGGTTCGCTCACCGCTGAGGGCAGACCCGATGGTGAACCCGGCGCATGTCTGCGGCTGCGTCTGCCGTCAGCCTGATGGCTTCCGGTCCGGTGATCTTCTCCGCGAGCGCAGTTGAGATCGGTGGCCGCGCCGTAGCTATCGAAGGGCCGCCGGGCAGCGGTAAATCCTCGCTGGTGCTGGCCTTGCTGGATCGCGGTGCCAGGCTGATCGGCGACGATGCGGTTGCCCTCACCCGCGAAGGCGCGCGGCTTCTTGCGAGCCCGCCGCCCAATATCGCGGGATTGGTCGAAGTTCGCGGTGTGGGGCTGGTGACGTTCGACACCGCCGCGCCCTGCCCGCTCGCCCTGGTGCTGACCCTGGTGGATGAAGAACTCTCTGAGCGTCTGCCAGAATCTGCGCAAACGCGAGAAATAGCAGGAGTGCCGATCCCGTGCCTCGCTTTCGCACCCGGTACCATAGCTCCCGCGATCCGCGTCGAAATCGCGCTCGCCCGGCACGGTCTGGATGTCTCATGACGAGATTGGTGCAAGAACACCCTTCCCTTCATCGGCTCAAGCGCCGAAAAGCACGGGCATCGTGAACAATTTCGAACCCTCCTCGCCCGACAATCGTCAGCGCCTGCTTCTGGTCACCGGCCTCTCCGGCGCGGGCAAGTCGACTGCGCTCGATGTGCTCGAAGACCTCGGCTGGGAGACGATCGACAACTTTCCCGTGCGCCTGCTGGACCGGCTGGTCGGCGAACCGAACGACCCGCCCAGTTCCCAGCGTGCGCCGCTCGCCATCGGTTTCGATTCGCGCACGCGCGGTTTTGTCCCCAGCGAGATCATCGCGCTGGTCAAATCGCTCACCCGGCGCGCAGACCTCGCAGTGACCTTCATGTTCCTCGACTGCAATACCGGCGAACTGGAACGGCGTTACAACGAGACACGCCGCCGTCACCCGATGGCGCAGGAACGCACCGTTTCCGAAGGGATCGCGGCAGAGCGCGAATTGCTCGATCCTCTGCGCCGCTGGGCCGATGTCGTGATCGACACCAAAGACCTGTCCTCGAACGACCTCCAGCGCCACGTGCGCGAACTGTTCGGCGACGAACAACCCGCAGAACCCAGCCTGACCATCTCCAGCTTCGGCTTTGCACGCGGCATGCCCCCGCTCGCGGACCTGGTGTTCGACATGCGATTCCTCGACAACCCGCATTGGGTCGAGTCCCTGCGCGAATTGACCGGCAAGGACCCGCAAGTCGCAGAGCATATCGAGCGCGATCCCGCTTTCACCGAGGTTTTCGAGCAAATCCGCGCGCTGCTTCTGACACTGCTCCCGCGCTATGCTGCGCAGGGCAAGGCCTATGTCCATGTCGCCTTTGGTTGTACCGGAGGGAGACACCGCTCCGTCTTCACCGCCGAGCGAATGGCGCAAAGCTTGCGCGAGGCCGGTTTTTCGCCCACTGTCCGCCATCGCAATCTCGCATCGCGCGCGACCGACGAAATCGAAGGAGAGCGGCGTTGAGCGAGAGAATTGCACGAGTATGGTGGTGTTTGGGTTGGCGGCGATTAGCTGCGGGATACTAACGGACTGAATTCGCATAATGATCGGTTTGATCCTCGTGACCCACGGCGCACTCGCCGACCAATTCGTCGAAGCGATGGAGCATGTCGTCGGTGCCCAGTCAGGCATCGCGACCGTTTGCATCGGCCCCAATGACGACATGGAACAGCGCCGCACCGACATCGCCGACGCGATCGACTCGGTCGATACCGGCAAGGGCGTGATCGTGCTGACCGACCTGTTCGGGGGCACGCCTTCCAACCTCGCGATCTCGCTGCTGGATGCCGGTCGCGTCGAAGTGATTGCGGGCATCAACCTGCCAATGCTGATCCGGCTGGCCGGCGCGCGCACTTCGATGGATGTCGTCAGCGCGGTCGAGGCGGCCCAGGAAGCGGGGCGCAACTACATCACCGTCGCCAGCGACCTGCTCGGCGAACAGCCGGCGGCGCGTGCGGCTGGTGGAGGCAAGTGAACGCATGAGCGAATCGCGTCGGTCGGTCACCATCGTCAACAAGCGCGGCTTACACGCCCGTGCGAGCGCCAAGTTCGTCGGCGCGGTCGCCGCCCTGCCCGATGGCTCCACCGTTACGGTCGCAAAGGGCGGCAACGAAGCCGCAGGCGGCTCTATCCTGGGCCTGATGATGCTGGGAGCGGCCAAGGGTGACGAAGTCGAGGTGATCGTCGAAGGCGCGAACTCCGACGCCGTGCTCGACCAATTGGTGACGCTAATCGAAGACGGCTTTGGCGAAGAGTGACGCGCAAGCTCATCACGGGGTTCTCCAATCCCACGGTCAAGTATCTGAGGTCCCTGCGCGACAAGAAGCATCGCAGGCGCGCAGGCCAGTTCCTGGTCGAGGGGCTGCGGCTGCTCGAGGATGCGCGGGCAAGTGACCAACTGCCGCGCCAACTGGTGATGGCCGAGGGACGTGACGAGCATCCCCTGCTCGCGCGGCTGGAAGCAGAGGTCGTGGCGGCGGACGGTGAGGTGATCGAGACCACGCCCGACATCCTTTCCAAGATCACCGGCAAGTCCAACGCGCAGAGCGTTGTCGGCGTGTTCGACGAATTCGACACGTCGCTGTCCCGGCTCGATCGCAGCGCCTCGCCGATCTGGCTGGTGGCGCAGGACCTGCGCGACCCGGGCAACCTTGGCACGATGCTGCGGACCGGAGATGCGGTGGGCGCGGGCGGCCTGATCCTGATCGACGACTGCGCCGACCCTTTCAGCGCCGAAGCCGTGCGCGCGAGCATGGGGGCGGTGTTCACGCAAGCGGTGGCGCAGGCGCGCTGGGAAGACTTCGTGCCTTGGCTGCGCGGCGGCAAAGGCCAGCTTGTCGCTGCGAGCCTGCGCGATGCCGTGCCCTATCGCGGGGCAGCGTACGAAGCACCCTGCTTCATCCTCGTCGGCAACGAGTCGCAGGGGCTGCCCGAAGCCTACGAGGCGGAATGCGACCTGCGCGTCACGATGCCGATGCGCGGGCGCGCCGATTCGCTCAATGCGGCTGTGGCGGGCGCAGTGCTGGCCTATGAGGTGCTGGCGGGCCTGGAGGGATAGCGCCGATCGGGCTTTTTGGAACATCGGGCTGTTTGCGGCTTGGCCTGCCGGCCATCTGCAGAGGTGGAGCAGATCGCCAGTACCTAGGAAACCGCAGATTACCCCGCAGTTCTACTCCGCTGCGTCGCGCCGATCTTCCAGCTTTGCCGGGGAGATGTCGTCGCCCACCGCTTCCGCATCCGCCGCGTTATAGCGCGGGGCGGCTTCGACCAGCGGCACGTCCTCGATCTCTCGCTTGCCGATCTCGATGCCCTTCTCGGCCAGGCGCTTGCCCGATGACAGGACGTTGCGCTCGAAGCTGCCGACAAACTTGTTGTAATTGTTGACGGCGCTTTCGAGACCCCCGCCCACGCGCTTAAGATGTTCGGCAGCGACCGAAAGCCGGTCGTAAAGCTCAGCCCCCATTCGCCCAATTTCCTGCGCCTCCTTCGCCAAACCGTCCTGACGCCAAACCTGTGCGACGGTGCGCGCGATGGCGACGAGGTTGGTGGGCGTTGCCAGCAACACCCGCTTGTCGAAGGCGAAGTTCCACAGTTCGGGATCATGTTCGAGCGCGGCGGCGACGAAATGCTCGCCGGGGACGAACATCACGACATAATCGGGCGCTTCCTCGAATTGCGACTGGTAGGATTTAGCCCCCAGCGTCTGCACATGGTTACGCATCGAACGGACATGTTCCGCCAGCGCCTTCTCGCGCGCCTCGTCCTCGTCCGCCTCGAACGCCTGTTGGTAAGCGTTGAGCGAGACCTTTGAGTCGATCACCAGCATTTTGCCGCCGGGAATGCGCACGATGGCATCGGGTCGCAGCCGCCCTTCCTCGGTGTCGATGGATTGCTCCATCTGGAAATCGGTATGTTGCGCCAGCCCGCATTGTTCGAGCAGGTTCTGAAGCGCTTTTTCGCCCCAGCGCCCGCGCGCCTTGGGCGCATTGGTGAGCGAATTGCCCAAACGCTGCGCCTCGCGCCGGACCTGTTCCTGCCCAAGACGCATCAGTTCGATTTCGCGATTGAGACTGGAAAAGGCATCGGCGCGCTGCTTCTCCAGCGTCTCGACCTGCTTTTCGTAAACCGCCAGCCGCTCGCCAACCGGATTGAGCAGCGCCTTGATCCGGGCCTCCCCCGATTCCTCGGACTGCTTGAAGCGCTCCTCGGCGCGGCGCAGAAACGCTTCCTGTGCCTTGCCAAGCACGGCAGCGCCGGTGTTCTCGAACTCCTTGAGCAGCTTGTCGCGCGATTCCTCCAGCAGCCGTTTCTGTTCGGCGAAGGTCGCGCGCTCAGCGCGGAAATCGGCGTTCTCGGCCTGCACAGCATCCAGCTTTTCCGCCAAGCCGTCAGCACGCGCCGCACGTTCCGACATGGTCGCAAGCTCGGTCGTGGAGCGGCGGAACTTCTCGTCCAGCTCCTTCGCCTCCCCTTCGCGCTCGGCAAGCCGCTCACGCAATTCCGCGACGGGCCGCGAGGCAAAGAACCACGCTGCCGCGCCGCCAAGAGCAAGGCCGAAGACGAGCGCGATGATGAGCAGAATCAGTTGTTCCATACTGACCTTATAGCATGGAACAAATTAAGAACGCCAGTGTGTCGCGACATATCCCCGAACATTTGGGTCGGAACCGGACACCCCTCCCGTTCGCTTCTTCATCAAAGGAGAAAACACATGTCGATCAAGGAAATGATTCAGGACCACCCGCAAGTCGGTGACGATTACAATGACGAGCTGGGCGAAGCGATCAAGCACGCCATGTATGGCGCGGCGATTATCAATTCATGCGCCGATGCCTGCCTTGCAGAGGACAACGCCAAGGAACGCGCTGAATGCATCCGTCGCTGCCTCGATGCGTCCGATGCCTGCACAGCTTTCTACCGCGTGGCCTCGCGCCGTACCGGCGGAAACGTCAAGGCGATCAAGGCGATCGGAGCGGCCTGCATCATCGCCTGCGAACAGTGCCACGAACTCTGCAAGATGCACGACGATCCGCACTGCAAGCGCTGTGCGACCATGTGCCAGGAAGTGATCCGCGACGTGAAGAACGCGGTTCAGGGCATGATGGACAAGTAAGCGATGAAGCGCCGGGTAATATCCCACCCGGCGCATCGCTCAGCCACGATCCCACAGGGACCCTTGGCGCCAGCGGAGGAATCAGCCCCGAGGCGCCTTCGCAAAGAAGTTACGCTGCCTGACGGATCTTCTTCAGCTTCTTGAGCGCCATGTTGCGCTTGAGACGGCTGAGGTGATCGATGAACAGGATACCTTCCAGGTGATCCATCTCGTGCTGCAGGCAGGTCGCAAGCAGTCCTTCGAGCTGTTCCTCGTGGTGGTTGCCGTCGAGGTCCTGATACTTGACCGTGCAGGTCGCGGGGCGATCGACGTCGGCGTAGATTTCCGGGACCGAAAGACAGCCTTCGTTGTACGTCGACAAGTCTTCTGCCGGGTCAACGATGACCGGGTTCACGAAGATGCGCGGCTCTTTCTTGGTGGCAGGGTGCGTGTGCTTGTGCCCGTCATGCTCGCACTCGATCGGCTCTGCATCGGGGTCTTCGGGCTGAAGGTCGATGACCAGCAGCCGCTTGGGCACGCCCACCTGGATCGCCGCGAGACCGATGCCGGGCGCATCATACATGGTTTCGAGCATGTCTTCGGCGAGCTGCTTGAGCTCGTCATTGAATTCGTCCGGCTCGACCGGGGACGACACGACTTTGAGCCGGGGGTCCGGCACTTCGAGGATTTCTAGGATAGCCATGGAGTTTTAATATGCTTGTCGCGATCTGCTTTCAAGTTATGTCCAAGGACCAAGGGAGAAATCAAATGACAGGACATTCGCTTAGGGCATTGCTTGGTCTGGCGGCTTGGTTGGGGATCATCGTTAGCGCTTCGGCGTCGGAAACCGACAAGGGACCGCAAGACGCGACCACCAAGCCGGCTTACCTGATTGCCGAGGTCCTTGTGACCAATGCGAAAGACTATCCGGCCTATATGGAAGCCGTGACACCCCTTATCGAGAGATTTAGCGGTCGATACATCGTGCGCGCCGGTGAGAACCTCGTACCCGAGGGACGCCCTATCGAAGGTCGGCTGGTGGTTATTGAGTTTCCGGACTACGCAACGCTACTCGAATTCTGGAATTCACCCGAATACGATGCGATCAAATCGCTGCGAACGGAAAATGCCGTCTCAAGGATCATTCTGGCGGACGGGATGAACCCGTAATCGCCACGACATAACTCACTCAACCGGCCGCCGCGCTCGCAGCGCCTGCGCCAGCGTCCCCTCGTCGAGATAGTCGAGCTCTCCACCAACCGGCAAGCCATGCGCAAGCTGCGTGATGCGGACCTTGTGCTCCTCCAGCCGCTCGGCGAGGTAATGTGCGGTCGTCTGCCCTTCGAGCGTGGCATTCATGGCAAGGACGACCTCATCGACCTGCCCATCGCTCACGCGCTTCATTAGGTCGGCAATGTTTAGGTCTTCGGGACCGATGCCGTCCAATGCAGAGAGTTTGCCGCCAAGGACATGATAGCGACCCTGAAACAGGCGCGCGCGGTCCAGTGCCCAGACATCGGCGACATCCTCGACCACGCAAAGCTGGCGCGCGTCGCGCTTGGGATCGGCGCAAATGCCGCACGGATTGCGCGTGTCGACATTGCCGCAGATGTCGCACTCGACCAGCGTTTGCGAAACGGCATCGAGTGCCTCGAGCAGTGCGGGCAATGCCTGCTCACGGTTCTTGACCAGCCACAGCACGGCCCGACGCGCGCTGCGCGGGCCGAGGCCCGGCAGGCGAGCGAGGGTTGCGGATAAGCTCTCGATCTCTTGCGATGCCATTGGGTGAGAGATAGGGGCTGGCGGGGAAGTAACAAAGGCTCGCCACTAACCTTATGCGCATCATCTTCATGGGAACGCCCGATTTCGCGGTGCCTGCGCTGGTGGCTTGCCACGAGGCCGGGCACGAGATCGTGTGCGTGTACACCCAGCCGCCGAGCCGGTCGGGCCGCGGAAAGCAGCTGCGGCCCTCGCCGGTTCATGCCAAAGCCGATGAGCTTGGGTTGGAAGTGCGCACGCCCAAATCGTTGAAGCCCGATGCTGAAAAGCAAGCCTTCGCAGCGCTCGGGGCCGACATCGCGGTGGTCGCCGCCTATGGCCTGATCCTGCCGCAGGCGGTGCTGGATGCGCCGGTGCACGGCTGCCTCAACATTCACGCCTCGATTCTGCCGCGCTGGCGCGGGGCCGCTCCGATCCACCGCGCAGTGATGGCGGGCGATGAGGAGACGGGCGTCACGATCATGCAGATGGAGGCGGGCCTCGATACCGGACCGATGCTCTATGTCGTGCGAACACCGATTGCGACCAAGACGACCGGCGAACTGTTCGAGGAACTGGGTCGGCTGGGCGCGCAGGCGATGCTGGAAGTGCTGGCCGACCTCCCCGCCTTCCCGCCAGCGCCGCAGGACGATGAAGCTGCGACCCACGCCCCCAAGATCGACAAGTCCGAAGCGAGAATCGACTGGTCGCGTCCGGCGAGCGAACTGGTGCGGCACGTTCATGGCCTTGCTCCCTTCCCCGGCGCCTGGTTCGATCTGGAGGGCGAACGTGTGAAACTGCTCGCAGCCGAAGCTGTCGAGGACAGCGGCACTCCCGGTGAAGTGCTCGACGACGACCTCACGATAGCCTGCGGTTCAGGGGCGATTAGTCCGGTGAAGCTACAGCGCGCGGGCAAGCCGGCAATGTCGCGCGGGGATTTCCTGCGCGGACGGTCGGTCGAGCCGGGGATCGTGCTCGCTTGACCCGTTTCGCGCTCACCATCGAATTCGACGGCACGCCGTTTCAGGGGCTTCAACGGCAAAAGCACGGGCCAAGCGTCCAGCAGTCGATCGAGGAAGCGCTCCACCGCATCACCGGCGAAGACGCGAGGCTGCACAGTGCCGGGCGCACCGATACCGGGGTCCATGCGCTGGCGATGCGCAGCCATGTCGATATCGAGAAGGACATCGACCCGTTCCGCCTATCCGAGGCACTGAACGCCCATCTGCGCCCGGACCCGATATCAATCACCGCCTGCGAGATCGTGCCCGATGACTGGCATGCGCGCTTCTCCTGCATCGGACGCTCTTACGTCTACCGGATCGCCAATCGCCGCGCGCCGCTGACCCTTGCGAAGAACCGCGCTTGGCAGGTTGCACACGAGCTCGACGACGAAGCGATGCACCGCGCCGCTCAGGCGCTGGTCGGGCGGCATGATTTCACCACCTTCCGCTCGGTCCATTGCCAGGCACGGGACCCGGTCAAGACGCTCGACCGGCTGGACGTGGAGCGTGAGGGCGATGAAATCCGCATCCACGCCGCAGCGCGCTCTTTCCTGCATCACCAGGTGCGCAGCATGGTCGGCTGCCTCAAGCTCGTCGGCGCAGGGACCTGGCGCGAGGAACAGGTCGCCGAAGCCCTCGCCGCGAAGGACCGCAGCGAATTAGGACTTAACGCGCCGCCCCATGGTCTCTACTTCGTGAAAGCGACCTACCCGGGGGAACCAGAATAAGCATGTCAAAATGGTACAGGATGCCGCCAACGGTCGCCGTGACCGAACGCGAATATCGTGCAAATGTCGAAGGCATCAACATTGTTTTCGGTGCAGTGCTGGGTTTCGTGCTTGCGCGCGCTGACGGACTGCCAGTCTTTGATTTCATGACGCTGCTGTTGGTGAGCGCCGCGGTGGTAATTCTCATACTTTATCTGGGATCCAGTGAGTATGTGCTGTTTTATACTATCAGCACGGCAGGCGCGATTGCGGCGCTTCCGCTGGTCCTCGAAAATGCACTGAAGCTTCCCTCGATCCCCTACCTGCAGCCGACGCTGGCAATATGGGCCATCATGATCCTGCTGGTCGAAATGCTGCCCAGAGCCGAAGATACCGACTAGACAACGAAGACACTCAAGGAGAACGTTTAATTATGACCACCACCGGCAAACAGCTTTTCACCACTCTTACCGCAGAGGGTGATCTGATCCTCGAAGTGGTGGAGCAAACTTTTCCTCAGCCCACCGGCAACCAGGTTCTCGTCCAGATGGAAGCCGCTCCCATCAACCCGTCCGACCTCGCGATCCTGACCAGCGCGGCGGATTTCGAGAACGCGGAATATTCGAAAGGAAAGGTCGTCGCCAAGATGCCCGAGCCGTTCCTTTCCGGACAAAAGAACCGCCACGGCCAACGCCTGCCCGCAGGTAACGAAGGCGCAGGCACGGTGGTCGCCACCGGTGACAGCGACATGGCCAAATCGCTGATGGGTCAGCGCGTCGCGTGTGTGCCAGGCAACGCCTACAGCCAATACGCCATTGCCGATGCGATGATGTGCCTGCCGCTGGGCGATCATTCGAGCGAGGAAGGCGCGTCTTCCTTCGTCAACCCGATGACCGCATTGGGCTTCGTCGAAACGGCGAAGATGGAAGGCCACGACGCGATCATCCACCTCGCCGCCGCCTCGAACCTTGGCCAGATGCTCAACAAGATCTGCCTCGAAGACGGGATGAAGCTCGTCAATATCGTGCGCAAGCCCGAGCAGGTCGAACTGCTAAAGGACCTCGGAGCCGAGCATATCGTTAATTCGTCGGCTCCTGATTACATGGACCAGCTGAAATCGGCGATCGAGGCGACCGGGGCCTATCTCGGCTTCGACCCGATTGGCGGCGGACAGGCGACCGATGGCGTTCTGAAAGCAATGGAACGCGTCGCCGCTTCGCAGATGAGCGAATATTCGCGCTATGGCTCCAATCAGGACAAGAAAATGTACATGTATGGTCGGCTCGACATGGGCCCGACCGTTCTCACCCCGTCCTATGGCCTGCAATGGTGTGTGTGCGGCTGGCTGCTGACTCCGTTCCTGCAAAAGGCCGGACAAGAGACCGTCGCAAAGATGCGCAAGCGCGTCGTAGAGAATCTCACCACGACCTTCGCCTCCAGCTACAAGCGCAAGGTTACGCTGGAAGGCATGCTCGAGAAAGACGCGATCTGCGACTACAAGCAGATGAAAACCGGCGAGAAATACCTCGTCATTCCAGGCGGCTAAATTGCGCGAGCCCCCGCCGTGCGCGGGGGCCGCCCCTCCGAAACGATGGCGCATCCCGTGATATTGATCGCGCGGTGGGCCATCGATTTCGGCGATGGCTAAAACGCGACTTTACGGCCGGTCGAAATTCGCCTGAATTCGCTCCTGATCCGTAATTCCGCTCGCAATCAGCATCATCAGCAGCATCCGCGCTTTGGCCGGGCCGAGCGCGCGGGACGCGACGAAGCCATTGGCGTCGTCGTCGACTTCGACATTGCGATCCACCAGCCCTTCATCGACCCGCGTCGAGCGCACCACCGGCACGCCGCTGCGCACCGCATCGGCAAGTGCGTCAAGGACGACCCGCGGAGCGTTCCCCTGCCCCATCCCGGCGATCACTATTCCCTTGCACCCGATGCCGAGCAGCGCCTCCACAGGTTTGGCATCCATCCCCGCCCCTGCGGTGAGGATCGCCACGCGCGGCAGCGCTTCTGGCCATGCAAAACGTGCGGAGCTGCCTTCGCGATGCGGGGGTGCGAACCAGTCGATGCTGGAAGGCGTCGCCAGGGCAATCGGACCACGCGGGAAACCTCGAAAGGCATTGATGTTGGAGGTCGCGGCCTTTCGCACGTCGGGAGCGGCAAAAACCGCGTCGCCCATCACCACCATCACGCCGCGATGGGCCGCCCGGTCATCGCGCGCGACCTGCACCGCGTTGGCAAAGTTGCGCATCCCGTCGCTGCCCACCGCATCGGTAGGCCGCATCGCGCCTACCAGCACCACCGGCTTGCCCGCCGCCAGGGTCAGGTCGAGCAGATAGGCGGTTTCCTCGGCCGTATCGGTACCGTGGGTGACGATGATCCCGGCAATGCTATCGTCGCCCTGCGCAGCCGCTATTTCGCGGTGGAGCGCATCCCATTGATCCCAACCAATATCCTGCGACCCGATTCGGGCGATAGTCTTTGCCACCAATTCCACGTCGAGGCCCAACCGCGCGACTTCGGAAACGATCGCGTCGATCGCGACTTCGCCCGCGCCATAGGACTTGCCCGTTGCAGAGCGCGCTGCGCCGGCAATCGTGCCACCGGTGCCAAGGACGAGAAGTTTGGGAAAAGCCATGCGCGCCCATAACGCGAGCTACGCGCCGATCAATTCCCCAAATGCGGATTGGTTCCCGCAGAGCGCAAAAAGATGCTTCGGAACCAATATGTTACGACGGAATTGAGTAAGCATTACATTTCTGGAGAAATAACATGCTTAAGTGGGCCATCATTTTCCTCATCATCGCGATCGTAGCTGCGCTTGCCGGTTTCGGTGGAGTAGCGGGCGCTGCAACCAATATCGCCTATATTCTCGGCGTTATCTTCCTCGTGCTCGCCGTGATCGCATTCCTGCGTCGCGCCGCCTGAGGAGGCATAGCAAAAGCCGCTTTCGCCCGTCCCGGCGAAAGATACAGACACGACACGAAAGGCGGGTGCCCCACGGCATCCGCCTTTTCTCATACGCACCGAAGAAACCGGAAATGACACACGGCAATTCGTTTTGAACTTCTGTCCGCTAGGTAGCACTCACAGTCCACTTGGTTGCAGCTTGACCTGATCATTCAAACGCCGTCAGATAGTGCCGATGCTTCATTACTGAGAACGGGCGGATAATCTTGCGCAACTTGATAGCCTTTATCACCGCACTAGTGATGTCGACGATGCCGCTCTCGGCTCAAGATCGATCGTATGAACTCGCTGTCCATGGTCAGATCGAGGTCATATCGGTCTGGGAAGCCGAAGGCGAAAGAAGGGGAGTAATACTGTTCGGACACGGATGGGGGGCCGAACCCGCCATGTATGATCGCTTGTTCGACGGTTGGAATAAGCTGGGATTTGCTGTTCATGCGCCACTTAATCTCGATAGCGAGAATCATCCTCGGCACGTAGCGCTCCCCCCCGACGGCTTTCCCCGCAGCCAAGCCATAGTCGGACAGCGGATGCAAACCATGCTGGAACTCCGAGATTTTGCGGCAAAACAAGACCTACCCGTCGTGCTTGCCGGACACAGCTTCGGCTCTTTCGTGGCCACGACCCAAGGTGAAGGGAAATGGGCATTCGGATCGCTCGAGGGACCAAGTCCTGCAGCTATCTTGGCCTTCTCATCACCGGGGAAAATACCCACGCTGGTTCCCGAAAACGCCTACGAAACTCTCGACCTACCGTTCATGATGATCACTGGCACGAACGATGCGACCGGAACGACCATGCCGACCTGGGAAGCTCATCGTCTGGCATTTGATCGTAGTGTCGAAGGCAATAAGTACCTCGTCGTCGTCGAGGATGGTGGACATAATCTTGCGGCGCTTGGTGACGACGCGCCAGCAGAAACGCTAATCGACTGGTCGGGCCGTTTTCTGTCCGCCTATGCTCTCGATGACGAAGAAGCGAAGGCAAATCTTGCCACTAGCGACAGTGTGGACGGGATCGCTATCGAGCGTCGCTGAACTTGGGATACGGGGAATTTATCCGTCGAAAGTGCAAGAATGACTTCGTAACTATTGCGGGAATCTGATTGAAATTGCGCGGTCAAGCAGCACACTCGGTTCCACTCGACACACCTTGACCGCACGGCAAACCGCGCGTAATTGCTCGCATCCCAAGTCATGGGGCGATTAGCTCAGTTGGTAGAGCATCTCGTTTACACCGAGAGGGTCGGCAGTTCGAGCCTGTCATCGCCCACCAGCATTTTGTGACGCCAGACCGTCCCGGAGACGTCTTGGCCTAGATGCTCCCAAGCGATAGCGCTGGAGAAATCAACGGACCTCAAGTCCCGCCTTCCGCCACCTCTTCGCGAACCATCGCAATCGCCTCCTCGCTGTCCCATTCATAGCCGCCCGTTACTCGCAGGATTTCCTCGCCGTCGGCACCGAACAGGATCGTCACCGGCAGCACGCCTGCGTCGCTGAAGGCGAAGGCAAGCTCGTTTTCCGGGTCAAGCCACTGCTCAAGATATTCGAAATCGCGCTCTGCAAAGAAGGGCGGGACCAGTTCAGGGCGCGCGTCCTGGCTGATCGTCAGCACATCCACGTCGCCTTCCAACTCGCCCGCTAGGGCGTCGAGCGCTGGCATCTCCACCACGCAGGGCCCGCACCACGTCGCCCACAAATTGACCAGTACGGGCCGATTGATCGCGCCCAGATCGAGCGTATCCCCTTCCGGATCGGAGACAGTCAGCGCGGGCAGCTCTGTCCCCGCGAAGGTGCGCACTACCTCGCCAGCAGGCTGAGGCGAGGTCGGCGCCTCAGCGCCCCCACCCGCAGCACTTTCTTGCGCCGCGCCGCCCGCGTCCCTATCGCAGCCGGCAAGAGCCAGTAGCGCAAGAGCAGAGACCAAGACCGAACGAAGCATGAGCGACTCCAGAAACACGATGTGGGGCGGCAGGTTTGCCGAAGGGCCTAGCGCGGTGATGCGCGAAATCAATGCCTCGATCCCCTTCGACAAGGCGCTGTGGCGCCAGGATATCACCGCGTCCAAGGCGCATGTCGCGATGCTTGGAGCGCAAGGTATCGTGAGCGAGGCCGACGCCGCGATCATTACCGACGGGCTGGAGCGGATCGCCGAGGAGTACGAGCGCGACGGCGTACCCGAGGACTGGGACCTCGAGGACATACACATGACGGTCGAGGCACGGCTCACCGAACTGATCGGTCCGGTCGCCGGTCGTCTGCACACGGCGCGCAGCCGCAACGACCAGGTGGCGACCGATTTCAAGCTGTGGGTGCGAACCGCCAATGAACGCGCGCTGTCGGCGCTTGGCCGCTTGCGTCGCGCACTGGTCGAGCGGGCGGGCGAACATGCGGGCACAATCATGCCCGGCTTCACCCATTTGCAGACCGCGCAGCCGGTGACTCTGGGTCACCACCTTATGGCCTATTACGAAATGCTCACCCGCGATGCCGCTCGGTTCGAAGCGGCGCAGCAGCGGCTGGACGAATGCCCGCTTGGCTCCGCGGCCCTGGCAGGAACGGGCTTTGCCATCGACCGGGAAGCGACGGCGAGTGCGCTAGGCTTTGCTCAGCCGACGCGCAATTCGCTCGATGCCGTATCGGATCGCGACTTCGCGCTCGACTATCTGATGGCGGCGAGCCAATGCGCCATTCACCTCTCGCGCCTTGCCGAAGAAATGATCCTGTGGGCAAGCCAGCCCTTCGGCTTCGCCTCGCTCCCCGACACCTTGTCGACCGGTTCCTCGATCATGCCGCAAAAGCGCAACCCGGATGCCGCCGAGCTGGTGCGCGGCCATGCGGGGCGGATCGTGGGCGCCGCGACATCGCTGATGATTACGATGAAGGGCCTGCCGCTGGCCTATTCCAAGGATATGCAGGACGACAAACCGCCTGTCTTCGAGGCTGCCGGTCTGTTCGACCTGTGCCTGGCCGCGATGACCGGAATGATCGCCGAAACAACCTTCCGCCCGGAGCGTATGCGCGCAGCCGCGCAAGCCGGACACGCAACCGCAACCGACCTCGCCGACTGGCTGGTCCGACAGGCCGACGTACCGTTCCGCGAAGCGCATCACATTACCGGCGAAGCGGTGAAGCTGGCGGACTCCAAGTCGTGTTCGCTGGAAGAACTGGAGCTTTCGGACCTTCAGGGTATCGACGAACGGATCGACGAGCGCGTGTTCGAAGCGCTGTCGATCGAAGCCTCGGTCGCCAGCCGCTCCTCCTATGGCGGGACGGCCCCCGATCAGGTAGAACAGCGCGTGGCCGAGGCGCGCGCACGCCTTGATGCCGAAGCCGGAGACAGCGAATGAATCGCGCCAGACTTGTTCTCGTGAGCGCGCCCGCGCTCTGCCTGATGCTCGCTGCCTGCGGCAATCGTACCCCACTCGAACCAGCTGCGGGCGCCAACCTGCCTCCGCCGCCGCTCGGCGAAGCCCAGCCGCGCACTGCGGAGGAATTGCTCGAACTCCCCGCCCTCGCTCGCCCCGATCGCACAGTCGAACTGCGTCGCCGCTCCGAAGAGCGCGAAGACGATCCCTTCGACTTGCCGCCCGAATAGAAGACCGCCACCGTCCATGGATCATTTTGCATTCAAAGGCGGCGTCATGCACGCCGAAGACGTCCCGCTGCCGACGATTGCCGAGGAAGTCGGCACGCCCGTCTACGTCTATTCGCGCGCAACCCTTGAGCGCCACGCGCGAGTTTTTCGCGAAGGGCTGGACGCGGTCCCTGACAAACTGATCGCCTTTGCGGTCAAGTCGAACCCGAACCTCTCCGTGCTCAAGGTGCTGCAGCAGCAGGGCTATGGCGCAGATGTCGTCTCGGTCGGCGAGATGCGCCGTGCGCTGGCCGCTGGAATGGCGCCCGAAATGATCGTGTTCTCGGGCGTCGGCAAAACCCGCGCCGAAATCACCGCCGCACTGGAAGCCGGAATCGGGCAGTTCAATATCGAGAGCGAGGAAGAGGGCCTCGAACTGGCCGAGCTAGCCGCGGGCATGGGGTTGGAGGCGCGCTGCGCCTTGAGGATCAACCCCGACGTCGATGCCGGTACCCATGACAAGATCTCGACCGGCAAGGCTGACAACAAGTTCGGCGTTCCGATCAGCGAAGCCGGGCAGATTTTCGGCAAACTTGCCGGACAGCCCGGCGTGCGGCTGCGCGGCGTGGCTGTGCATATCGGCAGCCAGCTGGGCGACCTCGCGCCTCTCGAAGCTGCCTTCGTCAAGCTGGGCGAGTTGGTCACCTTTTTGCGCGGAGCAGGCCATGCGATCACCCATGTCGACCTCGGCGGAGGCCTGGGAGTTCCCTATCGCAAGGGCGAAAACCCGCCTTCTCCTGCCGAATACGGCGCGATGGTAGCGCGGGTGACCAAGGACTGGGACGTGCGCCTGATCTTCGAGCCGGGCCGGGTGATTGCCGGCAATGCCGGTGTGCTGCTGACCCGAGTGGTTCGGGTAAAGCGTGGGATCAAGGACCCGTTTGTGATCGTCGATGCGGCGATGAACGACCTTGCGCGCCCCGCGCTGTATGGCGCGTATCACGGTTTCGACGCGGTCGAACCCGATGGCTCGCAGATGACTGCCAACATTGTCGGACCGATCTGCGAGACCGGGGATACCTTCGCCATGGGGCGTGAATGCGATGCCCTCAAGGCAGGCGACCTCGCCGTGTTCCGGACCGCTGGCGCCTATGGCGCGACCATGGCTTCGAGCTACAATTCGCGCGGCTTCGTGGCCGAAGTGCTCGTCGATGGAGACAAGTTTGCCGTGGTCGCGGACCGCATCGACGCAGGCGCGATCATGGATGCTGAACGTGTGCCGGAATGGCTCGCCTGAGCGCGCAGTGAGCGAGATCGGCAGCCTCCCGCTGTTCCACCGGATTGCCGGTCAATCGGTGTTGGTTCTCGGAGAGGGAGAGGCCGCCGAGCCCAAGCGTCGACTGGTCGAACGCGCAGGAGGGGTCGTCGAAACCGACAGTGCGCGTGCGATCGACGAAGGCGTACGACTGGCTTTCGTCGCTTACGAGGATGCGAAGGCCTGCGAGGTTGCGGCAATCAACCTTCGCTGTGCGGGAATGCTGGTCAATGTCGTCGACCGCCCCGACCTATGCGATTTTACCACACCTAGCATTCTGGACCGCAATCCTGTTCTGATCGCGGTGGGCACCGGCGGCGCTTCGGCGGGACTGGCCAAGCATCTGCGCCTGCGTCTGGAGCGCATTTTGCCGCCGGGCCTTGGTAAGCTGGCGAGAGCCATGTTCGACGCCCGCGATCGGCTAAGGGCGCGGTTTCCCGAAGCTTCCGAACGCCGCCGCGCGATCGACGAAGCCCTTCGTGAAGGCGGGCCGCTCGATCCTCTCGATGCAACATCGCATGACAAGGTGGCCGGTTGGCTGGACGATCCGACGGCGGCTGCCGAACCGACGACCGAGCGTTTCGTCCTGACCAGCCCCGATCCCGAGGATCTCACCATCAAACAGGCTCGACTGCTTGGCGAAGCGGATGTGGTCTGTGCCGATCCGTCCGTCCCTTCGTCCGTGCTCGGACGGGCGCGAGCGGACGCTCAGCGGTTTGCCTGCGGGCGGGAAGAGTGCCGGGGTGCATCCTCCTGCCCGCAAGCGCGCAAGGCCGGCAGTGAGACCGGCCTCACCGTGATCCTGCACCGGGATGAGGCGCAGGACCGATAGGTTCAGGCCGCCTGAGCCAACGGCACCTCGACCTCGGCAAAATAGCGCGCCATGGCCGTGCTCGACTGAGCGCTCAGGCCGATAAAGGCGCGGCGTTTGTCATTGGGATCCGCGACGCGTTCGAATACGCCGCAATCGACCAACTGCTTGATCCAGCGCAGCCCGGTCGTTGGCGGGACTGCAGCCGCAATGCACAGCGAGGTCACCGAAACCTGCATTTTCTCGGCTTCAGCTGCGGTCAGATCGAGCAGCATATCCCAGGCCGGATCGGCGAAAAGTTCGGCATCGAAGAACTTCGCGCGAGCCTGACGCGATGCGATGACCTTGCGCACGAAGCGTGGATCGGGTGTCGGTGCCTGTGCCTGTGCCGAATTGAAGCGGGGTGCTTCCTTGGAGGAATTTGCCTCCGTACCCTTCGTGGCCAGCGTCGAAACGCTTGAATGTGCCCGCAGCGCGGCGCGCGATGCCTCGGTGATATTCTCGGCTCCCGAAAGTCCTTCGAGTTTGTGCGCAATAGCCTCCACCTGACGCGACAGGTGGAGAAGGTTGAGCCGGTCGTCCTCGGTCATTTCGCGCACACGGGCGTTGCCGATATCGGCGAGCACCCGCCCGACCGCGATGATGCGCTCGCCGCGAGAGGGCTGGACCAGAATTTGCGGCTGTGACTGGTCGAGGGCACAGAACACCGCATCAAGCCCGTCGAGAGAGGTCGATACGATCAGCTTCGCCCCGGCATGGGCCACGCGCATATCCAGCCTCGACAGCGCAGCAATGGTTTCTCCGTCAACCAACGGGCAATCGACCATCACGACATCGCCCAGCAACGCGATCGGGCCGTCGAGCAGTTTCCCGATCTCCCCGCCATCGATCGTACGGAAACCCGCACCGGACAAATCGTCCTGTATCACTTCACGCACCACCGGACGATCGGCAAAAATCGCCACTCGCGCGGGCAGGCCGGACGCGTCGGTGACGCTGTCATAGGAAAAATCGGACTTCTGAATTTCAAGTTGTGGCATCGAGTCGCTCCCCTTTGATAGTGAGAACGTGAGTAGAACAAATGAGGATCAAGTCAAGATTAGGGCATTGTCGCGCAATTTTTCTCCAATGCGGTTGAACTTCTCGGCACAGTGCAGCGACTACCTTTACGATGACCCAGCGCACCCGCTCATCCGCTCCGCCCGATACGGGCCAGGTGTTCGACGAGATGCTCGTCGTGCTTGCACAGTCTGGCGACCGGCGCGCGCTTGAACGGCTGTTTCGCCGCTGGAATCCAAAGCTCGCCCGCGCCGCCCGGCGCTATTGCGGGAGCGAGGATGCTGCGCACGACCTTGCGCAGGAATGCTGGCTGGGCATCGTGAAACGTCTGGGTAGTGTGCGCGACCCCTCACGCTTTCGCAGCTTCGCCTTTTCGGTGCTGCACCGCCGCGGAGCTAACCATCTGCGCAAAATCTATCGAGACCGCGAGGGCGAGGCGAAGCTGGATGTAATGCCGCAGGAGACCTCTTCTCCGCCCGAAACAATCGCGATTGCGCAGGCTTTCGCTGCATTGCCGCCTGACCAGCGATTGGCTGCGCATCTCTATTTCGTCGAAGGACTGACCCTCGTAGAAATCGCCGAGGTCCAGTCCATCCCCGAAGGCACCGCCAAAAGCCGCCTGTTCCACGCGCGTCGCAAACTCAAAGCGGCGCTGAGCCAAGATCCTGAAGGAGAACAACAATGACCAACAAAGACGATGCGATAGCGGCCGCGCTGGACGCCGACGACCGCGAATTCCTGAAAAGCCTTGAAGGGGATCGTGGGCTGTTCCAGCAGATCGGCGACACATGGAAAGGACCGCTTGGCGGATGGTCGAAGCTGGTCTTCGTCATGGCGGTGGTGTTCGGCCTGCTCCTGCTCTTCACGATCTGGCAGGTCGCCCACACCCGCGATCCGGTGGAGCATACCCTGTGGGCTATCGCCGCGCTTGCGGTGCTGGTGATCCAGGGCTTTACGAAGCAGTGGCTGTTTTCGCGCATGAACATGCTCACTGTCCTGCGCGAGTTGAAGAAGCTGCAGGTGCAGGTTGCGCTGCTGTCGGAGGAGAGGGAGCGTTAGGGCCGGATTTCGATCGGCGTGCCATCGGGCACGATCTGCCACAGTTCCTCGATCTCTTCATTGCTGAGTGCGATGCATCCATCGGTCCAGTCGCCGCGCATCCTGCCGGGGCGTCCGGTCGGCTGGCCATGGATGAATATCTCACCGCCGGGCGAGCGGCCATAGGCCTGCGCAAACGCACGATCCTGCGCGTTGGGATAGGAAATGCGGAGCGAGAGGTGGAATGAACTGCGCGGATTGCGCGTGTCGATCGTATAGAGTCCCTCCGGCGTACGCTCGTCGCCCTGGAACCGCTTATGCCCCATCGGCGCATCGCCGAATTGCAGGCCGCGATAGGCGCGGATCGGGCGGCCATCGCGATAGGCGACGAGCAGCCGGTCCGACTTGTCGATCAACAGGTAATCCGCGATCAGCGGCGCCCCGGCAGCGGTATCGCGCCCAATAGAGCGGGCTGCCGCGCCCCTGCTCGCCTCGCCTGGGAGCATCGCGGGGTAAGCGGGTCGATGCACCGCCGCGTCGCCATTGGTGCCGGACGAAACGGGTGTCGACCCAGCGCAGGCGGCAAGC
Source organism: uncultured Erythrobacter sp. (assembly GCA_947494705.1). Classification (GTDB taxonomy): domain Bacteria; phylum Pseudomonadota; class Alphaproteobacteria; order Sphingomonadales; family Sphingomonadaceae; genus Erythrobacter. The sequence goes on from CANLVN010000001.1 coordinate 803,284, forward strand.
AGGAGACTTAGTGTGCTCAAAACGAGGGCGGCGAGGCGGTGCATCGGTCCTATGCTTACGCCTCCAGGAGACTACGGGCAATTACGCCCGTTGCCGTATGTCCCGCAGCTAGACTTCTTAGAGATTGCCCTTGGGGTGCCGTCGATCAGTCCTCGAAGGGATCGCGCACCAGGATCGTGTCGTCGCGCTCGGGACTGGTGGAAACCAGCGCGACCGGGCACTCGATCAGTTCCTGGATCCGCTGCACGTACTTGATCGCATTGGCCGGCAGGTCGGCATAGCTGCGCGCTCCAACCGTGCTCTGGCTCCAGCCTTCCATCTCTTCATAGATCGGTTCGACTTCGGCCTGATCCGCGGAATGGGTGGGCAGGTAGTCGTAGACGTTGCCGCGCAGGCGATAGCCGGTGCAGATCTTCACCGTTTCCAGCCCATCGAGCACATCGATCTTGGTCAGCGCAATGCCGGTCACACCGCTTACTGCGCAGGTCTGTCGCACCAGCACTGCGTCGAACCAGCCCACCCGGCGTTGTCGCCCGGTGACAGTGCCGAACTCATGCCCGCGCTCGCCCAGCCTCTGTCCGATCTCGTCGTCGAGTTCCGTCGGAAACGGGCCGGAGCCTACGCGCGTCGTATAAGCCTTGACGATGCCGAGCACGAAACCGGTCGCGTTCGGCCCCAGCCCACTGCCACTGGCTGCCGTGCCGCTGACCGTGTTCGAGCTGGTGACGAAGGGATAGGTGCCGTGATCGACGTCGAGCAGGACGCCCTGCGCGCCTTCGAACAGGACCCTGGCCCCTGCCTTGCGCACCTTCTTCAGCCGCTTCCACACCGGCTGCGCGAACCGCAGCACGAAGGGAGCGACATCGCGCAGCTCCTCGAGCAGCGCCTCGCGGTCAACAGGAGGTTGGTCGAACCCGGCTCGCAGCGCGTCATGATGCGCGCAGAGGCGATCGAGCTGCGGTTCGAGGCTGTCTAGATGCGCGAGGTCGCAAACGCGGATCGCGCGGCGGCCCACCTTGTCCTCGTAAGCCGGACCGATGCCGCGCCCGGTCGTCCCGATCTTGCCCTTGCCCGCGGCCTGTTCGCGCAATCCGTCGAGGTCGCGGTGCAGCGGCAGGATCAGCGGGCAGTTGTCGGCGACGGCGAGGTTGTCGGCCGTGATCGCGACGCCCTGCCCTTCCAGCTTGGCGACCTCATCGCGCAAGGCCCACGGATCGAGCACAACGCCGTTTCCGATCATGCTCATCGTGCCCGACACGATGCCCGAGGGAAGCAGCGAGAGCTTGTAGGTAGTCCCGTCGATGACCAGCGTGTGCCCGGCATTGTGCCCGCCCTGGAAGCGAACGACGGCATCGGCGCGGCTGGCTAGCCAGTCGACGATCTTGCCCTTGCCCTCATCGCCCCATTGGGCGCCGATCACGGTGACGTTGGCCATGCCTTAATGCTTCCATTCATTGTGCAAACCGCGCGGGACTAGGGGCTTGCGCGCTGGAGGGCAAGCGTGGTGGCGTGTGGAACTGCGAACCGGGGGTTTGTAAAAAGCGTATTTGCGCGCAACACACTGAACTTGCGCGGCTTTCGGCGAATTCCGCGCCCCGGCATGTGACTTTCCGTATTCGGGGGTCGAGCAAGGGCACAGAACTGTATGATGCAAAGGCACGGGTGATCGGATGATACGGGGCATTTCGCCAGTTAGCGGCACGGGCGATCGGTAGGAAAGTTCGCCTTTCGCACCCTTTCGCACCCGCTCTTCGGAACCTGCGCGGTCCCCTCCCCGTTGATCGGGCAAAAGGAGATTCCATGACCGACTATCCCACACTCACCCTCAACGACGACCGCCAGATCCCGCAGCTTGGCTTCGGCACCTGGGAAATCGAAGGCGACGACGCAAAAGCCGCAGTCGGCACCGCAGTCGAAACCGGCTACTGGCTGATCGACACTGCCGCCGTTTACGGAAACGAAAAGGAGGTGGGCGAAGGGATCGGCGATTGGTCCGACATTTTCCTGCAGACCAAGATCTGGAACGAATCGCAAGGCTACGACCGCACGCTCAAGGCCGCAGACAAATGCCTCTCACGTCTGGGCCGCGATCATGTCGACATGCTTCTGATCCACTGGCCTTGCCCCGAGAAGGACCTGTTCGTGGATACGTGGAAAGCCTTCATCGAACTGCGCGATCAGGGCAAGGCGAAGTCCATCGGCGTGTCGAATTTCCGTGAAGAGGACCTGAAGCGTATCGTCGATGAAACAGGCGTCGTTCCCGCGCTCAACCAGATCGAGCTCCACCCGACCTTCCAGCAGCGCGAAATGCGCAAGGTGCACGAGGAAATGGGCATTTTGACGCAAAGCTGGTCGCCGCTGGGACAGGGCAAGGCGATGGACAGCGACGTCATTTCTTCGATCGCCGAAGAGACGGGCAAATCTAAATCCGCCGTGGTCATTCGCTGGCATATCCAGCACGGGCTGAGCACGCTGCCGCGCTCGACCAATCCCGATCATATCCGCGACAATTTCGCCGCCCTGAGCTTCGAACTGAGCGACGAGCAGATGGCAAAGATCGACACGCTGGACGATCCCGATGCGCGGATGGGTCCTGAGCCGGGCAAGTTCAACAGCTAAGCGGGAGGCTCCCTGCTCCCGATTGCTGCACCTAAGATCAATCGAGCGTTATCCGGCTCGCGCTGCATGCGTCGAAGCCGGTGCGCTCGATCACCCTGCCGCTGTCGGTAACGGCGCGCAGGTCGAAGGCGCAGTTGTCCTCGCTCTCGTCCGGCCCAAGCACCACGCGAGCCGTGCAGAATTGTTCCGGCGCAAGCGTTTCGTCCGTTTCGAAATGATCGGCGCCCCATTCGCTGGTGTCCGGGCTTTTCGTGAAGAACTGGACGATGCGCTCGCCGGTGCTGTTGGTGATGATGAAACGCGGCACTCCGGACACCGAGTTTATCGGTGGCCCCGGTTGGGCGATGCGAGGCTCGGGGCGAACGGGTCCCGCCGTGTACGGCCCATCGCGCGGCGTTTCGCGCACTGAGTTGGGGAAGCAACGCTCCCGGTCGAACTCGATGCGCGGCTGAGTTGCCGAAGAAGTACCCGCCGCACCAGCGTCGCCATCGGCGACGCATGAAGCCGCCCCGAGGCCAATTGCCGCGGCGCCGACAGCCAGCAATTTGCTTGTAACCTGTCTCACCATGCCATCACGATATAGCGATTGGCGGCATCTGGACAGAGGCTTGTCAAAGGGCGCGCGGGTTGTCGCCTCTGAGCACATGGGTACAGCCGAGCGCCTGCGGGTCCTCACCCTCGCCGATCTGGGCGCGGGTGCGCCAGCCTTCAGCCCGCAACCGTTGAGCGGTGTCCGGGTCATGGCCCTTCGGCAGGTAGATCACGCCTGCCGCCTCAGCCTGAGGCACGATTTCGGCAAGGCGGTCGACATAAAGGGTGAAGCCGGTCGCGGCTTCCTCGCTCCCGCCGATACGATAGCTGCCGCCCCTGCCCAGCGACCGGCCAAGCGTAGCGTGCTGGCCCTCGGCATAGAGGGTGAAACCGAACCAGCTTTGATATTCGAAACCATGCCGCTCTGTCGGGTCGAGCGTGATGCGCGCGCTATCACCGATGCGTTCTGCAATCGCCGCCAGTCCGTCGAGCCGGGTGCCCAGCGCGCCCTTGCCATCGAAGTCGCGCAATGCGGCCATCGCATCGTCGAAGGGGCCCGTGGCATAAAGAAGCGGCAGATAAGCTGCTCCCCCTGCATCTTTCAGGCCGCCTGCATCCTTGGTGTCGAGTTCATGCCGGATCGCTTCGACCGTTTCGGGGTCTTCGTCACTGGCGAGCGCGTCCACCAGGTCGGGCAGCGTGAAATCTACCGATATCCCTTCCAGACCCGCCGCGCGCGCGGCCTCGATGGCGAGGGTCACGATTTCGGCTGCGGCATCCACCGTGTCCGTCCCGATCAGTTCCGCACCCAGTTGCAGCCGCTCACGCGCGGGGTCCAGCTGGCTCGCCCGGATCAACGTGGTGTCGCCGCAATAGGCGAGCCGCAGGGGGCGAGCGACCTTGCGCATCGAAGTGGCAGCGATTCGGCCGATCTGCGGGGTGATGTCGCTGCGCAGGGCGAGCGTGCGCAGGCTCGCCGGATCGGTCATGCGAAATGTGTTCTGCGTAGCCGTGCCCAGCATTCGCGATGCCAGCGAGCTTTCGAATTCGAGCAGCGGCGGACGCACGCGGTCGTAGCCATGCGAATCCAGCACATCGAGCGCGGCGCGCATGACGCGCGTGATCTGTGCCGCGTTCGCAGGCAGACGATCTTCGAGCCCGATGGGCAGGAGGTCGGTGGGTTGGGTCATAAAGAAAAATCCGCTCGCCCTGAGCCTGTCGAAGGGCCCGTCCTTCTTCTTCCGCTGGGGGCGCTAAAAGAAGAACAGTGGTTCGACAAGGCTCTCCTGAGCTTGTCGAAGGGCTCAGTGCGAGCGGTTTTCGAAATTGGCACTAGAAACTGAGCGCCTTGACCATCTTCACGCCTTCGAGACCTTCCGCCTCGCTGAGCACGTCTTCGCTGATCTCGCCGTCGAGGCTCAGCAACAGCACAGCCTCCCCGCCCGCATCGCGGCGGCCGAGATTGAAGGTGCCGATGTTGATGCCCTTGGATCCGAGCAGCGAACCGATGCGGCCGATGAAGCCCGGCTTGTCGTCGTTCACCACGTACAGCATGTGTCCGTCGAGTTCGGCTTCGATCCCGATGCCGAAAATCTCGACGAGGCGCGGCGCGTCCTTGCCGAACAACGTGCCAGCGACCGAGCGCGTGCCTTGGTCCGTCTCGACCGAAACGCGGATCAGCGTGTTGTAGGCGCCTTCGCGGTTCTGGCGAATTTCGGAGACTTCAAGGCCCCGCTCCTTTGCGAGATAGGGCGCGTTGACCATGTTCACCGTGTCCGAATACCGGCGCATGAAGCCGGCCAGCACCGCGCCGGTGATCGGCTTGCCGCTGAGTTCGGCGGCAGCGCCTTCGCGCTCGATGCTGATCTTGGTGAGATTGCCGTGGGCAAGCTGGCCCACGAGGCTGCCGAGATTTTCGGCGAGCGACATGTAAGGCTTGAGCTTGGGCGCCTCTTCGGCGGAGAGGCTCGGCATGTTGAGCGCGTTGGAGACGCCGCCATTGACGAGGTAGTCGGCCATCTGTTCGGCCACCTGCAGCGCGACGTTGACCTGCGCTTCGGTGGTCGATGCACCAAGGTGCGGGGTGCAGATGAAGTTCGGCGCTCCGAAGAGCGGGTTGTCGGTCGCCGGTTCCTCGGCAAACACGTCGAGCGCGGCGCCAGCGACCTGGCCGCTTTCGAGGCAGTCCTTGAGCGCAACCTCGTCGATCAGCCCACCGCGCGCGCAATTGACGATGCGGATGCCGGGCTTAGCGTTCTCAAGCCGCTCACGCGACAGGATGTTGCGGGTCTCGTCGGTCAGCGGGGTGTGCAGGCTGACGAAGTCGGCGCGGCTGAGCAGAGTGTCGAGATCGACCTTCTCCACCCCGATCTCGACCGCGCGATCCTCGGTCAGGAAGGGGTCGTAGGCGATGACCTTCATGCGAAGGCCCAGCGCTCGGCTGGCGGCGATCGAGCCGATATTGCCCGCGCCGATCAGGCCGAAGGTCTTGCCGGTGACCTCGACGCCCATGAAGTCCTTCTTGGGCCATTCGCCGGCCTGCGTACGGGCATTGGCCGCCGGAATCATCCGCGCCAGGGCCATCGTCATCGCAATGGCGTGTTCGGCGGTAGTGATCGAGTTGCCGAACGGCGTGTTCATCACGACCACGCCCTTGCCGCTAGCGTACGGAATATCGACGTTGTCGACACCGATCCCGGCACGGCCGATGACCTTCAGATTGGTCGCAGCGTCGAGGATCGCGGGCGTCACCTTGGTCGAGGAGCGGATCGCGAGGCCGTCATATTCGCCGATACGGGCGGCGAGTTCTTCGGGGCTTTCACCGGTGATGACATCGACATCGCAGCCGCGCTCTTCGAAAATGCGAGCGGCATTGGGGTCCATCTTGTCGGAGATGAGAACTTTGGGTTTGGTCATTGTCTTGGCTCCAATGCGGGTCGCCGCACCGGCGGGACCTCGGGCATTTCAGGAATGTATTCGGAAGGTGACAGGCCCCCGGGCGCCGGGGGCCTGTTGCAAGCCGCTCAATCGTTCTTGACGGTTTCGTAGGCCCATTCGATCCACGGAAGCAGCGCTTCGACGTCGTCATATTCGACCGTGCCACCGCACCAGATGCGCAGGGACGGCGGGGCGTCGCGATAGCCGTTGAAGTCGTAACCGACGTTGCGCTCTTCGAGCAGCTTGACGATTTTCTTCGGCACGGCGGCCTGATCTTCGGCCGAGAGGCTTTCGTACCAGTCGCCCTGGAACATCATGCACACGCCGGTATTGGTGCGCTTCGCCGGGTCGGAGACCATGTTGCGCAGCCACGGGGTCTTCTCGATCCAGTCCTTGACCAGGTTCGCATTGCGATCGGCCCGGTCGAACAGCGCCTTGCGCCCGCCGAGTTCCTTTGCCCATTCGAGCGCGGCAATGTAATCTTCGGTCGCAAGCAGCGATGGCGTGTTGATCGTCGCACCTTCGAAGATGCCCCGATTGAGCTTCTCGCCCTTTTTCAGGCGGAACAGCTTGGGCAGCGGCCAGGACGGATCGTAGCTCTCGATGCGCTCGACCGCCTTGGGCGAGAGGATCAGCATGCCGTGCTGAGCTTCGGACCCCATAACCTTCTGCCAGCTATAGGTCGTGGCATCGAGCTTGGCCCAGTCCATCTCCTGCGCGAAGATCGCGCTGGTCGCATCGTTGATCGTCACGCCCTCGCGACCCGGTTCGAGCCAGTCGGTGTTCGGAATCATTGCGCCGCTGGTCGTGCCATTCCAGGTGAAAACGACATCGTTGCGCTGCGGGATGGTCGAAAGATCGGGTATTTCGCCGTAATCGGCGGAAAGCGTTTGCAGGTTGGGCAGCTTCAACTGCTTGACCGCATCCTGAATCCATACATTGCCGAAGCTCTCCCAAGCCGCGACCGTCGCCGGACGCGCGGGATCAAGCATCGTCCACATCGCGCATTCGAGCGCGCCGGTGTCGGATGCAGGCATGATGCCGACCAGATAGTCGTCGGGAATGCCGAGCAATTCCTTCGACAGGTCGATCGCGTATTTCAGACGAGACTTGCCGATGGCCGAGCGGTGCGAACGCCCAAGCGATTCGGTTTTCAGTTTGTCGAGGGACCATCCGGGGAACTTCACGGTCGGGCCGGAAGAAAATTGCGGACGGGTAGGTTTTACGGGCGGCTCATGGAGCAGCCCACGTTCGTATGCAGTCATGTATTCTCTCCTTGCAGAGAGCTCGCGCGGCGTTGGGACCGCGTGGCCCGCTGGTCGCTTTAGTGTCGGTCGGTGACAAGTCAATGAAACTAATGGATCGGACCGTGGAGTGTTCCATCTGCTTCGGGTTTCGCCTAGACGGGAAGCTCCATGGAAACGTCCGAACTGCGCATTGCCCTCTTCAGCGGCAACTACAATTACACCCGCGACGGTGCGAATCAGGCGCTGAACCGGCTTGTCGGCTCGCTGCTCGATAAGGGCGCGGCCGTGCGCGTCTATGCGCCGACCGTGGCCGACCCCGATTTCGAACCGACCGGTGATCTCATCAACCTGCCCAATGTGCGCATGCCGGTGAAGGGCCGCGACGAATACCGCCTGCCCACCGGCCTGGGTCGCAAGGTCCGGCGCGACCTCGAGAACTTCAAACCCAACATCGTCCATCTCTCCTCGCCCGATCCCTCCGGGCACGCGGCTCTGAGCTGGGCGCAGGATCACGATATCCCGGTACTCGCCAGCGTTCACACCCGGTTCGAGACCTATCCTCGCTATTACGGCCTCGGTTTTACCGAGCCGCTGGTGCTCGCCATTCTGAGGCGGTTCTACAATCGCTGCGATGCATTGGTTGCGCCTTCGCAAAGCATGATCGACGAGCTTGTGGCGACGAAGATGCACGACGATATCGCGATATGGTCGCGCGGGGTCGATCGCACGATTTTCTCCAGCGAGCAGCGCGATCTGGAGTGGCGCCGCTCGATCGGGCTCGCGGATGACGATGTCGCGATCGTTTATCTTGGACGGCTGGTGATGGAAAAAGGTCTCGACGTGTTTGCCGAGACCGTCGTGCAGCTGCGCAAGCGGCAGGTCCCGCACAAGGTGCTGGTGATCGGCGACGGGCCTGCCCGCCAGTGGTTCGAGGACGCGCTGCCCGGCGGCATCTTCGCCGGGTTCAAGACCGGTGCCGATCTGGGTCAGGCGCTCGCCAGCGGGGACATATTCTTCAATCCGTCGATCACCGAAACCTTCGGCAATGTCACACTTGAGGCGATGGCCTGCGGGTTGCCGGTGGTAGCAGCGGGTGCGACCGGTGCCTCGAGCCTTGTCAACGATGGCGTGACCGGGCGGCTCGTACCGCTGAAGGGCAAGAAAGGCGCCGAGAAGCCGGACAGTACCGGCCTTGCCGAAGCGATTGCGCCGTATTGCCTCGATCCTGCCTTGCGCATGGCGCATGGACGCGCGGGCGAAGAACGTTCCTTTGAATATAGCTGGGAAGCGATCAACCAGGTGGTCGCAGACACTTATGTCCGCCTGATAGAGGAACGCAGGGCTCTGCAGGCAGCGGAGGCCGCCGAAGCGGTGCGATGATCGGGCCTGTTCTGGCGCAGGTCCGCAATCAGATCATCCCTATTTAAGCACGCCAGCTCGCGTCATTCGACGGGTGATGATCCAGATCGCGGCGGCGAACAGGTTCTGCCCTGTCGTCTGCATGGACTCGGGCAATTCCGCGACAAGGCGCTCGTAGACTGTCGTGCCGATCAACCCCACGATCGAGATGCCGAACAGCCAGACCGCAAACCGGCTGCGAAACAGCAGAGCGAGCGATCCGAAAAAGCATCCCCACACACCGAGCGCCCAGAACACCACCGCCCAGGTCGGGAAACCATAGAAATAGTCGACCATTTCGGGTGTCAGCGAGTCCATGCCCCCGAGCATTTGCAGCTCGGTCATGGTGTAACTGGCTGCCCCACCCGAATTCCACAACAGGCTCAGCACGCCGACGACCCACAGGTGCCACGGCGTTTTTCTCTGTCCGATGATAGTCATGTCTGCCACTCCCCGTCACAGCGCGACCCGTCGACAGGCAAGGTGGTCTCATATCGCCAGGGGCGCCGCAAGGGCGCTATCGATAGGGGCGTGGAGTGATCGGCTGAGCGGCGTTAGCGCAGCAGGTTCAACGCGTGGATGCGCGCGGTGTAATAGAGCGCCGTGATTGTGATCAACCAAGTGCCGTAAAGCGCTGGCATCTCATGCAGCGCGGCGGGATGATCGCTGAGCGCAACGACGTGCAGCGCTGTGCCGATCACGCCGACCAGTGCGGTCACGAAAGCCTGCAACGCCCAGCGTGAGCTCGCAAGCAGCAGGAGCGAACCGGCAAAGCTGCCCCACAGGGCCGCGCCGACAAATGCCTGCCCCCAACCGGTGACTTCCGGCGAAGCGGTGCCCAATGCTCCGTATTTGGCGAAGGCCATCAAGGTCCATACGAGGGTCAGCCCACCAACCGACAGACGGTGCCAGCAAAAGTCCATTGCACTGTGGCTTGGGGAATTGCGCAGGGCCAGCATCAGGGATCACTCCAGTTTCGTACGGGACTTCACCGCGCTGGATAACCGGCGAAACCATGAGCAAACCGCAAGGTGTTTGGATAACGGGCCGTTCACTTTTGCCCGCCCTGCTGGAGGAAGCGGCTCGCGCTGGCTTTGACCCGCGAGCCGCGTCGCCTCACATGCGTTCGATGCGCTTGGCGACCTCGTCGATGATGTCGACGATCTCGTCCATCGCCTTCTGGTCGAGCTTGCCCGCACGGGCGCGGTTCTTGAGGACGTTGGCCAGGTTGCCCATCGCGCGGAACAGGTCGGGGGACTTCTCCTTCACCTTTTCCGCACGCGCTCCATGCGCGCCAAGCCGTTCCATCAGATCGTCGACCTCTTCGGCGTGTTCGGCCAGTTCAGCCTTGCCGGCCTTGGTCGCCTTGAACGGCTTCTTGCTGCTGGTCTCTTCCTCGTCATCGTCGGAAGCGACCTTGGCCTTGGCCGGTTTGATGAGGCCCTCTTCCTCGAGCATCTGCAAAGTCGGATAGACCGCGCCGGGCGAAGGGGCATAGCTGCCGCCGGTCATGTCCTCGATTGCACGGATCAGTTCATATCCGTGACGAGGCTCCTTGGCGATCAGCGCCAGCAGCGCCAGCCGCAATTCACCGGTCGCGAACATCCGCCCGCGACGCTTGCGACGCGTCGCACCATCGTGCCAGTCGCGTGAGCGCCGTGAGCGGCGCTCGTCACGTTCGCTGCGGTCCTCGCCGCCGTCCCAGTCGCTCGCCGCCTGCGCAGCCATCATTGCGATCATCGGCCCGAGTTGATTCCAGCCGCCGCGTCCATATTTCCGATACGTCATTACTTGCCTCCAGATAGGTCTTCTGAACCAAAAGATATATCTTAGAGCTATCGTTTCAAGCATCATCGCTCCACGAAGTGGCATTTTCCGACGAGCGGCCTATCTCGGTCTATGAATGGCCGACCTTTTTGCAGACGATCCCACCGCCGCCCCGGATACGAAGCGACCGGACGAGCCGCGCAAGGATGCGCCGCTCGCCGACCGCCTGCGACCGCGCGCACTCGACGAAGTCATCGGGCAGGAACACCTGACCGGACCCGACGGCGCAATTGGCCGCATGGTCGCTGCTGGACGGCTTGCCAGCATGGTGCTGTGGGGTCCGCCGGGCACGGGAAAGACTTCGATTGCGCGCCTTCTCGCCGATGCTGTGGGTATGCGGTTCGTTTCTATCAGCGCGGTCTTCTCCGGCGTCGCCGACCTCAAGAAAGCCTTTGCCGAAGCTGACAAGATGGCGGCGGCGGGCAAGACGACCCTGTTGTTCGTGGACGAGATCCACCGCTTCAACCGCGCGCAGCAGGACGGATTCCTGCCCTTCGTCGAACGCGGCACTGTGACGCTGGTGGGCGCGACGACCGAAAATCCCTCCTTCGCCCTCAACGCCGCATTGCTCAGCCGAGCACAGGTGCTGATCCTCGAACGGCTCGGTCACGAAGCGCTGGGCAAGCTGCTCGACCGCGCCGAAGAGCTCGAAGGCCCCCTACCCCTCACCGAGGATGCGCGCGCCGCGCTGGTCGCGAGCGCGGACGGCGACGGGCGCTTCCTTCTGGGACAGGCCGAAACGCTCTACAATGCGAAGATCACCGACCCGCTCGGCCCCGCAGAACTCGGCGCCTTCCTGCAACGCCGCGTGGCGGTCTACGACAAGGATCGCGACGGGCATTACAACCTCATCAGCGCGCTGCACAAAAGCTTGCGCGGTTCGGACCCTCAGGCTTCGCTCTATTACCTCGCGCGGATGCTGACCGCTGGCGAGGAGCCGCTTTACGTCCTGCGCCGCCTCGTACGGTTTGCCAGCGAGGACATCGGTCTCGCCGACCCGCAGGCGCTGACGCAGTGCCTCGCGGCGAAGGACGCTTACCAGTTCCTCGGCAGCCCCGAAGGCGAACTCGCCATCGTGCAGGCATGCCTGTATTGCGCCACCGCCCCCAAATCCAATGCCGCCTATGCCGCGCAGAAATCCGCCTTCCGCGCGGCGAAGGAGACCGGTTCGCTGATGCCGCCGGCCAACATCCTCAACGCGCCGACCAAGCTGATGAAGGACATCGGCTACGGCGAAGGATACGCTTACGACCACAATTCCGACGAGGGCTTTTCAGGCGACAATTACTGGCCTGACGACATGGAACCGCAGACCTTCTACGAGCCGGTCGAGCGCGGGTTCGAGCGCAAGGTGCGCGAGCGAATCGCCTACTGGGACAAGCTGAGGGCGGACAAGCGAGCATGAGGAAGTTCGACCACTTCCTCGCCATCGACTGGTCGGGCGCCAAGGGTGAACGGCACAAGGGCATCGCGCTCGCGTTGGCCGATGGGAAAGGCGGGCCGCCAGTGCTGGTCGAGCCGCCTCGCGGCGGGTTTTCGCGCATCGAGGTGTTCGAGCTGCTGCGCGACGAACTCCCGGTCAACACGCTCGTCGGCGTCGACCTGGGCATTTCGCTGCCGTTCAACGATTGCGGCGCATTCTTCCCCGGCTGGGATCGCTCGCCCACTCACGCGAAGAAGCTGTGGGCTCTGATAGACGAGATTTGCGCCGATGATCCGCATCTGGGCGCGCATAGCTTTGTCGAGCATGTCGAGGCGCGCCGCTATTTCCGCCATGGCCGCGATGACGAAGGCGACCGTTTCCACCTGCCCCAGGCGATCAGCCGAGAGGGGCGGTTTCGCGAAGCCGAGATCGCGCAATGGCGTCAGAAATGCCGCCCGGTCTCCAACTTCAATCTCGTCGGCGCGGCGCAGGTGGGCAAGTCGTCGCTTACCGGCATGCGCATGCTGCACCAATTGCGCGGTCATCTTGCCGTGTGGCCAATGGACCCAGTGCCCAAGCGGCGAGCCAAGAGCGGCGGTTCGATGTTGGTCGAAATCTACACCGGCCTTGCCTCGCGCGAAGCGGCAAACCGGGCGGGCCGAACCAAGCTGTTGACCTATGCTGACCTGAACATGGCGCTGGAAGCCCTCGATTGCCCCCCGGTCGACCGGTACGGAGAGGTCGATGATCACTCCTCCGACGCCCTGTTGACCGCAGCATGGATGCGCAAGGCGGCGAGCGAAGACGACCGCTGGGAACCGCGCTGCCTGACGGCGCAGATCGCATGGACCGAAGGCTGGACGTTCGGGGCGTTTTAGCTTTGGGGAGGCGACTGCCGCGCCTGCGGCGTCGGTTCGGCGCCTACCTGTAGAGTCGGCTGATTTCGTCCCGGCGTTCCTTCCGGTAACCGGTCTTGCGCAGCTCCTCGAGCATCTTTTCCCGACGCGGATCGAGTTCGCCCTGGATACGATGGGGCTCTTCAAGCTTCTGTTGAGGCTCCGACTCGGCTTCGGCGGGACGAGGGCCACCCGAGCGGTGGAGCATCCTCAACGTCTTTTGATTGTGATCGTTGACCATGTCGGGGACGAGAAAGGCGTCGATCATCCACCAGACAAACGAGCCGAGAAAGCCGATGACCGACAGCGTCAGTAACAGCTGGATCACCGCCGTCTTGGTTTCGCCCGCATAGAAGCGGTGCACGCCGAACCAGCCGAAGAACAGCCACAAGAGATACGCCACGCGCTTCTGCTTGCGGTTCTCCTCGAAAACCGTGTTGATATATTGGTCTTCGTCCACCATCGGCCCCTTTCTTCGGCGCCTAAGATGTATCTTCGCGAGCCCGCTTTCAAGCCCGCATGGTTTGTATCGGGAAAACCTTCGACAAACGTCCCAGAGCGCTCGGCGAACTGAAAATCGGACGTCATTTCGCTCACAAGCTCTGGACTTTCCCGGCGGTTTGCGGCTAGCGCGCGCTCGCCCACACCATTGTGCAGCGTGATCGGGCCGGTTTAGCTCAGTTGGTAGAGCAGTTGATTTGTAATCATCAGGCCAGGGGTTCGAATCCTCTAACCGGCACCATCTTTCTTGCGATTCCTCGGTTCTAACCGCTTCGCTGTGCTTCGGAGCACCCGAGGGCGCGCAGTCGCGCTTGCGATTCTCCGAGGGTTCGATGTCGGGGTCGCGCTAGACTTTCAGCCACCAGCGGATGACCATCGCAACCGCGCCCAGCACGGTGACGCTCGCCAACCAGATGGCGGCCATCCATGCGAGGCGCTTCCAGAGAGGTGCGTCGCCCCCTTCCTCGGCCATCAGTGATATCCCTCGGCCTCGACTTTTCCGCGGAAAACCCAGTAGGTCCATGCGGTGTAGGCGATGATCAGCGGCATCGTTATCGCGACGCCCACCAGCATGAAAATCTGGCTCTTTTCAGGGGCAGCCGCGTCCCAAATCGTTACGCCGGGCGGGATGACGTAAGGCCACATCGTCACACCCAGCCCCGCCATGCCCAGGAAGAACAACGTGATGGCGAGCCAGAAGGGCTTGGAATTGCGGTCTCTCGTGATCGCGCGCAGCATCGACAGCGCGATGATCGCGGTCAGGATCGGCACCGGCGCGGCGTAATAGAGTTCCGGCGCGGTCAGCCAGCGCTCGGCATATTCAGGGTTCAGGGTGATGTTGTAGATGCTCACCGCCCCCATCAGCACGATGGTGACGATGGCCGCGCGCACGGCGAGATAGCGCGCATGGCGCTGCGCCCCGCCCTCGAGCTTCCAGATCAGCCAGGTGCTGCCAAGTAGCGCATAGCCGGCCACGGTGCCCACGCCGGTCAGCAGCGTGTAGGGCGTCAGCCAGTCGTACCAGCTTCCCGCATAAGCACGGTCCGCGACATCAATTCCCTGTAGCAGTGCGCCCAAGGTCATGCCCTGCGACATCGCAGCTACCAAAGAGCCGCCGCAGAACGCCGCATCCCAGAACGCCCGGTGCCCCGGGTCGCGCCAGCGATACTCGAACGCCACGCCGCGAAACACCAGTCCCAGCAGCATCGCGATAATAAGGGGATAGGTCGCGGGCAGGATCACCGCATAGGCGAGCGGAAATGCCGCAAAGAGCCCTCCGCCACCCAGCACCAGCCACGTCTCGTTCCCGTCCCACACCGGCGCGATCGAGTTCATCGCGCGGTCGCGACCCTGACCCACCCGGATCGTGGGGAAGAGGATACCGATGCCAAGGTCGAAGCCGTCCATCACGACATAGGCGAAAATCGCGAAGGCGATGATGAAGGCCCAGATGACGGTCAGGTCCATCACACATCCTCCTTGTCATTCGGGAAGGTGTCTTCGCCGCCGGGGTTCTGTGCCAGCCCCGGCGTGATGCCCGCCGTGCGGATCGGCCCGGTATCGCCGCGCTTCTCGCCTGTTTCGCCGGTATGAGGCGACTTGCTCATCAGTTTGAGAATGTACCACACGCCGATGCCGAAGACCGTGAAGTAGACGAGGATGAATGCGAGCAGCGAGGCGGCAACCGCGGGGGCTGCCAACGGGCTCGCCGCATCTGCAGTGCGCAACAGGCCGTAGACGACATAGGGCTGGCGACCGACTTCGGTGGTGATCCAACCGGCCAGCACTGCCGCAAAACCGCTCGGCGCCATCAGGATCGCGGCGCGGTGCAGCCATGTTGCCTCGTAAAGCTGCCCGCGAAAGCGCGCCCAAAGACTCCACAGCCCGATACCGAGCATCGCAAAGCCGATTCCGACCATGATGCGGAACGACCAGAAAACGATGCCCACCGGCGGTTCCTCGTCGTCGGGAATGGTGTCCAGCCCGTCCATCGGCGCATCGAGGTCGTGCTTGAGGATAAGCGAGGAAAGCTTCGGGATTTCGATGGCATAGCGCACGGTCTTTGCCTCGCTGTCGGGAATACCGAACAGGATCAGCGGCGCACCATCGGGGTGGCTTTCGAAATGCCCCTCCATCGCCATGACCTTCTGCGGCTGATGCTCGAGCGTGTTGAGCCCATGCATGTCGCCCGCGAAAATCTGCAAGGGCGTGACCAGCGCGGCCATCCACATCGCCATCGAGAACATCTTGCGCGCATGGGCGTTGGTGCGGTCCTTGATAAGGTGCCACGCAGCCACGCCGCCCACGACGAAGGCGGTGGTGAGATATGCCGCCATCACCGTGTGGACGAGGCGATAGGGGAAACTCGGGTTGAAGACGATGTCCCACCAGCTTTCGCCCGGAAGAAACTGCCCATTGTCGCCCATGATGTGCCCAACCGGCGTCTGCATCCAGCTGTTGACCGAGAGGATCCAGAAGGCGCTGATGAAGGTGCCGATCGCGACCATCAGCGTCGCGGTGTAGTGCAGCTTCTTGCCGACCTTCTCCATCCCGAACAGCATCACGCCCAGGAACCCCGCTTCGAGGAAGAACGCGGTCAGCACTTCGTAGGCCATCAACGGCCCGATCACCGGCCCGGCGACATCGGAGAAAACCGACCAGTTGGTGCCGAACTGGTAACTCATGACGATGCCCGAAACGACGCCCATGGCGAACGCTATGGCAAAAATCTTGAGCCAGTATTTGAACAGGTCGAGATAGAGCTGCTTGCCGGTCTTGAGCCACAGCCCTTCGAGCACCGCGAGATAACTTGCGAGCCCGATCGAGAAAGCGGGGAAGAAGAAGTGGAAGCTCACCGTAAAGGCAAACTGGATCCGGGCGAGCAGCAGTGCGTCCAATTGGTCGAACATGGGCTTTCCCTACCCGATTTCGGTTCGCTTTACGCTTGCGCTTTTCGCAACACCTCTGCCTTTCGCAAACGCCAGCCCTCAGACAAGCGCCGCGATGGCCAGCAGCACGCTGACGATTGCGGCGCTGGTGAAGTTCGACAAGGTGCCTGCGAGCACAGCCTTGATGCCCAGTTTCGAGATTTCCGCCTTTCGTTCGGGTATCGCCGCTCCCAGCCCTGCTATGAGGATCGCAAGTCCGCTGAGATTGGCAAAGCCGCACAGGGCCACGGTGATCGCCGCCTGTCCCGCTGCGCTGAAATCCCCGGCGTTCGGGGCGTAGGTCACGTAGGCGAGGAATTCGTTGAGCACGACCTTCTGTCCTAGATACGCGCCGGCTTGCGAAGCCTCGCCCCAGGGCACTCCGATGAGCCATGCGACCGGCGCAAAAGCATAGCCGAGCAGCAATTCGAGGCTCAGGTTCTCCCAGCCGAACAGTCCACCGACCCCGCCGAGTATCCCGTTCACCAGCGCGATGGCAGCGACAAAGGCGATCAGCACCGCGATCACGTTCAGCATGATCGTCAGGCCCAGCGCCGCACCGTCGGTGGCGGCCTCGATCACGCTGGATGCACGGCTCAGGCTCTCAGGCTGCGCTTCGGCATCGTCGAGGTCGAAGGCCTCCTCTGTCTCGGGAACGAGCAGCCGCCCGAACAGCAAACCCCCTGCCGGAGCCATGAATGCGGCGGTTAGCAACAGGTCGCTGCGAATGCCGAGCGCCGAATAGGCGACCAGCACCGACCCGGCGACGCTGGAAAGGCCAAGCGACATCATCACGAACAGCTGCGCGCGAGAAATCTTCGGCAGGTAGGGGAGCACGGTCAGCGGGCTTTCGGCCATCCCGACGAAGATATTGGCCGCCGCGCAGGTGCTTTCCAGCCGCGAGGCTCCGGTCAGGAACCGCAAACCGCCGCCGATGATGCGGATCACCCACGTCATTACGCCGAGGTGAAACAGCACGCCTACCAGCGAGCCGATGAAGATGATGATCGGCAGCACCTGGAAGGCGAGGATGAATGCCTGCCCGCCATCGGCGAGCGGGCCGAACACGAAGCTGGTGCCCACCGCGACATAGCCGATGGCGGCCTGCACGCCGCTCGACAAGGTTCGCAGCACTGCTTCCCCCACCGGCGTCAGCAACGCAAAGACGGCGACCGCTATCTGCAGTGCGAGCGTTCGCCCTGCATCGAGCCACGCGATGCTTCGCCGTGCCTCGGACAGGGCAATCGCTACGCCTATGAGGACGACGATGCCAAGCAGCCCGATCAGCGTGCCTCTCCCGCGATCTGGCGCAATTTGCGACAGTTTTCGGCGAGCGAGCCGGGCTGTTTGTGCAGGTTCCCGCCCATCAGGTACATCACGTCATCGCCGTAAAAGCGCGCCATTTCGGGGACCTTTTCGAACGTCATGCCCCCGGCGGGCGAAGGCACTATCGAAGCGAAGTGGTTCATCTCTTCCGCGCATCCATCCGCGACCGCGCGGCATTCATCCGGGCTGAAAGAGAACCGTCCGCCGAAATTGGGGAATATCGAGACGTCCATGCCAATCAGCCGCATGACCTGTCCGAACATGGCGAAGTGTGAAAATCCGTTGGTCGGCGAAACGACATAGCTGCCCATCATCGCCGGATGGCCGATCATCGGCAGGGCCAGCCCGTGATCCTCGGCCAGCCTGCGAGCCACGTCGAAGCCGATCAGCGACGGAGCGATCAGCAAGGCACCCGCCCCCTGTTCCTTCGCCCAGAAGGCTTGCTCCACGATCTGTTCGGACGGGCCGGAGATCATGGGGGCGTAGACGGTCTTGCCACCCGTTTCCGAATTGGCGCGGCGCACCGCCTCGCAAGCCGCCAACACGCGCTCCCTGAACGGGGCGAAAGGCTGATTGGCAAGGCCGTGGTCGTCCTTGATGATATCGAGGCCGCCCGACGCGAATTCATAGGCTTGCTCCGCCAGCCTTTCCGGCGAAAGCCCCTGAGGCTTTAGCGCGGACATGAAAAGCGGTCCCTCTTCGCGCCCGAACATTTCGCGCAGGCCCGCCAGCCCGAAGCGCGGCCCCTTGAAGTGGTTCGCAAGACTGTCAGGCAGCGCAATCCGCTCGACCCGCATCTTCGGAAACAGCGAAATATTGCCGTAGATGAGGTTCATCAGTTGCGGCAGCTGGAACCCGGTACATTCGACCGCATAAGAGATCACCGCCTGATGCAAACGCGCGCCGAATGTCTCGAACGCTTCGATCCGACCGAAGACATGTTCGCGAATGTCGTCGTCGCCGATCAGCTCGGGCGGGAATTCGATTGTCTGTTCGGTGCAGGCCTTTTCGGCAATATCGCGCGCGTCCCCGACTCCTGCATGGAGCGAATAGGCGACGGCAAGCCGCTCACCCGAGACGTCGAGGCGTGTCTCTTCGATCAAAGCGCCTCGGCCTTGCTGTCCGCCGCGCCCTCGCCACGCACCGCGTCGATATCGGCATCGCTCACATTCAGCTCGCGGCCGACAAGCGTCCCCACGGCAGCGACCAGCGCCTTGGCATCGAGGTCGTATTCGTCGAGCAAATAGGGCAGGCTCGCCCCGTGGGCATAGGTGTCGTTCAGGCCCAGCCGGATCAGCCGTTTGCCGATGCCGTTGTCGGTCATCATCTCGCTGACGGCCGTGCCCAGACCGCCGGTGGTGAGGTGGTTTTCGAGCGTCACCACGCCCGCCGTGCATTCGCGCAACGCCGCGAGCACTTGAGGATCGTCGAAAGGCTTGTGAGTCGAGACATGCAGGTGCCGCACACCGATACCTTCGGCGGCGAGATAGCTGGAAGCGCGCATTGCTTCCTCGGTGGTGATACCCGCTGTCAGGATCGCCACGTCCGAGCCGGTCGAGAGCACCCGCGCCTTGCCGACCTCGAACGGTTCGGACTTCGGGAAAAGGCGAGGCATCTCGCCTCTCAGGAACCGGACATAGCAAGGGCCATCGACGGCGTGCGCGGCATCGAGCACGGTTTCGACTTCGGTCGCATCGCCGGTTTCGAGCACCGTCATGTTCGGCACCGCACGCATCACCGCAACATCCTCGATCGCCTGGTGGGTGACACCGCCCGGTGTGACGATGCCGGGCAGGAAGCCGAAGAAGCGCACCTTCAGATTGGGATAGGCGATCGACATGGCGAGCTGGTCATAGGCGCGGCGATAGATGAAGACCGCGAAGGTATGGATGAAGGGCACCAGCCCCTCGCGCGCCATTCCTGCGGCGACGCCCATCATGTTCTGTTCGGCCATGCCCATCGAAAAGAAGCGATCAGGGTAGGTGTCGCGCCACTGCCCCACCTCGCATGAATTTGTGAGATCGGCAGAGAGAACAACGACTTCGGGCTTGTCCTTCGCCCATTGGATGAAGTTCTCGACGTGCGGGCGGCTTACGAGTTCCATGCTTGCGACTCCGCTTTCATCGTCTCGAATTCTCGGGCGTAGCGCGCCTTTTCCTCTTCGGAAGAGAATCGCAGGTAATGCAGCACCTTGCGCTCGTTCATCAGCGGCACGCCGCGTGTGGGATCGGTACGCGCGAGGATGAAGAGTGGGCGGTCCGCAGCGCGATTGCGATAAGCGTTATCCATCGCCGCCATGTCGTGTCCATCGATCTCGACCGCCTCGCCCCCGAATGCGCGAATACGCTGGGCCAGCGGTTCGATGGTCATCACGGTCTCCATCGGTCCGTCGCATTGCTGCGCGTTGACGTCGACGATGGCAGCGAGATTGCCGAGTCCGTAGTGCGAGGCGCACTGAATCGCCTCCCAGGTCTGCCCCTCCTGAAATTCACCGTCGGACATCATCACCCAGGTGTTGCCGCTTTCGCCCTTGTGCCGCCGCGCCATCGCAACGCCGATCGCCTGACTGAGCGCCTGTCCCAGCGATCCGGTGGTGGACTCGACGCCGGGCGAATGTTCGGCGCCGATCAGTTCAACCTTGGATCCGTCGGTGTTGAAAGCCTCCAGCGCCTCTTCGCCAAGCCGCCCGGCCTCGATCAGAGCGACATAGAGGACCAGCGCATAATGCGCGGGCGAGAAATAGAAGCGGTCAAAATCTGCCGTACGTGGCCCGTTGTAGAGCCCGCCGTTCTCGTAATCGGGATTGGCCTGACCCGGATTGCCCGCAAACGGCTCTGGCACCATCGGCGCTTCGCTCGGCCCGATATGTAGCCCGCGCAGATAGAGGTAGGAGAATATCTCTGCCGAAGAGCATATCTGGCTCAGATATCCGCCACCGTTGCGCATGACGTAATCGAAACCGCGCACGCGCATACGCTCCGCCATGCGCTCGGCACGGGCGAGCCAGTCGTCATTGGCTTGGGGATTGCTGGCCATCGTCTAACCTCTAGCGTTGTCGGCGAAAATGCGAGCGAGGCTCTGCTGAAAAGGCGGCTCGGCAATGCCGTATTCGGTGATGATCCCGGTGATTAGCCGCGCAGGCGTGATGTCGAAGGCCGGGTTGTAGACCCCCGCCCCCGCCGCCGCCACTTCGACGCCGCCCATATGGGTGATTTCCCGCTCGTCCCGATCCTCGATCGCGATGTCGTCACCGCTCGACGTGGCAAGGTCGATGGTCGAGGTCGGGGCGCAGACATAGAAGGGCACGTCATTGTCCTTTGCCGCAAGCGCGAGGGAATAGGTGCCGATCTTGTTGGCGGTGTCGCCATTGGCAGCGACCCGGTCGCAACCGACAACGGCAAGGTCCGCACCCTTGGTCCGCATCACATGCGCCGCGGCGCCGTCGACGATGACCGCGTGAGGAACGCCATATTGCAGCAACTCCCACGCAGAGAGCTTAGCCCCCTGCAGGCGTGGACGGGTCTCGTCGACATAGGCAAACACCTCCCGCCCGCTTTCATGCGCAGTGCGAATAACGCCTAGCGCTGTCCCGAGATCAACGGTCGCGAGCGAGCCGGTGTTGCAGTGATGGAAGATGGTCGCCTTTTGCGGAACGACCTTCATCGCGTGGCGGGAAATGGCACGATTGACCGCGATATCCTCGGCCTCGATCGCGCGCGCTTCGGTAAGCAATGCTGGTTTGAGCGCGTCTATATCACTGGCAGCCGCGACCACCCTCGCCATCCGATCGAGCGCCCAGAACAGGTTGACCGCCGTGGGCCGCGAACCACGCAGCAATGCTTCGGCTTCGGCGAGTTCCGCCTTAAGATCAAGCAGGGTCTCCGCACCGCTGCGCCTCGCTGCTGCGACCATGCCGTAAGCCGCAGCGACGCCGATGGCTGGCGCACCGCGGACCTTCATCTCGCGGATCGCGGCGCAAATGGCATGTTCGTCGGCCAGATCGACGGTCACCACATCTTCGGGCAATCGCGTCTGGTCGAGAAGCCGCAGGACTCCCTCTTCGTCGCGCCACTCGATGCTTTTGAACATCACTTAGGTTGCCCTTGATGCGCTTCTTCGATGTCGGCCGCGACGCTTTCGAATTGTTGCAGGATCACATCGAAGCCGGGCCAGTCCAGCTTGCCCTCGCTCACTATGTGACGCCCCCCGGCAAAGACATGCGCAACATCGTCGCGGCCTGCACTGTAAACGAGCGCGGCGTAAGGGTCATAGACCGGGCGCATGTGAAGCCCCTTCGTCGAAACGCAGATCACGTCGGCGCGCTTGCCCGGCGCCAGCGAGCCGGTATCCGCGCCGATCCCCGCCGCTTTCGCCCCTTCCCGCGTTGCCATCGCGACGACCTTGCGAGGAGCAAGCGCGTCGGGCCGCCCGGTATGGATCGACTGAAGCATCGCCGCCATTCGCATCGCCTTGAACATGTCGAGATCGTTGCCGGTCGAAGGGCCGTCGGTGCCCAGCCCCACGCTCACTCCTGCCTCGAACAGGTCGGCAACCCGCGCAACACCCGATGCGAGCTTGGCGTTGGATTGCGGGTTGTGAACCACGCTCGTCCCAGCATCCGCCAGCGTAGCAATGTCGCTGTCGGACAGGTGCACGCCGTGCGCGATGGAACAGCCTCGCGCCAGCAATCCGGTGCGCTCAAGCACTTCGACCGGCGTTGCGTCATATTGATCAGCGACCTGCGCCATTTCGCTCGGCGCTTCGGCAGCATGTATCTGGACCGGCACATCCAGCCGTTCAGCCATTGCGGCAATTTCGCGCAGCTTGTCTTCGTCCAGCGTATAACAGGCATGCGGCGCGAGCGTGGGATAGACGCTGGCCTCCCCCTTCATCTCCTCGCAGAACTCCTCCGCAAAAGCGATCCGCTGGGGCCATTGGGCAAGATCATCGAAGCCGGGAAAGGCGACGAACACAGGGCCGGTGACGAGCCCCATGTTAAGCGCCCTTGCCGCCCGCACCGTCTCGTGCGGATACCAGTACATATCGACGAAGCTGGTGGTCCCGGAAAGCGCCATCTCCGCGCAGGCGAGGGCCGCACCGACATGGACATTCTCGGGCGTCACGAAAGCCGCTTCAGCTGCCCCGACCTTATCCAGAAACGTGTCGAGATCGACATTTTCGACCAGCCCGCGAAACAGGGTCATCGCCGCATGGCAGTGGCCGTTGACAAGGCCGGGCATGATGATTGCGCCCTCGGCGTCGATCCTCGACGTGGCGTCGTAGCGCTCGGCGAGTTCCGCAGCGGACCCGCAATCCACGATGCGACCGCCCTGTATGGCGACCGCGCCATCGGAAAATTGCGTGAAGGCCTCGTCCATGGTCAGGACGTGGCCGCCGGTTATCAAGGTATCGACGATTTCGCTCACTCGCCGGCCCCTACCATGCGCGGCACCAGCGCCGCGACGAGCCGCGCGAGCCGGGGGCGGATAGCCTCGACCGCCTCCCACACTTCGGCTTCATTGGTGATGTGGTCGCTGTCCACGCTGCTCACCGCCAGGTTCGTTACGCTGCTGATCGCGAGAACTTCCATCCCGCTGTGTCGCGCGGCCATGACCTCGGGCACGGTGGACATGCCCACAAGGTCGCAACCGAGCGCGCGCATCGCGCGGATCTCTGCCGGTGTCTCGAAACTCGGTCCGGTCACGAAGCCATAGACACCGCTTCCGAGCGCAATCTCTACTTCCCCTGCGACCTCATGCGCGATGGCGTGCAGCCGTTTTGCGTAGGCATCGTTCATGCTGACAAAGCGCGGGCCGACGCTCTCGTCATTGGGACCGCGCAAGGGATCGCGCCCGGCGAGATTTGCAAAGCTCAGATGATCCTCGACCACCACGAGATCGCCAACTTCATAGTTTTCGTTGACCCCGCCCGCGGCATTGGTCAGCAGCGCCGTCTTCGCACCCAATCGCGCCATGACACGCATCGGGAAAGCGACCTCATGCGGACTGTATCCTTCATAGAGATGCACGCGCCCCTGCATCGCGATCACCGGCACTCCGGCCAGGGTGCCGACATGCAGCACACCCTTGTGGCTGGGAGCGGTGGACAGTGGAAAGCCGGGGATATCGGCATAGGGAATCGCCACGCCCTGCACCGCCTCGGCAAGCTCGCCCAGCCCCGAACCCAGAACCAGCGCCAGCTCAGGGGCCAGGTCGGTGTGCCTTCCGATGGCCTTGACCGCCGCGTCGATTGTGTCACCAAGCATGGCCATCACCTCGCCGAGCGCGCGCGCGGCTGCAAGTCCAAAAGCGCACGCATGCACTGTTGGGAAGTCGAGCTTGACCGAAAAGACCTATATCGATGCCAACCGGCTGCTGGAGATGTCCTACCGTCTGGGCAACATGGTGCTCGCATCCGATTTCAGCCCCACGCACATTGTAGGCATCTGGCGTGGCGGCGCGCCGATCGGGATCGCGGTTCAGGAACTGCTCGAATTTCACGGGGCCTCGACCGACCATATCGCGATTCGAACGTCGTCATATATCGGCATCGATAACCAGGAAAAGGAAGTGAAGGTGCTCGGCCTCGGCTATCTGATCGACACGCTCGAAGCTGACCATCGCCTGTTGATCGTCGACGACGTGTTCGATTCAGGCCGCTCTATCCAGGCATTCAAACGCGAGTTGAAGGCGCGCTGTCGCCGCAACACGCCCGGCACCATCCGAACTGCGACCGTGTTCTACAAGCCTTCACGCAATGTCACCGAAGAAGTCCCCGATTTCTTCGTCGAGGAAACCGAAGACTGGCTGGTCTTCCCGCACGAACTGGTGGGCTTGAGCGAGGAAGAAATCCGCGCGCACAAGGCGAATGCCGAGGAAATCCTGCTCCATTCAGAGCGGTAAGTCAGCCCCGCCCGCGATAGGAAGCCACGCCTTGATCCGGCAGCCATAGGCCTTTCGGAGGCGCACCGCTTTGCCAGAAGATATCGATGGGAATGCCTCCACGCGGATACCAATACCCACCGATCCTCAGCCAGCGCGGTTTCATCTCGTCGAACAACCGCCGACCGATGCCCACGGTCACGTCCTCGTGAAAGCCGTTGTGATTGCGAAAACTGCCCAGGAAAAGCTTGAGGCTTTTCGATTCCACGATTGTTTCGTCCGGCGCATAGTCGATCACCAGATGTGCGAAATCGGGCTGGTCGGTTACCGGGCAAAGCGAGGTGAATTCGGGCGCGGCGAAGCGCACGCAATAAAGCTCGCCCTCGCGAGGATTGGGCACATAGTCGAGCTCCGCCTCGTCGGGCGAAGTCGGAAGCGGGGTGCTCTTGCCCAGCATGGCCGGGGATTTTTCAGGTGTGCTTTCCATGCCGCGCTGTTGCCGCGAATGCAGCACGCATGCAAGCGAGATGCTGGACGCGCGCAATTTGTGTCCTATGAGAAGCGCGAAATGAGGATGGCGAGACCCGGTTCATTCGGCGTCTCGTTCAGACATGATAAACTCGATAGCTACGACCCTGAAACGCATCATGCGCGCGCCCGTTCGATCCCGCCTGTACCTGCCCGGCCTGACTGCGCTTTGCGCGGCTGCCGCGCTGACTTGCCCTATTCCGCTCGCTGCACAAACGACGCGCGACTTCCAGTTGCCTGCGCCCAGCCCCACGCCGGCACCGACCTCGAGTTCGGCACCTGAGGGACCGGCGGACGAGCGAGCAGGCGTTCCGATTGCACCTCGGGTAATCCAGCCAAGGTCGACAGCCACGCCGACACCTTCGCCCACGCCCACCGCGTCCCCGGCGCCATCGCCCGCGCCATCCCCAACTCCGACACCCAGTCCTACGCAGGCACCCACCTCGCGTGCCACTTCTTCGCCCACCCCCGCCCCGACGCGCACGCCTTCCGCGCAGCCTAACCGAACCGCGCCCGCATCGGCCGCTGACCCGGCTCCATCGACCGAAAGCCCTGGCACCCAGCCCGGATCGGGCGCGCGGGTGCCGCTGGACGAACTGGCCGAGCCGGGTTTCGAAGGTCTGGTCGATACCGAGATTCCGCCCGATGAGTTGGGCGACCCGATCGGCCCCGACGATTGGTACAGCATAGACCCCGGAGACGGGCCTTCATCCAGCGGACAAGGCGTCGACGATTCCGGAGCGATGTCCGCCGACACACTCGATGCATTCACAACCCAGCGGAACCGGGTGATCGCAGGGATCCTGGTGGTGCTCCTGCTAGCAGGCGCTCTAGGCTTCGTTTTCTGGAGGCGACGGCAAGCATCCGACACGGAGGAAGTGGAGGAAGGCCCTTCGCTTGCGCGCGGGGTGAGCCGTGTGATCGACCGTCAGATGTCGACATCGGTTCAGGATATCGCCGAAGGCCGCGAGGACGAAGTCGCTTCGAGCGTGGCCGGGCCGACGGTCGCAACCGAGCAAGAAGCTGAACCCTCAGCCGAGCCGGAAATTGAGCAGCCCGCTTCACCTGCGCCCGAACCAATTGCCGTGCCGATGGCGGATAGGGACCCGGCACGAATCGACCCGAACCTTGATATCATCGGTGCGACACGCAGCCTGATGATGTTAACGCTTGAATTCCGGCTCGAGCTTGCCAATCGCTCCGATCGTGCGGTGCGCGACATTGCGATTGCCGGGAAGCTGTCGAGCGCTCAGCGCGGCGAGACTAATGCAGCGCCGCTCGCCAGCGGACAGCCGCTCGCCGAAATTGCCCGGATCGGCCCCCACCAGAGCCGCTCGATCACCGCGCAGTTGCAACTGCCTTTCGCGCAGGTCCGGCCGATCCTTCAGGGCAACAAGCCGCTGCTCATCCCTCTCCTGCACTTCACGATAGAGGGTAAGGGATGTCCGGCGATGACCTGCTCCTACGTCGTCGGGTCGCCCAGCCTGACCGGGTCGGGCCGCGTCCATCCGTTGCCTTTCGATGGACCGCCGGGAAGTCTTTCGGGACTGCGCTCGCAGGTCATCAGCAGCTCGCAAACGGACGTAGCAACCGAAACGATCTAGGCGCCCTCGGAAGGCCGGGCTTGGCGCGCCGCCAGCCGCGCGCTAACGCTTGGTATCATGATCGAACCATTCCCAATTCTGGTTTCTACCGATTGGCTTGCCGACAACCTCGACGCTTCGGCACTGGTTGTTCTCGACGCCTCGCGCCACCTGCCCGATGCAGGACGCGATCCGCGCGCGGAATTCGAAGACGCACATATACCGGGTGCTCGCTTCCTCGACCTCGCCAGTTTTACCGATCCGGACTCCTCGGTTCCCGCCGCTCTGCCAACGCCCGCACAGGTCGCAGAGCGTCTCGCCAAGCTCGGCGTCGCGATCGGCGACCGCATCGTGCTCTATGACGATAGCGCAGTGAAAACCTCTGCCCGAGCATGGTTTGCCCTTTCCTCGGTCGGCGTCGAGCCGGTCGCGGTGCTCGATGGCGGATTAGGCAAATGGAAGGCCGAGGGACGCCCGCTGGAAAGCGGGATACCCGAACCGTCTTCCGCATGGCTGATGCCGCTTTCCGCTGCCCAAAATGTCGCGACCAAGGAGCAGATGCTCTCGAACCTCGGCAGCCGCGACGAACAGGTGCTCGATGCACGCAGCGCCGACCGCGTTTTCGGACACGGTAGCGACCCTGTCCATGGCGGTCAGAACGGACGAATACCCGGGTCTCTGAACCTGCCTTTCGGCGCGGTCTTTCAGGATGACAGGACTTTCAAACCACCGCACGACCTGCGAGCCGCCTTCGCCGCTGCGGGGGTCGACCTCTCACGTCCCTTGGTGACCAGTTGCGGCAGCGGGGTCACCGCTAGCGTGCTGTTGTTCGCGGCGCATCTCGCCGGGAAGGACGACGTTCGGCTCTATGATGGCAGCTGGCAGGAATGGGCCGCCGATCCGGATACGCCAAAGGAACAAGGACCTGCATGAGCAGCAACGGCGACGACAAACGTACAAGGATCGGCACGCGCATAACCCGCGCCGGTCGCCGGTCGGAATGGACCGGGGCGGTGGTCAATCCACCGGTCTGGCGCGCCTCGACGCATCTTTATGAAAACGAAGCCGCGCGAAAGGCGGCGACGGGCAAGAACCGCGACGGCCAGTTCTTTTACGGAAGGCGCGGCGCCCCGACGCAATGGTCGCTTGCCGAAGCACTGACGCAGATCGAGCCGGGCGCAGCGGGCACGGTTCTCTACCCCAGCGGTGTTGCGGCGATCGCGGGCGCGCTTCTGGCGGTGCTCAAACCGGGCGATCACCTCATGATGTGCGACAATGCCTACGATCCCAGCCGCGGCATGGCGAGCGGTCTGCTGGCGCGCATGGGCATTACGCATTCGTTCTTCGACCCCCTGGATCTCGACGCTTTCGAAACACAGGTCGAGCAGGAGTCACCGCGTGCGGTCTGGCTCGAAAGCCCGGGCAGTTTGACCATGGAGGTTTGCGACGTGCCCGCGCTGGCCGCCATTGCGCGCCGCGCCGATGCAGTCAGCCTGATCGACAACACCTGGGCAAGCGGCCTTGGCTTTGCTGCTCTAGAACATGGCTGCGACATCACGATGCAGAGCCTTTCCAAGCATGTTGGCGGGCATTCGGACCTGATGATGGGTTCGGCAAGCGCGGGCGAGCGCTGGTACAAGGCATTGCGCCACACCGCACAGGCCTTGGGGCAAGTCGTATCCCCGGACGATGCCGCGCTTGCCTCGCGCGGACTTCGCACCATGAAGGTCCGGCTCGACCACTCCACCGCCAGCGCCGCGCGTGTCGCCGCATGGCTCGCCGATCAGCCGCAGGTGGCGCGGGTCATGTGCCCCCTGCTCGAAGACGATCCCGGCCACGCCCTGTGGCAGCGCGACTTTACCGGCGGCTGCGGCCTGTTCAGCTTCGTCTTGGCAACGGGTGACATGAAAGCCAGCGGCCGCGTCGTGGATGCGCTAAACCTGTTCGGGATCGGGTACAGCTGGGGGGGATATGAGAGCCTTGCCCTGCCGATCTTCCCGCACGAGCACCGTCTGGCGATGGCGTCGCCGACGAAGCCATCGGACGCCGGACTTGCGGGCTCTGGCGCTAGACCCGCCATTCGCCTATCCATCGGGCTCGAAGATCCGGACGACCTGATAGCCGACCTGGCACAGGCGCTCGCGCAGATGGACGCCGAATGACCGCTACACCGCCACCCAGCGAAAGCTCAGCAGAGGCGCTGCCGTCGGCCGAGGATATGGCACCGGCGAGCGAGGCGACACCTTCCGACGCCTCAGCACAAAGTCCAGAGACTCCCTCCGCCCCGGTCGAAGTCACCACTTCGGACGATGTCCTCGAAGGCGTGAGCGCGCAGAGCGAAACGATCGCTGGCGTGCTGCAGTCGCTCGACACGATCGCACTCGAAACCAGCACTTTTCGCGTGTCGGTACTCGATGCTCTTATCGTTGGTGGCGGCATCCTGCTTGTCGTCACCGCAGCGTTCGTCCTGACCCGACTGGTACGCAGCGGTCTGGCTCGGTTCACCCGCCTTTCGGGATCACAGGCCCTGCTTGCCGAGCGTATCATCACGATCCTTATCTGGGCGGTCGCCTTTTTCGTCGGGATCGACATTATCGGCGTCGACCTCACCGCGCTCGCGGTGTTCGGCGGAGCATTCGGGCTTGCGATCGGATTCGGGTTGCAAAAGACCTTCGGCAACCTGATCGCCGGGATCATCATCGTCCTGGACAAGTCGATCAAGCCGGGTGACGTGATCGCGGTGGCCGACACCGCGGGGCAGGAAACTTTCGGCCAGATCCGCAAGATCGGTATCCGCGCCGTTTCGGTCACCACACGCGACGAGCGCGAGTACCTGATCCCGAACGAAAACCTGATGATCAACCAAGTTGAGAACTGGTCCTATTCCTCGCGAAATGTCCGGATGCAGGTCCATGTCGGCGTATCTTACGAAGCGGATATGCGTCTGGCCGAGGAGCTGATGCTCAAGGCCGCGACCTCGGCCAAGCGGGTGCTCGAAACCCCTCCGCCGACCGTGTGGATGACTGAGTACGGCGACAGTTCGGTCAATTTCACCATCCACTGCTGGATCGTCGATCCGGAGGAAGGTGTCGGCAATGTCCGCAGCGAAGTGCTCAAGAATCTCTGGTGGCTGCTGAAGGAAAACGGCATCGAGATCCCCTTCCCGCAGCGCGATATCAATTTGCGCGACAACGAGCAGATGCGCGCTCTGGTTGGCGCTATCGGTGGGGAGAAGGGGGAATGAGCACACCGCAAGCGCCCGGTTCCGCCGAGAACGCCGTTCCTGATGGCGAGACCGCGCCCCCAGAAGCGCTCGAACCGGGCCAGGTCTGGAGCCTTGCCGAAGACGCTCCGCAAGAGGAGGTCGTCAGCGTCGCCGAGGGCTCGAAGGAAGCGCTCGCATCGCAAGGCGAAACCATCGGCAAGCTGGTCGATACACTGGATGGCTTGGCGTTGACGGTCGGATCGGTTCGGATTTCGAGCTTCGACGTGCTGTTCCTGCTCGCGACGGTCGGGCTGGTCCTCACGATCGCGTGGTTCGCAACCCGCGTTGCCCGCAGCACATTACGCAGCGCAACCCGGTTCGACGAGGCGCAGAAGGTGCTCGCCGAGAAACTCGTGACCATCGTCATCTGGACAATCGCGTTCTTCATGACGGTCGATCTTGTCGGTATCGACCTGACTGCGCTCGCATTTTTCGGCGGTGCGTTCGGTCTTGCCATCGGTTTCGGCCTGCAGAAAACCTTCGGTAACCTGATCTCCGGCATCCTCCTGCTGCTCGACAAATCGATCAAGCCCGGCGACGTCATATCGGTCACGGACCAGGCTGGGAACGAGGCGGTCGGGCAGATCCGAAAGATCGGTATCCGCGCAATCTCGGTCATCACCCGCGACCAGACCGAGCACCTGATTCCGAACGAAAACCTGATGGTGAACCAGGTCGTCAACTGGTCTTATTCGAGCCGCGACGTGCGCGTGAAGGCTCCGGTGGGCGTGTCGTATGACAGCGACCTCGAACTGGTGACGAAGCTTCTCTACAAGGCCGCAGAAGATACAGACCGCGTGCTGAAACGGCCAAAGCCGCGGGTGAACGTCATGGAGTTCGGGGACAATTCGGTCAATTTCGAGCTGCGCTTCTGGATCGAGGACCCCGAAGAGGGCCTCGCGAATATCCGCAGCGATGTTTACATGCGCATCTGGCGGCTGTTCCGGGAGAACGAGGTCGAGATTCCGTTCCCGCAGCGCGATCTTCACCTGCGAAGCTCGAAACAGCTCGACCAGCTTGTCGAGCTGATGAGTGCGGGGAAATTGCAGGCGGAATAACACCGCAAAAGGTATCCTTGGCGCTCCCCAACCCATTCTCACTGGCACCAGGCCAGCGCCTCGCCCATTTCACGACCCATGAAAACCGGCACCATCTATCTTGTGGGCGCAGGTCCGGGCGATCCGGACCTGCTGACCTTGCGCGCGGCTCGCCTGATCGGCGAGGCTGAAGTCATTGTCCATGACGGGCTCGTCAGCCGCGAAATCCTCGCGCTCGCCCGGCCCGAAGCCCGGCTCGTTTCGGTCGCGAAACAGCGTTCGAAACACACCCTCCCGCAAGAAGAGATCAACGCCCTGCTCGTGCGCGAGGCTAAGGCCGGACGCGACGTGGTGCGCCTGAAGGGCGGAGACCCGCTGATCTTCGGACGCGGGGGCGAGGAAGCCGAAACCGCGCGCGCCTGCGGCGTTACGGTCGAATTCGTACCCGGCATCTCAGCTGCCAATGGCGCCGCAGCCGCCGCCCAGATCGCGCTGACCCACCGGGATGCCTCAAGCGTGGTCAGCTTCGTCGCCGGCCAGTGCAAGGGTCTGTCGGACCAAGACTGGTCGGGCCTTGCCGGGAAGGGTCGCACACTGGTGATCTACATGGGCGTAAAGACCGCGCCCCAGATCGCGGAAAAGCTGATGGCGGATGGCCTCTCCCCCGCCATGCCGCTCGCCGTGATCGAGAACGCGGCGCGGCCCGAAATGCGCGTGCTGCGCGGTTTGTTGGCCGGGTTGCCGGACCTTGTGGCGCACGAAAACGTGAAGAGCCCCGCCCTCATCGTCATCGGTGAAGTCACGGCGCGAGAAGATGCGGTGCTCGCGCAAATCGCCTCGGAGGCACAGACATGAAGATCCTGACCGGAAATGATCTCAAGACCGGCGCGGTCGTGTGGTGGGACGGCAGCAACTGGTCGCTCTATGTCGACCGCGCCGCCGATGTCGGCGATCAGGGCGAAGAGATCATGGCGCGCGAGGAAGCGCTGCGCCGGGTCAACGTCCCCTACATCGTCGAGGCTGAATCGAGCGAGGACGGCGTGCGCCCCGCGCATATCAAGGACCGCATCCGCGCCCTTGGCCCCACCGTGCGGCAGGACCTGACGCTCAAACCGCAAGACCCCGAAGCGATCGACTGGGTAATCTGACATGTATCAATATGACCAATACGACCAGCAGATGGTCGATGCGCGAGTTGCGGAATTCCGCGACCAGGCGCGCCGCCGCCTCGAAGGCAAGCTGACCGAAGACCAGTTCAAGCCGCTGCGGCTGATGAACGGCCTGTATCTCCAGCTCCACGCCTACATGCTGCGCGTCGCGATACCCTATGGCACGCTGAACAGCCGGCAGATGATCGCGCTGGGTGATATCGCCGACAAGTACGATCGCGGTTACGGGCACTTCACCACGCGCCAGAACCTGCAATACAACTGGATCAAGCTGGAGGACGCCGCGGACATCCTCGCCGACCTGTCGAAGGTCGAGATGCACGCGATCCAGACCAGCGGGAACTGCATCCGCAACATCTCCAGCGACCACTTTGCTGGCGCGGCTGCGGACGAGCTGGTCGACCCGCGTCCCTATGCCGAGTTGCTGCGGCAATGGTCGAGCTTCCACCCGGAATTCACTTACCTGCCGCGCAAGTTCAAGATTTGCGTGATCGCGGCGGAAAAGGACCGTGCGGCGATGCGCCTGCACGATATCGGCATCCAGATCGTCGAACAGGACGGGGAAATCGGTGCGCGCTTCTTCGTCGGCGGTGGCATGGGCCGCACGCCCATGATCGCGCCGATGGTCCGCGACTTCGTGCCGCTCGACCAGCTCATCACCTATGCCGAGGCGTGCCTGCGGGTCTACAACCGCTACGGTCGCCGCGACAACAAGTACAAGGCGCGGATCAAGATCCTCGTTCACGAGCTTGGGGCCGAGGAATATACCCGGCAGGTCGAAGAGGAATTCGCGCACCTGCTCGATCAGGGCGTCGAACCGCCGCGCGCGGAGCTGGAACGGATCAAGACCTACTTCGCCGACCCCGCTTTCGAGGATGGCCCCAAGAACGTCGATCGTTCGGACCCCGACTTCGCCGTATGGGTCGACCGCAACACTCACCGGCACAAGCATGACAGCTATGTCAGCGCCGTCATCTCGCTCAAACCCGTAGGCGGCATTCCCGGCGATGCGACCGGAGAGCAGATGCGGCTGATGGCGAAGCTCGCCAAGCAGTACAGCTTCGACGAGATCCGCATCATGCACACGCAGAACGTCGTCCTGCCCCATGTGAAGATCGCCGATCTCCATGCGCTGTGGAGCGAGCTCCACGCAGCAGGCCTCGGCGCGCCCAACATGGACACGATCGAGGACATGATCGCGTGTCCCGGTCTCGATTATTGCAGCCTCGCCAACGCGCGCTCGATCCCGCTCGCACAGCGCATTTCCGAGCGTTTCGATGCAAGCGGCAAGACTGCCGAGCTGGGCGAGTTGAAGTTGAAGATCAGCGGCTGCATCAACGCCTGCGGCCATCACCACGCCGGTCATATCGGCATTCTCGGCGTCGATCGCAAAGGTGTCGAGAACTACCAGCTCTCGCTTGGCGGCAGCGAAGCCGAAGACGTCAGCCTCGCCAAGATTACCGGCCCCGGCTTCACCGAGGACGGCGTGATCGAGGCGGTCGACACAGTCACCGATGTCTATCTCGCACAAAGGGAAGGCGAAGAGCGCTTCCTCGACACCTATCGCAGGATCGGCATGGAGCCGTTCAAGGAGGCGCTTTATGGCTAATACCGATCTCGGCACCTCCCCCGACGACGTGCAGTTCCGCTTTCGCGAAGACGAAATGGCCGATCATGGCGCCGTTACCGTCGATGCGGTGCTCGAACAGAGCAACGCCAGCGCCGTGCGGATCGAACCGGGCGACGATGCGCGCTTGCTGTTGCCGTTTCTCGACCGTCTGGCGCTCGTCGAAGTCAATTTCCCCAGCTTCGCGGACGGGCGCGGTTACAGCGTCGCGCGCATCCTGCGCGAAGCCGGTTACGAGGGCGAATTGCGCGCGGTCGGTGACGTGCTGATCGACCAGCTCAGCCATATGCGCCGCTGCGGTTTCGACAGTTTCGCACCCGACAAGCGCCTCGACGAGGAAGACGCCAAGCGCGCCTTCGCGACGTGGGATGATGTCTATCAGCGCAGCGTCGATGGCCGCACCACGATCCCGGAGCTCCGCCATGAATAAGCCGCAAGCCCCGCTGACCGCACGCGAAGCGCGCGATCGCGCTGTCGACCGGATCGACGCATCGGCGCGCTTTTCCGAACATGACGCGGTGCGTCTCAACCGCATGTTCCGGGGCTCATCGACCCAGGACATGCTGCAAAGCGTCATCAAGGACGGCCTTGCCGGAGACGTGGCCGTGGTCTCCAGCTTCGGCGCGGAAAGCGTAGTGTTGCTGCATCTGCTGGCAGAGGTCGACCCGAACATCCCGGTCTTGTTCCTGGACACCGGCAAACATTTTGCCGAAACGCTCGCCTATCGCGACGCCGTGGTCGAGCGGCTGGGTCTGACCAATTTGCAGGTGCTCACGCCCGACGAGGCGGAACTTGCGAGCAAGGATGAAACGGGCCTGCGCTGGTCCTACGACCCCGATGGCTGCTGCGAAATCCGCAAGGTGAAGCCGCTCGCCAAGGCGCTCGAAAAATTCGATGCGGGCTTTACCGGGCGCAAGGCGTTCCAGTCATCGACCCGCGCCAACCTGCCGCGCTTCGAGATCGACACTTCCGATGCGCAGGGGCGGCTCAAAATCAATCCGCTGATCGACTGGAGCGCCGATGACATCGCCGCCTATTTCGAGCAGCACGACCTCCCGCGCCACCCACTGGTCGCGCGCGGGTTTCCCTCGATCGGTTGCGAGCCGTGCACACACAAGGTCGCCCCCGGCGAAGACCCTCGCTCGGGCCGCTGGAAAGGCTGGGACAAGACCGAATGCGGCATCCACAAGCCGGGCGAGGAACCGTTCCTTTAAATCACGGGCGTCCGCCAGTCTGCGGAACCGCGCGCATGCGATAACGTTGCAAGTTCATGTCCCAAGTTCTTCTCGCGGGCCTCGGCGTAGCGATCCTCGCCGCCATCCACATTGCATCGCCTTTGCTCGAACATCTGCGCGGAACGCCTCGCAGCTTCTGGCTGTCGAGCGCGGGCGGGATTTCGGTAGGCTATGTCTTCGTGCACCTGTTGCCGGAATTGGCGGCAAGCCAGTCCGAACTGCACGGCGCGCTTGGCCTCACCTTCCTTAGCCACCACGTCTATCTTCTCGCTGTTTTCGGACTGGTGGTATTCTATGGTCTCGACCGGCTCGCCCTGATTTCGCGCCCGGTCAGAGAGGATGGTGAAACTCTGGAAGCGCCGCCTGCGGCCTTCTGGACTCACATCGGCACTGTCGCGCTTTACAACCTGCTCATCGGCTACCTTCTGCTGCATCGTGAGGAAACCGGCGTGGTGCCGTTGGCGTGGTTCGTCCTGGCTATCGGATCGCACCTGCTCGTTGCCGATTTCGGCCTAGACGACCATCACGGCAGGCTTTTTCGCAAGGCCGGACGATGGATCCTCGCAGCGGCGCTGGTGGTGGGCTACGCGATCGGCAATGCAGTGGCCCTGCCCGAGGCCGTCACGGCGATGCTGCTCGCCTTTCTCAGCGGCGCGATCATCCTCAACGTGTTGAAGGAAGAGGTGCCCGACGAACGCGAGAGTCGCTTCTGGGTGTTCGCGGGAGCGGCGATGATTTTCGGCCTGCTGTTCGCCGTCACCTGACGGATCAGAGCCAACCTTGTTCCTTGTACCAGTCGGCGGTCATCCGCAGACCCGCTTCGCCATCCCACACCGCCTGCCAGATCGAAATCGGCGGCGCCTTCTTCATGTCGCACACCCAGTCGGGGTGGAGCATGTATCCGACGCGGTCCTCGGTCAGCTTCGCCTTGTTGCCGCGGAACAGCCCGTCGATCTGTGCGCCCAGCCGCATGACCGTTGCTGGCAAAGGTGCGGCGGTGACCTGATCCTTGCCCATCGCCTTGCCGATCAGCTTGGCCAATTCCTTGTGCTCGTATCCGAACGCGTTGTCGTCCCACGGTTCGTAGGTCTGACCGCTCGCCACCGGGTTCGTCCGGGCTAGTGCGACGAGCAGACGCGCGAGGTCCTCCACGTGAATGATCGAGGTGCTCCCTTTCGGAGGGACCGGCACGACCCCGAATTTCGCCGCACGGAAAAGCTCGAACATGTCCTTGTCACCCGGACCGTAGACCGCGGGAGGACGCACGATTGTCCAGTCGAGGCCGCTATCCTTCACGAGCGTTTCTGCGCGGGCTTTCGACGCGCCATATTCGGAGAGGTCGGGCTCGCGCGCGGAAAGCGAAGAGACGAACACGAAGCGCGCGGTTTTCGCCATCTTGGCCGCCGCGATCAGATTGGCGGTGCCGGTGACGTTGGCCGCTTCGAAGCGGGAAGTGTTGCGGGTGCTCGTCAGTCCGGCGACATGGATCACCGCGTCCGCGCCTTCGACCAGAGAGCGCAACGCGTCGGCATCCTCCAGCGTCCCGTTCACCCATTCGACATTGGTCCGGGGTGGAGAATTGCGACGGGTCAGTGCGCGAACTTTGAGGCCCTTTGCAAGTGCCTGGTCGAGAGTAGCGCTGCCCACGAAGCCGGTTGCGCCGGTTAGCGCGACCGTGCGCAGGTCATTCACATCAGCACCATCTGATCGCGGTGGATCACGGCCGAACGCGGGATCGAGCCCAGTTTTTCCGAGACCTCGTCGCTGCGCAGCCCCTTGATCGCTTCGCATTGCGGCGAATCGTATTCGACCATGCCCTTGGCGATCATGCGGCCTTCTGAATCCTCGACCGCGATCACGTCGCCGCGCTCGAACTTGCCGTAAACCTCGGTCAGCCCCGCTGCGAGCAGGCTGTTGCCGTCGCGCAAGGCTTTGACTGCACCGGCATCGATGCGCACCGATCCATTGAACCGCATGCGCCCGCCGATCCATGACTTGAAGGCGTTGTCGTCACGCTTGGGCAGGAAGACCGTGCCCATGTTCGAGCTCATCGCGCGGCCGATGGGGTATTCGTCGACACCCTTGATGATGGTCAATGCGATCCCGGCGCGTTCGGCGATTTCGGCGGCGAGCAGCTTTGAACTCATTCCGCCCGAGCCCATGCCCGATCCGGAACCGCCGGTCGCCATGGCGTGGATCTCCGGCGTCACGCCGCGTATTTCGGTGAGCAACTCGGCATCGGGTTCGCTGGGGTGCTTGGTATAGAGACCGTCGACATCGGTCAGCAGCATCACCCCGTTCGCATCGGAGGCCTGCGCGACGCGGGCAGCGAGGCGATCGTTGTCGCCGAACTTGATCTCGTTGGTGGCGGTCGTGTCGTTCTCGTTGATGATCGGCACCGCCCCGCGCTTCAGCAATTCGCGCAAGGTCGCGCGGGCATTGAGGTAGCGCCCGCGATTCTCGAGGTCGTCCAGCGACAGCAGGACCTGACCGGCCATCAGGTTATGCTCGGCAAACATCTGCGCCCAGGTCGAGGCCAGGAAAATCTGACCCACCGAAGCGGCCGCCTGAGCGTGGGCCAGCGTCTCGCGCCCGCCGCCTGGAAGGTTGAGCATCGCCGCGCCAAGCGCGACCGAGCCAGAAGCCACCACGATGACTTCTTGGCCGCGTTCCCGCGCCCCGGCCACTTCATGGGCAACCGTGCGCAGCCATTCAAAGCGTGGCTCTCCGTCGGAATGCACGAGCAGTGCCGAGCCGATCTTGATCACCAGTCGCGGGCATTTGTCGATATCGCGAAAATCGAGAAGGGTTTCGATAGTCATGTTGCAGTGCACCTAATGGTTCGGCGTGCGAATTGAAAGGGCCGCTGGCGAACCAATCAAATCGGCGACCAGTCGTCCGCTTCCTCGTCCTGTTCCTCGACCTCGTTGGCCTTTGTCTCGGTCGAAGTTCGATCGGGAAGGTAGGCCAGAACCGCGTCCAGCAATTCCTCGATGCCCTCGCCGCTCGCACCCGAAACGGCGAAGACCAGCTGCGCGCCGGCAGCTTTCAGTTCGTCGGCAAAGGCTGCACCCAGTTCCGCATCGGCAAGGTCGAGCTTGTTGAGCGCGATCAGCTGCGGCTTGTCTTCCAACCCGGCACCATAGGCTGCCAGCTCGTCCTCCACGACCCGCAAGGCTTCGGCGGGATCGTTGCCGGGCCCCGCGCCGGTGATGTCGATCAGGTGGATCAGCACCCGGCACCGCTCGATATGGCCGAGGAACCGGTCGCCGATCCCCGCCCCGTCCGCCGCGCCTTCGATCAGTCCGGGAATGTCCGCAAGCACGAATTCGCGACCCTTGTGGCGCACGACGCCGAGCTTGGGGACCAGGGTGGTAAAGGCGTAATGTCCGACCTTGGCCTTCGCGTTCGAGACCGCGTTGATGAAGGTGGACTTGCCCGCGTTGGGCAACCCGACGAGACCGACATCGGCCAGCAGCTTCAATCGCAGCCACACCCACGCCTCTTCGCCCGGCTCGCCCGGTTGGTGCTGACGAGGAGCGCGGTTGGTAGCGGTCTTGTACGAGGCATTGCCGCGCCCGCCCATGCCGCCTTCGAGGAATACGATTCGCTGTCCGACTTCGGTGAAATCGGCGAGCACCTCTTCCCTGTCCTCGCTGAGCACCTGCGTACCCACGGGAACCTTGATGACGAGATCGTTGGCGCCTGCGCCGGTGCGGTCCTTGCCCTGCCCGTGATTGCCGCGCTTGGCCTTGAAATGCTGGGCGTAGCGGAAGTCGATCAGAGTGTTGAGCCCTGCCACCGCTTCGAAGACGATATCGCCGCCTTTGCCTCCATTGCCGCCATCGGGGCCGCCATATTCGACGTACTTTTCACGCCGGAAACTGACCGCTCCCGGCCCGCCGGCGCCCGACTTGAGATAGATTTTGGCCTGATCGAGGAAATGCATAGCCGCGCATCTATGCATTTCCTCGAAGGATTGCGAGTTTTTAGAAGGTCGCGCGGAATCCGGCGACCACCTGGCGGCCCGGCGACACGAAGCTGAATACCTGTTCGTAGCGCTCGTCGAGCAGGTTATCGGCCCGCGCAAACAGGTCGAGCCCCTCGGCCAGCCGAACCCGCGCATTCAGATTGACGAGCGTGTAGTCGTCGAGCGTCACACGCACCGGCACGAAGCTTGGATCGGTGAAGGCGTTGTCGATTGCCTCGCCATTGTGTCGCACAACGAGTGTGGCCGAAGCCGCATCGTGGGGCGCGGTCCAAGTCACTGCAGCGCTTGCGATACTCTCGGGTCGGCGGATTTCGGTCACGCCGTTCTCCTCCGCATCGAGCCACGTGTAGGCCGCGTTGAGGCTCCATTGGGGCCCGACCTGCGCGTTGACGGCGACTTCGATGCCCTGCTGCTCGCTCTCAGTCCCGGCGTTGACCGGGGTCGCGATGAAGTCTGGCGCCGGATAGGTCGTGAAAATCTCACCATCGAGCGTCGCGTTGAAATAGGTCACCGATAGCCGGGCGGCGCGGTCGGCGAAATCCTGGTCCACGCCCACTTCCCAGCTGGTCGATTTTTCGGGTCTGAGGTCCGGATTCCCGATGAAGCGGCCGTCGGAAAAGCCATAGAGCTCGAAAAAGCCGGGATTCTTGATCCCTGAACCGGCGCTCGCACGCAGCCGCGTCGTCTCGGTCAGATCGAAGCCTGCGCCCAGTTTGAATGTCGTCGCGTCGGCGAACAGGTCGTTGACGTCATGGCGCACCGCCGCCGATGCGTCGAAACGCTCGCCGATGTAGCGATACTCAGCGACAAGACCGATCGTCTCGATCTCCCGGCGCTGATCGAACGAGAAACCGCCGGGCGTGGTGTTGCGAAAGCCCTCGACCTCGTAATCGGCGGCGAAGGTGAGCGTGTGCCTGTCGGAAAGGGTATAGGCGCTGACATAGGACGCCTTGACCCGATCGCCTTCTGACGAGTTGCTGCGGCCGAATGGTCCGAACGTGTCGCGGCTGAAGTCGCCGATCTGGGCGGAGAGGTCATGAGTCCAGTCGCCGCCCATCGTTTCCGCGCTGATACCGAGGAGGCCATAAATCGCCTCAATCTCGAATCGCGTGTCCGGGGTGTCGATAGTAAAGCCGAAGGTCGGGCTGGTCGTGTCGAAATCCTGGTCGTTGAACTCGCCTTCAGTATGGCTGAAGCGGCCCGCTGCGCGCAGACTCACGCCGTTTGCCACCTCGACTGCCCCCTTTCCCGAGAGGGTGTAGCTGTCGCGACCGATATCGCGTGTGCCCCCCCTCGCATTGGGTTCGCCATCGGTGCCGACGAATGTGGCGGAAAGCGAGGCGTCCCAGCCCTCGCCAATGCGGCCAAGGCGCGCGGAGCCGTTGAGCGTATTGTTGGTCCCGCCTTCGAGTCGTGCGGCGACCCCGTCGAAAACCCCGCTGTTATAGGCGATGACGCCGCCGATCGCGTCCGACCCGTATAGCGCCGATTGCGGTCCGCGCAGGACCTCGACCCGGCTACCGATTTCCGCCTGCAAGGTGCCCAGTTCGAACTCGCCCGCGTAGGGGTCGGAGGCTTCGATCCCGTCGACGAGTACCAGCACGTGGTTTGCCTCCGAGCCGCGCAGGCGGACCTGCGTCTGGCCAGCCACACTGGACACCGCAACGCCAGGCACGTCTCGCAGCACGTCCGCGATGTCGCGCGTCTGGCGGTCCTCCAACTGCTCGGCGGTGATGATCGTGGCCGATCCGGTATAATTGTCGAGCAGCACCTCTTCGTTCCGCGAGGCGGATACGACGATGGTGCGCTCCTGCAGGCACGTGGCAACGCCCCCCTCTTCGACAGGCACATCGCCGTAGCGGCAAATCGGTTCGCCACCTTCCTGCGCGAACGCAGGCGCACACCCAGCCAAAGCCACAATCGCGGCTCCGCTCATCAAGCAAATTCTAGTCATCGGTATCCCTTCCGAATGAGCAACAACAAGCAGCCGCGAGGAACATCCTCACGGCCATTCAGATCGTCGCTCGAGACGAAAGTTCTTTCGCGCCTCCCCAATCCCTGAGGGCGGCAACAAGCGACACGCTCCGGTCGGTCTCCTGGCTCGCGGGTCGTCGTGTCCGGCTCGCCTTCCCGAGGTCACCCTCAGTGGCATGTCGAGCCGAAAACTCACCGCTTACAGTTGCAGGGACAGCCGCGGTTTCGCACCGCATTCCCGTTACCGAAGTGTGGGCGGGGGATTAATGGGGCCGATGACCCGAAGCAAGAGGCTTGGTCGCGAAGGGCGAACATCTGCGCAGCGCAGCGGAGCACGTCGACCTAGGATACAGGCGCAGACGCGCCTTCGGAAAACGAGGATTTATGGTGGAGCCGAGCGGAATCGAACCGCTGACCTCGTCATTGCGAACGACGCGCTCTCCCAACTGAGCTACGGCCCCACATGCCTGATCGAGGGCGCGCGCAATAACCCGATGCTCGCGCCCTCGCAAGAGGCATGCTTCTTATTGCGGGCCGTCGCTCCCGTCTTCGGTGGTCTCGTTGCCTTCACGCGCGACGGGTTGCGTGACCGGTTGCGACACGGTGTTTTCCGGCACCGGCACGACCGGGACAGCCACGCCGGTATCGGGGTCAT
This sequence comes from uncultured Erythrobacter sp., assembly GCA_947494705.1. Taxonomy (GTDB): domain Bacteria; phylum Pseudomonadota; class Alphaproteobacteria; order Sphingomonadales; family Sphingomonadaceae; genus Erythrobacter. Next base: position 844,861 of record CANLVN010000001.1, read on the forward strand.
TTACCGAACCGGCCTGAACCGATGGACTGGACACGACTGTTGCCGGGTCACTGGTCACGGTGGGTATCGGCACGCCGTTGGCGCGCGCAGCCTGAACCGCAACCCAACCGGGCTGCGACGGTCCGAACATATCGCCCCATTTCGCGTCCCATGCGGCGGAGGTGCGCTGATATTCCGCGTACTCCTCGAAGAAGAGCTCAAACGGCTCTTCCAGCAAGGCGAAATTGTTCCGCGCAAAGGCGATCGGATCTTCGGGAGGTGCAGCGTTGTAACGGTTGGAGATTTCCAGAGCAGCGCGACAGAACCGCGCCCGCGCAGGAGGCAGCGCGAAGAAGTTGTAGACCGAAGTCATCTGCATTTCTCGAGCGATGATACCTTCGCGCCGCGTATCCGCTTCGCTGCGGTACTCCGCGTCGATCCGGTCGTTCACGGCGCGCAGGGCCTTGGCGTGATCGCTGATATAGGCGCTGTAGGCGGTCAGGATCGGCTCGTATTGAGGGGCGGTGCAATTGAGCGCGGCAACATTCCAGCCGGAGCGGAAATGCCAGACCTGCTCGTCGAGCGAAATGCCGCGATTGATCGTCTCGCGCTGTCCGAACGCATTCTTACCCGGAATCTCCATCACGTATGCGGCCCCGCCCGGTGGGAGCGGGCGATAGGGCGTGCGCTCGACCACAGGGGCTGGCGGAGGCGGCGGAGGAGGCGGAGGCGGGGCCGGTGTCGCGCACGCACCGAGCAGCATTGCTCCCATCGTCGCAACCGTGATCGTTATTGGTGCAGTCCTTTTTTGCCCGCGCGATGTGCGCCGGGCCGTGGCATTCGTCATTTAGTGTTTGCCTCTCTCTAATTGGCCCCCCGGCCTTTACGGACCCCCGGAGTATTTGCGTCCCCTATCATGCGGGCCGCCCGATTGCTCGCCGATTAAGCGAGTAAGCCGGTTCCGGATAATGCGCGTCTTACGCACGCCACGCGACAAAGAAAATGCCCGAAGCCTTTCTGAAGGCTCCGGGCATTCGTGTTTCAACAGTTGCAGACGGGTCTGCGCGCTTATTCGCGGCTGCCCAGGAACTGCAGAAGGAACATGAACATGTTGACGAAGTCGAGATACAGGCTGGTAGCGCCCATGATCACGGCCTTGCCCATGAACTCGGTCCCGCGCAGATACTGGTACTGGTTCTTCAAACGCTGCGTGTCGTAGGCGGTGAGACCAGCGAAGATCAGCACACCGAGGCCGCTGATGACGAAGGCCATCGCTTCAGATTGCAGGAACCAGTTGACGAGCATAGCGACAATCAGACCGAACACGCCCATGATAAGGAACGTGCCCATTCCGGTCAGGTCCTTCTTCGTGGTGTAGCCCCACAGCGACAGGCCGGCAAAAGCGGCGGCGGTCGCAAAGAAGGTCACCGCGATCGATTCCCCGGTGAACACCAGGAAGATCGTCGAGAGCGAAAGACCCATAACGGTCGCGAAGGCCCAGAACACGATCTGAAGCGTCGCCTGGCTCATCTTGTGCAGGCCGAAATTCATCGCGAGGATGAAGCCGAGCGGCGCAAGCGCCACGATCCACATCAGAGGGCCGCTGGCGAACGCGTATGCGAGGCCGGTCGCAGCCGCGCCTGCGGCAACGATACCGGTCAGCAGCACGCCCGATGCCATGTAGTTGTAGATCGAGAGCATGTACGAACGCAGGCCCTCGTCATAAGTGGCGCTCGATGCAACATCGCCGCCTGCGCGCGGCACTGCCGAGCCGAAACCGGCACCCGTGCGCTGAGAAGTGTCTTTCCAATCAGACATTTTGGATCCCTTGTCTCCAATTGCGGTGCGACAATACGCACCTATCGACTTTGAATATCGGTGTTTTTGCCCTGAGTTTCAAGCGAAACCGGACTACATTCGTCGAATATCGTTCATTATTTGTCGCGCCATGATTAACAAATAATTTCAGTCCCCCGCCGACAATTCAGCGCCGCGGTCGCGGGTCGCCGCCAGCGTGTCGGTCAGCAATTTGACCAGAGCCTTGTCCGCGTCGAGCACATTCATCCCTTCGCGCGTCATTCCGCCGGGGCTTGCAACCCGGTCGGCCAGTTCACCCGGAGAAATATCGGCACCGGCTGCAAGCGCGGATGAACCATCAACCGTCGCGAGGGCCAGTTCGGTCGCCTGTTCTTTCTCAAGCCCCAGCGAAACCGCCGCTTCGGCAAGCGCATCGATGAAGCGATAGACGAAGCCTGGACCTGATCCCGCAAGCGCGGTGACAAGGTCGAACTTGCCTTCATCTTCCAGCCAGACCGCCGTTCCAAGCTTGTCGAAATGGGCGAAAGCGGCATCTCGCGCCGAGGCGTCGAGGCCATCTTCCAGCAAAATGATCGGCGACTTGTTTATGCGTGAGGAGAGGTTGGGCATCACCCGGACATGCGCCGCCGCGCTGGGATAGGCCTCTTTAAGCTGCGCCAGCGTCAATCCGGCAAGCAGCGAATAGATCGTCACGCCTTCGCCGGTGACACCCTGCATTCCGGGCGCAAGCTTGCCCAGTTGCTGCGGTTTGAAGCCGAGCATCACCGCATCATGTTTGCCCGGAACCTCATCGGGGCTGCGATAGAGCGCAACGCCCTCTGGCGCCTCTTCCAGCGCCGGATCCAGGATCGCAAAGCGCGAGGGATCGACACCGGCGGCAAGCCAGCCGGCGAGCATCGCCCCGCCCATATTGCCGCAGCCGATGATGAGAAGTTGTTCGATATTCGACATGTAAGTCCCCTTGAGCGGTAATTTCGCCGTGTTCTCTTGGGGTCTCACATGGCTATGCCTCCCCCGCCGCGTCAACCATTGCAGCCTCCAGCGCGCCCTGAGGCGATTTGTCGCCCCATAATACGAACTGGAAAGCGGGGTAGAAACGGTCGCATTCGTCGATGGCATTCTCGACCAAGGACTGGGCCTGCGCGACCGAGAGCATGCCCTCGTCACCCAGAAGCACGCCATGCCTGTAAATCAGGACATCGCCCTGAGACCAGATGTCGAAATGGCCCAACCAGACCTGTTCGTTGACGAGGCTGAGGAGTTCGAAAGCGCTATGCTTCTTTTCCTTCGTGACGCGGATATCGGGCAGGCAAAGGAATTGGAGGACGTTGTCGGCGCCGCGCCAGATCGCGCGCAACTGGTACTTGGCCCAACTGCCCTGCACCTCTCCGACCATTTCGTCGTCCGAAGTGATTTCGCAGTCCCAGCCGCGCGCCTCGAACAAGGCAGCGAGCATTTCCACCGGGGCGGCATCGTCATGGGCCTCGTATCGGGATTCGCGTGGCATCATGATTGGTCTTTCAGGAAGGGGGTATTTGTCATCGAGAAATCGAATGCCTGTTAACCCACTCACTTGGCAATGGACCTGCTTCGCGCGCTTGGGGAGAACGATTTTCGCTTGTTCAAAGCTTGTGCACAGAAAGCCGGGGATGACCGGCCAAAATCAGTCAAGCACCTGAATTTCCGTGCCTTCCGGACTGTTGTAACGGAAGGTCTCAATCCCCTTCTCGGCCAGTGCGTTGATCAAGGCGCGGGCATCGTCATTGCTATCAAGCGGACCGGCCAGCAGCCGGTTAGCCTGACCCCATGGCGTGGTATGCGGCTTGAAATCGTTGAGCAGACCATCGGTCCGACGCACAAAACGCCGCCAGTCGAAGCCGAGCGCCTCGAGATCACGACCGGTTGCCAACTGGACCCAGATCCGGGCCGGATTTGCTGGCGGAGCTGGCTCGGCGGGAGGCTGTGGAGCGGCTTCGCGCGGAATTTCAATCGCCGCGAGATCGACCGAACCGCCCGAGGCCGACGGGATCGGCAACTCGCCCCCGTCAAGATCGGCAAAAGCATCTGCGACCCGCACCTGCGTGGCAGCGGGTGCTGGAGCATCGTTGGAGGACGTGGGTGCGGGTGTGGGTCTCGGCGTCGGCGCGGTCGTGGCCTGCACGACCTCGCTCGATACTGTCGGCGTACGAGAGCCCAGCGGCTCCCCGACTGGCTCGAGTCGAGAGCCTGCCGCGCCCTCACGGGCGAAACGGGCGATACGCGGGTCCTCACGACCTATATCAGCCGCACGCGGAAAAATGCCGAGATTGGCGGCGGCCGCCTGTTGAACGGCTGTAAGCCGCGGCATGTAGGCAAGATAGGGATTGATACGGGCCGCAAGGTCGCCCGGCATCGAGGCATTGACGATCGCCTCGGCGCGCTCCTGTTCGCCAAGAATCGCTAGTCCGAATGCGCGGGCGCGGATTGCTCCGGTATCGCGCGCTTCGATCAACGGCGCGAGCAGTGAGCTGAACCCTGCCGCATCACCCGATATCGCGCGATTGAGCGCGTAGCGCCGCCGCGTCTCATCGTCCTGCGGGTTCAAACCGAGCGCGCGGATATAAGCACTTTGAGCGGCTTCCTGATCGCCGACGAGATCGAAGGCCAACGCCTGATCACTAAGCAGTATGCGCGGTGCGCCACCTTGCGCTTCGGCTTGTTCGAAGAGCGGAATTGCTTCGAGAGGGCGGCCGGTGCGCAGATATACGCGAGCTAGGCCCAGCGTCACCCGCGCATTGTCGGGCGCTATGTCTCGCGCGCGCCCGTAAAACCCGATGGCTCCATCGAAATCATCGACAGCGAGCGCAGCGTCGCCCGCCTCGAGCAGCGCCGACGCGCTGTTGGGCTGGCGAGCGAGCTCCATCAGCGCGCGATTTAGGCGCTGAATTTCGGGCGACGGCAGGGCCTGCACCACTTCGCGCGAAGTAGAACCTTGCGCCGCCAATGGACCGGTCAGCGCGAGCGGCAGGATCATAATCGCCGCCGTGCGGGCCAGAAGGTTACTATATCTCATTCTTGGAGGTGCTAAGGTTATCACCGTGCGGTTCTAGAGCGGCAACACTGAACCCAAGACAAACGGCGCGGCGCACGCGACGAGCGGTGCACCGGCTTGCCCTCGATACAGCCCTGCGGTCTTACTGGTTGTTCTGACGCCCAAGGAAGCGCGGGATGCTGAGCGCAGGCGAATCGTTGTCGTCCTCGTCATCATCGTCGTCGTCCGAGCCTTCCGGACCGGAGGACCGCGACAGATTGGCCATGCGCTCAAACAGCGTGCTGCCCGTCGGCGAGCCGCCGCCCGAACTGCCGCCGCCACCGCCGGAACCGCCCGAGCCGCTTCCCTCATCCGAACCGCTCGACCGTCCTCCACCGCCGAGTATGCCTTCGCGTCGGCTGGTCCCGACAGGCTTGTTTTCGGCGGCGAGACGGTCTGCGTCGGCGAGCAGGTCATCCTGACCGCCCGTGTCATCCGTCGCCTCGGAATATTCGGCATCGAGGTCGAGCGTATCATCGCCCGCTCCGGTTTCGGCAGGCGTGTCACTATTGGCAGTGGCGTCCACATCTTCGTAATTCGCGCCGTAATCGACGTCGTCGTCGGCACCACGAAGACCGGCGAGCGGATCGACGATATCGTCGACATCGTCATCTTCCTCGCCCATGTCGTCGCCATATTGCATGCCGCTGAGATCGAACGCCTCACGGCTATCTGACGCTTCGTCGGCTTCTGGCTCGTCCGCGCTGTCCGCTTCGATACCAGGCTGCTCATCCTCTTCGTCAGGCGCGTTGATCGCGTCCGCCACCGGGTCGGCGATGACGGGAATGCGCGGCGCGGAAGCAGTAGATTCGGGCGCAGGTTCCGCAGCAGACGCTGACGCTTCTTCTGCGTCGTCACCGCTTTCTTCGGACAATTCGAGCACCGGACGCTTGGGTGCACGGGCGCTCGAAAATGCGGACGTCGATGCGCGCGGGGCTTCGCCACCTGCGCTCTGTTCGATCCCGGTCGCGACGACCGAAACCCTGATCTTGCCCGACAGGTCCGGATTGAAGGCGCTGCCCCAGATGATGTTGGCATCTTCGTCCACGAGGTCGCGAATGTGGTTGGCGGCTTCGTCGACTTCCATCAGCTTCATGTCTTCGCCGCCGATGATCGAGATGATGACGCCCTTTGCACCCTGCATCGAAACGCCATCGAGCAGCGGATTTGCAATCGCCTGTTCGGCGGCGCTAAGCGCGCGGTTCTCGCCCTCGCCTTCGCCGGTACCCATCATTGCCTTGCCCATCTCGCTCATCACCGAACGAACGTCGGCAAAGTCGAGGTTGATGAGGCCCGGCATCACCATCAGGTCGGTGATGGAGCGCACGCCCTGCTGCAGCACTTCGTCGGCAAGCTCGAACGCTTCCTTGAAGGTCGTCTCAGGCTTCGCGACAAGGAACAGGTTCTGGTTCGGGATCACGATCAGCGTGTCGACGTGATCCTGAAGTTCAGAGATACCTGCATCGGCCGCACGCATCCGGCGCGTGCCTTCGAACAGGAACGGCTTGGTGACGACGCCAACCGTGAGCACACCCTTGCGCCGCGCAGCCTCGGCGATGACGGGAGCTGCACCGGTTCCGGTGCCCCCGCCCATGCCTGCCGCGATGAAGACCATGTTCACGCCCTCAAGCGCTTCTTCGATATCGGAGACGGTCTCCTCGGCAGCAGCCTTGCCCACTTCGGGCCGCGCACCGGCACCAAGGCCACCGGTAATGTCGGGGCCGAGCTGAATCCGCTTTTCCGCCGGGGAAGAGCTGAGCGCTTGCGCGTCCGTGTTGGCGACGATGAAGTCGACGCCCTCGATCTCCGCAGCCATCATGTTTGCAATCGCATTGCCGCCTGCGCCGCCGATGCCGATTACAGTGATGCGTGGGCGAAGGTCGTCGGTTTCCGCCGGGCCGATATTGATGCTCATCGCTTCATTCCTCCAGACGCCAGGGTTCAGTTCTCGCGTAAGTTACCCTTGCGTCGTTTGTCTGTGACACATTCGTGATGCGCCCGTTATCCTGCAGATTTCATTATCCACAGTCGGTTAATCTTATCCATACACCATGGGCGGCCCGATGCGAAAGCCGCGTCCGCCGCTCAAAAATACTCTTTCACCGCACGAAACAGCCGCGCAACCATCTGCCACAGGTTCATTGATGCCCCTGGACGCATTGAATTCTGGTAGCGCGCGCCGATCGCACGGATGTCGACGGGGTCCTCTGCCGCGTACAGGCAAAGCCCGGCAAGTCCGGCAAAACCCGGTGTTGCGTGCGCCTCGGGCAAGCCGGTCAGTTGCGGCGCACGTCCGATCCGCACCGGCAAGGCCAGCGCGCTCTGGGTGAATTCCGCCAGACCGGCAAGCTCGGCCCCGCCGCCCGTCAGCACGACTTGCCCGGCTCTCGGACCGGTATATCCCATCTCTTTCAAGGCCTTGCCGATCGCTCCGGTCAGCTCGCCCTGGCTTTGCGTGATGACCGAGACGAGTTCGGCGCGTGCGATGCGGTTCGTGTCGTCCGCCCCGCGTGCATAGCCTGCCGCTCCGGTGTCACCTTCGCGCGCAGCGGTCGCCTCTTCGTTGGGCCCATGAACGGGGATCATCTCGCGGTGGTCGCTGGGCGAGGCGATGGCGCTGCCCGAAACACACTTCAGGCGTTCAGCCTGGAACCGGCGGATGCCGAAGGCGGTGGCGACCGCATCGGTGATTTCGCCCGATCCACGCGGGATCGCTGTCAGGCCGAGCAGCATTCCGGCGGCAAAGACTGCGACGTTGGTCACGTCGCTGCCGATTTCGACCAGTGCGACGCCAAGCTCGCGCTCTTCCTCGGTCAGGCAGGCATAGCCCGACGCGAGCGGCGCGGCGACCACCGCCTCGACTTCGAGGTGGGCGTTCTGGACCGCTTCGGTCAGGTTGCGCACCGGTGCACCGTCGGCAAGCATCACGTGGATATCGACGCCCAGGCTTTCGGCATGGAGCCCGCGTGGATTGGCGACGCCATGCGCCCCGTCGAGCGTGTAATGCGCCGGGATCGCGTGGAGCACACTTCGCCCGTCGGGCCGGATCGTGCTCTGCGCCTCTACCAGCAGGTGCTCGACATCCTCTTCCTCGATCCGTCGTCCACCGATATCGATCTCGACATTCGTGGTCTGGCTGCGCAGGCCAGCTCCCGCACAGGCGACCCACACGCTCTGAATGCGCGTGCCTGCGTTCTTTTCGGCGCGCTCGACCGCATCGCGGATGGCATAGGTCGCGGCTTTCATGTCGGTGACATAGCCGCGCTTGACCCCCGCGCTGGCACGATGGCCCGAACCCAGCACGACGAGATCGCCGGTCTCGGTCTCACCCATGATCATCGCCGAGATGCGGAAAGACCCGACATTGACCGCGCCGAAGACTTTGGCGAGGCGTGGGGTGGGCTTGGCAGGCTTGGACGCCATCAGGGATTGCCTCCGCTATCGGCCAGCACGGCGTCGGCTCGTCCGGGCACACGCATATAGATGCGCGGCGGCGAGCGCATGTCGAAAGTTGCGACCTGTCCGCCGATCAGGCGGTTCTGGCCATCCATGCGGGCGAATTTTACCAGCGCGCTGGCAGCTTCGTCGTCCCCTTCGGGAAGAGCGAGTACCTGCCCGCTGGTGAAGGTCACGTTCCATCGGCGATTGCCGACCCATTCTGCCGCCTCGACCTGCGGGCCGAGCGCGGGCGCGGCTGAAAGCAGGCGGTCGAGCGCCGGGACCTGCTTGGCGGCACCGGGTCCGGAAATGCGCAAGCGGTCGGCTGCGGCCTCCCGCGAGATCGGCTCAAGCTCCTCTCCCTCCGCATCGATCAGCATCAGCCGGTCGGGCTTTTCCAGCACCGCATGCGGCTCGCGTTCGACGATATCGATGGCGAGCGTTGAAGGCAGCTGGACCGAAACACGCGCATCGGAGACCCAGGGCAATTCCTTGAGCTCTGCGCGCAGGGCCTCAAGCTCGACCTGCGGCATCGGACGATCGCGCTGGGCGAGAGCGCGGGCGTAGACCTGGCGTTCGTCCATGCGCTCGGTCCCGGTGACGCGAACATGTTTGACTTCGAACCCGGCATCAGAGGCCATTGCGGCGATCTGCTGCTGTGCCATGGCGGGCACGCCTGCGAGGTTAGCGATCACGAAGGCAAGTCCGACCGCGCCGCCGATAATGATCGTCAGCCAGATTGTGCTCCACTGCTCTTCGGTAAAGGGCAGCAGGCCCATCGCCCTGTCGACCAGTCCGCCGGTTGCCGCTTTGGCGCGCCGCGCTCCTGCGGCACGGCTTTGCGACTTGGCAGCGCGGCGCACGCCCTTGGTGCCCGAACGCTTGATCTTAGCCATCGGCGTCCTCCTGCTCGATCTTGCCGTCATGCACGCGGATCGCTTCCATCACGATCAATTCGACCAGTTCGGCATAGCCTATTCCCGCGTGGCGAGCCTGCTCTGGCACGAGGCTGAGCGGCGTCATGCCCGGCTGGGTGTTGGTTTCGAGCACGAACAGACCTTCTTCGCCCTGTTCGTCGTCCCAGCGGAAATCGGTGCGGCTGGTACCGTGGCAGCCGAGATGGACGTGCGCGCGGATCGCATAGTCCTCGCACAGCTTGGCGATTTCGGTCGGAATCTCCGCAGGGCAGACGTGCTGCGTACGCCCTTCGGTGTATTTGTGCTCATAGTCGTAGAAACCGCTCTCGATCACCAGCTCGGTAACGCCGAGCGCGCGCGGACCGGCGGCGCCGTCGATCACGGCGGTGGTAAGCTCGCGACCCTTGATGAAGGGCTCGGCGAGCAGCGCATCGAAATCCTGCCACGGCCCCGCCGCATCACGGGCAATGGGATTGCCGTAATTGCTGTCGTCGGTGACGATAGCTACGCCGACGCTCGAGCCCTCGTTGACCGGCTTGAGCACATAGGGGCGCGGCAGCGGGTCGCGCTCGAAAATCTCTTCGGTCGCGACGATCCGCCCGCCCGGAAAGGGGATGCCATGGGGAACGAGCGCCTGCTTGGTCAGCTGCTTGTCGATGGCGATAACCGAAGTCGCCAGCCCCGAATGGGTGTAGGCGACGCCCATGAGGTCGAGCATGCCCTGCACGCTGCCATCCTCACCGGGGACGCCATGCAACGCATTGAATACGACGTCCGGCTTGGCTTCGGCGATCTTCTGAGCGACGTCGCGGTCCATGTCTACCTTGGTGACGCGGTGTCCGTTCATCTCGAGCGCATCGGCGACGCCCGCGCCGCTCATCAGCGAGACATCCCGCTCATTCGCCCAGCCGCCCATCAGGACGACGACGTGGAGGGGTTGTTTAGCAGTCATGGCCGCCCCACCCGCTGGATTTCCCATTCGAGGCTCACACCGCTCTTCGCATAGACCTTTTCGCGCACGATCTCGCCCAGCTCTTCGATGTCGGAGCTGGTGGCATCGCCGGTGTTGATGAGAAAATTGGTGTGCTTCTTGCTCACTTGCGCGCCGCCATGTGTAAGCCCGCGGCATCCGGCTTCGTCCACCAATTGCCAGGCCTTGCCGCCATCGGGGTTCTTGAAGGTCGATCCGCCGGTCTTGGTACGCAGCGGCTGCGATTCCTCGCGCGCCTGAGCGATGCGATCCATTTCCGCGCCGATGGCTTCAGGATCTCCCGGCTCGCCCTCGAAACGGGCCGAAACCACAATCGAGCCATCGGGCAAGGCGGAATGGCGATAGGTGTATTGAAGGTCGGCGACGGGCAGCGTGACGAAAGTACCGTCTGGCAGCACCACGTCGCAATCGACGAGAATGTCGGCCACCTCGCGCCCATATGCGCCGCCATTCATGCGAACGAAGCCGCCAACCGTGCCCGGAATACCGCGCAGAAACTCCATCCCCGCGATACCGGCATCGCGCGCGGTCGAGGCCGCGAGGATCCCCGGAGTACCCGCGCCGCACACGATCTGCGTTTCTCCGACCACTTCGCAGGTCGAGAAAGGCTTGCCCAGCCGCACGACCACGCCCGGCACGCCGCCATCGCGAACGATAAGGTTCGATCCCAGCCCCAACGCCATGATCGGAATATTCCCGTCGAGCTTCTCGACAAAGTTCTTCAGGTCATCGAGGTCTGCAGGCTCGAACAGCCAGTCCGCCGCTCCGCCGGATTTGAACCAGACTAGCTTTGCAAGCGGCGCTCTGTGGGTGATGTCGCCGCGAATGCCTTCAAGCGGCACGGGTGCGTCGACCGAGCCATCCACGGCACAGGTCGGCGCGCGGCCATCGTCCCAGCCAATCCAGTCGTCGGGTTGCGGCATATGTTTCATGCCTCCCGTTGTGATTCAATCGCCGCGGCAAGGGTAGCTGCCCACTTGGTGATATCCCCCGCGCCGAGGCACACAACGATGTCTCCGGCGGCGATTTCCTCGGCAAGTGTGGCGGCAAGGTCGCTATGATCGGCGACGGTGCGGGCCGAGCGGTGTCCGCGCGACTTGAGCCCGGCGACGAGCGCATCGGAATCGACCCCGTCGATCGGGTCTTCGCCCGCCTCGTAGACCGGGGTGACGAGGACAACGTCCGCTTCGTTGAAGCAGGTCTGGAAATCGTCCATCAGGTCGTTGAGCCGGGTGTATCGGTGCGGCTGGGCTACGGCGATCACACGACCATCGGGCACGGCTTCGCGCGCCGCGCCCAGCACGGCACGAATCTCGACGGGGTGGTGGGCGTAATCGTCGATAATGGAGACCGCTCCGCCCTCGACCTCGACCGAACCCACCTTCGTAAAGCGCCGCCGCACGCCGCTGAAACTTTCGAAACCGTTGCAGATCGTGTCGTCGGAACAGCCCATTTCGATGGCAACCGCAATCGCTGCGAGCGCGTTCTGCACGTTGTGCCGACCCGGCATAGGCAGATGGACGCCTTCGATCCGGCGATCCTCTTCGCCGCGCTGGCGGACAATGACGTCGAACGTGTTTCCGCCTTCCTTCGGCTGGATGTTGACGCCGCAAATGTCTGCCTGAAGCGAAAAGCCATAGGTGACGACCTTGCGGTCGCGCACATCGCTTATGACCGACTGCACTTCCGGATGATCCACGCACAGAATTGCCGCGCCGTAGAAGGGCACATTGTGGATGAACTCGACAAAGGCGCGCTTCACCCCGTCGAAATCACCGTAGTGATCGAGATGTTCGGGGTCGATATTTGTGACCACCGCAATCGTCCCGTCGAGGCGCAGGAAGCTGCCGTCGCTCTCGTCGGCTTCGACCACCATCCAGTCGCTGTCGCCGAGGCGCGCGTTTGATCCGTATTGCTCGATGATCCCGCCATTGATCACCGTGGGGTCGATCTTGCCGCAATCAAGCAAGCTGGCAACCATGCTGGTCGTTGTCGTCTTGCCGTGGGTGCCGGCCACCGCGATGGTGGATTTGAGCCGCATGAGTTCCGCGAGCATCTCTGCGCGGCGCACCACCGGCACGCGCGATTCAAGGGCGGCGGCGACTTCCGGATTGGTGCGGCGCACGGCGCTTGAGGTAACAACCACGGCGACACCTTCGACATTCTGCTTGGCATGACCGATATGCACCGGAATGCCGCGTGCGCGCAGACGCTCGACGCTTGCGCCTTCGGCAATGTCGCTGCCCTGCACCGTATAGCCGAGATTGTGCATCACCTCGGCAATGCCCGACATGCCGATGCCGCCGATTCCGACGAAGTGGATAGTTCCTATGTCGGTTCCGACACCCTTCATGCAGCATCCTTAGTCGCAGGGTTTGCGGCAGCCGCAGCCTGCGATGCCCCGCGCGCATTGTTTTCGCCCACGCGGATCACGTCCATCAGGTCGACCCCGCCCATATTCTCGACGAGGTCGGCAAGGTCCTTCGCCGCATCGGGCCGCCCGCAATTCCACGCGCCGTGGGCAGCGTTTGAAAGGGTCTCCGGTCTCATCGCCAGCGCCTGGATCTGCTTGGCCAGTTCCTTGGGCGTGAAGGCCGTCTGTCGGATCATGCGCGCCCCGCCCGCCTTGACGATTTCGCGCGTGTTCGCGGCTTGGTGGTCATCGGTGGCAATCGGAAGCGGCACAAGGATCGCAGGCCGGCCCACTGCGGTGAGTTCGGCGATAGTGGAAGCTCCTGCGCGCCCGATGAACAGGTGTGTGCCCGCGAGCCGATCGTGCATATCCTCGAAATAGGTGCCCAGTTCAGCGGGAATGTCGTGGCTGGCATAACGTTCGCGCACGGCATCGACGTCCTCGGTCCGGCACTGCTGGGTGACTTGCAGACGCTGGCGCAAGGCGGGCGGCAGCATGGCGAGACCATCGGGCACGATTTCGGACAGCACACGCGCGCCCTGCGATCCTCCGGTGATGAGGACGCGCAGCAGACCCTCTTCGGTCAATGCCGGAAAGTCCTCCGCACGAAGAGCCAGCACTTCCTCTCGAACCGGGTTGCCGACCAGATGTACCTTGTCTGCATGTTTGGGCTTAAGCCGTTGGACCTCGGGATAGGAGGTGGCGATGGCATCCACCCGCCCCGCAAGCAGGCGGTTGACCCGGCCCAGAACCGCGTTCTGTTCGTGCACGACGCTGGGCACTTTGGCCGAAGTCGCCGCCAGCAATGCGGGCAGCGCGGGGTAACCACCGAATCCAACAACTGCAGAAGGCGAGAAACTCTCAAACAGGCGAAGCGCCATGTTGCGCCCCTCAAGCACCGCACGAAGGCCGCCGATCCATTTGAGCGGGTTCTTGCCGAACCGCCCGGCTGGCAAGACATGCGCTGTCAGGAAATCGGGCTTGCCAGGAATGTTCGCGCCGCGCTCGTCGGTGATGAGTGCGACGTGATGACCGCGCGCGTGCAATTCATGCGCCAGCGCGAAGGCGGGGATCAGGTGGCCGCCGGTGCCTCCGGCGGCGAGGACGAAGTGGCGGGTCGCGCCAGTTCGGGTTTCGCTGTTCATGCGCGGCTTCCCTTGTTGTCGACCTGCGCCTTGCTCGCGAACAGGTCTTTCAGGCCCGGCTTCTCGCGCTCGAGGAACGGGTTGCGCCGGGTGATCGCCAGCAATAGCCCAACTGTCAGGCACACCGCCAGTGTCGAGGAGCCACCATAGCTCACCAGGGGCAGCGTCATGCCCTTCGACGGGAAAAGCTGGAGGTTGACCAGCATGTTGATGAAGGCTTGTCCGCCGATCTGGCAGGCGAGTCCGGCGCCTGCGAGCAGCGCGAAGAGATTGTCCTCGTCCACCAGCCGGATGAGGACGCGGATAATGATCGCGACGTAGACCAGCATAACCACGGCGCACATAAGCAAGCCGAACTCTTCGCCAATGACAGAGAAGATGTAGTCGGTATGCGCCTCGGGCAGTTGCATCTTGCGAGTGCCCAGCCACAGGCCGGTGCCGGTGAAGCCGCCATTGGTGATGGTGCGATAGGCAAGGTCGACCTGGTCGAAGGCGGTGCCCCCACCAAAGAAACTGTCGATGCGATAGCGGGCATTGTCATACAGGAAATACGACGCCGTCAGCGCAGTCACACCGCCCGCGATCAACGCGCCGATGCGCGCGAGCGAGACGCCCGACAGCACCACCAGCACGAACCATACTCCGCCGAACAGGATCGTCGCGCCGAGATTGGGCTGCAGCATCAGCAGGGCGGCGACCAGCGCCATGGTCAGCGTCGCATACGCCACAACCGGCAGGCTCGCATCGCGCAGTCGCCATGACAGCATCCACGCGAGCAGGATTGCGAAGCCGGGCTTGAGGAATTCGGACGGCTGGAGGCTCATCCCGATTTCGAGCCAGCGCCGAGCGCCGTTCTTCTCGACGCCGATGATTGGCACGAGGAACAGCAGGCCCAGCATCAAGACCGCGAGCACGATACCGATGCGCCGGGCATCGTCGCGGCTGGCGAAGGACGCCGCCAGCATTACCGCCAGCCCGAGGATCTGGAGGACAACATGCTTCTGGAAGAAGGCGAACTCGCCGACATTGTACTGGTTTCCCGCGGCGGGCGAAGCAGCCGCAACCGCCGCCGTTCCGAACGCCATCAGCAGCAGGACCAGGGCGAGCAGCCACTTGTCGATTTCGCGCCACCATACCCGCACCCGATTGGCAAAACCGGGCTGCACGGCGACGGGTGCATGGAACTTCGCGTCGTTGCGGATCGGGGTGTAAGCGCCGTTCATGCCGCTTCGTCCTTGAGGAATGTGGAGGCGGGCGAGCAATCCTCGGCAGCATCGGCGATTACGCCGACCAGCTGGCGGAAATGCTCTCCGCGTTTCTCGTAGTCGCGAAACTGGTCAAAGCTGGCGCAAGCGGGGGAGAACAGCACGACATCGCCCGGCCGCGAGGCCTCGCGCGCACGGCGTACCGCTTCGCTGACCAGCTCGCAGCGTTCGACCGCAGGCACTTGCTCTTCAAGCAATTCTGCAAAACGCGGGCCCGCTTCGCCCACGGTGTAGGCAGCGGCGATATTGCCCAGATGGTCGGCGCATTCGCCAAGACCGTCTTCCTTGGCCAGGCCGCCGACGATCCAGTGGACCCGCGGGTCGCCGTCATGGATGCTGTCATCAGGTGGGAAGGCGGCCAGCGCCGGCGCGCTGGAGGCGGTGTTTGTAGCCTTGCTGTCGTTGATGAACAGCACGCCATCTTCCTCGCAAACCCGCTCCATCCGGTGCGGAAGGCCCTTGAAGCGCGGCAGGGCGTGCTGCCACTGTGAGGGCCGGACCCCTAGCTCCTCGACTATGGCGACAGCGACCGCGACGTTTTCCAGATTGTGAGGCCCCTGGAGGTTGGGCCACTGCGGCTGCATCTCTCGCAGCGCATCGAGATCGGCAGCAACGGCACGATCCCCTTCCCGTTGCTCGCGTTCACGGGTGTAAATCTGGCCAGCAGGATTCGCCAGCGAGCCGAACACCGCCAAGTGCTGGGCCGACTGCATCTCGAAAAGACGTCCCTTCGACGCGGCATAGGCGGCGTAGTCGTCATACCGATCGAGATGGTCGGGAGTGATATTGGTCAACGCCGCAACGTCGCAATCGAGGCTTTGGGTCAGGTCGATCTGGTAGCTCGACAATTCCAGCACATAGACGCCGTCTCCGTGCTCGCCGGGAGAAAGCGGCGCCTGTGCCATGATCGCTTCGCCGATATTGCCCCCAAGCACCGCGGGAATGCCCGCCATGCGCAGGATGTGGTGGACCAGCGTGACCGTCGTTGACTTACCGTTGGTGCCAGTAATGCCAACCACCTTGTGCGGTGGGAGGTCGGACCGTGCCTGGGCGAACAGTTCGATATCGCCGATGATCGGTACTCCGAATTTCGCGGCGTGTCCGGTGATTGGATGGGTGTTGAGCGGCACGCCGGGCGAGACCACCAGCCCGTCGTAACCGGTCAGGTCTGACTCCAGCGGGTCGGCGATTTCGCAGCGCCCCTCAAAAGCTTCGCGCGCGACGTCCTGCCGGTCCCAAACAGTCACCTGCGCTCCGCTCGCCAGCAAGGCCTCGGCCGCAGCCGCGCCCGATCGCGCGAGGCCGAGGACCGCGTAGCGTTTGCCGGAAAAGGTGGAAGAGGTGATCACGACGGGCGTCCTACCTCAGCTTCAGCGTCGCAAGCCCGATGATCGCGAGAATGATGGCGATGATCCAGAAGCGGATCACGACCTTGCTCTCGCTCCAGCCGAGCTGTTCGAAATGGTGGTGGATGGGGGCCATGCGGAACACGCGCTTGCCCGTTCGCTTGAACCAGAACACCTGGATGATGACGCTCGCAGTCTCGACCACGAACAAGCCGCCAACGATCAGCAGAACGACCTCGTGATGCGCCGCGACCGAAATTGCGCCCAGCGCCCCGCCCAGCGCCAATGATCCGGTGTCGCCCATGAACACCGCCGCCGGAGGCGCGTTGAACCAAAGGAATGCGAGCCCGCCGCCCATGATCGCCGCGCAGAAGATCGCCAATTCGCCAGCACCCGGCACATGCGGAATACCCAGATATTCGGAGAAGTCGGCGCGGCCCACGAGGTAGGCGATGATGCCGAATGTGCCCGCCGCGATGATGACCGGCATGATCGCCAGCCCGTCCAGCCCGTCGGTCAGGTTCACGGCGTTGCCGAAACCGACGATCACAAAGGCCGCGAAAACGTAGTAAAAAGGCCCGAGCGGTATCTGAACGTCCGAGAAGAAGGGGACATAGAGATTGGTGTTGATCTGGCTGACGATGATATAGCTCGCGACGCCCGCCACCGCGAA
Source organism: uncultured Erythrobacter sp. (assembly GCA_947494705.1). Lineage (GTDB taxonomy): Bacteria > Pseudomonadota > Alphaproteobacteria > Sphingomonadales > Sphingomonadaceae > Erythrobacter. The sequence goes on from CANLVN010000001.1 coordinate 861,916, forward strand.
CTCTGCGATCAGGCGAACTTTTCCCGACAGCCCGGCATGGCTGTTCTTTGAAACCTTGTCGTAATCGTCGATGAACCCGATGATTCCGAAACCAAGCGTCACGGCAAGGCATGCCCAGACGAAGGGGTTCGAAAGGTCCATCCACAACAGCAGCGAGAAGGTCAGCGCGACCAGGACCATCAGCCCGCCCATGGTCGGGGTGCCGCGCTTGGCGAGGTGGCTCTGGGGGCCGTCTTCGCGGATCGGCTGCCCCTTGCCCTGGCGCACGCGCAGCATGTTGATGAAGCGCGGACCGATCAGGAGACCAAGAAAGAGCGCCGTCATGAGCGCCGCGCCAAAACGGAACGTCTGGTATCTCACCAGGTTCAGGGCGCCTTCAAAGCCCAATAGTTCCGCGATCCAGTAGAGCATTCAGGTCCCTCGGGCGCGCCTCATCCCGGCGCGCTTGTAAAGTGTGTCACCAGCCTGCCGAGGCCGACCGAATTGGAGCCTTTCACCAGCACCGCGTCCCCGTGTGTCAGGCCATATTCCTCCAGCGCTTCGATCGCTTGAGCAGGCCCCTCGCATTGCGCGAAGCTGGGGGCAAAGCCAAGCGAAGTGGCGGGCATTCTCCCCAGTTCGCCGAAAAGCGCGCGCATCTCGTCGCCGACACAGATCACGTGGTCGATTTTCGCCTCGGTCAGGGGGTCGACAAGCTGTGCGTGGAAGCGTGGGGCGAAGTCGCCCAGTTCCTTCATGCTGCCGAGCACCGCGATGCGGCGCAGCGCCGGGGTCTGACCCAACGCCTTGAGCGTCGCGCGCATCGAGGCGGGGTTGGCGTTGTAGCTTTCATCGATGAGCAGAGCCTTGCCGCCTGCCGCCGCAACCTGGAAGCGCGCGCCGCGCCCTTTCAGCCCGCCCATTTCGGCCAGCGCAAGACCGGCACTCGCAAGATCGCCGCCGGCTGCACGCACTGCGGCAATGACGCCGAGCGAATTGGCGATCCAGTGTTCGCCGGGCTCGGCAACCGAATAGCACAGCCGCGCTTCGCCGAAATCGCCGCCGAACTGAGCCGTGACCAGCGAGCCGCCATTGGCGCTGGGTATCGCATCGAGCAGGCGTACATCGGCATCCGCGCTGCGACCAAAGGTGACGACCTTGACGCCGAGCGCGCGAGCATGGCCGACCATGCGCTCGCAATATTCGCTGTCCGCCGGGATGACGGCGGTGCCACCCGGGACGAGGCCGGTGAAAATCTGCGCCTTTTCGTCGGCAATCGCCTCCATCGTGCCGAGATTCTCGATATGAGCTGGCGCAATGGTGGTGATGAGTGCGACATCGGGGCGCACGTGATCGGTGAGCGGGGCGATCTCGCCCGCGTGGTTCATTCCCATCTCGAACACGCCGAACTTCGCACGCGCGGGCATGCGGGCAAGGCTCAGCGGCACGCCGACATGATTGTTGTAACTGCGCACGCTGCGATGCGCCGCACCCCGGCTCGCGCGATCGAGGCTGGCGAAGATCGCTTCCTTGACGCCGGTCTTGCCGACCGAGCCGGTGACCGCGATGCGTTTCGCAGGGCTGCGATCGCGCGCCGCATGGGCGAGGTCGTGGAGCGCCTGGGTCGTGTCCTCGACCAGCACGTGCGGGAAATCGACCGGGCGGTCGGTGATGGCTGCAACCGCACCTTTCGCGAAAGCCATCGCGACGAACTTGTGGCCGTCCATCTCCTCGCCCTTCAGCGCGACAAAGACATCGCCGGGACGCACGTCACGGCTGTCCATCTCGATTCCCGAAGCCTGAAAGGCATGGCTGGCCTTGCCACCGGTCGCCGCCTCGATGCTAGCGGCATCCCACAGCGCAAGCGGAAGCGTATCGCGCGGATCGGCGGGCCATTGGCGCAGCAGTGCATGGGCAGCGCTCATTGGCTGGCCTCCGCAGCGCATTCGCGCGCGACCTCGACATCGTCGAACGGCAATATTCGCATTTCGTCTCCCGACCCGATTATCTGTCCCTGCTCATGCCCTTTTCCGGCGATGAGGATAATGTCGTGTGCGCCCGCTTCAGCGATGGCGGCGGCGATGGCGTCACGACGACCTGCGACGTCGCGAACATGCGCGGCTGAGCCTGCGCCTGCAAGGACCGCCTCGCGAATGGTCCCCGGTTCTTCGCCTCTCGGATTGTCATCGGTGACAATGACCAGATCGGCAGCCTTGGCGGCGACTTCGCCCATGGTTGCGCGTTTGCCCGTATCGCGGTCGCCCCCGGCGCCGAACACGACGATGAGCCGACCGTCTTTCTCTCCATCGACGTGCCCGCGCAGCGCCGCGATCGCAGCTTCGAGCGCGTCCGGCGTGTGCGCATAGTCGACATAGACAGGCGCCCCGGGCGCGGTGATCACTGCCCGTTCGAGCCGTCCGCGCACCGGCTGCAACCGGCCCACCGCGTCCCAGACCTGCGATGCCGAGGCCCCGGTCGCAAGCGCCAGCCCTGCCGATACGAGAGCATTGGCGGCCTGGTATGCACCGATCAGCGGAAGTTTCACCGTGCGGCTCTCGCCGTCGAATTCGATCGTCAGCACCTGCCCCAGTTGCGTGGGCTCGCGCCCTGTCAGGTGAACGTAGTCGCCGTCGTCTCCGACGGTTCGCACTTCCAGTCCGCGCTGCTTCGCATGGTCGATGGCCGCCTTGGTCCAGTCGCCCGAGCCCTCGCCATTCCAGATTACCGCTGCGCCGCCATCGTCGACGACCTCGTCGAAAAGACGCATCTTGGCCTCGAAATAGGCTTCCATCGTGTCGTGATAATCGAGGTGGTCCCGGCTGAAATTGGTGAAAGCACCCGCCTTGACCTTCAGCCCTTCGTTGCGGAATTGAGAGAGCCCGTGGCTCGATGCCTCATAGGCGACGTGGCTCACGCCTTCGCGCGCCAACCCGCTCATATTGCTCAGGAAGGTGACGATGTCGGGCGTCGTCAGGCCGGTCGATACGCTGCCGTCCGGGGTGGTCACGCCCAGCGTGCCGATGCTCGCCGCACGTTCACCGCACATGCGCCAGATCTGGCGGGTCATCTCTGCGCAGGAGGTCTTGCCGTTGGTCCCCGTCACGGCGACGACGGTCTCGGGCACGGGAGTGAAAAACCTGGCGGCAAGTTGCGCGAACGTCCTGCGCGGCTCGTCGCTGGCGATGTGGAGCGCGCCTTCGACCTTTGCCTCGCGCGAGGCGATAATTGCGACTGCACCCGCTTCGACAGCCGCCGGAATGAAATCCTCGGCGTTGAAGCGCGCACCCTTGAACGCGCCGAAGACCGTGCCCGGCGCGACCTTGCGATGGTCGATGGCAAAGCCGGTGACGGTGATGCCCTCACCGCCCCCCTGCTCCAGCCCCGCAGTCCGCATCAGCGTGTCGAGCGTCACCGGCGACCCTCCACCAGGAAGCGCAGGTCCGAAATGTCGACATCGCGAGTTGCATGCGGACGCACACCCAGCATCGGGCCGATCCGGGGCACTAACTGCTTGACGATAGGCGCGGCGTTATAAGCGGCGGTGCGAGCACCTCTCGCAGCCAGCGTGGCGCGCGGTTCGTCGAGAACGATCACCACGACATAACGCGGATCGTCCATCGGGAAGGCGGCGGCAAAGGAGGTCACCAGCAGCGTCTGCGCATAGCCGCCCACGCCCGCCTTCTCCGCCGAGCCGGTCTTGCCGCCCACGCGGTAGCCCGGAGCATCGGCGCTGCGACCCGTGCCGTAGATTGCGATCATCCGCAAAAGCTGGCGCATGCGCGAGGAGGTCGAGGCCTTGAAGATGCGCTTGCCCGCCGGGACTTCGCCGGGACCGAGGCGATGCAGCGTTGCCGGGCGATAGACCCCGCCATTGACCATCGTCGCATAGGCATTGGCGAGGTGCAGCGGCGTGACCGCAATACCGTGACCATAGCTCACCGTCATATTGGTCAGCCGCGACCAGGTGCCGTTCGGACGCTCCTGCGGCCACAGCGGTTTGCCACGCGACGTCAGCTCGATCTGCGTGCGGGTGTTCATGCCGAGCGCGAGCATCAGCTTGCGCATCTTCGCCTCGCCCAGTTCATCCGCAACACGCGCGGTGACGGTGTTGGACGAGTAGACCAGCGATTCCGGGACGTTCAGCGTTTCGCCCTTGGGATGAAGATCGCGAATGCGGCGACCGGCGATCTCGACCGTGCTCGCGTCCCATTCCTTGCCCAGCCGGCTGACCACCCCTGCATCGATTGCAGCGGCGATGGTCAGCGGCTTGAACGTCGATCCAAGCTCATAGGCCGCGTTTGTCGCGCGGTTGTAGATGTGCGGTGAATGCTGGACACCCGAGCGGTTGGGATCGAAAGCGGGCAGCGAAGCCATCGCCATTACCTCACCGGTATCGGCATCGAGCACGATTCCCGCAGCACCCTTGGCATTGGTCGAAAGCATCCCCTTGCCAAGCTCGTCCTCGAGCGCGCCCTGAACCCGCAGGTCGATCGAGAGAGCCGCCGGTTCGGCGCGAGTGTCGGGATCGGAGAGCCGCTCGTCGAGGACCTGCTCCATACCGAACTGACCTTCCAGCTCGAACTCCTTGTTCTCCATCACGTAACCCAGCACGTGCGCGCCGAGCGAGCCTTGCGGATAGTGGCGGTCATATTCGCGGGGTATTTCCAGCGCGACCTCGCCCAGCTCGAAAACCTTGTTGGCATCTTCGGGCAGAACGCGGCGCAGGATATAGCCACCCTTGTCGCCCGAAAGGATGCGCGTCGTGCGCTCCACGTCGAGATCGGGGAAGATCGCCTTGAGCGAAGCGGCGACCTCGGCAGGAGGCTTGACCAGAGCCGAGCCGTCATCCTCCATCGCGCGCGGATTGTACCACAGCGCATAGGCCGGATAGTTGCGGGCCAGCGGGGTGCCGTTGCGATCGACGATCTCGCCGCGCGGGGGCAACAGCGCTTCGGCGAGGCTGGTGCGCCCCTGCCCGCCGCCGCCGAAGCCGAGATAGGCGATCTTGAGCAACGCTATCCCCGCCGCCAGCGCGAAGAGGCCAATGATGATGTAGAGCCTGAGCCGCGCGGTCACGAGCAGGCTTTGCCGCATATGGACCAGCTGAACCCGGCCTAGCGGCAGCGAAGGAGATCTCCCCGCGCCGCTTCCCAGAAAGTCGAACCCCGAAGCTGGGGCCAGTGCGTTCATTCCCCGGCCTCCGCGCTCATCAGGAGCGCATCTGAAGTGCGCGCATTGGCGGTGCGGATCGGAGAGGCTTCGATCAGGAAGTCGCCGAAGGCCTCGGTAAAGACAGCACCGGCATCGCGGCCCGCATCGACGGAGGCCAGCGTGACGGGAGCGCCGGTAATCGGGGAGACCATCTGGTCCGGCTGGACCGGCGCGCCGTCGGGATCGGAATAAGCGACGCGGATCGGCTCTGGCGCATCGAGCCCGGCGGGCATGCCGAGTGCGGCCAGCTGCCGGTCATTGTCGAGGAACTGGTCGGCGCGCGGTGCCTGATAGCCCAGTTCCACAGCGTTCCACCCGGCCAGCTGGCGCTGGCTCGCGCGGGTCTGGAACTCGGTTTCGAGCATCAGCACCTCGTTTTCGAGCCCGATGATCTTGCGTTCGGCGAGCAACACTTCGCTGCGCACGGTCTGCACGCGAAAGCTCAGCGCGACGAATGCGGCGACACACACCGCGAGGACGGCCACCCAGCCAATCTGGCGAATGCGCGAACCGGTTTCGAACATGGCGTTACGTCCTTTCCTGTGCTGGGGCCGAAGTGCGGATGGCGTGACGCAGGATCGAGGAGCGGGCGCGCGGGTTACGCTCGATCTCTGCATCGGTGGGGCGGATGGCCTTGGAGACTTTCGTGAAGGTCGGCGCGGGACCGGGAATCTCGCCGGGCAGATGGCGCGATACGGCGCGGCCTGCGCCGCTTGCCTCCTTGAAGAAGCGCTTGACGATTCGGTCTTCGAGGCTGTGGAAGCTGACCACCGCCAGAACGCCGCCCTCCTTCAGGAGCAATTCTGCGGCGGCGAGTCCGGCATGGAGTTCGCCCAGTTCGTCGTTCACGTGAATGCGCACCGCCTGGAAGCTGCGGGTGGCAGGGTCTTTCTTGTCGTGCGGCTTGTATCCCAGCGCGCGGCGCACCACGCGAGCAAACTCGCCCGTCGTCTCCAGCGGGCGCGCGGCGACAATGGCGCGGGCGACGCGGCGCGACTGGCGTTCTTCGCCATACTGGTAGAGCACGTCGGCGATCGCGGCTTCGTCGGCGTTGTTGAGGAAGTCGGCAGCACTTTCGCCCGCCTGGCTCATGCGCATGTCGAGCGGGCCGTCCTGCTGAAAGGAAAAGCCGCGTTCGCCCTGGTCGAGGTGCATCGAGGATACGCCGATATCCATGACCACGGCATCGACCTGAGGCACGCCGATGCGCTGCATTTCCTCGCGCATCTGCGAGAAGCGTTCGGCGTGGAGCGAAAGCCGTCCGTCAAATTCCGCGACCATGCCCTGACCGTCGCGGATCGCGTCGGGATCGCGGTCGAAACCGTACACCCGCGCGCCGCGTTCGAGCAGCGCGCGCGAATAGCCGCCCGCGCCGAAAGTCGCGTCGATAATCGCCATATCGGGAGCGGGCGAAATGGCCGCGACGACTTCGTCGAGCAGAACGGGGACGTGAGGGGCATTGTTGGTTGCCGGGGTCATTTCTTGCCCCCTTTCGCGATTGCTTTCGCCATCTGCGTCTTGCAACTGGCCTTCGCGCCGCGGAAGCTGTCATCCATGCGCTCGAGCTCTTCGGGGTTCCACACGAAGAAGAACTTGCCTGCGCCGTGGAAATACAGGCCATCGCCAACCTTGCCGAGGTCGCGCAGGTGGTCGGGCATGACAAAGCGACCGCTGTCGTCGAAGGGCACCTGCTCGAAACCGAACAATTGCTGGGCGCGCGCATCCGGGTCGAAATCGGTAAGGCCGAGGCGAATTGCGCGCTCTTCCTCTTTTTCCAGCTGTGCGTGGAGTTCGTCGATACGCGAAAGGCCGAAGCCGACGAGGCAGTCGTAGCGGTCGTGCACGGCAAGGCAGAGCGTCTTGGAACCGCCCGAATGCTCCTTCACCGCCTTGCGAAAAGCGGGAGGCAGGACATAACGACCCTTATCGCCGCTAAGCGAATAGGCCTGTCCATTATATGCTCCCGGCAGCGACACGCCCTGGCAACCCCTTTCCCCTTGGCGCGCAGCCCTGCACGCCCTTGAAACACCTCCACAAACACTGCCGCCGCCTGACCTTGAAGGCTCACTACTTCCCCGGCACCGCCAGCGCGCGAACGCGGGCAGTGCGCCAATCGAGAATGATCGGCGCAGGGCAAACGGCATGTTTGATGGAACCCGGACATATCGGGGATGAGCCAAACTGGCTAGGGTTTTTCTAGGAATATCTAGGGATTAGATGATAAATATCGGATTTACTTAGTTTTTTTGTTACCACCCATGTCCCGCGCAGGCCCGGCTTAAACCGTAGATTCCCTTATGTTCCCGCAAAATGGCGCCTCGACGGGCGCGAGTCCCGAGGATTTCCCGGATAATCCCGCGCCGGAATCGAGCCTTCGGCAGCGCCTTCCCGTCATTTCCCCGGAGCATCTCATTCGAACGCAATCTCGAGAAGCGACTGTATCGCAGCGCTTTTCGCTTCGTCCGGCGCCTCACCTTCGAACAGAGCCGCGTCCGCGAACAGCGTGACCCGGCCTTCGCCGATCGTACAAAGGGCAAGCGTATCGGCAGCCTCGATCATGCAGTCTGCGTTCGATCCCGCAATTTCCCGCAAGGAGCCGGCAAGCTCCAGCGGAGCTGCACGCCCATCTATTTCCACCGGGCGCGCTGCCGACTGCGCTTCGTCGAAGTTCATTTCCAATCCCCAGCGTGCCACCACTGGCGGGATCAACGCCACATCGCTGGGGCGACGCGGATCGCCCAACCCGTAATCGTAATGCCCGGTTAGCATCGGGTCGAGCACCAGCAAGAGCCGCCCGCCTGCGCGCACCCAGTCGTCAAGCGCGACATTATCCGCCGGGGAAAGCCCGCGCGGCTGGACGATGGCGAGGCGATCGAGCCCGGCAAGCGGGTCTTCAGGGGGATCGTTCGGGGAAAGCGCGGGAATGGGCGAAAGCGTGTCCAGCGGAAGCAAGGAGTGGCTGCGCTCGAGCACGGTGCGCTGCCACGGCAGCTCTGCCTGCCCGCCTGCAATATCCGCGATCTGCGAACCTTCCGGCCAGTAGAGCGGAAGACTCGTCATCAGGCCAAGCTCGGCATTTTCGGGGACGGCACAGCAGTCCTCTCGGCTATCGTACCATGCAAGGGCACCACCCCCGACAAGCAGGGCGATCACCAGCGCGCCAAGCGCAAGCTTAAGGTTGCGGCTGCGCATCGCCATCTTGCGCGGATGCCCCTTCCGAAGGCGGGGCGACGTCCTGCGGTGCGGCGGTCGGGCCGGGCGCTGGATCTGCGGGAAGATCGGGGACGATGCCTGCATCGGCAAGCGGATCGCGCTGAGGATTGGCGGCGGTGGGTTCCGTCGTCGGGGCAGCTTCGGGAACCGCGCGCTCCTCGGCGAGGTCGGCCTGGTTGCCCAGCACGCTGGCAAGGCCCACCAGCAGGACCATCGAACCAATACCCGCCAGTCCGATCTGAAGCCGCTGCGCAGCTTCGGCGTCGGTCCCGCCCAGAGGCGCACCTCTTGGCGGCTTTGCGGCGTTGGAGTCGACCTTGCCGTTCAAGGTTTGCGGCTGCTTCATCGTGCGGTGTCTAGCTTTGCTGTACGCGCTTGTCGATCAGGCGCCTGGGCCGTCCTGGGCCAGCCAGTCGAACACCGGCAATCCCTTGGCCGCAAGCCATTCGGGATTATAGAGCGTGGAGAGATAGCGAAATCCGGTGTCGCACAGGATCGTTGCGACCTGTGGGTTTTCCTGCCCTTCTGCGACCAATTGCTTGCCCAGTTCGATAGCGCCCGCCACGTTGATCCCGCTCGAAAGGCCAAGGCACAGCCCCTCGTCGCGCAGCAGCCGCTCGACCCAGACGAGGCCCTCCTCGTCGCCTATGCGGAACTGCGTGTCGATCGGCGCGCCTTCGAGATTGGCCGTGATGCGGCCCTGCCCGATACCTTCGGCAACCGAGGAGCCTTCGCTCTCCAGCTCGCCATGCGCGTAGTAGTTGTAGAGCGCCGCGCCATGCGGATCGGTGAGGGCGATGCGGATGTCGGGGTTCTTTTCCTTCAGGCCCATGCCCACGCCCGCAATCGTCCCGCCGGTGCCCGCCGCGCAGGTGAAGCCGTTGATCCGCCCTTCGGTCTGCTCCCACAGCTCGATTGCGGTGCCTTCGATATGCGCTCGGCGATTGGCAACGTTGTCGAACTGCCCGGCCCAGATCGCGCCTTCGGTTTCCTCGGCCATGCGGCGCGAGACGTGCTGGAAATGGCACGGATCGGCATATTTTGTGGGCGGAACGAGGACCAGTTGCGCACCCAGCGCGCGCAAGGTGTCCATCTTCTCCTTGGACTGGTTGTCGGGCATGACGATAATCGTGCTGTAGCCCAGCGCGTTGGCGACCAGCGCGATGCCGATGCCCGTATTGCCTGCCGTCCCCTCGATCACTGTGCCGCCGGGCTTTAAGTCGCCGCGTTGCTCTGCATCGCGGATCATGTAGAGCGCAGCGCGATCCTTCACGGACGAGCCCGGATTGGCGAACTCGCACTTGCCCCAGATATCGCAGCCCGCCGCCTCGCTCGGCCCGGCAAGCCGGACCAGCGGCGTGTTCCCGATCAGGGCGAGAGTGTCGCCGAAAGGTTGGGTAATGTTCATGGGATGCGAGTTAGGCCTTCCCCCGCGCGCCCGCAAACAACTTTAATCTTCAGGAGCGATAGTGACCTTGAGCCCGTCCAGCTCTGCGGTGAAGGGAATCTGGCAGGACAGACGCGAGGCTTCCTTGCGATGGTCGCTCGATTCCAGCAGGTCGTCCTCGTCTTCGCTCATCGCGGGCAATGCATCGCTGTTGCCGCCGTCGACATAGCAATGGCACGTGGCGCATGAGCAGCATCCGCCGCACAGCGCGAGCAATTCGTCGAACCCGTTGTCGCGGATCGCTTCCATTACGGTCAGGCCGTCTTCAACGTCGATCTCGCTGGTTTCGCCGTCGCGGTTGGTGACGATGAGCTTAGGCATGGAGTTCGTGTCCTCTCTGACAAACGTTAAGCGCAAGGCTGCGCTTGGAAAATGTGGCAGTCGAGCTAAGGCCTTCGATTGTTATTGGCAACCTGTAGGAAGTATCAATGGGTCTGACAGCGCAAACGCTTCGCGCAGAGCTGGACGCGCTTGCGACCAGGGACACGCGCGTCGCCGAGCAACTTGCGCGCGTCGGCTATCCCGAACCGCGGATCCGGGATCGCGGTTACAAGACGCTCCTGAGGACAATCGTCGGCCAACAGGTCTCGGTCGCCGCGGCAAGCTCGATGTGGAACAAGCTGGAGGCTGAGCTGGGCGAGGACTTCACGCCCGCCTGCCTGCTGGAACGCGATTTCGACACGCTGCGCGCCTGTGGCCTGTCGCGCCAGAAACAAGGTTACGCGCGAAGCCTGTGCGAATTGGTCGAAGCGGGTGAACTCGATCTCAATGCACTTCCTGCCGATGACGAGGCCGCGATCGAACTTCTCACCCGGATCAAGGGAATCGGGCGCTGGTCGGCAGAAATCTACCTCCTCTTCGCCGAAGGCCGCACCGACATCTGGCCAGCCGGCGACCTCGCCGTGCAGGAGGGCGTCAAACGCCTGATCGAAATGGACGAACGCCCCAAGGAGAAGGAAACGCGCGAGATTGGCGAGCGCTGGTCACCGCATCGGGGTGCGATGGCGATCTTTACGTGGCACTTCTACGATAACCCTGCGCTGTAGCGCTCCGGTCGAGCAAAAGCTGGCAAAGAGCGGCATCGCGCATACATGGGCCTTCGACATGACAATCGGAGAGACCATGAGCACCACCATACCCCTCATCCCGCGCGACCACCTGTTCGGCAATCCCACCCGCGCGCAAGGGAAGTTGAGCCCCGATGGCAAGTGGCTCAGCTGGCTCGCGCCGCACGACGGTGTGCTCAACATCTGGCTCGCACCGCGAGACAATCCCGATGATGCGAAGGTCATGACTCGCTCCACCGACCGCCCGATTCGGCAGCATATGTGGTCGCCCATGTCCGATGCGCTGCTCTACATCCAGGACAAGGGCGGGGACGAGAATTTCCTGCTGTACAAAATCGACATTGCCACTGGCGAGGAGACCACCCTCACCCCGTTCGAGGACACACGAGTCGATATCGTCGGCGCTTCGGAAACGATCCGCGATACGATCCTCGTCGGCCTCAACAACCGCGATCCGCAATTTCATGACGTTCATCGCCTGAACCTGAAAACCGGCGAGCTCGAAATGGTCTACGAGAACAACGCCTATGCCGGGTTCATGGCCGATGACAGCCTGACGCTGCGCATGGCGATGCAGCAGAACGAAGCGGGCGGAACCGACTATTTTCGCGTGACCGACAACGTGGTCGAGGAAGAGCCGTTCGAGACTACCGCGATGGAAGATTCGATGACGACCTCGCCTGCGGGCTACACGGTCGACGGCTCGGTGCTCTACTGGATCGACAGCCGTGACCGCGACACCGCAGCTCTATTCGCGCAGGACACGACGACCGGCGAGCGCACTCTGATCGGAAGCCATGACAAGGCCGATATCAGCGGCTCCATGAGCGACCCGAAAACAGGCGTCATCCAGGCATGGTCGGCACAATATCTGCGCACCGAATGGACTGCACTCGACCCGGAAATCGGCGCGGCGCTCGACTGGCTGCGCGAACGGCTCGACGGCGATTTCGGCGTCTCCAGCCGCACCGATGAAGACGATGTGTGGATCGTCTGGAACACGCCGGTCACCGCGCCTACCGCGACTTATATCTTCGACCGCAAGGCCGGGACGCTGGAACCCTTTTACGTCACCCGGCCCAAACTGGACGGAGCGCCGCTACAGCCGATGCATGGTGTCGAGATAAAGGCGCGCGACGGGCTTACCCTGCCGTCCTACCTGACGCTGGCAGCCGGTAGCGAGGGCGAACGTCCCGCCCAGCCCGGCGCGATGGTTCTGCTCGTCCATGGCGGACCGTGGGCGCGCGATGCGTACGGCTTCAACCCGCTGCACCAACTGCTCGCCAATCGCGGCTATCACGTGCTGTCGGTCAATTTCCGCGGCTCTACAGGGTTCGGCAAGGGCTTCATCAATGCGGGCAACAAGCAATGGGGCCTCGCGATGCATGACGATCTGATCGACGCGGTCGAGTGGGCTTGTCGCGAAGGCATCGCCGCGCGAGACAAGGTCGCGATCATGGGCGGCTCCTACGGCGGATATGCGACGTTGGCAGGGCTCGCCTTCACGCCCGACATATTTGCCTGCGGGGTCGACATCGTCGGTCCGTCGAACCTCGAAACCCTGCTGGGCACGATCCCGCCCTACTGGGCGCCGATGGTGAAAATCTTTCACGAGCGCATGGGCAATCCGGAAACCGAAGAAGGGCTGGCGATGCTCAAGGCCGCGAGCCCACTCTACAAGGCGGACCAGATCACCAAACCGCTGCTCATCGCGCAGGGCGCCAACGACCCGCGCGTCAAGCAGGCCGAAAGCGACCAGATCGTGGGCGCGATGAAGGACGCAGGTATACCCGTCACCTATGTTGTCTTCCCCGACGAAGGCCACGGATTTGCGAAACCTTCGAACAACATCGCCTTCGAGGCGATCTCGGAAAACTTCCTCGCCGAAGTGCTCGGCGGCCGCGCGGAACCTCTCGGAGACGTGCTGGCGGCATCGACGGCCGAGATTGTCGAGGGTGAAAGCCACGTGAAGGGGCTTGGCGGTTAGCCTCGCGCTCCCTAAGCCCGGTTGCAAACTGCAATCGGAGAGGGATCACGACCATGGCGGAACGCCGCAACATCTTCATCACCGGCGGAGCCTCGGGCATCGGCCGTGCGGTCGCACGCCATTTCGGCGAGCGTGGCTGGTTCGTCAGCATCGCCGACGTCGACGCGCAAGGGATGGAGGACACGCTCGGCCTGATCGAGGGTGGCTTCAAATATTCCCACCTGCTCGATGTGCGCGATCGCGAGGCATGGGACGTTGCGCTGCAATCGGCGGCCACCGCTGGAGGTGGACGGATCGACGTGATGGTCAACAATGCCGGGATCGGCACGGGAGGCCCATTGGTCGACCTCGAAGTCGAGGAAATCGACCGCTGCCTCGACATCAACCTGCGTGGCGTACTCTACGGTGCGCAGGCGGTGCATCCCTACCTTGCCAAGACTGCTCCCGGCTCTGCGCTCATCAACACCGCCAGCGCCGCAGGCCTTAGCGGAGGCAGCGGGATGAGCGTCTATTCAGCGACCAAGTTCGCCGTGCGCGGTGTAACTGAGAGCCTCGACGCGGAGTGGGCCCCGGACGGGATCAAGGTCGCCTCGATCTGCCCCAGCTTTATCGAAACGCCGCTGCTAGAGGGGACCGGCCACCGCAAGTCGAACGAAAGCGTGCGCGCTCGTGTCCTCGCAGCAGGGCTCGAAATCACGCCGGTCGAGGAAGTGGCACAGGCGGTCTGGGACGCGGTGCATGGCGACGACCTGCACTACCTCGTCGGCAAGACCGCGCGGAAACTGAACTTCGCAAAGCGCTGGATGCCAGGCCGCGTGCGCAAGCAACAACGACAGAGCGCGGGCATCCTCGGCAAATAAACCCGGTACTCAGGGTCGAGCGATTTGCGACTGGCTGGCTTTAAACCAGCTTATCGATCGCCCGCGCCATCTTGGCATCTCGCTGTGAAAGCCCGCCGTTGGAGCCCGCATCGTGTGTGGTTAGCGTGATCTCAACCTTGGCATAGACGTTGAACCATTCGGGATGGTGATCGTGGCTGTCGGCAATCAGCGCGACGCGGCTCATGAAACCCCACGCTTCGCTGAAATCCTCGAACTGGAACGTGCGCGTGATCGCCTTGCCTTCGCGCGCCAATTCCCACTCGGGATAATCCTTGAGCAGCTGCTTGCGGTCGGCTTCGTCGAGTTCGGGGACAGATGGCATGGGATTGTAGTCCTCTTGTTCGGGTGGAAGGTGTTCGGGTGAGGCATTGTTCGCCCCCGCTCTTTTGCCTAACGCATCAATCGATGGATCGTTCAAACGAAATGGGCACCGCGCCCCTGCTGAGAGCCGAGGGGCTGGCGTGCCGCCGGGGCGACCGGCTGCTGTTCCGGCGCCTCTCCTTCGAAGTGCGACGCGGTGAAGCGCTGCATCTGACCGGGGCGAATGGAACCGGCAAGACAACACTGATACGCGCGCTGGCGGGGCTGACCACGCCATTCGCCGGTGAGGTGACGAGTGAGGGCGCGATCGGCCTTCTTGATGAGCGCCCTGCCCTCGACCCCGACCTTCCGCTCGGCCGCGCGCTTGCATTCTGGAGCCGCGTGGACGGTTTCGAAGGGGCGGCGCAATCGCATGCGGCGCTGGGCCTCGTGCCGCTGCTCGAAGTGCCGGTGCGGTACCTCTCGACCGGACAGCGCAAGCGCGCCGGTCTCGCAGCTCTGATCGAGCGCAGAGTGCCGATCTGGCTGCTCGACGAGCCCTTGAGCGGGTTGGACGTCAGCGCGATTGCGCAAGTGACGCAGATGATCGCGGGTCACGTTGCTGGTCGAGGCATCGCGTTGATCGCCTCGCATCAGGTGCTGGAGATTCCGGGTCTTCGGACGCTGGCGCTTGAGGACTATGCGCCGCGTTTCGAAGCAGAGGAGGATGCGCAATGATCCTCCCCCTGCTCAAACGGGACCTTGGCAAATTCTTCCCCTTTGCGGGCGGCGGAGCTGCCTTGCCCGTCGTGTTCTTCGTCGCGGTTGCGATGCTCTATCCGTTTGCTGTGGGGCCGGACGCCAACACCTTGTCGCGCACTGGCGGCGGGGTGGTCTGGATCGCAGCTTTGCTGGCGGCAATCTTGCCGCTCGAGAAGCTCGTTTCGCAAGATATCGAGCTCGGCATGTTCGACCAGCTGCGGCTTCGCGGGCTGACCGAGGAAGTGATGATGGCGGTGCGGTTGCTTGCCCATTGGCTGAGCTTCGGCCCCCCGCTGATCCTTGCGACTTTCCCGGCGGCAGCGCTGCTGGCGCTGGACGGTCCGACGCTGCACTTGCTGCTGCTGGGCCTGCTGGCGGGGACACCGGGGCTGGCGGCCATCGGCCTGATGATCGCCGCGCTGACCGCGAGTTTGCGGGCAGGAGCCGCACTATCGGGCCTGATGCTGATCCCGCTGGCGCTTCCGATCCTGATCTTCGGCGCAGGCGCACTGGCGAGACAGGACGCGGCGAGCCTTGGGTTCGTGGCAGCAATCAGTCTCGGACTGGTTGCGATAGCGCCGTTTGCGGCTGGGGCGGCGATCCGGGCGGCGCGGGAGGTTTAGGAATGTCGGTTAACGTCCCCGTTGCGGACGTTGACGGGGCACGGCTCTCACACTCGCAAGCATTCAAATCGGCGAGCCAGCTTGTCGTCCCAGGCTGGATGAAATAGGCACTCTTGCATGAGAACTCTGGTAATCTTTGCCCATCCAGTGCCGGGCACCTATCCCTTCGCAGTCCTCGAAACTGTTATCAAAACGCTCCGCGATCAGGGAGACGTCGTTGATAAGCTAGACCTTTACGAAGACGGCTTTGACCCGCGCTTTACTCGCGAGGATCACAGTCATTTTTGGGGTGGGCCGAAACCGAAAGACGTGCAGCGGTATCACCAAATGGTCGAGAAAGCCGACAGACTTGTCTTCGTCTATCCGGTCTACTGGTGGGGAATGCCTGCGATCATGAAGGGATGGATTGAAAGGGTGTTCACGGGCGACTGGGCTTATGTCTACGGCGATGGAGTGGCTGACCGTGGCCAAGCCGGTCTGAAGGGCCTCCTGCAAAACCGCCCTACCCTTCTTCTGGGTATCGGAGGGAGTACAGAAAGAACGTACACGCGGTATGGCTACGACGAGGCAATGCGGACGAACATTGACGTCGGCGTGTTCTCATATTGCGGGATCAGGGACGTAGTTTCCCATACCTTGTTCGATGTGGAGGGCGACGCGAATGCCGAACGTCGTGCCGACTATCTGAACGAAGTGAAAGAGGTGGTCAGCGATTTCGTAAGTCCCGATCGTGAACCTCACGACGCTAAGGAAGCGCACTTCCGTGAAAGGCAGTGAACTGCGATCTCGCACGAAGACCCGTGATTACGCCCTCCACCCGAAAAGCAGCGGTCAGTAAGGCGGGCAGTCCTTGCCCGTCGGGCTCTTCGTGAAAATCTCGTTCCCGGTCTCGGTAATCGCAAGGCTGTGCTCGAACTGCGCTGACAGCGACTTGTCGCGCGTCACTGCGGTCCAGCCATCGCCCAGCACCTTGGCCCAAGGCTTGCCCAAGTTGATCATCGGTTCGATCGTGAAGAACATTCCGGGCTTCAGCTCCGGCCCTGTCCCCGCTTTCGCAGCATGAACCACCTCGGGCGCATCGTGGAACAGGCGCCCCAAGCCATGTCCGCAGAACTCGCGCACAACGCCATAACGGAACTGCTTTGCATGGGCTTCGATCGCGGCGCCGATATCGCCTAGGCGCGCGCCGGGCTGCGCGGCCTCGATGCCCTTCATCAGACATTCGTAGGTCACATCGACCAGTCGCTTCGCCTTGATCGAAGGCTCGCCCGCATAGAACATGCGGCTCGTATCGCCGTGCCAGCCGTCGAGCAGCGGGGTCACGTCGACATTGAGGATGTCGCCCTCTTTTAATACCTTCGGCCCCGGAATGCCGTGACAGATTACGTGGTTGATCGAGATGCAGCAGCTGTGCATGTAGCCACGGTAGCCCAGCGTCGCGGGCACTGCGCCCGCATCGAGGATCATACCGCGCACCATGTCATCGATGCTCGCCGTGGTGATACCCGGCTCAACCATGTCGGCTACTTCGTCGAGGATGCGCGCGGCCAGTTGGCCCGCCTTGCGCATGCCGTCATAGCCTTCTTCGGTGTGGAGCTTGATCGTACCGTCGCGATAGACGGTCTGGTCGCTTTCGATGAGTTGGTATTCGGTCATGCGGCCTACATAGCGAAGGGGCGGGCCGATTGCGAGCGCTACTCAACGCGTAGAAAAGACCTCGCGAAATTCCGGCTTCACTGCCTCCAGCACAGCCAATGTCACCGGAAGCGTGAATTCGAAGTCGCCCACGGCATAGGCTCCGGCGACATAAGGGCCGTAATACACCCCGATCCGGTCAAATGCCTTGCCATTGGAGGAGCCGAGGAAGAGAATCGTGTCCTCGATCTCAACGCACTGGTTGGGCCATTCCTCAGGGTCGCCCGTATAATCGGGGCCCCGCCGATCTCGACGTTCGGCGTTGAGTGCATCGCATGCCGCATCGCCTATCGCCGCCTCCAGCGCGGCGGGCGAGGTGAACATCTGCACCGGCTCCAGCGCGGTCTGCGCCTCGCGATCCCATACCAGCGAGCCGCGTCCATACAGGCCGTGCGCGCCGCCCGAATAGGTTGAAAAACTGCTCGACAGGCTGAGATAACCCGGCAAGTCCGCGACCACTTTCCAGTCGAGATCGAAGGAGGCGTTGCGGCAGGAAACCGCCTCTTCGGGGCAGCTTTCTATCGATTCCGCCCATGTCCTTTTCTGTTCGGCCAGCGCGGCATCGCGCCGTTGTTCCAGTTCGGCGGACAGCGCCGGGATGGCGGAGACCTGCGCGGGCCAGGCATAGGCAAATTCGCGCATGCCGTTTTCGATATCTTCGTTGTCGGTGAAGGACACCGGTTTCGCGCTCACCGCAGCAGGTTGGTCGGGTGCCTCCTGCGCGGTTGCTTCGCTTCCTCCGGCGATCTCGGAATTCATATCCTCGGGCGAGGAACACGCGGCGAGCGTCATGGCGAAAACTCCCGCCAGCATCATCTTCGGCGACTTCACTTTCTCGATTCTCCCAATTGAGGCGTGACATGCGCCTCATCGCGACTACTTACACCCCATGACCGATGTACAGGACCTTATCCAGCCGGATCGCGGACAGGACGCGATCGCCATTCACCTCGTCAATACCGACGGCTTCGACGAATTCGCCAAGTCGCTGACGGCTGCCCAGCGTGCCAATCTCAAGGGCCAGAAATTCGAAGGGCGCGGATACCAGGTCGGTATTGTTCCCGATGGCGAAGGCTTCTTTGCGGTCGGCGGCGTGGCAAATCCGGAAAGCCTGTCGAGCTGGTGCCTTGCCAAACTGGCCGAAGAGCTGCCCGAAGGCACGTATCGCCTCGCCAATGCGGAGGCTGGTCCTGCCATGTTTGGATGGCTCACCGCGCAATATCGCTTCACCCGCTACAAGGATGAGGAAAATCCCGTCGGCCCGCGCGTACTGCTGACCGATCAGGTCGGGCGGATGCCGGGCATGGTCGCCGAGGCGGAGGCCGAAATGCTGGTGCGCGATCTGGTCAATACCCCGGCCGAGGACATGGGACCCGCCGCTCTCGAAGCGGAGGTGGAAAAGCTGGCCAAGGAATTCGGCGGCAAGCTCGAAACCGTGAAGGGCGACGGGCTGGAGCAAGGCTATCCAATGGTTCACGCGGTTGGGCGTGCGGCGGATCGCAAACACGCGCCGCGGCTCATGCACCTCACTTGGGGCGACGAAAGCGCACCGGTGCTCGCCATCGTTGGCAAGGGCGTCTGCTTCGACAGCGGCGGTCTCGACGTGAAACCCGCCAGCGGAATGCGGCTGATGAAGAAAGACATGGGCGGCGCAGCGCATGCCATCGCGCTCGCGCGACTGATCATGGGCGCCGGGATGAAGGTGCGGATGCACCTGCTCGTGCCCGCAGTCGAGAACGCGGTTGCTGCCAACAGCTTCCGCCCTGGAGACGTGCTTTCCAGCCGCAAGGGTCTGTCCGTCGAGATCCACAACACCGACGCCGAAGGACGTTTGATTCTCGGCGATGCTCTGACGCGAGCGAGCGAGGAAGAGCCCGAACTCATCATCGATTTCGCGACGCTGACCGGCGCGGCGCGCGTAGCCCTCGGCCCCGATTATGCCGCGATGATGGCGCGCAAGGACGAGACCGCGCAGGCCATGATCGATGCGGGCAAGGACAATGATGACGAGCCATGGCGATTGCCACTGGCCGAATCCTATCGCGAGTATCTCAGCTCCGACATCGCCGACATCGCCAATGCGCATTCCAACCCCTATGCCGGGGCCAGCGTGGCGGGGCTGTTTCTCGACCGCTTTGTCGGCGACGGGATCGACTGGGTGCATTTCGACACGTTCGGCTGGCGGCCTTTCGCCAAGCCGGGCCGCGCCAAGGGCGGCGCTGCTTACGGCCTTCGCGCTGCGTGGCACATGCTCAAGGATCGCTTCGGCGGTTAGGCGCTCTCCACATGTGCGTACCGGTGGCCAGCTTGCCGCGCGGTGGAAGTGCAGCTAAGCGCGAGCGGATACGGGGCAGTAAAAAAGATCAGAGGCATGAGCGGCGCGGCCGGCGACAATCACGAATATCGCGTGCCCGAGGGAAACCTGGGACTCAAGGGACCGGTAGAGAAGCCTGCGCCCGGTACCCTGCCCCTGCGCGGCGATCTCGCGCATATGGCGCTCGCCGGAATCCACCTCGCCGCCCATTACGTCATTCCCCATGTCCATACAGTCGGCTCCGAAGGGGTCGACGTGATGGAGAACACCCGCGACGATTCCCCGCAGGTCACCCGGTTTGAACCGGGGACGCACGTCGAGGTGCTCGACGTGGCGGGAGACTGGGTCTGGGGCTGTCTCGGTCCGGAAGGTCCGAGCGGCTACATGAAAGCCAGTTGCCTGTCAGGCTAATCGCGCTACACCCGGGCGCATGAGCACCCGCATTTTCATCGACGGAGCCGCCGGGACGACTGGGCTCGAGATCCGCGACCGCTTGGCCGGACGCGACGAGTTCGAATTGATCGTGCTGGACGATGCGCAGCGTAAAGATGTCGCTAAGCGCAAGGACGCGCTGCACGCGGCCGACGTGGCGATCCTCTGCCTGCCGGACGATGCGGCGCGCGAGGCAGTGGCGCTTGCCGAAGGTTCGGACACCCGGATCATCGATGCATCGAGCGCGCACCGCGTGGCGCAAGGGTGGACTTACGGCTTTCCTGAAATCATCGGTCATCAGAAGATTGCCAACGCACGCCTGGTGGCTAATCCCGGCTGCTATCCCACTGGCTTCCTGGCGCTGGTCGCCCCCTTGGTCGACGAGGGTTTGCTGCCAGCCGACTGGCCATTCACCGTCAATGCGGTCAGCGGCTATTCGGGAGGCGGCAATGCGCTGATCGAGCGGTATGGAAAGGAGAGCGACCTCGCTTTCCGCTCCTATGGTCTCGACCTCGCGCACAAGCATCTGCCCGAAATGCAGCGTCATGCCGGGCTCACCCATCCGGTCCTGTTCGCGCCTGCTGTGGTGCCCGCCTATCGCGGAATGCTGGTGGAGGTTCCGCTGCATCTGGGCGCGATGAAGACCAATCCGAGCGCCGATGCGCTGCGCGAATGCCTTTCCCAATGCTATGACGGGTCGAAGGTCGTCCGGGTCGACGAAGGCGATCCGCCCGCCGAATTGCTTGTCCGCGATGGCGCCGCCGCACAAGACGGGATGGAGTTGTTTGTCTTCGGCAACGAAGGCGGCTGGAACGCGCGGCTCGTCGCCCGGCTCGACAATCTGGGCAAAGGCGCAAGCGGCGCTGCGATCCAGAACCTCAATATCATGAGCGGCCTGCCTGAAACGACCGGCCTGCGGCTCTAGGCCACTTTGCCTAAAAGTTAGGCACGCATCGCCGTAGCCTTAATCACTGTTGCGATGCAGCGCGCGATGCTGCACGTTCTGTGTGCATGCGAAACGATTCTTGCGCCCTTGTGCAGGTCGAAGCGCTTGCAGAGGAACTGATTGGCACGATTCTTGTTCTAAAACTGTCAAAGACCAATGCTGGCGGGGAAGCGGCACCGATGAAAAGAATATCCAACGCGATAACGGGTGGCGCGTGAAAAAGATCGAAGCGATCATCAAACCCTTCAAGCTCGACGAAGTGAAGGAAGCGCTGCACGAAGTGGGCGTATCCGGGATCACCGTGACCGAAGCGCGCGGCTTTGGGCGGCAGAAGGGGCACACCGAACTGTATCGCGGTGCAGAATATGTCGTCGATTTCCTTCCCAAGGTGAAACTTGAAGTGGTCGTCCCGAGCGATCAGGCCGAACGCGTGGTCGAAGCGATCGCGAATGCCGCGCAAACGGGGCGGATCGGCGACGGCAAGATCTTCGTCTCCTCGATCGACAGCGTCCTGCGTATCCGGACCGGCGAAACCAACGACGATGCCGTCTGAACGACAAGAACCCAGCGCCAGCATCTGATGCGGGCGCACCTCTCGAAAACGAACTGCACAAGCTGGAGAAAAGACAATGGCGAGCACGAAAGACGTCCTTAAACAGATCAAGGACAACGAAGTCGAATGGGTCGACCTGCGCTTCACCGACCCCAAGGGCAAGTGGCAGCACCTGACCATGGCCGCAGCCGCGATGGACGAGGACGCGCTTGAAGACGGATTGATGTTCGACGGTTCCTCGATCGAGGGTTGGAAGGCGATCAACGAATCCGACATGATCCTCAAGCCCGACATGGACGCAGTCTATGTCGACCCGTTCAGCGCGACCCCGATGATTTCGCTGTTCTGCGACATTGTCGAGCCCTCTGACGGACAGCTCTACGCACGCGACCCGCGCTCGACCGCCAAGCGCGCCGAGGCCTATCTGGCTTCGACCGGCATCGGCGATACCGTTTATGTCGGCCCAGAGCCGGAATTCTTCATGTTCGACGATGTCCGCTTCGAAGACGGGTATGCGGGCAGCGGCTATGCCATCGACGACATCGAACTGCCGACCAACACCGGCAAGGAATACGAGATGGGCAACATGGCCCACCGCCCACGTGCCAAGGGCGGATATTTCCCCGTTTCACCAGTCGACAGCGCCGTGGACATTCGTGGCGAGATGGTCTCGACAATGATGGAAATGGGCCTCAACATGGACAAGCACCACCACGAGGTGGCTGCAGCCCAGCACGAACTCGGCATCACCTTCTCGAGCCTGACGACGGCTGCCGACCAGGTGCAGATCTACAAGTATGTCGTGCAGCAGGTCGCCCATGCCTATGGCAAGACCGCGACCTTCATGCCCAAGCCGATCAAGGCGGATAACGGCTCCGGCATGCACTCGCACATGTCGATCTGGAAGGACGGCAAGCCGACCTTCGCCGGAAACGAATATGCCGGTCTGTCGGAAACCTGCCTCCATTACATCGGCGGCGTCATCAAGCACGCCAAGGCCATCAACGCGTTCACCAACCCGACCACCAACTCCTACAAGCGTCTGGTGCCCGGTTTCGAAGCACCGGTCCTGCTCGCCTATTCGGCGCGCAACCGATCGGCATCGTGCCGCATTC
Organism: uncultured Erythrobacter sp.; assembly: GCA_947494705.1. GTDB lineage: Bacteria > Pseudomonadota > Alphaproteobacteria > Sphingomonadales > Sphingomonadaceae > Erythrobacter. Next base: position 884,441 of record CANLVN010000001.1, read on the forward strand.
CGTATGGCGCGGGTGACAAGGCGAAGCGCGTGGAATTCCGTTTCCCCGATCCTCTCGCCAACCCGTACCTCGCCTTCTCGGCACTGCTGATGGCGGGCCTCGACGGGATCGAGAACAAGATCCATCCCGGCGAAGCCATGGACAAGAACCTCTACGACCTGCCGCCGGCAGAACTCGCCGAGGTTCCGACCGTTTGCGGCTCGTTGCGCGAAGCACTCGAATCGCTCGAAGCCGATCACGAATTCCTGCTCAAGGGCGATGTCTTCTCGGAAGACCAGATCATCGCATACGCCGAGCTCAAGTGGGAAGATCAGCTGCGCATGGAAACCACGCCCTGCCCGGTCGAATTCGACATGTATTACAGCAGCTAATCTGCTAAAAAGACACAAACGACAGGCCCGTCGGTATACCCGGCGGGCCTGTTTTTTGTCGTCCTTGCAGCGTGAACTCCGGGCTAGACCTACCGCAGATGCTTTGGCATGGTGCCATTATTCAACCGCAATCAGAGACTTGGACGTTAGGGGTCGGGTCTTTGCATCAACATTTTGAATGAATGCCAGGGGTCAGCAATGAAATTTCCGAAGATCGCTGCAGCAGCGTCCGCGCTGCTGCTAACCACCTTTGCAGTTCCAGCTCACGCTGACTGGAAATCCGTCGAGACGGACCACTTCATCTATTACAGTGAAGATGATGTCGACCAGATCCGCGAGAATGTGACGAATCTGGAAAAGTTCGACACTCTCGTTCGCGCGATCACCGGAAACACAAAACCGCCTAGCGAGGTGAAAGTGCGCATCTTCGAGTTGCGCGACATGGATGAGCTGAATCGGCGACTGGGTTCGTTCGGGGTTGGTGGATTCTACAACAACAACGACATGGGCCCCTACCTCTTCACCTTCAGAAAGAGCCTGAAGGAGACGCGAACCGCGAGGCGGACTCAACAACAATCAATCCATTGGGGCCCTCAGGTCAGGCAGCATGAATACCTGCACCACTACATGTATCAGTATTTCTACGCCAATTATCCGAGCTGGTACTCCGAAGGATTCGCCGAATATTACGGCTCGATGACCTTCCCCGAGGAAAACGTAGTCGAAATCGGGCACGCTCCGCATTTCCGCATGCAGGCGATGAGCCAAGGCAAGTGGGTTCCGGCAGAACAGCTGCTGACCGCGCGCGGCTATGACGAAGTCGACAACGTGTCTGGCCTGTATGCACAAGGCTGGCTGCTCACGCATATGGCCGCGCGAGATCCCGAGGTCGGCAAGCAGCTGGCCGACTATCTCAACCGCCTCGTTAACGGTGAAGCCTACAAGGACGCGGCGCAGGCTGCGTTCGGCGATTTCGATGCGCTCGACAAGAAGTTGCGCGCTCACCGCAAGAAGCTGCAGGCGGTTCGTCTTTCGCTCAAGCCGATTGAAGTGCCGATTGCCGAAATCCGCGAGTATGGCGAATTCGAAAGCGACATGTTCACATACATCATGCGCCTGAACATGGGTATGCGCGAGAACGCCATCACGATGGCGCGCGAACATGTCCGCGAAGAGCGCGCATCGAATCCTGACAACCTGCTTGGCATCGAAGTCCAGGCGCGGCTGGCACAGGCGGATCAAGCCTATGACGATGAGCTGGCCATGGGTGAGCGTCTGCTTTCGCTCGATCCGGACAGCGCACTCGGCAAATACTTCAAGGGCCACGCCCTCGTGATGCTTGGCGACAAGGAAGAGGATGCATCGAAAGTCAACGAAGGGCGCGTCCTGCTCGCTGAATCGGCGCGGATGGATCTTACCAATCCCGAGCCGTTGATCGACTTTTATCGCAGCTACCTGATCGACGACGAAGTGCCGCCTCCCGAGGCCCTGGCTGCATTGATGAAAGCCTACGAACTGCTTCCCGGACACACCCAGATACGTATGTATGCTGCGCGGGATTACGAATGGCGCCAGATGTACGAAGAGGCACTTTACGTGCTTCGTCCGATCGCGCTCGGCAGTTTCGAAGGAGACGAGAAAACGCGCGAGCGTCGCGAAAAGGCGGTGGCCGAGGCGATCGAGAAGTACGGACGACTGGTTGTCGCCGACACGCCAATGGAAATGTATCGCCGCCTCGAAGCAAAGCGCGATGGGCGATGGGACGAGGCCACTCAGACCATCATCGGCGAAGAGACCGAGGGCGAGACTGACGCCGATACAGTCGCGGCAGCGTCCTGATTCTTCCACGTCTGCAAATGAAAGGGGGCGGAGCCACAGCGGCACCGCCCCCATTTCTTTCGAACCGCCCTCACCCGGTCAGCGCTGGTTGAGCATGCCACGCCGTCCAGCAGCGACGAAGGTAGCCGCAAGCACCACAGCGTAGAAGGTCGTGAGCATGTCGAGCGGCGCTGGTGCGATCGCCATCCCGGCGTGCGCAAGGATCGCCCAGCCACCAAGCACCACGAAGGTGACAAGGTAACTGAGCGCCGTCGCTTCGAGATTGACCGCACTCATCAACTCGTCCGAAAACCTGTAGGCTTTGAGGGCAAGCCATGCGCCCGCAACGAGTGCGATGACAGCTCCTGCAACGACCGGCTCGGGTGCCAGCGGCCCTCCCTCACCCGTCAGCGCAAGCGCCGCCAGCGCTGCGGCCCACAAGGCCATGGCACCGCCCGAGTAGAGCAAGAGAGAACTTTGTTCGCGCAGTTCTTCGGCATCCTGGACGTTGAGAAATTTCGCGCCAAGTTTTGGACTGAGCAAGCCCGCCAGCACTGCGACCGCTGTCAGGAAGTAGACTAGCGCGACGAGGATCGCGATTTCGCTCGACGTCGAAAGTCCGCCCACGGCATCGCTGTCGATGATATTCAGGATGAGCAGGGTCGACAGGAAGCCCGCGATCGCGCCCACGCCCAGCGGCACACCCCATTTGTGGATCCAACCCTTATTGGGTGTTTCGAGGTCAGTCGTCATGCTTCGGGCTCCCAATTATCGATGAAGAGGTCTGGCACATTTGTCGCGAACAGCTTCGCCATGCGCAGCGCCAGCGGCAGCGAGGGGTCGTATTTGTCGGTCTCGACCGCGTTGATCGTCTGCCGCGATACGCCCAGCCGCCTGGCGAGTTCTCCCTGGCTCCAGCCGTGCTTTTCACGATGTTCTTTCAAGCGGTTCTGCACCGGGTTGAAATCCTTTTGTCAGGGCGCGAATCGGTTACGGCCGAAGTGCGCCTGTAAAGAGGTCTTTACTGTAAAGAAGTCTTGTCAGTCAAGAGCTCTTGTCATGTCAGGTCGTGCAGGCCGCAGTCTCGCGCGCAAAGCATTTTCCTACATTGCGCTTTTCTGCCTAGTCAGCCCGCCTCTTTCGAACTTCAGGAGGCCATGCCCATGACCGATTCCCATTTCCCGCCCCGCAAGCCGATTTTCGATGCCCTACGCCGGATGATCGGGCGCGGCTTCCGCCAGAGCGAGGTCGATGCGATCGACGATGCTCTGGACGAAACCCTCGGGGACACAGGTTACACTTCGGGTCGCGAAAGTGACACTTTACCCCATGCGAAGGGTTACACTTCGCGCGGCAAAAGTGACGCTCTGACGAATAAAGGCGACACTCTTGGCACCAACAGTCACACTCTGGGCCCCAAGGGTGACAGTTTGGCGGTTTTTCCCCTGGACCGTGTTCCATGTGTTCCATCCGTGCCTCGCATACGGCGAACCACGCCGGGCGGCGACCGGGTGATCGGCGACGATGGCATCGCGCTCATCAAGCGGTTCGAAGGTTGCGCGAGATTGCGGCGTGACGGAATGGTTGAGGCCTATCCCGACCCCGGTACCGGCGCGGAACCGTGGACCATCGGCTGGGGCGCGACCGGCCCTGACGATAGCGAAGGTGGCGCGCCCGGACAGCGGATCGGCCCGGGGACGGTGTGGACGCAGGCCCAGTGCGATGCGCGGCTGGAGCGGGACCTCGTGCGCTACGCTCGCGATGTCGCACGCGCGCTTGGGGATGCGCCGACGACGCAGGGTCAGTTCGATGCGCTCGTGAGCTTCCACTACAACACCGGGGCCATCGCCCGCGCGACGCTGACCAAGAAGCACGTTGCAGGCGACCATGCCGGAGCCCTGGCCGAGTTCGCCCGCTGGAACCGCGCGAGCGGACGCATGCTGAAAGGGCTGGTGCGGCGGCGTGCGGCGGAGGCGAAGCTCTACGCCAGCTAGGCCAGTTGCGCGGAACCGTCTTCGCGGCTGGAGCGTTCAGCCACCAACATTGGAGACGACACATGCTTGCACAAACGAAGTCGATGTTGGTGGCTGGAGCCGCAGCGCTCGCCCTGTCGGCGATCCCGCCCGCCTTGGCGCAGGGACGCGGGAACGGAAATGGCAACGGCAATGGCAATGGCGGCGGTCCGCCCGCCGCGCAGGGCAATCCCGACAACGGTAACGGCCAGGGCAACGCCAATCGCGGAAATCGCGGCGGCGAAGCGGATCGCGGCCAGCAGCGCGGCGGCCCGCCGCAACGCGCACAGGGCAACCAGAACTCCCGGAATCAGAACGCGCAAGGCCAGGCCAATCGCGGCCAGGGCGGCGGCAACGCAGTCCGCCCCGACCGCATCGACCGAGGCGGATCGCCAGTGCGCGGCAATGGTAACGGCAACAACGGTGCGCGCGGAAACGGCAATGCTGGCAATGACAATGTCGTGCGCGGCAACGCAGGCAATGGCCGTACCGGCCTTCGCGACGACCTCATCGACGTCTATCTCGACCGCGACGTCTATCGCGAAAGCCGGTCTTTCCTGCGCGATGGCATCGGGCGCACTGGCCTCATCAACGGGTGCCCGCCCGGACTTGCAAAGAAACGCAATGGCTGCCTCCCGCCGGGACAGGCGCGCCAGCGCTATCGCAGCTATGAGCCCGGCTTCTTCGGCCTTTCGGGGCGCGATGGTCGCTACCTCTACGACGACGGCTACTTGCTCAGCTACAATGGTAGCGGTCTAGCCGGCTTCCTGCCGCTGCTTGGAGGAGCGCTGGGGATCGGGGAAGTCTGGCCCTCCTATTACGAGCAGCGGCGCCTGCCCGACTATTACAGCAGCTATTACGGCCTCGGCGAGCCTGATCGCTATCGCTATGCCGACAACGTAATCTACCGGGTCGACCCGGACGATGCCGCCATTCTCGGAATCGCGGCGCTGCTGACCGGAGACGACATCCAAATCGGCCAGCCGATGCCGCGCGGCTATGATGTCTACAACGTGCCATACCAGTATCGCGACCGCTATTACGACTCCCCGCAAGCGCGGTATCGCTACTCGGACGGTTACGTCTACGAAATCGACCCGCAAACCGCACTGGTGGTTGCAGCGATCGATCTGGTGGTCTGAAGGAACAACGACATGCTGACACGCCTGACTGGCGGCGCACTTGCCGCCCTTTCACTGACTCTTGCCGCATGCGGCTCGCAAGCCGACATCGAAGCCCCGGCCGGAGTCGAGGACAGAAGCGGAGATCCGCTCGCCGAAGTGATTGGCGAAACGGGAGACTTCTCCATGCTGGCCTCGGGGTTTGAGCAGACAGGCCTTGATGGCGTGCTCGAAGGCGGGGCGAGCTACACCGTCTTCGCTCCGCGCGATGCCGCTTTCGAGGCCTTGGGAGCGGACGCAGCGACGCTTCTTGATAGCGAGGAAAGCGGCGCCATTCTCGCCGCGGTCCTGCGCGAGCACATGGTGCCCGGCGCGCTCACGCCCGAGGCAATCCGTACGGCGATAGAAGAGGCTGGTGGATCGGTGACGATGACGAGCCTGGGCAGCGGCGAAATCACGCTGTCGCTCGATGGCGACCGGCTGGTGGCGGGCCTGGCCGATGGGCAGGAAGCGATGCTCGGCGATGATGCGATAGTCGCCTCGAACGGAGTCGTGATCCCGGTCGACGGCCTTCTGGTGGACGTTTCCGCCATTGGCGGAGAGGCTGCCGAATAGGCTCCGCGCAAACGCGCGAAGCCTGCCAACCTCAATAGTCCTTACTGATCTCCGCCAGCACGCTGTCGCGTCCGATCGTTGTCACGCTGCCCAGCAGCGCAAGCCAGCTGGTGATGCGATATTCAACCTGCGTAGCGCTGTAGCCCTGACCGTCGGTCACGAGCTCGACATAGATGTTGCGCCCGATATTCTTGCCCAACGCAACCCCGGTTCCACGACCCAGAGCCGGATCGGCGCTGACGATGCGCAGCTGGTCGAGGCCGATCGAGCGGCGCAGGTCGCCGATCGGGTCGAGCCCGCCGCCCCCGCCCTGCAGCGACGCGAGCGCCGCCGCGAGCTGGACAGCGTCGGTGGCGGAAAGCGACGTGACCGAGCCGCCGAACAGCAGACGCGCGAGAATTTCCTCTTGGGGCAAAGCTGGGACCGAGGAGAAGGAGATTTGCGGCTGGGTTGCCTCGCCGGTGATATCGATGGTGACTTCGGTGCCGTTGGCATTGGTCTCGGCCTCGATATCCAGTCGCGGATTAATCGGCACACCTGCGTCGAATTCGATGCGCCCTTCGGTCAGTTCGAAACGCGTGCCTGCAAAGGTGTAGTCTCCGCGCACGAGGTTCGCCTCGCCCCCGATGCGCGGGTCGTCCACCGTGCCGCGCAGCGCGATATCTATGCCCCACTCGCTTTCGAGGCCGAGGCCGTCGACCGACACCCGGCTCGGCGCGCGGGCATCGACGAGGTAGCGCCACGAGCCCGCCTGGGTCGGGGTCGAGCTCGCTACCTGGTCCGATCGGCCAATCTCGCGCGTCGGGATGTCGGGCAAGCGCATATCCTCGCCAGCCGTGCCCAGCGCCCAGCTCGCACGCTCGATTTCAACCCGGCCCGCAATCGCTCCGCCATTGCCGTTGGAGACGATGCGCAAGGGGCCGGTGATGACCGCGTCGATGCCGTTCGCGTTGAGCAGCCGCGCATCCCTTGCCGCCACCCGGATGTCGATAGTCGGACCACGGTCTGCGCCCATGTTGGCAAGATCGACAAAGCCGCTGCCGCTGACCGTGCCGCCACCGCGCGTGGAGCCGGCAAAGCGAGTGAGTTGGAGCCGCGATCCGGCAAAACGCCCGCGCGCAGTGACATCGTTCACATCGGTGCCCGAGATCGCGCTCTGCAGCCGCAGGTCGTCGCTTGCGAGCGCCCCCTCGATGCGCGGATTGCTCAGGGTGCCGGTGGCGCGCGCTTCGACGGTGAGAGGGCCGGTCAGGTCGAACACCTCGATCGCCGCAAGACGCCACAGAGATTGCGCAGGCCCGTCATAGCCAAGCCGGGCGTCGAGCCGCCCGCCCATGATGCGTCCAGCCAAGTCGCTTCCACCGCCAAGGCCCGTGACGCGCGCATCGAGCCTGCCGAGCCGGTCCTCGCCTTCCAGCAGTCGCGCACCCACTGCGAGTTCATTGCGCGACAGGTTGGCAACGGTGAAGACATCGATCGGGCGCGAGGACAGGACGAGGCCGGAGCGCGTGAAATTATCGATCCTGACCCGCGCACTGCCCGTGGGCGGTCCACTGCCGCTCTGGTTGTAATTGAGTATGCCTGACAGACGTCCGCCCAGCCCCAGTTCCGCGCCGGCAATGTCCGCGAGGCGCAGAGGCATCCGCGACAGGCGCGCTTCGATCGCGGTGGTGTCGCCGCCCAGCGTGCCTTCGAGAATGGTGTATCCGCGCGCATATCCGATCTGGGTCGGAGCGAGACGGTAACCGCCATCGGGCAGCGCGGTCAGGACAGCGCGACGCGGCATCGAGATCGGGCGACCCGCATACTCGCCCTGTGCAATCGCGGCGATCCGCTCAGGCGTGAAGCGTCCGTCGAACTTGAGTGTGAAGCGATCGGCGCGTCGCCCGGCAATCGCGCCCTGCACTTCGCCGGTCCCGTCGACGATAGATGCCGTGGCATCGAATGCCGCAATCCGAAGCGCGCCGTATTCGAAGCCGGTCCCTTCGATATCGGCCTCGATACGGCTGGTGTTGCCGTCGAAACGGCCGCTCGCATCGATATCGGCAAAGGCTAGCGCGATTGGGGTCTCGCCGCCAAATTGCGCCTGACGTGCGGCGATGTCGAGGTCGAAGCCCTGCGCCCCGCCAGCGCCCGGCGCCAGCGAGATCGTACCGTCGAGCCCGCCCCCGTTCAGTGCAAGGTCGCCTGCAATCCCTGCCTCTTCGAATGTCAGCGAGCCGGTGACGTCGGTACGATAGATCGTAAGCTGATCGACATCGATCCGCGTCGGCGCATCTGCGGGCAGCGCGAGGCCAAGCGTGCCTTCGAACGGGCCGAGAAGCGATCCGCCCTCGACGTCGATGGCAAACCCGTCATCCGCAGGCGCAATCCCAACGCGCACATCCGCGAGCCCTGCGGCAGGGTAAGGATCGGCAAGCACCAGCTCCACCCGCGGACCATCGGCAGCGATCTCCGCGTCGAAATCGAACGGACCGTAATCGACATGCGAGCCGCTACCCGCGAGCAAGGTACGCTCACCTACGATCCGGCTGTCGAGCTGCAGGTCGAGACGCTCGCTGTCGACCACCACGTCGCGGAAAACGATAGGGGCGTTCGCGCCTAGCCCGAGTTCGCCCCGGAACTGCACTGTCTCGCCTGCCAGATTGGCGACGGTGTCGTTCGCCACGTTGCCGAGGACCCCGGCCAGGTTTGCGCGTACGCTCCACGGGATGCTGGTGCCGAACTTGGCAAGAAGCTTGGCGTTGGCGGTCACGCTTCCGACATCGTCGATGGCAAGGCCCCGCGCGGTGATCGGTCCGGCGAGCGCATAAACCCCATTGGCGGTGTCGCCGCGCAGCGTCAGCTGGGCGAGCAGGTCGGGGAAGACGATGCGCGTATTGTTCGCGATCAGATCGGTGCCTTCATAGGCCAGAAGTCCGGTCATCGTGCCGCCGACAAGGCGCTGATCAAGGATATCATTGCCTGAGACAACGCGATCTACCGTGACGTTGATGGGCACGCGCCACGTGTCGCCATCATAGGTCGCGACGCCCGACTGCGCGAAGTCGCGCGCGACGACGGCTCCGGCTGCATCGAGGGTCCCGATCACGAGGTCGTGCTCGATAGTGAGGTCGCGGAACGGTCCGTCGATCACCGCGCTTAGCCGCGCGCCTTCCATGCGGGCGCTGTCGCCCAGCAGGTCGGGATCGCGCAGCCGCGCGCGCAGTTCGAAGCTGTCGGCGCTGTTTCCGGCAAGGTCGAGCGCACCCTCCCCGTCGAGGTTCAGAGCGCTCGAGATCGCAGCGACGTTGCCATCGAAAACACTTTCTTCGAGCGTGCCGTTGAGCGCTAGCGACATCGTTTCCCCAAGCGCCCGGCCCAGCAGCGTGCCAGCCTCAACCGGTGGCGCGACCTGTCCGAGCAGACCGTAGGTTCCCGCATTGTTGGTCAGCTGGAAGCCGGCAAATCGCTCTCTTGCCTCTCCGTCGGGAGTTTCGCGCATGACCAGCGCATGGCCGAGCCAGCTGTTCCATGTCCCGTCTCCTTCGATCCGCGCGTCATAGGCCGCATCAAGTCCGGCGATCTGCGCGATCGGACCGTCCGCAGCGGCGCGGTAATCGAATGCAAGGTCGAACCGGTCGCCATCGGGTTCGGCATCGAGCAGCAGTTCGAGCCGGTCTTCCGGCCCCAGGCGACCTTCGGCATCGACCAGCGCACGGCCTTTGCGAATATCGACCTTCGCGGTGAAATCGACCCGCTGTGCCTCCTCTCCCGCAAGTCCGGGGGCGAGGGTCAGGTTGTCGATCTCGAAGTTGTCGATACGAATGTCGAAATCGGGCAGCAATGGCGCGTCGGGATCGCCGGGGAGCAATTCGGGTAACCGCTCCAATGTGCCGCGCCGCGCTGTCAGTTCGCGAATGTCGAGACCGCTCCACAACCATGCGAGCGGCCGCCAGCTTAACTCGACCTCGGGGATGGTCAGGAAGGTGCCTTCGGGGTCCTTGAGCACGACGTCGTGCAACACCGCGTCGCCATAGATATCGCCCTCGATCCGCCCCACCTCAAAACGCAGTCCGGAAGCTGGCGAAACCTGCGCAATCTGGTCGGCGACGAACCTTTTGCCGATGGGGGAAGACAGGAACAGTGCAATCAGCACGATTGGCGTCAGGAGGATCGCGAAGAACCACCCGGCGCGCTTTGCCCAGCGACGCTTGCGCTTGCGCTCGGGCGCGTCATGCGCGTCGCTGGTGTCGATATCTTCGTCTGCCATCAGAATGCCTGTCCGAGGCTGACATAGACCACGACCGGCGCGTCGAATTCGCCCGGATTAAGAGGCACGCCGACATCTACGCGGATCGGGCCGAAGCTGGTCTTGTAGCGGATGCCAAGACCTGCGCCCGCGCGCACGACGTCGAAATCGGGGCGCGCCTCGCGCGAGACGGTGCCGATGTCGAAGAACGGGACGACCTCAAGAGCGCCGTCGAAAAATCCTGTCTGGATGCGGGCCTCGACTGCGCCTTCGACCAGCGAGCCGCCGCCCAGAGGTTCTCCGAATTGATTGCGCAGACCAATCGCCTGGAAGCCGTAGCCGCGCACCGATCCGCCGCCCCCTGAATAGAGCCGGCGCGAAGGGGCAAGCCGGAAAGCGTCTGCGCCAAGGATGCTGGCAGCGGCTACGCGCCCCGCAATGACATGTTCGCCGACCGACTGGTAGTAGCTCGCGTCGACCCGCGCGCGCAGGTAGAACGTCTCGGTACCCAGCGAACGCGAAACCTCCGGTGCGGCAAAGCCAGTAAGGCGGAAGCCTTCGGTGGGGTCGAGCAGATCGTCGGTTGAATCGATCGTGGCGCTGCCGAAAATGCTGCCGATGAGATATTCCTGGCGCGGGCGCACGATGCCGTTGGTGATCCGGTTGCGCTCGTCGGTGTAGAGCACCTCTGCACCGACCTGCCAGCTCAGCGGTTTCTGGAACAGCAGGTTGGATACCCGTTCGAACGCGCCGCGCAGCGCCACCGTGCGCGCATCGACCGCTTGTGTCTTGATATCGCTTGCATAGGCATCGACGGTCAGGATCTGGTCGCGGTCGAGGAAATTGTTGCGCCGGTAAGTGACGCTGGCGAGCTGTTCGCGCGTGCCCGCAATACCGCGCACCCGCAATGATCCTTCGGGCGGGAAGAGGTTGCGATGTTCCCATGCCGCTTCGAGTTTGAAGCCGTCCTCGGTCCCGTAACCGATGGCGCCCGAGATCGTGCGCAAGGGTGCGCGCTCCATTTCGACATCGAGCGCGACTTCGCCGGGCTGGTCGCCCTGAGGCGGCGTGACTTCGCGCGGCGTCACGACAACACTGGAAACGAGGCCTGTTGCAAGGATCGCGCGGCGCAAATCGGATTGCAGGCTGGTCTGGTAAGTGTCGCCCGGCTCGAACCGGGCGATGCGCAGCAGGTGGCGGTCCGACAGGAATCTCGGATCGTCGCTGTCGACGCCGGCAAATTCGTACTTCCCGTTGGGCGAAACCGGGAGGGTAAGATCGCCTTCCTCGCGTGTGTGATCGACCAGCAGGCTGGGTTCGCCCAGCTCGGCAAATGGATAGCCGCTTTCGCCCAGCGCCACACGCAACTGGGCTTCCTGTTGGACGATGCGGTCGGCATAGAGCGGATCGCCAGGCCGGATCCCGAAAGTGTCCCTCAACTCGCTGCCGTCTGGATCGCCCAATTGGTCGAGCGCGCCGAGATCGACTTCGCCGAAGCTGTAGCGAGTGCCCGGCAGGATATCGAAGCGCACCTGCGGATCAGCGTCGGCGCGACGCTCGCTGTCGCTTAGATCGCTGTCAGACATGCCACGCCTGCCGCCCGAAAGCTGGCGGATGACGTCGGCGCTGTAATAGCCGTAAGTCTCCAATATCTCGTCGAGCAACTCTTCATCCGAGCGCGCACGGGCGGCGAGTTGCGGGACCGTATCGTCGCCGCTGTCGAGCGCCTCGATCGAGGAAAGCGCTCGGAACCGCTCGACGAATTCGTCTTCTTCGGGGAATCGTCCGGGTTCCGCGGGGAAAGCGAGGATGAGTTCGTCGCTCAGTTCGCGCTCGACCAGGTCCGGCAGGTCGACCAGATCAGGGGCCTCGATCTCGGCGAAGCTGGGTCGGTCGGGGTCGGGCTCGAGCGGTTCAGGCTCCGGGATGGCAAAAGTGTCGAGCGCGGTGTCGATATCGAAAGGTGTGTCCGCTTCGGACTCGCCTTCCACAAAACCGGAATCGATTTCGAGTGGTTCGGAAAAGTCGGGATCTGGATCGATGGGTTCCTGCGGAGGATTCTCCACCCCCTGCTCGGCCCAGTCCTCCGGATTCTCGGTGGCGCTTTCCGGGATCAGCTCGTCAAGCGATTGCGCCGCAAGCTGCGACGGCGCCATGGCGCCAGATGCAACAAGCCCGGTCGTTACGACCAGATGGACACAGAAATTTCGCAAGTAGCCTCAACGAGATGGGAACTTAAGGGGTTGCCCGTCCTTACCGCGTGCGCCGTCCATTTTGCCAGCTTTTTTGTCGCGCGGTGCTGTAGCTGCGGCGATCAGCCGGGATTGCTCCTCTTCGCCCATGCGCTGCCACCCTTCACGGGTCAGGCGTTCAAGCGGGCGATACCGGACCTTGTACTGCATGCGCGGCGAACCATCGACCCAGTAGCCGAGATAGACGTAAGGCAATCCAGCCTCGCTCGCGCGCAGGATGTGATCGAGAATTATGAAATTGCCGAGCCCTGCCCGCCCCGAATGATCGGGATCGTAGAACGAATAGATCATCGACAGCCCGTCGCCCTGGCAATCGGTCAGACAGGCGCCGACCAGCTTGCCCGGAGAACCATCGGCGGTCGGTTCGCGATATTCGACCATGGTGCTCGTGACCGGAGTATGCTCGACCATGTCGGCATAATCCATTTCGTCCATCGTCGACATGCCGCCGTCGGGATGGCGGACGGCAAGATATTTGGTCAGCAAATCGAACTGTTCATCGGTCGCCCAAGGGCGGCATTCGGTCACCACGAGGTCCCGATTGCGCTTGATATCGCGCTTTTGCGTGTTCGACGGCTTGAACTCGTCTGCAACAACGCGAACCGAAACGCAGGCCTGACAGTCGAGGCAGCTCGGGCGATAGGCGACGGTCTGGCTGCGGCGAAATCCGATCCGGCCAAGCGCTTCGTTCAACTGGTCTGCATGCGCACCCTTGAGCTCGGTAAAAACCTTCCGCTCGGTCCGGCCCGGCAGGTAAGGGCACGGCGCGGGGCTCGTGACGAAGAAACGGGGAAAGCGGATTGGGGCCGTCACGGGGTGGCGTCGTCCTCTCTAGTCCGACGTTGAAAAAGTTGCCCAACGTGGAATCGTGTTTGATCGCGTTAAGACATTCTTATGCCTTCTCGCCCCCGTCGGTAAAAGACCCTTAACCACGAAACGAGGTGAATAAAGTCTTACTTTGCACAAGTCGGCGTGTTTTCCGAACCGGATCGGAGCAATGTTTCACGAAGGCGCAAGACCCCGTCACACGGTGGGACAGATTGCTGCAAGGGCCGACTTTCGCGTGGTGAGGTCGCCCGAATCAGTTAAGCTCGACAACCTGTACCGTATAACGCGCATCACGAAGCGCCTCGACCAGCCGCTCGACCTGCTGCGCATCGCGCGCTTCGCACTCGATATCGGTGATCAGCCCCTTCGCCGGGAGCGAGGTGAAGATGCGCTGGTGATAGATTTCGATGATATTGACGTTGTGCGCATCGAATAGCCGCATGACCTTGAACAGCGCGCCAGGCCGATCCTGCAAGGTGACGCGCAGCCGCGCCAGCCGACCCTGACGCGCCAGGTCGCGCAGCAACACGTTGGCGAGCAGGCGGGTGTCGATATTGCCCCCGCACAACACGAGACCGACGGACTTGCCCTTGAAGCGTTCCGGTTTGTCCAGCACCGCGGCAAGCCCCGCCGCGCCTGCACCTTCGACCACGGTCTTCTCTATCTGGAGCAGCAGCGATACCGCCTTTTCCAGCACGGGTTCGTCGACCAAGAGGATATCGTCCACCCGCTCGGCGATCACCTGGCTGGTGAAGACCCCGGGATTCTTGACCGCAATCCCCTCGGCCAGCGTGTCCCCTCCGCAATCGTGGCTCTCGCCCTTTATCCGGTCGAACATGCTGGGGAAGAGTGCCGCCTGCACACCGACCACTTCAATGTCCGGATTGAGGGTCTTTGCGACCGTCGACATGCCGGAGATCAGCCCACCTCCGCCGATCGGGGTGACGAGACAGTCGAAATCGCTCTTCTTCTCGAGCATTTCCAGCGCGACCGTTCCCTGGCCCGCAGCGATCAGGGGATCGTCGAAGGGATGGACGAAGGTCAGCCCGCGCTCGATTTCCAGCTCGCGCGCATGGGCGCTGGCATCGTCGAAGGTTTCGCCATGCAGCACCACTTGCCCGCCGACGCTTTCGGTCTGCATGACCTTCACCGTCGGGGTGGTCTTTGGCATGACGATCGTGACGGGCACGCCCAGCCGGGTGCCGTGATAGGAAAGCCCCTGAGAATGGTTGCCTGCCGATGCCGCGATAACGCCGCGCTGCTTCTGCTCCTCGGACAGGTGCAGCAGCGCGTTGAGCGCACCGCGTTCCTTGTAGGCGGCGGTGAATTGCAGGTTCTCGAACTTCAGCCAGATATCCGCGCCGGTAATCTCCGACAGCGTGATCGAGTGCATCAGCGGCGTCTTGACCACCGCGCCTTCGATCCGTTGCGCTGCGGCTCGAACGTCTTCGATGGTGAGGTCGTCCGGGCCGGGGGCGGTCTTCGGAGCGGTTTCGGAGCTGGTTTCGGCGGATTTCATAATGGGCGCGGCGGTAAGCCGACAAAGCCGTAAGGGCAAATCGAAATGCCCCACCGGACCGAAGAAATTCTTGGATAGACCGCCAACCAGCCTTTGCATTGGCATCGCGGCGAACAGGCACTAGGGATTTGAGCCATGACAGGATCAACCAGTATTGCCTTTATCGGCCTTGGCGTGATGGGCGGACCGTTGACCGGCCACCTTGCGCGGGCTGGATTCGCCGTAACCGCCTATAATCGCTCGCCAGAGCGCGCACGCCGCTGGAAGGAGAGCTGGGCCGAGGAAGGGCTCGACATCGCCTTTGCCGACATTCCGGCACAGGCAGCCAAGGGCGCGGACGTCGTCTGCATTTGCGTCGGCAATGACGAGGATCTGGCCAGCGTCACGACCGGCGAAGGCGGCGTGCTGGAGACTTTGCGCGAAGGCGCGCTGCTGATCGACCACACAACAACGTCGGCCGCGATGGCGCGGCAGTTGGGCGCGGCTTGTGCAAAGAAGAAGATCGGGTTCGTCGACGCGCCGGTCAGTGGCGGCGAGGCAGGCGCGCAGAACGGCCAGCTCGCGATCATGTGCGGCGGCAGCGAAGACGCGATGGAGCGCGCTCGCGCGGTCATGCAGCCCTATGCCAAGTCGATCGTGCATGTCGGAGATGTCGGTGCGGGACAGACCGCCAAGATGGCCAACCAGATGTGCATCGCCGGTGTTCTTGGCGGCCTTTCCGAAGCGATCCGGCTGGCGCAGGCGGCAGGGCTGGACCTCGACAAGACCTACGAAGCGATCTCCGGCGGAGCGGCGCAAAGCTGGCAAATGGACAATCGCTGGGCGACCATGACCGCCGGCGAATTCGACTTCGGCTTCGCCATCGACTGGATGCGAAAGGACTTGGGCTATGCCCTCGACGAGGCGAAGCGACTGGGCCTCGCCTCTCCCATCACAGCCTTGGTCGACCAGTTCTATGCCGATGTGCAGGCCGATGGCGGCAACAGGCTCGACACCAGCGCGCTTATCAAGAGACTTCCGAAGAAGTGAGTAATTCGATGATCCGCACCCTCCTCGCCGTATCCGCGGCGCTGATTGCCACACCCGCCCTCGCCGACACGCTGGTATACAACGTCGACGGTGTCACCATCGACGAGAATGGCGAGGTGAAGCGGTTCACCAGCCTCGTTTTCGATGACGACGGGATCATCACCCACACGCTGGAGCGTGGGGACGAGCGGCCCGAAGGGATCGATTTCGCTATGGATGGCGAAGGCCAGGTGATGTTGCCCGGCATGATCGACGCGCATGTCCACGTGATGGATATCGGCTTTGCCGCGCTGACGCTCGATCTGTCGGACACGAACAGCCTCGAAGAAGCGCTGCAAAAGATCGCAGCCTTCGCCGCCAATAATCCGGGCAGACCGTGGATTCTCGGACGCGGGTGGAATCAGGAGAAGTGGGGCCTCGGTCGCTTCCCCACCGCAGCCGAACTCGACGCCATCGTCTCCGATCGCCCGGTCTGGCTCGAACGCGCCGACAACCACGCGAACTGGGCCAACAGCCTTGCGATGGAACAGGCCGGGATCACCGCCGACACCCCGGACCCCGAGGGCGGACGGATCATCCGCGACGAAACCGGCAATCCCAGCGGCGTCTTCGTCGACAACGCGATTGGACTGGTGGGCGACAGCGTGCCCGCCCCTCGCCCCGAAGACCGCGCCACTGCCTTCGCCATGGCGCAGCAGCGTTTGATCGAAAACGGCATCACCGCCGTTGCGGACATGGGCACCGAAGTGGTCGACTGGATGACCTTCCGTCGCTCTGCCGACGAAGGAAACCTGCGCATCCGCATCATGGCCTATGCCGATTCGCTGGACGCGATGCAGCTGATCGGAGGCTCCGGACCGACGCCGTGGCTGTATCAGGACAAGCTCCGGCTCAACGGCATCAAGCTTTATGTCGACGGCGCCTTGGGATCGCGCGGGGCGACTCTGAAACAGCCTTATGAGGACGAACCGGGCACCCGCGGCCTTGCGCTCACCACTCCTGCGCAATTGCGCAACCGGATGAGCCGTGCAGCGATGAACAACTTTCAGACCGCGGTCCACGCCATTGGCGATGCCGCCAATGCTGACGTGCTCTACGCGATCGAGGAATTGTCCGAGAGCTATACGGGCGACCGGCGCTGGAGGATCGAGCACGCCCAGATCGTCGACACCGCCGACCTTTCACGCTTCGGCGATTACGGCACCATCGCCTCAATGCAGCCGCTGCACCAGACCAGCGACATGTTCATGGCCGAAGCGCGTCTGGGCGAGGATCGGCTGGGGGGAGCCTATGCGTGGCGCTCGATCCTTGAAGCCGGCGGCCGGCTGGCCTTCGGGTCGGACGCACCGGTCGAGCCGGCAGACGCCTTTGCCGGCATTGCGGTCGCCATCAGCCGGACCGATGCCAATGGCGAGCCCTTTGGCGGGTGGCGCGCGCAGGAAGCGGTCAGCCGCGAACAGGCGCTGGCCGGCTACACTGCGGACGCGGCCTATGCCGGATTCGCCGATGGCCGATTCGGTCGCCTCATCCCCGGAGAGCGCGCGGACTTCCTATTCGTCGATCGCGACCCGATGCTGGCCTCAACTGCCGAGATTCGCGAAACCCAGGTGCGCGAGGTCTATATCGGTGGCGAGCGCGTCTTCGCCCGCTGAAGCGTTGCTGCGAGGGTTAGCGCCAAATTGGCGCGCCCTACGTAGTGCTACCTATCCCATTGATTTTGATGAGATATTTCATAGTTTGATTACCGAGTTGGCCGATAAAGCGATGGAACGGCGTTTCCGTCGCAACAGATCGGCGGTCGTACAACAACTGGAGGTCGTCCTATGAAATTCCGCACAGCCACCCTTGCTCTAGCCGCTCTGGCGATGTCCGCATCGCCCGCGATTGCAGAAGCCGCCTTCGAACGCGCAGGCGCACCTGTCGAAGATGAGAGCGAGCTGTCCGGCGGAGCGGGCGTTCTCGGCTTGCTCGCTGTCGCTGCTGTAATCGCCGGTGTGGTCGCGGTGTCATCCTCCAGCGACGAAGAGCTGCCGATCAGCAGCTGATCGGCGGCACGGCCCATGCAGGCCGCGCCCTACACACGCCTCCCAAACCAATGGAGAAAGATATGAATACCCGAAAATTTGCCCTCGCTGCCGCTGCCCTTTCGCTTGCCGCCTCACCGGTCGTCGCTCAGGCGAGCATGGAACGCGCAAGTGCGCCTGTCGAAGAGGAAAATGAACTCGTCGGTGGCGTCGGTATCCTCGCTGGCATTCTCGGCGCTGCCGCAGTGATCGGTGGAATCATCGCCATCACGGACGACGACGATCCCGTCAGCGCCTGATAATTTCCAACCACGCGAAAAAGCGCCCACGCCAATTCATGGCGGGGGCGCTTTTTTTGGTTCTCGGATAGCCATTGCTGCGATCTGCCGAGCAGCAGGTCAGAAGTAACCGTCAATCGGCGGAGACACTTGCGTCCTTACCCTCGGTCGCCTCAGTGCTCACCGCAGCGCTTGCCGATTCCTTTGCGGCCCTACGCTTCATCCCGCGCTCCTGCAGCCGCATCAGCAACAGCGATCCCTCGAACAGGATCAGAAGCGGCACCGCGAGGATCAGCTGGCTGCCCGGATCGGGCGGCGTTACGATTGCCGCCAGCGCCACTACCCCAACGATGACATAGCGCCGCGCCCCGGACAGTTGCTCACGCGAGACAATTCCGGCGCGGTGGAGCAGCATCAGCAGGACGGGAAGCAGGAAGGTCAGCCCGAAGGCGAGGATGAACTGCATCACGAGGCTGAGATAATCGCCCGCCGCCGGGAGTGCCTGAACGCTCAAGCCCCCCGCTTCGCCGCCGAAGCCCAGAAACCAGCGAAAAGCGGTCGGCATCACCACGAAATAGGCCAAGGCCGCGCCGCCCAGGAACAGCACCGGGGTCGCAATCAGGAATGGCAGGAATGCCTTCTTTTCATTGGCGTACAATCCCGGCGCGATAAAGGCCCAGAGCTGGTTGGCAATAATGGGAAAGCTGACCATGAAGCCAGCGAACAGACCGACCTTCAATTCCACGAAGAAGATCTCGGGCAGCTTGGTGAAAATCAGCTGGCCCTCGCCTTCGGGGAAGGCATCCTTGAGCGGCTGGACGAGAAAGCCGAGGATCGGGTCGGCGAAATAGAAACACACGCCAAACCCGACCAGCAGCGCCAGAACCGCGCGAACCAGCCGCGTGCGCAGCTCGATCAGGTGATCGAGCAACGGCGCGCGGCTCTCGTCGATATCCTTGATCTCAAAGGCCATGCGCTGCGCCCTACTCCTTGGGTCCGCTTGGCGGTACTGCGCCCTTGGCCGGTTCTGGCTGCACGTCGTCTACGGCATCGCTCGTCGAATCCGGAGCGCTGCTTTTTACGGCCACGGATTTGGGCGCGTCGGTTTCGGACACCTTTGCGGCTTCGTTGGTCGGGGGCGGTCCGGTCATCAGCGGTTCGCCCTTCTCGGTTTCGGTCGAGGTCGCGGAGCGGCGCATGATTTCCTCGTTCTGCGCCTTCCACTTTTTCTCCATGTCCTCCAGCTCGGCCTCGCGAACCATCGCGTCGATGCCGGTGCGGAAGTGCGCGGAGACCTTGCGAACCTTGCCGATCCAGCGACCCGCAGTGCGCATCGCCATCGGCATATCCTTCGGCCCGATCACGAGGACCGCGACGATGATAATGACGAGGAGTTCAGCGGCGCCGATATCGAACATGTTTGGCCTTCAGGCGGGCACGCCCTGGTGGGTCAGGAGACAGTTTGCGAGGGCTGTCAAATCAGCCGCGCGTTTCGGTCTTTTCGCTGGCGGGAGTTTCAACGGGTTTCTCTGCCGGGGCCTCGATCTGCGCGCTTGGCGTCGGGGTCGAGGACGAGCCCGAACTTTCCTCTTCGCTCATGCCCTTCTTGAAGCTGGAAATGCCCCTTCCGAAATCGCCCATCATCTCGGAGATGCGCCCGCGTCCGAACAGGACGAGGATCACGACCGCCACGATGAGAATTTGCCAGATACCAATACCGCCCATGCGAAGTCTCTCTTGTTTGTCCCCGGTGGGGTGTTACGCGAAGCAATATAGGGACTATCCCACCGACACGCCAGTGAGCACTCGGCTCAATCGGTATCTTCCTCTTCCGACTCGCCTTCGCCGATGAGATCTTCCGACTCCAGATCGCCATCATCGTCATCGGCTTCACCCATGGCCACTTCGAAGGCTTCATCGACCGGATCGAGCAGTCCTGCGGCCTTGAGCTCGTCAATCCCAGGCAGGTCGCGGCGCGATTGAAGGCCGAAATGGTCGAGAAATTCGGGCGTGGTGGCATAGATAACCGGTCGCCCCGGCACTTCGCGGCGGCCCGCCAGCCTGATCCAGCCCGCCTCCATCAGGACGTCAAGCGTCCCCGAACTGGTCTGCACTCCGCGGATCGATTCGATCTCGGCGCGGCTGACCGGTTCGTGATAGGCGATGATCGCGAGCACTTCGGTCGCTGCCCGGCTGAGGCGTCGGACCTGCTCCTTCTCGCGGCGCAGAAGGTGCGCCATGTCGGCGGCAGTTTCGAAATGCCAGCGCTTGCCACGCTCGACAAGTCGGACTCCGCGCTGTTCATAATGGGCCTGCAAAGCCTGAAGAGCCTCGCGAACAAGAGCCTTGTCGCAATCCCCCAGATGACCCGCCAGCTGGTCCACGCTCATCGGATCTTCGGCCGCAAAGAGCGTCGCTTCCAGCCCGCGCTGAACCTCGTCGGGCGCGCTTGGCACCCCCTCTTGGTCACTTTGTGATGCGTTTGTCATGCGCTTGCCGTCTGTTTGATGCGGCGTATCCGCAGCGGGGCAAATGCCTCGTCCTGATCGATTTCCGCCCGCCCCATCTTCGCCAGTTCGAGCGCCGCGACGAAGCTCGACGCCAGCGCAGAACGCCGCAATTCGGGGTTGGCATGGGCTGGAAGGAAGTCGCGGATTTCCATCCATTCGAGCGTCACGCCGAGCATCGCCGACACCCTGTCGAGCGCGCTATCGAGGGTCATCACCGGACGGTCGGAGACATGATAGATGCGCGGCGCCGTGCGCGCCTTGACCTGCCCATAGGCCTGAATCAGAGAGTAAGCGTCTGATTTCCAGAGTGTTTTCCGGTCGGTTCTGAGCCCCTCTGGCGCACCGCGAACGAAGATGTCGCGCCCGATCCGGTCGCGCGCCATCAACCGCGCCGCCGCCTCGCGCATCGCGCCGAGCCTTTGCAGCCGCAATTGCAATCGCAGCGCCAGCTCTTCGGGCGACGGGTCTTCCTGCTCTTCCTTGGGCAGCAGCAACGCCGATTTGAGATAGGCGAGCCAAGCCGCCATCACGAGGTAATCGGCGGCGAGCTCCAGCCTAAGGTCCTGAGCTTGCTCGATATAAGTCAGGTACTGATCGACCAGCGCCAGAATCGAGATCTGCCGCAGGTCGACCTTTTGCCGACGGGCAAGATCGAGCAGGAGGTCAAGCGGCCCTTCCCAGCCATCCAGCTCGAGATAGAGCGCTTCCTCGCCCTGTTTCGCTCCTTGCTTGGCGGGATCGTCGTCCCATCCATCAGGCATGATCGCAGTAGGCTCTGAAGCGCCCGCAGCATCGCCGCTCAGCATGAAGCCGTCGTCGGTCTCGACGGTCATGCGGCCTCCCCCGTCAATGCGAGAAGCGCATCGCGTTTGGCGAGCAATTCATCGGCCTGCTGATCGAGGTCATCTGCGATCTTGGTATCGACAAGCGCAGCATCCAGACGGGTTCGCGTAGCTTCGGAGATAGTTGGGACAGCCTCGCAAATGCCCACCATATCGTCCATTTTCGCCCAGCAATTTAGGACGATATCGCACCCGGCCTCATGTGCGAGTGCGGCGCGTTCGGGAACGGTTCCTTCGAGCGCTTCCATGTCGATATCGTCAGTCAGCAACAGGCCTTCGAACCCGATTTCCCCGCGAATGATGTCGTGAATGATCGTGCGTGAGAGGGTCGCGGGATATTGCTCGTCCCAGACCGGGAACTTGAGATGCCCGGTCATGCCGATCGGCGCGTGTCTGAGCGCGCGGAACGGGGCGATGTCGGTTTGCAGCTCCTCGACACTGGCCGTGACGGTCGGCATTTCCTTGTGGGTGTCGACCATGCTTCGACCATGGCCTGGAATATGCTTGATACAGCCGGCCACTCCGCCTGCAGCCAGTCCATCGAGGATCGCCCGGCCCAGCGCGGCGACCTGCATCGGGTCGCGGCCCAGCGAGCGGTCTCCGATCACGTCGTGCGCGCCCTCCTGCCGGACATCGAGCGGAGGGTGGTAGTCGACGGTGATTCCCATCGCCGACAGCTCTATAGCCATCGCTTTCGCCCCCACACGCGCCGCTTCGATCGCGCTCGCCGGAGCAATACGATAGAGGCGATCGAACGCCTCGCCGGAAGGATAAGCGGCCCAGTGCGGCGGACGCAGCCGCGCGACGCGGCCGCCTTCCTGGTCGATGGAAATCAGCAGGTGCTCGCGCCCATGCAGTGCTCGCAACTCGTCCGTCAGCGCGCGCAGTTGCTCGCGCGTTTCGCAATTGCGACCGAACAGGATGTAGCCCGCCGGGTCCGCATCGCGGAAAAAGGCGCGCTCATCGGCGGTCAGCGTAAGGCCAGAACATCCAAATATCGCCGGAACCATGGCGTAAACCTTGCAGCGCGGGCGGTGTCAGGCAAGCGTGCTAACCATCGATATTCGCGATTTCGGGGGGAATCCGGTGCAAAACGCGCCGATCCGCCCTAGCAGCCAAAGCAATCGCTAGGGTTTGACCTGACAATCGATCCCGTCGGCCTTGAGCGCCGAGCACAGACGGTCTGCAGATGCGCGATCTCCCGCGACCGCCTGAAGCCGATAGACGGTGCCGATATCAACCACGCCCTGTTCGATGCGGTAGCGCATCCCCGACAGCGCGTCGGTACGCCGCGAGATTTCGTTCCAGCCCTGCTCGGCACGCGATCGCGAAGTGTAGGCTGCCAACTGAACAGCGACTCCGCCGTTGCTGCTGGGAGCGGGCGCAGGGTCGCTGTCTTCCGATCCGTTTTCACTGGGGTTGTCGTCGCCGCCCTGCCCGGCGTCTTCGCCGGGGTCTTCGGTCGCCATGACGCCTTCGGGCGAGCCACCTTCGCCAACCACCGGCGCGACGTTGCCCGTTCCGTCGAATTCCTTGCCGCCCGGGTCCTCGGGCCGTTCGCGATACGGGGTGTCGGGCGCTTCGATCACGCTGCCATCGGCTACCTGCTCCGGGTCGCCAGCCCCTCCTCCGAAATACCAGATCGAACCGACAATGCCGAACAGCAGGAGCAGCAGGATCGCGGCGAAGCCCATGACCTGACCCGGCGCAATTGCCCCGGCGTTATCGTCCTCTTCCTCCGCCTCGAGCCAGGGAAGGCTGTCGTCGGCACCCAGGTCGAGCTCGTCGCCGTTGCGATCCACCTCTTCATACTCGGCTTCGACGATCACCCTCTTGTCCTCGTTCAATTGCCGGAACAGGTTACTGTCCCGGTCACATCCTGTCGACGGCTTGCACGCCAAGCACGCGAAGCCCATTCGAGAGCACCTGCCCGATTGCCTGCGCAAGGAAAAGGCGTGCGGCCGACAAAGGCTTGTCCTGTTTCACAATGAACCGCTTTTCCAGGTCGGTGTTTCCGAGGCTGTAGAATGCGTTGAGATCGGTCGCGAGGTCGTAGAGATAAAACGCGATGCGGTGCGGTTCGCGCGCCTTGGCGGCGGCTTCGACCTCGCGCGGGAATTGCGCGGCGCGCCGGATCAGGGCAATTTCTTCCTCGCCGAGCCGGTCGAGAGCCTCGTCGGACGGGCTGATGTCCTCTTCCTCGTCGGCCTTGCGGAGCGTCGACTTGATGCGGGCATGGGCGTATTGCACGTACCACACCGGGTTGTCCTTGGACGCTTCGACCACCTTGGCGAAGTCGAACTCCATCTGCGCCTCTGGCTTGCGGGTCAGCATGGTGAAGCGCACCACGTCCTTGCCCACTTCCTCGATCATGTCGGCGATGGTGATGAAATTGCCCGAACGCTTGGACATTTTGACCGGCTCGCCAGCGCGCATCAGCTGGACCATCTGCACCAGTTTGACGTCGAAGGGAATCGGATTGCCCTCACCTTCGGAAAGCGCGGCGACCGCGGCCTTGATCCGCTTGACCGTGCCGGCATGGTCAGCGCCCCAGATGTCGATCAGCTCGTCGGCCTCGGCTGCCTTCTGCATGTGATAGGCGAGGTCCGCGCCGAAATAGGTCCACTTGCCGTTCGACTTCTTGATCGGACGATCCTGATCATCGCCATATTTCGTCGAACGGAACAGCGGCAGTTCGACCGGCTCCCAGTCTTCCGGCGGAGCCTTGCCTTTGGGCGCTTCGAGCACGCCGTCATAGACGAGATCATTTTTGCGCAGCCACGCCTCTGCTTCGTCGGGCTTGCCCGCCGCATGCAGGGCAGCTTCGGATGCGAATACATCGTGGTGAATACCGAGCAGCGCCAGGTCGGCCTTGATGAGCTGCATCATCTGCTCGACCGCCTCTGCGCGGAAATAGGCGAGCCATTCATCCTCGGGCGCGTCGCGATATTTGTCGCCAACCTCCTTCGCCAGATATTCGCCGATCGGTTTCAGGTAGTCGCCAGGGTAGTAACCCTCGGGAATCTCGCCGATTTCCTCGCCCAGCGCCTCGCGATAACGAAGGTGCGCGGAGCGCGCGAGCGTATCGACCTGTCCGCCGGCATCGTTGATGTAATATTCGCGGGTCACCTGATGCCCGGCGAATTCGAGCAGGCTGGAAAGCGCGTCGCCCACGACCGCGCCGCGGCAGTGCCCCATATGCATGGGTCCCGTGGGATTGGCGCTCACATATTCGACGTTTACGCGAGTGCCGTCGCCCATCTGAGAGCGACCGTAATCCTCGCCCAGCGCATGCACGCTGCGAACTTCATCGAGCCATGCGGCGGGGTCCAGCCGGAGGTTGATAAAGCCTGGCCCGGCAATCTCGGCGCTGGCGATGCCCGGCTCCGCTTCCAGCTTCGCGGCAATCGCCTCGGCCAGCGCGCGCGGATTGGTCTTCGCCGGCTTCGCCAGCACCATTGCGGCATTGGTCGCAAGGTCGCCATGCGATGGATCGCGCGGTGGCTCCAGCGTGACGTTGGCCAGGGAGATGTCTTCGGGCAGCGTGCCGTCGGCTATCAATGCTTTGAGCGCGGCTTCGACTGTATCCGCATACGCGGCGTAGAGGGTTTTGTTGTCGGTCATCATATTCTCGTGCGTTTCCGCCTGTATGGGTGGATGCAAAGAAGGAAGCCTGGCCCTTGGTCAAGACTCTCCTGAGTAAATCGAAAGCCCCCGAAGGCCGTGCTTGCCGAATTCATCGCTTGCGCAGCAAGTGCGAGCCCGACCTGGCGCTCGCATCGGGTCCGCAGCGAAGCGGAGGGATTTGCAACGAGGGGTTCGCCCAGATGGGCGAACACTAGCATCAACGCGTCGCGTTATACGCCAGCTGGTCCTCGGTGAGCTGGAATCCGATCAGCATCTCGAATCGCGCGCGGGCGATCGCGGCGCGCACTTCCGGAGCCGCCATCGGGTCGAGCGCGGCGTCGACATCGCCCGCTCGTCGCTTGCGCGTAATGCGCTCGCGAATGTCTTCGGGCAGGGTCGCGGCGGAGCGATCAACGAAGGAGCCGGCCTTCGCGCTCGCCTGTGCGCGTTCCTGCCCATCCGCGAAGCTGACGGTGACTTCGCCGACACGCTTGGTCACGACCGCACTGCCACCCTGCAGAACGGTCACGAAATACGGCAGCGTCACGGTGCGTGCGCCACTTGTATCGGTGCGGCGCGCGAAGACGTCGAATGTCGCCTCGGTATAGATGCGGTCGCTTGTATCGTCGCAAGTCGATCGCAGATTGGTGATTGCGGCGGTCACGTCGAGGCTGCTGACGGTCTTGTCGCCTGCTGTGCGGAATGTGGTGACGTCGCCGGTATAGTCGGGCACGCCGACCGACGGGCACGACGAAAGCACCGACTGGATTCCGACGCCCTGATCGATCACCAGTTCCCCTTCGCGTGAGCAACCGGCAAGCGCGGCGGCCATAACGAAAACGGGAAGCATAGCGTTGCGGAAAGTCATGAAAGGAAATCCCTTGAAGCTCTTGTTGCGCGTCACGTCCAATTGCGCGCTTGTTGTCCATCGCCCTAGCGAGCCGCGCGGCAAAGCGCTAGAGGGAGCGGGATGAACGCTTCCTTGCATAACTCGCCTGTCGTTAGCGACAAGCCTCTCGACCTGCTGATCGCGGCTCCGCGCGGCTTTTGCGCCGGTGTCGATCGCGCGATCGAGATCGTCGAAAAGGCGCTCGAGCGCTATGGTGCGCCGGTCTATGTCCGGCACGAGATCGTCCACAACAAATATGTCGTCGAGGGCCTGAAGGCCAAGGGCGCTATCTTCGTCAAGGAACTGGATGAAGTGCCGACCGATGCGCCTGTGGTGTTCAGCGCGCATGGCGTGCCCAAGGCGGTCCCTGCCGAGGCCGAGCGGCGCAACATGATCTACGTTGATGCGACATGCCCGCTGGTGTCCAAGGTCCATCGTCAGGCTGAACGCCAGCTCGAAAAAGGGCGCCACATCATCTTCATCGGCCACGAAGGACATCCGGAAGTGATCGGCACGATGGGTCAGGTCGAACCGGGTCAGATGACCCTGGTCGAGAATATCGAGGACGTCGACAAGCTTCCCTTCGATTCGGACGAACCCCTCGCCTATCTCACTCAGACCACGCTGAGCGTCGACGACACGCGTGAGGTGATCGAGGCGCTCGAATGGCGCTATCCCAATATCGCAGGACCCAAGGCCGAAGACATCTGCTACGCGACCTCAAACCGGCAGGCGGCGGTCAAGGAGCTGGCGAAGGATTGCGACCTTGTGCTCGTCGTGGGTGCGCCGAATTCTTCCAATTCCCTGCGGCTCGTCGAGGTCGCAGAGCGTCTGGGCACACCGGGCAAACTGATCCAGCGCGCTGATGAAATCGACCCGGACTGGCTCGAAGGGGTCGGCACTGTTGGCCTAACCGCCGGAGCCTCCGCCCCTGAAGTGCTGGTGCGCGAAGTGGTGGATGCGCTGGGACGGATGCGCCCGCTGAACGAACGGACCATCACCCATACCGAGGAAAAGATGGTCTTCAAGCTGCCGCGCCAGCTTACCGAATAGGCCCTGAAGGGGGCAGGCAGATTGGCAGTCTACACTCATCTCGGGGCCGAAGATCTGGCCACGCTCATCTCGCATTACGATGTCGGCGCTCTGGTGAGCGCCAAGGGCATTGCCGAAGGCGTATCCAATTCGAACTGGCTGATCGAGACAACCGGAACCGGCGGGAAGAACGCGCGCTATATCCTGACGATGTATGAGCGGCGGATCGAGCTTGCCGACCTGCCCTATTTTCTGGGCCTGCTGGATCACCTGTCCGCCCGCGATTGCCCGGTGCCGCGTACGATCCATGATCGTGAAGGCGCGGCCTACCGGATGGAGCGAGGCAAGGCGGTGGCGTTGATCGAGTTCCTGCCCGGCGTCTCGCCCTCGCGGCCCGATGCGGAGCAGGCGCACGCCTTGGGCCGGGTGCTTGCCCGAATGCATGCCGCAAGTGCAGACTTTCCGCTCACCCGCCAGAACACGATGGGTTTCTCCGACAATTTCTCGCTGCTCGAGAAGTGCGGCGTAGGGGCGCTGGCGACCATTCATGCCGATCTTCCCGCAATGCTTGGCCCGGCGCGTGAGGCGGCCGCGCTCGACCTGGACGCTCTGCCGCAGGCGCAAATCCATGCGGACCTTTTCCCGGACAATGTCCTGATGCTGGGCAGCGAGGTCACCGGCCTGATCGATTTCTACTTTGCCTGCACCGGCGCGATGGCACTCGACCTGGCGACGACCCATGCTGCGTGGAGTTTCGATGCGGACAATTCGTACGACCCGGCAATCGGCGCGGCCTTGATTGCGGGATACGAGGAGGGTCGCAAGCTCACGCCCGACGAACGCGCGATGATGCCAGAGATCGCCAAGGGCGCGGCTCTGCGCTTTGTCGCGAGCCGTGCGGAAGACTGGCTCGACACTCCAGACGACGCATTGGTGACACGCAAGGACCCGATGCAATTCGTCGAACGATGGCGCTTTTACGACGAACACGGGCGCGACGTCTTTGCCTGAGCGCGAAAGCGCGGCAGGGATGTAAGGGTTAGGAACGGGGCTATGAAACAGGTCGAAATCTTTACCGACGGCGCCTGCAAGGGCAATCCGGGACCGGGCGGCTGGGGCACTTTGCTGCGCCTTGGCCCCCACGAGAAAGAGCTGTCTGGCGGCGAGCCGGACACCACCAACAACCGCATGGAAATGACTGCTGCGATTCGCGGACTGGAGGCTCTGATCGAGCCGTGCGCCGTCGATCTATACACCGACAGCAAGTACCTGATCGACGGGATCACCAAGTGGGTGCACGGCTGGAAGAAGCGTGGCTGGGTCAATGCCAGCAAGAAGCCGGTGAAAAATGCCGATTTGTGGCACGAGCTGATCGCGCAGACCGGCCGTCATCGCGTCGAATGGCATTGGGTTAAGGGCCATTCAGGGCATCCCGAAAACGAGCGCGTCGATAAACTGGCGAGCGACGAAGCCGATCGCATCGCCGCCGACGCCTGAAATGCGAAACGGGCGCCCCAGTTCAACCGGAGCGCCCGTTACTGATTGAGCTTGGCTCGAATTAGCTGTTGTCTTCGATCGGCGCGTCCGGGCCGTTCTTCTGAATCGAAGCGATGGCGTTCTTCGCGCTGTCCTTGGACGAGTAGCCTTCGGTCGAGAACATGATTTCCGAATTGTACTTGAAGCGCACGCGGAACTCGCCTGCCTTGTCCTTGTAGATTTCGAACTTGTGAGCCATTGCGTTTTCCCCTCGCATGGTAGCGTTGAACTTGCCCACATACCTTACAGATCGAGTGTGCCTTGGCTACCCCGATGCGCGCGCTTTTTCCCGAGTGGATTCGCCTGTGAAAAACCGATCCGGTGCATAGCGAGTTGCATCGATCTCGCGCGTAAGCTCGTCGCGTTCGTGGCCGAGAATAATCTGGCTTGCCAGCCGCGCGGCTGCAGGCGCGGTTTGTATGCCGAAGCCGCCCTGCCCCGCGAACCACACAAAGCCGGGCACGTCACGGTCCTCGCCATAGACCGGCAGGCGGTCGGGGGAGAAACTTCTGAGGCCAGCCCAGCGCCGCTCCACCGCCTCGATCCGCCACGTCGTCACTTCCTCGAACCGAGCGATGGCGCGCGCAACGTCGAGCTCTTCGGGCGCGGCGTCGCATGGCTGGGTTGGGATCTCGTCATGCGGGCTGAGCCACAACCTGCCATTGTCGGACTTGAAGTAGAACCCGCCCGAAATATCGAGGACCAGCGGCATATCGACAGGCGCTTGCGGATCGACGCGCAACTGAGCGACGGTGCGACGCAGCGGGTCGATGCCAAGCGGCTGTGCGCCAGCGATCTGGGCGACCGGATCAGCCCATGCTCCGGCGGCGTTGACCACCTGCGCGGCTCGATAGGTGTCGCCCGCCTCGGTCGTGATGCGCCAGCCGCCATCTTCGCGGGTAAGTCCGGCTACCCGCGCGCGGCAGGTCAGTTGCGCGCCAGCCTGTCGCAAGGCCCGGAGATAATGCTGATGCAGGCCGGCCACGTCGATGTCAGCGCAGGCAGGTTCGTAAATGGCATCGCACCAGTCTGAGCGAATCTGCGGCACCTTTTGCGCCACCGCATCGCCGCCGATGCGTTCGATCGTAACGCCGGTGCCGGCGAAGCGCTCAAGAAATGCGTCCATCGCAGCCCGGTCCGCTTCCTGCCCGACATAGAGCGCGCCGCGTTGCCGCAGGAACCCACCTTCGCGCAGGTAGCGGCCCGAGGGCAGGGTCAGCGGGACAAGACCAGGTCCGCCATAACATTCTTCCCAGAATGCAGCGGAGCGGCCGGTCGAATGATATCCCGGCGCATCCTCGCCTTCGAGCACAAGCACGCTTGCATGGGGGGCCAGTTCGGCCGCGAGGCTTGCGCCCGCCATTCCAGCGCCGATTATCGCGAAGTCGTAGAAGGTGTTGGCCATTACGGCACCTATGTGTGTGCGGGCGCGGCCTCGTCAAGGAATGTGGCGATCTCGTCCATCATGCGGTCGCGCACGGCATCGACCTCGCGCAGGATCTCGTGATACGCCTCGTCGCCGAACGCAACCAGCTTGCCCCGGGCCAGGCGTTGCGCGGCGCGGACGTTGGCCGGATGGCTCACGAGCTTGTCGTTCGAAGTCGAGACGATCAGGACTGGCACATCGACCTTTTCCAGAGCGCCCGGCTCCTCCAGCACCCGCCATGATGCATAGGCACGCTCGACCCAGCGCCAGCTGGCCGGGCCCATGTCGAGTTCGGGACGCTCTGCCCTCCACCAAGCTTCGTCGGAATAGCGTTCTGCATCGTGGGTCAGGAGGCCGGCGCGACCGTTCGGCAATTCGCCCGGCTTCTCGCTCCATTTCCACGCCTGTCGCATCGGATCGCCTATCCGCGTCATCATCTCGGCGACACCGTGCAGCAACGGTAGCGGCAGCGGTGGGCCGTTCATGCCCAGCATCGGCGCGCTCAGCACGGCGGCGTCGGGGGTCACGAGGCCATCGACCATGGCGCGCATGATAAGATGGCCGCCCATCGAATGGCCGATGAGCACATGCGGCCCCGGCACTTCTTTGCACCACTCGTCCCACATATGCGCGAGGTCGGCGGTCCAGATGGAGAAGTCTTCGATATGACCTGTGACATCGTCGCCTCCCAATCGACCCGACCCGGCCTGCCCGCGCCAGTCGGCGCCAGTCACTCGCCAGCCTGCCCGGTGCCATTGTTCGAGGCTTTCGAGATATTTCTCGTAGAAATCGCCCCGTCCGGGAAGAAACAGGATCGAGCCGCGCGGCGTCTCGCCCGCACCCGGCCAATCGATCCGCCGCAGCTCATGCCCGTCGCTCAGCGACCAGCGGCTCTCGCGCGCAGCAGGCGGAATTGCGCGCCTGCCGATGGCGACCGCATCTGCTTCAGGCCGTGCCTGCGTTTCGGAAATTTGCGTCATAGTGGCGATCCCAAGCCTTCAATCGTGGTTACTATTTGGTAAGCACTCGCCTGTAGCACCGCCAACCGTACAGGGGACCGCGACAGGCACAGGGCCTTACGCGAGTGCACCCATCGGGGGCCTTATGCTGACGACCTATATTTCCTACGGACTGCTTATCGCATTGGCAATTGCCCTGCTCTACGCGTCCTTCACCGATATCATGTCGCGCACCATCGCCAATTGGGTGAACATCGCGATCGCGGTGAGCGCGCCTGTCTACTGGTGGGCGAGCGGCATGTCGCTGTGGCCGGACATGGTGTTGCAGGTGGCCTTCGCGGCGGGGGTTGCTGCTGTTCTCGTCGGTATCGCCTTCATCGGATACAAGCTGCACGTCACCATCATGGGCGGCGGCGATATCAAGCTGCTCGCGGCGCTCGCGCTGTGGTTCACGCCTTTCAACTATGTCGACATGCTCTGGAACATGGCGCTGTTCGGCGGGGCCATCGCGATCGCCTTTGTCCTGCGCCTGATGTTTTTCAAACCAAAGACCCGCGGAGTCCTTCCGTATGGCGTCGCCATCACGTTCGGCGCGCTTTGGGTGCTGTACCCCAAGCTGATCGCAGCCCCTGTCTTTGCTTAATCGCCACCCTGTTGGCGCCGCTAAACTCGATCTTAACCAATTCGGACTTAACCAGAGCAACCATACCCGCCCGTGATTTTCTTGGGGCTGTTTCAAGGGGGCTGATTAGCCATGGATAGGAAGAAACTCGTTCTGCTGCTGGGCGCGCTGGTTGTTGCAATCGGCAGCGCATTTCTCGCCCGGAGCATGTTCGCAGGGGACGCAGCGCCGACGGCGGAAGCGGCTCCCGAAGCAAAAGGCCCCAAGGTCCTGGTCGCTAATCGCGCCCTGCCCGCCGGCACCATCATTACCGCCGATGCAATGGGCTATCAGAAATGGCCCGAAGAGCTCGTCCAGGATGCCTACTTCATCGAAGGCAATTCCGACATGAGCCAGCTGCTCGGCACGGTGGTTCGTTATCCGATCACTGCGGGCGAGCCGGTAACGCAAGGCTCGCTGGTCAGCCCTGGCGACCGTGGCTTCCTTGCTGCAGCACTCGGCCCGGGCATGCGCGCAGTCACCGTTCCGGTGTCGGCCAAGACCGGCGTTGCCGGCTTCGTCTTCCCGGGTGACCGCGTCGACATGGTTCTTACGCAAACGGTCACCGGCGAAGGCCGCGACCTGAAAGCCGCCGAAACAGTTCTGCGCAACCTGCGCGTGCTTGCCACCGACCAGACCACCGAACAGGCGACTGATGAGGAAGGCAACACCATCGTGAAGGCGTTCCGCACGGTCACGCTCGAAGTGACCCCGCAGATCGCGGAAAAGGTCGCCGTCGCACAGACTATCGGCGAACTCTCGCTGGTGCTGCGTTCGATCTCCGACAGCCAGGCCGAACTCGAGCGCGCTATCGCCTCTGGCGACGTCAAGGTGCCCGACAATGCAACGCCTGAAGAAGAAGAGCGCATCCTGCGCACCGCGATGAGCCGTCCGGTCGACAGCAAGTCGAGCTTCTCCACCGGCGGCGACGTCTCGCGCTTCCAGCGTAGCAGCGTGCCCCCGTCTAACGATGGCGGCGGCAACCGTTCCACTCCGCCCGCACCCGGTGTGCCCGCAACGAGGAACGACGCACCGGTCATAACCGGCCCGACGGTTCGCGTCACGCGTGGCAAGGCCACTGTCGAAGCGCCGGTTGGCGGTTCGCTCAGCGGCCGCGTCGCACCCGGTGCTGGCGAGATCGGGGCACCGCAGCAAGCGCCTAGCGCAAACACCGGCACGCTCGGTCGGCGCTGAGGGGAATAGCAATGAACGCGATCATCGACGCTTTTGAAAAACCGAAATCTGCACCGGGAAACTTCACAGGGGGCCCGAAGACAATGAAAACCAACTCACTTGCAAAAGCGCTGATGCTTGCAGCGGTTGCCCTGCCCATGGCGGCAGCACCGGCGAGCACCGCTACCGCCCAACAGGTCGTGCGACCGAGCCAGGAGATCGTGATTTCGATCGGTACTGGCGAACTCGTCACCGTGCCCGGGGCGATGACCGATGTCTTCGTTGCCAATGAGAACGTCGCCGACGTCCAGGTCAAATCGCAGCGCCAGCTCTATGTCTTCGGCAAGGCCGGCGGCGAGACGACCATCTATGCCAGCAATGCTCGCGGCGATGTGATCTTCTCGGCCAGCATTCGCGTCGGCTCGAATATCGGCAGCATCGACCAGATGCTCGCACTCGCCATGCCCGAAGCCAAGGTTTCGGTCGCGACGATGGGCACGAACACCGTTCTGCTGACCGGCACGGTCGCCGCTCCTGAGGATGCCTCGGAAGCCGAACGTCTGGTACAGGCGTTTCTCGGCGACGAAGCCAACGTCATCAGCCGCCTGAAGACCGCAACTCCGCTGCAGGTCAACCTGCAGGTGAAGTTTGCCGAAGTCAGTCGCTCGCTGCTGCGCGAGATTGGCGGCAACCTTCAGACTGCCGATGGAACCGGAGGTTTTCGTTTCGGGGTCGGTACAGGTCGCCAGATCGGCGGCGACGAATTCAATTACGGTGGGCCACTGGGTGTCGGCAACGGCGCTGCGCAGACTTCTTTCGTCTTGCCGGACGGGACCCAGATCGTCGGTCCGTCGGTCGATTCCTCAGGGGGCACGTCAATCGCAGGATTGGGTCGACTGTTCGGGCTGAACTTGCTCGGCGCACTCGACCTGTCCGAACGCCTGGGTCTCATCACCACGATCTCGGAACCCAACCTTACCGCGCTATCTGGCGAGACAGCCACATTCCTGGCTGGCGGCGAGTTCCCCATCCCGCTTTCGCAGGGCCTCGGCAC
Organism: uncultured Erythrobacter sp.; assembly: GCA_947494705.1. GTDB lineage: Bacteria > Pseudomonadota > Alphaproteobacteria > Sphingomonadales > Sphingomonadaceae > Erythrobacter. The sequence continues at coordinate 918,248 of CANLVN010000001.1, forward strand.
TGTGACCATCGAGTATCGCGATTTCGGTGTGAGCCTCGCCTACACCCCAACCGTGCTTGCCAATGGCCGCATTTCCCTGCGCGTTCGCCCGGAAGTTTCCGAGCTGTCGACGCAAGGGGCGGTAACGCTCAACGGCTTCCAGGTCCCCGCGCTGACAATCCGCCGGACCGAAACGACCGTCGAACTGGGGTCGGGCCAGAGCTTCATGATCGCCGGTTTGCTGTCGTCGAACTCGGCCAACGCGCTCGACAAGGCACCGGGTCTCGGCGACGTGCCGATCCTGGGCAATCTGTTCCGCAGTCGCGAATTCCGCAGGGGCGAAACCGAGCTCGTGATCATAGTGACTCCGTATCTCGTCAAGCCGGTCGATGCGAGTGAGATCGTTCTTCCCACCGATGGCTTTGAAGCGGCTAACGAGCTCGAGCAGTTCCTTGGCTACCAAGAAACCAGCGGGCAAAGCGGCGTCTCACGCCCCGGACCGCGAGCAGCCGACGAAGACGCGCCGTTGCCCGATGTCAGCAATGCCGATCCGGCCGCTATCGTCCCCGGCAATCCGCAGCTCAAGGATCGCCGTGCCGAAGATCGCGACAAACGCGCTCGCGATCGCAAGGCCGACGCTTCCGACGCTTCCGCCGCTCCCGGCTTCAGCCTGTGAATCCCACGCGAAAGGTTAGAACGATGAAACTCTTCAACAACGCCAAGCTCACCGGCGCCATCGCACTCTCGCTGGGACTGGGTCTTGCGGGCTGTGCCGGTATGCCGGACAACCCCTCGCTCTACAGCGTCAAGCAACCGGTAGTCGAACGCACGAACTATACGCTCGATGTCGACACCACCGGCAGCGGCCTGTCGATCTCCGAGCAACAGCGACTGAACGGATGGTTCGAGACGATGGACCTGCGTTACGGCGACCGCATCTCGATCGAAAATCCCGGCTCCAACCCGGCAGTGACCAACGCGGTCAACGAGCTTGCCGGTCGGTATGGCCTGATCGTCAGCGGCACCGCACCCACCACGGCGGGCGTTCTTCAGCCCGGCCAGGCGCGTATCGTGATCACCCGCTCGGACGCCTACGTCCCCGGATGCCCGGATTGGTCGGCGAAATCGGACGCCAACTACACCAACGGACTGAGCACCAATTACGGCTGCGCGAACAATTCCAACCTCGCTGCCATGGTCGCGAACCCCGAGGATCTCCTCGAGGGCCAGACCGGCAACAGCGAAACGGTTGTCGCGACCGGCAACCGCGCGATCGAAACCTATCGTGAGGCCACACCGACCGGTGCAGCAGGCCTGCAGAACCCACGTGGAGGAGGTAACTAATGAACGCGCCCTGGAAATCGGGTCTCCCCGGCAATCGCGATCCCTTCGCCGCTTATATCTGCGACGATGCTGCGCTGGACGTCCTTCGTCCCGTCGTCATCGAGATGGGCTGGCCGCCTGAAAAGTGCAACAAGGGTGGACTTCGCAACGCGATCCAGTCGCTTTCGGTCAGCGCCTCCCCGGCAATCCTGATCGTCGACCTGTCGGAAAGCGGCGATCCGCTCAACGATATCAACGCTCTCGCCGAAGTGTGCGAGCCGGGCACGGTGGTGATCGCCATCGGCCAGGTCAACGACGTTCGCCTCTATCGCGACCTGCTCGCGAGCGGCATCCACGACTACCTGCTCAAGCCGCTGAATGCGCAGGCTGTCCACGATGCGCTCAACGGCGCGCTTGCGGTCTTCACCTCGCCCAAGGGCGGCGAAGACGGCTCGGTCAAGCGCCACATTTCGACCGCAGTGGTCGGAACGCGCGGCGGTTCGGGCGCTTCGACGATCGCGACATCGCTGGCATGGCTGTTCAGCAATGAGCACGACGCCCCGACCGCTCTGCTGGATCTCGACGTGCATTTCGGGACCGGCGCACTTGCGCTCGACCTCGAACCGGGTCGCGGCCTGACCGATGCGATCGACAACCCGAGCCGGATCGATGGTCTGTTCATCGAACGCGCCATGATCCGCGCGAACGACAACCTGTCGATCCTCTCGGCCGAAGCTCCGATCAGCCAGCCTTTGATGACTGACGGTGCGGCTTTCGTTCAGCTGGAGGAGGAGTTCCGCCAGGCGTTCGAAATGACGGTCATCGACCTGCCGCGCAACATGCTGATCAACTTCCCGCACCTGCTGGCGGATGTGAACCTGGTCGTGCTGACCTGCGAGCTCACGCTTGCATCGGCGCGCGACACGATCCGCATCCTTTCCTGGCTCAAGACCAACGCTGCGCACGCGCATCCGATGGTTATCGCCAACAAGGTGCAGCCCGGCGTCGCGGAAATCAGCAAGGCTGACTTCGAGGCCTCTATCGAACGCAAGATCGACTTCGTGATCCCGTACGACATCAAGGCTGCATCGAACGCCGCCAAGCTCGGGCAGGTGTTCATCGATGCCAACAAGAACTCGAAAGCCACCTCTGCGATCAAGCAGATCGGAGAGCGCATCATGGGTGCGAGCGAAGAGGATCTTGCGGCAGTGTCGGAAGAGAAGAAGTCGCTGCTCGGCGGATTCGACCTCAAGTCGCTGCTGGCAAAGAAGAGCAAGACCGAAGCGGAACCGGCGGAATAAATCCCCCTCCATCCACGCAATCGCGCGTGGATGGGCGGGAGCCGCCGCTCGGCATGACGACGAGCAACGCAACACGCGCAGGACAGGTTAGCCATGGATATTTTTGAGACCCTGTTGATCACTATCGTGATCTTCTCGATTCTGGTCGTAGGCTACCTATTGGTCTCCGGCGCGGGCGCGGGCAAGGCGCAGAAGCGTCGGCTTGAATCGCTGCGCTATCGCCACTCGGACAGCACCGACGCAAAGGTCGAATCGCAGTTCAAGAAGGCTATCGCCGCGCGCAAACCAAAGACTTACAAGGTCGCGGGCTCGGGCTCACGGATCGAGGCGCTCGAAAACCGTCTCGATCGCACCGGCAAGGGCTGGAGCGTTTCCCAGTACATGTACACCTCGCTCGGCCTGACGCTGGCGATTGCCGTGCTGGTTTTCATCCAGATGAAAGCGCCTTTCCTGGCGCTGGGTGTGGGTGCGCTCATCGGCCTTGCCATTCCGCACTTCGTGGTCAACTTTTTCATCAAGCGCCGCACCGCCAAGTTCAACGAGAAGTTTCCCGACGCTATCGAGCTGCTCGTTCGCGGGCTTCGTTCGGGCCTTCCGGTGACCGAGACGCTCGCTGTCGTGGCTCAGGAATTGCCCGGTCCCGTCGGACTGGAGTTCAAGGGAATTGTCGAGCGCATCAAGATCGGCAAGACCATGGAGGATTCGCTACAGGACACCGCCGATCGCCTCGGCATTCCGGAATTCAACTTCTTCTGCATCACCCTGGCGATCCAGCGCGAGACCGGCGGCAACCTCGCCGAGACTTTGTCGAACCTCGCCGACGTGCTGCGCAAGCGCTCTCAGATGAAGCTCAAGATCAAGGCGATGAGCTCGGAGTCCAAAGCTTCGGCCTATATCGTCGGCTCGCTGCCCTTCATCGTGTTCGCCCTCATCTACTCGGTCAATCCCGACTACATCAACGGCTTCTTCTACGAAGAGCGGCTGATGGTCGCGGGCCTTGGCGGCTTCATCTGGATGGGCATCGGCATCTTCATCATGGCCAAGATGGTCAGCTTCGAAATCTGATCCGGGGGACCAAGAAATCATGAACCAGACACCCGGACCCACACTGCTCGGCTTCGACGTAATCCTCGTCGGAACGATCCTGGCTGGCCTCGCGGCTTTCGCCGTCATCATGGCGATCTATGCCGCGGTCACGATCAAGGACCCGATGGCCAAGCGCGTCAAATCGCTCAACGAGCGACGCGAGGAGCTGAAAGCCGGCATCGTCGCCAGCGGCACCAAGAAACGCGCCAGCCTGGTGCGAAAGTCCGACACGACCGACAAGGTCAAGGACTCGCTCGGCAAGCTCAACGTTCTCGAGCAGAACCAGATCAAGGCGGTTCAGCAAAAGCTGGCCCATGCCGGTTACCGCAACAAGGAACTTGCGGTTATCATCATCGGTCTGCGTGCGGTTCTGCCGATCGTGTTCGGCCTGATCGGTTTCGTGGTCTTCTACTGGCTCGATTTTTTCGATCTCGGCGAAGCGCCCATGAAGAAACTGTTCGGTTTCGCCCTGCTGGTCTTCCTTGGCTATAAGGGCCCGGAACTCTATCTCAAGAACAAGTCCGGCAAGCGCACGGCCGAGATCCAGAAGGGCCTGCCCGACGCACTCGACCTGCTCGTCATCTGTGCAGAAGCCGGTCTGACCGTCGACGCCGCCTTCAACCGCGTCGCCAAGGAGCTGGGCCGCGCCTATCCCGAACTGGGCGACGAATTCGCGCTGACCGCGATTGAGCTGTCGTTCCTGAACGAGCGCAAGAACGCCTTCGACAACCTCGCTTACCGCGTGGATCTCGAGGCAGTGAAAGGCGTGGTCACAACCATGATCCAGACCGAGCGTTACGGTACGCCGCTGGCATCAGCGCTGCGCGTGCTCTCGGCCGAATTCCGCAACGAGCGCATGATGCGCGCCGAAGAGAAGGCCGCACGTCTTCCGGCAATCATGACCGTGCCGCTCATCCTGTTCATCCTGCCCGTCCTGTTCATCGTGATCCTTGGCCCGGCGGCCTGTTCGATCACCGATACGCTGGTCAACAAGGAGTAGGATGGCGTGACAACCTAACCCCCTTGCGGGGTCAGATCAGCGGGGTCGGTTCCATGAAGGCGCGGAACCGGCCCCGTTTTTCGTCAGCCGCCCGAGAGCGCCGCAACCCGCGACCGCAGGCGCATCAGCATTGCGCGCAGTTCAGCCTCTTCTTCTTCGCTGAACCCATCGAACAACTCGCGCTCGGTCGCCTGGGCCAGCGGCATGATCTCGCTGTGGATCGAGGCGCCGTCCGCTGTCAGTGCCAGCAGGTGCGAGCGACCATCCTGTTTATTCGCCTCGCGCGCGATCAGGCCGCGCTCTTCGAGCACTTTGCAGGCGCGGTTGACCGCGACCTTGTCCATCAGGGTCGCGTCGGTGAGGTCGCGCTGTGTCAGGCCCCTGCCCTCTGAATCGCCGCTGGGCTCGCGCCTGTTACGCCCGGCATCGCCCAGCACCGCCATCACTCGCCACTCGGTGACCTTGAGGCCAAACCGCTTGCGATAGCGCTCGGCAATAAGGTCGCTCACCGCGTTGGAGGCAATCGATAGCTGATAGGGCAGAAACGATGCCAGCTCGTAGGTGTTGGCACCGTTTTCGCGACGACTCTCGCGATCCCCATCATTTGCAGGACTGTTCGTCATCTCGTTCATGCGCATTAGTTACGCATGAAACCAACGTCTAGGCAAGCGGGCACGCGCCTTACTTGTATTCGCGCTGCTCCCACCAGGGGTAGAAGTCGGGCATGTCCTCGCTCACCTTGCCCGGATAGACGGGATTGCGCTTTTCGAGGAAGCTCGCGATCCCCTCCTTGGCATCCGCGCCGCGCGCAAGGCTGTAGATCGCGCGGGAGTCTATCTTGTGCGCTTCCATCGGATGGTCCGCTCCCAGCATTCGCCACATCATCGCCCGCGTCATTGCGACGCTGATGGCACTGGTGTTGTCGGCAATTTCGCGCGCGATGCCCTGCGCCGCGTGAAGCAGGTCTTCGGGCGCATGGATCGAGCGCACGAGACCCCCATCATGAGCTTCCTGCGCGTCGAAAACCCTTCCGGAATAGCACCATTCGAGCGCCTTGGAGATGCCTACCAGCCGCGGCAGGAACCAGCTCGAGGCAGCTTCGGGCACGATACCTCGCCGCGCAAAGACGAAACCATAACGCGCCGTGCTGCTGGCGAGCCGGATGTCCATCGCCAATTGCATCGTCGCGCCCACGCCCACGGCGACGCCATTGCATGCGCTGATGAGCGGCTTCTTACTCTCGAACAGCCGCAGTGTCAGCAGCCCCCCACCGTCGCGCACGCGCTCGTCGGAAAGGTCGTCCACCGCATCCCCGCTCGCAAAGACCTGTCCCCCGCCCTCCGGCGTAAGGTCCGCCCCGGCGCAGAACGCCTTCTCTCCGCTGCCAGTAAAGATCACCGCGCGCACCGCGTCATCAGCGTCGATGTCGTCCATCGCCGCCATGATCTCCTCACCCATCGTGCGGGTATAGGCGTTCATTTTCTCCGGGCGGTCGAGAGTGATGGTGGCGATGCCGTCCTTCTTCTCGACGATGATCTGGGTGTGGGGCATGCGCTCTCTCCATCGGCAATTGCACTGTCGGCCCGGTGTTTCGCGAAAATTTGCACCGCCCACAAGCCCCTGAACCAATCTGCAATTCTCGAAGTCCAGCCGCGTGGTCGGCAGCGGCAGCGGGCGGTCTGCAAAGAGCGCTGCATGGCCGATCCCAACATTCGGGCAAATCTCCCAACATTGCGCAAGCCGTCTTGAAGGGTCCTGAACCGTCAGCGCGCAAAACCGCGCAATTCTCCCGTTTATCGAGTTTGGCACGGCCTCTGCAATGTATCGGACATCACCGATTACCGCACTCAAGGAGACCAACCATGTACGCCACCAAGACCAACACCAACCTTTTCGCCGCCGCCATCTCGGTCACTCTGTCGGCGATCCTCTTCGCCTACGCCATCGTCCCCGCCAGCCCCGCGCTGATCGCCTGATCCGCCAGACCAAGCCTCAAAGGAACCATCCCCATGTTCGCCGACAACGCCCGCCAGAACGCCTCCAGCAACCTCTTCGCCGCCGCAATCTCGGTCGCCATCTCCGCCGTGCTATTCGCCTATGCCATCGTCCCTGCCAGCCCGACCCTGATCGCCTGAACGCACCCTCCTCCAAAGTCCCCGACCGGGCCGTTCGTTAGTCCCACGGCCCGAAGAGAAACCCCCGCCCGTCCCCGGCGGGGGTTTTTGCATTCGACCTGCAGTCCCTGCACCCGTCGCCGTTTTCGCACGTGCCGCCCGGTTCCCGTCCGGCCAAAAATAAAGATCGGAACGCGAGGCCGATTCCTTCCGTTGGTCTTGCAAAACCCCCTTTTCTGAAACCCCAAGTTACAAAGGTGCGCAAAACATGTCGCAGATACAGACAATCAACCCCGCAACGCGCGAACCGCTCGAAACCTACGAGAAGATGAGCAAGGACCAGGCGTTCGAAATCGTCGAAGCGGCGCATGAGGCCTTTCTCGACTGGCGCAAGCGCAGCCCCGAAGAGCGCGCGCCCTTCCTGCGCGACATTGCGAGCAAACTGCGGGAAAACTCCGATGAACTCGCGAAACTGATGACGCGCGAAATGGGCAAGCTCTACAAGGACGGCAAGACCGAGGTCGAACTGTGCGCGCGCCTGTTCGAATATTCGGCCGATAACGGTCCAAAGGAACTCGCCGACGAAGAGCGCACCCATTCGGGTGGCAAGAAGCGCGGCATCGTCACCTACTCGCCGATCGGCGTGATCTATTCGGTGCAGCCGTGGAACTTCCCGCTCTACCAGGCGGTGCGCGTGCTCGCAGCGAACATCATGGCGGGCAATGCCTGCATCCTCAAGCACGCCTCGATCTGCACCGGCAGCGGCCTGATGCTGCGCGACCTGTGCCTCGAAGCCGGGCTGCCCAAGGGCCTGTTTGACGTGGTCGTCATCGGTCATGACGTTTCCGACGACATCATCGAACACGACAAGATCCGCGCAGTCACGATGACTGGCAGCGATGGAGCCGGCGCGCATATCGGCGAAAAGGCCGCCGCCGCGCTCAAGAAGACTGTGCTCGAACTCGGCTCGAACGACGCCTATCTCGTGCTCGAAGACGCCGACATCGAATTGGCTGCCAAGACCTCGATGGTCGGGCGGCTCTACAATAACGGCGAAACCTGCGTGAACGCCAAGCGCTTCATTGTCGCCGATGCCGTCTATGACCAGTTTATCGAGGCTTTCGTCGAGAACATGAAGTCCGCCAAGATGGGCGATCCGATGGACGAAGGCACCAATCTCGGCCCGCTTTCGAGCGAGCAGCAGTTCAAGGACGTCAAGGAGCAGACCGAAAAGAGCATCGCCAACGGCGCGAAGGCACTGTGCGGCGCCGACCCGGAAGACGACCCGAAGGGCTGGTACTATCCCGCCACCGTGCTGGTCGACTGCAAGCCGGGCATGCCTGCCTATGACGACGAAATCTTCGGTCCGGTCGCCGCAGTGATCCGCGCGAAGGACGACGAGGACGCGATGCGCATCGCCAATGACAGCCGCTATGGCCTTGGTGGAGGCATCTTCTCGAAGGACGAGGAAAAGGCAATCCGACTTGCCCGCGACCATTTCGACACCGGGATGGTGCGTATCAACTCCTTCGGCGCGGCCGATCCCAACATGCCGTTCGGCGGGGTCAAGGACTCCGGCTATGGCCGCGAACATGGCGGTTTCGGCATGAAGGAATTCGTCAACACCAAGGCGATTTTCCTGCCGAGCTGATCGGTCATTCCCACATTCAGGAGAAATTCCATGCAGATACTTGTAGCGGGCGCGACCGGAAACACCGGTCGTCGCCTCACCGATGAACTCGTGCGACGCGGACATACGCCGGTCGCGATGGTGCGTGACAGCTCGGACACGTCCGGACTGCCCGATGCCGCGATCCAGCGCCGCGCCGATCTCACGGATCTAGATGACGACGTCACCCAAGGTTGCGACGCCGTGGTCTTCGCCGCCGGTTCCGGCGGCGATACAAGCGCCGAGATGACCGACAAGGTCGACCGCGACGGTGCGATCCGCCTGATCGAGATTGCCGAGAAGACGGGCATGAAACGCTTCGTCATGCTCAGTTCTGTCGGCGCGGGCGACCCGCCCGAAGACAGCGACCTGAAGCACTATCTCGAAGCCAAGCATGCGGCGGACGAGCGGCTGATGAAGACAGACATGGATTATGCGATCCTGCGTCCTGTCAGCCTCACCGATGACGGCCCGACCGGCAATGTCGTTCTGGGCGATGCGGTCGATACCGGCGCGAAGGCGGCCCGCGGCGATGTCGCGGTTCTGCTCGCCGATGCAGTGGAAAGCGATGAGTGGAACGGTAGGGTCACTCTGATGCAGACCGCCGACTGATCACACGGCCCGTAAAAGAGAAACGCCGCCCGCGCCTTATGGCACGGGCGGCGTTTTGCGTTGGACTGAAGCGTCGGTTTAACGCGGAGCCATGCGGATAGCCCCGTCGAGGCGCACGTCCTCGCCGTTGAAGTAGCCGCACTCGATCATGGTCATGGCGAGGCGGGCATATTCGTCGGGCAGGCCCAGACGCTTGGGGAACGGCACGGAAGCGGCCAGCGCATCCTTCACCTTTTGCGGAGCCGCGTTCATCAGCGGGGTCTCGAAGATCCCCGGCAGGATGGTGTTGACGCGGATGCCTTCGCTCATCAGGTCACGCGCGATCGGCAGGGTCATGCCGACGACGCCGCCCTTGGACGCGGAATAGGCCGCCTGGCCCATCTGGCCGTCTTCAGCCGCCACCGAAGCGGTGTTGACGATGGCGCCGCGATCGCCGTCATCGCTGAGCGGATCGAGCTTGAGCATACCCGCTGCCGACTTGGCGATGCAGCGGAAGGTGCCGATGAGGTTCACCTGGATGACGAAATCGAAGGCGGAAAGCGGGAAGTGCTTCGTTTCGCCGGTCAGCCCGCCATTGTCGTCCTTCACGCGGCTGGCGGTTTTCATCGCATTGCCGATCCCGGCGCAGTTGACGAGGATACGCTCCTGCCCGTGCGCTTCGCGGGCCTTGGCGAAACCGGCATCGACTTCCTCGTCGCTGGTCACGTTGACCTTGCAGAAGACGCCGCCGATCTCCTTGGCCATCGCCTCGCCCTTCTCTTCGTTCATGTCGAAGATCGCGACCTTGGCGCCCTTGGCTGCCAGAGCGCGCGCCGTCGCCGCGCCGAGGCCGGAGGCGCCGCCGGTGACGACGGCGGGAGTGTTGGCTGAAACTTCCATTATTTCTTCCTCTCAGATGTAGGGATTAAACCGATTCAACGATGGTCACGTTGGCGACGCCGCCGCCTTCACACATCGTTTGCAGGCCGTATTTCTTGCCGTGGCGCTTGAGCGCATGGACCAGCGTCGCCATCAGCTTGGTGCCCGAGGCACCCAGCGGGTGGCCAAGCGCGATCGCGCCGCCGTGGACATTGAGCTTTTCCGGGTCCGCGCCGGTATGCTTGAGCCATGCGAGCGGCACGGGTGCGAAGGCTTCGTTCACCTCGTACAGATCGATGTCGTCAATCTTCATGCCGGCGCGCTCCAGCGCCTTGTCGGTCGCGAAAAGCGGCTCTTCCAGCATGATTACCGGGTCGCCGGCGGTCACGGTCAGATTGTGAATGCGCGCGATGGGCGTGAGATTGTAGCGCTTGAGCGCTTCTTCGCTCACCACCAGCACCGCCGACGAACCGTCGCAGATCTGGCTGGCCGATGCAGCTGTGACAATTCCCTTGGGATCGATCAGCTTGACCCCTGCGATCCCCTCGAGCGTCGCATCGAAGCGGATGCCTTCATCCACCGTGTGCATCTCGGTGCCTTCGGGCGTCTCGATCTCGACAGGGATGATCTCGTTCTCGAAAGCGCCGGTTTCCGTCGCCATCTTCGCCTTGGTGTGGCTGCCCAGCGCGAAGCTGTCGAGCTGGCCCTTGTCGAAGCCGTGTTTCTTGGCGATCATTTCGGCGCCCATGAACTGGCTGAACTGGATGCCGGGCCATTTTTCCTCGAGGCCCGGCGACTTGTAGTGGCCCAGACCTTCCTTCATGTGCAGCGTCGCGTTGGAGCCCATCGGTACGCGCGTCATGCTTTCGACGCCGCTGGCGATGACCACGTCCTGGGTTCCGCTCATCACCGCCTGCGCGGCGAACTGGATTGCCTGCTGCGAAGAACCGCACTGGCGGTCGATGGTGACAGCGGGAACCGAGTTCGGGAGCTTCGAGGAGAGCACGCCCATGCGCCCGACCTGCATCGACTGTTCGCCCGCCTGGCTGACACAGCCAGTGATGACATCCTCCACCGCGCTGGGATCAATCCCGCTGCGATCGACGATGGCATCGAGCGATTTTGCGAGCAGGTCGACCGGGTGTACCCCTGCAAGGCGACCGCCGCGGCGGCCTCCGGCAGTGCGGACGGCTTCGACGATATAGGCTGTGGACATGCGCTGATTTGCTCCTTCCCGTTTACGTAAACGTTTTGATTTGCCACTCGCGTATTGCACCGTCCGGCCAGAATCAAGCGACCAATAGGTTAGTTGAGCCGGGAGCGCGGCGGCTTCGCGCTGGCCTTCGCAGACCCTCTGCGTGACGCGCCCGGACGCCCGCACGCCCTGTCGGCGATGTTCGAGCGAAGTCCGAAAATCAGCCGCGTTCGAAAAGAACCGTCCGCAACGCCCCCCGCTGTGACATTTCGCACCTGCACAAAGTGCCTCGCGCAACAATGTTGCAATAATGGCACAACGGTGACGCAAACTCGGAATTGGAGCCCATTTTCGTTTGCGAGAAACGGGGCAAATGGCGCATTTCACCAGCCAGCAATCGGTGTGCGTTGCATTTGCCTCGCGTCACCACCGCTTGTTGAACCTAAAAAGTTGTGCCGGGACCACCCTCGGCAACCAAGGGGACTAACAACTCATGAAGAAGACATTTATCCTGAAAGCGAGCGCTGCGCCGTTCGCTCTGGGTCTTGCGCTAGCGGCTTCGCCTGCGCTGGCTCAGGACATGGACGCGGACGAAGGTGCCGATGAGCCGATGGCGGAAAGCGCGCCGATCGTCGTGACCGGTTCGCGTATTCCGCGCCCGAACATCGAGTCGGCCAGCCCGGTGACCGTCGTTGGCGCCGAGCAGATCGACCTGACCGGTACGACGACCGTCGAAACCCTTCTCAACGAACTGCCGCAGGTTATCCCCGGCAACACCCGCGTTTCGAACAACGCTGGCGGTGAGAACTTCGCAACCCTCGACCTGCGTGGCCTTGGCCCGGGTCGTACGCTGATCCTGCTTAACGGCGAGCGTCTGCCCGCTTCGACTACCACCGGTGTTGTCGACGTGAACCAGATCCCGACCGGCCTGATCGAGCGCGTTGACGTTGTGACCGGCGGTGCATCGGCCGTTTACGGTTCGGACGCCATGGCAGGCGTTATCAACTTCATCCTCAAGGACGATTTTGAAGGCGTCCAGCTCACCGGTCTGCAGAGCTTCTCTGAAGACGGCGCTTTCGACAGCTACACTGTCAACGGTATCGTCGGCGGCAACTTCGCCGATGGTCGCGGTAACTTCACCTTCTACGGTTCGTGGACCGATCGTGACGGTGTGTTCCAGGGCCGTTACCCGTATTCGAACGTTTCGGCTGCGATCTACCTGCCGATCAACAACGAAACGGGCCAGTATGGCATTCCTTATGTCGCTGACGATCCCTCGGATCTCCAGACCACTCCTGGCTTCACCCAGGCGCTCGTTTCGGGCGGTGGTTCGGCTACTCCGCCTTGGGGCTGGATCGCAAACGACGCCACCAACCCGTTCCAGAACCTCGGCACGACGCTGCCGGGCGAATTCGGTGCTGGTCAGTATGACACCAACTGCGATGGCGTTGCCAACACGACGCCGTACGACACGGGCAACCTGTCGTTCAACGATGCAGGCGCGCTCACCCCGCGTCAGGTGTCCGGCAACTGCGCAATTCCGCTGCGTTCGATCGGCTCGTCGCGTTACAACTTCGGCCCGCTCAACTACCTGATCACGCCGCTTGACCGCCTGACGCTGACCGCAATTGGCCGTTACGAGTTCGACGACGCAACCCGTCTTCGTATCTACAGCTCGTACACCAACGCGAACCAGCAGGTCATTCTGGCTCCGACGCCTGCGACCGGTATCACGGTTCCTGCTGACAGCCCGCTGATCCCTGACGATCTGCGTGCTGCTCTCGACAGCCGTGACGATCCCGACGCACCGTTCATCATCAACCGTCGTTTCTTCGAAACCGGTGGCCGTGTTGGTGACTTCACGACCGACTCGAAGAACATTCGTGCGGTTGTCGAGCACGACCTCAGCGATCGTTTCTCGGTCAACGTCGTCGGTAGCTTCGGTCGCGTCGACAACGTGGTTCAGAACCAGGGCAACATCCGTGCATCGGCTGTGACCCAGGGTCTTGCGGGCTGCCCCGCGGGTTCGGGTCCGGGCTGTGTTCCGATCGACATTTTCGGCCCGGGCACTCTTACGCCCGACATGCTGAGCTTTGTCGCTCTGACCACGACCGACACCGAGCGTTTCGAGCAGCTGCGTGTTGCAACCAACCTGACCGGTTCGCTCTTTGAGCTTCCGGGCGGCCCGCTGGGTATCGCGGTTGGTGCCGAGTATCGTAAGGACACGGGTGTTACCCAGGTCGACGATGCGAAGCGTACTGGCGACATCATCGGCTTTAACGCCGCTGGCTCGATCTCCGGTTCGATCAACGTCACCGAGTTCTACGGCGAAGTCCGTGCACCGATCCTGCCGTTCGTTTCGGTTGGTCTTGGTGCTCGTTACTCCGACTACTCGACCGTTGGCGGGCTCTTCAACTGGAAGGCCGAAGCGGAAATCACTCCGACCGACTGGATCAAGATCCGCGGTTCGTACAACCGTGCGGCGCGTGCGCCGAACGTGTTCGAGCTGTTCCAGAACGGTGACCAGGGCTTCCCGTCCTACACCGACCCGTGTAACGCGACCAACGCTGGCCGTGACGAGGACTTCTGTGTCGCTCAGGGTGTTCCCGAAGCAGCACTTCCTGGCTTCGTTCAGACCAACAGCCAGGTTCAGGCGTTCGCTTTCGGCGATCCTACCCTGACCGAAGAAAAGGCTGAAACCTACACGGTTGGTCTCGTTCTGACTCCGGGTTATGTCGGTCCGGTCCGTGTTTCGGCTACCATCGACTACTACAACATCGAACTGACCAACCGCGTTGCGGGCCTGGGCGCTGGTTTCTACATCAGCGATTGCTATGCCAACCAGGAACCGACCTCGTGTGCTCGTGTCATTCGTGACCCGGTCACCGGTCAGATCGACTCGGTTCAAACCGGTCGTACCAACTCGCCGACGCCGCTTAAGACTTCGGGTATCGATGTTGGTCTGGACCTGATGGTCGACGCATTCGGCGGTCAGATCTACCTCCAGGACACGCTCACCTATGTCGACTCCTACAAGATCGGCAACAGCGAGTTTGTGGACACGACTGGTCCGGGTATCGGTGGTGTGACGCCGGAATGGTCGAACACCGCGACCTTTGGCTGGAGAAACGAAACGATCACCGCTCAGGTGCGTTACGTTTGGACCATGGGTGGACGTCAGAACTATCCGGGTGCATTCCTCGACGGTCTGTATCCGTATGATCTTGATGATCCTGACTTTGCGTCGCTGTACGACCAGTTCCCCGATCGCATCGACGATCTGAACCTGGTCAACTTGTCGCTGCGTTGGCGCGCTGCGGAGAACTTCGAGTTCACCGCCATCGTCAACAACCTCCTCGACAAGTACCCGCCGCAGACCACCACCGGTGTCTTCGAGCAGGCAAACACCAACATCAGCTTCTACGACCCCTATGCGGTCGGCCGGAACTTCACGCTGCAAGCACGCGTCAAGTTCTAAGAAGTTCGATACTGAACACGGAAACGGCGGGCCTTCGGGTCCGCCGTTTTCTTTTGCGCTTTTGAGATTTGAACAGTCCGGCGCCAGCAGGCCGAAATCGGCTCAGGCCGGGACTGCGTCGAAGGCCACGGTCATCCGCTCACCGCCCGCAAAGGGCACTGTCCCGTGCCACATCGAGGACGGGAACAGCACCAGCGAACCCTCCACCGGCTGCACGATCCGCCGCGCAGGCAGATCGAGACCCATCTCCGCAGGGGGCTGTCCCAGCGTCAGGCAACCGGCATTCTGCGCATCAGCCTCGCCGCACCCGGGCATAACAAGGTGCAGCGCCGAGCTGATCCAGCCTTCCTGATGGAGATGCACGATATGGAAGCCCTCGCCGCGCAATCGCACCGACCAGGACCCGGTAAAACGAATGTGATCGGCCTTTCGGCGATAGAAAGGGTGGTTCTTGTCTTCGGGCAGAGAGCGCGCGAACGCTTCGACCTTTTCGCGGATTGCCTCGCGCAGTTTGACGATGACAGGTTCGGGCCGTGCAAACAGCGCTCCGGGCGTTTGTGTCCCTCCGCGCAGCGATTGTTCGGGCGGGTGGTCCGCGGTGTTGTGAAGCCGGCGCAAGGTTTCGCGCAGCTCCTCCATCTCAGCCGCGTCGTTCAAATGCTCGATTGCGAGCTGGCCGGTTTGTACATCATAGTCATGCAGCCAGAACTCGCGCTCGTCTCCCATCATCCGCCAGGCGAGGCCGAGATAGGCCCAGGCGTATTGATCTTCGCGGTTTTCTTCTGTCACGCGCGTCAGCCACTGCTCGGCGCGCTTGTATTCCCCAAGCATGAGCGCATTGCGCGAACGGGCGACCAGGAATGCTCCCGTTTCCCCCGTTGCCTGTTGGATCTTCGCGAACAGGTCTTCTGCCGCGTCGACATCGCCCGTTTCGCTTAGCCCGATGGCTTTGAAAAAACTGACCGCAGTGGTTGCGCCGAGGTGGCCCTCCGCTTCCTGCGCGAGTTGCGCGATTTCGTGATAGTCGCGATAGGACGCCATCAGCTGGAGCCAATCGAGCCAGATTGACTGTTCGCCGGGCCAACGCTGTACCAACGCGCGATAGGTGCGGTAGGCATCTTTGCCGGTCCCGTATTCTCGCGCCAGCCGTGCCAGGCTGCGATGCGCGGAGAAGTAGCCCGGTTTCGCTTGCACAGTCTGCTCCAGCAGAGCTTCGGCTTCGCCAATCCGACCGGTGTCGACCAACGCGCCTGACATAGCTTCGGTGTATTCTGGCGACGCGGCGAAACGGGAATAGTGGGTGCGAAAGTGCGCCAGCGCTTCTTCGCCCCGCCCGAGATCGCGAAGGGCCTTGCCAAGACGGATGGCCGCACCAATGTCCTGAGGGCTGGTCGAAAGCACTCGCGCATATTCATCCGCGGCACCTTGCACTTCGCCTTGTTCGTTCAGGATTTGCGCCAGAGCATTGCGGACCAAGGCTGAACCGGGATGCTTGCTCAGAACCTTGCGCAAGGCCTTTCGCGCTGCGCCCCATTGGCCCGCTACCGCCTTCGCCTTGGCCGCGTTGACCTGGGCTGGGAGATAATCCTGGTTGAGCTTGATTGCTGCCGCAAATTCTCCGGCGGCCTCTTCCGCGCGCCCCAGTTCCTGTAGTGCAAGGCCAAGACTGTTCCGGATTTCCGCTGTTTTCAGCCCACCCGCTATTGCGCGACGGAAGGCCTCGACCGCCGCTTCGCCACGACCCGTACGACGGCGGATAATTCCGGCCAGTTGCCACGCGCCCGCATTATCAGGATCGCTCGCAACCGCGCCTTCTATGGCCGCCAAAGCGCCCGCGATATCGCCGCGTTCCAACTGGCCATAAATCTGCGCGAGCGATTGCGCGTTGACAGCCAAGGGAGCGCTCAATTTCGACGTTTGATGCGGAACGCAACGCCCCCGTCGATCCGCGCAAAATAGCTGCCGAACGCGGCCTTGCTGATGACGATTTCTTCCCCGACCTTCGGGCGATTGACATACGCGCCGTCAGTCTGTGCCCAGACTGCACCGTCTTCGAGCTTCACGACATAGCGTCCGGTGCTTCCCGAGAAGGAAGCGATGGTGCTGGTCAGTTCGCTGACTTCGTCTTCATCGCCGCCTCCGAACAATTTGACCTTCGGCAACGAAAAGCCGAACAGTCCACGCCTCGTCTCCTTGACCTGGTCTCGGCTCATCACCACGAGTTCTTCGTTGGCTTGGGCACTTTCGAGCTCGCCGACTGCGGCATCGAAACAGGTTAGCCGCGCGGCATCGTCCGTGATTGCACGGCAATTCATGACATTGGTGAAAACTTCAGGCGCAGACGCGTCATCCTGCGCCTGTGCCGGGCTCGCCAGAAGCAAAACGGGCGCGATGGTCGCTGTTGCAAGAAGGGTGGTTGCTCGCACTTGAATGTCTCCCACAAGGCCGCGCAGGCGGCTGTATCCGTGTCCGACTATAACCGATTGTGAGCCTGAGGAAACAGGGCGTATCAAGTGACCTCTATCTTCAACTCGCCATCGCCTTCGTCGATCTTGAGCGTGGCGCCATCGCTGACCTTGCCCTCGATCAACATCTCGGCGAGCGGGTCCTGCAGATAGCGCTGCACCGCCCGTTTGAGTGGGCGTGCGCCATAGACGGGATCGTAGCCCACCCGGCCCAGCCAGCGCAGAGCGGCGTCGGTCAGGTCGAGCGTGATCTTGCGATCGTCGAGCAGCTTCTGCACGCGCTTCACCTGAATTTCCACGATCGGCGCCATGTGCTCCATCGCCAGGCGGTGGAAGAGGATGATCTCGTCCAGCCGGTTCAGGAATTCGGGGCGGAAATGTCCGCGCACCACGTCCATCACCTGGTCCTCGACATCCGCGACCTTCTGGTCGTCGCCGAGATTGGAGAGATACTGGCTGCCAAGATTCGAGGTCAGGATGATGAGCGTGTTCGAGAAATCGACCTTGCGGCCCTGCCCGTCGGTCAGGTGACCGTCGTCCAGCACCTGCAAGAGCACGTTGAACACGTCGCCATGCGCTTTCTCGACCTCGTCGAACAGCACCACCTGGTAGGGGCGGCGGCGAACCGCTTCGGTCAGCACCCCGCCCTCGTCATAGCCGACATAGCCGGGAGGCGCGCCGATCAGGCGGGCGACCGAATGCTTCTCCATGAACTCGCTCATGTCGATCCGGACCAGCGCCTGGTCGTCGTCGAACAGGAATTCGGCGAGCGCCTTGGTCAGCTCGGTCTTGCCGACGCCGGTGGGGCCGAGAAACAGGAAGCTGCCAAGAGGCCGGTTCGGGTCCTGCAATCCCGCGCGCGCGCGGCGCACGGCCTTGGAGACCGCATTGATTGCCTGTTCCTGGCCGATCACGCGGTTGCCCAGGATGTTCTCCATGTCGAGCAGCTTGTCGCGCTCGCCTTCCATCATTTTGTCGATCGGAATACCGGTCCAGCGCGATACGACGGAAGCAATGTCCTCTTCGGTCACTTCCTCGCGCAACAGCGCGTTTTCGGTGAGGTCTTCGGCTTCGGCGAGACGTTTTTCGAGCTGGGGGATCTTGCCGTAGGACAACTCGCCCGCTTTCGCGAGATCGCCCGAGCGCTGCGCCTGCTCGAGTTCGAGCCGCGCGGCGTCGAGTTCTTCCTTGATCTTGCCCTCGGCCTCGATCTTGTCGCGCTCGTTCTGCCAGCGCGTCGTGAGTTCGCTGGATTGCTGCTCCAGTTCCGCAAGCTCCTTGCGCAGGTTTTCGAGCCGCTCCTTGGAGGCGCGGTCGTCCTCCTTCATCAGCGCGGATTCCTCGATTTTGAGCTGGATGATCCGCCGGTCGAGCACCTCGATTTCCTCCGGCTTGCTCTCGACCTCCATGCGGATGCGCGAGGCGGCCTCGTCCATCAGATCGATGGCCTTGTCGGGCAGAAACCGGTTCTGGATATAGCGGTCGGACAACTTCGCCGCCGCAACGATTGCGGTGTCGGTGATGCGCACGCCGTGGTGCAGTTCGTACTTGTCCTTGATCCCTCGCAGGATCGAGACCGTGTCCTCGACCGTCGGTTCGTCGATATAGACCATCTGGAAGCGCCGCTGGAGCGCGGGGTCTTTCTCGACGTACTTCTGATACTCGTCGAGCGTCGTCGCACCGATGCAATGCAGTTCGCCGCGCGAAAGAGCGGGCTTCAGCAGGTTGGAGGCGTCCATCGAACCTTCGGAAGCGCCCGCGCCGATCAGTGTGTGCATCTCGTCGATGAACAGGATGATCTGCCCGTCGGCATTCTTGACCTCGTCGAGCACGCTCTTGAGCCGTTCCTCGAACTCGCCGCGATATTTCGCGCCCGCGATCAGAGCGCCCATGTCCAGTGACATGAGCGTGCGGCCCTTGAGGCTGTCAGGCACGTCGCCATTGGCAATGCGCAGCGCCAGCCCTTCGGCAATGGCGGTCTTGCCGGTGCCCGGCTCGCCGATCAGCGCCGGGTTGTTCTTGGTACGGCGGGCGAGAATCTGGATCGTGCGGCGAATTTCCTCGCCGCGGCCGATGACCGGATCGAGCTTGCCGTCGCGAGCGGCCTGCGTCAGGTCGCGGGCGAATTTCTGCATCGCGTCGTAAGTCGATTCCGCGTTGGCGCTGTCGGCTTTCTTGCCGCCGCGCAGGTCCTCGATCGCGGCGTTCAGCGACTGCGGGGTCACACTTGCCGCCTTCATCGCTTCGGCCGTCGCGTCCGGCGAAATGGCGAGTGCGGTGAGCAACCGCTCGACCGTGACGAAGCTGTCGCCAGCCTTGTCGGCAAGCTGTTCCGCGCTGTCGAGCACGCGCACCGTATCGTTGTCGAGACCGGGGGTCGCCTGCGCACCGCTGCCGGTGACGGCGGGGATCTTGCCCAGTCCGATATCGACCGCGCTGACCGCAAGAGAAGCCTCGCCCCCGGCCCGCTGGATCAGGCCGGCGGCCATGCCCTCTTCGTCTTCGAGCAGCGCCTTGAGCAGGTGAAGCGGCGTGATCCGCTGGTGGTTCATGCGGATCGCGACCGTCTGCGCGCTTTGCAGGAAGCCCTTGGCGCGGTCGGTGAACTTGTCGAGATTCATGTCGGTTCCCTCGTAAGAATTACCTGCCCGATATGGTGTTGCATATTTACAACACAAGAGGTCGCGGCGATTTTTCCATCCCTTGGTGTGTTACCCGACTAGGTGGGTCGGGCAAGCGGGTTTGCAAGAGCCCTCTTGCGAGGCGGTTGACCTGCCCCTCCTGCGGCGCAATGGTCGCGCAAACGGGATTGGAGAGAACACGTCATGAAATTCGTCAAGGGCGGCGCGATTGCGCTGGTCGCTTTGTTGCTGGTCGCATTCATCGGGCTCGCGACTTGGGAGCCTTTCTTCGCCAGCGAAAGCGAGGCTCCTGAATATCGCGAATATTCCGCAGAGATCGTGCGCAGCGAATATGGCGTGCCGATGATCTATGGCGATACCGACGCCGATGTCGCTTACGGCGTTGCAATTGCGCATTCGGAGGACGATTTCTTCACGCTGCAGGACGTCGTCGCCATGTCGCGGGGCCGCTACGGCGCGATTGCGGGCGAAGAGGGTGCACAGTTCGACTTCGCCTATCACCTGATCGACGCGCGCGGCACGGCGGAGCGTGAATATCCCAAGCTTCCCGCGGACACCCGCGCCCTGTTCGAAGCCTATGCCGCCGGACTCAACCAGTATGCTGAAGAGCACCCCGGTGAGGTCAAGCTGGCCAAGCTTTTCCCGGTCAACGGACTGGATGTTGCTGCTGGCTTCGCCTTGCGCCAGCCGTTCTTTTACGGCCTCGGGAACGTCATTGGCCCGCTGGTCGAAGGCGGCGAGCTGAGGCGCGAATTCGGGCCTGATATTCCCGGCTTCCCGCGAGATGGCGCGGAGGACCCGAAGCTGGACCGGTCGGACGAGCAATCGAGCGAAGATGTCGCGCATCGCGAAGGTCTGGTCCTGCCGGTCGGCGAGGAAGCGGACCATCTCGGTTCCAACGCATGGGCCGTCGCACCCGATCGCAGCGGCGGTCCGACCGTGCTCATCTCCAACTCGCACCAGCCCCTGCGCGGCGGGGTCGCGTGGTACGAACTGGGCGTGCAGAGCGGCGAAGGCTGGCACTTTACCGGCGCAAATTTCCCCGGCTCGCCCTTCCCCTTCCTCGGCCATAACGAGAACCTGGGTTGGACCAACACGGTCAACCGCCCGGACATGGCCGACATCTACAAGCTGGAAATGAACGAGGACGGCACGCAGTACCGGCTCGACGGCGAATGGCGCGACCTTGAAAGCAAGACCGTCACGCTGCCGGTAAAGCTAGGCCCCATCACCCTCCCGATCCGCCGGACGATCCATCGCAGCGTGCACGGCCCGGTGATCGAGAACGACAAAGGCTTCTTCGCCATCCGCTATGGCGGGATGGGCGAGCTGCAACAGCTCGACGCCTATTACCGCATCAACAAGGCGGAAACGCTCGAAGAGTGGCAAACCCAGATGGCGCGCATGGCCATCCCCTCGACCAACTTCATCTACGCCGACAAGGCGGGCAATATCGCCTATGTCTACAACGCCGCGATCCCCGACCGGCCCGAGGACGTGCAGGCCAACTGGCGCGGCGTCCTGGACGGGTCCCGTTCGGAGCTGATCTGGCAGGGCACCGTCGATTACGAGGAGATTCCGAAGCTCATCAACCCGGCCTCGGGCTGGCTCTACAATTCGAACAACACGCCCTACACTGCGGCGGGCGAAGGCAGCGACCTCGATCCGGCGGACTTCTCGCCAGTGCTGGGCGTCGAGCTCAAGCAGACCAACCGCTCTCGCCGCGCCTACAAGCTGCTTTCCGAAGTCGAAGGCCCACTCGATCGCGCTGCGCTTGAGCGGATCAAGAACGACAAGACCTACGAGAACGAGAGCTATGTCGCCGAGATGTTCGACGCGCTTGTCCAGCTCGACCCTCCGCAGGACCTCGTCGAAGCGCGCGAACTGGCGCTGTCATGGGACCTCATCGCCGACGGCAATGGCGACGCCGATGCGATCACGTTGCTCATGATCCGCGACTATATGGGCGCGGAATACAACAACGGCGAAACGCCTGATATCGAGGAGCACCTGCGCGAGGCTGCCGACCATCTGATGACGCATTTCGGCCGCCTCGATCCGCCCATGAGCGAGCTTCTGCGCCTGCGCCAGGGTGATGTCGACCTGCCCCTGTCAGGCGGATCGGACACGCTCCGCGCGATGACGACGTGGACGGTCGAGGAAGACGGTCGGCTGTCCCTGCGTCATGGCGACAGTTTCATCCAGTGGGTCGAATGGCCCGCCGATGGTTCGCGGGTGCGCTCGGAATCGATCCAGCCCTTCGGCGCGGCGACCACCCGTGCACAAAGCCCTCACTATACCGACCAGATGGAGCTATACGCCACCGAACGTCTGAAACCGGTTCACTTCTGGGAGGAAGACGTGCGCCGTCACGCCGAATCAACCCGGCGCGTGACCAACGCGCGTTGATCGAATAAACTGCCACACTGGTCGAGCAGGCCGCGACGCGACATGATGACCGTGTACAAGCTAACATCTTGAATTAAGACAGATACCAAAGGGGACATACACATGAAACTGCATCTGAATGCTGCCAGCCGCATCGCGATGGCCGCTGCGCTTGGCTTAGCCACCGCCACAGCTGCGACGCCTGCCCTTGCCGATGCTCATATGGAATCGGGCGCAAGCAGTGCGGCCGACCTTGAGGAACTGGTCGCGCAGGTCCAGGTCCCCTACGAGGAATTCGAGCTCGAAAACGGCCTCACCGTCATCGTCCACGAAGACCGCAAGGCCCCGATCGTCGGCGTCGCCGTATGGTACAATGTCGGTTCCAAGGACGAGCCCGAGGGCCTGACCGGTTTCGCCCACCTGTTCGAGCACCTGATGTTCAACGGTTCGGAAAACGCCCCCAACGACTACTTCCAGTACCTGCAGGAAATGGGCGCGACCGATTACAACGGCACCACCAATTTCGACCGCACCAATTATTTCCAGACTGTCCCGCGCCCCGCGCTTGAACGTGCGCTGTGGCTCGAAAGCGACCGCATGGGCTATCTGCTGGGCGCGGTGACGCAGGGCAAGCTCGATAATCAGCGCGGCGTCGTCCAGAATGAAAAGCGCCAGGGCGACAACCAGCCCGGCGGCCTCGTCTTCTACGAGATCGTCGAAACGCTCTTCCCCAAACCGCACCCATACGACCACACACCAATCGGATCGATGGCCGACCTCGACGCCGCTTCGATGGAAGATGTGCGCGAATGGTTCATCGACCACTATGGCCCCAACAACGCGACCCTTGTCCTCGCCGGTGACATCGACGCCGCCGAAGCGCGTCCGCTGGTCGAGAAGTGGTTCGGCGATATCGACCGCGGTCCTGTGAACGAGCCCGCGCAGGCCGAAATCCCGACGCTCGCAGAGCCAGTGCGCACGGTGATGCGCGACCAGGTGCCTGCAACCTCGGTCAACCTCTATTGGCCCGCGCCGGGCATTATGAGCGAAGAGCTGACCGCGCTGCAAATCGGCACACAGGTTCTGGGTGGACTTCTGTCCAGCCGCCTCGATCAGGTCCTGGTGCGCGAGGAACAGCTCGCCGTGAACGTGTCGGCGGGCAATTTCGATTTCCAGCGCGTCGGTGTCATCAATGTCGGTGCTACTCTCAAGGACGGGGTCGAGCTGGAAACGCTCGAAACGCGCCTCAACGAGCTGATCGCCGAATTTATCGAGGAAGGCCCGACCGCCGAGGAAGTTAGCCGTGCCGCGACCAGCAACCTTGCGGGCACGATCCGCGGGCTTGAACAGGTCGGCGGTTTCGGCGGTAAGGCTGTCGCACTCGCGCGTGGCGAAGTGCTGGCCGGAGATCCCGGTTTCGCAGTGGAGCAGCTGGAAACCCTCGCTTCGGTCACTCCGGCCGACGTCACTGCAGCAATGCAGAAATGGATGACGCGTCCGGCCATGACCCTGATTCTCGAGCCGGGTGAGCGCGATGAAAGCTATGAAGAAGCTGCTAGCGTCGCAGGTGCAGGCGAGGCCTCCGAGCGCGATCGCGCCTCGGAAGAGATCACCGTATCCAAGGTGCGCCCCGCCCCGCCCATCGACAGCGTCCCCGCGCTCGACTTCCCCGATCTTCAGCGCACCACGCTGGCGAACGGCATGCAGTTGACCTACGCGCAGCGCGACGCGGTCCCGGCGACATATGTCACCATGTCTTTCAACGCGGGCGAAGCAGCCGATCCGGTCGACATGCGCGGGCTGGAAAGCCTGACGCTCGGCCTGTTCGACGAAGGCACCGCCACGATGTCGAGCCAGGAGATCGCCGAAGAGCGCGAGCGCCTGGGCGTCAACATCTCCATCGGCGGCGGCGATGACCGTTCCAGCTTCACGCTCAGCGCGTTGTCGGCCAATCTCGCCCCGTCGCTCGACCTGTTCTCATCGATCATTCGCGAGCCGGCCTTCAACGAGGACGACCTCGCCCGCGTCAAGGCACAGACGATCACCGGCATTCGCGCGCAAATGCGCTCGCCCCAGGGGATCGCGGCGCGCACGGCCGATGTCGAACTGTTCGGTTCCGACACGCCCTATGGCGGGATGACCACCGTCGACAGCATCTCCTCGATTTCCCGCGAAGACCTTGTTGGGTTCAAGGACACATGGATCCGCCCCGACAATGGCGAAGTGTTCGTGGTTTCGAGCCTGCCGCTGGCCGATGTGGTCGAACAGCTTAACGGCGCGTTCGGCGACTGGACTGCACCCGCAGCGGCAAAGGGCGAGAAAGCGTTCGGCGAGATGGAAATGGCCGAAGGCGGCCGCATCGTCCTCGTCAACCGGCCCAACTCGCCGCAGAGCTTCATCTATGCGAGCGTGGTCACGCCGCTTGATGCGAGCGACCCGGACTTTGTCGACTTCAACAGCGCGAACAACTCGCTGGGCGGCAACTTCCTCGCGCGGCTCAACATGAACCTGCGCGAGACCAAGGGCTGGTCCTATGGTGTTCGCGGCGGTGCCAATGCGCGTGAGAACGCGGTGGTCTATACCATGGGTGGCGGCGTTCAGGCCGACCGCACCGGCGATTCGATCGCCGAGATGAAGCGCGAAGTGAGCGAGTTCCTGAGCACCAACGGTGTCACAGAGGAAGAACTTGCGCGCAATATCGCCAGCGAAGTCGGCGAATTGCCCGGCCAGTTCGAAACCTCGCCGGCTGTCCTGAACGCGATGCAGCAGATCGCGCTTTATGGCCGTCCGGACGACTATTACGAGCAGCTGGTCGGCAAATACACCGCGCAGACTCGCGAGAGCCTCGATGCCGCAGCGCGCGCCGCGCTCGACCTCGATGACTTCGTCTGGGTCGTTGTCGGCGATGCAAGTGTCGTACAGCCGCAGCTCGAATCGCTGGGCATGCCCATCGAAGTTCGCGAGATGGAAGGCATCGAAGCAGGCGAGTGACGCTACGGCGCGCTAGGGCGCGACGAAATCAGGGCGCGGGAGCAGCCATCGGCGCTCCCGCGCCTTTGTTTTTATGAGGCCCAAACCGGTTGAAAGGGCCGCTTCTACGTGTACAAAAGCGCAAGAGGCCGGGGCCTGCATGGGGTCCGGGCGCAGCAACTTTATTGGAGAGATTTGATGTCTGACATTTCCGGAGCCTACAACACCACCGTCAAGAGCCCGATGGGCGA
The DNA here is from genome assembly GCA_947494705.1 of uncultured Erythrobacter sp. Taxonomy (GTDB): domain Bacteria; phylum Pseudomonadota; class Alphaproteobacteria; order Sphingomonadales; family Sphingomonadaceae; genus Erythrobacter. The sequence continues at coordinate 943,579 of CANLVN010000001.1, forward strand.
TCAGTCCGGCACCTTCACCGTCGTCGACAACGAAGACGGCACCTTCTCCGGCAAGATGGAAGGCGGAATGGGCTCGATGGACGTCGAAGAGGGCAAGGTCGACGGCAACAAGCTGTCGTGGAAGATGAACATGACCGTCCCGATGCCGATGACGCTCGACTGCGAAGCCACGGTCGAAGACGGCAAGATGGCCGGCAACGTCAATGCCGGCGCATTCGGCGCGATGCCGCTGACCGGCGAGAAGAAGTAAGCTTCACAGGCTTCCAGCCAACAAAAAGGCCGCCGGGGTTAGCGCCCCGGCGGCCTTTTTCGTGGCTGGTCTCCCGATGAGGCGGTGTTACCCTACGGTCGGGACACTGTCCTCCATCTCGGCGCTTTCGGACTCGGCCTGCGCCGCCGCCTCGGCTTCTTGAGCAGCCCGTGCACGTTCCGCTGCTTCCTTACGAGCTGCCTCGGCGGCTTGGTTCTCGGCTTCCAGTGCAGCCATCTCTGCCTTCACGTCGATAACCTGATCGCGCTCATACCGGAGCACGCCCTGCATCGGCGGCAAGCGCGAGACCATTGCCGTATAGTGGTTATTCATCTTGCCAGCGGCGCGGAACTCCGCATTCACCACCGGCAATCCGCCCGGAATGGAAGGCGTGCTGAAATCGATTGGGCTGGTGATAAGACCGGCAACCGGTTCATAGAAAACGTCCGCCTTGCTGCGCGCGTCATTGTCCGCCCAGTTCATCATCATCATGTCGCCCAGCGATGTGATTTCCCCCGCGCGAACCTCGAACTTGACCGAGCCCATGCAGTAGCAGCTGCCAACTACGCCATTGCCGGTAAAGAGCAGCGCCCCGTAATAGGTGTATTCGCCCGGTTCGACCTCATGCAGATACTGGAAGTACTTCTCCCCGTCCGCATCCTTGCCCTTGTCATAGACATATTGCGGGCCGACGAAGACACCAAGGCGGGTCTCGATAGTGCGAAAGGCTTGGGTAAGGCCCAAAATTCACCCATTAATTTTCTGGACTTTCTTTTGCTTATCAGCAAAACCAATCGCTCCTGAGCCGACGTAATAAAAATAGAAATTCGTAGGTTCTTTTAGAATTGGTTAATTTGAGGGAAGACATGACTGCTAAGAATATTGTTGTTTTGGGCGTTTCGTTGCTTGTTGCTGGATGTGCGTCAGTTCCTAACAATTACGCACCAATTACCGAACAAATCAGCAGACCTGCAATTGATGAAATTGCCACAGCAAGCCTAGGTGAGTTAATGCTCGAGCAAGGCACTGCAACGATGACTGACGGCGTATACCTTCCACAAGAAAACAATGTGAGAGGTTACATTCTCAGTGAGGGTTTCTACCCGAAGTCTGGAGAGGACGATGGTCGTGTTTTCACTGGATATCAGAACCAACCATCAGCTAACGGCCTAGGATACGTGGTAGTAGAAAATGGACTGACAACTCCCGGTTATATGCCGCGAAGCATTAGGTTTGAAAGAGATAAGCAAGAAACATGTGTTATCGCTCCCGGCGCTTATGGGATATCACAACCATACTGCGATACAGAATATCCTTATCAGTTTACAAGTAGGCCAATAGTAAACGCGAATGACTTTCAGCAAAGTCTCATTTACAGCGGCCGAGTTGGCGATACCATACGCGTAAGTTATCGAGAATTCTCAGGCAGTATGGCTCGATCAGCATTTACTAATGAAGCAGAGTATGACCTTTCTTCTTCAAACATAATTGCTTACCGCGGCGCACGCATAGAAGTCCTCGATGCTAACAACGAGGAAATCCGCTACAAAGTTTTGTCAAATTTCAACACCAAATAGATTGTCCGCGTTTGGGGAACGGCTATTCAGTGAGGCCTTGTTTACAAGTGTCTCTGAATAGCCGAGGACTCTAAACCATAGGCGCAGGTAATCCTGGTTTTCATGTATTAAGTCCCCTCAAAATGCGCCCGACCCCCGTGCGCATCCGTCAACAATCCATACTCGCCGATCCTGTTGTCGGCAAGATGGAAAAGAGACCGAACCTATTGTTCCGCAATCGCAAATTTCATCAGCAGGGTTCGAGGCGCAAACAACCGGAACTATAGTTCCGCTAACATTTGCAATAACCTAGCCCAGTTTTTCCTTGAGCAACTGGTTCACCACGGCCGGGTTCGCTTTGCCCTGCATCGCTTTCATCGTCTGGCCGACGAAGAAGCCGAACAGCTTGTCCTTGCCGCCCTTGTACTGTTCGACCTTGTCCTGATTGTTCGCGAGGATTTCGTCGATGGCGGCTTCGATCGCGCCGGTGTCGCTGACCTGTTTGAGGCCTTCGGTGTCGGCGATCTCGGCGGGTTCGCGGCCTTCTTTCAGGACGATCTCGAAGATTTCCTTGGCCTGCCCGCCGCTGATCTCACCCTTGTCCTGCATGGCAAGGATGCTTGCCTGCCGCTCGGCAGTGGCATGCTCGACATTGGCTTCGTCGCCCAGCGACTTGATGACACCGGGTGCGACCGACAGCGCCCAGTTGGCGACCTGCGTGGCGACCTTCTTCTCGTCCTTTCCGATAGCCGTAGCGGTCGCGCTCAGCAGCGTCTCGAAGCGCGCGAAGGTTTCGACTTCGGCGGTCAGTTCGCGGGCGTTGTAGGGGGTGAGGCCCAGCTCTTTCTCGTAGCGGCGACGCTTGGCATCCGGCAGTTCGGGCAGCGAGGCGCGGCAATCGGCGAGGAAGTCGTCCTCCAGCACGAGCGGCAGGAGGTCGGGATCGGGAAAGTAGCGATAGTCGTGCGCGTCTTCCTTGCTGCGCATTGTGCGCGTTGTGCCGGTCGCAACGTCGAACAGGCGCGTTTCCTGATCGACCGTCCCGCCGCTTTCGAGCACGTCCACCTGACGGTTCGCCTCGTATTCGATGACCTGCATGACGAAGCGGACCGAGTTCACGTTCTTCGTTTCCGTGCGCGTGCCGAATTCCTCGCCCGGCTTGCGAACGGAGACGTTCACATCGGCGCGCATCGAGCCTTCTTCCATGTTGCCGTCGCACGATCCGACATAGCGCAGAATGGAGCGCAGCTTGCGCACGTATGCCCCCGCCTCTGCGGGCGAGCGCATGTCGGGCATCGACACGATTTCCATCAGCGCAACGCCGCTGCGGTTGAGGTCGACATAGGACATGGTCGGATGCTGGTCGTGCATCAGTTTCCCCGCGTCCTGCTCGACATGGATACGTTCGATGCCGATGACCTTGTCTTCGGGAATGCCGGTCTTCTCGTCCGCCTCGATCAGCAGCTGCCCCTCGCCCACCAGCGGGTGATAGAGCTGGCTGATCTGGTAGCCCTGCGGCAGGTCGGCATAGAAGTAGTTCTTGCGGTCGAAGCGCGACCATTTGTTGATCTGCGCCTCGATCGCCATCCCTGTGCGCACGGCCTGACGGATGCACTCCGCATTCGGCACCGGCAGCATTCCGGGCATGGCGGCGTCCACCAGTGAAACCTGCGAGTTCGGCTCCGCACCGAATTCAGTGTTCGCGCCTGAAAACAGCTTGGATTTCGAGGTCACCTGCGCGTGGACTTCAAGGCCGATCACGACCTCCCATTCGCCGGTTGCGCCCTGGATGCGGTAGTTACTCATCGGTCGTTCTCTTCATCAGAAATCATTTTGCCATCCGGCCCGAACTGCGCCTCGCCATGATCGACATTCTTGCGCACCCAATTCGCGACCATGAAGGTCAGCGGGATGGCGAGCATGATGCCGATCCCTGCGAGAAGAAGGGGCAGATCGGGTGTCACCACCACCGCTCCGGCGCATGGTCGAACCCGGCGCGCTGCTGGATCGCAAGGCCGGCGTCGAGCACGCTCTGCTCGTCGAATGCCTTGCCGACCAGCTGCAGGCCTAACGGCAGACCGTCGGGGTTGAGGCCAGCGGGCACGCTCATCGCAGGCAGGCCCGCCAGCGAGGCGGGCACCGCGAAGACGTCGTTCAGGTACATCGTCAGCGGATCGTCGTTAAGGCTGCCCAGCGGGAAGCTCGCCGTCGGCGTTGTCGGGGCGAGGATCAGGTCGCAATCCGCCCAGGCCTTTTCGAAATCCTGGCTGACCAGCGTGCGGATCTTCTGCGCCTGGTTGTAATAGGCGTCGTAGAAGCCGGCGCTCAAAACGTATGTGCCGATCAGGATGCGGCGCTTGACCTCGTCGCCGAAACCTTCGGCGCGGGTGGCGGCGTACATGTCCTGCAAGCCAGCGCCCTCGGGCAGGTCGCGCAGGCCGTAGCGCACCCCGTCATAGCGTGCGAGGTTCGAGGACGCTTCGGCGGGGGCGATGATGTAATAGGCGGGCAGCGCGTACTTGGTGTGCGGCAGCGAGATATCGACGATCTCGGCACCTGCATCCTTGAGCCATTGCTTGCCCTGCTCCCACGAGGCGATGATGGCCTCGTCGGTGCCGTCCATGCGGTATTCTTTCGGGATACCCACGCGCTTGCCCTTCAGGTCAGCGTTCAACGCGCCTTCCCAGTCGGGCACATCCATCTTCAGGCTGGTCGCGTCCTTGGCATCGAAACCCGCCATCGCGCCGAGCATGATCGCGCAATCCTCGACGCTGCGAGCCATCGGGCCGGCCTGATCGAGGCTGGAGGCAAACGCCACCACGCCCCAGCGCGAGCAGCGACCGTATGTGGGCTTGATCCCGCAAATGCCGGTGAAGGCAGCCGGCTGGCGGATCGAGCCGCCGGTGTCGGTGCCGGTCGCAGCGGGAGCAATACGCGCGGCAACTGCGGAGGACGATCCGCCCGACGACCCGCCGGGGCTCATCGCGGCGTTGGTGCCTTCCCTGCGCCATGGCGAGGCGACATTGCCGAAATAGGATGTCTCGTTCGAGCTACCCATCGCGAACTGGTCGAGATTGAGCTTGCCGAGCATGCCTGCACCCGCGCTCCACAGGTTTCTCGAAACGGTGCTTTCGTACTGGGGCTGGAAGCCTTCGAGGATGTGGCTGGCAGCGGTGGTCTGCACGCCGTGGGTGGCGAACAGGTCCTTCATGCCGATCGGCACGCCGCCCATTGCGCCCAGTGCCTCGCCCTTCGCGCGCTTGGCATCGACCGCATCGGCGGCGGCGAGCGCGTGGTCGGGGGTGGTGACGATGAAGGCGTTCAATTCGGCCGCGCTTGCCACGGCGGCGTTGAAGCTTTCCGCGACTTCGCGCGCGGTGAAATCGCCCGATGCAACACCGTCGCGGATGGCTTTGACGCCGAGAGAGGTAAGGTCAGTCATATATCTCTTTCGTCATTCCCGAACAGACGGGAACCCAGCTTTTCTTGTCCGTCCGGCCAGCAGGCAACGCAAAAGCTCCGCCCGCGCGCTTATGACGGGAATGGGGTACAGCTATTCGATAACCTTCGGCACGCCGAAGAAACCGTGCTCAGCCGCCGGGGCATTGGCGAGAACGTCGTCACGCTTGCCCCCGCCGGTCAGCGGGTCGGCATCGACCACGTCGTCGCGCAGGCGAAGGGTGTTGGGGATCACCGCGCTCATCGGCTCGACCCCGCTCACATCGACTTCGCCCAGCTGCTCGACCCAGTTCAGGATGCCGTTCAATTCGGGCACCATGCGTTCGAGTTCATCTTCGCCCATGGTGATGCGGGCGAGCGACGCGATCTTGGCAACGGTCTGTTTGTCTACCGACATGGCTATTGTTCCCCGTCAGCCGATCAGTTGCCCGGCACCGCGCCGGGCGCGCCCTGGGGAGCGCCTTGCGGACCACCCGGACCGGCCGGACCCATCTGGCTTTCCATCGCGCGCTGCAGGATCGACAGGTTGCGGTCGAACACTTCGCGGCTCATGAAATCGACCACTTCGATCTCGAAGATAAGGTCGGCGTTGGGCGGGATCGGCGCGCCAGCGGGCGGCTCTGCGCCATAGGCCATTTCAGCCGGGATATAGAGCTCGTAGGTGCCGCCCTTCTGCATCTGCTGAAGGCCCTTGTAGAACCCTTCGATGGTTGCGTCGGGTTCGATCGGGAACGGGCTGCCTTCGGGAAAGACGCCCTCGACCGGCAGCGGGATGTCCTGCGATTCGTCGAACACCTCGCCGGTGGCGGCCAGGCTGCCCTTGTAGCGCACGAAGACCATGTCGCCTTCCTGCGGGGTCGGGCCCTCGCCTTCGACGATGGTTTCGATGTTGAACCCCTTGGGCACGGCGGCCCAGGCAAGGCCTGCGCCCAGCAGCAAGGCGATGACAACGCCGAGCCAGATCTTGGTCAGCGACCCCTTTGAAATGGGTTGGATCGGAACGCGGGTGACTTCGGTCATGGATGATCCCTGAGTAGAATGAGCCGCACAAGCAAAAGGGCGCGGAATTGAACCGCGCCCTGATGGCTTATCCGGTGGGTGGTTTCAAGCGTTTCGCGCCCTGTTCCACCCTCTTTACGGACGAGGTTTACTTTACCCCGTCACGCTCCATGCGCTTACGCTCGAGCTTGCGGGCGCGGCGAACGGCCGCAGCCTTTTCACGGGCGCGCTTTTCGCTGGGCTTTTCGTAGTGGCGACGCAGCTTCATCTCGCGATAAACACCTTCGCGCTGCAGCTTCTTCTTGAGCGCGCGCAGGGCCTGATCGACATTGTTATCGCGAACCATGATTTGCATAAACGACTACTACCTCATTCCAAAAAGCGCCTGAGCCCGCCGTTCGTGAGTCGCGGGAGTGCGCGTAAAATTGACGTTGAAAACGGCGCGAATCCCATCGGATCGCGCTGAAACTGGGGCTTCTATAGCGTCGCGACGGGGAAATGGCAAGGTGGAGAGTGGTTTGGGTGTGGCGGCGAGGCCACGACCTCGCTAAAGGCAGCGGCCATGTCCAGCGGCGCATCCCTTTCCATCATCCCCACCCTCTTCGTCGCGCTCGGCGGTGCGGTGGGCGCGGCTGCGCGATTCCAGGTCGGGCTGATGATGGCTCGCCTCACCGGACCGGGCATCACTTTTCCATGGGGCACGCTCACGGTCAACCTCGCGGGGAGCTTCGTGATGGGCGCCCTTCTCGGCTGGTTCGCGAAGGGCGGCGGCGACAGCGAGAACCTGCGGGTTTTCCTGATTGTCGGCCTGATGGGCGGATTCACGACCTTCAGCGCATTCAGTGCGGAAATGGTCACCATGGTCTATCGCGGTCAGGTCGGCATGGCGGCGGGATATGTCGCTGCATCGGTCATTGCCGGGATGGCCGCCTTTGCCATCGGCCTTGTTGCCACTCAGAGCCTCGGATAGGAGTCCCATGGTGAAACCTTCCGATACAGTGCGCCAGTTCACGGTTGGCGATGATGACGACGGCATCCGTCTCGACCGCTGGTTCAAGCGCAACCTGCCGACCATCGGCTTCGCCACCGTTTCGCGCTGGGCGCGGACGGGCCAGGTGCGCGTCGATGGCGGGCGGGTGAAGCCCGACGACCGGCTACAGGCCGGACAGGTGCTGCGCGTGCCTCCGGGCGGCGAAGCCAAGCACAAGACGCCGCGCACCCGCCGCCCCCTGACCGAAGACGAAATCGCCGAGGCGCAGGCCATGGTGATCCGCGAGACGCCCAGCGCGATCGTGCTGAACAAGCCTCCGGGCCTCGCCACGCAAGGGGGCAGCAAGACTACCAAGCATGTCGACGGGCTGCTCGATGCCTTCGTCCGCTCCGACGACGATCCGCGCCCGCGCCTCGTCCACCGGCTCGACAAGGACACCTCGGGCGTCCTGCTCATCGCCCGCACGCCGGGCAGCGCGGCGAACTATTCCAAGCGGTTCTCCGGTCGCAGCGCGCGCAAGATCTACTGGGCGCTGGTGGTCGGCGTTCCCGAAGTGCGCGAAGGCACGATCGACGCTCCCCTGGCCAAGCAACCGGGAACCGGTGGCGAGAAGATGCATGTCGACGAAGAGAACGGCCAGACCGCAAAGACCCGCTATCGCGTGGTCGAGCGTGCCGGGCAGAAGGCGGCATGGGTCGAACTCGAACCGCTGACCGGACGCACCCACCAGTTGCGCGTGCACATGGCAGCCATCGGCCACCCCATCGTCGGCGACGGCAAGTATGGCGGGCAGGACGCTTTCCTGACCGGCGCGATCAGCCGCAAGATGCACCTGCACGCACGCCGCCTCATCATCGGAACACCGGAGAGCAAGGGTGCGGGCGGCAAGCTCGACGTCACCGCCGACCTGCCTGCGCATTTTGCCGCTTCGATGGAATCGATCGGCTTCGACCCCGCGCTTTCCGACGCTGCGCCAATCCGCGACGAACCGCTCGAGCGCACGCCCGCGGAGAAGAAACAGGCCGCGCGCCGCCACGCCAAGCAGATCCGCAAGGACCGCCGCGGTGAGCGCCGCTCGCGCACGGTTTCCAAGCCGGCTGCCAAGAAGAAGGCGAAGGGCAAAGGCAAGGGTAAGCCGGGCGGCAAACCAGGTGGTGGCAAAAAGTGACCCGCCTTGCGGTTTTCGATTGCGACGGCACGCTTGTCGATGGGCAGGCCGACGTGCTGTGGGCGATGCAGCGGGCCTTTGAGAAGGCGCATCTGCCCGCCCCCGATCCTTCCGAAGTACGCCGCCTCGTTGGCCTCTCGCTCGGCGTGGCGATCCGCGAGCTGGCCCCTGAAGAAAACCCGCAAAAGCAGCGCGATCTCGTCGAATTCTACAAGTCCAGCTTTCGCGCCCGGCGCGAGGAAGGGCTGCTTCACGAGCCGCTCTATGACGGCATCGCCGAACTGCTACGCGCCCTTCACGAGGATGGCTGGCAACTGGCAGTGGCAACCGGCAAGTCGGACCGTGGCCTTACCGCCTGCCTTGCCGAGCACGGCCTGAGCGAGCTGTTCGTCTCGCTCCAGACTGCGGACCGCCACCCGTCGAAGCCCCATCCTGCCATGCTCGAAGCCGCGCTTTTCGAAGCCGGAGCGCAGGCGAAGGACGCGGTGATGATCGGCGACACCAGCTTCGATATGCAGATGGCCCGCACCGCACGGGTGCGCGCGATCGGTGTCACCTGGGGGTATCACAGCCCCGAAGAACTGCGCATGAGCGGCGCGGACGCGGTGGTGGAGGATGTCGCCGCGCTGCGCGAGGAATTGCAGGGGCGATGAGCATCTATACCGACGCGGAACGCGAGCGCGCGCAAAGGCGCTTCGTATGGCTGCAGGTCGCGCGGCTGGGTGGCGCTGCCGCGATGCTGTTCGGGATCGCGATAGCCAACAAGGTCTTGCCCGGCCCCTGGCTGCTCGGAGTGGTCATCGTTTTGGCGGGGTTCTTCGCCTTCTTTTTCGGCCCGCCACTGCTCGCACGCCGGTTCAAGGCCCGCGATACCCATCTGCCCCCGCGCATTGACGGACCGGACGACATTAAATGAAACGATTCTACAAGACGGTCGCGGTGGAGGACACCGGCGATGGCTGGCAAGTCACGCTCGACGGGCGCGCGGTGAAGACGGTCAAGGGTGCGCCACAACGCGTGCCCAGCGAAGCGCTCGCCCGTGCCCTTGCCGCCGAATGGGATGCGCAGGGCGAGACCCTCGACCCCGCGACGCTGCCCATGCGCGACATGGCCGATTACGCGATCGACATCGTTGCTGCCGATCCGGTATCGGTGGCGGAGAAAGTCGTCTCCTACGGTGATACGGATACGCTGCTTTACCGCGCCGACCCGGACGAGCCGCTCCACGCGCGCCAATGGGAGGTCTGGGAGCCGATTGTCGCCGCTTTCGAGGCCGAGCACGGCGTCGCGCTGACCCGCGTCGCAGGTGTCATGCACCGCGATCAACCGCCCGCCACGCTCGAAAAACTGCGCGCCACTCTGAGCGATCATGGACCTTTCGCGCTGGCCGGGATCGAGGCAATGGCGAGCCTTGCCGCTTCGCTTGTTGTCGCGCTGTCGGCTACCCGCACAGATTCCGATCCGCTCGCGCTCTGGCAGGCGGCGAGCCTCGAAGAAGAGTGGCAGGCCGAACTATGGGGCCGCGATGCGGAAGCCGAGGAGCGCCGTGAGAAACGTCAGGCCGATTTCCTCAAGGCCCGCGAAATGACGGTGATGTCGCTCGGGTCCTAACCCTGGGCGATCCAAGCGGCAACTTCACCCGCGACTTCGTTCGCCGCGCGATTGAGCGCGGGACCGACCGATGCAGGCTCGGGCAATACGCCGCCCTCGCGCGCTTCGAAACGACGCGAGCGAACAGCACCTGTGCCGTCGGTGTGGATCGCGTCGTAGCGCACGACGACTTCGCTCGTGCCCGGATAATAGGTCATGTCGAGCAGGGTCCCGCGCAGATATTGCGTCGGGCTGACCGGAGTGTCCTCACCGTCGAGCACCAGGAAAGGTGCGCCGCCAGCACGGATGGTTTCGCCCACCAGCCGCTTGAACAGCCGAGCGGGCTTTTCAACCCACACCGCTTCCTGGAGATAGGCGAGTTCGGTGTCGGATACGGCGACCGGCACGCGGGTGACGTCAAGCCGCGCGGCGGTGTCGGGCGTCATCACGACCAGCGCCTCGGCACCGGCTGCGCTGCTCGTCTGCGCTTCGGAAGCGGCAGTGGCCGTGGAGGTCAGGGTCAGCAGGCTTTCGGGCGGCTCGCCCCCGCCCAGGCTGATGCACCCGGTGACCGCAAGGCTGGCCGCCATTGCAAAACCGAGCACGCTTGCGCGTTTCGTTGGCTTCATCTCACTTCGTCCCATCATGCCGCTAGTCCGGCTCGTAATCGGGCAGGGGCTGTCCGCCGATCAGCGAGCCTGCCCCGCGGTCTTCGATCTGCTCGGTGATCTCGCGCAGCGCGCGGCTGGTCGAACGCAGGTCGCGCATCGTGGCCTCGGCCTCGGGCAAGGTGGACTCGCGCAACTGCCGTGCGGCGGGCCGCGTGTCTTCGAGCGTCTGCGCGAGCGCAGCAGCGGCGCGGTTTGCCGAATTGAGCGTTCCGCGCAGGTCGGTCGCAAGCTTCGCGCCTTCCTGGTTCAGAAGCTGGTCGGTCGAGCGCGTGACCTGTTCGAACGCGTCGAGCGCCTCGCCCGCTTCGGCGAGCGTGTTCTGCAATTCCGCCAGCGTGCCATCGATGCGCGGCGCGGCGCGCGCCAGTTCGTTGGTCAGGCGGTTGGTATTTTCGAGGATGCCCGACATCTGCTCGCGATTTTCCGGGCCCATGAACTCGTTCAACTGCTCGGTCAGCGTCGCCAGACGTTCGAGCAACAGCGGCGCGTTGGCGAATATCTCGCCCAGCCCGCCGCGTCCCGGCGGGATCACCGGACGGCCTTCGGGGCAGGCGGTTGTCTCACACGTGATCGGCGGGGCATCCTTGCGCGCGCCGTCGAGCAGGATGGTGGAAACGCCGGTAAAGCTGCCCTGGATCGCGGCCTCGGTGCCGACGAGGATCGGCACGGCGTCGCGCACCCGGATGCGAACGCGCACGAATTCCGGATCGTCCTCTGACAGCGTAATCTCGCGCACCTGGCCGACCGGAACACCGGCATAGGAAACCTGGCTGCCATTGGCGAGGCCGGCAACCGACTGTGCATAGAAGATGTCGTATTCGTTGACGTCGCCCTCATTCAGGCGCGCGATCCACACGATGAAGGCCGCCAGCGCCGCCAGCAGAACCAGCGTCACCGCGCCCACCCACAGATGATTGGCTCTAGTTTCCATTCACTTGTCCTATGGACGCTTGGCCTATCGCCTGTCCAACGTTTGTGTGCCAGCCGGTCACGATTAATCCCCCTTATCCGCCGCCGCGCGCTCGGTATTGAGGTTGTGCGCGGACTGCGCGCCCCGGCCGCGCGGGCCGTTGAAATATTCGTCGATCCACGGATGGTTGGTGTCGATCAGCTCCGAAATGGTGCCCGTGGCGATGACCTTCTTGTCTGCCAGCACCGCGACACGGTCGCAAATCTCGTAAAGGGAATCGAGGTCGTGGGTGATGAGGAACACCGTCAGGCCCAGCGTATCGCGCAGTTCCTTGGTCTGACGGTCGAACTTCGCCGCACCGATCGGGTCGAGCCCGGCAGTGGGCTCGTCGAGGAACAACAGTTCGGGGTCGAGCGCGAGGGCGCGGGCAAGGCCGGCGCGTTTCTTCATGCCGCCCGACAGTTCGGACGGATATTTCGCCACCGCCTCTTCGGGCAGGCCCGACATCATCACCTTGTAGCGCGCGATCTCCTTGCGCAGTTCGTCGTCGATTTCCGGGTAGAACTGCTTGAGCGGCACCTCGACATTCTCGCCCACGGTCAGCGTCGAGAACAGCGCCCCGCCCTGGAACAACACCCCCCAGCGATTGCGCACGCCGAGCTCTTCATCCGGGTCGTGCGCGGTCAGTTCGTGGCCCAGCACCTCGATCCGTCCCGCGGTCGGCGTCTGCAGACCGATGATCGAGCGCATGAGCACCGACTTGCCCGTGCCCGATCCGCCAACCACGCCGAGGATCTCGCCGCGCTTGACGGTGAGGTCGAGGTCCTGGTGCACGGCGAAATCGCCGAACTTGTTCTCCAGCCCCTCGATCACGATGGGCGGCTCGTCGCTGAATCTCTGGTGTCCGGCCATGGCTCAGCCCCATCCGATCTCGGTGAAGAACACCGCGAAGAAGGCGTCGATCACGATCACCGCAAAGATAGCGGAGACCACCGCCATCGTCGTGCGGGTGCCGACTTCTTCCGAATTTCCCTGCACCTGCATCCCGTTATAGCAGCCCGCCAGCGCGACGATCAGGCCGAATACCGGTGCTTTGATGAGGCCGACCCAGACGTCGTAGATCGGCACGACCTCCTGAATGCGTTCGAGGAAGGTGAAGAACGGAATGCCCAGCGCCACCTGTCCGATCACGGCCCCGCCGACGATGCCGACGACCGAGGAGAAGAAACCCAGCACGATCATCATGAAAGTGCAGGCAAGGATCCGCGGGATCACCAGCTGCTCGATCGGCGAGATGCCGATGGTGCGCATGGCGTCGACCTCTTCGGTCAGCTTCATCGTCCCGATCTGCGCAGCAAACGCGCTGCCCGAGCGGCCTGCGACCATGATCGCGGTCATCAGCACGCCCAGTTCGCGCAAGGTGATGCGCCCGACGAGATTCACCGTCAGCGTCTCCGCGCCGAATTGCGACAGCTGCACCGCGCCCTGCTGCGCGATGACGATGCCGATGAGGAAGCTCATGAGGCCGATGATGGGAAGCGCGGCGACCCCAACCAGTTCCATCTGGCGCACCAACGCCTTGAGCGGAAAGCGCGAGGGGTGGCGCAGCACGCTGGCGAACCCGATCAGCACCTGTCCGAGAAAGCCGACCACTCCGTAAACGCTGCCGCGCGCATTGTAGACCCGCTCGCCCATGCGGATCGCAACGCGTTTCCACACCGGATCGCGTTCAGGCCGCATATCGGCTTCGCTGCTGGCGGATTCGACCGCACCGATCAGGTGATGCGCAGAATCGCTGGCTCCGATGATCTCGGCAGAGTGTCGCCGGGCAAACTTGCTGACGACCCAGGCGCCGACCGTATCGATCTCTTCGACTTCGCTGATATCGACGGTCGCGATGTCTTCGCTCACCTGCTCCAGCTCGTCCTCGAACTGGCCGATGGTGGAGACGAGCAGCGGTCCGCTCATGGCGAGCGTCGTGCCGCCGCCCTCATCATTTTCCAGCGTAAAGTGAGCGACACCGTCCATCGCGCACGGATATGCGGGCAAAAGCCGCGCATCACAAGTGCGCAATTGGCGGTTGTCCCACCGCAGAGGGGGTGGCAAAGGCTTGCTTTCCCTTGCCAACAGACAAAAGCGCGTCAGCGAGCCGACAAGACATGACACTGGACACCACTTTCGATCCCGCCGCCATCGAAGCGCGATGGTACAAGCATTGGGAGGAGACCGGCGGTTTCCGGCCCGAACGGCCCGACGCCGAGCCCTTCACCATCGTCAACCCGCCGCCCAACGTGACCGGTTCGCTCCATATCGGCCATGCGCTCGACAACACGCTTCAGGATATCGTGATCCGGTATGAACGCCTGCGCGGCAAGGATGCGCTGTGGGTGGTCGGCACCGACCATGCAGGCATCGCGACCCAGATGGTGGTCGAACGCCAGATGGAGGATCGCCAGGACAAGCGCACCAATTATTCGCGCGAAGAGTTCGTCGACAAGGTGTGGGAGTGGAAGCACGAAAGCGGCTGCACCATCACCAACCAGCTGCGCCGGCTGGGCTGTTCGATGGACTGGTCGCGCGAACAGTTCACGATGGACCCGCACTTCACCAAGGCCGTGATCAAGACCTTCGTCGACCTCTACAATGACGGCCTGATCTATCGCGACAAGCGGCTGGTGAACTGGGACCCCAAGCTGAAGACCGCGATTTCGGACCTCGAAGTCGAGCAGCAGACGATTGCGGGCAGCTTCTGGCACTTCAGATATCCGCTCGAAGACGGCGTGACGCTGGCCGATGGGCGCGACTTTATCGAGGTCGCCACCACCCGCCCCGAAACCATGCTCGCCGATATGGCGGTCGCGGTGCACCCGACCGACGAGCGGTATGCAAGCGTCGTGGGCAAGCATGTCGTGCTGCCGATCACGGGCCGCCGCATTCCCATCGTTGCCGACGAACACGCCGACCCGGAACTGGGCAGCGGCGCGGTGAAGATCACGCCGGGTCACGACTTCAACGATTTCGAAGTCGGGAAGCGCGCAGGCTTTGCGCCCGCCGACATGCTCAACATGCTCGATGGCGATGCCAATGTCTGCCAGGTCGCTGACGGCCTGATTCCCGACGAATTCATCGGCCTGCACCGTTTCCGCGCCGAAAAGGTCGCGGGCGAGGAAAAGGGCGCGCGCGAACTCGTCGTTGAGCGGATGAAGGAACTCGGCTGCCTCATCCCGCACGTCACCAAGAACAAGAAGGGCGAGGAAGTCGTCGCCGACGCCGAACCCCGCCAGATCGCGACCCCCTTCGGCGACCGCGGCGGCGTGGTGATCGAACCCTGGCTGACCGACCAATGGTATGTCGATGCCGCGAAACTCGCCGAAAAGCCGATCCAGCAGGTTCGCGACGGGACGGTCGAGATAGTCCCCAAGACGTGGGAAAAGACCTTCTTCAACTGGATGGAAAACATCCAGCCGTGGTGCGTGAGCCGCCAACTGTGGTGGGGCCACCGCATCCCGGCGTGGTTCGATGCGGAAGGCAATGTCTTCGTCGCCGAAAGCGCCGAAGCGGCGGAATCGCTCGCCGGGCCGGGTGTTGCACTGACGCAGGACCCCGACGTTCTCGATACGTGGTTCTCGTCTGCCCTGTGGCCTTTCGCCACGCTCGGCTGGCCCGAAGATGGGGCGCCACTGCTCGACAAGCACTTCCCCAATTCGCTGCTCATCTCCGGCTTCGACATCCTGTTTTTCTGGGATGCGCGGATGTTGATGATGGGGAACTACAATATGGGCGAGGCTCCATGGCCGCGCCTGTATCTGCACGGCCTCGTGCGCGCTGCCGACGGTTCGAAAATGTCGAAGACCAAGGGCAATGTCGTCGATCCGCTCGTCCTCATCGACCAGTACGGCGCCGACGCGCTGCGCTTCTTCATGGCGGCGATGGAAAGCCAGGGCCGCGACATCAAGATGGATGAACGCCGCGTCGAAGGGTACCGCAACTTCGCCACCAAGCTGTGGAACGCGACGCGTTTCTGTCAGTCGAACGGCATCGGCGCGTCCACCACGCTCAAGGCTCCGACCGCGCGGCTGGCGGCGAACCAGTGGATCATCAGCGAGGTTCAGGCGGTCTGCGAAGAAATCGAGGGGGCGATGGCCGATCTGCGTTTCGATGCGGCGGCCAATGCGATCTACCAGTTTACGTGGAGCCGCTTCTGCGACTGGTATCTTGAGCTTATCAAGCCGGTCTTCGGGGAAGACGCGTCTCCGGACGCCATGCCTGCGAAAGAGACCCGCGAGGTTGCCGGATGGGCACTCGACCAGATCCTCGTCATGCTGCACCCCTTCATGCCCTTCATCACCGAAGAGCTCTGGCACGCGCAGGGTGACAGGCCCTACGACCTGATCGCCGCAAAGTGGCCCGACCCGCGTAGCGAAGTCTCGAAGGAGGCGACCGACGCGATCGACTGGGTGATCGACCTCACCACCAATGTCCGCAGCGCGAAGAACGAGCTTGGCATCGCGCCGGGCGCGAAGCTGGCGGCCTTCGTGCCCAGCCCTTCGGGATTGGCGACTTCGACCATCGACCGTTCCTCGGCTGCGATCGAACGGCTTGCGCGGCTCACCCCGGTGACCATCGGAGAACCGCCTGCTGGTCCGGCGATGCAGGTCACCGCGTTGAACGACGTGTTCGTCGTCCCGCTCGAAGGGGTGATCGATATCGAAGCGGAAAAGACCCGCCTGACAAAGGCGCTCGACGCCTCGCGCAAGGAAGCCAAGTCGCTCGAAGGTCGCCTCTCAAACGCGAACTTCGTCGAACGCGCAAAGCCCGAAGCGGTGGAAAAGGCCAAAGCCGATCACGCGCATCATTCGGCGGAGGTCGAACGGCTGGAAGGCGCGCTGGCGCGGCTGGCTTAGAATTTCCTACGGGGCGGCTTTGTGGCAAGGGTCGGCAATGGTCATTGCCACGTCTTGCCTCGCGCCTTCGAACCGCGCGGTTTTCACCGCCGCCAAGGTGACACTGTGCGGCCTGAAAGGTTACACTTTCGGGCCACAAAGGGTCACGCTTTGGCCTGAAAAGGTCACACTTGCTTTGCGCAAGTTTACACTTTGGCGCGCAAGGTCACACTTTTGGCCGCGCAGGGTTACACTTTGCGCCTTTTCGCCCAGGACCGTGTTCCATGTATTCCATCCTGTAGGACTTGGAGGCCGCTCATGACAGCGCTGATCCTCGCCACCGACGACCACGGCGAACCCGAGATCTTCGCCTCCCTGCAGGGCGAAGGGCCAAGCGCAGGCGTCCCGGTCGCCTTCATCCGCCTGTCGCGCTGCAACCTCGCCTGCGTGTGGTGCGACACAGCCTATACATGGCACTTCGAAGGCGATGAACGGCCGCACAGGGACGGGGTCGAGTATGACCGCCGCGCCAATCAGGTGAAGCTCAGCCCCGAAGACGCCGCCGCGCAGGTTGCGGCGCTGGGGCAGAAGCGGCTGGTGATCACGGGGGGCGAGCCGCTGATGCAATGCGGCGCACTGGCCGACATGCTCGCCGCGCTTCCCGATATCGAGGTCGAGATCGAGACCAACGGGACGACGAAGGCGAGCGCCCATGTCGACATCCGGGTCGATCAGTACAACGTCAGCCCCAAGCTCGCCCATTCAGGCAACCCGAGCGAACTCGCGCTGATCCCCGAGCGGATCGAGCACTATGCAGACGACCCGAGGGCGTTCTTCAAGTTCGTGATCGCGCAACCGGGTGATGTCGACGAATTGCTGGAGTTGCAGAAACGCCACCGCATCGCGTCGGATCGCGTGTTCCTGATGCCCGAAGGCACGACAAGCGAGGCCTTGCGCGCGCGGCAGGAATGGCTGAGCGGCCTATGCCTGGAATACGGCTTCCGCATGAGCGACCGCCTGCACATCCACCTCTACGGTGACAGCCGCGGAACCTAGCCTTGGGAGCGCCAGCGCAGCACGACGCGTTCGACCAGTTCCTCTTCGTCGCCGCTCTGGCTCCACAGGTCGACGAAGCTCGGGTCTTCGGAGGCCGGGCGCTTGTGCTCCTCGAGCGTGTCGAAGTTGACGCGAATCGGGATCGCGACGCCCTCGCCGCAGATGATGCATTCGCGGTTGCGCAGCGCCGGGATCGAATCGAGGAACCCGCGCGAGCCTTCCGGCATGGCCGAGCGCACGAAGGCCTGGTCGCGGTCGTTGTTGAGACGCATCGAGATGATCGTGCCGCACTGCGAGAGCACGCCTTCGGCAAGGTCGGACGGGCGCTGGGTGATAAGGCCGAGGCTGATGCCGTATTTACGGCCTTCCTTGGCGATGCGCGACAGGATCTTGGCAACCGAGGAACCGTCCGAGTTCTTCTCGTTCGGCACATATCGGTGTGCTTCCTCGCAAACCAGCAAGATCGGCCGGGTCTTTTCCTCGCGACCCCAGATCGCAAAGTCGAATACGAGCCGCGAGAGCACGGCGACCACGGTCGAGGTGATGTCCGAGGGCACGCCCGACACGTCGATGATCGAGATCGGCTTGCCATCGCCGGGCATGCGGAAGACCTTGGAGATGAAGTCGGTCATCGTATCGCCGACCAGCATGCCGGAGAACATGAACTGATAGCGCGGATCGCCCTTGAGCTCCTCGAGCTTGGACTTGATACGCATATACGGCGCGGATGAGGTTGCCTTGTCGAGCTGACCCATCTCGTCCTGCAGCTTGGTCGAAAGGTCGGAAAGCAGATACGGGATCGGGCTGTCGACGGTGATCTTGCCCATCGTCTCGGCCAGCCGGTTCTTGGAACGCGCGTGCAACAGGCACTTGGCCAGAATGTCCATGTCGACCTGGCGTTCGTTGCCGTCGCTGGTGAGCAGGACTTCGCAATGTTCTTCGAAGTTCATCAGCCAGTACGGCATCTGCAGGTTCGACACGTCGAGGATCTGCCCGGTCTGGCGGAAGGCGGCAGAGTATTCGCCGTGCGGGTCAATCATGACGATATGACCCTCGGGCGCGGCCTGGCAGATTCGATGCAGGATAAGCGCGGCGGAGGTCGACTTACCCGTACCGGTCGATCCCAGCAGCGCAAAGTGCTTGCCCAGCATCGCGTCGATGTAGAGACCGGCGCGGATGTCCTTGGTCGGGAACACGGTGCCGATCGTGATGTTCGCACGGCCGTCACTGGCGTAGATCTGTTCGAGGTCGGGCGTGGTCGCGGGGTAAACCAGCGCACCCGGGATCGGATAGCGGGTCACACCACGCTTGAAGCCGTGAATACGGCCTGTGAGCTTTTCTTCGGAGCCTTCGCCGAGAAAGTCGATATGGGCGATGATGCCGTTTTCCGCGCGCCGATCCTTGCGCTGGTCGCGGACGTTCGCGAGCAACCACGCATTGCCGACGCGGATCTTGATCTGGCTGCCGACCTGCCCGGCGAGCTGAACTGCGCGATCCTCGTGGTCGAGGCATTCGTTGAGACGTTGCAGGTCGAGCGCGATCTGCGAGCCGGCCCCCGCGATTTCCAGCACGACGCCGATAGGTTGACGCGCGGTATCCTCTTGATCGAACGACGCAGAATCGAGTTCGGCGGCGGCCGTGTCATTCGCGAAATTGTGGCGGCCCATGTCGGTCATGCGCTGTCCCTGCCCCCTTTACACGGCAAAACGGGAGCGGAAGGGCCCGACCCGATGCCAATTGGTCCCGGACATCACTGGGCCAGTGAGGTTAAGATCGCGTCAACAATACACGCGACGCAATCAGGATCTCGAGAACGTCCTGCCAGCGAGCCAGCCCATGCTGAGCGAAAGGACAATCGCGCCAAGACCGTAAAACAGCGAATATCGCTGCGAAGCATAAACCACCGAGCCTTCCAGCCCGACCTTGACCACGTCGATATCCGCCGTCGCGCTGGCGAGAACCCGGCCATTTGCTATCGCAAAGGTTTCAGCAGTGTATTCGCCGGTCGTGACGTTCGAAGGCAATTCGATCCGCGCCTGGTACAACACACCTTCGCTGATCTGCACGCCATCGGGATCTTCCTTGTAAAGGCCGAGGCGCTCACGCATCTCGACCAGACCGCTTGCATAGCGTGCCTGCTCCTCGGGCTCGATCTGACCCGATGGGCTTAGCTGGATGAACTCGGTGCCCAGTTCGTAGATCGCCGCCGTGCGCGGATCGACAACCTCTTCGACCGGACGCGAGGAGGCGACCGCGAAGAAGGACGGGGCGGAGCGAAAATCGCTCGATCCGGAGTTCATCCAGATCCCGATGATGCGTTCCTTTTCGCGCAGGCGGATTGGTTCGGTCGGTCCCTTGAGCACGACGACGATGTCATACTCGGTCCGCAGTGCTGCGCCCGCCGGATCGATCACCGCGCCGTAAAGCAGCAGGTCGGCTCCGGTGAAGCCCTGTCTTACTTCGATCCGCGACTGGCTGACAGCGGGCACGAGGATCGGCTCGCTCTGGCCCATGAGGAAAGGCGCGGCGAGAAGCAGCGCCAGCGTCGCTCCAAAGCGCTTCGCTGCGCGCGTCATAGGGGTGCAACCGTGTAGATCTCATCGGGCTGGACCCCCAGCCCCCACAACATGCGGATCGCCACCGCAAGCACGATGGCAGCGAGCACAAGGCGCAGCAATTCGGGCCGCGCCTTCATGGCGATCTGGGTCCCGAACTGCGCGCCCAGCACCGATCCGACCAGCAGCAGGCCCGCGAGCACGATATCGACAGCCTGCGTCGTCAGCGCGTGGGTCATGGTCGTGACCATCGTGACGAAAAGGATCTGGAACAACGAAGTGCCGACCACGACATTCCCGCTCATTCCCAAGATATACAGCATCGCCGGAACCAGCAGAAAGCCTCCGCCAACGCCCATCAGCATCGTCAGAATGCCGACGAGCACGCCAAGGATCAGGGGGGCAAGCGGAGAGATATAGAGGCCCGAGGCATAGAAGCGCGTGCGAAACGGCAGGCCCGCGACAAGCGGATGATGGCGGCGCTTGCGCGGACGCG
The DNA here is from genome assembly GCA_947494705.1 of uncultured Erythrobacter sp. Taxonomy (GTDB): domain Bacteria; phylum Pseudomonadota; class Alphaproteobacteria; order Sphingomonadales; family Sphingomonadaceae; genus Erythrobacter. The sequence goes on from CANLVN010000001.1 coordinate 964,163, forward strand.
CGTCGCGCTGCTTCGAGCCGGGCGATATCGTATCGAGCGCCTCGCGCAGCATCAGTGAGCCGATCGTTCCCAGCAGGACGACGTAAAGGATCCCGATGACGACATCGATCTGACCCAAAGCCTGAAGCAGGCTGAACAATGCTGCGCCGATAAGCGCGCCGACCACCCCGCCGCCGACCATGACCGCGCCCATGCGGTAATCGACGCCGTTGCGTCTGGAATGCGCCAACACACCCGAAACGCTTGCGCCGGTGACCTGGGTAGCCGCCGAAGCGGCGGCAACGGTGGGGGGGATGCCGTAGAAGATCAGGAGAGGGGTCGTGAGGAAACCGCCGCCGACGCCGAACAGACCCGAAAGGATACCCGTCAGCCCACCAAGAAGCACGATCACAAGACCGTTCACCGAGAGGTTCGCAATGGGCAGGTAGACGTCCATGCCCAAGCGACTAGCCCAGTGGACCCGGAGTTGGAAGGCGGCGATGCGTCCAAATAATCAGTGTTGTTTGCACGCCTCACTTGGCGGCTTCAAAAGTCCCGCCAAACCGCACCTTGATCATGCCCCGGGCAAGGCCAGAGCCCGCCTCGCAGCTTAGAATTGCGTCGAGAGCGTCGCTGCCACGCCTGAGTCGGGTTCAGCTTCGCCCACCACCCGCTCACGCCAGTCGACCGAAACCCTCGCGGGCACGTCTCCGAGGTCGAAATCGATCCGCATGGTCGGACCGATATCGAGCCGTCCGGCATCGCTCTGGACCCCGCCCCATGCACCGCCGCCCACACTGATCCGCACAGGCTGGTTGCCGGGACCGGTGAAGTTGACGAGCTCGTGAGTGGCAACCGCCTGCCCGTCGGCGAAAGGCGTGGCTGCGACCCCTGCGACGTAACCGGCTCCGCCATAGAGTTCGAGAGCGAAACGCCCCGGCAGCTTGATCGGATCAAGCTCGGTTACGGCATAGGCCGCCGGACGCACGGTTCGCCCCAACAGGGGCGTGTCGGTGAGGCGCGCTTCGGCGTAGGCACGCACCGGCACGGATGGCGATGGGCGTATCGAGAGCCCGGCCGCAAGCTCGCTTTCGCCGCCCGAAATCAATGCCTGATAGGCACGGACATAGGCGCGCGGGTCACGGACGGAATTGGGCGCAAAGCGATATTGCACCCGCGCGCCGGTCTGGCTTGCACCGTAGGTCGCGACGCGTCCCGCCGAAATCGCTTCCGCCCCCGAGCCCCCGCGGTAAAAACTGAACGCATCCAGCAGCCAGCGATCGGGCTTTGCAGGCTGTGCATTTGCCGCGTTGGTGCTTGCAAAAGGCGGCGCTGCACGCGGTATCCCTGGAGAGCGTTGCAATGGCGACGAAGCAATAAAGCTGTCGCTGAGCCTTCCCTCACCGAGATATACAGCTCTCATTATCAGGTCATGGGCCGCCGCCAGGGGCAGAGCGACCGAGCGAGGACCCTGAGTGAACCTCGATCTGGTGGGGTTGGGTCTGCTCCATAAGTGATTCGCACTCGACCGAGCGAACGCGATGTGCTGCTCTGCAGCTGCGGGTTTGGTTGCGACGGATACCATCGGCGAAGACAGGCCCGTCAATTCGGCCAAGACCGGCCTTGGATCCGGGACATTCGGCACGGAAACCGACGCTTGCATCTCCGCAAAATCGGGCACCGTTGCGGGAAACGGGTTTTCCCATGTGAACGCTCGGCCAGTCCCCCATCCGGCAAGCAGGATTACCAGCATTGCGAGCGGTGCGCCTCGGCGACCATGGCCGGGCTTTGATGTTTTCGATCCCGTTGTCACGCGTTCATCCCCTCAAACGGCTGAGGCTGAGGCTGTCGCCGGGTATTGCCACGTCTGGTGGTTCTATCATGGCTGAAACCCGGACGCAGCGGATGGCGCTCGTGCGGGGTCTTATCCCACCTGATCGCCCTACCGAAAAGCCCCTTCCAGTAGACAGCGACTGCGCGCCGACCGGACATGATCGCCACGACATTGGTGATGGGAATACGGAAGACCGCAAAGACCCCCTCGGCGACCCCGTAATTGCGAGCGGTGAAAGCGAATCGCCACATGGTTCGCCAGGCAAAGAAGCCCAGATTGACATAAAGCAGCCCTGTGAGGACCGGCGGAAGAGGCGTGGCCTCGGTCCAGCCCATCGAAACGGCGAACATCAGGAGCAAGGTCAGCGCGAAAAGCGTGTAGCCCATCGCCAGGACGAGCGCAGTAAGCGGTCCGCGACGGTCGCGCGCGCGCATCCAGGTTTCGATCAGCCCGCCATGCCAACCGGTCCGGTCCCAGCCCATCAGTGAAATGCCCAGAACCCAGCGTGTCTTCTGGCGCACGATACGCTTCAGTGCCGAGGGGAAGAAGGCGCGCGTGGCGATGAGCATGTCGTCTTCACCGCGAACTCGCACGAACTGGCATTTGCCGCCGCTCTCCGCGATCGCGAGACCCATCTCGTAATCCTCGGTGAGCGATTCCGGTTCGAACGGCACATCCTCACCGCGACGTTCGGTCAGGCGTTCGAGAGCCGCTCGGGACACGCCGCAGCCTACGCCCGCCGCCGGAAGGGCCGCACCGATTTCGCTGCGCACCACCATCGCCTTGCCATGCGCCTCGGCGAACTCCTCGCAATAATGGCTTCCCAGCCAATGGCGCGCGGCCTGTGGCAGCGGTTCAACCGGGAGTTGCGCAAAATCGGCGCCGCGAGCAATCGCTTCGTCGAGCAAGGCCAGCGCAGCCGAGTCGACCATATCCTCTGCATCGTGGAACACCACGCTCGCAAATCTTACGCTGAGTCGCTGTTCGTCGTCGGTCATGGCGACGTACAGGCGGTTGAGGCAGTCGGCCTTTGTGCTGGGCCCGTCGCGATCGTGAATAATGAGCCGCAGGCGTTGATCGCCATGCGCGGCCTGCATCGCAGCTTCGAGCGTCGCGGCATCGTTGCGATAGACGCCGACATAGAGCCTCAGGTCGCGATACGGCCACGAGCCGAGCAGGTGTCCGATCGTATCGCCAATAACATTGGCTTCCTGCCACGCCGGGACGAAAATGGCGGCTGGCCCATGCAATGACCGCCCTTCGAGCTCGCTTCGGCTGACTCGCGGAGTCCGCGCCCGTCCGGTAGCTTTCAGCCACAACCACACCAGATCGAGCGCAAGGTCGTCGAGCGCCCCGATCAAGAAAAATACGCCTGCAAAGAGCAATAGCTCGTGTTGCAGCAAGGCCAGCAATTGCCAGCCTCCCCATTCAAACAACGTCAATGCGACCCCCGTTGATCCCGAATCGGATCTTCCTTCTTATCCCTCTGGCGAGCCTGGGCTGGTTTACCCTTGCAACTCACCTGTCTTTTCGTGAAAGGGGAGGCACCATGGCCGAACCCCTTTCTCCGATCGCCCGCCCCGTCAAACGCCTCCTGGCTCCTGTGAGAGCTCTTTTCGTAGGCGATGCGTCTGCGGGCATCCTGCTAATCCTTGTCGCCGCAGCGGCAATGTTGGCAGCAAACTCCCCCATGGCGGACGAATACCGAGAGTTGTTCTACGGTAAACTCGCATGGACCCCAATACCCAAGCTATACGATTTACACTATTGGATTAACGATGGCTTGATGGCGATCTTCTTCTTCGTGGTCGGCCTCGAAGTAAAGCGCGAGATCATCGACGGATCGCTGTCCGACCCCGCTGCGCGCAGACTTCCTATGCTTGCGGCCGCTGCCGGTATGGCTGTTCCGGCGCTGGTTTATCTGTTTGTCACGGGTGGTGGCGAGTATTTCGCGGGCTGGGCGATCCCCGCGGCAACCGACATCGCTTTCGCGATGGGTGTGCTTGGGCTGCTAGCCAGCCGGGTTCCAGCTTCCTTGCGGCTGTTCCTGCTGACCGTTGCGATCGTTGACGATATCGGCGCGGTTGTAGTTATCGCAGTTTTCTACACTCAGGGCCTTCACATGGAGTGGCTTGTCGCTTCGCTCGGCGTGCTGGCAGTGATGATTGCGCTCAACCGGTTCCACGTCGACTACTTCTGGCCCTATATCCTTCTGGCGGTGGTGCTCTGGTTTTGTGTGCTCAATTCCGGCGTGCACGCAACGATTGCAGGCGTCCTGGCGGCGCTGACGATTCCGTTGCAACGACGCGATGGCAACTCGATGGTCGAACGGCTCGAACACACTCTCGCACCGTGGAGCGCCTATCTCGTGGTGCCCATTTTCGGCTTCGCCAATGCCGGCGTTTCGCTCAGCGGCATGGGCGCAGAAGAGTTGCTCGCACCGCTTCCGGTCGCGATCGCGGCTGGACTGGTGATCGGCAAGCAGGTCGGGATATTCTCGACCGTGTGGCTGGCGGACAAGACCGGCTTTGCACCGCGCCCTGAAAATGCGAACTGGGCAGAGATCTGGGGCGTATCGATGCTCTGCGGAATTGGCTTCACGATGAGCATCTTCATCGGCGGGCTGGCATTCCCCAATACGCCACTTCTGGTGGAAGAGGCCAAGATCGGCATCCTGACCGGTTCGGCGATTTCCGCCATACTAGGCTTCGTGGTTCTCCGGCTGACGACCACCCACCCGGCCGAGGAATGTGACGACCAGCGACCGATGCCGCAGGATACCTATCCAGACGATCCGCTGCGCTGATCGCGCGTCGTCGATCGAACGGCCCGGATTTACCAGCTTCCGGTATTTTCCATGCTGACCCAAGGCTCCTTGGGCTCCAGATTGCCTTCCTGTAGCAGCTCGACCGAAATTCCATCGGGCGACTTGACGAAGGCCATGTGCCCGTCGCGCGGTGGGCGATGGATGGTGTGGCCAGCATCGGCCAGCTTCTGGCACGTCTCGTAGATGTCATCGACGCGATAGGCGAGATGGCCGAAATTGCGCCCTCCGTCATACTCCTCGGACGCGCTCCCGTCTTCGTCCGGCCAGTTGTAGGTCAGTTCGACCTCTGCAACGCCCTCCTGCCCTGGCGCAGCGAGAAAGATCAGCGTAAAGCGCCCAGCTTCCACATCGAAGCGACGCACCTCCTCGACACCGATCAGCTTGAAAAAATCCACCGTCGCCTGCGGATCGCTGACGCGGATCATGGAGTGGAGATACTTGACCATGGGCATGTCCTTTCGCGCCAGGACGTAAGGCGGCGGCATGGCACCCGCAAGGGGTGCGGAGTCATCCATGAGCCGCACAAAAGGAAACGCGGAGCCATTGCTGGCCCCGCGTCCCGTTCCTTCCGCTTATCCTTGCGGAAAATCAGTCAGATTACATCGAGTAACCCAGAGTGAAGAAGAACCCCGCATCGGTTGCATCTTCAATGCTCGGGCCTTCGGTATCGACATAGTTCACGCCCAGCGAAAGCGCATCGGTTACGGCCCAGCTGACGCCCAGCCCCCAGTCGAACGAATTCTTTTGTTCGAATGTTACCGAGTCGATATCGGTCGAGAACACACCGTCCGTGTAACCCAGGTGAGCCGTCAGCGTGATCGGCGTGTCTGGAATGCCCGCTTCGAAGTCGGTGTAGAGATAAAGGTTGTCATCTCCACCGAGCGAATCCTGCTCCCACGCATAGGCAACGCCGAAAGTGGTCGAAACCGGACCGAGGCCAAAGCCGATCGAGGCGTAGGGCTCCCAGTAATCCGTATCCGCACCGGGTACGTCGCCGGTCGGGTAGATGTAATAGAGAAGGCCGACATCGAAACTAACCGCGTCGGTGATCTGGCCACCCCAACCAGCATAGACGTCGAGCTCCATCTCGCCAAAGGCAGTGCCGCCGGAGATGGTCGAAGCCCAGGTGCCGATGTAGAAACCGCTGTCATGGGCAAGGTCAATGCCGCCCTGAAGCGCTAGATCGCCATCGCTGAACGAGACACCGCGGAAACGGTAGTCGCTTACGAGTGCGACGTTGCCCGAAAGCGAAAGGCCGCTTTCACCGCCCACACTGTTCGCAATCGCGTCTTCGATTGGCGCATTGGCGCGTTCGATGGCACCGGCGCCGGCCAGTTCGGTGTTGAGCACTGGCTGAGCGTGGGTTGCTGCCGGAGCGTCGAGCGCTGCGGATGCTGCAATGATGTCTTCGCTGATCGCGCCATCGACAATAGCATCGACAGCGACATCGCCGACAACGGGAGTTGCCTCGGCTTCTTCGGCGAAAGCAGGGGCTGCGCTAAGCAGCAGACCTGCAGAAAGGGTTGCGGCGGAGAGGCCGCGGATGGACGTGAGCATGGAAACTTCCTCGTTTCGTGTTTTAGCTTCGTCCCACCTGCACATCCGGCGGCTGCATTTTTTCTACGCAGTCTCGACCAGATGCGAAACAAACGTGCATATTATCTCGCAGAAGCACAAGCAAAATTACCCAAAACAACAGATCCGATCCCCAGTGTTGAAAAAATACATCAGTCGGACCGTGCTGGCGACCGGGTGATTAGCAAGCGTTCCCGAAGGAGGATTGCGCTCAATCCGAACCGGATCCTACTGTCCGGTTGCCCGAGGCATCGCTAGGTATTACAGCCGCGCTTCGCCAGATCGACCAACGTTGCGCACGTCGCCCTCGATCTTTTTCGTCGAACAGGCCCCTGCGCCTTGTCGGCCCGCAAATTGCTTCCAGAAGCCTAGCTGCGGTCACGATTGGGCAAGGTGGAACCAGATATGACAAGACCATGCTAGACACTTTGCGCTCCCTGTTCCGATCACGTCCCCGGCCTCCTTCGCCCTCAGTGCCGACGGACACGCGGTATTACGTAATCGGTGACATCCACGGTCGCCTTGATCTTTACGACACCATTGTCGCTGCCATCAATCAGGACAACGCTTCGAGACCGCCTGCCGAGAGCCATGTCATCCTTCTCGGCGACCTTGTGGATCGCGGGCCCGACAGCGCCGGAGTGCTCGAGCGTACGCGCGCTTGGCAAAGGGAACGCAGCGTCCGGGTGCTGGCAGGCAATCACGAGGAGATGTTTCTCGGTGCTTTCGAAAGACCCGAGATGCTGCGCCATTTCCTCAAGCATGGCGGACGCGAAACTATCCTGTCTTATGGCCTTTCGAAGAAACAGTTCAACGAGATGAACCTCGACGAATTGTTTCAATTGCTTCCCAAGATCGTCCCGCAATCAGAGCGGGATTACATCATGGGGTTCGAGGAAATGATCGAAGCGGGCGATTACCTGTTCGTACACGCCGGGATCGACCCGGAATTGCCGATCGACCAACAGAAACGCAGCGATCTTCTGTGGATCCGTGACCGCTTCCTCAAACATGAGGGCAGGCTCGAAAAGGTCGTGGTGCATGGGCACACGATTTTCGATCGGGTGATGGACTGCGGCAACCGGATCGGGATTGACACTGGCGCTTTTAGATCGGGTGTGCTTACGGCGCTCGTGCTTGAAGGCGACCAGCGGCGGGTCATCCAGACCTGCCAGGATGACAAGGGCGCGGTGGAAGTCTTCCACGGCGAGCGCCCGTAAAAATTCGAGAAGGCAAGACGCTATGAAAATTGCGATGGTGGGTTCTGGCTATGTCGGCCTGGTCTCTGGCGCCTGTTTCGCCGATTTTGGTCACGATGTGGTCTGCATCGACAAGGATCAGGGCAAGATCGACCGGCTGCATGACGGTGTCATGCCAATCTATGAACCGGGCCTCGCCGCGCTGGTCGAGAGCAACGTCAAGGCCGGAAGGCTGTCTTTCACGACCTCGCTCGCCGAAGGGATCAAGGACGCGAGGGCGATCTTCATCGCGGTCGGCACGCCTAGCCGCCGGGGCGACGGCCATGCCGATCTGTCGTTCGTCTATGCCGTGGCAAAGGAAATCGGCGAGTCTCTCGCCAATCCGGCGGTTATCGTCACCAAGTCGACGGTCCCGGTCGGTACTGGCGACGAGGTCGAGCGCATCCTTTCGGACTCCGGCACCTCGCATCAGTTCTCGGTCGTCTCGAACCCGGAATTCCTGCGCGAAGGGGCTGCAATCGGGGACTTCAAACGGCCCGACCGGATCGTGATCGGCACCGAGGATGAGTTTGGACAGGATATCATGCGCGAGGTTTATCGCCCTCTGTTCCTTAATGAATCGCCGATCCTGTTCACGTCGCGCCGGACCAGCGAGCTCATCAAATACGCCGCCAACGCCTTCCTCGCGACGAAGATCACTTTCATCAACGAGATGGCGGACCTGTGCGAAAAGGTCGGCGCAAACGTTCAGGACGTGTCGCGCGGAATCGGAATGGACAACCGCATCGGGCCGAAGTTCCTGCATGCCGGGCCCGGATATGGCGGCTCGTGCTTCCCCAAGGATACGCTCGCGCTTCTCAAGACCGCCGAGGATTACGACAGCCCGACCCGCATCGTAGAGGCAGTGGTCAAGGTCAATGACAGCCGCAAGCGCGCGATGGGCCGTAAGGTGCTCGAAGCGCTGGGCGGAGTGGACGCTGCACGGGGCAAGAAAGCCGCCCTGCTCGGCCTCACCTTCAAACCCAACACCGACGACATGCGCGATTCCCCCGCGATCGCCGTCGCTCAGACGCTCACCGATGCCGGTGTTCACGTGAGCGCATACGATCCTGAGGGCATGGAGCTTGCAAAGCCGATGATGCCCGACGTGGTGATGTGCGAAGATCCCTATGAGGCGATAGAAGGCGCCGATGTCACGGTGATAGTGACCGAATGGGATGCGTTTCGTGCGCTCGACCTGGATCGCGTGAAGCAGTTGGCCAATTCGCCGGAGATGGTCGACCTACGCAATGTCTATAACCCCGAAGACATGCGCGCAGCAGGCTTCGCATATTCCAGCGTAGGAAGAGCCTGACTCGGATTACAACCAAGTCACCGAATCCGGTTTCGAGACAGGCAGAGAAATTTGAGGCGGCGCTGGCGAATTTTTCGCACAGCGCCGCTGCCGTTTTAGGGCGAGAATGGTCGCCCCGGCGCAAGATTTTAAGGATCGCGATAAATCACCAATTCAGCTTGGGGATTCTCAATCGCTGGAGTAGCCTCCCGAATCACAAGAGGGTTAAATCCAAACTAAGGGGGCTACATTATGAATAGTAGATTTCTGTCCGGCGTAGGTATCGTCGCATTGGCAGGAGCGCTTGGCGCCTCGCCTGCTCTCGCGTCAGAGAGCGATGACGCGTCCGATTTCCGCTTGCAGGCCGAGGCTGAGAGCGAAGGCCCCACATTGTCTGCGACGTTCTCAGCTCCCCTCCAGCGCGCGAACACGTTCGACGGCCTCGCCGAGATGCCCGTGAGCGTCGACTTTGACTCGATCAACCTCGATCTTGTCCGCACATCGACCGGCCTGGTCGGCAGCATCACGAGGCCCGATCCCGAGCTGCTCGCGCGCGATGATGTTGGCGCTGGTGGCATCATCGACGTCAATAACACTCAACCTTCGGTTGTTCAGATTTTCCAACAGCGTAATTCGGACGGAGCAATATTCTTCAATTGCACCGGCAGCGTCATCAACCCGCGCACGATCCTGACAGCAGCACACTGCGTCAATTCGGCCTCCTCGGAGGCTTACGGACTTCCGGGAACCGGCGCAGAAAGCACCATGCTCTTTTCGACCGGGGTGGATAGCGCCGTTCGCTTGCTTGAGTACATCGACACTGGGGCCAACTACACCGACGGCGGCATAGCATCGAGCACCGATGTCGTCATTCATGCCTCGTCGAACTTTGACAACGGTGGTCTGCCCTTCCCTTGGGCAGACATTGCCCTGATCGCTGTCGACTCTCCAATCGTCGACGTACCGTCGCTTCCGATTCTTCTTACGCCGCTGACCGAACTTACCCACGTTGTTCAGGTGGGCTACGGTACCTTTGGCGTTGCCAATGGTGTCAATGGTGGCGGATCGCAAGGCATTGGAACTCTGCGCCGCATAGGCGAAAACATGCTGGGCGCACTGGCTTCAGCTTCCGATCTCGGCGACAGCGTATTTCCAGGTTTTGCGCCCACCAGCGATTTCGGCTTCGAAACGCAGGCGTACTATTTCACCGACTTCGACAACCCTGATCGAACGCAGGAAGAAATCGACGGCTGTACCTTCAATCCGGACGGTATCGACTGCAATAGTCTCGCCGCTGTCCGTGCGATCGATTATTTCGATGACGATGCGCTTCCCAATGAGGTCGCCACCGCTGGCGGCGACAGCGGTTCTCCACTGATTGTCGATCAATTGTATGATTTCCCGATCGCTGTCGCAGTGCTGTCAGGCGGCTTTGACTTCTTCGGCATACCTGAAGGTTACGGAGACATCAGCTTCTACAACCCGATCTATCCGTTCTTTGAATTCATCACAGAAAACACCGCGTACAAATATGTCTCGGCTCTCGAAGGCGATGGCGTTTGGTCGGATTCCACACGCTGGACCCAGGATCTCGATCCGGGCTTTTTCATTGATGATGGCACCGGTACGCTGGTGAATGGTGTACCGACTGGGCCAGAACCTGGTGTTTACGAAACAGGACCAAAGCTCGGCACTATCCTCGGCATCGAAATTTCGGGCAATCCGACCGATTCCCCGAATCTGCCCCCGCCGGGAACTCCGAATTTCGGTGCGAACACACCGAACAGCTCCGCGCTGCTCGGACCGGGCTCGACCGGCTTCGTGCCGCAGAACACCGACGGCACCATCGGCACCGCCTTTGCCAACCCCGCGCAATATTTCGAGGTTCACCTCAATCGCGCAGGCACGACCACAGTCGACTTGGATGTCGAGATCGACAAACTGGTAATGAGCGACTCCGATGCCGGTCTCGTGCTGCCTTCAGATTTCAGCTTCACCACCGTGATCGAAACCCTGCAAGAAGCAGGCTCCGCAGAGATCAATGGCACGTTCAACGCACCTGTCTATCTGTTGGGCTTTGGCGATGTGTCGGGTGACGGCGGGGTGATCAACACCAATGTACTCTTCAACGTGGCGGGCGCACTTGCGCCAGGATCGGCAGAAGGGCTGGGTGAACTCACCATCAACGGCGACTATGTTCAAACCAGTGCAGCGGCTACCCTGATCGACTTTGAATTCGATCGTCGGCGCACGGTGAACAGCGACTTCGTCAATATCAGCGGAATTGCAGTGCTTGATGGCGCGCTGATCCTGTCGTCCGACAGCCCGCGCGTACGGTTCGGCTCCGAATTCACGGTGATGAGTGCCGGTGAGATCGACGGAACGTTCTCTGACGTCATTTTGCTCAGCCGTTCGCCGGTCCTCGCAGCGGAAGCTCGCGTCGAGGGTGGTGACGTGGTGGTCGAACTGACCGCGCGTTCGATCCGCGGTATCGTGGGTCGCCGCAGTTCACTCGCTCCGCTCGGGAGATCGCTCGATAACATTCGCGCGACGCGCTTCAACGAGTTCGTCGGCCTATTCGACATTGTCGACAACGCCTCGGTGGATACGTTCGCTGCGACCCTTTCGGGACTGACCCCGACCAGCGCGTTCCAGCAGACCTTCACCGGCAATTCGTTCTCGCAGCGTTTCACCGGCCAGATCGCTCAGCGTACGCTGAACCTTCGCGGCGGGTCGCGCGCTGCAGGCGGCTTCTCGGCAGCAGGCAATGCGAGCTACGCGCTCAACGGCACGACTCCGGCAGAAACCGACAAGATCGGCGTCTTCGGCAGCGCATCGGGCGTATACCTCAATGGTGGGCAGTCGATCGGCTTCGGCAACACCGTCTCCGGTCCGCTCGCCGATGGCCTGTCGAACGGTGTGGTCTTGGGCAATGGCGCTGCCAGCGCTCTTGAGCAGGCTGCCTTGACCCCGGCTGGCGAAATGACCATCGGGGCCGACATGCAGCTGTCCGAAGGCTTCAGCTTCGGTGTGGCGATGTCACGCATCCGGTCGAGCGAGATCAGCGACGGCGCGCTTCGTCCGCAGGAAGACACGAGCGAATCGATGGCGGTCTACATGACCTATACCGATGGTGGCCTGTTCGCCGACGGCTATGCCGGCACGGCCGATCAGCAGTTCGGTGTCCAGCGTGCGGCACAGGGCGACCTTTCGAGCCTGTATCGTAACGCGATCGGACAGTCGGACGGCTCTCAGGTTTTCGGTGGTCTGCGCCTCGGCTACTCCTTCGATCTCGCCAAGGGCGTCGAAGTGGGACCGGTCGCAAGCCTCGACTATCTGCGCAGCGACATCGACGGCTATTCGGAAGTCGGCATGGGCCAGCTTGGCCTGACGGTCGCAGACCGTACCTTCACCTCGCTGGGGGCAAAGGCCGGTGCGATGGCTTCGCTTGATGTCATGGCGAGCGGCAACACCGCGATCCGCGCATTCGGTTCGGTCGCATATGCCCGCGAACTGGCCGACACGGCAGACGTAGTCACCGCGCATTTCGCCGGTGCTCCGGAAGCCGCGTTCACCATCGCAAACCAGCTCGACCCGTCATGGGTGTCGGTCAATGCCGGTGCAGAGATGCAGGTGGGCGCAAACCTCACCGCGTCGATCTCGGTGACGAGCGACATGGGCCGCGGCCTGCTGTCGAACGACCAGGGCCAGGTTTCGCTTAACTGGCGCTTCTAAAGCGCGCCGGATAATCCCGGCCAACCAAAAGCGCCGGGCCTCACCATCAGGTGAGGCCCGGCGCTTTGTTTTGGGCGTGCAAAACATGACACGCTCGGGCTCGCGGTTTCAGCTCTCGATTGCGCGTGCGAACCGTCTTCAAGAGCAAGCAATTACATCGGGGAGCGTCATAAGCCGGGTTCTGTCTCCCTTTCGGGCGGCAGCCATTCATCTGGGCGGCCTGTTGCCAGGCGCGCTCTAGCAGCCAACCCGGGCCTCTCGGCGCGAAACACGCCTGCCTCCTGGCGGAGGTACGAGGCCCCTATTTGGCCTTGCTCCGGGTGGGGTTTGCCATGCGGAGCCTGTTGCCAGGCCCCCGGTGCGCTCTTGCCGCACCCTTTCACCCTTGCCTGTACCCCGTTAGAGGCCATCGGCGGTCTGCTCTCTGTGGCACTTTCCCTGAGTTCGGGCCCGAAAGCCCTCACCCGGCGGGCGTTACCCGCCACCCTTGTTTCGTGGAGCCCGGACTTTCCTCGCGGCGCAAGCCACGCGGCTGCCTCGGCTCCCCGATGCGAAGCGCCTCATAGACTACCGCCGCGTCGCAGGGAAGCTTTACGGCTCGACGATATCGAATTGCGGGTTGGGCCGGTCGAGCGCCTGAAACAAGGATAGCAAAGCCATCGGATCGCCTTTGACCGAAGCCGCCCCGCTGCCGAGCAATTCCTGAATATCCGCTTCCTGCACAAGCAGCCGGTTGAAGTCGCTCCGCGCTATTGTCAGCTGCGCTGTCGGCGCCTCCACCGTGCCGAGGCGCGGGAACATCACGCTCTTGCGCAGGTCGACAACGATGCTTTCTTCGGTATCGGGGAAGCTGAATTGCAGCAGCGCCTCCTGCCCGCGCATCATCGCCGGATTGAAGCGGGCTGCCAGGGAATCGAACAGGTCGATCGTGGGGACCGCAGCCAGCACGCTCGCCGTGCTGCTCGACAAAACCTCGCTCGATTGCGAGCCGCGCAGGTCGTTCGCTGCCGAGAGGTAGATGTTGCGCCAGGTGCCACCTTCCGACTGGTATCCGAGCTGTTCATAGGTCGCCGCCAGCCATTCGCGCGCGGTATCGCGCTCGGGCTCAGCAAAGACGAGCGTCTGCAGCAGCGTTGCCGCCCATCGGTAATCGCCTTCCTCGAACGCCGCCCTGCCCTTCTCCAGCGCCGCCGCTCCGCCGCCCAGGGCATCAACCCAGCGCTTCGCTTCTTCGACCTTGGGCAGCGCGTCGTAATCTGCGGGCACCGCGTTCCACCAACCGAAATAGCGCTGATAGACCGCCTTCGCATTATGCTCGAAGGTCCCGTAATAACCGCGCGTTCCGAAGTCCGATGCGGCGAAGTCGGGTTCGCCGATCGCCTCCGCAATCTCGTCCATCGTGTAGCCCTGATTGGCCAGTCGCAACGTCTGGTCATGAGTGAAGCGGTATGTATCGCGCTGGTTCCGCAGCTTCTCCCGCACCTCTTCGCCGCCCCAGACCGGCCAGTGATGCGAAGCCAGCATGACATCGCTGCGATCCGCGAACCTGGTCAGGATCGAGTCCAGCGTGCGGCTCCACTTGAGGCTATCGCGCACCAGCGCGCCGCGCGGGGTGAGGACATTGTGAAAGTTGCGGGTCGCTACCTCGGCGGTGTGCAACGCGCGGTATTGCGGCAGGTAGAAAACGAACTCCGACGGAGCTTCGGTACCGCCAGCATCGAGAAATTCGAAGACGACACCGTCGATCTCTACCGTTTGGCTCGTGTCGTCCAGTTCCCGCGTCGGCGGGAGCAGGCCGATGGAGCCGGTCGACAGCTTCGGCCCCAGACCGACGCCAACCACACCATCAGGCCCCTCTTCCAGCTTCGAGCCGAACTGGTATTGCGCGCGTCGCCCCATTGCGGGCCCTGCCAGGACGCTTTCGCCCACGGTCTCGGCGGTGAAGCCAGCGGGCGCGATGATCTCGACCTCGCCCGCTGCCAGGGCCTCTCGCGTCGTGACCCCAAGTACGCCACCGAAATGGTCGCCGTGGCTGTGGGTGTACAGCACTGCCACCACCGGTCGCTCGCCAAGCGTGCGGTTGGCAAGCTCCAGTCCAGCCTTCGCCGGCGCCGGTGTCAAAAGAGGGTCGATCACGATCCACCCGCTTTCGCCTGCTATCAGCGTCATCACCGATAGGTCGTAGCCGCGCAGCTGGTAGATGCCGGGCACCACTTCGAACAGGCCGTGAATCGCGGTCAGCTGGCTCTGCCGCCAGAGCGAGGGATTGACCGAGGCGGGCGGCTCGCTTTCGAGGAAGTCGAACGCCTCGACCTGCCAGGCAACTGTGCCATCAGCATTGAGGATGTCGCCTTCGAGCTGGGCGAGCAGGCCTCGGCGCGCATCCTCGAAGTCGCTCTGGTCATCGAGCGGCAGCCGTTCCGCGACGGCTCGATTGTGCGCGGCGGTCTCTTCGGTGACGGTGCCTGCCGGTGGCGCGTTGCCTGCCAAAGCGAGCGCTGCCGGTATTGCCATCAGATGCCTTGCGGTCCGTTTCATGGTTCTCTCCCTCCCATGGTTATCGTTATTCCATTCGTCAGACCGTCTCAGCGCGTCCGCCCCTGATCGCGTTCGAGCAGCAAATGCCACAGGATCGCGCCCAGTTGCGCATCGGGTTGCCCGGTGATGCGTCCGGGTCGCCAGCGGCGCTCGAAGGCCTCGATTGCCTTGCGCCCCTCGGTAATGTCGTAACCATACCGTTCAAGCGCGAGGATGAACGCGCCTTCGTTGGGGAAAGGGTCGATTTGATCGAGCTTTGCCGGTGCGGGCAGGCACAGGCCGTATTCGGCGAGGCGCTCCCACGGGAACAGTTCGCCAGGGTCGATCTTGCGCACCGGGGCGACGTCCGAGTGACCGACCACGTTGGCGCGCGCGATGTCGTAATCCTTGACGATCCGGGCGACCAGCGGGACCAGTGCCTCGAACTGGGCATCGGCAAAGCCGCGATAGCCGCCTGCGTGGCCGGGATGGTCCAGCTCGATCCCGATGCTGGCCGAGTTCACGTCCTTCGACCCGCGCCAGAATGACGCGCCAGCGTGCCAAGCGCGCTTGGCTTCGCTGACCAGCTGGATGACCTCACCTTCCTCGGTGATGAGGTAATGGGCCGAAACCCCGCCCTCCTCGCTGGTCAGCTTCTCAAGCGCGGTCTCGACCGGCTGCATCTCGGTATAGTGGATCACCACCATCGAGATCGCCGACTTGCGCTCGTTGAAGTTGGGCGACGGGACCACCTTGTGGACCAGTTCCCCGACTTCCATGTCGCGCCATTCTCCCCCCCTGGCCGTTGTCACCCGATCATGCCCTCTGGTTCTGGCAGCACCCCGCCCAGCACCAGCGCCCCATCGGACAGGGCGTATTGCAAGCCCCCGCCCATCTCGCGTGCGAGCAGCGAGACCATGTGCGCCGCCGCGATGCGGCTCGATATCTCGTGGTCGGGCAACCCGCCCTGCAGCGCTTCGCCGATGCTCTCGTCGAAGGCGATGCGATCTGCCGTGGCCCGCGCGACGATCTCGACATTGCCGTCGCGCCGTTCGGCCCCGACATCGAGCGTGCCGCCGCGCACCAGCGCATCGAGCGCGATCTGCGCGAGGTTCAGCATCACCTTCACCGCCGGCTTGGGCAGGCTCGCTTCGGTGATGGCCCAGTTGAGCTCGACTCGCTTTGCATCGGCAGCGAGGGCCGCGATCACCTGCTGCGCTTCCTCGACCGGGACGTTGTCGCCGAAGCCGCCTGCAGCGCCGAAGGCGAGGCGGAAGAATTTGAGCTTGTCGGTGCTGATCTTTGCGCTTTGCTCCAGCAGCTCGATGCATTGCTGGCGCATCGCATCATCCTGTTCATCGGCGAGCAGTTCGAGGCCGTTGGACAGCGCGCCCACGGGCGACAGCATGTCATGGCACAGCCGCGAGCATAGCAGCGCGGCGAGGTCGGTTTGCGAGGTCATGATTGGTCGGGATTTCCTACAGGATGGAACACTTGGAACACGGTCCTGGGCGAAAAAGCCCTCCCTTCGCCATATCGCCGCGCAATGCGAGGCACGTCTGCGAAGGGCAGTACAGGTGTGGGGACCGTCATAACCCCCGGTCTAGCGCCTTGGTCGCTGGTAGGAAAGCCGGGTAAATCCCGGTTGGTCATCGCGCCAGAACGTGACGTCGAAACTGCGCGAAGTGTGACCCTTTTCGCCAGAAGTGTAACCTTGCGTGTCCAGAGTGTAACTTTGAGACCCCCCTTCAGTGTAACCTTTTTCGTCAAGGGTGTGACCCTCCCCGCCCCCGTCATCGGGCCGCCCTGCGATCGCCCAGATCATGCCGTCATGCGCTGCCATCTGCGTGTCCGTGGCGGAGGGCTTGGCCGGGCCTTCAGGATGCGAATGAAAGTAGCCCAGCACCTGTGCCCCACCCTCACGCGCCGCGCGATGCGCGTCGATCAGCGCCTGCGGGTCGATCTCGAAATGGGTATGCGGGGTGGGATGGACGTTGGCTGTTTCGAGTAAGGCCGTAACGCGTTTTTCTTGGCCGAGAAGAATGCCGCACGCCTCGCGTGGACTGGCAGCGCGAGCGGCGGCGAAAAGGGCGTCGAGCGCTTCGTTCGATATCTCCACATCCATTCCACACTCGTCACTCCGGCAAGGCCACGGGTCCAGCTTTTTCTTGAAGTGGAGACGGTTTCCCGCTTTCGCAGGACGAACTATGACCGAACCGCGAACCCTCACCGGCACAATCGCCGCACCAGCCCGCCTCGACAAGGCGCTGGCCGAGGCAACCGAGCTTTCGCGTGCTCGTATTCAGGCCCTGATCGCCGACGGGATGGTCGAGATCGAGGGCACCTATGCCTCATCACCCAGCCAGAAGGTGCGCGAGGGGGCGGTGTTTCGCATCGATATCCCTCCCGCCGCCGATCCGGTCGCGCAGCCGCAGGATATACCACTCACCATCACTTTCGAGGACGAGCACCTGATCGTCGTCGACAAGCCTGCGGGCATGGTCGTCCATCCCGCCGCAGGAAATCCCGATGGGACGCTGGTCAACGCGTTGCTGCACCATTGCGCCAGCAACGGGGAATCCAGCCTGTCCGGCATCGGCGGGGTGGCTCGGCCCGGCATCGTCCATCGGATCGACAAGGACACTTCGGGCCTGCTGGTCGTCGCCAAGTCCGATGCGGCGCATGAAGGCCTCGCCGCGCAGTTCGCCGCGCACAGCGTACATCGGCGCTATCTGGCGGTTTGCGCGGGCCATCCCAGCCCGGCGAAAGGCACGATCGACGCGCGTCTGGGCCGTTCGGATGCCAATCGAAAGAAAATGGCGGTGCTGGCCAAGAATTCCTCGCGCGGGAAACACGCCGTAACGCATTATACGGTGCTCGACAGACTGGCCGACAGCGCGCTGATCGAATGCCGGCTCGAAACCGGGCGCACACACCAGGTGCGTGTTCACTGCGCGTCAATCGGCCATGCGCTATTAGGAGATCCATTATACGGAAAGGTGCTCAAGTCGCTCAAAACCCTGCTTTCCGAGCTGCAATTCGCCCGTCAGGCGCTCCACGCCGCCGAATTGGGTTTCGAACATCCGATCACGAAATCGCAACTACGGTTTACCTCGGATTTACCCGGCGACATGCAGGAACTAATCGACGAACTTGGTCGTTCTAATCGATGAAAAGCACCATCCTTTTGCCCCCAAGACTCGTATATATAACGAGCCTAGCCTATAAGTAACCTCGTGGCCCGAATGACCGGATGCCCATCAGGGGTCCGGCAAGAGCGGTCGACATGAGAAAGGTTGTGAAACGTGACCAAAGCAGCAGTACCGGCGCTTAGCGGCGAGCAGAGCCTCAACCGCTACCTGTCCGAAATCAAGAAATACCCCGTGCTGACCGCCGAGCAGGAATACATGCTTGCGAAGCGTTATGCCGAACACGAAGACCCCGAGGCCGCCTCGCAGCTGGTTTCCTCGCACCTTCGCCTCGTGGCGAAGATCGCGATGGGCTATCGCGGCTATGGCCTGCCCGTCAGCGACCTCATTTCCGAAGGGAATGTGGGCCTGATGCAGGGCGTCAAGAAGTTCGAGCCCGATCGCGGCTTCCGCCTCGCGACATACGCGATGTGGTGGATCAAGGCCTCGATTCAAGAGTACATCCTGCGTTCGTGGAGCCTCGTCAAGATGGGGACCACCGCCGCGCAGAAGAAGCTGTTCTTCAACCTTCGCCGGATGAAGAAGCAGCTCGAAGCCTACGAAGACACCGACCTGTCGCCTGACGACGTGACCAAGATCGCAACCGATCTGGGCGTGCCCGAGCAGGAAGTCGTCAACATGAATCGCCGGATGATGATGGGCGGCGACGGCTCGCTCAACACGCCGATGCGCAATGGCGAGGAAGGTTCGGGCGAATGGCAGGACTGGCTGACCGACGACCGCCCCTTGCAGGACGAAACCGTCGCCGACGCCGAAGAGGCCTCGGTTCGCCACGAAATGCTTCAGGAAGCGATGGGTTCGCTCAACGAGCGTGAGCAGCACATCCTGACCGAACGCCGCCTGACCGAAAAGCCGCAGACGCTCGAAGAGCTGAGCCAGGTCTACGACGTCAGCCGCGAACGCATTCGCCAGATCGAGGTGCGCGCATTCGAAAAGCTCCAAAAGGCAATGCAGCGGATCGCAGGCGACCGGCTGTTGCCCGGCGTGGCTTGAACAACAGCCGCTGGGCGTAGCCCTGCAACAGACATTGATTTGCCCTCCCGGCGCGATAGGTAGTCGCGACGGGAGGGTTTTTCATGCCGATACAGCTACGCACTTTTCTTGTGGCCCTGATGGGTATCGCGCTGGGGATTGCGACCCCGGCCTTCGCGCAGCGCGAGGTCGAGAACGCGCCCGATCCCTACGTGCACCGCGCCGTGGGTGTCGCTTTTCCTGAACAGGTCGGATCGTTCGAGCGCACCAAGGTCGTCGAATTCAACGCCGATGGCAGCGATGCAGCAATTGCCTATCGCCCAGTCGATCTTGTGGGCGAAATCTCGCTCTACGTTTACCCCCTCCGCGGGCAGACCTGCGAAGAGCAGTTTGAAGGCGCGCACGAGGCGGTTATGCAGCGCGGCGCATCGGTCCTTTCGCAGGATACCGTTTTTTCCATTCCCGCCTTCAGCGATGCGACCCAGTTTTCGCGCAGTTACCGCATCGAGGCCGGCGGCTACGGCTATGACCACGCCGAACTGATCTCTTTCCTGTGGGTCGGTTGCCCGGTGGGCTCGAACTCTATCGTCAAGTATCGCGGGTCCTATCTGGCAAGCGACGCGATGGAGATCATCGGGATCGAACAAGGGTTCTTCGCGGACATCGACTGGTCTCCGTTGACCCGGCCATAGGACGGACATGCAACAATAGGTTTGCGGGCGATGGGCTGCGGCCCTAACAGTGGCCCATATGGTTCGTCGCGCCGCCCGCATCCTTGCACAGATCATCCTGTTCTTCATCGGCATCAGCCTGTTGCTGGTGATCGCGTTCAAGTGGATCCCGGTGCCCGTCACCGCGACCATGCTGA
The DNA here is from genome assembly GCA_947494705.1 of uncultured Erythrobacter sp. GTDB lineage: Bacteria > Pseudomonadota > Alphaproteobacteria > Sphingomonadales > Sphingomonadaceae > Erythrobacter. Next base: position 984,211 of record CANLVN010000001.1, read on the forward strand.
TGGACGAAAACGGCATCACGAAGGACTGGGAAGCCATCGAGAATATTGATCCCAACCTCGTCGCTGCCGTCATCGCGGCGGAGGATTCCAAGTTCTGCGAACATTGGGGCTTCGATACCGAGGCGATCGAAAAGGCGATGAAGGAAAACGCACAGGCGCGCGCAACCGGCGGACAAATCCGCGGCGCATCCACGATCAGCCAGCAGACCGCCAAGAACGTCTTCCTGTGGCAGGGTGGCGGCTATTTCCGCAAGGCGCTCGAAGCGTGGTTCACGTTCTGGATCGAGGCGGTTTGGGGCAAGCACCGGATCATGGAAGTCTATCTCAACATCGCGGAAACCGGCATCGGCACCTATGGCGCGGAGGCGGGCGCTCAGCGCTATTTCGACCACTCCGCCGCGCGCCTGTCCCCCGATGAAGCCAGCCGCATGGCAGTCGCCCTGCCCAGCCCCAAGAAGCGCAGCGTGCGCAATCCGGGCGGCTGGCTGGCACGCCACGGCAATTCGGTCGAGCGACGCATCCAGATCGTGAAGAATGACGGCCTGATGGCCTGCGTGTACGAGTAGAGCGGATGGCCCACTCTCATTCCCACGCGCATGCCGCAGGTGATGGTCACGAACATCACGGCCACCACCACCACGCACCGAAGGATTTCGGCAAGGCCTTCATTCTCGCCATCGCGCTCAACAGCGGTTTCGTCGTCGTCGAGGCGGTCGCGGGCTTTGCCTATGGTTCGATGGCGCTGGTCGCCGATGCGGGGCACAACCTGTCGGATGTCCTCGCCCTGCTGCTCGCCTGGGGCGCAAGCGTCGCGGCAAAGCGCGCGCCGACCGACCGCTTCACCTATGGATACAAGAGTTCGACCATCCTCGCCGCAATCGCCAATGCGTTGCTGCTCGCGGTGGCCGTCGGGGCGATCCTGTTCGAAACTGCGCACCGCCTGTTCGAACCTGCCGAGCCGCAGGGCACGGTGATGGTGATCGTTGCCGGCATCGGCATCGCCATCAATGCGGGCACGGCCATGCTGTTCCTGCGCGGTCAGGAGGACCTCAACATCCGCGGAGCCTATCTCCACATGGCCGCAGATGCGCTGGTCTCGCTAGGCGTTGTCGTCGCGGGGCTTGCGATCATTCTCACCGGGATCACGTGGATCGACCCGCTGGTCAGCTTCGCCATCGTCGCGATGATCGCGTGGGCCACATGGGGCCTTGCCAAGGACTCGATCCGGCTCGGCTTGCTTGCAGTTCCTGCAAGTATTGACGTGGCCGAGGTGCGCGCGCATCTGGCATCTACCGAGGGGGTGGATGCCGTGCATGACCTGCATATCTGGCCAATGTCGACGACCGAGACCGCATTGACCGCGCATATCGTCATGCCGATGCGCCCGCGCTCGGACGACTTCCTCGCATCGCTGTCGGCTTCGCTGGATGAACGCTTCGGCATCGGCCACTCGACCATCCAGATCGAGAGCGAAGGCTGCGTCGATGCCGATGGCGAGCCGTGCGGCGCGCCCGGTGGATCGGCGCAGTGATGGCTGAGAACGGCGACAATCCTGCGACTATCGCGCGAGAGAGGCTGCGCGCGGCGATGGTGCGCCTGGCCAATGGCGACAGCACCGCGCTGGAAGAAATATATGAATCCACGCGGGTGAAGCTGTTCGGCATTTGCCTGCGTATCTTGCGCGATCAGAAAGAAGCCGAAGACGCCTTGCAAGACGTATATATCAACCTGTGGCAACGTGCCGACCGTTACGACCCTGAGCGGGCGAGTCCGATTTCGTGGCTCTCCACATTCGCGCGCAATCGCGCCATCGACCGACTGCGCACCGGCAAGGTGCGCGGCGGCGCGGTGCCGGTGGACGAGGCGGCGCCGCTTCCCGATGAAACCCCGCTCGCCGACGCCCTAATGGTCGATGCAGAGCGGGACGCGCAGATCCACAAATGCCTAGGCACGCTGGATGAGCGCACCCGCACCCATATCCGCAGCGCCTTTTTCGACGGCTACACCTATGCGCAGCTCGCCGAGCGCGCAGACGTGCCGCTGGGCACGATGAAGAGCTGGATTCGCCGGGGCCTGCAACGCCTGCGCGCCTGTCTGGAGGCGAGCGAATGAGCACGGATCAGGACATCGAGCGGGACGACCCGATGATCGCGGCTGAATGGGCGCTCGGCCTGCTCGAAGGCGAGGAGCTGCTCGCCGCGCGCGGCAAGGTTGCGAATGACGAGGCCTTTGCGTGGCGCAAATACTGGTGGGACAACTGGTTTGCCCCGCTCACCGACGAGATGAAGGGCGCAGAGCCCGGTCCGCATGTCTGGACAGCGATCGCCGCTGGCGTCGACCATAACCGCGCCTTGCAGGCCGAGGCCGAACTGGCCGGAGGTGGCGGTGCTGCGGCAAACGTGATCGACCTTCAGGCGCGCCTTCGCCGTTGGCAGTGGACTGCTGGCCTGACATCGGCGGCGGCGGCCGTGCTGCTCGCGTTCCTCGTGTTCGCGCCGGGCAGCGAGCCTGCACCTTCGCCGGGCGCGGCCCAGACACCCGCCATCGCAGCCGCAGACCCGATGGTGGCGCAGGTTCCCATCGGCGACACTGGCCTGCGGCTCGACGTCACCTATATCCCCGAAAGCGAGCGCATGATCGTTGGCGCAATCGGCCTGACTGCCGATGGGGTCCACGATCACGAATTGTGGCTGGTGCCGGAAGATGGCAGCGCCTTGCAATCGCTCGGCGTGGTCAAGCCGGGCGAGGTGCGCAGTATGACCCTGTCCGAAGAGATCGCGCGCAACCTGGAAAACGGGGTGGGCCTCGTCCTCACGCGCGAACCGATCGGGGGCAAGCCGGAAGGCGAAAAGGCCGGTCCCGTCGTGGCCGAAGGCGCTTTCTCGCAGGTCTGATCAGCGCGAATTTGCGCGGACAATCAACCTGTTCTCGAGAGATTGGCGGTGTGACCGCCTCCAACGGGTAGGTCCGCCTCATCGGCCCGTTTCCGGGGTATCCGGCACGACGAGGTGTTCCCATGCCGCGTTGGAACGCAGCGTGGATGTAAACCGACAGGGGTTTGCCTCCGTAGTTGTTAGGGCAGGCTGTTTTTCGCCTGCCGTAACGCAGGAGAATTCCATGACGAACGCAGCCCTTAAATCCTTCATCGCCCTTGGTGCCGTTGCACTCTCGCTCAGCGCGTGCACCGCTTACGGCGATGACGATATGGACATGAACACCTCGTCGAGCGCGCAAGCCGATGTCTCCACTGTCGGCGGCGCAGCCATGTATCCGAGCCGCAATATCGTTGAGAACGCAGCCAATTCTCCGATTCATACGACTCTCGTCGCAGCCGTAAAGGCCGCCGATCTGGTTGGCACACTCTCGGGTCCCGGACCATTCACCGTTTTCGCGCCGACCAATTCGGCGTTTGAGAAACTTCCCGCAGGCACGGTCGACACGCTGCTGCAGCCCGCCAACAAGCAGATGCTGACCTCGGTCCTGACATATCACGTCGTACCGGGCCGCGTGTCCGCAAGCGAGTTGATGAGCATGATCAACTCGGGCGGCGGAATGGCCGAACTGACAACTGTCAACGGCGCCACGCTGACCGCGCGCGTGATGAACGGCAATGTGGTGCTCGAAGATGCACGCGGGGGCATGGCCACCGTGACCCAGGCCGATGTCTTCCAGTCGAACGGCGTGATCCACGTCACGGACAGCGTGTCGCTGCCCGGCTGATCGATACCGTTTAAGTCTGCCGCCCATCCTCCGTTGAAACCGGGTGGCAGGTCAGAGCCCCGTCCGGTGGTTTCCTCCCCGCCGGGCGGGGTTTTGCTTTGCAGGAGCGATCAATCACCCAGCGCGAATTCCACCGCAGCCAGCGCGTGTAGCCGTGTCGTGTCGAAAAGCGGGACCGGGCTGTCGGCGGGTTCGACCAGCAGCATGATTTCCGTGCAGCCAAGCACGACGCCTTGCGCACCGCGATCCGCCAGCCTTGAGATAATGCCGCGATAGGCATCGCGCGAGGCGGGACGAATTTCGCCAGCCACCAGCTCGTCGTAGATAACGCGGTGGACTTCGGCCCGATCGGACGGTTCGGGGATGATGACCTCGATCCCGTGACGCTGGCCGAGGCGTTCTCGGTAGAAGTCCTGCTCCATGGTGAAGGCCGTTCCGAGCAAACCGATCTTGCTCAGTCCTTCCGAACGGATCGCATCGGCGGTCGCATCGGCGATGTGGAGGAGCGGCAGGCGCGTGGCCGCTTCGATTTCCGGCGCGAGCTTGTGCATCGTGTTGGTGGCGACGAGGATGCAATCCGCCCCGCCCGCCTCCAGCGCACGCGCGCTGTCCGCCATCACCTCTCCCAGGTTTTTCCAGTCGCCGGCAGCCTGAAGCGCCGCGATGGTCGCGAAATCAAGGCTCTGCATCAGGATGCGCGCCGAGTGCAACGGACCTAGCCGATCGCGCACCGCGCGGTTGATGATGGTGTAATATTGCGCCGAGCTTTCCCAGCTCATCCCGCCGATAATGCCGATGGTTTTCATTCAACGCCGCTCAGCGCGCATCTTAACCGCGCTGGTTCGCCCAGCGTGTGTGCAGCCACAGGATGAAGATTTGCGCGGCGACTATCACGACCGATCCGATCGTGAGCGCCGTATCCGAATCGCCGGTAATCCGACCATCTCCGAGCAAGGAAACGAGCGCCACGTTCAGCACAAGGACCAGGGCCATGGTTGCGGTCGGCAGCCAGATGGCCACTGCGCGCGAGCCCATGCGGGTCGGCTTCAAGCCAAACCCGTAATGCAGCGGCATCTTGGCATAGTCCGCGAAGCGCCGGTCTGCCCATAGCCCCGAAAGCCCAAGGAAGAGCAGCGCAGCGCCCGCGGTAAGGAGCGCGCTACCAGACAGCATCAGGCCGCCTCTTCCTTTTTCGCATCGTCGTCGTTCGAGTGAACGCGCACTGGCTCCTTCTTGCCCTCGACCACGTCCTCGTCGATGACGATTTCGCTCACGCCTTCCATGTCGGGCAGGTCGAACATCGTGTCGAGCAGGATGCCTTCGACGATCGAGCGCAGTCCGCGTGCACCCGTCTTGCGCAGAATGGCGCGTTCGGCGATGGCTTTCAGCGCCTCGTCGGTGAAGGTCAGTTCGACATCTTCGAGTTCGAACAGCTTGCGATACTGTTTCACCAGAGCGTTTTTCGGCTCCTGCAGGATCGTCACCAGTGCATCGACATCAAGGTCGTGCAGCGTTGCGATCACCGGCAGACGACCGACGAATTCCGGAATCAGGCCGAACTTCAGAAGGTCTTCCGGCTCGCTCTTCTCGAGCAGTTCGCCAACCTTGCGCTTTTCCGGGTCGGCGACGTGCGCGCCGAAACCGATGCTGCGCTTTTGCAGGCGGTCGGCGATGATCTTGTCGAGGCCGGCAAAGGCGCCGCCACAGATGAACAGGATGTTGGTCGTGTCGACCTGCAGGAATTCCTGCTGCGGATGCTTGCGCCCGCCCTGCGGCGGGACGGAGGCGGTGGTGCCTTCCATCAGCTTGAGCAGGGCCTGCTGCACACCCTCACCCGACACGTCGCGCGTGATCGAGGGGTTTTCCGCCTTGCGCGTGATCTTGTCGATCTCATCGATATAGACGATGCCGTGCTGTGCCTTCTCGACGTTGTAATCGGAGGATTGCAGCAGCTTGAGGATGATGTTCTCCACGTCCTCACCCACGTAACCCGCTTCGGTCAGAGTGGTGGCGTCGGCCATGGTGAAGGGCACGTCGAAAGTGCGCGCCAGCGTCTGTGCGAGCAGCGTCTTGCCGGTGCCGGTCGGGCCGACCAGCAGGATGTTCGACTTCGCCAGTTCGACGCCGTCGGCCTTCCCCGAATGCTTCAGCCGCTTGTAATGGTTGTGCACCGCGACCGACAGGTTCCGCTTGGCCGAAGTCTGGCCGATCACGTAGTCGTTGAGCGTGGCGAAGATCTCCGACGGGGTCGGCACCTCGCCTTCTTTCTTGCCCGCGATCCCAGCCTTGGTTTCCTCGCGAATGATGTCGTTGCAAAGCTCGACACATTCGTCGCAGATAAAGACGGTGGGACCAGCGATAAGCTTGCGCACTTCATGCTGCGATTTGCCACAGAAGCTGCAATAAAGGGTGCTCTTGCTGTCAGATCCGCTCAATTTGGTCATTCCTATATCCTCGAATCCCCACACTAGCGCATTCTGGGCGCAAAAGCAGCGGATTCGCCAACATTATCGCCGCCCCCGGATGAATCAACATCGGGAGCAGGATTTTTCGGTCCGGTTAAGTGGCTTTAGCGTGTCGTAGGTGGACAAGCGCTTAAGGCATTCCGCGTGCGTCCCGTATCGGGGCATGCACGCGGGAGGCACTTAATGGGTTTACTCGGGCGCGCCGCCCGAGCCTTTCTCGTCGTCGCTCTCTTCGTTCTCGGGACGGGTTTCGAAGACCTTGTCGACGATCCCGAATTCGCGAGCTTCCTCCGCTTCGAGGAATGTGTCGCGATCCATCGCCTTCTCGATCTCTTCGAGCTTGCGGCCGGTATATTTGACGTAGAGGTCGTTCATCCGGCTCTTGATGCGCAGGATTTCGCGCGCCTGGATCTCGATGTCCGACGCCATGCCGCGTGCACCGCCTGACGGCTGGTGAACCATGATCCGTGCATTGGGAAGCGCGACGCGCAGGCCCGGCTCACCGGCGGCGAGAAGGAAGCTGCCCATCGACGCGGCCTGTCCCATGCACACGGTCGAAACGCGCGGCTTAATGTATTGCATCGTGTCGTGGATCGCCATGCCGGCGGTCACCACGCCACCGGGCGAATTGATATACATGCTGATCGGCTTGGACGGATTTTCGCTTTCCAGGAAAAGCAGCTGCGCGGTGATGAGCGATGCCATCCCGTCCTCGACCTGTCCGGTTACGAAGACGATACGTTCGCGCAACAGCCGACTGAAAATGTCGAAACTGCGTTCGCCCCGGCTGGTCTGTTCGACCACCATCGGCACCAGCGCGCCCGTCAGCGGGTCGTGGGTGAATTGACCCTGGGTGCCGTGTGCTTCGCCGGTTTCGCCGAACAGATCGATCATCGTGTTGTATCCTCGTCCTATGGGTTGGTCGCTTATGTCGGACGCTGTCTCTTGAACTTCAAGGCCTTTAACCACTCATCTCCACCGACCATCGGCTTATCCCCTAACCTGTCCCAGGCATCGACATTCGTCCGAGCCTTTGGTGCGTCGGTCGATGACTACTTCTGTAGTCGGTCCGTGTCGGCTCTGGCGCGCCCAAAGATAAGCAGAAGAGTGGGAGTGGGCCGTGAAGGCATATCACTGGTTTTGTTCGGTTTCGTGCCTGCTCACGGCATCATTCGGCGCGCCCGCCGTGCTGGCCCAGGATGGTCAGCAAGAACAGGACGCACTCGAAGGATCGGTCCTCGCAGATGCGGCCACCGGTTTGCAGGGCCAGGTCTACACCCTTGAGGATTTCGCCCAGTTCGCACCGCGAAACGCGCTCGACATGGTGTCGCGTATTCCCGGCTTTACCATCAATGACGGCAATCAGGGCCAGCGCGGACTGGGTCAGGCGAGCCAGAACGTGATCGTCAACGGCGCGCGCTTTTCCAGCAAGAGCGACAGCCTGCGCGATCAGCTGAGCCGCATTCCCGCCGCCGACGTGGTGCGGATCGAGGTTGTGGACGGCAACGCTCTCGACATTCCCGGCCTTTCGGGACAGGTCGCCAACGTGGTCTACAATGCCAGCCGGACCTCCGGCCAGTTCACCTGGCGCAGTGGCTTTCGCCCTCATAACACCCAGGCGCAACTGTATGGCGGAGAGGTCTCGGTCGCCGGCAGCACCGGACGCCTGAGCTACACCGTGGCGCTGTCCAACGAGAACAACCGTTTCGGTTACGACGGCCCGACCCGCATCACCGCGGCCGATGGCAGCCTGATAGAAGAGCAGCAGGTCAAGCTGTCGGGCAGGTTCGACAATCCGACGCTCTCGACCAATCTCACCTACGATTTTGGCGGCGAGATCATCGCCAACCTCAACCTGAGCTATGGCGAGGATTTCTTCCGTCGCAGCGAACCGGAGACCGGCGCGACTCCGGATGGCCTCGTGCGCACACGGACGGTCCTCATCGATGAGGACGGCCCGGAATACGAGATCGGCGGCGATATCGAGTTCCCCCTCGGGCCGGGCAAGCTCAAGCTGATCGGGCTCGAACGGTTCGAACGCGACAACTTCACCAACACCGTCATCGACCGTTTCAGCGATGGTCGCGATCCCGATGGAACGCGCTTCACCCGCGTGAGCGAGGATGGCGAGCGCATCGGGCGCGTCGAATATGGCTGGAACATGTGGGACGTCGAGTGGCAGGTGTCGGGCGAAGGCGCGTTCAACCGGTTGAACCGCAATGCGCAGCTATTCACGCTGCTGCCCGACGACACCTTTTCCGAGATCGACTTCCCCGCCGGAACCGGCGGCGTGACAGAGGATCGCTATGAGGCCCTGCTCAGCGCAACCGCGCAGCTTACGCCCGAGCTATCGCTGCAATTCACCGGCGGCGGCGAATATTCGAAGATTGAGCAGACCGGTTCGGCAGCGAATTCGCGCACTTTCCAGCGGCCCAAGGGATCGCTGACCTTCGCCTGGAAGCCGCAGCCCGATTTCGACGTCTCGCTCGAATTTCGCCGCCGGGTGGGGCAATTGAGCTTCGGTGACTTCCTCGCCAACGTCTCGCTCAACGACGAGAACCAGAGCGGCGGCAACAACGAGCTGGTCCCCGACCAGAGCTGGAATGTCGAACTCGAGGTAAACAAGTCGCTGGGCGCGCTGGGGTCGGTCAAGTTCGAAGCGCGGCAGGCTTTCTTCGAGGATTTCATCGACTTTTTCCCGCTCGCCACTGGCGGCGAGGCGCGCGGCAATATCGGCAGCGCCGATCGCACGCACCTCGAGGTCAATGCGACGCTCAACGGCGACACGCTCGGCGCGACGGGGACGCGCTTGGAAATACGCGCGGTCAAGCGATGGATGAGCGTCACCGACCCCTTCATCGGCGTCGAACGCACCTTTTCGAACGATCTCAACGACCTGCTCGAACTGGATTTTCGCCACGATATTCCTGCGTCGAGCTGGGCCTATGGCGTGGGGCTGTTCACCAGCGATAACGCCCCCTATTCACGCCGCTTCGAAGTTGGACGCGCCTATGAAGGGCCGACTTTCGCCGACCTGTTCATCGAGAACAAGGACGTGCTGGGAATGACCGTGCGGGCTACTTACGCCAACGCGCTGGGCGCGCGCAATTTCTTCCGGCGAACGGTCTTCGACGGCGACCGTCCCGACGCGCCGATCCTCTTCGTGGAAGACAGCGACCGGCGGATCGGGCCGATCTTCCGCTTCGTGGTGAGCGGCAACTTCTAGCCCCTCCCGTGTCGTTCGGATGGCCTTGGGCCCAGACCTCCCTGGGCACATCCGGGAACTGCCTTGCTCGCCCAAGGTAGATATCAGGAATGTTTGAAGCGCGCATATTGATGATCGCCGTGTTCGGCCTTGCCCTCGTTCTGGCCGTGCCGCTCGAACGAAGGCTCGGCAAGTCGTGGCTGTCGCTACCGCTGGTCTATGTCGCTGCCGGTTATATCCTGTTCTCGCTGCCCATCGGACTGCCCAGTTTCAATCCGGCGCAGGACGGGTTCGATGCCGTGGCGCTGGAATATGCCACGGAGTTCATCGTCATCGCCTCGCTCGCCGCAGCCGGTATCTCGATCGACCGGCCTGTCAGCTGGGAAAACTGGAAGCAGATATTGCCGCTGCTGTTGATCGCGATGCCGATCACGATCGTTGGCGTCTCGCTGTTGGGCTGGTGGGCGCTCGGGCTCGCCCCTGCGAGCGCTATCCTTCTGGGCGCAGCTCTCGCCCCGACCGACCCCGTGCTCGCACGCAGCGTTCAGGTCGGTCCGCCGGGCGAAGAGCAGCGCCACGACGTGCGTTTCAGCCTGACGGCGGAAGCGGGCCTGAATGACGGCCTCGCCTTCCCCTTCACCTATCTCGCCATCGCAGCCGTAGGGATGAGCGCGCTGGGCGGGTGGACGCTGGAATGGCTGGCCTTCGATGTCGTCTTTCGCATCGTAGTCGGCTGCGCGCTGGGGTTTGCGGTCGGGCGTCTGGGCTCGTGGTACGTGTTTGAACGCGAAGCCGATGACCCGGTCGAGGATGAGGACGACGAAGCGCCGCGCTATTCGACCAGCGAAGGCCTGATCGTGCTGGGGACGTTGCTGCTTGCCTATGGCGCAGCGGAACTCGCGGAAGGTTACGGCTTTCTCGCGGTGTTCGTCGCCGCCGTGACGGCGCGACAGCGCGAGAATGCCAGCCGGTATCACCGTATCAGCCACCATTTCATCGACCAGATCGAACAGATCGTGCTGGTCGCAGTCCTGTTCGGGTTCGGAGCCATGCTGGCAAGCGGAGTGCTCGACAATCTCACCGTGACCGCGGCGATAGTGGCGCTGCTGCTGGTCTTCGTGATCCGTCCGCTTTCGGGCCTTCTAGCCGAAACCCGCAGCGGCCTGCCATGGGCGGGCAAGCTGGCCATCGCCTTTCTTGGCGTGCGCGGGATGGGCTCGATATACTACACCGCTTATGGCCAGACCCATGCCGACTTCGATCAACTGGGCATTATCTGGGCAACAGTGAGCTTTGCCATTCTTGTCTCGATCGTGGTCCACGGGATCGCATCGGCACCGATCATCCGCGCGATCGAGCGCAGGGACGGTCATATCCATGTCGGCAGCGACCCGACCATGGCATCGCTCAGCCCGGATCTCGAAACAGACAAGCCGGTCAAGCCGTGCTGATCAGAGCGATGCTCGTCGGCTAGCTCCTAGCGGACCGAAAGAGGCGGCAATGCGGATCGGGCAGGCGCAACTGAATGTGCCTGCCCGATACCATGTCCGTTAGCCTGATGGCTTATTCGCCGTCGGAAGCTTTCTTGGCAGGAGCCTTCTTCGCAGGCGCCTTCTTGGCGGGTGCCTTTTTGGCGGGTGCTTTCTTGGCAGCAGGCTTCTTCTCAGCCGTTTCCTTGGCCGGTGCCTTTTTGGCCGGAGCCTTCTTGGCAGGAGCCTTTTTCGCGGGAGCCTTCTTCGCAGCGGGCTTGTCTTCCGCTGCATCGTCCGCCTTCTTGGCCGGGGCCTTCTTGGCGGCGGGCTTCTTGGCTGCTGCCTTCTTCGCCGGAGCCTTCTTCTTCGGTTCGGCCTTGGCCTTTTCGGCTTCCGCTTCCTCGTCGGCTTCGATCGCTTCCTGCAGTTCCTCGACGGTCACTTCGCGCTCGGTGACTTCGGCCTTGTCGAACAGGAAGTCGACGACCTTGTCTTCATAGAGCGGCGCGCGCAGCTGGGCTGCAGCCATCGGCTCCTGCTGGATATACTGGATGAAGCGCTCGCGATCTTCCTCGCGATATTGCTGCGCCGCCTGCTGCACCAGCATGCTCATTTCCTGCTGCGTCACTTCGACGCCATTCGCCTGGCCGATTTCGGAGAGCAGAAGGCCAAGGCGCACGCGGCGTTCCGCAATCGCGCGATAGTCTTCCTTCTCTTCCTCGATCTGCTTGAGAGCTTCCTCGGGATTCTCTTCCTTGGCCGCTTCTTCCTGAAGCTGCGCCCAGATCTGCTGGAACTCGGCCTCTACCATGGTCTGCGGAACTTCGAAATCGTGGCCCGCGGCCAGCTGATCGAGAAGCGAACGCTTCATCTGCGTGCGGGTCAGGCCAGCGGTCTGCTGCTCCAGCTGGCCCTTCATGATTTCCTGCAGCTTTTCGAGGCTGTCGAGGCCGAGATTCTTGGCGAACTCGTCGTCGACCTTGGTCTCGGTCTCGACCTTCACCGCTTTCACGGTGACGTCGAAAGTCGCTTCCTTGCCGGCGAGGTGCTCGGCCTGGTATTCTTCGGGGAAGGTCACGGTGATGGTCTTCTCATCGCCCGCCTTGGCACCGACCAGCTGCTCTTCGAAACCGGGGATGAACGCACCCGAACCGATCACCAGCGGAGCGTCTTCGGCCTTGCCGCCTTCGAACGGCTCGCCGTCGAGCTTGCCGACGAAATCGATGATGAGCTGGTTGCCGTCGGCCGCCTTCTTGGTCTTGGCGGCGTCCTTGTAGCTCTTGTTCTGGCCCGCGACGTTGAGGATCGCTTCCTCGATCTGCTCGTCGGTCACCGGGACAACAAGCTTTTCGAGCTTCAGACCGTCGGTGCTCGGCGCCTCGACCTGCGGAAGCACTTCGAGTTCGACGGTGACTTCGGCGTCCTTGCCCTGCTCGTAATCTTCATCGAGTGCGATGCTGGGCTGCATGGCGGGGCGCAGGTCCTCGTCCTTGAGCAGCTTGTCGACCGATTCGCGGATCATGTCATTGAGCGTTTGTGCGTGAAGCTGCTCGCCATGCATCTTCTTTACGAGGTTGGCAGGCACCTTACCCGGGCGGAAGCCCGGCATTTTGACCTGCGGGGCGATTTTCTTGATCTCGGCGTCGATCTTGCCGGAGATTTCGCCTGCGGTCAGCGTGATGGTGTAGGCGCGCTTGAGCCCTTCATTCGTGGTCTGCTTGATAGCCATGGGAGTTGAACTTCAGCCTTCTTGCGTATGGGTCGAGGGGTGCTGCGATCCGGGCCGAAATGGTGCGGGCGAAGGGACTCGAACCCCCACATCTTGCGATACTGGTACCTAAAACCAGCGCGTCTACCAATTCCGCCACGCCCGCTTGCCCGAACGAAGCCGCGCGGGAAACCTGACCGGCTCCCCGCGCGCATTAGCGAGCGCATCTAAAGCCCCTCGCGCAAAAGGGCAAGACTGGTGGTGGCAAATCAGCGCCTAGTTGCGGAACAAAGGCCGAAACGACCGGTTAAGTTGTAGTGAAATCAAAAGGATCAAGGTCGTGAAGCTTAATCTCAACGCAATGAAAGCACGCAACGCACGGGCCATTCTCAGCCTGCGCACCCCTTCCGAACGCCAGGTAAGGCGAACCGGCGAGGTCTCGCCCGATCACAGCGGGGAGCCCGAGCCCTCAGGTGTCGCAGGCAACTGAGCCTGGGCCAAGGCCACCCGCCGGAACGAAATACCAGAAACAGGAATGTCATCATGGCAACGTCCCCCGACAAGAAGCCCGGAACCATAGACCCGGCCGCGCCGCCTGAAAGCCCGCCCGGCAAGCTTCCCGAGGAAACACCTCATCAGGCACCCGACGAGATCGTGCCGCCCGAACCCGACACCGATCGCCCGGACGGCGCACCGGCGGAAACGCCCGGCATCAGCGATCCGACGATCGACCCCAGTGTAAAGACCTGAACCGGACGGAAAACGCCCATGAGCCAGCGCGACGATTATGAAAAACCCCGCATCCCGCCAGCGACCCCGCCGGTGATCGACCCCGATGCCGAGCCGAAAAGCTCCGAGGAAATGGAGCAGGAGGGCGAAGAAGAGGGCGAGCCGCTGGGCAATCGCAGCGATCCCGACCAGATCGACACCGAGATGTCGGACAAGCTGCGCAAGCGGCAGGACCGTGACGGCGGCGGAGAGTCCGAACATGACTCAGCCAGCCCGGAAACACTGCTGCCGCCGGACTGAGGAACGGGCGAGCCGTGCAACGGTTCGATATTGTCAGCTTCGCGTGCGCGCACTAAGGGCGCGCCATGACCGAAGAAAGCACCCCCACCCCGACTCCCGATACGTCGAACGACGTTCCGCCCTCCCATCTCAGCGTGAACCCGCGCAGCGAACACTTCGATGCCGAAGTGCTGCAGCGCGGCGTCGGGATCAAGTTCAAGGACCGCGTACGCACCGATATCGAGGAATACTCGATCTCCGAAGGCTGGGTCCGTGTGCAGGCGGGCAAGACCGTCGACCGCAAGGGCAACCCGCTGACCATCAAACTGACCGGCCCGGTCGAAGCGTGGTACGAAGATCTCGGCGACAATCCGCCGGTCGCAAAGAAGGACTAGAGTCCTGCTGTCCTTGCCAAGTGGCGGGATAGCGACCACTTGCGCAATGGCATGAAACCTACCGTCATCATCATCGGACGCCCCAACGTGGGCAAGTCCACCTTGTTCAACCGGCTTGTCGGAAAGAAGCTGGCGCTCGTCGACGACCAGCCCGGCGTCACGCGCGACCGACGGCTGGGCGATGCCGAGATCGCCGGGCTCGAGTTCACCGTAGTCGACACCGCCGGGTGGGAGGACGAAGACGACCTCACCCTCCCCGGCCGGATGCGCAAGCAGACCGAGGCGAGCCTCGAAGGCGCCGACGCGGCGATGTTCGTGGTCGATGCCCGTGCCGGCCTGACCCCGCTCGACAATGAAATAGCGCGTTATCTGCGCGAACACGACGTGCCGATCGTCCTCGTCGCCAACAAGGCGGAAGGTTCTGCGGGTGAGAGCGGCGTGCTCGAGGCTTATTCGCTCGGCTTCGGCGACCCGGTCGCGATGTCGGCAGAGCATGGCGAGGGCATTGCGGACCTGTTCGGCGGATTGTGGCCGATCATCGGCGAGGCAGCCGAAGCCGCCGAAGCGCGCGCAGCGGAGACCACAGAAGACGATGAGGATGCCCCGCTCGGCCCGCTAAAGCTGGCCATTGTCGGACGGCCCAATGCGGGCAAGTCGACCCTCATCAACCGCCTGCTGGGCGAAGATCGCCTGCTGACCGGACCCGAAGCGGGGATCACGCGCGACTCGATCTCCATCGATTGGAACTGGACGGATCCCAAGTCCGGAGAGACGCGGGAGATCCGCCTGATCGACACGGCAGGGATGCGCAAGAAGCGCAACGTCACCGAAAAGCTCGAAAAGCTCAGCGTCGCCGATGCCCGCCGCGCAGTGGACTTCGCCGAAGTCGTGGTGCTGCTGCTCGATGCGACACAGGGTCTGGAGCACCAGGATCTCAAGATCGCCAGCCACGTGCTCGAAGAGGGCCGCGCGCTGATGGTCGCGATTAACAAGTGGGACGTGGCCGAAGAGCCTTCCGCACTGTTCAACGGTATCAAGGATGCACTGCATGACGGGCTTGCGCAGGTGCGCGGGCTGCCGGTCTTTTCGGTCAGCGCCAAGACCGGCAAGGGTCTCGACACGATGCTGGGAGCGGCCTTTACCCTGCGCGACAGCTGGTCGAAACGCGTGCCCACCGCCGCGCTCAACCGCTGGTTCGACGATGCATTGGAGGCCAATCCCCCGCCCGCACCCGGCGGGCGCCGGATCAAGCTGCGCTACATCACTCAGGCTGGCACCCGCCCGCCGCGCTTCGTGATCTTCGGCACGCGCCTCGACGATCTGCCCAAATCCTACGAGCGCTATCTGGTCAACGGCATCCGCTCCAAGCTCGGCTTCGAGGCGGTGCCGGTGCGCGTTACGCTCAAGTCGCCCAAGAACCCCTACAACGCCAACAAGGGCGGCGGGGGCAACTACTCTGGAGGTTCCGACAAGTCATGAGCTTCGTCGACCTTTTCCTGGCCAGCAGCATTGCGGGCGAGTTGCTTGAACGCACCGCCGATACACCGCGCGTACTGAACGCGGTGCAGTTGAGCCTTGCTCCCGCATTCCTGCTGGTGGGCATCGGCAGCATCATGAACGTCATGATGCAGCGGCTGATCTGGCTTGCCGGACGAATCGAGAGGCTTTGCGCCAATTCGGAATCGAAAGACCCGGCTTTTATCAGTCGTCTGCCCTTCGAGGTCGAGATTGCATGGCTGACACGCCGCCGCCGCCTCGTGCGGATTGCGATCAAGTTCGCCACCGCAGCGGCAGTCGTCATCAGCCTGGTGATCGCCCTGCTGTTCGTCTCCGCCTATGTCCACATGCGGATGGGCACGCTGGTCGCCGCACTCTGGGTGATCACGGTCGGCCTGCTGATCACCGCCCTTCTCCACTTTCTGCGCGAGACCCTGCTCGCGGCAGACAGTCCGGGTGACACGCCCGGCGATTAAAAAGAAGGGGCGGCGACCTTTCGGCCCCGCCCCCTCGTATTCTTCTGGCACTTTGCTCAGTTCTGCGCGCCGGCCTTCGTTTCGTCCTGACCGGCAGGGGCGCTTTGCAGCTGGTTGTAGTTCTGCAGTCCCATACGCTCGATCATGTCGAACTGCGTTTCGAGGAAGTCGACATGCTCTTCCTCATTCGCAAGGATATTTTCGAACAGCTGTTCGGAGGTATAGTCGCGCACGCTCTTCGCATATTCGGCCGCATCGCGCAGCAACGGGATCGCCTCTTCTTCGAGTGCGAGATCGGCCTTGAGGATTTCCTCGACGCTTTCGCCGACCTTCAGGTTGTGGATCGCCTGGAAGTTGGGAAGCCCTTCGAGGAACAGGATACGCTCGGCCAGCTGGTCGGCGTGGTGCATTTCCTCGATCGATTCCTTGCGCTCATATTCGGCAAGCTTGGTGATGCCCCAGTCGGCGAGCACGCGATAATGCAGCCAGTACTGGTTGATGGCGGTGAGTTCGTTGGTGAGTGCCTTGTTCAGGAACTCGATGACTTTGGGATCGCCCTTCATGGCCTGTTTCCTCGCAAAAATGGTGTTTGCGCCAGATCAAAGCGGTGGCGCTTGCAAGGTGTCATATAGAGCCTGCGCCCCTGTGCACGCAAGGGCAGCGGGAAAATTTTTCGTTTAGAATCAGCTATTTGCAAGCCGCTCGCAATTGCGGTGTGCAGTTTATAATGCGACTTTTTCGCAAGCGGCAAGCGCACGTTCTTGGTCGAGAATTTCGCCAGCCTTTGCAAGGCATTGCCCGCAATTGGGCCTTTTGCCGAGCGTCGCGTAAGTCGATTCGGCATCTCCGCTGGAGTTGATCGCGGCGGCGCGAAGGTCGGTTTCGCGAATTGCGTTGCAAATGCAAATATACATGGGGCTGCGAATCTCTCCTGCGAAGCGTTTGCAGAAAGTAAGATATGCGAACAAATCTCAATAGCAAGCGAATTCGGAACCTGTTTGTTCACAGCTCGCGCTCGCTCTCAGGTGGCGCCCGCCCTCAACGCCGGATCGCGAACACCCGCCTGTAGGTCAGGCAGCGCCACAACCACTCCAGCGGACCGTATCGGAACCGCTCCAGCCACGTTTTCGACCATGACAGCATGATCCCCCACATCGCGAAGGTCAGCAGATATAGCTGCGGTCGGTTGAGTTCGCCGAACAGACCCAGCGCCCAGCCATGCATGATAAACAGCATGACGATCGAGGTGCCGAGGTAATTGGTGAAAGCCGCGCGCCCCGCCGCGCGGACCCGTTGCGCCAGCCACCCGGTCCAGCCGGGCGAATAGGCAACCAACAGCGCAGCAAGGCCCAGCACCATCGCAAGGCGCGGAAGCGGGCTCCAGCCGAGGAATGCCGCATTGCTCGCCCAGAACCCGAAATCAGCCGCCTTAACGACCAATCCGAGGCCAAAATGTGCGATCGCGCCTGCAATTACGCCGACCCATCCCCACACGATCATCTTGGAGCGCGTGAACGCACCGCTGAAAAAGCCGAAGCGGTACAGCGCCATGCCGATCAGCATCAGCGGAAAGGTTTCGAAGAAGAAGATCGCCGTATTGCTGATCGGCGAAGACCAGTCCTCGCTAAATCGATGCGCCACGAAGCCTGCATAATCGCCTGCAACCTTGAGCTGGGTGACCACGGCATCGCTGGCGAGCGCTGCGTCAACTCCGGCCTGGAACTCCGCGCGCTGGCCTTCCATGCCCTCGATCTCACCTATCGCGGTGTTCGCAATAAAATAGGGGATCGAGAAAAACGTATAGATCAGAGCGCCGAAGAAATACGCGATCAGGCCGGTCCAGAATTGCGCCTTGGCTGTCCACCGCATCAGGCCGACGACAAGAAACCCGATCAGCGCATACATGGCGAGGATATCGCCAACCCAGATGAAGAAGAAATGGATCAGGCCGAAGCACAGCAGGATGAACAGGCGCCACAGCTGCAACCTTCGTGTGCCGCCACGCTCCCAAGCGCGCTCCATGAACAGGTACATGCCCGCACCGAACAGGATCGTGAAGAGCCCGCGCATCTTGCCATCGACCAGCACGAATTGCGCGATCCACATCCAGCCACCCGGGTCGCCGGGATCGCCGATGAAGCCTTCGGGAAACAGATAGGCGTTAAACGGCTGGCCAAAGGCGATGATGTTCGCCGCAAGGATGCCCATCACCGCGATACCGCGAATGAAATCGAGGCTCTCTATACGCTCGGCCGCCGCTATCGGCGCATGCGTATGCGGCGTGTCGGGCGCGGCCTGCGCGTCTGCGGAGGCTGCGGCGGCGGCTTCATTCATGGGTGGTCCCCTGATCCCTGTCGGCCACTCTTGTAGCAGCCGACCGGATCGGGGAAAGCCGGTTTATCGAACCGGGCGCGTGGTTCAGCCCTGGTTCTTTACGATGCAGCCCTGCCCCTGACGCTTGAGCGTGTCGCAGGCGGATTGGGCGGCGGCGCGGCTGGTGAAGCCGACCGCGAGCAGGCGGGTCACATTGCCACCGGGAACGAGCTGCTTGCTCGTGCCGCGCAGCACGGGATTATTCGAAAGCTTGCCCCAAAGACGGTCGGCATTCCCGGCGACACCGAAAGCGCCGAGTTGCACGCCCCAATCACCGGTAAGCGGTCGCGCGGCAGCGCTGGTGCTGGCACTGGCACTGGCACTGGCGCTGGCAGGGGTGGAAACCGGTTGCGGCGCAGGACGGGCTGCTACCGGTGCGGGTGCAGGTGCCGGCGCAGGTGCGGGCGTTGCCGCTCGGGCAGGCAAAGGTGCGGGCTGCTGGGTTCCCAGGTCGAGCGCGGCCAGCTGCGCGGCGCGTTCCTGCTGGGACTGCGCTTCGAGTTGGCGGGCGAGCGATTGCGCCTGCTGGCGCTGCGTCATCGGCACATACTGATCCATCTGCGACAGCGCAGTGCCCGCCTGCGGGAGCCCGGCACCGTTCGCGAGCGTCAGGAGGGCATAGGCGCGCACCCAGTCCTTCTGCGCATAGTCGGCGTTGAAGTGAGCAAGGCCCAGAACATACTGCGCGCGCGGATCGCCGCGCTCCGCTGCATCGCGGATCAGTGGCATGGCGGTGGCCTGCTCACCCTGCTGGAAAAGCAACAGGCCGTAATTGTCGGCAGCTTTCACATGACCCTTGGACGCGGCCTCCGCGTAAAGCTCGCGCGCGCGGGCGATGTCGGCTTCGACTCCGCGACCGAGGCGGTAGGCCTGCGCCAGGTTGAAGATCGCATCGGCATCGCCATTGGCCGCCGGACCACGCCATTCGGCGATCGCGGTGGAATAGTCACCTGCACTCCACGCATCGACGCCGGTCTTAACGTCGGCGGCCACCGGGCTTGCGAAAAATACCAGTGTAGCAGCGCCAATCGCGGTGCTCGCGCGCTTAACCAAGTTTGCGTTGTAAGCCATGTGATCGAGCTCCTTCGCCCTGAAATCCTGAAGTCGTGAGCGTAAGTTAACCGAATAATGGTTAGCATTTCGTTGCCGACATACCCTCGGCAATGCCCGCCCCTGACCCCGACAAATGTCCGCGATGTCGAAAGCACGTGCTCTGCGGATTAACCCAAAATTAGGGGTAGTCTGCGAACACCGGTCTCAAGCAGTCGCATTGGGGCGGCTCGACATGGTCACGAATTCAGGGGGACCGAGCGTTGCGTGTACTTGCTTTGGCATCGCAAAAAGGCGGATCGGGGAAAACAACCCTTTCCGGACATCTGGCCGTCCAGGCCCAGCGCGCAGGCGCAGGGCCGGTCGTCCTGATCGATATCGACCCGCAGGGCTCGCTCGCCGATTGGTGGAACGAGCGCGAAGCGGAATATCCGGCATTCGCGCAGACAACCGTCTCGCGCCTTGCCAACGACCTCGCGGTCCTGCGTCAGCAGGGCTTCAAGCTGGCTGTCATCGACACGCCGCCCGCGATCACGATGGCTATCCAGTCGGTGATTTCGGTCGCCGAACTGATCGTCGTTCCGACCCGACCTAGCCCGCACGACCTGCGCGCTGTCGGCGCAACGGTCGACCTTTGCGAGCGCGCCGGCAAGCCGCTGGTTTTCGTAGTCAACGCCGCGACGCCCAAGGCCAAGATTACGTCGGAAGCCGCTGTCGCGCTCTCGCAGCATGGCACGGTCGCTCCCATCACGCTTCACCACCGCACCGATTTCGCCGCCTCGATGATCGACGGGCGTACGGTCATGGAAGTCGACCCCGAAGGCCGCAGCGCCGCCGAGATGACGGCCCTGTGGAAGTATATTTCGGACCGACTCGAAAAGAATTTCCGTCGCACCGTCTTCGCCGCGCCCGGCACCGGGCATGGCGCTGCGCATGCGCAGGCCAATGGCGTCAACCGTCCCGGCGGCGGCTTCGGTCGCCGCGTGGCAAACTAAGGGAGCACCTGCGGCATGTCCGAAGCCAGCTTTGCCTCGCTTGGACCGACCCTGCTCGCGCGTAAGGGCGGAGCCAAACCGGCCATGCGCCCGCAGCTCGCGCCGCTTCCCGGCGTCGTCCCGCCCGAAGCCGACCAGCTCGAGGATCTCGGCTGGAACGACCTTGGCCTCGACGATGACGACGCGACGGAAACCAACGACAACATCGTCTCGATCGTCCCGAACGCCGAAAAATCGGCAGAGCGCGAAAGCGTGGCCGATGCGATCGACGACCGTTCCGGCGAAAGCCCGGTCATCCATAGTCAGCAGCGCCGTCTGGCCGAACGTATCCTCACCGATAAAGCGCCCAAGGCCACCAAGCCGAAACGCTCCTCCGCACGGGCAACCCAGGCGGCATCGTCCTCCAGCGGTCGCCGCGCGGCCTTTACTCTGCGACTCGACAGCGAGCGCCACCTCAAGCTGCGCCTCGCCGCGACCATTGAAGGCGTCAGCGCGCAGGCGCTGGTGACCGAGGCGCTCGACGCGTTGCTAGCCGAAATCGACGATCTCGATGCGCTCGCGGCCAATATGTCCGAGCACATGAAACGCAACTGACGCACCGCAATCAAGCAAGCCAAGAACCGCCAAGACACAGATTATGATGGTTAATTTAGGGGAAATGCACATGGACCGCCGTACTCAGGGCAAACTCTCGGGCACCGCGCCGCGCATCGGCCTGTTCGTCAGCACCGCGCTTGCCGGTCTTGCGCTCGCAGGCTGTACCGCTTCCGCACCCGCAGCCGAAACCTCCTTTGCCAAGGCACAGTCCGCGCTCAGCGCAGGCAAGGCCGACAGCGCCATCGGCCATGCCGAGGCCGCCGTCCTCGCAGAACCTCGCAATGCGGGTTACCGTACGATGCTGGGCGCCGCCTATCTCGATGCGGGCCGGTTTGAATCCGCATCGCAGGCTTTCGCCGATGCGATCGAACTGGGCAGCGACGATTCGCGCACAATCCTGAGCTACGCGCTCGCCAAGATCGCGACCGGCAACAACCGCGCCGCGCTGGCACAGCTTGCCGCGAACGAAAACGCAATCGCACCGGCGGATCTGGGCCTCGCGCTGGCGCTGGCCGGAGAGCCTGAAAAGGGCGTCCACTATCTCGTCAACGACGTGCGTGCCGGCAATGGTGGGGCCAAGGCCCGCCAGAACCTCGCCTATGCCTATGCACTCGCCGGCAACTGGCGCGCCGCGCGCGTCATGGCCGCAGAAGACGTTCCCGCCGATCAGCTCGATGCGCGCCTGTCGCAATGGGCATCCATGGCACGTCCCGAAGATTACCAAGCCCGCGTGGCGCAGCTGCTTGGCGTGACACCCGTCGCCGATAGCGGCCAGCCGCAATATCTCGCCCTCGCGAACTTCCCGAGCCAGGCGACGATGGTCGCCGAAGCCCAGGCGCAGGCGGATGTTCCAGCCGAACCGAGCGAGAGCGAGGCCATGGCTTTCGGCATTCGCGATATCGACGTGGCCGCTTCGGCTGCTCCGGCACCGGCGGCTTCGGCCACTCCGGCTCCGCGCGCTGTGCCCGCTGCTGCCGCTGCACCGGTCCGTTCGGGTCCGCGCTTCGTTTCGAACGCCATCGTCCAGGACGTGCCCGTCACCAAGCGCCCGACGCGCGTTACGCCCGCACCGGCCCCGGCACCCGCACCTGTGCGCGCTGCCGCTCCCGCCAATCAGCAGCGCATGGCAATCGCCACCGGCACCGCAGATACGCACCGTATCCAGCTGGGCAGCTTCGACACCCGCGATGTCGCGGAAGCGAAGTGGGACGAATTCACCAAGCGCTTCCCGCAGCTCAAGGGGCATGACCTGATCATCACCGAAGCACGCGTGAAGGGCCGCACCTACTACCGCGTCGCCGCCGCCGGCTTCGGCGCGCGCAGTGCGCGTTCGATGTGCAGCTCGGTCAAGTCCTCGGGTCGCGGCTGCTTCGCCTATTCGGCGGCCAACCCGCCCGCAGGCGCGGTCGACAACGGCGTACGCATCGCCGCCCGCACGCGCTAACCGCAAACGAACTAACCCGCTCAACATTCTTGAGCTTCAGCGAGACTGCCCTCGGAGCCCCTGGCTCCGGGGGCGTTTTTTGTTTCAGGTTTCCGCGTTGTCAAAGCGCCCCGGACCTTGCGTCGTTCGCGATCGCTGCGGCAGATTTTCCTACAGCTCGCCTCGCGCCTAGAGCGTTGATTGCCGCTCCTTGAAATCGTCAGCCACCACCGCCCCCCCGAAAGTGACACTTTCGCCGCGCCAGAGTTACGGTTCTGCGCGCACAAGTGACATTATGCGCCAAAAGGTCACACTTTGGCCGCTCGACAGGTCTGGAAAGTCACATCCCCACCATGCGCAACCCGGCATTACACGAATTTATTCAAAGACTTGCGAAAGTTTGAGAGAATTCCAAAACACCCACTTCGGTGTTCCGCCAAAAGGTCAGATCTCGACCTGCACCCCGCCCTTGATGAGCGCCCTCACCCGGCCCTGCACGCCCTGTCGGTCGAACGGCGTGTTGTCGGCGGTCGCCTCCATCTTCGTGCGATCGACGAACCACGGCGCGTCGGGCTCGATCACCGCGACATCGGCCTCGCGGCCCGCTTCGAGGACACCCGCCGGAACGCCGAGCAGCGCAGCAGGCGTCGCCGCCAGCAGGTCGAAGGCGCGGCGCATGTCGATCACCTCCTCGCGCACGAGGTTCAGCACCATGGCCAGCAGCGTCTCCGCCCCCGCCATGCCCGGCGCCGCATCGGCAAAGGGCAGCCGCTTGTCCTCCGGACCGCGCGGGTCGTGCCCGCTCGCAATGACGTCCACCGTGCCATCGCCGATCGCAGCGCGCGCGGCCTGACGATCGGCTTCGCAGCGCAAGGGCGGCGAGAGGCGCGTGAACGTGCGGAAGTCGGCTGTCGCAAGGTCGGACAGCATGAAGTGCGCAGGGGTGATCCCGCAGGTCACCTTCACGCCCCGCCCCTTCACCGCGCGGATCAGATCAAAGCCCGCCTGGGTCGTCACCTGCCGGAAATGGACCCGCGCCCCGCTCATCTCGGCCAGCGCGATATCGCGAGCGAGCGCCAGCGTTTCGGCTTCGCTGGGTGCGCTCGGAAGGCCCAGACGGGTCGCGATCTCGCCTGCGGTCGCCGCCGCCTCTCCGGCAAGCCCGCCATCCTCGGGGTGGGCAACCACGACAAGGTCGAGCATCGCAGCATACTGAAGCAATCGCAGCATCACGCCGCTATCGGCGATCCAGCGCCGCCCGGTTGCAACGCCCCTCGCCCCGGCATCGCGCATCATCGCGATCTCGGCCAGTTCGACACCCTCAAGCCCGCGCGTCGCGGCGGCAAGCGGGTGGACCCACAGGTCCGGCTTACCCGACTTCGCCACGTAAGCGACGCGGCTGGGGTAATCGAGCGGCGGCGACTGGTCCGGCATCAGCGCCGCACGCGTGATCCCGCCAAAGTGAAAGGCGGGCTTGTCGACCGCGAAGACGCCGAAATCGACGAGGCCGGGCGCGACGAGCTTGCCAGAGGCATCAAGCACCTCGTCGCCCTCTTGAGCCGCGACATCGGGACCGACCGCGTCGATCAGTCCGTCGACGAGGCGTATTGTCGCCTTGGTTACGCCACTCGGAGTGACGGTGTTGCCGCCGGTTATCGTAAGAGGCCGCGACTGCTTCATGACCAGCCCTCCACGCCCCTGCCGCTTCGCGTCAGCACGTCGAGGCAGGCCATGCGGATCGCGACGCCCATCTCGACCTGGCTGGTGATGATCGAGCGGTCGAGCATGTCGGCGACCTCGCTGTCGATCTCGACCCCGCGGTTCATCGGCCCAGGATGCATGACGAGCGCATCCGGCGCGGCGCGGGCGAGGCGTTCCTTGGTAAGGCCGTAGAGGTGATGATACTCTCGTGCCGACGGGATGAACTGCCCCGCCATGCGCTCCGATTGCAGTCGCAGCATCATCACCACGTCGCTGCCCTCCAGCGCATCATCGAAATCGTGAAATGCCTCTGCGCCCATCGCCTCGACGCCCTGGGGCATCAGCGCGGGCGGCGAGCAAAGCCGGACGCTCGCGCCCATCGCCTGAAGGCACAGGATGTTGGACCGCGCAACGCGACTATGCAGGATGTCGCCACAGATCAGGATCGTGCGCCCGGTGAAGTCCTCGGTCTCCTCGCCGCGCCGCGCCAAGGCCTCACGCAACGCCAGCGCATCGAGCAATGCCTGCGTCGGATGCTCGTGCTGACCGTCCCCGGCATTGAGCACCGGGCAATCGACCTTGTCCGCGATCAGCTGCGTTGCCCCGCTCGAGGCGTGCCGGATCACGATCGCATCGGCGCGCATCGCGTTCAGCGTGATCGCGGTGTCGATCAGCGTCTCGCCCTTCTTCAGGCTCGACGTAGCCGCCGCCATGTTCACCACGTCCGCGCCCAACCGCTTGCCGGCGATCTCGAAGCTCAGCAGCGTTCGGGTCGAGTTCTCGAAGAACGCATTGATGATCGTGAGACCGCTGAGCAAATCGGAATGCTTGGTCCGCTGGCGGTTCAGCTCGACCCACTTGCCCGCCTGATCGAGCAGATAGAGGATCTCGTGCCGCTCCAGCTGGCCGATTCCGGTCAAATCGCGATGCGGAAAGGCGAGACGCCCGGCGGGAAAGCGCTCATTCGCGCCTGGAGGAGACGTCTGGTCCATCAAAGCCACGCCCTTAGTCGAAGCCTGTCCGTCGCTCAACCCATCCGCATGCGGGTTCCCCATAGATGTTTGCGAACAAAGTCCCTAGTTCAGGCGAAACGCAAAAGGGACATCGGTAAAACAATGAGCTTCATCGGCAAGGCATGGAAAATCATCGTCGGGATCAAGGACGCGCTGGTCCTGGTCTTCATGCTGCTGTTCTTCCTCGCGCTGTTCGCCATCCTTTCGGCAGCGCCTAATCCCGGGCAGGTGCGCGAGGGTGCGCTCTACATCGACCTGACGGGATATGTGGTCGAGGAACGCGCCGCGATCGACCCGCTGGGCGCGCTCCTCGCCGGAGAGGCTCCGCCGACCGAACATGAGGCCCGTGAACTCGTCCGCGCACTGGACGCAGCTGCAGGCGACGAACGGATCAATGCCGTGGTCCTCGACATGACGGCATTCGTCGGCGGCGGCCAGGTACACATGCAGGAAATCGGCGACGCGATGGACCGCGTTCGCAAGGCTGACAAGCCGGTGCTGACCTACGGCGTTGCCTATGGCGACGACGCCATGCACCTCGCCGCACGCGCTACCGAAGTCTGGGCCGATCCGCTTGGCGGCGCGGTCATCGCCGGGCCGGGCGGAAGCTCGCTCTATTATGCAGGCCTGCTCGACCGGCTCAACATCAATGCACGCGTCTACCGTGTCGGCGAATTCAAGTCAGCGGTCGAACCCTATCTGCTCAACGGCCCCTCAGAGGCTGCACAAGAGAACCGGGCAAGCCTTTACGGCGCGTTGTGGGAAGAGTGGAAGGCCAACGTAAAAAGCGCGCGTCCAGCCATCGAACTCGAACGCGTGACCTCGGACCCTGTGGCGTGGATACAGGCCTCTGGCGGCGACCTTGCCAAGGCTGCTTTGGAAGCTGGCCTTGTCGACCGTCTCGGCGATCCGGTCACTTTCGGCGAACGCGTGGCCGAGCTGGCCGGATCCGACGACTGGAACGAAGCACCCGGCGCCTATGCGCGGAGCGAATTGCGCCCTTACCTCGCCGATGTCGGCATGGGTACAGGCACGTCTGGCAACCGGATCGCGGTCGTCACCGTCGCAGGCACGATCGTCGATGGCGATGCCGGACCGGGAACGGCTGGGGGTGCGCGGATCGCAGGGCTTCTCGACGATGCCCTGTCGGATGACTCAATCAAAGGGCTGGTCGTGCGGGTGGATTCGCCCGGCGGATCAGTGCTGGCTTCAGAGGAAATCCGCCGCGCGATCGAGCGATTCCGCGCAAAGGATATTCCTGTCGCGGTCTCCTTCGCCAATGTCGCGGCCTCGGGCGGATACTGGGTCGCCACCGCAGGCGACCGAATCTTCGCGCAGCCTGAGACGATCACCGGCTCCATCGGCGTTTTCGCCGTGGTCCCCACCTTCGAGAAGGCTGCAGCCGAAATCGGCGTGAATGCGGCCGGATATCGCACCACGCCGCTATCGGGCCAGCCCGACCTTATCGAAGGCTTTCCGAGCGAAATCGACACGATCCTGCAATCGGGCGTCGAGGATACCTATGGCGACTTCCTCACGCGCGTCGCCGAAGCGCGCGGGATGACCACCGAGCGCGTCGACAGCATCGCGCAGGGGCGCGTGTGGGACGGCGGCGCGGCGCGCAACCTTGAACTGGTCGATCAGTTCGGAGGAATGTCCGACGCCATGCAATGGGCCGCCGCCCAGGCCGGGCTGGAGGAAGGCGACTGGAGCGCGCAATTCCTGGGCACCGAAGTGGCCGATTACGATTCGCTCATTCGCCAGCTGGTAACGAGCGCAATCGCCCCCGCGGCGCAGGCATCCGGAGGCGACCTGTTTGCCGTCGCAGCCCGCCAGCGCGAGGCACTGCTGGCGCGGATCGGGCAGGACATGCGGCTGCTCGCCGGAACGCCGGGCGTGCAGGCCTATTGCCTCGAATGCCCGATCGAAGCGAGCGCCGCGAACACTGCCGAAAGACAGGGGATCAGCCAGCTGATTGCAGGCTGGTTCTCGCGCTAAAGCAGTGCTTGCAAACCACGCACACCCGAAGTAGACGCGCCCCCCTGTCCGCCGGGCGCATCGTCCGCCCGAGCAAGGACGGGCGCGTAGCTCAGTGGTAGAGCACACCCTTCACACGGGTGGGGTCGCAAGTTCAATCCTTGCCGCGCCCACCATCTTTTCAACGACTTAGAAGAGATGGCCTGAGTTTCCCTGTAAAAAACCTGTAAAACACCGGTGGGAGTTTGCGAACGCCGGCGGTCAGTTTTGTGTGCCCTTAAGGAGCTGCCGAACCTTATTCGAGGGCGCTTAGCAACAGGCGATCGCGCCAAGGCATTTCAGCTTGAACAAGTTGCCTCGCGCCACAGTGTCGTATCGGCGTCATCATCCGCCGACGTTGGCTTTCTTAATCGCTTCCGCATCGCACCTTGATGGCTTTCAGTCCCCAGCGCTGCTTCCTTCGATCAAAATTTATGAGAGCAATCCCGTCGACGAGGTCACAGTCATTGACCCGCCCAGCTGCAATCACCGGAGGCGGTATGAAGATGCCGTCGGCCGTGAAACCCATTCCGTTATTCACTCTAACCTCTTCATGAAAGGTTCGCCCCAGGTGGCAGGGAATTCGTGCGTCTGACTGTTCGATTGAGAGCAGGCTTGTTCTGGGACCATCTGGTCCTTTCACGGTATCCACCTGAACACAAACTACCTGGCCTTCCTTAGGAGGCTCCCTGAGCATGTTGAACGGAGCCACCCCATCCACGCCTTTGTCGACGATGTAGTGAAACAATTTTCGCTTGAAATTGACGTGATCGATGACGGCGAGCTGCTTAGGCAGTTGAGCCAAGAGATACTCATCAGCAGGACCGGTCAATTTATCGTAAAATGATGGCGTGACTGGCTGTGGAGATGTTTGCAAATACCAACCACGATGCGTTAGTTCTTCTGCCCTCTTCGGCACGTTGTGACCGGCCTCTCTGCTGGCCTCAATGACCCGGTCAACTTCTGCTCGAGCCTCGCCCGGATAGAGTTCCGCCACCGCCTCTGCGAATTTTAATCGGATCTTGCTGGTAAAGATATCGTCCGACGAACAGGTGAGAGCCTTGGCAAAACAAGCGAGCTGCGTAGCCCGGTCTTCCACAAGGTCTCCCAGAAGTTCCCAAGCCCAAAATTCGCGAGATTTCGCGCGAACAAATTCGACTGCAAGCGACCGCGCATCATCGACGCGACCTAATCGACTGAGAAGCTTGACATGGTTCATCTTAAGCCATTGATTGTCGGGGAACCTCTTCGAGACCCCTTCAAGGTGAATGAGAGCGAACTCAACATCCGCTTCGGTGCCATGCGCTGCAGCGTCCTTGGCAAGAAAATTCACTAAGCTCTCGCTCAAGGCAGGTAACGTCTTCCCGTCGTTTGTCCGGAAGCGTTCGTCGTCTTCGCTGCGGAAGGATTGGAGATCCCACATCCGGGCCAGTGGAAGGATCTTTATGTGACCTGCTTTAGCGAGAGTAAGTGCTTGCTGTGCAATTCTGCTATGCAAAAGATCCGGCCCTGCGAGGCCAAGCTTGAAGTAGTCAGAGATATGACGGCGAGCTTTCCCAATTGGTGCACCAGCTAACGAGGGTCCTTGACCTGCTTTGATTACGTGTTGGGTTGCGTGACAAAGTTCCCACCCAAAAGATATGCGATCAGCTTCTCGAAGCTTCCCGGTCTCAGCAATTCGCT
Organism: uncultured Erythrobacter sp.; assembly: GCA_947494705.1. Taxonomy (GTDB): domain Bacteria; phylum Pseudomonadota; class Alphaproteobacteria; order Sphingomonadales; family Sphingomonadaceae; genus Erythrobacter. The sequence goes on from CANLVN010000001.1 coordinate 1,013,008, forward strand.
TAAAAATTGCGATCGCTCCGTCATGGTCACCTTGCCTGCCAATCTGGCGTGCGCGCTCGACCTCCCTACCTGTCTCGTCCGCCAGCGACAGCCATCGTTCTCGCTGGGCGAAAAGAACTTCGTCGGATGGCTGCACTGGGAGGTCAGCTAGCTCGGTCAAATACCGCGTAAGATCGTCACTTTTGGAGCTATTTGCATGGTGCTTGACGAGCTCAATCACGCACCATCCAAAGGCTCCCAGGATCCAGCTATCCGTAACAAACTCCGCTCTCGCTCTCTTGCCGAGCTCATAGGCTTCAGCGACTTGTCCTGTCCTTCGTAGCCTGGTGATCTCGCGGTGTCCCCCGTCAGCGCCTATGGCACAGATTTGAGGTTGTGATTTAAGGAGGATTTGGGCTTCGTCGTAGTGACGAAGGAACGAAGATGAAGCCCAAATCCTCCAATGCAAAATCGCGGTCCAAGGCCCCTGCTGAGCAGGTAGTAAAGGACATCCGCCGCAAGACCCGTCGGCATTTCTCGGCTGAAGACAAGATCCGCGTCGTGCTCGATGGCCTGCGCGGCGAGGACAGCATCGCTGAGCTGTGCCGTAGGGAAGGCATCGCCCAGAGCCTGTATTACACCTGGTCCAAGGAGTTCATGGAGGCCGGCAAGCGTCGCCTCGCCGGTGACACAGCCCGTGCCGCGACCACGGACGAGGTGAAGGATCTGCGCCGTGAGGCCCGCGATCTGAAGGAATGCGTGGCCGACCTGACCCTGGAGAACCGCCTGCTCAAAAAAAGCATGACTGGGCTTGGGGGAGACGACGAATGAGATACCCTGCATCCGAGAAGCTGGAGATCATCCGGATCGTCGAGCAGTCGCACCTGCCTGCCAAACGCACGCTGGACCAGCTCGGCGTGGCAAGGCGGACCTTCTACCGCTGGTATGACCGCTACCTTGAAGGCGGGCCGGAAGCGCTTCAGGATCGCCCCTCAGCGCCGAGCCGGGTGTGGAACCGCATCGGAGACGATATCCAGGACCAGATCGTCGGACTCGCGCTGGAGCAGACCGATCTATCCCCGCGCGAACTGGCGGTGCGCTTCACCGACGAGAAGCGCTACTTCGTGTCCGAAGCCACGGTTTACCGGCTGCTCAAGGCCCATGATCTGATCACCAGCCCGGCCTACACTGTGATCAAGGCGGCAGAGGCGTTCCACATGAAGACCACGCGGCCCAACGAGATGTGGCAGACAGATTTTACCTACTTCAAGATCATCGGATGGGGCTGGGTCTATCTCTCGACCGTGCTCGACGATTACTCGCGCTACATCATCGCCTGGAAGTTGTGCACGACGATGAAGGCCGAGGACGTCACCGACACGCTAGACATGGCGCTGGCCGCCTCAGGCTGCGACCATGCCAATGTGCTGCACAGGCCCCGCCTGCTCAGCGACAATGGCCCCAGCTACATCGCGAGCGAGTTGGCCGAATACATCGAGGCCAACAGGATGAGCCACGTGCGCGGCGCACCCTTCCACCCACAGACGCAGGGCAAGATCGAGCGCTGGCATCAGACATTGAAGAACCGCGTGCTGCTGGAAAACTACTTCCTGCCAGGCGATCTCGAACAGCAGATCGAGGCCTTCGTCGAGCACTACAACCACCAGCGCTACCACGAGAGCCTCGACAACGTCACACCCGCCGATGCCTACTTCGGCAGGGCTGCCGCCATCATCAAACGAAGAGAAAGGATCAAGCGAAAGACACTCGAACATCGGCGCTTGCAACACCGCAAGCTCGCCGCCTAAACATCAATCCGAGACGAGGCCCACACTCCACTGATCTACGCCGCGAGTTGTGCCAAATGTTCTGACGACGGACATGATGATGTGCTACATCGTCGATCGAAATCCCGGAGCCCTCCAGAGCCGCTCTTGAGCGGGCAAGAACTTCACTGCGGAAGGTCGAAAGCGGTGTCAGGCCGTTCTGGTCTGCGACCCCGTCAGCAGCCCCTGTTGCGAAGTCTTTTAGCGATGGCCCAGCAACTTTGATCCTCACTTCGGGGGGATTGACCATGAACAGTTTAGAACGGGCACGGGTCATGGCCGTATAAAGCCAGCGAAAGGTGTCCTCGTTTCGGGGATCGCTCCCACTAGGGCACAGAACCACGACTTCATCCCACTCCCCACCCTGCGCCTTGTGACAAGTGACCGCATAGCCGAATTTGGCTTTCATCGCATTGAAGTAAGGGTCCTGCCGAATGGTCTGCGTAAGGTGGCGCGGATCAGCCTTCTTGATATCGGGATGGCGCCGAAGGAAGTCGACATAGAGCGCGCGTTGCTCGTCAGGTGTCAGGCCAGAGTGGCGGTCGTGCAGTAGCGTGTCGATGACTTTAACCTGCTGGATGCCCTGTTCACCGTTTTCCAAGTTCATCGCTATCTCGATGTCCCGGAAGAGTAGGTCGATAGTAACTTGCTCCGTATTGTCGGTGCCCTCGACGCGGCGGGAGAGCTTTACGCTTCTGCGCTCAACCACTGGCTCCACACCGCAGACCTCGACAAATTCGCCATTCGCGAGAAATTTTTCGCCCACGAACGTGTTCGCTGTGACCATAAGCCGATCCCCCGATCGAACTTCGTCATGATCAGGGAACAGTTCTGCCCTGACGGCGCGATTGATATCCGCGGCCTCAGCATTCGACCGTGTTATGACCATCGGCTGGCGGCCTTGGCTTCGCAGAACCTGCAGATATGTTGGGATGATGTCACCATGCCCAAGTCGCACTACATCTTCGTCAAAGTCGAAACTCAACCCACGGAAAGCACCTTCGTCGACCCCCTTCCGTAGTGGTCGCACGTTTGTCAGGATGGAGCTCTCAGAACCTTGCCGAACGATTTCCGTCAGACGGTATTCGGCTGCGCGATAGCCGTAGTGATGGTTGAGATACTCCTCATCAAGAGCGGGCGAGGTGTTCATGCCGACAGGGGTAAGCTGGACAGGATCGCCGATGAAGATCACCTTCCGATCCGTGCCCGGCGTCTGCATACCGACGTATTCGAGAAGGTCCTTTAGCAGATAGCCGCTGCCCGAACGGAAGAAATCGGACTCACTGAAAGCGTCGGAAACGAGCGAGGCCTCGTCAACGATGTAAACGGTGTTGGCGGAATCCCTGTTCGCGGCAATGCTGGCGAAAACCTTGAAGCTGGCAAGACCTGATCCATCTTCTCCGTCTTCGCCTAACCTCCGCAAATTACCGTAATCATAGATCAGGCTGTGAAGGGTGCGGGCCCGACGCCCCGTCTTCTCGCCGATAATTTTGGCGGCACGCCCTGTCGGCGCGCCTATCACATACTGCCGGCCCTGCGATGATAGGTATTCGACAAGACCTTTGGCCATGAATGTCTTGCCGGTGCCTGCATCGCCCTTGAGCAGCATGATGCGTTGGTTCGAGTCGTTGAGAAAAGATTCGAGCGCGTCGGCGCAGCCTAACTGGTCCTCGTTGAGCTCCTCATTGAACGCTTCTCGCATCGATATACGAGTGCGAAGATCACGAATGCTGGGATCGACTTTGGCGAGCGCTGCAGCGACTTCTCGACGGATGCGCCGGACGCGGTCTTCGGGAAAATTAACGACGTTGTCCTGCTGCTGCATCTCGGCGCTGTCGGGATGCGGCCTGCAGTCGCCGCTCTCTACATCCTCCATCCCAGAGTTTTGGCCATATGGGCGAATCAACCAGTCGATCTCAGGACGGATGAGCCGGACAAACCAGCATCCCAGTGTCCACGCATCATAGACTAGGTCCTCCGCTCGCTCGGACGTGACTTCCTTCCCGTGAGCTCCATCATTTCCGAACTTCCTGATGGTGTGGAACTTCGCCAGGAGACGCCGCTCCAAGAGATTGTCCCGCTCCAGCAAAAGCAACCGGTCAAATTGCGTATCCTCATCGGAAAGCGGCAACCCAAAATGCTTGAACAGCAATGCAACCAAGGTCTCTGTGAAGCTGCGCAATCGAACCGCTGAAATGTCCGGGTCGGTTGCGACAGCATTGCCCGCTTTCAAGGCGAGATCGTGTAGGTCTGGCCAACCCTGCCTAAGAAAATCGAACTCGGAAGAAATGATATCAGACATTTGGTCGGTCTAGAATAAGGTGCCGACATGTCCAACCACACTCTTCCTAAAGAGAATAAGAAGGCGATCTCGGGGGAGGCTCATAACTCGCACGTCGGGAAACGCTTGTCGCTCTCGCCCCTAACGAAAACGATTTGGTAACCATCTCCCTAGAGAAGGATGCGAATGAAAGCTCCTGATGCACACTCCCTCCTGCTCACATGCCAAGCCCCTCAAAAAGCTTTGACCGAGTTCGGCGATGCTGTCGCCCGGGGTCGCATTAGCGGCACCGCTTCGGTGCTCTACTTGGAGACTGGTCACGTGGGCGAATTTGCAAAGATCAAACGTTATTGGCTGCGCATCGAAGAGCAGGCTCAGCAGGCCGCTGTGTGGACTTGGGGTAGAGCTGAACTAGCAAGCCACGGCGAAAACCCCGCAATACGCTTGAGCGAAATCGAGTTCGACGAGGTCGCCGTCGCGAGCTTTGTCGCAGAACGAAAACCATCAAAGCCAAAACGCGGAAAAAAGCGAATACAAGATGATTGGACGCCATTCTGGCTAGCGGCAATTCAGCTAGCCAAAGCCGGACGATTGAATGCTGGATATTTCCCAACGAAGAAGGCTCTTCATGACCGTCTCCACGTGATGATGGGAGCGACGATGGATCTCCAATCGATCACACCGCTGTCTAGTGTAATCTACGAAGAAGTGTTGGAACCAACTGCTGTCGAGGTCGAGCAGGCGGTGGCCGAGACCGACTAAGCCTCGAAGCGCCAATTGCGCAGCATTTGCGCACCAATTGCGCACCTTGCTCATCTTTTAGCATTCAGCACACCTCCCGAATCGGCGTCAATTCACTCTCCGACCGCGAATCATTCCGATTGCGGAAACGGAGTAGAAACTATGGAATTGATTACCATCGCCGAGACAATGCGCCGCCTTTCTCTGGGCCGCACGAAAGTATACCACCTGCTCGCCGAAGGGCACTTGCAGTCGGTAAAAATTGGGAGATGCCGCCGCATCCTTGCCGAAAGCCTCGACGCGTTCGTGCGAGGTGAAGCATGAGGCCCCCGGTCGATCACGAGGTCTTTGGTTTTGACCTCAAGGCTGGGCAGAAGGTTATAGGCACAGAATGTCACGTCGACGAAGACAAGAACCTTCTCTTCCGCAAGCATTTCGTAAAACCTGGCGAAAACGGGAAGGCTGAAGTCCGTCTTTATGATCACCCGGACGGCAATGGTGGATGGAAGGCTGGACGCGGCCCGCAAGTCTATCGGTCACACGAACCGGCTCTGGCGGGTTCAACCCACCAGCAAGCCGGCTCCCTAAACGAAGACCAAGCCTCATTCCAACTCATTCATGTTGGCGACCTTGAGTATCGCCCGCCCGAATATCTGATAGAGGGCCTTCTGGAGACGGATACACTAGGGGTAACCTTCGGGGCGCCCGCATCAGCCAAGTCATTCATCGCAGTGGACATTGCGCTTTGCGTTGCCACCGGGACTCCATTTCATGGGCGCTCGGTAAAGCGCGGCCCAGTAATCTACATTGCTGGCGAGGGGCGAAGTGGTCTTGCACGCCGTTTTGGAGCGTGGAGCGCCTATCATGAAGTCCCACTTCAAAGCGCTGCTTGCTATATGTCGACGTGTGCTGCGAGTTTCCTTGATTGCAAAAGCGCTGAGACAGTGACGGCGGCAGTGCACAAGATCGCGGAAAAGAAGGGTTCACCCGCCTTGATCGTGATCGACACGCTGGCCCGAAACTTTGGTCCCGGTGACGAGAACAGCACTGCGGAAATGTCAAGGTTCGTGGCTGCTCTCGACAGACTTCGGGGAGAGTTTCCTGGTAGCACCATCCTCGTCATCCACCATAGCGGGCATTCCGACCACCAGCGTGCTCGAGGCGCGATGGCTCTGAAGGGAGCGCTAGACAGCGAGTATAGAGTAGAAAAAGCTGAAAACTTGGTGACACTGGTAAACACCAAGATGAAGGACGCACCACAACCTTCGCCGATTGCGTTGAAACTGGAGGACGTGGCAATCGGTAATGGAGCATCAAGCGCCGTGCTCGTAGAAACAGAGGCTCCTAGACGGACGGAGAAGGTGTCGTCGGCACACAAGCTGGCGCGAGACACCTACATTTCCGCTGCGATCGCGAGCTCTAACTGGCGTGACGATACCGGTGGAGGTCTGCACATCAACGAATGGCGTATTCGCTTTTACGCCGAACACACGGGTCATAACAACGATACTAAGCGTCAGGCTTTCAATCGCGTTCGAAAAGAGCTTCAACGCGAGGGATTGATTTCGGTCGACGACAACTTCTGCCTTTGGGATGACGCTGCAATCATCAAGGCCATCTATTCGGGACGAGAAGGCTCATGTGCATAGAGAACCCGGCAGCAAGCAGCTACGAAGTCCCTCAGTCGACCCTGCAAGCGTGACACGCGTGACAGGTCTTATAGACCTGTCACGCGTGTCACGCCGTTTTTGAAGTTCTACGCTTCTCTACAACACTACGGAATATCTGTTAGTTCGGTTCAAGGGAGGAGCACCTTCGAAACCGCACAGGCGAATGCCATCTGGCCGGGATGCGCCCAATCACGGCCAATGCAACGCGACGGCAGCATTGCATCTACAGGTTCCGACTGCACGTTGTCTTCACAGGCATAGTCGCTCCCCTGGCCCAAGTGCGGATTCAAAAAAGGGCGGAGGTCTGCCGCCACGCCCGGATCAGGCCATGACGGATTGTCTGGCCTTGTGAATACATCGCCAGGCCTCGAAACAGGCGAACAGCCGTCCGCGCTCTGTCGAAGCCCGCTGAGAAAACAGGTAACAGATCCACGCAGCCTGCGCTTCCGCACCGATCCGCTGGATGCGAGCGAGCGGCAACGGGGTTCGAGAAGGGATGGGGCTGGGTCGAACCAAGATCGATCAGCGTATGCGAGACGGCACTTTAGAGAGGACAAAGATAGGCCGGCGCACCCTGATCAGCATAGAGAGCATCGAACGGTTTGTAGGCCCCAGAGTAGCGCGACAAGGGCAACGAAAGACGAGAAGGTCTTCGGAAGGCATATGAGCAGACCGTCAGTCGGTCATGGGGCCTGATCCGCTAGCTCGTCGATATCTTTCTGCGAAAGGATGCACCCACTGCCGTCCTTCGCGCGACTGTGAACCTGTGCAAGCGTAAAGCGCTCAATTATCTGTGGGAAATGAAATTACGCCAATACCTGCTGCCATTATTACAAGCTAATTTCTTAGGTGATTGCCGTTGTGACAAAGCGGCCGCGCGCAAATAGATACGTCCGAATTTGTCATGCCTGTGTGCTGAAGATGCGCGATCTGCTTTCTCCCAGGCCGCCACGCCTCCACAGGAATCTGAATGACCGCCCTAAAACATTCCCCGGAAACCACGATCCAACAAATCCAGACCCTGCTGCAGGAGGGCTACGGCACCGGCTTCACGATTTTCAAGGAACTGGTCCAGAACGCCGACGATGGGGGGGCCAGACGTTTGCTGCTTGCCGGACATGATGGCTTTCCTGAGGCGGAGAACCTTCTGTTGAGGGTGCCGGGTTTATTTGTGGCCAACGATGGCAGCGTAACGCGCGCGGACTGGGAAGGCCTTCAAAAGGCGGCTGGCGGCAGCAAGGGCGGCCAAGAAGCAGCGGTGGGCCGTTATGGTTTGGGACAAAAGGCGCTTTACCACCTATGCGACGCTTATGCGGTGTTCGCGCGTCTCGATGGCGCGCCCGAGGCAACCTCGATGATCCTCAACCCCTATGAAGACATTCCGGTCGCGCACTATGCCCAAGCCTGGAAAGAACTGAGCCGACACGACGAGACGCTGCTGGCGACTTGGGCCGAAGCTGCAGGAATGAGCGAGGGACTTGTCCTGCGCATCCCGCTACGGACCGAAGGCCTGCGCCCGGGGGATGACAGGCAGATGCGACTGACCGGCGCACACTGGACGGCGCAAGAGGCGATTACGGACATACGAGACGGGCAGCAGCTCCTTGCCGCTTTGGCGTGCCTGCGCCACCTTGAGGCCATCGAAATCACTTGCCCGGGCAAGCAGCCTTGGCGGGCGGAGGTAAGGCCGGGCTTTTCCCGTCTGGCTGGTCCGGGAGCGGCGGCACAGGCGCAAATGCAGGAGAGCATTGGCGGCTCCCTTGTCATCAATGGCATGGCGGCAACTGTCCACGGCGCGCAACGTAATGCGACCGGCGGCAATGCCGATGCGCTTCGCCACGATCCAGAGTGGCCCAAGGTCTGGACCCTTACTGGGCTTGATAGGGACAAGGCCACACCACACGGCGCTGCCATCGTCTGCCGTCATTCGGCGGCCGAGGGGGCGCAGGCGCGACTGCGGGTCTGGGACGCAGTCTATCTCCCTTTGGGAGACCCTGCGCGCGAAAGAGACAAAGAAAAGGTGCCGCTTGTCGATGCGGCGCTGGAGGGCAAGGAGAACGTCGAACTGATCGTGCACGGCGATTTCTTCGTATCAAGTGACCGCAGGTCACTCCATCGAGGGAATGACATCAAGGCGCGCTGGAACGCCGAACTGCAGCGAGAAGCTGCACTTCCATGCGTCCTCAATGCAGTGGCTAGTGACATTGCCGCCTTGCCAGACAACCCCGCGTGCTACGACCTGATAAAGGCATTGCAGAATGCGAACGTCTGGTGGTCAGCCAATGCCGCCGCTATCTGCGGGGAGCGAGCGCTGGCCTGCGTGGCCGATGGCAAAGGCCAGCGCTGGGGGATCGAACCCGCCGCCAGTCTGCGCCCCGTTCCGGTCGGCGACGCGACCCGCCCGCGTAGGCTGGACGACGCCTGGCCAGGTTTTGCCGAATGGCGCAAGCAGCACGGCATCGTGCTTGCCCTAGGCCGCACGCTTAGCGCTGCCGCTCCGGCTTGGAGCGACAGTGAGCTGGCCGCCATTATCGATGGCATGGGCCAGGCGGCATGGAGCAGCATGAAGGCGGCAGAAACGCTGTCTGCCTTGCTCGAAGCGCAGCCAAACGGCTACGTGCTGCTGGGCGAACTTGCGCAAAAGAGCCTCGGTGAGAGCTTACGCGCTGCGTTAGTTGCCAAAAGTAAAATGGCACCGACGGTCCTGCTAAAAAAGCTCACCCGTCACCTCGACGAATCTGTTCGACAACGAGCGCGCCGAAACCGAACGGGGCTGGCGGCTGTCCGAGCGCGGGTGGAGGCAGAAGGGATAGCGCGATCATCCGGTCGGCAATGACCAGCGGGTGTTTAATCATTTTGGTGCTCCTCAATGCACGAGCGGGCGGTCGCCAATGGCGCCGCCCGCTCGGAAGAAATTGGTCGTTGTAAATGGTGTTTGAAAAGCCTCTCAGTCATCCGTCAGGCGGTGACGGCTGATCAGCGAGAGCAAGCTGCAGGAAGTGTTCGCTCAGGGCCTGCGCGCCTTGCTCGTTCGCGAGCGAACCCCACGGCTGCCAGCGCTCTACTCGTAGGGCCATCCAGGCGAACAGCCGGTCGCGTGCATGGGTGTCGGGCAATTCGATCGCCCACAGCGTCCTCGAGAGTGGCATGTTGCTCCCGATTCTGGCACCGAGCAGCTTGATTGCCGCCCTACCCTCCAGTGTATCGCGCACGAACCGGAAAGGCAGGTCTGTGGTGCGGGCTTCAATCTCCGCAAGCACGCGCTCGCGATATTCGCGCGTGGCACCCCCATCGAGGCCGCGAGTGAGGCCGAGTGAGCCAAGGCCGATCGGAAGACCCGCATAATCTGTCGAACGGGTCGAGGCGAGCATAAGCAGGACCGCCCGGCCTTCGGCCGTCAGGCCGTAGGCTCCACGCTCCGTGAGCAAACCGACGGCTTCGAGCCAGTTTTCGTAATGGGCGCGCAGCGTCCACGATCCCTCGCAAAGATCCAGAACCCGCTCCTCGATAGGCACGAGGTCCCGACTATGCGCGGCAAGGATCGTGAGCATGAATTCCAGCTGGGAATCGACCAGTTCCGAATAGCGACCTGGCATTCCGAGGCGTCCATTCCAGAGGCAATGACGCACGCTCTCCCATCGGTTGCCGTCTTCATCAATGAGGTCATTCCGACCCGGATCCACGTGAAGCCAGTAGCCCCAAGGGAGGCTGGCATTGCGGCGGTCCTGAAAAGCACGGTTGTCCATATTCGCCTCCATCACGCCTGGTCTTCGTAAATGGCGCGAGAGCCGATCTGCAACGGCTTGCTGCTTCCCTCGACAGGTCGATACGCGAAGGCTTTCAGTGCGCGCGCCAGACTGCGGACTTCCGCGAAGACGTAATGCATGTCCCGGTAGGTCTCACCCTCCTCGCGGTAGCGGTCGGGCTTGATACCAGTCGGCACGAGGTCGCCCGGATGAGATGTCCGAAACCCGAACCACCACTTGTCGTCATGGTGATCTGCTCCTGGCGCGTGGCTAGGTGCTCCGGTCGGTCGGATATGGCACACGCGGACTGCCTCGGGTCCGTAATTTCGGCAAGGTTCGGCGTAATCGACGCCGCCATGGGAAGCGTTGCGCACGGCTCGAGGAAGAGCATCATGATTATAGGCATGAAGCGGATGATCAAGATCGACGGAGACATAGCCGGATAGCGTCCCGTTTTCCTGTCGCAGGATGATGCAGTCCAGTCCGGTCTCGGGGTCTTTCCAGGCGATCTTCCCGGGCTCTTCAGACCAGGGTCCACGCTCCGTTGGTTGCCGCTCGGGCAGGCGATAGAATTGTTCGGGCCGGATTTCCGTATTGGCGATAGCGAAGGTTTGCGGCAGGGCAGGAGCGGTCGATTTCGTCGGCGCAAGCGCCTTGGAGGTCTTCTTCTTGGGCATTGGTATTCTCCATTGAAAAAGGGCCGCCACACGATCGTGGACGGCCCTGGAAGGTTGACGGGGTATCGAAGGTGTCCGCGGGAGGCGGACGGGAAGCGCGATGTCTACATGACCCTCTCTCCTTCCCGGTTAGATGAGCCATCGACGTGGTAGACCACGCCTTTCAATCGATGGCGCGCATGCCGCGCCCGCACCCAGGGCTTGAGCGTGCGGGTCACGAACTCGCTGTTCGGCTGCGCTGCTTGTGCCGCTTCGACGATCGCGAGGTCGGTCGTCATCTGGTCGCAGGTGATCTGGCCGAGAGCGACCCAGTGACGAACCGCAAGGAGCGCGGTCGCCAATGTATCGGCGAGGCACTGTTCTCGAACGGTTGTCCACTCGCCTCTCTCGACAAGTTTGCCGATCGAACTGGCGGCTATCGGCTTGGCTGGAACTGAAAGTGCCGCAGCATACTCACCGAGGTGCGGGTTCTCCGCCAAGCCTGCCACGGCCCGACACAGATCAACGCGCTCGCCTGCGTGCGGCGAGAGGTTGCGCAACTGATCGGGAAGGAGGAGGCAATGCTCTGTTGCACAACGACGCAGGACGGGCAGATCGCGGAACTCCCCTCCCCATGTGACGAATGCGGCACAAGGATCGGTGCTGAGCGTATCGAACAGGCTGTCGACGATGTCGACCTCGGCTGAGTCTTCCATCGTCCGGACGAACGGCCCCTCAATTCGCGGGCTAGTCTCGCCGGCGACGAAGGTGAGACTAATCCAACTCGCCGCAGCGATTCGGTCGAATGGCCACCGGATCATCGCTGCATCTTTGCCCTCCTGGGTCTTGTATCCATGGTGTCGCGAACGGTCCCACAGGAACTCGAAATCGGCGACGATGAGAGAGCGAGTTGACCTGCCCTCCTCGCTGCCATTCCGGGCTGCGAAACTGCGAGCCTGCCGCTCGAGGTCCTGCACGAACCTGTCCATGCGGTCTGATTGATTGGTCATGGCAATATTCCTTGTCTGAAAAAGCAAAGGCCCGCCGGTGGGCGGGCCTTGCTCATGGGGTGTTGGTTGTAGTGAAAGAGATCAGCGGTGCCGCTCTTGGGCGGTTACGGTCCTGAGCGTCGGCGCCGGCAGGCCCTCGGTGTAGAACCAGGCTTCCTCGTGCGGGACGAGACTTTCTTCCAGTTCCTTCTCCCAGACGCGGTGCATCGCATTCCAGCGATACTGCCGGGCCTTGAGGACATCCTTCTTGCCGATCGGCGCGCGGGTCGCCTGCACAAGCACGGTGGTGCGATCAGCACCTTCGAGGAGACGCTCGAGATGACTGCGTTCCGGGTCCTTGCCCCAGCCCCGCCGGCGCTGCTGGAGAAGCCAGAACAGCGACCACACATCGTCGCCAGCACGATGCGCGTTGCTGTGCCATCCTTCTTGCGCCAGCAGCCACTGCTGGGCGCGTCCGTCCATCCCGGCGCGCAGCCAGTCGACGTCCTTCATCGAACACGCCCATGCGGCCCCTTTGATCTGCGGATAGCGGCGCTCCAGCCAGCTGACTTCGAAGGCGGCGTGATGCGCCACCAACAGGTCCGCGCGGTCCAGCATCGCCAGCACCTCTTCGTCGGGGATCTTCCGACCAACGAGGTGATGGTTCGCAAGACCCGTAATCCAGGTGATGCGGGGGTCGATCTCAGCCTGCGGATCTTCCTGCCAGACCCTGGGCGCGATGTGGTTGAGAACCTCGCCATTCTCGCCGACCCAGACGAGCATGATCGCAAGTTCCATGATGCGATCATTGGCGGGATCGAGGCCAGTCGTCTCGAGGTCAATCAGCGCCACACAGCGTGCGTAGGGTGGCGCGCCTTTCGGCACATTCGAATAGGGCCGAGGAACAGCCCGTAGCAAGCGGTAATTCGGGTCCGTTTCGAGGTGCCGAGCGACGTCCTCGTTTTCAGGATTCAGGTGTTCGATATTCATGAAATTTGCCTTTCGGTTCGTATCCGAACCGACGAGGCGAATGCCGAGTGTTTCACACCCTTTTCCACTCACCTCGCCGGTTCAACCGGCAGGTCCTTCTGAAGTTATCGAAATTAAATTCGGCCCGCAGCTATCAGCGGTAGGGTCCGCTAAACCCCAAGGTGTCGCCACACCGCCCCAGGCCATGGCAGGCCGCACCACGCGAGGAGGCTTCTAAAAGCCGACGTGCGAGCCTTTGGCGAGCTATACTCGTCGGACCTCCAGTCCGAACGAGCGCAGCAAAATGGTTCGCTCCGTAGGTGCGGCCCATTTTGAGGTATTGCGCCTAAAAAACTGAGTGCGATCATTTACCAAGAAATTGTTCGTCAGCGATAATTCTGTTGCCGCGAACGATTTCGGGAATACCGTTCGAAATCTTTAATATGGCTTCGCGAACCCGCTTCATGATGGGGTTCGCAGGCTCTCCTTCTTCTCGATGCGGAAAGAACCATCGCTTTGGAAGGGACCCCCTTTTCCTTCGCTACGAACAAAAATTGATGGGGCGTTTGGCATACCCGCTAACCGCATCCTAAAACCATGAGATGCTCGAAGATGACCCTCACCACGCCTATCGCGAATTGCTCAACCGGACTGCGCTAGCGATCATTCCCGACGCGACCGCTGAGGACGCGGAAATCAGCAAGCGATTACGGCGGATCCGAAGCCATCTCAAAAACGGCGCCAGCTATGACAAGCTCTCGCAGGATATGCAGTTCGCGCGCAATCCCGCGCTTGTTTCAACTCATAAGAACAAGACTCGCAGGAGGCTGAGTAGAACCGTCGAACTGACAACCAAGGCAGCTGCAGAAGCAACTGCAGATGCTCTAGCAAAGAACCTCGTGGCTGAGCAGGCCAAGCTCGAATTGGAGCTGTTCGACAGCGCCGAACCGCTCGCCGAGGACATCCCCCAGTCGCGAGAAAACCCAAGCGAGGATGGATACAACCTTCGCTATCTCAAGCGACTTATCGGACAGTTTTCTGCTCATGATGTAAGCCGCTCCGCCGTTCAGTCCGCCCCATCTTATGCCCTTTCCATAGCCGCCGAACTCATTGGGTGGGCAACGCGCGATCGAGAGTTCGAGGATCCTCAGAACCCCATTCCGCATCTCCATCAAGTCGGCGTTTTCGAATGTTGGCGTGACGAACTTTCCGATGAAGAAGCAGTATGGATCGACCGTGCGGCGGCGCTTGATCGCACGTGTGTCATGGATGAAGTTCGCCGAGTCTTCGGCATCGATTTGCCTATCGATTATCCAATGTCGAGTGCTGCGCTCATGGGTATGGCACGACTCGCAGACGAGGATAATCCCATGGCCAAAATCGACTGGGATCTGCATCGAACTGCGGGAGAAAAACTCGAATCCAACGAAGTAGCATTCGTGCAATCGAGCCTCGGCCTAGACGAAAGTAGGCGCGCCGCCGCGGAGGCGACGGTCTCGTTTCTCAAGCGCCGTATCGAGGACGAGACGATCCGAAATTTCGAGCTCTCGGTGCCATTCGGTCACATTCGTCTTATGATCGATGAGCTCGATCCCGCGAGCAACGAGACGGACGACTGGGTGCCGCGCTTCTGCGAGAAAATCCAGGCGCTGGCCGAGCAACTTGCTCCCGTAGTCAGGAGTGAGGAGGTCTTCTTCGCGCTGATGCATGCGGCGCACGAGCACAGTTTCGCGAAGGTGAAATTCGACGAAATGGATGCCGTCAGGCGCGCTGGCGACAGGCACCGGCGCAACATGGAATCACTCGACGATGCGCTGGCTTCTGGCATGCAGTTCAAGTTCCGCAGCGATGGCAAGGTAGTTCTCGGGGACGACCCCGACTTCCATCTTATTGCCCAGCAACCGATGACCCGCGAGACCTACATGACGTCACAGTCCATCCCGCTCCTCGATGAAGAGTTAGTGGAATACGGATCGCCCGAAGAAGCGCAGCAGGTGCCTCCGCCACAGGATGAAGAGAACGCTCAAGCGAGCGAAACGCCGCCTGCTAGCGGCGCTGAACCGAACACCTCGCTTGATGCAAGTGGCACCGATCAATCGCCCCCTCTCGCCCAAGGAGAAGAAGCCCAATCGCAGGCATGGACCGGACTCAGCGATGACCTGGGGGACGAGGCCGCGGAACGCGGTGAGAGCGTCTCTGACGGAAATGATGCGACTTCGCGTGAGGTTGATGCCGCCTTTCTTTCGGAAGCCAAGATCGCCTCAACGGAAGTCACCATACTGCCTCCTAGCCGCAAACATGAGCGCGAACACAGACATCAAGCGTCTCTGTTCGACGTCGACGACAAGGACGTCATATGACCAACGAGATCGTTTCCCGAAACCCTCACCAAGATCGGATTCACGCGGTCACGCGAGTTGATCATGTGAGCAGCGGGGTCAGCTTCCCGATGTCGAAAGGACAAGGTTCGCAGCTGACCGACACCTATGTCGTCGCCCATTACGACGGCGAAGGCGCAAGCACGCTAGCGCTATTGTTATCGCAATTCATAGTGGCCAAATCTCTTATCATAGAGATCGGCACCCCTACGAGCCGGGCATTTAAGTCTCTGCCACCGGAGCGACTGTTCACGCCAGAATTGGGCGTATCGCATCCTGTCAGGACCGCTATGGATGAGAGGCTACGGCACCCCGATATCCCCGCATTAGTCGAGTTCGGTCGCACGCATTGGCGCGATGCGATCGATGCCTCAAAAAGGCTACAAAGTCCGCCACTGTCGGCAACCGTCTATTTCTGCTTCCTTGCATCTGAAAACGATCGGAAACTGCAAATTCCAGAATTAGCTGTGAATGCCGGATTGCGAAATGTCCTGGTATTTGGCGGCTACAAGCTGAGCCGTGAAACCCGCGATGGCGTCATCAAGATTCCCACGCTTCCCAGCGATATGCAGCGCCTGATTTTCAGCGAAGGCCTCTCTCTGACCGATGCTGCCAACGCGTCGGTTGATAGATTTTCTGTTCTGGAGTTCCTTGTGGAGCTTAAGAAATTCGGGTCGGACGTGGAGTGGGAGATGTCGGGATGACCACTCTCGATGACTTGTGGCAGCGATTGTTCGGCGAACCGATCAGCGACTTCGAACGGAGCATTATGACCGGCGTTGCCGAGTATGTCGGAGATCGCAGCGCTATTCTCGTCCTCGCCGCAATCCTCGTTTACATTCTCACGCTTGTGCTTCTGCGCGACCCAAGCAGTCCGTTCGTCATCTCGCGGAAACTAGGCGATACAATGCGTGATCTGGAGCGGCGCCTCCACGAAAACGAGCAAGGAGCTTACCTCTTTAAACTCGCCCGATCGGAGCTTTTCGAAGACATCGAATTCACGAAAAATGTTCTGGCACTCGCTCGAAAAGACGCCCGCGAGAGAGAGGACTTGCCCGCGCGCGCTTACTGGAAAATCGGGGTCGTCTCGTTCGCTGGGATGCTGAGCGCGATAGCGTTGAGTTTAAGTGTTCTTAAGCTGAGCGGCCTGGCATAGCGTCTGCGACGTGCCGCCTGATTTCTCTTCACTCTCTTTTGTATTCCTAAGCTGACTTAAAGTCGGCCACGATTGCGTTGTGTGTGCCTGAAGAACACCCAATCATCCAAGTAGTTGATCCGCGGCGCGTTGGGACTGGACGCGGCTGGAGCCGTGGCGTTATCTGCAAGACAAGCACCTTAGATTAAGCCAGCGGCGAGCAGAGCAATGGCGCGGGTCCTGTCATGGACCAACGAACATAGTGAGCCGAGCAATCGCAGAAAGAACATTTAATGGCCGTCAAAAAGTCCGACCTTTATTCATCGCTCTGGGCGTCCTGTAATGAGCTGCGCGGCGGCATGGATTCGACCCAATACAAGGACTACGTCCTCTTCATGCTGTTCATCAAATATGTGTCGGACAAGTATGCGAACAGCGACGACATGGAACCTCCGATCGTCATCCCCGAAGGCGCATCCTTTGATGACATGGTGGCGCTTACCGGCAACCCGGAGATCGGCGATCTGATCAACACCCAGGTCATCCAGCCGCTTGTCGATGCCAACGAACGGCTCGCTCGCACCGACTTTCCGGACTTTAACGATCCGAACAAGCTGGGCGATGGTAGTGAGAAAGAGAAGCGGATCAGCAACCTGATTGCTATCTTCAACAGTCCCGATCTCGATTTCGCGCAGAACCGTGCCGATCATGACGACATCCTGGGAGATGCCTACGAATACCTGATGCGGCACTTCGCAACGGAAAGCGGCAAGAGCAAAGGCCAATTCTACACGCCGTCCGAGGTCAGCCGCATTATCGCAAAAGTTATCGGTATCTCTCCCCAAAATTCCGTGGCTGGAACCACCGCATATGACCCAACATGCGGCTCCGGCTCGTTGCTACTCAAGGTTGCAGCTGAAGCGGGCAAACGGATCACCCTGGAAGGCCAAGAGAAAGACGTCACCACCGCAGGTCTTGCCCGCATGAATATGATCCTGCACGACTTCCCAACCGCCAATATCCTGCCCGGCAATACGCTGACAGCGCCCAAGTTCTTGGAAAATGAGCGCTTGCGCACTTACGATTACGTCGTCGCAAACCCACCCTTCTCGGACAAGTCATGGAGCAATGGCTTTTCCTACGACGAAGAGGGAGCGGTCGCCGACATTCATAACCGCTTCGTATGGGGGGCGCCGCCAAAAAAGCAGGGCGATTACGCATACCTGCTCCACATCATCCGATCGATGAACAGCACAGGCAAGGCGGTCTGCGTCCTACCACATGGCGTCCTGTTCCGTGAAAAGTCCGAGGCGACTTTACGCGAGGCGCTCGTGCGGTCCGGCTACCTCAAGGGGATCATCGGCCTGCCGGCCAACCTTTTCTATGGGACCGGCATCCCGGCCTGCCTGGTGGTGCTCGATAAGGAAAACGCCGCTGCCCGCCGCGGGATCTTCATGATCGACGCCGCTAAAGGGTTCCGAAAGGACGGCCCCAAAAACCGCCTTCGCGAGCAGGACATCCACCGGATCGTCGACACTTTCCGCAAGGGTGCGGATGTGCAGAGATACGCCCGCATGGTCCCGTTTGACGAAATCATGGACGAGCGAAACGCCTTCAACCTGAACCTCGCGCGCTACATCGACACGTCTGAGCCGGAGGACATTCACGATATCGACGCGCATCTCAACGGCGGCATCCCTGTAAGAGACGTCGATGCGCTTCAGCCTTGGTGGGAGGTCATGCCTGGACTTCGTGGCGATCTGTTCAGCGATTTGCGGCCCGGCTATCTCGACATGAGGCTCCCCGCTGGAGAGGTGAAAGATGCCGTCAGCGCCGACGACGAATTCAGGCATTTTGCGGCATCGGCTGGCGAAGTCTTTGCTGCGTGGCGCGAAAGGACGGATGCGACGTGCCGCCGCTTCACAGCAGGCGACAATCCGAAAGAGCTGATCGAAACTATTTCCGAGAGTTTGCTGAAAGCCTTCCGGGCTGTCCCGATGCTCAACCACTACGACGTATATCAGCATCTGATGAATTACTGGGCGGAGGCCCTACAGGATGATGCCTATTTGATCGCGGCTGCCGGCTGGGTCGGTGGCGTGCAGCCGCGAGAAATCATCAAGCGCAAAGGCAAGAGCGGAAAGATGGAATGGCCGGAGTCGGGCGACTACACGCTAGGCAAACGCCGATTCATGTCCGATCTAGTTCCGGCGCGGCTCATAGTGGTTCGCTATTTCGCTAGCGAGCAGACCGCGATTGACGAGCTCGACATTCGCATTGCCGAACTGGAGCAGGATCTTGCCGACCAGATTGAGGAAGGTTCAGGCGAGGACGGCCTGCTATCCGAAGTGATCGAGAGCGATGGCGACAAGCAAAAGATTGTGGCCAAGGCCCTTAATGATAGACTGAAGGAGATCGGCGAAGACCCCGATTTCGCAGATGAGCAAGCCGCGCTTGAAGGCTACAAAAAGGTCGTGAATGAGCTCGACAGGACGAAGAAGCAACGAAAGGCGGCGCAGGACAAGCTCTGGCAACTGGTCCATGCCAAATACGCGGCACTCAGCGAAGACGAGGTGAAGTCACTCGTGGTCGCCGACAAATGGCTCGCTGTCGTCGAGGAAAGGGTGACGGGTGAGGTGCAGCAGGTGGCGCAAACCCTTGCTGCTCGGGTCTGCAAACTTGCCGAGCGTTACGCTTCGCCGCTACCTCAATTGGAGCAGGAAGTCGAAGCTCTGTCAGCGTGCGTTGCCGGACACCTCAAGGCCATGGGTGCGACATGGAGCTAAAGCGAGGATTCAAGCAGACAGTTATCGGCCTGATCCCTGAGGACTGGGAAATAAAACCGCTCGGTGAGCTTTTTGAAACTCAACTCGGAAAGATGTTGGATGAGCAGAAAAACACAGGTGTGCGGAAGCCCTATCTCGGAAATAGCTCAGTTCAGTGGGGCCGAATTGAAGTATCTTCCTTGGCCACAATGCGAATGGGTCCGAAAGATCTAGTCAAATATCGTCTTTCCGAGGGCGACTTGTTGGTCTGCGAAGGAGGAGAGGTCGGACGATCCGCCATTTGGTCTGGCGATTTGGAAGAATGCTATTTTCAGAAAGCACTCCATCGCCTTCGACCCAAAGCGGCAATCGATCCAAGGTTTGTGCAAGCCATTTTTCACAGTTTCGCATTGAGGGGTTTGTTCGCAAATTACGTTACCCAAACCAGCATTGCTCATTTACCCCAAGATCGCCTCGTCCAGCTTCTACTGCCAGTTCCATCGCTAGCTGAACAAAACGCAATCGCGGGGGCGCTGGCGGATATGGATGCGACGATTGCGGGAATGACTAGGCTGCTTGTCAAGAAGCGCGCCCTACGCTCCGCCACTTGGCGGCGCCTTCTTACTGGAGAGGTGCGCCTCGAAGGCTTTACCATTCCTTGGGTGGAGAAGAGGCTCGGAGAAGTCGCGACGGTCGTTCGGGGTGCTTCTCCAAGGCCAATCGCCGATACGAGATGGTTCGATCAGAACTCGAGCGTCGGCTGGGTAAGAATCTCCGATGTCGTAAAAGGTGCGATGTATCTGGACAGGACCACTCAACGCCTCTCTGAGGACGGGATTTCTCGTAGCCGAAGAGTCGAGCGGGGCAGCGTCATAATGAGTATTGCTGCCACTGTAGGCCGCCCCACAATCACCCGCATTGACGCTTGCATCCATGACGGATTTGTCGTCTTTGAAGACGCAAAAATCGATGCAAGTTTTCTATATTTTCTCCTTTGCTTCTTGGAACCGGGATGGTCGTCTCGTGGTCAGACTGGCTCACAAACGAATATCAACACGACAATTATTAAGGAGGAAACGGTCTTTGTCCCCGCCGACCCTAAAGAACAGGCAGAAATTGCCCGAGTTCTGATGGAAATGGATGAGGAAATTCAGCGTCTAGAGGACCGTTCGGCAAAATTTTCTGCGCTCAAACAGGCAATGATGCAGGCGCTTCTTACAGGCCGCGTTCGCCTTCCCGTCCAAACAGTCGAGGACGCCGGTGAGGAGCTTGCCGATGCTTGACCGCCCCCGCAGCGAGCGGGTGACACAGGATCGCCTCGTGCGCTTCATCACTCAACCCGAAGCGACCGGTGGTCTCGGCTATGATTATCTCGGCGACTGGTCCAAACGCGACAACAACCGCTGTGTAGATCCCGAGCTTTTGCGCGCAAACCTGACTAAGCGCGGTTACACGTCTGACGAAATCAGTGCGGCGATGACCAAGCTGATGCAGGCGATTGAGGTCACAGGAACCACGCTCTACCAGGCGAACATGCGCACCTACACGCTGCTGCGTTACGGCGTGGACGTGCGAACCTCAGCCAGCGAGCCCTTCAAGACAATCCATCTGGTCGACTGGGACAACCCGGACAACAACGATTTCGCTTTGGCAGAAGAGGTGACCATCAGGGGCGGCCACGAACGGCGCCCCGACCTCGTGGTTTATTTGAACGGGCTTGCAGTCGCTGTGATCGAACTCAAGCGCTCCTCGGTCGAGATCGGCGACGGGATCCGGCAACTGATCTCCAACCAGGAAGAGATTTTCAACGCACCGTTCTTCGCCACCGCGCAATTGCTGCTAGCCGGCAACGACACCCAAGGGCTGCGCTATGGGACAATGCGAACGCCCGAAACCTACTACGTGGAATGGCGCGACGAGGATCCACCGACCGACGATCTCGCTTCCGGTGCTTTGCTTGACCGACCGGTTGGTCAGATGCTGCGCAAGGACCGCCTTCTCGATCTCATCCGGCACTTCGTCATTTTCGACGCCGGCCAGAAGAAGGTGCCACGGCAGCATCAGTTCATCGGTGTGAAGCTGGCCCAGGACCGGCTGTCAAAGCGCGAAGGCGGCGTGATCTGGCACTCGCAGGGTTCTGGTAAGAGTATCCTGATGGTGCTGCTAGCGAAGTGGATACTGGAACACGATCCAGAGGCGCGTGTCCTCATCGTTACTGACCGGGACGAACTCGATAAGCAAATCGAGGGCGTGATGCGAAACGCCGGTGTCACCGCAGCCGACGCACCCTCTCCGCGGGTGACGAAGCGGGACCAGTTCGTGAGCTGGCTTGGCTCCCCCTCGCCCCGCCTGATCTGCGCGCTGATCCATAAATTCGACACGACCGACTTATCGGGCCCGCCGCCAAAGGTGCACGGCCGGTTTTATGTCTTCGTGGACGAGTGCCACCGCACGCAGGGCGGTGACATGAACAAGCAAATGAAGCGCTGGCTGGAGGGCGCGATCTTCGTCGGTTTTACCGGCACGCCGCTCCTTAAGAAGGACCGGCAGACCACGCGGGACGTCTTCGGCACATACATCCACACCTACAAATTTCAGGAAGCAGTGCGGGACAAGGTGGTCCTCGACCTGAAATACGAAGCCCGCGACGTGCCGCAGAAAATGACGGACCCAGCTGCCATCGACGCTTGGTTCGAGAAGCAGACCAGGGGCCTGAACAAATATCAGAAGGCAGTTCTTCGCAAACGCTGGGCGAGGATGGAAGAGCTGCTCAGCTCCACAGGTCGCAAACAGCGTATCGTTGCTGAGATCGTCAAGGACTTCGATCTCAAGCCTCGCCTGTCAGATGATCGCGGCACAGCGATCCTAGTCGCCGATTCCATTCGCGATGCATGCGAATACTTCCGGCTTTTTCAAGGCACCCGTCTGGCTGGCCAAGTGGGGATTGTCACCTCATTCGAGCCGAACCACAACGCGGTGTCTCGCGAACCTGCCAAGAGCGATGAACGCTATAAGTTCGACACCTACACGAATTTCGTGCTCGCGAGCGGTCAGAGCACCGGAGCCTATGAGACAGAGGTCAAGCGTCGGTTCATCGATGAACCTGCGAACATGAAGCTGATCATCGTCGTCTCAAAGCTGCTCACCGGCTTCGATGCCCCAAGCTGCACCTACATCTATCTCGACGACACGCTGCGCGATCATAACCTTTTTCAGGCGATCTGCCGCACCAACCGGCTCGATGGCGACGACAAGGAATATGGCTACATTGTCGACTTCAAGGAGCTGTTCGGGAAGGTCCAAGAGGCAATCGCAATCTACAGCTCTGACAAACTCGATGTCGACCAAGGGGACGGCGGCGACAATAACGTCACGATCAAGGAATGGCTGGAAGAAGGTAAGGCGCGACTGGATGCTATCCGCGAGGAACTGCACTATTTATGCGAACCCGTTCCGCCGCCTCGGGAGGTCGAGCAGTTCCTGCGATATTTCTGCGGCGATGCCGGTAGCCCCGAGGCGCTGCTGGAGACGGAACCGTTGCGGATCGCCTTCTACAAGTCGGTTGCCTCGTTCGTGCGAGCGTATGGTGCGCTGGCCGCCAACCTAGAAGAGGCGGGATACTCAGCAACAGAGCAGGCCGATATCGTTGGAGAAGTCGAGGCTTATGCGGACTTGCGCGCAGCGATAAAGCGACACTCGGGAGAGGAGCTCGACATCAAGCCCTACGAGGCGGACATGCGGCACCTCCTCAACACTTACATTGAGGCAGAAGCGGCCACCACACTTGGAACGCTGTCCAAGGTATCGCTCACTGAAGCGATCATCGAAACCGGAATCCACGATGCCATTGCCAAACAGCTCAACGAGAAAGGCAAGCTTTCGAAGAACGCGATCGCCGAAGGGATCATCAACAATATCCGCAAGACGATCATCCGCGAGCAGTTAACCGATCCGCGCTTCTATGAAGAGATGTCCAAACTCCTCGAGGACCTTATCAAGCATGCTCGCGAGAGTGCGGAAGCTTACGAAGAGTTTCTTCGCGAGGCCGAGGAACTGGTTCGGAAGTTAGCGGAAAAGGAAGCCGATCCCGGGCTACCCGCGGTGCTTCAAGGCAACCGTGAGGCTGCTGTGATCTACAACAACTTGGCAGCGCTCCCGGCGACGACATTCGCTTGTCCGCCAGGTGATGATGAAAGAGCAAATCTAGCTCTCGAAGTGGACATCGCTGTCCGCGAGCGCGCGCCTGCGGGATGGAAAGGCGATCCCATCCGGGAAAAGGAAGTAAAAAACACACTGTTCCCGATCTTCAACCGCGACCGTGATGCCACCATGGCGATTTTCAAGATCATCAAGAGCCAAACGGGGTATTGATGGTCGAGACAATCGAAATCGCCGACATGTTGATCGACGTGACCCGAAAGGCAGTGAAGAATGTCCACCTTTCGGTTCATCCGCCAGAAGGTCGCGTCACACTCGTGGCACCGACTAACACACGGATCGAAGTGGCTCGCGCCTACGCCATTACACGTCTAGGCTGGATACGAAAGCAGCAGGAGCGATTCCGGGACCAAGTTCGCGAGTCACCGCGGCGGTTCGTGACACGTGAAAGCCATTATCTTTGGGGAAGGCGTCACCTCCTGAAGGTCGAAGAGCACGAAGGTCGACAAGGTGTGACTGTTGACCATCGAACCATCCACCTTCGTGTCAGGCCTGGGTCAGACACATCAAAGCGGGCCGAAATCATTCATCGATGGCACCTCCGTCTTTTGCACCAAGCCCTGCCGCCCATAATTGAAAAATGGGAGCCTCGTTTGGGCGTAACCGTCGAACGCTACTTCCTCCAACGAATGAAAACGAAGTGGGGCAGTTGTAACGCTGCGCAGCGCACGATTAGATTGAACACCGAACTCGTGAAGAAGCCCCGCGACCTACTTGAATACGTCGTGGTGCACGAAATGATCCATATTCTCGAACCAACCCATAGCCCGAAATTCTTCGAGATTCTCACAAAGAACTATCCGAACTGGGCCGGGGCTCGCTTAGAACTGAACGAGCTTCCAGTCCCTGCGATCTAGGCAAAGAGCTTTCTTGGGCGAGCTTAATTTCGACCTGCTCGAATGTCGCGATCCGACATCTTTATGAGAGCAGGATCAAGCGGTGACCGTAGCAGGTGCTGTTAATTTACCCGGTCTGAAACGGACCAAGGATGGTAAGACGCATACTAGACATTACTAGGACCAAGCCCAACAGCCGGGCGGATTGCAGCTGATGGCCCCTTAGCAAAGACCCACGAGAGAGTTGCGTAGCTCGGACACAAAGAAGCAATCGAACCCGCGAGTCTTGATGCCCTCGAGGACCATTGGGCTTGGTTCTAGATCAGATTCACTCACAATCAGTCCCTCCGTTTTGTTTATCATTGGGCTGCATCGGAGCGGTCACGGCCAACTCCGCGACCCTCAACCGCTCGCGCATCACCTTGCGCAATTCCTCCGGTGCTTCGATGCGAATCTCGCCGCCCCAGGTGAACAAATGCTCTGCGATCTCGCGCAATCCTCCCGAGTGGAAGCGAACCACCACTTCCTCACCGTCCGCCTCGATGCTCTGGTGGGGATGAAATCGCCAGCGCCGGGCGCGCTCAGCGCTTTCGGGGCCGACCCTGAGAACGATATCGTGACCTTCCTCGCGCCAAATCCCGAAGCTGCGGCCCATCCATTCGTCGAGGTTCCAGTCATCGCCGGGAGCGCCGGACTCCTCGCTCGCGCGGACCGCGCTCATCCGGTCGAGCCGGTAGGGGACTGGGTCGAGATCGCGGCCGGGAAGTTTACCGATGAGGTAGGTCACCGGTCCGTGGATGAGGCCGAAGGGAATGACGCGGCGCCATTTTGCCTCGTTCGCGCGTTCGGCTCGGTAATCGAACTCGACGCAGCAGCCCGCCATGATTGCGCCTTGGACGCAAGCGACCATTTCGGGTCCGTGCTCGATCAGTGGGCCGGCCGGGAGATAGTGGCGCTGGAGGCGAACAAGTGGATCGAGGTCAGGTGCCATGCGGCTCTTCACCTCTCGCCTGAGCCCCGCGTGCACCTTGGCAAGCAGACTTTCGAGTAGCGGCGCCTGCGCCGAGCCCGTCCTCCGCTCCGTCGCGGCGAGCGATTGCAGCGCGGCAATCTCGGCGACGTTGGGCTGCGTGAAGGCAGAGGGCAGCGGGCCCGGTATGCGAAAGCGCTTCCGGCGATCCTCGACCGTCTCATCGAGATCGAAATGAACGAGAATGAGGTCGCGCAGCCGCTCCGCGGTGCGGCGGTCCACGCCGATTTCTTGGGCCATCTCTTCGAGCGTCAGGCCCTCGGTGCTTTCGCTGAGTGCCTTGACGAGAGTTAGCAGCCGGTCAAGCTTCGCCATGCGGGCCATTGGTCGGCTACTCCACTAACATGGCCATAGGGGGCGAAGCCTCGCCCATTGTCTCGCCCGAAGGCCGGTGGGAAAGCATTTTAGCACAGAGCCGCGCAAGCGATGCCGTTAGGTCCGCTTCGTTCTGGGCCACGTCCACCGATGCGATCCGCAGGCACTCGCTGCCGCCCGCGATACCGAACCGGGCACGCTCGCTCGATTCTTCACCCGGGCGGCTGGGATAAAGTAGCATCAGCTCCTTCGTGCAATAGAGCCGCGCATAGGCCATCAGCTGGTAGACGTCGGACTGACTAACCCCGTGCTTGCGCTCGAGCGGGTCGGAGTCGAGCTTCTTCCACTTAGTGTCGATGATCGCGCAGATCTGGCCGCCACGGCGCAGAATAATGTCGGGTTTGGTGCTAAACACATTACCGCTTTCGAGATGCTCGCCGGTGAAGGTGCCAAGACAGGCGCGATGCCCGCCCTGTTCCACCACTTCGATCTCACTCCCCGCCAGTGCGCGGCGCAACATCACCGCAACGTATTTCTCGAAAAGGTCGTTCATCGGGAAGAGTAGCGTGAGGCCCTCAGGTGCCTTCGTATCATGATGGGTCGCCTGCCAGTCGCGCTGTAGCAGCAGCATCGCCAGACGAAACAGCGCCGCCCAGCGCCGGTTTGTGCGGTCAATCCGGACCTGTTTCCACGGCAGGCGGTTGATCGGCACGAGGGGAATGTCGACAAGCGTGCAGCGCAGCTCGTCCAGCTTGCGCCTAGTAGTGTGCGAACGTGCATGTCCGGCGAGGAACACGACCGCCGCCGCCATCACGCGCATCAGCGGCGTGTCCGACTCTAGCTGGTCGAAGCGGCAGGCAAGCCGGTCGGGCCGCACAGCGTTACGTGTAAACTGGCGGGTCACGTCGAGCCGTCCGCGCAGCGCAGGCAGATCGTCCTCGCGCGCGACATAGGCGCGCGGCAGGCCTCGCCGAACCTCGGCGAGCAAGCGCATTGCAAAGGCGTCGATCAGGATTTCGAGCAGGCTCGTCTTCTGCCGCGCGATCGCCGCTTCGCCCCCGATGCCGAGATCGAGACCGAGCGCAACATCGAGCATCCGCACGAGGCGGGATCGAACGGTTTTCTGGTTCTCCGCCCCCTCGTTCGGATCGACCTTGGGCAGGATCTCTAGGCTGCATCCCTTCGCCGAGACGATGCCGACCATCTGCCGCGCGATCAGCCGGTCGCGGCCCAGCACCATGATGTTCGTCGCATCCTCCCTAGCCAGCGGATGCGCGCAGGCGGCGGCATGAAGCGCATCGGCCTTCTCGCGGGTAAGACCGTTCTCGCCGAAGCGCGCATGACCCCATTCGTGCAGCGTCAGGTGGGTCATGGGGTGAATGCCTCCCGCACCGCGCGGGCGTGGCCTGCGGCCGCGCCGCTGAAGGTCGAAAGCCATCCGCGCCACGAGCAGGCTGCGAAACGCACGCGGTCGCCCGCCACTCTTACTTGGAGGTCTTCGATCTCGCGGCGATGCTGAAGGAAAGCACTGTCGGATATCTCCATCCCGCCGTCCGGTTCGGCGTAAAGATACAGCAGGGCAGGCTCGAGCCCCTCGCGGCTCGCTTGCGTCGCAATGCCGAGTGCGTGCTTGACGAGCTGCGCCGCGTCGAGGTGGCTATATCTTCGAGGCTCGGCGCTAAGCAGGTCGCGCATAGCCTGCCAGCGGGTCATCCCCTCGCCCCAGACGTCGCGGTTATAGGTCTCGGACAGCTCTGCGGGTTTCGCGCCGCGGAAGGGCTCATAGCGCTTGGACTCAACGCCGATCAGGTGCGTCTCGGTCCAGACGGCGGCATCGAGCCAAGGGTGTCGCCCGCCGCTCCACGGAAATCGCATCTCGCATTCGATACCGACCTTGACAGGGCGGCCGGACAAATCGGCGAACGGAGGGAAGGCAGGCTGTTCACCGGGCCGCTCTAGGAACCATCCGAATCCGTTGGCCGCTAGCGCTGCGCTGCTCTGCGGATTGGCGAATTTACCACTGGCAATCTCCTTACCTGCCGCACGCTTGAATATGGCACGAACGCAGTCTTCAGGAACGCCCGGCAAAAACAGAGGGTTTGCCTCGCTCAATCGACGACCTCCGCCGCGACCGCACCAGACGGCTTACCCTTTACAAGACGGGAGTAGGCGCCTTCATCGAAGCTGTCGCGAACACGCCAGCTCTTCAGCGGTTCGCCGCCATCGCCCATTGGATCCTCGATGGTTTCGCATTCGAGAAAATTGCAGCCCTTGTCCTTCTCACCAAGAACCGCAGCGAGGCGGTTCCAGTCTTCGAAGAAATATTCTTGTAGAAGCGGGATGACCTTGTCGCGCATGACCGCGTCAACTTGCGGCTTCGTTTTGCAGCCGATGAAGAAGGCATGGCCAATCCGGTGGTCGCGATCGACGAGGTATTCTATACGCCGATTCACGGTCTCGAGCACCTGTGCGAGCGGAAGGCCGGTTGCCCTCTCTGCGTCCAGGAAGGCCTCGACCGAAGTATCAGGAGCCATCTCCTCGAAGCGGAACCGGCGGCGCAGCGCAGTATCGAGCAGCGCGATTGAGCGGTCGGCAGTATTCATTGTGCCGATGATGTGCAGGTTCGCGGGCACTCCGAATTCGCGCTTCGAATACGGCAGCCGGACCTTGAGCGCGTTCGGCATGCCTAGCCGCTTGTCCGGTTCGATCAACGTAATGAGCTCGCCAAAGACCTTGGAGATGTTGGCGCGGTTGATCTCGTCGATGATAAGAACGTGCGGGATGCAATTCTGAGTTGCGGGGCGATCCTCATCCTGATTTACGATCTGTGACAGGCCAGTCCAGTCTACAGCGGCGGGATCGAGTCGATACAGCGAGTGCCTTCTGAAACCTTTTGGGTAGAAGACCGATCGCTCCTCGCCTTCCTCGTTCCGCCAGAGCCAGCGGACCCTCCGTCGGTGGGGGTGGCGCTCTTGATTGGCGTGATATTCGTAGGGCCCAATGACTTCTCCAACGGCTCTGAAGCGATCCCTGCCGTCTGAAACGACAACATAGTCGCCTTCCTGCATCCAAGACCTCAAGGCAAAGAGTTGTTCAACGTTAGAGTCCTTGCCTGATGCATCCGGATCCTTCTCCCGCCGCCACCTCTCCAATATTTCCTGAAGATCGTCGTATTCCGGTGCACTCCAGTCGATATCACCACCCCATCCGAGCGTGATCACCGCTTCATCGAGCGCCTCAGTTATTAGAGCTTCCTCATGATTCCGATCCCCCAAGGCGATCTTAAAAACCGACCGGTGTGTGTCGAGGGAAGACGCCGAAGTTGCACGCTGAACTGCCGCTCTCTCCGCCATATCTCGAAAGATGCCGGGGTGCACATCAAGGGTAAGGGCTCGATCATTAGGTCCGTCCACTTCGCTATCCTGCGACGATGATGGCGGCCGTAGTCCCTCTACGAACTCCTCGTAACTGAAACTCTGGTGAAACGTAACGAAGTCAATCCGGTGCGCGTCGATAAGTTCGCGGTAGCGCTTCATCAGCGCTGCGCGCCCTTCGGCATCTTCGCGATATTCGACAGAATCATCACACAGCCGCACCGCTTCGCGGGCAGTGCGATACGTCTTTCCAGTGCCAGGTGGACCGTAAAGGATAAGGTTGGTTGGTTCCATCAACGTTTGGCTCTCTGGCGATGTTGATTCATCGATTTCATACTCATCTGGCCATCGCCCCTCGCGATTGGTTTCAGTGGGCTGCCAGTCGGACAAATTTGACTCCGCTTGTTCGATCATCGAACCAAAATCTGCAGCACTTTGATCGTTGAACTCGTATGAACCCGTGAGGCCGAGTTTGTCGTTCTGGTGGCTGAAAACAACGAACGCTCGATCAGTTCGCAACTGAACTGAGCCCAGCGTCCCAGCAGCATCGCGATTGGCATCATTTTTCCGACCGAACCGAATTTCTGGAATTTTCGTGTGATACCAATCGAGACCTGCCTCATGCACCGTTCGAGCTATTGAACAAAAAGCTCGCTTCTGCTCGGCGCTCCAAGCGGCACGGGCCACCCCAAATCGCTCATCGCCATCGAAGCGCATCAGAAGCTCATCGTCATTCATTTCATCGTCTCGCAGCACTTTCTGACAAGTTTCCCAAATGAAGCCTTGCACATCCCAAAGATCACGGGGTGACCAACCCCACTCGTGGTCCATGATCCGCATCATCTCTTTGGCCATTCCCGAGACATTGGTCAGTTCGTCGGGAGAGAGTGGTGCATTGGCAAAAGCCGGCTTTCCCAAAAGCATGCGCGAGGCATTGTCAGTTGGCGTGGATCTGATCGGCAGGACTGATTGCGGGTCAACGAGCGCGCGCAGCATCGTCGGGAACATACGGCTCTCTGCAAAGGGATTACCGGCCACGTTGTCGCGCATTTCCGGCCAAAGCACCTCAAGCCATTCAGCAATGGCTTCTGAAGCATCGTCTGCCTGTGCAAGGCGCCCGGTCGCTGCTTCGACCAAGCTCGACTCCGCCTCGCGTGCTTTGTCGATGACCTTCTGCGCACGCCAGTCGATCAGGTTGCTATAAAGCCCCGCGCGTCCAGCGAGTAGTTCGATGAGCGCCGCTCCGATTTCGGCATCATCTGAAGCAGACATGTCGTGGATCAATCGTTGAGCTTCTTCGACGAGCGCGCGCTTGTATTCGCCTTCGCTTTCCGCGAAGCTCGGGCAATCGGAGAAGGTCTCAAAGTCATCGTGCCGCTGGAGAAACAGGCTCTTCATCCGATCAAGAGCCACCCGGTCCAAAACTAGACTAGGCGTAGATGCAGAAGTCTCCGCTGCAAACTTGCGGTAGTATCGAAGCGACTGACGAAGGTGGTTGCGCTCCCCTTCGTTGCCGAGATCCGCCGGTAGCGCAGCAGAGTCCGCAAGAAGCGTCGCGATACGTTCGATCTCGCCTTTCTCGATCAACAGATCAAGATCACCAAAGTGGCGATTGAGCTTCCGAATTTTGCTCAACTGCGTCCCAATGGTGCCCTCGGCGAGCCCCCTTCCACGCATCCATTTACGGAGCTCCTCTTCTCTCACTTGCCTCCCTCCTCGATCACCCATGCAAGGGTATTCACCAATTGTAGATGATCGACGCTTTTTGCGTCCAATTCCAGTAACTTCGGATTGGCCATCACAAGCGCAAGTGTGCGCGCTCGGCTGATCGCGACATTTATGCGGTTCTTCGAATAAAAGAACTCGACATGTCGCGGCAGGTCGTCCGGGGTCGACGTCGCGAGTGATACGATCACCACCTCGGCTTCCTGACCTTGGAACTTGTCCACAGTGCCCACGCGCGCTTCGGCGGGCAACGCAGCCGTGAGGGCATTCACCTGCATATTGTATGGCGCCACGATCAGGATGTTCTTCCACCCGATTTTGCCCTTCTTGCCCTCCCGATTGGTGAATTCCGTGCCGATCAACCCTTCGGCCAACTCCTTCACCCTTGCCACTTCGGCATCGCTTCGCTGTCCGCAGCCTGCGTGATCCATCGCCACGAAGCGGATCCCACTCTCGGCGAGCACAGGATCATGGCCGGGCTGCAGATGGAGCCGCTGGCGCGCGCAATCGGGATGAGCTTTCAGGCGCCCGTCATAGACAGCGTCCGAAATGAAACCGCAGATCGAGGGATGCATACGCCAACTGGTATCGAGCAGGATGCCCCGGTCGGCTGCGACAGTAGCCTCGCCCTGCAGCAGGTAATCAAGCGCCGAAAGACCACTTTCGCCCGGATGGGCGCCCTGGATGGGCTGTGACAACTGCATCTGGTCGCCTACGAGCACGATATTGCGTGCAGCCGATCCCATCGCCAGCAAATGACCGAGCGACACCTGTCCAGCCTCATCTACAAACAGATAGTCGAGCGTTCGGTCGAAATCGCTATCGGCAAACAGCCAGGCCGTGCCACCGATCAGATCAGGCATGTAATCATGCACATCAGCGGCTTTCTCAACGTCGGTTATGATACGGCCATTGAGCCGTTGCTCGTCATTTCCACGCGTGCATTTCTTCACACCGACGAAGCTGAGGCCAGTCTCATCCGCGACATCCTCCACTTTCGCTAGCAGGTTGTTGATCGCCTTGTGGCTGTTGCTGGAAACGCCGACCTTCTTGCCCGCAGCGAGCAACGAGCAGATCACGTGTGCACTTGTGAAGGTCTTGCCCGTGCCCGGCGGTCCTTGGACAAATAAGGTCGTGCCGTCCATCGCCAGACAGCGCATTGTCGCCGCTTCGACCAGGCTTTCGCCTTCTCGCACCAGCGGCCCACCATTCCAGCCGAGTAGTTGCGGCGCCCTGCGTTCGATGAGATCGAGCAGCGCGCTGTAGGGTCGCTCGTTTGCCTCTTCCACTGGGGTAGGAACGCCGTTTAGCCACTCTTCCTCCGCCATACCCGCCCAGGCCAGCGCCACCCGGCGAACGGCGGAAACGAGAATCTGGTTCGGCACAGTCGGCTCGGGGATCAGTGAGCCGTCCAGTGGCCAGATCCCCTTGGCGGCATTGCCTCGCTTGATTTCAACTGTCCCCGCTTCACAATCGAGCGCTACGATGGTGCCAACTTTTGAAAGGCTCGGCGCGTGCAGGACGACCGATCCTTCCCGAAGTTTCGTCTCCTGCGGCGCAAACCGATAGCTGGCGATGGTGCTGCGCTTATCTGGTCGTTGCCAAATTTCCTCTTCATCGGGGTCTGGCACGATGCCTCCGATGCACTCATGATCTTCTGCGAGCTCATCCGGATCACGCTCACAGCGGTCGAACATGGCCCAAAAAGCAGGCTTATCGGCTCTGCGATGAAACTGTGTGAGGTGTCCGACTAGCGCCCTGCCCTCTTCGCTTTCCGGCAATGGCCCGGCTTCGATGGCCGTCAGTATCCTCTGGGAGCGCACCTCGGCTTCAGCGCGTGCTTCCGCTTTTTCATCGGGAACCGCCGCAGCAGGACCAACTGGCCGCCACGGCAAATCCTCCATACGCAATTCTACCAGCCAGTCGCGCAGTGCCTCGGTATTTTCGCAATCCACCTTGTTGTATTCGAGAATGCCGTCGAGGATCGCCTGTTCGTTGGTTTTTTGCCAGCTTTTGTATTCAACAACAGATTGGTCAGCCTTGGTCACATCGCCCTGGCGCGCGTCGGCAAAGAATATCTCCATTGTTTTGAGCGACAGGTTGTCTTCGCTTGTTCTGATGGCCTGCCTCAAGACACCATAGAGATCCACGAACCGCCTCTTGCGCAGCATGTCGTCGAGCAATTCTTCGCGGCTCGCATGAAGCGTGGATAGGCGGCGGAGCGCCGTAATTTCGTAAGGGGCATAATGGTAAACATGCGCGCCGGGATTGGCCTCGAGATGCGCGGCAATCCAGTCTATCGTGGTTTCGAAAGCAATCCGTTCATCGGCGTGGTTGTGCCCCCACCGAAAACGGAACTGCGGACCGGATCCATCGCGGTAGTGCACGCCCCAAAGGTAATCCAGTCCGCCCTCTTCCAACGGATCACCCTCAAGGTCGAAAAACAGGTCAGCGGGATCAGGTTGAGGGAGGGCGGCAAAGCCCCTGCCGTCCTCAATCGGCAAAGGCTCAGCCACTGGCTCTCCACCCTGCCAGCGGGTTTGCTGAAGCCGGGCCTGCGCACGCAATTTGTCGAGCGTGGCAAGCGCGAGGCGGGGAATGCGCTGATCATCCGGAAGAGAGGCGAGTTGCGCAACCGTGGATACGCCAGCCGCTCGAAGTTTTTCGATCTGTGGTTTGCCTATCCCACACACGCGCGAAAGATGATCTTGTGCTTCCCAGACCTCAGCACAATGATCGCGCCACGGACACAAGCCGCAGGCTGAACATGGCTCCGGCTCGCTCTCCTTTACCCCACTCTCCACGAAAGCGAGGAAGCGGGCGATAGCGGCGCCGAGCACCTTATCAAAATCGACGAGCCGAAAGCTCTCGCGTCGCCCGTCGCCCAGTTGGACATGCGCACGGCGCGGCGCCTTGCCCTGGATATCAGCTATCATCCGTGCATAGATGCCGAGCTGCACAACGTGACTTGCCTTGGCCGAGCGCGCCAGCTTGGTATCCACCGGTTCGTAAGACCAGTCGCCGAGGTCGGACGGCTCCTCTACCCGGATCAGGAAATCGGCGAAGCCACTCCATGGAGGCTGCAGAAAGGCAGCTTGGAATATTGCCTTCGCGCCTTGTTTCATGGCCTCCCTTGTCAGCAATGCGCGACTTTCCAGCGAGCCTTTCTCCGGTATCTCGACTAGGCCGCCTTCACCCGCAAGCTGCTCACGATAAGCATCCTCGTGTTCAAGGCCGGCTTGTTGCACAAGCTTGCCCATGGCGTCGTCTTCGGCCTGTTGGGGACCGGCGTCAGGCTTTTGCAACCGCGCCAGGTCGAGTGCGGTGGCATGCGCACAGCCTAGATAGCGGACAAGATCCGACGGTGAATAAAGGATGGCGTTATTGAACTGACGCATTCGCGATTACTCCTTGCGAACGCGCTAGCAGTCTGCTGCGACAAAAGCGGTCGATTGTCAAAAAGAATGCAGGCATTAAAACCCCATAGAAGATTTTTCAAACCCACGGCCTTCTCGTTCTTCGATCAGCCATTTTGCGAGAACCTTGGGATCCTTCTCTGCCAGTAATTTCGCCCGCTTGCTGACGAGAAAATAATCTCCGGGCGTCGTGCCAGCAACCGGCAGCCTTTCAGGTGCATGGAAGCCAAACCATCGCTTGAACTGCGCGCGTGCTCGATGCTCATCGAGCGGTTTGAATTTCGCACAAACAGTAAATCTGCGCTGCGTCGCCGGATCGAAATTGTCCGCTAGGTTGGTCGTCGCCACGAATGGCGCCTTCAATGCTTCCATCTGGCGCAGCATCTCGTTGACCATGCTGCGTTCCCAACCTCGCTGGGCACTGCGGCGGTCAGTGAGGAAATCATCCGCTTCGTCGATCAGCAGCAGTCCCTTGCAGCGCCATGCCTCGTGGAAGGCGGCGGCGATGTTCGCTTCGGTTTCACCGACATACATGCCAAGCAGGTCAGAGCCGCGCCGTTCGACGAGTTCGATCTGCAGCCGTTCGGCCAGATGGCGCGCGTAGGCACTCTTGCCAGTTCCGCTCGGCCCCGAGAGCAGTAGGCTCCAGTCACGATCCTCGGACGCTTCGAGCCGGTCGGCCAGCGCGTCAAGATCACGGTCCGCCACGGCGAGAGCGGGATCATAGGCCGCTGGCAACGCCACGGGGCTTGGAACTCGCCCCGTGATCGCGGTCACCAGACCTTCTCCAATTGCCATAGCCTGCTCGATATTCCCCCCTGCCTCCTTCGCGCCTTTCACCGCCGACGCAAGAACGGCGGGAGCAGCGGGCAGCGAGGCGAGACGATGCCTGTCATTTTCGGACAGCTTCAACTTTGCTTTCTTCGCGTGCAGATCGACAATCCGTTGCCGCACCGCGGGCGATGGTTTCGGAAATTCGATAGCCAGCGACATGCGCCGGATCAGCGATTCCTCGAAGCGCCACAGATCGTTCACGATCCAGATCGTCGGCCGCTCACCGCTTTCGATCAGGCGATTCAGGAACAGTTTCGACCGGCCGCCGCGGTCTTCCAGCGCGCCGAGTTGCAGCACGTCGTCGGCCTCGTCCATCACCACGATGCGCCCCGGTTCGCCGCTGGTCAGCGCCCGCAGCAATGTCAGGTGCGCCAGCCTCTCGCGGCGGTTGGGTTCCCGGCCGCTCTCATCCTCCATCCCGGCAAAGACGGCACGCTTGCCCGAGCGGGAAGCAAGCAGCCTGGCAAATTCCGTCTTTCCGGTTCCCGGCGGCCCGTAGAGCAGAATTGCGCATCCCCTCGCCGCCCCGACGAGTGTCTCTGCAATTTCTCGCTGCGGCCCAATGTGGTCGAAGTCACACCAGGCGAGCGTCGATGGCTTGGCAACCGGCATCAGCTGTCTTGCCAAGCGGGAAGGCGGCGAACCCGATTTTGCGATACGTTGCAGGAAATTGTTGGCCGAAACCTCTCCGTCGCGGTCATTGTCGACAAGGCCGGTGCTCCACAGCCGCGCTCCAACCGCCAAACGGTCTTCCACCTTGAAAAGGGGGAGATCATTCAGAAACGCGATCTTGCGTGAAGATGGGTTGTGGCCCCCACCAGGCAGCGCCCGGATCAGCTTGTCCCATTCATCATGCGTGGAACACCGCGCAAGCGTCAAGATAATTGCCCGCTCAATGTCGTCGAGCTTCAGCATCTTCGCCAGCCAGTCGATCCGGCGATCAAGCGACGTGCGCTTCATCGTTCCACCGCTAGAATTGCCCCTAACCAGCCGACGCAGCAAAGGGGGATACTGCTGACTGGTGAGCAGCTCCCAGTCCTCCTCGTTATCGAAAGCCTTGTTCGCAGGCTCGGCGTGCGTCCATGCTTCCAGCAGCTCCGAACCGCATTTGCAAAGCTGCTGATCGGACATCCGGCTAACCACGTCACACCATGTCTGCGCGAAGAGCCTAGCTTCTTCGTTGGAAGAAAAGGACGTTTCGGATCGGCGGTTGCTATGGCGGTAGTGACGCCTCAAGCGGTGGAGTTCTGATTCTGTCATGCGCTTCTGATAAGTGCGAGGTGCGACAGAATTGGTCGTGGCAGGCGATCCAACTTTGTGAATGCGGTTGTCCAACGAGAATGTTGCGTTTCAAATCGCGATAGAATGGGGAAAAGATGCCAGCATGAAGAATTTTCAAAGGATCATTTATGCAATGCCGGACCGAATTCTTGATCGGTCGGGTTCCATTTTCTACTCGGCACCCGCTGCCTTTGAGGGCAAGCGCGAGATTT
Organism: uncultured Erythrobacter sp.; assembly: GCA_947494705.1. GTDB lineage: Bacteria > Pseudomonadota > Alphaproteobacteria > Sphingomonadales > Sphingomonadaceae > Erythrobacter. Next base: position 1,049,384 of record CANLVN010000001.1, read on the forward strand.
ATATACTTGGACTCAATCCGGGGGGCGATCCTGCAGCGCAGCAAGAAAACACAATTCGCAAACATTACGAGGAATGGGCAGAGCGCACTGAGGCTTACTCTTCTTATGTGGATGAAATCTGGGAGGGATCAGTCGCTGGCGCGCATGGGATGCAACCGAGGATTCGGCACCTGGCCAAGCATCTTGGCATAGACCTGCGGCTAACCCCTTCGAGCAACGTCGTATTCGTGCGCAGCGCGACGGAGGCAAAGCTGGAAGCCGAAAAGAAGGAACTGCTAGATGCCTGCTGGCCGGTGCATCAGGCGGTCATCGACGAGCTCGGTATCCGTAGCATTATCTGCCTCGGGAAGACTGCTGGATGGTGGGTTCGCGAGCGCCTTGGCGCGCACAAAGAGCTCGACAGCTTTCAGGAAACGAACAAGCGTGGGTGGTGGAGCACCGCCCATCTCTCGCCCGAAGGCAAGGTGGTCTGCACGCTGACCCATCCCGGACGCGTCGACTGGAGCAATCCGGATGCTGACCCCGCGGCTATGGTCGAGCGGGTCTTGAGAAACGATTTGAGGCCTCAAACGTAGAACAACATCAGCAAATACAGTGATCGCTGGTCCACCGACTTGTTGCGGTCATCGAGACGACTAAACTGATCCGATTTCATTTAAAGCCACGATGAGCGTCATGATCGTAACGTTCTTTGGAATCAATCTACCGTCGAATTTCGGGAATTGCGAACTCGGTTAAAATAATAGGACTGCCTTTTTTCGAAGCTTCCTTTTGTGCCGACGACATCAGTTTCCGAAGGGTTTTGGTAGCAAATTCTTCAGAGGGAAATTCAACGAGTGGATCGCTCTCGAGGTAGGTAAAATCTCCTTGCCAATTCAGCGAGACATACAATCTAATGAAGGCATTCTCTGTCTCCTCTGGATCAATCTCAACCACATATCCAGCCTCAACGCGAGACCAGCCATCCCCTTTCATTTTCTTTAGCGATGCGAGAAAATAAATAAAAATGTTCGCGGACGAAATTGCTGACGACGGCAGTTCATCATCATCATTTGACGACCGCTGCAGCTGTCGAATCATCTTGTCTCGATCACAATAACGCGTAACCCAATACCTGGACGTTGGTTTCTGAGAGCAATTTTCTAAATTTGCCTCATGAAACCATGAGCCAAGTTCCAATGCATTCTCGACAAGCTCCGCCAGCAATCTGGGTGCTCGCAGCGTGGTATATGCGTTTTGCAGACGGCCCATACCGCGCGAATGAATGCCTGCGATCTGAACTGCCATCAATGTGAGAGCCTGTCCATCATCCTCTAAAGGGATCCTGCGATACGACGTCACCCCTATCTCCTCCAAATAGTCCGCAATCATCGCTGACAGCGGTTGATCGACCAAATCCCGAGTAGTTTTATGAAGATCGCGAAAACGCAGGTCGAAAGATCGCGGATGCTTTTCAGACTCCAACACCTGCAGTGTCTGTTCCGGTATGTAACGGCTGAAGTGGACGAAAAAGCGGTCAGATTCCGATTTTAGCCATGCAATGTAGTCCTGAGTTTGCATGACGTTCTTCTCGCTTCGATGATCGTCTTCCTTCACTTCGACAAGAATACGTTCCTGACCTCTGGTTAGGATGGCAAGATCGGCGCGCCTGCCTGAAACATAAGCACGCTCCACCTCAAACTGTGCTTTACCGGCGAGAATTTGCTCGCGAAGGTGGCTTGGTAAATTACCTAATCCGGAGCTTTGCAAAAACTCCAAGAAGATTTTCGGCTCTCGCCTTCCGAGTTCTGCGAGCATCAGGGAGATTAGTCGACCCGAAAACCTGTTATTCAAGTTTGATCTGATCGAAGAGAAAAATCCGTTTGCCATCAATTCATTCAACCAGTCGCTTGCTAATGACCACCATTGCCCACGTATCCCGTTCGCAATAGGCTTTCAGCGCATCGGCCAAAGCCTCCCGTCGTAATATGCTGCACCCAGGATCCGCCGCCTCATGCCACGCCATCTGCGCGTTCCCACCATCCTTAACCTCGAGCGTAGCATAATCCAGTTCGGGCGCGATGGTCGGCAGGACAGCCTTGATTGACCAGCTTCCACGCTGATCCCTGTGATACCAGTTGTTGCGTGTGACGGGCAGGAGATCGACGGTCGCTTCTGCCATGGCTAGCAGCGGCTCAGCCAAATCCGGCTCCCACCCGGCCAGATCACGCAGCACACGGCGTTCGAACGGCGCATAGTAGGCGATGAGGGTCGCATCGCCTGGCACCATCTGGACCAGCGCCTCGGCGCAGGCGCGACGGGGATCGCTGCCATCGCAGGTGAGGAATTCGTGATGCGTGATCGTCCCGTCATCCTGTTCCAAGTGGAGCGAGAACTGGAACGGGATCTGCTGATAGGGCCGTGCCCCAATCCATCTCGGAATGGCAGGCGCAATGGTTTCGAAATCGAGCCAAGCCCGCGGCCAGCCCCATTTTGCCATTTCCCGGCGCGCGCCTTCCGCATCGTGGAAAGGAACGCCGTCGCGTGTCGCTGCCAAGATCTGCGCGTTGGTGCCACTGAGGTCATCCGGCGAGAGGTCGAGGAGGTTCTCGATGCCTTTCTTCTGCCATTTCTTGCCGCCTCCGCGCGGAAGGACGGTAACCGGCCATTCGGGCCCTGACGGCAGGTCGCGCCCGCAATAGGCCGCGAATTCGCATTCGAACGGCGAGGAGCAGTGATCGCCCATCTCCAGCTCCGGTTCCTCGCCCGCGAGCACAGCTCTTGCCTGCTGCACCAGCACGGCGCGGCCAGCTATCGTGTCCTCCAGCTCGTCCAGAAGATCGACATCGGCGAATAGTCCGGCATAATCGCCCGTCCGGGTCAGTTCGAATGTCTTGTCGACGTGCCGGATCGCCGCACTTTCCAGCTCCAGGCCAGCTTCGCGCAGGACCCACACTTGCGTCGCAAGATCGCCGCGATGGTAGTCTTTCACCCCTGTCGAGCTTTTCACCTCTGCTGCGCGCCACGCATCGCCCTCGCTTCGCTCAAGCACATCGACGCGCACCAGAACGCCCTCATGCTGAAAAGTGGCTTCGAAGATCGGGCCGGGATGCCCCTCGCCCAGCAGACGCGCCGTGGTAGCAAGCGCGGTCGTCAAATCAGGCTCTGCATCAACCATCACTCCTTGGGGATGCAGCGCACAGGCAATCTCTCCCACTTCGTTGCCCCCAACAAAGCGCATCTTCGCGCCATCGTCATATTGCGCGAATTCGGGTCGGTGGACCGACAACCAAAGTTTCTTCGGGCACTGCTCGAAAGAGGTTATGCGTGACTTGGAAAGGCCGGGGCGGCGATGTGGTTTCGTATGGTGCATCACACTCTACTACTTGATAGCTGCGACAGATATGGTCGCGCCTGGTCTGACTTGGCGATCCGTCATTTTAACGAGGCAAGAAAGCTTGTCGGCGAGAGGTCTGCATGAGCGCTCAAGGGAGGACGAAGCGCGAAGGCCCTAGGCTGGCGAGCGAAGTCCCAGAGCCGAATGAGATGCCAATGATCACATCTTTCATCCGCAACGGCTAACTCGTTCACACTGATGTGAAATGGTGTTCGCTCCCAGCCATTGGTTGTTTTCACTTCCAGTAGCCGCTCCGAGCCATCCGCCTCGAAGCTGGAGATGTCGTGGCCATAACCGTCTCCGTCCTCCGCCGACGTCCAACGCACTTTCCGCGCAAGGTCGCCCCTCCCCGCGGACTCCAGCCGTGCTCTTTCGTGCGTAAGCACTCGCTTCTCGCCCGCTTTGCCCAAGGCGCGATTGCGGGCGTCGCGTTCTGCCACGTCGTATTTCAAGCCGAGCTTGGCCATGAATTCGGCGTTCACCGGGGGTGGCTCATTACGCTGCGAGGGAACGGGACCGAATTCGAGCAGTCTTTCGGTCGGCGGACCTATCCAATTTGTTGCAGCGGGCTCTCTTAGGCGCGATTCATTTGCTCGTGGGGCAAGCCAGTCCTCATTGCGGTCCAACCAGCGCAACACTCCATCTACCAAAGCATTTTGGAAATTGGCCGCCGGTTTGTAGCCTGGCATCCATGGTTGACCGAGACCGAGCAGGACTGCGCTGGTATTCTGATGTTTGAACTCTATCGAACCTCGACTGCGCCCGGTCCTCTTCTGTAATCCTCGATTGTGCGGGGCCTTATTGTAACGAATTCCTGCGATGTCGTCCGCCAGCATCGCGAAATAGTCCGCAACGGCAGCATCGATCTCCGGGGCAGTCCAGTCATCGCCCGCCAAGCCTCTTACTCTTCAACCACTGGATACATTGGCATCGCCCACTCGGCATCCGGATTGTCCATCATCAGGTCAATGAAGACAGGCAGCAAACAGCCAAGCAGGGATGCGCCATCTCGCACCTGGTTGCGGTTTGCGCTGCTGTCCCAAGTGGCACCGCCATGCACGAGCTGGTTGCGCAGCACGTAAAGGCGATCAAACAGAATTGAGAGAACGATCGGCGTATTGCGCTGCGCCACCGCGCGGTTAGCCGCGGCACGAGCGCTTTCGAAACTCACCTCCCAACCGGCCCCGCCGAACTCGCCAGCCTGATGGCGCCAGAACGGGGCGAACACGAACTTGTTGTCTAGCAGTAGACGGATTTCCTGACTGAAACGCTCCCAGATGGCGTTGTATATCCGATTATCGCGATCCATCTCGACCAAGGTGGCAAAGAACTTGTCGAAGCGCTCCCGCTCGTTTCCAGCCTTGCCCTCCCCGTCGAGCGCGCGATCCAGATCACCCGCGTAAGCGGCGTTAAAGCCGATCCACAACAGGATGAAGCGAACATCGAGATCGTCCTTTTCATTTTCGGCGCGCCTGAGCCAGCTCAGCGCCCGATGAACCCGCAGCGTGAGGGGTAGCGGAAAACCATCGCGTAGTTCGCGCTGCTTTTGCTTGAGCGTTTCGGGATCAAGCGGATTCTCGGATACAGGCATGGCACTCATCCTAGATTAGTAGCAAATTCAAAACACTTGGGCAGACCTTTCTCCAAGTGCTGCTTGGTCCTAACGCATAGAAGCGGCTCAGGCCTGATCCCAAATCGAAGAATTCGCTTCTTGAGCGCTCACCACATTTGACGAATTCATTGGCCACCCTTCAGCATAACTCTTCCGGGCACTCCCGAACCTTCCCCGACGCAAGTTCAATGAGAAATGGCTTTTCGCCTACATGGAGGCGCACGCCGTTATTGATCCTCTCAATTTGACCAATGAGGATGTCCCCTCCGAATGGGAGACCTGCCAGTTCTGAGATGGGTCGACCGGTCATTGCAACGCGCTTCGCTTCCGGCACTTCAATCCCATACAACTCGAGCCTGTCTCGCGACCAGTTCAGCGTTCCCTGTCGCGAAAGTTCGGCGCGGATGGTCCCATCAGCCCAATAAAGCGCTCCAAAGATTGGCGCGCCATTTGTCGCGAGCTCGAAGGTTACGTCGTAGGACCGCGCGAGGACAGCAAGTAATTGCTCTGGCTCAACTGCACCGGACGCCAGAACTGCTGCCGCTAGCTCCGTTATCCTGCCATCAGCGCCATGACTGCGAACCGCCTCAAGTTCCTCACGTCCCGAAATGATCTTCGAACAAGGTCCGAAGTAATGACCTTGCTTAATCAAATTTCGTCTCGATGCCGGGATGTAGTCAAGGACAAGCCCGCGGCGCATGGCATCGTCAACTCCGAGGTAATGAACGTAGAAATCAAAGTCCTCGTCGCTAAACTGTATGCTCATGTCGACGATTATCGCTTCAACCTCGGCGTCCACATCGGCTATAAAATGCTCGACGATTGCACGGACCTCGGCGCCCTGTCGCGCTATGTCTTTACGGCGCCTCCAGAACGCGCGCATATCTTTTACGATAGCTCGTGCGAACGCCTCAACTTGTTCGGGGAGAGCGGCACAAAACCTTGGTGCGCCAGTTCCACTCGCCCAACACTGAAGGACCACGCCGCCAGCCTCCGGGTGCGGGGCGAAATGTAGGAGGTGTCGTTCATCAAAGTCACATACTAGTGCTGGTTGGGGAAGGCCGAGGCGGCGACAAGCCAGGTTGCGCGTCAGCCTTGCTATATGACGATGCAGCAGTTTGAGGTTTGGCCCGTGCGCATCACTTCGTGTCGTCCAGATAGGAAACAAACCTGGTCGGCCAGCATCCAAGACCCAGCGCTCCCCACCGATTAGAATTTCTCCGAGGCCTTTGGATTCGAGGATGGTCCCAAACGGCAATACAGTTTGTGAGCCAGAATGGGTAAATGTGTAGCGGGCATCGAACGCGAGATCGCGGAGGACGTCATCCGAGATATCAGAAATATGTTCGTCCGACGCACGGCTGATACGCCGATCTACCTCAATTGCTACGGCAATAGCTGGAGCTAGTGGTGTCCCATTTCCCGCGTCCATTCCGTCGAGAAGCGTCTCGAGACGCTCGTGAGAAATTGCTATTTTAAACTGATTCTGATTCCCGCTGAACATACTGACATCTCCTGTAAGGACGCCATGTCGGAGAATTCCCTTCCATAAGGTTTATCAAGCACTTCTTTGCACGCACTGATTGTAGGAGCAGCCTCCCGAACTAGCGGCTTCGACAATCCCAAAACATGTTTGAAAGGCTTTGGCCTCCTAAACGGCGATGCTCGCTAACGCCATTTCGGCATCATCGCGCACGAGATGCCCATAGTGCTTTTCTATCATTGCCACACTCGTGCCGGACAGCTGTGCGACCGTAAGGATAGGTAAGCGCGCGCGCACGAGATCCGTAATGACGCTGTGGCGGAGGGTGTAGGCGGATACGGCATCTGGCAGCCCGGACGCCCCGACGGCCTTCTTGATTGGGTGTTTCCAAGCGTCCTTGTTCCAATGCGCTCCACCCGGTTTTGAGAAAATGTAGGCGCCCGGCAATTTACCCTTCACTTGGTTGGCAAAGAAATCGGCGATCACGGGTGGCAGCGAAATTTGGCGAGGATTGTCGTTTTTATCGTAGCCGACAATCAACGAACGAGTGCGCACATCGAATTCGCCAGCCGTGAGCTTTGCGAGCGCGCCTGGGCGAAGTGGTAGCAGACAGAGACCCTTAACGAACGGCATAGCTTCTTCGCTCGTCGCATCGATCAATTGCTTCCGTTCTGCTTTATCAAGATACAGTGGACGGCGTTTATCGGCACCTTTGTGGGGCTTTAAAGCTTCTTGCCATGCAGCCTCTGTGTTCGGCGGTCCTTCCATCAGCACCTGACCTAAGGCTGCGCGCAACGGCACCATATCTCGATTGACAGTCGACTTTTCGCGCTTCTTCCAGCGTTTCTCCCCCTTGTTGCTCCTTGTGAGTAAGGCTGGTGCTTCTTCCAGCCGCTTGCGCCATGCGCGCAAGTGATGCCGCCGCAGCTTGTCGAGCTTTATCGTGGCGATCGGATCGGAATAGACGTGGCGTCGAAAGACGCCCTCTGCGATTGCCCCGGGCTTCTCTTTCAAATACGCCTTGCAAGCATCCGAAACCGTCACGAGACTGGCGGCCCGAACCCCTCCGCTCTCCACGGTATCAGCCCAGATTTCGGCGTCGGCCTTTGCTTGCTTGAACACGTCGTGTCCACTCAGCTTCCCGTAGTCTCCGAGACACTTGCGCGAATAACGGTTGGTATCCGGATTATAGGCGCGAGCAAACCACGTTCCTCCGACCTTTTTCAAAGATGGACTGTATCCGAGGTAACAGCCTTGGCGAAGGCGCTGCCAATGCGGATCGCCCTTGTCCTTCGGCACCAGCCGTTCCCGTTCTCCAATGCGGCTCAGATCAGGCATCTTCTTCCGAAACCACCTCTGCTCAAAAAACCTGTAAAAAACCTGCAAAACGGTGGTGAACAGCCACGACCATTGACGCTTGTTTTTACGGTATTTTTCTGTTCGGGTAAAGCCGCAATTGCCCGCAACCCCCTCCTTCACACGGGTGGGGTCGCAAGTTCAATCCTTGCCGCGCCCACCACTCTCTCCTCACTTCGGCACTCACCTGCGCGTCGACGGACGAACCGCCGCAAGAGCTTGTCGGGCCGGAACATGCCTTGCCTTTGCTTTGCAGGTCGCCGCGAAATCGTACACAAGTACGATCGATGCACTTGTTCGAAATCCTCGTCGTCCTGCACGTCATTTCCGGAGCGACCGGGCTGATAGCCTTCTGGGTGCCGGTGGTGACGCGCAAGGGAGCCGCCAGTCATCGGCGCTGGGGACGAATTGCTTGCTATGGATTCATCGCGGCCGGAACGCTGGCGATTGCGATGGCGCTGCTCTCTTTGTTCGGAACGGAAGAGCGCCTGCCCTCGGTCAAGGATCGGGCCCTGTTCGATGGATTGTTCGGGTGGATGATGCTTTATCTTGGCCTGCTTACCATCGGTTTTGCTGATTACGGGCTGAGCGTGGTCAAGCACGCTCGTTCACGTGAGGAGCTGCGTGGTGGGCGCTATCAGGTCGTGATCGTTGCGGTGATCGCTTCGGCGCTTAATTGCGGGCTTTACGGCTATCTGATCGGTGAAATACTGATGATCGCGGTCGCGGTGCTGGGCGTGGTTGCGATGGGGCTGCAACAGCGTTTCATCTGGCGCGCGCAAGTGCCGGGACCGCGCGCTTATATTGGCGAGCATTTCCGCGCGCTGATCGGGATGGGCATCTCGGCATACACTGCCTTCATGGCTGTTGGCCTTATTCGCTGGGTCCCGGAGGAGGTGTTCAACCCGCTTGTATGGGCAGGCCCGAGCGTGATCGGGGTGAGCCTGATAATCGGCTTCACACTCCAGACAAAGCGCGTCTCTGCGCCCAAGACCAAGCCCGCCTAGCTCCACATTCTGATGAGGTTGCTGATCGTCTTGTCCAGCGTAAGCAACTCAGCCGAACCCGCCGGCAAATTCTTCCGCAGCGAGGCGCGCGTATTTTCCAGGTCGAACAGCAGCTCGCGCTGCTCGACATTGCGAATCACGCTCTCGATCCAGCCAACGCACACGATCCGCGTGCCCGATGTCACCGGTTTGACCTCGTGGATGCTGGTCGACGGATAAAGGACCAGATCACCGGGCTTCCCCTTTATCGACTGGGTCATGCCGGCATGGTGGATCACCAACTCACCGCCTTCATATTGATCGGGCTCTGTCAGGAACAAGGTGAAGGAAATATCGGTGCGTATGCGCCCGGCGCCCGAACCCATGATCGCATTGTCGACGTGCGCGCCGTAATGACCGCCGTCTTCGGTCTTGCTCACCATTGGCGACGAGATGCGGCGTGGACGCGCGGCGGCCTTCACGATCGGGTTTTCGGCAATGATCGGGGTTAGCAATTCACGCAAGGCAGTCCCGCGCGGATCATTGAGGACGGCCTGCTCGTTGCGCTTAACCTGGCGCGCTGACGCACCGGCAGTGGAGCGCCCATCCTGCCACGTCAGCCCTGCCAGCGCATCCTTCACCTGGCCCAGCTTTCCGGGATCCTTGAGCGCGGCGATGCTAAGAATCATGCTTCGATCCTTTTGATAATGATTTGCATCAGCCTCTTCTCCCGCTATGTCGTGGCTCGATCGATAATGCCGGAAGGAATGAAATGAAAGTCGAGTTGAAAAGGTGGAGCGCGTTGGGTCTGGCCACGGCACTCGCAGGAGCTGGCCTTGCAGGGTGTGCGGACGAAGCAGGCGAAAGCGGTGAGGCTGGCGATAGTGCGCAGGTCGGCGAAGCCGGTGAAGGCGAGGCTGGTGAAGGCGGCGAAGCAGGTGAAGGCACCGGCGGAGAAGGCGGAGAAGGCGGCATCGATGTCGATGCGGCGAGCGAAGATCCAGTCGCCTATGCCTCCGCCCTCGCCGTGGCAGAAGCCCACGTGATCGCGGCCCGCGATGCCTATCGCGCGGGCGAGCGCGAGGCGGCGGCGGAAATGTTTGCGCATCCGGTCTCCGAAGTCCTGCTCGATTTGGACCCCGTCTTCCGGGAATTCGGAGTTGCCGATTTCAAGCCGCTTTTCAGTGAAGCGTCGCAGGCCGCTCTCAACGGTGCGAGCACCGAAGTCGTCGATGGCCATTACGATGCCATCATCGATGCGTTGCGCGCCGCCGGTGAGAGGGCGCCGTTCGATGGGACCGAGGCCGGTCGTATCGCGGGCGGCGTCGTCGCCGACCAGATCGAGCGCGCGGTGGCGATGTACGCCCGCGCTTCGGAGGGAACCGATTACGGGCCCTATCTCGATGGCTACGGCTATTATCGGACCGCACAGTCGACCTTCGAGCGGTCGCAGAACGCGATCCGGGCCGAGGACGAGAACCTGTACACCCGCATCACTCAGGCGCTCGACCTGCTGGCCAAAGCCTATCCGGAGGCAACGCGCCCCGCTCAGCTCGACGCCAATCAGGGAGCGCTGTCGGGCGCTTCGTCGAGCGTGATGCTGGCAGCGGGATAGGGTCTGCCGACCAACACAGCCCCGCGCATGCTCAGCGCGGGGCGACCCCGTTGGCGAGCAGCCGGTTGACGCGGGAAGCGATCTGGTCCGGCGAGAGCGGCTTATCGCCGTTCGCGTCGCCCTCCTCACCCCACACAACGTAGCGCAGGCCGACAAAGACGTTCATGCCCATTACGGCCCAGGCTTCCAACTCGCCGAGGTCGCTGCGCAGTTCGCCCGACTGGCCACCGGCCTCCAACCGCGATGCGATGCGCGAGGCGATCGTTTCGTAGTGCGTTCGATAGCTGGCCGGGTCGACGAATTCGGCTTCGTCGATGATGCGGTAGATTTCCTTGTGCTCCCGTGCGAATCGGAGGAAGGCGGCGAGCGCGGCCTCCTCGATTTCGAGGGCCCCCATATCCTTCGCCAGCGCTGAACGCGCGGAACTCATAACATTGCCGCTCATGTCGCGGACCAGGGCACGAAACAGCGCGTCCTTGCTGTCGAAGTAGGTGTAGAAAGTACCCAGCGCGACGCCCGCCCGGCGTGTGATCGAGCTCACCGACGCTTCGTGAAAACCCTTCTCTCCGAACTCGATCGCCGACGCGTCGAGCAGCTTGCGAAGCGTGCGCCGACCGCGCTCGGTACGTGGAGTCTTGTCGTCGGCCGTGCCGGTTCCAGCGCTGATCATGTCCCGCCCTCCTCCATCCTTGCCTAGGCATAGGTTGCAAGGCATACAAGAACAAACTTGAAAGTTGGTTCACCTTTCAATATTGGAACAGTGATAACAGGTTTGGGAGAGAGACCGATGATGAGGATGAATGCACTTTGCAGCCGCGCGCTGCTTCTTTCGGGCTGCGCAGTCGTTGCCACCATGGCCAGCCCCGCGATGGCCCAGGATGCGCCGGAAGCGGCCGCAGAAACGGTACAGCAGAACGAAGGCAACGAGATTATCGTCACGGCCCGCCGTCGCGAGGAGCGGCTCCAGGATGTGCCTCTTTCTGTGACTGCGCTTACCGGCGAGCAACTGGAGCAGCAGGGCGTGCTCGACATTACACAGGTCGCACAGCAAGTTCCCAACACCACTCTGGAAGTCAGCCGCGGCACCAACACGACCCTCACGGCATTCATCCGCGGTGTTGGACAACAGGATCCGGTTGCAGGTTTCGAAGCGGGCGTCGGCGTTTATGTCGATGACGTCTACCTCAACCGCCCGCAGGCCGCTGTGCTCGATGTGTACGATGTCGAGCGGATCGAAGTACTGCGCGGACCGCAGGGAACGCTTTACGGGCGCAACACCATTGGTGGGGCAATCAAGTATGTGACCGCCCGCCTGCCCGACGATCCCAGCCTGTCCATTCGCGGAACCTATGGCTCATACGACCAGGCCGACCTGATCGTCACCGCCTCCACCCCGGTCAGCGACAATCTCAGCATCGGTGCAAGCGGCGCGCGGCTTTCGCGCGGGGGCTTCGGCGATAACATCAATCTTGGCACCGAAAACTACAACAAGGACGTGTGGGCCGCGCGAGGAACCATCGAGTTCGACAATGGGCCGCTCTTCATCCGCCTGTCGGGTGATTATGTGAAGGACGACAGCGAGGCGCGTCAGGGTTCACGCCTGATCGAAGGTCAGCTCAGCGGTGCACCGGTTCTCGACGACGTATTCGATACACGCGCGGGCCTGAACATCGTCGACCAGGAAGTCGAGGCCTATGGCGGCGCTCTCAACATCGCGCTCGAAGTTTCGGACACGCTGACGATCAAGTCGATCACCGGCTACCGCGAGGACGCATCGACCTCGCCCATCGATTTCGACAGCCTTCCCGCCGCCGACCTCGACGTGCCCGCGATCTACGAAAACGACCAGTTCAGCCAGGAGTTGCAGCTCGTCTATGAAGGCGACCGGCTTTCGGGCGTGGTGGGCTTCTACTACCTCGACGCCAACGCATTCACCGCGTTCGACGTGGCGCTTTTCACCACCGTGGCAGGCCTGACTGCGCAGACTTTGGGCGATGTCGATACCGAGACTTACAGCTTCTTCGGCGACTTCACCTATGACCTGACTGACACTGTCAGCATCTCGCTCGGCGGGCGTTACACCAACGACAAGCGCACAAGCCGGGTCCTGCGAACCACCTTCCTTGGCGGATATTCGGACCTTTTCGGCGGCACCGGTGCGCCGATTTCCGTGACCAGCGATTTCCTTGGCAGCGAGACCTTCGAGGACTTCAACCCGCGCGCTTCGATCAGCTGGCAGCCGACGCGCGATCACAACCTCTATTTCACCTATTCGCAAGGCTTCAAGGGCGGCGGCTTCGACCCGCGCGGCCAGACCACAGCAGCACCCGATCTCGACGGCGATGGCGACATCGATTTCGACGATCAGTTCGAGTTCCTGAGCTTCGAGCCGGAAACCGTCGACAGCTACGAACTTGGCTGGAAAGGCTCGCTGCTCGATAACCGGCTCAACCTCAGCCTGGCAGGCTTCCTCGGCAAGTATGACAACGTCCAGATCCCGGGTTCGATCGGGTTCGATGGCGATGGCGACGGCACGAACGAGAGCTTTATCGGCGTCACGTCCAACGCGGCGAGCGCGGATGTGAACGGCATCGAGTTCGAAGGTAATGCGCTGGTTGGTCGCGACTTTGCCGGTATGGGCAGCCGCTTCAGCGTGAACTGGTCGCTCGGCATTCTCGATGCGAAATTCAACACCTTCATTGACGCCTTCGGCAACGATGTGGCCGACCAGCGGGTGTTCCAGAATACGCCCGACATCACCGGCCACATGGGCTTCAATCTCGGCGTTCCGGTGGCTGCGGGAATGCTCAATTTCCTCGGAAGCGCCTCGCTGCGTTCAGAAGCGAGCCAGTTCGAAACGCCCAACCCCTTCCTCGACCAGGAAAGCTTCACGCTCGTCGATGCAAGCATCGTCTACACCGATGACGAAGGCCGCTTCTCGATCGGCGCTCATGTGAAGAACCTGTTCGATGTCGAATACATCGTGGCGGGCTACAATTTCGTCGCAGGCGGCTTCCCGCCGGGCACGCCGTTCGTGCCAACGCTGGGCCAGGAAGGCACGCTGACAGCCTTTTACGGCGACCCGCGGAGAGTTTTCGTCACAGCCGAAGTCAATTTCTGACGAGACGAATTCGCAGAACAAAAAAGCCCCGCAAGACCATCAGGCCTTGCGGGGCTTTTCATTTAGATAGTCGAGATCAGACCGCTTGCGCCGGGGGCGGGTTCACGATCGAACTGTCCTCGGCCTTCTTCGACTTGCGACCCATCGCGGTCTCGCCATCGGCATCCTCGTCGAAATAACGCTTAGCGATATAGCCGCCCGCAGCGATGGCGATCATCGAGGGGATGCTCATGCGCGCAATGACCCACGGCGCGGCGGCTCCGATCGCGGCACCGGCGGTTCCGCCGACTTCGGGGACCCTCTCGGCAAGCTTCGAACCCAGCGTGGCTCCAATAATTGACTTCAGCATAATGAAATTCTCCTTCACCCGATCAACCTCCGGATGCAGCTAAAAGTTCCGCGATGGTTGCGGACATACTTGCAAACGGGAGTGTATCGCACGGTTCGGGAAAACCTCCTTTTCATCCGGGGCGTGAGCAGGCATAGCCGCGCCCATGCACGATATCCGCTCGATCCGGGACAATCCCGAAGGTTTTGACGCAGGTCTCGCGCGGCGCGGCGCGGAGCCGGTCGCAAAGGACATCCTCGCCCTCGACGAGGAACGGCGCGCGCTCACCACGAAGCTGCAGGAGGCGCAGAGCCGCCGCAACGAGGCCTCCAAGGCCATCGGAAAGGCGATGGGCCAGGGCGACATCGACACAGCCGAAGTGCTCAAGGCCGAAGTCGCGCAGATCAAGGCCGACATGCCCGCGCTCGAAGAACGCGAAAAGGCGCTGGGCGAGAAATTGCAGCACGCGCTAGCCTTGATCCCGAACATCCCGTTCGACGACGTTCCGCAGGGCGAGGACGAAACCGACAATGTCGAAGTGTCGAGCTGGGGCGAGAAGCCCGCTTTCGACTTCGAGCCGAAAGAGCACGCCGACATCGCGCCCGCTCTGGGCATGGATTTCGAGACCGGCGCGATGCTCTCGGGGGCACGCTTTACCTTCCTGCGCGGCGATATGGCTCGCCTTCACCGCGCGCTCGGCCAGTTCATGGTCGATCGTCAGACGCGCGAGAACGGCTACACCGAATGCGCCCCGCCCGTGCTGGTCAAGGACGAGGCGATGTACGGGACGGACAAGCTCCCGAAGTTTGCCGAGGATAGCTTTCGCACAACTGACGAGCGCTGGCTCATCCCAACGGCCGAGGTCTCCCTCACCGCGAGCGTGATGGGCCAGATCATCGACGACGCCGCCCTGCCGATGCGGCTCACCGCACTGACCCAGTGCTTCCGCTCCGAAGCGGGCGCCGCTGGACGCGATACGCGCGGCTTTATCCGCCAGCACCAGTTCGAGAAGTGCGAACTGGTCAGCATCGTGAAACCCGAAGACAGCGAAGCAGAGCACGAGCGTATGCTGAAAGCCGCACAAGGCGTGCTCGAAGCGCTGGAACTGCCCTACCGCACCATGTTGTTGTGCACGGGCGACATGGGCTTCGGCGCACGCAAGACCTACGACCTCGAAGTCTGGCTTCCGGGACAAGGCGCATATCGCGAAATCAGCTCTTGCTCGAACACCGGCGACTTCCAGGCGCGCCGCATGAACGCGCGCTACCGTCCCGAGGGGTCAAAGAAGACCGAGTTCGTCCACACTCTCAACGGTTCCGGCCTTGCGGTAGGCCGAACGCTCGTTGCAGTGATCGAGAATGGTCAGCAGGCCGATGGCAGCGTTCTCGTCCCCGAAGTGCTGGCGCCCTATATGGGCGGCGTGACCAAGCTGGAGCCCCAGGCCTGATGCGTATCCTGCTCACCAACGATGATGGCATCCATGCGCCGGGCCTCGAAGTGCTCGAAGCCATCGCGCGCGAGTTCAGCGACGATATCTGGATCTGTGCCCCGGACGAGGAGCAATCGGGCATGGGCCACGCGCTCACGCTCACCCGCCCGGTCCGCTTGCACCAGCACGGCGAGCGGCGTTTTTCTGTCACCGGCACGCCAACCGACAGCGTCACGATGGGGATGCGCAAGGTCATGGACGGCAAGCCGGACGTGATCCTGTCGGGCGTCAACCGCGGCGCCAATCTCGGCGACGACATCACCTATTCGGGGACCGTCTCCGCCGCCATCGAAGGGGCGCTTGCGGGCATCCGCTCGATCGCTCTCAGCCAGGTCTATGCCCGCGCAGGGGATGCGGACGAGGACACCTTCCGCGCCGGGCGCGCCTGGGGCAAGCGCGTGGTCGAGCCGCTGCTGGAAACTCCGCTGCCCAGCCGCACGCTCGTCAACGTGAACTTCCCGCCGCTCGCCGCCGAGGATGTCAAAGGCATCCGCGCCGTGCGCCAGGGCTTCCACGATTACGCACGCGGAACCGTGGTCGAAGGACGCGATCCGCGAGGTTTCCGTTATTACTGGTTCGGCCTCGAAGCGATCGAGCACACGCTCGACCACGGCACCGACCTCGAAGCCATCGACGAAGGCTTCATCTCGGTCACGCCGCTGCAGCTGGACCTTACCCACCACGCGTCGCTTGGCGCATTGGCCGAACGCTACGAGGACTGAGCGCGAAACGCCATGTTCAATGCCAACCCCAGACGAGCGGACTCCCGCCCCCGCAGCCGCTTCAAGCCGCTGCGCCGCGCGGTAAAGTTGCCGGTCTGGGGCGACCTCGGCATCCGGCTGGGCGCGGCGCTGGGGCTGATCTTCTTCGTCATCATGGTCCACTGGTGGGATCGCAGCGGACTTGTCGACAATGTCGATGGCGATGTCAGCTTCCTCGACGTCGTCTACTTCACCATGATATCCATCACCACCACCGGCTTCGGCGACATTGCACCCGTCACCGACCGCGCGCGGCTGGTCGAAGCGGTGATCGTGACACCGGTGCGGTTCATGGTGCTCTTCATCTTCGTGGGCACAGCCTACAATTTCATCATTCAGCGCAGTTGGGAGAAATGGCGCATGGCCCGCATCCAGGAACAGCTTAAGGGCCACGTCGTCGTGCTCGGTTACGGCGTCTCGGGCTCGCAGAGCGTCGAGGAACTGATCGAACGCGGGGTCGAGGCCTCCAATATCGTCGTCGTGGACCCTAGCGAGGACCGGCTTGCCGATGCCGAGAAGCTCGGTGTCAACGTGCTCGCCTCCGATGCGACCCGCGACGAGACGCTCAAGGCGGTGCGAATCGACCAGGCGCATTCGGTGCTGGTGTCCGCAGGCCGCGATGACACCTCGATCCTCATCGTGCTCACCGTGCGCCACCTTGCCCCCAATGTCCCGATCAGCGTCGTCGTGCGTGCCGACGACAACGAGCTGCTGGCACGGCAGGCGGGCGCGAATACGGTCATCAACCCGGTTCGCTTCACCGGCCTGCTGCTCGCAGGGTCCGCGCGTGGGGCTCACATCGCCGACTATCTCGCCGACCTCGCCTCGATCACGGGCCGCGTTCAGCTCGTCGAGCGGGTGGTTGAAGACGACGAATGCGGCAAATCCATCGCCGATCTCAAGACCGGGGGGCGGGGCCTGCGGGTCTATCGCAATGGCCGCGCCATCGGCTTCTGGGAGGAAGAGTGCAAGTCGCTCCAGCCCGGCGATGTCGTGGTCGAGATCGTCGCGACGCAGAACGGCGAAACCAAGGGCGACGGCGCCGATGGCGGCAGCGACCGTCCCGGATAGCAGACCCTAGAGAAACAGCAGGAACACCCCACCCATCGCCGCCATGCCCAGCAGGAAGTGGCCTGCATCGATTGCGAACAGCAGCCCGCTCTTGCGTTGGTAGAGGTAATTGATCCCGACCGCCGGGATCATCACACCAACCGCGAATCCCACCGCCATCATCATCACCACATGCGGCGCGGGCGCAGTGCGCGCGATCAGGTGCCACAGCACCATCGCGATCAGCATCTCGAACAGGAACGTGAGCCCGAAGATCAGCGCCATATTGCCGCCCTGCACCTGTTCGTCGGTCAAACCCGCCTCGCGCTGCCACACCTTGCCAAAGAGCACCCCGTACCAGATCGCCCCCACCACGAAGAACGCCACCGTCCCCGCGAGAACCGGCCACAATGCGAAGTCAGACATATCCCTTCCCTCCTGTTTGGGTGTGACTTGGTAGCGTCGGCCTCGCACATAGGAAAGCGGGATCGACTGGCGTTGGCGCGCATCCGGGTGTAAGGGCGCGCGCCATGAACACCCCTGCAACCTCTCTCCCCGACCAGAAGCGCGTCGGCATGGTCTCGCTCGGCTGCCCCAAGGCGCTGGTCGACAGCGAGCGCATTCTCACGCGCCTGCGCGCCGATGGCTATGCCATGAGCCCCGACTATGCGGGCGCGGACGTGGTGCTGGTCAACACCTGCGGCTTCCTCGACAGCGCCAAGGAGGAGAGCCTCGCCGCCATCGGTGAAGCCATCGCCGAGAACGGGCGCGTCATCGTCACCGGCTGCATGGGCGACGAGGCCGAGGCCATCCGCGCCGCGCACCCCTCCGTCCTCGCCGTCACCGGCGCGCACCAGTACGAGCAGGTGGTCGAGGCGGTTCACACCCACGCTCCGCCCAGCCAGGGGCCCTATGTCGACCTGATTCCGCAACCCGACATCAAGCTGACCCCGCGCCACTACTCCTATCTCAAGATCAGCGAGGGGTGTAACCACTCCTGCGCGTTCTGCATCATCCCGCAACTGCGCGGGAAGCTCGCCAGCCGGCGGATCGACGCGGTGCTGCGCGAGGCGGAGAAGCTGGTCGCCGCCGGCACGCGCGAGCTGCTCGTCATCAGCCAGGACACCAGCGCATATGGCGTCGACACCCGCCACGAGACGCGCAGCTGGAAGGGCCGCGAGCCCCGTGCCCACATGACCGACCTCGCCCGCGAACTGGGCCAGCTGGACATCGGCAACGGCACCCCGCCGTGGGTCCGGCTCCACTACGTCTACCCATACCCCCATGTCGACCAGGTCATCCCGCTGATGGCCGAAGGGCTGCTGACCCCCTATCTCGACATCCCGTTCCAGCACGCCGCGCCGTCGGTGCTCAAGCGCATGAAGCGCCCCGCCAACGAGGCCAAGGTGCTCGCACGGCTCAAGGACTGGCGCGCCATCTGCCCCGACCTCACCATCCGCTCCAGCTTCGTGGTCGGCTTCCCCGGCGAGACCGAGGACGACTTCGCCTACCTGATCGACTGGCTTGAGGAAGCGCAGCTCGACCGTGTGGGCGCGTTCCGATTCGAGCCGGTCGAAGGAGCCGCCGCCAACGCCCTGCCCGATCCCGTCCCCGAGGAGGTGAAGGAGGAGCGATACGCCCGGCTGATGGAGGTGACCGAACGCATCAGCGCGGCCAAGCTCGAAGCCAAGGTCGGCCGCACCCTGCCCGTCATCATCGACGAGGTCGGCGAGGCGGACGAGGATGGCGACATCGGCGCGACGGGCCGTAGTCAGGCCGATGCCCCCGAGATCGACGGAGCGGTCTACCTGCGCAACGTCCCCGAGACGTTGGCCCCCGGCGACATCGTCAGCGTCGAGGTCGAGGATGCCGACGCCCACGACCTGTTCGGCGCGATCGTGTCCGCGAAGGGCTGACGCGCCACCGATCTGCGATCGCGTTTCCAACAGGATGGAACACCCGGAACACGGTCCAGCGGCAAAAACGGCGATTGTGTAACCGTAGCGTGCAAAAGCGTAACCTTTGCCGCGAAAAGTGTGACCTTGGCCGCGAAAAGTGTGACCTTCGCCCGCAAAAGTGTGACCCTGCGCTGCGCAAAGTGTCACTTTAACGCGGCGCGAGTGTAACCCTTTTTCCCAATGTGGGACCCGTAAACCGGCGACAGTCGGGATGGCAAGGCAGCGACGCTCCATCCCGCGCGCGTATCAAGCCCACTGCGTGTAGGAAAATGCGCGACGCCCGCTCTGTCAGTCAGCCACCGGCTGCCTGAGCTTTCCGAAGTCGTTTCGTCCCGGACCGACCAGTACGAATGCAGAAGTCTTCGTGATACGATCCTTGTAGTCCGGAACCGCGCCCGTCTTCATGCGTCTCACGAACGTAAGGTGCGGCAGGCTGGTGGAGGCCACCCCTGCAGACCCGCATCGCCCGCCCTGAATGTCCCGGATGGGCCAAACAGGGCCGAACTGTTCGATTACCGAATGAACTTCGCGGTCGGCATTCAAGAAAAGCCACTCCGACTCGTGCCTGCGACTAATCGCGTTTCATCAAGAAAGACAAAAACCCAGTGCCCACCAACCTTTCCACCCGCTTCGCCTTCGACCTCGACCAGCCTGCATCGGTGCTGCTGCAATTCGAGGCGGCGAATATTCCAGAGCAGAAGCTCCTCGATGTCTCCTGCAAGATTTCCCCCGGCGACACGCTGACCCGCGTGCCCGCGCAGGACATGATCGGTGAGCGCATCTGGCTGCATGCCGACAGCCGCGTCGAGGTCCAGTACGAGGTCAGCGTCGATGTGAACCGCGTGGTTCATCCGCTGGATGACTTGGCCCAGATGCCTCCGCACAAATTGCCGGGCGAGGCGGTGAAGTTCCTGCTCGCCTCGCGCTTTTGCCACCCCACGCAGTTCCTCTCCTTCACCGAGAACCAGTTCGGCGGGACACAGGGCGGCCAGCGGATCGCCGCTATCCGCGACTGGATCGAGGAAAACTTCTCCTACACACCGGGTGCCAGCGGACCGGAGACGACCGCGACCGACACGTTCCACGCGCTGGCAGGTGTGTGCCGCGACTACGCCCACATGCTGGTGACGCTCGCGCGCGCATCGACCATTCCGGCGCGTTATGTCGCCTGTTTTGCTCCGGGCGTGACGCCGCAGGATTTCCACGCGCTGGCCGAAGTGTTCCTTGCCGACCCCGAAATGCCCGATGGCGGGACATGGCAAATGGTCGATCCGACCGGCATGGCGGACCTGTCGCGCGCGGTGAAGATCGGGGTGGGCCGGGACGCCGCCGACGTGTCCTTCGTCACCAGCTTTGCGCCGATGCAGTTCGAATACGTCCACGTCGACCTCGAAGTCGCGTGATCCGTGTGAGCGTCGGGAGCCGCGCGAAGTAGAGTTTGCTGCACTGCGGCATCCCCGCTAGGCTCCGCCCGGCCCGCCGCGAAAAAGGGGATTGCATGACCGAGTTTAAAGCCGACCGCCTTTTGCTTTTCGGCGCGACCGGGGACCTGTCGCGCCGCAAGCTCCTGCCCAGCCTGTGCGCGCTCGATGCCGACGGGCTGTTGCCGGAAGATCTGGCGATTATCGGCACGGCACGCAGCGAGATGACCGACAGCGAGTTCCGCAACATGGCGCGCGCCGCGCTGGAGGAGTTCCTGCCCGCAGAACGACGCGGTTCGATGGCGCAATTCCTCAATCGCCTGACCTATCAGGATCTCGATGCGTCCACCCTCGAAGGGTTCGACGCGCTCGCCGAAAGGGTAGAGGAAGCCGGCAGCAGCGAAGATGGGGGTCTCGCGATCTTCCTCTCCACCGCGCCGAGCCTGTTCGAACCGACGATCAAGGGGCTGCAAAAGGCCGGGCTGACGGGCGAGAAGGTACGCATGTGCCTCGAAAAGCCGCTTGGCACCGATCTCGAAAGCTCTGCGGAAATCAACGACGCGGTCGCCGCCGCCTTCCCTGAAAAACGCATTTTCCGCATCGACCATTATCTCGGCAAGGAGACGGTGCAGAACCTGTTGGCGCTGCGATTTGCCAATATCCTGTTCGAGCCGATCTGGAACTCCAACGTGATCGAGCACGTGCAGATCACCGTGGCCGAAACCGTCGGCCTCGAAGGGCGCGTCGCGTTCTACGACGATGCAGGCGCGCTGCGAGACATGGTGCAGAACCACATGCTGCAATTGCTGGCACTGGTGGCGATGGAGCCGCCGACCAGTTTTGGCGCGACGGCCGTGCGCGACGAAAAGGTCAAGGTCCTGCGCGCCTTGCGCCCCGCAGAGGCGAGCGAGACCGTCACCGGCCAGTACCGCGCCGGGGCCATCGGCGGACAGGCGGTGCCCGGCTATGACGAGGAACTGGGCAAGGACAGCGACACCGAAACCTTCACCGCGATCAAGGCGCATGTCGACAATTGGCGCTGGAAGGGCGTGCCCTTCTACCTGCGCACGGGCAAACGCTTGCCCGAACGCGTGACCGAGATCCTCGTGCAGTTCCGCTGCGTGCCCCACTCTATCTTCGAAGGGATGGGAGCGGGGCTGAAGCCGAACAAGCTTCTGATCGGTATCCAGCCCGAAGAGGACATCACGCTGTCGCTGATGGCGAAGGTGCCGGGCCTCGATGAGGATGGCGTGCGCCTGCGTGAAGTCCCCTTGAAGATCGCGATGCCCGATGCCTTTGCCGAGGCCGAGCGGCGCATCGCCTATGAGCGGCTACTGCTCGACCTGATCAAGGGGGACCAGACCCTGTTCGTGCGCCGCGACGAGGTGGAGGCACAATGGCAATGGATCGACTCGATCCGCGCCGAGTGGGACAAGCATGGCGTCACTCCCAAGACCTACACCGCGGGCAGCTGGGGACCGACAGCCGCGATTGCGCTGACCGAACGCGACGGGGTGAGCTGGCATGAGTGACCTGAACCCGACCATCCGCAAAGTGACCGAGCGGATCATCGAACGCTCGAAACCGGGGCGCAGCGCCTATCTCGACCTGATGCAGCGCGAGGCCGACCGGCGACCCGAGCGCGAGGCCGTCTCGTGCTCCGTCCTCGCCCACGCCTTTGCAGGCGCACAGGAGGATCAGGACGCGCTGAAGAACAATGCCGGACCCAATATCGGCATCGTCACTGCCTACAACGACATGCTGTCCGCACATCAGCCCTATGGCCGATATCCCGACCGCATGAAGATCTACGCCCGCGAAGTCGGCGCAACCGCTCAGGTCGCAGGGGGCACGCCTGCGATGTGCGACGGTGTGACGCAGGGTGAGGACGGGATGGAGCTGTCGCTGTTCAGCCGCGACAACATCGCCATGGCCGCGGGCATCGCGCTGTCGCACCAGATGTATGACGGCATTGCCTGCCTTGGCATTTGCGACAAGATCGTACCCGGCCTGATGATCGGCGCGCTGCGCTTTGGCCATCTGCCCGCGATCTTCGTTCCCTCCGGCCCTATGCCCAGCGGCATCTCCAACGCGCAGAAACAGGCCACGCGCCAGAAATATGCGAGCGGAGAGGCGGGGCGCGAGGAATTGCTCGAAAGCGAGCTGGCGTCCTATCACTCGCCAGGGACATGCACCTTCTACGGTACAGCCAATTCCAACCAGATGATGATGGAGATGATGGGCCTGCACGTACCGGGCAGCGCCTTCGTCCAGCCGGGCACGAAGCTGCGCCAGGCACTTGACCGCGCGGCGGTGCATCGGCTGGCGCAATTGTCCGGCACCACGCAGCGCACCATGGCGCAGGTTGTCGATGAGAAGGCCATCGTGAACGCCGCCATCGGCCTGCTCGCGACCGGCGGGTCTACCAACCACGCGATCCACATCCCGGCCATGGCGCGGGCCGCGGGCATCGTTATCGACTGGACCGACCTTTCCGAGCTTTCCAGCGTCGTCCCGCTGCTTGCCCGCGTATATCCCAACGGATCGGGCGATGTGAACCAGTTCCACCATGCGGGCGGCATGGGTTACGTCATCGGCGAATTGCTCGAAGCCGGGCTCGCGCATCGCGATATCCTGACCGTTTGGGACGAAGGCTTCGAAGCCTACACCGCAGAGCCGGTGTGGGAGGACGAAGCCCTCGCATGGAGCCGCGTCTCGGAAAGCCGCGACGACACCATGCTGCGCCCGGCTACCGAACCGTTTCAGGGCGATGGCGGAATGCGCCTCCTGACCGGCAATCTGGGCCGCGCCTGCTTCAAGTCATCGGCGGTCGCCAAGGAACGCTGGACCATCGAAGCCCCTGCCCGCGTGTTCGAGGATCAGACCGACGTCGCCGCCGCGTTCAAGGCTGGCGAGCTGGACCGGGACGTGGTGGTGGTCGTGCGCTTTCAGGGCCCGCGCGCCAACGGAATGCCCGAACTACATTCACTCACCCCGCCACTGGGCGTCTTGCAGGACAAGGGGTTCAAGGTCGCTCTCGTCACCGACGGGCGCATGTCGGGTGCCAGCGGCAAGGTGCCCGCCGCGATCCACTGCACGCCCGAGGCGAAGGCGAAGGATGGCAAGCCCGGCCCGCTCGCCCTGCTGCGCGATGGCGACGTGGTGAGGGTCTGTGCGGCGACCGGCGAACTCTCGACGACCGCCGACCTGAGCGCGCGCACGCCTGCACCCACTCCGGCGGAGAAGTGGGGTGTGGGCCGCGAACTCTACCGCATGATGCAGGATCAGGCCGATGGCGCAGAACAGGGCGCCAGCGCCATGCTCGCGAGCGCGGGGCTTTAGGTGGCGGGCGAAGCGCAGGACATAGTCACGGTCGATATCGGCGGCACCCATGCGCGCTTTGCCATTGCCGGCATCGACCCTGACGGCACCGTTACTCTGGGCGAACCGATCACGATCCCGACCCGGAATCATGCCAGTTTCGAGACCGCGTGGGAGGACTTCGCCAACCGGATCGAAACGCAGCAGGGCCGCAAGCTGCCCGACAAGGTGGCAATGGCAGTCGCCGGGCCGATCAAGCCGGACATCATCCGCTTCACCAACAATCCGTGGAGTATCCGTCCCCCGCTGATCGAGAGCAAGCTGGGCTGCACACGCCACGTCATCGTCAACGATTTCGAAGCGGTCGCCCACGCCGCCGCGCGCGCTCCAGCGAGCGAGTTCCTGCACCTTGCCGGCCCGGACATCGACCTGCCCGAACCCGGCACGATCAGCGTGCTGGGCCCGGGCACCGGTCTGGGCGTCGCCTATTTCTACAAGCGGCCCGATGGCAGTTACCGCGTTCAGGCAACCGAAGGCGGGCACACCGATTTCGCTCCGCTCGACACGGTCGAGGACGCGATCCTCGCCCGCCTGCGCAAGCGGCACCTGCGCGTCTCGGACGAACGCGTCGTCTCCGGCCCGGCCATCGTCGATATCTACGAGACGCTCGCCGCCATCGAAGGGCGCGCGGTGCACGACATGAGCGACGTCGCGATCTGGACGGCCGGGACCGACGGATCGGACAGCCTTGCCGCCGCCGCAGTCGATCGTTTCTGCCTTGCGCTGGGCGCCGTCGCGGGCGACATCGCGCTGGTCCAGGGGGCGAAGGGCGTGGTGATCGCTGGCGGTCTTGGATACCGTATTCGCGACACTATCCGCTCTTCCGGCTTCACCAGCCGCTTCACCGCCAAAGGCCGCTTCGCCCCGCTGATGGAGACCATCCCGGTCAAGCTCATCACCCATCCCCAGCCCGGTCTGCTCGGCGCAGCAGCCGCGTTCGCCCAAGACTATTTCGAGGACAAGCCAGCATGACCCTGCCGCTGACCACGACCGCCCATCTTTCCGAACGCCTGCAGGAACTGCACGCGCGCACCCGCGAGACACCGCTGTTCAACCCGGTGTTCCAGCTCGGCCTCGACCTGTCGCGCTCGCTCGAAGGCGGGGTGATGGATCTCGACGCGCTCGAAAGCCTCGTCGAGGAACTCGAAGTCGCCAGCCTCGATGCACGCGCGCGGCGCCTTGGCGGATTGCTCGCCCCGGTTGCGTCGGATGCCAACAGCAAGGCGCTGGGCGAAGTCTTGGGCGATGCGGAGGATTTCGACGCCTTCGCCGCGCGCTGGGAGACCCCGCAACTGCATGCCGTCTTTACCGCCCACCCGACCTTCCTGCTCACCCCGGCCCAGACCCAAGCGGTCGCGAACGCCGCCGCCAGCAGCAAACCGGTTGAGCGCACACCCGACCTGACGGGTGGCGAACGCCCTGCGGTGACGCTGGATTACGAGCACGGCCAGGCGATGAGCGCCATCGCCCACGCGCAGGACGCACGCAGCGCCATCGTGAGCGAGGCGCTGACCCATGCAAGCGCGTGCTGGCCCAAGCAGTGGAAGACGCTGCGTCCGCTGCCCTTCCGCTTCGCGACCTGGGTCGGATACGACATGGACGGGCGCACCGATATCAAGTGGTACACTTCGATCCGCTTCCGCCTGTCCGAAAAGGCCGAAAGGCTCGGGCGCTATGCCGATCAACTCGCCACAATCGACGATAGCCACGAAGCCATCGAACGCTTGCGCGCCGCGGCCGACCATGCCGAACGTAGCGCGCAGGATTTCGCGGGCGACCTGTCCGAACCGCAGGCCCTGTCCGAAGCCGCGAACCGCCTGACCGCCGACGATCCGGCCAAGCTGACCAGCCTGGAACCGCTCATCGCGCAGCTTCAGGAAGAGGCCGAGGCGAGCGATGACGAGAGCCACGCGGTTTCGCTGCTCACCCTCGCCGCCGCCATGCGCGCCGACGGGCTGGGCATGGCGCATGTCCATTTCCGGGTGAACGCCAAACAGCTCCACAACGCGATCCGCACCCACCTCCCGCCGATTTCGGCACAGCTCGACCTGTCGAGCAAGGGGGCGATGTCGACGCTGCGCTCGATGCTCGAAGGGGTGGAGCCAAAGCGCACCAACTTCGCTTCGCTCGCCATCGAAAGCTCGACCGCGACCCGGCTGTTCCTCGCCATGGCGCAGATCCTCGAACATATCGACGCCGATACTCCGATCCGCATGCTGATCGCCGAATGCGAGCAGCCCTCCACGATCCTGGCCGCGCTCTATTTCGCCAAGCTTTTCGGTATCGAGGACAAGGTGGATGTCTCTCCGCTGTTCGAAACCGAGGACGCGCTGGAGCATGGCGGGCGCTTTCTCGAGGCGCTGTGCTCGGAAGAGCAATATCGCGACTATGCCCGATTGCGCGGGCGGGTCTGCATCCAGACGGGATTCTCCGACGCCGGACGCTTCGTGGGCCAGATCCCCGCGAGCCTTGCGATCGAGCGGCTTCAGGGCCGCCTTGCCCAGGCGATGGAGCGCAACAAGCTGACCGATGTCGCCGCGCTGATCTTCAACACCCACGGCGAAAGCATGGGCCGCGGCGCGCATCCGGGCGGTTTCGCCGACCGGCTGACCTGGCCGATGAGCCCGTGGGCGCGCAGCCGCTTTCACCGCAACGGTATCGCGCTCGAACCCGAGGTCAGTTTTCAGGGCGGCGATGGCTACCTGCATTTCGCCAACCCGGAACTGGCGCGCGCGACGCTGACCCGGATCGTCACCGACAGCCCCGAGCCGTCCGAGGTCTGCGACGACCCGCTCTACAGCCGCACCGATCTCAGCCTCGATTTCTACCGCGCAATCCGTGCGCATCAGCGCGCCCACCTGCGCAGCGCGACCTACAACCGGGCGATAACGGCCTTTGGCCTCGGCCTGCTGAACTCGACCGGCAGCCGCGTGTCGCGTCGCCAGTCGGACCTTTCCGCCGACCGCGACATGAACCTGCGCCAGATTCGCGCGATCCCGCACAACTCGGTCCTCCAACAGCTCGGCTTCCCGGTGAACGTCATAGCCGGGATCGGCGAGGCGGCGGACGGCAATTACGAGGAACTCGCCGGTCTGCTTTCTTCCAGCGAGCGCGGGCGCCAATTGCTGCGCCTCGCCCAGACCTCCAACGCTCTGGCGAGCATCAAGACGGTCGCCGCGCATGGCGAGCTGTTCAACTCTGCCTATTGGGCGAGCCGTCCCTATCGCGGGACCGAGCCGCATCTGTCGGCAGCCTGCGAAGTGCTGGCCGAATTCCTGACCAAGGACGACCGCACCGGCGTCTATCGCCGCCTCGCCTCGCGCCTGCGGGTCGATGCTCTGAAATATCACCGACTGCTCGACCTCTTGCCGAGCGACATGCAGGTCGAATCCGAACAGGATACGCGCCGCATGATCGGCGCGGCGCAGGCGCTCAAGCTGGCGTTGATGCAGCATATCTTCCTGCGCGCGGTGTCGATCCCGGTCTTCTCCCGCGCCAACGATGTCAGCCGCGAGGACGTGCTGGAGATGGTGTTTTCGCTCAGGATCGAGGACGCGCTGGCGCAGTTGCGCAGGGCCTTCCCCGTGCAGTTCCCCTCGCCTCAGGACTTCGCGATGGATGCTCCGGCCGATTATCCCGACGCCGCGAACAAGGGTTATGCCGCGATTTCGCGCGATTTTATCGACCCGATCGAGCGCGCCTATGCGTTGATGCTGCGCCTGAGCGTGGCAATCGCGAACCGTTTCGGGGCGCATGGGTGATCCGGCCTTTCGTTAACCTTTGCCCCTCCCGCCCGTCCCTGCGCGAGACGCGCCCGCGTTAGTCGCTGGCAGTTTTCCGCGATTAACGGCATAATGCACGCATGAATCAGGGACGAACCGCCATGAAATCGACCATACTTCGCTTCACCGCTGCTGCCGCCTTCGCGCTTGGCGGGGTTTCGCTTGCGGCGCAGTCCACCACTGAGGACGCTGCCGACAGGGCGGTCGAGGTCGCGGCACAGGCAGAGGATGCCATCCGCGCAATCGACCCGACTACGGGTGGAGAGTCGCTGGTCGTCGATCCCAGCCTGCCTCAGCCCTATGGGCCGGAAGCGACCGAGGAATACGAGGCGCTGCCCAAACTCCCGTCCGCTCCTGTCTTCGATGAAGTCACCTACGACACCGTTCCCGGTCCGACTGCCGGCGACCCGCCGCGCGGTCCGGCGGCACGGTTGATCGCGGAGCCGCAGGTGCAGCCGACGCCCGCCCCGACGCCCGCCCCAACGAATGTGGCGCTCAGCGACGATCCCTTCGTCATCAAGAGCATTTTGCCGATCGAGGGCACGATCCGTTATGGCGAATGGTACTGGGACGAAAGCCGCGCTCCGAAGAACGGCAAGCTCGTCGTCACGGTCGACCTCGACGCGCGCGTCATCAGCGTGTTTCGCGACGGCCACGAAATCGGCACGGCGGTGGCACTGCTCGGCACGCAAAAGCACCCCACGCCTCTGGGCACCTTCCCGATCCTGACGAAGGAAAAGGACAACGTCTCCGAAAAGTACAACAATGCGCCCATGCCCTGGACTTTGCGCCTGACTTGGGACGGGATCGCCATTCACGGCTCGCCCGTGATGAACGGCTACGCCTCGCATGGCTGCATCGGAGTGCCCGATCCCTTCGCGGAGAAACTGTTCGCCCTCGCAAAGCGCGGAGACAAGGTCGTCATTTCGCGCGGCCAGATGATCGGCATCGGCGACAAGATCATGAGCTGAGGGAGTTGCGGCCCGCTATCACTCGCGAGCCGTGCCTGACCTCCCCCGACAGTAGGCTAATGCACCTTCCTCGGCGGCTCTGGCCGGAAGCGCCAGACGCGCATCACCACGCCGATTTTCTCGACCGTCTCGATCCCCGGGACCGCCAGCACACCGCCAAGCGAGGCGTTGTCGCCGCGCCATAACCGGTCCGCCGCGCGGCCTGCTTCGCTGCGCGAGACCCGCCCGCCAAGCTCGGCTACGATCCGGCGCACCGTCTCGACCTGGATCGCGCGCGGCACGTTGCAGTAATATCGCAAGGCGGGCCCGTCATCCTCGGGCGAAACCATCTCCTCGAAGTCGATCTCGGCATACCATTCAAGCGCCCGCTCGGCTTCGGCGAGGTGCTGCGCGCTTTCTGCCAGCCGCGCCGCGTCGAGCCAGTCGTGCTGCGCCAAGTGATCGCGCACCCTGACCCGGTCGAAGGCAGGGTCGTTATTGGAGGGATCGCGCACCGGCGTGATCCCAATGCTCGCGACAACCGCTTCCAGCTCGGCCTTGCGAAAATCCAGCAGCGGGCGGATCAGCGCGGTCTCGCCGCCGGGCAAGTGCCCCCATGCCCGCACCCCCGCCAGCCCGGCCAGCCCGCTCCCGCGCGCCAGCCGCATCAACAGCGTCTCTGCCTGATCGTCGGCGTGATGTGCGGTAGCAACCGCGCCCAGTTCCTGTTCGACGGCCCAGCGTTCCAGAGCCGCATAGCGCGCCTCGCGCGCCTTCGCCTGGAGGTTGCCCGCACCCACACGCACTTGGCCGCCGGTAAAGGGGATGCCGAGCACGGCGCAGACATCCTCGACGAAGAGGACTTCCCCCGCCGCCTCCGGGCGCAATCCGTGATCGAGGCTCATCACCGCGATCTCGCCGGGCATGGCCGCCGCCGCGAGCAGAAGCAACGCAAGACTGTCCGGGCCGCCGGAAACCGCGAGGCCCAGCGGACCTTCGCGCTCTTCCTCCGGCCACAGATCTTCGGTCGCGCTTACGAAGCGTGCGACAAGCTCCGGGTCGAGACGGTCGAGGTCAATCGGCGTATCAATCGGCGCCTCCCTTTCCCGGCCCCTCGACTGCCAGTCAGCCTTCGCAGGTGACGCGCTGGCGGTTGGTTTCGTACTGGTCGGCCAGACGCCCGGTTGCCACCGCAGGATAGGTCGCGCCAAATTCCGACAGCGCGATGCAGGCGCGACGCGTGTCATCCATGGCGATCATCGCCTCGGCAAGGAACAGCAGGCTGTCCGGCGCGCGGCGCGCGGTCCGGTCGGCCTGGTAATTGCGCAGGAACCAGCGAGCAGCTTCCTCGGGCATGCCATCATCGAGGAAGGCGCGGCCGAGGAGGTTGCGACCATAGGTCACGCGGAAATGGTCGGGATAGCTTTCGACGAAGCTAGCGAGTTGCTGGCGCGCCTCGGGATAGAAGCCCGCATCCCACAGGCGAAAGCCGTAGGAATATTCGTCATCGCCAGCATCGCCAGTCTGCGGCTTCGTGATCTGTTGCACCGCCGCGATCCGTTCGGGGCTGGGTCCGGCCGGCTCAGCGGCGGGAGCGGCGGTGTTGCCCGATGCGCCGCCCGACATGCGCGAAAGGTTGCTGCCCGGCGCGTTTGCGTCGGGCGCATCATCATCGCCTGCAGCCTGCGAGCCGAGGCTCGAAGAAGTCGATGCGGCGACGGAGGGTGCACTCGCACCGGTTTCCAGTGCCGCGACGCGTCCATCGAGGCCGTTGATTGCGTTGGTGTTTTCTTCGGTCAGGCCGGTGAGCCGCTGCAACTGTGCCTCGATCGCGTCGAGCCGCGCGAGGATGTCGGTCACCGCCGTCGTGGAAGGCACGGTCGAAGCGGTCGGCCCGGTCGCGGTCCCGTCTGCGGTGATCTGCGGCTCGAAGAAGCGGCCATCACCTCCGGGGAACACCGCGCGTTGCAGCGCGCGAATTTCGGCCTCGGCCTTGCGCAGGCGCGCTTCGGCGCCGTCCTGTGCCATCGCAGGCACGGGCATGGTCAGCGCGGCTGCCGCGGCGCAAAGGGCACCCAGCGCCGGTGTCAGGCGTGGCAAAAGGTAAGGTTTCGCGGATTTTGCAGGGGTCATGGGCTCGTCAGGCTCCCTCTCTCATCGTGGACGCGCATGTTCTGGCGCATCGTGCATGAACATCGCTGGAATCTGTGGCTCACACCGTGCCCCAAGTCGAGACCGAACCCTCACTAAACCGGGGAATGTGGCTTCAGTTGTTGGCAGTCTGGCTCGCCGGATCCTCTGCGCGCGCGAGCAACGCTTCGGCGGAGACCGGAGTGTCGCCGATGGTCATCGGCTCGTCGGCCAGCTTGGGCACTTCGCGCCCACCGATCGTGATCGCGAAAGCATCGGGCCGGCCGGTGTTGATCCGGGGTTCGACGGCGTTGGTGGGCAGTTCGAAACTGTCGCCGCTTTCCATCTGCGCTTCGAAGAGACGTTCGCCGCCATCTTCGTAGAAGCGCACCCAGACGCCATCCTCGAGAGCGGTAAAGACGACCTGCCCGCCGGTTTGCGCAGGTGCATCGGCAGCGCTCGCCTGAGCCTGATCGGTATTCGCTTCGCCTGCCGCGGCATTGCCAGAATCAGCGTCGGTTTCCAGGGCCAGCGGCGGCGGGCCGTCGCCCGCGCCGAAATAGGTGCTGACAAAGGCGATCGAGCCGATGGCGAGGATTACTGCGGCGATGCCACCTGCCCAGGCCAGGCCAGCCGAGGGCAGCTTGGCCGGGTCGCCCGGCTCCATGCCGCCGCTCATCGCCGAGGTACGCGCGCGGCCATCGGCCAGCTCCTCGCGAACCTCGTTCACCACCTCGTCGGCGTTCAGCCCAACCGATCGGGCGTAATTGCGGGCAAAGCCGATTGCATAGGTGCGCGATGGCAGCGCGTCGAAATCGCCTGTTTCGATCGATTCAAGATGACGGATCGGGATGCGAGTTTCTGCGGCGATATGCGACAGTTCGAGCCCCTGTTTCTCGCGCGCTGCACGCAGGCGCTCGCCAACCGTCACCGGTTCAGCAGCAGGTTGCTCCGTATGAGCATCGTCCCCATGCGCGCCATCCTCGATGCCATCATTTACAGGCGCGTCCGCATCCGGCGCAGCGTCGCAGCCCTCGCCCGCATTGCCTGCGGCGAAATCGTCTGCTGCACTTTCCTGTTCGCTGATCATGACCCTGTCCACGTTTTGTGGTTCTTAAAAATTGGTTATGGGCCACTTGAAGCTGTTCCCAAGGCGGTGTGTCAAGGATTCGCTTGAAAAAGCGCGCCGGGAAAGGGCGAGGCGCCCCAAGAGGGCGCTGACCGGAGCGCCTTGTCGGGAACCGGATTCAATCTGCCTCGATTTCGCGTTCGCTCGCCCAAGCGGCCAGCTCTTCGCGCAGGTTCACGTCGGGCTGCGCCAGCCAGCGATCCATTGCCTGCGACAATTCGGCGAGGTCGATGCGGCGAACCAGTTCCTTGATCGGGCCGACAGCCGCCGGGGTGATCGACAGACGCCGGAAACCGATTCCAAGCAGCGCCAGAGCCTCGAGGCGCCGTCCGCCCATCTCTCCGCATACGCCGACATCCACATTGCTGCCCACGGTCGCCAGGACGACCCGCTTCAGGAAGCGCATGATCGGTATGCTCAGCCAGTCATAACGCTCTGCCAGCGCGGGGTTGCCGCGGTCCGCAGCAAACAGGAATTGCGTAAGGTCGTTGGTCCCGACCGAAAGAAAGGACAGCTTCGGCAGCAGCAGGTCCAGCGTTTCGGCAAGCGCGGGTACTTCGAGCATCGCCCCGTAGTAGACATGTTCGGGCACGCGCTTCTTGTTGGTTCGCAGGAAAGCGATCTGTTCTTCGAACACCGCCTTTGCCGCGTCGAATTCCCACACTTCCGAGACCATCGGGAACATGACGTAGAGCGAGCGCCCCGCCGCCGCTTCGAGCAGCGCGCGCGCCTGCGCTTTCATCAGCCCTTCGCGGGTCAGGGCCAGCCGCAGCGCGCGCCAGCCCATCGCCGGGTTCTCGTCATTGGCGGCAATCCCGCTGGCGAGATAGGGCACCGATTTGTCGCCGCCGATATCGACCGTGCGAAAGACCACGGGCTTGTTGCCAGCGGTGTCGAGCACGTCGCGATACAGCTTCAACTGGCGTTCGCGCTGAGGCAGAGTGGCGGAGACGAGGAACTGGAACTCGGTGCGGAACAGGCCGACGCCATCCGCTCCGGTCAGGGCCAGCGCGCTCATGTCGTCGCGCAAACCGGCATTCATCATGACCTGTATGCGCGTGCCGCAGCGGGTGAATGGCTCCACATCGCGCATTTCGGCATATGCCGCCTGCTTCTCTTTCGACTTGGCGAAGCGCTGTTCAAAAGCTTCGGCCATCTGCGCGCTGGGGCGCACCGTGGCGGTGGCGGCTGTGGCATCGAGAAGGATCTCGTCGCCATCACGGATCATTCCGCGAGCGCCCTTGGCCCGGCCAAGCACCGGCACGCCCATCGCGCGCGCGACGATCACGACGTGGGCGGTCAGCGATCCTTCCTCCAGGATCACGCCTTTGAGCCGCCGCCGGTCGTATTCGAGCAATTCGGCAGGCCCGAGGTTGCGCGCGATCAGGATCGTATCCTTGCGCAGGCCCTGTTGCGCCGCAGTCCCGATCTGTCCCGCCACGATCCGCACGAGCCTGTTCGCGAGATCCTCCAGATCGTGCATCCGGTCGGCGAGCAGCGGATCGTCGATCTCGCGCATGCGCATGCGCGTGTGCTGCTGCACCCGCTCGATGGCGGCTTCCGCCGTCAGCCCGCTGTCGATTGCTTCGTTGATGCGCCTCGACCAGCCCTCGTCATAGGCGAACATCTTGTAGGTCTCGAGCACCTCCTCGTGCTCTCCACCGGCGCCGAATTCGGCCTGATTGGCGAGGCCGTCGATCTGGTCGCGCATCTTGTCGAAGGCGCGGTAGACCCGTTCGCGCTCGGCTTCGGTATCGTCGGCCATGACCTGGGTGATCTGGACGCGTGGCTGGTGGAAGGCGGCGATCCCGACGCCCAGCCCCTTGACCAGAGTGAGCCCGCCCAGCGATTGCGGCCCGGACTTTTCCGGGGGCAGGCCGAGTGCCTCTTCCTCGTCCACCAGTTCGGCATTGGCGATCAGTTCGGACAGGACCATCGCGGTGGTCTGCAGCGCCTCGATCTCCACGTCTTCGTAGCGGCGAGGATCGACATGCTGGACGCACAAAACCCCCACCGCCCGCTCACGATAAACGATCGGTACACCAGCGAAAGAATGGAACTTTTCCTCGCCCGTTTCCGGGCGATAGGCGAAGTCGGGATGCGCCTTCGCCTCGGCGAGGTTCAGTGTCTCGACATTGTCGGCGATCAGGCCGGTCAGGCCCTCGCCGATGGCGAGCCGGGTGACGTGGACCGCGCTTGCGTTGAGACCGCGCGTCGCGAACAGTTCGAGCATGCCTTCGCGCAGAAGATAGATTGAGCACACCTCGCTCGTCAGGTTTTCGCCGATGATTTCGACAACCTGATCCAGCTTCCCCTGCGCATGCATGCGCGAGGCCATCACCTCGTGCAGGCTGGTGAGAATCTGGCGAGCGGAAGCGGCGGCGGTCATGGCGTCTTATCGACTAGGCTTTCGCGCGGACAAAAGCAAAGCCCGCCATGCCTGCCGCCAGGTCCGGAATGGATCAAATGTTCGAAGCCGCGCGGCTCTTGCGCTAAGAGCGTTGAATCTCTTCTTTTAGCTTGAGCTTCTGTTTCTTGAGAGACTGGATCATCGTCGTATCGGGAGACGGGCGGGCCATTTCGTCGCGCAGGCGCGCTTCGAGACCAGCGTGCTTCGATTGGAGAGCATGTACGTGCGACAGGGTTGCACTCGATGCGGGGGACGATGCCATATGCGTTCTCCTATGTGTTGCGTGGGGGAATGCCCCCACTTGGCGGCGACTCGACCCGTGGGCCAATTCGCAATCTCGATGAGACCACACGAACGCTACATTGCAAAGCCCTATCCAATCGTAAATCGATCCATCGGCGCAAGCATGCGACGAATGCCGCGCCATCGACGCAACATTGGGCAAGCCGGGCCACGAGTGTGCAGTGGGCGAATGCGACGGGGCAATTGCTCACTGGAAATTGTCGCATATTCACGCTTAAGGTCGCGCCA
The DNA here is from genome assembly GCA_947494705.1 of uncultured Erythrobacter sp. GTDB lineage: Bacteria > Pseudomonadota > Alphaproteobacteria > Sphingomonadales > Sphingomonadaceae > Erythrobacter. Next base: position 1,084,253 of record CANLVN010000001.1, read on the forward strand.
TGACCGAGCAGGAGCTTCACAAACGCCTCGAATTGCTGCGCACCGAGCATCGCGACCTCGACGCGGCGATCCTCGCGCTCAGCGAGGCCGGTTCGACCGACCAGCTCCAGATTGCGCGGCTCAAGAAGCGCAAGCTGCGCCTCAAGGACCAGATCGCGATCATCGAGGATACGTTGCTGCCCGATATCATCGCGTAGTTCGTCTGCCGCGCACGCCTGCGGCCAAGTGTCTTCGAGTCACCTGCACAGGCGGGCGCACGTAACAAGACACCTTACCTTTGGCTTAATCCTGTACCGGGCGGGGACAGCGCGAAAATCCTAACGGGATAGTAACCATGGCCCTCTGGATTGACGACGCGAAGCGAATTAGTCGGTGGCCCATGTCCCGCACCAGCAATCTTTCGCGCCCGATCATCGAGGCGCTCTACACCGAGGCATTGGTCCTCGCCGATGCCGTTCGCTCCGTTTTTGCGAGCGGCGTGCATTCGCCCGAAGTCGACCTTGAAACGAGCGAGCATTCGCTCGTGCGGATCGCGCTGTCGACCGAAGGGCTGAAGACGACCACGCGCATGATGCATGTGCTGGCATGGCTGCTCAACCAGCGCGCCTATTTCACCGGCGAGCTGACCGAGGGCCAGGTGCGCCGCCACGGCACGCTGCCCGAGGACCGCGAAGCCGATCCCAAGGCTCTGGCATTGCTGGAGCCGGAGACGCGCGAACTGATTGCCGAGACCGAGCGCCTGCACCGTCGCATCGCGCGGCTCGACGACGCCTGGCGCAGCGGTTTCGAAATGGCATCGCCGGCACGCGCGATTCACTCGCGCCTGGAGCGTCGCATCGGGGACTTGTGACAGGGCGCTTGATCGCGGCGCGCTGTTTGTTCGCGGCCCGCTAACGCCCTAAACCGCCTCCAGCGCCTTCCTCCAGCGGGCCAGCCGTTCTTCGCGCACGGCATCATCCATCTCCGGCTCGAAAGTGACGAGCTTGCCGCGCATTGCCGTCGCCGCAGTCTGAAGGTCGGGATAAAGCCCCGCCCCTGCCGCAGCGAGCATGGCCGCGCCCAGCGCGGTGGTTTCCACGAAACTGGGTCGTTCGACCGTCATGCCCAGCATGTCGGCAAGATCCTGCGCCATCCAGCTGTTCAGGGCCATTCCGCCATCGATGCGAAGGGTTCCCCATGCCGCGCCGTCTGCGGCAAAGGCCTGAGCGAGATCGTAGGTCTGGTGCGCCATGGCTTCGAGTGCGGCGCGCGCCAGTTCGGCCTTCCCGGTCGAGAAGCTCAGGCCGGTGATGACCCCGCGCGCATCGGCCCGCCAATGCGGCGCGCCCAGGCCTGAAAGGGCGGGCACGATGGTTACGCCGCCGCTTTCCGGGATCGAACCGGCTAATTCTTCGGTCTGTCTCGCGACCTCAAGGATGCCGAGCGAGTCGCGCAGCCATTGCACCAGGCTTCCCGCAACGAACACGGACCCCTCGATCGCATAGGTGCGCTTGCCCTCGATCTGCGTCAGGACCGTGCCGAGCAGGCGGTTGGTCGAATGCGGAATGGTCTCACCCTGATTGGTCAGGACGAAGGCGCCGGTGCCATAGGTCGCCTTGGTCTCGCCCGGCGCGAGGCATGCCTGTCCGATGGTCGCCGATTGCTGGTCGCCCGCGAGCCCGCAGATCGGGATCGCTCCGCCGAACATGCGCACATCGGTCTTTGCCAGCTCGCCTGCCATGTCGACGACTTGCGGAAGCGCCGCCATCGGCACGCCGAACAGCTCGCACAATCCTTCGTCGAAGCCGTCGTCCGCCAGCCCCATCAACAGCGTGCGGCTGGCATTGCTGGCGTCGGTGATATGGCTTTTGCCCCCGGTGAGCTTGAACACCAGCCAGCTCTCGACCGTCCCGAAAGCGAGCGTGCCCGCATCGGCCGCCGCCTTAACCTCGGGCACGTTGTCGAGCATCCAGCGCATCTTCGTGCCGGAGAAATAGGGGTCGAGTACCAGGCCGGTCTTGCGCTGCACCTCGTCCTCGTGTCCCGCGTCGCGCAATTCGGCACACAGGGGCGCAGTGCGCCGGTCCTGCCAGACGATTGCCCGGGTCAGGGGCTCGCCGCTCTCTTTGTCCCACGCAACCACGGTTTCGCGCTGGTTGGTGATCCCGATGGCCGCGATCATCGCCGCCCCACCCGCCCTGGGAATGATGTCGAGCGCGCATTGGCGGGTCTTGTCCCAAATCTCCGCCGGATCGTGCTCGACCCATCCGTTTTGCGGGTAATGCTGCGTCAGCTCGGCCTGTTCGGAGGCCACCATGACGCCGTCCGACGCGAACAGCATCGCACGGGTGGATGTCGTGCCTTCGTCGAGTACCAGTATATAATCGCTCATGGATTTCCCTCGCTTCGGGGTGACTTCTGCCAGTCATTTCCCCATATGCAACCCCATGGCTGGAATACCTCCCAAACCCTGGCCCACCGGTAAGGCCGAACAGGTCGAACCACTGGTGCTGCGCGTTCTCGCGCCGAATCCCTCGCCCTACACCTATACCGGTACGCAGACCTATGTGGTCGGGCAGAACGACGGCCCCGATTGCGCGGTGATCGATCCCGGCCCCAATGATGCGGACCATATCGCGTCGATCAAGGAAGCCGTGGGCGATCGCACAATCGTCGCCATCATGTGTACTCACACCCACCGCGACCATTCACCTGCCGCCGCGCCGCTGTCCGAGCAGACCGGCGCGCCGGTCGTGGGCTGCGCGCCGCTGGTGCTCAAGACAGACCTGCCGCGCGCGGACGAGGCCTTTGACACGACCTATGCGCCGGACCGCGTGCTCGAAGATGGCGAGGCGATGCGCGGGACCGGCTGGACCCTGACCGCGGTAGCCACCCCAGGACACACTTCGAACCACCTGTGCTTCGCGCTGGAAGAATCGGGCGCGCTGTTCACCGGCGACCACGTCATGGGTTGGTCGACCAGCGTCGTTATCCCGCCCGACGGTGACATGGGCGCTTACATGGCGAGCCTCGAAAAGCTGCAGGCGCGCGAAGACACTGTCTATCACTCCGCTCACGGCGCCGCGATCACCAAGCCACGCCAGCTGGTGCGGGGCATGATCGGCCATCGCCGCCAGCGCGAGAACCAGATCCTGCGCCTGATGGGAGCGCGCGCGCGTCCCGTCTCCGAGTTCATTCCGGACATGTACAAGGGGCTCGATCCACGACTGGTGGGCGCTGCCGAGATGAGCGTGACGGCGCACCTGATCGATCTCGAGAAACGTGGGCTTGCGGCTCGTGAAGAGGGCGTATGGCGAACGATCTGAGGCGCGACAGCGTGCAACAGGCCGAGGAGATGGAAGCGGAAATCCTTCCTCCGATCCGCCAGGACGGCGGCAAGCTGGGCCTGCGCGGCGAGAAGATGCTGGCGCTGGTCGCCGCCTTGTTGCTGGCTGCGACGCTGTTCCTCGGCTGGCGCGCCTATTTCTATCAGGAAGAAGGCGACCCGGTCGCAAGCGCCATGCTCGCTTTCGAAAAGCAGAACGCACTGGTCGTCTTCGCCAGCCGCTTCGAGGTCGTGGCGGAGAGCGAATACGAACAGACCGTCGGCCCGGTCGTGGTGCGCCGGGTCCGGCAGGCTGCAATCATCCCGGCGAGCATCGACTACCGTCTCGACCTGTCAGGCATGGAGCCGGGCGACTTCGAGTGGGACGAGGAAAGCCAGACCCTGCGCGTCACCCTGCCCCAGCTTCAGACCTCGGAACCCAATCTGGACGAGAGCAAGGCGCGCATCTTTACCGAAGGTCTGCTCAATACCGGCGGCTCGCAGCAATTGCTTTCCGAAAGCAATTCGCGCCAGGCACAACGCAAGGCGCAGGCCTTTGCCAAGAACCCCGAAGTTCTGGCGCTTGCCCGCAACGCCGCGCGCGAAGCGGTTCGCCAGAACCTCGCCGTTCCGCTGCAGGTCGCAGGCTACGAACGCGCGAATGTCGAGGTTCGATTTGCAGGTGACGAAATCTCGGAGTAGCTAGGAATTCGTCCATTGGGGGGATGAAACGTGGCTACAATAGCACCGCAGACGCGCGCACCTGTCAAAGATGCGCGCTTTTTCCTGATCATGGCTGTCGCGATGAGCCTGTCGATCGTCGCCGGCTTTTCGGTCCAGCTCGGCTTCGGGCGTTCGAGCTTCGCGGTGCCGTGGCCCTATCACCTGCATGGCGTCCTGTTCTTCGGCTGGGTCGCGCTCTATCTCGCCCAGCACATCACGATTGCCGCGGACAATCGGAAGCTTCACGCAAGCCTCGGCAAGGCAGCCTACCTGTTCATCCCGGCGATGCTGGCAGCGGGCACCGCGATCATGGTCGTCGTCGCGCGGCGAACCGGCGGGCCGTTCTTCTTCCACAAGAGCGAGTTCCTGTGGTCCAATGTGATGGTGCTGTGGTGTTTCGGCGCCCTCGCCTTCTGGGCGCTTCGACGGCGCCGATATACCGGCTGGCATCGCCGGCTGATGCTGTGCGCCATGGCGATCCTGACAGGGCCGGGTCTTGGCCGCCTGTTGCCGGCTCCGCTTCTGATACCGAACAGCTGGCTCATCATCACGCTGATCACGATGATCTGGCCGGTGATCGGCATGATTGCAGACAAGCGAAGCCGTGGCAGCGTGCATCCCGCCTATTGGTGGGGGCTGGGCGCCTATGCCGCGACCTTCGCGCTCTCGATGCTCATTGCTTACAGCGAGCCGGGGATGGCGATCACCGAATGGATCGTCGCGGGCACGCCAGGCGCCGATCGCCCCATGGAACCGTTTCTTCCGCCCGGCTTTACCATGTGACACCTGCCGGTTTTCGCTCGAAATCCGCGCAAACCCGCCTATATCGGCGCTGACACAATCCAGCGGGGTCAAACCATGAGCATCGAGACCAAAGTTCCTACCGGCGACGACCTGCTCGCCGAGATCGACCGTCTGCGCAAAGAGCGCAATGCGGTAATCCTCGCGCATTATTACCAGACGCCGGATATTCAGGACATCGCGGACTTCGTTGGCGACAGCCTCGAATTGTCGCGCAAGGCGGCGGACACCGATGCCGATGTCATCGCCTTTTGCGGGGTCAAGTTCATGGCCGACACCGCCAAGATCCTCAGCCCGGAAAAGATTGTCGTCCTGCCCGACATGGACGCCGGGTGCAGCCTCGAAGACAGCTGCCCACCCGACAAGTTCAAGGCCTTCCGCGAAGCGCACCCCGATCACATCGCGCTGACCTACATCAACTGCTCGACCGAGGTTAAGGCGCTGTCCGACGTGATCGTCACCTCTTCCAGCGCCGAGACGATCCTCTCCCAGATCCCGAAGGACCAGAAGATCATCTTCGGTCCCGACCGTCACCTTGGCGGCTGGCTGAGCCGTAATTTCAACCGCGAAATGCTGTTGTGGCCTGGCGTGTGCATCGTGCACGAAGCGTTCAGCGAGACCGAACTGCTCAAGCTGAAGGAACAGCATCCCGGCGCGCCTGTCGCGGCCCACCCGGAATGCCCGCCCGCGATCATCGACCATGCCGATCATGTCGGCTCGACCAGTTCGATCCTCACCTTTGCGAAGAATTTCGAAGGCGACACGCTGATCGTCGCGACCGAACCGCACATCATGCACCAGATGGAAAAGGCACTGCCCGAGAAGAATTTCATCGGCGCGCCGGGCGCGGACGGCAACTGCAACTGCAACATCTGCCCGTACATGGCTCTCAACACGATGGAGAAGCTCTACGTCGCCCTGCGCGACCTGGAGCCGCGTATCGAGATCGAGGAAGACCTTCGCCTGAAAGCCAAGGCCAGCCTCGACCGCATGCTCGAAATGGCGAGCGACACGGTCGGCAAGGGCGATGTCGGACAGGTCGACATCGAGGACGTCCCCAAGGCCGACGTGCCCGACGGGGATTGAGCAATTGCGAAGTGCGGCTAGAAGGGCTGTCATGAAAATAAGACCAGCCCTTCTTGTCGCCCCGCTTGCCCTTCTTGCACCCTTCGCAGCCCCGGCGCTCGCGCAGGAGACTGCCGCCGAAGATCCCTATATCTGGCTGGAGGAAATCCAGGGCGAGAAAGCTCTCGCCAAGGTCGACGAATGGAACGCCGCGACCGAAGCGGCGCTGACCACCACACCCGAATTCCCGATTGCCAAGGCCTGGGCCAAACAATTGCTGGAGGACGATCGCCAGATCGCCATGCCCGGTGCGGTCATGGGTGAGATGGTCACCAATCTGTGGCGCGACGCCGACAATCCTCGCGGGCTATGGCGTGCGGCGAGCCTCGAAAGCTATGTCGCGGGCGACCCGGACTGGCGCACGCTGATCGATGTCGATGCGCTGGGCCAAGAGGAAGGCCAAAGCTGGGTATGGGGCGGCGCGAACTGCCTCGCGCCCGAATACAAGCGCTGCCTCGTCTCGCTGAGCCCGGGAGGCACCGACGCGTCGGTGGTCCGCGAATTCGATCTCGAAACCGGCCGCTTCATCGAGGACGGCTTCGCCCTGCCCGAAGGAAAGCACCGCACCGCTTGGTTCGATGAAGACACGCTGATGATCGGCACCGACGAGGGCGAAGGATCGCTGACCACGTCAGGCTATCCGCTGCGCATCCGGCTGTGGGAGCGCGGGACCGGCCTGTCCGAAGCGACTCTCGTCACCGAAGGCGAGGCCGAGGATGTCGGCATGTATGCGTTCTCGACAACCGATGGCGACACGCGCTGGAACTTCGTTTCGCGCGGATTGACCTTCTGGACCAGCAGCGTCTCGATGGTGAAGCCCGACGGTTCGACTGTAGCCCTGCCGCTGCCCCAGGATGCCGATTTTCAGGCGGTGCTCGACGGCCATCTGGTCGCCCGGCTCAATTCGCCGATGCAGACCCGCGACGGGATGGCGCAGGCCGGATGGCTCGTCGCCTGGCCGATTGCGGACGTCGCCAACGGCGAGAACATCGCGCCCTCCGTCGTTTTCAGGCCTTCCCAATCGCAGGCGGTCGAGCAAGTCGCCGCTTCCGACAATTTCCTATGGGTGAAGGTGCTCGACGACGTTTCGGGCAAGCTGATCAAGCTCACCCCCGGCACTTCGGGCTGGGCCAGTCAGGACATCGACCTGCCCGCCAATTCCACCATCCAGATCGCCGAGACCGGAGGAGACACCGTCTTCGTCACGGTTGAGAGCATGCTGACCCCGCCCACGCTCTACGCCGTGTCGCCCGATGATGAAGCGGTCGCAATCGCCAGCGAACCGGCGCAATTCGACGCGAGCACGATGACGGTCGAGCAGAAATTCGCGACCTCGAAAGATGGCACGCGCGTGCCCTACTACCTCGTTCGTCCAAAGGGCGCCGAGGGACCGTTGCCGACGCTGATCCATGCCTATGGCGGCTTTGCCAATGCGCAAACGCCCAAATACCTGACCGCAGAACCCTACCGCAGCGGTCCGCTCGCGCTGTTCTGGGTGACAAGCGGCAATGGCTATGTGCTCGCCAATATTCGTGGCGGTGGCGAGTACGGGCCGAGGTGGCATCAGGATGCCCTGCGCGAGAAAAGGCAGAACTCCTTCGATGATTTCCATGCGGTCGCCGACGATCTGGTCGCCAGTGATCTTGCGACGCCGGGTCACATCGCCGCCTCCGGACGCTCCAATGGCGGCGTGCTGGTCGGCGCGGTCGCAAACCAGCGGCCCGACCTCTACGGCGCAATCATCAGCGGCTCCCCGCTGATCGACATGAAGCGCTACAACAAGCTGCTCGCAGGTGCATCGTGGATGGGCGAATACGGCAACCCGGACGTGCCGGAAGACTGGGCCTTCATGCGCGAATGGTCGCCCTACCAGAACATGCGCGAAGGCGATGATGTACCGGCTGCGTTCTATTATCTCTCGACGCTCGACGACCGGGTTCATCCGGGACATGCGCGAAAGGCAGCCGCGAAGCACGAAGCCTATGGCCAGACCTTCTATTATCGCGAAGCGCGCGAGGGTGGCCATTCGGTCGGTTCGGACAAGGAAGAGGACGCGATCCGGGCCGCGATGCTGCTTTCCTACCTCAACCGCGAAATCGGCGACGAGCAGGAATAGGAGCCGGGAAAGCGCGCGGAACCCGTTTCGCGCGCTCGGGCGTTGGGACGTAGATGACCGCTGAAATCCGTTTCTTCTGGACGCGCCTGAACGCCAATTACTGGTTCTATCCCGCGCTTTTCTCTATCCTCGCCGCGCTTCTGGCCGTGGCGATGGTGGCGATCGACCGCGCGGGCGGAGCCGAGATGCTGAGCGATTACGAGTGGATCGTCCCAATGCGACCCAAGGGCGCAGCGGACGTCCTCATCCTGATGGCGGGCAGCATGATCGGCGTTGCATCGACCGTTTTCTCGATCACGCTGGTAGCGGTCACCTATGCCAGCGGCACTTATGGCCCGCGCTTGCTGACCAACTTCATGGAGGACAAGGGCAACCAGCTCAGCCTCGCGACCTTTATTGGCAGCTTCGTCTATGCGCTGGTCGTATTGCGCAGCGTGCGCGCCGAAAACGAGACACCCAGCACAGGCGCGGATGCCGCCGCGACCGTTCTGCCCGGATTCGCGCCGCAAGTGTCGTTGCTGGTCGGCTACGCCCTGATGGGCGTTTGCATCGGCGTGCTGGTCTACTTCCTCAACCACGTGCCCAGCTCGATTCGCATCAACAAGGTGCTCGAACAGATCGGCAGGCGGCTGGTTGCGGCCGTTCGCAAAACCTATCCGGTCGAGGACGAGTTCGGTGACGCGCGCGAACCCGAGGGCGGTGAGCCGCTGACCGCTCGGGACACCGGATACGTGCAGCTGATTGACTTCCAGGACCTGGAGACCATGGCACGCGAGGCCGACGCTACCTTTTCGCTTAGAGTGCGCACCGGGGATTTCGTCCACCGCGACCTTCCGCTGATGGATGTTAAGGGCGCCGATGTTGCGGATCTCGAGGAAAAGATACGCGAGCATTTCACTCTCGGCCCGACCCGCACCCCGGCGCAGGACCCGCAATTCCTCATCGACGAGTTGGTCGAGATCGGGTTGCGCGCGCTCTCGCCCGGCATCAATGACCCCTTTACCGCCATCACCGCGCTGCACTGGCTGGGAGCGGCGATGTCCGACCTCGCGCGGCGCGACTTGCGAAAGGATGTTTGCAGCGAGGATAGCGATGACTGTCCGGTCATCCCGTGCCCGGACGATTTCTCCCACTACGCCGAGCGCAGCTTCGGTTCGATCCGCAGCGCGGTCGCGACCAGCCCCAATGCAGCTAAAGTGATGATCGATGCATTGGAGAAGGCCTGCGTGCCGCTGACGCATCGTTCCCGGATAGAGGTGCTGCGCGACCACGCACGGCTGCTGATGGATCAGGCCCGTCTGGCACTGGTCGGTCCCGACCTGAAGATGGTCGAGGACCGTTACCGGGACTTCGAGGCAGCGACCGCGGGCTGAGCATTTCCCGGCCCGCCCCGCCATGGCTTGCGCGCGCCGCCACCAGTGCCGAGCCCAGCAACACCATCCCCGCAATATCCAGCGCGCTGAGCACCTCGCCGAAGAAAGCATAGCCGATGCTCGCGGCAATCGCGGGCTGGGTCAGCAGCGCCAGCCCGATGATGAGCGGGGGAAAATGACCCAGTGAATAGACCAAGAGGCCCTGTCCGATCAGCTGGCTGCTAACGAACAGCACCAACACCGGCGTCCAGTCGGTAGGCCAGACCGGCTCGCCCAGCGCAAGCGCCAGCACCAGCAGGACAGGTGCGGCGAAGATGCACACCCAGACCAGCAGGCTCCACGCGCCGAAGCGCGCCCGCTCGCCCTGAAGGGTCAGCAGGTAGACCGCGTAAAGCAGCCCGGCCGCGATGCAGAACAAGTCCCCGGCAAAGGTCTCGGTCGAGATTTCGAGACTTCGGCCCAGCAATATCCCCGCTCCCGCCAGCGCGCACACAATGGCCAGCCATTCCATCCCGCGCGGCAGCATCCGTGCGGCGATAAAGCCCCAGAACAAAAGGATGATCGAGCCGGCATTGCCGAACAGGGTCGCATTGCCCAAACGTGTCATGCCGATGCCGATATGCCAGCTGGCGAGGTCCCCGGCGAAAGCAAAGGCGCCGATCGCGACCATCGCCATAGTCTTCACCGGCATCCCCGTCAGCCGCTGACCCGCCATTCGCGCAAACAGCGCGAGGAACGGCAGCGCGAGGAAGAGCCGCCAGAATGCCGCGCTGACCGGGCCGGTATCGGCCAGCCGCACCAGCCACGGCCCCATCGCGAGCGCAACGTTGCCGCCCAGCAGCGCCGCCAGCAACAGCCAGCCACGCGGACCGGCAAGTTCTGCTTCGCCACCTGCATCCTTTTCCATGCTTGCGCCCTAGCCTTCGCTGCCCCAAGTGAATAGCCAATTGAAACCCAACAGGAGGATTTCACAATGCACGAAGCCCTTTTCCAGCCGCTCAAGATGGGCGCGCTCGAGGCCCGCAACCGCATTTTCATGGCCCCATTGACCCGTGGCCGCGCCGCCGATCCGATGTTCGTCCCCAATGCGATGATGGGTCAGTATTACCGCCAGCGTTCCGGTGCCGGGATGATCCTGACCGAAGCGACCGGCATCAGTCGCGAAGGGCTCGGCTGGCCCTCGGCTCCCGGCATCTGGTCGGATGAACAGACCGAAGCGTGGAAACCCATCGTCGAAGGCGTGCACGAGGAAGGCGGCCTGATCACGTTGCAGCTGTGGCACATGGGGCGGATCGTGCACCCCTATTTCCTCGATGGAAATCCCCCCTTCTCGGCCAGCGCGACCACTGCGCCGGGCGAAGCGCATACTCCCGAAGGCAAGCAACCCTACGCCGAAGCGCGCGCCATGACGCATGACGATATCAAGCGCACGATCGAGGATTATCGCCGCGCCGCCGAGAACGCGAAGAAAGCCGGGTTCGACGCGGTTCAGCTGCACGGCGCGAATGGGTATCTCGTCGACCAGTTCCTGCGCGACAGCACGAACCTTCGCGAAGACGAGTATGGCGGCTCCCCCGAAAACCGCACACGCTTCATGCGCGAAGTGCTCGAAGCGATCATCGACGTTTGGGGCGTTGACCGCACCGGCATCCGCCTGTCGCCCAACGGCGAAACGCAAGGGACCGACGACAGCGATCCGGCCGCGACCTTTGGCGCGGCGGCGAAGGTTATCGAAGAGCTTGGTCTTGCCTTCCTCGAATTGCGCCAGCCCGGCCCAGACGGCACGTTCGGCGCGACCGACGTGCCCAAGCAGGACGCGCTCATCCGCAGCCTGTATTCGGGCGCGCTGATCCTCAATTCCGACTACGGACCCGAAGAAGCCGCCGAAGACGTAAAAAGCGGTCGCGCCGACGCGATCAGCTTTGGCCGTCCCTACATCTCCAACCCCGACCTCGAAAAGCGGATCGCGGCGGGGGCGACGATCAACCCGAACAAGGATGTGCCGAAGAGCTGGTACTTCCCGATTCCGGAAGGGTATATCGACTATCCGACGATGGAAGAGGAAAAGGCCGCCGAAACCGCAGCCTGATTATTCTTCGCCGGTTTGGTCTGGAGCAGTTTCAGGGGCCGGGGCATCTTCGGATGCCTCGGCCTCTTGCGTATCGGAACCGGATTCTTCGTCCGCCGCCGGGGCGGTGCCATCCGACCCGCGCTCAGGCGCAGGGCGCTCGGCAGGCGGCGAGGTCGAGGTCAGCTCCTCCAGCGCGAGCATGTCGTCGCTGATTGTGCCGCCCAGCACTTCGCCGGCCGCTTTGCCTCCGGTGGCCGGGGTGTCTGTCTCGACCGCCTCGTCCTCGCACCCTGCGAGGAGCAGCAGCGGCGCGCACCATGCACAAACTGTCCTGAACTTCATTTCCTGCAAGCCTTTTGCCGAGCCGCTTCGAGCGCGCCGAGGAAGTCGTCAGCGCGCGCGATCAGCTTTTCGTCCCATTGCTCCGCCGAGACCTGTTTGCCAAGCCGCGCGAGCGAGGTGACGCCGAATTCGTCGATCCCGCACGGAACGATCCCGCCGAAATGCGACAGGTCAGGGTCGAGATTGACCGAGAAGCCGTGCATCGTGACCCAGCGCCGCACGCGCACGCCGATCGCGCCGATCTTCGCCTCTTTTCCGTCGATGTCGCGCGTCCAGATGCCGACGCGGCCCTCGCACCGCCAGGCCTCGACACCGAAATCGGACAGGGTATCGATCACCCAGCCCTCGATCGCATGGACGAAACAGCGCACGTCCTTGCCGCGTTTGCCAAGATCCAGCATGAGGTAGCCGACCCGCTGGCCCGGCCCGTGATAGGTGTAGCGCCCCCCGCGTCCGGCCTCGATCACCTCGAAACCCGGATTGCGCAGTTCCGCTGGATTGGCGCTGGTCCCGGCAGTATAGACCGGCGGATGTTCGAGCAGCCAGGCAAGCTCGCCCGCTTCGCCCGCGGCAATGGCCGCATTGCGCGCTTCCATGTCGGCAAGCGCGTGCAGATAGGGCACGAGTTCGCCTTCACGCCGCCATTCGAGGCTTTGCGTTCCCAGCTTTTCAGGCAGGTCGGATACGATGCTGGCCATGGACAAATGCGTGGGGACATTTATCGCAGGTTGCAAGAGGCGCGCGTGCCATATGCAGGCGTGATAACGAAGATTTGCCAAGGAGCGAGCGTGAAACTCAACACCGGAAAAGCATGGGACGAAGCCTCGCGGATGATCTCATCCAATCGCGAGATCGTACTCGTGCTCACAGGGATTTTCTTTTTCATTCCGCTCTTCATCCTTTTCCTGAACCTCGCCGCGTTCGACTGGAATCTCGGCGATAACCCCACGCCCGAGCGGATCGAGGAGCAGGTCAACGCGCTGCTGCTGTACAATTGGTGGGCGATCGCGCTGATCGTGATCGGTCAGTGGTGCGGCACGATCGCCCTGCTCGCCATGTTGGCGAGCCCTGCCAAGCCTACGGTCGGCGAGGCGATGAAGGCCATTCCGCTTCTGCTGTTGAGCGTGATCGGGGTGCAGATCCTCGTCGGGCTCATCACGCAATTGCCCGCCATGCTTGCCGGACTCCTGCCCCCGCCCGCCTCCAACGTCGTCAACCTTCTGCTGCTGCCGATAACAATCTACCTCAGCGTCAAGTTCATACTGGCCGCGGCGGTTATCGTGATCGACAAGACGCGCAGCCCGATTGCGGCAATGCGGGCCTCGTGGCGTCTGACCAAGGGCAACAGCCTGCGCATCTTCGCTTTCTTCTTCGCGCTGGTTTTCGTCACCCTCGTCGTCGGGCTGGTGGTGTTCATGGTGGTCGGCCTGCTGCTCGCCATCGCCGGTGCGCGGGCGCAGATGATCGGGACGGCTGCCCTGCTGGCAATCATCTTCGCGATTTACGGTGCGGTCAGCGTAGCCGTAACCGCCGCGATCCATCGTCAATTGTCGGGTGGTGCGCCCCGTGGGGAAACGGACCAGCAGGACAAGCTGGTTTAACGCCTGGACATGACGGACACCGAACCCTCCCAGCCGCCGATTCCACCGCCGCGACAACCGCAGCCGCTTGTGGCGCAGCAGGACCCTCAAGCGCAGGCGCCTTCGCGCTCGAGCGGGATTTCGAACGGGCGGATGACCCTCCTGTTCATGGTCATGCTGGTGACTGCGGCTGGCAATACCGCGATGCAATCGGTGATGCCCTCGATCGGCACGGCACTGGGCGTCGGCGACGTCTGGATCAGCCTCGCCTATAGCTGGTCGGCGCTGCTGTGGGTCGTGTGCGCACCGATCTGGGCACGGCGCTCCGACCGGCGCGGACGCAAGGCGATGATGGCGCTGGGCCTGATCGGTTTCGTGATTTCGATGGTTCTGTGCGGAGCGGTCCTTTGGGCCGGGCTGTCCGGCTGGCTGACCGCATTCTGGGCGCTGATCGCCTTTGCCGCCGCGCGCAGCCTTTATGGCGGGTTCGGCAGCGCTGCGCCGCCTGCGGTGCAGGCCTATGTTGCCGCTCGAACCCCGCGGGCCGAGCGGACCAACGCGCTCTCGCTTATCGCGTCGAGCTTTGGCCTTGGCACCGTGATTGGCCCGGCGCTAGCGCCGCTGATGGTCTTTCCGTTTCTGGGCCTGGGGCTGACCGGTCCTTTCATCAGCTTTGCGCTGATGGGAATCGTCGTGCTGGTCCTGCTGCGCCTGCGCCTGCCGGACGACCAGCCGCAATTCCCCACGAAGGGCGTCGCGACCAGCTATTCCGGACCGACCGACGCGCCGGAATCGACCGATGCCGAAGAGGACGACGAGGGCGAGGCTGCACCGGGTGGCCTCACCTGGCGGGATAGCAGGCTTCGCCCGTGGATCGTGGCGCAGTTGCTGGGCGGACATGCGCAGGCGATGGTGCTGGGGATCACAGGCTTCCTCGTACTCGACCGGCTGAACTTGCGCGACACACCGGCCGAAGGTGCCGGGCCGGTCGGGCTGGTGCTTATGTCTGGCGCAATCGCGACCTTGCTGTCGCAATGGGGGATCATCCCGCGCTTCAATCTCGGTCCGCGCGCGGCGAGCCTGACTGGCCTGCTGATCGCGGCGGCGGGAACTGCGCTGCTCAGTATCGCGAGCAGCATCCATGTGATCGCACTAGGCTATGCCATCGCCTCGCTCGGCTTCGGCCTGTTCCGGCCCGGAACAACCGCTGGCACGTCGCTTGCCGTCACTCGTGCCGAACAGGGTCAGGCTTCAGGCATCGTCGCCAGTCTTGCCGGGGCTAGCTACATCTATGCGCCAGCGCTGGGCGTGTATCTCTACGGCCATTCGGACTGGCTCGGCTTCGGTCTGATCGTCGCACTGTGTCTCGCCTCGTTCGCCCATGGCTGGCGCTCGATGCAGCGCGACAGCGTGCTGACCCGCGAGCGGTAACAGGCCGAAACTCAAAGCAGCTTCAACACCTCGTCCTGCGGGCGGCAGACAGCGACGCCCTTTTCGGTTTCCACCAGCGGCCGATTGATGAGGATCGGGTCGGCCACCATGGCATCGAGCACCGTGTCGGCATCGGCTTGCGGCAATCCGCGCTCTTCGGCATCGGTGCCGCGCAGACGCAGACCCTCGGCAGGAGTAATCCCGGCATCGGCAAAAAGCTGCGCCAGCTTGTCTCGGGTCGGCGGCTCCTTGAGATATTCGACCACCGTCAGATCGACCTTCGACAGGTTCTCGAGAATTGCCAGCGTCTTGCGCGACGTCCCGCATTTCGGATTGGTCCAGATGGTTGCTTTCATGGGTTCGCTCCTCGATTTGCGCGGTTCTTCGCGGTCCGCGATTTCGGATGCAGCGCTAGCGGACAGCCGCGACCCTCGCCACTTTTTTGGGATTTGCGAATAATTCTCATTTCTGTGGTTGCATATGAGAATGGTTTTCAATAGCGCCCCTCCCACCAGACGGAAGGGATTCAATGATTCACTCACTATCGCGCGCAGCATTGCTTCTTTCGTGCGCAACCATCGCATTCCCCGCGGCAGCCGAAGACAATGCCGGACAACTCGGCCAGTTGCTGCCCGAAGACGCCCCGCTCATGGAGACGCAGGGCGACGACATCGTCGTGACCGGCGAAGTGCTGCAATCCAACGTCGTCGCATCGGTCAAGACGCCGACGCCGATCATCGACGTGCCGCAATCGCTGACGATCACCACCGAAGAAGAGATCGAGGAACGCGGCTGGACCGCGCTGGGCCAGATCGTCGACTACACACCGGGCGTGATCACATCGCAGGGCGAAGGACACCGCGATTCCATCGTGTTCCGCGGCGTGCGCTCGACTGCGGATTTCTTCATCGACGGGGTTCGCGACGACGTTCAGTATTATCGCGGCCTCTACAACATCGCCCAGGTCGAAATCCTGCGCGGCCCCAACGCGCTGCTTTTCGGGCGCGGCGGGACCGGCGGCGTGCTCAACCGCGTGACCAAGAAGCCGGTCACCGGACAGACCTTCGGCAACGGCCAGGTCGCTCTCGACACGTTCGGCGAGTTCGGCATCCGGGGTGACCTGAATGGTTCGGCAAACGACACGGTCGGCTTCCGCCTCAACGCCTCTTACGAGAGCCTCGACAACCACCGCGACTTCTATGACGGCGAACGGATCGGCATCAATCCGACCGCGCGGTTCGCTCTGGGCGAAGACACCACGCTCGACCTGTCATACGAATATGCCAATCACGATCGTTTCATCGACCGCGGCATCCCCACCGGCGCGGATGGCCGCCCGGTCGAGGCGTTCGAGGACATCACTTTCGGCGATCCCGAGCTGAACTACCTCGACCTCGAAGCGCATCTGCTGCGCGCCAATCTCCAGCACAATTTCTCCGACAGCTGGAAAGGCGTCTTCACCGCTTTCTACGGCGATTACGACAAGCTCTATTCCAACTTCTATGCCAGCAACTACACGCCCGCGACGCAGGTGGTCCAGCTCGACGGCTATGTCGATACGACGCACCGCGAGAACCTGATCCTGTCGGGCAATATCGTCGGCGAATTCGAAAGCGGCAGCATTGCGCACACGCTGTTGATCGGCGGCGAGTATATCGACACCTCGTCCTTCAACGACCGCTTCAATCCGGTCTTCAGCACCAGCCTTGGGGACCGGGAAACCTTCGACGTCATGCGTCCGCTGTCGTTGCGCGGCGGAGCGGGCATCAATGCCGCAGGCAATCCCTTCACTGTCGACTTCACCGACCCCAACGATGCGACGCAGGGCGATCTCGAAGTGTTCTCGCTCTACGTGCAGGACGAGATCAAGATCACCGAATGGCTGCGCCTCGTCGTTGGCGGACGGTTCGACAGTTTCGACCTGACCGTTACCGACGTGCTCAATGGCGGGACGCGGAGCCGCAAGGACGAAGAGTTCTCACCACGCGGCGGCATTATCTTCAAGCCGCAGGACAATATCTCGATCTATGCGAGCTATTCGGAGAGCTTCCTGCCGCGTTCGGGCGAACAGTTCGCGTCGCTCGGCGGCAATTCGGCTGCGCTCGATCCGGATCGGTTCACCAACCTCGAAGCTGGGGTGAAGTGGGACATCGTCGAGACACTGGCGCTTACCGCCGCGATCTTCGAGATTGAGCAGAGCACGCCGGAGGTCAGCGACACCGATGCCAGCCAGCTGGTCGTGGTGGATTCCACCATCCAGGGCTTTGAAATGCAGTTGCAGGGCGAAGTCATGCCGGGTTGGGAAGTGGCTGCCGGGTTCTCCTATCTCGACGGTGAGCAGGTCGATCAGACAGGGCCGACCGGTCTTCGCCCACGCGAATTGCCCGAGACAACCTTCTCGATCTGGAACCAGGTCGCCGTGACCGATCGGTTCGGCATCGGTCTGGGCCTCACGCATCAGGGCGACAGCTTTATCGACAATGGCAACAACGCTGTCCTGCCCGCATACACCCGCGTCGATGCATCGGCCTATTACGATGTCAGCGAGAATCTGCGCGTGCAGGTCAATGTCGAGAATGTGACCGACACGCTATACTTCCCCAATGCGCATTCCACGCATCAGGTAACGGTCGGCGCGCCGATCAATGCGCGGTTTGCCGTGTCGGCGAAGTTCTAGGGAAAGCCTATTCTTCCGGCGCTTCGGGAACGCGGAGCGCCGGTACGTTCTGCGCCGCGTCAGCCGCCTCGATACCGGGGGCGGGCGCGGCGCTGATGCTTTCGCGACGCTGAGCCACACGGCCCGCCCTCTCGACCGCGCGCACCAGCCGGGGGAAGACCCCGCAGCGGCAGTCGTTGGGGATCGCTTGCTCGATATCGGCGCGGCTCGGCGCAGGGTTGCGCTCAAGCAGCGCCGCGCCCGCCATCACGATACCGGGCGTGCAAAAACCGCACTGGATCGCCTGTTCGGCGACCATCGCCTGTTGCAGAGGATGCGAGCGGTCGCGTGAGAGCCCTTCGATCGTCGTGATGAAGCGCCCCTCTGCCTCAGCCAGCGTGATGCGGCAGGATCGCAGCGCAGTACCATCGACGATCACGGTACACGCGCCGCACGAACAATCGGTCCCGCCGCCGCCATTCTTGGTGCCGGTCAGGTTCGCAGCCTCGCGCAGCGCGAAGAGCAGCGGCATATCGGGATCGAGATCGAACTCGACCGGCCGGTCGTTGATTGTCATGCGAGGCATGCAGCAATGTCCGTTGGCGCAGCTCTACCGATTCTCAGGAACGCCAGCTGTCGTCGATGCGGTCGATCTTGCGCTTCCATGCTTCGAAGTCGAACACGCCTGCGCCGCCTTGGCTGGACATGACCGAAAGGTCGCGCTGGTGCACGTCGATGACCTCTTGCGGGACGGTAGTCGGTTCGCCTTGCGACAGCGTCGCGATCTGGATCTCGCAAGCGCGCTGGAGCGCCCACATCTTGACGAACATGCCTTGGATCGTGCCGTCCATGACAACCGGGCCGTGATTGCGGAGCATCAGGATCGAATGGTTGCCGAGGTTGCGAACCAGCCGCTCGCCCTCTTCCTCGCGCACGGTGACGCCCTCGAAATCGTGATAGCCGATCTGGTCCTGGAAATTGCAGGCGTAGAAGCTGATTGGCAGCAATCCGTCCTTGTGACTGCACACCGACATCGTCGCTGTCGTGTGGACGTGGCAGATCGCGTCGGCGCGGCTGCCCAGATGCTTGTGGAAATAGGCGTGCTGGGTGAAGCCCGCCTTGTTCACCATGTAGGGCGAGCCGCCGACATTGTTGCCTTCGACGTCGATCTTGACGAGGTTCGACGCCGTCACTTCGTCGTAGAGCAGGCCGAACGGATTGATGAGGAAAGTACCCTCTTCCCCCGGCACCTTCAGCGAGATGTGATTGTAGATGCTTTCGCCCCAGCCGAGATGGTCGAAGATGCGGTAGCATGCGGCAAGGTCGAGCCGTGCCTGCCACTCTTCCTTGCTCACCTTTCCTTCGAGGCTGTTGTCCTTGAGCTGGGTTGCCATGTCGTCTCTCCGCTTCAGATATTTATCGCGCCAGCTTATCGCACGGCATGGTTGCACCTCGCAACCTTTTCGCTTTGCCCCGGACGATAGGTGCGGCTAGGCGCTCAGGCCAGATGAGCGACAGCGAAACCAGCCCCGCCGCACCGGAAGCGGACCGGCCCACCAACGCCAAGCTCACCCGCGGCAGCATCATCGGCCATCTGGTCGGCCAGACTCTGCCCGCCATTGTCGGAGTGGCCGCGACCATGTCGATCGGCCTGGTCGACGCCTATTTCATCGGCCAGCTGGGCGAGGATGCGCTGGCCGCGATCTCCTTCATTTTCCCGATCTCGGTGGCGCTGACCTCGCTGGGCGTAGGCGTGATGGTCGGGATCAATTCGGTGGTCTCTCGCGCGCTGGGCGAAGGCGACGATGCGCGCGCCGCGCGTCGGGCAAATTTCGGGCTTGTCTTCGCGGTCGGTTCCGGGATCGTGATGGGGCTCGCTTTGTTCGCGCTCAACGATCCGCTGTTCCGGCTGATGAATGCGCCGGACAACCTGCTGCCGCTGATCCGCACCTACATGCAGCCTTTCGCGCTCGGGTTCCCGCTGATCCTCGCGATCATGGGATTCAACGGCGTGCTGCGCGGACAAGGTGAAGCACGCAAGACCAGTTATGTGAGCCTCGTCTATGCCGCCACCAACTGGGTCTTGGACCCGCTGCTGATCACCGGCGCTTTCGGGTTCGAGGGGCTGGGTATCGTCGGCGCTGCCTACGCGACGATCATCGGGTGGGGCTGCGGCGCGGTTATGGCGTTGTTTCTCGTGCGCGATACGCGCATTCCTATCGACCTTACGCTGGTAGGCAAAAGCCACCTGCGTGATTGCGCCACGGCGATTGCCAAAGTGGCCGGCCCGGCGGCCTTTTCGAACGCGATCAATCCTATCGGCCTGTCCATCCTTACCGCGCTGATCGCGACCGCCGGACAGGATGCCGTCGCCGGTTTCGGAGCTGCGGGGCGGCTTCAGAGCTTCGCGGTGGTGCCCCTGCTCGCGCTGTCGGGGGCAATCGGCTCGATCGTAGGGCAGAACTGGGGTGCGCGCGAATATGGGCGAGCTCGCAAGGCTGCGATCTACGCCGGGGCGTTCTGCATCGCCTGGGGCCTTGGTATGGCGATCATCCTGACGGCTGCGGGCGAAACATTCGCTCAGCTTTTCACCGACAAGCCCGCCGTGATCGAGGAGTTTGCGCTCTATCTTGAAATCGCGGCATGGGGTTATGCCGGGTTCGGCATCCTGATCGTCGCCAATGGCATCCTCAACGCGATCGACCGGGCCAGCTTCGCGCTCGCACAGTCACTTGCACGCGTGTTCCTCGTGATGCTGCCGATTGCGTGGCTGCTTCAGGACAGCTGGGGTTCCTCGGCGATCTACACGGCAGAGCTTGGCGCGAACATCCTGGGCGCGCTGACCGGCTCTGCGCTGGTGTGGTGGGTCCTTGCGCGAAAGGCCCCGGACAGCGGCGCCAGGTAGCGCTTCGTTAACCATCTGTGTCCATAAGCGACGCCCAGTGGAACAGGGGCACGCGCGTCATGGATGAACTGCTGGCGGATTTCGTCGCAGAGACTCGGGAAATGCTGGAGGCCAGCGCAGGTGAAATCGTCGCCTGGGAAGCCGATCCGACAGACCGTGCCCGTCTCGACACCATTTTCCGCTTCGTCCACACCGTAAAGGGCAATTGCGGCTTCTTCGACCTGCCTCGCCTGGCCGCATTGAGTCACGCCGCCGAGGATGCCCTGGCCGATTGCCGCAGCGAACGCCGCACCGCCGATGCCGCGCTGGTCACTGCCGTGCTCGCGGTCATCGATCGGATCGTGGCGATGGTCGACGCAATCGAAGCCGGAGAGACTTTCCCGGAGGGCGACGACGAAGATTTGATTGCCGCGCTCGAAGAGGGAGCGCAGCCCATCACAGCCGCACCTCAAATCGAGACGGCGGATTCGGATACCGTCGTCGATGACGAACAGACCGGAGTGGCGAGGAAGCCCGATGGCCCCCTCGCCCAGCGCTCGATCCGTTTGCCCGTCGACCTGCTCGACCGGGTGATGAGCGGCGTGTCCGACATGGTGCTGGCCCGCAACGACCTCGCCCACCGCCTGCGCGAAGCGGGCACCCAGCCGACCATCGATGGGCCGTTCGAACGCCTCACCACGATCCTTTCGGACGTGCGCGATGCCATCACCCGGATGCGGATGCAGCGGATGGAGACGCTGTTCAGCGCGATGCCCCGACTGGTGCGCGACCTGTCCAACGATCTTGGCAAACAGGTCATGATCGACCTCGAAGGCGGCGACGTCGAACTCGACCGCGAGATGATCGAGATGGTTCGCGATCCGCTGACGCACATCATCCGCAATGCTATCGATCACGGCTTCGAAACGCCCTCGGACCGGCTGAAGGCAGGCAAGCGCGAGATCGGCCTTTTGTCCATTTCCGCGCGCCAGTCCGGCAACACCATCTCCATCGTGGTGAGCGACGATGGCCGCGGTCTCGACCACGACAAGATCGCCGCGAAGGCCGAGACGACGGGCCTCATCACCTCCGCCCAACGCCAGAAGATGAGCCGGGATGCGCTGCTTCAATTGATTTTCGAGCCGGGGTTTTCGACCGCGGACCAGGTCAGCAATGTCTCCGGCCGCGGCGTTGGCCTCGACGTGGTGCAGGACAATCTCGAACGCATCGGCGGTTCGATCCAGGTTTCCAGCACGGTCGGCGTAGGCACGCTCTTCACGCTCCAGATCCCGCTTACGCTCAGCATCATTGCCGGCCTGACGGTGGAAACCTCGGACCAGCGCTTTGCGATCCCGCAAAGCTATGTCGAGGAGATCATCCACGCCTCGTCCAAGGTTCTCGACTTCACCCGCGCCGGGGAGAAGGCTCTGGTCACATTCCGGGGCGAGCGGATCCCTGCCGTCAGATTGGCAGAAGTGCTCGGCCTGCCCGACGATCAGCTTGCCGATGGAGAGCACACGAAGGTTGTCATCCGGCTCGCCAGCGGGGACTTGTTCGCATTGGGGGTCGATAGCATCCACTCGCATGGCGACCTCGTGGTCAAGCCGCTGGCTCCCGCGATCATGAAGAACCGCCTCTATGCCGGTTCGACCCTTCTGGAGGACGGTCAGCCCGTGCTGTTGCTCGATGTGACGTCGATAGCGGGTCAGTACGAGCTCGTTTCCGACGCCCGCAACCGCAGGCTGCGCACGCACGAAACCGGCACCGAGGACGAGCAAGGCGCAGCCAGCCGGGCCATGCTGTTCACCGATTTCGCCGGGCGCCGCTGCGCTGTCAGGCTCGAGCTCGTGCGCCGGATCGAAACGACGCCTGCCAGTGCAATCGACCTCTCAGGCCCGCGCCCGCGCGTCGTGATCGAGGGCGTGATCCTGCCACTTATCGGCCTGCCCGATGGCTCTGTGCCTTCCGAGAAAGTGCGCCTGCTCCGGCTGTCGGACGGATCGAGCGAATTGCTTCACGCGGTACGCGAAGTCGACGATGCCGCGCTGCTTACCGACACTCTCAAACCGGTGCCCGACGACCCCGAGGTCGAAGCTGTCACCCTCGTCGACGGAAAGACCGTCACCCTGCTCAACGGGCATGAATTGTTCGCACGTCACGGGGAAGTCCAGCAAAGCCAGGACCGGCCCGTTTGCCGCCTTCCCGAAACGGACTGGGCCAAGACCATACTGGCGCCGCTGGTCGAGACGGCGGGATACGATATCGCCGCAGACGCCGATGCCCGTGAAGACATCGCGATCTGGTTCGATGACGAATACGAGGCGGCGCTCGCGCTCGACATGCAGTTCGAAACGCCGGTCATCCGCCTGCGCAATGTGCCCGACGCAGCCGGGACTTCGGACACGGTCTACCGCTATGACCGTGATGGACTGATCGAAGCGCTCGCCAAGGCCCGCAAAAGGAAAGCCTCATGAACGACCTTCTCGTCATGGCGCAGATCGCCTCGCGTCGTTGCGCGATGCATGCTCAGGACGTCGAATCCGTGATCGAGATCGGCACCGTCACCCCGGTCCCGCGCGCACCGGCATTCATCTCGGGCATCACCGCGATGCGCAGCCAGGCTCTGACCGTGATCGATTGTCGCCGTGCGATGGGTTTCGACCCGGGCCAGTTCGCGCTCGACCACCGCGCGATCGTCGTTGCCGTGGCAGGTTATTCCTATGCGCTGCGCATAGATATGATCGAGGACATCACCACCGGTTCGGGCGATCCTGCCCCGGTTCCCGGCGGTTTCGGCACCGAATGGTCGCGCGTGGCACGCGGGCTTATCGAAACCCGCGTCGGACCGGCGCTCCTGCTTGACCTGCCGGCGCTCATTGCCGGGCCCGATGCACTTGGAGCTGCGGCTTAATCCATTCCTTACCTTCTGCTCATAATTTCCCACCGAAGCCATGTTTCGGTTCAAGCCCAGGGTACGCCATGAAAACTTGTCTAGTCGTCGATGATTCCCGTGTGATCCGCAAAGTGTCGCGGCACATCCTCGAGACGCTCGGCTTCGAGGTCGCGGAAGCGGAGAACGGCAGCGTCGGGTTGGATGCGTGCGAAGCGAACATGCCCGACGTGGTCCTGCTCGACTGGAACATGCCGGTCATGACGGGCATCGAATTCATCACGCAGCTGCGGCAGCGCCCCGGCGGGGACAAGCCAAAGGTGGTGTTCTGCACGACCGAGAACGACGTCGCGCACATTCGTGAAGCGATCAGCGCTGGTGCCGACGAATATGTCATGAAGCCGTTCGACCACGAGACCCTCCAGATCAAACTCCAGCTGGTGGGCTTCGAATGAACGCGCCAGCATCTTTTCCCTCACGCTCCGGCGACAAGGACGAAGCGCAGCAAAGCGGCATTGTGCGCGTCATGATCGTCGACGATTCACTGACGGTGCGCACGATCTTCAAGCGCATGGTCGAAAGCGACCCCGGCATGGTCGTAGCCGCTACCGCCAGCAGCGCCGAACGCGCGCTTGCGCAGCTCGGAAGCGCAGCGGTCGACGTGGTCCTGCTGGATCTGGAAATGCCCGGCATAGGCGGACTTGCCGGCCTCCCGCGGATGCTGGAAACGGTTCCCGGCCTCCAGGTCCTCGTCGTGTCCTCGCTTACCGAAGACGGTGCGGAAGCATCGCTAGAAGCGCTTTCGACCGGCGCAGCCGACACGATGCTCAAACCACGTCCGGGCGGCTTCAACGAAGAATACCGGACCCAGTTGCTGGACAAGATCCGGGCTCTGGGAGCGCCGGCCACCGCGGATGACCGCGCGGCCAGTGCAGCCGCGGCTCCCGGGAATGACGGGCTCGCCGCAATCAATCCCACTCATGAACGCCGGGCCAAGCGCCCCGAAGTGCTGGCCATCGGAGCTTCGACCGGCGGTATCCACGCGCTCAACCTGATGTTGCGTCGGCTGACCCCGGATTTCGATCTTCCGATACTTATCACGCAGCATCTGCCCTCCTCGTTCATCCCGGTCTTTGCGCGGCAGATAGAGGTGTCCAGCGGGCGCCCGACCCATACCGCAGAAGACGGGACCGAAATCCGCAAGGGCGAGATCGTGATTGCCAGCGGACAGGGCCATATGCGCGTGTGTCGCCTGGGCAATCGCCTCGTGGCCCGCATCTCGACCGAGCCAGCTCGCAGCGGCTGTCTGCCTTCTGTCGATCCGATGCTTTCCAGCCTCGCCATGGCCACCGGCGGACATGCGCTTGCGATCATGCTTTCGGGTATGGGACGCGACGGACTTCAGGGGGCCGATGACCTCGTCAGCGCGGGCGGATCTGCGTGGGCCCAGAATATCGAGACCAGCGCGGTCTGGGGAATGCCGGGTGCCGTCGCAAAAGCGGGCCTTGCAACCTACGTCGCATCGCCTGACGACCTTGGCGATGCCTTGATGGAGCATTGCAGCCGAACCGCAATCAAGACAGCCGAGACACCGACCTGACCCAATGGAAGTCAGTCAGGCCTCTTACCAGATTATAGCCGACCTTCTCGCGAGCCGCACCGGTCAGCACCTCACCGAAAGCAGGCGCTGGCGGATCGGGACCGCACTAGCCGGAATCTTCCGCGAACACGGTATCAGCAATCTCGACCAGCTCGTATGCCTGCTCGATGAACCGCGCCGTCGGTCGCATGATCGCGACCTCGCCACCGAAGTGGTCGAAGCGCTGCTCAACAACGAGACGTATTTTTTCCGCGACAAGCCGACTTTCGACCAGATTCCCGACGATGTGCTGCCCGAGCTTGCCCGGCGCCGTGCCCAGACCAAGCGCCTGTCGATCTGGTGCGCGGGCTGTTCGACAGGACAGGAAGTGCACAGCCTCGCCATGCTGTTCGAAGACAACAAGGACAAGTGGAACGGTTGGACGATCGACATCCTGGGCACTGACATCTCGCACCGCGCCATCCGAACCGCGCGGACAGGCCTGTACACCCAGTTCGAAGTGCAGCGCGGGCTCGGCGTCGCGCAAATGTTGCGCCATTTCGAAGAGACGCCGGGAGGATGGCAGATCCTCGATCACGTGCGTCACATCACCCGCTTTCAGCAGCACAATGTGTTGAACGATCCCCCTGCGCGTGCCCGTTTTGACCTGGTCCTGTGCCGCAATGTCCTTCTCTACTTCACTCAGGAAACGCGCGAGGCGGCTTTTGCCAGACTGGCCAGCGCCATGACCAATGATGGTTTCCTGATGCTCGGCGCTGGCGAGACCGTCGTCGGGCAGACCCGCGATTTCGAACCATCCGTCGGACGCCCGAGCATGTACGAACGCACCGATGCCACGGCGCGCCTGCGTGCAACGGCCTGAGCGCCAGGGTTAACGGAGTCCTGCGGGCAATCCCTCAGGAAGTTGGAGCGGTTTTTACCGTTCATTAGCCATTACCTTTTAACAATCAGGGTATGTTGCAACTGCGCTGTCGAGGCGCTTTCGAGGAATTCTCGTGGCCCATCCGAGCAAACCATTTCGCCTGACAGCGTTCGGGCTTGTCACGGTTCCGCTCGCCATCCTCAGCCTGGTGTTCGCGCTCATCACGCTGGTGGTGTTTGCCAGTGACACGATCGAGTTCAAGTCGCCCAATTCCCTCCTCATCGCAGGCGCGATAATCTACGCCGCGACCATCTTCCTCCTGAGCCGCAACGGCGTCGCGAATGTGCGCGAGCTGGAAACGCTCGGAAATCTCGATATCCTCAGCAGGCTGCCCAATCGGCGTGCGTTGCACGAACAAATCGAGCAAGCTTCGCAAACCGACGAAGAAGTCGCTGTGGCGCTCATCGACCTCGATGGTTTCAAGCAGATCAACGACCATTACGGCCATGCTGTTGGCGATGACCTGATCGTCACCTGTGCGAATCTGATCCAAGAAGGTTGCGGTGATGAGGCGCAGTGCTTCCGGCTCGGTGGCGACGAATTCGCAGCGGTCATGCATGGCCGTGTGGCCGGCACCATCCTCGAAGGGATGTGCCGCACGCTGCTTGAAGACCTGCGAACGCCGCTGCGAGTGGGCGATCGCGAAATTGCGGTCGGTGCCAGCATCGGTCTTGCGCGCAGCACAGTGGCAGACCGCATGCCGTCTTCCGAATTGCTGCGCCGGTCCGATGTCGCCATGACCATGTCGAAGCGCGGCGGCAAGATGCGTTGCACGTGGTTCAACCCAAGCTTCGATCAGCGCCGCGAAGCCGTGCGCGATCTCGAAGAGGAGATGCGCAACGGGCTGGAGCGAGGCGAATTCGAACTTGCGTACCAACCGCTCGTCGATGCGCAACAAGGCCAGATCGTAGCGGTCGAGGCACTGCTGCGATGGAACCGCCGGGACGGCAAGAAGATCGGACCCAACGTCTTTATCCCGGTTGCCGAGGAATCGGGCATCATCAATCCGATAGGCCTGTGGGTCCTGCGCCAGGCGCTCATCGATGCACGCCGCTGGAGAGGCATCACGCTTTCGGTGAACATCTCGGCCGCGCAGCTGCGAAATCCCGAATTCCCGGTGAAACTGGGCGAAATCCTCGACGAAACCGGTTTTCCGGCCGAATTGCTCGAACTGGAAATCACCGAAACATGTCTCGTGCTCGACCCGGTCGTTGCCGAACGCAGCCTCGAGGTCATTCGCAAGTTCGGTGTGAAAATCTCGCTCGACGATTTCGGCACTGGCTATGCTTCGATCGGCTTCCTGCGGCAATTCCGCTTCGAGAAGCTGAAACTCGACCGCAGCCTCGTGGTGCAGGCTGGTGAGGATGATGGCAGCCGCGCGATGATGCTATCGAGCATCGCGGTGGCGCGCGCGCTCAAGATGGGCGTCACAGCCGAAGGGGTCGAAACGGTCGAACAGGCCGATATGGTCCGGCTTGCAGGATGCGATCAGATTCAGGGCTGGCTTTATTACAAGGCGCTGCCCGCAGAGGAAATCGATACGCTGATCGAGGCTCAGATTCTCGAAAGCGAAATTCGAAACGATCAGGTCAGTGGGGGTGCAGCATGAGCCAGGAAAAACCGGTGATGATCGAAACCGTGGAAACCAAAGCCGATCCGGCGCAAGCGTTTCGTTACGAAGAAGACCTCGATCCGCTGGTGACGCTTTATAGCCGTCTGGGCACGAACCAGAAAGTCCTGCTGACTGTGGGTGCACCGCTTGCCCTGACGATTATCGCGGCGGTCTTCGCATTTCTCGGTCTCGCACAAATCGACGCCAATCTGGCGACGGCGGCGCCTGAAACGATTGAGCGGATTGTGAACGACGCCGCTTCCCTGCGCTACACGATGCTGGTCATCGTGGGCATCGGCTTCCTGACTTCGCTGCTGCTGTTTCACGCGATCCGCAAGGACGTCGTCAGGACCGCGCGACAGCAGGTCGACTGCCTTCAACGCATTTCGAAAGGCGAGCACAACATCGTCGTGCCGCATCGCGATCGAAAAGATGAATACGGCGACCTGGCCGAAGTAACCGAACAGATACGCCGGGCGACGGTCCAGTTCGTCCGCATGACCGAAGAGCGCGCAAAACGCGCCACGATGGAGCTCGAAGAGCAGACCCGCGCACAGCTTCAGCAGGAAGAGGCCCGCGCCGAACGCGAACGCACCCTGCGCGCGCTTGCCGATCGGTTCGAAAGCACCGTCGGCGAAGTCGTCGATGGCGTTGCCAGCGCTTCGAGCCAGCTCCAGCATACCGCCACCAGCATGGCTGCGGGTGCTCAGCAGGCCTCCGATCGCACCGCCGATGTCGCGTCCTCGATGGAGGAAGCGAATGCGGGTGCCACCGCCGCAGCAGCAGCATCGGACGAATTCGCCATGTCCATCGGGGAAATCAGCCGCCAGGCGGCCTCCTCCGCCGAACTGGCGCGAAAGGCCACCTTGTCCGCGAATGAAGCTGACACGACCATTTCCGCCCTTTCCCAGAGCGCCGAACAGGTTGGACAGGTTGTTGAGCTGATCCAGACCATTGCCCAGCGCACCAACCTGCTCGCGCTCAACGCCTCGATCGAAGCGGCACGCGGGGGTGAGGCAGGCCGCGGTTTTGCGGTGGTCGCGAGCGAGGTCAAGGAACTGGCCATGCAGACCAGCCGCGCTACCGAGCAGGTCGCTAACCAGATCCGCGACATGCAGGACACGACCGGCGACAGCGTCAAGGCCCTGCGCTCCATCGCCAAGGAAGTCGCACAACTCGAAAGCACGGCCGTGTCGATCGCGAGCGCGGTCGATCAGCAGTCGGTTGCGGGCAACGATCTGGCGCGCAGCATCGACCTTGCCGCGCGTGGGACCGAGCAGGTTTCCGGCCATATCGCGGAAGTGCGCGAACTGTCCCAATCCACTGGCACTGCGGCAAGCCAGGTGCTCTCCAGCGCCACCGCTCTCGAACAGCAGGCATCGACCCTGCGCGAACAGGTCGACGGCTTCCTCTCCAGCGTACGGGCGAACTGAAACGGGCCGATAATCGCTGTCTGATCGGTATTCGCAGGCGCCTCGAATAGGTCCTGACTTGCTGTCGATCTCGCCACAGTCCGCGCTTGCCGGCTCTCCACCCAGAAACCAATCGCCTCTTCGCTCGCTTTACTCTGCGAAAGGACGATTCATGGCGGCACGTGCATATTGGCAGGGACAGATCAGGCTCGCTCTGGTTTCGATACCGGTCGAAATCTATTCGGCGAGCAAGAGCGGATCGAAGATACGCTTCAACCAGATCCACGAACCCAGCGGCAAACGCATTTCCTATGAAAAGGTCGTGCAGGGCATCGGGCCGGTGGACCGCGACGAGATCATCAAGGGATACGAGGTTTCCAAGGGCGAGTACGTCCTGCTCGAGGATGAGGAAATCGAGGCCGTCAAGATCGAGAGCCGCAAGACACTCGAGCTCGTCCAGTTCGTGGACGCCTGCGAAATCGACCCGCTTTACTTCGAAAAACCATATTACGTCGCGCCCAAGGACGAACTGGCCGAAGAAGCCTTCGTCGTTCTGCGAGAGGCTCTGCGCAAGGCAAAGAAGGTCGCGCTCGGCCAGCTTTCGGTGAGGGGCAGCGAGAAACTGGTCGCGATCAAGCCTTGCGGAAAGGGCCTGCTTCTTGAAACGCTGCGCTATGCGGACGAGGTCCGGCAGGGGCAGGCGTTCTTTTCCGACATCGACGATGGCAAGCCGAAAAAAGAGCTACTGGACCTTGCCACCACGCTGATCGAGCAGAAAAGCGCACCCTTCGATGCGGGCGAGTTCGAGGATCGCTACGTCGAGGCGCTCAGGAAGCTGATCGACAAGAAGGCGAAATCGAAGAGCGGCAAGACAATCGTCGAAGATGCCGACACACCCGATAGCGGTGGCGGCAATGTCATCGACCTGATGGCGGCGCTCAAGAAGTCGGTCGACGACAAGGGCAAGTCCGCGAAATCGTCGGGGTCCAAGTCGAAGTCCAAGAAGAGCGCGTGATATGGCCGCACGGCCAAAATCCCGAAGCCGATCGACCGATCCGCTCGCGGACTATAATGCCAAACGCGATTTCAAGAGCACGCCCGAGCCCGCAGGCAAAAGGCAGAGCAGCGAAGACGGTGATCTCTTCATAGTTCAGAAACACGACGCAACGCGCCTGCATTGGGACTTGCGACTGGAAATCGACGGCGTCCTCAAGAGCTGGGCAGTCACCAAGGGCCCCTCGCCCGACCCCGAAATAAAGCGGCTCGCAGTGCGCACCGAAGACCACCCGATGAGTTACGCGGACTTCGAAGGCACAATTCCGAAAGGCGGATATGGCGCGGGCACCGTCATGCTCTGGGATCGCGGCTCCTGGGCTCCGAAGGAGGGAAAGAGCGCACAAGACCTCGAAGATGGTCATTTGCACTTCACGCTCGATGGCGAACGAATGCGCGGCGAATGGCTGCTGATCCGGCTCAAGCGCAAGCAAGGGGAGAAGCGCGAGAACTGGCTGCTTCGCAAGATCAACGACGAATATGCGCAAGCAGGCGACACCTTGGTCGAACGCGAGCTGACGAGCATCGCCACCGGTCGTTCGATGGCGCAGATCGCTGCGGGGAAGAACAGCGACGCTTTCACGACTAAGATGGCCGAGGAACCATCGCCAGCCGCCAGCAAACCGAAGTCGAAGAAAGCTCGACCTTCGCGAAAGGCTGCCGAGCTGCCGAAATATCGCAAACCGCAACTGGCGACCCTGGTCGACGACGTGCCGACCGGGAACGGCTGGATGCACGAGATCAAGTTCGATGGCTATCGCGCGCTCGTCGCGGCAAAGGGCGATGCGGTTCGCGTCTATACGCGCAACGGCAAGGACTGGACCGACAAGTTCGCCCCCCTCGTCCAGCACATCGCCGCGCTCGACCTGCCGCCGTGCCTGATCGACGGAGAGATCGTCGCCTACGGATCCGACGGCAACCCGGACTTCTCCACCCTCCAGCGCGTGCTGAAGCGCGGCAAAGGAAGCCAGTCGCAAGAGGATGCACTGGCCTTCCACGCTTTCGACCTGATCGAGATCGATGGAGAAGATCTGGCCCCCCTGCCCAATATCGAACGACGCGAGCGGCTCGAAGCTCTGCTGGCGAGTGCACGACCGCCGATCCATGTCGCCGATTACATCATTGCGAGTGGAGTGAAGCTCTACAGTGCGATGTGTGGTGCTGGGCAGGAAGGGATCATCTCGAAGAAGATGGATGCGCCGTACGCCCATTCGCGCAGCAAGTCGTGGGTCAAGGTCAAATGCACGAGACGGCAGGAATTCGTCGTCGTCGGATGGAAGGAAAGCAGTGCCCGGGGCCGTCCTTTCGCATCGCTGCTGCTGGCTCAATACGAAAGCGACGAACTGGTCTACAAGGGCAATGTCGGCACGGGTTTCACGACCGACGAGATGGACGACCTCGCGGCGAAGATGCGTCGCCTGACCCGCAAGACACCGCCGGTCGAGGTGGAGAAAGCAAAGGCGCGCGGCGTGACGTGGCTGACCCCGAAACTGGTGGTAGAGGTCGCCTTTGCCGAGTTTACCGCCGACGGCAATGTCCGGCACGGAAGCTATGTTGGCCTGCGCAGCGACAAGCCTGCCGAGGAAGTCAAACCGGAGCAGCCAGTGGCTGCGCAAGTAGCCACGGCAGCGGTCGAGATTTCCAGCCGCGACCGCGTGATCTTTCCCGATAGCGGACAGACCAAGGGCGCGCTCGCCGACTATTACGAAGCCGTCGCCGACATCATGCTGCCCTTTGCAGCGCGTCGCCCGGTGAGCCTCGTTCGCTGTCCCCAAGGTCGCTCGAAGAAATGCTTTTTTCAGAAGCATGACAATGGCGGCCTCGGCGATGCCGTCTGCACTGTGTCGATCCGCGAGAAGGATGGTGGTCACGAGGACTATATCTATCTCGATGACGCTCGCGGGCTGCTGCAGTGTGTGCAGATGGGGACAATCGAATTCCATGGATGGGGTTCGCGCACAGGTGCAATCGAAAGCCCCGACCGCATGGTCTTCGATCTCGACCCCGATGAAGGGCTGGACTTCGGCGACGTGAAACAAGCTGCGCGCGACATCCGCGCGAGGCTGTCCGACATCGGCCTCGTCAGCTTTGCCATGCTCTCGGGCGGTAAAGGGGTGCATGTCGTTGTCCCGCTGACCGGCGATCACTCCTGGGAGCTGCACAAGGACTTTTCGCGCCGCTTTGCCGAAGCGCTCAGCATCGCCGAACCCGACCGCTTCACGGCCAATATGAGCAAGGCGAAGCGCAAGGGGCGGATCTTCATCGACTGGCTGCGAAACCAGCGTGGCAGCACTGCTGTCCTCCCCTACTCGGCGCGCGCGCGCAGCGGTGCTCCGGTCGCTGTGCCAATCGCGTGGAACGAGTTGAAGGACATGGATGACGCAAAACCGTTCCGCATCGACGACGCCAAGCGTCTGCTGGACAGGGCAGCAAGCAAGCGGCTCGACGGCTGGGGCTTCGCACACCAGAAACTGCCCGACATCTAAGACAGAGCCGGTCGCGTGCGAGGTCAGCGCATGTTGTCGCCCGGGTTCAGCGGACCGTCGCCGTACAGATATGCGGCATCAAATTGCGCGTACCGCCTCAGCGCGTCCCAATCGCTCGTATAAAGCGTGCCCCGGCGAATTCTGGCCAGTTCGACCTCCCGCAATTTCGCCACCGCCCTGTTTGCATGGACCGCGCTGACGCCGCACATCTCGGCCAGATCAATCTGCGTGAAAGGGGTGCGAACGGCGTGGGAATTGGCCAACCCCACGAAGGCAAGACGCGATTGCAGCTCGCAAAAGATGTGGGCGATGCGACGCGGCGCATCGAGCTGTTCGAGCATCTGAATCCACTTGCGGTGGATCGACGCGTCGATGAGCGTTGCGAACCAGAGCGCCCGCGTAAGGTGCGCGCGTTCACGCATAGTATGCGCGAGACGCTCATGCGGCACGCTACCCAGTCGCGATGTGCCCACCGATATGATGGAATGATCCAGACGCTTCAGCGCAAAGCTATGCAAATCCACGAAATCACCCGGCACGTTAATGCCGACGATGAACTTGCGCCCGCCCTGCTCCATGGTGCGGACCATGAAGCCATCGACCAGAATGGCGCTGGCGCTAGAGGAAGCGCCGCGGCGCACTAGCGGCTCACGATCCCGAAGTGTGATTTCATCGTCGACGAGGCATTCGAGATATTCGAGATCACCGTCATCGAGATCGCTCCGGGTTCGCCCGGCAAGAAACTTGCCCGTCATCGGAAGGTCGGCAACCCGTTTGTCGCGAGCCTCGCCGGGCGCGCGCGTCTGGGTAACCCGATCAGCGTCTAGCGTTATCAGTTTCATGCTTCTTTCCCGAAATGCCAGCTTTCGGGATAGAAGGGCTGTTTCAGCTGACACCAATATATGTTGGCAGGATCTCCGAATTCGGCTCAGCCAAAGTACAAATGGCCCAGTCGTCCTGACCAAGGCTGGCACTGTCTACGACGATAGTGCGACGCGCCGGGACTTTCGCCCGTAACCTAGGTCAAGCCTTCGCGCAGGCTCAGGCTTCCATGGCCATAGAGGTAGTCGGGATCGAACTGGGCGAATTCTTCGAGCGCATCCCGGTCGGGTATCTCGACGCGATTGCGCATGACGTGAACGATGCCCTGTTCGCGCAGGCTCTTCACCGCACGGTTGACGTGGATTGCGGTCACTCCGGCCATCTCGGCATATTGCGCTTGGGTCAGCGGTGTATCGAAGCCCGCTTCATCGCCCAACCCGACCATTTGGAGTCGTCGCCAGATCTCGGCGAAAATGTGCGCCAGTCGCCGAGTCGTCGTGAGTTGCCCCAGCTTCATGACCCATTCGCGGTGCATCGCCGCATCGAGCAGGGTTGAGAACCAGAACAGGCGCGCAAGATGCGGCTCGTTCATCATGATGTCCTGCAGCTTTTCATGGGGCACGTACCCTACGGTCACCCGCCCGATGGAATCGATGTTGTGATCGAGCCGCTTGAGAGCGAAATTATGTAGGTCGATGAAATCGCCTGGCACTTGAAAACTCACGGCATGGCGTTGTTTAGGACCATCCAGGGTCCTGAGCACGAAGCCCTCTATCAGGATTGTCGAGCGCGAACATATTTCGCCCCGGGCGTAAATCCGCGTCGGTTCGTCGATTACGGAGACCTCTTCGACCAATTCTTCCAGAATCTGCTTTTCGCGGTCGTCCATATCGTGCCTGAGACGACCGGCGAGAAAACGCCCGGTCTTGGGGTATGAACTGAGTTCAGCTTCGTTATCAAAATGGGCTTTTAGCATTCTTACAGGGTAATGCGGTGGACCATCAGTTGTTCCGGCTAAACACATGTTAATTTCGTCGGAACTCAGCCGCCCCAAGGCGGCGTAGCTATTGTGCGGTAGAAAATCCTTCCAATCGAAACCGCTGGCGCGAAGCTGCGGCGCCCCCTTGCTGGTTCGAATGTCTATCCGCTCGCCGGATAACGCATCTTCGACGCCTCGACACGACCATCGGTATGCGAGGCTTCATTCGTTTTCGCGCGGAGATTGCAAGTCTTGCGCTGGCTCGAACCAGATGCTGCTATCGGGCAACTCAATTGCGCTGCAGTAGTTCGAGCGCGAATAACTTGAGTTACGGCGGCTCGGCCGCCCTCCCGTCCTAAAACCGCCTGGATTGGATTGGTAAGAACCTGATTGCATTTTGAATGCAAAAAAGGCCCCGCTGTAAACAGCAAGGCCTTTTTTTGAACGATCTCAATGTGATGCTGGTTGCGGGAGTTGGATTTGAACCAACGACCTTCAGGTTATGAGCCTGACGAGCTACCGGACTGCTCCATCCCGCGGCACCTAGCGTGGCGTCTGGAGCCAAGTCCAGAGACGCCAAAAGGGCCTACCCGGAGGCAAGCCCTTTGACTGTGAATGGGTTTTCAGCACACTTCCACAAGCTACAATGCCTGGCGACGACCTACTCTCCCGTGCCTTAGGACACAGTACCATCGGCGCTACCTGGTTTCACGGCCGAGTTCGAGATGGGATCGGGTGGGTCACAGGTGCTAAGATCACCAAGCAATGAAGCTTGCGGATGCGGGCTTAAATCGATGCACACTTCAAGGAAGTGATTGCGTTGCAAAGGGCGTATCTGGCTGGAGAATTCCTCCTGCCGACGAGACCTTTTCAGGCCTGTCATTGACAGTGCAGACTCTCAAGCGCGATCAGAACTATTAGGACTGGTTAGCTCCACACGTTACCGTGCTTCCACACCCAGCCTATCAACGTCGTGGTCTACGACGGTTCGAAGATACCTTATCTTAAGGGAGGCTTCCCGCTTAGATGCTTTCAGCGGTTATCCCGTCCGTACATAGCTACCCTGCGGCACCCTTGGCAGGATGACAGGTACACCAGAGGTACGTTCACCCCGGTCCTCTCGTACTAGGGGCAACTCCTTTCAAGTATCGACG
The DNA here is from genome assembly GCA_947494705.1 of uncultured Erythrobacter sp. Classification (GTDB taxonomy): domain Bacteria; phylum Pseudomonadota; class Alphaproteobacteria; order Sphingomonadales; family Sphingomonadaceae; genus Erythrobacter. Next base: position 1,119,589 of record CANLVN010000001.1, read on the forward strand.
CCCACGGCAGATAGGGACCAAACTGTCTCGCGACGTTCTGAACCCAGCTCACGTACCACTTTAATTGGCGAACAGCCAAACCCTTGGGACCTGCTCCAGCCCCAGGATGTGATGAGCCGACATCGAGGTGCCAAACGATTCCGTCGATATGAGCTCTTGGGAATCATCAGCCTGTTATCCCCGGCGTACCTTTTATCCGTTGAGCGATGGCCCTTCCACGAGGGACCACCGGATCACTATGACCGACTTTCGTCTCTGCTCGACCTGTCGGTCTCGCAGTCAGGCATGCTTATGCCATTGCACTCTCGCAGCCGGTTTCCAACCGGCCTGAGCATACCATCGCGCGCCTCCGTTACTCTTTAGGAGGCGACCGCCCCAGTCAAACTACCCGCCACAGAGGGTCCCACTACCGGATAACGGTAGTTGGTTAGACATCAGAAAACAGCAGGGTGGTATTTCACCTATGGCTCCACTTGGACTGGCGCCCAAGTTTCAAAGCCTCCCACCTATGCTACACAACTCTTTCCTAATGCCACTCTGAAGCTGCAGTAAAGGTGCACGGGGTCTTTCCGTCTAACCGCGGGTACTCCGCATCTTCACGGAGAATTCAATTTCGCTGAGCATATCCTGGAGACAGTGGGGAAGTCGTTACGCCATTCGTGCAGGTCGGAACTTACCCGACAAGGAATTTCGCTACCTTAGGACCGTTATAGTTACGGCCGCCGTTTACTGGGGCTTCAATTCGGAGCTTGCACTCCTCCTCTTAACCTTCCAGCACCGGGCAGGCGTCAGACCCTATACGTCGTCTTGAAGCCGACTTAGCAGAGTCCTGTGTTTTTGATAAACAGTCGCTACCCCCTGGCCTGTGCCCCCTGAAAAGAGTTGCCTCGATTCAGGGCCTCCTTCTTCCGAAGGTACGGAGGCAATTTGCCGAGTTCCTTCAGGATACTTCTCTCAAGCGCCTTGGTATACTCTACCTGACCACCTGTGTCGGTTTCGGGTACGGTCTATATGGAGAGGCTATTTCCTGGAACATCTTGGCAGCCTGTCCAATCCAATAAGGACAAACTACTTCCGACATCCGTCACACATCTCCAGGCCCACGAATATTAACGTGGTTCCCATCGACTACCCCCTTCGGGCTCGTCTTAGGGGCCGGCTTACCCTGCGCCGATTAGCGTTGCGCAGGAACCCTTGGTCTTTCGGCGAAAGGGCATCTCACCCTTTTTATCGCTACTCATGTCAGCATTCGCACTTCCGATATGTCCAGAGTCGGTTACCCTTCTCCTTCAACCACTTACGGAACGCTCCGCTACCGCTGCAGTAAACTGCAACCCTAAGCTTCGGTGCATATCTTTAGCCCCGTTACATCTTCGCCGCAGGAACCCTTATTTAGACCAGTGAGCTGTTACGCTTTCTTTAAAGGATGGCTGCTTCTAAGCCAACCTCCTGGTTGTTTTGGGATTCCCACATGCTTTCCCACTTAGATATGACTTGGGGACCTTAGCTGTAGGTTAGGGCTGTTTCCCTTTTGACGACGGACCTTAGCACCCGCCGTCTGTCTGCCAGACAAAACTCGATGGTATTCGGAGTTTGGTTAGAATTGGTACCGCTCGCGCAGCCCGCATCCATCCAGTGCTCTACCCCCATCGGTATACATCTGACGCTCTACCTCAATAGATTTCGCGGAGAACCAGCTATTTCCCGGCTTGATTGGCCTTTCACCCCTAAACACAAGTCATCCGAGCATTTTTCAACATGCAACGGTTCGGTCCTCCAGTGCGTGTTACCGCACCTTCAACCTGCTCATGCCTAGATCGCCGGGGTTCGGGTCTAATCCATGATACTCAGTCGCCCTATTCAGACTCGCTTTCGCTTCGCCTACACCTAACGGCTTAAGCTCGCATCATAGATTAAGTCACTGACCCATTATGCAAGAGGTACGCTGTCACCCCCTATGGGGCTCCAACTGCTTGTAAGCATCCGGTTTCAGGTACTGTTTCACTCCCCTAATCGGGGTGCTTTTCACCTTTCCCTCACGGTACTGTGTTCGCTATCGGTCATGTACGAGTATTTAGGCTTGGAGGGTGGTCCCCCCATGTTCAGACAGGATTTCACGTGTCCCGCCCTACTCAAGTCCTTTTCTAATCTTTTCGCATACGGGACTGTCACCCACTATGGTCTCACTTTCCAGAGAGTTCTGCTAATACTAGAAAAGGCACTGGCCTGGTCCCGGTTCGCTCGCCACTACTACGGGAATCTCGGTTGATGTCTTTTCCTCCGGGTACTGAGATGTTTCAGTTCCCCGGGTTTGCTTCACCAAAGCTATATATTCACTAAGGTGATACCTTATCCACCTCTCTCAACCTCTCCGAAGAGAGAATGAAAGAAATGGTGAAGGTGGGTTTCCCCATTCGGAAATCGCCGGATCAAAGATTGCTCACATCTCCCCGACGCTTATCGCAGCGTGCCACGTCCTTCTTCGCCTGTACATGCCAAGGCATCCACCAAATGCTCTTACCTCACGCTTGAGAATCCACACCATCAACGACAGGCCTGCATAAAAGCCCGTTCGTCTTCGCGATGATGCGGAGGAATTATCTCAGCCAGATAATCAATTTGATTGATTTGTGATGCATCGATTGCGTTGAGAATGGTCGGCTAGACCATCCATGCAATCAGTGCGCCACGGCATCGATTTAAAAACCCATTCACAATGTCAAATGTCGGCGGCAAATCCGCCTACTCACTCCGAAGAGCGAGATCTCTTTCGTTTCATCTATCGGAAATACCTGGTGGAGCCTATCGGGATCGAACCGATGACCCCCTGCTTGCAAAGCAGGTGCTCTCCCAGCTGAGCTAAGGCCCCGTAAGGTAAATGGTGGGCCTGAGAAGATTTGAACTTCTGACCT
>CANLVN010000001.1:1125000-1247635 GCA_947494705.1 uncultured Erythrobacter sp.
CGATTATGGCCTGTTCGCCATGAGCCAGGTCGTGGTGACCGCACTCGCCTTCTTGAACGGTCAGAGCTTTGCGACGTCGATCGTCCAGACAGATCGCATCGACGAGCGCCGCGTTGCGCAGGTCTTCGGCATGCTGCTGACCGCCAATGGCCTGCTGGCCTGCATCCAGTTTGCTTTCGCTCCAGCAGCTGCGGCCTATTTTGAAGAACCGATCGTCGCCGATCTTTTGCGCGCCCAGGCGGCGATCTTCCTCACCATTCCTTTCATCGCGTTGCCTTCAGAATGGCTCGCGCGGAAGCTCGAGTTCCGCCGACAGGGACAGGTCAACATGGTGAGCGCCCTCGTAGGCGCGGCGACTGCGCTTCTGTTGGCATGGCTCGGCTGGGGCGTGTGGGCCCTTATATATGCCGGGCTTTCCATATTCGTCGCGCGCGCTGTCGGACTGATGCTTGCCGCGGGCCTTTGGATTCGTCCCGTCTTCGACCCGCGCGGCGCGTGGGACCTCGTCACCTTCGGAGGGATGCTGACCGCGTGCCAGCTGTTCTGGATCATTCAGAGCCAGAGCGACGTAGTGATCGCCGGGCGCCTGCTCGATACGCACGACCTTGGCCTTTATACCCAGGCCCTGTTCCTCGCGCTGGTTGTGACGGGTCGCTTCATTCCGCCGATCAACGAGGTGGCGCTCGCCGCCTATTCGGAGCTGCACCGCGCGCATAAGCCGCTTGGCCCCTATTTCCTCAAGACCGTCCGGCTCGTCATGCTGGTCAGCGCACCGATCTACATCGGACTGGCGCTGACAGCCGATAGCGCGATCCGGGTGCTGATGGGCGACAAGTGGCTCGAATTGATTCCGATCCTCGCCGGACTCACACTCGCCATGCCCGCCTTTGCACTTCACCTCATCTGCTCTCCGGTTACGAACGCCATGGGGCGCCCCAAGGTCTATCTGTTCACCTCGATTGCGGGCGCGGTGATCTTTCCGGCGGCATTCCTATGGGGAGTGCAAGAGGGACCGATGGGGCTTGTCCATGCATGGTGGCTTGCAGCCCCGTTATTGTGCGGCCTTACATTGGCAGTGACGTTGCCCAGAATTGAAGTGTCGCTGTTCGCCCTCGTCGAGGCGCTGGCTCCGATCGCGCTGGCCTGCGCGGCGATGGCGGTGGCAGTGCTGGCCGCCAAGCAATTGGCGCCGCTCGAAAGCCCGCTCCTTGCGCTGGTCAAGAATGCAGGGCTCGGCGCGAGCGTTTACGCTGCGACCTTCTGGTTCTTCTATCGCGGCATTGTGCAAGAATGCTGGGCGCTGCTGCGCAATCGTTCGGAATATCCTGCAACAGCCTGAGCTGGTTACGCAGTCATAATCGCCGACCATTTTGCGGAGGACGGCGCTGCTGCTATTCTCTCCGACAAAGTGCACGGGAGATTGGGCGGGATGCAATGAAAACGATCAGCCTGGGCTTAGTCATGACTGTAGCGCTTTGTGCGTCCGCGGCCCTCGGCAACGATCCTGAGCCCCAGACGACTAACCTTGAACAGCACACAACCGGCACTGTCGCGCCAGAGATCGCCGACCCCACCACCGAAGTTCTCGATCTCGAATTGGATCGCGACAGACGGTTTACCTTGCCGGTCATGGTCGAAGGGAGCGGTCCCTATGACTTCATGGTCGATACCGGCAGCGAGGCGACTGTCGTCACAAGCGGCATCAGCCATGCGCTCGGCCTGCCGCCGTCGGGTTCGGCGACCCTTGTGGCGCTGGCCAGCCGACGCCCCGTCAGTCTGGTTGAAGTCGGTTCGATGAAATTTGGCAGCAACGAGGTGACCGATCTCGTATCCCCTGTCCTAGAACGCAGCAATGTCGGCGCGGACGGGATCTTGGGGCTGGACAGCCTGCAGGATTTCCGTGTGGTGATCGACTTCCGCGACGAGACAATCGCAGTCCAGAATGTTGCCGAGATCGAACGTTCGGGCAGCGACTTCGAGATCATCGTGCGCGCCCGCCGCGAATTTGGCCAATTGCTCATCACCGGTGCCGATATCGAAGGCGTCCGTGCGACCGTTATAATCGATACAGGTGCGCAAGGATCGATCGGCAACACCGCCTTGCTCGACCGCATCCGGGCGCAACGTGCCGAGACAGTGAGTGCGAAAGACGTGAATGGCGTGATGCTGACCGGACAAATGTCCTATGTGCGCTCGCTCGTGATCGACCGGTTACAGCTTGCCGACGTTCCGCTGATCTTCGCCGACACGCCGGCGTTCGATGCCTTGGGTCTGAACGAACGGCCAGCGATTGCTCTGGGCATGAACCATCTGCGTATGTTCGACCGTGTCGCGATCGACTTCTCAAAGCAGCGTGTCATGTTCGATGTGCCGCGTGAGATCGAGCGGGCGCTAAGGCGCGACCGCCGGCGTGGCCGCCTGTCCGGCAACCGCTAAGCTTGCCCTAGGCGACGCTTGCGCCCACATGGTGGCTCTCCATGCCGCCCGATACCGCCTCTTCCGACCGCCCGTCCGCCGCACCTGCGGCCGAGAGCTGGGCGACGCTGAAGCGGTTTCTGCCTTATCTGTGGCCAAGGGATGATCCCGGATTGCGCGTGAGAATCGCGGTGGCACTGGTCTTCGTGCTGGCCGCGAAGGGTGCAACGCTAGCCTTGCCCTTTGCCTATAAGGGCGCGGTCGATGCAATGGAGAACACCGACACCGCTGCTGCCATGTCGGCGGGCGCGCAGGTCGCCATCGCGCTGGTCGCCGCCTATGTGCTGGGGCGGTTCACCTCGCTGATGTTCGACAATCTGCGCAATGTCGCGTTCGAGCGGGTTGGCCAGATGGCGACACTGAACCTTGCGGAGGACGTGTTCCATCGCCTCCACCGCTTGTCTCTGCGCTTCCACCTGACGCGGCGCACCGGCGAAATCACAAAGATCATCGAACGCGGCACCAAAAGCATCGACATGATGCTCTATTTCCTGCTGTTCAACATCGCCCCCACGGCCATCGAATTGATCGCCGTGGGCGTGATCTTCTACCTCAATTTTGGCTGGGAGCTGGTCGCTGCGACCGCGCTGACCGTGGTGGCTTATATATCGGTGACGCGCTGGATCACCGAATGGCGCACAAAGCTGCGGCGCGAGATGAACGATCTCGACGGACAGGCGCTTCACCGCGCAGTCGACTCGCTCCTCAATTTCGAGACGGTCAAATATTTCGGAGCCGAAGCGCGCGAGGAAGCGCGGTACAGCAACGCCGCGCGCGCCTATGCTCAAGCGGCTGCCAAATCGGAAAACTCGCTCGCGCTGCTCAATGTCGTCCAGTCGCTGATCACGAACTCGCTGATGGCGGCAGCGATGATCTACACCGTATGGGGTTGGAGCCAGGGACGTTTGAGCGTCGGCGACCTGGTCTTCGTCAACACCTACCTCATGCAGCTTTTCCGGCCGCTCGACCTGCTGGGCTGGGTCTATCGCACGATCCGCCAGGGGCTGGTCGACATGGCCGAGATGTTCAAGCTGATGGATGCCGATGTCGAAGTCGAGGATCCACCCGGCGCCCCCGCGCTGGTGGTACGCGAACCTTCGCTCGTGTTCGAGAATGTGACCTTCGGTTACGAGCCCGACCGCACGATCCTGAAAAATCTCAGTTTCGAAGTCCCGGCCGGCAGCACGCTGGCCATCGTGGGCCCATCGGGTGCTGGCAAGTCGACCATCGGGCGGCTGCTGTTCCGCTTCTACGATCCGCAGGGCGGGCGCATCCTGATCGACGGGCAGGACATCGCACATCACCAGCAGGCAAGCGTACGCGCTGCCATCGGGATCGTCCCGCAGGACAGCGTGCTGTTCAACGACACTCTTGCCTACAACATCGCCTATGGCGCCTTTGGGGCAGAGGGTGCCGATGAAGAAACTGTCGAGCAGGCCGCACGCGATGCGGCTCTGATGCCACTGATCGATCGCCTGCCGGAGCGATTCGAGACAACCGTGGGCGAGCGCGGGCTCAAGCTTTCGGGTGGCGAGAAACAGCGCGTCGCGATTGCGCGGACGCTGGTGAAAAACCCGCCTATCCTGCTGCTGGACGAAGCGACCAGCGCGCTCGACACCCGAACCGAGCAGGAGATCCTCGCGACCCTCGAGCGCCTGGAGCAGGGACGCACCACCATTGCCATCGCCCACCGTTTGTCGACGGTTGCCGATGCGGATCGCATCCTCGTGCTGGACCACGGCGAGCTATGCGAAAGCGGAAGCCATGCGGAGTTGCTGGCGAAACGCGGACTTTACGCGGACATGTGGATGCAACAGGCACAGGAAAAGCAGAGCAGCGACGGCGCTAAAGATGCCGTGGAAGCGGCAGAATAGAGCGACCTAGTCGCCCTCGCCCTCGCCCTCGCCCTCGCTCACTTTGCGCAGCCCGGCAGAGGCAAGATCAAGTTCACTCGCCGGTATCACCTCGACATCGTCCCGAATGGCGCGCAGGTCTTCGACGAATTCGTCCGCATCACCAACCACCACGATCGTGGCAATATCTGGATTGACGATCCTGCTCGCAGCCTCACTCGCGCTTGCGCTGTCCACCGCGGCGAGCCTTTCAGCAAAGCGTGCGGCTTCGGCCGGGGGCAAGCCCTGCAGCATGAGGCCGGCGACGATTGCGTTGAACCCGCTACTCGTTTCGAGCGCGCGAGCCTGTCGGCCTTGCAGATAAAGCCGCCGCTTTTGCAGCAGGTCTTCGGCAAGGTCTTCCGATCCCAGACGTTCAAACTCGTTGAGGAACAGCTGGACGACCTCGTCCGCACTCTCGTTCTTGGTCTGTGCGCTGGCGGTCAGGATCGAGTCATCGCCGCGATCCGCGAAACCCGAATAGGCCCCGTAGCTGAGCGAGCGCTTAGTGCGCACCTCTTCGAACAGTCGCCCGCTCGACCCGCCGCCCAGCACACTGTTTGCAAGCTCGAGCGGAAAGTAATCCGGCGATTGGCGTGAAGGTGCTCGCACGGCTGCAATTACCGATGCCTGTCCCGCATCGGGCGTGTCCACGACGATCGTGCGCGTCGGCTGCGCCGGTCCCGCCGCATCCTCGGGTAGCGCCCATGGCAGCAGATCAGTGTCCCAATCGCCCAACATCTCTTCGGTCACCGAAAGCGCCATCTCGGGCGCGATGCCGCCGCTCACGACGATCTGCATCCGGTCGGGGTGGATATAACGCTGGCGATATTCCAGCAGGTCGTTGCGGGTGATTGCGGAAAGGCTCTCGGCCGTCCCTTCCGGCTGGGTCCCATAGGGCGCGCCCCCATACATCGCCGCGCGGACTACACTGCGCGACAGGTCGCCGGGATCTTTGGCAGAGACCCGGAGGCCGTCGACCGCACGGGCACGTTCGCGCTCGAACTCGTCCTCGGGATAGATCGCGCCCTTGACGATGGCTGCAGCAAGCGCGCCTGCTTCGGCGAGGTTGGCGGTCGGTGCGGTCAGGCTGAAAGTTGTGCCATCGGCCCGCGATGTGCCGCCGAAACTCGCGCCAAGGCTTTCGAAGCGAGCCGCGATCTCTCGCGCGTCCAGCCCGTTGATACCCGTCTCCGCGAGAGCCGCAGCAAGGCTTGCACGGCCAGCCTTTTCGCGCGGGTCGGTCTTGCTTCCGCCCGGCACGAGCATGGTGATGGTCGCAATCGGCGCGTCTCCGGTTTCGACGGCGACCACTTCGATACCGTTCGACAAGGTGTGCTCGACGATTTCGGGCTGGGCAATTTGCGGCGCTGCGCCGGGACCTGGAGGCGCCATGCGCTCGCCCTCTGGCTTGACCTTCCGGATTTCGCCGACCGCCGGGGGCAGCGTGCGGAAAGTCGGCATCGCTACCGGGTTCGCGTAGGCGGAAGGATCTTCTTCGCCATTCGTGTAGGTGAATGTGACGCGTTTTTGCGGATTGAGATATTCGGCGGCGACGCGTTGTACATCTTCGAGGCTCACGGCTCCGATCTCGGCAAGCCGCCGGTCTGCAAACTCCGGATCACCGCTGGACATCAACGCTTCGCCCAGTTCGAATGCCCGTCCCCGCGAAGTTTCGCGGCGACGCAGGGTGCTGGCGATGATCTCGTTCTTGGCTTCGGCAAGCTCTTCCGGACTCGCCAAGTCGGTGCGCAGGCTTTCAAGCGTGTCATTGAGCGTCGCGCCTGCGACCTCCATGCGAGAAGGGTCGCGCACTACGACAAAGAGACTGATCTGCCCGGCCTCGCGGCTCAGCTGTATATTGGCGGCAGCCTCCACCGCCTCTCCAGTGCGCACGAGAGCGTTGTTGAGTCGGCTGTTCTCCCCCCGGCTCAAGATAGCTTCGAGAACTTCCAAGGCGGCAGCGTCTTCATCCGTAACCGGCGGCCCTTTCCAGACCCCTCCGACCACGGGCAGCGGAACATTCGGAGCCGTGGCGTCGACCGTGCGAGGGCCGCTGGCGGGCGGCTCCCGCGTTTCGATTGCAAGGTCGACCGGATTAGCGCGCGGCGGGATATCGGCGAAATACTGATCGACCAGCTCGCGCAAGATCGCCATTTCGAAATTCCCTGCCACGATCAGCGTTGCGGTATCCGGGCCATAATAGGCTTCGTAGAACGCGCGAGCATCGTCGAGCGTGGCGCTGTCCAGATCCTCGATTGAACCGATACCGGGCCGGCGATGGGGCATTACATCATAGGCGTTTTCTGGAATGACGAAGCGCTGCAACCTGCCATAAGGCGGAGCGAGCACACGCTGGCGCAATTCCTCTTTCACGACCCCGCGCTCGGTCTCGAAAACTTCCTCGTCGACCACGACATTCTTCATGCGTTCGCGGTGAGTCCAAAGCATCGTTTCAAGATAGGCTGCGGGCACCTGCTCGTAATAATTCGTGCGGTCGATCCAATTGGACGCGTTGCGCGTACCCCCGATATCGGCGGTGAGACCGTAGATCATGTTATAGGGCATGTTCTCGGTCTTGCGGCTCAGGATATGTTCGAAGAGATGAGCAAATCCGCTGCGGCCGTCGGGGTCCAGCTTCGAACCAATCGAGTACCACAAGGATGTCGTGACCGTGCTGGTGGTGTCGTCGGGCAAGGCGATCACGGTGAGCCCGTTGTCGAGCCTCCACAGCGTGTAATCGATTGCCGGTGCGCTCAGCGACGGCGTGGTTTGCACATTGCGATCGGCCTCATCGGCAATTGCAGGCGCCGAAATCACAAGGGCTGCGGCTGCGGCGCTGCCGAGCAGGATGGTGCGGATCATGAATTTCTGCCCCTCTTCAGATTGAGGGTTGAATTAAAGCGCCTGCGCCAGGCGGTTACAACCTCGCGAGGCGTCTTTCCCGGGCCAATCCCTTAAAATTATCGACCGGCGTCGAGGCTAAGCCGCTCGAGCAGTGCGAGCGCTTCCTTGCGCTGATCCCAGGATACGAAAAGGTGGTCGTGATGCAGGCCAGCAATCGTGTTGCAGGCAATCCCCGAGGTTGCCAGGACATTCGAAACTGCGGCGGTCAGGCCGACAGCTTCGAGATCGGAATTGACCTCCAAGGTGATCCTCGCAAATTGCGGCGCATCGGCACCAGCGGCCTCTGCAGGCAGGATGCAGCACATGCCTTCTTCCTCGCGAATCATCGCAAAGGCGGTTTCGGGAATGAACCGCGCATCCGAAATCGGCTGGAAGCACCACTGACGCGGCGACAGGCTCGGCTTCATGCCAACCAGCATGGCCTTCAGGTCCATGACACTGCCGGGTTTCATCTCGTTTCCTCAACTCTTACGGTCCGTCGTTTATTGCGCGACCGCTGAACGTAGAGTTACGCGATATCAGTCATCTGTGGCTTGGAGAGAAACGACAATTCGTAGGTATCTTGACCTACAGGATGTATTTCGAAAGGTCGCTGTCGCCCGCCAGATCACTCAGCCTCTCGCGCACATATACAGCGTCGATAGTGATCGTTTCGCCTTCATGCTCCTCTGCCTCGAAGCTTATTTCCTCGAGCAGCTTTTCCATGACCGTCTGCAGCCTCCGCGCGCCGATATTCTCAACGCTTTCGTTGACCTGCGCCGCGATGGTGGCAACCTCGGAAATCGCATCTTCGGTAATGTCGAGCGTGACGTTCTCGGTACCGATGAGCGCCCGGTACTGCTCGACGAGATTGGCCCGCGTTTCCGACAGGATGCGGACGAAATCCGCTTGCGTCAGGGCGCGCAGGTTGACCCGGATCGGCAGGCGACCCTGCAGCTCGGGGAGCATGTCGGACGGCTTGGCAACGTGAAACGCGCCGCTGGCGATGAACAACACATGGTCGGTCTTCATCGGACCGTATTTCGTAGCCACGGTCGTGCCTTCGATCAACGGCAACAGGTCGCGCTGTACGCCCTCTCGGCTGACACTGCCGCCGCGCACGTCCGAGACCGCGATCTTGTCGATCTCGTCCAGAAAGACGATCCCATTGGTCTCCGCGTTCTGCAGCGCGCTTTGCGCAACGTCGTCATCGTCGAGACGCTTGTCGGCTTCCTCGTCGACCAACCGGTCCCACGCCTCGGGGACGCGCATCTTCTGCTTCTTGGTGCGCGCCTTTCCGAAGGCCTTGCCCATCATGTCGGAGAGGTCGATCATCTGCATGTTGCCGCCCATACTGCCCATGTCGAAGGGCGCAGACGGGGCATCGGAAACTTCGATTTCGACCTCGACCTCGTTCATGGCGTTTTGGACGATCCTCTGACGGAAGCTCTCGCGCGTGGCCTCTGAGGCATTGTCTCCCACCAGAGCATTCAACAGGCGCTCCATTGCCGCTTCGGAAGCGGCTTCGCGCACGCTTTCACGGCGGCGTTCCTTTTCGAGCCGGATCGATTCCTCGACGAGGTCACGCGCGATTTGCTCGACGTCGCGACCGACATAGCCGACTTCGGTGAACTTGGTTGCCTCGACCTTGACGAATGGAGCCTCGGCCAGCTTTGCGAGCCGCCGGCTGATCTCGGTCTTGCCGCAGCCGGTCGGGCCAATCATCAGGATGTTTTTAGGCGTGACCTCGTCGCGCAGTTCCGGGCGCAGCTTCTGCCTGCGCCAGCGATTGCGGAGCGCGACGGCAACTGCGCGCTTGGCATCCTTCTGGCCAATAATGTGTTCGTCGAGCGCGGCGACAATCGCCTTGGGGGTGAGGTTGTCTGTCATGAAATCTCTTGGAAAGAAGCTCAGACCGTTTCGACGGTCAAATTGCCGTTGGTGAAGACGCAGATATCGGCGGCCACCGCCATCGCCTTGCGCGCGATGGTTTCGGCATCGTGTTCGTAATCGGCAATCGCGCGAGCGGCAGCTAGCGCATAGTTCCCGCCCGAACCGATCGCGGCTATCCCGCCTTCCGGTTCGAGCACGTCACCATTTCCTGTCAGCACCAGCAGGTTCTCATCATCGGCGACGATCATGAGCGCTTCGAGATTGCGAAGGTATTTGTCTGTGCGCCAGTCCTTGGTCAGTTCGACCGCTGCGCGCAGCAACTGACCCGAATATTGCTCGAGCTTCTTTTCGAGACGTTCGAACAGGGTGAAAGCGTCGGCAGTGGCACCGGCGAAACCGGCGACGACCTTTCCGTCCTCTCCGATCCGGCGCACCTTGCGCGCATTGGGTTTCATCACGGTATTACCCATCGAAACCTGGCCATCGCCTGCGATGACCACCCGATCGCCGCGCTTTACACCGATGATGGTGGTGCCGTGCCACTGGATAAGGCCGTGGCTGCCTGAATTGTCACTCATGCCGGGCGATATGGGCGCTCCGGCGAAAGGGTCAAGATTGCGAGATCAAGGGCCGCCCGGCGCACCCGCACCTGGAGCACCCACCTGGCCGATATTGCCAAACAGGTCTTCGAGGAAACCGCGCTCCCGACCAAGGGTAGGCGTTTCGTCGCCATCGGGGCGCAGATAGACCACTTCGTCGATCCCGCTGCGTTCCACCGCGGCGACATTGCCGACCTCGTCGAACTTCACCGCCAGCACCGCATGGTCCCGAATGCGCGGACGCACGAAGGGACGACGGCCGGTGATGCTGGACACGTAATACCACGTCGGCTCGCCAAACTGGCTTTCGAAAGTCGGGCGGCCAAGGGTGCCTTCGACCGAGCGGCGGTTGTCGATTCCGGGCTGGACCGAGCGGGTCAGCACCGGATCGTCGATGAAGCCGCGCGACTCGCGGATCGAGGAACACGCGCCAAGGACCGCAATCGCGCATCCCAGCGTAACCAGTTTCGCCAGACGGCCGGTGGCCGAACCATTTACTCGCATCGTATTCCCGTCTCGGTCTTTCGCTTGCCGCTGCATCGCAGCGACCTATATCGGACCCGTGCCTTACGGCGTCACACCGGGCCTTGCAACGCCGCAGCGAGGATTGTTCGCCGGTCGTTCACTTCCGGGCCCGTCTGGCACTCGGGCCGTGAATTGCGGCTTAATGAATGATGGCCCTTGAATAGTGCGGCCTGAGAACGAGGTTTTGAACGCATGTCCTTCCTCTCCCGCCTCCTGGGCACCGGCCCCGACCCGCGCGAAAAGGTTCGCCCCTTGTGGCACCGCGTCGTCGAACTGGCGCGCGAGCCGTCCTTCTATTCCCAGTGCAATGTCGCGGATTCGGTCGCAGGCCGGTTCGATCTCATCACTGCGGTGCTGTGCGTGATGATCGTGCGGGTCGAAGCCAGCGAAATGCGCTCCGAAAGCGCGCTGCTGGCCGAATTGTTCGTCGAAGACATGGACGGTCAATTGCGCGAGTTCGGAGTCAACGATGTCGTCGTAGGCAAGCGTGTCGGCAAGCTGATGAGCGTGCTGGGCGGCAGGCTTGGCGCCTATCGCAGCGCTCTGGCCGAGAAGGACCGCGACCGACTCGAGAGCGCAGTTGGGCGCAACGTAACGTTCAGCGAAGGCGCGGACGAGAGCGCGGCCGCGCAATGCGTTGCCGACAAGCTGCTCGCCCTTTCCGAGCGCCTCGCTGGGTTCGATGACGAGACGCTGATAAAGGCGAGCGGCATATGGTGAACGCGACCACTACTCCCGAACTATCACGTCGTATCAAGGTCAAGAGCCTCCCCGGGGACATGGTCGTGATCGAAGCCGATGCAGGCGAGCGTGCGGCGCTGGCCCGGCGCTTTTCCCTGCCCGGCATAGACAGCCTGCGCGCCGAAATTGCGCTTGAGAAAAAAGCAAAGGCGATCCGCGCGAATGGCATGCTCTATGCCGCCATTCGCCAGTCCTGCGCCATTTCGGGCGAGGATTTCCCGGCCAATATAGCCGAGGAAATCGAACTCAATTTTGTAGAGGAGCACACGCTCAACGAAGCGCTCGACGAAGACGGGGAAATCGTAATCGACCTCGAATCGGACGATTGCGACGAGATCGAGTATTCTGGCGACGCATTCGATCTCGGCGAAGCGGTCGCACAAACCCTCGGCCTTGCCATCGACCCTTATGCCGAAGGCCCGAACGCCAGCGCCGCGCGCGAGCAGGCGGGGCTGGCTTCCGAAGGCGAGCAGACCGGCCCGCTCGCCGAAGGACTCGCCGCCGGCCTTGCAGCGCTTCGGAAAAACGACTAGGCAGGATTTTGTAAGGAACCTACGCGCAATGCGCACGTAGTGACATATAATTACACGCTAAAGCGTTGCCGACGAAAGGGATCACGTCGTCGACCTCTGTGAGAGGAGGGGATTACGACGGATGCATCCGCCATTGCGCGCGACCACGCGCCATTCGTGAACATCACATCACTCGAAGATTTCGCGAGCCAGCGCGAGGCATGCCTCGCCGATCCCGGTCTTTACCATGGAAATATTGCGAAGCGCCGCATCTGCTGGCTGGTCGAAGCCGCAGACGGCTCGCCAGCCTGGGCCTTTTTCGACGACGATGCTGGCTCATGGTGCGGCTGGGACGCGCAGAGCGGGGAAGCGGTCACGCTCGACCTGGCGGCGGATTTCGAGCCTTGGGATCGCGCCTTCAACGACGACGATCCGCCCAACTGGCGATGGTTCGAAGGCGGGCTGACCTCCACCGCTTTCAACGAATGCGATCGCCATGTGCTGGCGGGACATGGCGACGAAGCGGCGCTGATCTTCGAAGGCGATCGCTGGAATATGGCCAGCGAAGGCGGGCGCGGCGGCCCGGTCGACAGTGAAGTGATTTCCCGGCGCAAGCTATTGCTCGAAAGCGCGAAATGCGCGCTGGCGCTCAAGAAACTGGGCCTCGAACCGGGCGACAGGATCGCGCTCAACATGCCCAGCATCGCCGAGCAGATCTACTGGACACAGGGAGCGAAGCGGATCGGTGTGGTCTACACGCCGGTTTTCGGTGGTTTCTCCGACAAGACCCTGTCGGACCGCATCGCCGATGCCGGAGCGCGCGTGGTCGTGACCGCCGACGGCTCCTACCGCAATGCGCAGATGGTGCCATTCAAGCCGAACTACACTGACCCTGCGCTCGACAACTTCCTCGGAGTCGGCGTGGCGATGGAGCTTCTCGGCGACGCGCTGGCCGACCCAGATCTGGAAGTCGCCGACGAACATGCCTCCCTTATTCGCGAGACGGTTGCCGACCTGCTCGACGGCGAGGTCACTGTCGAACGGTCCGACGTGATGCGCGGAGTAGGCAAGGCACTGAGCGCGATTGCAACCGGCGAAACTGGCGGCGGGCACATGAGCCCGCGCCAGTCCGCACAATTGCGCATCGCTATCGCCAGCGCGCTGGTCGCCTCTCCGCCGCGCGTTGAAGCTGTCGTCGTGGTCAAGCACACCGCGCAGCCTGACCTGCCATGGAATGACGGCCGCGATCACTGGAGCCACGACCTCACCGATGCGGCGGGCGAAGAACTGCTCGAAGCCGCGCGCAAGGTCGGGTTCGATCTCGCCGACGAGGCCGCGCTTTACGCCCTCCCCGATACCGACTTCGTACGCGCCATCTGGGCCGGGTCGCCCGTGCTCGCGGTCGATGCCGAATATCCCAACTTCATCATCTACACCTCCGGCTCGACCGGAAAGCCAAAGGGCGTCGTGCATGTCCATGGCTATGCAGCGGGCATCTCGGCCACGATGGAAACCGCGTTCGGAGCGAAGGGTGGCGACGTGATGTACGTTGTCGCCGATCCGGGCTGGATCACCGGACAAAGCTATCAGATAGCGGCGGCGCTGCTCGCACGCGTGACGACGATCATACCCGAAGGCTCTCCCGTTTTCCCGCATGCGGGCCGCTTTGCCTCGATGATCGAACGCTATGGCGTCACGATTTTCAAGGCGGGCGTCACCTTCCTTAAGTCGGTGATGCAGAACCCGGAAAACCTCAAGGATATCCAGCGCTACGACCTGTCCAGCCTGAAGGTCGCGACTTTCTGCGCCGAACCTGTCTCCCCTGCAGTGCAGGCCTTTGCGATGGAGCACGTGACCGCGCGCTACATCAATTCCTACTGGGCGACAGAGCATGGCGGTATGGTCTGGACGCACTTCGCCGGTGCTGGCGAGGACTTCCCGCTGGAAGCCGACGCGCACACTTATCCGCTGCCGTGGATACTGGGCGACGTCTGGGTCGAGGACGCGGAAGGCGACGAGCAGCCGGGCGTCGAATACACCCGGCCCGATGAGGCCGGCGGCGCGCCGTGGAGGCAGGCGGCGACCGGGGAGAAGGGCGAGATCGTGATTGCCCTGCCCTATCCATACCTTACCCGGACGATCTGGGGCGATGTCGCCAATTTCGCGGTCGAGCAGTCGGATGGAAAGGCACGGATAGCGGGCAACTGGCGTGGCGATGGGGTCCGCTACGCCGATACCTACTGGAGGCGGTGGAAAGGTGTCTGGGCGTATACGCAGGGCGACTTCGCGATGCGTCATCCCGACGGCTCCTTCTCGCTGCATGGCCGCTCGGACGATGTCATCAACGTCTCCGGCCACCGCATCGGTACAGAGGAGATCGAAGGGGCGATCCTGCGCGACAAGGCGCTCGATCCCAATTCGCCGGTCGGCAATGTCATCGTCATCGGCGCGCCGCACAGCCAGAAAGGCGTCACTCCCCTCGCCTTTGTCACTCCGGTCGCCGGTCGCCGCCTGACACAGGACGACAAACGCCGCCTGACCGACCTCGTGCGCACCGAAAAGGGCGCAGTCGCGGTGCCGCAGGACTTCATCGAACTCTCCGAATTCCCGGAGACACGCTCGGGCAAATATATGCGCCGAATGGTGCGCGCGGTGGTCGATGGCGGCGAGGTTGGCGACACGTCCACGCTCCGCAATCCGGAAAGTCTCGACGAGCTGCGCCAGGCAGTCGAGGGTTGGCAGCGGCGCCAATCGCTCTCCGACACACAGGCCCTGTTCGAGCGATATCGCTTCTTCACGATCCAGTACAACAGCGTCGCAGAAGGCCGACGCGTCGCTACTGTCACGGTCAAGAATCCGCCGGTCAACGCCCTCAACGAACGCGCGCTGGACGAACTCGTCATCATTGCAGAGCACTTGGCGCGCAAGGATGACGTTGCCGCCGTGGTCTTTACCGGCAGCGGCACCGCCAGCTTCGTCGCTGGCGCGGATATCCGCCAGATGCTGGAGGAGGTGAACAGCGTCGAGGAAGCCAAGGCGCTGCCTGACAACGCCCAGCTCGCCTTTCGCACGATCGAGGAAATGGACAAGCCGTGCATCGCCGCGATCCAGGGCGTCGCGCTGGGCGGAGGCATGGAATTCGCGCTGGCGTGCCACTACCGCGTGGCCGAGCCCAAGGCGCGCTTTGGCCAGCCCGAGATCAATCTGAGGTTGCTGCCCGGCTATGGCGGGACGCAGCGATTGCCGCGCCTGCTGGCGAGCCGCAACGGCGAAACGGGGCTGCGCGATGCGCTTGACCTCATCCTTGGCGGGCGGGCGATCGATGCCGAGCAAGCCCTCGAAATCGGGGCCATCGATGCGTTGGCAACCGACAGTTCCGACGCGCTCTCCTACGCCCATGCCATGGTGCGCGACTTCGTGGAACATGGAGACGCGAGCGAGCTGGGTCAGGCCTTTGCAGAGCGCCAGACGCAAACCGATGTCTGGTATTCCCCCGCCCGCATCGACTTCGACGCCGTACTCGAAGACGCCTTCATTCAACGCATCCTCAAACAGCTCGAATGGGCAGGACGCGGCAAGGCCGGTGAACGCGCGCTCGACGCGATCCGCACCGGCTGGGAGGAAGGCATGCCCGCCGGACTCGAACGCGAGGCGCAGCGATTTGCCGAGGCTGTCATCGATCCCGAAGGCGGAAAGACCGGCATCCAGCAATTCATGGACAAGGCAAGCCCGCCCCTCCCCGTACGACGCGACGGCGTGTGGGAGGATGACGCGCACGAAGACACCAAGTCGGCGCTGATTGAGGAAGGCAAGCTCCTCCCTATGGGCGCACCTTTCTATCCCGGCGTCACGGCGATCCCGCCCAAGCAACTCGCCTTCGGCATCGCACGCGATCCGGATACCGGCACCCCGCGCTTCGGCCCACCCGAAAGTCACGAGCGCGAACTGGTGGTCGACACGCCCAGACCCGGCGCTAACGAGGCGCTGGTCTATCTCCTGACCTCGGAGGTGAACTTCAACGACATCTGGGCGCTCACCGGCATTCCCGTCTCGCCCTTCGATGCGCATGACGAGGACGTGCAGATCACCGGATCGGGCGGCCTCGCGCTGGTCGCGGCGCTGGGCAGCGAACTGAAGGAAGAGGGCCGTCTCGCGGTCGGCGATCTCGTCTCGGTCTATTCGGGCACCTCAGACCTGCTGTCCCCGAAAGCTGGCGAGGACCCGATGTATGCGGGCTTCGCGATCCAGGGCTACGAGACGAAAACCGGCTCCCACGCTCAGTTCCTGACCGTCCAGGGGCCGCAGCTGCACCGTCCGCCTGCCGACCTGACGCTCGAACAGGCGGGAGCCTACACGCTCAATCTCGGCACGGTCGCTCGCTGTTTGTTCACCACGCTTGAAATCCAGCCAGGGAAAACCGCCTTTGTCGAAGGCTCTGCAACCGGAACCGGGCTGGACGCACTCAAGAGCTCTGTGCGCACCGGGCTGTCGGTCGTTGGCCTCGTTTCGAGCGAGGACCGTGCCGACTTCGTGAAATCACAGGGAGCTGTCGGCGCAATCAATCGCAAGGACCCCGCGCTCGCCGACTGCTTCACTCCGGTCCCGGACGACCCCGCAGATGCGCGCGAATGGGAGGCGAAAGGCGAAAAGCTGCTCGACGCCTATCGCGCTATCAATGGTGGCAAGCTCGCCGATTATGTCGTCAGCCATGCAGGTGAACGCGCCTTTCCGCGCTCTTTCCAGCTGCTTGCCGAAGGTGGCCGACTGGCCTTCTATGGCGCTTCATCGGGCTATCACTTCTCCTTCATGGGCAAGCCCGGGACCGCGCGCCCCGAAGAGATGCTGGCACGCGCTAGCCTCAGGGGCGGGGAAAGCGTGCTGCTCTATTACGGGCCGGGCACCACTGAACTTGCCGATGAAAAGGGTCTCGAAATGATCGAGGCTGCAAGGCTGATGAAAGCGCGCATGGTGATCGTCACCACCAGCGACGGTCAGCGCGAATTCCTGCAATCGCTCGGCCTCGAAGATGCCGTCGAAGGCATCCTCAGCATCGAAGGGCTGAAACGTCGCAATTCCGATTTCGACTGGCCAGAGACCCTTCCCCGCCTCCCCGATGCGCGCGAGGACATCGAGAACTTCAAGATCGGCGTGCGCGCCTATCAGCAGAACACGATGAAGCCCTTCGGCACCGCAGTGGGCAAGCTGCTTCGCTCTCCGGGCAATCCGCGCGGCGTGCCCGACCTGGTGATTGAGCGCGCTGGCGCGGACACGCTTGGTGTCTCGACCAGCCTGGTCAAACCGTTCGGCGGGCGAGTGATCTATGCCGAGGAAATGAGCGGGCGGCGTTACACCTTCTACGCCCCGCAGGTGTGGACCCGGCAGAGGCGCATCTACATGCCCGGTGCCGAGATTTTCGGCACCCATCTGTGCAACGCCTACGAAGTCACGATGATGAACGAGATGGTCGCCGCCGGCCTGCTCGACGTGACCGAACCGACCGTGGTCCCCTGGGAGGGCCTGCCGCAAGCGCACCAGTCGATGTGGGATAACCAGCACTCGGGCGCGACCTACGTGGTCAACCACGCCCTGCCCGCCATGGGCCTGACAACAAAAGACGAGCTGCTCGAATACTGGGCCGCTGCCGCAACAGGAGAGAGAGAATGAGCAGCACACCCAAGGGCCGTCTCGCCAACAAGATCGCGCTTATCACCGGCGCGGCGGGCAATCTGGGCAGCGAGATCAGCCGCGCCTTTGCCCGCGAAGGCGCTTTCGTCATCATGACCGGGCGAACCGAGGATCGTATCAAGGCTGCGCGCGATCAGCTGATCGCGGATACCGGCGTTTCGCCTGAGCGGATCGACACCGCGGTCCTCGATGGCGGCGATCCGGACTCGATCCGCGCGGCGATGAAAACGCTGAAGTCCGAATATGGCCGGATCGATATTCTCATCAACAATGCCGGGTCCGCTGGCCCCAAACAACCACTCCACAAAGTACCGCTGTCAAAGGCAGAGATGGAGGCGTGCGGCGACACCGAGACGGTGCGCGATGCCATGCTCAACATCCTCGGCGTCACCTGGAACATGGCACGAATTGTCGCGCCGATGATGCCGGTAGGCGGGGCGATGGTGAACATCTCGACCATTTTCTCGCACACGCGTTACTATGGCCGCACCGCTTACGTCGTCCCAAAGGCGGCTCTCAATTCGCTGTCGAGCCAGCTGGCAAGCGAGCTAGGCCCGCGCGGCATTCGCGTGAACACCGTCTTCCCCGGCCCGATCGAAAGCGACCGCATCCGCACAGTCTTTGCCGCAATGGACGAGGTTCAGGGCCAGCCCAAGGACACCACAGCCAACTATTTCACAGGACGTATGGCGCTGACCCGCTCGACCGGGGGTAAGGTCGATGGCAAGCCGCTGCCCAACCCAACCGATATTGCGGGCACCTGCCTTTTCCTCGCCAGCGAGGAAGCCGCCGGGATCAGCGGCGAGCAGGTCGACGTGACGCACGGCATGTCGGCAAACCGGGCATCCGCCTCGACATACATGACGCGTCCATCGATGCGATCGCTGGACGGCGCAGGGCTGAACATTTTCATCGCCAGTGGCGAGAACTGGGACGAGGCGGTCGCTGCCGCACAACCGCTGGTGAATTCGGGCGCAAGGGTGCGGCTGGGCCTCGCGCGCAATGCCGATGTCGCTCAGGCCAATGCACGGCTGAAAGCACAAGGTATCGGAGAAGAACTGAGCGTCACCCGCTTCAACCGCACCGAACCCGAAGCCATGGAGGCGGCACTCAAGGAGTTTTCCGAAGACGTGGATGGCGCGATCACCGGGGCCATCGTCCTGCCGGTCAAGCCTTCGGGCCATTTCACCGGATCTTTGCTCGCCGCCGATGACGACACCGTTGCCAAGTTCATGGACACCGAGCTGGTCGGCGCAATCGCTGTCGCGCGCAGCCTCGCGCGGTACTGGTACGGCCACGCTATCCTGCAATCGAAGCCGCGCTGTGTCTTCATGACCAATCCGGGCGATGCCCTGGGCAATTCGTTTGCGCAGATCCTTTCGGCAGGGGTCACGCAGTTGATCCGCATCTGGCGCGACGAAGAACGCGTCCACGAAGAAACCGGCGCGACCAACCATGCTGTCTGGTCCAACCAGATCGTGCGCCACACCAACACCGAGGACGAGAACGCGCGCTTTGCCGCAGGGCACGCCACCCGCGTGCTGTTCCGCGAGGCGCGCATTGCCGAGATCGACCTCAAGCTGCCCGCAAGCATCGCCGAGGAAACCGGGGCACGTTCGGCGATGGTGGGCTTTGCCGAGAACATCACCGGGCTGCATCTGGGCAAGGTCGCTTTCATCACCGGCGGGTCGGCCGGGATCGGCGGACAGGTGGCGCGACTGCTGGCGCTGGCGGGTGCGAAGGTAATGATGGTCGCCCGGCGTGAAAGCGAGCTTGTCGCCGCGCGCGACCGGATCGTGGGTGAATTGCAGGATATCGGCTTTGCCGGGGTCGAACGGCGCGTCAAATACATGGCCGATATCGATGTTTCCGACTTCGCCTCATTGGACAAGGCTGTCGATGCGACGCTCGAGGAATTCGGGCGCATCGACTATCTCATCAACAATGCGGGCGTTGCGGGCGCGGAGGACATGGTGATCGACATGGAGCCCGAAGCCTGGCGCTTCACGCTCGATGCCAACCTCGTTTCCAACTACCACCTGATGCAGCGCGTCGTACCGCTGATGAAGGCGCAAGGGTCGGGCTACGTCCTCAACGTTTCGTCCTATTTCGGCGGGGAGAAGTTCCTCGCTGTCGCCTATCCCAACCGCGCCGATTACGGCCTGTCGAAAGCGGGCCAACGCGCGATGGTCGAGGCTTTCTCACCCTTTCTCGGTCCGGAGGTACAGTGCAATGCCATCGCCCCCGGCCCCGTCGATGGCGATCGCTTGTCTGGCACAGGCGGAAAGCCCGGCCTGTTCCAGCGACGCGCCAAGCTGATCCTGGAAAACAAGCGGCTTAACGCTGTTTATTCCGCGGTCATCCATGCAATCCGCGAAGGCGGAGATGCGGGAAAGATCCTGACCCGCCTTTCGCGCAATTCGACCAGCACTCTGAGCCACGATGGCGAAGCGCCCGAGGAACTGCGCAAGCTGGCCTTGGAATTTGCGAGCGAGGGCGACGGGCTGTGCTGCTGGGACCAGTACTTGCTGACCGAGGCAATGGCCGAGCGGTTGCTGGTGCGTTTGCAGCTGGGCGGTTTCCTGCTCGGTTCGAACGAATGGGCGAGCAAGGCGGGAGGCGAAACGTGGCTCAAACTTGCGCCTCCGCAAGACAAGCCATTCCTCCCCGCCGCCGCCGTCGACAAGGTCGCGACTGGTGTTGGCAAGGGCGTCATCTCGCAACTGCATCTGGGCGCGATGCCGACAGAGGCGGAGGTGGCGCAGGCGACCGTCTTCTTCCTCGCGGATCGGGCCGTGAGCGGCGAAACATTCATGCCCTCGGGTGGCCTGCGGGTTGAGCGCTCGAATACCGAACGCGAAATGTTCGGCTCACCCAAGCAGGAGCGGATCGACAAGATGAAAGACAAGACTGTCTGGATCATCGGCGATCACCTGTCCGATTATGTCGCCGCCACGATCGAGGAACTCGTCGGCAATTGCGCGGTCGCGCGGGTGGTGCTGATCGCGAAGGACAAGGCCGGCGAGAAAGGAGTACGCGATTCCCTGCCCAAAGACCTGGCGAAGGACGCATTCGAAGTGCTCGTCGCGGGCGACGGCATCGAGGAGGCAATGGATCAGGCATTGGAGAAATGGGGACGGCCCACGACCGTTCTCTCGATGCCGTCCGCAGCCCTGCCCGACCATCTGTTCGCCGACGACAAGCCGCTGGCCACACCCGAATTCGCGCGCATGGTCGAGGACAACATCACCCGCCATTACCGGATCACGCGCAAGGCGTCGCTTTATGACGGATGCCAGATCGTGCTCGTCTCACCCGACGTGCCCTATGGTTCGGATGGTCCGGGTGTGGCGCTCGCCAATTTCATCAAGACCTCGCTCCACGCCTTCACCGCGACCGTCGCGGTCGAGAACGAGCGGCTGGTTCACGATGTGCCGGTCAATCAGATCAACCTCACCCGCCGCGTTGCGAGCGAAGAGCCGCGCGACGAAGCCGAGCATGCCGAGGAGCTGAAACGCTTCACGCGCGCCGTCCTCCTCGTCGGCGCCCCGCTGCCCGATGCACAGGATTCGCGGTATCGGTCAAAGATCTATCGCGGGACTTCGATGACGGTGTGATACGAAAAAGGGGGCCGGAAAGCCCCCTTTTGAATGCTGATTCCTAGAACGGAATGTCGTCGTCGAGGTCGTCGTAGCCGCCCGATCCGCCGCCGGAGCCGCCACCCGAACCGCCGCCGGAGCTTCCGCCACCGCCCTGATTCCAGCCCCCACCGCCGCCGCCACCGGAGCCGCCGCGGTCGCCGTAGCCTGCGCCGCCACCGCCGAAGTTGCCGCCACCGCCGCCGCCGCCAGAGCGACCACCGCCCGGTGCGCCGTCGAGCATCGTCAGCGTGCCGTTAAAGCCGCGCAACACGATCTCCGTGGAATAGCGATCCTGACCGTTCTGGTCCTGCCATTTGCGGGTCTGAAGCTGGCCTTCGATGTAAACCTTCGAGCCCTTCTTCAGGTAATTCTCGGCAACATTGACCAGACCTTCGGAGAAAATCGCGACGGTGTGCCACTCAGTGCGTTCCTGACGCTCACCGGTGTTGCGGTCCTTCCACTGCTCGGAGGTCGCGATGCGCAGGTTGCACACCTTGCCGCCATTCTGGAAGCTGCGGACTTCCGGGTCCTGCCCCAGATTGCCAATCAGCATGACCTTGTTGAGCGAACCCGCCATCGAATTGTCCTTCTCGTCTTTATCCGTGCAGCACTGGCTGCGATTCTCTCAACGGGTAATAGGCGAGCGGGTCGAGGGAGGCCAAGGGCTCTCCCGGCTTAATCACCCCCAATATGGTGGAAACTACCTACTCGGGTAACGCAGCCGTCCCAGAAACCGCGTCAGGCTCGGCAATTCGACGTCGCGGTTGAGCAATTGCGCCTTGGCCTTTTCGAACTTCATCACGCCGTCGATGCGCCGGTCGAGAAATTCGTAGGTCTTGGCTTTGCCCTCGCTGTCGTCGTTCACGAACACCGCGAGCGTCGCGGAATAGATGCCCGCAAGGATCGCGCGCTTCGTGTAGTGATTGTAGTCGGTCGCAGTGTCACCTGCGAGCCGCCACATGATGTCCGCCGAGCGCCAACCCAGCTTCAGCGAGCGCGGCGCGTTCTGAGGCATCGCCATGATCGCCATCGCGCGTCGCACAGCCTCGTCGATATGCTCGACCGCTTCTAAGCGGAAAGCGACCAGCGCACGGATGCGCTCCCGGATCTTGAGCTCTGCGAGCGTTTCCGGGGGCAAGGCCTCTTCCATCGCAACGTCGACCGATGTCACCCACGCCTCGATCATGTCCATCGCTTGGCCCGAGCCGCCCGGGAAAGCGAGCCGGGCAACGTCGACATCGACGCCCGCCATCTCGGCGGCGGCGACCAGAGCGGTTTCGTTCCACCCGTCGAAGATCGCCGAAGCCGCGATATCGGGAGCCAGCGCCACACGCAGCTCGTCCAGGGTCATGTCGGCATAATCGGGGTTTGGCACAGTCATCCGTTCAGAAACTCGGTCCGTATTGTTCAGTGGGCGCTTGGCCTTCGCGATTGGCGTCGGCTTCTGCGAATTCTCTTTGCAAAAGCGTGACTCCGGACATCAGTTCCAGATAATCGCGCGCCGACCGCCCTGAATTGTCACTGCGATCAGGGTCTGCGCCCTTTTCAAGCAGGTAGCGAACCAGCCCGACGTCGCGCTGGTGGACTGCCGCGATCAGCGGGGTCTCGCCTTGGCTGTCGGCAACATTGACGTTCGCCCCGCCCTCGACCAGCGCTTCTGCGCCTTCGACATAGCCGAGCCGCGTCGCGATCTGCAGGGGGGTGATGCCGCTCTTGTCGCGGATATTGGGGTTCCCTCCGCGCTCCAGCAGGAAGCGAATCCACAAGGTGTCGCGCCGCTTCGTCACGATATGCAGACCGGTTTCGCCCGATGTGATGTCACGCGTATTGACGATCTGCGTGCCGGGAACATTGAGCATTTCGGTCGCGGTGTCCCCGTCGCGCTCGTCGACCGCTTTCAGGAATTCGTACCCGTCGGAAAACATCTGCGCGGATACGGGGTGCATGTTGGCAGTGCCCAGCGCACCGATTGCAAGCAAGGTTGCCACAGCTGCACTGGCAATCCGTCCCGTGATCCCTAACTTGCGCAAAACCGAGAAACCCACGCTTTGAACCTTTCGCGAAACCTGTAAAATCGAATGTGAGGAAGCCCCCTGGGGTCCGCCCTCGCAATGAGGCAATTAGCAGACCATGAACCACACCGCCACACCCTCCCGCTTGTCCTTTATCGCAGCGCTCCTGCTGGGGCTTGGCGCATGCGCTTCGGAGCCCGAAGCGGCAGCTCCCCCGCTTCAGGGCGCGACGATCGGCGGCGAGTTCGAACTGACCGACAGTTCGGGCGAAACCGTGCGCTGGGGCGATTTCGATGGCCAATACCGGATCGTCTATTTCGGCTACGCCTATTGCCCGGACATCTGCCCCACCGATGTCCAGCGCATGACCCAGGGACTGAACCAGTTCGCGCAGGAACATCCCGAACGCGCCGCACAGATCCAGCCGATCTTCATCACCATCGATCCCGAGCGCGATACACCCGAAGTCGTGGGCGAATTTACCAACGCATTTTCCGAGGACCTCATAGGTCTCACCGGCACTCCCGAGCAGATCAAGGCCGCCGCCGACACGTTCCGCGTCTATTATTCGAAGGGCGAGGAGAGCGAGAGCGGTGCCTATTTGATGGACCACTCAAACATCACCTATCTATTCGGTCCGCAGGGCGAACCGATCGCTACCCTGCCCACCGATGAAGGCGCCGATGCGGTTGCCGCGCAACTCGACACATGGGTGAGTTGAGGGAAAAATTCTGGGAGCTGCCGCTGGCGCAGCTCACCCGCGCAGAGTGGGAGGCTCTGTGCGATGGATGCGGGCGGTGCTGCCTGCACAAGATCGAGGATGCGGACACCGGCGCGATCGAGGACACGAACGTGGCGTGCAAGCTGCTCGATTGCAGCACCGCGCAATGCTCCGATTATCGCAATCGCAAGGCCTTCGTGCCCGATTGTCTGCGGCTGACGCTGAAGATCGTCGAGGACGTTCCTTGGCTGCCGGGCACCTGCGCCTATCGCCGCCGGGCCGAGGAGCGACCGTTGCCCGAATGGCATTACCTGCTGACCGGCGACCGCGACGACGTCGTTCGCGCAGGGGTTTCGGTCGCAGGACGGGTCATTAGCGAGAACGAGGCCGGCCCGCTCGAGCACCACATCGTCGACTGGGGCCCGCCACGCAAAACCGCGACTGTCGGCTTTCGGGTCGAGGAGCCGGGCGAATGATCGACTGGCTCAAGCGCGCCGCTTTCGAGCCCGAGATCGACCTGTGCGGGACCGTGGTTCCCATTACCCTGCGCCGCCACCGCACGGCCAAGCGCCTGACTTTGCGGCTCGCGCCCGATGGCAGCGAGGTGCGCATCACCCTGCCAAGCTGGGCGCGTGGGCAGGAGGCGATCGCCTTCGCTCACGCCAAAGCCGACTGGCTGGCGGCGCAATATGCCAAGGTGCCCCGGCGCGAAGTCGTGGAGCCAGGAAGCGTCTTTTCCTATCGCGGGCGTGCATTGCGGATCGATTGGCAAGCAAAAGCTCCCCGCCGACCGGTGATGGAGGCGGACCGAGTGCGTCTTGGCGGTCCCAGACCGGGGCTCGATACGCGGCTCAAACGCTGGCTAGAACGCGAAGCTCTTGCCGTGTTCGAGACCGACATGGCCGAGTACACCGCCGCCGCCGCGCTGGACCCGGTGCCGGTGGCTCTGTCGCGGGCGCAAAGGCGCTGGGGCAGCTGCTCTGACAAGTCGCGTATCCGCATCAACTGGCGGCTCATCCAGGCCCCCGATTTCGTGCGCCGCTCGGTCGTCGCGCATGAAGTCGCGCATCTTGTCCATTTCGACCACTCGCCCGCTTTCCACGCGCTGCTCGTCGATATCTACGAGGGCGAGATCGGCAAGGCAGATCGCTGGCTGAAGGAGCACGGGCGCAGTCTTTATGCGAGCTTCGGCTGATATTCTCACGAAAAATACGTAGGCATTCGTTAACCCTGTTCGCCTAAATCGCGTTCATGTTCCGGCGGTTCTGCCTTATCCTTGCTGCCTTCAGCTTCGTCATCCCGGCCCTCTTGGGGATGGGGGCCCAAGCGCGCGCGCAAGGCAATTGTCACAACTGCGACCTCCCCCCCGGATGCCGCGGCAACGGCAACCAGAACGGCAATGGCAACGGCAACAAGAAGCGCAATTGCCAGCGTCTCCAGATCATGATCGAAAGCGATATCGACTTTGGCCGGGTGGTGCTGCTGGGCGACGGAGAATCGCGCGTGCTGCTCGACCTTGCAACTGGCCAGAAGACCGTAATCGGCGACATCGACGACCTTGGCGGGATGCCTGTGACGGGTCGCGCGGTCATAACCGGCGCGCCTTTCGAACAGGTCATCCTCAACCTGCCCGGCGAAGTCGCCATGCGCGATCCCACCGGCGGCAATGCGCGTCTGCGCGATTTTGTCACCGACCTCGACGGCTTTCCCCGCCTCGACGAAGGTGGACGGCTGGAATTCCGGTTCTCCGGCACTTTGGTGATCGAGGCGGAAACCAGTGCCAGCGGCAATCTGCGCGGTCGGGTGCCGATCAGCGTCGAGTATCCTTGACGCTTTCATCCGGGCATGGCGCGTCCTATATTGCGACCCATGTTCGAAAAGTCGCGCTTCAATCCCAAGACCGGTGTGGTCGATTTCTGGCACGAGTTCAGGAAACCCAACCCCTATCGCATACCGATCCTGATCGTCTCCACGCTGCCGCTGGCGCTCATGTTCTACTGGCTGTCGAACGAGACCGTCTACAAGGATCCCGAGCGCCCGCGCATCACCTATATCACCACCTTCGATCCGACCCGCACCGACGCGCAAATCGCCGCCTCGAATCTGGAAAACCAGGAGGTGAAGGAAATGCGCGAAGAGGCCCAGCAGGCGCTCGAAGAACGCAAACGCGAGCTTTACAAGGCGCTTGGCGCTGCGGCGGGAATGGACGTTGACGAAATCGACGAACGTGGCCGCGCGGCTCGCGCTGCCGAAGAAGCCGCCGAACGCGCCCGTCAGGACGAATTGATGGGCCGGACGGGCGATGCCGCCGACGACGCCCCCGCCGAAAGCGACGCGCCATAATCGCGAGCGCGCCCAGCGACGCCGACTGGCTCGCCGCCGCAGCGCGGCTCGCGGCGCGCGGGCGTCCCATGAGCCGTCCCAACCCAGCCGTCGGTGCCATTCTCGTGCGCGACGGGAGGGTCGTAGGGCGCGGCTGGACACAGGCCGGAGGCCGCCCCCATGCCGAGGCCGTGGCGCTCGAAGGGCTGGCAGAGGGCGAAGCCAAGGGAGCGGTTCTGTACGTCACGCTTGAGCCGTGCGCGCACGAATCCGAACGCGGACCGGCCTGCACCGATCTCGTCATCGCCACGCGTCCTTCGCGCGTCGTCATCGGACAGCTCGATCCCGACCCGCGCACCGCAGGCCTGGGCGTCAAGCGGATCGAGCGCGCGGGCATCGCGGTCGATGTCCTGGGCGACGACGCTTCGCGCGCCAGCCTGGAAGGCTACCTTAGCCGCGCCACGCACAACCGCCCGCATGTCACACTCAAACTCGCGATGAGCCTCGACGGAGCGATCGCGCTGTCATCCGGCGAGAGCCAGTGGATCACGGGCGAGGTCGCCCGCAACCACGTCCATGCCCAGCGCGCGCGCCACGATGCGATACTCGTGGGCGGCGCGACGTGGCGCAAGGATCGCCCGCGCCTCGATGTGCGCCTCCCCGGCCTCGAAGCGCGCAGCCCCGAACGATTCCTGTTGAGCCGGGGCGTCGCGCCCGAAGGCGTGCGGGTAATCAATCGACCCGACCAGATCACGGAGATGGATGGCGTCCAGTATCTCTATGTCGAAGGCGGCGCAGGCACCGCGTCCAGCTTCCTCGCCGAAGATCTTGTCGACAGGCTGCACATCTATTGCGCGCCGATCATCGTCGGCGACGGTTTGCGGGCAATTGGCGACCTCGGGCTCGACGCGCTTGGCGACGCGCATGGCCGGTGGCGCATGGGCGAGAGCCGCCAGCTTGGCAGCGACCGCTTCACCGCCTATCTGCGAACCCGCACATAAGGGGCTCAACGAAAATGTTCACCGGCATCGTCACCGCCATCGGCACCATCATTTCGCGCGAACAGCGCGGCGACCTGCGCGTGCGCATTGCCGCACCGCTCGACCCGGCGCGCATCGATATCGGCGCTTCGATCGCCTGTTCGGGAGTGTGCCTGACCGTGGTCGAACGCGGTGGGTCGAAGGGCGACGCGTGGTTCGACGTGGATGTTTCAAGCGAAAGCGTCAGCCGCACGAAACCGGGCATGTGGGACGAAGGAGCCAGGCTCAATATCGAACCCTCCCTGCGCGTCGGTGACGAGTTGGGCGGGCATATTGTGACAGGCCATGTCGACAGCGTCGGCGAGGTGGTGAAGGCCCATAAGTCCGGCGATAGCTGGCGGATCGCGATCCGCGCGCGCGTCGAGATGGCGCCTTTCATAGCGGAAAAAGGTTCGATCACCGTCGATGGCGTCTCGCTGACGGTCAATGACGTGCGCGACCGCTCGGATCAGACCTGCGACTTCCTGCTCAATATCATTCCGCACACTGCCGAAGTGACCACGCTCGGCGCGCTCGATGAAGGTTCCAAGGTCAATCTCGAGATCGACGTGCTCGCCCGTTACCTCAAGCGGATGCAGGGTCTGGCCAGCCAGCGATAGCGCCGGGCAACCCAAAACGGGGCGACTTCATAAGAAGCCGCCCCGTCCCCGGACCTGCAAGACGCTCCTTGGCGACCGAGCGCTCGCAAGCCTTGCTCAAGATATGATCCCGCGTCCCGGATTGCCGCGGGGAGGAATTGGCCGGTGAGCTACTGACTTACCGTGGCCGAGTTGCCCGAACCGTTTTGAATTACGGTCGAGATGTTGCTGTTGCTGGCCTGTGTCACGAGCGCGCTGTTGTCCGAACCATCCTGCAGGATCGAGGACAGGTTGTCGTTCCCCGACTGGGTGACATCGGCAGAGTTGCCCAGCCCTGCGAGAAGGCCGTTCTGGTCGATCGTGCTGGCATTGTCGCGGCCCGACTGGAGCACGTCGGCTTCGCTGTCATAACCGGCCTGCGTGATCGAGGAGCTGTTGTCCGCTCCGCTCTGGGTGACGTTCGCGCTGCTGAAGGACTGCGGTCCTCCCGCACCGACTTGAACGATCGCGGAGCTCGATCCGTCCGAACCGGAAAGCTGATCGACGAAGGCACGATCGTTGCGACCGTCCTGATCGATGAACGAGGTCACCGAATTGCCCGCCTGTTCGACATTGGCAGAGTTGCTGAGGCCGAGTTGTGTGGACGTCGAAACGTTGCCATCTCCGGATTGAAGCAGGTTCAGACCGTTCCCTGCATCACCCTGAAACGCGCTCGCGATGTTGCTGTTGCCGGTCTGATCGATATCGGCAAAAGCGCTCTTGTTTTCCTGAACAAGTCCGCTGGTGTTGCCATCCCCGGTCTGGTTCACGTCGGCGGCAAGGCCGCCATCGGCGTTGCCGATCTGGCCGAAACCCTCGTCCCGCTGGGCAATGTTCGACACATTGCCCAGCCCATCCTGGTTGACCGTCGCCGAGAAGTCGTTCGTGCCGGCATTGTCGAACACTTGCGTGATGTTCGAAGTGCTTGCTCCGTTCTGCGTCACCACGGCCACTTGGGTATTGGCCGCTGCTCCCAGCGCGCTTTGCGTGATGTTGGAGGTCGCCCCTGCGCCCTGTTCGACATCCGCCGTGAAGAAACCGGCCTGGCTCTGGCCCGAACTGTCGGTGCTAGCGGTCTGTGCGACGTTGGAAAGCGAACCTCCGCTCTGTTCGACCCTCGCCAAAAGATTGCCGTTATTGGTGCCTTCGCCCGTTTGGACGATGAACGAATCCGAAGCGTCGGAAATCACGGTCGCAGCGAAGTTGCGAACGCCCTGCCCGGCACCGGTCTGCGTGATCGCGGAATTGGCAGCGCCGGTCTGGATAACCGAAGCGCGATAGGTGCCGGTGAAGCCCGGCCCGTTCGCGTTCTGGTCTACGTTCGAAACATTGGTTGCCCCCGATTGCGCGATATCGGCGACCAGATTGCGCGAGCCGCCATTGAGGTTGGCATCCTGCGTCACGAAGGAGGTGTTGTTGTCACCGTTTTGCGTGACGAAGGCCTCGGGATCGTAGGCCTTGTCCGGAGCGGTGCCGATCGACTGGACCAGCGTGCCATCGGATTGAGCGATGAAGGAGCTGTTCGCTTCCCCGCTCTGGACGCTGGTCGCCCCTGCGCCCAGCGCTTCCTGACTGATCGAGGAGGAGTTGTTGTCGCCGAGCTGGTCGATCTCGGCCGCATTACCGTAAACCGCGCCGAGCGCGCCTTGCGCGATGAAGGCCGCGTTGAGGCCACCCGCTGTGGCCGAAACCTGAGATACGATGGCTGAGTTGCTGAAAGCGCCATCGGCATTCGTCACGGTCGGGGCGCTGGCGCTCGAGCTCGAACTCGCAAGGCCGGCGACACCGTTCTGGTAGATGGTCGACTGGTTTCCAGGGCCCCCGGCCACGGTGCCTGACTGGGCAACGGTTGCGTAGTTGCCGTCACCGTCCTGATCGATGTTCGAAGCATTGGCCGGCGTCGAGAAACCCACCATACCCGGCTGCAGATCGTCCTGGTCGACGCGGGCGAAATTGTCGTCGCCGTCCTGATCGATGGCCGAGGCATTTTCGACACCCGATTGCTTAACCTGCGCATCGTTGTCGTCACCGCTCTGGTCTATCGTGGACTGGCTTGCTTGTCCGAAAGCGGGCGTAGCGAGAGCAAGTGCCAGCAGGCTCGCACTGGTTATGATCGAGTTTTTCATAAAACATCACCTTAATCGAAGGCGACGAGAAGCGCCCGAAACAGCGCAACCAAGCACTGGCCGACATCATCGCCGCGCAAACTTATACGCTGCACGTGCAGACCTTTGGCCTTTACATGCGGTTTACTTGCAACCTTGGGAGGTTAACCCCCTCTTCGCGATGATGTTTTACGGAACGTCACTTAAATGTAGACCCCGTGATCCTACCTAGTTTGGCCTCACTTGCCTCCACAATGGATGTCTGTTCCTCCACTATGGAGGCGGGTGCCTGTCTGCGCGCGGACGCGGGACAAAAAAGGGGCGAGCCATCGCGGCCCGCCCCTTCTCAATATCTCTCGATTTGATGGTGTCTCAGCGACGTGCCGAGCGGTTCTCGTAGCCGTCGACGCTCTTCGAAACGAGCACGTTCACCGCCACGCGGCGGTTCTGCGACTTGCCGTAAGCGGTTGCGTTGTCGGCGACCGGGTTCGATTCCGACATGCCCGTCGGCGTCAGCATCCGGTAGGGCGCCCAGCCACATTGCTGCTGCAGGAAGTTGACGACATTTCCGGCGCGCTTTTCCGACAAGGCCTGGTTCAGTTCCTGGCTGCCATCGGCATCGGTGTAGCCGACGACCAGCAGAAGCGCATTGTCCATGGCTTCGGCTTCGGCGGCAGCCTGACACAGCTGCGAACGCGCGCTCGCGGAAAGCTGTGACTTGCCGCTGTCGAAATAGACGTTGGTCGTCGCCTTGACGTTGTACTGGTCGATATCGCCGAAGCGACCGCGCAGTTCTTCGGTCGCAATGGTGTTTTCCTCGATCATCGCCTCGTTCTGGGCAAAGCGCTGGTTGGTGCCCGAACGCACCATTTCGGCCATTTCGAGGTTGTCGTCGGAGAACCGGACATCGGCGGCGACAAGGCCGCGATCCCACTGGCGGGTTTCGATCTCGACCGGCAGGCCGTTCAGCAGCGCCGCCGGGGTCAGCGTTTCGCGACCCAGGCCGAGGAAGCCGCCGCGCGCCTTGATCACCGTTTCTTCGGTCACGGTCAGCACGGTATTGGTGCCATCGGCACCGGTCACCTGAATGCGGTTGCCCTGCCGGGCGGTGATGATGCCCTCAACGTCGGGGCCCTCGGCCATTTCATCGAAAGCGGGCACTTCCGGTGCATAGACCGTGGTCAGGACTTCGCCATCGGCGTCGACCTGCTGCGCCTGTGCGGCTGTGGCAAACGGAAGACCGGCAAATGCGGCAACCATCAGCGAGGTTCGGATATGCGACATCTTCTTCATTTTCTTATTCCTTCAAGCGTATTTCACCGCGGCGCCGGTCCCGTACGGATCGCCGACTGATCGACCCGTCCCTGTTTCACTAGTGGCACCTTCGGCCTGTAAATGCCCCCGTGGGAAATTCAAACTGTTCGGCAGGCCGGACGGGGGACGTGTCCCCGCACCCGGCCTGCTCGCGGTGCCTGTTCAGAATCGCCTTGCGCCTCGATGAACGAGATGTCCGCCAAGGGGGCCTGAGGGGGCGGCATGGGCCGTTCGCGCGATGAAGCGATCCGGGCCGCCCGAAGAAAAAGGCAAAAAGAAGGCCGCGAAGCATGTCGCTTCGCGGCCTTCCGACGTCCGGCTGTGCAGCGCCTTATGGCACGTTTTGGCTTACCGTGATCGAGTTGCCGGTGCCGCTCTGAGTGACGTTGGACACATCGCCCATGCCGCCTTGCGAGACGGTCGCCATGTTGCTGGTCCCGCCCTGCGTGATGAAGGACTGGTTGAACGTCCCGTCCTGATTCAGCGTCGCGGAGTTGGTGGTGCCGCTCTGCGTCAGTTCAGACAGGCCGTCGTCACCGTCTTGGTTGATGTCGCCGGAATTACTGACCCCGCCGACATTCTGTGTGACCCGCGAGACGTTCGTATTGCCGATCTGATCGACGAAGGCGACATCGTTGAAGCCCGATTGCGTGGCGTCCGAGACGTTGGTGTTCCCGGTCTGCGTGACGGTGAGACTGGTGGACGAGAAGCCATTATATGTCCCATCCTGCAGCGAGGTGGACATGTTGGCATCGCCGGTCTGTTGCACCAATGTTTGCGCAAATCCGCCACTAATGGTGGGATTGCCCGATTGCGTTACGCTGGCAATGTTCAAGTTGCCGGTCTGCTGGACAGCGGAGGCGACGTTTGCACCGTCCTGCAATACCGTCAGGTCGTTAAAGTCACCGACCTGTGATGCACTCAGCCCATTAAAGTCGACGAAGAAGGTCGAAGCCCCGGCCTGATCGATGTCAGCTGTGTTGCCGGTGCCATCCTGCAGGAGCGTGAGATCCGGCGAGAGGAAGCCATTGGTGAAGCCGCCGCTGTTCGCCGACACCACCACCGATGACTGGACAACATCGACGACGTTGTCGGCTCCGTTCTGCGTAACCAGGGTTGACGCGATTTGCATGGCGGCGTCACCCGGCGCATCCTGAAGCACTGTTGCTGACTGGTTTGTGCCAGTTTGGTTGATCGTCGCTCTGGCCACGGCCCCTGTCTGGGTTACTGTCGAATTGCTGTTGGTGCCGGTCTGGTCGATATCGGCGAACCCGTCAGTGCCCGACTGGGTGACGAACGAAGTGTTGGTCGCTCCGCCCTGCAGCACCTGCGCATTGTTATTTGCATTGAACTGAGTGATTTCCGAGCGGTTGCCGTCACCCGACTGATTGAGATTCGCGATCTGGTCCGTGCCGTTTTGCGAGACGATCGAGTTGCCGCCGTTGCCCGTCTGAAGCACGTCTGCATCGCCATTGGTGCCGGTCTGGACCACGTTGGAAAAGCTGGTCGTACCGGTCTGGTCGACATTGGCGTCACCGGTGCTGCCGTTTTGCGTCACGAAGGAGATATTGGTGCTGCCATCCTGCAGCACATCGGCGGTGTTCGTCGCCGCACCGTTCTGCGTGATCTCGGAGCGGTTGCTGGCACCAGCCTGATCGACAAGAGCGATCTGGTTTATACCGCCTTGCGAGACGATTGAGTTTGCCCCGGTGCCCGCCTGCTCGACAGTTGCATCATGCAGCAGGCCGTTGTTCTGATTCACGATCGAGGTCGCGGTGCCGCCGGTCTGGTCGACATCGACTGTACCGTTCTGGGCGTTCTGGGTGACGAAGGACACATTGCCGCTACCGTCCTGCAAAACGTCGGCCGTGTTGTTCAGGCTGTTTTGCGTGATCTCGGAGCGGTTATCCGAACTGCCGAGCGCCTGAAGCAAGGTCGCAGTCTGCGTGCTGCCGCTTTGCGAGACGATCGAGGTGCTGTCATTGCTCAGCTGGTCGACATCGGCGTCGCCCAGCGTCCCGTTCTGCACGACAGTCGAGGAGTTGCCCTCGCCGTCCTGAAGCACGTCGGCAAAATTGTCCGAGCCGTTTTGCGTGATGCCCGAGCTGTTCTCGAACGCGCCCTGGACGAGGTTGGCTTCCTGCAGCGAACCAGTCTGCGCGATGAAGGAGCTGTTGCCATCACCGGCCTGGAAAGAGTCGATCATGTTGTCGACGCCCGCCTGGTTGATCGTGGCGGTGTTTGCATTCGCTTCAGCCGATCCGAGGTCGAAGCCCGATTGCTCCACATCGATCGTGCTGGTGCTGGCGCTTTGGATGATGGTGGCGCTGCTGCCGCCATCGGGACCGTTCTGCGTCAGGGTAACGGTCGCCTCGTTCCCCGATTGCGTGACGGTGCCAGAATTGTCATCACTCGTCTGGTCGATCAGGATGTCGGAAAGACCTGTCTGATCGACAGTTGCGTTGTTGAAGTCGGCAAACTGGTTGATAGTCGTGTCG
The DNA here is from genome assembly GCA_947494705.1 of uncultured Erythrobacter sp. Taxonomy (GTDB): domain Bacteria; phylum Pseudomonadota; class Alphaproteobacteria; order Sphingomonadales; family Sphingomonadaceae; genus Erythrobacter. The sequence continues at coordinate 1,158,479 of CANLVN010000001.1, forward strand.
ACCGAACTCCCGCCGGGAACGGATACGTTCTGCTGAACATCCGCCGTGTTCAGGTTACCGGTCTGATTGACAGTCACCGGAGCCACAAGCCCCGTGCCCGACTGCGCGATGTCGCTCATATTGTCATCGCCGACCTGGGTGACGTTCGAACTCTTGCGAAGCCCGGCCTGATTGATGATGGAGTCGTTGCCGTTGCCGACCTGGATCACGCCGTTGTCGACTGTGTCGCCCGTATCGCCCACGGACGAAACATTAGCGAACTGGGTAATATCGCTGGTGTTGAAATCACCGGCCTGGTGCACTTCCACCTGAGAATTTTGTCCATCCTGGCTGACGAAAGAAAAACTGTCACCCACTTGGTCGACCACAACCGAATTGCCGAAGCCGCCGCGCTGGGTCACTTCGCTTTCCGCACCATCGCCGCCCTGATATACTTCGACCGTGTTTGGATCCGCGAGGCTGGTGCCCACACCGCCCGTGGTCACGGTTGAGGTGCTGTTCGTGCCCGCTTGATCGACGTCGATATCGTTGAACTGCGATCCGGCTTCGGTCGTGACGGTCGAAGTGCTGCCGGTGGCCAGCGCCTGATCGACATCGACAACGTTGTCATTGCCCGACTGGTTGACGGTACTCGTGTTGCCCTGCGCCAGAGCAGGCGATGCCACTGCAAGCGCGATGGCGGAAGCGCCGATATAGACGATGGACTTCATGATAATTTCCCCATTAACCGGCAAAGCTGCGGAGAAGCCCACAGCCCGCTAGATACACCCAAATTTCATGCTGACCCGATCGACTTTTGGCCGATTCGGGACAGTCCTAGCAGGTTAATCAATGTTAACCAACGAAGATGGCTTCGCTTTGTGAGATGTCCCTCTATGGGACCGAATGGCGGCAGAATATGTCACCGCCGGATCCTTCGCGCTTTCCTACAATAGCGGGCCTGTGGCTTGAGATGGCCGATGACCCAGCCACTTTGCTCACGACGCCGTTCGCGCCCTCCCGCCTTTACACCCGTGAAACTGCGCCCACGCCACGACGGTTGGAGCCCGCAGGTGCAATGCGCGTTCCTCGCCCAGCTCTACCTGACCGGTTCGGTCGCAAAGGCAGCCCGGCGGGTGGGTCGCAGCCGCGAAAGTGCGTATCGGCTGCGCGCGCGGGAAGGCGCAGGCAGCTTCGCCGATGCATGGGATCGCGTGCTTGCAGGGCCGGGCGCGCCCGGTGAACCGCCGGTGCGAAAGCGCAAGGTGGCCGATTGGCGGAAAGTCACACTTGAGGAGCTGCATTGGCGCGTGGAGACGGGTTTGTGGCGCCCGCTGATCTATCGCGGTGCCATGCGCGCCGTGGCGCGAAAACCCGACAATTCCGCGCTTATGAGGCTTTTGGGACAGCTCGACAGGCAATGCTCGCGCATCGAGGATAGGGGCTGGTGAACCCCTTGCCGATTATTTCGAAAGACCCAGGTTGGGTGTTCCAACCACACGCATTCGCGACCCGCAGGCCGCGGATCGCGATAGCTGGAGAGGGTTCAGTCGGATCGCCGTTCGAGGCCGGAGCGACGCTCCATGCGGCGACGATCCACGCCCGAGCGGCGTTCGCCGACGCGCCTGTCGGGCCCGTCGAACGGCAACTGCGCCTTGCGGCGATCAGCGCCGCGCCGGTCCTTTGTCGAATCCATGTCCAATTGCACCTCCGTGGTCATTCGACCGTACGGTAAGGAGATTAGCAATTGGTTAGCAGCGCGTTACCACGCCCCCCGGCACAAAGCCTTACTCGCCGGTCACATCGGCAAGTGCGGAGATGAACTTGTCGATATTGTCCATGGTCAGCCCGGCCACGTTGATGCGGCCCGATCCGGCCATGTACACGCCGTGATCCTCGCGCATGCGCGTGACCTGTTCCTTGCTCAAGGGGAGCACCGAGAACAGCCCGTTCTGCGTTCCCAGCGGCGTCAGGTCGACGCTGCCGGCCGTGCCGGCATCGGCAAGGTATTCGCGAACCTGCCGCATACGCGCCCGCATCTGGTCGAGCTCATCGAGCCATTCCTCGGTCAGCTCAGCATCGCGCAAAATGACCCGAACGGCCGCGCCGCCATGGTCCGGCGGCATCGACCAGCTGGCGCGGGCCAGTGCGTTCGCGTTGGAGAACGCCTTTTCGAGAGTCTCTCCGCTATCCTTGGCCATGATGTAGAACGCGCCGACCCGGTCGCGATACATGCCGAAGTTCTTGTCGCAGCTATAGGCGATGAACGCCTCGGGCACCTTGGCCAGAACGCTGCGCAGGCCCGCCGCGTCTTCTTCGAGGCCCTTGCCGAGCCCCTGGTAAGCGACATCGATGATCGGGAAAGTCCCACTCTCGGCCAGTGCATCTGCGATCTGGGCCCAGTCGTCTGCGGTGTAATCGACACCCGTCGGGTTGTGACAACAGCCATGCAACAACACGCCTTCATCCGGGCCCGCCTGACGGATCGCGCCCAGAACCGCGTCCAGATTGGCAGTGCCATCGGGCTTCGCATGCTCGAAGCCCTGCCATTCGAGGCCGATATCGCTGAGGATCTGCGCATGGTTGGGCCAGCTGGGCGTGCCCATGTGCAGCTTCGTCATGCCCGCCTTCTGCGCCAGCGCTACGGCCAGCCGAACTGCGCCGGTCCCGCCGGGGGTCTGCATGCCCTGAATGCGCCCGCCCATCGTCGCGTCGGGGCCAAAGATATAGGGCATCAGGGCATTGACGAAGCCAATGTCCCCTTCCGGGCCGAGATAGGACTTGCTCTCCTGCGTTTCGATCAGCACCCGCTCTGCGCCCTTGATCGAGCCGAAAACGGGAGTGTCCCCCTGCCCCGTGCGATAAACGCCGACGCCCAGATCGATCTTGTCGGGCCGATCATCGGCAGCGTGGAGCTTGATGAGCGCGAGCAGCGCGTCGGGCGATTGCGGTTCGAGTCGGTCGAGCATGGGATATGCTCTTACGCAGCACAGCGCGCGGGGCAACCGCATTTCGGCTGGTTACGCACCGTGCGGCCTCTGCGGGCCGTCACGGTGCGCCGGTCTGCGACCTCAGAAGGGCAGCCAGCGCTGCTTCTCGGAAAACTTCATGTAACCTGCATTCAGGCCGAGCCGGACGCCCGCCCCCATGCGGATCGGAATCAGTACGACATCGCCGCGCCGCATGTAGCTCGCATGGAGGCCGCCGATGAAATACGCCTGTCCCTCGCCCGCCGGATAGCGCTTGTAGAGGTCCTGCGTGTCGAACAGGTTGTAGACCAGCACGAAGGTGTTGGCCGCATTCGCGCCGGCATCGAAGCCCACCGAAGGGCCGGTCCAGTAGACTTTGCGCTCGCCTTCGATCTTGTGGTGCAGTGTGCCCGAGCCGTAACGCGCGCCGACGATGAACGCCCCGCCCGCTTCGCGTCCGACGATATAGCCATTGGGTTCGCCCTGTTCCTGCAGCAGGTCCTCGATCATGCGCGCAAGCCCCTCCGCACCCTTGCCGAAGACACCTTCTGCCGCACCGATCAGGTCATCTTCGCCATAGGTGGTGGCCGATCCCTGGGCCGCGGCTACGTCACCGGTCGGTGCAGGGTCGGACCATTCGGGCACCGGCTCGCCCGGTGCGGCCGGGGTCTCGGCATATTCGGAGAATTCCCCGTCGAACCGCGGGTCCGAAGACTGCGACAATGGCGGCACGGTGCTCGGACCCGGCTCGCCCGTGCTCGGCACCGGATAGGGTGCCGTCTCGCGCGGTTGTGCCTCGGTCTGAGGCTGGACAAGATCGCCGTCGATCCCGCCACTCGTCTGTCCGTAGGCCTCGTCCGGATCAAAGCTCTCGACGTTCTGCGCGCCGGCCGGTCCGATCGCAAGCGCGGCTGCGGCCAGCAACGCGGTGGCCGAGCGGGTAAAGGAGCCAAGGGCACCGAAGGATTTGGTCATGCGCATCTCTCACACCTTTCGCCCGGTTCGCGGTCGGGCATTCACTTCAGGCCGTCTTCCCGGCGGCCAGTGGAACAACGGGGCACGTCTTCGCGCTGCCGAACAGAGTCGCTTGCCCCGCCCGCAGCAATCGCAGGGCGGCGAATCGAATCGAAAACGCGACGAGGCGAGTCGTTAGGCTCTGTTATCGAAGGCCGCAGATGAAGGACGGCTGTCCGGCGACCGGGGATCTGTACTGCGGCAGGTGGGCGGGCGCATGTCTGCGCTTCATGCGAAATGGCCAAATTACGTCCAATTGCCCCCTTGTCGCCCCTGCCCAGCCCGCCTATAGCGCGCGGCTCGCGGCCAAAAGAGCATGCGCCGGTGGAGACGTGGGTGAGTGGCTGAAACCAGTTCCCTGCTAAGGAACCATACCCATACCGGGTATCGAGGGTTCGAATCCCTCCGTCTCCGCCATTTCCCATTAGCGATAGCGCGACTTTTCCGCCGAGGTTGTCTCAGCTCTTAAATCGCAGAAGAAAATTCTCACCTCTGACGGCGCAAAAATAGGTTCTGAGCGGACGCTTCATCAATAAACCGATTTGGGCGATCCGGTTTTCCTCGATCGCGAGTAGCGCTTGCAAGAAGGGGCTCTCTTCGATCTGGGAATCGACAGCAGGCTGAGAGGCTCCGACCTCGTAAAGACTATGGCTCGAGCGGTGAGTTTGGTCGATCGACAACTACGCGTCAGCATCACCCAGATCACTCAGCCAGTTTGCTTTGACAAAGCCCGCGGGAGCGTTACCGATAAGCTCAAAAGTTTACTGATTTCGGTGAAACAGGTGCTCGAGGGGGCGAGACTTGGCAGGAATGCGGAGTGAAAACTGGTCGGCAACGGCCGACGGTGTTGATGGGGGCGGGCCGACACTTCCCGCCAAACTTGGTCCGGATGGCCTCCTCATCGGCTATTCGCTGGAGGAAGAAGCCCACAGGCCAGTAATGGGCTTCCGCTTTGGCGAGGCGGTGGAGGACGAAGACGCCGCCGACGACATGCTTGAACCGATCCTGCATACTGGAGACGGGCATCTTATCACGCTAGCTCGGACAGGAGCGGGGAAAGGCGTGGGCTGTATCATTCCTGCTCTCCTGAGGTATCGCGGGCCGGTCATCGTCATCGACCCCAAGGGCGAAAACTATCAGGTCACCGCACGCCGTCGTCGCGAGCTGGGTCAAGAGGTGCTGTTGCTCGATCCCTTCGGTGTCACCGGTGAGGAGACAGGGGCGCTCAACCCGCTCGACCTGATCGATCCGCGCTCTCCAGAGGCAATCGACAGTGCAGCGCAACTCGCCGAGCTGATAGTGACCAAGCAGCACACGCAGGACCCGTTCTGGGATAGCCGTGCGTATTCGCTCATAACGACCATGCTGCTGTTTGTTGCCTCCGGGAGGCCTCCCGTTCTGCGCAACCTGCAGGAGATGCACTACCTGCTCAATCAGACAAACGAAGATATGGATTTCACCTTCAAGGAAATCCTCAAAAGCTCGCATTCCTCTGTGCGGCAGGGTGGCTCAATAAAGTCGACCGCCGAAGGGAAGGTCTGGGCCTCGATATTGTCGACCGCGCAATCGCACACGGATTTCCTCCGCAGCGCCGGGGCGCAGGCCACGCTTGGCCGCTCGACGATCGATCTCAAGGCGATCACTCGGGGCGATCCGATATCGATTTATGTCGTGGTCCCGCCTGAGAAACTCGAAAGCCACGGCAAGTTGCTGCGCCTGTGGATCGGGGTGTTGATGGCGGCCATCACACAGCGCTCGCGGCGTCCGGAATTGCCGACCCTGTTCATTCTCGACGAAGCAGCGCAACTCGGACCGCTTAAACAACTTCGCCAAGCGATCACGCTGCTGCGCGGATACGGATTGAGGACGTGGAGCTTCTGGCAGGATCTCAGTCAGCTGCAGATGTTGTACCCCAATGACTGGAAAACCATGATCAACAACTGCGAGGTGTTGCAGGCCTTCGGTTTCTCGAATGCGCGGGTCGCCCGCGATGGAGGGGAATTGACTGGGTTCGACAATTGGCGCGTCCTGCAAGACCTGGAGTTTACCGAAATGGTCCTGGCGATAGCGGGGGACAAGCCGGTGATCGCACGCAAGCCCAATTATCTCGAGGACCCCGCTTTTGCAGGCCAGTTCGACGAGAACGGATTCTATGGCGACGCCCCGCAGCGGCGCCGGGAGATCAAGCCACCGCAGAAGCCTTCAAAGCGCGGCAGCCTGGCAGAACTGAAACGGATACGCGCGCGGGAGAGAGCCGAGGCAGCGCAGGGACGCCGTCCTACGGCAAGCGAGGTGCTGGACGGCAAGTTTGATCTGTCCGGACCCGAATTCTCGGCTCCCGAAAACATCCCGGACCCTTTTTTCACGCCTGGCGATGACAAAACTGGCAATCGCGTCGACAAGGATAACACCAAAAAGCCAGGCACCCCGAACGCCGATCCAGACGACGGAGCAGGCGACGGCGAAACACCGTGAAAGATACAGTGGACCAGCCCACCGCGGTGGGTTTTATCGACGGGCAGAATCTCTTCATGCAGGCGAAGCGTCTGCTCGGTCATCGTATCCCCAATTTCGATCCTGTCGCGCTGCATCGGGAGATGTGCGAGGTCGCGGGCTTCCGGCCGGGAGCGGTGCGGTTCTACACCGGCGTGCCCTCGGCGCGCCGCCAACCGCGCTGGCACGCCTTTTGGTGCAACAAGACACAGGCGATGGAGCGCGACGGCGTAGAAGTGACGACGCGCCCCCTTCGCTATCGCAAACGGCGCATCTTCGACGAGGACGGCGACGTCGAAATGATCGTGCAGGCGGAGGAAAAGGGCATCGACATTCGTATCGCCCTCGATCTGGTGCGCCTGGCCCGTCGCGAAGAGCTCGATGCGGCCATCATCTACTCGCAAGACCAGGACTTGAATGAAGTCGTCAGCGAAGTCGAAGCAATCGGGAAGATCAGAGGCACTGAGATCAAGCTCGCAAGCGCCTTCGCTACTGGCCCGGATGTGGACTTCGACCGCGGGATCAGGGGGACGCAATGGCTCCGCTTTGACAAGCGCATCTACGATCGCTGCATCGATGGACGAAATTATTTTCCCAAGGAGAGCTGAATGCGTGCAGCTGGCGGGCAGTCACGGCAGATCACGGCAGGACACAAAAGCCGCATCTACGTCGGGCGCCCGGATGACGAGAGATTCCTGACCGCACTGACCGGGAAGGGCGAGCTTAGGCCGGACGAGGCAAAGCTGATCGAAGACAACATACTGCTTATCAGCGGCAGTGGCCTGGCGGGCAAATCCGAACTGCTCATGTGGTCCTTCGATGCGTTTAACGCAAAGCAGAACGAGGACATTATAGCCGCCCACGGCGCGCTCAAAATGGCTGGCGAGCTGGCAAGCGAAACACAGCATATCGATGCGTGGGCTAAGACGCTTCACAGCATGCGCGACGACTTGGAGCAGCAGGCGCGTGAAAAGGGTTTACGAGCCCCGAGCTTTCGCCTGTTCGACGCTTTTTACAAACGGTGCGTGACACCGGGCAGCGATGCCGACGTGCCCTTTCACATCGGTCTGAAGGTTCTGGGCGGTCTGGCAGCCGCGCTCATCCTTGCAAGCGATATCCTGTCTCAGTTTTCACTGCAGACATGGGCCGAAGCATTGGCGGGATGGATCAGACCGGTAGTTCCTGGGGCCGAATTGGCGATTGCCATTCTCATGTACGGGGCGTTGATCGCGGCGCTGGTCTATAATGTCATTGAACGCTTCGTCCCCAAATTGATTGTCCGGTTTCGCGATCGTGTCCTGCGCGCACGCACCTATTCACGCTTCGGCGAAAATCCGCTTTCGCATCCGGAGCGGCTGGCTAAGGACGACGCCGAAAACAGGCCGAACGCATGGCCTCAGGATTTCAATGAAAGGCTGCTGATCAAGGCCTTCAATGCCGATATCGAGCAATGGCTGCAGAAATTGCCAAAAAACAAACGCGTGCTGCTGGCGCTCGACTTGCAGGAGCTGCCGCCTGCGAGCCTGCCGGAAGCGCGTGGCAGAGTAAGGGCTGCGGTAGACACGCTGCTGGGTCGGGCAACGCGGTCAAACGATGATGCGGCCAGCCCGCTGCTACAAGCCCGCGCGCCGATTGCCGTAAGCTCCAAGTTCGTGATGTTCGGCTATCCGCCGAAAGCGACCTCGCCGCTGCTCTCGGCTCTGGCGCGGCCTCAAGAGGTGACGTTTCTCAGTCGCGATGCCGCTTGGGACCTGGTGGGCAAGCGGATCGCGAGCTGGCTGGATGACGAAGAGATCGGTAATGATGCGCTGTGGCAGGCGATGCTCGCCGCGCGCAATCTGCCGCGCCCCTCTAACGCCGAGGCATGGAGCCTCGAGCGCGGCCGGAATTCCGCGGAAGCGGCAGAACGGACGGGCCGGGAATTCGTCAATCTCACCTTCGCTCCAGGCAAGACCTCGGATTATCACCTGCTGTTGATCCAAACCGCGTTGGCTTTTGGCGCGTTGACTGCGTCGTATGCCCTTTCGGGATCGGGTGTTCTGCAAAACGAGGATTTCGACCAGCGCCTGGCCGGCTCCATCGACCTGCGCCTGCGCCACTTTTTGCAAGAGTCCGGCGGCATCCTCGATGAGGATTTTGCCGATCCCGGCGCGTTCAGAACGCGACTGATCGAGCTCACAACCGCACGTAAGGGTACAGGTAAGACATCGTCGGGAATTCCGTCGAATGCAATGGAGGAACTCAAGCGGGCGCTCGGGTACGGCCCCCAAGGCTTCGAGCAAGGCGCGACTTTGCTCGCTCCTTTCCGGTTCGGATTGACCGAAGACGATCTCGCGCGGACCGGGCTGGACATTCGGGTCGGCGATCTGAAGCAGTCACCCAATATCAAGTTCAACAGCCAGGAAACGGGCGGACCAGTCCGGGTAATCCTCAAGGAAGAAAGCCGCCGGATCATCCTTCATGCAAAGGGCCATGAAGATGAAAAACTTTCGCGGGCCTACACCAGGCTGCGGGACGCGATCGAGAACAACGTTTCCGACTTTCGTCGAGACACGAAGGACGTTGCGCATCACGCGCTGTCGTGGACTGCGCTCGCCTGTCTGACCGGAACGGATGACCTGGAAAGCCTGGCAGCCATACTTGAAGACATTGCCGATCGCGCGCTGACGCTTGGCGGATATTCTGATCTCACCGAGCCACAGAACATCGAGCTGCAACATCGACTGGGCGAGGCGGCGATGCGCATACTGGTCGAAGCCAGGTTTCCTCAGCGCGGTAACGCAAAACGGTGGAACTATGACAAGAACCGCCCGGAAAACATCGGTCGGCTGGAGGCAACGGTGCAGCGCTACATGCGGCGCTTTGGATACGGCCAGATGGACACTCCCGCGCGCAATACTTTCGTGACGATGCTGCGCGAACAGGGATCTTATTCTCCCGTGGTGCGCGACCTCGCACGGTTCCTTGCCGAACACGGCGGAACGGCGGCCAGGGGTGACTGGCTCGACAAGATCGGGCTCCTGCATAAGGAGAATTGCCGCGAGGAGGCCCTGAACCGGCTCGCCGCGATCAACCCTGAGCCACTCGCGCCGGAGAACAGGCTCGCTTACCTGCGATCGCTACGCAGGACGGCGGATTCGCTTGCCGGGCGCTGCCTGCCGCATGCGCAATCCGATCCCGATTTCGAGAGGCTGCAAAGCTGTGTCGAGAGAGCGGAACGCCAGTTTCTCCATCCGCTTTTCAACGCAATGCAATCGGGAATGGCCGATGTCCCGGACCATGCTGGCGAGATTGCTTTCATGGCGCTGCGCACCTCTGTCTTCTGGCAGCAAAAGCTTGCCAGATTTCCTGTCGCACAAGCGGTCGACCAGGACGGGCGCTCGCAATTCGAAGCATTGGCCGCCGCATCGCGCGCGAGGCAGGCTTCCATTCTCGACTTCCTTTCCGAGAACCCGTGCGATTTCACCCCGACAAGGGTGAGCGATTTCATAGATGTTGCGAACCTTCTGGGGATGGATGATCGGCTCAAGGGCGAGCGGCACGCGGAATTGAACAGCTGGCTGAAACGCGCGCGTAAGGCGTTCTTCACTTCGGCCTCACGCATCCTGGAGAGCGATACAGTCGACAATCTGCTCGACGCCGACCGCTTCGCCCAGGCCGCGCAAGCCCTTGCCGTCGCGCTGAGCGCCAACTGGCGTGCCAAGGGCGTCTTCCTGCCCGATGATCGCGAGGTGCTTTGGCCTTCGATGGTCGCGCTGCGCGCCGCCTATTGCGATTTCGCCGCCCGGCGGTTCGCAGCGCGCAACGGGTTCGATGGTTTTCGGCTTGAAGATACTGACTACCGCAGGGCGCGCGATCGCTTCGCGCAGACCGCATATTTCGAGGAGTATGGCCCCCGCGAGGCGCGAGAGAATATGGCGGCAAGGCTGCTCGAAGCGGTCGCCCATGCCACGCCTGACGACGTGCCTGACGAACCGGGCCTCATGCTCGTCACCCATCGTTTCGGCGCTGCGACTGGCGCAGCTCTGGGGATTGATGACAACCGGCCATTCCTTGTCTGCCGCAGCTTGGTGAAACCCTACGCCGGCGTTATCCAATCCGGCCTTGCGCCTGCGCGACGCTGGACCAAGGAGTTCAAGATGCTTCCCGTGGCAGAGCGTCTATCGGCCATGGAACAGGTCGAAGGGCTGCCGATGCTGGTCAATCTGCTCGGCTCCAGCGGTACCATGGCTAGCGGCCTGCGGCGCGCGAGTGGCAAGGGACAGGAATTTGTCGAGAGTGTTATCGACACTTTCCTGCCCCTTGCGCCATCGGGACGGGACCGCACCGTCAAGCTGGGAGGATCGGGGTCCACTGCGGTGCTGGGACTGACGCGCGATCAGCTCGATTGCTTCGATGCTGCCGGCAATGTGCTGGCGCAATTGTTTACGCAGCTCGCCTCGTTGAAGCGGGTGATTCTTTACGAACAGGAAGACCGGATCCCGAGCCAGGACCCTGCTAAAAACCATGCTGAGCTCGAACGTGACATGGCGCGGTTCCTGGGCCGCGCGATGACGATGACGTGGTTCATCGAAGGCGACCGTCCGTCCTATGGCAAGGAGGATGACGGAGACCCCGGTCTGGCGTCACAGCAGACCATCAGGAAGGGTGAGAGCTTGCCGGCCTTCCTGCCGCGTTTCAGCGAGGAAAACGGGACGGTGAACTTGTTGAGCCTGCATCCCAATCCGGCGCGCCCATCGCACGATGCCCCCACGCTGCGGACAGTTCATTCGCTGTTCCCCAAAGTATTTCCGGGAATTCACCCGGAGTACGAATTCGATCAGGTTCAAGCGATGCTCTGGCCGATTAGATCCACCGATCTGGAAGCCTAGGTGCGCCCCAAGATGGGCTTCAAGTTCTTGAGCTTGGCCGTGCCCGGTCCCCAGAAGCGGACTGACGGCTTACGGCCCAATTGCAGACGGTGCGCATGGGCGGTTGGTCTCATTCTTGAATGGAACCGTTAGCCGGTTGGCTTTTCATAAGCGGCGTTCACGCTCCTCACTTAGCCAGATGCGCGCCTTGCTCGCTCCACAGATCGTATCGGCTGCCAGGTGGGCCAGCATAAAGTGGGGCGTGGCCGCTATCCACCTTCCAATACATCTGCTCAAATTTGCTGTTCAAGCCAATCCAGCAGGTTTTCCTCGAAACGGACGCTGTCAGTGCCTTCTGTACCCAGCCCGAAGCCGTGGCCGCCATTCTCGTAGACGTGCAGTTCTGCTTCCCCGCCGTGGTTTTTCCAGCGATCGACAATCGAAAAGGATCGATCCAGAATAAGCTCATCGTCGCGCGCGATGGCTGCGAGCATCGGTGGCAGGCCGTCAGCGGTGACGTCGGCGTCCATCGGGCCGTAGATATAGCCGACGAAATCGGGTCCCCATGGCTTCTCCTCCTCAACCACGTTCAGGGCGGTCATCGCGCCTGCCGAAAAGCCGATCATGCCGATCCTCCCGCGATCGAGCGACCACCTGTCAGCCTCTTCATGAAGCAGGCGCAGCGCGTAAAGCGCGTCTTCGGTGGCCTTGGGTTCACTCACCGTAGTGGGCGCACCGTAACTGAACCGGGTCAGCAGCCACGCGGTTTTGACAGCGAACAAAAGGTCGCTACTCGCTGTCTCGTTCAGGCGGTATTTGAGGACGAAAGCAGCGATGCCCTTGCTGACGAGGGCCTCGGCAACCTCGGTCCCCTCGGTGGACATCGACAGCATCCTGAACGCCCCTCCCGGCAAGACGAGAACCGCCGCGCCCGTCGCCTTGTCCGGATCGGGCAGGAAGGCGATCAGTTGCGACTGGCGGACGTTGCGGACCACCAAATTGTTGCCGATCATGTTCCACTGCTCTGGCCCCGCCCCGCTCTGTGCAGGTAGCAAGGGGATGGCGTCGGGCAATTCCGGCGGCTCAACCCGATCGAAACCCGGAACGGGCGCAAGGAAGGCCGCCAAGGTAATTGCAGCGCAACCTGCTGCGGCGATTTTCCACCTGTGCTGTGCAATGGTCATGGCGGCTCTCATTTACCTACGGGCGTCCGACCTAGAAGCCGAAGCTCAGCCCGACCTGCACCAGCCGCCCGCGCGTCGATCCATTGATGTAGCCAGGGTCCGCGTTGTAAAATGGCGGGTCGGTATCGAACACATTGTCGATGTTGAGCGTCAGCCTTGCATCGCGCCCACCGGCGAAAGCCGCAAGCGTGTAAGATGCAAAAAGGTCGACGGTGGTAAACCCACCGACTTCGGTCTGCGTAAAGCCGTTGGCGGCAAGCGGAAGCGCAAGATCGAACCCGCTGTTGTGGTTCAGCTCGACCCGGCCCTGCACCGCCCCGGTACCGAACCCTGCATAGGCCATCACGTTAAGCCGGCTTTCCTGGTCGACAGCATCGACCAGCGGCTGGCCGGTCAGTGCGGCGACCTTGCGATTGAGCAGGTAGGTGCCGGTCGCGCCGATATCGACATCGATTGCCCCGAGTGAATGTTCGAGATTCGCCGCAAAATCGATCCCGTCGACCTTTACCCGGCCAAGGTTCTGGCGACGCGCGTCAAACACAACGTAGGGTCCGCCAAACGGGCCCGCATAAAGCGATGCGAGCGATGCAGCGCCATCGAGCGGCAGGTTGCCCACCAGATCGGTCAATTGCGGCAAGGTAGGATTGAGAGTGACGAACGAGGAATAGAGTTCTGTAAAAACCGCCGGTGTCGTGAACGGAATGATCGCGATCTGGTCCTCGAAGTCGATGTTGTAATAGGTCGCCGACATGCGCAGCGCTCCCAGCTCGACATCTGCGCCCAGCGAGAAGGTCTCGGCCTTCTGTGGGCCAAGATTGGGGTTGCCCCCGGCCAGGATCACCGTGGGACGCAAAAGGTTCGGGATTTCGGGATCGGCGGGATCGCGAAACGGGCTGAACTGGATGATCTGTGCTCGCGAATCCGGTGCACCCGTCGTATCTCCGAGGCTGGGCGCATTGAACGACGTGCCGTAGCTGCCCCTGAATTTCAGACCTACGACGGGACTGTAGGTAAATCCGACCTTGGGGTTCGTGGTGCTGCCGAAATCGCTGTAATCGTCATGCCGAACCGAGGCGGAGATGGTCAGTTCCTGGAGCCCCGGACCTGCATTCGCGCTCCCGATGATCGGTGCGACGAATTCGCCGAAGATCGAGACGACATCTCGTTCGCCCACCGCGCGCGGCGCGGTATTTTCGGCGCCCACCGGCACATTGCCGAAGCGCGCTTCCATACGCTGCTGCATGCCCTCGAGCCCGGCTGCCACCCTCACGTCACCGCCAGGTAGTGCGAACAGCGGTCCATCCACGATCAGCCGACCGATGGCCTGCCTGCGGTCCGCCAGACCGTAATTGTTCTGATAGATACTTGCGAGCACGGCCGGATTGCTCGCCCCCGGATCGTAGGGGTTGAGCGCGGTGTCCAATGTAGTGCCGGCCAGCGCAGCTTCCTGCGCAACGGCATTGATCGAAGGCGAGGAGGATTCGGTCCGGGTTTCGCCATAGCTCGCGAGCGCGCGCGCCTCGAACCCGCCGCCCAGATCGAAGGTAAAGCTGGGTGCGATGTTGAACAGATCGAGATCGATCCGACCCTTGTCGTTGAACACGCCTGCATAGGAAAAGTTCACCGTCTGGAAAAACGGGTCCGGCGCAATGGGCTGGTAATAGGGGTTGGTTGCCGTGATGATGCCCGTCTGGGCGAAGTTGCCGGTCCCGCCAGCACCATTCAGGTCGTAGGTCTGGCGTGTGATGCGCTTGGAATAGAGCAGCTCGAGGTCGAACACGACACCGGCGCTTAAATCGACATCGATGTTGCCCAGCACAGAATGCAGCGTTTCTTCAGGCAGGAAGGCCGCATTGTCTGTGTTGTCGCATTGCGAGATCGTACCGGGTGTGCGGTCCGGCAGCGCATAGGTCGTAACCGTGCCACCACGGTCGATCGAGACCGTGCCGGGGGCACAGCCGCCCGTATTCGCACTGATCTGCTGCACGTAATCGCGGTCGCGCCCGAACAGAGGATCGTTCCACGAATGCGAATAGGCGATGAAGGCCGATCCGGCATCCCAGCTTTTGCCCACGATCATATTGGCATCGTATTGCTCGTAATCGTCGGCGAAACCGTAACCGGCCGAAACCTCCACTCCGTCGAAATCGCTGCGGGTGATGAAGTTGATGACCCCGCCCACGGCGTCCGAGCCATAGACGGAGGACCCGCCGTCGAGGACGACTTCGACCCGCTCTATCGCTGCCACGGGAATGGTGCCGGGATCGAAGGGCGTGCCCAACACGCCCACTCCGGGGCCGCGGTGACCATTGAGCAGCACCAGCGTCGTGCTTCCCGAACTGCTACCGCCGATCTTGCGCAAGGCGGGCGTTACGGCAGTGATGGCTGCACCCACCGACGGGATGCTGGGCACTGTGTTGAAGGCGGAGGACACCTGCGGGATCGATGCAAGGACATCATTGGCATCGGTTGCCCCGCTTGCGACGATGCTTTCCTCGTCCACCGCAAGGACATTGGTGCCAACCGGCGCCACGCCCCTGATCGACGTCCCGGTCACCACGATCGTGTTCTCGGCGAGGACCTCTTCTTCATTGAGGGGCTCGGTCTGCGCGAATGCTGGCTGTGCGACGAACGCGATGAGCGCCGACGATGCGAAGAAGCTTGCTTTGACTTTCATTTCACTCTCCCAATGCCGGTCTTCCCAAGCCGGCAGTTCCTCTTTCCGGGTGGAGCGCAACGCCCCTGCCCGCAGTTCAAGTTTCTGATTTTCGCCTTTCGGGGCCGTCACGTGCGCCCATCAGCAGGCGCGGCTGGCCGATGATCCCCCCGGGCACGAAGAGCGCGGCGGCGTCTTCGATCAGCCCGTCCGCTTCCTGACGCGCAGCCATTGAGTTTCGCAGGGGAGGTTCGAGCACGATTTCGATGATATTCGAGCCTCGACGCAGCTTCCCGGTCAGGTCGACCTGAAACGGGGGCAGGACAGCTCCTGTTGCCTGCTTGCCGTTTATGCTGACCCGCGCAGCACCCTCGATCCGCTGGAGGTCGAGCACGGCACAAAGCTTGGCTGCCCCTGCGGGCACCATTACTTTTGCAGAATAGCGGACGGGACCTGCGCTTGCGGCAAGAGCCTCGCTTTTGCGCAGGTCGCGCAGCGGACCGTCGACTTGCATCGAGACAGTGCCCGATTTGATCCGCCATCGATCGAGCTTGCGGGCCGTCAACCCCTCCAAGCTGGGTCCGCACGCAGAACCGTTGGGTGCCAAGACCGCACCGCGGATCACGAAGAGCGATTCCAGCCGTCCGAGTTCGAGCGCGACGACACCGTTCCCATCGGCGGTGACCGTCCAGATCCTGCCCGACAGCGGATCAAACGCGGTCAGCGTCTCTCCGGTCGCATCGCGCAGGCGCAGTCTGGCAACCTGCGGCGTCGTCGACTGGTTCACAAGGAAATGCGCTGTCCGGCCACGACCGAGGTCGCGCGAAATCCGCCGCACATCGCCGTTAGAGGAAAGGCCGACCGCAGGCGCGATCCGCTGCAGCAGGTCTTGGGGCGATGTCGCAGCTGCGCTTTTCGCCACGGCGCGCATCATGTCGGAGACGATCCGATCGTTGCGCACGAAATCCCGGTAGCCCGGCTGGCTTTCCGGCGGCTGGCCGTAGACGATGACCTTGCGCCCGCCTTCGGCATCCTTGGCCAAAGCTCGTGCGGTCTCAACCTGCATGTAAGGCGCATCGGCGACGATGACCGGTGTATCGCCATCCAGTGCCGGGGCCGATTGCAGGGCGTGATCATTCACCCAGGTCCAGGTGACGCCCGCCCGGTCGAGCTCGCGCAACGCCGGAAGTACTTTCTCTATCCACTCAAGACGGGGGTCGGTCGTCTTGTCGGGAAATTTCGCGAACGGGAGCGCAAGCGGTTCGGACGGATCGAACAGATCGGCTGGCGTCATCGCCCCTGCAAACAGGAAATCCTCTCGCGCCTCCTCGGAATCCTCGATTTCCAGCGGAAAGCCGAGAAAGGGATAATAGACCAGCACATCGGCTTGCGGCTTGCCTGCCTGCAACAGGTTCTGGACCCGTCCCATGTATTCGGTCAGCTCGGGCTCGGCAGACCATATCGAACTCGCGCTTCCGTAATTTCCAGAGAAGATGAAACCGCCGTTTTCGTCCGTGAACGGATACCAGCCTGCCGGCCCGAAATCGCGCGACAGGCGCTCGCCGTCGCGGCCATGTGTGTATTCATAGGGGATGCCGTGCCACACCAGCGCATTGATGCCCGCGAGATAGGCCTTGTCTGCCGCGGCCTTGATCTGAGCCGGGGTAACCGCGTTGGCCCTCAGCGCCCAAACGAAGGATTCCGCCGAAACGACCGGCCGGTCGTACAACAGTCCAGCAGCACCCGCGAGCTTGAGGAACAGCGGGCTGCCGCCGCCGTAAAGCTGTTCGGTTTCAGGGATGTCGTTCGCGCCCAAAGCGCGGATCGTGTCTACATCGGTCCCGTAGCTTTGGCCGCGAGACAGCATCCCGCGCGCATTGGCCCACGTTTTGCTGGCCTCGACGAACCGCTCGCGCATGAGGTCGGACATCGTCAGCGCGTAATCGTAGCGAATGCGCGCATCGTCTTGCGTCAGCGCAAAGGCCGGTGCCGCTGTGCGTCGACCCACTTCGCGGATGAAGTAGTTATCGTGAAAATCCTGGAATACGGCAGGCAGGAAAGGTGTCAGATCATAACTGCGCCGCTTGGCGAATTCGGCCAGGATGTCGCTGGCCGCCAGCTGGTCGACCTTAAATTCGAGGCTGTCGTTGAAAATACCGCGCAACGATTTGCCGTAAAACGGGCCGAGTCCTGAGCGCAAACCGAAAGCCCAATCGTAGTGCGCGCTCAGCGTGGCTGCGTCGGCATGGTCGATCACAAAGCCGGGTGTGCGCGTCGCGGTGAGCGTCGGTGCCTCGCCCGATGGCATGACGAAGACGAAGACGACTTGCCACCGACCTTCCGGCGCTGCCCACGAAAGCTTCCCGTCCGCGACCTTCGTGCTCAGGTCGACCAGCTTGGCAGGGTCGAGCGTGATTGTATCGGTGACATCGAGCACGTTGAAAGCGCGTTCGCCCGCCAGAATGGGCGCCGCGACCACGGCTTTCAGCTGGGCCAATTCCGGCAGGAAATTGCTTAGGTCTTCGCCGAATTCCCGCTCACCAAAGGCAAGCACGTAATCGTTGAAGCCGGGCGACGGCAGCGGAATCTCGACATCGACCGGACCTCCGCCGTCAAGCTGCAGCTCGGAAAAAGCGAGTTCTTTCAGGCCTTCGCTGGCGGACACCTGCGGACCTCCAGCCGGCCAGCCGCTGAGGTGCGTGAGATCGACCTGCATGTCGGCATCGCCAGCGCAGTCCAGAACCGAGCGCAGGGTGCGCAGATACTCGGGCGATTGCGTGTCGCGGATGCGATCGCGCCACACGGCATCCTCGACATTCGCGAGATCGGCCGTGAAGGGCTGTATCTCGACACCGGCAAATCCTTGGGCCTTCAGCTTTCGCAATTGCTTGCAAGCTTGCGCTGGATCGACATCGGCTCCCGGCCACCACCAGCGCGTCCAAGGCCGGACGCTGGCTGGTGGCTCCAGCAACGTTGCCTCATCGAGCGTGCCCAGCGTGTGCGTCAGGTCCGGCGCGGCGCCGTTGCCCGAAAATTTCTCGGCAAAGGACGAAAGTTCCGCTGGCTCTTGATCGGGTGCGGGCGGCACCATCCGCTCGCGAAGATCGGAGCGAAGCCAGAAGAAACCTAGCACTGCGAAAGCGCCTGCCAGCAGGATCAGAACTAGGACGAGGCGCAGTGTCCAGACACGCCAGCGCGGCGCCTGTTCAGAGGCCCGCGACTCGGGCCGAGACTGGCTTGCAGCAATCATCGCCTTCGTAATCCCTCTCTCCAAATCCCTGATTTTCTAGGTGAAATCAGTCGATCCGCTCGCCTTCGTATTTTTTCCTTCCAACTGGATGGTTTTGTGCCTATAGCCTCACCAAGCATGACGCGCCAGTCGTTATCGAAAAAAACTTGGCAGACTGGATTTTTGTTAAGTCAGCTGCACAAGAGGCGGATCGCCAGCACCTAATGGGTGCGGGAAAAATCCGAGGGAGAGAATTATGGATCGGGCGATACATGCCGAGGACGTGAAGGCATCTACGCCGCTCGGCTTTATGCGACGCCTGGGATTTGGCGTGGGTGATTTCGGCATCAATATATTCTGGAACACCACGAATCTGTTCGCGATGTTCTTTTATACCGATGTGATCGGCCTTTCGAATATCGCCTCGGGCACGATTATATTCGGTGCAATGCTGTGGGACGCGCTGACCGATCCGGTCGCCGGTTACCTGATCGGGCGGACCAACAGCCCGTTCGGAAAGTTCCGCCCCTATCTCTTGCTCGGCGCCATTCCGCTGAGCATTTCGTTCTGGCTGATGTTCAGCATTCCCGAAGCGGGCGCCGGGGCAATGATTGCCTATGCTTTCGGATCGCAGCTGCTGTTCCGCACCTGCTATACGGTGGTGAGCGTGCCTTACAGCTCGCTTTCGGCGAGCATGACGAGCGATTCCGACGAGCGCAGCAGGCTCGCGGTCCACCGTATGGTCTTCGCCACCGCCGCCGGAGTGGTAGTCGCGGGCCTCACCCGAGCGGGAGCCGATGCGTTGGGCGCAGGCGACCTGGCGTTGGGTTTCCAGCGAATTGCCATGATTTATGCCGGGCTCGGCATGCTAGCGATTCTGCTTTGCGGCACAGTGGTGCGGGAACCCAAACTACCGGGCGGGACGCCCCATCGGCCATCGCTGAAACTGACGCTTCAGGCGCTGCGCGGAAACACCGCTTTCGTCTACGCTTTCGCCATCGTGGTGATCGGCATGTCAGGCATGACCATCGCCAACAAGGGCGTACTCTATTACCTGAAATACAATCTCGATGCGGAGGACCAGACGGGCCTCGTGCTGGTCAGCGTTGCGCTTTGCCTGATGGTTTTCGTTCCGCTGTGGGGCCTGCATGCCCAGCGTTTCGGAAAACGAAACGTCTGGCTCGCAGGAACGCTGATCTCGATTTGCGCAACGACATTGCTGTTCCTCAATCCGGTCCAGCAGGTCGCCGTCGTGACGCCGCTGTTCGTGTTCGGTGCGGTCGGCGGCGCAGCGCATTACTTCAGCATCTGGGCGATCATTCCCGACACGGTTGAGTTCGGCGAGTGGAAAACCGGCATCAGGGCAGATGCAGTCATCTTCGGCGCGATTGCCTTTGCGCAAAAGCTTTCGCTGGGCGTTGCCACGCTGATTGCCGGGATTCTTCTCGACGCCTTCGGCTACATCGCCAACCAGCCACAGACCGACACCGCCCTGTTCGGCATTAAGTCGCTCGTCTCGCTGGTGCCGCTGGCGACTGGGCTGATCTGCCTGCCGCTCGTCATCAAGTTTCCGCTGGACCGCGTCCTGCACGCCCAGATCGTGCGCGACATCGCGGACCGCGCCCCACGCAATCAAGGAACCTGACACAGCATGCCTTTCGACGACTTCAATACTGCAAAACCCGATCCGGCAATCGAGGCCGAGGTCGATGGCCTGCTACAGAACCTCACGCTTGAGGAAAAAGTGCACATGATGTCCGGCCACGGATTTCATTACTTCTTCACGCAGGTCGACAACCGGCAGTTCGGCCAGCGCGCCTATGCGGCGGGCAGCGGCTGCGAACGGCTGGGTATCGAGCCGCTGTATTTTTCAGATGGCCCACGCGGCGTGCGGCACAAGGAGGCGACGACCTGCTTCCCAGTGCCGATGGCGCGGGCGGCGACTTTCGATCTCGACCTCGAAGAGCGGATCGGCAAGGCCATGGGGATCGAGGCGCGCGCGCTGGGTGTGACCCTGTCGGGCAGTATTTGCATCAACCTGCTGCGGCACCCGGGCTGGGGCCGGGCGCAGGAAACCTACGGCGAAGATCCATACCAGTTGGGGGAATTCGGTGCTGCGCTGTGCCGCGGTGTCCAAAGCCACAACGTGATCGCGACAGTGAAGCACTTGGCGGTCAACAGCGTCGAGAACACGCGCTTCAAGATCGACGTCAATGTCGACGAGCGGACCTTGCGCGAAGTTTACCTGCCGCATTTCAAGCGCACGCTGGATGCCGGCTGTGGCTCGGTGATGAGCGCCTACAACAAGGTGAATGGCGAATATTGCGCGCACAATCGCCACCTGCTGACCGATATCCTGAAGGGGGATTGGGGCTTCAATGGCTTCGTTCATTCGGACTGGGTACTCGGCGTGCATGGCGTCGATGCGGCCGAAGCGGGCCTCGATATCGAGAACCCGGAAGGCGTGAAGTTCGGCGCGAAACTGGTCGCCGCAGTCAATGACGGATCGGTCTCGGCAGAAGCCGTCGACCAGGCCGTGCGCCGCATCCTGCGCACCCAGATGCGGTTCGACCGCGCAAGCGACCCGCGCGAATATTCGACCGAGGATCTGGCCTGCGAAGAGCATGTCGCGCTTGCCCGCGAAGCCGCCGAAAAAAGCATCGTGCTGCTCAAGAACGATGGCGTACTACCCTTCGATCGCGAACGGCTGTCCACACTGGCAGTGATCGGCCAGTTGGCCGATGTCGAGAACCTTGGCGACAAGGGCTCGAGCCGCGTCACTCCGCCTTATTCAGTGACGATCCTGGACGGCCTGCGCAAACTCGTTGGTGCGGACGTCGAGATCCTGTTCGACGATGGCTCGGACCTCGAGCGCACGGCAGCGGTGGCGTCAAAGGCCGACGCGGTGTTGTGCGTGGCGGGGTTCACTTGGAAGGAAGAAGGCGAATTCATTCCCGGCGACGAAGCGCTGGACGACACCGACCCGAACCGGCGCTCGACAAGCGGCGGCGATCGCTACCACCTGCGTTTGACGTCCGAGGATGAAGCCTTGATCGCCAAGATCGGCGCCGCTCACGGCAAGGTTGCCGTTGCGCTTGTCGGCGGCAGCGCGATCATGATGAACGCCTGGCAAGACGATGTCGGCGCAATCGCGATGACCTGGTATTCCGGTATGGAGGGCGGCACCGCAATTGCGCGAATGCTCTTCGGTGACTGCGTGCCGAGTGGGAAGCTGCCTTTCACGGTCCCCAAGGACGAGGCAGACTTGCCGTTCTTCGACCCCACCGCGCTTGAGATCGAATACGGGCCGCTGCATGGCTATACCAAGCTGGATGCGGAAGGGATCGAAGCCGCATATCCATTCGGCTTCGGCCTAAGCTACTCACAATTCGAATACAGTGCCGCAACGGTAGTCCATGCCGGTGATGAGATCGTGGTGGAAGCGGTTGTTACCAACTCCGGATCGTTGCGCGCGGACGAGATCGCACAATGCTATGTCGGCTTCCCCGGTTCCGAGGTGGGCCGACCGGTCAAACTGCTGCGCGGTTTCGACCGGATCACGCTCGATCCCGGCGAAAGCGTTACGGCATCCTTCACCATCGCGCCCCGCGACCTCGCCTATTACGATGTCGGGTCGAAAAGCTGGCGGATTGAAAACATTCGGTACGCATTTTATGTCGCGGGCAGCAGCCGAACCGATGGGGACAGGGCCGCGTATCTTGACGCGCCATCACGCTGGTCCGACCTGTCGTTTCGCCCATGACGGTCCGGGCCGATCCTGCAATCATGCAAAGGGATGTAATCTTGCCTGAAATCGAGCCGAAACCTGGCGCAAGGAAGTCTGCGGGCAAGCGCGAACTGGTGCAGACGCGCGCGGAGGAAACGCGCGAGCGGATTCTGGACGCCGCTTACGAGGCGTTTGCCAAACAGGGTTTCGAGGGCGCCAACACCCGCGCCATTGCAGCAACGGCGGACACCACGCACGCCGCCATCCGCTACCACTTTGGCACCAAGGACGAGCTGTGGCGCGAAGTTGTGCGGCGGATGTACGACGAAGTCGCGGAAGAGGCGGTACTAACGCCGATCGAAGAAACCGACGGTTTGTCATCGACCGATCTGCTGCGCCGCTACCTGCGCAGTTATGCGCGATACAGCGCGGCGAACGTCAACCACGCGCTTATAACGATCTCGGAATCCGTGACCGGCGGAGAGCGGCTGGAATGGATGAGCGAAACCTTCATCAGGCCGCACCACCAAGTGGCGCTGGACCACCTGAAAAAATATGTCGAGGCCGGGCTGTTACCGGATATTTCCCCCGTGACGCTCCTGTATATCATCGTTTCGGTCTGCCAGATGCCCTTCGTACTCTCGGAACAGATGAAGGTGCTCTACGGCGTCGAGATGACCGACGAGGATGTGATCGACGCGCACATCGATGCGGTCCTGGAGATTTTCGTACCCGACAAATGATCCGGTTTTCGTGGCGACCTGCTGCGGGGATCAGCATGCCTGCTGAAAAACAATCCAAGTGGATGATTTTATGATCGATGGCATCAATGCAATTTCTCTCCGGGTGCGCCGATGCGCCCTTCTCCTTGCTGTCGGCATCGCTGTTACGGGCTGTTCGAAAGAAAATGTCGCCGCCGTTCCCGAAGCCGACGAAGCGACTGTCACGACGATCGCCCAGGGCGAACTTGTCGGAACTTCGACGGATCGAGGCGCGCATGCGTGGCTAGGCATTCCTTATGCGGCAGCCCCGGTCGGCGACCTGCGCTGGCGTGCACCGCGCGAAGCCGCGGCGTGGGAGGGCCGGTACGAAGCGTTCGAGCCGGCGCGCCGCTGCCTGCAATACGCCTCCGATCTCGACCCTGGTTTCGAGGGCGGCGAACTTGCTGGATCGGAAGATTGCCTCTTCCTCAACGTCTGGGCGCCTCCCGGTCCGATCGAAGGCCTGCCGGTCATGGTATGGATCCATGGCGGCGGAAACGTCTGGGGCTTTGCGGGGCAGCTCGATCCTTCTCAACTGGCGCTATCGCAGAATGTCGTTGTGGTCGCACCCAATTACCGGCTCGGCCCGATGGGCTGGTTCACCCATTCCGCGCTGCGCGACAGCGCCGAACAAGCCGAGGATAGAGCGTCTAACTTCGGTCTGCTCGACCTCATCGCGGCGCTGCGCTGGACGCAGGACAATATTGCCAGCTTCGGCGGCGATCCGGAACGGGTGACGATCTTCGGGGAGTCGGCGGGAGCGTTCAATGTCGGTGCCTTGCTGGCATCCCCTTTGAGCGAAGGTCTGTTCAGCGGAGCAATCATGCAGAGCGGCGGTTTTGCTTCGCACACCATGCAAGAAGCCGAATTCGGTCCGGATAGCGAAGCGGAAAGACGCGGCGTTTCCACACGCGAAGTGCTGGCCCAGCTCGGCATTTCCAACGACAAGCAAACAGCATCTGCCATGCGCGCCATCGCCGCCGCCGATCTCTTCCAGGCCTATCAGGACCTGCGACCGGACGACGGTGGCCTGGGCGACGGTATCGACCCGATCGACATCACCGCCGACGGGATCGTGCTTCCCTACGAAGGCTTGCCCGCCTTGCTTGCGCATAGTGACGGCTTGCTGGACATACCCGTGATCTTCGGCACCAACCGTGACGAGGTGAGGGCTGCGGGCATGTTCGACGATCAGTTTACGCGCTCGATCGCCGGGATGGCGTTCTTCGCAAAGGATACCGCAGCCTATCTTGCGCATGGCGAGTACCCCAGCGCCACATGGTTCGAACGCTCGGTGGCAGTCCCCGCCAATCTTCGCTCGCGTAACGCATCCCAGCCGGTTTTTGCCTACAGGTTCGACTGGGACGAAGAAGGCGACGCCATCGTCAGCGATCTTGCCACCCTGGTTGGGGCCTCACATGCGATGGAAATCGGCTTCGTCTTCGGCGATTTCGACAGTCCTTATACCGACCCCTTCGACTTCTTCTTCACCGACGAGAACGAGGACCAGCGCCTGAAATTGTCCGGGCGGATGATGGCATACTGGGGTAATTTCGCGCACACCGGCGATCCATCGAGGGGGCCGAAGAGCGACACCCCGCGTTGGCGCCCATGGACCGCCCAAGGGCCGCGGACGATGGTGTTCGATACCGACGCGACCAAAGGCACGCGCCTGATGCGATACACGGGATCGATGGACGCGTTGGTCCAGAAGTTCATCAGTGACGAGCGTTTCCGCAACGATGCCGACCGCTGCAAGAGCGCGGAGCTGGCAGCGGATACCGCGATTTCCACCGGTGCGACACCCGGCCCGTGGCGCACGCTCGCGGAGAGATACTGCAAAACATCGGAGGAGCCATCGTGACCGGCAACAACACCCCTGTGAACGAGCAGGAGATCGACGTGCTGGTCGTCGGCGCGGGCATCTCCGGAATCGATGTAGCCTATCACCTGCAGAAGCGCTGCCCCGACCGCAGCTTCATGATCGCGGAAGCGCGCGAGCGGATCGGTGGCACGTGGGACCTGTTCCGCTATCCGGGCATTCGCTCCGACAGCGACATGCACACTCTCGGCCTGCCCTTCCGGCCGTGGCGGGGCGAGAACGCCATCGTCGATGGTCCCTCGATCCGAGAATATCTGGACGACACCGCGCGCGAGCTCGGGATCGACAAGCACATCCGCTTCGGCCTGCGCGTCGTCTCCGCCGACTGGGACAGCGCCGCGGGTCGCTGGCAAGTGACGCTGGACGCGGCAAACGGAAAACGGATCGTGCGCGCGCGCTATCTCTACTGGGGCAGCGGCTATTACAGCTACGCCGAGGCCTACACGCCGCAATTGCCGGGCGCGGAAGACTTTGCCGGCCCCGTGATCCATCCGCAGTTCTGGCCGGAAGATCAGGAGGTCGAAGGTAAGACCATCGTCGTGGTCGGAAGCGGTGCGACAGCAATCACGCTGGTGCCCGCCCTCGCCGAGCGTGGTGCAAAGGTGGTCATGTTACAGCGCAGCCCAACCTATGTGGTGTCGCGCGATCCGAAGGACAAAATCGCCAACCGGCTTCATCGCATCCTGCCCGGCGCCTTGGCGGATAGGATCGTACGCTGGAAGAACGTGGCCTACGGCATGGCAACCTACGGCCTCGCCCGCAAACGGCCCGAGAAGGTCAAGCGAGCTATCGTCAAGGGCGTTGGCGAACGCATTTCCGACGCGCGGATTGTCGATCGACATTTCACGCCCGACTACGATCCTTGGGACCAGCGGATCTGCCTCGTCCCCGATGGCGACCTCTTCGACGCGATAGAAGCGGGCAAGGCCACAGTCGTGACCGGTCGGATCAGCAGGTTCGAAAGTGGTGGCATTCGCCTTCGGTCAGGACGCCTGCTCGCATGCGATATCGCCGTCACCGCGACCGGCCTGAAGCTGGAGCTGTTCGGCGGCGCGCAGCTGACGGTCGACGGCCAGCCGATCGATATGACGAAGCGCACGCTCTATCGTGGCATGCTGATTTCGGGCCTACCGAACATGGCGCTCGCGTTCGGCTACGTGAACGCCTCGTGGACTTTGAAATGCGACCTGACCGCGCGGAACTTCTGTCGGCTGGTGAATGAAGCAGCGAGGCATGACGACGCCGCATTTGTCGTGCCTCAAGGTGCGCAAGCGGGCGACCGCAAGCCAATGATCGCGCTAGACGCAGGCTATGTCCTTCGGGCAGCGGACATCTTGCCGATGCAGGGATCGCGCGGCGGATGGCAGGTCCGCACCGATGTCGCACGCGACACGCTGGACTATCATTTCAGGCCAATCGAAAAGAGCGACGTCGAGTTCCGCGATTGCACGGCGGCTGCCAAGGAGACGTCGCTATGACAGACGCCCAGTCATCGGTCGCCGTCATAACCGGTGCCGCCAGCGGAATCGGCCGTGAACTTGCTTCTGTGCTCGCGATGCGTGGCTACAGGCTCGCCTTGGTGGACGTCGACGCGCCAGGTTTGCACGCCCATGCCGATGGGCTGCGGCAGCGCCATGGATGCCAAATTGAGACCTACGTGGTCGATCTTTCCCAGCCGCAAGCGGTACGCGATCTCGCTGATTTGCTGCGTGCAACATTCGGCGAAGACCTGGCACTGCTCGTCAACAATGCCGGGATCGCTCTCGGCGGCAGCTTCGAGGCGGTGGACGAAGGCGATTTCGATGCCTGCATGCAAATCAACTTCGGCGCGGCTGTGCAGCTTGTGCGGGCCCTTCTGCCCGCGCTCGAAGCTGGCGCAGGGGGGTGGATCGTCAACGTATCGAGCATTTTCGGGATCGTAGCGCCGCCGAAACAGTCCGCCTATTCGGCCAGTAAGTTCGCCCTCCGGGGCTTTAGCGAGGCGCTTACGCACGAGCTTGCGCAACGTCCGAAAATCGGCGTCACAACGGTCTTCCCGGGTGGAGTAAGAACCTCGATCGCCCGAAATGCCCGGGTGTCCGGCGATGTCGATCAAGATGTGCGCGCACAGCAGGTCGCGGCAATGGAAGCCAAGCTCACCATGGAGCCACGCGATGCCGCCGCGATGATCATCAATGCAGTCGATCGCCGAAAAGCACGCGTGCTGGTTGGCCGCGATGCGAGGCTGGCAGAAAGAGTGCAACGCTTGCTCCCGGCGCGCTACTGGAGCGTCATCGATCGCTAGAACGGGCACAATAGCGGCTGATGAATTTCCGGGTAATCGTCAGCTTCATTCAATTCGTTGGAGAATCTGGGCAGTCCGCTATCGACCGAGTTTGAGCCTTCCGCCTCACTTGAATTTCGATGTGGCGACCAGCACGGTACCGACCACGAGATCCGCGATCAGCGGCACCGCGAAGACTGGCGATGCGCCGCGCAGAAGAGCGGTGGCAAAGATCGCCGAAGCGCAAAGCTTGAATACCCCTGTCATCAAGGCTGTCTGAGCACTGGCCCGCTTCATTCTCAGGAGCACTGCAAGCAATGCGAATGCACCGGTCAGATTGACGAAGAGCATTGCGTCTGGGGCGAGTTGTCCGAGAGGACGAGCGGGTGCGATCGTTTCGCTGATGATGCGCCACAGACCAATATAATGGTCTGCGACGAAAGGCACCGCGAACGGCGTCAGAATTACAAGGTCGGCGATGTTGGCTTGCCTGAAAACGACGAACCAAGGGGGTGCAGCCCCCTTCATGATCGGAAAGCCGCCTCGGCATTGGATGTGTTCATGAAGTCTCTGAACAGGAGCCATTTTTCATCAGCGACCGTAATGACGTGGACGAAATCGGAATCGATCGTGCGTCCGGTGCTACGCGCGGTGAGGTTCAGGTGACCCGTGACCACAACCTTGTCGCTCTCGCAGATGAAATCCTCCGGGTCGAACTGGTGGATGTCGACCGATGAAAGCACCGTCTCGAAGAATCCACGGCATTGCGCCTGTCCATCGTAATACCCCGCGTAGGGAATGACGTCCGGGCCGTAGAACTCGATCCGCACTTTCTCGTGCAGCGAGCGCATGATCCGGTCCACATTTCCCTCGCCAAAGGCGGTGAAGACCTCCTCGGTGACTTGCCTGGGTGTCACGATCTTTCTCCTTGTCCGATAGGTCAGAAATTGAACCCGATCTCGACGCCATAGGTGCGAGGCGGACCGAGGGGACCGACGAACTCGGCGCCGTAGACCGTCCCGGTCAGGATCTGGTTGGTGAAATAGGTTTCGTTGGTGAGGTTCTTGCCGAAGGCAGCGACCGACCAGCGACCACTCGGCGTCGTGTATCCGAGGCGCACGTCAAGCAAGCCGTAAGACGGTTCGGAAGCCGCCTCGATGTTGAAGATAGTGAAGTAGATATCGCTCTGCCAGACGTAGGAGAGGCGCGCGAGCAGCTCTCCTCCATTTCCCGTTTCCCCGTCCCATTGGATGGCGCCGCCGAGCTTCCATTCCGGGGCCCGCGGCAGTCGCAGCCCGTCGAGATCCCGCAAGAGCGACCCGGGCGGCTGATCTGCAGGTGCGGGCCGCAAAGGTTCGGTCAATTGCCCTTCGGTGAATTTCGCGTCGAGATAGGTGGCGTTCGCCTCCAAGCGAAACCCTGCGCCAAGCCGGGCTACGGCCTCGAACTCGAAACCGAGGATTTCCGCTGCACCGACGTTCCTGATGATCGGCTGGTTGGCGACGCTGTCTTGCGCCTGGAGGTTGGTGTAATCGTAGAAGAAGACAGCAGATGAGAAATTGAGCGCACCCCGCAGTGCCGAGCCCTTGAGGCCAAGCTCGTAGGACCAGATCTTCTCGGGCTCGAACGGGTCGAGCTGGTTCGATCCGATATTGTAGCCGCCGCTTTTGAAGCCACGCTGGATGGTTGCGTAGACGAGCACGTCATCGCTCGGCGAGAAGTCGAGACCGATCTTCGGAGTGAACGCCTCGAACGAGGCTGGGCCGTTCACAGGGGCGACCACGAAACCGAAGGGATCGGGAACGGCCTGGCCGCGCTGGTCGGTCACGGCGTTGGGAAAGAATGCCACTTCGGGCGCAAAGCGGGTGTCTGGGTCGATCAGCAGTTCGAACCGCTGTGCGCCATCGCGTTCCTCCCAGGAATATCGGCCTCCCGCTCGCAAGGTCAGGCTGTCCGAGAGCGCCAGTTCCGCATCGGCAAAGACAGCGATCGCTTCTGTTTCCTGCTGCCCGCTCAGCTGGAGGTTGCAGCAGGCGGTGGTCTGAGGGATCACGACCGGGAAACTGGGCAGGACCCCGGCGGCTTGCAGGTCGGTAAGCCCTTGAATGAGGATGGGCTCCCAGAAGTCGCCGAAGACATCGTTGTCGATCACATTGTCTTCGCGAAAGTAGCTGACACCTGCGATCCAGGAAAACGCGCCGCCCGATGGCGAGGTAATCTGCGCATCGGCGGTGAACTGCCAATGATCTTCCGCCCTTCCGACCCGCGTGTTGAACGTGTCGGACAGGTCGAACTCGTTCTGCGAGTTGGTCGTCGTCTCGCGATAGGAGCTCAGCAGCTGGAGTGCATAATCGCCGATATCCCAGTCCAATTGGCCGGTGACACCCCAGACTTCGACGTCGTTGAAATAGGGAACATCTGCGAACAGATCGCGCGATTTTCGCGGAGTGACGCGTCCGGCATTTTTGAGCGCGAAATAAGGGAGCGTCTGCTGACCTTCCCGGCTCTGGTACCAGTTCGGGATCTCTTCGCCATAGCCGGCGCTAGCGAAATAGAAGGTGTTGGCCCGGTCATCGGCCTCGAAGTAGTCACCGGTCAGCGTGAGCATGGCGCTGTTGCCGATGTCCGCCTCGATCGTCAGGCGCGCTGCGATATTGCTCGCGTCGTCGGCGTCCTGTGTTGAATCATCGGGCCTGATGAGGGTGGCGTAACCATCGCGATCCTCTGCCTGCATGGCTACCCGCGCGCGTAATCCCTCGCCAAGCGGTCCACCCAGTCCTCCGGTAAACCGGACCAGATCATAATTGCCAAGCGTCAATCGTGCGTCCGCCTCAAGCACGTCGCTCGGGCGCCTGGTCACGATGTTGACCGCACCGCCGGTCGCGTTGCGTCCGTACAAGGTGCCTTGGGGGCCGCGCAGAACTTCGATCCGCTCGACGTCGAAAAACGCGGGCCCAATGGCCGCTGCCCGGCTCAGAAAGGTGCCATTGAGGTAGGCAGCGGTCGAACTGTCGTTGCCGGCAATGATCGTGGGCGTCCCGATCCCGCGGATGAAGATCGACGTATCCCCCTGATATCGCGCAATCTGTACGCCGGGAGCGATCGCCCCGACATCTTCGACTGTCGCGATTGATCGGTCCTGCAGCACTTGGTCGTCGAACGCGGTCACCGCGAGCGGTGCGTCCTGAAGCTCACCTTCGCGCCGGGTCGCGGTGACGACAATCACATTGTCTTCAGCCACTGCCACGTCGGAGCCTTGCTGCACGTCCTGCGCACAAACCGGCGCAGGTAAACCGATGGCTGCACCGGCAAGTCCTGCCAGCCCGATTGGGTTTTTCATTTTTCTCTCCCTCATCGCCGGCTTCAGGCCGGTCGTTTGATGCGCGTTGCCGTCAGTTGTGCGGCACAAATATGAGTTTGTTTTCGGCTAATCCGTGATTGAGAAGGCTGACTCCTTGCCAGAGAGCGGGCGCAGCACGCTCGATCCGGCTAAAGCGCTCCCTGAGAAGTTCGGCGGTCACTTCGAGCTCGAGCCGGGCGAGCGGCGCGCCGAGGCAGCGATGAATGCCGTAGCCGAAGCTCATCTGGCGGTTGAGATTATCGCGATCGGGATCGAACCGATCGGGCTCCGGATACATCGCTGGGTCGTGATTGGCCGCGCCGAAGAAAACCGCGACCCAGTCTCCGCGCCGGATCAGCGCGTTGCCGATCTCAACGTCTCTCGTCGCAACCCGGAACAGGCGCTGCGGCGGACCGTGGAAGCGCAAGGTCTCGTTGAAGATGCGGCCGAATAGCTCGGGTTCCTGGGTGTAGCGATCCCAGACGCTCGGCTCGTCGGCGAAGACCGCGAACATATTGCCGAGATGGAACGAGGTCGTTTCCGCGCCGGCGACGGTCACGGTGACGCAGAAGAGTATCACTTCCTCGAGCGTCAACGTTTCGCCATCGACTTCGGTTTCGAGAAAGGCGCGCAGCAGCGGCGCGTCCACATCGTGCCTATCGGATGCCTCGACGTAGTCACGGATGAAACCGTCAAAGAATGCAAACAGGGCGATGTTGCGAGCCTGACGTTCTTCAGGCGCCAGATCTTCAGACAGCATGAAAGCGGTTGCCCAGTTTCGAATGTCGCGGTCGTGTTTCATCGGGACGCCCAGCAGCGCCGCCATGATCCGGCTGGGCAGCATCGCGCAGTAATCGGCCATGACGTCCACGGGCTGGTTGGGAACGAGGAACTCGTCCATCGTCTGCGCGGCGAGTGCCTTCGCGGTTTCGTGGAGGGCGGCGATCGAACTTGGCTGGAAAACCTTCGCCGCAATTTTTCGGAGCCGCGTGTGTTCCGGCCGGTCATGATTGACCAGCATCAGTGACGGCGCGCTCGATTCTTCCTGCAGGCTGTCGCGCGAGGAAAAGCTCTCATGATCGTAAGCGACCTTTGCAACGTGATCGAAGTCGAGGATGACCCAGGCGGGCTGAGGCTCGTCGATCCCCGGGACCGTTCCGGGCGGATAGTCGCGATAGCCGAAGTGCGGACTCCCTTCGCGCAACTGGTCGTAAACCGGATATGGATTGGCGATTGTCGATGCCTCATTGAGGATCGACAGATCCATCTCGCCAGTGCGATCTTGCAACATGCCCTCTCCCAAACAATGTCCATTGGAAACTTTCCATCGGAAATAGAAATTGTCAAGAGAGGTCGATTGCAATAAGCGCCCGGATGTGAATGATCAGGCCATGTCAAAGACCGAAAAATCTGTCGAAGTCGCGAAGAATGCGTCGAGTCATCCCGCTTCGCCGGAGTTCCTCAAGCTGTTCTACCCGTTCCACTATGTGGTGGGCGAAGCGATGGAAAAATCGCTTCAGGGCCCGAAGCTCAGTCACCATGAGGCGGTCATCCTATGGATGATTCACTCCGAAGGTCCCGACAAGACGAGCCTGCCGCGCAAGGAAATAGAACGGCTGATTTGCAGCTGGTACGAGCTGGGAAGTCCCGCCGTGACCAAGGTCCTGAAGCGCATGGCGATGCGCGACAAGCCCCTCGTGACCATTCGCAACAGTGCGGATTCCGGCAGGGAGAAGAAGGCCTTTCTCACGCAGGAGGGTGAGCGAGAAGTTGCGCTGATGATGGAGCGGGCCACCCACACCATCGATCAGATCATCGACGGGTGGGGGGAGAAGGAAATCAAGGCTGGGTTGCACTTCCTGGCGAAGGTGGTCGAACGTGTCGAACAGTTCGACTCCAAAGCGGCTGACTCCATCTAAAATCTCGAAAGCTGGCGCCCTCCAGAGGATGATAGGTCTCCAAATGCGTGACCGACATTGGCGCAAAGTCTCATGTCAGATGTCGATCCCGCGTTCCGCATTCCGCAGGGACAGCGGCAACCGCAAAGTGCCCTCAAGGGACATCTGGGAATCGATCATGGCAAACTTGGATGATTCACTTCTGCGGGTAGAGCTAGTTTGGCCGATTGTGGTTTGTTGGCTACGACCTGTTCTCGACTGAGAGGCCCGAATAGCTGCCCGTCAGGTTTCGTGCGGGTGCGTGGCGACTGGCCTGGCTGCTCTGCCTTTTCAGGACCCTCCGGATACCCCATGCAAAGGCCATCAAGGCGAGATTGAGAAACGCAACGGTAAGAGAACCGTTCGCGAAGGCCGCGTAAACAGAAGCCTGTGCCTTTATGAGGCAGTCGCTGGCCCACGCTCGCGTCAAGGCCGTCAGAGTCCATTGCATGGCGGATCTCCCGGGCAAGGCGACGCGTCCAGCCCATCCGGGCAGACGCGCCGCGTTGCCAGTCAGAAATTGTAGCTCACCCCGACGAGCGCCTGATGCCGATCCCAGGTCCCGCCGGCATGGCCGAGGTCACTGTATCGATATTCCAAGCGGGCGCTTACGGTGTCGGTGATGGCGCGTTCGATCCCGCCACCGACGAGCCATCCATCGAGATTCTCGTTAAAGCGGGTGGAGCTGTCTTCGCCCTCGAGTGTCACTCGCACACGCGTATTGGCATAGCCGCCGCGCATGTAGACTAACGTTTCGTCGTCGATGAGATAGCCCGCTCGCGCGGTGAAGTCGAAGCTGTAGCGCGGATCGAGGATGACGGGACTGCCGCCCGACTGCGCGCTGATCTTGTCGTCCACCGTTCCGCTGAAACCTGCTTCGGCGCCGATGACGAATTTTTCGCCGATCTTGTGGTTGTAGCCGGCATAGCCGCCGAGCACGAGCGCATCGCGCGATGTCTCGGCGTCGAGCGGCAGGGTTTCGGCGGTAGCATCGGCGATCTCGCCGCGGCTCCAACCCGCCTGCGCGCCGAGATAAGGTCCGTCGAAGGTGTCCGCGTTGGCGGGGACGGCAATCGACCCGGCAAGGCCTGCGAGCCCTGCAGCGATAAGGTTCTTGAATTTCATGTCTATCTCCTTGTCCAGCCCCTCTGGGTCGGGAACGACCGGGGCGGTTGGGGAGATAGGTCTGCTCACATCATGCGATAATCGCCCTTTTGCGGAAGGTATCGTTTCGCTTCGCGGAATAGTGAGTCAGTTCAGGAACCGGTTGGCGCGCAGCCGTTCAGCCGCGAAATCAACGAACTGTCGGACCTTGGCCGATGCCCTGCGGCCTTCGGCATGGACGATGTGGACGGGATAGGGCTCATCTTCGTAGTTCTCGAGGACGCTCACGAGCCGCCCTTCGGCCAGGTCCTGCGCGACCTGATAAGACAGCACGCGGGTCAGGCCCCATCCCGACTTCGCCGCGTCGATCGCAGCGGGGTTCGAATTGCAGAAAAGCGACGGCGACACCGGGACCGTTTCTTGCTCATTCTTGCCGAACTTCCAATCGACCAGCGTCGCGGCGCTGGTGGCTGCGATGATCCGGTGATCGGCGAGGTCGCGGGGGCTCTGGGGCGTCCCTGCGCGGCTGAAGTAATCGGGTGATCCGCAGACTACGCGCCGCACCGATCCGATGCGGACCGCGCTGTGACTGGAGTCAGGCAGGTGTCCGATCCTGATCGCCACGTCGATGCCTTCGTCGACGAGATTGGTGACGCGGTCGAGGAACAGGAGCCGGGCGTCCACCTCCGGATAGGTATCGAGGAATTCCGTCACCAGCGGCAATATATAGATCTGTCCGAACATGACCGAGGCCGTGACAGTCAGGCTCCCTGTCGGTCGGGCATAGGACCCCGACGCCGCCGCCTCCGCTTCGCCAATGGCAGCGAGTATGCCCCGGCAATCCTCGACGAAGCGCGCGCCAACATCGGTCGGCCTGACCGAGCGGGTCGTGCGGGTGAGCAGGCGCGCGCCGACATGCTCCTCTAGCGATGCGACGGCGCGGCTGACGGCCGGCGGGCTCATGTTCATCTCACGCCCCGCCGCAGCGAAACTTCCGCGATCGGCGATCCGCACGAGCACTCGCATGGCATGAATGCGATCCATCCGAACCCCTTTCGTTGCTTCGGCTGTGGCGTTCGATCCTAGAGCGTCACCCGCCGGCGACAAGCTCATTATTCCACTAAGCGGAAAAATGTCTTCGGAAAAAGCGGGCTTATTTCATGTGGCGCGAGGCCATAGCTTGGCGTTGCCGGCTGAGACGAACCGTCTCGCCCCAACCCGACCGGCCTTCAACGGAGCCTTCTAGAGATGGACATCGACTCGCCACAAACCCCGCCGCTCTTCCATTCAGGCGAGGTGGCGCTGCAACGCTCAGTCGGCGTGGTCGAACGAACGGCGGAAATCGGTGCGCGGATCGTCCGCGACTTCCTGCCAGAGCAGCATCGAGACTTCTTCGCGCAGCTTCCCTTCATCCTGGCTGCGAGCATCGATGGGACAGGTGATGTCTGGCCTACGCTGTTGAGCGGCGAAACGGGCTTCGTCTTCGCCCATGACGAGCGCGAGATCACGATCGCCGCCAGCCCCGACAAAAGCGACCCCAGCGCCGAGGGCATGCGAACCGACGGCCCCATCGGTCTGCTCGGCATTGAATTTCATTCGCGCCGCCGGAACCGGGTCAACGGTTTGATCGGGGCCATCGGGGAGAACTCCATGACCGTCTCCGTGCGCCAGAGCTTTGGCAATTGCCCCCAATTCATCAGGCGGCGAGAGGTGATGGTAGAGGCGCGCCCTGCACGTGGGGCCCGACCGGCGGCGGTTAGCAGTGACGCCCTCTCCGAGCGCGCGCGGTCGATCATCGCGGGTGCTGACACATTCTTCGTCGCGTCCTACGCGGAGCGTGGCGCCATGCGCGAGGTCGACATCTCGCACCGCGGGGGCCGGCGCGGCTTCGTGCGGGTGGGCTCGGACGGGCTGCTCACCATTCCCGACTTCAGAGGCAATTTCTTCTTCAACACGCTCGGCAATTTCCTCGTCAATCCACGCGCCGGGCTGCTCTTCGTCGATTTCGAGAGCGGCGACATTCTGCAGATGGTCGGGACTGCTCGCGTAATCACCGACAGCCCCGAGATCGCCGCTTTCGAGGGTGCCCAGCGGCTTTGGACCTTCCGCCCTTCGCGTAGCGTCTTACGCCCCCGGGCGGCGGGGCTGCACTGGCGCGCGATTCAAGGCGGGATCTCGCGCGGGACGATGGCGACGGGAACATGGGACGAGGCAGATAAAGGCGCTCGGGGTCAAGGAACTGGCGGCTCCGGTCAAGAAGACCGCAAACACTGCGGATAGGTATCCGCAATGGCCGAGCCCACCGCGCAGGTCTTTGCAGACAGGAGACGATACATGACCATCCAGCCCCTCATACCGCCCCGGAATGAAGGACCGGGCATGCGCGAATTCGACTT
Source organism: uncultured Erythrobacter sp. (assembly GCA_947494705.1). Classification (GTDB taxonomy): domain Bacteria; phylum Pseudomonadota; class Alphaproteobacteria; order Sphingomonadales; family Sphingomonadaceae; genus Erythrobacter. The sequence goes on from CANLVN010000001.1 coordinate 1,194,263, forward strand.
CGATGTCGCCATCATCGGTGCGGGAACTGCAGGCATGTCCGCTTATCGCGAGGCCTCACGTCACACCGATCGGATAGCGCTGATCGACGGTGGGCCGCTCGGGACGACCTGCGCGCGGGTCGGTTGCATGCCCTCAAAGCTCCTGATCGCTGCGGCGGAGGCGGCGCATGCCGGCCAGCGCTCTGGGCTTTTCGGTATCCATCACGGCCCGGCGACGATCGATGGCAAGGCGATCATGCACCGTGTGCGCAGTGAGCGTGACCGCTTCGTCGGTTTCGTGAAGGAGACGGTCCACGGCTTCGAGCGCGCAGAACTGATCCGCGAAAATGCTCGTTTCGAAAACGATTTCACCCTTCGTCTCGACAGCGGTCGGGCAATCACATCACGCACAACGATTATCGCGACGGGATCGAGCCCGGTCATTCCTTCGAACCTGCGCGGAGCGGGCGACAGGCTGATCGTCAACGACGACGTGTTCGAATGGACCGACCTGCCGAACTCGGTGGCGGTCGTCGGCACCGGGGTTATCGGCCTCGAATTGGGCCAGGCATTGCACCGGCTCGGTGTCCGGGTCCGCCTATTCGGTCGCGGAAGACGGGCAGGTCCGCTCACAGATCCTGCGGTCGCCGCTTATGCCGCGCAAAGCTTCGCCAGCGAGATTCCCATAACCTGGGGCGCAAATATTTCGGCCTCGCGAGAGGATGACGAGGTCGTGTTGCGCTGGAGCGAAGGTAAAACCGGAAACCGACTGGAGCGCTTCGATTATGTGATTTCCGCCGCCGGGCGCAGTCCTAACTTGCGCTGGCTGGGCCTCGAAAACACCAGCATCGCTCCCTTCGATACGCCTGTCCCTCCCTACGATCCGCTTTCCGGACGGACGAGTGCGAGCAATATCTTCATTGCCGGCGACGCGAACGCCTACCTGCCGCTGCTCCACGAAGCCGCCGACGAAGGCCGGCTCGCGGGCGAAAACGCCGCCCGTTATCCTCATGACTTTCGCAGGCTACGCCGCACGCCGCTCGCGATTGTCTTCAGTGATCCCCAGATCGCACTGGTCGGCGCATCCTATGCGGACCTTGCGAGCGACCCAGCGCGCGCTTTCGCCGTCGGCGAGGTCTCCTTCGAAGACCAGGGCCGCGCGCGTGTCATGGGAGTGAACAGGGGCCTGCTCAGGGTCTATGGCGAGCGCGGCACGGGCCGGCTTCTCGGCGCGGAAATGATCGCACCCGCCGCTGAACATCTCGCGCATCTTCTCTCTTTGGCAATCGAAGCAGACCTCACTATCGAGGAAATCCTGCAAACCCCATTTTACCATCCGGTTATCGAAGAAGGCGTCAGGACTGCCCTTCGCGATCTTGCCGCAGCGTTGGAAACGGGCACCAGCCCGGCCCTGCACTGCCTTGAATGTGCCGATGTGGAGTGACTGACAATGACCAATGACCGTTCCATGAGCCGGCGCTATATCCGCCTGATTGTCGTCACGCTGATCGCAGTCTGCGGCTGGGCCGTGCTGGTCTTTGCCGCACTCGATCACGGCCTGTTTCGCCTTCCCCTCGCGGAGCGGGGTGAAAACGAACGGTTCCTCGCCGCGGCCCATGACCTCGCGGAGGAGCGCAATCGCGGCAATCTCGCCCTCGTCATGATCGAAGATGGCAACGAGGTTGGCAGCTTTGCTATGAGCGAAGGCGAGCCGGTCGGCCGCGACACCCTTTTCCAGACCGCCTCGCTCGGTAAATGGCTAACGGCATGGGGTGTCATGTCGCTTGTCGAGGAAGGCCGGATCGATCTCGATGCTCCGGTCTCTACATATCTTTCGCGCTGGCGCCTGCCGGAGAGCGAATTCGACGAGCGCGGCGTGACCGTGCGCCGCCTGCTCAGCCATATGTCGGGTCTCGGTGACGGACTGGGCTATGACGGTTTCGGTTCACCGCGCGACGTCCAGACCCTTGAGGAGTCGCTCACCCGCGCCGCGGATGCGTCACCGGGGAAGAGCGGCGAGGTGAGACTGGAAAGCGAACCCGGCTCCAGCTGGCAATACTCGGGCGGCGGCTACACCTTGCTGCAACTGATGATCGAGGAAGTCTCGGGCCAGGATTTCGCCGACTACATGGATGATGCCGTCTTCGACCCACTCGGTATGGAGCGCACGACGTTCGACTACGACGAGGCGGTTTCGCTTGGCCTGGCAGAGAATTTCAAGCCCGATGGGACGACGGAGCCATTCCGACGCTACACTGCGCTGGCCGCGACTTCGATGTTCACGACGGCAGAAGATCTCGCAATCTTTCTGAAGGCTCAAGGTCCAAACGGGTCCGATGCCGTGCTCTCATCCCAAACGCGACGCTTGATCGCTACGCCGCATGCCTCGCGTATGGGCGCCGACATATGGGGGCTGGGTGCGATGCTTTATGCTCCCGTAAATGACGGCAATTTCGTCATCGGTCACGACGGGCAGAACGATCCGGCCATCAACGCCGCCGCGCGGCTCGACCCGGCGAGCGGCGACGGTATCGTGGTCCTTTCCACCGGCAGCGACTTGCTCGCGACGGAAATCGGGGGCGAGTGGGTTTTCTGGAAGACCGGCAATGTCGACACGCTGGATTTCGCTGCCGCCATTCCGGCCGCATTTGCCTGGCTGGTTGGGGGCTGGGTCGCGATCCTCGCCGCCGCTGTGGTGGCCGGGTTCCGGATTCGCCGCCGGATGAGGACGTCTCGCCCTTCAAACCGGCGCCCGTCAGGAGAATATCCGTGCACGGAATGAACGGCTCGGAAAGTGTCGAGCAGAACTCAGCGCTTCCTGTCGCTGTCTGCTCCAGTCGTTGTTGAGCCCTAAGCGCGAAGAGTGCCGCCATCTGCTGGGGACCGTCCAATCAGTCCTGGCGGCACGTGCGCGGCTTTCTCCCGATAGGCCCGCGGTGCCTTACCGGACCAACGCTTGAACGCGCGTGTAAACGAGCTCTGTTCGGCGAAACCTGTCAGGAAGGCGATCTCGACCAGCGACTGGCGGCCCTCCGCGACGAGCCTTAGCGCGACCTCGCGACGCGCCTCGTCGACAAGAGCCTGATAGCTGTGACCGAGCTCTGAAAGACGACGCTGGAGGGTCCGGTTGCCGATCCCGAGATGGCTTGCCACCTCCTCGAGCCTGGGGACGCCATCGCTAAGTGTCTTGGCGACATGCATCACGACCTCCCGATCGATCCGACCCTCCTCGGTCAATCCAAGGCTTTCCTCAAGATGCTGCCTCAGGAAATCCCAGATGTGCCGGTCGCCCACGCGGTTGGGGCGTTCGAGATCCTCCCGCCGCATCACGATAGCATCAAGGTCGGCTCCATGCCTCACGGCGCAGCCGAAATAAGCCTCTAGCGGGGCGAGAGAACCGACAGGCTGGTGCATGAATTCGACCCGGACAGGGGTGAAGTCTTCCCCGTTCGCGTCTCGCCACAGGGCGACGAACGTGCCCAGCGCTGCCTCGTGGGAAAGCCGTGCACCTTCGCTTTCGGCGCTACGGCTGTTGGTCCAGCGCGCCTCGTCGTCGAACTCGTCGAAGCCGAACACAGAATAGGCATTGAACAGTTGCGCATAGCGTTCGAGCCGCTCGATCGAGCTGCGCAAGTTCGGGGCCGAGCGCATCGTTAGGCCGAGGGTCCCGAAATCTTCGCACCGCATCGATGCCGAGGTGCGCATGTGAAAGGCGATGTCGGGTCGCTCGCATTCGGCCAGAGCCGCGAACAGGGCATGGTGTTGATCGACGAGCACCCGATTGGTCGGATCGGCCAGCATCTCGCGCGAGAGGCCTGCCTGCGCGAGCGCCCGGTCGACATGCTGAGCATCGGCCTGCGCCAAAGCCTTGGCCGCAAAAAGTGACGAAACTTCCACGTGTGCCCCCGGATCAAGCGCCCCTTCGCCTTGTCATAGCGCAATCGGCCGCAATTGGCACCTGGCGTCAAGCAAAGGGCACGCAATGACAAGAACGCATGCGGGCAGCGGCATAGGAAGGTTCTCGCCACCTCGAAGAAGAACGGCTGGACACAGGCCTGACGGGGGAAGGACCCGAACAACAGGAGCCTAACATGAAGTATGATCCCGACTCCAAGAGCCGCCTCACAGCCGCCTTTCTGTCCGCCGCCGCCACGCTCGGCCTTTGCCTAGCAGCAGCAGGCGTCGCTGAAGCAGCCCCGCGCGCCGCCACCGCGACGCAGCCCCCGGTCGATGACGGGCTGCCAATGCCAGGCTTTACCATCGAACCGGGTCGCACCGCTCTCGTCATCACCGATCCGCAGAACGACTTCCTTTCTCCCGAAGGGGTGACCTGGGGCGTGGTGGGCGAAAGCATAACCAATAACCGTACGGTCGAGAACATCGGCGCGCTCTTCGATACCGCCGAAGCGGTGGGAATGCCGATCTTCGTTTCGCCGCATTATTATTACGAGCACGACCATCGCTGGCATTTCGAAGGGGCGCTTGAGACCCTTATGCATTCTCTCGGCATGTTCGACCGGCCCCATGCACTCACTCTCGAAGGTTTCGAAGGCTCCGGCGCAGACTGGCTCGATCGCTACAAACCCGTGATCGAGAACGGCCGCACGGTCGTTACCAGTCCGCACAAGATCTATGGCCCCGACAGCAACGACCTCGCTTTGCAATTGCGCAAGGCGGGCGTCTCCAAGGTGATCCTTGGCGGGATGTCGTCGAACCTTTGCACGGAAAGCCACATGCGTGGGCTGATCGAGGCGGGCTTCGAAGTGATGGTCGTCACCGATGCGACCGCCGGCGCGATCACCGATCATTACGACGGCTACGCAGCCTCGCTGGTCAATTTCCGGATGATCGCGAGCTCGATCGATAATGCCGAGAACACGCTGCGCGCGATCCGAGCGGCCTACGAATAGGGCAACATCCTACCGCTTTCGGCCGGGCCTGCCCCCTCCCCGTACCCGCCCGGCCGACCGGACGGCAGCCGTCACCCGATCATCCCCTGACCCCCGAGGGCGATCGGCTGCCGTCCCACCACCCCAAGAAGGAGACGAAGAATGACCCGAACCAAATTCCTGCCCAGGACGATCCTGATCGCCGCCCTCCTCGCCGCAGGCCATGCCGCTCCGGCGCTGGCCGAGGACGAATTCAATGTCAGCAAGGGCTACACGCTCGACGGAGTGGGCCTCGGTGTCCACGGCGTCGACACGGTCGTCCTCAGCACCTTCAATGCCGTCGCCGAAGGCAATGCGGTCCACACGGTCGTCCATGACGGGGTCGCCTATTACTTCGCGAGCGACCTCTCCGCCTCACGCTTCAAGGCCGATCCGGACCGCTACCTCCCGCAATATGGCGGCTACTGCGCCTACGCGGTCGCGCTCGGTCGCAAGCTCGACGGCGACCCGCGCTTCGCCGACATCGTCGATGGCAAGCTCTACCTCTTCGTCAACGCGGCGATTTTCAAGAAATACCTCGCGGACAAGGAAAACACGCTGCGCACAGCCGATGCTAAATGGGAGCAGATCGAGCACGTAGCCGTCGACGACCTAGGTTGATCGCGGACGTGTCGGGCCGGGTGAAGACCCCGCCCTGCTCGGCACGCCCTCCAATGTTCCGCAATACGCAACAGTGACTTCTCCAGAAGCAGTATTCCCCCGAAAACGCGAAAGCCTCATTTCGATCGTCGATGCCTACCCCGGGCACTCGCAAATGAAAGGAAATTCCATGTCCCTGATTCCTACCCCCGCCACCAAGTCCGATGCGCCCGAAGCCTCGCGGCCACTGCTCGATGGCGTCGAAAAAATGCTCGGCAGCGTCCCCAACATGTTCCGCATCATCAGCAACAGTCCGCAGGCACTCGAAGGCTATCTTGGCCTCAACGGCGCACTCGCGAACGGCAGGCTGCCCGCCGCCACGCGAGAGCGTATCGCGCTCGCCATCGCCCAACGCAATGACTGCGACTATTGCCTCGCGGCGCACACTTATCTCGCGACCAATCTCGCAAGGCTCGACGCCGCCGAGATCACTGCCAATCGCAAGGGCAGGTCGAACGATGCGAAGGCCGACGCCGCCGTGCGCTTCGCCGCACAGATCGTCGAGCATCGCGGCAGCGTCGGCGAGGATGCCGTGAAAACGGTGCGTGAAGCGGGCTATTCCGACGCCGAGATCGTCGAGATCGTCGCCCACGTCGCGCTGAACACGCTCACCAATTATGTCAATGAAGCGCTGGGAACCGAGATCGACTTCCCGCAGGCCGACCGCCTGGCCGCTTGACGTTCGCGCGGGCGGACCCCTGTCCCCAAACCCCGTCCGCCCGCGCGCTTTTCTCCTGCCTGGAAGGAACCAGCCTATGTCCCGCCCTCCGCTGCCTCCGTTCACCACCCAGACCGCGATCGAGAAGGTCCGCCTCGCCGAGGATGGTTGGAACAGCCGCGATCCCGATCGGGTCGTGCTCGCCTATTCGACCGACACGAAATGGCGCAACCGCGCGGAATTCCCGGTGGGTCGAGAGGAGGTCCGTGCCTTTCTGAAGCGGAAATGGGTTCGCGAGCTGGAGTACCGGCTTGTCAAGGAACTCTGGAGCTTCGCCGACAATCGCATCGCAGTGCGCTATGCCTACGAATACCGCGACGACAGCGGCAACTGGTTCCGAGCCTACGGAAACGAGAACTGGGAATTCGACCGCGCGGGCCTGATGACCTCGCGTCATGCCAGCATCAATGAAGCGCCGATCGCCGAAGCGGACAGAAAATTTCACTGGCCTCTTGGGCCTCGCCCTCTCGATCATCCGGGCCTGTCCGAAATGGACCTTTAGGCGCACGGATGCGAGGAGCGCGCCGCGCCCAAGAATGATGGAGTGAGCACGCGCCAACCATAGGCGTTGCGAGTTGGCTCGATCTGCGGGGGAACCGGATCAGTGCAAGCTCGACATCCGTCGCTTCCGATCTTGATCTAAGGCGTTCTGGCTTCGGCTAGCCCAAGTGCTAGGTCCAAAGAACACGATCCTGAACTATTCCTCCACTTCCAGTCGCGTTGCCTTTCGGAAGAGATCGCAGTCGGGGCTGACAGAGATCAAAGAGCACGCGGCGAAACCGGTCGCAGTGACTCGAGGGGAGGAAAAAATGACTGCCAAGAAAGACGTAACTTTGCGCTCGCTGCTTTTCTGCAGCGCCGCCGGATTGGTGTTCTCGGCTTCGCCGGCGTTCGCCCAGGATAGCGAAGACGAGATGGCGGAAGTCGTCAGGGGCGGCCTCAACGAAATCGTCGTGACAGCGCGCAAGCGCGAGGAAAGCCTTCAGGACGTCCCGGTTGCCGTGACAGCGCTGGATGAAAGCGTGATCCAGAACCGTGACGTAACCAGCATCGAAAAAATCGCCGCGATCGCGCCGGGCTTTAACGTGGGGCGCGCTTCCAACGGATCGGGCGCTCAGCTGACCTTGCGCGGTATCGGGTCGTCATCGACCTCCATCGGCATCGAGCAGTCCGTGGCGGTGGTCGTGGATGGCGCCTATTACGGCCAGGGCCGCGTCATCAACGAAGGTTTCTTCGACCTTGGACGGATCGAGCTTCTCAAGGGGCCGCAGGCCTTGTTCTTCGGCAAGAACGCGACCGCTGGCGTGATCTCCATCACCACCAACGATCCAGGCCCTGAGCCCGAATTCCTGGTGCGCGGCAGCTACGAGTTTCAGGCGGAACAGTACAAAGTCGAAGCGATGGGCTCTGTTCCTCTGACGGACACGCTCGGTTTCCGCCTCGCCGCTCGCTATTCGAAGATGGAAGGCGGATACTACACCAATATCGCCACCCCGTTCGACTACACGACGAGCGACATCGCCGACATTCTCGCTGGCGGAGACGGCAACCCGATTACCACGGTTTCGACACCCGCAGCGCGCGACGCGCCTGGCGAAGAAGAGGTTCTGGCTCGCGCCACGCTCAAGTTCGAGCCGACCAACAACCTGACCTTCACGCTGAAAGGCAATTACAACTGGAACACGGTCAATAACAATTCGTGGAACTATGTTGCCTTCGCATGCGGTCGGGCGGACGGCCTGTCGCAGCTGAACGGGCAACCGTGTGCGAGGGATTTCATCACCCGTCAGAACAACATACCCCTGGCCGTCGCGCCATCGGTGCCGTTCGCGAAGGACGATGGATCGCTCTACAACCGGTATGAATCGGCTTCAGCAACTCTGAATGCGGTATTCGACTCCGATTACATGCAGATCACCTCGGTCACCAATTACCAGTGGGTGAACAACAAGTGGTCCTGCGCTTGCGATTTCCAGTCCGTACCGAGCAGTGTCTGGGCGACGGAAAATTCGACCTGGAGAGCCTTCTCGGAAGAGATCCGCTTCCTTTCGAACCTCGATGGACCGATCAACTTCATGCTTGGCGGTCTCTACCAGCACACCAAGCGGGAATTCCAGCAGCAGGCAGTCCAGGCGAACCTGTACAATAGCGAGGCACCCGATCCGAGCTTTGTCTTCCTTGGCAACCTAAAGACCAGCCCCACGGTCGGAGACACCCTTGCGGTGTTCGGTCAGGTCGTGTTCGAAATGACGTCGAACCTCGAATTGGCGGCCGGCGCACGCTACACGACCGAAGAGAAGAACAGCACATTCAGCCAACCCTACGTGAACCCGGGACTGGCCTTCATCTTCCGCCCGGTCGACGATCCGGACGGCCTTGGTTTCGTGCAAGCGAACCAGTCCTTCAGCGATGTCTCGCCTGAAGTGACCCTCTCCTGGACCGTGGCACCGGACATCCTGATCTACGGTGCGTACAAGACGGCCTACAAGTCTGGCGGCTTCTCCAACGGTGGCATCAATTCGAAGTTTTCGCAGGATCCTTTGGGCGACTTGACCTTCGCGCCAGAGACGGCGGAAGGATTCGAAGCCGGGATCAAATCGACGGTCCTCGACAATCAGCTTCGCCTGAACCTCACGGCCTACCGCTACAACTACAATGATCTGCAAGTCGACTTCTTCAACTCGCCGATCTTCGCGTTCCAGACCCTAACGGCGGACTCGCGTTCACAAGGTGTCGAATTCGAGTTCCAATACGCCCCTTATGCGGTCGAAGGGCTCAACGTTTATGGTTCGGTCGCCTATACCGATGCCAAATACACCGACTTCCCTGAGGGGCCCTGCTATGCAGGTCAAACTATCGCAGAAGGCTGTGTCCAGATCAGCGAGATCGCAGCGCGGCAGGATCTGACCGGAGCTCGCCTTTCGGTGTCACCGGAATGGACCGGCAATCTTGGCGTCAGCTACGATCGCGACATCAGCACCAACCTGAAGTTCGGTATGAACATCGATGCCCGTTATTCGGATAGCTATCTCGCTTCGGGCTTCGGCAATCCGCTGTCGCGTCAGGATAGCTACGTGACACTTGATGCGGGGGTCCGCTTCGGGGCTGCCGACGACAGGTGGCAAGTCGCGGTGATCGGCAAGAACCTCACCAATCAGTTCTATGTCACCGGCGTGGTCGACGGACCGTCCACCGGTACCGGCACCGGCACCACGACCGGCGTTAAGGCTGACCAGCTGGGCTTCGGCAACCTGCCGCGCACCGTTGCCGTGGAGCTGACGACGCGCTTCTGACGGGACGCTCGACACGCTCGAAAAAGAGCATGCAATGTCAATCGCAGTGGCCGTCGCTCCTCAAAGGAACGGCGGCCACTTGCATATTCAGGGAGCCGGGAGAGGCTAGATGATTCACCGAAAATCTGCATCGATACTTGCCAGCGCTGCGACCGCTCTTGCGATCGGCGGCCTTTCTCTGCCGAGTTTCGCGACGGATGACGCCGCAACGTCCGGTGAGCACGCCCAAGCTTTGACGCCGCCGGAAAAAGCGGCACAGATGCGGTATTCCCCGCCTCTGCGCGAACCGGAAGAGAACAACCTCTACTGGGGTGATCTTCACCTGCACACCAACCAGTCGCCCGATGCCTTCCTCACCGGCACGAGGGCGGTCAGTCCCGACGAAGCGTATCGCTTCGCCAAGGGTGCAGCCGTCGAGGCGGATAACGAGATGATGGTCCGGCTCGAAGAGCCCTTGGACTTCATGGCGATAACGGACCATTCGGAATATCTCGGCGTTTTCCCGCGCCTCGAAGATGGCGATCCGGCTCTCGCCGGCTGGCCGCTTGCCAAACAATGGGGCCGGCTTCTCAAGTCCGGCGAAACAGCCGAACTCGCCGTCGCTTTCGCAAACGCGATCCAGTCGTCCGATTCCGCCCTGCGAACGCCGGACAAGGTGGTTCGAACCAGTTGGGACGACGTGGTAGAAAGAGCCGATCGTTACAACGATCCGGGCCGTTTCACTGCACTCATCGGGTACGAATGGACCTCCATGATCAATGGAGACAACTTGCACCGGGTCGTCTTGTTCAAGGGCGATGCGAAAGAAGCCGGCAAGGTCGTCCCCTTCACCGCTCAGGACAGTCCAGACCCCGAAGACCTTTGGCAAGCCCTTGCGAAGTACGAGGCCGCTGGCGTGCGCTCGCTCGCGATCGCCCACAACGGAAATGTCTCCAATGGTCGGATGTTTTCACCGAACCGTGTGAATGGCCAACCTCTCAATGCGCGATATGCCGAAATGCGCAGCCGCTGGGAGCCGGTTTACGAAGTCACCCAGGTGAAGGGTGACGGCGAAGCGCACCCCGCCCTTTCGCCCGATGACGAGTTCGCGGATTTCGAAACCTGGGATCAGGGAAACATCTCGCTCACCGCTGAGAAAGAGCCGTGGATGCTGGAATACGAGTATGCGCGATCCGCCTTGCGCAACGGCCTGGTATGGGAGCGAAAACTCGGCACGAACCCGTTCAAGTTCGGAATGATCGGAAGCACCGATTCCCACACCGGCCTTTCGACCACTGACGAAAGCAATTTCTTCGGCAAGTTTCTGGAATCGGAGCCCTCCGCCGAGCGCTGGCAGGCGAAAATGGCTGCGGTGTTGCAGCAAAGCTGGGAGCTAGGGGCATCCGGCCTCGCCGCAGTCTGGGCACCGGAAAATACGCGCGAAGCGATCTTCGATGCGCTCATGCGACGCGAAACCTACGGGACGACAGGCTCACGCATTCGCCTCCGGTTCTTCGGTGGGTGGGACTTCGCAAGCGAAGACATCGATCGCCCGGATTACGCGCGCTATGCCTATGATAAAGGCGTTTCCATGGGCGGCACGCTAAGCCTGGATGCGAGGCAAAAGTCGCCTTCTTTCCTGATCCATGCTGTTCGCGATCCGAACAGCGCCAATCTTGACCGCGTTCAAGTCGTGAAAGGCTGGCTGGATGCCTCCGGCCGCACCCATGAGAAGATTTTCGAAGTAGCGCTTTCCGATGACCGCAAGGTCGACGCCAATGGGAAGGCCCCTCCCGTCGGCAGTACGGTCGATCTCGAAGAGGCGACCTACACCAACTCTATCGGCGATCCAGAATTGGCGACCTGGTGGAAAGACCCTGAGTTCAAGCCGGATCAGCCGGCCTTCTACTATGTTCGCGTTCTCGAGATTCCCCGTCCGCGCTGGACGGCGTATGACGAGAAGTTCTTTGGCGTGACGATGGCTGACGACGTTCGTCGTGTCGTCCAGGATCGGGCTTACAGCTCTCCGATATGGTACAACCCTTGAAGGGTCTCGCCGCGGCCCTGGGGCGTCTGGATCCCCTGCTACAGTTTCTGGGCGTCGGCCTCCTGCTTTTCCTGTTTTCGCTCTGGATCCGTCCATTCGGTGATGACGAAGCGACCATCCGGGTCGATCGCCCTACGCTCGAGCAATATCTGGCGGCGGGCGGAGGCGAGGCCTTGTCCTCGATCGCCCGATCCGAAGATGGCGTGCCTTCACTGGACGCGCTGAACGCTGACCAGACCCGTCAATTGGTCGACAACTATGTCGAAGAGCAGGCGCTCTATCGCGAGGCCAGCTCGTGGGGACTCGGCGAAGGCGATCTCGTCATAAGACGCCGTCTCGGCCAATCCCTGCGCTATGCCTTGCGGCCGGAACTGGCAGCCGATCCCGGCGATGATGTCCTGCGGGAATATTATCGAGCGAACCAGGCCAACTATCGCTCCCCCACCGAAATAAGTTTCGACCACATCTTTTTCAGCATTGATCGACGCGGAGCGGATGCCGCGCGCGAAGACGCCGCTCGCGCGATTTCCTCCAGTGTCCGGGACTGGCGCGCAATGGGTGATCGCTTCCCGTATCAGCGAAACTACGTGAACGCCGGACCGGCAACGATTGGAGCACAGCTGGGCGACACATTTGCCGACAGGATCGCAACGCTACCGGTGAAACCAGAGACGTGGCAGGGGCCCCTGCGAAGCTCGACCGGCTTTCACGCCGTCCGTATCCTCCGGCGCAGCGAGGCGCAGATCGCGCCCTTCGAAGAGGTTCGCCAGATCGTACTCGACGATTGGCAAAGACAGCAGCAAGGAGAGGGACTGGAGCGAGCTGTCGCTCAAATCGTCCGAGGATACGACACCAGCATTGGCTCGGATATTCCCATCGAGGCAGGGCCAACGCGGTGAGACAGACCTCCACCGCGGTTGAGGGCTTCTTTGAAGGAGCAAAGGTCGTAAGGCTGTTGTTCGGTTGCCTTCTGGTGTCTTTGTTGTTCGCTTCGAATGCGCATGCACACGAAAGCCTTCCCGTAGTAGTCGGCATGGAGGAGCAGGAATCCGGCAACTATCTTGTCAATTTGCGAATGCCCGGAAACATTCTACCTAGCCAGTATCCGCAAGTTGAAGTTGCCGCGCCCTGCGAAGCGCGGGCGCAGAGCAGGCTTACGAAAATCTATGCCTGCCCCGACGGTTATCGGCCGGACAAGGTCGCACTACGATGGCCCGGTGGTGCTCCACCATCTGCCATCCTGTTCAAGACGCAATTTATCGATGGTTCAGGCACCAGCGATGTCTTCGAACCAGGCGCTTCGGTTCTGACGCTCCCTGAACAGGAAACTGCAATAGGCATCATCGCAAGCTACATCTGGATCGGGATGGAGCACATCCTGTTCGGGATCGATCATCTCCTTTTCCTTATCTGCCTGGTTCTGCTCGCAAAAACTGGACGCAAGATTGCGCTGACAGTGACTGGGTTCACTGTTGGCCATGCCATTACGATCAGTCTGGCCTCACTGGGATTGGTCTTAGTCGATGGTCTCTTGGTCGAAGCGCTGATCGCACTCAGCATCGTTTTCGTGGCGACTGAACTGGTTAGAAATCGACAAGAGACGCTGTTCTACCGGTGTCCTGTTCTGGTCGCCGGTGGTTTCGGGACTTTGCACGGCCTGGGATTTGCTGGCGCATTGTCGGAAATCGGTCTTGCGCAGACGTCGGTTACGCTCTCCCTGATAGGGTTCAACCTGGGCGTCGAATTCGGTCAGCTTCTTTTCGTGATCGCGATGATCACCGCAATCACGATCTTCAGGAAGAGTCAGTTCTCATGGCAAGAGAAGGCCGGCTACGTAATCCGCACCGCCTCTCTAACGCTGATCGGCGTTCTCGCGTCCTTCTGGTTCTGGGAACGCAGCCTCAACCTGATGGCTTGAGGACAGACGCAGCGGCGAGCTAGCCGGTCGCCCTTTACCCCGCTTCCTGCTTCCGTTTGGCCGCCGCGACAATCGGGGCCGGATCGAAATAGTAAGGCTTGATCTCGCAGCACTTGCCGTCGCGGAAGCGGAACACCTCGCACAATTCGGCGTCATCCAGGTCCTCACCTGCAAATTGCATTTTGAGGATCGTGACAGCGTAGTCACCACCCGTGACAGTCTGGATGCGATCGAGCCCAGCGACATCGAGCGTGGCAAACACGTCCACGAAAAGCTCATGCAGCGCGTTCTGGCCGGTATAGCTCCCCGCCATCGGCAATCCGGCTGCTTCGGTGATGACGAGGTCCTCGGTCAGCATGGAATTGGCGGTTTCCCAGTCTCCGCTGCCGGTTGCGGCATAAAGGTCATCGACGAACTGGACCATCTCTTCATGGGTCATGTGAATTCCTCTCCAAATAGTCTGTCTTGCGTTGTCGCTGAAAGCGCGCGCGAATGAAGCTAGCGATATGGCTAGCTGAACGGCGCGCCGGTCGCGGTTGGTCTGGTTGCTGGCGAACTCACGGGAAGGCGCCAAGCCCCTGACAAATTGCTAGTTGCCCGACTCGTAAGTGATTGGCAGTTGCTTCGAATTCACCGCTAAAAATACATAGGACCGATTGTGAGCGAAACCTGGCACGACCTGATTCCCGAAAACGAGTTTCCAGAAGAGGGCAAGCTAGCGACAAAATTGTCCGGCTGGTATGTGCTGGTTGGCAAAACCGATGAAGGCCTCTTCGCCGTGAATGATCGCTGCACCCATCAGGCGGCGTTGCTGTCAGGCGGCCGAATTCGGCGCGGCGCGGTAATGTGTCCGCTTCACGGCGCGCGGTTCGAGCTGGAAACCGGCCGCTGCATTGGCGGAGCCTACAAAGACCTGCGCACATTCCCCCTGCGCGTAACCGACGGTATGATCGAAGTTGCCGTGCCCGACACGGCTCCCGGCATCGAAGAACTGCCAGTCAGCACCTGACCGCACCTCGTCAATCCGTCAGTTTCCGTACTGTCTCCCGACCTCTAACTTGCGCTCCAGAGGATAAGGGAGAGAAATAATGCCGTTCACCGGACCGTTTGAAGACCGACTCGCCATTCGCGAGTTGATCGATGCCTATGCCGACGCCGTCACAATGCGTGATGCGAAGGCATGGGGCGATACCTGGGCTGAAAATGGCCACTGGACCATGCCGGACTATCCGGAATTCCCCGCCCAGACGGGCCGCGAGAATATCGTCAATCTGTGGACCGAGGCCATGGCCCAATATCCCGGCATCATGTTCGAAGCCTGGCCGGGTTCGATCGAAGTCAACGGCGACACCGCCAAAGTTCGCAGTTTCACCGCCGAAGTCTACGATCAGGATGGCAACACCGTCCGCGATCGAGGGCATTATGATGACGAATGCATAAAGGTGGACGGCCGCTGGTATTTCTCGCGTCGCGCCTTTCGCAACATCCACAAACAGATCCAGCCCAAGGGCACCTGACGCACACTGCGGCACGGCCAAATCTTCGCCATCGTGCGGAGCGTGCGGCATCCAGAATTCGAAATGAATGGAGAGAGTAATGTCCACAAACCGCTTTTGGCGCCTTAATGCGCGACCAGAGGGCAACGACTATCCGGCTGCATTGTCGCTGGAAGAGGAAACGGTCGCGCCTCCACCGGATGGGCAGGTCCTCGTCAAAGCCGATTACCTCTCGATGGACCCCGGTGTTCGCGTTTGGATGACTGCGCGCGAAGATGGATATTCGCCACCGGTTCCGCTCGGCTCGCCAATGCAGGGACAATTCATCGGTAAAGTCGTCGAGTCAGCGCATGCAGATTTTTCGGTAGGCGAGACCGTTCGCGGCTTCGGTCATTGGGCCACTCACAGCACGGTCGATCCGGCACTTTCGGGCCTGACCAAGCTTGATCCTGAAATCGATGACGTGCGTCAGCATTTTGGCGCACTTGGCCTTAACGGATGGACCGCGCTTTGCGGACTGACCGATGTGATGGACGTGAAGCCGGGCGAGACGGTGCTGATTTCGGCCGCGGCCGGTGCCACCGGAGGCGTTGCCTGTCAGATTGCCCGTAACTTGGGTTGCCGGGTGATCGGTATTGCCGGGTCAGACGCGAAATGCAGCTTCCTGACCGATGAGTTGGGTATCGACGCAGCTATCAATTACAAGACACAGGATGTCGGCGCTGAACTCGAAAAGCTGGGCGGCAATATCGACGCATATTTCGAGAATGTCGGCGGAGACCTGCTGGATGCGGCCTTGCCCAACATGGCGATGTACGGGAAAATCGGCATCTGCGGACTGATCGGCGGCTATACCAGCGAAAGCGGCATGCCCGGCCCTGCGCGGTTCGACCAGATCCTGATGAAACGCCTTATCGTGAAAGGCATCTTCCTCCCGGACTATATGGCGCAAGGCAAGGACTATTACCCCGCGCTCAAGCGCTGGTATCAGGAAGGCAAAATGCAGCTCGATTTCGATGAAACGAAGGGGATCGAGAATGTGCTTGATGCTTTCACCCGGCTTATGACGGGCAAGAACACCGGGAAAGTGATCGTCGACATCCGGGACTGATTAATTCTCCAGACACTGCAAAAGCAGGGAGGAGCCGGCTGGATCGAACGCGATCCGCCGGCTCGCCTCTATCTGACAGCGATCACATCGCGGTAACCCCGCCGTCGACCACAAATTCGGCCCCGGTGATGTAACCGGCTTCGTCGCTCGCAAGAAACAGGGCCATGTTGGCAATATCGACCGGATCGCCAATGCGCTTCATCGGTATACCCGCGACGATTTCCTTGAAGCCTTCGGGATTGTCCCGCCTGGCGACATCCTGCATCGCAGTTTCGATCATGCCCGGGTGGACCGAATTGCAGCGAATATTCTCTGCGGCACATTCCATCGCCACCGCTTTGGAGAACAGCCTGACACCGCCCTTCGCCGCTGCATAAGCTCCGCAAGCAGGCACGCCCACGAGCCCGGCAATGGATGAAAGGTTCACGATCGAACCACCATTGCCGACTCTGCGCATCACATCGACCGCGCCACGGGTGCCAAAGAAGACGCTATCGAGGTTGACGTTGAGCTGTTTGGACCAATCGGCTCCGGTCAGGTCGCCGATCGGCTTGAGCACGGCAATACCGGCATTGTTGACGAGTACGTCGAACCGTCCCTGCTCTTTCTCTATGCGGGAGAGCAGGCTATTCCACTCTTCTTCGTCGGTGACGTCCTGCTTTACGGCGTAGGCGGTGCCACCATTCGCATTGATCGCATCGACAACTGCGTTGACCCCGTCGCCATCGATGTCGGTCGCGTAAACCACCGCACCTTCTTCCGCGAAACGCTGGGCGGTGGCTGCGCCCAGTCCGCGATCAGAACCGCATCCGGTCACCAGTGCCACTTTACCTTCAAGCCGTCCTGCCATTGTCATCCTCCGCTGTGTTTGTGCGGCGAGTAGTCCCAGTTTGCTCCACCGCAGCCCACTGACACTTTTCACAGGTGCCGAGCGACCAGATGACGTCGACCATCCACTACAAGAGAGGAGACGACCACAATGTCCGAAAATCGCAGGTTCCTTCTAAAGCGTCGCCCGGATGGCGAGCCCGTGCCCGAGGATTTCGAGTTCATCCATGCGGAGATACCGCAGCCGCCGGCGGGTGGTTTCGTGGTCCGCAATCGCTATGCATCGCTCGACCCGGCACAACGTGGCTGGATGGATGATGCTCCCAGCTACATGCCGCCCATCGCACTGGGCGACGCCGTGCGGGCAACCACCGTCGGACAGGTGCATTCGTCTGACAGCCCGGAATTCAAGCCCGGCGACTGGGTGATGGGCCTCAACGCGCTGGAAGACTATTCCACGGTCATGCCAGACGGCTTCACAAGTGCGATCGACACGAGCCTCGTCGACAGCCCTTCGCGCTTCTTGTCCGCAATGGGCGCGGTCGGGCTCACGGCTTATTTCGGCCTGCTTGAGGTCGCAAAACCCCAAGCCGGTGAGACCCTGCTCGTTTCGGGAGCGGCTGGCGCGGTCGGCTCGGTGGTCGGCCAGATCGGCAAGATCAAGGGCTGCCGCACTATCGGCATTGCTGGCGGACCGGAGAAATGCCGCAAGCTGATTGAGCGCTTCGGTTATGATGTCGCCATCGACTATCGGGGCAAGGACGTTGAAACCCTCGCCGCGGAGATCGGGGAAGCAGCCCCGGACGGCGTCGACATGATCTTCGAAAATGTCGGCGGCGACGTGATGGATGCCGAGTTGATGAACCTTGCCGAGAATGCTCGGATCGTTTTGTGCGGTCTTATCAGCGAATACAACGCGCCTGAAAAGATCGGCGTGCGCAACCTGTGGCAGGTCCTTGCCAAGCAGGCCACGATCCATGGCTACCTCATAAGTGCGTATGTCGATCGCTTCGCCGAAGGGGGAGCGCAGATGGCCCAATGGATCGCGGAAGGGAAAGTCGTGATGGACGAAGATATCCAGGAAGGGCTCGAGAATGCCTATCCTGCGTTCATGCGGCTTTTCAGCGGCGCCAACACTGGCAAACTCATCCTGAAGATCGCCTGATGCCAAAGGGAAAGGGCCGACGGCTCGACGGACGCAGGGCGCTGGTCACCGGTGCCGGCTCAGGAATCGGTGAAGCCGTGGCCAAGCGTCTCTCCGCGGATGGTGCGCGGGTGTTCGGCGTCGATCTTCAAGGTGAGGTCGATCGGATCGCCGACGTAACCGGAAGCGGCATCAACGCCGATCTGGTTTCCGAGGCCGCAGCAGAAATGGGAGGGATCGACATCGTGGTCCCTTGCGCCGGGATCACCGGGTTCATGCCGCTGGAAGCTCACGATGACCAATTCATGCACCGTGTCTTCGAGGTCAACGTTTTCGCAGTGCTGCGCCTGATCCGGGATGCATTGCCCTACCTCAAGAAATCGGAGGCAGGTCGGATCGTCACTATCGGCTCCACGACCTCGCGTTTTGGAGACGAGGGTCTGACCGCCTATGGCGCATCAAAACACGCGGTGTTGGGTATGACCCGCAGCATCGCGGCAGAGGTGGGTAAGTTCGGCATAACCGCCAATTGCCTGCAACCGGGCGCGATCGACACTCCGATGACCGCCCCGGCATTCACCGAGATGCCCGAATTCAAGGAGTTCTGGCAAAACAAGGCTGCTCTGGGTCGGCTGGGCCAGCCGGAAGACATAGCGGATGTCGTCGCCTTCCTGTGCAGCGACGATGCGCGTTTCATGTCAGGCCAGGGCTTTTTCGTCGATGGCGGAGCGATGCAGCGCCACTAGCTGCAGCCCATCATGGCGTCGCTTCAGGATCGAAGTGCGCTGAAGGGCGGCCGGGATTGCCAAGCCGCCCTTCATTCCTCTGAGGTTGCGCGGCGCCTAGAACTGGACGCGCTTGGTAAAGCCGCCATCGACCACGAGATTTGCACCGGTCATCGCCTTGCATACGGGCGAAGCGACGAAGGTAATGGCGCGAGACAGTTCCTCGCCATCGGTCAACCTGCCCAGCGGGATCTGGCTGAGGATGCCTTCGTAAAATTCGGGCATGTCCTTCTTGATACCGGCCCAAGGTCCATCCTCGGTCATCACCGGGCCTGGGGTAATGCAATTTACCCGGATGCCTTCCGGCGCCAGGCTTTGAGCGAGACCCGAGGCATACACCATCACGGCAGCCTTGAGCGCGTTATAAGGCTGCACACCCATGAATTCCTCGACCGCACCGGTTGAGCTCATGCAGATGATCGAACCGTTCTCCGACTTTTCGAGATGCGGCTTGGCTGCCGCAATGCCGCGGCGCATCGGCAAGATATCGGCGTTCATGACCGCTTCCCAACCGGCATCGCTGTCTTCGCCGAGATTGGCCGAGGTGAAGCTGATGAAGATGTCGCACCCACCCAGCGCATCAGCCGCCTTGTCGACGAACGCCGGCACAGCATCGACGTCTGTGACGTCCAGCGACTCGGCGAAGACGGTCAGGCCCTTGCCGCCCAGTTCATTGGCAACATTATCGACTTTATCTTGCGAACGACCACAGATCGCCACGTTGCAGC
Source organism: uncultured Erythrobacter sp. (assembly GCA_947494705.1). GTDB lineage: Bacteria > Pseudomonadota > Alphaproteobacteria > Sphingomonadales > Sphingomonadaceae > Erythrobacter. Next base: position 1,213,877 of record CANLVN010000001.1, read on the forward strand.
CTTCTTCGGCCAAGGCATGAGCAACCTTGCGACCAATGCCGCCATTCGCTCCGACGAGAATGGCCTTCAATCCCTTGAGTCCCAGATCCATGCGTAAGTTTCCTTTTCAGCTTTTTTCCAGAGTGCTTCATCGACGCCCTCATGGCCACTGTGATTTTCTACAGGCCCGCCGCCGCGCCGGGGATGATACCCCCACGGAACAAGGAGGGGCATTATGGGTAGGCTCGAAGGGAAAACGGCACTCATTATCGGGGCAAGCAGCACCGGGAACATGGGCCAGGTCATGGCGCGTCGATACATGGCCGAGGGCGCAAAGGTCATGGTCTCCGGTCGAAAGCAGCCCGAGCTGGAGGCGTTCGCCAAGGAAACCGGCTGCCTATGGTCGGTCTGCGACATCACCGAAGAGGCCAGCATCAATGATCTGGCCGACGTAGCCGCAGAGCAGCTCGGAGGAATCGATATCGCGGTCAATGCGACCGGTTGGGGTCTTCTCACTCCTTTCCTCGACAACACCCGCGAGCAATTGGAAGCGATGACGGCGCTGCAGTTCATCGGACCGTTTCAGTTCTTCCAGGCCATGCTGCGTAAAATGTCCAAGGGTTCGGGAGGGCGCGGAGGATCGCTGATCCAGATCAGCTCGGCCACTTCGGTCATCATGCTCAACAACCACGCCGCCTATATGGGCACCAAGGCGGGTATTGATCACGTCATCCGCTGCATCGCACACGAATTCGGCGAAGAAGGCGTGCGCGCCAACACCATCTCACCGGGGCTTACCGATACGCCGATGAACGCCGAAGCCAAACAGGTCCCCGGCCTGTTCGATATTTTCCGTGAAAGCTATCCGCTGGGACGCTGGGGAACATCGGTAGACATCGCCGCAGCCGCCGTTTTCCTAGCCGAAGACGAATGCTTCATGACGGGCGAGAACCTGCAAGTGAACGGCGGTCTGACGTTGCGCCGCAATCCAACCGCAAAGGAAATGGACGCAGCAGTCGCCGCTGCAATGGAGGCAAAATGAGTGGGCTTGATATTCCCGAAGCCATCGCAGCCGAAGCTGTCGGTCAATGGGATCGCAGCTGCGATGTAGCGGTGATAGGGCAAGGCGTAGCTGGCTGCTGCGCCGCACTTGAAGCGCATCGGGCCGGAGCCGAAGTGCTGATCATTGAACGGGCCAGCGGCGGCGGCGGAGCGAGCGCGGTTTCTTCCGGCATCTATTACCTGGGCGGCGGGACCGCTGTGCAGCAGGCGCTCGGTCACGAAGACAACCCCGACGAGATGGCGGCCTATATGATGACCAGCTGCGATCCGCTCGATCCGCTTGCGGTGCGAAAGTTCTGCGATGACAGCGCCAGCCATTTCGCCTGGCTCGAGGAACAGGGCCTCCCGTTCGAGCGTACCCAGCATCTCGAAAAGGCGGTGTTTCTCGATACGACCGAATGCCTGATGTACACGGGCAATGAAAAGCTGTGGCCCTATCGCGAAGTGGCCAAGGCAGCGCCGCGCGGGCACAAAGTGGCCGGCACAGGCGAAAACGCCGGTTCGGTCGGCATGGCTCCCCTGCTCGCCCGATGCGAGGAAGAGGAAGTGCCTGCGATCTATGATAGCGCGGTGACCAATCTGGTCCGCAATGCCGATGGCCGTGTCGTCGGTGTGAGGGTCAAGCAAGCAGGCGAAACGATCCATGTCGAAGCACGGCGCGGCGTCATTATCGCGGCTGGCAGCTTCAACATGAACAGCGAGATGATCGCCAAGAACATTCCGCTGCTGGGCGAAACCTCCGAACCGCTCGGCATTCCGTCCAACGACGGCGCGGGCGTGCGGCTTGGCCTCTCGGTCGGCACCGCGACCAGTGCAATGGACGGGGTGATCCCGACCGCATCGATCTATCCGCCTGCACAGCTGATCAAGGGCATCATCGTCAACAAGCGCGGCGAGCGATTTGTGGCTGAAGACAGTTATCATGGTCGGACCGGCAATTTCATCATGGAACAGCCCGACCAGAAGGCGTGGCTGATCGTCGATCAGGAAATCTTCGCCTACCCGGAGATCCCCACTGCGCACCACAGCTTCGTCGATGGCTGGGAGAGCATAGAGGAGATGGAGGGCGGGCTCGATCTGCCTGCCGGATCGCTCGTGCGAACCATGGCGGAATACAATCGCAACGCCGCCGAAGGGCGCGATCCGGTGCTTTTCAAGTCATCCGAATGGCTCAAGCCGCTTGATCAGGGGCCCTATGCGGCCTTCGACATTTCCTTCGACCGTTCGACCTATCTCTATATCACGCTGGGCGGGTTGAAGACGGGCGCGAATGGAGAATGTCTAGACCCGCGTTCCGAACCGATCCCCGGACTCTACGCCGCAGGGGCGAGCGCCGCGCATATTCCGCGCAGCGGAAAAAGCTATGCCAGTGGTATGAGCCTTGGACCGGGGAGCTATTTCGGCCGCCGCGCCGGTCGTCACGCTGCGGGCGCGAACTGGGCGGGTTAAGCCCCGCCCTCGACCTTCGCCTTCACGTCAGCGCGCAGCTTGTCCTTGCGAATCTTGCCACTGGCAGTTCGCGGATAGTCTTCGACGAATTCCCAGCGCTCGGGAATTTTCTGCTTGGCGAGCCCGCTGGCCATCACATGGTCGATCAAGGACTGCGTTTCGGGCTGCGCTTCGTTTGAGATTATGTAAGCGCAGACACCCTCGCCCAGCCGCTCGTGCGGCATCGCAACCACGCTGGCATCGCGAATCTGGGGGTGGGTTCGCAGGACGTCCTCGATCTCGGCCGCACTGATGTTTTCGCCACCGCGGATAATCAGATCCTTCTTTCGCCCTGTAATGGTAAGCGCGCCATTTGCGTCCAACCTGCCAAGATCGCCGGTCTTGAAGAAACCGTCCGAGGTGATCGCGTCTTCGCTCTGCGCCTGGTCTGCATAGCCGAGCATCATCGCGGGGCCTTTGGCGAGTATCTCCCCTTCACTGCCCATCGGCAGCGAATTGCCATCGTCATCGACAATCCGGACCTCGTAATCGACCACCTCGCCATCAGTCGTAGCAGCAAGATGTTTTTCATCGGGCCAGCCATAAGTCACCAACGGCACTTCCGATGCGCCAAAAACCCGGAACGCCCTGAGATTCTCGAACGCGGCATTGGCTGCCGGAATAAGATCAGGCGGCACCGCAGCCCCGCCACAGGCGAAGAAGCGCATGGACGGCAAGCGCTTTCCTGCCGCCCTTGCGCGGTCGGCCAGTTCGACGAGAAAGGGCGTTGCAGCAACGGTGCCGACAGCGCCGTGTTTCTCGATCAGCGAAAGCGCCTCGTCAGCGTTCCACGCTTCCATCAAAATCGTGCGCGTTCCTGCAACCAGCGGCATTTCCAGCCCGTTTGCATAGCCCGAGATATGCGTGACCGGCGATGGCATGATCGCACTATCGCCCGCTTCGATGCCCCAATGAGCGGCGCTGCGCCGCAGGGTGAATTCGAGTGTCGAGTGCGAATGCAGCACGCCTTTGGGGCGCCCCGTCGTCCCGGAGGTGTACAGCACCATCTTCACTCCGAACGGATCGACATCGACCGGCTTGAACGCGAGCTGCCGCCCTTCTTCGAGGAGGCTCGCAAAATCGTCCCCACCCTCGCCACGCACGGTGAAGGCGAATTCCAGCGTCGGCAGATCGGGCAACAGCCGCTGCGCCATCTCGGCAAAATCGAACCGCCGAAACTGCGTGCAGGTGAAGATCGCACGCGCCCCGCAATCGCCCAGCATCTGGCGCACTTCGGCGTCGCGGTAGATCGGAACGATCGGATTGACGACCAGTCCTGCCATTGCCGCAGCAAGGTTTAACACCGCCGCCTCGTGCCAATTGGGCAGTTGGAAGGCGACCACATCGCCCTTCTCCAGCCCCCTGCCCTGCAAGGCAGCTGCGAGCGCACGCGCCTCGTCGAGCCACTCGCGTCGGGTCATGCTGCGAACCCCGTCGACAATCGCGACAAACTCCGGCTCCTCAGCGACGCGGGCCTCTGCGAGCGACGCAATGGTCTCCCGCCGCCAGTCCGAAAGCGCGTGATCGCGGTGGTGTGCGGGCGGCTGTTCCAGCCAGTTCCAAGGCGCTGTATTACCCATTTCGGCTATCCTCCATCGCCCTGCCTAGTCAGATGCTCCTAACGCGACACCTCTCACCTGTGACAGCTTGCGGAGGCTTGGTGGGTCGGTCAGAAAAGGCAACATATTGGGAGAATATGCAGACCATGACCAAGGTTGAACGGATCGAATCCATCGGCAACGCCGCAGAGGCGATGATCGACTTTGTCGAGAACAAGCACACACAGCTGACCGACAGCGTGATGCGCATTCCCGCCGATGCTTATAGCGACCCCGAGCAGTGGCAACGCGAAATCGACGTCATCTTCAAGAAAGTGCCGCTGATGCTCGCCTTCACCGCCGAGCTCAAGGAGCCGGGTAGCTACAAGGCGATGGAAGCGGTCGGCATGCCGGTCCTCATCACCCGCGACAAGCAAGGCAAGGCGCATGCCTTTCTCAACGTCTGCTCTCATCGCGGCGCGCCCGTTGCGGAGGATGGCCACGGCAAGTGCTCGCGCTTCGTGTGCCCCTATCACGCATGGACCTACGGCCTCGACGGGAAGCTGCTCGCCGTGGCTGAGAAGGAACTGTTCGGCGATGTCGACAAGAAAGAGCGCGCGCTGCGCGAACTGCCTTGTGAAGAGCATGCGGGCATGATTTTCGTGTGCCTGGACCCCGATGGTTCGATCGACATCGACGGATATTTCCAAGGCGCGCTTGGTGATTACGAGGACCTCGATCTTGCCAATTGGAGCTACCTCGGCAGTCACGAGATTCACGGCGCCAATTGGAAGATCGCCTATGACGGATATCTCGAAGGCTATCACTTCGCCGCGCTCCATCCCGATACGGTCCACCCGCGGACCCCGGCGAACCGGATGAGCTTCGACTTTTTCGGACCGCACATGCGGATCGGCTTTCCGCATCATGCGATTGCCGAAAACCTTGAAAGCGTTCCTCGCGAAGAATGGGGAACGCAGGAAAACAACGGCTTCGACTTCGTGCGTATCCTGTTCCCCAATGTCTCCTGCTTCATCGCGCCAGAGATCACGCAGATCGCACAGATCTTCCCCGGACCGACGCCCGACAAGAACCGTACCGTGCTAAACTATCTGCGGCGCGAACCCTACAAGGATGATGACGATCGCGAGGCGACCGAAGGTTTCATCACCTTCTTCCGCGATGTGACCTATCAGGAAGACTATCTGATGGGTGAGGCTATCCAGAAGGGCGTCGAGACCGGCGCGCACAAGGAACTGGTGTTCGGCCGCAACGAGATCGGCAACCAGCATTTCCACAAGTGGCTCACTTGGTATCTGGACGAGAACCTCGACGCACCGAAGCCTGTAGCTTGAGCGTCACGCTGATCACCCTGCTCAAGCGCCGCGAAGGTATGAGCAAGGCGGATTTCACCGCTTATTACGAGGCGAACCACCGCGCCATTGGCGAGCAGGTCCTGTCGGGCTTTGCCTCACGCTATGTCCGCAAGCACCTGCACCCGCTCGATGGCGAAACGCAGGAATTTGACGCCGACGTCGTACTGCAAATCACCTTCCCAGACCGGCAAAGGATGGAGGGCTTCTTCGAACACGTCGCAAAGCCCGACATCGCCGCGATGATTGCCGAGGATGAAGAAAAGCTCTTCGACCGTTCACGCATTCGCGTGTTTACGGTCGAAGAGCATGAGTCCGACCTGCCGCAGGTGGACTAGGGCCTAACCACGTTCCTCGTGGATGATGCGATAGGCGCGGTACACGAAGAGCCACTGGCCATCGCGCTTTTCGAGCTTGTCATCATAACGACCTGCCCCGCGCACAAGCTGCCCATCATTGTGCGGGTCTTCGTAAACTTCGTGAGTGTATCCGGTCGACGTGGCCGTATCGCCGTCGACCTCGATCGCGCCGGGTTCCATGAAGTAGACCATCGGCTTTTCCATCTTGCTGGTGCCGTAGACTTTCATGGATTCGATCCAGTTGCTGACAATCGTCTCCTTGCCCTCGAACACACCCAGATCGGGATATTCGGGCAATTCCCAACGGGCATCCTCGGCCCAGATCGAGCCCCAGATCTCAGGATCCTGGCTCATCACGCCATGGGCGTGGGTATTCATCAATTCGCGGATCGCAATGCGATCTTCCAGCGGTCCGGTAAATGCCATTCAGTCTCTCCCTACCAGGCGTGTTCTTCGCCATTCCACTTATAGAAATCGCCGCTCTTCTCGAGCGTCCATTCTTCGGCCAGTTTTTTCACGCCGGCAGCACTTTCCTGCGGCGTTATTTCGGCGTCCGGGCCGCCCATGTCGGTCTGAACGTAACCGGGATGGACCAGTCCGACGACGATGCCGCGATCCTTCAGATCGATCGCGACCGAACGCATCATCCGGTTCAGCCCGGCTTTCGATGCGACGTAGGGGTAAAACCCGCCATACGGCCACGTGGAAGCGGCCAACTGGCTTGAGAAGTTGATGATCTTGCTGCCCTCGCTCATGCGCGGCAAAAACGCTCTCAACACGCGCAGCGGCCCTTTCAGCATGATCTCGATCGCATCGTCGAAAGTGTCCCAGTCGCCGGATTCGAGCATCGGCTCGGTCTTCCCGACAATCCCGCCGACGATGTAGAGCAGGTCAACGCTATCCGACCCGGTTTCGCCAGCTGCGGCGGTGACCGATGCATCATTGCCCATGTCGATCGCATGCGCCGACAGCGATGCCTTGTCCGAGAGGTCCTGCAGTCCTTCCGCTTCGGAAGGGTTCCTGGCGAAAGCGAACACGCGATCGCCGGCATCCAGATGCTGACGAACCAGCTCCAGACCGATGCCGCGAGAAGCCCCCACTACGTAAACATTTGCCATTATGGCTTCCTTCCTTCGAGCCAGTCGTTGAGCACTTCATGGAAGAAACGCACCTTGGTTTCCTGAGCCGAAAGATAGGCGTCGGCATAACCACGCGAGTGCATTCCTGCCTGCATTCCCTCGGCGAGTTCCATATCCTGATAGACGATCTGGCCTTCGAGTTCGGGAATGCCACGGCCCTGATCGAAGTCGCGATGCTCGCACTCCAGGACTTCGCGCAGCGGCTTCGGGCCCGCCATGACTGATTCGACCTCAGTCTGACCTTCAACCGGAAAAGCCATGCACCACAGGTCGAAATAGCATTTCTCGGGATCGGTCGGATGCGGTTCCGATCGAAAGAAAACGAGGTTGTCCGGCAAGAAGCTGATCGTCACGTTCGGGAACATCACCGTGTGCGGGCTGTCGGTGATTTCTTCCTCGTTGAGATGCTCGTAATGGAGATAGCCTTTTTCCTTCCAGAGCTTGCGCTTCGCTTCTTTCAGGTCCTTCCACCCCTGAATTGCGAACTCCTCGTAGGAATCGTAGCTCTCGGGATCGATACCCCATTTGCGTAATTCGCCTTCGAACATGGCGTTGCCGCCACCCGCGGGCCGGTCCGTCAGCGACGGTCGCATAGGCTGGACCGTGCGCCCCAAACCATTGGGCCAGATTTCAAGCCGTGCAGAATCGACGTCCTGGTCGATCCAGGGCGGCACCTGGGGGTGTGCTGTGCGGGTGTGGTAGCTTTCCGAGAAGTTGTCGGTCACGAACTTCCAGTTGGCGTTCAAGGCGATCCTGTACCAGGCGACCCGGACCGCCGTGTCCATGGCATACCGGTCGTACACTTCCATCATGGGATAGAGATAATCGTGCAGGCTGGGAGCGTTCTCGTCCATGGAATACCAGACGAACCCACCCCACGTTTCACACGGAAGTTCCTTCAGCTTCGCCTTGCCGCAGGGGCTGCCTTGGGGAAAGTCCTCCGGATCCTGTGCAAACTCGACCACTCCATCAAGACCATGGCGCCATCCGTGATACGGACAGGTAAAGGCATCCACCGACGAAGACTCATTGACCAGCCGCATGCCACGGTGCGCGCATGAGTTGTAGAAAGCCTTCACCGAACCATCGTGCTGCCGCACGCAGATCACGGATTCCTTCATGAAGTTATGGACGACATAATCGCCCGGCTCTTCCAACTCAGCAGTGCGTCCGGCGACATGCCAGATCTTGGTCCATAGATTGTCCCACTCCTTCTGCGCGAATTCTTCCGAGTAGTAGCGGTCACCAGTGATGGGATCCCCTCGTAGGTTCGATGGATCACGGCCATTCATAGGCGGGGGGACAGTTGCCTGTACGTTCATCGCATTTTCTCCCAAGCGATCAGGCAAAGGATAATGCCCCGTGCGGCGCGGCACGCAAACTATCACATCTGACAGAAATCCGGCCCTACTGCCGGTTTTTACCGATCGGCCTGCTCGTAGATCGTCTCGATCAGCTTGACGAGCTGGTCTCGGACCGCGCTGCGGCGCTCAGGATTGCCCATGAAGGGTCGATTCACCAGCAACCCGAGATGCACGGCCGCGACAAAGTCGCTTGCCAATTGCATGGCTTCGCGCCGCTGCTCCCACTGAGGGAACACCTTCTCCATTTCTTCCGCCCATTCGCGATCGAACGCATTCGTGGCGGGGACCAGCAGGGCGGCCAGTTCCTTGTCGGTCCGGGCCGCCACTGCCAATTCGACATATGCGGCATATTCCGGGAGTTGCACACAATCCCAATGGACCTGCGCTCCATGGGCGATGAAGTCCTCAGGGTCGGCGCTTTCGATCGAGGAGGTGTCATCGCCGAGAAAGAACTCGAGCCTGCGGTGCAATACATGATCGATCAGGGCAGAAACCAGCTCCGCCCGGTTGGCGAAGTGATGGTGCATGGCACCGCGAGAAACCTCCGCTCGCTTGGTCACCTCGGTTGTGGTGAGGCCGGAATAGCCGACATCCACAAGGCATTCGACGGCCGCACGCAAGATCGCATCACGCGTCATTGCGGACTTCTGCTGCTGCCAGCGAATCGCCCCTTCCTCCTCTTGCCTGGTCGCCAAACCTAACCCCCATTCCTGCGCAGGACTCTTGTCTTGCCACCTCTACGAAGTGGGCTGTTCGGTCTTCCTAGCCAAAAGCCCAGCTTGCGTCACGCCTCCACCCAAAGCAAAAACAGACAAACCCGCCGGTTTCACAGATGCGGGAGTAACAGCCGCCTTCGAACGCGAGGGCGCAAGGGAGAGAGTATCAAAATGCTGAAGTCAGGCACGTCCAAACTGTTGAGTTCATCCGTCCTAGCAATGGTCGCTACGAATGCGATGGCGCAGGAGGTCGAAACGCCAGAAGGTACCGCCACAGGCGGTGTGAACGAAATTGTCGTTACAGCTCAAAAAGAGCGTCAGAACATTCAGGATGTCCCGATTTCGATCACTGCGCTGTCGGGCGAGACACTGGAAGATACGCGCGTCAACAACGTCCTCGATCTATCCAACACCCTCCCCAATGTGCAAATCAACTCGTTCTCGAATTCACCGGATTCGGCCGTCTTCACAATCCGCGGAATCGGCGTGAACGATGCCGATCCCTATGTCGGCACCACGGTTTCGGTTGTCGTCGACGGGGTTGTCGTAGGGGTCAATACCGCTGCCTTGCTCTCGCTGTTCGACATCGATCGGGTGGAGGTTCTGCGCGGCCCTCAAGGGACGCTGTTCGGCGCGAACACCACCGGCGGGGTCGTGAACGTGGTCACAAAGCAACCGACCGGCGTGCTGGAAGGCGAGGCTCAGCTTGTTTACGGCAATTACGGGCAGATCGAGGCGAACGCTTCGCTCAATTTCCCTATCGGCCGGGACTTCGCGGGCAAGATCAGCGTTCTGCACAATTCCAATAATGGCTATTTCCGCAATTACCTCGATGGAGAGCGGCTCGGCGCGCGCAACATCACCTCGGTAAGAGGCTATCTGCAATATGACGATGGCAATTACGATGCGACGGTCATCGGAGAATACACCGGGAGCAGGAACGACTCGCAGACGGGTGTTCTGATAGCGGAGCCCGGGGACCTGTTCTTCACGCCGGGTCAGACCGAAGACCCGTTTGATTTCAAGCGCGGCCAGTCGGACGACCAACCCAATTCCAATGATCGCGATACCTATTCGCTGACGCTCACCCAGAACCTCGACACGTCGATCGGCACGCTGACCTCGATCACGAACTATCGGGAGTACGACAATCTGCTGTTCTCAGATGACGACGCGACCACGGACGTGTTGCTTCAGACCAGGCGCGAGGTGAAGCACCATCAGTTCAGCCAGGAACTGCGCAATCTCGTCGATGTCACGGACACGACCCGACTGATCGTGGGTGCTTTCTATTTCGAACAGGAATACTCTCTGGAGCAGGATGGCAAGCTCGACGGATTTTCACCTGGGGTCGGACAGCCGCAGACACAGGATCAGAAGAACTGGTCAGCATCCATTTTTGCTCAGGCCTATCAGGACCTGACCCCTGATCTCACCGTTCAACTGGGTCTTCGCTACAGCCATGAAAAAACCGAGGCTGTTTCGACCTCGGCCAATTCGATCAGTCCGGATGGCGGACCCGCCGATTTCGACAATCCCATCATCCCGGGGACGCTGGTCGTCGCCTCTGGCGAAGAGAGCTGGAACAATATCGGCTGGAAGATCGGTCTGGACTACCAGGCGAGCGACGATGTCCTGCTTTACGGATATTATGCTCGCGGGTTCAAATCGGGCGGCTTTACTGGTCGCATCGTAATTGCCGAAGACATCGGGCCGTTCGATCCGGAAAAGGTCGATACGTTCGAAGTCGGCTTCAAGTCGGACCTGCTCGACCGCCGTCTGCGACTGAACTTCGCGGCTTTTCTCAACAAGTATAACGACCAGCAGGTCGTGCAGAACCTGACCTTCCCGTCGGGCGCCAATTCGGCCACGATTACCAATGCTGGCCGGTCGGAAAGCAAGGGCTTCGAGATCGAGGCGACAGCAGTTCCGGTCGACGGCCTGACACTTACAGGCGCGCTCGCCTATCTCGACGCTGAATACAAGGAATACGATACTCAGGTTCTCGATGCGATGGGCAACCTCGTGCCCGTTTCCTTTGCCGGCAACGAATTGCTCAATTCACCGGATTGGAATGCCAGCGCAGGCGTCAATTGGGAAAACGAGGTCGGCCCCGGCCTTCTGAACCTCGGCGCGCAGTACAGCTACACCAGTTCGAAATTTACCGGTTTCACGAACCTGCCGGTCGAACTCGTTCCCTCCATCGAACTGGTCAACGCCTATGCAAGCTATTCCCCTGACAATTCGGGGCTCACGATCGGCGTGTGGGCACGCAATCTGTTCGACGAGGAATATTTCAACCAGCGATTGAACCTTACCGGGATCGGTACGCTCGCTTCGATCGGTGCACCGCGAACCTACGGTGTCGACCTTCGGATTGAGTTTTAACCAGCTGCCATCGCGCATCGCGGGTTCGCTTCGGCGGTCCGAGAAAGGATATTGTTTATGGGAAAGATGGATGGGCTGGTAGCCTTGATTACCGGCGGGGCATCGGGCCTCGGGGCCGAGGATGCCCGAGTGCTCGCCGCCGAGGGAGCCACGGTCGTCATCACGGATGTGCAGGATGAATTGGGTGAGCAGGTCGCCTCGGAGATCCCGAACTGCACCTATTTCAACCACGACGTTCGTGATGAGGCTCGCTGGGAAGATATCGTCGCCGAAACCCTCGAAAGGTTTGGACGGCTGGATACCTTAGTCAATAATGCGGGCCTCGTCCGCTTCGCCAATGTCGAAGAGGCGGACTACGATGATTTCCGGCTTCAGACCGAAGTGATGCTGAATGGCACCTTCCTCGGGTGCAAGGCGGCGATACCGCACATTTCGCGCGATGGGTCCGGTTCGATCATCAACATGGCATCCGTGGCCGGGCTCAAGGGGATAAGCGCGATCCCGGCTTACACCGCGGCCAAGGCAGGGATCATCGGCATGACCCGCTCAATCGCCGTGCATTGCCGCGAACAAAAGTATCGCATTCGGTGCAACGCCATCGCGCCCGGTGGGATCGTCACCCCGATGACCGACCAGGCACTGGCGGAACTGCCCGATGGTGATCCCGGACGTGAGCAGACCGAAACCCATGGGATGGGGCAGCCGATCGATATCGCGAACATGGTTTTGTACCTGGCCTGCGCCGACGGGAAGCACATCACGGGTACGACGATTACGATCGATAATGGCGAGACGATGGACTGACCATGATGGCATGCCGGTTTCGGAAAAAGTGATGCGAAGGATCCAATAAAATGGCGAGCGTTTATGTGGCTGAAAAACCCGATCACGTTCCATCCGAGCGGGTGGTGGACGTCGACATCTACGCTCCGCCGGGACAGGCCGAAAATTACCATGACGCCTGGGCAAAGGTTCAGGCCGATAATCCGCCATTGGTCTGGACGCCGCAAAACGAGGGCCACTGGATTGCGCTTGGCGGAGATGTCCTCGCCGAAGTGCAATCCGACTGGGAGCGTTTTTCCAATCGCGTGATCGTACTGCCCAAATCGATCGGGGAGTTGCATGGATTGATCCCGACCACGATCGATCCGCCTGAGCATCGGCCCTATCGCAAGCTCCTCAACGAAAATCTCAAACCCTCGGCCGTGCGGGGTCTTCAAGGCCGGGTGCGCGAGGTAGCAATCGACCTGATCGAAAGTTTCCGCGCCGACGGCCACTGTAACTTCACTGAAGAATACGCCCGGATTTTCCCAATCCGCATTTTCTTGGCGATGGTGGATTTGCCGGAAAGCGATGCCCCAAAGATTCGTCTCTGGGCGGAAAGCATGACCCGGCCCGAGCCGGAGATTCCCTTCGACGAAGCGCGCCAGGCATTCTTCGATTATCTTGATCCGATCATTCGCTCCAGGCGCGAAAAGCCGGCAGAGGATATGCTGTCGGCCATGCTGAGCGCCGATATGGGCGGGCGCCGCCTAGATCATGAAGAAGCGCTCGCGCTTTCCACGCAGGTCCTGATCGCTGGCGTGGACACGGTCGTCAATTTCCTCGGTTTCGTCATGCTGGAACTGGCTCGTAATCCCGAAGCTCGCGATGCATTGCGCGAAAATCCGGGCGGGATGCTGGCGGCAACCAACGAGCTGTTTCGCCGCTTTGGGTTGGTCACCATTGCTCGTGAAGTCCGTGAGGATATCGAGTTCCACGGCATGTCTCTGAAAAAAGGCGAGATGGTGGCTATCCCGACCGTGATTCACGGGATCGACCCCAGCTCGAACCCTGAACCTGAGGTGCTCGACTTCAAGCGCTCCCGCTCACGCCACTCCACCTTCGGTTCCGGACCGCACATGTGCCCCGGACAGGAACTGGCACGCAGTGAGGTCGCGATCACCCTGGAAGAATGGCTGCAACGCATCCCGGATTTCGAAGTCGCACCAGACAGTGACCTGACCTGTCGACCAGGCATTGTCGGCAGCATTAATCGGCTCTGCCTTCAATGGAGCACGAAATGACCGAAGCCACGAGACAAGGCGGCTGCTTGTGCGGATCGGTGCGCTATGAAAGCTCTTGGCCACCCGATCTGCTGCTGACCTGTGCGTGCAGCAATTGCCAGAAACAATCGGGCGGTGCGGTTTCCGTGGTTGCGGGCGTCGCGCGCGATGCACTGCAATGTTCCGGCGAACTCAAGACCTTCGTCGACCAAAGCGCGAGCGGTAACGCAGTCTATCGCCAGTTCTGTCCGGAATGCGGTTCGCCGGTTCTGACCGATACCGATGCTGCGCGCGAAGGTGGAGTGATCTTCTTCAAGGCAGGCACACTGGACGAAACGCACGATCTGGTTCCGACGGTGCACTGCTGGGCTGGCAGTGGGCAAGGTTGGCTGGCCTACCCCGGTGGCGATCTGGTGATGCAAAAACAGGAAGGACTGGCCTGATGGCTCAATTCGATCTCGAAAAGGAAGTGCGCGATCTTGCCGCCCGGCGCGACATAAACGCAGCAGTGCAGAATTACATGCGTGGTCTCGACCGGCTCGACCGCGATTTGCTGCGCAGCGCATTTCATGACGATGCCTTTGTCGATGCCGGCCTGTCTGCCGGACCACCCGATCCCTACTGCGATTTCTGCATCGAAGTCCTCAGCGGCTTTGGTGCAAGCCATCATTTGCTTGGGCAGGTCCGGATCGAAATGACCGGAGCGGACACCGCCAGCGGCGAATGCTATTTCCAGGCATGGCACGAAGCGAAGGACGAGGACGGGAGCCCCCGGGACCTGTTCATCTCAGGACGCTATATCGACGAATACGCCCGCCGAAATGGCGAGTGGAGGATCGCCAAACGGCGACTGATCACCGACTGGGTCACCGACGACCCGGCAAACCATGATTTTTTTGCGCAGCCCGGGATCCACAGAGGTGCCCGACGTGGCGAAGACTTCAGCCAGATGCGCGACTGGCCAATCTGAAAATTGAAACGGAGCAAGTACGATGAATGTTGAATCCCATACATCTCGCTATTCGCCGGAGTTCGATCAACCGGTTCGCGGAGATACGATCACAGCGGATCGCTACATCACCAAAGAGTGGATGGAGCTGGAAGAGAAAAACCTCTGGCCCAAGGTGTGGCATCTGGGGGCAGTGCTGGCCGAGTTCGAGGAACCGGGCGACATCGTGCGCCACAATTTCGGCAAGGAATCTGTCTTCATGGTGATGCAGGAGGACCGCTCGATAAAGGCGTTCTATAACACCTGCCCGCACCGCGGAAACCGGCTGGTCCTCGGAGACGTTGCCAGCGTTCCGAAGATTGTCTGCGGCTACCATGGATGGGGCTTCGACTATGACGGCACATTGACGTCGGTGCAGGACCCGGACGACTTCGAGGGTGGCAATCCTTGCGGCAAGGTCAAGCTGACCGAAGTGCGTTGCGACACCTGGGGACCGTTCGTGTGGTGGTGCATGGATGACGACGTGAAGCCGCTGCACGAATGGCTCGATCCCTATCCCGAGCGGCTCAAGAATTACGGGCTAGAGAACTGGGTCCGGGTTATCAATCTTTCGGCAGAAGCAGACTTCAACTGGAAGATCATCCGTGACAATTTCAACGAAAGCTACCACCTGCCCACGATCCACCCGGAGCTGGCGACCTTCATCAATGACGGTCTTCCGACAACTCTGTTCGAAATGTACCCTTCGGGCCACAACGCCATGTGGATGATTGGACACCAGGCAACCACGCGGGCGGACTATCACTCTGCCGAAGTTCCCGCGCCGCTCGACGATATTGCGCGCGCCTGGGGAATCGAACCGGAAGACTACAACGGACGCACTGGCGATATCCGCCAGGCCGTGATCGATGCCAAAAGAAAGCTCGGACCGGAACGCGGATATACGAACTATCCCGACATGACCGACCAGCAGCTGGTCGATTATTTCCACTGTACCATGTTCCCGAACGTGACGCTCACCATGTCGCCCGAACAGTGCCAGATCCTCCGCACCGAGCCGCACCCGACCGACCCGGAAAAATGCATCTTCCAGCACTGGTGCCTCTATCCGCCGGTGGAAGGCATGAAGGAGGTGGAGACACCCATCGGTCCTGCCCCGCTTAAGCACGATGCGAAGCAATATCACACACGCTATGGGGATGGCGAAACGCTGGGCTTCGTCGCGGATCAGGACCTCTCGATCGGCACGAGTCAGCAGCAGGGCCTCAACTCGCGCGGCTTCAAAGGCTGCATCCTCCCGAAACAGGAAAAGCGGGTGCAGCGCTTCCATGAGTTGCTGAACGACATGGTGCTAGGCGAACCGACGCCCAAGGCTCCGCCGATTGGCGAGTAGGAGCATCGATATATGAGCCAGATGCCAGAGGAAGTTCGGCAAGAGGTCAAAAACCTCATGACCGAATATTCGCATCATCTTGACGACATGGAGGATGCGGAAAAGGTCGTCGCGCTCTTCACGCCGGATGCCGCGGTGGATTTTTCCGCCGTCGGCTTCCCGGTGATGAATGGCGAAGACGAGATCCGTGCTTTCTACGCCGGATTGCTCCCCGCGATGCAGGCGCAATTCCACGACATGGCCAATTTCCGCCCGGCATCCTGGGATGGCGAGATCGCGATTGCGGAGACTTATGTCATAGGAATGGGCCAGCCAAAGGATGGCGATCTCATCCATGTGCACGTCAAATACCGCTGGGAATGCGTCGAGACCGAGAGCGGATGGAAATGCCGCCGCTTCTCCCTGATGCCCCTGATGCCCGCCTGATTGGCGCGAATGAATTCGAAGGACACCCCAATGACGAATATGCCCGAAGATGTGCGGACCGCCCTCGAGCGCCTGATGATAGACTATTGCTACGCTGTCGACGGACTGAAAGACGTCCAGCCGTTGCTCGACATCTTTACCGACGACGCCCTCGCCGACTTCACCGCAATCGGTTTGCCGATGATGAACGGAAAGGGTGACATAAAGGCTTTCTTCGACGGCGTTTTCGAGGGGATGAGCCACCACTTCCACTTCATCTCGAACTTTCGACCCGCTTCATGGGACGGCACCGAAGGCGCGATGGATGCCTATGTCATCGGCATGGGACGCGCCAAGGACGGGAACACCGTCGAGGTCCAGGTCAAGTATCGCATGGTTTGCCTGCAGCAGGATGGCGCGTGGAAGTGCCGCCATTACACGATCACGCCCATGATGCCGCTGCCCGGTTCGCTGGACGAAATCCACGGCGAGGATTGATCCGGAGGAGATGGCTCTCCGGATATGATTTCGTCCAAGCTCAGACCTGGCTGAAGCCACCGTCGATAACGAGTTCGTCGCAGGTCATGAAACTTGCCGCGTCCGAGCACAGGAATACGACCCCGCCTCCCATTTCATCCGGTCGGCCCATGCGGCCGATTGGGTGACGTGCCGCAGTGCCTGCGATTGCAGTTTCGGCATCGGGCACCGCGCCAAGATCGACATAGCGCTGGAAGATGGATTCAAGCATCGGCGTTTCCACGCCGCCCGGATGCAAGCTGTTCACCCGGATGTTGTATCCCAAGGCGGCGAACTCGGCTCCCAGGCACTTGCTGAGCATCTTCACGGCCGCCTTGCTGGTGCAATAGGCGGCGTTGAAAGCCGCGCCGCGAAGGCCGCCGACGCTGGAGAAATTCACGACGCTGGCCCCGCCCTTTCTGGCCTTGCCGCCAGCCTGTAGCATTGGCAGCAAGGTTTGGACGCCAATCACGACGCTATCGACATTCACGGCATTGACGCGGTGAAACTCGCTTAGCGGCGTGTCTTCCATCTTCGTGACGATCGAAATTCCCGCGTTGTTCACCAACGCGTCGAGGCGACCGTATTCCTTTTCCACGAACTCGGCGAGCTTCGACCAGTCATCGGGGCTGGTCACGTCGTGGCGGAAATAATGATCTGCGCCGCCATGGTCGCCGTCTTCGCCCAGATCGGTGGCGATCACCGTGGCATTGGCCGCCTTCATCGCCTTCACGATTTCTCGGCCAATCCCGCCGGTAGCGCCTGTGACAAGTGCCACGACATTATCCAGTGCAATAGTCATACAGCCGTATATCCTCCATCAACCACTATCTCTGCCCCGGTCATGTAACTGCTGTCCTGCGAAGCGAGGAAGAAAGCGGCGCTGGCGATCTCCTCGGGCTGAGCGAGCCGTCCGATCGGGGTATTGCCGGACACCATGGCTACGAGGTCCTCCGCCTTTTCCGCTGCGCCACTGTCGACCCAGCGCTGGAAGCCTGCGTTCAGGAGCGGCGTAAAAACGAAACCGGGGTGAAGCGAATTCGCGCGGATCGGCATTTGCTTGGTGGCGAACTCGGCAGCGATCCCTTTTGTAAACATGCGCACCGCGCCCTTGCTGGCGTTGTAAGCCGAGACCTCGCTCATGCCCACAAGGCCCATGATCGAGCTGACATTGATGATGCTGGAGCCGCCCTTAACCTCGCTGCCGCTTTCCGCCATCAGTGGGACGAGGTGTTTGGTGCCCAGGAACACGCCGTCGACGTTGATCGACATGATCCGCCGCCAGTCTTCCATCGCAAGAGATTCGACCGCACCCGTCAGGTCAGTCCCTGCATTGTTGACCAGGATGTGGCACTTCCCGTGCTTGTCGCGGACGTGGTTGCTCACCCTCTCCCAGTCGCTTTCCTGCGTCACGTCGGCGCGCAGGTAGTCAGCGCTGTTGCCCAGCCGCTCCAGCACCGATTTCGCTTCTGCGCTGTCTTCCGCATCGAGATCAGTGAGAACGACTTGCGCCCCTTCCGCCACGAAGCGCTCCACCGTTGCCAATCCAATGCCGCGCAGCCCGCCGGAAACGACAGCGACGCGGCCTTCGAGCCGTCGTTCGCCCAGACCGCTCATACACCCATCATGCCTGCGGTGGTGGCTCCGTCGATAACGATCTCGGCGCCCGATATGAAACTCGCCTCATCGGACCCGAGATAGGCAACCAGTGCGGCGATCTCGTCGACATTACCCATCCGCTTTAGCGGAGCCATGCCTTCATAGATCGCGCGTGTGGCGTCTGCATCACCGGACTGTTCGATGATGTTGCGGATCATCGAAGTCTCGACCACGCCGGGCAGGATTGCATTGACGCGGATCTTGTAGCCCTGATTGCCGCAGTGGATTGCCGCCGATTTCGCCAGCGCGACGATTGCCGCTTTCGTTACCGAATAGGACACATAGTTGCCCATCGCGCGGTGGGCGTTCATCGAACTGTTGATGACGACAGAACCGGTGGCGCCGCCGGGGTTATCCTTCATCATGCGGATCGCATGCTGAACGGTCAGCATCGCGCCCGTCTGGTTCACCCCTACGATCGCGTTCCAGTTCTCCACGGTGACATCTTCAACGCTGGCATCGCCGTGCTCGGTTCCGGCATTAGCGAACGCGATATCGAGACGGCCATGCTCGGACGTCAATCGCTCCGTCACCTCGGCCCAGCCATCGGCATCGTCCACCGCATGCTTGATAAAGGTGGCGCCTGTTGCCTCGCAGATATCCTTTGCCGCCGCTTCGTTGCGGCCGGTAAAAACGACCTGTGCGCCCTCGCTAGCAAGCCGTTCAACTGTGCCAGCGCCAATTCCGCTGGTTCCGCCCGTGACGAGCGCAACCTTGCCATCCAGCCTCTTTGCCAATCCGTCTCTCCCTGCAGTTATTTTCAGCAAACTGGCTGAGTTTGCCGGAGGTGTAACCTATGCTTTCGGCAAGGTGACTTAGCGGTCGATTTGGCCCAAATTCAAAATAGAAAAGCACTGCGAGAGGAATTTCCAAAATGGCCGACAGGGATCCTGAGATCAAACCGGGTGAAGACCGCAGCGAAGGCATCAGCTGGAACGAGCTGGTCAGCAACGATTCCAAGCCCGCACCGGAATGTCTGCTCGAAGAGGCATATGAATATCGCGGATCGGAGGCGATCCCAGCCGATCGCTATACCAGCGAGGAATTCGCCCGGCTCGAGCGTGAGAAGATGTGGCCCTATGTGTGGCAGTTCGCAGCGCGTGAGGAAGACCTGCCGGAACCCGGCGACTTCGTCGTCTACGAGATGGCTGGCCGGTCATACCTCGTCGTGCGGCAGGACGATGGTTCGGTCCGTGCCATGCACAATGTCTGTTTGCACCGAGGGCGCAAGTTGCGGACCGAAGACGGTTCAGCCGAACATTTCACCTGCCCCTTTCACGCTTTTTCCTGGAACACGGATGGCAGTTTCCGTGAAGCGCCCTGCCAATGGGACTTCCCGCATCTGAAGGACAAGAAGATGGACCTGCCCGACGCCGAAGTGGCGCACTGGCAGGGTTACATTTTCATCCGCGAGGAAAGCGGCGGCCCCAGCCTCGAGGAATTTCTCGCTCCGCTGCCCGATCATTTCAAGCGCTGGCGGCATGAGGAATGCGTCACCGTGATGCGCGTTGCCAAGGAAGTGCCGGCCAACTGGAAGGTGACCATGGAAGCCTTCATGGAGAGCTGGCACACGATCGTCACGCACCCTCAGCTGCTGCCCTTCACCGGCGATTGCAACGCCGCCTATCGCATCTGGGGCGATCACGTGAACGTGAACCTGGTGCCCTTCGGCGTGATGAGCCCGCATATCCAGGAGAGCCAGGGCGAACAGTGGATCGTTGACGAGTTCATCAAGTATAACGGTCGCTCTTCCGACAATTACGATCCCGATGGCGATCCGATGGCGATCGAGGTTCCGGAAGGCAAGACGGCGCGCGAGGCACTCGGCGACAAGATGCGCGAGGTCTATACGGAGCAGGCCGGTTACAGCCTGATGCATGCGACCGATTCAGAGGTCCTGGACGCGCTCGTCTACAACGTCTTCCCGAATTTCGCGCCCTGGGGCGGCTTCATGCCCAACATCGTCTACCGCTGGTTCCCCGGTAAGACACCTGACACCTGCGTGATGGAAGTGCGCATCCTTGCCCGCATAAAGAAGGGCGAGCCCAAGCCACGCGGAGCGGATGAAATCTATCTCACTCTCGACCAGAAATGGACCGAAGCCTCCGCACTTGGGGGCCTTGGCGACGTCTTCGAGCAGGACATGGACAACCTGCCTTACGTGCAGGATGGGCTTCACGCCTCGAAGAACGGCGAAGTGCAACTGGGCAATTACCAAGAAATTCGCATCCGCCAGTTCCAGGATACGATGATGAAATATCTGGATGGGAATCTCGGAGGCGCCAAATGAGCGGCCCTCCCTCCGACCCATCTAACTGGACCGAGGAAAACCACCCGCCGCGCGTGGATTGCGTTCTGATTTGCGGCGGTGTGTGGCACGACATGGATTTTGCCCGGCTCGAACTGCTCAAACTCCTGGCCGAAGATCCGCGGGTACGCACGCGCGTATTCGAGGATTACGAGAATATCGACGCGATCAAGTCCGCCGATATCATTATCTCCTACACTTGCGATGTGACACCCTCGCTGCCTGCGCAGGAGGTCCTTCGTGATTGGGTCGAGGCTGGCGGGCGCTGGTACGCGTTGCATGGCACGAACTCCGTCCTGCGCCTGATGGACGATGGTGTCTGGGATGCGCCCCGCTGGGCGCCGCTGTTCATGGACATCCTCGGCAGCCAGTTCGTAAGCCATCCGCCCATCGAGCCCTATACAGTGACCGTGGCCGACCCGGACCACCCGCTGGTCGAGGGAGTCGAGGCGTTCGAGACGACGGACGAGCTCTATCACCTTGAAACACATGGTGACTTGCACGTGCTTCTCGAAACGGAATGCACCGAAGAAGGCACCGGTTTCCGCGAAGCAGCGGACGCGATCGGTACGCAGCCGGTTTTCTATATCAAGCCGCGCGGTAAAGGCGCGGTCCTCTACAACACGCTCGGCCACTGTCGCGGCCATTATGACCTTCAGCCAATGGCCGATTGGTGGCCCACGGTCGAACGCTGTGCCTGGGACCTTCCGGTCTTCTACGACCTGCTGCGCCGGGGTATCGGCTGGATCAAGGATCGCGAGCCGCAAAAGGCCTGACCGGCGCCGATGGATTGCAATTGAAACGCCCGGCTTCCTTAGTGGAGCCGGGCGTTATTCGTTTCAGGAAGCCTCGGTATACCGGTCGAGCGCGGCCTCGCTATCGTCGGGCCAGCGCGAGATCACGAGAAGGCGCTTGTGTCCCTGGCCGATCGAAAGTTCTTCTGTCACGCCCATTCCGCCGTGAAGCTGAATTGCCTCGTGCCCGAGGTCGATCCCTGCTTCAGCTATGAAAGCGCGTGCTCCATCGACGGCAGAGGCGAAGCCATCGGTGTCGGCCGACACGATTGCCAGTTCCAACAATGCACGCGCTTGCTCGATCTCTGCATATTGCGCTGCCAAACGATGCTGGATGGCCTGGAACTTTCCAATGGGCGACCCGAACTGCTCGCGTTGTCGAACATAATCCAGCGTGTCCGCGAAAAGCCGCTCCATGATTCCGAGCGCTTCGGCCGAACGCGCGAGCGATGCCTGCAAAGTGACCGTTTCGAAGAGCGAGATAGCATCCTTGAGCTCGTTTTCGGAAGAAACCGAAACGTTCTCCAGCACTACCGACGCAGAGGTCGAACCGTCCGCCATGTTCCAGCTGGTTTGCGACAGGCCACTGGCATCCGCTGGCACGAAATAGAGCGACCAGCCCTCAGCATCGCCCGGCTGCCCCTCGCGGCGCGCGCTGACGATGAAGCCATCGGCCCCATGGCCGGCTGAGACATAGGGCTTCTGCCCATTGAGGATCACGCCAGAACCATTGTTCGATGCGCGCGTTTCGATCCAGGTCGAGCCATTGCGGCTTCCCTTTTCCCAATGGGCGAAGGCGACGCGGCGCGATCCTGTTGCCAGCGCTTCGGCCCATTCCTCACCCACGGTGTCCGAGAGGCCACGCAAGAGCAGAGGGGCAGCAAAGAAGGCATTCTCAATGACAGGTTCTACCACCATGCCATGGCCGAGCACTTCGCTGATCACGGCAATGCCTGTCATATCCAGCGCGAGCCCGCCTGCTTCTTCGGGCAAGGCCGCCGCCAGTATGCCGATCTCGGCCAATGTCTCCCAATTGTCCTTGGAGAACCCGTTTTCCTCGCCAAGATATTTGCGACGGCTCTCCGTATCGTAACGATCCTGCACGAACCTTTCGGTCATGCTTTTGAGCATCGACTGGTCTTCTGTCAGATCAAAATTCACTGTTGCCCTCACTCTTCGAGCAGCATCGGTATCACTTTTCTCGGGCCGTAAACTCTGCGCAAAATGATAGGCATCTTGAGGGATCGATTGAAACTATAAGCATCAATGGTTAGCTCTCGAACGGGAGAGAAACTCAATGAGTGACATCAAGATCAAGGACCTGGACGGGGTCCGCATCTCAAGCGAGGACGAGATTCGTCCAGCGGCAGAGAGATTGCACGAGATCGCCCTCAACAAGGGATTTCGCGCAGCGCCGGCGCATGACATCGCTGACAAGCGTACACCGGTCGACAAGGACGGAAACGTCCTGGCCGATGTCGTCTTCGGCTGGGGCAAGGATGAAACGGCCTGGTGGCGCAATTCGAGGATCGCATTGGATTCGCCGATAACCAGTGCATGCCGATTTGAAAGCGAACCCTTCTGGGTCAATGAAGAAGGCTTCCGTACTAAATTACCCAACCGCTACATCGATGAAATAGACCTCAAGAATTTCGCCACCCGCGCGATGACGCCTGCCGCTATTGTCATCCCGATACACATGGCATTCGGCAAGATCGGCGCTGTCAGCTTCAATCCGTTGGACAGCAGCATCACCGATCTGGCCGATCTGTATAAAAAGCACGGCGATCTGCTCGGGATTTATGCGCGAACTTTTGTCGTAAGCTACATCCAGGTGATGGGGGCGAGGCAGGCCTTGCCGTCCGGCTCGAGGCTGTCGAAACGCGAAGTCGAATGCTTGCGCTGGGCTGCGATCGGCAAGACCGATCTCGAAATCAGCATGATCATGTCCAGAAGCCGCGCGACCGTTCGGTTCCACATCCACAACGCGTCGACAAAACTGGATGCCGTCAACCGCAGCCAGACCGTCTTCAAGGCGGCTCAGCTCGGCTACATCTCTTTGAACAATTAGTCTTCTTACCCGCCGCCCGGATCAAGGAAACAGGATAGGCCAGAATGACCTCACTCGATCTGTTGAATGACGACCGGCGTGCTCGAGAAGCAAATCTGAAACACCCTGTCTTCCCGTGAGCCGCAACGGTTCGAGCGATCGGGAGGCCTTGGATGGCAGCCATGCCAGCCTAGAGGTGGGAGCTTTCGCCCGGCGGTGGCCGTGGCATTCGATCAACGACTGGCTGGCAGAGAGGTCAACCTTATGAGCAAGACTGACAAACCCCAAAACACGCTGGAAGCCGACGGGCGCTCGATCCGGTTGCGGTACATGGTGCCCGGCGACGCAGAAGCGGTGCTGGAATTTGCCAGTAAACTGCCCGCGCATGACCTGCTGTTTCTCGACCGCGATATTCGCAGTGCAAAGGTGGTCGATGCCTGGCTTGAGCAGATCGAACAGGGGCTTATCAGAAGCCTCGTCGCGGTCGAAGGCAATAGAGTCGTCGGCTGTAACGCCATGGTGCGAGATGAATTGAGCTGGTCACCGCATGTAGCCGATATCCGTATCCTTGTAGCAGAAGATTGCCGTGGCTTGGGACTGGGAAAGCTTCTCGCGCTTCACCTGATTCACCGCGCGAGGACCGATGAAGTCCGCAAGCTGACGGTGCGCATGACCCCCGATCAGGCCGGCGCGCTCAAGCTGTTCGAAGACAACGGCTTCCTGCCAGAAGCCCTCCTGCGCAAGCATGTCCGCGACAATGACGGTGAACTCCACGATCTGGCGATCATGGCGCTCGATATGGAGCGAAACTCGACTTAGCCGAATAAGGCGCGGCTAGAAACGGGGATGGTGCCGATAGGTGGTGCCATTTGCCACGGACCTGAAGAACCAAAGCTGCTGGGTGGCGTCCCCGCGTCGAAACTCCGGTTCGGCGCAGCTTGGATTTGCGCGATGACAGAGTTTCGATCCTTCGCACCCTAGCGTTTTGATGAGTCGGAATGGATCGCAAGGCAGGCTTAAAGGTCAAGCATACTCATGCGATTCCATTTGCAGGACGGACATGCACCCTATTGCCGACGGCCTTTTCACTACGAGCAACCCGCCCCAGCTTATTGGCGGACGTGATCGCGATAGTAACCGGATCGTATTTCCGTGCCCAGAAAACGAGCGGTACGAGCCTGTGCCGCTCAAACGCGAAGGCACCTTGTGGTCCTTCACCGTCCAACGGTTTCGTCCCAAGACCCCGCCCTATGCGGGGCCGGAGTCGTTTCAGCCTTGGGCGATCGGCTATGTCGAACTTCCGGGCCAGACCATCGTCGAAGCGCGTATCGCCAATGTCGACTTCGAAGATATCGAAATCGGCATGAAGCTGAAGCTGACCGCTGTCCCGCTCGATCCGGAGGACAACAGTTCGCCCGCCATTCCCGCTTTCGAACCAGTAGGGGATCAAGCATGAGCGACGTTTGCATAATCGGTGCAGGTATCCACCCCTTCGGCCGCACAGATGGCATGTCCGGCGTTGACCAAGGCGTTTTTGCGGTGCGCGAAGCGCTAAAGGATGCAGGCGTTGAATGGACTGACATCCAGTTCGCCTATGGCAGCTCGGACGCGGCAGGAAATCCTGACACGATGGTCGACCAGCTGGGATTGACCGGCGTCCAGTTCATCAACGTGCGCAATGGCTGTGCTGCGGGTGGGTCCGGATTGTTCTCGGCGCAGATGGCGATCAAGTCCGGCGAATATGACATCGGCATCGCGGTCGGTTTCGACAAGCACCCACGTGGAGCCTTCGACGCCAAGCCGAGCGAGTACAACTTGCCAGAGTGGTATGGCGATGCAGGATACATGGTGACGACCCAGTTCTTTGCCATGAAGATCCAGCGTTACATGCACCTGCATGGCATCTCGCGCGAAACGCTTGGCCGTGTAGCCGAGAAGGCTTTCCGCAACGGCGCGCTGACACCGCATGCATGGCGTCGCGAGCCGGTATCGCTGGATGCGATCATGGAAGCACCGATGATCAGCGATCCGTATTCGAAGTTCATGTTCTGCTCGCCTGGCGAAGGCGGTGTTGCCCTGATCTTGGCCAGCGAGAAAAAGGCGCGCGAACTCGGCAAGCCCCTGGTTCGCCTCAAGGCTGCAACCATGCGGACGCGCCCTCCCGGAAGCTTCGAGGTCTTCGCCCCTTCGATCGATGTCGAGCGCGGAGGTTCGGCTACGAACATCGCCAGCGGGGACGCTTTCGAAATGGCGGGGATCGGACCGCAGGACATCGCTCTTGCACAGTTGCAGGATACGGAATGCGGTGCAGAGATCATGCACCTGGCCGAGAACGGGTTCTGCGCTGACGGCGATCAGGAAGAATGGATCGCAAACGGTCATACAGAGATCGACGGCAAGCTTCCCGTCAACACCGATGGTGGCTGTCTGGCATGCGGCGAGCCCATCGGGGCCTCCGGTCTGCGGCAGGTTTACGAAAACGTGGTTCAGCTCCGGGGCGAAGCCGGTGAACGGCAGGTACCCGGCAATCCCAAGACCGCCTACAGCCATGTATATGGTGCACCAGGTGTCTCGGCAGTCACGATCATGGAGATTTGAGCGATGGATATCGATCTTTCCCCCGAAGACATCGCGTTTCGCGACGAGGTTCGTGCTTTCCTGAAGGAAAACCTGCCAGCGAAGGTGAAGCGCGGCGCGCTCAGTTCACCCACCGTCTTCGTCGAACCCGACATCGGGCAGGACTGGAACGGAATCCTCAACGAGAAAGGCTGGTTGGGCTATCACTGGCCCGAGGAGGTCGGAGGCACCGGATGGAGCCCAGTGCAGCGCTATCTGTTCGAGAAAGAGTGCGCCCTTGCTGGCGCTCCGAACCTGACGGTGCTCGGCCTCAAGCTGGTCGCACCGGTCATTTACACATTCGGTACGCCCGAACAGAAAGCCTACTACCTGCCCCGCATCCTCTCTGGTGAAGATTACTGGTGCCAGGGCTTTTCCGAAGCAGGCGCAGGCTCGGACCTGGCGTCGCTCAAGACGCATGCAGTGCGCGATGGCGACAATTACATCGTCAATGGCGCCAAGATCTGGACGACACATGCGCATTACGCGAACAAGATCTTCTGTCTCGTGCGGACGGACAAGGAAGTCCGCAAGCAGGCGGGGATTTCCTTCCTGCTGATCGATATGGACCAGCCGGGCATCTCTGTGCGTCCCATCCTGACGCTGGCAGGTGACCATGAAGTCAACGAGGTGTTTTTCGAAAACGTCTCGGTTCCGGTCACCAACCTCGTCGGCGAAGAAGGACAGGGTTGGGCTATCGCCAAATTCCTTCTGGAGAACGAACGGGGCGGATCGTGCCACGCGCCCAAACTGCTTTACGACCTCGACCAGATTGTTGCCGCTTCGGCAGATCAGCCCGACGGATATGGCGGCAAGCTGTCTGATGATCGCGACTGGAAACGCCGCGTGGCCAAGCTCAAGCTGCGTGCTCAGGCGCTGGAGATGATCGAACTCAAGATCCTTTCCGAGATCGCCAAGGGCCGCCCGCCGGGTCCGCAGACTTCGCTGACGAAGATGCTGGCCTCCAACTTGCGTCAGGACATCGATTTGCTCGCCGTGGACCTCTATGGGGCCGCCGGCCTTGAGCTGGAGCGGGCGCGCCCGCTTTATGGCGACAACGCGCCCGCACCCCTTGAAAGCCCGGAATCTCAGGTTGCGACGCCGCGCTATCTCAACAGCAGGGCATGGACCATTTTCGGCGGCACCAACGAAGTGCAAGCCACTATCATTGCCAAAACAGTACTGGACCTATGAGCCAGGCGCCGATCACCTTGGAGAGGAAAATATGCAGCTAAGCCGTGAAGAACTTGTGCAGGCCTTCCGCCGCATGTGCACCATTCGCGCCTTCGAGGAGCGACTGCACGACGTTATTGCCACCGGCGAAATCGCAGGCTTCACACACCTTTACTGCGGTCAGGAAGCGGTGGCCGTGGGCGTGTGCGAGCATCTCGATAACGAGGACAAGATCGTTTCGACCCACCGCGGACATGGTCACTGCCTCGCCAAGGGTTGCGACGTGACCGGCATGATGAAGGAAATCTGGGGCTCGAGCGAAGGACTATGCAAGGGCCGTGGCGGCTCCATGCATATCGCCGACACCGACAAGGGAATGCTCGGGGCCAACGGTATCGTCGGCGCGGGCGCTCCGATCGCGGTGGGCTCGGCCATTTCCCAGAAAATCGATGGAGACGGCAAGGTCACCATCACGTTCTCGGGCGACGGGGCCTGCAATCAGGGGACGACCTTCGAAGCCATGAACATGGCGGTCGTTACCAAGGCGCCCTGCATCTTCGTATTCGAGAACAATCACTATTCCGAGCATACCGGCTTCGAATACGCCGTCGGGACAAGCAAGGATATTGCAAGCCGGGCCGAAGCCTTTGGCATGAAGGTCTGGCGCGGCGACGGCTGCGATTTCACGTCGGTTTACGAAACGATGCGCGAAGTCCTCGAATATGTGCGCGCGGGCAACGGACCGGCGGCGGTCGAATTCGATACCGAGCGCTTTTACGGCCACTTCGAAGGGGACCCGCAGAACTATCGCGGTGAGGGCGAAATCGACCGCATCCGCGAGACCCGGGACTGCCTGAAGATCTTCCGCGAACAGGCGACTGGCGCAAAGCTGCTCGACGACAAGGAACTGGATGAAATCCAGCAGGCCGCGATCGACGATGTGGAGGCCGCCGTCGAAGCGTCGCGCGCCGCACCACGACCACAGCCCGATGACGTCACCAAAGACGTTTACGTCGAATATTGAGGGGAGCGGAACAATGGCAAAAATGATGTACCGCGACGCAGTCGTGTCCACTCTCCATGAGGAGATGGAACGCGATGAAAGCATAGTCGTGCTGGGTGAAGACGTGGTCGGCGGAATGGGCACCGAAGGCGGCCCTGAAGCCATCGGCGGCATCTGGTCCACCTCCACGGGCCTGTATGACAAGTTCGGCGCCGACCGCGTGATCGACACACCGATTTCCGAAAGCGCGATCATGGGCGCTGCAGGCGGCCTTGCGCTTACCGGAAAACGTCCGGTTGCCGAACTCATGTTCGCCGACTTCATCGGTGTAAGCCTCGACCAGATCTGGAACCAGATCGCAAAATTCCGCTACATGTTCGGCGGTAAGACCCGCTGCCCCGCAGTGCTGCGCATGGCCTACGGCGCGGGCTTCAACGCCGCTGCGCAGCACAGCCAGAGCGTGCACCACATCCTCACCGGCATGCCTGGCCTGAAGGTGGTGATGCCCTCTACCCCTGAAGATGTCAGAGGACTGTTGCGCACCGCACTTCGCAGCGACGATCCGGTGATCTTCCTCGAACACAAGGCGCTCTACGGGGTCGAAGGCGAAGTACCGGATGGCGATTATACCATCCCCTTCGCCCACGCACGCCAGGTCCGCTCGGGCGAGGATGTCACGATCATCGCAACCGGCCTGATGGTTGGCCTCGCGGAGGCGGCTGCCGACACCTTGGCCGAGGATGGCATCGGTTGCGACGTGATCGACCTGCGCACCACCAGCCCGATGGACGAGGAAGCCATTCTCGATTCTGTCGAAGTCACAGGTCGCCTGGTCATCGTCGACGAGGCCCCTCCGCGTTGCAATCTCGCCACCGACATCTCTGCGATCGTCGCCCAAAAGGCCTTTGCGAGCCTCAAGGCACCGATCGAGATGGTAACCGCACCGCATTCGCCCATCCCCTTCGCACTGGAGCTGGAGCGGGCTTACCTGCCTTCCGCCGACGATGTGGAAGCGGCGGTGCGCAAGACACTGTCCTATCGCTAAGGGGAAGAGAGCATGAGCACACTTCGCCCTCTATGCATGCCCAAATGGGGCATCGAAATGTCGGAAGGCACACTCGCCGAATGGATGGTCGCGGAAGGCGATGCATTCAAGAAAGGCGACGTTCTCTGCCTGATCGAAACGTCCAAGATTACCAATGAAGTCGAAGCCGAGCGTGACGGCGTGATCGGCCGTATCGCCACGCCTGTGACAGGCGATGCACAACCTGTCGGCGCTTTGCTGGCCGTCATCGGCGATGGATCGGAAGATGCTTCGGCGATCGATGCATTCGTCGAAGGGTTCGTCCCTGCCGAAAGCACAGGTAGCGCGGGCAAGAAATCCGCAAAGCTGGATCGCGGCGTTGCGAACGATGCGAGCCCGGAACCTTCCCCCTCCCCTTCACCTGCTCCGGCAAAGACTCCGATCAAGATCGACACGAATCGTCCGATCAGTCCGGAAGCGCTCAAATTGGCCGAAGCCGAGGCGGTCGATATCTCGACCATAGAGGGCTCGGGCCGAAAGGGACGCATAACGTTCCAAGACGTGCAGCAGGCCCTGAATGGCCCGGCCAATCCGAGCCTCAAGGGGCCGATGGAGGTAACGCAGGAAGACCGCTCGGTATTTGCGTCACCGCTGGCCCGCCGTATTGCCGCGCAAAATGCCATCAGTCTCACCGGAATCGATGGCACCGGTCCGCGCGGGCGTATCTCGAAAAAGGACGTCCTGGCGCTGATCGAAGCCAGCAGCGGATCGCGAACGGCAGAGTTCCGCCTGGTCGACAACACTCCTCGCGCGGTGCCTTTCGACAACATTCGCAAGGTCGTCGCTCAACGCCTGACGGCGGCGAAGCAGGAAATCCCGCATTTCTATCTTCGCATCAGCGTCAAGGCCGATGCGCTGCTGGCCTTACGCAAGACTGCCAACCTCGTGCTCGGCACCAAAGCATCGGTGAATGATTACATCGTCCTCGCAGCAGGTAAGGCACTGGCGCAGCATCCCGATGTGAACGTCCAACTGCATGGAGAGGAGGTCCACCGCTTCCCCCACGCCGATGTCGCAGTCGCCGTGGCCAGCCCCAAGGGACTGGTTACGCCGATCGTGCGCCAGGCCAATCGCATGCGCATCGATCAGGTGGCACACAAGACCCGTGAGTTGATCGACAAGGCTTCGGCCGGCCGTCTTGGCTATGACGATATGGATGGCGGAACCTTCACGGTTTCCAATCTCGGCATGTTCGGGATCGAGGAATTCGATGCGATCATCAATCCACCGCAATGCGCCATCCTCGCCGTTGGCGCTGCAGCGCGCCAACCGGTCGAGACAGAGGGCGGCGACATCGAGTTCGCCACCAGGATAGCGCTGACTCTCTCGGTTGATCATCGCGCGATCGACGGGGCTTTGGGGGCGCAGTTCCTCGCCACGCTCAAGAGCTTGATCGAAGAGCCAGAGCAACTGTTCGCCTGAGCCCCTGAAAGGACCTATCCATGCCAAAACCCGGTTCGATTTCTTCCTTCGGCCCGATAGAGCAACTGGCCTACGTGCCGAGCGATTTCGAGGCCGCAATCTCTTACTGGACCAAGAGCATGGGCGTCGGCCCGTTCTTCCTGTTCGAGAATATCGCACTGGAGGAAATGCAATATCGCGGCAAACCGACCGAAGCGCGCTTCACGGTCGCCATCGCGTATTGGGGCGATGTGCAGATCGAACTGGTCAAGCCCGAGAATGACGCCCCCGCGCACTATAACGGCGAGTATGGCGTGAAGGACCAGTTGCACCACGTGCTCCAGATCGTCGACGACTTCGATGCGGTAGCAGCCGAAGTTGCACGACAGGGCGGTGAAGCCATCGTTTCGGGCGGTTTCGCTGGAGGCAAGGTCGCCTATTTCGATCTCGGTGGCGGTCCCGGGACCTTGGTCGAGGTGCTCGAGCTCGGAGAAGGCGGACAGGATCTGTTCGACATGATGAAGCAGGCTTCGGCTGATTGGGACGGCAGCGATCCCGTCCGCACATTGGGGTAGATATGACGATTTCAGCAGAAGCCAGCGCTCTTGCGGAGCAGGTGGAAACCTTTGTCCGCGAAAAGGTTATGCCGTTCGAAAAGGACCCGCGCAACGGCGAGCATGGTCCCTCGGAGGAACTGGCATCCGAACTCAGGTCACTCGCGCGCGAGGCCGGCGTACTCACCCCTCACATCCGGTCCGACGGTTCGCACTTCAGCCACCTCGAGACCGCAGTCCTGCTACGCAAGAGCGGACTGACGCCCCTTGGCCCTGTCGCCTGCAACACCGCAGCGCCCGACGAGGGCAACATGTACCTGTTGGGCAAGGTCGGAAGCCCCGAACTCAAGGAACGGTTCCTGAAGCCGATGGTCGAAGGCACGGCCCGCAGCGCGTTCTTCATGACAGAACCCGCAGAAGATGGCGGCGCGGGTTCCGACCCCTCGATGATGCAGACGACCTGCCGCATGGATGGCAATCACTGGGTCATCAACGGCCGAAAAACCTTCATCACCGGCGCCCAGGGAGCCAAGGTCGGCATCGTCATGGCCAAGTCCGACGAAGGCGCTTGCATGTTCATGGTCGACCTTCCCGACCCCGCCATCCGGATCGAGCGGGTGCTCGACACGATCGACAGTTCGATGCCTGGCGGACATGCGGTCATCACGATCGACAATCTGCGCGTACCTGCGACCCAGATGCTGGGCGAAAGCGGCGAAGGCTTCAAATATGCCCAGATCCGCCTCGCACCGGCCCGCCTCACCCACTGCATGCGCTGGCATGGCGCCGCCACTCGCGCGCACGAGATTGCGACTGAATATGCCTGCAAGCGGCATGCTTTCGGAAAGCAGCTTGTCGATCACGAAGGTGTGGGCTTCATGCTGGCCCAGAACCGGATCGACCTGAAGCATACAGAGCTGATGATCGACTGGTGCGCCGAGGTCCTCGACACGGGCGCGCTGGGTACCGTCGAGAGTTCTATGACCAAATGCCATGTCGGCGAAACGCTGTTCCAGATTGCCGACCGCTGCGTACAGGTCATGGGCGGCACCGGCGTCTCGCAGGACACGATCGTCGAACAGGTCTTCCGCGAGATCCGCGCCTTTCGTATCTACGATGGCCCGACCGAGGTTCACAAATGGAGCCTCGCGAAGAAGATCAAGCGCGAGTGGCGCGAAGCCAACGAACAGGCCTGAGGCGGAGGACGATCGATGTCCGCAGATGCCAGCGCAAATATCGGCACCGGCGAAATTCGCAGCGCTTTTGACGAAGAGGCACTGCTGCGCTGGATGCAAGGCAATATCGAAGGCTTTGGCGGGCCGCTCGAGGTCAGCCAGTTCAAGGGCGGCCAATCCAACCCGACCTACCGGATCGATACGCCCTCGCGCTCCTATGTCATGCGCAAGCGCCCACCAGGGCCGCTGCTCAAGGGGGCTCACGACGTTCTGCGCGAAGCCCGCGTCATGGCGGCCCTCGGACCGACCGACGTGCCGGTGCCGCATATCTTCGGCACTTGCGAAGATGACAGCGTCATCGGCACCGCCTTCGTGGTGATGGAGATGGTTGAAGGTCGCATCTTCTGGGATGCCGCCCTTCCAGATATACCCCGCAATGAGCGCGCGGCCTATTTCGACGCCATGAATGCGGTTATCGCCGCTCTGCACAGTGTCGATTATGAAGCCATTGGTCTGGGCGATTATGGCAAGCCGGGCAATTACTTCGCGCGCCAGATCGGGCGCTGGTCGAAGCAATATCTGGCCGATGACCTTGCCGGGCGGAACCCGGACATGGATGCGCTGGTCGAATGGCTACCCACCGCCGTGCCTGAGGATGACGGCACGTCTATCGTCCATGGCGATTTTCGCTGCGACAACATGATCTTCCATCCGGAACGCGCCGAAGTCGTGGCGGTGCTCGATTGGGAGCTTTCGACGCTTGGACATCCGCTGGCCGACTTTGCCTACCATGCGATGATGTATTCGATGCCACCCGATATCGTTGCAGGGCTCGATGGCGCAGACCCGGTGGCCTTGGGATTGCCCACGGAGCAGGAATATATCGAGACATATTGCCGTCGCACCGGACGTGACGCGATCTCCAATTGGGATTTCTACATCGCGTTCAACTATTTCCGGCTCGCCGCGATTTTTCATGGAATCAAGGGTCGCATGCTGCGAGGCAACGCCTCATCGGAGAATGCGAAAGAGCGCGCGGCGGCATTCCCGCGGCTCGCCCGTCTAGCCCGCGTGGCGATGGAGCGTTGCGACTAGCAAATATCGAGGTTTCCGGAGCGCCAGGACCGCACCGGGACAGTCGGCTGCGCACTAGATATGCAGAGCCCGTCCTTCGCTGGCGAGGACGCTTTCGTGCATCATTTCGGATAGCGTGGGGTGCGGGAAGACG
>CANLVN010000002.1 GCA_947494705.1 uncultured Erythrobacter sp.
TCCGAACCCTTGACACGTTCGACCGTTTTGCGGCTCTGGATGTCGTAGTCGGTCTCGATGCTTCCATGGACCGTGAACCCGGTCCAGTTGGCGGGCGCAACGCTTACTGCGGGAACCGAAGTGATCGAGCCAGTCTCGACCTTGGTCACCCGGCCTGCGGGATCGTAAGTCATGCGCGTGGCAGGGCGCGGGAGCGCACCGGCGCCGTCAGGGTCAGGGCCGATCTCCCCGGTTTTGCGTCGCAGGGCGTCGTAGCGCCAGTGAGAGGTGTCGGCAGCTCCCGCATCGGGGCCATCCTCGCTCAGCTTGTCGCCAAGGTCGGACCACGTCCAGCTGGTCGTGTAGGACGTGCCATCGCTGGTGACCGTCTGGCTCGATAGCTGAAGGTTCTTGGACGCATCATAGCTGTAGGTGGTGACCACTTCATCGCTTGTGCCCGAACAGCTCGCGGTCGTGCGGCAATACCGGCTCGAGGTCATCTTCCAGACCTGCCCGCTGCCCCCGCTCCAGTTCGCGGTCAGTTGCTGCCAGGTGTAGGTCGTCTTGGGCCGGATCCCGTTCTCGTCAGCCGGAGCGGTCTCGGTCAGCATCCCGCCGTGAACGCTGCTCCACGTGTAGTCGGTCTCATTGCCGAGCGCGTCTGTGACCTGCTCTGGTTTCAGACAGACAACCTGCGCTCCGGTGCAGTCGTGGTCATAGGTGACCGTCTGCGCTGTCTCGCCATTGGCGGTTGACGAGGGAGTAGTAACCACCTGATCAATCGTACCGCCAAAGCCGTAGGTGAAGTCTTGCTTTACGCCTGAAGCCGAAGTTCTGGACTTGATCGTAGTGTAAGGTGTGACACCCCCATTATACTGGGTGGAAGTCGCCCGGCCCAATGGATCGACAACTAACGTGGGCCCAGGTGTGACCCGAGGAGGGGGAATGGGAAAACCAATGTAGCTCTCATTGATACCCCAACTGAGGCTTGTCGTATCGGTTGAGTTCACCGTCCAAGAGACACCGCGTCCGTATCGCGGTTCTGCCGTCGGGGGTGGTCCACCTCCCTCGTAATCGTACTCAAAGCTGCTTAGCTTGTCGTAACCGTAATCGATCGTTGGGCCCGACGAGAGAATTTGTTGCTGAACGACGAACGTCGTGAAGAAGCCGTCTTCAAGCTCGGTGGTGAACGTCATCCAGGGTTGGGTGTCGCCTGGCCGCTTGCCCATTACAGTTTGCACGCCGGAGTTTGAGGTCGTCGTCCACGTTTCGACACCACCCAAGGCATCGGTTTTCGACCAATCGTTTTGCGAGTTGTAGGAGTAGGTGACCGAAGTAGCGCCCGAGGGACAACTAAACCCAGACTGCGCCGCGATGGTAGAGGTGTTGAAAACGCAAACCTCGCCACCACTCGCCTCGGCGATCAGTTGGTACCCCGCATTCGAAGTTACTCTCAGACCGCCACCAAATGAGTTCCCATTGCCATAAGCGATGTCATAGCGAATGCCGTCTGGGCGCTGGATAGACTTTGCGTAACTGTAGCGGCCACTTGCCGCGTAAAACTCGATGATGTTGCCGTCAGGGGAGGTGAAGACGAACCGTCCCGACCCATTTTTCTCTAGCTTGGAGAGCCCTTCGGTGCGGGCACCGACCTCATTGTACGGCGGCGCGCCAGTGTTGTAAGATACCCAGGTCTTGTTCACCCCTAGACTAAAGAGCGAGACGTTGACTTCTGGGTTGCAATTACCCTGAAAACAGCTGGGAGGCGTTGAATCGATCCGATAATACCAGTTGGACGTCCTCACCGGCGCAAACCCCAGAACCGCATTCGCCAGCTTATACTCGATCCCCCCGTTCGCCGGATCGCCTATGACAAGATCCGTACTCTCGTTCCGATAGGTCCCGGTCACCATATCCACCCCGAACGGACTCACAGCCAAGCTGTCAGGCGGAGGTTGCGTTTGAGGAGACTGGGCGAGGACTGGAGAAGTACTCAAACCGATCAATATCGCCGCAATCATCAGCAGCATCCAGCGAGCCCTCAAGAGCAAACCGATTGGTTCAGGTCGAGCCAAAGATTGTGATGTGCCGTGCAATGCGGTCAGAACATCAATATGGCGCTCCTTGCCCTTGATCTGGCCGAGGCTTGCCGCGGTGACTACGCCGTACTCAGGCATCAAACTAAATCCTTGCTTGGTTACAAGAAGAAATACGCCAGCCAAATTGCTCGCAGAAGGTATTAAAGAAGATTTCGTAGCGACAGAAAATCATCCACCACCTGGGAATTGGTTGCCATCGTTGCTCTGTGGGTCAGGACAACCAAACATACATTGGTCGTCGTCGTAGATCGTCCCAACAGCCACTCCATCGGCTAGAGTTGCGCTGCCACTGGGACTGGACAGGTTCATGGTGAACTGTTCGTCGATCTCGGGAAAATTATTTTGCGTCGTGAAGACGCTGACCGTCTTTGAAGTCTGACCCGGTGAAAAGGTGAGGGTCCCTGAAACGGCGGTAAAGTCACTTGAGCTCGCCGTTCCGTTTGCACTTGCATAATTCACGCTGATTGGGGAGCTGTGCGACGAGCTCAACGTGACGTAGAATGTAACCACTCCTCCTTCTACCGCCCAAGCATCGGACACGGATATTGAAGGGGCAGGAGTGGGTGTGGGCGTCGGTGTTGGAGTGGGCGTCGGTGTTGGAGTAGGGGACGGGCTGGGAGAGGGTAATGGCCCATCGCACCCTGCTGCCCCCGCGCTTTCATTCGCCTCTATCGTAACGCGGTTGCCCGCATCGTCGTAGCACATTGACCGCGTGTCGCCGTTATTGGTTCCACCAGCTGTAACAACGCCTACCAATCTGCCCAGAGCGTCATAGGTATAGCTCTCTGTACTCGACTGAGAGTAGGCAGCGCTTGCGCCGACAAATGCGACAATGGAGACTCCAGTAAAGAATTTGGATTTGCGCATTGCGACCCCATCTCTGAAACGAAATTCAGGATGACAATACCAATCAAGGGGTCAATTCTTTTATTTGAAACAATTTCTTGCCGATTGGTCGAAGCACGCATTTGAGCGGGTTATTAGGCCTAGGCCTATAGAATAAATTAAGGGCAGCCCTGACGCCCATGCAAAGCAGGAGCGTTCTTCGTTACGAAATCAACCGCCCAACGAGTCGAATGGAGAGTTGGGAGGCGATCGCCGACACTTGGGCATTGCGTGGATAAACCATCTGGCTTCCAGCCATCGACGACGCCAATCCGAAAGTCGGTTGCTACTGGAAAGCTCTTGTCATCCACGCGCCTGCTGCAAGCTAATCCCGGAACTCCTGAACTCGTTCTCTCCGTGGTGCTTCCTAACCGACTAAAGACAGCGATCAGCCTTCGGCTTCGCCCGCCTTCGCGCTCCGCCGCTCGGCGTGATGACCTCAAGATCAGGATTGTCGATGACTGCCTGGTGGATATCATCGGTATGCGCCGGCGTCCGGTTGTATAAACGGACTGTCTGATTTTAGTATTGGAGTGGCCAGAAGGACAGGTTCTAATCTCGTTTCCAAGGACCACCTTAATAGACCCAATTCAAGTCTTCCTGCCAGACCCAAGTAGCGCATCGTCGAGAAGGAAACCTGCA
Source organism: uncultured Erythrobacter sp. (assembly GCA_947494705.1). GTDB lineage: Bacteria > Pseudomonadota > Alphaproteobacteria > Sphingomonadales > Sphingomonadaceae > Erythrobacter. The sequence continues at coordinate 3,606 of CANLVN010000002.1, forward strand.
GCTTGCAATTCCTCTAGTCTTATGCGGCATGTATAAACCCCATAGCTTCAATAGGACGGTGCGGTGCTCCGCAAATGCGCGACTCTGAATGACGCTCTTGACTACTTGGCTCGCAAATTAGCCTTGGCCTAATTGATCCCGAGAAAGCCCCAAAAATGATTGGTGCGCGAATCCTGTCATCGCTAAGAACCATACATGTCCAATTCTTGGCTTCTGCTTGCATTCATAATTGCCCAAGGGGTGATCGCTTATGTGGCGCTCCGGTTGCTCCCCTCTGCAATCACCAAGTTTGTCGAGAAAGAAATTGAGCGGCGAAGCGATACCAAACTGGAGGAGGCGAAAGCAGAAGTCCAAGGTGCGCACGGCACGCTCAAGTCATCTGTCGATTTATTGAGCGCGACGAATTCACATCTCCAACCGGAAGTCATCGACACCGTCAAAATCCTTTGGGGCCTGGTCGTTACCATGAAGGGGACATTTGGCCCCTTGGTCACTTGTGACCAGGTGTTCCTGCCAACCGAGATTTCTGAAGCCTTCAAGAATGAGGCCGAACACAAATCGATAATCCAATTCCTCGAACCTTACCGTGATGACGCTAACATCCCGATGCAAAACGGTGCGTTGTGGGAGCCGGAGCTGGATCGATACCGACTGTTTTGCGGTGACAGGCTGTGGCTGATATTCTTCGTGATTCGAGCTATCTACATGCGGACGTCAATGCTGATTTCCGTGTCTTTCAAAGAGCATGAATATCGAGATTGGCGGAAAAATAATGGGGTAGAGCAACTATTGGGCGCTGCGCTCAAGCCTGAGGTTGTTGCCAATGTGAGGGCGCGCGACATTGGTGGCCTTTCGGTTGCTATCGACCAACTAGAGACTGAGTTCCTGCATGAAGCCACACGTGTTATGTCAGGGTCGAAGGCCGTGGCCGATAGCCTATCGGATATTCAGGCGGTGATGCTGCTGGAGAATGCAAAGATTGCCGCCGGCAAGGGGTCATAGCAATGGGCAAGCGTAACCTTGCTATCGTGGGCACTCACAAGAACTTCTTTGCGGACATTTATGACGAAACGACTGGGCGCGATCCATCAATCGTGACCGGCTGCGCTTCAGCCGAGGATGCCGCGACCAGCTACTTCAAGAGCATTTTTGAGAATTCTAATGCGATGATTCGTGCCGCTGCTGTCGCTGTCTGGCCTGCAGCCCTGGGACCAGAGCGCATGACTGTGTTTGACGCTGAGGCTGTGCTTACCCCTTCAAAGGAGGCGGATGCGGAGCACGGTGAATACGATGTGTTCTTGGATGTGCGTCAGCGCCCGTGATCGCTTAGTGCGATAGCATCATGCAGGTTGTGGAGGTTAGGTTTCCATAGCTTTGCGACCCAAGCGAAAGATGCTAACAGGCAACTGGCTCAACCGGCCGTGCCGTCCACCATGGCGAAGCTTTCGAGCAGGCGAATTCAACAAGCGGAACCTTTCCAGGTGCGCCGTAGACCCAGTGGACACGTCTCTCCCAGCACCGTCGGAGTGGTTCGATGCGCCTCTATTTTACCCATATTGAGCGGCCGAAAGCTGCTGCCAAGTTTCTCGCCCGCCTTTCCCCCGAAGTGACGCTTGCCAAAGCACAAGAGGCTCTGGCGCGCGCCTGCGGCTATCGCGACTGGCATGAGCTAAACAACTCATTCCGCGATGCCGGGCCCGATCCAACCGACTTCAGCATCCAAGCCCTGACGGAGCTTGTGCTGACGCTTTCTCGCCTGCTCAACCTTGAGTGCGGAGACGTGCAGCATGCGCTTTCCAAGGCTCGCATTCTTGGCCCGACTCCGTGGAGCATTGATGACCAACTTGTCTTGCATATGGCGGCACTAAGACAACGATTTCTAGGCAAACCCGAGCGTGGCAAGCCAGGAACAATAATTAGGGTCAAATCAATAGGTGGCCCGCGCGTCGGCTACCTTTTGCGCACTGGTCGCGTCGTGGATGTGCTGTACGACTCGGGCGAAGGAGGATGTGCAACATTTGAAGCAGTGACGCCGCGAACACCAGTGCCAGATTTCTTGCCCGCCCGCCTCTGGCTACCATACGGCGTATGGACTCTAGAGGACGACTCAGAAGTGGTTTTTTCCAGAGATTATCATCCCCTATGGCGCATCTCATCCAAGGGGGTAGAGAGGCTTGCCCCTTGGCTCTGGATCAGAGGAATAAGGTCAGACCGCTGGTTCGCTACAAACACCGAGGGCGACTGGTGGCGTCCAGCTGGGAGATTGCCTGCACTAGCCTATCTCGAACAGCATCGCATTTTTGAGCTTCCCAAGCTGGCGAACGCGATGCGGCATATGTTTACGCCGGGCATTCGGAGTCTCAGAGATGCGATCCGACAATTGCACACTCGGTCCGAGGGCGATGCAAGCTTACCAGCCTTCGCGGTGCTCAACACCAATCTAATTGATGATGGACACGTCAGGCGAGCGGGCACATCGCGTTAGTCGAGCCGCCGACCAGCCACTCGTGTTCCAATGGCTCGGTTCGCACCGCGAAGCCTTAGCCTGCACCGGGTAAGCGTATAGGACAGAATTGTCGGACCCGAGCCTGACATGGTAAGAGCCAAGTGCAGAGCGCCCGAACAATCGGTCCTTCTCCAAGGGAGAGCGCTGGACTACATAAATCAAATGAGCAGCGCTGATCCTCAAATCGCACTATACATAGGCGACACCATTGAAAATGCTGCAGAAGCTGAGTGTCTACGACGGTTGCAAAACGACCTCGGACAGCGACACGTTTCTGCGGTCATACTTGCCAATGTCGTGGTTGGTCGAGATCGCCGCCAGATTGACTGTATTGTAGCAACCGAAACAACAGCGGTCGTCGTCGAGATCAAACGCTATCTATACCCGGTGCGCGGCGAGGTTAACGGGCCATGGATGATCGAAAGGCGCAAAGGAAAGCCCACATCGCTTGGTACCACCAACCCATATCATCAAGCTCTAACGAATCGATATGCTGTCATCGATATGCTGACGGCCACGGCTGGGATACCGAACGTCACGGCCAAGCGGGCGATTGCCGGAATGCTCTGTATCTACCCTTCTCAGGCTCGAGGTTCGCGGCTGCCTGATTCCAATTTTAAGCTCTCGATTGGCAGCTATGCAGACTTGCTCGAACTCCTTGAAGCATCCCGGACAGATGCAATCGGTATTCAACAATGGCGCGATTTGGCGCGGCGCCTCAATCTCCGGGACTCCAGTGAAGATCCATCGAGTGACGCGCGGCGTCTCGTCGATGGATATTGCGAGACGTTCCTCAACTTCGCCGAAACAACCGGGACTCCATACATCGAGCCTCGATTCAAAGGTGGATTTTCAACTGATGGTCTTGCCACAGCTCTAGCCAATGGAGAAACACATATCCTAATTTGCGGATAGCCTGGGAGCGAGCCGTTTATGGCAGTGTCTATGGCATGGCGTTCGGAAGCGAAGGCCGTGAATTGCAAGCGCTGTTGAACGGGCTGCAAAATTGCTGGTTTGGAGATGCTGAAGAACCAGAGAATTTGGGTTTGTCCGAGAAATTGACCAATTTCGAAACCCTGTCACCTGGGCAGTTGTTTCTGCTTGTTTCGGCATTGCGCTCGGCACGAAAGGACGGAATGCCCGAGCGATTTTCCGAGTTGCTCGAACATATCTGGCGCCTCCGAATCTATCACCTGCGTCTGCAGATTTGCGATATCATCGTTTTTCGCGGACGCGAGTTGCCCGAGGCGCAGCAGGAGGCTGTGCGCGATGCACTGAATTCATATCTGTCTGATACCAATATCTTCATCAACAGCAGCGTCATTGATGCGCTCGGTGGGGTCGATGGCATAGAAACAACCATGACGGTCGAAGACGCTGTGGCTGAGTATGAGGCGATGCTGGAGCAGCCGGAAACTGCCGAAACGCGCAATCTAGCCATCAGCGCCGTGACGCGCACTTACGATCATCCGTTCTGCAATATCTATTGGGAGGCCTTTTACGACCATCTCGCTTTGGAAAAACGGCATGCATTGCTTTTGCGCGGCTTGCGCGGCGAACCGGCTGACGCTTGGTTTACGTCCGACATCCTGCGCGCCTTGCATCGTGAGCCGACCCCCGACGCGGAGCCGGAACTCCAATTGCTAGCGCAAGCGCCAATGGCTGAGGGTCATTCCTATCAGTATGCGGTCCACGTTTTTGCGGATTCGGTAGCCTTACTAGCCAAAATGAACTTGGAGCTGGCGACGCCAGATGCAATTCCGAGCGATCCAATCAAACGCGCCTGGTTGCTTGGTGCGCCTCTGCTTTATGCGCTCAACGCTCCGGACCAGCAACGGGAGAAACCCGGCAAGGATGCCATCGTTGCGTTTCGTGAGTGTGGTGCCTCAGCTTGTCTCGATGTCATTCAGCTCCTGATATACGAAAGCAGGAACAGTTTCGGGCACGACGTCAAAGTGGATTTCGAAAAGGAATATCCTGAATTGGTATTGGGTCTCTGCCGAGCTGCACTAAAATCCGAATATCAGCCGACGTCGATATTTAAGAACCGCTCACTGATCCGTTCGTTGGAGGAAGATCATACGGGTTTTGCTCTCTCCATGATGCAATTGATCGGCCGGAAAACCGATATCCAGATCGTCAAGCCATGGCTCGATCACAGAACATTGGGCGAAACTGCGCTGCGAACACTCAGAGCATTGGAAAAGGACAGCTAAATGGGAGAAGCGAAGCGACGGGCGAAAGCCTACGCCAATGCCAAAGAGAGCCTGTTGAGTTCGGCTGGAGGCGACGATCTCGTCGTTGCCAATGCCGCGATCACATTGTTTGAGCGTTTCATTGAGCCCAAGCGCTATGCGGGCGGCTGCTACGTAACGGCGATGTTTCTTGCGCTGTATCTGCGTGAACACACGATCAATGCCGAGCCAGTGATAGGCTACGTTAACGACGGCACCGATGATATTTTCATGTCGCATGCCTGGCTTGAGCATGAGGGTCGAAAGGTCGATCTGACCATCCACCTCACAGAGTATGAGGATGCCCAATTGCCGGGCGATCTATTGGTGCTCGATCACGTATTACGGCCCGGCAAGGTCCAGCATACTTACTCACGCGAGCTGACCGCTGCTGCGCAAGCGGAATATGAAGCAATGGCTGCCGATCCGCAGATGAAGATGCTGCTGCAGCATAAAGATCAGGAACACCGTCAAATGCAGGAGCGGGCGTCGGATCCTGAAAAGATGCAAGCGTTTCTTGAGGCCGCACCTCTAGGACTGCGTTTCAGCGATATGCGGGAGGTGCTCGACTAGGTCGCTATTATCTTCCGTGGCAGTGCTTGAACTTCTTTCCCGAGCCGCAGGGGCATTTTTCGTTTCGCCCGATTTTAGTCCGTCGCACCGGTTCGGATGGCAACCCTCGGCGCTGATCGAACCAGTTTCGGAGATTCGGCGGAATATTGACTTCCAGCTGAGGCGGTGGGCCGTTCCGACCAATCTCATCGATTAGCGCTCGCTGGTTGGAATACACCTGTTGTGCTTTGGCGTCCGCCGCTGCGGCGTAAGGTGCGAGCCTTCCCATTTCGGCTTCGGCAGCTTCTTGATCGCCGCAATAAGCAAGAACCACCGCATATTGCGACCGAACCGGAAGCGCCCAAGCAATGAGGTTCATGGCCTGCAGATTGGGCAGGATGTTGGCCTCTATGATCTCGCGCGCGCTTGTGAAATCATGTCTGGCGACAAGCTCGTCGACAAAGTCCTGGCCTACACGAACAAAGGACTGCGGTGCGTTGGCAAGTTCGTAGAACTTCATCGCGTGAATGCGGCACATGCCGGCCGTGCTGCCCGACCCTTCCAGCGCGCAGGCGCGAAGGTCTAACGTGTCCGCCAGATGCTTGAGGTCATCGGTAATGTCTCGATCTTGTGGCAAGAGCGGTCGGATTTCCGGACCGTTACGCCCCATAATGTCCGCTGGCGTGAGGCCGAGCGCGTCATAATACTCTGAAACCAATTGTTCCGTCTCGTTCGCGGCAATCTCGAAGGAGCCCATTTTGAATAAGCTGAGCGCTCGATTGTAGTGGAAGATGCGCAGATGATCTGTGCGATCGGGAAGACGCGCCTCGATGCTGTCCATCAGCTCGATCGTCTGATCTACGTCCTCCGTATTGGACAGCGACAGCATGCGTTTCATCGCCCAGGCGAGCCATTCCTCGTCGCCGAGCGAGCTGTCTTCGAGAAGCGCCTCCATTGCGTCGATACGGCGCAAAGCTGTTTCGATGTTTCCCTCGCGAAGATCGTTGAAGACAAGTCCATCGAGTGCCCAAAACCGGTTCTCTGCGGACTCATCCGGGTGATCTTCAAGCTCGACCAGAAAAGGTTCGATCTCCGGCCACACGCCCATTTCATGAAAGAGCTCGTCGGTGGCGAATTGCACCAAAGGCATCGCTTCCCCGAGCTGACCGAAGAGACGGATAAGCAGTGCGAGCTTGCCAATGCTCCACTCCTGCAGAAGCGACTGCATGATGATCGCGCGCAATTCTCTCCTCGCGCGAAGCTCAAAGCTTTCGCCTAACTCTGACAACGCCGTGCGTGCGAAAGGCCGGATCGCGTCGTGTATCTTAAGGCCTGCATTACCGAAGAGTTCGAGGGCACCCGATCGAGGAAGGTCGCGCAATCTTGCAATCGCTTCCTGCTCCGAAATCTCCAATGTGCTCTGGAGCAGTTCTGCAGCATCTTCCCGTGAAAGGGCGACATCCGCGAGACTGAGAATGGCAATGGTCTCGCGCTGCGCCTGCGGTAAGCCTTCGAACGCGCGGCGCAGAATGATCTCCTGAGCGGTGGAGACGATCTGGGTCTGCGCATCTATGTCGGCCGCAAACGCAGCGATGGATCCACCATATTCTCGGACAGCGACTGCGGCGGCATTGAGAATGTAGAAGGGCAGTCCGCCTGTTAGCCGCGACAACAATTCGCAGGTCAGAACATCCGCAGCGCAACCTGCTTCCGCGACAACACTTGCGATAGTATCCTCATCCCAGCCTCCCAGAAAGCATGCCCGGACGTTCAGCGCCGCCTCGATCGCTTCGAGGTCTTCGCCAGGCTGACACAAAAGCAAAAAACGAATATTTGGCGCACGATCGATCAGGGCCTTGATATCTTCCGCAGGCAGCCGGTGCGCATTGTCGATGATGACATGCGCTTCAAATCCTTGATCCCTTAGCTTCGTATTGAGAGCGCCAATGAGATCGAGGCCGGATGCGCCTGGGAGCAATATCTCGCCCAGAACGCCCGCAGAATTGCCGAAAACTGTGGCAGCGGTTTCGCGAGCAACGGCCGACGCAAGCGCACTTCCTGGCGTTTGCAGCACGTCCAGATATGTCAAGGGATCAGAAAGGTGCAGTGCGGACTGAGCGACCCATGCAGTTTTTCCTGCGCCCGAAAGCCCTGCTACTATCCGGCTGCTTTGGTCGGCCAGTAAGGGTGGTTCATCGAGCTGCGGACGGTAGAAAGGCGGTGGTTCGGGAAGCTGGTGCATCTGAACCAGAAGCTGCTCAAACAGCTCAGGCAGTTCCTTGACCGAAAACGCGTGATCTTCTCTCGTTCCGGAGCCGGCCGCCCGCATCATGACGATGCTCGCTAGTTTCCAGGTCAACGTCTCAGGTTTGAGCAGAGAATTAGGCAGTTCGGCAGCCAGCTCGTTGGCGTTCTCGACCGCCGCTGTCAGATCGCGAGGCGGCGGTATGAGGAAACTGTCTTTGGGAGCTGGTCCGCCAGGCCAGTACAACTCGACATCATCAGGCCAAACATCAGCTTCTAGAGCGGCAAGCAATTTGGGTGCAGGTGGCGCGTTCGAGAGAATGGCGAAGCAGGCGTCCTCTTCTCGGTTGCCATTTTCATGCTCCGCGCGAAGACGGGAAAATCGATCCAGAATTTCGCACACTTCATGAAAAGCCAGATTGTCGCTTCGCGTCTTGACCTGCATGTATATCCGGCGATCAGGTAGGGTAAGCTCGATATCTTCATCGCTTTCAACGACTATGCTTTGCAATGTGGTCGCGGGTGCCTTCAAAAGACACGAAGCCGCATACAGGTGCTGATAGAGAAAACCTCGGTGCACAGCTTCTATTCGAGTAAGCTGCACTTCATCTAGCACCTTCATTGTCGCCCCTTTCTTGCGGACGCAGCGATTAGAAACCTTCAACTCGCCTTTCGCCGAATGTCATACAACCCTGGGGCGGCGCAAACTGTATTGAATGACTGCTTTTAGGTGAAGCGAGGTGTGCCATCTATGACCGACATTGAGGCGCAATGCCGACATTCGGGATCGACGCAGGTTCCGCTCGACTTCCTTCGCAAACGAAGCATTGGTGTCTTTACTGAATCGCGGCCGTTGGCGGGCCGCAGCCCCGATGCGGTAGCGCGATGCGGGGCGCTGGGTGGTGGGAGCGGCGAGTAGCGCTGCTCCAATCAAGGAGAACCACCCATGACCAATACTACCACCCTTAGCTTTGACTCTGCCCAGGCCCCGGCCGGGAAACCACTGCAATCGACACAATCGGCTACCAAGCCATTTGCTTCCCAAACGCAGTCTGCGCCCAAGCCTGCAAAGAAGCCCTCCAAACCCGACCGAAAAGAAAAGCGCCAGACCAAGGCCTCGAAGGTCGGGGCGCTGTTGGCGCGCAAGTCAGGTGCAACGCTTGAGCAGATGTGCGAGGCGACCGGCTGGCAGGCGCACACCTGCCGCGCGTTCATGACCGGGCTCCGCAAGAAGGGTCGGGAAGTGGTCCGCGAGACTGGCAAGGCGGGCAAGAGCATCTACCGGTTTGCTGCCGCAAACTCGGCTGTGAACGCAGGCTGATGGGACGCCGTGAACGCCTGTCGCTCGATCGACTGGAGGAGTTGTCGATCGCTGAACTGAGAGATGAGTGGGCGCGCTGTCACGGAGCGCCTCCTCCCAATCTGTCAGCGGACCTGCTGAGGCTCGGGATAGCGCACCGGATACAGGAGAAGCGCCATGACAGTATCAGCCGCGAGACGCGGCGGATTATCATGCAGACCTCTCGCTCAGCGACTATGGGCAACAAGCCACCTGCATCACCGCCACAACGCAAGCTCACACCCGGCACGCGGCTGGTGCGCGACTGGCACGGGACCGGCCACACGGTCACGGTGCTCGAGCAGGAGTTCGAGTATGACGGGCAAGTATGGCGCTCGCTGACCGCAATCGCGAAGGCCATCACCGGCACCCACCGCAATGGCCCCCGCTTCTTCGGACTTACCCAGTGAGCGGCTCCAAGACCTTGCGCTGCGCGGTCTACACGCGCAAGTCGACCGAAGATGGGCTGGAGCAGGAGTTCAACAGCCTCCATGCCCAGCGCGAGGCCTGCGAGGCCTATATCCTGAGCCAGCGGCATGAAGGCTGGACGCTGGTCGAGACCCATTATGACGATGGCGGGTTCTCTGGCGGCAACATGGAGCGACCGGGCCTCAGAGCCCTTTTAGGGGACGTTGAGAGCGGTCTCGTTGATGTGATCGTGGTCTACAAGGTCGACCGCCTGACCCGCAGCCTTGCAGACTTCGCCAAGATCGTGGAGCAGCTCGACGCAAGGGAAGCCAGCTTCGTCTCGGTGACGCAGGCGTTCAACACCACGACCAGCATGGGCAGGCTGACCCTCAATGTGTTGCTCTCGTTCGCCCAGTTCGAGCGCGAGGTCACCGGCGAGCGTATCAGGGACAAGATCGCCGCATCGAAGAAGAAGGGACTATGGATGGGTGGGCCGGTGCCGCTCGGCTACGAGGCGATCGACCGCAAGCTCATCCCCGTGCCGGAGGAAGCCGAGCGGGTCCGCACGATCATGCAGCGCTACATTGCCTCGCGCTCAGCCAACGAGCTGATCGCACAGCTTGAGGCCGAAGGCATCCGGACCAAGGTGCAGCGCCGGACCAGCGGACCGCATAGGGGCGGGATCCCGTTCCGGCGCGGCAGCCTGTTCCACCTGCTCAAAAACCCGATCTATCGCGGCAAGATCGTGCACAAGGGAGACGTGTACGAAGGCGAGCATGAGCCGATCGTCGACGAGCAACTCTGGAATGCGGTGCAGAAACGGTTGCAGGAGAAGGCACCACCGCGCAGGCGAGCGAAGAACGATTTGCAGCAGGCATTGCTGCGCGGCCTGCTGAGCGATCCCGAGGGACGCCCGATGGTCCCTACCTATGTCACCAAGGGAACGCGGCGCTATGCCTATTACGAGACCCGCAAGGATCTGGCCCGACCGGAAGACGGTGCAGCAACTCGGATCGGGCAGGGACAGCTCGAACGACACCTGATCACCCATCTGATTGCGATGCTTGAGGAAGAGCATGCGCTTCGCAGAATCTCGGGTGAACAGGAGGGAGGCGTACTTCGTGTCATGTTCGCCAAAGCCAAACTTGCCGCCGCCAACCTCGCCTTTGACCCTCAACGCCAGACGATCGTCCCGCAGGTGATCACGGCGATCCAGCTATGCCATGACCGCACCGATGTCCGCCTGAATGCGGACGCGCTCGGTTGCAGCAACCCCGAGCAATGGGAATGGTCAATCCCGCTGCCTCCCCGCAAGCCGTTCCGTGAGGCGAAGCTGCGGATCGATCAGGATGCCAGCGCGAAGTCAGTCGACACCGGCATGATCGCCCTCCTTGGCGAAGCCTTTGAGGCGCGCAAGCTGGTCCTTGCCAGCCCCGAGCTCAGCATCAACCAGATCGCGAAACGCGAAGGTCGCTGCCGCAAGCAACTTACGAGGCTGGTCCGCCTGAGCTGGCTCAGCCCGAACATCATCGAGGCCATCACCGATGGCAGGGCTCCGCCGCGCCTTACCCGCAAACGGCTGCTCGATACGGATGTGCCGCTGTCGTGGCCAGCGCAGGAAGAACTGCTCGGGTTGGCAGGCTGATTTGCATCTTGCCCTGCAACGCCATTCCGCAAGGTGAGGCGAGGAAAATACGGACAGAGACATTGGCAGAAATGGGCGCTGAGACGGGGCCGACGAAAGGGCCTCTGGCCCACGCCCGGTCAAAGACGCTCTGCAGACCCCGCAGAACCGCGCGCTTCCTAGCGAAGTCTACGCCAAGTCGGCGTTTTCCGGTTCCCTCGGAGACTGTTTGGTGCGGTCGAGAAGACTCGAACTTCCACGGGCGTTAGCCCACAACGACCTCAACGTTGCGCGTCTACCAGTTCCGCCACGACCGCACTCGGGTGTCCGGGGAATGCAAAATGTCGCACACCCCTCGGTAGGAGCGCGCCCCTAGCAAGGGGCTTTCATGCGCGCAAGAGATTTGATGCAGGTAGGGATAAGTGGTTCGATCGGGTAAGGAGACGAGCGTCGTTGTCCCGCAAAGGGACCAGGTTACCGGATCGCTTGTGAAAATGGTAAATCCTCTGGAAACCATTTTGCATGAGCGCAATCGCAGCCCTCCTCATCCTGTCCCAGAGCGCCGCTCCGACAGTTGCCGAAGCGGCTCTGGAGCCGCGCGTGGCAGCTCAGGTGACAGCCAGCGCGCGCGTGTTGCGCCCTGCCCGCATTTCCTTCGAGACCGTTACAGAATCGCAGGGCAGCAGACCCACTCAGGATCGCTCCGTGCAGCGCACGCACGATGCCCTCGGTACGGTCTGGATCGAATTCAGCTGAAGTCTTTGCTCAGTTGGGTGACCAGCCGATTTCGGCTGCCCGCGCCGCAGGCGGGATATCGGTCACGGCCTCGGTGACGTTGAGGCTCTCTCCCGGCGCCAGCTCGCGCTTCGACGGCACGACGACCCACGAATATACGTTTTTCTCGCGCTCGTCGCGGAACACCACGAGGACGCTCGGGACGGTTACGCTTTCGGAACCGGTGTTGTTGATCGTGCCCCGGACGTGAAAGATTTCTTCACCGCTTTCGAGCGTCTCCTTGCGGTTCTGTTCGGCCGGGAAATCGAGTTCGAGATTTGACTTGCCGATGCCGAAAGTCGGGCGTTCGATCGGCAGCCAGTCGGGAAGGCCGTAATAATTGACGGCAACCACGGTGCCCGATGCCAGCAAGGCAAAGACCGCTGCCGCCACCGTCCACATCTTGAGCGAGTTGCGCCGACGGGTGAAAGGCGGGCTGTAATCGAAGCGCGAGCCTTCGCCGTCATAATCGTCGTCTTCGAACGCATCATCGCGCTCGGACCCGGTTTCTCCGGCGAGCGGGTCTTCGCCGGGAAGGAACTGATCTTCGCTTTCCGCCTCGACCCCATCGGCAGCCGATTCTTCGACCGGCTCGCCGGGGGCGGGTTCTGGCGGCGCAGGCTCGCTTGTAACGGGGGTCCGTTGCGCTTCGGGCCGGTCCTCGCTGTGCCAGCGGTCGACAGAAGGAGCAGCGACTTCGTCCGGAGGTTCGGGAGCGGGCGGTGGTGCGGAAGGCCTGGGCTCGCGAACCGGGGGTGGCGTGGGCACCGGGGTCGCTTCATTACCCTCGCCAGCGTCGCTTGGAGCGAGCGGCGTTTCGAGTTCCGGCTCCTGAAACCAGCTGTGCTTGCACTTGGCGCAGCGAACAGTCCGCCCTTCGACGCCGATTGCAGCATCGGGTACGACATAGCGCGTCGAACAGGCGGGGCAGGATAATATCATCGTTACTAAGCCATTAGCCTCCCGCACTTGGCAAACAAGGGCGAGGCCACCTGCGAGGTGCGAATAGGTGTGCTTTTCCACATTCGAGCGGTCGAAACCGAGTTATCGCGTCGTTCTGGCGGAATGCATATTGGGAAAGCTGGGCCATGGCGCGTTGCTTGGGCTTCCCCCGTGCGAAACGCGCTGATAAACGCGCGCGATGATCGAGCGCTCTGCCGAAATGGTGAAATTCGACAATGTCGGCCTGCGCTATGGCGCCGATGCCGAGGTGCTGAGCGACCTCTCCTTCACGCTTTTTCCGGGCAGTTTCTATTTTCTCACCGGGGCCAGCGGCGCGGGCAAGACCAGCCTGTTGAAATTGCTCTACCTCGCACAGCGCCCCTCGCGCGGCTCGATCCGCATGTTCGGCAAGGACATGATTACCCTGCCACGCCAGCGCCTGCCCGATTTCCGGCGCCGACTGGGTGTGGTGTTCCAGAACTTCCGCCTGGTCCCGCATCTTTCCGCTTTCGACAACGTTGCGCTTCCGCTGCGGCTGGCAGGCACGAACGAGGCGAAGGTGGTGAAAGCGGTGTCCGACATGCTCGAATGGGTCGGATTATCGCACCGCGCTCAGGCGATCCCGGCGACCATGTCGGGCGGCGAGCAACAGCGCGTGGCGATCGCGCGCGCGGTGATCGCTCGCCCGCAGATTCTCATCGCCGACGAGCCGACCGGCAACGTCGATCCCGAAATGGCGCTCAAGCTCCTGCGCTTGTTCGAGGCGCTGAACAATCGCGTGGGGACCACCGTCATCGTCGCGACCCACGATGTCCACTTGCTCAAGAAAGTGCCGGATTCGCTCATCATGCGATTGGCAAAGGGGCGGCTGTCGGACCCGACCGGCGCGCTGCGCTATCCGCCCGCGCCAAAGCCAAAGATCAAGACCAAATCTACCGGGCCGCGTCCGCTCCCGGAGGATCCGCGGTGAACGCCCCGCCAGTGACACAGGATGCCCGCACAGAAACTAGCGGTGACAAGGTCGGGTCGGGAGCGGGATTATTGCCGCAGACCTGGTTCGGCGGTCCGATCCCGTGGGTGATTGCCATACTCATCGCTTTGGTCGTGATCGCCGCGGCAGGCGGCCTATCGTTTCGCAACCTTGCCGAGAACGCGCGCGCAGACCTGTCGGGTGCGGTCACGGTTCAGATCGCAGAGGCCGACCCGCAGGTCCGCACCGCCCAGGCAGAAGCGGCGGGCGACGCGCTGGCCGGACATCCGCTGGTCACCTCTGTTCGCATCGTTCCGGAAGCAGAACTCATCGAACTGCTCGAACCCTGGCTGGGCAGTGCGGCGTCGAGCGAAGACGTCCCGATCCCTGCCCTGATTGACGTCGAACTGACTCGCCGCGCCGACCGGCAGGAGCTCGCGCAGTTGCAGCTGGCGCTCGATCGCGCATTGGAGCCTCTGGGTGGTTCGGCGCGGGTGGATGCGCAATCGGAGTGGTTGCGTCCGGTCTACGATGCGCTGGCGGCGCTGCAGTATCTCGCGCTTGCGCTGATTGCGCTGGTCGGCTTCGCCACGGCCGCCGCAGTCTGGCTGGCAGCGCGCAGCGCCTTTGCCAATCACCGCGACACGGTCGAGATCATCCACCTGCTCGGCGGGACCGATGCGCAGGTCACACGGATTTTTCAGCGCTCGGTGCTGCGCGACGCGGTGTTCGGCGGTATCATCGGACTGCTGCTTGGACTGGGCGCAGTGTGGCTTCTGGGCCAGCAATTCGCCGCTCTCGACAGTGGTATGGTTGCAGGCGGCGGGCTCGGCTGGGTCGACTGGGTCGTCATTGCCGCAATTCCCTTGGGCGGCGTTTTGCTTGCGCTCATCACCGGGCGTATAACCATCGGCCTTGCTCTCAAGGCGATGCTGTAGGCAATGTTGCAGGAACAATGAAATTCATTCGGTACATTCTGGCGAGCCTCGTCCTTGTATGGGCGTTGGGCTTCATGTGGTTCGCAATTGCGTTGCCGCAGCCTGCGGACGGGCGGAGCACCGATGCGGTGATCGTGCCGACCGGCGGCGCAGGCCGGATCGCGCAGGGTCTGGCCGTACTCGATAGCGGCCTTGCCGACAGAATGCTGGTCACCGGCGTCGATCCCGAAGTGACCGAGGAAGAGTTTGCGACCGAGTTCGATGTGGAAAACGCCCGCATGGAGTGCTGCGTGACACTCGGTTTTCGCGCCGTCGACACACGAACCAATGCGACCGAGACCGCGGATTGGGTCGAAAAGAATGACGTGCAATCCTTACGCCTCGTAACGACCGACTGGCACATGCGCCGCGCAGCAGGAGAGCTGGATCGCACGCTTCCGTCAGGAGTGGAGGTCGTGCGCGATGCCGTCCCCTCCCATCCGAGCCTGGCCAGCCTGTTTCTTGAATATCACAAGTTGATCGCCAGTTCCGTGGCAGGCCTGTTCGGTTTCTGAGGCGGTTCGTGGCGTATCTTCGCAATCTTGCATTCTATCCCTTGTTTTACGGCGTGAGCGCGGTCTTGACGCTTTTGTCGGTCCTTTCGCTGCCCTTTGGCCGAGAAGCGCTAAAGAAGGTTGTGGCCGCATGGGGCAGATGGCATCGCTGGTGCGTCGAGAACCTGCTCGGCATCCGCATCGTGCAGCACGGCACCATCCCGGACGAGCCGGTGCTGATCGCGGTCAAGCACGAAAGCTTTTTCGAAGCGATCGACATGCCGCGCTTGCTCAGTTTCCCGACGGTTTTCGCCAAGCGCGAGCTGTTCCTGATCCCCGGCTGGGGCACATCGGCGCGGGTCTATGGCCTCGTGCCGGTGGCGCGCGACAAGGGCGCGGGCGCTCTTCGCGGCATGATCGCGTTCGCCAAGGCACGCGTCAGCGAAGGGCGGCCACTGGTGATCTTTCCCGAAGGCACCCGGGTGCCCCATGGCGAGGAACCTGCACTGCAATCGGGCTTCGCCGGCATCTACAAGCTGCTCGGCCTGCCTGTCGTGCCGGTCGCCGTAAACAGCGGGCCGCTATATCACCGGATCGTCAAACAGCCCGGCACCATCACCTACCGTGTGGGCGAGACGATCCCAGCCGGACTTTCGCGCGCCGATATGGAGCGGCAGGTTCACCGCGCGATCAATGCGCTCAACAGTCGTGAAAGCATTCCTTCGGGCCCGCAGGCTGCCAACGCCTGATTCTTTCGCTGCCAGCCACCGGTGAACTCAGGCGTGATCGCTGCGCCCGAAATCGGGGCGTTCGTCATCCTGCCCCTGATCGATCACTTCACGGCGAATTGCGCGGGTGCGTGTAAACAGATCGTGCAGTGCCTCCCCATCGCCGGAGCGGATTGCGCGCTGCATCGCGGTCAGGTCCTCGGTGAAGCGACCCAGCATTTCCAGCACCGCGCCCTTGTTGTTGAGGAAGACGTCGCGCCACATCACCGGGTCCGAAGCGGCGATGCGAGTGAAGTCGCGAAAGCCCCCGGCGGAATATTTGATGACTTCAGAGCGGGTCACTTCCTCAAGGTCGCTCGCCGTGCCGACGATGGTGTAGGCGATGAGGTGCGGAATGTGGCTGGTCACGGCCAGCACGAGGTCGTGGTGCTCTGCATCCATGATCTCGACCTTGGCGCCCAACCCGGCCCAGAATGCCGAGAGCGAGGCGACGGCATCCTTATCGACGTCCGCGGGCGGTGTAAGGATGCACCAGCGGTTGACGAACAGGTCCGCAAACCCGGCTTCCGGACCGCTCTGCTCCGTGCCGGCGACCGGGTGGGCAGGGATCACGGTATGGCCGGGCAGTGCCTCGGCCAGCGCCAAAGAAACGCTTTGCTTGGACGAGCCGACATCGCTGACGATCGCGCCGTCAGGCAACGCATCGGCAAGACTTGCGGCCGCATCGCGCATTGCGCCGACCGGCACGCACAGGATGACGAGATCCGCGTCGCGCGCGGCCTCGGCGGGCGACGCGAAGACCGTACCGACCAGCCCGCGCTCCCCCGCAACATCGCGCACATGCGGATTGGCGTCGAAGCCGGTTGTGACGATACCAGGAGCACGCTCGCGCAGAGCGAGGCCGATCGACCCGCCCAGCAGGCCCAACCCGATGATGGCGACGCGCTGGATGGTCATTCCGCTTCTCCGCAAATCGCGCGCAGGGTCGAGGCCACCCGCGCCATGTCCTCGCTTTTGCCGATCGTGATGCGCAGGGCATCGGGCAGGCCCTGCCCCGGCAGGTGGCGCACCGCATAGCCGGCTTCGGCCAACGCCTCGAGCGCGGTCTCGGCTTTCACATCACCCTCAAAGCGCACCAAGACGAAATTGGCTTCGCTCGGCACGGCGGACAGCCCGTGATTGCCCAGGGCCTCGACGACCTCGACAAAACGCGCCCGCTCGTTCTGGTTGTGCTCACGGCTGGCTATCACGAAATCCTGGTCGCCCAGCGCCGCCTGTGCGCCTTTCTGTCCGCTCACTGTCACGTTGAACGGCCCGCGGATACGGTTGAGAACCCCGATCAATCCCGGCGCTCCGGTCGCCCAACCGATCCGCTCGGCGGCAAGTCCGTAGATCTTGGAAAAGGTCCGCGTGACCAGCACGTTGTCGTGGGCTGCCGCCAGATCGAAGCCGACGCGCTGATGCGCCGGATCGACATATTCGCCGTAAGCCTCGTCGAGCACGAGCAGCACGTCGCGCGGAAGTCCTTCATGCAATCGCACCACCTCATCGGGCGCAAGCCACGTGCCGGTCGGATTGTTCGGATTAGCGAGGAAGACAACGCGGGTCCGCTCCGTCACGGCGGCGAGCATCGCGTCGACATCGGCTGTGAAATCGGTGTCGGGCACTTCCACCGGGTCCGCACCGCATCGCCTCGCCGCGATGTCATAGACCGCGAAGGAATGCGCCGAGAACAGCACCTCGTCGCCAACGCCAGCAAAACCCTGAGCAGCGAGATTCAGCAACTCATCAGACCCCGTCCCGCACACGATCCGTGCAGGGTCCAGCCCGTGCAGCTGCGCTATCGCCGCTCTAAGGGCTTTCGCATCCGGATCGGGATAGCCCGCAGCCTCTCCCCTCGCCTCTTCCAGCGCCGCCAGTGCAGCCGTGCTCGTGCCCAGCGCATTTTCGTTCGCCGAGAGTTTCACCAGCGCGCGCCCGTCACTCGTCGACGATTTGCCGGGGACGTAGGCGTGGATGCCGAGGATATAGGGCTTGGGGGTGGGTCTGGATGTCATTTCGCCACGCCACTTGGTGCAAAAACAGCCCTTCGACAAGCACCGGATTGGCGGCTAAGGCGGCAAACCTTCAGTTTTCCACCCGGGTCACTTCTTTCGTGCAGCACACTTCCGCGACCTACCAGCTCCCCGATGCATTGCCGCTCGACAGCGGCAAGGTGCTCGAAAGCGCCGAGATCGCCTATGAGACATACGGCGCGCTGAATGCGGACCGGTCGAACGCGGTGCTGATCTGCCATGCGCTGACCGGCGACCAGTATGTCGCCAGCGAGCACCCGATTACCGGCAAGCCGGGATGGTGGGAAAGGATGGTCGGTCCGGGCAAGCCGATCGACACCGACCGCTTCCACGTGATTTGCGCCAACGTGATCGGCAGCTGCATGGGCTCCACGGGTCCCGCCAGTACGGGCCCGGGAGGAGAGCCTTATGCGATGCGCTTTCCCGTCATCACCATTCGCGACATGGTTCGCGCGCTTGTAGCGTTGCTGGACGGGTTGGGGATCGAGCGACTGCACTGCGTCGTTGGCGGCTCGATGGGCGGAATGCAGGCGCTGAGCCTCGCGGCCAACTGGCCCGATCGTGCCGCACGCGTGCTGGTGATCGCTTCGACCACGCGACATTCCGCTCAGAACATCGCTTTCCATGAACTCGGCCGACAGGCGATCATGGCCGATCCGGCCTGGGCTGGCGGCGATTACCACACAACCGACGCCAAGCCCGACAACGGTCTGGCGGTGGCTCGCATGGCGGCGCATATCACCTATCTTTCCGAAGAGGGGCTGACCGACAAGTTCGGTCGAAGACTGCAAGATCGCGACGCCAAGAGCTTTGGTTTCGAGGCCGACTTCCAGGTCGAATCCTACCTGCGCTACCAGGGCAGCGGCTTCACCCAGCGTTTCGACGCCAATTCCTATCTCTATATCACGCGGGCGATGGACTATTTCGATCTGGCCGAAGAGCATGGCGGGAAGCTCGCCAATGCCTTTACGGGCACGGATGCACGCTTTTGCGTCGTCAGCTTCGACACCGACTGGCTCTATCCCACGGCTGAGAGCCGCCATGTGGTCCACGCGCTCAATGCCGCCGGGGCCAAGGTGAGCTTTGTCGAGTTGAGTGCCAATGCCGGTCACGACAGCTTCCTGTTGCCGCACGAACAGCTCGACCGGGTGGTGCGGGGGTTCGTGGAATGAAGAACTTGCGACCCGACCTCGCCGCCATCGCCGCCCATGTCGAGCCCGGCTCGCGCGCGCTTGATATCGGTTGTGGCGACGGTGGATTGATGGCGGTGCTCGAAGGCGAGAAAGGCTGCGACGTTCGCGGAATCGAGATCGATCCCGTGCTGGTCGAGCGATGCGTCTCGCGCGGGCTTTCCGTGGTTCAGGGCGACGCCAACACCGACCTCACCGAATATCCGGACAAGGCGTTCGACTACGCTATCCTTAGCCAGACGCTGCAAACCGCGATCCGCCCCGACCGGATGCTCGACGAACTGCTGCGTGTGGGACGGCGCGCCTTCGTCTCTTTCCCCAATTTCGCCCATTGGCGAACCCGCAAGGCGTTGCTGATGGGCGGGCGGATGCCGGTCACGCGGGCCTTGCCGGTCAGCTGGTACGAGACCGACAACATCCACCACGTCACGATCGAGGACTTCCGCGACCTCGCGCGGGCAAAGGGCGCTGTCATCGAGCGAGCGTGGCATTTTGCAAACGGGCGCGCCATTGGCCGGATTGGGGCCAACTGGCGCGCCGAATTCGCGGTGTTCGAACTCAGCCGTTAGGGCCGGTGAATGCCGCAGACCTTGTGGCCGTCGGGATCGGTGAAATAGCACAGGTTCATCACGCCCATGCTCCCCTCGCGCGGCCCCGGCGGGTCTTCGATGCTGGTGCCGCCATTGGCCACTGCCACGTCGTGCAACTTCTTCACCTGTTCGAGGCTGTCGCACTTGAAACCGATGGTCATGCCATTGGCACATTCGGCCGGCTTGCCGTTGATCGGCTCGCTGACCGAGAACGTGCTGCCATTGTGCATGTAGAACAGCCGGGTCTGCCCGGTGTCGTTGACATGCTCCATGGGCGCGCCCGCCCCCAGCACTCCAAGGACTTCGTTGTAGAATGCCTTTGACTTCTCGATGTCGTTGGTGCCGATCATGATGTGACTGAACATGTGTTGTCTCTCTCCTTGGGTGTTCTAGCCGGGCGGTGTTAGGCTGGGCTATCGCCGTCCACAAGTCGCGAGTAGCCGCAGGTTCATCTCCCGCGCTATAGGCAGGGGCATGATCATCAGCCTCACCGCTGCGCTTGCAGCCCTCGCCCTCCAATCCGCTCCCGTCACAGCTGACGCCGCGCCCGCATCGCTCGATGCGCTGCCGATCGAGCAATCGACGGCCCCGCGCTGCGGTGTCGCCTTTGCCGTGATCAGCCGCTGGCAGAAGGCCGGTGACGAGCGCGGGGAGGCCTATCCCGACATGGAAAGCGAAGGAGGACGCGAGTTCTTCGTGCGCGCCATGGCCGACCTGATGGATCAGACCGGGCTCGACCGCGATCAGGTCGGCGCGATCATATTCGACGAGGTGACGGCGCTCGACACACCGGACGGTGCAGAGCGGATCGAGGCGATGATGCCCGCCTGTTTGCTGCTTAAAGCGAATGCCGGTCTCTAAGCACGCTGGAAACATCGACAGTTCTGGGGCATGAAGGCTGCAACCATGTGGCTTCTCTACCAATTCCCGCTGTGCCCGTTCTCTCGCAAGATCCGTCTGCTGATGGGCGAGAAGAACGTCGCCTACGATCTGGTTCGCGAAGACCCCTGGGCCGCGTCCGAGCAGTTCGGCAATCTCAACGCCGCCGGATCGACGCCGGTGCTCGTCAACGAGCAGAAGGGCATCGTGCTGGCCGATAGCCGGGCGATTGCCGAATACCTCGAAGAGACGGTCGAGAAGTCGCCGATGATCAACGGCACCGCCGCCGGGCGGGCGGAGATCCGGCGTCTGGTCGCGCTGTTCGACGAGAACTTCTACCGCGACGTGACCGAACCGCTGCTGCTCGAACGCATGAAGAAGCGCCTCGTTTACAAGCAGCCACCCGACAGCCGCGCACTGCGCGAGGCGATGCGCATGGCGCATGGGCACCTCGATTACATGGACTGGCTGATCGACAACCGCCCGTGGCTTGCAGGCGCAACGATGAGCATGGCCGACCTTGCCGCCGCCGCGCAGATCAGCGTTGCCGACTATCTGGGCGGGATCGACTGGAAGGGGCACGAACAGACGCGCGGCTGGTACGCCGTGTTCAAGAGCCGCCCGAGCTTCCGCCCGCTGCTGTCCGAACGCATGGACCAGATCAAGCCGCCCGACCATTACGGAAAGGTCGATGCGTGATCCGTGCGCCCGTGTGGAACACCGAAGTGGGGTCTTTGAAAATCGGCCACCTTCGCACAACCATCTGTTGTTAAAGCGATAAACCCGGTTCTGGCGCGCCGGATGTGTGACTTTCCGGATCGCGCCCTCTGGCCGGGTCGCAGGGTCGGGTTTCGCAGGGAGTGCCATCCGCGCTAGCTTAGGGTTCGCAGCAAACGTAGGAAAACGAACTCGGGCACGGCCACCGCTGGCCTTGCGAACCGCCCTCCCTCCGCCAATATGAGACAGCGGAAAGAGAGGCAGTTTGATGACCGACGACGCGAAATCCATTACCGAAGCCGAATGGCGTGAGCGCCTTTCTGCGGAGCAGTTCCACATCCTGCGCGAAGCCGGGACCGAACGCGCTTTCAGCGGCAAATACGACAAGTTCTACGAGAACGGCGAGTATATGTGCGCGGCCTGCGGCACCCGCCTGTTCATCAGCGCGGCCAAATATAACAGCGGCTGCGGCTGGCCCGCCTTTACAAAGCCCGCCGATGGCGAGGTGGTCGAAGAGCATCGCGACACCTCGCATGGCATGATCCGGACCGAAGTCACCTGCGGCAATTGCGGCAGCCATCTCGGCCATGTCTTCCCCGATGGTCCGCCCGAGGATGGCGGCCTGCGCTACTGCATCAATTCCGCCGCGTTGGAATTCGCGCCGGAGTAAAACGAGCGCACGCGGTCGGAACCGATGCACATTTCACGGCGACTTCCCGCAAATGTGCACCGCTTTATGCGCCGAAGTCGAGCAGGTGTGTTCACGCCGGGTTACAACTCGCCTATGCATGACCGGTGGCGTGAAAGAAGCTGCGCAGTAAGAGCATAAAAGCACAGAATGTCGAAACGGGGTGATCGCCTCCAGAACAAGGGCAAGCGAGGCGCGCGTCGCGCTGCGAGCGAGCGCGCGAGTGGTGGGAAGAAACGCCGCCGATCGAAGTCCTCTAAGAAAGATCCCGAGCACCTGAACGACAAGCAGCCCTCAACCTTCTGGAAATGGATCCGCCGCCTGTTCCTGGGCGGAGTTGCGGTGGCGTTGTTGGGCGCGTTGTTCCTCGCCTTTGCGGTCGGTTTCGCGGCGCGCTCGATCCCCTCATACTACCAGCTGCAAGCGAGCCAGACGGGCCAGACCATTCTGGTGCGCGCACGCGATGGCAGCGAAATCGTCGAGCTTGGACCGAGTTTTGGCGAATGGCTCGAATACGATAAAATTCCCGAGAACATGCGCAACGCCATGATCGCGGTCGAGGACAAACGTTTCCGTTCGCATTTCGGTATCGACCCGATCCGGTTCACCGGCGCGATGGTCGAAGGGGTGATGGGCACGCGCAGCCGTGTGGGCGGCACCTCGACCCTGACTCAGCAGTTGGCTCGTAACCTGTTCCTTTCCTCGAACCGCACCCTCGATCGCAAGGCGCGCGAAGCGGTGCTGGCGCTCGCGCTGGAATGGAAGTTTTCCAAGGAACAGATTCTCGAGCTCTATCTCAACAAGGTCTATTTCGGCGGCGGTGCCTATGGCGTCGACAGCGCAAGCCGCAAGTTCTTCAGCCATCCCGGCACCGAATTGAGCGTTGCCGAGGCAGCGATCATCGCGGGGCTGGTCAAGGCGCCCAGCCGGTACTCCCCCACGGCAGACGTCGATGCGGCGGTCGACCGTGCGCAGGTCGTTCTGCGGCTGATGCGCGAACAGGGCTATATCACGCCGAGCCAGGCGCGCGTCGATGCCGAGGCGGTCGAGATCAAGCAACAGGCCGGGCAGAACTCGGTACGCTACTTCACCGATTGGGCGCTGCCGCAACTCGATATCCTGCTGCCGGAAACCAATGCGCCGCTGGAGGTGTGGACCACGCTGGATGTCGGCATGCAGCGCGCGGCGACCGCCGCGATCGATGCGAACACGCCCGGTGGTTCGCAGGGCGCGCTGGTCAGTCTCGACCGCGACGGGGCGGTCCTCGCACTGGTGGGCGGGACCGATTACGTCGAAACGAATTTCAACCGCGCGACCAACGCGATGCGGCAGCCGGGCTCCTCGTGGAAACTGTTCGTCTATCTCGCCGCGCTGGAGGCGGGCTACACCCCGGATGACCGCGTGGTCGATACGCCGGTGACAATCGACGGGTGGAGCCCGCGCAATTCCAACGGGCGCAATATCGGCGAAACGAACCTGCGGACCGCCTTCGCCTATTCGATCAACACCGTCGCTGCTCAACTGGGCAATGAAGTCGGTTTCGGCACGGTCGCCAGCATGGCGCGCCGTTTTGGCATCAGTTCGTCGGTCTCGACCTATCCTTCGATGGTGCTTGGCTCTTCCGAGGTGCGCCTGATCGAGATGACGCAGGCGTTCGCCGGGGTTTCCGCGCGCGGACAGGCGGTGCAGCCCTACGGCATCCTGAAAGTCACGACGGCTGGCGGCGAGACGATCTACGAACACGAAGCCCCGCGCGAAACTCAGCTCGTACCCGATTACGTCGCTGCCGGGATCACCGACCTGTTGCAGGCGGCGGTCCAGACCGGGACGGGTCGTGCGGCCCAGATCGGGCGTCCGGTAGCGGGCAAGACCGGGACCACTTCCTCGAACAAGGACGGATGGTTCGTGGGCTTTTCGAGCGGCATCACCACGGGCGTATGGATGGGCCGCGATGATGCGAAAGCAGTGCCCGGCCTGCAGGGCGGACGTGCGCCGGCGCAGGCCTTTGCCGCCTATATGCGCTTCGCTGTGCGCGACCGGGCCATTGAGGAATTCGACACCGACCTGAACCTGCCAGAATGGCAGCTCGAACCCGACGACGAAGACCTGTTCGGCAGCCCGGACGACTATTACTTCATCGACGAGCAGGGCAATCTGATCGAACCGGGTCGCCGCGATCCCCGCGATCCCGATTTCGACATCGAAGGTGAACGGCGTGCCCCACCCGCCAATGAACCGCCGCCTGCGGCCAGCGAAGACTTTCTCGAACGCGCTATCGGCGGCGCTGTGAGGGCCCCACCCCCGCCCGACGCCCCGCCCGCTCCGCGTCAGCGCGAGCCGCTCGAAATCGCCCCACCGCGTCCGTCGCAAGGCGAAGGCTCGCAACGTCCGGGCGGCAACGCACCGGGTTAGAGCCCCTCGACCGGGACCCACCGATAGCTGATATCGAACAAAAAACGCCCCCGCAGCACGGTCGCTGCGGGGGCGTTTTTCGATTGGGTCAAGCCTTGCGTATCAGCGCAGTCGCACCGGGAGGAAGCGGGCGGGCTGGCCGCGCCGCTGGATGCGCAGAAGCACCGCGTCGCGATTGTCGTCTTCGGCAGCGGTGATCTGCTCACGCAGCGCTTCGATCGAGCCGACCGGCTGGTAATTCGCCGACAGGATCAGGTCACCCCGACGCAGGCCCTTGCGGCCCGCATCCGAGTTGGGATCGACCGCGCCGATGACCAGTGCTTCGGTATCCGCGCCCACGCCCAGGCTGCGCGCGATCTGGTCGTTGAGTTCGAGCACCTGCAGGCCGAGCTTTTCCGCGATCATCTCGTCGGAGGTTTCCGGGTCCATCGGTTCGTCGGATTCCGGATCGAAGGTCTGCTGCTGCTGCGCCAGTTCAGCTTCGCTCGGGCGCTTGCCCAGCGTCACGTTCAGCCGCGTCTCGCGGCCCTCGCGCAGCACCGTCACGGGTACGGTTTCGCCCGGATCGATATTGGCAACGAGGTAGGAGACGGTCTGCTCCGCGCTCACTTCGCGTCCGTCGACTCCGACGATGATGTCGCCGGGACGCATGCCTGCATTTTCGGCGGGGCTGTCGTCGGAGACGATCTGGACCAGCTCGCCGCGATTGCGATCGAGGCCGAGCGAATCGGCAAGGTCGTCGTCGATAGGCTGGAGGCTGACGCCGAGATAGCCGCGCTCGATCTCTTCTCCGGCTTTCAGCTGGTTGACGATCGGCTCGGCGATTTCGGCGGGGATGGCAAAACCGATTCCGACGCTGCCGCCCGAAGGCGAGAAGATCGCATTGTTGATGCCGATCACGTTGCCGCGCATGTCGAACAGCGGGCCGCCCGAATTGCCGCGATTGATGCTGGCATCGGTCTGGATGTAGCGATCATAGGCGCCGCCCTGACCGGTGTTGCGATAAACCGCCGAAACGATCCCGCTCGTCACCGTTCCGCCAAGGCCGAAGGGGTTGCCGATCGCGACGACCCATTCACCCACGCGCGTTTGCGAACTGTCGCCGAATTCCACGAAGGGGAAGGCGCGGTCCGAAACGATCTTGAGCACTGCGAGGTCGCTCTGCGCGTCGGAGCCGATCAGCTCGGCTTCGTATTCGGTCCCGTCGGGCATGGTGACGGTAATTTCTTCCAGCGTCGCGCGGTTGTCCGGCGAAACGACGTGGTTGTTGGTGACAACGAAACCATCGGCACTGATGATGAAGCCGGAACCCAGCGAGTTCGCCTCGCGGGTCTGCGGCTCGCCGCTGCCGCCGCGGCGACCGAACAGGTCGGCGAAGGGCGTGCCGGCGAAGGGGTTGTTGCTGACCGTCACGCGCTGGCGGGTGGAGATGTTGACCACCGCGGGCTGCAATTGTTCTGTCAGGTCGGCAAAGCTTGCAGGCGCGCCTTCGATGGGCACGACCCGGTTCATCACCGTATCATCGTTCTGGGCAACCTGTGCACCGGCCGGGTAGCCGGTCATCAGCGAAAGTGCCGCGCCCCCGACAAGAAGCGCGCTCGTCAGTCCATATACATACCGCACGTTGCTCACGTCCTCTCGTTCCTTCTCTTGATACCGGTCACCAACGCGGGTGGCCGGGAAGTGTTTCAATTACGCCGCCATAATGGGGCCAGACGCACTTAACCGTGAATGAAGCCACCTGTAGCCGGTCCGACTGTGTCAGCGCTTCGTCGGTCACGTCGTTTCATGCGCCCCGGCCACCCATTTCCAGCGACCAACGGGCAGTGCTTTACCGCCCCTTGAACTGGTTGAAGTATTCATTGTCGGCATCGAGCACCATCGACGAATTGCCCTCACCCGCGATGAAGGTCTGGCGATAGCTCTCCATGGCCCGGTAGAAATCGTAGAATTCCGGGTCTTTGCCATAGGCTGCGGCATAGGTCGAAGCTGCGTTCGCATCGGCCTCTGCGCGGATGATCTGGGCGTTCTTGCGACCCTGTGCACGGATCGTTTCTGCCTGTTCCTGCCGGTCGGAAATCATCCGGTCGAACGCCGCGTTCAGCGGCGTCCCTTCAGGCAGGTCGGCGGCCTTGATCCGCACGTCGATGATCTGCGCGCCATATTCGCGCGCCTGCGTGTCGAGCGTGTCGCGAATATTGGTCATCGCGGTGCCGCGTTCGGCGGTCAGCAGGCTGGCAAATGTCCGCCGACCCAGTTCCTGGCGCAGCGCCGAGGTGAGGATGCGTGAAAGCTGCGTGCGCAGCTGGTTCTCGTCACCGGCACGCTCGACCATGGTCACCGGCTGGATGATGCGGAAGCGGGCATAGGCATTGACCTGCAGCCGCTGCTGGTCGCTGGTCAGCACCTGCTGGTTGTCCATGTCGAGATCGAGCACGCGGCGCTCCACCATCTGCACCCGGTCGACGAAAGGAATGCGCCACCAGAAGCCCGCGCCGGTCTGGCCATAGGGATCTTCGGGATTGTACATGTTCACGATCGCTTCGGGTTCACCGGTGCGGATGATCACCGCTTGCTTGGTCTCCGGCGTCACGAACAGCGTCGATGCTAGCGCGACGACAACGACCGCTGCAGCGATGATCGCGATTTTGTACTGGTTCCAGATATCGGTCATCTTACTGGCCTCCCGTCGTCGGCGCTGTGGTCTGGCCAGCGGGGTCGCGGCGGCGCTCCACTTCGCGCAAGGGGATGTAGGGCGTCACGCCATCGGCATCGATCACGGTCTTGTCGGTGCGCGAAAGCACCGCCTCCATTGTCTCGTAATAGAGCCTGCGACGGGTGACGTCGGGCGCAAGACGATATTGTTCGTAAATCTGGTTGAACGCTTCGGCGCCACCTTCGGCCTGCGCCAGTACCTGCTGCGCATAGCGGCGCGCCTGGTTGATGTTGCGTTCTGAATCCTGCTGCGCGGCGAGCACGTCGTTGAACGCTTCGACCACGCTTTCGGGCGGGTCGGTCTTGTCGATTTCGATACCCAGCACGTTGATCCCGGCGCCATAGGCATCGAGGATCGTCTGCATGCGGGTCTGGACGTTGTTCTGAATGTCGAAACGCCCTTCACCCGAAATCACCGTGTCGAGCGTCTTTTCCGCGACCGAGGAACGCATGGCGGTCTCGGCTGCCTCGCGCACGGTTTCGACCGGGTCGGCGAGCTGGAATTGGAACAGCGACAGATCGTTGATGTTCCAGCGCACCGAATAGCTGAGGTCGACCAGATTCTGGTCGCCGGTGAGAATCAGCTTGCTGGGCACTTCCTCGATCCGCGCGGCCTCGACATTCTCGACCTCTACGATGCTGATCGGCCAGGGATAGGAAATCGCGGTACCCGAGTCATAGGACCCGACATACTTGCCCCCGAAACGCGTAACGGTCGCCCGCTCGCCCGGCTGGATGAAGTGAAGGCTGGTGAACAGAACCCAGATCACCACCACCGCAGCGATGATGATCGGCACCCAGCTGCCTCCGCCGGGTCGTTCGGGAAAGCGCAGGTTTGAGCCGCCGCCCCCGCCGCCCGAGCGACGCGGGCCTTCGGGGCCACGGTTCTTGAATATATCCTCGATGCTGGCCGAACGGCGACCACCGGGCTTGGAAGGTCCGCCTCCAGAGCCGGGTAGCCATGGGTTGCGGGGCCCATCCGACTTATCGCCCGCAGGCGCATCGTCGTCGGAGCCGCCGTCATTGCCCCCTCCGTTGCCCTTTCCGGCGCTCCCCCAGGGATTCTTCTTGCCCGCCATGGCCAGACCCAGATTTTTCTTGAAACCGTCAAAGATGTCCATGACACCCTTATAGGAACGCATTCTGGGGAAAAACAGGGGTTGGCGCAGCGAATTTGGTGCTAGAGCGCGTGCGTTATGAGCAATAGCGATAATTCTTCACGCAATCCCTCCGACGAAGAGGCCCTGATCCGTTCGGCGCTACCGGTCGAGATTCACGGACGATTGCGGTCTGCGCGGCTGGTAGATGGCCGCGCAGTGGTGGTCGCCGAAGCCGGCGATCTCGGCGCAAAGGCACGCGAGGAACTCGAAGGGCTGATCGAAAAGGCGCTCGGCGAAATTGAGCAGGTGGACGAGGTTCGTGTCGCACTGATCGCAGATCGCCGCCGCCGCATGATCATCGCGATCGGATCGGGAAAAGGGGGTGTCGGCAAATCGACATTGACCACCAACCTCGCCGTCGCACTGGCGAAAATGGGGCGCAAGGTCGGCGTTATCGATGGCGACATCTACGGCCCCTCGCAGCCGCGCCTGCTCGGCACAGACCACGCCAAGCCCGAAGTCGAGGACGAAAAGCTGGTGCCGGTCGACAGCCCGCACGGGGTCAAGGTGCTTTCGATGGGAATGCTGGTCGCTCCGGGAAAGGCGCTTGCCTGGCGCGGGCCGATGGCTGGCAAGGCTCTTGGCCAACTGGTCGATGCCGCGTGGGACGATACCGAGCTGCTGATGATCGACCTGCCGCCGGGGACGGGCGACGTTCAGCTTTCGATGATGCAGGACGCCAAGCCCGATGGCGCGGTGCTGGTTTCCACACCGCAGGACCTTGCTTTGCTCGACGCGGCGCGTGCAGGGCAATTGTTCGAGGATGGCGAAGTGCCGATCATCGGACTGGTCGAGAACATGGCCGGATATGCCTGTCCGCATTGCGGCGAAGTTTCCGATCCGTTCGGTCAGGGCGGGGTCGAACGCTTTGCCGATGCGCTCGACATACCTTTCCTTGGCCGCATCCCGCTAACGCTGGAAACGCGCACTGCGGGCGATGCCGGACAGCCTCCCGCAGCAGGCGATGGCGAAGGCGCGGAACCGTTCGTGGCAATCGCACGCAAACTCGATCGGTGGCTCTCGAGCGGAGCGATCTGAGCGCATGGAAGTCACAAGGCGAGGATTGGTCACGGGCGCGGCCGTAGGCGGCGGGTTACTGGTCGCGTGGTGGTTCATGCCGCGCAACTATCCCAACCCGCTCGAACCCGCGAGCGGCGAGCATGTCTTCGATGCGTGGATCAAGGTGGCCGAGGACGGCGTGGTCACGGTGGCCGTCCCGCAACTCGAAATGGGCCAAGGGATCACCACCCTGCTGCCACAGGTCGTTGCACAAGAAATGGGCGCGGACTGGCGGCAGATTGCGGTCGAGCCCGCTCCGGTAGCGGCGGCTTATCCCAACATCGTCCTCGCCCGGCGCTGGAGCCACATGTGGGAACCCCTGGCCGAGGGCCTGAGCGACACCACCGACGAAATGCTTGCGCGCAGCTTTGCTCGAACGCGACGCTTCACCGCGACGGCCGACGGCACCTCGATGGATGCCTATGAAGGTCCGGCGCGCGGTGCCGCTGCCGCTGCGCGTGCGATGCTGGCGCTCGAAGCGGCGGAACGCTGGGGCGTCTCGTGGGAGGAATGCGAGGTTTTCGGCGGCTTCGTGCGCCATGGCGACAAACGTGCAAGTTTCGGCGAACTCGCAAACGGGGCCGCGCAGCAATCGCCCCCGGACCCGCCGCCGCTCAATCCCGAGGCGCCGGGCGAGAGTCCGCTGCCCGGTGCCGTGCCCGACAATGCGACGGCTATCCCCGACTTCCCTCGCATCGACCTGCCCAGCAAGGTCGATGGCGGGCACCTTTTCGCCGCCGATGTACGGCTGCCCGGCATGGTCTATGCAGCGATCCGCCACGGGCCCAACAATGGCAGCGAGCTGACCGGCTTCAACGCCGATGCCGCCGCCGGGATTAGCGGAATCGTGGGCGCGGTGCGCACCAGCCGCTGGCTCGCCGTGGCGGCGACCACATGGTGGAGCGCCGAACGCGCGCTCGACGCGATGAAGCCGCAGTTCAGGACCAACTATCCGGTCGACAGCGACGATGTCGAAGCCCGACTGCGCACATTGCTGGAGGTCGGGGACAGCTTCAAGATCGCCGAGACCGGCTTCGGCGAAGAGGCGATGACGCGTGTCGACCTCGCTCGCCGCTATGAAATCGAACCTGCCCATGCTGCGCCCGTGGAAACTGCGAGCGCGGCGGCGCGCTGGTCCGACGGGCGGCTCGAATTGTGGATCGCGAGCCAAGCCCCTGAACAGGCTCGCGTTGCCGCGGCCAAAGCGGTCGGCATCGCGGTCGAGGATGTCGCGCTCTATCCGATGAGCGCCGGTGGCAGCTTCGATGCCCGGCTCGAACACGATCACGCGATCGAGATAGCGCATATCGCGAAGGAACTGGATCGCCCGGTGCAGCTTACATGGAGCCGCCGCGAAGAGCTGATCCGCTCTCGCCCGCGTCCGCCGGTTTTCGCATTGGTCGGCGGGCAGATGGGCGAAGGCGGGTCGATCGACGCGCTCAGGATGCGCATCGCGACCCCGCCCTCCTCTTACGAATTCGGTCGCCGACTGTTCGGCAACCTGACCGCCTGGGCTGCGATCCGCGAAACTGCGGAAATGGCCGATCCGCTCGCGGTGGAAGGCGCTGTACCAGCCTACGAATTGCCAAGCGTGACAGTGCGCCACGTGCCGGTGGAAATCGGCCTGCCGACCGGCCGTGTGCGCGGCAATTCGCACGGACCCATGGCCTTCGCGATCGAGAGCTTTGTCGACGAAGCCGCAGCCCGGGCCATGCGTGAGCCGCTGTCCTATCGCATGGCAATGCTGGGTACCGATATTCGCCTCGCCGCCTGTCTCCAGCGCGCGGCCTCGATGGCGGAATGGGACGGCGGGGCGAACCAGAGTGGCCAGGGCATCGCCTGCTACCGCATCGGCCCGCCCGAGACTGGCGCGCGAATCGCCTGCGTCGCCACCGCGCGGCGCGGCGAAGGGGGCGTGCGCGTCACCCGATTGAGCGCGGCTGTCGATATCGGCCGCATCGTCAATCTCGACATCGCCCGCCAGCAGGTCGAAGGTGGCCTGCTGTTCGGCCTCGGTATCGCGCTGGGCAATTCGCTCAAGATGCGCGGCGGCCTGCCCACCAGCTTCGAATATGCCGATCTGGGACTGCCCGGCCTCGCCGA
This sequence comes from uncultured Erythrobacter sp., assembly GCA_947494705.1. Lineage (GTDB taxonomy): Bacteria > Pseudomonadota > Alphaproteobacteria > Sphingomonadales > Sphingomonadaceae > Erythrobacter. Next base: position 34,986 of record CANLVN010000002.1, read on the forward strand.
TTGCCCGGAGATCGAAGTCGACTTCATCGCGTCGGAAACTGCGCCCGCCGATCCGGGTGAACTGGGTGCGGTGATCGCTCCCCCGGCCATCGCAAACGCGCTCTTTTCGGCAACAGGGTTGCGCCTGCGGCGTCTGCCCCTACTTTCAAGCGGTCTGTGACGTGCGGGATCGCGTCTGGCTCTGACCAGTCGGATGCAGTGTTGCCTGACCTTCAATTTTACGTGAGACGTCGACCGCGCCCATGACCTGGCAGAACCAGCAACTTCCCCACGAACACCCGCCTGTCAAAAGCGGCGCCATCGGCGTGCTGCTGGTCAATCTCGGCACGCCCGATGCGCCCGACCCGGCTTCGGTGAGGCAATACCTCAAGCAATTCCTGTCCGACCGCCGGGTGATCGAGATCCCTCCGATCGCATGGCAGCCGATATTGCGCGGCATCATCCTGAACACGCGCCCTCAGAAGAGCGCGGCGGCCTATTCCAAGATCTGGACGACGCGCGGCTCGCCGCTCGCCGATATTACCGCCCGACAGGCGGAGGCGATCGCGGATGACCTTGGCGATAATGTCATCGTCGATTACGCCATGCGCTACGGCCAGCCCTCGATCGAGCAGCGCATGATCGAAATGACGCAAAAAGGCTGTGACCGGTTGCTAATTGCGCCGATGTATCCGCAATATTGCGCTGCCACGACTGCGACCGTGTTCGACGAGGTCGCGCGGGTGATGAAAGCGATGCGCTGGCAGCCCGCCCTGCGTTTCCTCCCGCCCTATCACGACGATGCCCTCTATCTCGATGCCCTTGCCGCCGACCTGACGCGGCAGGTGGCGTCGCTTTCGTTCCGGCCCGAAACGATGCTGCTGAGCTTTCACGGCATGCCCCAGCGCACGCTGGAAAAGGGCGATCCCTATCACTGCCACTGCCAGAAAACCGCGCGGCTGCTGCGCGAGCGGCTGGAAACCACTTCGCAATTCGAAGGCGTACGGTTCGAGACCACGTTCCAGTCGCGCTTCGGACCGGCGCAATGGCTCGAACCGGCAACCGACGACACCCTCATCGCCGAAGGGGAACGCGGCACCAAGCGGCTCGTCGTCGCAGCGCCCGGATTCGCTGCCGATTGCGTCGAGACGCTTGAGGAACTCGCTCTCGAAGGACGCGACGAATTTCTCGAGGCAGGCGGCGAGGACTATGCCGTGCTCGACTGCCTCAACGTGTCGGAGGCGGGCGTATCAATGCTCGACGCGATGATCCGCCGCGAGCTTTCGGGCTGGATCTGATCGCGACTTGGAAGGCTACTTACATTTTGGTAAGTTGCATTCGGATAACCCATTTTGGGAAAATAAATTCCGGAGCGTGATGCAATATGGCGACCCTAGCCGATACAAAACCCGCCAATCCCCATTCCGCGACCGAGCGCCGCGCCTTCACTCATTGGAGCGAAGGTCGACCCGCGCCAGAGGAAATCGCGCATATTCCGGGTGAGGCAGGCTGGCCGGTGGTTGGCAACACCTTCACCATGCTTTCCGACCCTCACGGCTTTGCCGACCGGATGATCGAGACCTACGGCAAGGTCTACCGCAACCGTGCCTTCGGCGGCTGGCAGGTCGCACTGGTCGGGGCCGAGGCGAACGAACTCGTGCTGTTCGACCGCGAGAAGATCTTCTCTTCCGAACAAGGCTGGGGCCCGGTGCTCGACCAGTTGTTCCCGCGCGGCCTGATGTTGATCGATTTCGATCACCACCGCATGGATCGCCGCGCGCTTTCGATCGCGTTCAAGCCGGGGCCGATGCGGCACTATTCGGGCGCGCTCAACGCAGGAATCGCGCGCGAAGTCGCGAAGTGGGAAGGGCAGATGCGTTTCTACCCCGCGATCAAGAAGCTGACGCTCGACCTTGCCGCCGACAGCTTCCTCGGCGTGCCGCTCGGCCCGGAAGCCGACCAGATCAACACCGCCTTTGTCGACATGGTTCAGGCCTCGGTCGCACCGATCCGCACGCCCCTGCCCTTTACCAAGATGAAGCGCGGCGTCGATGGCCGTGCCTTCATGGTCGACTATCTCACCCGCGAGACGATCCGCCGGCGCGAGCAAGGCGGCGGGCAGGACATGTTCAGCCAGTTCGCCACCGCCACGCGCGAGGATGGCGAGATGCTGAATGTCGAGGAAGTGGTCGACCACATGAGCTTCCTGATGATGGCAGCGCACGACACGATCACATCGTCGGCAACCTCGCTGATCTATTATCTCGCCACCAACCCGCAATGGCAGGAAAAGCTGCGCGAGGAAGTCTTCGCGGTGACGGGCGGGCCAGACGGATCGGGCACTCCGCGCGCGCTCGACTACGAGGATCTGGGCAAGCTCGAACTGACCGACATGGCTTTCAAGGAAGCGCTGCGAATGGTCCCGCCGGTCCCATCGATGCCGCGCCGCGCTCTCAAGGATTTCGAGTTCGGCGGCTATCGTATTCCGGCGGGCCAGTCAGTCGGCATCAACGTTCACTGGACCCATCATGCGGAGGAATATTGGGACAGCCCCCACACCTTCGATCCGATGCGCTTCACGCCCGACAAGGTTAAGGCGCGGCACAAATATGCCTGGGTCCCCTTCGGCGGCGGCGCACATATGTGTCTGGGCCTCCACTTTGCCTATATGCAGGTGAAGGTGCTGATGGCGCAGCTGCTGCAGCGCTACCGGATTGAAGCCGAGGCGGGTTATGACCCCGCGTGGCAGGACTGGCCGATCCCACAGCCCAAGGATGGATTGAAGGTGGAGTTCAAGGCGCTCTAGCCTCAGAAATCCCAGGCAATGCCGTCCTTTTCCCAGTCGCCGTAACGCGTGGGAGACAATTCGCGCGGCTCGTCCTTGAGAGGATCGACCTTCTTTGGCGCGGGGACCGGGTCGTTGGTCCAGTGCGATGGTTTCGTGAACGCCTTGGCCGTGTCGGATTTCTGTTTCGTCATACCGCAATAGATACGCATCATCTGGCGCTTGGTTTCAAGCACCGTTAGAGGCGGTGGCGATGCCAGCCCCTCCAGGAATTCACGCGCGGCGTGCCGCGCTCAAGATGCTCGATGCCGTATTGCGTCGCGGCGAGACGCTCGAACAGGCTGCGCCGGCTGCCCTGCGCGACGTGCGCGGGCCTGCCGACCAGGCCCTGGCGCGCGCGATTGCGGGGGAGGCGCTGCGCTGGCTGACCGACCTCGATGCCAGGATCGACAGCGCGACAAAGCAACAATTGCCCCACGATGCCAAGCCGCGCAGCGTGCTCCGCGTGATGCTGGCGCAGGCGCTCAGATTGGGCACTCCGCCTCACGCGGTGATCGCAACCGGGTTGCCGCTGCTCGCCGGTGGTCCGCGCAGACTGGCGCACGGGGTGTTCTCGACACTCATGAAGCAGGACGCCCAGCTACCCGCAGTTCCATCGCTGCCTGAACGGGTGGTCGAACGCTGGGGCGAACTGGCCGACGCCGTTGCGCCCGGCCTTGTCCATCCTCCCGAAGTAGACCTGCACATCAAGGACGCGAGCGAAACCGCGCAGTGGCAGGCGAAGCTGGGTGGAGAAAGCCTTGCGACCTCCCATGTCCGCGTGCCGCGCGGCTCGCCGGTCGAGAAGCTCGAAGGCTACGATGAAGGCGCATGGTGGGTGCAGGATCTTGCGGCGATGATTCCCGCGATGGTCGCGGGAAACGGCCCCGGTCACGCGCTGGACCTGTGCGCTGCACCCGGCGGCAAGACCATGGCGCTGGCCGCGAGCGGCTGGAACGTCACCGCGCTCGATATCTCGAAGCGGCGGCTGGGCGTGCTCAAGGACAACCTCAAGCGCACCGACCTCAAGGCCTCGACCGTGCGCGCAGATGCCCTCCAATGGGAGCCGAAGCACGAGTTCGACGCGATCCTGCTCGATGCCCCCTGCACTGCGACGGGCACTTGCCGTCGTCACCCCGACGTCCTCCATCGCATCGGCAAGGGCCAGATCGCCGAGATGGTCGAACTGCAACGCGCGCTGATCGAGCGCGCTGCAGGCTGGCTCAAACCCGGCGGGACGCTGGTCTATGCGGTGTGCTCACTGGAACGCGAAGAGGGCGAGGAGCAGGCGGCGTGGGTGGACCAAACGCAGCGCCTCGACGCTCATCCGATTGCGGCCGATGAGCTGCCCTCGGGGATCCCCCCGACACAAGAGGGCTGGGCTCGTACCCATCCGGGGATGCTCCCCGATGAAGGCGGTCTGGACGGGTTCTTTGTGGCGCGGTGGAAGAAGCCATGAGGCATGCCAGGCCGCTTGCAGCAGTTCTGACCGCTTTCGGACTTGCATCGTGCGGACCCGACCTTGGCGAACACAGGTTCGCATCAGCACGCCCTGCCAGCGACCTTCCCGCAGCCGTAAGCCATTCGCGGAACGATCCCGGATATATCGTCATCTCTTTCACAGCCGATGCCGATTTGAACAGCGAAAACATCAACGCCCTCTACGCCAGCGCGCAAGCATGTGGCGGCGACACCGGCGAGGATATACCGGCTTTCGGTCCTTTCACCGACTCTTCAAGCCCGGCTTACCTCCCCCTTGCTGACCGAAGCACCCCGCGGGAAAGGTATCTGGTCTACTTGCCATTCAAAGGGGAGATTCGGGGCGAACTGGTAGAGGGCAAAAGACCGGTCATCGGCCAATTCGATCTGGCGAAGGATGAAAAGGATATCTGTGTCTGGCTTGAACACACAGGTTATCCGTCAGCCACGAAAACCAACACAATTCGCCTGCCAGCGTCAATCCTCAGAGAAGCTATCGAGCCAGTCGGCCGCTAGTCCTTCACATATTTCTGAAAGCTCTTGCGCAGTTTCATGATCTTGGGCGGAATGGTGGCCTGGCAATAGGGGTTCCGCTGGCCTTCGCCTTCCCAATACTCCTGGTGGTAGTCCTCTGCCGGATACCATTCCTTCGCCTGCGTATCGCCGTCGAGCCCTTCAATCGAGGTCACGGCCATCTTGCCGTTTTCAGCATTCCAGCGCCCGATGGCCTTTTCTGCTTCCTCGGCCTGATTGGCGTCCAGCGGGAAGATCGCACTGCGATATTGTGTGCCGACATCGTTGCCTTGGCGGTTCAGCTGGGTCGGATCGTGCGTGCCCAGGAAAACGTCGTAAATCTCGGCGATGCTGATCGTATCGGGATCGAAGGTCACACGGATGCCCTCTGCGTGGCCGGTGTTGCCGCTGCACACTTCCTTGTAGGTCGGATCCGCTTTATCGCCTCCGATGTATCCGCTTTCGACCTCGCTAACGCCGATAACGTCCTTGAAGACCGCTTCGGTGCACCAGAAGCACCCGCCTGCGATGATTGCCTGTTCCATGTAGCCTAATCTCCTTTGCCATCGAGATAGGCAGGCTCGCGCCATTTGCCATAGCTGCCAAAGACACTTGCCATGCGCACCCCGCACGGTCAGGTTCCGCGCAGAGAGTTCAATCAGGAGAGCCCCCCAATGACTATGACCAAGTTTCTTGCCCCGCTTGCCGCGATAGCCGGCGGCGCTTCGCTGTTCGCGCTGAGCGCGCCCGCTGCTGCCGATGCGCATATGGAAGCCGCCGCCGCACCGTCGATCGATGAGGTGCTGGCCATGGATCACCGCGACGACGACCGTGCGCGCGATCAATACCGCAATCCGGCCGAAACCCTGGACTTCTTCCAGGTCGAACCCACCATGACCGTCGCCGAGTACGGGCCGGGTGGCGGATGGTATACGCGCGTTCTCGCGCCCTACCTGATGCCCGCTGGCCAATATATCGCTTTCAACGTCGACAGCGATGGCACCACCTATCGCACCCGTGCTCAGGAAGCGCGCGCCAAGGCCTGGACCGAGACCTTCAAGATGGGCCTTGCCGAAAGCATGGATGTCGAAGCCGATGACGTCATGGCTTTCGAAACCGACGAGATACCCGATGACGTGGCGGGCACGGTCGACCGCGTGCTGATCTTCCGCTCGATGCACGGGCTTAACATCGGCAATCAGGCAGACGAAGTGCTCGATGCCGCGTGGACGATGCTCAAGCCCGGCGGCATGGTCGGCGTCGTGCAGCACCGCGCACCCGAAGGAGCCAGCTACGCCGAATACGGGATCAATCAGCGCGGCTACATGCGGCAGCAGGACGTAGTCTCGATCTTCGAAGGCAACGGCTTCGAACTGGTGGCGCAAAGCGAGATCAACGCCAACCCGAACGACCCCGCCGACTGGGAAGGCGGCGTGTGGACCCTGCCCCCGGTGCTGCGTTACGGCGACGAGGATCGCGCCCGCTACGAAGCCATCGGCGAAAGCGATCGCATGACCCTGCTGTTCCGCAAGGTCGACTAAGCCGTTGAAACGCAACGCGGATGTAACGCCGTAAAATTCAAGCGCCGTTCACGTCCACCAAACGAGATATCCTCCATCGGCGCACAATCGCGCTGATGGAGGAGTTTATATGGGCAATCACAAATTTGCCGGGGCTTCGCTGCTCGCACTCACCGTCGCGGCGTGCAGTGGCGGCGTCGACGATCCGCGCGGCGTCGACCGCGCCGAAACCCTGCTTTCGGTCAGCGCCACCGGGGAAGCGGACATGCGCCCGGACGAAGCACGCTTCCAGGCGGGCGTACAAAACTGGGCAGCCAACGCGGAGGCCGCCAGCCGCGAAACGCAGGAGGATATCGAGGAAATCGTCGCCGCTCTGCTCGAACTCGGGATCGAGGACAGGGACATCCAGACCAGCGCCGTCAATGTCCAGCGTATCGATTATGGCGACCGTCGCGGGCAGTTCCAGGCCTACAATACGCTCACGGTGCGGGTGCGCGATGTCGAGCTTGCCGGGCAGGCGGTGACCGCAGTGACGGGCGTGGGTGCGAATATCGTTTCCGGCCCGGAACTGCGCCTCTCGGATCCCGAAACCGCAGCCAACACCGCCTATGCCAACGCCTACGCCAATGCGAAGAAGCGCGCCGAGGCCTATGCCGAGGCAGCGGACATGGAGATTTCGCGCGTGCTCTATATTCGCGATGCCGGCGGGTCGCAGGGCGGGCGCTATCTCGGCGGCGCGATGGCGACCGCGATGGACGCAGCTGCCGCTCCCCCGCCCCCGCCACCGCCTCCTCCGCGCGTGGTCAGGACAGCTCCCGTCGCCGAGCAGGCGAGCAGGGCGTCTTCCACCATCATGCCGGGCCAGACGACCAGCGCGGTGAGCGTGCAAGTGGACTTCGCACTTCGGGAGAAGTAAGCGCTTGGCCCCATGACCACTCTCACCGTTGCCGCCCTCCAGCTAGAGCTTCAGCGCCCCGACGAAGCCGACAACATCGCCGCCGTCGCCGCGCTGGTCCAAGAGGCCGCCGAGCGCGGGGCGAAGGTTATCCTGCCGCCCGAACTCTTCTCCGGCCCCTATTTCTGCCGCGTCGAAGAGGAAGCGCTGTTTGCGCTGGCCAAGCCGACTGCGCAGCACCCCAGCATCGCCGCGATGCGGGAGCTCGCAGCGTCGCTGAAAGTGACGATCCCGACCAGCTATTTCGAGCGCGACGGTCACCATTATTACAACACTCTGGCGATGATCGGGCCGGATGGCGCGATCATGGGCACCTATCGCAAGAGCCACATTCCCGACGGACCGGGATACGAGGAAAAATACTATTTCCGCCCCGGCAATGACGGTTTCAAGGTCTGGGAAGTGCCGTCAGACGACGGTAGCCCGGTGACCATCGGCGTCGGCGTATGCTGGGACCAGTGGTATCCCGAATGCGCGCGCGTGATGGCTCTGGAAGGGGCCGAAGTCCTGTTCTATCCCACTGCGATCGGATCAGAACCCTATGACGCCGACCTCGACACCAGCCGCATGTGGCGGCGCGCAATGATCGGCCACGCGGTCTCCAACTGTATGCCGGTCGTGGCCTCCAATCGTGTCGGTGTGGAAGGCGAGAAAGGCGAACAGAGTTTCTACGGCCACTCCTTCATCAGCGACGAATGGGGCGATCTGGTCGAGCAGTTCGGCGCTAACGAGGAAGGCGTGATCGTCGCGACGCTGGACCTTGCGCGCGCCGCGACCCACCGGGCCGGCATGGGCTTCTTCCGCGACCGCCGACCGCAGCTCTATGGCCGCATCGCCGAGGATATCTGAGGCGGGCGCCCGGTGAGCAGCACCTATCTCGTCGCGCTCGGTTCCAACCGGCGCCACCACCTCTACGGTGGACCGCGCGACGTAGTGAGCGCCGCGATGGAGGAACTCAGCGCACTGGGCACCGTAACGGATCGCTCGCCCATCCTCACCACCTCCCCGCTTGGGCCAGCGCAAAGGCGCTTCGCCAACGCCGCGTGCCTGATCGAGAGCGAATACGACCCGCCAAGCCTGCTCGCAGGGCTCAAGCGGCAAGAGCGCGAATTCGGACGCAGGAGCGTGCGGCGCTGGGGCGACCGGGTGCTCGACCTCGATATCGTTCTGTGGAGCGGCGGGCTCTATGCTTCGCGCCAGCTGTCCATCCCACACGCGGCCTTTCGCGAGCGCAGCTTCGTCCTCGAACCCGCTCTCGCCATCGCTGCGCACTGGCGCGACCCGGTCAGTGGCCTGAGCCTGCGACATCTCCACACCCGCCTGACTTCACCCGGACCAATGCCCGCTTGACCCAAACGCGCCGCCTGCCTAGGTGAGCGCTCCGAAGCGCGACCAATCCTTCGCGCTGACCCCATGGGGGCCCTTAGCTCAGTCGGTAGAGCAACTGACTTTTAATCAGTAGGTCGCTGGTTCGAACCCAGCAGGGCTCACCATCTTTTCCCCAAAGACACATCTGCGCATGTGAATCGGCTCTCTGCTCGCCTTGCGGCGATGGTCTTATGCAGGGGCGGTGTAACGGCGCGCGGCACAAGTCTCTAAGCCAGACGGATTGCGGAGAGTTGATGCCTCGGGATTGATTAAGCAGCGTACTCAGGTCGGCTGCATCGGCCCCTCGTCTGCCACCTCGATATCTGCAAATGGCTTCCCGTCGGCGTAGAGATGGAACGCGGCTCTCAGCCCCGCTTCGAGGTTGCGCGTATACCGCGCGGTATCGAATAGCGGTATCGGTGATCGTCCAGCGGAAAGCTTGCGCTTTATGACGGCCAGCTCGTCGGGACGTGTTGCCAGCTTCAGGATCAGACTTTCATAGGCGTCCAGCGACGTGGCAACCAATTCGGGCAGTCCAGCGGCGCCAAGCACGCTTGCAGCGACCCGCGCGGCGAATTGCTCCCCCGGCTTCGTGACCACGGGTAAACCTGCCCACAAGGCATCCAATGCCGTCGTGTGAGCGTTGTAATTGAAGGTATCCACGAACAAGTCGGCATGCCTGTGGCGTGCGAGATGCTCTGCAACCGGAAGCCTGTCCGCGAACACCAATCGTGACGGGTGAATGCCGCGCTGCGCCGCCTCTTCGCGCAGGTTGCCCATGGCGGCTTCACAAGGTTTCATCAGCCATAGGACGCTGCCATTGACCTTTGCCATCACACGCATCCATATATCGAATTCCCGGCTCGATATTTTGTGGGCGGCATTGAAACAGCAGAACACAAAACTGTCCGATGGTAGCCCGAAATCCGCACGCTCGGTGACTAGGTCGGAGATCTCTCTTTCATTGTCCGCAGGCGCGTAGCTATGCGGCATCATGATGACGTTCTCGGAATAGTCTGCGCGATGCTTGTCTGGAATGACGATGGGATCGGCAACAATGTAGTCGAGGTAATCGCTGCCCATGGTCGACGGATAAGCCAGATAGTTTACCTGGATCGGCGCCAGACGATGGCGGAAGATTTCGGAGCGGCTGTTGGTCGTATATCCCTTTCGATCAATCGCGACGTGCAAATCGATTGAGCGGACGAGTTCGACAATCTCGTCTTCGGACCACCCTGCGATATCGTGGAAATGATCAACGCTTGCCTCGGCTGCCGCGCGCCCCTCATCGCGATAATTGCGGCCATAGCTGAATGCATGAACTTCCCAATGCTTGCGATCATGATTGCGCAGTAGCCCGCTCATCAAAAACATCATCGGATGGTTGTGAAAGTCTGCGCTGAAATAACCGATGCGCAATCTGTGCGTCGTCTGATCGGAACGGCTTGGGTTTCCGGGTCCCTTTCCGGGTTGCACGGACACTCGATCACGAAAGAGTTTCGCCGCCCATTTCTGCGACCTGATCAATTGACGCTGCGGAGCGTCCTCGCGGGCAAGCAGATTGAACGGCGGTACACCTTCCGTCGTCACACCAAGTTCCGCAATCTCATCGGTACACTTGTCCAGGTCTCGCCAATTGCATGTCACTGCAAGCAGGTGCAGCAACTGCGCGCGGGCTGGCGCATGATCCGGCCTGATTTTCAGGGCCTCGCGCAACGCCTTGATCGCCTCCTCAGGGCGTTTCTGTTCAACGAGCGTAACAGCGATATTGTAGTGCGCGCTTGCGTAATCGGGCCTTGCTTCGAGAGCCCTATGATACGCCGCGCTGGCTTCGGATAGGCGTCCCGCCAGGCGAAACGCATTTCCAAGTGTGTTGTGCACTTCGGCAAGTTCGGGGCGAAGCGACACGGCTTTCATCCCGCAGGAAATTGCCTCTTGAATGGCACCCTGACTTTGCAGTGCGATACACAGATTATTGTGCGCTTGGGCAAATTGCGGGTCTAGTTCGACGGCCAACCGAAAGGCTTCGGTCGCGCCGCGCACATTGCCTCGATCATTGAGCACATTGCCGAGATTGAACAGCGCGAGGGTGGATTTCCGGTCCATTTCGATCGCTTTGCGAAACGCATGTTCCGCCGCGACAAGGTCCCCGAGCGACCGCTCCGCCGATCCGATGATATTCCACACAGAGGAACTATCAGGATGTTCTTTTGCAACGGCGTGAGCTTCGCGCAGCGTTCGATCGAATTTTCTCTGGCGATAGAGCCGTGCCAAGCGTTCAATCTGCGTGGCAAGTTTCACCTCATCTGCACCAGGCGCTTTCTGCCGCGGCGTAGGACTTGGTGAATCAGGCAAAACGTATCCTCTTGCGCTGCACGATGACAAAGTTGCTCTATTGGCTGTCAGTATATCGCAATTTGACGCGTTCCAAATGTGATGCAGCCATGGCTCCGGATTCGCTAGCGAAATGACTGCTCCGTCAGAGCCTCCTCAAATCGATACCGTCATGGCTCAAGGGGCTGGGTCGACCCCACCACCCAGCGCAACGAACAGAGTCGCCCGGTTCTGCAGCCAGGCGCGTTCGGTCGCCAGAAGCTGCTGCTGGGCGTTGAACAGATTGCGCTCCGCATCCAGCACCTCGAGATAGTCGGCTACGCCCTCGCGATAGCGCAGGCGCGCGATGTAAGCGATCCGCTCCTGCGATTCGACCGCGCGCTCCAGCGTTTGAACCTGATCGGCGAGATAACGCCGGCCCGCCAGCGCATCCGACACTTCGCGAAAGGCGGTCTGCACGGTCTTGTCGTAATTCGCCACCTGCTCCACCTCCAGCGCCTGCGCGAGATCAAGGTCGGCCTCGCGGCCGCCCCAGTCGAAGATCGGCAGCGAAATGCTAGGCCCGAAACTCCAGCCCAGTCCGTCAGACGAAAACAGGCCGTCCAGACTGTTGGAGGAAAAGCCCGCATTCCCGGTAAGCGAGATGGTCGGGAAGAACGCCGCCCTTGCCGCACCGATATTGGCGCGGGCCGCCCGCAGTTGCTCTTCTGCGGCGATGATATCGGGCCGCACCAGCAGCAGGTCGGACGGCAGGCCTGCAGCAAGGCGTTGCTTGCTTCCCTGAGCGGCCAGCGTCAGGCCATCGCGCAGGCCTTCGGGCACATTGCCGCCGACCAGCACGGCCAACTGGTTCCGCAATCGCGCCAGAGCCAGCTTCTCGCTCGCCAATTGCTGATCCGCCTGCGTCAGCAGCGTTTCGGCTTGGCGAAAAGGCAAGGCGGAGGTGACACCGTTATCCAGCCTGAGCCGGGCGATCCGCAGCCCCTCACGGCGGCTCTCGGCAGTCGCCTCGGCCAACGCGATCTGCTCCTCGGTCTCGACGATCTCGTAATAGGTCGTCGCGGTATCGGCGATCAGCGACAGGTAGAACGCCCGCTGAGCCGCGACAGTCGAAAGGTACTGCGCGCGCGCCTGTTCACTCAGGCTGGCGATGCGACCCCAGAAGTCGAGCTCGAAGGCGCTGACGCCCACGCCGACCTCGAAGCGGTTGAAAGTGACCGAAGACGGCGCACCCTGCACATCGCCCGAATCCAGAGCGGGATTGACGCCGAGCGGCTGCCGCGTCCGCGTCGCGCTGCCATTGCCGACCAGGCTCGGCAGGCGGCGGCTGTCCTGAATGCGATAGCGGGCGCGGGCCTGCTCGATCCGCGCAGTCGCGGCGAGCAGGTCGCGGTTGTTCTCCAGCGCGGTTCCGATGAGACCGACGAGCCGGGGATCGGTGAACCAGTCGCGATAGGACAGCTGCGAGGCGACCACATCCCCCTCGGGCCGATAGTCCGGATCGTAAACGGGCGCTGTCGCCGCGGGCGGACGAGTATGCTCGGGCGCCATGCTCGCACAGCCGGCCAGTGCGCTGGAGGATAGCGCAAGGGCGATCACAGTTCGGATGGAACGGTTCATCACGCGGGCTCCCCTTCGCTTTCAGATGCGGGTGGATCCGCTTCGGACTCGTCGATATGCCCGGCGGCATGCGGCTGCTTGCGGCTGATGTTCCGCCGTACCAGCAGGTAGAGCATCGGGATCAGGAAGATACCGAGCACGGTGGCCGCGATCATGCCCCCCATCACCCCGGTCCCGACCGCGATCCGGCTGGCCGCGCCCGCGCCACTTGCCAGAACCAGTGGGACCATGCCCATCGTAAACGCGAGCGAGGTCATGATGATCGGGCGCAGACGCAGCCTCGCGGCGGCTTTCACGGCATCGATCCGGCTCAGGCCGCGTTCCTCTTCTTCGATCGCGAATTCGACGATCAGGATTGCGTTCTTCGCAGCGAGGCCAATGATCGTGATCAGCCCGACGTTGAAATAGATGTCTGCCGACAATCCACGCAGCATCGAGAACAGCACCGCACCCAGCACGCCCATCGGCACGATGAGCAGCACTGCAAGCGGCACCGCCCAGCTTTCGTAAAGCGCAGCCAGCACCAGGAACACGATCACAACGGACAGGCCGAGCAATAGCCCGATCTGGCCACCGGCCTGCTTTTCCTCGTAGGAAATACCAGTCCATTCGTATCCGATACCCGGCGGCAACTGGTCGGCCATTTCCTCCATCGCCGTCAGCGCTGCACCCGAGGATTTGCCCGGCGCGGCCATGCCCGACAGGGTCATCGCGGGGTAGCCGTTATAGCGCGACAGACCGGCCGGTGACGCCGACCAATCGGCGCTGGCAAAGGCACTGAAGGGCACCAATTCGCCATCTGCGTTGGGAATGCGCAGCGCCAGCACGTCTTCGGGCGTCATGCGATAGGGCGCGTCCGCCTGAACGAGGACTTGCAGCACACGGCCTTCGCGGTTGAAGTCGTTGGCGTAGGCCGAGCCGAACGTGATCGACAGCGCCGCATTCACATCGTTCAGCGACAAGCCAAGTGCGCGCGCCTGAACCCGATCGATATCGATCTCGACCTCGGGGCTCGGCCCTTGGTCCTCTGGTCGCAGATTGGCGACGGCTTCGCTTTGCGACGCCATGCCCAGCAACTGGTCGCGCGCGGCGGTCAAGGCCTCGCGGCCAAGCCCGGCGCGGTCCTGCAGCTTGAGCGTGAAGCCGCTCGCCTCGCCCAGCGACTGGATCGCAGGCGGCTGGATCACGAAGGCGAGCGCCCCGTCGATCTGGCTGAACCGCGCCATCGCGTCCTCCAGCATCGCGCCTGCGCTGCTGTCTTCGCCACTGCGTTCGCTCCACGGCTTGAAAGACGAGAACATGATCGCATTGTTCTGCCCCTGACCGAAGAAGCTGAACCCGCGGATGACCACGAGATTGTCCACCTCTTCGCGCTCCATCCAGTAATCGGTGACCTGCTCGAGCGATTCCCCGGTTCGTTCGCGGGTGGCCCCCGGAGGCGCCTGCACCGCTGTAATCAAGTATCCCTTATCCTCGTTCGGCAGGAAGGCTGACGGCAGGCGCATGAACAACAGCACCGTGACGAGGCCAAGCGCCACAAAGATGGCGAACGCTCTCAACGGTCGTGACAGGATGCGATCATTGGCACGTCCGTACTTTTCCTGCATCCGCGCAAACCAGCGGTTGAAGCGCCCGAAGAAGCGGGCGACCTTGCCCCGCGCTCGCGCCAGCTGTCCGCGCCAGCCGGGCTGCGCCTCGGCCTCTTCGTCGACCGCGATTTCCTCGGCGTCGCCATGCCCCTCTTTCACCGGCTTGAGGAAGGAGGCGCACAGCGCAGGGGTAAGCGACAAGGCGAGAAAGGCTGAGAAGAAGATTGCGATCGCAAGTGTTACCGAGAACTGGCGATAGATTCCGCCCGTCGACCCGGGAAAGAACGCCATCGGCACGAACACTGCGATCAACACCAAGGTGATGCCGATGATCGCGCCGCTGATCTGGCCCATCGCCTTGCGCGTCGCCTCTAGCGGCGGCAGGCCTTCCTCGCGCATGATCCGCTCGACATTCTCGATCACCACGATCGCATCGTCGACAAGAATGCCGATCGCCAGCACCATGCCGAACAGCGAGAGCACATTGATCGAGAAGCCGAACAGCCACAGGCCAAGGCACGCCCCCGCAAGTGCGATCGGCACGACCAGTGTCGGGATCAGCGTCGCACGCCAGTTCTGAAGAAACAGGAACATCACGAGAAAAACGAGGACCATGGCCTCGATCAGCGTCTTCACCACTTCTTCGACCGACGCTTCTACGAAAGGCGTAGTGTCGTAGGGTATCGACCAGGTAACATCGCCAGGCAGCGTGGTTGCGATCTCTTCCAACCGCGCAGTCACGCCCTCGGCCGCGGCGAGCGCGTTGGCACCTGTGCCGAGCTGTATCGCCATCCCGGCCATCGGCTGGCCATTCAGCGATGTCGAGGTGGCGTAGCTCTGCGCGCCGAGTTCGACCCGCGAGACCTCGCCGAGCCGCACCACCGCCGCTCCGTTGCTGGCCCGAAGGATGATGTTCTCGAACTCCTCCGCCGTGCTGAAACGACCTTCGGTAGAAATTGTTGCCGTGATCTCCTGCCCGTCAGTCACCGGTTGCGCACCGATCGAACCGCCCGCAGTCTGCGCGTTCTGTTCGCGGATCGCAGCGAGGACCGCGCTGGGCGAAAGATTGTAGGAAGCGAGCGCATCCGGATCGAGCCAGATGCGCATGGCGTATTGCGAACCAAACAGCCGCACGTCGCCCACGCCCTGCACGCGGCGCAACTCGTCCACCACCTGCGTTGCGGCGATATTGCCCAGATCGGTCGTATCATAAGCGCCGCCTTCCGACGTCAGCGCGACGATCATCAGGAAGCCCGCATTTGCCTGTCGCACGGTGATGCCCTGGCGACGGACTTCTTCGGGCAGGCGCGCCTCGACGGTGCTCAACCGGTTCTGGACTTCGGTCTGTGCGATGTCGATGTCGGTTCCGGCCTCGAAGGTCAGCGTGATGGTCGCCGTGCCGTTCGAAAGGCTGGATGAGGACATGTAGAGGAAGCCCTCGACCCCGTTGAGCTGCTGCTCGATAACCTGGGTGACGTTTTCTTCCAGCGTCTCGGCGTCGGCACCGGGATAGACCACGCTGACGGTCAGCGATGGAGGGGCGACCTCGGGATATTGCTCGATCGGAAGCGCGCGCAGGGCCATGAAACCTGCAAGCAGGATGCCGAGCGAAATGACCCAGGCGAAGATCGGCCTGTCGATGAAGAAGCGTGACATGATCTATTCGGCTCCGCCTCTGCCGGCAGATTGCTCGGCGGCGGGTTTGGCAGCGGGTGAACGGCCCGTAGGGGTGTTGGCAATCTCGACTGGCGCACCGGGCCGGATCTTTTGCAGGTTGCTGACGATCACCTTGTCGCCCCGCTTGAGGCCGCTTTCGACGATCCAGTTGCCATCGACCATCGCGCCGAGCTTGATCGGCCGGATCACCGCCTTCCCTTCGCCATCGACGACATAGACCGTTCCGCCCTCCTGGGTCAGCGACACGGCGCGCTGCGGCACGGTCAGCCCGTTCTCGATCTGGCCGGCATATATCTGTGCGCGGACGAACTCTCCCGGAAGCAGCAGGCGTTCCGGGTTAGGGAATTCGGCGCGCAGCTCGACCGTCCCGGTCTGCTGGTCGACGGAGAAGGCGAGAAAGTCGATGTAGCCGGGCAAAGGATACGAGGTGCCGTCGGAAAAGCTCAGCCTCACCTCGACCTGGTCATTATCATCCAGGTCCACCTCTCCCGCAGCAATCGCGCGGCGCAGTTTCAGCACCTCGCTCGCCGCTTGGGCGAAGCTGACATAGACTGGCGAAATCTGCTCGATGCGGGTCATCAAAGTACCCTCGCCCTGACTGACGAGCGCACCTTCGGTCACTTGAGCACGGCCTGCTCGGCCAGAGATCGGTGCGCGCACCGTGGTGTAGCCAAGCTGGAGCGATGCAGCATCGAGCTGGGCACGAATCTGCGCCACATTCGCCTCTGCCTCGCGCGCAGCGGCAAGAGCTGCGTCGTATTCCTGGCCGCTGATAGCGTTCTCATCGACCAGCGGACGATAGCGATTGACGACGGCGCGCGCGTTGGCGGCAGTCGCCTGTGCGCGGGTCAGGGCGGCCTTGGTCTGCGCATAGCTGGCCCGCAATTCGCGCGGATCGATCCGGAACAGCGGCTGACCAGCGCGAATGTCGGTTCCTTCTTCGTAGAGGCGCGCCTGCACGATCCCCGTCACCCGAGCGCGCACCTCTGCGGTGCGGACCGGCTCGACCCGACCGGGAAGTTCGATCACGTTGGGAATAGCCTGGCTAGCGACCGTGATCGTCTTGACCGGGACCGCCTGCGGCGCAGGGGGCTCCTCACTGGACGAACAAGCGGTGAGCAAGAGGCAGGCAGCCAGGCCAGCGAAGATCGACTTCATCGTACGTGCGCTTTCAGTCAGCTATTGTGCAGGTGCGAAGGTGTAATAGGCATTACACCCTTGCCCTGCAACCCGTAATGATAGAGATTCGCAAATATGACCGAACTGCCCGACTTCTGCCGTCTCGATCGCCGCAAAAGGGCGATTATCGACGCTGCGCGGAGTTTGTTCGCAGAACAGGGTTACGAGCGCACGACTCTCAAGGACATCGTCGACCGGGCCGGTGGCTCGCTTGCGACCGTCTACAAGGTGTTCGGCAACAAGGACGGCCTGCTTGAAGAGGTCGTGTTCGAAAAGGCTGCGTCTGCCGATGTCATGATCCAGCAGGCTTTCGCGCAGGGCGGCTCGCCCAGCGAAGTCCTGCATCGGGTGGGAGATGGTCTGCGGACCCATTTCCTCGATCCCGAAGTGGTCGCGCTGGTACGCATCGTCATTTCCCGCAGTGTCGAGGATGTGGACTTCGCGCGAAGCTTTTACGAGCGCACTGCACAGAGGGACCACGCCTCGCTCAAGACCTTGTTCGAGCATTGGCAGGCTAGCGGCATTCCGATGATCGGAACTCCGGATATGCTCAGCGACATGTTCCTCGACATGTTTTTCAGCGACGTCCACACCGATGCGATCAGCCACGGCGCCGGGCTGGACCATTCCCGCGAACGCCTGCGCGACCGGATAGACTTCTTCATCAGGGGGGCGGGATTGAGCGATCAGCCGCTCGACAAGGGTGGCACGCCTGAAATGAAAAGCCCGGCAAACTCGCGCTAAATCAGTCGGGTGTCGTGACGTCCACCGCCGAAGTCATGGTCTGTGGAGCGCTGCCTATGAACGTGCCATCGATTGGCGCCACGTCCGCATAGTCGCGGCCCATGCCAATGACGATGTGATCATCTCGGGTAAGGCAATCGTTGGTGGGGTCGAACCCGATCCAGCCCAGTTCTTCCCCGCACCAGACATTGACCCAGGCGTGCATCGCGTCCGCTCCGACCAGTCGGGGCTGGCCCGGAGGCGGCAGGGTGCGCAGATATCCGCTGACATAGGCCGCCGGTATACCGAAGGCGCGCAGCGCTATGATCATGATATGTGCGAAATCCTGGCACACACCCGCGCGCACTTCGAAGGCTTCGGAAGTCGGGGTCGTGCTGGTCGTTGCATCGGTCGAATAAGTGAACTCTTCATGGATCGCCGACATCAGCGCCCGGGCCGACTCGATCGTTCCGGCATCTTCCTGGAAAAACCGGCACGCCCAGTCGTCTATCGCATCGACCGTCCCGGCAATTCGCGAGGCGAACAGGTAGGGCGCAGGCGACAGAACCGACATGTCCCGCAAACCGCAAGCCGCATCGCGCACGGCGCTGGCTGCGGGATCGCTCGCGGGAGGAGCGGGCGGGTTGACTTCAATTTCGAACTCGCTCGTCACTTCCAGCTTTTCGAGCGGTTCGGCGTAACTGATCGACGTGGTGTTCACGCCATATGGTCCTGCGATTTCCTCGCGCGTGTCGGGAGCGGGTTCGACCACGAGGCTGGACTTGCGCAGCGTCTGGCCTTTCCAGCTCCACGGGCTCAGCCGCAGGTTGAATTGCGCCTGACTGACCGGGGAGGCGTATTTAACCGTGCTGACATGGCGGACCGAGTAGATCATTCGAGCCTCCGCTTTGTCGTCTTGGCCCGTGTCTCTTCGTCGGCGAGGAAATAGCGCTTGCCGACCGCGTCGGAGAGCTGCGCCAGATCGTCGCGCAAGTCCGAAACCGTTTTAGGCGTGATGGCCTGCGCATCGAGCGCATCGAGCCGGGCTGAGATGGCCCGCGCCTGTCGCAGCGAAGGCTCGGGCATACCGGTGTCCTGCGTCCCGGGGAGTGCTTCGAGATGCTCCGCAATCCGCCGCATCTGGTAGGCGAGTCCGCGCGGCTGGGCGGGGTCGAGCAGCGCCATGTCGAAGACCGGCGCGATATAGGGCATCGTCAGGTACCGCGTGCGGTAAAGCGCCTGTCCGTCGATCAGGTCGAGCAGGGCAGACAGATCGTTGGCGCTCGCGCTGCCGGGCACCATGTTCTGAGCGGCCAGAAGCGTGACGAAGCCGCGCTCCAGCCGCTTTCCGATATCGAGGAAGCGCCATGCCGGACCCCGGCTCATGCTGTCCGCAAACAGCGTCTGTAGCGCACAGCGGCGTTCGATGATGCGGTTGGCAGCCATCGCGATCGTGTCGATATCGCCGGGTATGAAATCGGGCGGCGGGCGCTGGATCAGCTTCCAGCTGTCGCGGGCCAGCCTGTCGCGAAGCAGCCGGGCGATTGCCTGTTCGCGATCCGCAAGCGCACTCAAGCTCCCTGCTTGCTCGCCACTCAGCGCCTCACCGACGAGCTGCACGACCGGCACGTCCTTGCTCTTGGCGGGGACCGAGCCCATCGCTCGCAGCAGGTCGGCAAGCCGGGTGACCGTGGTCGTGCTTTGCGAGTTCGGTCCGGATGTCGTCACCTGCTCGACAAGAGTGCGCACGATCCGCGCGGTCTGGTGCGCGCGTTCGGTATAGCGGCCCAGCCAGAACAAATTGTCCGCCGCCTGGCTCGATAGCAGCCCCTGAGCGCGCCGGATCGCGAGCTTTTCCGGCTTGAGCATCTGCGCGGGTACCTTTGGCGCGACCGGATCGACCACGCACAGGTCTGTCGAAATGTCGCCCATTCCCATCAGCGATGTACGCAGGTCGCCATGCTGCGAGACTCGCGCAAAACCGCCCTGCAACACGGTCCATTCGCCCTCTTCGTCGCGCGCAAGGAAAGCGCGCAGCGTGAAACCGCGCGGCTCGAACCGGCCATTGGCAAGCACTGGCGTGGTCGAGAGATTGACGATCTCCTGACCGCAATAATCCATCGGACGGCGCGCCATGCCGCCTTCGATTGTCGTGCGTTCTGTCTGGGTGAGGCCAGCGCCTGCGCGCGTGTGCCCGTCGGGTAGGCCGGCAACCGGGCGACGAAAGGCCGAACTGACAACCATCCGATCGAGGTTCGCGAGCACGTGGGTCCGCTCGTTCTCCCCGCCGCACCACCATGTCGCAGCATTGGGCAGCTTGAGCGGTTCGCCGAGCAACGAACGCGCGAGGCGCGGCAGGAAGGCTGGCATGGCACGGCTTTCGACCACCCCTGCTCCCGGCCAGTTCGCAACCACGAGGCTATTGGCCGCGGCTGCCATCAGGTTGGAGACGCCGATACGCGAGCGCGCATCGAAATTGAGCGGATCGAGATCGCGCGTCCCGATCCAGCGCCAGACTGCGTCGATCCGCTTCAATCCGGCAATGGTGCGCACGAACAATTCGCGATCGCGCACGGTCAGGTCCCGCCCCTCGACCAGCGCAAATCCCAGATGCCGGGCGAGAAGCGCCTGTTCGGGATAGGACTGGCTGAACCGCCCCGGCGTCAGCAGCGCGATGCGTGGATCGGGGCGGCGGCAATCGGTGGCAAGCCCCTGACGAAAGGCATCGAAGAACCCGCTTTGCTGGCGCACACCGACCGAGGCAAGCAGCCCGCCGGTCGCGCGCCCGATCGCAAGCCGGTTCTCGATTGCGTAGCCGATACCGACCGGAAAGCGCACCCGGTCCGACAGCACCCGCCATTCGCCGGTCGGCCCGCGCGCCAGATCGACCGCGTAGACATGGAGGTAATGCCCGCCCGGAGGCTCCATCCCTACAAGCCGCCGTGCAAAATGGGTGCTGCCCGATACGACCGGCGCGGGCAGGTGCCCTTCGCGCACGAGGCTCTGCGTGCCGTAGATGTCCGCGATCACGCGTTCGAGCAGGTCTGCGCGCTGAACCAGCCCGGTGGAAATCTCCTCCCATTCATCCGAACCCATGAAGATCGGCATGGGGTTGAGCGGCCAGGGGCGCTCGTTCTCGTCCCCGGTCAGCCGGAAAGCCAGCCCGAGGTCCTCGACATGGCTGTCGAGTTGTGGCTGAAGTGCGGCAAGGTCGCCGTTCGCCTGTCGCGCCAGCCCTGCGGCATAGGCGCGCCACACATGACGGCCGGCTTCGCCGGCGCTGGCAAACAGGTCCGCACTCGCATCGGGCGGCGCATAATAGGCGAGCGGATCGGTGCCCGGATCGGGGCCGAACAAGTCCGATGCGGCGCCTTTCGAACTCATTGCGTGCGCGCGGGCCTCCTGAGATCCAGCGTCATCGGAAACTCGCCACGATCCTCGCTTGCCGGGATATGAGTCTCACCCGGTGTATGTCCATGCTCCTGGAAGCGCGCCTTGCGCCGCGCTTCGGCTTCGAAATTGTTGATCGGTGGATCGTCGTAATTTCGTCCGCCCGGATGCGCGACGTGATAGACGCAGCCGCCCAGCGAGCGATTGTTCCAGGTGTCGAACACATCGAAGGTCAGCGGGGCGTCGGCGTCGAGCAGCGGGTGCAGGCAGGTCGAGGGCGTCCATGCCTTGTAGCGCACGCCGCCGACCGCCTCGCCCGGTTTGCCCGTTGGCGTCATCGGCACGCGGCGACCGTTGCAGCCGATCACGTGGCGTCCCGGTGTGAGGCCACTGGCACGCACCTGCAGCCGCTCGGTAGAGCTGTCGACATAGCGCACCGTCCCTCCGATTGCGCCGGTTTCGCCCAGCACATTCCACGGTTCGAGCGCGTGCGAGATCTCCAGCTCCACTCCGCCCGCTTCGACGGTGCCGTGGACCGGGAAGCGGAACTGGTTCTGCGCTTCGAACCAGTCGGGATCGAAATCATAGCCCGCGCGGCGCAGGTCGGAGAGAACTTCGAGAAAGTCGTTCCAGCAGAAATGCGGCAGCAGGAACCGGTCGTGCAACGTCGTTCCCCATCGCACCAGCGGTCCATCCTGCGGCTCGCGCCAGAACCACGCGAGAAGCGCGCGCAGCAGCAATTGCGCGGCGACGCTCATGCGCGCGTCAGGCGGCATCTCGAAGCCGCGAAACTCGACGAGACCCAGCCGCCCGGTTGGTCCATCCGGCGAATAGAGCTTGTCGATGCAAATCTCGGAGCGGTGCGTGTTGCCGGTCACGTCGACCAGCAGGTTGCGGAACAACAGGTCGACGATCCAAGGAAACTTGGGCGGCTCGCCAGGTGGCGGCACTTGCGCCAGAGCGATTTCGAGCTCGTAAAGGCTGTCATGCCGCGCCTCGTCGAAGCGCGGTGCCTGGCTGGTTGGCCCGATGAACAGGCCCGAGAACAGGTAGCTTAGCGAGGGGTGACGCTGCCAGTAGAGCACGAAACTCTTGAGCAGGTCCGGGCGACGGATAAAGGCGCTTTCGGTAAAGCTGGCCCCGCCCATCACGAGGTGGTTGCCTCCACCCGTGCCGACCGAGCGGCCATCGACCATGAACTTGTCCGCCGTCAGCCCGCATTCGCGCGACGCGTCGTAGAGCCGCGTCGTGACATCGACCAATTCGTCGAAGCTGGCGGTGGGATGGATGTTGACTTCGATCACGCCGGGATCGGGTGTGACCTTCAGTACATTGATCCGAGGGTCGGGCGGCGGCGAATACCCCTCGATCCGAACCGGCATGTTCTGTTCTTTGGCGACCGCTTCGATCTCGGCAACCAGTTCGAGAAAGTCCTCGATCTCCTCGACAGGAGGGATGAAGACAGAAAGATAGGTGCCCTTTGGCTCGACAGTCAGCGCAGTGCGGACCGCGCCCTCGATGATTTCCTGTTCGACGATGTCCTGCCGATTGTCCGCCCCCTGTTCCACGCGTTCGTGGCGTTGTTCGCCCGAAGCTGGCGCGCGCTGTTCATGGCTTTGCTGACCGGCACGCGCGCGCTGCTCGCGATAATCGGCGAGCGGGGCCTGCGGATCGGTTTCGACGCGCGGATGGATGTAGGGATAGTCGCTCTTCTCGACATGCGGCAGCGAACCCAGTGGCAGGCGATAGCCGAGCGAGCTGTCACCCGGCACCGCGAACAGCGCCCCGCGCCGCAACCTCCACTGCTCGCTTTTCCAGCGCGCGGGGTCTTTCTCCTGCTTGGTATTCCAGCGCTGGATCGGAAGCACGTAACCAACCGGCGTGGTCAGGCCGCGCGCAAAGGTCTGAACAATCCGCTGGCGTTCCTCGGGATCCTCGATCTTGGGGTCGAAGGGAGTGACGTTGACCGGCAGTTCGCCTTCGCGCTCTATCCACTTCTCGGAATCTTCGTAGACCGGATGGACGTAGTCGGTTTCGAGACCCAAATTGTCGGCCGCCGCGTTGAGGAAAGCCGAAGCCTGCTCGGGCCCGACTGGTGTTTCGTCCTCTTCGTCGGGATCGCGGGCGATCAGCTCTGGGCTCGACCAAAGCGGCGTTCCGTCCTTGCGCCAGTAGAGCGAATAGCCCCAGCGCGGCAGGCTCTCGCCTGGATACCACTTGCCCTGCCCGTGATGCAGGAGCGCGCCGGGCGCGAAGGCCTCGCCCAGTTTGCGGATCAGCTTGTCCGCATAGCGCGCCTTGGTGGGGCCTACCGCTTCGGAATTCCATTCGGGCGCGTCGCCCGCATTCTCGACCACGAAGGTCGGTTCGCCGCCCATGGTGAGGCGCACGTCCTGTTCGGTCAGATCTTCATCGACCCGTTTGCCAAGGTCCAGCAGCGCTTCCCAGCGGTCCTCGGTGAACGGCTTGGTAATCCGCACCGCTTCCTTCACCCGGTCGACGCGCATGGCGAAATTGAAATCGACCTCGGCGGGTTCGGCCATGCCTTCTATCGGTGCGGCGGATCGGTAATGCGGCGCGGCACATAGAGGGATATGTCCCTCGCCCGCGAACATCCCCGATGTCGCATCGAGCGCGACCCAGCCCGCGCCTGGGACGAAGGCCTCGGCCCAGGCATGCAGGTCGACCACGTCTTCGCTTACGCCCTTGGGCCCTTCGACCGGGTCGACATCGGCGACAAGCTGAATCGAATATCCAGAGACGAACCGCGCGGCGAAGCCCAGTCGTCTCAGCAACTGCACCAGCAGCCACGCCGAATCCCGGCACGATCCGCGTCCTTCTTCCAGCGTCTGTTCAGGAGTCTGCACCCCCGTTTCCATGCGGATCACATAGTCGATCCGTTGTTCGAGCGCGCGATTGACCTCGACCAGAAAGTCGATTGTGCGACCCTGGTGGCCTGCATGCTGGGCGACCAGTTCCTCGAAAAGCGGCCCCTGCGGTTCGCAATCGAAATAGGCGGCGAGGTCGGACTGAAGCTTGTCGTCGTAGGTGAACGGATAACCCTCCGCAGCCTCCTCGACGAAGAAGTCGAACGGGTTGATGACCGTCATATCGGCGATCAGGTCGACCTCGATGCGCAGCTCGCTTACCGGCTCGGGAAAAACGACCCGCGCAAGCCAGTTGCCATGCGGGTCCTGCTGCCAATTGATGAAATGGCCTTCGGGTTCGATCTTGAGCGAATAGTTCGGAACGGCGGTGCGCGTATGCGGCGCCGGTCGCAGCCGGATCACCTGCGCCCCCAGCTTGATGGGTCGCGAATAGCGGTAATGGGTGAGGTGGTTCAGCGCAGCACGTATCATGCGCGCGAGTAGAGGCGGTGGTACACTCCTTTGCAACACGAAATGTCACTGCACCCAACCACGGTGTGCATCCATACAATCGCATCACCTGCCACCCTGCTACCTTTGCAACTGTTCCAGAGATGGAGTTTGTTGGGAGGCAAGCGCATGAAACGAATTGTCATTTGCTGCGACGGAACCTGGCAAAGCCTGGAGGCGGACTGGCCGACCAATGTCCAGAGGGTCGCCCAATTCGTCAAACGCTCCTCCGACGATGGCACTTCCCAGGTGCTGTATTACGATGCCGGCGTAGGCTTGCGCAACGCGATCGACAGGATTGCCGGCGGCGCATTCGGAGCAGGGCTGGATGACGAGATCATGGAGGCTTACCGCTTCCTCAGCCTCAATTACGAACCGGGCGACGAACTCTATCTGTTCGGTTTCAGCCGCGGAGCCTACACCGTCCGTTCGCTGGCCGGGCTGATATATTCCTGCGGGATCGTGTGTCGCACCAAGCTGCGATCGATCCCCTATGCGATGACCCTCTACCGCGATCGGGAAATCCGGCCTTCAGACGACGAATGCGTCAATTTTCGCACCACCAATTCGCTGCTTGACGGCGACAGTCGCCCGCTGATCACGTTTCTCGGGTGTTGGGATACGGTTGGCGCGCTCGGTGTTCCGGCGCAGATACCATTGCTGCCAATCGACGACTGGCTTGGTGCGCGGTACGAGTTTCACGACACCGACCTGGGATCGCATATTCTCAATGCGCGACATGCCGTGGCTATTGACGAGCAACGCAAGGTCTTTGACGTCACGCCCATGTGCCCGCCCCGCGATCCTGCGCCCGGTCATTCGCTCCAGCAATTGTGGTTCCCCGGCGATCATGGGTGTGTTGGCGGCGGTGTCCGGGCGGTGCGCGAGCTGTCCGACGGACCGCTTTTGTGGATGATCGGCGAAGCGGAGAAAGTGGGGCTGGAGTTCGAACAGGACCAGAAAGAGAGCTTCACCAGGCTTGACCCGCTGATCGAGTTTCATGACCGGACGGGCGTGCTCTACGAACTTACCGGCCAGGCCATCGATCGCGCCGGGCCAGCTTCGATAGATGAGGTGTCGACCGACGCCCACAAACGCTGGACCGCGCTGGCCGAGTACAGACCCCTGACTATCGGTGCGGTAATGCCGCCGAAGTAGACATAGGTCTGTGCTGTGCTAGCAGCGGGAAAAATTCAGGAGACCCAGACCTATGAAAACCCGCGCCGCCGTTGCCTTCGAAGCCAAGAAACCGCTTGAGATCGTTGAACTCGACCTCGAGGGCCCGAAAGCGGGCGAAGTGCTGGTCGAAGTGATGGCTACCGGCATCTGCCACACCGACGCCTACACGCTCGACGGGCTGGACAGCGAGGGGATATTCCCCAGCGTTCTCGGCCATGAAGGCGCCGGTATCGTACGAGAAGTCGGCCCCGGCGTTACTTCGGTTGCGCCCGACGACCACGTCATTCCGCTCTACACGCCCGAATGCCGTCAGTGCAAAATGTGCCTGTCGGGGAAGACCAATTTGTGCAGCGCAATCCGTTCGACGCAGGGCCAGGGCCTCATGCCCGACGGCACCAGCCGCATGAGCTACAAGGGCGAGACGATCTACCACTACATGGGCTGCTCGACCTTCTCGAACTTCATCGTCCTCCCCGAAATCGCGGTCGCCAAGATCCGCACCGACGCGCCGTTCGAGACCTCCTGCTATGTCGGCTGCGGCGTGACCACCGGGGTTGGCGCCGTGGTGAATACCGCCAAGGTTCAGCCGGGCGACAATGTCGTGGTCTTCGGGCTCGGCGGGATCGGATTGAACGTCATTCAGGGCGCAAAGATGGCCGGCGCGGACAGGATCGTCGGCGTCGACATCAACTCCGAGAAGCGCGAATGGGGCGAGAAGTTCGGCATGACCGACTTCGTCAATCCGAAAGAAACCAGCGATGTGGTCGCACACCTCGTCGAGATGCTCGACGGCGGGGCGGACTATTCCTTCGACTGCACGGGCAACACCGATGTGATGCGCGATGCGCTGGAATGCTGTCACAAGGGCTGGGGCACCTCGATCATTATTGGCGTTGCCGAGGCGGGCAAGGAAATCTCGACGCGGCCTTTCCAGCTCGTGACGGGCCGCAACTGGCGCGGCACTGCGTTCGGCGGGGCCAAGGGTCGCACCGACGTTCCCAAGATCGTCGACTGGTACATGAACGGCAAGATCGCCATCGACCCGATGATCACCCACACGCTGACGCTGGAGGAGATAAACAAGGGCTTCGACCTGATGCATTCGGGCGAAAGCATCCGCAGCGTGGTGGTCTATTGATGCAGACCGTCTCCGAAACCCGCAGCCATGGCGGCACTCAAGGCGTATACTCGCACACCAGCACCGCCACGGGCACCGACATGACCTTCGCGGTCTTCGTGCCTGACCATGAGCCGGGCGCGAAGCTGCCGGTCCTGACCTATCTGTCAGGGCTGACCTGCACTCATGCCAATGTCATGGAGAAGGGCGAATACCGCGCGGCTTGCGCCGAGCATGGCATCGTCTTCGTGGCCCCCGACACCTCTCCGCGCGGCGACAATGTGCCGGATGCCGACGAATACGATTTCGGCAAGGGCGCAGGCTTCTATGTCGATGCGACGCGCGAGCCGTGGTCGAAACATTACCAGATGCGCTCCTATGTCGAAGATGAGCTTCCCGCACTCATCGCGGAGCAATTCCCGGTCGACATGGCGCGGCAATCGATCATCGGCCATTCGATGGGTGGCCACGGTGCGCTGACCGTGGGATTGCGCAATCCCGACCGTTTCCGCTCGATCAGCGCATTCTCACCGATCGTCGCGCCGGGCGAGGTGCCGTGGGGCGAGAAGGCGCTGGGCCGCTATCTTGGTGACGACCGCGCAAGCTGGCGCGAATATGATGCGGTGGCCCTGATTGAGGACGGCGCGCAATGCCGCGCGCTCTTGGTCGACCAGGGGACGGCTGACAATTTCCTCGAAGAGCAGTTGCAGACGCATCGGCTCGTGGAGGCCTGCCAGGCGGCAGGCATCGCCGCCGATATCCGCATGCAGGAGGGGTACGACCACTCCTATTTATTCATCTCGACCTTCATGGCCGAGCATGTCGCCTGGCACGCCCGTCACCTCCGGGCGTAGCGCACGCTTCTTCCGCGACTACTCGCTCGCGCCGAGAATGCGGCGGATCTGCGCGCGCAGCTCGCCGGGATAGGCCGCCTCGATCCGCTCGTATTCCGCTTCTCCATAAAAGCGCAGCAGCACGGATTTCGAGGCGGTGAAGAACTCGATCGCGCTCACCAGCTGGAATACGCAGGCGATCTTTTCCGCTTCACTGCGCTCTTTCCAGCTTTCGATCTGGCTCAGCCGGTCGACCATGCCCTGAAGCCAGTTCTTGTGATGCCATTCATCCGCCGGAGCGTTGCGCCTCTGGTCGTCCAGCACTTCGCGCATCAGCACTCTCGAACCCACCGGGTTCGCCTGCGCTGCGGCATAGACACCCAGGATCGTGTCCTCGAACTGCTGTTCGGGGGTCGAGGCGGGATCGTGGCTGGCGCGCATCGCCTCCAATGTACGCACCGCAATGTCGCGCAGCACTTCTGCGTACAGGTCTTCCTTGCGCTTGAAGTGGTAGAGCAGCGCCTGCTTGGTCAAGCCGACTTCACCAGCGATCAGCGCAATGCTGGCACCGTGAAAGCCGCGTTCGGCGAACTGGCGCTGAGCCGCCATAAGCAGCTTTTCGCGCGTGTCATCTTTGGGTTCGATCGGAGATTTCGCAGTCATTGCGGGGCGATACTGCAAAACTCTCCCTGAAAAAAGGTTAGCGGTGAGGCATTTGCAGCATCGGCGTGCGCACGGCTTAGCCCTTCGACTTCACCGAGGATCAAGGTGTGGTCGCCCGCAGGGGTTATCGACCAATTCCGGCATTCAAAGTGGGCAAGCGATCCAGCCACGATCGGCAGTTCGCCCGCGCTGCGTTCGAAATCCTCGCCGAACCTGTGCATGCCGCCGCGCGTTGCGTAACGCAGTGCGAGATCGCCCTGTTCGGCTGCCAGTATGCTTACGGCGAAACGGCGCGCGTTGGCATAAAGGTCGAACTGGCTGGAATCGTTGTGCAGGCTCCAGCAGACCAGCATGGGATCGAGCGAGACCGAGACGAACGAATTGATGGTCATAGCCGCGAACCCGTTCGGCTCGGCATCGACTGCGACGATGCCGACCCCGGTGGTGAACAGGCCCATCGCCCTTCGGAACTCGTCGGTTCCGGGCGTCTCAGTATTCTGGACGTCTGGCAAAAAAGGCCTCCGCAATGGGTCGTGGCGTGAGCAGGGCAGATGGGAAATCAGCGCGTGCGATCAACCCTGCGCCCGAAATTGTCAATGGAGCCCATCGGCAGCGCGTCCAGCGGTCCCATTCGTCTTTGCGATTGCGAACAAACTGCCTAGAACGGTCGCAACGCGCAACGTGCGCAGGCCAGTGCGCCTAATCGAACCACATGCTTTTGAAGGACCGGGGACAATGATCAACAGGGTTGGCGTAGCGCTCAAGGACTTCCTGAAACAGGAAAGCGCAGGCGGCATATTGCTCATCATCGCAGCCGCGCTGGCTTTGGTGATAGCCAATAGCCCTGCGAGCGAGGCCTATTTCGGGACGCTCCAGACCAAGCTGAACGTTTCCTTCGGCGATTTCGCGATCGACAAGGCGCTGCTGCTTTGGATCAATGACGGCTTGATGGCGATCTTCTTCTTCCTGATCGGGCTGGAGGTGAAGCGCGAGATCATCGAAGGGCAATTGTCGAGCTGGAACCAGGCCTCGCTTCCTCTCGCCGCAGCGATAGGCGGCATGGCGCTGCCCGCGCTCGTATTCGTCGCGTTCAACTACAATTCGCCAGAGACAATCAATGGCTGGGCCATCCCCGCCGCAACCGATATCGCTTTCGCGCTCGGCATTCTTTCGCTGCTCGGCCCGCGCGTGCCGGTGGCAATGAAGGCGCTGTTGCTAGCCATCGCCGTGATCGACGATATCGGTGCAATCACCATCATCGCCTTGTTCTATTCCGGAACGCTCGACACCCAGATGCTTCTGGGCGCGGCGCTGACCTTGGGTGCGTTGATCGTGTGCGGACGGATGAAGATCGGCAATTCTCTGCCCTATATCGTGATGACGGTCATCATGTGGGTGTTCGTTTTGAAATCCGGTGTCCACGCGACGCTGGCTGGGGTCGCGGCGGCGGCCACCGTCCCCATCGTCGCGCGCAACGGCCGCCACCTGCTGGAAGAGATGGAGCATGGCCTGCACTACTGGGTGGCCTTCCTCATCATCCCGATCTTCGGCTTCGCCAATGCCGGGGTCACGCTTATCGGCCTTTCGCCCGCCGACCTGTTGCAGCCATTGCCGCTGGGCATCGCCCTTGGCCTGTTGATCGGCAAGCAGGTGGGGATCGTCGGATTCTCGTGGATTGCGGTCAAGGCCGGCATCGCCCAGCTTCCCGAAGGCGTGGGCTGGCGCAAGATCCATGGGCTGTCGTTGCTTGCCGCAATCGGCTTCACCATGAGCCTTTTCATCGGCAACCTCGCATTCACCGACCCGGCGATGATCGATGCCGTAAAGCTCGGCGTGCTGTCGGGATCGCTGGTTGCGGCGATCGGCGGCTATCTGCTGATCCGCTCTGCCCTGCCCGCGACCGCGGCCGAAGACGGTCCCGACAAAACGGCTCTTACCGAGCCGGAAGCGGTCTGAGCGATGGCGCGCGAAGACGGTCCCGCGACACGTTGTGTCGACATCGATGGCTTGCGCCTCACCTATTACGAATGGGGCGCATCGCCGGGCAATGACCAACCACCGCTCGTAATTGCCCACGCAACCGGCTTTCACGCGCGGTGCTATGACGCGATTGCGGAGCACTTTCCCGGTCGCCGGGTCATCGCCATCGACCTGCACGGGCATGGAAAGAGCCAAGGCGAGCCGCTCGAGGACTGGCACATTGTCTCGGTCGAGGTATGCGCGTTGCTGGATCATCTGGGCATTCGCGGGGCGCTGGGCATGGGCCACTCGATGGGCGCACATACCCTGCTGCAATGCGCCGCCGACAGGCCCGATGCCTTCGGGCGACTGGTCCTGTTCGATCCGGTAGTGATGTCGCCGTCCTACTACACCGAGGATGCTACCGATTTCACTTCCGATGCCCCTCATCCGGCGATCCGGCGCAAGCGTGATTTCCCCTCTATCGAAGCTATGATCGAGCGTTTTGCCACGCGCGAGCCCTATTCGCTGTTCGAGCGCCGGGTATTCGAGGATTATTGCAGGCACGGCCTCGTTGAGAAGGACGACGGCGGCTACACGCTGGCATGCTCACCGGAAATGGAGGCCAGCCTGTATAGCTCGAGCCGCAGCAATGGAGGCATCCTGGATGCCGCTCGCCGCGTGGAAATCCCGGTGCTGGTGGTGCGGGCAAAGCAGACCGAGAAAATGGACTTCAAGGGGTCGCCGACATGGCCGGGCCTTGCCGCGATCATCCCCCACGGCACCGATCTGCACCGTCCAGACCACACCCATTTCCACCCCTTCGAGGACCCGGCCGATGCCGCCCGGATCATCGCCGAAGCCGAGGCCAGCTAAAGCGCGCCGAGCAGGTCTTCGAAATCGCCGCGCAGTTGCGACATGCTTTCAGGCGAGGGATTGACGATATTCGCGCCGATCGCCTTCGCTGTCCCACCGTAGAATTGTGTCAGCGCACTGGCGAGCGGGTTGGCCGGATCGACCCCACGCGCCAGCCACAAGACGATGCTCTGCGCGCGGGCGAGTGGTTCGCGCGGAATGCTGTCCGGCTTGCGCTCCAGCGCCATCAGCGCCTGTCCCATCGCGCCCACCGCCTCTTCGAGACAGATACGCGTGAGGTCTGCGCCCGAGGCCGCCTCGATACGTGCGTCGAGGTTGACCCTGCGATAGGTGCTCGCCGCGTTGCATGTCAGGGGTCGCATGTTCCGCTCTCCTAGTCCTAGTTCGGACGATTCCAGGCTGCTATCTGCTGCTCGAGAAAGCTCAGGGTCGATTGCGAGCCCGAAATCTGTCGCTCTGCCGCAACCAGCTGAGAGGTCAGCCTCGCGCGCAGGTTCTCCTGCTGGTCGGCGATCCTGGAAAGCCGTTCCTCGTTTCGCTCGATCTGCGCTTCGTATCGCACGAGTGAACCGCCCAACGAGCCGGGATTGGATCGCAGCGTGTTGTCGCGCGCCAGCCCGTCCATGGTCGCAAAGACGCCGAACGGTCCGGTGGTGAACATCGCTGCGGTCGCCTCGGGATAATCGGCCAACGTCTGTGCAAGCCGTTCGCCGTCGAATTCGAAATTGCCCTCGCGCGTGACCTTTAGACCCAGATCGGCGAGCGTCGAAGGCTCGCCTTCGGCCGCACCCGGCATAACGGTCTCGCTGGTCAGTCGCGCCAGGTCGCGCTTCAGTTCCCGTGCTCCCGCATCGTTGCCCAGTGTGCCGCCGAAAGCCGCCGCCTCGCTGCCCAGCGACCCGGTCAGATCGTTGAGCGCGGCGACGAAGTCGCTCATCACCGCGGTAATCGCGGTGGTGTTGGCATCGAAGGAAACCGTGGTGGGCGCGCCTTCGTTCGTGCCGGTCAGGGTCAACCCGATCCCTTCGGGCAGGCCGGTGACCGTGTTGCTGGGGCTGGTCATCTCCACGGTGTCGAGGCTGAATGTCGCATCGAGCGCGCCCTGGCGCAATTCGCCGGCATCGCTCGCCGGGTTCCATGCAAGGTAGCTGAGATCGCCCGGTGTGGCGCTCGGGGTGGCGGAGGCGCTTGTGGCCTCGACGACAAAACCGTTCGCCGCACCATCCTCGCCCTTGATGACAATCTGCGCGCCGCTCGCCCCGTTCGCGACATAAGCATCGAGCCGACCGTCGCTCTGCGCCGTGATCTTGGATGCGAGGGTGGTGAGCGTATCGCTCGCATCGACCGCGATATCGAACGCGGGATTCCCGGTATCCTCGGTGAAGGTCGATCCATCCACCGTCCCGAACCGGATCGTGAGCGTACCCTCCCCCACCACGTCGTCGGCGGCCCCGTAGGTCTTCGTCGCGAGGGTCTGGCTACGCGCAAGCTGCGAGACTTCGAGCGAATAGGTACCGCTGGGTGTGACGCCTGGTGTCGTCGAAACGCTCGCCACCGTCGAATTGCCAATGCTGGCGCGCGGGGCAAGGTCGCCGCTGCGCATCCGGTCGCCCAGCGCACTCGCCAGCTGGGTAAGCGAAGAACGGATCAGCGCGGCCGACGAAATGCGCGCTTCCAGCGCTTCGTTGCGGCTTTGCAGGTTGCTGCGCTGGAATGCATAGGTCGCGTCGGACAGGTCGTTGGCGAGCTGGACGAAGTCCACCCCGCTGCCTCCGCCAAGAGCCGCAATGATCGATGAGCCGGGATTGTCCATGGCTCAAAGAACGGCCACCGCGCGAGCGGGTTAAGCGGTTTTTTCGGGCCTTCCGTCGGCATCGAAACGCAGCTCTTCGGGGACGGTCACGCTGGGCATATTGGGACGTTCTCCGCGCTTCACCGACAGGACGAAGGCGACCAGCGAAGCGACAGAGACGTAAAGCTCCTCGCGCACCATCTGGTTTGCGCGCGTGGTGAAATAGATCGCGCGGGCAAGCTGCGGATAGCGCAGCACCGGCAGGCCCGCATCGCTCGCCAGTTCGCGCATTGCCATTGCCGTCTCGCCGCGCCCCTTGGCCAGAACCACCGGTGCAGGCGCCAACGTGGGATCGTAGGTCAGCGCGACGGCGAAATGCATCGGGTTCACCACCACGAATTGCGCTTCCTTCATCGCCTTCGCGACACTCCCGCGCGCAAGGTCGCGCTGGCGCTGCTTGCGGGCCATCTTGACCTCGGGCGAGCCTTCGGTCTGCTTATTCTCGTCCTTCAGGTCCTGAAGGCTCATTTTCAGTCTTTTGTTTCGCTCGATCTTCCCGCCAGCAACTACCAGGTCATGCTGGGCGGGCTGGTGATCGCGCAGGGCATGGTGCGCGCGTCCAGGCTTCTCGCGATCGACACGGGCGATGTGCGCGCCGACCACGGGGTGCCGGGCGAAGGGACGTTCGACCCCAGCTTCGGCTGCCCCGCGCTGTGGATCGACCCGGCGTCCCGCGACCACGCCATTTCCGAAGGCTTCATGTGCGTCGATCCGGGCACGGTGATCGCGACCCACGCCAATCAGGAATTGCTCAACAATTCGGACAGGCTGCTCGGCCCATCGGAGGTGCGCGCCATGATCGACGATCTCAAGGACCGCGCGCCCGCGCTGATCGAGGCGGTGCATCCCGACCCGCTCAGCCTTGCCGCGCTCACCCGCATCTTCCGCGCTCTGATCGCCGACGGGATCGGGCTGGCGCACCCCCAGCCGCTGCTGACCAGCCTCGCGCTGGCGCTGCAGAAAACGCAAGATTTCGACGCGCTGATCGATGCCGTTCGCGCCGACCTGGGTGCGCGGCTGGTGGCCCGGATCTGCGGCCCCGGAGAACGGCTGAAGGTGGTCACGCTGGACGCCGCGCTCGAAGGCGCGATCCTTGGCGGAATGGTCGATCCGGGCACAGGCCAGCCGCTGATCGAACCCGACACCGGTTCCATGATCGCCGAGCGCGTCAACACAGCCATCGAGGAAGCTGGCAGCCCGGTCGCTCTGATCGTGCAACCGCCCGCGCGCCGAGCGCTCGCAAGCCTGCTGCGCCAGCGCGCAAGCCGGTGCCAGGTGCTCTCGATCAATGAACTGCCCGCAACCCAGGGGGTCGAAGTGGTCGCCGTGATCGGTGCCGAACCGGCGCCCCCTGCCGGCCTGCCCACGCCTGAATTGGAGGCTGCATGAAACACGATCCGAAAAGCTTCCACGGCGCAAGCGCCTATGGCGCGGCGTCGCGCGCCGAGGTCGAGGACCGGGTCCGCCGGTTCCTGCCGATGGTCCACCGCGCGGCGTGGCACATCCACGGCTCTGGCCGCGAAGGGATGGAGATCGAGGACCTCATCCAGGCCGGCATCGTCGCGCTCACCGAATGCGCGCAGCGGCACCAGGGGCCGGGTGAGGACGGCTTTGCCGCCTATGCCAAGATCCGCGTCCGCGGGGCGATGTTCGACCAGATCCGCAGACTCGCCAACGATACGCGCACCGCTCGTAGAAAACGGGCACGCTACAACGAGGTGGTCGACACTCTCCGCGCCGAGCTGGGCTGCGAACCCAGCCGCATGGCGATTGCCCGCGCTCTTGGCGTGAGCGATGCCGAACTGATCGAGATAGAGGCTTCCGCAGTGACGCTGACATCGATCAGCGACGCCTACGACGAAAGCAACACTGCCTTTGCCAGCGACGACCCGGACCCGTTCGACATCCTCTCCGGCCAGCAGGATCGCGAACGACTGGTCGAGGCGATGCAGAGCCTGCCGGAGCGACTGCAACTGGTGCTCCAGCTGTTCTTCGTCGAGGAACTGAACCTCACCGAGATCGCCGAAGTGCTGGAGGTCAGCGTTCCCCGCGTCCACCAGCTGCGAGCGAAGGCTTTGAAGGACCTTCGCAAGCTGCTGGACGGCAGTACTTAATTCGCGTCCTCATGAGCCGCGGCCGCATGGGTCGCGGTTTCCGAACCGCCTGCGTCGCCCATGCCATTGGCTTCCCACCAATAGTCCATGCGCCCGCCATTGCCGGTCGCGACCTCCTGCATGGTGCGCGCATCGTAGAGCCGTCCGCCCAGCATCACCTGCACGATATCGTCGGTGTTCTGGATGTCCTCGGACGGGTCCGCGCTCAGCACCAGGAGGTCGGCGAGCTTGCCCACTTCGAGACTGCCCACGTCATCCGCCATGCCCAGCGATTGCGCGGGCGCGATGGTCGCGGCCTTGAGCGCCTCGACCGGGGTCATCCCTCCGCGCACGAAGCTCCACATCTCCCAGTGATGATCGAGCCCGGCCTGCTGCCCATGCGCGCCGATCGAGACCTTGACCCCGGCACGCGCGATCTTGTGGGCCTCGCGCGCGGCGTTGTCGTCGACGAAAGCCCAGTCGGGCGCGGTCGTGCGCCGTCCGTTGTCCGCGAGCAGGATCTTCGGCGGGGTGTGCACCATCAGCGGATGCTCCCACACATTCATTGCCTGCCGCCAATACGGATCGCCGGCAAGCCCGCCATAAGTGACGTTGAGCGTGGGCGTATAATTGGTGTTCGACTGGCCAAAGAACTGGATCACGTCGTCATAGAGCACGTCGCCCGGAACGTTGTGTTCGAGCGTGGAATTGCCATCGGCAATCAGGTTCATGTCCATCCCGAACAGCGAACCGCCCTCGGCCACGACGAGCATGTTCTCCTCGGCGGCGGCGCGGGCGACCATCTGGCGCTGTTCGCGGCGCGGCTGGTTGTAGTTCTTGACCGAAACACCGCCCTGCGACTTGATCCGGCGAACATGCGCGAGGGCATCTTCGTAGGAATCGATCCGCGCGAAGAAGCCGGGCGCCTTGGCGCCGTAGATCACCTCCCCGGTCGAGAAGAGACGCGGGGCGAGCAGCATTCCGGCACGCTGGCGCTCGGCCGCGGCGAAGATCTGGCTGGCATCGTTGGACGGATCGTGGATCGTGGTCACGCCGGTGGCGAGATCCTGGATCATGCGCCAGTTCTGCTGCGGGATGAAGTCGCCCACGCCCTGAGGCCCGTGCGCGTGTGCATCGACATAGCCGGGGACGATGGTTCGCCCGCTGGCATCGACGGTGATCGCGCCTGCGGGCACGGAAACCTCGCTGGCAGGACCGATCGCGGCAATGCGTTCGCCTTCGATCACGATCACGCCGTTCTCGATCACGCCCGCATCCTGTTCGCCCAGACCGGCGGCCATGGTGAGGATGCGCGCGCCGGTTATGGCGACGGTGGCATCGGGCTTTGCAGCGGTGACGCTGACAGCGGTCGAAATGCCGGTTTCGGGCGGGGTGAAGCCTTCGCTCTCGTCATCCTCATCCTTGGGAGCGTTGCGGAAGATGTCGGCCATGTTGGCCTGCATCACATTCGGCCCCTGCGACCAGAAGACGGTCTCACCCCCGCGCGTCCAGCCGAGATAGTCCGCACCGCCTTCCGAAACCTTGGTAATCGGAAGCGCCCCGCTCTTTTCCGAGACGGTCACCGTCTTGCCGCCGGGGATCAGCGGCATGACGAAGACTTCGTAATTCTGGCGGAAGGCGATCGTCTCGCCATCGGGCGCGACGCGGAAGTCTCCCACAAGATCGCCCTTGGCGATGGTGCGCTGTGCCTCTCCGTCGAGGTCGGCGGAGACGAGCGCGAGCCCGTCGCCGGAATAGGTGGTCATGTAGATGCGGTCGCCATCCGCGCCGAATTGCGGGCTGGAGCCTGACCGGCTGACCATCTCGGCCTCGCCCCCGCTCGCGGGGATCAGGTAGACGCCGGTGTTCTGCGAATAGGTCGGGGAAGTGAGGTAACCGCCCGAGCGTTTTTCATAAGCGATATGACGTCCATCGGGCGACCATGTCAGCTCTGCATAATGGCCCGGCTCATCGGTGATGACGCGGCGGTTCGAGCCATTGGCGTTGGCGACGACAATGCGGCCCAGGTCCGCGTCGGTCCACTCGACCCACGCGATCCGGTCGCCATCGCGGCTGAAGGCGGGCCAGGCTTCGATCACGTCGCTCGCATTGGTGAAGGGGCGCGGCGCATCGCGGCCGCGCGCGCTCTTGGTGTAGAGCCGCCCCAGACTCTCAAACACGACGCGGCTGCCATCGGGCGAAAGCGTCGCGAAGCGCGTCATCGTGGTAGCGAAGCGGTCGGGCGAAACCTCGATCCGGGGATGCGGCGCGTCGGCCACGCCGCGCGTGTCATTGATGGTGAAGGGGATATTCGCAAAGCCCGTGCCGTCGCGGTCGATCCGGTTGAGCTTGCCCCCCGCCCAGAAGACGATGCTGCGGCTGTCGGGCGTCCAGTCGATATTCGGATAGACCCCGTAGACCGCCCAGGTTTCCTGCAGGTCGAGGTCGAGCGAGTCATAGATCATGCGCTCGCGCCCGCTTGCGATATCCTTCACCCAGAGCTGGCTCGTGTCCTTGTCGCGGCGCACGAAGGCAATCTCGGTCCCGTCGGGCGATGGTGCCGGACGCACCGCGCCTCCATAGCCGTCGATCGCGGTGGTGACTTCGCCGGTTGCAAGGTCGTGGCGTTCGATCGCGAAGATGCCGGTCTGCGAATCCTGCGCATAGATAAACGTGTTACCCGGCGTCGTGTTGCGGGTGTAGTAGATTGCCTCTCCATCGGGCGAGAAGACCGGCTCGCCCAATTCCTTTTGCAGGTTCTCGTTCGCACGCTCGACGATCGCGACGCCGCCGCCGCCCGAGACGTGGTACATCCAGATTTCGCCGGTGCCTGCGCTGCGCTCGGTCGTGAAATGCTTCTTGGCGATGATGAAGCGGCCATCGGGCGACCAGTCGGGCTGGTTGAGGAGGCGGAAGTCCTCCTTCGTCACCTGCCGCTTGTCGCTGCCATCGACGTTCATCACCCACACATTGTCCCCGCCTGCGCGGTCGGAAGTGAAGGCGATGCGGCTGCCATCGGGAGAGAAGCGTGGCTGCACTTCCCACGCGAGCCCTTCGGCGATGCGCGTCGGCGTGCCGCCGGTGATCGGCATGGTGTAGATGTCGCCGAGCACGGTGAAGGCGATGGTGCGTCCGTCGGGGGAGACATCGACATCCATCCACGTGGCTTCGTTCGTGCGGATCGGAACCTGAGCGATGGTAGCGCCGCGCGGAGCCATGACGTCCCAGCTGTCGTCCTCTTCATCGACACCGGCCTGCGCAGCGGGTGCGGGCGTCGCGCTCGCCTCCTCGATGGCCTCCTGCTGCTGGTCGACCTGCGGATCGTTCGCCTCTTCGCGCTGCTCGTCCTCGGTATCGGGCTGGGCCTCGGCCGGGTTGGGCTCGGGCGGCTGCTCGTCCTGCGCGAGTGTGGCAGCAGGCATCGCGAGCATGGTGCCTGCGAGAAGGATGGCGGTAAAGCGACGCATATTTGGGGTCTCCCTCGTTTGGAACGGGAGACTAGCGGGGCGTAAGAATATTGCTAGGGGGCGATAAGGCCGGTCGCCGTATAAGTTTGACACTAGCTCGGCTTTGCTATCCAACCGGGGCGGGGGCGCTGATCCGGGGGGACAGTCAATAACAACTGATCAAAAACCACCGCGTACGGTCGGTCTTGCCGGTTCGATCCTCATCAACCTCAACGCGGTAGTCGGATCGGGCATCTTCGCTTTGCCCGCGGTGCTGTTCGCCAGCGCCGGGACTTTCGCGCCCTATGCGATACTGCTGTTCGCGGTGTTTTACGGCTGTATCGTGGCAGTGGCGGCCAAGCTTTCGACGGTCTTTCGCCAATCGGGTGGTGCACAGCTCTATGCCGAACACGCCTTCGGGCGCTTCGTGGGGTTCGAGATCGGGCTTTTCGGCCTCGCCTCCAACACTGCGGGCTCTGCCGCAAACTTCCACGTGCTGGTGTCTTATCTCGCCGCGGTCTTCCCGGTGTTCGACGATCCCGTGATCAAGCTGTGCACGATTGCCGTTCTGGCTGTCTCCTTTACCTGTCTCAGCATCAGCGGGACGGTTCGATCAATCAATACCATTGCCTTGGGGACATTCCTGAAGTTCTTCCCACTGGTCGGTCTGTGCCTGCTGGGGTTTGCCATGAACGGAGTGCCGACGGAGGTCGAGCTTCCACAATTCACCCAGATCGAGAGCATCGCCCTGCTGATGGCCTTCGCTTTCTCGGGAGCCGACGTGGCAACCGTAGCGGCAGGAGAGACCAAGAATCCGCGCGCGACAATCATGCGCGGCATTTTCATCAACCTGGCCGGCGTTGCAGTGTTCTATGCGATCATACAGCTCGCCTATATCGCCATCGCGCCGGACCCGTCGGAGCTTGACAGTCCACTCGCTGCCGCAGGTGCAGTGGTGATCGGGCCGACCGGCGCGCTCGCAATCAGTCTGGCGGTCATATTCTCGGTCGCGACTTTCCAGCTAAACGTTTTCGTCGCCATCCCGCGATTGATCTACGGCATGGCGCGGCGGGGGCTTTTGCCCGATTTCCTGACCTATGTATCGCCGCGATTCCAGACGCCCGCCGCCGCAATCGGCGTCTATGGCCTGATCATAGGCGCGCTCGCGTTGAGCGGTACTTTCGGCAGTCTGGCGATATTGCTGGTGAGTGCCGACCAGATCCTGTTCACCTCAAGCATCGCGGCGCTTATCGTGATGTGGCGACGCAATGATGGCGGAATTGCAGATCACATGGATGCGCGCTGGTGGGTGATCGTTCCGGTCGCGATTGCGATGGTCGGCTGGCTGTACATGCAGGTGCCACTGTCTGCCTTTGGAGCAGTGGCAGCGCTGATGGCAACAGGAGTGGTGCTCTACCTCCTGAGCAAGCGCAGCGCGGTCGAGCACGAGACGATCGACCTGCCGCAAAGGCGTACCTAGTCGGGCATCAGGAAAACTGCCCGCGTTTCGGCCCGAGATAGCCGAACAGATACGCCCCCACCTTGCGCATCTGGATCTCTTCCGCGCCTTCGGTGATGCGATAGCGGCGGTGGTGGCGGTAGATGTGCTCGAACGGCTTGTGCCGCGAATAGCCGATGCCGCCATGGACCTGCATCGCGCGGTCTGCCGCTTCGCACACCAGCCGGTTCGCCCAGTAATTGCACATGGAGACCTTGTCGGAGATCGTCCGCTCGATCTCTTCGTGCGGCATGTTGTCCATTTCCCAAGCGGTCTTGAAGATCAGCAGGCGCAGCATCTCAGCCTGGGTGGCCAGTTCCACCAGCGGGAACTGGATGCCCTGATTGCGGGCCAACTCCTGTCCGAAGGGCTTGCGCTCGCGGGCATATTTCACGCTCTCGTCGATGCAGAACATCGCCGCGCCGCAGGAAGATGCCGCCTGCCGGATGCGGTTCTGGTGGACGAAGCTCTGCGCCAGCGCGAGGCCCTTGCCCTCGACGCCCAGCATCGCGCTTTCGGGCACCCAGACGTCGGTGACGCTGAGGCGCGGGTGGTCGGTGGGCATGTTGAAGGTCCACATCCACTCTTCGATCTCCAGCCCCTGCGTCGGGTTGGGGACGAGGAAACAGGTGATCCCTGACGCATCGCCATCCTTGCCGCTGGTCCGGGCAAACATCGCGCAGTGCGTGGCGACGTGCATCCCGGTGATCCACATCTTCTCGCCATTGATCAGCCAGCCATCGACCCCGTCGCGCGTTTCGCGAACTGCGCGGGTTTCCATATGCGTTGCGTCGGAACCGTGGTCGGGTTCGGTCAGGCCAAAGGCAACGCGGCGGGTGCGTTCGAAGCCGCCGGTGATGAATTCGGCCTTCTGCTCCTCGGTCCCCCACTGGTCGAACATGGCGACGAAGGGGAAGTTGCCGACGATGGAGTGCTCGTTCTGGAGGTCGTTGTGGAGGCCGAGGCCGGCCCTCGCAAAATGCTCGCGGATCACCGCCATCCAGAGGTTCGACCCGTCCTTCCCGCCATATTGCTTCGGCGCGGAGAAGCGCCAGTGGCCCGCCTTGTCCGCCCGCGCCGTAGCCTCGCGCAGCAGCGCTTCCCACTCCTCGCGCGGCAAGCCGCCCGCCTCGAAATCGGTCCGCGCATATTCGCGGCGGTGGTCGAAGAAGCGGATGTTGTCGTCCTGATCTTCGAGAGGCTTGATTTCGGCGGCGATGAAGGCGTCAAGTTCGTCGAGATAGGCCTGCAGGTCGGCGGGAATGGTGAAGTCCATTACTCGGTTTCCTCTTCGGGTATCGCCCATCGTTCGAGCGCGTCGGCGAGCGCGGGATATTTGGGCGAGTCTACGCTGATCTTTTCGAGCGCTGCCCGGCGCAGGTGGCCGACCAGCCCGCGTTCCGCGATGGTCAGTTCACCTGCGAGAATCGCGTCGGAGCGCCGCTTGTCGACATGCAGGTCGGGCAGGAACTCCTCATCGCGCATCGCAATGCCGAGTGCATTGCGGGCCACGGCAAGCTGGAAGCGATCATGGCTCTGGACCTGATGCTTGATCGAGCCGAGCCATTCTGAGATCGCCGTCAGGATCTCGGAGACGGTCGCATCGCCCGTTTGGCGGTCAGGTGAGGAGATAGGCCACCATTTCTGCTTGCGCCTGCATTCCTCCGGCGCATCCTCCTCCAGCAGCATCAGCAAATCGAGCTCCTGCTCGCTGGTCCGACGCGAGATCACCACCCGCTCCAGCATCCGGTCCTCGCCGCTGCGCCAGATTTTCGCCATGCGCAGGCAGCCGAGCGCCCACCAGACGGTGCGGTGGATCAGCCAGTAGCGAAAGCGGTCGCGGTCCACGGTCACACCCGCCTCCGCTTCATAAGCGGAGAAGTAATCCTCCAGCGATCCCAGACCCAGCGCGGGCCGGTCGTATCGGTGGAAGCGCCACACCGCCATGCAGCCAAAGGCAAGGTCCTCGTGCCGGTCGCCGAAATGCGCCAGTTCCCAGTCGAGTACGCCGGTGAGCTTCGAGTCCTTCGCCAGCAGGTTGCCCATGCGATAATCGCCGTGGATCAGCACCGGCTCGGAAGGCTCCGGGCAATTGTCCTCCATCCATTTCAGCCCCAGCGCGATGATCGGACGGTCGCCGCCCGCTTCCTCGAATTGCTGGCGCAGGTCGGCAATGGCCTTGCGGTAATCCATCACCGGCACGGTCTCGGGCACATCGCCGGACCTGAGCGAATGGATGCGAGCAAGATCGCGCGCCGCCGCTTTCAGCAGCGCGCCCGGCTCTTCCATCTCCAATATCTCTTTGGGATTGGGCGTGCCCGGCAAGGCCTGCATTACGAAGCCCGAACCGATCCCGTCCTGCGGCTGCAACTCCGCCACGACGCGCGGCGCAGTCACCCCGGCCTCACCGGCCGCGCGAATGATCGCGGCCTCGACATCGTGGCCGAAGGGGCGGTCTTCCATGAAAGCGAGCGAAGGTGCGCGGCGCAGGACGAAGTCATCCTCGCCGCATGAAAAACGCCAGCTTTCCATCGTCGCCCCGCCGGTAAGGCGGGTAAGGTCCGATGGCGACGAAAGGCCGGCGCGAGAACAAACCCGCGCCAGCCCTTCCATCAAGTCATCCTTGGTAAGATCGCCCACAGATCAGGCGGGCACGTTGTCCCGCTTGATCGAGATCACCTGCGGATAGGTGAACTCCTTGAGGCCTTCCTTGCCGTATTCGGCGCCAAAGCCCGAATGCTTGTGCCCGCCGAACGGAGCGAAGGGCGACAGGTGCATGAACTCGTTGATCCACACCGTGCCGGTTTCCAGCTTCTCCGCGATCTCGACGCCCTTGTCGGGGTTGGAGGTCCACACCGCACCCGCAAGGCCATATTCGCTGGCATTGGCGCGGGCGATAACCTCGTCCTCGTCCTTGAACTTCATCAGCGGCATGACCGGGCCGAACTGTTCCTCGGCCACGATGCGGGCATCTTCGGGCGGGTTGTCGAGGATGGTGAGCGGCACGAAATAGCCACTGCCCGACGGGTCCTGATCGCCGCCGAGCAGGAACTTGTAGCCGTTGTCCTTGGCATCCTTGATCAGTTCGAGCACGCGCTCGTACTGCTTCTTGTTCTGGATCGGGCCGACGCCCGTGCCCTGTTCGGCGCCGTCACCGACGACGACATTCTTTGCATAGTCGGCGATTGCCTGACTCAATTCGTCATAAATGTCCTCATGGATATAGACGCGCTTGGCCGCGATGCAGACCTGGCCGGCATTCATGAAGCTCGACCAGAACAGCTGTTCGGCGACCTTTTTCGGATCGGCATCGGGCAGCACGATCGAGGCGTCGTTGCCGCCCAGTTCGAGCGTGATGCGCTTGAGGTCGTCGGACGCGCCTTCCATGATCTTCTTGCCGGTGGCGGTCGAACCGGTGAAGGTGATCTTGTCGATGCCGGGATGACCGGTGATGAGCGGGCCGAGGCTATCCTCGCCGGTGATGATGTTGACCGTACCTGCGGGCACCTTGTCCGCGATCAGCTCTGCGATGCGCAGGGTGGTCAGCGGCGTGAAGGGCGAAGGCTTCAGCACGATCGTGCAACCGGCCATCAGGGCGGGCACGATCTTCTGGATCGCCATCGAGACGGGGAAGTTCCACGGCACGATCCCGCCGACCACGCCCACGGGCACGCGGCGGTGACGGTGCAGGCGGCTGTCGGAATCCTCGATGATCTCGTCTTCGAGCTTCAGCGTCGATTGCGCCTTGGCAAGGCCCGCCGCGCCGAAGATCTCGCTCTTGGCCTGTGCATGGGGCTTGCCCTGTTCGCTGGTGAGCAGGCGATAAAGCTCTTCGGCATTTTCCTTGATCGCGGCCGAAATCGCGAGACAGGCGGCCTGGCGCTCCTCGAAGCTGGAGGTTTTCCATTTCTTGAAAGCCTCGCGCGCGGCAAGCACCGCGCTGTCGAGTTCCTCGGCACCGCAGGCCGGGACCTGTCCGACCACCTTTTCGGTCGCCGGGTTGAGCACGTCGAGCCAGTTGTCGGTGTGACGCATCTCGCCGTTGATGAGGGTCTTGTACTGGGTCGCCATCTCTCTCTCCTGAATTCGCTTAGGGTCTCTTGTTGCAACCGAAGTTGGAGCATTGTGAGCAAAAATCAATTGCGAAGTGCT
The DNA here is from genome assembly GCA_947494705.1 of uncultured Erythrobacter sp. GTDB lineage: Bacteria > Pseudomonadota > Alphaproteobacteria > Sphingomonadales > Sphingomonadaceae > Erythrobacter. The sequence goes on from CANLVN010000002.1 coordinate 79,181, forward strand.
ATCGGGGAGCAAGCTATTGCCTTAACAGCTTGGTCTTGCAGGGTCGCTTCGTCCTGACCTAAGGGCGGGCGCAGGAAAAGCTTCAGGATACGCGCATCTACATGGCCAGAAATTGGTGCATCGGAATCATCGGGGGATCGGGCCTCTACAATATCGGCGCGATCGAGGACGAGCAGTGGCTGATGATCGACACGCCATGGGGTGAGCCGTCCGATGAAATCCTGTGCGGGCGGATCGGCGATGTGAAGGTCCGCTTCCTGCCACGCCATGGCCGGGGCCACCCGATCAGCCCGTCCGAGCTGAACAGCCGCGCCAATATCGACGCGCTGAAGCGCGCGGGCTGCACCGACATTCTCGCCATTTCAGCCGTTGGGTCGTTGCGCGAGGAGATCGAGCCGGGTCGCTTCGCCATCGTCGAACAGTTCATCGACAATACGCGGGCGCGACCCTCCACCTTCTTTACCAGCGGGCTCGTCGCGCATGTCTCGATGGCCGACCCGGTCTGTCCGCGCCTGTCCAAGATGGCGGCCAAGGCGGTCAGCGAATGCGAAGGCAAGGTCGCGACCGGCGCGACCTACCTGGCCATGGAAGGCCCGCAATTCTCGACCCGCGCCGAAAGCCACATGTACCGCGCCTGGGGCGCCGACGTGATCGGCATGACCGGCATGCCCGAGGCGAAACTCGCCCGTGAGGCCGAACTGCCCTACGCGATGATCGGCATGGCGACCGATTACGATTGCTGGCGCGAAGGCGAAGATGCTGTCGATGTCGCAAGCGTGGTCGCGCAGATGCAGGAAAACAGCGAGCTTGCGCGCGATGCGGTGGTGAAGTTCATCGAGAACCTGCCCAAGACGCGCAAGGCCTCGCCGATCGACACGACACTCGACAACGCGATCATCACCGCGCCCGAAGAGCATGACCCCGAATTGCTGGCCAAACTGGACGCGGTCGCGGGACGGGTGTTCAAATAGGCAATCGGCTCAGGGCGAGGCGATTGCCCGCGTTGAACACCCTCTGGCCTGTCACCGTTTGGGATATGCGGGCTTGCCCTTCGCCTTGTCCTTGCGCTTGCCCTTGAAAGGGGGTTTGCCCTTGCCTTTGGCACCCTTGTCGCCCTTGTCGCCAAACGGCTTGCCGGGCTTCCCCTTACCGTTCCCGCCCTTGCGGAAAGGCTTTGCTCGCACGTCAGCGCCGGAGTTCTGGCGGTTCTGGCGCGCTTCGAAGCGCGGGCCTTCGGCGGATTCCTCGATCAGGATTGCGTCCTGTTCATCGTCGCCATTGGCGGTGCGTTCTATCGTTTCGGCGAACTTGCCTGCGATGGCGCGGGGAATCTGGAACCAGGACGCCTCGGGCCCGAGGCGGATGGCGCCGATTTCATTGCGGGTGATGTGCCCACGACGGCAGATCAGCGGCAGCAGCCAGCGCGGCTCCGCATTCTGGCGACGGCCAACGCCGATCTTGAACCAGACCACGTCTTCGAAGCCGGGCCGATGGCGTTCGGCCTTGGCCTTCTCGCGCGCCTCTGGCGTGTTGGCGAGCAGCTCTTCGGGCTCCGGCATCTTGGTGCGGTGCGCCTGCACCAGTGCGGCAGCAATGTCCTCGGGTTTCATGCGGGCCATCAGCTCGGCGGCCAGCTCGAGATCGTATTCCTCGACCTCGCGCGGTTCGGTGAGGCTTTCGATCAGGCGAGTGTGATCCTTCTTGCGGATCGCCTCGGGCGTGGGCGCGTCCATCCACTGCGCCTCGATCTTCGCGCCGCGCAGCATGGAATCGACGCGTTTGCGCCGGTTATAGGGAACGAGGATTGCCGCGGTGCCCTTCTTGCCCGCGCGCCCGGTCCGCCCCGAACGGTGTTGCAGGGCTTCGGCATCGCGCGGCGTCTCGACATGGATGACGAGGCTCAGCGTGGGCAGGTCGATGCCTCGCGCCGCCACGTCGGTCGCGACGCAAACCCGCGCGCGCCGGTCGCGCATCGCCTGAAGCGCCTGGTTGCGCTCCGACTGCGAATTCTCGCCCGAGAGCGAGACCACGTCAAAGCCGCGATTCTGCAAGGTGGCATGCAGCCGCCTCACGCTCTCGCGCGTGGCACAGAAACAGATCGCGGATTCCGCCTCGTGAAAGCGCAGCAGGTTGACCACCGCATTCTCGATTTCGGAGGGCGCGATGGTGATCGCCTGATAGGCGATGTCGCCATGCCCGCGATCCTTGCCCGCGAGCGAGAGGCGCAGCGCGTCCGACTGGTATTTTTGCGCCAGTCGCACGATCGCCTGCGGCATGGTGGCGGAGAAGAGCAGCGTGCGCCGCGTCTGCGGCGTTGCATCGAGGATTTCCTCGAGATCTTCGCGAAAACCCATGTCGAGCATCTCGTCGGCCTCGTCGAGGACCACGCCGATCAGGCCCGAAAGGTCGAGCGCACCACGTTCGAGATGGTCGCGCAGACGGCCCGGCGTTCCCACGATAATGGCGGGGCCGGATCGCAGCGCGCGCCGTTCCTTGCTCGCATCCATGCCGCCGACGCAGGTCGCGATCCGCAACCCGGCCTTCGCATAGAGCCAGCCAAGCTCGCGGCTGACCTGCAGGGCCAGTTCGCGCGTCGGCGCGATCACCATCGCGAGCGGTTTCTCGGTCAGCGGGGTGCCGCGGATCTGGTCGAGCAGGTCGGGCGCCAGCGCGAGGCCGAAGGCGACCGTCTTGCCCGAGCCGGTCTGCGCCGAAACGATCAGGTCGCGACCTTTCGCATCGTCGCCGGTAACGGCGGACTGTACGGGGGTGAGTTCGGTGTAGCCGCGTTCGGTCAGGGCGTCGCCAACGGCGACGGGAAGAGTTTCAAAAGACATGCAGATTCGCTTGAGTGAAAGCGCAAGGGGGGCTGGCGCGTAGGGGAAGGAAGCCGGGAAATCAGCGCCGATTGCGCTTGGCTCAGCAGGCGTTGCCCGGTTCCGGGCGCGCCATGCAAGGCCGCCTCTAGCGGAAAAAGCGGCGTTTGGCTCGCATTATTTTGCAGGTGCGAAGGAGCGGGACATTACCGCGGGTGCTTATTGCTGGGTAACCCCGTCGCGCCTCGGCCCGCTGTAGTCCTTGGGGACGACGTGAACATAGCAAACGCTGGTATCGAAATGCGACCCGCAGATGCAATCGCCACTGGATTTCATCCAGTTGCTGTCATTCGCGAGGCGCTTCGCTTCGGCACAGGCCGCCGCTTCGGTGTCGCCTTGCCTGACCTTGATCCCGAAAAACTGGTCATCTTCGACACTGTTCGACACCCGAAGCGGGACCTTGCAACTCCATCGCTGCCCCTCGCCGGTGCATTCGCAATCACCGGCGGGCATGTAGCGACCGGCATCGAAGGATTGTTGCAGGGCGCTGGCACAAGCGCGGATGCGAGATGAATCGCTATCGCGAGAATATTGGGTGGCGTTCTGAGCCGATCCGTAACTTACGGCGAACAGCGAAAGGAACAGCGCGGCCAGTCCAAATCCGATTACTGGAATTCTCGTCACTGACTCCGCCCCCATTTCCACGTTGCCCTGAAAACGTAACCGAAATTGTCTCATTCACAAACAGGCGAGCGACCTCATACGTCCTTCCAGCGCCCCTTGACCGGTTCGAAGCGGTCCACGCGGATCGACTGCCATACGCCGCCGGTCACATATGGGTCCTCGTTGAAGGTCGCGCGCGCCGCCGCTTCGTCCTCGGCCTCGATCACCAGCAGCGAGCCGACGAATGCCCCCTTTGCGTTCAGCAGGGGGCCGGCGGTCAGGTAATTGGCGTCATGCTCCTTCATCCATTCGCGCTGCGCTTCCTTATGGATCGCGCGCAGGTGCTCGCTGTCCTCGCCATCGCGGCAGTAAAAACAGAACAGGGGCATGGCAATTCTCTCCACCAGTGACGCCACCCCACGCGTTAACACAGCACCGCGCGGGATCAAGCAGTGGAACACACACCACGGCTCGTCGTGCGTATGCCTCACTTCGCTTGATCGCAACGGGGGGTGGGTCCATTTAACGCATACTGCGCGAATCCCTGTGCGCGCCTGACCGAAAGGACACAAACTGAACGTGACCCCGCCCGAGCTTCCCAAGACCGCCTCCCAATTCCTCGATCGTGGCGAATTGCGCCGCGCCTATCGCGAAGAGGAGGAGGCCTGCGTCGCGAAACGGCTCGAACAGGCAGCCCCGGCAAGGAAGGTCGCACCGCAAGCCTCTCAGCTTGCGATCAAGCTGATCGAAGGCGCGCGCAGTCACAAGGCGAGCGGGATCGACGCGTTTCTCCAGCAATACGGCCTGGATACCGAAGAAGGCATCGCGCTGATGTGCCTTGCCGAGGCACTGCTGCGCGTGCCCGACGACGAAACGGCCGACGCGCTCATCAAGGACAAGATCGGCAAGATCGACTGGGGCGAGCATATGGGCGAAAGCTCCTCGACCTTCGTCAACGCCGCGACCTTCTCGCTGATGCTGACCGGCGAAGTGCTCGAACGTCCCGAACAGCATCAAAAGGGCATGGGCAAGACGCTGCGCGGCACGATCAACCGGCTGGGTGAACCCGTCATCCGCAAGGCGACCTTGCAGGCGATGCGCATCCTGGGCGGCCAGTTCGTCTATGGCCGCACGATCGAGGAAGCCTTGAAGCGCGCCAAGCCCGAGCGCGCCAAGGGCCTGACCCACTCTTTCGACATGCTGGGCGAAGCGGCGATGACCTTCGAGGACGCCGAACGCTACCGCATTTCCTACGAAGGCGCGATCGAGCGGCTGTCCAGCGAAGTTACCGGCAAGATCGGCACCTCGCCGGGCATCTCGGTCAAGCTGTCGGCGCTGCACCCCAAGTACAACTATCTGCACGCCGAACAGGCGCGCAGGGAGATCGTGCCCATCGTCAGGAGCCTCGCGCTCAAGGCGCGCGATGCGAACATGCATTTCAGCATCGACGCCGAAGAAGCCGAACGTCTCGAAGTCAGCCTCGATATCATCGAGGACCTGATGGCCGATGACGAGCTTTTCACCCGCGAAGACGGTTCGCGCTGGGAAGGTTTCGGCCTCGCGATCCAGGCTTACCAGAAGCGCGGCGTACCGCTGTGCGACTGGGTGGCGAAACTCGCCCGCCGCCATGGGCGCAAACTGTTCGTGCGACTGGTCAAGGGCGCCTACTGGGATACCGAGATCAAGCTGACGCAGGTCGGCGGGCTCGACGATTTTCCCGTCTTCACCCGCAAGATCGCAACCGACGTGTCGTTCCTCGCCTGCGCAGCGCGCCTGTTCGAGCATGACGATGTCATCTACTCGGCCTTCGCCACGCACAACGCCTATACCGTCGCGGCGGTCAAGGAGATGAGCCAGGGACGCCCCTTCGAATACCAGCGCCTGCACGGCATGGGCGAGGAAGTGTTCGAGACGCTTCACAAGATCGAAGGCAACGATCCGACCCCGGTTCGCATCTATGCTCCGGTCGGCGGGCACAAGGAACTGCTCGCTTATCTCGTACGCCGCCTGCTCGAAAACGGAGCGAATACCAGCTTCGTCAACCGCATGGGCGATGCCGATGTCTCGGCCGAAGAGCTGGTGGACGATCCGGTGACCGAACTTGCCGGGATGGAACCCTATCGCAATCCGGCGATCCCGCTGCCCGAGGATATCCTGGGCGAGCGCGTCAATTCCGCCGGACTGGACCTTTCGGACCCGCTGGTCTTCGGTCCGCTGCAGGAACGGCTGGCCAAGCTCGCCGAGTTGCAGTGGCATGCCGAGCCGACCTTCCCCGCCGACGTGTCGGGCGAAATCGCACCGATCACCATGCCGCACGACCTCACCAGTCAGGTCGGCACGCGGCGCGATGCGACCGAGGAAGAGGTCGACGCCGCCTTTGCCCGCGCAGTCGAAATCCAGCCGGGCTGGGATGCGCTGGGCGGCGACAAGCGCGCTTTGCTGCTGGAAGAAGTGGCCGATCTGTTCGAAGAGAATACCGACGAATTCCTGAGCCTGTGCCAGCGCGAGGCCGGCAAGACGCTGCTCGACGGGATCGCCGAAGTTCGCGAGGCGGTCGATTTCCTGCGCTATTACGCCAGCGAAGCACGTCGCCAGTTCGCCGAGCCGATGCAACTCCCCGGACCGACGGGCGAGGACAACACCCTGAGGATGCACGGTCGCGGCGTGTTCGCGACCATTTCACCGTGGAACTTCCCGCTCGCGATCTTTACCGGTCTTGCTTCGGCCGCACTGGCCGCAGGCAACGCTGTGATCGCCAAGCCCGCCGAACAGACCCCGCTGCTTGCCGCGCTCGCGGTCAAGCTTTGCCATGAAGCGGGCATTCCGCCAGAGGCGCTGCAATTGCTGCCGGGCGCGGGCGATGTCGGGCAGATGATCACCAGCGATGTGCGCCTGTCCGGCGTGGCCTTTACCGGCTCGACAGAGACGGCCCATGCCATCAACCGGACACTTGCCGCGCGTGACGGACCGATCGCGACCTTCATCGCCGAGACCGGTGGCCAGAACGCGATGATCGTCGACAGTTCGGCGCTGCCCGAACAGGTGGTGCGCGACGTGCTCGCCTCCGCCTTCCAGAGCGCCGGCCAACGCTGTTCGGCCTTGCGCGTCCTGTATCTGCAGGACGACGTATATGACGAGATGGAAGACATGATCCGCGGCGGGTTCGAGGCGCTGGATATCGGCGACCCGGCGAAGCTTTCGACCGATGTCGGCCCGGTCATCGACCCGGACGCGCAGGCCGCGCTCGAACGCCATGTCGCCCGGCGCGAAGCCTCGGGCCACACGGTGTGGCGCCGCGAACTCGATCCCGATCTGTCGCAGGGCTGCTATGTCGCGCCTACGATCATGGAGATCGACTCGATCCTAGACCTCAAGCGCGAGAATTTCGGCCCCGTGCTGCACATCGCGCGCTTCAAGGCGGAGGATCTGGGCAAGGTGGTCGAGGATATCAACGCGACCGGATACGGCCTGACGCTCGGCCTGCACAGCCGCATCGCGGCGGTGCATCGCTACGTCCAGGCGCGGGCCAAGGTCGGCAACATGTATATCAACCGCAACCAGATCGGCGCGATTGTCGAAAGCCAGCCTTTCGGCGGCGAAGGCCTGTCGGGCACCGGCCCCAAGGCGGGCGGCCCGCATTACCTTGCGCGTTTCGCGACCGAGCGGGTGACCTGCATCGACACCACCGCCGCGGGCGGCAATGCGAGCCTGCTGGCGAGCCTGTAGATCGGAGCTGAAACGGCGGCAAAGCCTCTTGCGCAGCGCAGCATTTGCGCAATAATGCCAGCATGATCAATCGCCTGCCGCGCCTCATCACGCATCTTCTCGCCATCATCGCCCTCGCCTGGAGCGGGGCGGCGATGGCGGAGATGCGCATCCACTTCCACAGCTTCGACGGATCGGTGCTGTTCGGAGGGCGATACCCGCATACCTTCGTCGTGCTCGAAGGGACGCTGGAAGACGGGCGCGCGGTGAACGAGAATTTCGGCTTTTCCGCGCGCAAGGTCACACCGGCGATCCTGTCGGGTCCGGTGGAACACATGATCCTCGCCGAAACGCCAAAGACGATTCGCAACACCAACCGCCACTTCACGATGAAGATCAGCGACGAACAATATCGCCGCGTCATCGCGATGGTGATCTCCTGGGAAGAGGCGCCCGGTGACTTCTACGACCTTGAAAAGCGCAACTGCATCCATTTCGTGGGCGAGATTGCGCGCATCCTCGGCGTGAAGGTCGAATATCCCAGCAACATGCTGCGCCGCCCGAAGAAATGGCTCAACCATATCGGCGCGCTCAACCCCAGGCTGGGCGCGCGACAGGTCGGCTGACGGGTTAGCGGGGGATTACACGCCCCTCCATGCGCCAGCGCGCTTGCCCCGGGGCGGAGCATGGGGAATCAATCGCGCATGGCAATTCTTTCCGACAAGTGGATTCGCGAACAGGCGCAAAATCACGGCATGATCGAGCCGTTCGAGGAAGCGCAGCGGCGCGACGGCTGCATCTCCTATGGCCTGTCCAGCTTCGGTTATGACGCGCGGGTCGCGCCCGAATTCAAGATCTTCACCAATGTCGACAGCGCGGTGGTCGATCCCAAGGATTTCGCCTCGAACTCTTTCGTCGACCGCGACACCGATGTCTGCGTGATCCCGCCCAACTCCTTCGCCCTCGCCCGAACGGTCGAATATTTCCGCATTCCCGAGGACGTGCTGGTCATCTGCCTTGGCAAGAGCACCTATGCGCGCTGCGGCATCATCGTGAACGTCACCCCGCTCGAGCCGGGCTGGGAGGGTCATGTGACGCTGGAATTTTCCAACACCACCCCGCTGCCTGCACGCATCTACGCCAACGAAGGCGCGTGCCAGTTCCTGTTCCTGCAAGGCAACGAACGGCCCGAGGTGACCTATGCGGACCGGGCGGGTAAATATATGGGGCAGAAGGGCGTGACGCTGCCGCGATTGTGAGGAGGCGGGATGTCCGCTTGCGACCCAATTGCGCACATTTGAACTGCTGCTAGGGACAACTGATGGCGCGTCTAATTGGAACATCTCGTTTAACTTCTGACGGAACGAAGTCTCCTTTGGCTTTTGCCCTCAGGAACAGCTGCGGCATGCCGCGATGGAATCGCGCCCTTTCGATCAATGGCGTCGATTCATTCTACGTAGGCAATGTTTGCGACACGTGTCATTTCTTCTTTGAGAAATTGACTGGCCCCAACTGTGGCATAGAGCTTGATGAGCTAAGGACGAGCCTTGCAAAGGGAACTGACGCGCTCAATGCCGAAGTGATGGAAACACTGGCGCAACTGTTGCCGAAATCGGACTACACCATAGCAGTCTTCGATGTCCGCCCGGAACTTGTGAAGCCATATGGGCGCGAAGATTACTTCGCACTAGAGGATGTTGAATACGAAAACGATTTTAACCTTGAACCCCACGATCCCAAAACAGAATATTACCGGATCAATGGTCGTAGTGGTTTGACCATCAACGACGATGTCTACACCGCGAGAGCCTTCGACTTCATCGTACCAGTTCTCGCGAAGGAAGCGTTGGATCGAGCGCGAGTGGAGTATTACAAGGATGCATTCGATCGCGGGGAACGCCCAACGGTGGTAGCGCTGTCATTGCTGGACATTAAGGGGCCGAATTCAAAGGACCATGTTCACTGGTGCATGGCTCACTACGTCCTTGACGGTCATCATAAGCTGGCCGCTGCAGCGGAGACAGGAAGCGAAGTTAGGCTGATCGCTTTTATTGCGCATGAGCACGGTGTTTCGTCTCCAGAAGATGTGGCGAGATTGCTAGATACCTTTCCGAGCTGATCGCGGCGTCCGCTTTCCACCCCAATTTCGGACATTCGTCTATCTCGTTGAGACCCTGCTTATCTCTTACTCCTCCCGAACCAACCTCTCATCGCTAACCCCGCGCGCTGCCAGCAGCTTCGCAAGGTCTTCCTCCATCGGCGGCGGGCCGCACAAGTAGACGATGCCGTTATAGTCCACCCCCGCGCTGTCGAGGTAATCCGCGTCGACCTGTCCGTGGTGGATGCCGTCCACGTCCTCGTCGCTCAGCAGCAGGTCTAGCTTCAGGCCCGGCATCCGCTCCAGTTCCTCGCGCAGGATGATGTCCTTCTCGCATGAGTTGGAGAAGATCAGGCGGTAGCCGTCGAGGTCGCCCTGTTCGGCCTGACGTGCGCGCAGGATCGAGAGCATCGGCGTCAGCCCCGCCCCGCCTGCGATGAACGTGCCCGGCCCCTTGTCCTCAATCGCGCCCCACGGGTCTTCGATGATGACGCCGTCGCCAGCCTGCATCATCCCGATCTGTTCGGTCACGCCGTTATGCGAGGGGTAGGACTTGATCGTGAATTGCAGGTGGTCGGCATCGGGCAAGGACGTGAAGGTGAAGGGCCGCTTTTCATCGCGCCAGCCATCGCGGTCGAGCGCGAAGTCGGTCGCCTGTCCGGGCGTGAAGTCGAACCCGTCGGGCCGCTCGAAGGTCAGCTCATTGACGTTATGGGTGATCGGGCGGGTGGATTGCAGGGTCAGGTTGTAGGGCATTGTTCAGGGGGCCTCGAATGGGAGTGGCGGGTTTGCTTCGCGCACGTTGAGGCGCGCAGCCTTTGCTTTTCCAATCCGCGCGGACGTGGCGCGGTTCCCGGCCCGACCGTCTCATGGTCTCCCTCGACCCACTGCCGGGAACAATAGCGCCCCTTCGCGCACTCCTTTCATGCAAGCAGAAATAACACCGACGATACGAAGGACCAGTCACGATGAGCGGATATCTCGAAAACGGCGAATGGAAGACCGGCACCGATGGCTATGCCGACGAGGATGGCGAGTTCAAGCGCTGGGACACCGACTATCGCGACTGGATCACCCCCGATGGCTCGCCCGGCCCCGATGGCCAGAACGCGGTGAAAGCAGAGCCCGATCGCTTCCACCTCTACGTTTCCTATGCCTGCCCATGGGCGCATCGCACGCTCATCACGCGGCGGCTGAAAGGAATCGAGGAGCATATCCCGGTGTCGGTCACGCACTGGCTGATGCGCGAGCAGGGATGGACGTTCAACGACGGTCCCGGCGTCGTGCCCGATCCCAACGAGAATGCGGGCACGATCCACGAGCTTTACCAGATCGGCGACAGCAACGTGTCGGGCAAGGCGACCGTCCCCGTCCTGTGGGACAAGAAAGAGCGGCGCATCGTCAACAATGAAAGCGCCGACATCATCCGCATCTTCAACACCGGCTTTGCCGATCTGGGCGCAACCGACATCGACCTGTATCCGCAGGCGCATCGCGAGGAGATCGACGAGGTCAATGCTCGCGTCTATGAGGACGTGAACAACGGCGTCTACAAGGCAGGCTTCGCGACCACTCAGGACGCCTACGAGGAAGCGGTCGAGCCCTTGTTCGAAACGCTGCACTGGCTCGAAGCGCGACTTGAGGGTGAGGATTACCTTGTCGGCGGACAATTGACCGAAGCCGATATCCGCCTGCTCACCACGCTGATCCGGTTCGACGCGGTCTATTACAGCCACTTCAAGTGCAACCGCAAACGCATCGCCGACCTACCCAACCTGCACGGCTACTTGCTGGCGCTGGCTGGCCGCAAGGCAATCGCCGAGACGATCCACATGGACCACGCCAAGCGGCATTATTATGAAAGCCATGTGAGCATCAATCCGACACAGATCGTACCGGTGGGGCCGGAGCTGCAATTCGGGTAACGGCCTCAATGGTCGCCGGTTTTCCTACTCGGCCCCGATCTGGTTGAAGCGGGGTGATGGAACGCCTGCAAACCTCCCCGCGCCCCGGCGACGCAGTTTCGAGCAAAGTCACACTTTGCGCCGCAGAAGGTTACACCGGTCCGGGCCTAAAGTTACACTTCGGGGCGCCCTACAGTCACACTCACGTCCGAAAGGGTCACACTTTGGGCGCGCAAGGTTACACTTTGCGCCGCAAGGTCACGCTTTTGCAGCGCAAGGTTACACAATGGGCACTTTTTGGCCTGGAGGGTGTTCCAAGTGTTCCAACCTGTAGGAACCAGCGCGGCGATCGGGCTTTGACTCCAGTAACGCTACAGCGCATCCCGCCACGCAAAGGAGAGAGACCCCATGGCTGAGGCATCCAAGGACAACCGCGAATTCGACATCATCGTCTATGGGGCAACCGGCTACACCGGACGCCTCGTGGCCGAGTACCTCAACGCGCACTACGCAGGCCGCGACGACGCGCCCAAATGGGCGATGGCCGGACGCAACAAGGCCAAGCTTGAAGACGTGCGCACCCTGATCGGCGCGCCCGACGATACGCCGCTGGTGCTTGCCGATGCCGATAGCCGCGAAGCGCTCGAGGCGATGTGCAAGCGCACCCGCGTGGTGCTGACCACGGTCGGCCCCTATCAGCTCTATGGCGACGACCTGCTCGCCGCCTGCGTCGCGACCGGCACCGACTATGCCGACCTGTGCGGCGAACCGGCATGGATGGCCGACAAGATCGCCGAACATCACAAGGCTGCCAAGGCAAGCGGCGCGCGCATCTGCTTCTCGAGCGGGTTCGACTCGATCCCCTTCGACCTGGGCGTGATGATGACGCAGAAGGCGGCTCGGGAGCGCTGGATGGGCAAGCCCAGTTCCCGCATCAAGGGCCGCGTGCGCGCCATGCAGGGCACCTTCTCTGGAGGAACCGCGGCAAGCCTGAGCGCGACGATGAAGGCCGCGGCCAAGAACCCTCGCATCTTCAAGGTGCTGGGCAACCCCTTCGCCCTTACCGGCGACTTCAGCGGGCCAAGCCAGCCAAGCGGCATGGTGCCGGTCTACGAGAAGGACCTTGGCAAGTGGGCCGCTCCCTTCGTCATGGCCCCGATCAACACCAAGAACGTGCATCGCACCAACTACCTGCTTGGCCACCCCTATGGCGAGGACTTCCGCTATGACGAGATGGTGCTGACCAGCCCCGGCGATGCCGGCAAGATGGCCGCCAACGCGATGGCGGAGATGATGAAGAACCCGTTCGGTGCCAAGCCTCCCAAGCCGGGCGAAGGCCCGACCGCGGAAGAGCGCGAGAACGGCCATTACGACCTGCTGTTCGTGGCAGAAGGACCGGAGGGCGAAGACGAACTGCACTTCGGGGTGAAGGGCAAGTACGATCCGGGCTACGGCTCGACCAGCCGGATGCTGGCCGAAACCGGGATGGCACTGCTGTCATGCGACGCCGATGGCGGCATCGGCACACCAGGCTCGTTCCTAGGCGAAGCGCTGGTCGAGCGGCTGGAGGAACACGCCGAGATCAGCTTCGCAGTGGAGAACTGACCGACGCCAAACGCGAAAGCGGGCCAACCGGATGACCGGCGGCCCGCTCGCAAACTCGCTTTCCTGCATCTGTTCCTAGAAGCTAAGCCGCACGCTCGCACGGATGTTGCGTCCCGCAAGCGGCACGAAATCCTTGGTGAAGCTTGCATGGCGGCGGCCGCTGACATCGAAGATGTTGTCGGCTGACAGCTGCAGGAACACGTTCTCGTTGCCGGGCAGCGGTCGCCACGCCACGAGCGCGTTGACGAAGGTGAAACTGTCGGTCGTGGTTTCGAATGGAGCCAGGTCGTCCTGTCCGCCAAAGTGCTGGACTTCCCCGCGAATATCGAAGGCGTTGGACTGGAACTCGAGACCGCCAATCAGCGAAAGCGGCGGGATGCGCGGAACGTTGGTGCCATCGTCGAGCTCGGCTTCGATGTAGGAGCCGCCGAGATCGGTGACGATGCCGAAGTCGCCATTGTCGAACAACGGGAAAGACACCTCGCCCTCGACACCGAAATAATTGGCGTCTTGCTGGAGATAGGCGAAGACCGGAAGGTCCTCCAATTCGGTGCCGGTGTCCTGCAGATAGATGAAGTTATCGAACCACTGGTTATAGACCGTAAGTGAGAATTGCGCTGCTCCGAAACGTCCGCGAACGAAGGCTTCGGCACCCCAGGCTTTCTCGACTTCGAGGTCGGGGTCACCGACCTCTACCTGTTGTGTCGCGATGTGCGGCACATCGTCCAGCGAGAACAACTCTTCGGCACTCGGCGCGCGCTCGACCCGGCTCACGTTGATGCCAGCGCGCAACGCATCGTCGCTTTCGTAAATGAAACCCAATGCGCCAGAAAACGTCTCGTAATCGCGCATGATGTCGTTCTGGGTGTCTTCGACATCGGTGAATTCGGCACGCGCGGCGAGTTCGAGTTGGAATGGGCCGGTCCCGAATTCCTGTAGAGCGAATACCGCGAACTGATCGGTCAGGTTGGGCGGAACATAGGCTTCACCGCCTTCGGAGAAGAAGTCGCGGAAGCGATATTGAAGACCGATCGATCCGCGCGAAGGGCCGCTCTCATTCTGTTCGATTACGGCGCGCGCTTCGATGCTTTGGGTATCGAAGACAGTGCCGACTTCCTCACCTTCGAATTCAGTGTGAGTGTAATCGGAATAGCCCGCACGAAACTTCAGCGCGGAGAAGAAACCATCGCCGAGCGCGATATCGCCGCGAAGGTCAGCGCGAAATTGCTGCAGATCGATGGAGACGAGTTCTTCGCCCTCCTCTTCACCCTCGTGATCCTCATCATGGTCTTCGTCGTGGTCACCTTCTTCTTCGCCATGGTGATGGTGGCCGGAGCCGGGCCGGCCGGGAACGCCGTAATTCGTGTCGTAGTAGCCCACCGAAGCGCCAAGTGAGGATTCGCCGATGATGAGACCGAACCCACCATTGAAGGTCCATGTTTCGGTTCCGGTGTTAGGCACGAAACCGGTCTGGTTCGCCGCTTCGGTCAGTTCTTCGGCTTCTTCGAATTCACCTTCCTCGGCCTCTTCCGCTGCGTCGGCAAGGAGGTCGGCGCGCAGTTCCGGGGCAACTTGAAAGCCGGCGATTTCCAGATCGTCGGATTCGCGCCAGGTCCCGTCGACGTGAACCACCAAGTTCTGAGCAACTGGCACGTCAAGCGAGGCGCCTGCGGTGCGCAGGTCGGTCGCGGTGTCCACGGCGGCGATCGCGTCGAGGTGGAAGTCCTCCTCAGGAATGCGCCGCGGAATGCGCTTGTCGATGACGTTGACTGCGCCGCCGATGGCCTGGCTACCGAACAACAGCACGGCAGGGCCACGCAGTACCTCAATGCGCTCGGCGGTCAGCGGGTCGATGGTTGTGGCGTGGTCGACCGACGTGTTGGAAACATCGGCCGTTCCGATCCCGTCGACCAGCACGCGCACGCGCTCACCCTGAAAGCCGCGCAGGACCGGGCGGGAGGAGCCGGGCGCGAAACTGCTGGCGGAAACGCCGGGCAACTTGGCCAGCACTTCGCCGATCTGGCCGTTAAGGTTGCGCTGTATGTCTTCGGCCTCGAACACGCTCGTGCCGGCAAGGATATCAAGCTGCTCCAACCCCTCGGCGCTGACGATGATGTTGCCTTGGTAATCGGTCTGGCGGTTGTGGAAGTCGTCTTCGGGCAGCTCACTGGATTCGGCTTCCTGACCGGTGGCATCGGTGTCTTCGGCCTGCGCGAATGCGGGCGCGGCACAAGCTGCGAATGACAGAGCCGCGGCGAGCGCGAGGCGGGAGGGGGCGATTTGCATGCAGATCCTCGGAATTGGAATATGTGATATCGTTACAATGTAACAACGTATCACGCACGTACAGGCTGCAATTCAAAGTGCAACCGTAAATCGGGTCATTTGGGCTAAGGAGCACCGGAAGCGGTCAATCGTGCACCAGTTGCTGTCGCGCGGACGAACGCAACAGTCGGATCGGCAACGATGCTGAAAATGGAGCGGGCGAGGCGATTCGAACGCCCGACCCCAACCTTGGCAATCTTGCTAATGGCCTTTCGCCACCCTACTCTGCAACACGCCAGAATGCTCCATATTAGACTGAATAGATTATAGATTTTTGATCCTTTCTACGCTAGAGATATCCGACAAGTGGCTCATGGTTTTCCGTCACGGTGTTGACCATGTGTTGACCAAGACCACCGGGATATCGTTCTCATGCCTGCAAGCTCGAAAGTTCGCCTCACCAAAACTGTCGTCGATTCTGCGGAACCGACCGATAAGCGATATATGGTCTGGGATAGCGATCTGGCCGGATTTGCGGTTCGCATTGAGTCCAGTGGGACAAAAACCTTTGTTATCCGCTACCGTGCCGACGGTGGTGGCCGCAGCGCACCACAGCGCTTCGTTTCGATTGGCCGGTTCGGCAATCTCACCGTTGAGGAAGCGCGCAAAGAAGCAAAGAAAGTACTCGGCCGGATTGCGGTCGGCGACGATCCTGCGGCCCATCGCAATGCCAAGCGGAAAGAGATGAAGATCGCCGCGCTGGTCGATCTCTATGAGGAGGAAGGCTGCTATATCCAGCGCGGCGTTCGGCAGGGTGAGCCGATGAAGCCTCTGACCAAGCAATACACGATCGGTCGCTTGCGTCATCACGTGGTCCGTCTGCTCGGCCATAAGCGGATTACGGAGCTGACCGCTGGGGATATCGAGCGCTTCGTCCGTGATGTCGAACAGGGCAAATCGCGCAAGGACGATAAAGTCGGCCATCGAAAGCGTATAATCGTGCGGGGTGGGCCTGGCGCTGCGCGGAAGGCCTTTCGCGACCTGTCAGCCATGTACAGCTTCGCGGTCCGGCGCGAGCTGGTCGATA
Source organism: uncultured Erythrobacter sp. (assembly GCA_947494705.1). GTDB lineage: Bacteria > Pseudomonadota > Alphaproteobacteria > Sphingomonadales > Sphingomonadaceae > Erythrobacter. The sequence goes on from CANLVN010000002.1 coordinate 95,324, forward strand.
TAAACCCCTGTGAAAAAGCCGTCGTTCGCAAAACCGACGGTCGCCGCACACGCTTCCTGTCGCTGGCCGAAGTCCGGAAACTTGGTGAAGCATGCGATGCGTTGGAAGAGGAAGGCCTCAACCCGAAGGCGCTCAACATTACCCGGCTATGGATCCTGACCGGCTGCCGCCGACAGGAGATTGTCGAACTGAGATGGAGTGAGGTGGATTTCGAACGCGGCCTCCTCACTCTTGCCGACAGCAAGACCGGTAAATCCATACGTCCGCTAGCGGGCTTCGCAATCGGCTTGCTCAAACTGATACCTCGACACAGCGGCAGCGATTATGTTTTCCCCGCCGATTGCGGCGAAGGGTATTTTCAGGGCACAAAAAAACTCTGGCCAAAAATAGTTTCCAAGGCCGGTCTCGAAGGAGTGACCCCGCACACGTTGCGGCATACGATGGGTGCTGTCGCCACGTCAGGCGGCGAAGCACTAGCCATGACGGGTGCAATTCTGGGTCATGCAAACTTGCGGTCGACATTGATCTATGCACACATTGATCACGATCCAGCCAAAGAGGCAGCAGACCGGGTGGGAACAAAGATCGCGGAAGCTCTCAACCTGAATTTGCCAAGTGCCATTTCCCGATCAAAAAGTGAGCGCGATACAAGTCAGGAACATAAGGTTTTAGATAAAGAGACGAAATTGCGGAGTCGCGCGACACACGATGAATCCGCCGCGAATACTCCACCCATTCCAAGAAATCTTACACCTAGCAGATGTGCGTCATCAACTTGACCGAAGACCAGCTTCTTTTCCGATTTACGCTATCAATCTAGCGGTCAGCGATAGCCTGAAGTGCAAGCAGTCTGGCACCTTGCAGCCCTGCATGATTGCCGAGTTGTGTTCCCACTATGTAGTTACGAAGGTCGCCATTGAGATGGTTGGCTTGCAGATAATCGCCTAGCAAATCCCGCAGCCGGGGTCGGATTGCGGAAATGAGGCCTGCCGCTTTTGCCACGCCTCCGCCAAACACAATTTGACGTGGCATATGCGTGAGAGTGATAGTGTAGGCGAGATGGGCTAAGTAACCAGCGACAATTTCAGTGGCGCCGCAGTCTGCAGGCAACTGATCGAGCCTTCCACCCCATCGATCTTGGATCGCTGGGCCACAAACTAGCCCTTCGAGGCAATCGTGATGAAAGGGGCAGCGCCCGCGAAATTGGGCATCTGCACCATCCCTCGGAACTCTAATGTGGCCGATTTCATAATGTGACGTACCGCAAATAGGTCCGCTGCCATTCGCCAAACCCACTCCGACACCCGTTCCCACAGTCACATAAGCCAAAGGGGCAAGGCCCTGGTTCTGCTGAGCCGCAAACTCTCCTACTGCCGCCGCGTCAACGTCTGTTTTTATTGCCAAAGGACAATCATATCGAGCAAGAAGGTCGGGATAACTAAAATTCGACCAGCCAGGCTTTGGTGTTTTCTGAATCACGCCGTAGCTGAGATCTTCGGGATCGATACCCACCGGACCAAACGTTCCGATACCCATCGCATCATATGGACCGAACTCAGCCGCATACATGTCGAAAAAGTCTTGGATCTTTGCGCCTGTGCCTGCCGGATCCGAGGTCGGGATTGTTTGGTGTGCAAGGAACTCGTCAGCGTCGAGTCCAACTGCACACACAAATTTCGTTCCGCCGCCCTCGATAGCCCCAACAAACGATTTTCTACTCACTGTCATATTTCCGGATTTGGCTTTCAAAAGAAAAGTATTTTGCGACGCCTGCCAACCAAAATGCGGGGTCTCTACTGTATGATGTTTCGGCTAGCTCCGCAGGATTTTCGTATAATAAGTTCTGCGGGAATAATTTCTGATTGAGTGTCCTCGTCTGCAATCAGTCGCACGACTTTTTCGACCAGCACATTGCCCCCTTCCACAACGTCCTGCCGAATAGTCGTTAGCGGCGGAATGAAATATTCTGCTCCGTCGATATCGTCGAAACCGACAACCGATACATCTTCTGGTACCGACCTACCGCAGTCCAAGAGGGCACGGATCGAATTCATCGCAGCAATGTCATTGGGTGTGAAAAGACCGTCGATTTTTAAGCCCGCCTGAAGCCGGTGAAAAAGTTCCGTGTATGTCTGAACCCGATCCCCGGATGTTCTTATCACCAAATCATCTTTAAGCTGGAGCCCGCCAGCCTTGAGAGCAGACTTATATCCTTCAAATCGGTCGAGCGCTTCAGGCATACGTAGGTCGCCCAGAAAAGCGATCTGTTTGCGGCCAAGACTGATGAGATGACGAACAGCGGTTTCAGCCGCAGAGAAATTGTCGCTCCCGACCGTGAGGTAGTTTTGCTCTTCATGGTGGGACCCCCATACCACCATCGGTCCATAGGCTTTTGCAACCTCGTTGAGCTTGATTGGATCGACAGCCTGACCAATTATGATGAAGCCCTGAACCTGGTTCATTTCGAAAAATTGTTTGACGGCACGATCTGACCACAGAGGCAATTGAGACAAAACCATATTGTACCCATGGGCATTGAGTGTGTCGCCAATGGAGCCGAGCAGCCCCATATTAAATGGGTGAGCTATTCTTTGGCGGCTGCTCGTCGTCACAGGTATGCCGACCCCGATCAATCCTGTCCGTTTACCTCGTGCTGAATTCCGCAAGCCGATTGTCTGTTCCTGACTGTCTGCAATTTCGCGTATTCTCGCCTTCGTCTCCTCCGAGATTTGTTCGCTGTCGTTCAACGCCCGGGACACGGTAGATTTTGAAACACCGGCGATCTTTGCGATGTGTGAGATAGTAAGCGGTTTTGAATTCAAATCAGCCTCCCAGGCGGTCAATCTTCTTGTGCAAGATGCGCGCAACAGTTGCACAACTTGTTGCACAATTTTGACTTATTAGGAAACTTATTCAAGCGACACAGATAGCTTGTTTGAGCGCCGCAATTTCGAGATAGTAAGGACCGACCAGAGGGAGAGAGCCTGATCGGTCCTTGGCTCTTTATGTCAAAATTCGACCCGAACCGATGCCGAAATTGTGCGACCCGCTATCGAACGGGCACGAGCAATGCCGTTACCAGGTAGAGAGCCTTCCTCCGCTTCAGTAAAGCCGAATGTATTGAAGAGATTATTGGCGTTGAGCGATATTCGGAGCCGTTCGAGCGGGTTGATAGCTATTACGGCATTGACCTGAGTGTAGCCCGGCAATTTGAGCTGGTTAGAATCCTGCGCGAAGCTGTCCGTCGTGCCAATTGCATTTAAGCCGATTGTGAAGAACCCGTCGTCGTATTGTGCGTTGGCTTGATAAACCAGATCTGCCTGACGACGCGGAGTGTTACCAACGATCGAAGCATCGAGCGCTCGCGTGATTTCCGAGTCCGTCCAAGTTGCGCCGGCTGAAACCGAAAATGGTCCAGTGGCGTAGGAACCTTCTAACTCGATGCCGAACGCCTCGTAGTCAGAATCGGTTAGCACTAAGGGTGCGATCTCAACATTGGTTTCACTTGTTTCGACATAAAATCCTGTCGCATACAGCCTCACGCCGCCGGCCTGGTATTTCAATCCACCTTCCAGCTGCATGACATCGGCGATCACGCCGCTGTCGCCTCCTGGCGTATCACCGTCGATTGCGCTGACTGCTGGCGAGAACAGACTGCGGTCGGCGGTCTGGCGACCGCCTTGGCTATAGCGCGCGAAGACTGAAAAGTCATCGGTTAGCAGGTAGTTTGCACCGAAAGAGTACGAAACAAAGTCGTAATTGTAATTGACTGGACGTGCATCGGTAAGCGGAAGAATGCTGGTTTGCGCCTCAGCTGGATCGATGACAGAGTCGTTGTTAAAATCAAAGGACGTTAAACCGACACCAAAACCTGTGTCCGATCCGGTGATCGTCCCATCAGCAGCACCGAAATCATAGCGGATACTTCCATCAAGGGTCAGGCGGTCGAGTTCAACTGACAGCGAAGCGAATGGAGCATAAGTGTCGTAGCGAACATCGTAATTTCTGCGGCAGCAATTGCCGAAGAAACTCGCGCCGAAACCGACAACACCGTTTTGCGTGAGTTGGTTACCGCCAGCGTCGAATATGTCAACCAGAACTGCATTGCCGTCTCCTTCGACTGTCTGCACGTAAGAGGTCCAAAGCCAGTCGGTATCGATGTCCTGCCGGGATGCGTAAAAGCCGCCCGTGAATGTTGCTGAGCCGCCACCAAAGTCGAAGTTCTTCGACACACGCAGATCATTTGTGACGTTGTCTAGACTGTTAAGACGGACGTTGAACAGCACAACATTGGTCAGCAGCCCATTCCCGCCGATGCTGGCAGGGTCCGCTGCTGCACCCGTATTAGGACCTGTAGCAAAAGCAATTGTAGACCCGGCACCGCCAATTCCGTCTGCGATTGACTGGGCGCCGCCCGCACTTGCTGGGAGCCCCGAAACAAAACTTCCCGAATTGTCCGCAAAGCGGAATTTATTGTTCAGCGTCCAACCCGGTGCGAACTCGACTTCGGCCTCGAATCCGAGAGCCGAAGACTGCACCGACAGTCCGTCATGGATATCGAAGGTGGCCGGATTGTTTGAACCATCGAGCGTCACCGCAGTCGTAATGAAGCGGCTATAGAGTGAATCCGAACGCGGATCGAAGTTCGGAATCGCGCTATAATTTGGATTGCCATCGCTCCCGCTTACGAAAACCGGCTGAGGCAGTATCGTGGGCGTAGTGTCGTCCAGATATTTTGCATGGAAACGGATAAAGCCGCCATCGAATTCACGGGTCAAATTGGCCCTTATCTGGCCACCATTGTTGCCGTTATAACCTATGTCGCGGTTGCCTTCTCCTGTTCGATAAAACCCACCGATATGGAAATAGGTGTCCTCACCCAAACTCGAACCATAATCAAAGTCCAGACGATACGTTTCGAAGTCGACGCCAACAGTACCTTGGATGGCACCGCCTTCTTGCTCACCAGTTTTGGAAATAAGGTTGATAATACCGCCAGGAGAATTCGAGGCGAAGGTCGATGCCGAACCGCCGCGAATGGCTTCGATGCGGCCAACATTGCGATCGGCACGAACGAAGTTGTCTGCATTACCAAAGATGATGTCGCCGAATTCGAGGATGGGAAGCCCATCTTCTTGGATCTGGATGTAACGCGCCCCGCCCGTGGACACAGGTATCCCCCTGACGGCAATTTGTGCGTTGCCCTCGCCGCCCGAAGCCTCTGAGCGAATGCCAGGGATGAAGCGGATCAGATCTGCCGCGGAACTCGGATTGAGATTCTCAATGGATTCCGCATCGATCGAACTGACCGAAATTGAACTTTCGAGCCGGTTCTGGCCACGGGCAACTCCAGTCACGATGATCGTGTTGTCATCGCGGACCTGCTCGCCATCAGTCGTGGGGACTTGCTCCTGCGCCACAGTCGGTACCGCAAACGCCAAGCAAGCGGCTGAGCACAAAAGATATGTAGTGATACGCTTCATTTTATCTCTCCCGTTTTTCGCAAAATCCCGTCGTTCGATGCAGGCAGCGTTCTTGTTCGGATCGGCCCAATACCAATCCCGCGCAATCAATGCAACATTAAATTGCATCAGTAGCGCAATGGTTGCGCTTCGTTGCAAATTCTGTTGCGAAACTTAGTTTTTCCAATTAGAAGCTCGCCAAATCGGAGAGACTGTGGTTCGCGCAGACGAAAATTTTTTGGAGTTGCGCCAATAGATCGCGTTTTCGTGCAACGAATAACGCAACTTCGCACACAAAAGTTGCGAAGTATTGCGGCGAAAGGCCGGCTTGAGCCAAAGAGAGGGAGAGGCATGTTAAGTTTTGAAGATAAATGGGTTTGGGACAGCTGGTACGCAAAGGAAGGCGAAATCCACCATGTCTTTTTCCTCCAAGCGGATAAGGCGCTTAAGGACCCAGAGCTACGGCACTGGAATGCGCGCATGGGTCATGCAGTTTCAAGCAGTCTCGTTGATTGGAAGGTGCTGTCCGATCCGATTGTCCCGGCAGGCGATGCAGAACCGGGTGCCCACGACAGTCAGGCGACATGGACTGGCAGCGTGCTCAAACAGCACAACCATTGGTACATGTTCTACACGGGAATCAGCCTGCAGGAGCACGGGCGAAAGCAGAGAATCTGCTGCGCTCGCTCTACGGACCTTCTCAACTGGGAAAAAGTCGCACTATCAGGCGTCGTTGAGGCCGATAGCCGTTGGTACGAGAAGCTGGAAGACGGGGTCGAACAGTTTGAGGCATGGAGGGATCCATGGGTCCATTACGATGAGCGAGCCCAGACATTCTATATGTACATTACCGCGAGAGGTAAGACTGGACCGGTAGATGGGCGAGGTGTCATCGGCCTCGCAAGGTCTAAAAATTTGCTCGATTGGGAAGTGCTTCCTCCCGTGACCGGTTCTGGGCCCTACGGAGAAATGGAAGTGCCGCAAATTATCCCAGTAGACGATCAGTATCTTCTTGTATTCTGCACGATGAAGCATCGCGTCAGTAGCGCCCGCTTAGCGGGCAATCCCGGGAATTTCCTAAGTGGGATGCGTTGCTACAAAGGGCGGAGCCTGACCGGAATGTTCCGCCCAGGAGAAGACGATCGCCTGCTTGCCGATGAGGCAGGGACATACTTCGCCGCGCGTCTTGTCGAGTACGCTTCAGGTGATTGGCGCTTGATGGCCTTTCTCAACTTTGATGAGGATGGCGAATTCGTCGGTGCGATCGGTGATCCAATCAAAGTGGATCTGCTGCCGAGCGGGGAGATCGTTCTCCAGGAATTGTTGGATCTCAAGACGTGAATTTGCACGCACGTAATCGGTCCAAATAATATACGAATATTGACAGAATCATCGGAGAATAACCTATCATGATCAACTTAGATCCGATCGATTTAATCATAATCGTAGTGTACTTCATTGCGATTGTCGCCATTGGCATATTTGTGAGCCGCAAGCACGAAAACGCGGAAGACTATTTTTTAGCTGGCCGAAAGATGACTTGGCCCTTTATTGGTCTTTCGCTGTTTGCTTCCAATATATCGAGCACAACGCTAGTCGGACTTGCCGGTGAGGCCTACTCGACTGGCATAGCTGTTTTCAACTACGAATGGACAGCCGTCATAGCGCTGACCTTTTACTGTTGGTTTTTCTTGCCTTCTGTACTCCGATCGCAAGTTTTTACGATGCCTGAGTTCTTGGAAAGGCGTTATGATCGGCGTGCGCGCACATATTTCTCCTCTCTGACGTTGATCCTCAACATCATAGTCGACACCGCAGGATCGCTCTATGCTGGGGCCCTTTTGATCCAACTTATCTTTCCAGACGTACCGATTTGGCAGACTATCGCTATTATCGCTTTTCTAGCTGGGCTGTACACAATAGCTGGAGGGCTCGCGGCCGTCATCTATACCGATGCAATCCAAGCGGTTCTCCTGTCGGTAGGCTCAGTGTTCATATCCGTCGCCGCCTATTCAGCGATTGGTGGATGGGACGGAATCGTCAATGCTGTACCAGCTGACTCGCTAAGTCTCATTCGGCCTATGGATGATCAGAGTGTGCCTTGGACCGGTCTGATTTCTGGCCTGATGATTCTCAGCTTTTACTTCTGGTGTACAAACCAGTTCGTAGTCCAACGCGTACTTGCAGCGAAGAACCTCGATCATGGTCGATGGGGAAGTCTGTTTGCTGCTTTTCTGAAGCTCCCGGTGCTCTTCACAATGGTTCTGCCCGGTACGATGGCAATCGTCCTTTTCCCGAACCTGGACAACCCAGATCTTGTTTATCCCACGCTTGTATTCGAATTACTGCCCGTTGGCCTAACTGGCCTAGTTATTGCGGGCTTCGTTGCCGCGCTCATGTCGCAAGTTGATTCAACGCTCAATTCCGCATCGACACTGGTTACGATGGATTTTGTCCGTCTGAAATGGCCCACGCTGAACTCCAAGCAATTGATGCGTGTAGGGCAAGGCGTCACCGCACTGTTCATGATTTTGGCGGCAGCCTGGTCTCCTCTCATCGCGAACTTTTCATCTCTTTTCCAATATCTGCAGAGCATTTTGTCCTATGCAATTCCGCCTGTTGCAGCATTGTTTCTCATCGGGCTGTTCTGGCCACGCGCAAATGCTCACGGGGCCTTTTACGGAATACTCCTAGGTACATCCGCAGGCGCTATTCTTTTCCTTTCTGTGAATGTCTTCGATTGGTTTCCCCTTCATTTCTTACACGCAGCACCCATCGTGTTCGCGGTCACAGCAGCATCAATAGTCGTTGGTAGCATGGCCACTCCACCGCCAGATAGAGAGCAGATTGAAGCAATCATCTGGAAACGTAGTGATTTTCGATCTGAGACGCTTCGGTTGCGCGAGCTCCCTTGGTACCAGAATTACCGTGTGCTCTCGATCCTATTAATTTCGCTTAGCTCCGTAATCGTGGCGTCGTTTTGGTAGGGAGGGCGCTTTTTTGTTGATTGATGTTGGGTGGCATGAACGCCTTTTCTATTCCGGCGCATGAGGCTGCGCTATACGAACTGACTTTCCTTTTGCCGACGCGGGATCGGCAGGTTTCGGCTCGGATATCGGCCATGTGTTGCCGACTCCTCGCACGTCGAAGTCAACCCAAGTTCATGATTTAGCGAGAATCGTTACTGAAACTTCCCAGCTTTTGCACAATCATTAAGATGAGAGATTTTTCCAGAATGAAAGCTAGAATTCCGAACGACTGCCTGACAATACTCGGCCCAGAAAAGTGTGGTCGCAAAGAGGTTTTTAGGCGTGACCATCGCAAAGCCGACGGTCGCATGCTTTACCTATACGGCCATCAACCGCACGACGGGACGTTGCAGCCCGAAACCGCAAATCCGATTGCACAAGGAGGTGAGATCCGTTTCCACCCGCTGAGAAAAGAGTGGAATGTCTATGCAGCCCACCGCCAGGATCGCACCTTCATGCCGGTGGCTTCGGACGACCCTCTAGCTCCTACACAGTCGGGTGAGACCGAGACCGAAATCCCATTTTCGGATTTTGAGCTGGCGATCTTCGAGAACAAGTATGCCGCCTTTCACCCAAGCGCCACGAACGCAACTGAATTGAAGAGTGTCGATTGTGAACCCGCTCTCGGTGCGTGCGATGTCGTGGTCTACTCACCAGAAGCCACTGGAAGCCTACACACCGTCGGACAAGACCGTCGCCGTGTTCTCATTGCAGCTCTGATAGACCGCTATAATAGGTTATTCACTGCCGGATGCGAATACGTTCTGCCTTTTGAAAACAGGGGCGAAGAGGTCGGTGTAACCCTGCACCATCCACACGGCCAAATCTACGGGTTCCATCGAGTACCCGAGATCCAGAAGCGCGCGATTGACGCCTTCGAAAAAGGGTATGATCTTACTAGCGAGATCAGAGCAGCGATGCCCAACTACGGTCTTGGTCAAATAGGCGGGATTGCTGCGTTTGTACCGCGATATGCTCGTTTTCCTTATGAGATATGGCTTGCGCCTCGGACGCGCCGGGAAGGCCTGTGGGACTGCAACGCAGAGGAACAGGATGCGCTAGCGTATTGGCTCGGCGAGATAACGCGACGCTACGATGCACTGTTTAATAGGCCTGCCGCCACAATGATGGCCTTTCACGCAGCCCCCAATGGTGGCTCGAGAAATTACCATTTCTCCGTTCAGTTTTATCCACTGCTGCGCGGCAAGGAGCGAGTCAAATATCTCGCCTCCGTCGAGCAGCACACTGGCACGTTTACGGTTGACGTAATGCCGGAGCGCGCGGCTGCAGCTTTGAGAGAGCTTGAGCAAAATGCCTAAAACCTTCTTCGCCAGCGCGCCGGGCCGGGTCAATCTGATCGGTGAACACACCGACTATAACGGAGGCATGGTGTTGCCCGCCGCGCTTTCGCTGAAGCTCGATGTTTCGCTCACTCCACGGAGAGACGATGCCGTAATTATCTCCGCAACCAACTACGAGGCGCCAGCGAACCGTACTCTTGAAGAGCAAGCGACAAGCGATTGGTCAGATCCATGCGTTGGCGCCATCCGCGAAGCGAATGAGCTGGGACTGCTCACTGGCGGCGCGGAGTTAACCGTGCATTCGAATATTCCCGAAGGCGCGGGACTTTCCTCCAGCGCGGCATTGATTGTTGCGATCCTTAAAGCCGCGCGCGAAGCCGCTGGCGGGTCGCAGTCCGATGTCGACCTCGCAGTCGCCGCGCGCAGAGTTGAAAACGACTACATGGGCGTGCCATGCGGAATAATGGATCAGATGGCAGTGGCGCTTGCCCCGTCCGGTACAGCCATGGCACTCGACACCAAGTCACTCGACTACACTCTCATTCCGCTTGTTTCCACACACGCAATGGTGGTTGTCCACTCAGGCATAAGCCGCAAACTAACCGATGGACGATATGCCGCGCGCAAGCGGGAATGTGATGAGGCCAAAGCATTCTTCGGGACTGACGAACTGTGCCTGATTGATCCAGCCATTGTCGCTCAATCGAACCACGAAGAATCGTTTGTGCGACGCGCAATGCACTGTGCAACGGAGCATCGAAGGGTTGTCGCCGCGGTCGAAGCCCTGAAGTCGGGTGACATCGAGCAGCTCGGACAATTGATGAACGAAAGCCACATTTCGATGCGCGATAACTTCGAAATATCCCTTCCGGAGATAGATCAGCTTGTCGAAAGTGCAGTCGAGGTTGGTGCAGTGGGAGCTCGCCTCACCGGTGGGGGATTCGGCGGATGCATCGTTGCCTGTGTTCGGCGTGGACATGAAGATCTCTGGGCCCAGGCGATCCAAGCCCGCCATCCGCACTCTATTCGAATCGATGCCAAGCTATGATGGGAAAGCAACGCCAACCCGTTCTCGTAACAGGAGGCGCCGGATATATCGGTAGCCATGCGGTAATTGCACTCAACGATGCAGGCTGGCCGGTCGCGGTCTTGGATGATCTTTCCACCGGCTCCCGCTTTGCGGTGGCCGAGGGTATACCGTTCTATGAAGGCGATATCGCTGATGCCGCATTGCTTGCGAAGATATTTGCAGAGCAAGGTATCGGCAACGGCACGGGTGGGATCATGCATTTCGCGGGCTCTATCATCGTGCCGGAAAGCGTTGAAGACCCGCTCAAATACTACCGCAACAACACTTCGAAAAGCGCTGCGCTGGCTGAAATCGCAGTCAAAGCAAAAGTTCCGCACTTCATCTTTTCTTCGACAGCAGCAGTATATGGAATTCCTGAAACCTTGCCAATCTCCGAAAAAAGCAGGTGTTCCCCCATCAATCCGTATGGTTGGACAAAGCTGATGACGGAACAGATGCTTCGGGACGTGTCGGCCGCGCACGCCCTGAACTTTTGCGCCTTACGCTATTTCAACGTCGCAGGTGCGGATCCACAGCTTCGCAGCGGTCAGTCCACACCGGGCGCTACACACCTTATAAAGGTTGCCGTTGAGGCAGCACTAGGAAAGCGCGCCCAGGTAAGTGTGTTCGGCACAGAGTTCGACACCCCGGATGGAACGGGCGTGCGTGACTACATCCATGTCGCAGATTTGGCGGATGCCCACGTCCTCGCATTAGAAGCATTGATTGCAAAGCCGGAGCGTTCGCTGACAATGAATTGTGGTTATGGCCGCGGTTTTTCGGTGCTTGAAGTGCTAGATGCGGTAGACAAAGTGACCAACTGCCGGCTTGACAGGAAGATCGAAGGGCCTCGCGCCGGCGACCCCGATTTGCTCGTGTCTGATCCAAGCCTCCTATGCGCTAACTTGCCATGGAAACCGCGCCACGACGACTTGCATGCAATCATAGAACACGCGTTTCAGTGGGAGCGTAAGTTGAAAGAAATTCGTGGCGATTGACCTTCGTCAGCTTCGTTTTGCTGTTACCGCAGCAGATACTTCCAGCTTTCTGCGCGCGGCGAAGCAGCTCAACGTAAAACAGTCCACATTGAGTAAGAAAGTATCTGCGCTCGAGCATCGTCTCGGCATCACCCTTTTTGAACGCTCCACCAGAGGGGTTTTTCCGACCGACACTGGCAGAGCATTTCTCGAAGTCGCACGGCGGATCGTTACCGATGCAGACAATCTGCTGACGACGGCGAAGGCCGTGAGATACGGGGAGGTCGGGCGCCTGATGGTCGGGTTTTCCGGCTCGCTCAGTACCGGCAATCTGCGCCTTTTGCTTGGCGATGTGCTCGAACGCTTTCCCGATGTGCAACTTGATGCGCTCGAAGCCAGTCCAGAACGCATGCTATCAGGGCTGCAAACCCGCATCGTCGACATCGCCATCCATGCCAGCCAGATGGAGGAACCCGGAGTCACCAAGCGCTGGCTGTGGTCCGAACGACTGATGGTCGTCTTGCCCAAGGAAGATCGCCTAACCGAGAATGAAAACTTGCTCTGGACCGATTTGCGCAAAGAAGTGTTTGTGATGCCGCGCGACCGTAGCGGGCCCAGAATCTCCGAAGTGATCCGCCAGCGGCTTGGCGGCCATGGCTTCAAGGCCAACATCATCACCCAGGAAACGAGCGCGGAGACCATCGCCGCTATGGTGCCGTTCGGGAAGTTCATCACCGTGGTCCCCGAAAGTGCGACCGGCGCTGCCCGGCCCGATGTCGTGTTCCGCGAGATAACCGACCCAAGCGGTGCTGCACATCTCGATTTTGCAGCCTGGTGGCGCGAGGACAACGACAATCCCGCACTCGCCCGCTTCTTCAAGCTGCTCGATGAACGCTATCCGCTAACCGGCGCTGGCTGAATGTTCCGCCGCGCTTTCGCGAACTCGCGATCGGTCGCCATAAACCGCTCTAGCATCGGGGCGACCAACTGCTCGGGTGTTGGTGCACCCAGCTTCTCTCCGTCATTCAGGACGGTGCCATAGGTAACCAGATCGCAGTGCAACCGGGCGGGGATCTCGATGGTGAGCTTGACCGGCTTCTCGTCGGTGATGTCGGAAAGCTTGAGCCTGGTCACGATCCACTTTCCAGTACGATATCACGGGTGACAAGCACCCGCACTGGATAGCCCGGCCGTATAGTCAGCGTCGGGCGGATATTGAGCTCGCGCGAGACGATCTGCTCGCCTGCGCGGTTGACGCTGTCCTGACTGCCGCGCCGCAGCGCGCGTGCCAAATCACTGTCACTACCGGAACCAAATTCGCTACCGACGCCTAGCAAGGTCGAGATGAGCGCGGCCTTGAGCACGCCGCCCCAGTGATAGTCGACCCCGTCTTCGAGACCGGCATAGCCGGAGGGATCGGCCGCGGGCTGGCGTTCGAGCACGATCGAACGCCCATCGGGGAGGATAAGCCGGTTCCAGGCCAGCAGCACGCGCCGCTGGCCAAAGCCGACATCGGATTCGTAATCGCCGATCAGACGCGCGCCCTGCGGGATCAGCAAGCGGCGTCCGGTCAGGCTGTCATAGACGTTTTGAGTCACTTGCGCGGTCACAAGGCCGGGCTGGTCGGAGCGGATACCGGTAATGAGTGCGGCGGGAATGACTGAACCGGCCTGCAACAAGGCTGGTGATGGTGCGGCATCGAGCCGCTGCAATGAAACTGTACGGCGCTCGGCGGGTCGATCGAGAAAGGCAGGCTGTGCGGCAGAAACCGAAGCCTGAGCTGATGCAGGCACTGGATTGGAGGGCGGGAGCGCCTGCGCTAGACTGGCAGCGGGCGTTCCGCCGCCAAAAAACAGGCGGCTACCGCGTGCGGCTTCGCGTTCCTGTTCGATCCGCTGACGCGCCGCTTCCTCTGGGCTGATGCCCTGCGGCGGCGGTGGGGGCGGTTGCGCGCCGACAGGCGGCAAGGCTGCAACAGCGCGGCGCTCCTGCGCATCAAGTATCGGCTTGCCGAGATCGCCGGGAAGCGGCGGTCCGAGCCTTGGCACCTGCGAATAATCCCTTGGGGCCGATGCCAGACCATCGGCCACCGCGACACCATCGGTGTTGAACAGCTCCTCCTCGCCCCCTTGCGAGGCAGGCTGCAGCGCATAGAGCAAGGCTCCGCCCACAAGCGATAGTCCGACGGCGCTGGCGATACCAATGGCTTTGCGCGACAGTCGCACAACGCGCGGGCCCTCGCCGCGCAGGCTGGTGATGGATTCGGCGTCGACGGGGCGTTCGGGAGCAGGCTCGCTGTTCATCACTCGCTCCGCGACCGATTGATGATCTTGACGCGAACCTGCCTGCGACCTGCGCCAAGTCGCAATTCGGCCGTATGGAACAGCCGGTCGACGATCAGGTAGCGCCCGTTCACCCGGTAATTGACCAGTTCGGCCTCGCCCTCCTCGCCAATTACAAAGAAGGGCGGCATTTCGCCTTGGGCAATATCGGGCGGGAACTCCACGAGCGTGCGCTGACCATCATCGAAAACGCGCAGCGGCCGCCAATCGGGTTTGTCGCCTGAGATCCGGTAGTTAAAATTGAGGTTCTCGATCGTGAACCCGTCCGCAATCGGCGCTGTGCGCACGGCTTCCGCTTCGGACTGGCGCAATGCGATCAGCTCGTCTTCGGGATAGGACCAGCTGACCGAGGCCATGTAGACGCGGGCGTTGGCGCGCAGTTCGACGTGATAGGTGCGCCGGTCGGTGTTGATGACAAGGTTGGTGGTGATGTCAGGCCGGGTCGGCTTGACGAGGATATGCACCCGCTGTGTGGCGCCCGCTCCGCTCAGCGTATCGCCGATCATCCAGCGTACCGTATCGCCTGCCGCAACCGGGCCGGGGCCGACCAGCTGCTCGCCTTCCTGCAAGGCGATATCGGTCACTTGCCCTGGCTTGGCATAGATCTGGAATAGCGCGCCTTCGCTATAGGCATAGCGCTGGATCGCGTTCTGGAACCCTGTATCCTCGGGCTGGATACGGGCAGCATCGTTTGCCGCTCCCACTTGCGTCTCGGGGTCAGGCGGGCGGGAGCGGCGCGCGGCAGTGGGGGAGGCTTGCCGCGAAAGGGAATTGATGTACTCAAGCGATTGGATTGCTGTGACCGGGCGCAGCTGGACCAGCGCAGCAAGAGCCGCCTGCATGGCCGGTGCCATAGATGCGGGTGTAGCCGAAGCGGATGAAGTTAGCGCCAGCGAGGCAGCGCCAAACAGGCTGACATAGATTTTGCGGGATAGAATTTGTGAGCGGGACATCAGCCGAGCTCCTTTGACCAGTTGATGGATGTGACGAAGATGCCGAGTGGATTCTTGGTGAGCGCATCGGGATTATTGGGAGGCTGCACGGTGATGCCGAGGATCGCGGTCCAGCGGCTCGTCTCGGCGAGCGCGCCGTCGCGGTAGCGGCGCTCGACCCAGGCCACCCGGAAACTGCGCGGCGACGCACGGATCACGCTGGTGACATCGACCGCCACCTGCTCGCGTCCAATCACGGAAAAGGGATCATTGGCGCGCGCATAGTCATTAAGTGCGAGCGCGCCCTTGTCGCTCGCGAAGTCATAGGCTCTGAGCCAGTTTTCGCGCACGACGATGGCATCGTCGGGAATGGCACGGACATTCTCAATGAAGCGGGCAAGGTGGAAGGCGATCTGCGGATCGGTTGGCGCGAACTCCGCATTGGCAGGCGCGACGCTGCGCGCTTCGCCAAGCTTGTCGACCTCGACCACCCAGGGGACAATGGTACCGCGCGCATTCTGCCAGATAAGGCCGCCCGTGAGCGCCGCCGACAGGCCGAGCGCGCCGAAGAAGGCATAGCGCCAGCTCTTCGCCTGGATGCGGGCGGAGCCAATGCGATCGTCCCAGACCTGTGCCGCGCGCTGATAGGGCGTCTCGGGTTGCGGTGTCTTACCGTATCGGATCGAGGGGCGTTTGAACATGAGAGGTCAGTCCTTCTCTTTGGTGTCGATCGAGGAGCCTGCGCCGTGGCCGTCACCGGAACGCACCGTGTGCGCGGCGAGTGAAGCCGAGTGGCCAAGGCTCTGGCGCTGCTTCATGGATTTGGCCCAGGCGGGCGGGCCGTTTTCGGGCTGTGGACCGGACGGCGTGCTGCCCGCTGCAGGCACGATGCGTCCGCCCATATTGCCGACCGAGGCGCGCGCACCTTCGCGGAAATTGCTTTTGGCGCTCTGTGCCGCCTTGCGTAGCGGCGACATGGCTGCGCCTCCTGCGGCGCGGCCGACGCCGGCCATGCCGCCCGCAACCGCTGCACTGCCGCTCTTGCCTGCGGAGCCTGTGGCGTAGGCCATGCTTGCGCCGCCTGCGGCGCGCGATGTGCCTTGCGCAACCGATGAGGCTGCGCTCGCCACCGCCCCGCCAGCCAGCTTGGCTCCGGCGACACCCCCCACCGCAGCGCCGCCCGCCAGCAAGGCAGTGCCTGCTGCAGCGCCCGCTCCCAATTGCGGCCCGCCTGCGACGATGCCGTTGGCGATGCCGGGACCGAAAATACCCAGACCAAGCAGGGTCAGACTTGCAAGCACGATGGCAAGCGCATCCTCGATGGTCGGCTCGCCAGGAATCGCGCTGGTAAATTCAGCAAAAAGCGTCGAGCCGATGCCGATGATCACGGCCAGAACCAGCACCTTGATGCCCGAAGAAACGACATTGCCGAGCACGCGTTCAGCCATAAAGGCGGTCTTGCCGAACAGGCCGAAAGGGATAAGTATAAAGCCAGCCAGCGTGGTCAGCTTGAACTCGATCAGAGTGACGAAAAGCTGGATCGAGAGGATGAAGAAGGCGATGATCACCACCGCCCAGGCGAGCAGCAGGACGATGATCTGCAGGAAATTCTCGAAGAAACCGACATAGCCCATCAGATCGGCGATGGATTCGATCAGCGGCCAGGCGGCATCGATCCCGACTTGGGCTACGCGCCCCGGTTGCAGCAGGTCGGCGGCACCCAGCCCTGACCCGCTGGCCTTGAGGCCGAGACCGGCAAAGCTGTTGAAGATTATGTTGGCGAGCGCGCTCCAGTTACCGATGATATAGGCGAAGATGCCGACGAAGAGCGTCTTCTTGACGAGCCGCGCGATGATGTCGTCATTCTCGCCCCAGCTCCAGAACAGGGCAGCCAGCGTCACATCGATGACGATCAGTGTGGTCGCGATGAAGGCGACTTCGCCAGAGAGCAGGCCAAAGCCGCTGTCGATATATTGGGAGAAAATCGCCAGAAAGCGATCGACGACGCCGGTGCCGCCCATGTCAGTTCTCCCCTCGCAGTTCGCCAACCGGGGCTGACACCGTGAGGTCAGGCGCGTCCGGCGGCGCAGGATCAGCGAGCCCGGAATAGGCCTCTGGATGATCCACGCCGAGGAAGCGGCGGCGCTTTTCGGCCCAGGCTGCGCGGCACTCGGGAGAGGACAGCGCCAACTCGCCCATCTCTGCACAGGCCTTGATCTGTAAGGGCAGCGGGTCGCCGTCGGGCACCCATGCAATAGCCACGGGGTCGGGCTGCGGGGCAGGCTCCTCGCGCATCTGCACGAGCGTCATGGCAAAGGCGAGGCCGACGAAGACGGCGGCACCGACGCGCGCGAGGAGTTTGCTATCCATAGCGGATCACTTTGACCCGCTGGGCAGGTAGCGCGGACGATTGGCGAGAAAGCGCCGCAGCTGTTCGCGCGCCTGCGCCTTGGTCGCCGCGCTTTCGGCAGCATCGAGCGCCTGCGCCCGGCTCATCGCTGCCAGCGTGGCAGTGAGATCGGCCAGTTGGCCCGCTTGCACGGCAAGCAATTGGTTGCCTGCCTGCGCGGCCTGCAAGGCACCGGTGGCCGATTGGCTGGCGCTGACCAGGCTACCCACCGCTTCGCGCGAGCCTTCGATATTGGCGACCGCTCCCGCCTGGACTTTCAGTGCGTCCTCGAACCCGGCGACGCTGTTCTGCCAGCGTGCCTCAGCGCCATTGACCATCGCCTGCTGCGAGGCATTCAGCGGAATATTCTTGTACTGGGCATCGAAGGTCGTTTCGATTTCGCGCACATCATAAGCGATGCGCTGGGCCTGCTGGAGCAATTGCTGGGTCTGCCGGATCTGGACCTGCAAGGGCTGCAGGACGGTCAGCGGCAGGCTCTGCAAATTGCGCGCTTCGTTGACGAGCGAGTTCGCCTGATTTTGCAGCATGCGGATCTGGTTGTTGATCTGCTCAAGCGTGCGCGCGGCGGTCAGCACATTCTGGGCATAGTTCGATGGATCGTAGACGACCCCGCCGAACTGCGCGTGGGCAGGCGCGGAAACCAACACTCCAGAGCCAGCGCAGGCAAGCGCGACGCCGGTCAAAATGCTGCGGAGGTATTTAGTGGGAATCATGGGAGGTCTCCTTGTTGGGGGCTGGGGGTAAGGGATTTTGGCTCTGGGGCGCCGAGCAGGTCGGCGGCCCAGTCGAGACCGCGATGGCGCAGCCAGGCGGCGGCGAACCCTGCGCGGCCGGAATTCTCGAGGATCCGCGCTATGGCGAGTTGGTCGCTCTTTGAAGAGGCCGCAGTGAAGGCAAGCGCGACCTCTCCTAGACCCAGTTCGAACAGGCGATTGCCGCGCGCCGACTGACAGTAATAGTCGCGCTTGGGTGTGGCCCGGCTCAGGATGTCGATCTGGCGATCATTCAGCCCGAAGCGGCGATATATGCTCAGGATTTGCGGTTCGACCGCGCGCTCATTGGGCAGGAAGATACGGGTCGGGCAGCTTTCGATGATTGCCGGCGCAATCGCTGAACTCTCGATATCGGCAAGGCTCTGCGTTGCGAACACCACGCTCGCATTCTTCTTGCGCAGGGTCTTGAGCCATTCGCGCAATTGCGCGGCGAAGCCTGGGCTGTCGAGCACCAGCCAGCCCTCATCGATGATAATCATCGTGGGCGACCCGTCGAGCCGCCCTTCGATCCGGTGGAAGAGATAGGAGAGGACTGCGGGGGCCGCTGCTGATCCGGTCAGCCCCTCGGTCTCGAAAGCCTGGAAGCTGCCTTCGCCAAGCCGCTCGCTTTCGGCATCAAGCAGCCGACCGAACGGACCACCGATGCAATAGGGCGCGAGCGCCTGCTTCAATCCCTGCGATTGGAGCAGGACGGCGAGGCCCGTGAGCGTGCGTTCGGCAATTGGCGCGGTCGACAGCGAGGTCAGTGCCGACCAGAGATAGTCCTTGGTAACCGGATCAATGGTCACACCTTCGGAAGCAAGGATAGCCTGCAGCCATTCCGACGCCCAGCCTCGTTCCTCTGGCTCGTCGATCCGTGCAAGCGGTTGCAGCATCACGGCCTCGTCGCCGTCCTCTGAAAGGCTTGATCCCAAGTCCTGCCAGTCACCGCTGCAGGCCAGCGCCGCCGCCCGGATCGAGCCGCCAAAATCGAAGGCGAAGATTTGCGAGCGATTATACCGGCGGAATTGCATTGCCATCATGGCAAGCAGCACCGATTTGCCCGCGCCGGTCGGGCCGACCACCAGACTGTGTCCAACATCGCCCACATGAAGCGAAAAGCGGAACGGGGTCGAGCCTTCGGTCTTCGCATAGAAGAGCGGCGGTGCATCAAGATGCGCATTGCGCTCCGGCCCGGCCCAGACCGCCGATAGCGGCATCATGTGGGCCAGGTTCAAAGTCGAGATCGGAGGCTGGCGGACATTGGCATAGACGTGCCCCGGCAGCGATCCGAGCCAGGCTTCGACCGCATTCATGCCTTCGGTCACACAGGTAAAGTCGCGGCCCTGGATGACCTTCTCGACAAGGCGCAGCTTTTCGGCAGCGAGCGCGGCATCCTGGTCACAGACGGTGACGGTGGCCGTCACCAGCGCCAGCCCGACATGATCCGCGCCCAGTTCCTGCAATGCCGTATCGGCATCCTCGGCCTTGTTGGCCGCGTCGCTGTCGACCAGCACCGAGGCTTCGTTGGTCATCACCTCTTTGAGGATCGCGGCGACCGATTTGCGCTTGGCAAACCATTGGCGGCGGATTTTGGAGAGCAGCCGTGTCGCGTCGCTCTTGTCGAGCATGATCGCCCGCGTCGACCAGCGATAGGCGAACCCTTGCGCGTTCAATTCATCGAGCAGGCCGGGAAAGGTCGCGCTTGGAAAGCCGATAACTGTCAACGTGCGCAGATGTGCCTTGCCCAAACGCGGCTCAAGCCCGCCAGTGAGCGGCGCGTCGGCGAGCAGCGCATCCAAATGCATCGGGGTTTCGGGAACGCGGACGGACTGCACCTGCGTCGAAATGCAGCTGTGCAGATAGGTCAGCGTGTCGCCGTCATCGAGCCATTGGGTTTCCGGAAAGAAGCCCTCGAACAGGCGCAGCAGACGGTCAGTCCGGTCGACGAAGCCGCCCTGCAATTCACGTGGGACAATGCCTTTCTCGGCCTTGCCCTCGTAAAGCCAGCTTTCCGCGCGCGCGGCGTCTTCGGCGGGCGGCATCCAAAGGAAAGTGAGGAAATAGCGGCTCTCGAAATGCGCGCCTTCCTCGGCAAACTGCGCAGCGCGTTCGCGCTCGACCAGGGCGGACGCGGGATCGGGAAAGTCGCAGACCGGATAGTCAAGCGCCGGACGGCGCACCGCTTCGACGAAGATCGCCCAACCAGACCCCAGCCGCCGCAATGCGCTGTTGAGCCGCGCGGTAGTGGCGATCAGTTCGGACGGCGTTGCGCTGTCGAGGTCTGGCCCACGAAAGCGCGCCGTCCGCTGGAAACTGCCGTCCTTGTTGAGTACTACTCCGGGCGCAACAAGCGCTGCCCAAGGCAGGAAGTCCGCGAGCCGATCGGCCTTGTTTCGGTATTCGCGAAGCGAGAACATCCCTCACACTCCGCAATGGGCAGGAAAGCGCAGATGGCGCCGTGCGACCTCCACGAATTGCGGATCGCGCCGCGCTGCCCAGACCGCCACCATGTGGCCAAGCGCGAAGAAAACGAGCCCTGCGATCCACAGCTGCAAGCCAAGCCCGATGGCTCCGGCCAGCGTGGCATTGGCGATCGCGAGCCCGCGCGGTGCGCCGCCCAGCAGGATATGCTCGGTCAGCGCGCGGTGAACGGGGACCACGAAGCCATTGGGCAAACTGGATGCGCCGCTCTCCATCAGACGAGCGCCCCGCCGCCGAAGGAAAAGAAGGAGAGGAAGAAGGACGATGCGGCAAAGGCGATAGACAGACCAAAAACGATCTGGATCAGCCGCCGGAACCCGCCCGACGTGTCGCCGAAGGCAAGCGCTAGCCCGGTGGCGATGATGATGATCACCGCGACGATCTTGGCGACCGGGCCTTGAATCGATTCAAGGATCGCCTGCAGAGGGGCTTCCCAGGGCATTGATGAGCCAGCAGCATGGGCAGGCGTGGCAACCACCAGTGCGACAAAGCTGCCAAGAACAAGAGCGGACAGGCGCAAACGCGCCTGCGAGAAGGCATGGATCACGAAGGGTCTCCTTGAGTGGGGGAAAGCGGTGTGAGGACATATTCGCCGGCTGCATCGAGCCCTCGGACTTCGGCGAGTTCAGCGAGCCGCCGTCCGGTGCCGTCGCGCACCAGCACAGCGATTACATCGATGGTCTCGGCGATCAGCGCGCGCGGCACGGTGACCACACTTTCATGGATCAGCTGTTCGAGCCGCCGCAGCGTGCCCAGAGCAGTCCCGGCATGGATCGTGCCGATCCCGCCCGGATGCCCGGTGCACCAGGCCTTGAGCAGGTCCAGGGCCTCTGCGCCGCGCACCTCGCCAATCGGAATACGGTCAGGCCGAAGACGCAATGCCGAGCGGACCAGATCGGACAGGGTGGCAACGCCGTCCTTGGTCCGCAGCGATACGAGATTTGGAGCAGCGCATTGCAGTTCGCGCGTATCCTCGATCAGGACGACGCGGTCAGAGCTGGAAGCAACTTCGGCCAGCAGCGCATTGGTAAGCGTGGTCTTGCCGGTCGATGTGCCGCCAGCGACCAGAATGTTCTTCCGCGACACAACGGCATCGGCCAGCAGATCGGCCTGCCAGTCTGCCATGATGCCCGCCGCCACATAGTCGGATAGCGTGAACACGGCGACGGCGGGCTTTCGAATGGCAAAGCTGGGTGCGGCAACCACAGGCGGAAGCAGCCCTTCGAAACGCTCACCGCCCTCGGGCAGTTCCGCCGACACACGGGGCGCTCCGGCATGGACCTCAGCGCCGACATGATGCGCCACCAGCCGAATGATCCGTTCGCCATCGGCGGCACCCATCAGGCAGTCGGTTGCTGCGAGTCCTTCGCCCAACCGGTCAACCCACAGGCGACCATCTGGATTGAGCATCACTTCGATCACCGCAGGCTCTTCAAGCCAGCGAGCAATCTCGCAGCCAAGCGCGGTACGCAGCATGCGCGCGCCGCGCGATGAAGCTTCGGACCGGATTGGAATGACGCTCATGGGCTGCCTCTGATTGCGGCAACCGACCACCGGCTGCGCTTGCGAGGCGGATCAAAAGGACATCAGAATGCTGTCAGGCAACAGGAATTTGCTGAAATCGTAGGATAGCGTTTAGAGAGAAAGGAACGAGTTGGATGAATTAGGTGCAAGTCCACTAGCGGGACAATCGTTGATTCAATCCACCTTTAGGTCATGCAAATATTCAGAACCTGGAGCGATAGCTGTGACTAACAAGCGATCTCGTGCTCGGGTGCAGGCGACGTAAAGCAACCGACGTTCTGTCTCATAGATATCATCCAATTCCGCTTCGTCCGCTGCATCCGCAACGCGATCATCTAGCGGCAACACACCTTCATCGCATGCCATCACTGCTACTGCACGAAACTCCAAGCCTTTTGCCAAGTGCATGTTTGCGATAGTGATTTCGTCATTCCCATCAACGCCGCTGATGGCGTCCCTTGCGCGCGGTGCCAGCAACGGAGTGCGAACGAATACGCCGATCTCGTTCGGAGCAACCCCATCCGTAATTGCTCTGGAGATGAACGCAGCGACCTTCGCTGCTTCTTCCGCTTCGGAATCGAGGACTTCGACTAGAGGAGATGGACCCTCAAATGTGGACACGGTCCCGGACCTCGCCTCTTCTACTCCATCCACATCGCGCAGATGCAGAGGCAGCAGATTGTCCGCCGCGCTCCGGATTTGCCGTGAAGTGCGATAACATACTTTCAGCGTCGATGATCGACCTCGCACGTCAACTCCAAGCGACTTCCAGCTATAAGGGTGCTGGAAAATTCGTTGGCCAAGGTCACCGGCGAAGAACAAGGCATTCTCACTGTTCGGAGAAATCGCAGCAAAGAACCGCAATTCAGCTGGCCCGAGATCTTGCGCTTCATCTAGAATGATGTGGTCGAAAGGCTTGGCGCTCTTTTCAGTAAGCCGATCTGCCAACTCGGAGAACACATCGGCCGGCGTCAGGTAACCCGCCGCCTTCAGCTTTTGGCGCACGTTATCAAACAGAGGCCAAAGCCGCTCACGTTGCTTCGGACCAAGTCGGCTCTTCCGGCCCATTCGAGCGATATTTGCATACTCGTCCGATGTACCCACACCCCAAGCATCAATGACATTTGTCCATTCCGACACAAAAAACCGGTTCGAGAATCCCGACAATTTGAGGTCTGCCGCAGCGTCTTCGACGATCTGACGGATGACCTTCTCAGAAGCGATACGTGGTCGTGCTCCAAATTCGAGTTGGAACAATTGCTCGGCAATCCCTTGGAACGATGCTACTGAAATCCGGCGAGTTATTTCGCTGGTTTCAGGAGCTAGCACCGCGACCTTGCGCTCCATCGATCGCGCCAATGGGTCAGAGAAACTACCCAGGAAAACACGAGCAGTCGGATTCTCGCGGGCAAGTCGGACTGCCCGATGAATTGCGACCACGGTCTTCCCGGTACCAGCCGAGCCAGCAACACGCGCCGGACCGCTGAAGTCTTGATCGACAATTTTGCGTTGCGCCGGGTGCAGAAACACACCCCATTTCTCCCACGGGAAAGCAAGTGCCTGCTCGAGCTCCTCACTATCCGCAATAAGCCTGATACGCCGCTGCGTATCCGGGTGCTCGAACGGATCAGAGGTAGGTTCAACAGAAAACGCTGGCAGTTTTCCAGTCGCCGCAAATTCCAAAAGTGCTTCTGCGGCTTCGCTGGGAAGGTGCTCTGCCAGTACGAAAAATTCATCTTCCGTCGCCGCGCGAATATCTGCCAGCCAATCTGAGGGGACGCCGACAGAGAGGAGATCATCATCCGCTAGCGCCGCAAAATGCTTTGGTGCATCTGCTGGCTTTTCGGGAGCAACATCCTCGGTAGGATACACAAGGTCGAATTGTTCGGGCGGGGCAATTTCTTCGACCCTCTCTCGCACTTCGACGATCTGGATAGCGCCGGTTTTGGGATGTGCCTCGATCCGGCGACGCTCAGCCCAAGCATACGCCTTGTCGTGATGATCGACATAAGCGACCAATAGACTGTCACCCGTCTTGTGGACGATCAATCTTACTTCACGATTGACTCGCATCGACCAGAAATTCGGGTCGTACGAATTGTCGATGCGGTGCATGCGCAAGCCGCGACTGGAAGAGTCGAGCTGAAGGTCGAAGACAGTCGCCTTTACCGCTTTCTGCTCCTGCCCCGTAAGCTTATCGTAGGCGGCAGTGAAGGTATCGGCGAGATGAAATTTCATTCGTGATGATCTCTCGGCCCAGTGATCAAGCCTTTGCCTATAAGCGACTCGAGCTGCGTTTGATCTTGTACAAGAAGTGAAAGAAGCAAGCTGTCGTCAATATCTGGAAAGTCGCGCCGTAGTTCTAAGAGTTTTCGGGCATTTTCAATCTTAATTGTGTTGAGATTCTGCTTATCATATTCGGTGCGTACCTTAGCTTGATGGTCCGCCTCAATTCTTTGCTTCCGCAGTGTCAAAACATCAATCAGTCTGCCGAGCATTGAATCAATTGCTTGGAGTCCCTCTCCAAAACCAAGGAAATCCATAAAACCCGGGGACGCATGAGAAATACGATCCACGATCAATCGGTTTTGATAGTCTGCTAGCTCCATTCTGCTGCGGACGTAGCTCTCATTAATTTCTGCAAGCTCGGCAAGTGGCCCTCGCGCTGGATATTGAGACCGCCAACGCGCACGACGCGGCTGAAATTCCCATTCATGATCGAATACAACGATCTTGTAGTAGATCGACTGAATCGCCGAGAATGCACTGATATAATCGGCAGGCTCCCATTTTTCTGCGATATGCAGCCGCAGGTCTCCGCTTTCGCGCATCATACTGAAAACACCTTCATTACCTCATCCCCGAAGTGGTTGATTACCTTTACCGCGATCCGCCCGCCGTCCGGGCGTTCGAATGGGCGCGACGTATCGGAGTAGAGCGTGCTCCATGCCTCCTCGTCGATCTCTGCCTTGAGTGCAGTCTTGAGCGAGGAATAGGGATCGTTCGCGCCAAGGAAGTACGCGTGGCGGACGAAGAAGCTTTCCTCGTTGTAGTCGGTGTCGATGAACCAAGCAGCGATGCCTTTGGTGTCGTTGCTGCGAATGTCCCCCGTGTTGGGATCGAACACATCGACGCCGTTCACCTTCACGCGGATTTCATCCCCGCCCCCAGTGTCACCAGCGTCAAGGATTTCGACATCGGGTTCGCCGAAAACGACGAACATGTTGCCGCTACCGGTGTTCTTCAGCTCGTCCGACATATGCATGTCCGGATTGATCCGCGCCTTGAGAATCTTGAGCGAGCCGAGCCCATCAAGCTCCGATGAATGCGCATCGAAGTTGAAGGCGCAGGCAATCACCAGGTCGAAGCGATTATCGACTGCTTCGCGGGCGGCGGCGACGAGATCGCTGCGCCCAGTGGTCCCGAACTCCGGCCCGATGAAGATCGCGGCGCGGCGCTCGGTCTGGTTGCCTTCCGGGCCTTCCATGAAGCGACCTTCGGCACCGATCCACTGGCCAGGCCAGGGGATCACGCTTTCGAAGCGAATGCGGTCACCCTTTTCCTGTTGCTTGACCCCTTCGCTCTTGAGGTACTCTATCACGATGGCGGCAAAGTCGTTGTTCGCGCCGTCGTCATCGCGGACACGCTTGCCCTCAGCCGCATCGAGGTCTTCGGCGAGGCTGTCATCCTCACTCGCTGGCAGAACGCGATGGGGCGAAAGGCTTTCCACGGTGAATGGGCCAGCCACGCGAACCCGGCCAGGGTCTTCGTAGGGTTTGTCGTAGAGATATTCGGTCTCAGCGGTCTTCGCGATGACTTCGTCTATTTCCTTCTGCCGAGCGATGCGTGCCTCCCACCATTGCGCGTGCAGCGCGATGGCTTCCTCGTCATCCCATGGATCGACTGGGGCGTCTGGCAAGGTTTCGAGCGCGTATGCCCGACCCAAAATCTCGTTCAACTTGGCCAGATGCTTTTCGCGCGTCGCGCGCTTCGTGCTGTCCTTTTGCGCTGCGGTGAAAGGTTTCAGTGCTTCGTCCGGCCAGGGAGTGCCCGGTTCGCGTGGCATCGTCCATTCTTCGAATGGAGGCAGATCGGGATTTGCGGGGTCGGGAGCAATCTGCGTCTCTTCTCGATTGTACCCCGCGCTTTCATCGGCATATATGCGCTTGCGGCGGCGATTAAGCGCCTCACGCAATGGCTCAAGTTCTTGCTGCCAACGCTCCCAAACATCATCTATGCGCGCATTTGAAACGATGTCCTTGAGCATGATGTGTGGAACACGCTCATAGACGAAGCCCTGCCGAATATCCCGATGCACTGGCTTTTCTGGAATTGGCCGAAGCGAAAGTTCCGCCTCCTTTTTGCGCCCTTCGTCGCTATCGCCCAATATATACCAAGGGTACCGGGCAGACATGATTCTGGTGCGCGCGAGAGTTAGAGCTACGCGACTGGTATCGATGGTAATCCATCGCCGCCCCCATTGCTCAGAGACAGTCGCCGTTGTTCCACTTCCACAAGTGGGATCAATCACCAAGTCGCCAGGGTCCGTTGCCATTAAAATGCAACGTTGGACAATGTTTGGAGAGGTCTCGACAACATATCGGCGATCCGGTGCACCGCCAATGTCGGTCCAGACATTGTGATAGCCGTAGACATTAAAGTCAGTCAGTCGCCGCACATATCTAATCGTTGTTGATTGCGCAGCTACACGGCCTGCCTTCTTCAGGCGGGAAAAACCCTCCTGATTAGATTTCCAACGAGTCTTCGTAGTGGGGCGGTAGACAGTTCCGTTCAATGCCACGGGAAACCAAGATGCCGCCCCTTCACCTTTTTCACGCCCCATGCTTGCCGACTGCAAATCACTCAGAGTCACAGGTGAAAGTCCATCAACCTCAACCGAACCAGCGCGTTCTTCCGGAGTGATGGGGCGGATTAACCCGTCTTCCCCCAGTACCAAGTTATAGTGACTGGCGCCCCCGGCTTCTAAATCTTTTGTCCGAAATAGCGGCCTGTATTTGAGAAAATCTATCTTGCGGCCATACCAAAGGACATAATCGCAGACCAAAGGTAGATTAACGTTGGTAGCGCTTGTCGTCTTCTGGACTGTGATTTCCGCTACAAAGTTGTCTTCCCCAAAAACCTCATCAAGCACCGCGCGGACGCGATGGACGTTCTCGTCTCCGATTTGCACAAAAACGCTACCGCTATCTGCAAGCAAATCACGCATGACGACAAGGCGATCACGCAGATATGCCAGATAGGTATGAATTCCATCTTTCCACGTATCGCGGAAAGCCTTCACCTGCTCGGGCTCCCGCGCAATGTCAGTTTGTTTGCCATCCTTAACGTCCCGACTCATTGTCGAGACTTGCCAGTTTGAATTGAACTTGATGCCGTAGGGCGGATCAAAATAGATGCATTGCACCTTGCCGCGTAGCGCCTCGCGTTCGGCCAGACTCGCCATCACTTGCAGGCTGTCGCCCAGGATCATGCGGTTCGACCAATGCTGGTCATGCTGGTAGAATTCGGTTTTCGCCTCCGGATCGATGCCGTTGAAGTCGAGGAACAGGTCACCGAACAGGTCAGGTGCGTCGCTCTCCTCTTCAGCGTTCTTCGCGGCGCGGCGCTTGAGATCGTCGATGATTGCCTTGGGGTGGATTTTCTCCTGGATGTAGAGCGGCGGGACGTTGACGATCAGGTCGGACCAGTCCTGCGTATCCTTGCCGCGCCACACCAACTGCGCATCGCCCAGTTCAAGCTCACCGGTTTCGGCCAGCTTTTTCATTTGCTCGGGCGTGATACGAATGCGCGCGCCGTTCCAGATCAACTGCGGATCGCGATGCTCCTCCCGCTCCCGCGTCTCGCCTTGTGCTAGCGGTCGGCTACGGGGATAGTGGACCGGCTCACGCTGCTCACGATCCTCCTCGCGACGAAAGAAACTCTCCATCTCCGCAGTCGGAATATTCCGCCGCGAAGCTTCATCATGCTTGAACGCACCAACATGTTTGGGGCCTTTGGCCATCAGTTTGTAACCTTCGGAATAAGTCGTCCCTCATAGGATAGCGGTTCGAGTTCGAACCGCCTCCTCACTTCGTGTGGCTTCAGCACGGACACGGTTGCCTTCTTGGTCAGCGCATCTGTGACGATTGCCAATCTCCATCTTGGATTGATCTCCAACCCGTTCTTGAATTCGTTGCGGGTGAGGTAGAAGCGCTGGACAGCACCCGACGTACCTTTCACCTCGACGTGCAATTCTTTGCGTCCCTTGGTGAACTTGAAGTCATACCCGCAGACGATCTTGGTCATATTGATGCAGTCGTAGCCCTGCTTCTTGAAGTGCGCGATCACCTTCTTTTCCGAAGCTTCTTCAACTGCTTTACGTTGTTCAGGAGTTCCGAAGCCGCGCAATGGATCAGTTTCGTTCAGTGATGGGTCGGGGAGGCTTTCGGCATCCGGATTGTGAACTGCGATCGGCTTCAGTTTCGCCATTTGGCGATCAAGAATTTTGAGAACCTCGCGCTTGTTCGCCTCGGATTTCGCGTTCCGGCTTTTCAGGTCCGGCCCGGCAAGGAAGGAGTATTTTCCTTGCCGTACCGACACGTGCGAAAACGGCATCGTGCGTTGTTCGGGAGGGATGAACCAGGCCGAGCCACTTTCGATGCAATATGACCAATCGTAACCCGGTCGCTCATCGCCGGTAGACTTCTTCTTGCGATCCTTAGGCGGGTCGAGCCATTCGCCCATCAGCGTTGCGTTTTCATACCAACCCACAATATGCACGCCCGGATGCTTCGGGTTCTTGGCTAGACACACCACTGTCCAACCTTCGTTGTCGGTCGCGTGATGCGGAGCAGACGTCCCGCTTTGCGGAGGCACGTAGACGTAATAGCGCCCATCGGGACCGGGCATGAAATTGAATGCTTCATGGCCGGTCTTCTTGCTGCGCTCTTTGCGATGTTCGATCAGCCAGCCAAAGTTTCCATCGACCGGTTCACCGCGATAATATTGCGACCAACCGACCTTGATCCAAAGAATTTTCCTCATTCAGCATCCCCAAAGACCCGGTCGACGAGCCTCGCAAAATCTTCCTCCATGGAAGCCCAATTGCAGAACTCAGCAAAGTGCCAACGCCCGAAGCCGCCGAGCTGGTTCACGCCAGGAACCCAGAGCGTTTCCATTGTATCCTTCTTCGCGACGGCATCCTCTCCCCGGTAACCTTTCACCTCGAGGACGAGATTGATCGGCTCGCCTCTTCCAGCATCAAGCCTTACAAGAAAGTCGGGAACATACCGCCGCGCGACACCGCCACACAGATAGGGTACTTCAAAGCCCAATCCTTGGTTTTTCGCGAAGGCCAAAACCTTTGGATGGCTTTCGAGCACATTGGCGAGCTCGCCCTCCCAATCACTGTCCAGCACAACATGACTGATGTGGCTTCTCGGCGGACGGGCCGCTGTCGCCTGGCACGGTTTGGAGGTGATGAAGTTGACGAAATGGGTCGAGCCCTTCGGATTGTAGCTGTCCAGAACGGCCTTGATCTTTACATCGTCACCAGCCCCTCGGTTGCATGCAGCATCGATCTTCTCCGAGGCTCGCGCCAGTAAATGCTGATAGAGGATCGCCCCGATCGGAACGCCTTGAGGGACGAGATACCCGGCATCGATCCACCGCCGCGCGATCCGTTGAACTTGTGGAAACAGGTGCTGTTTCGGGATGCCGTCTTCGTCGCGGAAGACATTGTAGAGCAGGTGTTTAGCCAGATTGAAACTGATCTCCGAGGGGCGGAGGGAATCGAGCACCGTTGGCGTGATAACAACGCCTTCACCGACAATGCCTTCCATGAAAACCTTGGTCGGCCCGATATCGGCGGGCGTGATCGTCAGCCGACTGTCCTCGTTGAATTCGGCTACCAGCTTCTCATTGGGCAAATCCTTTCGGTAACCGCTGACACGCGGATACTCGATCTCAAGCTCACTTCGCTCGCGCATCGCATGCACGCGCGTGACGGGTTTCGGCTTGACCGGGGTCGCAGTCTGCGGCTTGCCGGTGAAGTCGAACGGAATGCCCATGACATCCGCGTATTCGACATCGAACAGGCCGCTTTCGTTCAATTCATAGGACTGCCTGCGCAACCCACGACCGACCACCTGCTCGCACAAGAGTTGGGTGCCGAACGCGCGAATACCGAGGATGTGCGTGACGGTGTTTGTGTCCCAGCCTTCGGTGAGCATCGAAACCGAAACGACGCATCGGATCTGTTCGCCAAGTTTTCCTTTTCTCCCAACCGTGTTCATCACTTCGCGTAGAAGATCGGAATCACTTACATCTTCCGGATTGCCAGCCCCTTCGCGCTGAGCAAGCTCGCGTTTGAACAAGTCGATCTCGGCCTCGGCTGCGTCGCGAAAGCCCTTGTCTAAGGCATCCCCCGCTTCGATCTGACGAGAGTCGATCAGCAGGGTGCGAGGACGCGCCAAGCGTCCACCGTGCTCGTCATAATTTCGGAAGAGCTCCAAATGACCATGGTGCGCCGCAAGGCGTTCGCCGCTCTCTTCTTCGGCATCACGTTCAAAGCCAGCTATCCATTCGAATACCAGTCGTGAAATCGCGGTATTCTGACACACGACGATGAAGACTGGGGGAACATCAATTCCTTCGCGCTCCCAGAGATCGTATGTTTGCTCGTAATGGCTGTAGAGCGCGTAGAGCGCGGTAATCAGTTCCGGAGCCTGGCGAGACAAGTCCAGTGGACTTAGCTTGCCGGCTGCGCTCGCACTCTTTGGCAGGCTTTTGCCGACATGCTTCCACAAATCACGGTAAATGAGGCTATCTGTCTGCGGCACGTTGTCTGCCACTGGCACGCGAGGCAATTTTACAATCCCGGATTCTATCGCATCCATGAGACTGAAGTCGGACACGACCCAGGGAAACAGGAATCCTTCCGGGTATCCCGAGCCCCTCAGAAAGAAGGGAGTGGCGGAAAGGTCATAGACCGCACGGACCCCGACCTTTCGTTTAAGCGCTTCGATACCATTGATCCACAATCGCGCCGCTTCTTCGTTATCGTCTGCCTCTTTCTTTTCGTCCCCAGTCAGCTTCTCATCTTCGCCCCCTACCTTCTGTCGGTAGCAATGGTGCGCTTCGTCATTGATGACGTTAACATTCCGGAAGCTGAGCAAGTCACCGCAGGCGCGCTCAAGCATGGCAGCGTCGGTCTCCGTGGTCCGGATCGGCTCAGGATCATTGCCCTGCAAAAGGCCCTTTGCGACCTTCGGAATTTGGAGCGTCTCGCGATGCTTGAATGCGTGATAGTTGGTTATCACGATCTCAGCTTTGCGTACCTCTCCGATAAGTTCGGGCGGGATTAGTTCGCGGGTTTCGTAGTAGTTCTGCGGGTCGGTCGGCAACAACACCCGCAACCGGTCTCGGATCGTGATGCCAGGTGCGACTATGAGGAAAGCCCGGCTGAAGTTCTTGGAAGTTGGTTTCCTGACTGCGTTCACAGTCTGCCACGCGATGAGCATGGCCATTACAGTTGTTTTCCCGCTGCCAGTGGCCATCTTCATCGCAAGCCGGAAGAGGTCCGGATTTGCCTCCTCGTTAGCTTTGACCAGCTGATCGAGAAGGCCCTTGGTCGCTGCTCTTTTAGGCGCAACCTCTGTCAGCCAGATAATCGTTTCGACGGCTTCGACTTGGCAAAAAAAGGGTCGGATTGCGGAAAAATTGTGGTTCCGCCAATAGTCCAGCAGGCGCTGCGTTGCAGGTTCCACGCCCCAGTCAGCTGGGTTGGGGAGCTTTCTCCACGCATCGACATAGCCCCTGATTTCGTTGACCAGCCCGTACTCGGTGTAGGTTTCGAGCTCCAACGAAGCTTGAGCAGAAGTTGCGCTCTTTCGTGACTTTGGAACAGGGACGATAAATCGGGATGGCCGTCGGCCGGAAACCGCAGGCTGTTCGATCGGTTGCCCGTGATCATCGAGAGGGTGATGAAAGGACGGGGCCGCGTATGGCGAGTTCAGGATTGGTTGATCGTAAAATGTGCCTGGCACGGTGCCCCCAATAGGCATTTGAAACCGGCACACGCCAGACATCTCTGCCAACCAAATTAAGTCCTTACGTTTACTTGGTGCCTTCGAATGTGCGTGAAGGCAACTGAAGTCTTTGTCACGAACGTCATTGATTACTCGATTATCCCCGAAGGCTAGTAAAACCTTAGCTTACGGCGAGACGGCTTGCTCGCGGCTAGCTAAGGGCTGCCGTTCACCAGGCGGCGACTGAACCTAGAGGTAGTGACTGGATGGGGCGCATCCATGAACATCACCAAGTTGCCGACACTCCAGCAATTGGCGTGCTCATCAACATCGATGAAGTTGGAGAATTCAGCGACACTGAGCCGCCTTTCACCACCACCTTAACGAAAGTCGGATTGGGGGCGCAGAACGGTCGAAGTGAGGGCACTTATCAAACCGGCAAGAAATGGGCCGGGAGCTGACCGTCCGGTTGCAGCATCATGATCAATGAATCCGACTGTCCGCTTGCGGTCTTACGGTCGGCCTACGTTGTTCTTGTTCAAATCCACAGGGCACATGCTTGCTTAACGAACAAAACATAAACATGATTGTAGAATGACCCAATCAGACTCCCTAGCTGGCTTCACAACGGAGGATGGGGCCGAGATTGACGTTGAAGCGCTGTTTGAGCGAATGCGCCCGCCATCGCTTCCCCGCGAGCTATGCGCAAAGAACCCGAAGCTCCAGCCTTGGTTGGTGCGACTTGATCGTCGCCACACGTTGACATTGCTTGCGGGTGTGCAGGCCTCGTCCGAATTTCATGCCAATACTATTCGGCTCGATTGGGCAATGCGGTTAGTTGCTGCATTTTCCGATGGAAGCGAAAGGCTCAATCGCGACAAACTGACGTCGTTGCTTAATGTCTCCCTCAAGAAGACCGAAGTCACAAGGCTGGAGGACCCTATTGAGGATTTCTTCGTCGCACCAATCATCACGCGCGGTGGCGAATTTCTGACCTTCCAGTCATCATGGGAAAATGCCGCCTTCCACACGGAAGTTCTGTTGGAGGCATTTAGTTCACTTCCTAATGGTCCGCCACAAAACGATGCGATCGCAAGCGCGCGGTCGCTGCTGCTCATTGGCAATGCAATCATTGACCGCGCTGGGTTGGAGCGCTGGGTACTAGGTTCGGGACAACCCGCCCAGGCATTAAAATTGCCGAGCCAGCGTGGCCTTAATGACCGAGCAGCGCGCATGAAATTGACTTGGCAAGAAGTCGAGGAGATTATTCCTGACGCACTGCTGCTAAGTCCCTTCTTCTTGCCCGATGAGCCAATACCATCCATCGCCGATCAACCCGTCGGAAATGCGCTGATCGATTTCAAACCAATATTAGCGGACGCGCATGGCATTACGCTGATTGCGCCCGGCTCACTCACCATTGCCGCCCGTGGCTTTCTCATCAATGAAGCCGCTACGCATGGCATGGCGCGAAAGCTTCAACGTAATATGCTTGCGGAAGAAGCCGTCAGGCTCCGTGCGGGCAGTTTCGAGAATCTGACGGACGGGCAGGATACTCCAGCTGGCAATGAAATGGTTCGCCAGAAGATTGTGGAAGTCTCCAACGGTCACTTTATGCATTTTTTCTTGTCGATGGACGGATTCCAGACCTGGGCCGATCACGGCTTTGGCGGGATGACGGAATATGGCGACCAGTTCTTCGATACTATGTTTGCCGGTGCCCGCATTGCTCGTGATGCGGCACAGAAGAAGCCCGGCTTCAAGGACGGCATGACCATTCTGCTGCTTGGCGGCTGGGGACAAGGACGCATGCTTGAGTTTGAAGTGCCGCCCGATTTGCGTGGTTGGCAATTTCACTACTTATCGCCTGCGGAAGCTATCACC
Organism: uncultured Erythrobacter sp.; assembly: GCA_947494705.1. Classification (GTDB taxonomy): domain Bacteria; phylum Pseudomonadota; class Alphaproteobacteria; order Sphingomonadales; family Sphingomonadaceae; genus Erythrobacter. Next base: position 129,518 of record CANLVN010000002.1, read on the forward strand.
CTTGGATCGCTGGACGACGCCAAGCTTTCTGATCTCCGTCGAATTTGGCTCATTGAGCGCATCGTGCATGGGATGGGCTTTGAACTACAAAATCCGAGCGGCTTTCTGAACCTGTATCAATGGTGGCGCGAAAGCGATTATGCCCTTGTTCCGGAGCATGAAGCGGATTTGCTTCCCCCCTGTCTCGTAAATTTTGGTTCGGATCGACTTTTCACCGCTCGCGTCGAATCCGCGCAGGCAAGCGACCGTCGTGCTGTCCCGTTCCCAGATGGCAGCGTACGCCGCGTCATGCGCCTTGACCCCCGATCCCATTTTGATCGGCTTGAGCCGGTCTATGCCTGCATTGATGCAGTCCAGCGCGGCGAATTGCTTGGCGTAGTGTTGGCGAATGAATTGCCGGTCTGGGTTTCGCGCACAGTCAACGGCCCACGCACGTACGATGAGTACGAGAACTGGCGCACGATTCTTCGCTGGGTCGAAATTGTCACGGCAAGAAGGGAAGGCGCATTCCTGCCGGTCGGGGATAGCCCCGTTCATATTGCTGTCCATGTCGAGCCGCCGGACATGGATCGTTTAGACGAGCCAATCGCCGACGACGTAGTGATGGGCGCAGTATCCTATCGCGTCACAACAGCAAATGTTTGCGCCGAACTTCACATCGGATCGAAATGGCATCATGGGTTGAGGCGGCAGGACAATATTGGTGAAATGATCCTCGCAGCCACACTGCTACGTTGCATCGCTGAGCTTCGGGGCGTTGAGATAGCCACGGCGCAGGCATTGGAAGCTGTCCGCCAAACTGTAGATTCGGCTGATCTTCGCTGGCGACACGCCCTGATGGCAGAGCGACCTATCGAGCTTCTGCGAGCACACGGGCTGGTCAGCGAACGCTACCGCCATGTCCCGCTTTCCGCGGCAGCTCTTGTCAAATGTGGTTCCGCACTCGCCGTGCCCGGTACCAACCCGGGGCAACGGATTGATGGACAAGAAGCTTGCTTTGATTTCCTGACCCGGCTGCACACCGAGCTAATGTCATCGTTGTGCACGGCAATAAGCAAGTACAAGCGTGACTCTGTCGTGCTTACCGCACTGGAGCAATATCAGATCGCCCTCGCAGAGCAACGCAGTTGGGAAACCAGCGCGCGCGCCCTTCGCGTCATTCACGGCGTGGAAGGCGACCAGAAGGCGAGTTTCGAGCAGCGCAACCATATCAATGCCACCATCAGGGCTTGTTCAATCCTGACGGAAATGGCCGCCTCCCAAGCCGCTCCCGAGATTGGCTACGAAGTCGGCACTATCGACTTCGACGAATTGCAGGCGCTCGCCTTACAGATATTCGCCGTTGCCGATCTCATTCCTGCACTGCGCGGTGGTCAAATCACAGCCGAGTTGCGGATCAGTCCCACAGGGCACCTACTGCATGACCATGACTTTGGGGAGGCGGTGCTGGGTTCAACTGTGCGGCTTCTGCATTCGAAGGACCGCGCTGATCAAAGTGAGGCCTATAGCCGACTTTATGAAGCTCCAGACCCTGCTCCGGGTACGCCAGATCCGCAATTCCTGGCAGCACTCTATGACGAATATGGCGTGCCAGCAGAGATTTTTGTTCAGTTGGGGGACTTTCTCGTCGGCATTGCCATCGAACTTAAGCGATCAGCCTTCGCCATTCGGCGCTCCGAACTTCTTTCCCGCTTGGCAGCAATGGAGATCATTGACGCGCCCGATTTTGCGCCATTGGTTGACAGGTTGACGCTTCCTTGCCGGAACGGATGGGATGACGTTCCTGAGGGTACGCGAAAGCTCGATTTCGACATAAGCAGGTTCGACCGGCGCTTCTCGCTCATTGGGCGGCCGCTCGTTGCCATCACAAACGATGATGATCCCTTGCTCGCCATAGCGCCTGCCATCGTCGAGCGTGCTGCTCGGCACAACGTTGCCGGTGCGTCCGCAGGCGGGCTTCAAGGCGATTTCTGGGTCGGCAAGGCCATGCGCAGCTACGTTGGCCATGCAGGTGAACGCACCGGCATGGATTTCAACGAACGTGTTGCGCAGGCCGTGCAATCGCAAGGTTTGGTTGCGGCGGCCTCGGTTAAACCATCGGCCTGCCTCAACCACAAAGCTACAGATGAGTTAAAGCGATTTGGTGACATCGATGTGCTGGCTTTCACTCCCGATGGAAAGCACGCTTGGGTTATTGAGGCGAAGGACATCAAACTCTGCCGGACACTTTCCGAGACGGTGCGGCGCTTGTCCGAATATCGCGGCTTACCGTTGCCAAATGGCAAGCCCGACAATCTCCTGCGACATCTCAATCGTGTTGCCTATGTCAGGCAGCACGCAGCTGATCTCGCCAAGCGAAACAATTTGCCTGACGTTCCAGAGGTGCATGGGCTGGTAATCGTTGATGTGCCTCAGCCCATGACCTTTGTGATTGCGAGTGAATCAAAGGACGCTCGCTTCGTCCAGGTCGGATCGCTGAGCGAATTAGATTGGGCTCCAAAGAAGTAGGGCCTTGTGCGGTTAGTCCGCTGTGGTCCTGGTATCGCGATCAGTCGCCCTTCGCTTGATTATAGGCAATGACCGGAAATCATCCTAGGTTGGGATTATGAAAGAACTTCAGGCGATCACTGAAAAGTATACGCAGGAACACATCGGTCAGTGTTTCTCGTCGCTTGAGGGCGTGAACGCGTTCGCCCTGACATTCTACAAGGATGTCGCGGAAATCTACGACTGCCTTACTCGGCTCAAACACATCGAGCGCAATCCGTTCGGGTTTTCGATTGATGACGCTCCCGTCCTTGGACTCCTCGTCCGGGTCTGGAAGCTACTCAAGGAGGTAATCAAATACTATGAGCAGGACAACGCCGAGGTCATCGCCCTATTGGAGCGACCGATCATTGAGGCATCGACGATTGCCACATACCTATTGACGAGTGGGCCGGACGTCATGCTTGATTACCGGAAATGCTCCTATAAGGATCGACTTAGAATCCTACGGGACTTGGAAGGAGGATCCGCATTTTTTTCCACGAAGGCCGGGAAGCGGCTGCTAGAATCTGTCCGCGAGAAGTTGGATGCCGAGGGCTTTGATAAGAACGATTTTAACCAGCAAAAGAAAAACCGTTGGAGGCTTCAAGGCAAAAGCTTCTACGATATATTTTCCGAGATTGAGCACTCTGATCTGTACGCTTGCACCTACGGCATGATGTCCGAGTCAATTCACGGTTCATGGAACGAGTCACTCGACTGGTGCTTGGTTCCCCAGGCCGACGGGACATATCTGGCGAATCCCTTTTCCTATCCAGCTGATATCCGCTTTGTTACTCCCCTTCTGAGGTTCACAACGCGTCCCTACCGGCTGTGGTGTGAGCGGATAAATGTCTACGACGAAAACATCGGAAGTACTCTCGATTGGATCGAGCGCGTCAACGCGCGCCTTTTCCACGCGTTTGATGAGCTATTTGACGGCTAGCCTCGCCGAGGCGGATGTCGTTCAATCTCTCGAATTGAATGGTCTGTTTCAACGATTCAGAATTGCTTCGGCCTGACCGTTCATGTGCGAAAACGCAGAGATGACTCCATCAAAAACATGGTCGAGCGCTTTCCCATAGCCTTGGTTCACAGAGGCAATGTCGAAACCCAAACTTTCAAGATGAGACAGGGTTTCGCCAGCGTCGTGGGCATCGGCGATACGTAGATCATTGTTTAGAAACAGGGGTGAGAGCGACGGGTTCCGATGTGTCAAATCGTCCGGATCGGCTCCTGCGCCGAAGGCATCAAGGCTCTCTCCGTCGCGGTTGAGGCGCTCAAGCACGTTCGCGAGAGCTTGGAGAAGTCTGAGGCTTCCAAAATCCTTAATTGCCGCGCGGGGGTGCCCGGCATGCATCAGAAGGTTGCGGAGATAGGCGTTCGGAATTTTCTGCCAAACTTCATGAATGCTCTTGCATCGTGCCAGGAAGGCTTGCTCGGTCATACTTAGCGGAGCAACTTGGGCTAACCTCACCAGCTCCGGATACCTATGCCAGCCGTTTGAGCTTATTTCGGGTCGCGATATGCCTGCGATATCAACTGGCTCCAGGTCTTCTCCAAAATACTGTCCGATAGCCGCGAAGACCTCTCCAAATTGGAGAAACTCAGACGCAAGCCTGTGCGTCTTTGAAACGATATGCTCTTCGTCTTGATCGAACTCTCCGACCTTCGCAGGAGTCAGCACATGAGCATGCGCGTGCAGAATCTCGCGATCCGGCTTAGGTTTGTAAAGCTCGCGCATCGGCACCCGGACCATGTTTCGGCCAACTCGGATGCAATCAGTGAAGCTCCATTGCCCGAGATATGATGGGCTGCAAAACCACGCCTGTTCGACCTTCATCGGCACGGTGTCAAAAAAGCCGCTTTGCTCGTAGCGCTCCAGGAATTGGTCATTCAGATACACAGGAGTCGTTTCCGTTAAACCATCGGCGCGAGCTTTCGACATTGCCCCTTCTGTGCCCGGCCAAACTAGTTCTTCCGCGGAAGGGGCGGGGCATAATTCCGGTTCAATTGCGTGCACAATCGCCCATATCTGGAGAAGCAGGCTTCCATTGTGTTCACGAATATCGAGATCGTACCAACTGCCCTCAGGTTTCAGCACGATGTGCGTTTCCCCACGCATGAGTTCGCGAATTTGGGGATGTTCCGGCACCAAAGCTTGGTAGTAGAACAAGCGAGCACCATGCGCTCCGCGCATCCAAAGATATCGGCGCAAATACTCATTGGACATCGACCAGTTCACGTTACGCTTGGACGTGTAATGGTACTCTGTGGAAACTTCTCCTTCGGCGACCCCAAATTCGGGCAATGAAAGGTCGTCGTAGATAAGCTTTTGCTGATCTCCGCCCAGCACGCGCGGTGTAAGGCCCAGTGCGATCCAGGCCTTTTCGGCGAGGTGGTAACCGTAAAATGACCCACCTCCCTGCGAAGCTACAATGTAATCCAGACCAGAGACCGAGGGACTAAATTCCCTAATCTGACCGAGGTCCGTCACGTCCGGCTGCGAGAAATATACAACGCCGTGGCCTGTCTCATCGAATTTTGAAACGTCCCCGGGTCCAGAATCGGGAGCAAGTGCCATGATCATGTAAAGGTGCTCGCGATTAGGGCCATACGCATCGGATTCAAACCGCGTAGTCACATCGATCCTGAGATTTCTTTCCGTTCCTGCAGGCTCCAACAGGGCGAAGAGCCTTGGCGGCAGAAGTTCTGTCGGTATCGGGAAATCGTCGAGATAGTTGATCATGTCGGCTGGCTCACAGAATTGGTGGTCTGTCGACGCCTATCACATTCCGAACGAACTAAACGACCGTCAGCTTTCGGGTGCACGCCGATTTGCCTTCTACGTCCTATAGGGGGCGCTTAGTTGCTATCCTGCATGATATCGCTTGAAAGTCGCTGACCGCGTTCGACCCGCTTTGCAAGGGCCCCAACGAAACTTTGAAAACGCTTTTCGCCGGCAGCGCGTGCTACTGTTGACGGTTCGTCTGGCATCGACGGCGTCACGCCGAGCCAGAAGCGCACAAAGAGAGCGATAGCTTCATTCCCCACTTCGACATGATAGTCGAGCTTATCGAGTTGACGCGAAATCCGGTCCAGCCGGCGACTGAACGCCGCCTCCATCCGCTCGGACCCATCCGGCGACAAAAACGACGAAACCGCTGCCTCGACCACCGACGCCTGCGACACGCGCTTACGTCCCGCATAGTCCGCAAGCTGCCGCGAGAGGTCGGGTGGCAACCGAAAAGTATGCTTGATCCGATTGCCCTTGCTCACAGGACGATGCCGTCATTTGGATCAAGCGCCGCGCGCCTGGCGTTGGCGCGCATCTGGTCGGCCAATCCGCGATTGGTGCTCGCGATGTCAGCATCGCTCCTGTCCTCAAAATCAAATTCATTGCGCACAGGTACAGGTGCTGGCGCGATGTCTTCGTGCTCAGGCAATTCCGGCTCACGCCGAATCCCGCCTTCGGCTTCATCCTCCTGCCACTCGGGCTTGCTGACAGGGCTGTCCTTCCGATGCACAGCTTTCGCAACTCTGCCTTCCCAGTCACCGACTGCGCCCTTGTTATCGCTCTGCTGCGCGGTCGGTGGCGCTTCGATCCGCTTCTTGAGCCGCGGATCGGCATAGTAGCGGGCCTTCTTCGCACGGATGGGATGCGCGCCTGCCAGCATCACGATCTCGTCGGTATCGGGCAGTTGCATGATCTCGCCCTGGGTGAGCAGGGCGCGCGCGGTCTCCGAGCGCGAGACCATGAGATGCCCAAGCCATGGCGACAGCCTGTGTCCGGCATAGTTTTTCATCGCCCGCATTTCGGTGGCAGTGCCGAGCGATTCCGAGACGCGCTTGGCGGTGCGTTCGTCATTGGTCGCGAAGCAGACCCGCACATGGCAGTTGTCGAGGATCGCGTTGTTCTGGCCGTAAGCTTTTTCGATCTGGTTCAATGATTGCGCGATCAGAAAGGCCTTGATTCCGTATCCGGCCATGAAGGCGAGCGCGCTTTCGAAAAAATCTAGGCGACCAAGCGCGGGGAATTCGTCAAGCATCAGGAGCAGCCGCTGCCGGTCCGCGCCTTCGGCAAGATCTTCGGTCAGGCGGCGACCAAGCTGGTTGAGGATCAGGCGAATGAGCGGCTTGGTCCGGCTGATGTCGGACGGCGGCACGACAAGGTAGAGCGAGACCGGGCGTGTGGCGTCCACCATATCGGCGATGTGCCAATCGCATTGCTTAGTGACTTTTGCGATGACCGGATCGCGGTAGAGTCCAAGGAACGACATGGCCGTCGACAGCACGCCCGAGCGTTCGTTTTCCGACTTGTTGAGGAGTTCGCGGGCTGCGCTCGCAACGACCGGGTGCACGCCTTCATCACCCAGATGCGGGGTCATCATCATGGCCGCAAGCGTGGCTTCGATCGAGCGTTTGGGATCGGAGAGGAAAGCTGCGACCCCTGCCAGGGTCTTGTCGGCTTCGGCATAGAGCACATGCAGGATCGCGCCGACCAGCAGCGCATGGCTGGTCTTTTCCCAATGGTTGCGCCGCTCAAGCGAGCCTTCCGGGTCAACCAGCACATCGGCGATATTCTGGACATCGCGGACCTCATTGATCCCGCGCCGCACCTCCATCAGTGGGTTATAGGCCGCAGAGGCCTCATTGGTCGGATCGAACAGCAGCACGCGGCTGAAATGCGAGCGAAAGCCTGCGGTCAGGTCCCAGTTCTCACCCTTGATATCGTGGACAATCGCAGAGTGCGGCCAGGTCAGCAGTGTCGGGATGACCAGTCCCACGCCCTTGCCGCTGCGGGTTGGCGCAAAGCACAGAACGTGTTCGGGACCGTCATGGCGCAGGTAGAGATTGGCGTGCTGGCCGATGACGACGCCCTTGCCCGCGAGAAGGCCTGCCTTCGTAATCTCGGCCCGGGTTGCCCAGCGCGCCGAACCATAGGTGGCGCTGTTCCTGATCTCGCGGGCGCGCCAGACCGACATGGCGATCGCCACCACTACCGAAACAAGACCGCCCGATGCCGCGATCATGCCGCCGGTTTCGAAGATGCGCGGCGCATAGGCTTCAAAACTGAACCACCACCAGAAGATCGCATAGGGCGGATAGACGGGCACGCCGAAGGCCTCGAACCAAGCAGGCCCCAGCTCGGGCTGGAAGCCAAGCGCTGTCGCTGTCCATTGCGTGCTGGCCCAGATGCCAGCAAGCGTCAGGGCGAAGACCGCGAGAATCTGGCCCCACAGGATTTTGGTTGCTGACATGGTGACTCCTTTCGGGAGGCAGGAGGCCCAACGAGGTCTGCAATTCAAGCGCTTCGCTTGGGAAGCGCAGTCTGGCGCAGGCAAAGAAACGGGCGGCTAGATGGCTTCGCAGGCGAACTCGGGTTCGCCGGACCATGTCAGACGGTACATCGCGCCCTGCACGACCGACTGCACGACATTGGGCCAGAGTGCGGCAATGCAGGTTCCGCCCTCGTGGCGAACCGAGGGATAGATGATCCCATTATGCCCTTCGCCGCGCGCCTGCGCCGCCAGAGCATTGCCCGCTGGATAGCCCCTCGCAGCATCGGGATCGAGGCTGGGATGATCGGGAAGGCGGCGCAGATCGATGAAAACGCCCGACATGCTGGCGATCATCTCGCCATATTCGACGACGGCGTTAAAATCATCTGCATCGGCGAGCGCCCTGGTCAGGTGATGGCCGACTTCGGCGATACATGTCTCGACCACCAGTGCAGCATACCAGGCTCCCCGGTTCGCCGGATTGAATCGATTGGGTTCGCGCGGCTTGGCATAGGCGAAGCTCGCATTGATGAACTTGGCATGCGGCACGCCGTGAACCAGCTCATCGGCGGTCAGCCCGCCAAGCCCGCGTTCTTCAGCAATCAGCCTCCCGCTCGTCGCGCCCTCGATCTCAGCCAACAAGGCAAGATCGTCGTCATCGTCAGCAAGAGCCGACATGACCGCTTCGCGCAGACGCGCACTCGGCACGAGCCTGATGGTCTGCTCGAAAGCTTCACGTATTGTCGGAAGGCTGGCCGGTGCCGGGTTGGCCTGCCGCTCAGAGCCCGCCACGAAGCGCGTCGATATACTGCCGGGTCTCTAGCATGCGCGGGATGCCGCCACCGATCATCGCTTGCACGGGCGAGAGCCGGTCGAAAACAGGCGCCTTGTTTGCAAGTTTCGGCCAGCGATCGGCCATATCGTTGGCGAAGAGCAGGTGCAGTCCCTTGAAAAGACCGATCAGCGCCGAAGCGCGGGTCAGCTGATCCTGACTGAGCATGCCTTCCCAGGTCCCGGCCTTCATCCGGTCCCACGTGCTTTCGGACACACCGAGCAGCGCGGCGCCTTCGGCGTTGCTGCCACCCCAGGCCTCGACAAGACGAAGCACGGCTTTCACCGCCGCGCCGGTCAGGCGGCGGCGGTCATCATCGCCCGCAAAGGTTTGAAGTCCGCGCGGGGCTTCGACTTGTTCAAAAACTGCACTTGCCATATCGCCTCTCCTGATGCGTAAATAAGCATCATGTGGTGCTTTTGTCAAGATTTGTGTCATGGGCATGCTTCCTCAGATTGCTGGGCCACGCGACCGGGCAAAGCTCCAGTCGACGCCGCCGCGCTGGTTGATCCTGCCGGTCACGGCTTGCCCCAGATGCTGTTCAAGATCCTGCCGCCAGGGGACGAGCTGGAAGCCCATGCCATTGTCAATCATGGCGAAGCGGCCAGACGCGAGCGTCACCCGCTCGCGGTAGATACCAGCTACATGGTCGCCGGCATTGACGGACTGAGCGATACCACCGTGGCGTGCGGTCAAGGCCTTGCCTGCGTCGGCCAGTTCGCGGTCCCGCAGCGTACCGAGCAGACCGCGCGCAAAGACGATGCGCTTCCCCTGACGCTTGGCAAGACCTTCATCTCTCAAGACCTCCGTCCGCTGGTCTAGTGCATCGCGAACCTCCGAACCGAATCCGCCCGACAGTGTTTCGGGTCGCGGCGATACCAGCTGCCGGTCGAGCCATGTCGCGCCGCGTGCATGGATTTGCGTGTCGATGGAAAGGTCGGACCGGACCAGCAGGCTTGTCTGCTGCCGCCCTTTGCGATCGGTCCAGCTGCTGGCCTCGACGATCGCCCCCGGCGCAGCGTCAGTGGTCCGCTCGATGCCTGGAAGACGCAGATGATGTGTGCGGCCATCCACGCTATCGACGATCGCATAGGCCTCGCCGGTCAGTTCATCGTGTAACCCGCGTTCGACCAGCCTGCCGATGACACGCTCGCCACCGGTTCGTCCATGCAAGGCGATGCGCTCGGGATCGATGGTCAGACCGTGGCCGGTCATGGCGCGGTGCATGGTCTTGATGATGTCGCCGCGATCACCCAGTTCGCGCAGTGTCGGCTCGACATCCGCAGCCAGCGTCCAACTGGCTGGACCGACACGCTGGGCCAGACCCATGCGTTCGAGTGTCTGCGCACGGCCAAGCAAGAGGCCGTGATCCTTGCGCGTCCCTGCTGCCTCGGGGCGCAGATCGACCACGCCAAGATCGTCCCGTTGCCGTTGCAATCGGCGGTCGAGCGAGGTCCAGCGTTCGGCGTCGACCTCTCGCCGAAGCGCGTTTTGAATATCACGCTCGCTGCGCGGGCCGAGTTCCACCGTCACGCGCTCCTCGGCGCGGGCGCGGAGGCCTTCGCTGATATAGGTCCGGTCGATCACGAGGTCCTTACCGTCACTCGCCACGCCCCGGACCAGCACATGGATATGCGGATTGTCGGTGTTCCAGTGATCGACCGCGACCCAGTCGAGCTCAATGTCAGGGTCAATATCCAGATCGCTTGCCATATCCTCCATCATCTCACGGGTGAAAGCGCGCAGGTCCGCCATCTCGCTGGCATCCTCAGGCGAGACGATGAAGCGGAAGTGATGCCGGTCGTCCTCGCAGCGCTCGGCGAAGGCTTCGCCATCGGCTCGGTCCGACCCGGCATCGAACATCTGGCCGTCCGATCCATCACGGGTGACACCGTCGCGTTCAAGATAGGCGATATGGCGTGCGAGCGGTGCGGAACGAAACGCTGTGCCTTTATGGCGGACAACGCGCGCTTTGATGACGACGCGCCGCTGGAAAGCGCTGCGCCGCTGCTGGAGCGCCGCCCGCTTGCCGCGCCCGAGATGTCCGGTGCCGCGCCCGGACCTGCTTCGCCCAAGTGGTGTGTAGCCTGCTCGGCGTGACACCTGGAGCACGCGGCCGACCAGCGTGTTGGCCTTGCGGTAGGCGCCCGCACCGCTGTCCCGAGAGCGGCCCGGGCGCACGTCGAATTCATCATCAGCCATGTGCAATGAAACCGGGCGACGGCGCATTGGCCGTTGAAATTGTCGGAGAATTCGCCAGAAGCGACGGCAGGGCATATGCCAAGACGGCGCAAATTGCTGAACAAAACCAACCACCTGCACCCCGGCCGACGGCGGTGCTTTTATCTCGCCATCCTCCTTTCCCCTTTCTGACGCTTCCCACCATCCTTCGCCCAGCTTCGCCAAAGGACGAAGCCGGGCGCGAGAGCATGATTGCGGGCATCATTGATCGCTGACTGTGGAGACAGGTGCGAAGAGGTCGTGCGAAGGCTGATCGGCACGCGCGAACGGATTGGTCGGAGCTTGCTGTTCGTTGGCTTCTGCTGGGATTAATGGTGTAGCCGTTTGGGCAGTAAATGCGGGCAACGTTTCGCTCATCGGTGGCTGGTTCGCTGCAACGAAAATGCGTTCCGCCTGCAGCATGGGCACAATCTTGGCGACATACCGACGCGTTTCGAGCGGGAGCGAACGCCGTCCTGCACGCCATGCCTCATACCGTCCCGGTCCAGCATTATAGGCCGCAAGGAAACCCGGTGCGCCGTAGCGGTCATACATTTCCCGCAGGTAAGATGTTCCTGCCATGATGTTGTCACGCGGATCGAAGGGATCGCTGCCGAGCGCAAACCGGTCGCGCTGGCGCGCCCAGGTTCCGGGCATCAGCTGCATCAAGCCCATGGCACCGGCGGATGACACGGCGCGCGTCCGGCCTGCGCTTTCGATGCGGATCACTGCATAGATCCAGTGCTCAGGAATACCAAAGCGCTGTGCAGCTTCGCGCACATGGACGTCGATATCGATGCGCTGTGCTTGCGAAGTGGTTGAACCTGTCTGCGCATGGATTGAAGCCGGGTAGGCGCAGACCAGTGCAGCCAAGGCCGCAAAGAGCAGTCGATGGTCACGCATCGCTCAGTCCTTCGCTTCGCGGCGCGAGGGGCGCGACCACATCAGCACATAGGTGCGCGCGTCCGACTGGAACAAATTTGCGCGCAGCGGTTGCATGAGCGCCGGATCGTCGATCAGGACCGCGACATAGGCACCCGCCTTGTCGCCGACGCGCTTCCAGCCTGCTCCGACCTCGAAGGCGGTATCGCCCTCGCCGGCCATGATGCGGTAGTCCGGTGCGTTCTCGGCGTCGCCGGGCTCGGCAGGGACAATGGTCAATGCACTGTCGATCGTCAGCGTTTGCAGGCGTCCTTCGAAGCCATCGGGGCGCGCGGTGAATGTGCCGATACATGTCATGCTTTGGTCTCCTTGTTGTCGTTGGGGTTGATATTGGGGATTGGGGTCAAATGCGGACGTGCGAACCAGACATGCTCGCCGTTGCCCGCTTCGTCGGTCCAGACAGGGTTTGCGCGTCCGATCACTTGGGCGCGCGCAATCGGCCCAAAGTAGCGCCCGTCAAAGCTGCCGGGCACGCTCCTGTTCATGACAAAAATTTCATCAGCGCCGATAATTTGGCAGCCCTGCCAGTCGGGCAGCGGGCGCGCCCGGCTGTCGAGCGCACGGGCTTCGCCCGCCGGTTCGCCATTGATCGTGATGACGAGGCCACGGCGGCAAACGATGTCGCCGCGCAGCGCCGCGACCTCCTTCAGCAGCGGGACACCGGAGGGTAGATAGCCGCGCTCAGCGAGATAGGTGCGGAGCCCGGGCGGCGGATCGATGGCCACCCGCTCTCTGACATGGAGGCTAGCTGTCCCGCGAATATGGTAGAGCCCGGTCGGCACGCTGGCGGTCGCATTCCAGAGGAGAATTCGCGACATGGGCAGAGCAGCACTCAGCAGTGCCGCCGCCGCAACTGTGCCTGCCACAAGGATCGTTCGCCGCTTCATGATTGCAGTTTCCGGCGACGCAGCCATGCAAGGTGGCGGCTCTTTGCATAGCAGCGCGGCTGCATTCCCGCTGCCAGCCTGTTGTGCATATGCCGCCAGTGATCGGGTGCGACTTCGCACGGATCGTGGCCCGCCTGTTCGATGGCGTCGATCAGTTCAAAGGTCTGGCGAACCTTTGGCCAGCCTCGAACCGACAGCAGGATTTCGCCGCCAGGGTCGACTTGCGGCACGGTGGTGAAGGCTTCGCCGCTGGCGACTGCGCGCACGATATCGAGCGTTGAACGAAGGGTGCCGTAATCATTGGAGGCCCAGCGAACCAAAGCGAACACCTGACCCGGCGCATAGCTCTCGATGCGGGTGCGGCGATCCAGAATGCGTTCGGCAACCGGCTTCCCAAAGCGCAGCCAGTCTTCGCGCACGCCTTGCTGCCACACCAGCGTGACATGGGTGAGCGGCGGATTGCCATTCTGAATGCACTGATTGGTAGAGGGAGGCTCCGCCGCGCCCCCTGTGCACAGGCGCCGCGCCGTTAGCAGGAATCTGGAAGATTCCTTGTTAGGATAGTTAAGGGGCGCAGCAGCCCAGCATTTCTGCGGGTTTGGGCTCGGTTTCGGTTCCCGATAGTCCGAACTTGCGGTTCCTGATCGACCGAGCGCGTGGGTTCCTGATAGTCCGAACATCACACCGACTTGTCCACAGGGGTCATGCCGATCCGCCGCATCGCGGCATCGAAAGGATCGACGGGGAGGCGGACGAAATTCAGTCGCTCGCAGCCTAACTGATGCTCGAGGGTCAGGGTGTAGCCCGGCAGCGGCTGACGCCGAACGATATCGCGCAACTCGAACGCGAAGCGCTTCAGCGGCGAGAGCGCACCTGATTTCAGATGCAAATGGGCGATATCGAAACTCCACCCGCCCTTTTGCCTGCCGCCATGCTTGCGCACGATGCGGTAGAGCCAGCGTTCGAGCCCGCCGGTCAGCTGGAAATAGGCCGGGTCAATCGTCAGCACGAGCGCCCGGTCGAGCACGCCTTCATAGAACCAGTCGGGCACAATCATCTCGATACCGAGCGCGCGGCCATTGGCATCGAGGCGCTCGCGCCATTCGTTGATCCAGGAGAAGCGGTGACGGCGGCGTGCACCAAGTTGGCGGATCGATGTGGCGACGGTGGTTGATTGCAGCCGGTCGAGCGCGGCCTTCAACCGGTCATAGCCCGCCTTGCCGGTTCCGCGCCGGGTGAAGGCAAGAATTTCATGCGGCGTAGCGGCGATCAGCCGCGAGGTGGGTCTCCCGGCATCGCGCGCCTCGACGATCTGGCTCGCCACCCAGATCAGCACATCGGCATCCCATATCGTCGCCATGCCGTGTTCGGCGGTGGCTTCGACGAGGATCGCGACCTCGCCCATACGAAAATCGATCGGTTTGACGCGCTTCGACTTGGCGAGACTGAAGAAAGGCCAGGCCATCAGGTCCTGCGCATCGCGTGCCGCGATATCGCCTCCGGCCCCGACGAACAGATCGAGCTGCTGCGTGGCGCTGGAGAGAGACGGGGCAGAAGTCTGGCGGGTAGGCATAGCCTGACCTTCAGCGCCGCACGGGACCGGAATAGCCGTCGATCCGCTTGGCGGGATGGACCACACCCCTGCCCGGATCGCTGGTCGAGCGGCGCAGGCCCTGCTCGGCCCAACTATCGAGATCGTCGAGCCGGTAGACAATCCGCCCACCGAGCTTGCGATAGACTGGCCCGGTGCCAAAGCAGCGATGCTTTTCGAGCGTGCGCGGCGAAAGACCCAGATGCACGGCGGCATCGGGTGTGCGCAGATAGCGGGGGCGGATCGGGGCGGGAACGGCGTCCATGGAATATCTCCGCTTAAGACAGGTTGCTGCAGCGCAGAGCTGCTGGTTGCGGAGAGATGTGGCGCAGCGCGGCGCGGCGAAGGGAGTGACCAAATGTAGGTGGCCAAAGCTGTCACCCCCATCAGATGGAGCGATCAAAACCGGGAAAGGCGCGGTAGCCGCCGCCGCGCAATTTCAGTGCCGTTCGCAGCAGACGCAGCACATGGCGTTTTTCGCCCGAGGCCTTCCATTCAGCGCCTCTAAGAAGGCGGGAATTGGGATAGACGAGAGTGAAGGCAAGCTCACGGATGGTGGCACCGGCTTCGCGAGCATCGAGCATCGCCAGCATGTTGGCCAGCCTGCGGCGCTGGTATTCGCTTGGCGAGCTATTGGAAGTTTGAAGCGCAGCCCGTTGACCTGCGCAGGCAAGCTGAAAGCGATAAAGGGCCTCGGATCGCAAGGAGGCGAGCGCATCATCTGGGATAAGAAAGGCAGGCGAAAATCCGACTGCCAGATCCGATTGCCAAAGCCGATAGCGGCCAACAGCACTGGTCAGAACGTAGTGCAGTCCGTCCGAACATGCACAGCTATGAACCGCATTGCAGGGAATGTCCGAGAGCAAGCGTTCGGCAGGTTCGGTTCCTGTCTGGATAATAGTGGTGCCAAGCACCTCGGGCGACCAATGCGCCGGTTCATCCTTCGCCGATTTTGCCGGATCGCAGGGGAAAGCTCAGGCCCCATCGCCGAGCCAGGCCCTCCCTTTCTTCCTGTGCCTTTGCCGGATCGGCGAGGGCGCAATGCTCTGTCTGATTGTATTCGCGGACATAGTCGGGGTTGCGGCGCAGGAATTCCTGCGCGAAATCCGCATGGTCATGGGTCTCGAAGCGCTCGGCATAGTCGGCTGAGCGCCAGGAGCCTTCTCCCGACATTGCAACCTCCTTTGGCAGAGGGCAGCTTGGCCAGGCTGAAATGTTTGAGAGAATTGAAGAATCGGGAAGTATCCGAAATTTCTTATCGCTGCTCTTCGCAGCGGCACAAGCAAACGCGTGAAATTACCTAGAATTGCACAAAGATGAAATTGGCTCGCAATTAATCCTTCGCGATCAATTGCCTGTAGCCACTACGCGCCATCCACCGTGCACGCTCGATATGCGCCGCGTGCATCGCGCGCGCTGCGTCTGGGTCGTCAGCGGGATCAAGGCTAAACACAAGTCGAACCACTTCGCGCCAATCCGCGCCTTCCGCAGCGGCATCAAGCAGGCGCAGATAGGTGACGAAATGCGCTTCATCATAGTCCGTGACGTGTTCGGACTGCGGCGGAACATCTTGCAAGGCAGGGGTCTCAGTCATGATCAGCTCGGTTTCGACTCGCTTGCTTTCGGGCTTGCTTTTAGCACGAAATCCTTCGCCACTCTTCGCTATGCCGCTTATCCCCAAACAGGTAATGCGATATTCCAGTTCAGGTTAACAGCGCGCACGACAAAAGCCGCTGAGTTTCAAAGCTTTTCGCGAAATCAGCACATACCTACTTTCATTCAGAGTATACTCCGTGGTTAAATACTCTGCAATCCCGCTCACTCGCCAGCATGACCCTGCGCGAGACCTTTGCTGCGAATTTGCGCCGCTATCGAAAAGCGGTCGGCCTGTCGCAGGAAGAACTTGCCCATCGCGCACAGATCGACCGGACCTATGTCAGCAGCCTTGAGCGTTGTCAGTATGCCGCAACGCTGGATGTGATCGAAAAGCTGGCAGTCGAGTTAGGTATTGAGCCTGCGGAATTGCTTGCAACTGCGGAAGGCGACAAACTGGCAACTTAGCGGGGTGTCCGCTTTGGGGCTGCGCACATGGCGTTCTCAATGGCAGATCTTGGGGTGGGAAGCGGATATTCGTGCCTAACCCATTTTCAATGATCACGACTCATTGGCGTCATCGATGTCCGGCAAATAAGACAGCAATTCGCCCGGCTCACATTCGAGCGCTAGGCAAAGACGGGCTAGGGTTGCAAAGCGGATGCCGCGAACCTTATTTGACCGAAATAGCGACAATTGCGTTTCGCTGAGGCCTACCCGCTGCGCGACCTCCTTTCCTGAAAGTCCACGCTGTTTAAGAACGCTGTCGAGTGTGACTTGCACTGGCATCACAGTATCTCGTCAAGTTCGGCGCGAGCAGCGGCGGCGACCCGGAGCGGGCGGCCCAGCACAAAAAGCAGCAAGCCCACACACCCGAGAGTGATGGCTGGGACGTCGAACCAGCCCCAGGCCGACGAATCAAGGAGAGCTTTCAAAATCAACGGCCGACCGAAAACAAACGCCATACCGCCAAGGAAGAGGCAGATTCCGAGACGCTCGAGTAAATTGCTGAGCGCAAGTTCCACGGCTTGTCCAACAGCAATCGCTTTGAAAGCCCTTTCAGTCATCCAAATCCCGCCGACGAAAAATAAAGACGGAAGGGTCGCGGCGAAATGTTGGATCTTCGCCTCCGCACTGCGTCCTTCGTCAAATAGAAAGAGGATGCTTAAACCCATCGCCAGCAAAACAAGCACAAGGACCCCAAGTGTGGCGTAGCGAGCTAGCCTCGCATTTCTAATTATCGACATCAGCGTCTCCAAGAATTTAACTAAGACTTAAATATCGATTTTAACCATTTAAGCAAGAGTTAAATTATGTGCATCCGCAAAGAGGCTGTCGCGTGCATCTGCAGGTGGCATCATCCCGAGGGTGAGGGGCAATAGGGTGCGGGGCATGAGATTAGCTCGACGTCAGCTTCTGGGTCTATTCTGTTGAAAAACTCCCTCTTGCAGCGGGGCTAAACTATTGATTCAGTGTTTCTGCAACCACGCGGAGACGGACTGATGATGGGCGAGCGGACGGTGATGCAGGAGGCGCTGTTCTACAGCTTCCGCATTGAGGATCATGTGCCCCAGGATCACCTGCTGCGCTCGGTTGACCGGTTCGTCGATCTGGCGGGTATCCGAGAATACTTGAAGCCGTTCTACAGCTCGACCGGGCGGCCTTCGGTTGATCCCGAACTGATGATCCGGATGCTCCTCATTGGCTATTGCATGGGCATACGCTCGGAGCGCCGCTTGTGCGAGGAGGTGCACCTCAACCTCGCCTATCGCTGGTTCTGCCGGCTCGATCTCGAGGGGTCGGTGCCCGATCACTCCACCTTCTCCAAGAACCGGCACGGCCGGTTCCGCGACAGCGACCTGCTGCGCAAGCTCTTCGAGATGACCGTCGAGCGCTGCATGAGAGAAGGACTGGTGGGAGCAGAAGGCTTCGCGGTCGATGCGAGCCTGATCCGCGCCGATGTTCACCGCCAGCGTTCGGTTCCGGGGGAAGAAGGTCTCCCGCCCGAAGCTGCCGGTCGTGCAGTAGCTGAGTATCTCGAGGTCCTCGATGATGCTGCCTTCGGCGGAGCCACGCCTGTCGAGCCGAAGCGGATCAACCTCACCGATCCCGCTGCGCGCTGGACTGCGGCGACGCGCGAGGCGGCCTTCTACTCCTACTCCACCAACTATCTGATCGACCTCGATCACGCGGTGATCGTCGATGTGGAGGCGACGACATCGGTGCGGCAGGCCGAGGTTCTTGCGCAGCGAAGGATGATCGAGCGAACGCAGGAACGCTTCGGCTTGTGGCCCGAGCGGCTTGTAGCCGACACAGCTTATGGCTCGGCGCCGAACCTTGCATGGCTGGTCGAGGACAAGGGTATCGAGCCCCATATCCCCGTGTTCGACAAGTCTGCACGCAGCGACGGCACCCTTGCGCGGTCAGACTTTGCCTATGACGCCGAGGACGACAGTTACCTCTGTCCTGGCGGAAAGCGGCTGAAACCATCTAACCGCAACTTCAAGGCCCCGCGCCCGCTGGCCAATGCCGATGGCTTCATCCGCTACCGTGCGAGCCAGAAGGACTGTCAGGCATGCAATCTCAAGCAGCGCTGCGCACCCCGCACGGCGACCCGCAAGATCGTGCGCTCGGTCCACGAAGGCGCACGCGACCTGGCACGCGATATCTCCAAAAGTGACGTCTATCTCGTCTCACGTCGCCAGCGAAAGAAGGTCGAGATGCTCTTTGCGCACCTCAAGAGGATCCTGAAGTTGGACCGCTTGCGTCTGCGTGGTCCCAACGGAGCAAAAGACGAGTTCCACCTCGCCGCCGCAGCCCAGAACCTACGGAAACTGGCCAAGATGCGGCCCATGCCGGGCCTCGCCACTGCCTGAGAGAGGCATCGGCCTCACTCGCCCTCGATCCAGAACCTTAAACCAGCGCAGCCAGCGGGGACTTTTTCAACGGAATAGGGTCGTTAGCAGACCGTCCGGTTTTGTCTGAAAAGTCGGATTAGCAGTCAGTCCGCTTCTGGCAAAATCCACGGCGCTGCTGAATGCCCGAAATGGGGTGGGGAGCGGAATGTCTGCTTTGCGCAACGATTTGCTTCGTTACGGACGTTCAGAATTGGCAAGACCCTGCCGAGTGCCTACTCTCATTGGGTGGAAAGCGACGCGACTCTAGGAAGCTGCCTTTGCGGCTCGTTTCAATTTGAAGTTCGTGGCCAGCTTGGCGACGTGTGGCTCTGCCATTGCGACTTGTGCCGCAAGGCAAACGGGAGCGCTTACTCGGCAAATAGCAAAGTTGCTCTCGATCAATTCAAGATCGTCAGCCAGACTGCACCAATCGCCAAATACGAGTCTTCGCCCGGAGCGTGGAAGCACTTCTGCTCGACTTGTGGGTCACCCGTTTATTCGCTCGTGGATTGGGACCCGGACCATATTCGCATACGCTTGGGACTGTTGCAGCGCGATGCGAAGGCGCGCGTCGTAGGGCATGTCTGGACGGGCTCGAAAGCGGAGTGGGACGAAATCTCGGACCGGCTGCCGAAATTGGACACTGGGGCCGAACCCCGTTGAACCTTATCGCGCTAGCCAATCGAGCCTCTTCCTGAAGCGCGTATCGGCATCAAGCTCGGCCAGCGAAATTGCGGACCAAGCAATACCCTGAAGGGTGCGGGCGACGACGAGCATTTCGAGCAGCTCCGCATCATAGTTTTGCGAGTATGCATGAAGCGCGGCTGCCGCCGCTTGGCCATTTCCGAACACCAATGACGATGCAATCATGCAAGCTAGATCCCACTCTACAGGACCGAGATGCGCATCCTCGAAATCACCCCAAACCAGCCCTTGGCTAGTCGGCCATAGATTTCCGTGATGGGCATCCCCGTGTAGAGGTCGGAGAGGTATCTCTCGTTCCGACAATGCTTTACGTACTCGATCGGACATGCGCCCGACGATATCGCGATCGGCTGCGGCTAGCCTGTCGCTTACTTCCTTTCGAGTTAGAATAGCCCATGTCTCTTCGAGCGCCCCATCACGGGCAGTGCCCCTGGATAGTCTCGCAAAACTATATGTATTTCGCGAAGCGCGATGCCGAGTTCCATCGGGGTGACCGCCCGTGGAGCGATTTCAAGATGCTCCCAAAATGTCACATAGTGCTTTCCGAACTTGTGCGGCCCCGGTGGGAATGCGCTCCACGATCGAACCACCTTCGCGGACGTCTGGTTCAGATAATGGGCGAGCTTTACTTCCCGCGCGAGCCAAGTGTCTCCTTCGCGGACCTTACTTGAAGAACCTGTCATCCGCGCGACGATCGGGTGCGGTTCGAGTTTGAACATCTGGTTGGCATAGCCGCCAATCGCCTCAACTCGCTTGACTTCAACTCCATTTGCAGCAGCAAATGTTCTTATGAATGCCTCTGTGGATTGCATGCTTGCGTCAGTATCACCCAGCCAACTGATCGCAATCTAGATAACATGAGTAGGTCCGCTTTTCGGATTTGGCCAAGGCTAGTGAAATGTCCGCCATTGGGTCGTTTGCCGACAGTCCGCTTTTATCTGAAAAGCTCGGATAGCTGCCTGTCCACTTTTGGTGAAATCGACCGACCATCTGAACGGCGCGTATTGGGGTGGGAAGCGGACATTATGTCTTTGTGGTAGCGAATGCTGCGACTGCTGTTCCAGCCCCCTCCAGTATGGGGGTCGCAAAGGGCTGCTCAGCGATCTCATTCGATTTACTCGCCTTTAAGCAAGCGCCGGCTAAGTTGCTTTAATTATTGCAAATTCGATTGGAGTTATCACAATGCCAGCGAAACTGGGGCATCTTGTCGGAGGACGTTTGCCCTCGGCCGCAAGACATCAGGCAGGCAGGGTTTTCCGAACGGAACGGCAACTAAGATCGCTGTGTTGCGCTAAAAACACTGGATTGGCTCTAGCTTTGATCGCGGCGATATCAGCGTGCGACGCTACCGAGCCTGATCACATGATCGACTGGCGTGACCATGCAATCAACGTGCGAGTTGGTGACGCTGTCTTTGAGCTCGCGCCAGGTAGGGCTTACTCTGTGGGAGATCTCACCGATGAAGAGATCAATTCTTCGATCGCGAATGGCCTTGGAAGGCGTGCCTCGCCGCTAACTGTTCGGGACATTCGCGTCGGAATGAAAAATGAAGACACGGGAGGCCTCAAATATGACGTGACTGTCACAAAGCTGCAAGGACACTTCTATGCTGGCGAAGCGACGAACCTTCTTCATAGTATATCGGAGATTTCAGAACTTTCCTTTGCGCTTCATGCAATTGACGTGCTCGACGAGGAAATACAAAATGATGTGACCGTTCGTTTCAACGACGGCACCTCGCAACATGTGCCAGTAACCTGCCGCGCTCAGCACCTTCCTCAAGCGCGCCGCGTTGTAATCTGCTCTGATCTGCGATTAGCCTATCGCGATAATTTGCTGATAGTGAATCCTAGGAGCGGGACGCTCACAGAAGCACTGCAAAATTATTCCGATGCCCTAAGTCTGATCTCAAACATGCAACATAACCAGTGAAGCGGTGTTGGCCGTAGCAACTATTATCTCGTCTGCGGTGGCGGTGTTGGGAGAGCACAAATTAGCCGAACGGCCTTTAACATTAAGTCGACGTGGGTGAGGGTGCAGCTTCAAAAGAAAAGACTTCTGGTAATCGGAGCGACGCACGTTGCTGCGTGTCCGCAAATGGGTCGCAAGCCGAATGTCGCCTTTCTGCCCTGCAGGATCAAAAGCGGACCTTTCACGAATGAAGCCCCGCCCGGCGTTTGCCGGGCGGGGCAGCCTTGCGGCGATTATTCGCCGTTTCCCTTGCGGCTGCGGGTCCAGATCAGGCTGAAGTTCTCGCCATCATCTTCGGCGAAGAGGTTCGCGTAGATCGGAGCGACGAAGCTCGGATCGTCGAGCTTGACCGAGAGGTAGTCGCGGCCTTCCTGGCTCTGCTTGCTCCAGGCGGCACCAATTTCGGCGCGGCCGACGAAGACCCGGTGCGAGGGAGCATTCTCGCTTGCCTGTTCGGTTTCGGCGACGATGCGCACATTTTTCTGCTGCACGCTCATGGTGACGATCTCGCCCTTGTAGCCGGTGCCCGTGGTGGTGAAGTTGCCGATATTGGCCATGATGATATTCCTTTCGCTTTGGTTCGAACCTGCGCCCATCGCAGCCTCGATGGCCAGACGAGGGCGGTTGTGTGGGGCGGGCGCATCTCGTCAGGGACCGCAGCGATAAGCGAAGGACGGCAGCGGGAGCGGCTATTTTGTATCGCGATGCAAAGGGCACCCCGGTGCCCGGCGGAAAATAGCTGGTCCCGCGCCGTTGCGCCCCAAAGCCCCGCAAGGGCGAAGCCCGTCCGCCGCCAGAAAGGCCATGCACGAGGCAGCAGGTGGGGCAGGTGACGCCATGCGAAAACGGCAGATCAGGACACCAATCGGCTTGCTTGCCTTTTTACGGGCTCACATTGGTCAAGAAGTGATCGCCATGTGGGGTGCCGCAGGATCCCGGCATTGCTGTCAGTGAACATCAGGCTCGCAAGTTGACCCGCAAGCGTTTCGGATCAGCGACCATCGGTGCTGGTAGCCAGTTGGGCCATGTCAGCGCTTGATCGAGGACGAGCCGGTTCCGACAATCGCCCAGTCCGGCAAGCGGCTTACACCCATGATGGCGGGTTCGGCGATGGGGTAGCGCCACCGCGAACGGTGAGCCAGCGCAGCGCCGCTGCGCTTCCAATCAACATGGCTGCCGCGAGGCTCAGCCCCTGGACGATCAGGCCATCGGGGAGCAAAGCAAGCGCAAGACCATGCGCCGCATGATAGCCCGCCACTCCGCCGCACAGGCCGAAGCCCGCAACCGGCACGAGTCGCAAAACAGGGGAGCGCGCACCGGCGAGCAGATGGGCGGCGACCAGCAGCAGTGTGGCAGCAGCCAGTCCGGCACAGGCCGCAAGCGTCCAGCCCGCCCCGCTGGCAAAGGTCCACCAAGCAATGGTCCCGCCGCACCAGAGCGGCAGGGCATAGAGTGAGAGCGAATAGAGCAGGCGCGCTGCCAGCACGGCAGCGATGAGCACGGTGAGGGCGGCAATGACAATCATGAGGCGTCCTTTCATGGCGACTATTCGCCGGACGCACCTCCCGACCTCCTCCACGGTGCTTTTTCGATGGCCGTCCAATACAGCCAAGCGCCCCGCTGCACAATGCGGGCAAGGGGATCATCCCGCTGCCCGCAATGCAAAAGCGCTGGGTCAGGCCGCGAGCGGCTCGGCCTCCGGCGCGTCTTGATGGTCGTCCGAAGCGGCTCCCGCGCCTTCCGCTTCGTCCTCCTCGCCTTCGACCAGCCACTCCGCGCGCTTCGCAGCGGCTACGCTCGGCACGCCGCCACGCGATGTATAGGCAGCAGGCGGGAAGGCCATCCAGCGCGGCACCCAGCGCTCAACCTTGGGCCGCTCGTTCGCGCCGGTCAGATGATCGGAGATAAGGCCTTTGAGGGTCGCGCCTTTCTCGGTAGCATTGGCGGTGGCCACTGCCTCACCGCCGACCTCGCCAAGCAGTGCAACCATCACCTCCTTGTCGCGCAGCAGACCGAAGAAGGCTTCGTCGGCCTGCCAGCAATCGGTCATATTCACGCCCATTTGCTGGCCGCAATATTCGACGGCCTCGCTGCCGATGGCGAGCGTTTCGGCCATGACCAGTGCGAGCACCTGCATGACCTCGCCATCTTCCAGCTTGAGCAGCCGGTGCAGGATCGGAACAAGGTCACTGCCGTAGCGGTCCTGACACAGGGCCTCGCGGCTTTCTTCGAAGCCCAGCAAATCGAGCATGGTGCGGCGGCGCTCGGCGAGCGCCTTGGTCGCGGGGCTGGCGGCAAGGCTCTCCGCAATATTCTCGTTGCGGCTTGCTGTATCGGCGGGGCGGATGCTCCACAGCGGCGAACCGGCAATCGCATGGGCGACCATGACGCGCAGCGCCAGCGACGGCGCGGTCGAGAGCCGCTCGCTCACCGCCGCATGGCGGTGGAGGTCGATATAGCTTGCCAGCGTCGAGGTCAGTTCGGGCCGCGCGGGCTTGGTGTCCCCGTCCTCGCCGCGCGCACGGCGCTCCGCCGCCTGCGCTTCGCGGCGACTGATAAAGCCTTCGTGGAACACCGCCTCGCCATTGGCGCGGCACTGGATATAGACGCGCCCGCCCTTGCGCTTGGAAGCGTGTTCATACTCCCAACTGGCAAAATGCTCGCTCGGCGGGACGATCACGACATCGGCCCAGCCTGCTTCGAGATATGCGGCCTTGCGCGCATCGACTGCGGCCATCTGCGCGGCCCAGAAGGCATCGCTGTCTGCAAAATAGCCGTCCTCGCCAAACAAATCGGCAACGATCTGGCCGGAATAGCTATCAAGGTCAAACAGCGCGACAGCGGTCGCAATCGACGCGCCGCCAAACAGCCAGCCCTTCAATTGACTGCCGCGCGGGGCATAGGCTTCTGCATCCTCGAACAGCGCCAGCCATGCCTTTTGCTGCGCCTTGCTGGCGAGCGTCAGATGGCGGACGGTCGCGGCATCCACTTCCTCGGCGCGGTAGGCCTCGCGGATGCGGGGCAAGAGATTGCCGAGCGCAAGGATGCGCTTCACCTGCAATTCGGTAAGCGCGAAGGTCGCGGCAATATCCTCGACGGTCCGGCCTTCCTTCACAAGGCGGGTGAAGCTTTCCCACTGGGTGACCTCGTCAGGGTCCTGCCGCAGCAGGTTCTCGATCATCGAGATTTCGAGCGCTTCGGCATCATCACCCTCGCCGATGACGATGCACGGCAGGCGGCGCTCCTCGCCGCATTCCTTGGCAGCTTCGACGCTCGCGAAATAGCGGCGCTTGCCTGCCAGTATCTCGAAATGGTCGGGCTTGCCATTTGCCCGAACGAACAGCGGCGAGAGCACGCCGCGCGCCTTCACCGATGGCAAGATATCGCGGACATCGGGGGCCTTGCGCCCGCGCCGCATATTGATGGGGGAAACCGAAAGACGGCCCAGCGGGATATGGTCGATCTGCATGATAGTGACTCCTTGAATAATCTCTTGGATAGGGTGGCCCCGCCCTCCGGTCGGGAGGCTTGGGAGGCGGAAGGCGGGGCCGGTGTGTCCCGCATCGAAGGGACGGGTCCGATGCGGGCATCATCCGCCGGTTGGGGCTACGGCGGTGAACGGCTTCGCCCCTGCTCTCTGGCGCGCGCCAGCGCCGCTGCCGCGCGGGTCAAATGGTCGGGGTGCTCGGTGATCTGGCCGCAAAGCCGCGCCGCCTGGGCATAGACCGAGAGCGGATGCTCGGCGGCAAAATGCACATCGCGCTCAATCCGCAAACCTAGCGGCAGGCGCACCGAGGCGATTTCCGACAGGCTTGCGCAGCCCAGTTCGGGAAAGCCGAAACCAAGATCGCACAGGCCGAACAAAGTATCGCCATCGCTATCGAGTTCGGTGAACAGCCAGGTCGCCGCGCCCACAGGATTGAAGAATTTGACGAGGGGCACATGGTCGGCCTCGCATCGGCCATTGGCCAACAGCCGTTCACGCAGGGATTGGGTAAGAAGGTCCATTGCAGCGTCTCCCGTCAGAACATTTCAAGCTGGTTGCGGGCATTGGTGTCGAACAGCCCATGATTGGCGGGGCGCTGACCCTTGCGCGGCAGCAGCGGCGCATTGGCGAGGAGGCCAAGCCGCTCGCCCAGCGTGACCGGCGCAACACCGGGCACAAGCGTCTGCGCACCGGCCTCGGTTTGCTCGGCCTCGAAGGCGCGCGGCGGCGCGCTGGGATCGTTTGCCCTGCTCATGCCGCCTGCTCCCGTTCGCTCGGCTGACAATGCAGCAGGAACTCGGCGGACTTGCTCGCCTTACTGGCGGCGCGGAAGATTGCGCGATTGTCGGCGCGCAGCACTTCCAGCCAGCTGCCGAGATAATCGGCGTGACGCACGGTCGGTTCGATGCCGAGCGCGGCGCACAGAAACGCCGAGGCCAGTTCGGCGACCAGTTCTTCGCGCGCATAGGGCGCAGAGCCGAACCGTCCGGTCTGGTCGCGGCCCAACCGCGAGCTGTGACCGGTCCAGTGGCCCAGCTCGTGCAGCGCGGTGCGGTAATAGTCGATCTGGTGATGGAACGCCGGTTGCGGCGGCACCATCACGAAATCGCCCGATGGCGAATAGAAGGCCTTCGCCCCGCCAATCCGGAAATCCGCGCCCGTCGCGGCAATGAGGTCTTCGGCAGCGCGGTGCAATTCGCGCTCGGGCAGCGGCGCTGGCTGCGATACCAACCCTTCGGGCAAGCCATCGCATTGCGCGGCATTGAACACCGTAAAGCGCTTGAGGAACGGAATCGAGCGCGCCTCCTCGCCGCTCCCGGCCTGCTCGCGCCCTTGCCCGTCGCGGTCGCCTTTCGGGGTGAAGCGGTCGGCATAGAACACCGTACGCCCGCGCTCGCCCTTGCGGACGCAGCCGCCAGCGGCCAGCGCTTGGCGAAAGGTTAGCCAATCCTGCGAAGGATAGCCGCCCTCGATCACCGCGCCCCAGAGGACCAGCACATTGATTCCCGAGTAAGCCCGCTTGGTCACCGCATTGCATGGCAGGCCGGGCGAGGCCTTGGCCTTGCTCCAAGGCCTGACCCAAGGAAACACGCCGTCCTCAAGCTGGGTTACGATTGTCTGCGTGACCTCGTCATACAGCGATGCGCGGGACCCATTCCCGCGGGCGGCGCTGCGCGCCGCCCCTCTACGCTTGCCACCTGCACTGCCTTTTGAAACTTTACGCGCCATCGCCCTTCTCCCGAACAGCCCAAATCCGCACACCGGCCCCCGGAAGGGGCGGGGTGGGCGGTGACAGCGACCAGAAAGGTGCGGTTCGGACAGCCGCACCCGCATGAGGCAATTGGCTGACCGTTCAGCCGGTCGGAAAAGGGCTGCAATGCAATGGAAGACCCGGTCCCTTCAGGGCCGGGTTGCGGCTGGCCGAACCGTGCCCAGACGGGAGCACCGCCCACCCCGCCGCTTTCGCGGGCCGACACCAACAACGCCGGCGCGCAGTGTTTGTTGCGTGATTCCCGAGCCGTGAAATGTCCCATTTCACTCGAAATCACGCCCGCGCGCCGTCCGCAGCAACCTGCTCATGCCGTGAATCGGTGCCGAGCGACCAGCGAGGTTCTCAAGACAAGAAATGCGCACCCTGAATGGAAGCGTGTGGTGCCAGTCTCGGGATCGGTCGCCCGGGCGGGGCCTGTCGTCCGGCAGGCCGATCCTCATGACAATGTAAGCTGCAATCAGAGTGCGCGCGGGGCCAAAAACAAAATGCCGCGCCCTCAGGAGCAGGCCGAACGGCCTGCGGGACAGAGCGCGTCAACAGCCCCGCTCCGCCTCCCGGGGCGTTGCGGGGTGTCCCCGCAGAAGGGGTAGCAGGAGACAGCAAAGCGGCTCCGGCTCAGGGGAAGGCCTTCCCCTTCAAGATCAGAATCAAAGAGAACTGCGGTCAACACGCCTTGTTGAGCGTGTTGACCAGGTGTTGACCAAAGCCAATCCCGCCTGATCGCTAAAAGCGATAGGCGTCAGAAAGCATTGATATCCTGATAAATAATGGAGCGGGCGAGGCGATTCGAACGCCCGACCCCAACCTTGGCAAGGTTGTGCTCTACCCCTGAGCTACGCCCGCTCACTGACGCCTTACAGAGATGCTGGTTCAAGCACTTCTCTGCCGGGGAGGCGGCGCGATTAGCAGCGCTTCGCTAGGCCTGCAAGCCAAAAATCGCGTCCTTGATGCGATCTCGCCCACCCAGTGGCTAGCCAGCGCGACAACGAAGGTTCACAAGGCCAAAAAACGTCCCACATTGTAGGGCAACGATATCCTCAAGAACACCACAGGAGTACACCCTTGGCCAGCATGGGTCTTAACATCGAAGAACAAAAAGCCGTCGAACGGTTCCGCAATGATGTGGTCGAGCCGTCGAAGAACAAGCTCGTCATCCTGGACTTCTGGGCA
Organism: uncultured Erythrobacter sp.; assembly: GCA_947494705.1. Classification (GTDB taxonomy): domain Bacteria; phylum Pseudomonadota; class Alphaproteobacteria; order Sphingomonadales; family Sphingomonadaceae; genus Erythrobacter. The sequence continues at coordinate 157,392 of CANLVN010000002.1, forward strand.
GAGTGGTGCGGGCCATGCAAGGCCCTGACGCCGGTACTGGAAAAGGTCGCGGGCGAATATGCCGACAAGGGCGTGATGCTGGCCAAGATCAATGTAGATGAAGAACAGTTCATCGCGAGCCAGTTTCAGGTAAAATCGATCCCGACCGTCTACGCCATGTTCCAAGGGCAACCGGTCGCCGACCTCACAAGCGCACGCACCGAGTCGCAATTAAAGCAAATGCTCGACCAGTTGCTCTCGCAATTGCCGGTGCAGGCTGGTGCTGACGGCGATGGTGCCCAGCAAGGCCCATCGGTCGAGGAAATCGCACAATTCGTCACGATGGGCGAAGAAGCCCTGAGTGACGGCGATGCCCAGCGCGCGGCCGGTATCTTTGCTCAGGTCACCGAATTTGCAGGCGACAACGGACCCGCCCATGCTGGGCTTGTCCGCGCGCTGGTTGCATTGGGTCAGGTCGAGGAAGCGCAGAAGGTGATGACCGCGATCGAGGCCGACCCCCGCCTTGCCAACGACCCGAGCGTTGCAGCGGCAAAGAGCGCCATCGAGCTCGCCGGAACACAGGTCGACGAAGGCGAGCTGGCGAACCTTCGCGACGCAGCCAAGAGCAACCCAGACGATATGGACGCGCAATTCGCTTATTCCGAAGCCGCATTTGCCGCAGGCCAGCGCGACGAGGCAGCTGACACGCTGCTCACCATGATCGAGGCCGACCGCGAGTGGAACGAAGGTGCGGCCCGCGCCAAGCTGTTGCAGATTTTCGAGGCGACAGGTCTGGAAGACGAATGGGTCGTCGCGACCCGACGTCGCCTCTCGAAAATCCTGTTCGGATAACTAGCACACCTATGCCCACTCGCCTCTCCATTTTCCCCTTGCCCGGCGCAATCCTGTTCCCGGGCCTGCAATTGCCGCTCCACATCTTCGAGCCGCGATATCGCGCGTTGGTCGGCGATGCGCTGGTGCGCGATCGGCGCATCGCCATGATCCAGCCCCAGCGCCCTGTCGAAGGTGCGCCGCTCTATTCGGTCGGCTGCGTCGGCCGCATCGGCGAGATCGAGGCGATGGATGACGGGCGCTACAATCTGGTTCTCGAAGGCGTCTCGCGTTTCCAGCTGCTGAGCGAGCTGGATGTTGCGACCGCCTTTCGCCAGGTTGAGGGCGAGATGATCGAGGACGATGCAGAGGAAACGCTCAGCCACGCCCAGCGCGGCGGGTTCGAGCAGGAGGCGCGCCTGTTCGCCGATAGCCAAGGCTACAGCGTCGATTGGGACTCGGTCGAGCGGCTCGATGACCAGTCGCTGATTAACGGCGTTTCACAGATCGCTCCATTCGACCCGGCCTCGAAACAAGCGCTCCTGGAAGCGAACAGCCTGACCGACAGGTGCGAATTGCTGGTGCAACTGATGCAGTTCTTCGGGCGCGGCGATCCCAGCGAAGAGATCACGACGCTGCAGTAGGGTCAGCCCGATGCGGCACTCGCGGCCTGAACCACGCGGGAGTGCGTCAGGCGATGCCGAAATTGCCCTTGAGCCCGTCGACCACATATTGCGTCGCGAGCGCAGCCAGAAGCACGCCCAGAAGCCGGGTGATGACCGCCTCCACCTTGTCGCCGAGCAACCGGATCAACGGTCCTGCGGCAACCAAAGCAACTGCGGTGATGACTAGGACGCTGCCAAGCGCTGCGAACACCTCGACCCTTTCGGCGGTGGTGTCGGCTTCGTTCATGAGCAGCATGATCGCCGCAATCGCGCCCGGCCCGGCAAGCATCGGCATTGCCATCGGGAAAACCGAAACATCTTCGATCTCGGGGTCGGCGCTAATCTTGTCGGCGCGCTCTGTGCGGCGCTGAGTACGCTTTTCGAAAACCATCTCGAACGCGATCCAGAACAGCATCAATCCGCCTGCGATGCGGAAGCTGTCGAGTTCGATATGAAGGGCATTGAGGAGGCCCTCGCCGAAGAAGGCGAAGACCAGCAGGATCGCCGCAGCAATCGCCGTTGCACGAAGCGCCATCGTGCGCGCCTGCACCGACGTTGCGCCCTTGGTCAGACCGGCATAAATCGGCGCGCAGCCCGGCGGGTCGATGACCACGAACAGGGTGATGAAGGCGGAGATGAAAAGTTCAGGCAGCATGGTGCGCCCTCATCACCCTTCGTCTGCGGATGCAAGACTTTCCTCGATAGCCGTCACCCACTCGCCTTCGAACCAGTAGTCGGCGGTGACGTATTTCACGCTATCCCCGTTGTCGCCATCCCTGTGCTCCCAGCGCCAGCGCAAGGTTCCATCGCGTGAGACCTGCACTGCGGAATCGCCGCTTTCGCCGGCCGGGATAGGGGGAGGCGGTGGCACGCTTTCGCCGTTTCGCGGGCAGGTCGCGACCAGCCCGCGCACCATATTCATCGCAGTGACGATGATATCGCCCTCCTCAGCCTGCATACGTGGCGAGGGCTGCGGATCGTCGAGCCCGGCATTGTCGTAGGTCCAGCGGTAACTGTTGTCGTCCTGCCTTGCCCAGACGGTGACGTAATTGCCGACCATGCCTTCGCCATCAACGAACCGCCCCTGGCTTAGCGCGAGGCTGCCGTCGCAACTCTTGACCACGACACGCGGCCCCCATTGGATCTGGATATTCGCTCTCTCCAGCGCGGGGGCGACAGCATCGAAGGGGACCACACCGTTGCGCCCATGAATGAGCGCGCCCGACGCGGCAAAGTCGCGCGCTGCATCGACAAAGCCCTTTTCCCTCGCCGCACGCGCATAGGCGATTTCGGTCGAAACGATTGTGCTTGGCTGTGCTTCTCCCGGCGCGCCCCGAAGAGCGCGCTCGATTACCGTGTCGGATGGCCCGCGCGGCCCATTCGCTGCGCAGGCGGAGAGGGTCAGGGCGAGGGCGCCGAGAACCAGTGTTGTGGAGCGTGTCGTCATAGCCCTTCCGGCACGGCGAGCCCGGCGTTGCGATAGGCCGCCACAAGCGTGTTGCGCAGCAGTACCGCGATGGTGGTCGCGCCGACGCCGCCGGGGACCGGTGTGATCGCGCGGACATGCGCCTCCGCCTCGTCATAGGCGACGTCGCCGACGATCTTGCCCTTGATCTCGCCGGGTTCAGGATCGAGCCGATTGATCCCGCCATCGAGCACCACCGCGCCGGGCTTGAGCCAGTCGCCACGGATGAGATTGGGTACGCCAACCGCCGCCACCACGATATCGGCTCGACGCAGCAGGCCCTGAAGGTCGCGCGTGCGGCTGTGTGCCATGGTCACCGTGCAATTCTCGGCCAGCAGCAACTGCGCCATCGGCTTGCCGAACAGGATCGAGCGCCCCACCACCACTGCATCGAGGCCGCTCAGATCATCGAATATATCGCGCAGCAGCAGCATGCAGCCGAGCGGCGTGCATGAAGTCAGCGCCTCCATCCCCAGCACCAGACGTCCCGCATTGGTGGGGGTGATGCCATCGACGTCCTTGTCGGGATCGATCGCGGCGATGATGGTTTTCTCGTCGAGATGCTTGGGCAGCGGGAGCTGGACGAGGATGCCGTCGACCGCTTCGTCGCGATTGAGGCGCTCGACCAGTTCGAGCAGCACGCGCTCATCGGTGTCGGCGGGCAGGCGATGCTCGAAGCTCTCCATGTTGGCGGCCAGCGTCGCCTTGCCTTTCGAGCGTACATAGACTTGGCTCGCGGGGTCCTCCCCTACCAGCACGACTGCAAGGCCGGGCTTGCGACCTGCGGCCTCGGCAAACTCCAGAGCGCGTACACCGACGCGCTCGCGCAAGCGAGCAGCGAAGGCCTTTCCATCGATCCTGGTGGCAGTCATGCTGCAGCGTTGATGATGTTGCGTAGCACGATCAGCACGATCTGCGCGCCGACGATCAGCACAAGCGGCGAGAGGTCCAGCGCGCCGGTCTGCGGCATGACGTTGCGGATCGGCCGCAGGACCGGATCAAGCAGGCGATTGATCGATTCGTAGATCTGCATCAGGAACTGGTTCGAGGTATTCACCACGTTGAAGGCGAACAGCAGGCCGATCACGAACTGCACGATGATGAGCATCACGAAGACGTTCACCAGCAGCGCGATGATCTCGTAAATTGTAAAAAGTGCTTGCATGGAAAGTCCGATTGCCTCGTGTTCGGCGCTGCGCAAGTCGAGCGCCCGTTTGTGTCCCGAAGTGGCGTATTAGCCGACTAACACGCCCTTTTCCAGTGTGCCGTGTGAGCGGCTTCCTCTCATGCGCGCACCAGGGTCCCTGCCCCGCGTGCCGTGAAGAACTCGAGCAGCATTGCATGGGCGACCCTGCCATCGAGCACAACCGCAGCCTCGCAGCCCGATTCGACCGCGGCGACACAGGTCTCCAGCTTGGGCACCATGCCTCCGCGGATCGTGCCCTCCTCCTTCAGCTTCGCAATGTCGGCAGGCGCGAGGTCGGTGAGCAGTTCGCCATTTGCATCGAGCACGCCTGAAACGTCGGTCAGCAGGAACAACCGCGCAGCGCCCAGCGCCGCCGCGATCGCGCCTGCCATCGTGTCGGCGTTGATGTTGTAGGTCGCCCCGTCCTCGCCCCCTGCGATCGGAGCGATGACCGGTATCATGCCCGCAGCCACCGCAGTGTCGATCACGCTCGTATCGACATGCGCCGGCTCGCCCACGAAGCCCAGGTCCACCACGCTCTCGATTGCGCTTTCCGGGTCCCGGGTGGTGCGCGTCACCTTGCGCGCCGTCACCAGCCTGCCATCCTTGCCCGACAGGCCTAGGGCCTTGCCGCCCGCATTGCCGAGCCAGCCGACGATTTCCTTGTTGATCGCGCCCGACAGGACCATCTCCGCGACCTTCGCGGTTGCCTCGTCCGTGACGCGCAGACCATCGACGAAGGTGCTCTCCACGCCCAGCTTGGTCAGCATGTCGCCGATCTGAGGGCCGCCTCCATGCACGACGACCGGGTTGATGCCGACGGCCTTGAGCAGCACGATATCCTCGGCGAAGTCGCGCGCGGCTTGCGCGTTGCCCATTGCGTGGCCGCCATACTTCACGACGAAGGTGCGTCCGGCATAGCGCTGGAAGTAGGGCAGCGCCTCGATCAGCACCTCTGCCTTGGACAGGTCGAGTTTGGCGGCAGGCGGATTGGACTTTGCGGTCATGGCGTCTCGGGCTCTTCTCGGGCGCGTGTCGTTCGAGCGCGCCGCTTAGCCGCTTCGCAGCGCCTAGGGAAGGCGAAGCGGCGTTTTCCTCGCTTTCCCACCCTGCTAGCTTCAGCGCCACATGTCGCGCCGTCCTTCCCCGCCCCGCTTTCGCCGTCGCTCCACACTGGCCGGGCGGCTGTTCCAGTGGTGGCTGCTGTGGCGCGTCCCGCTCCTGCTGCTGGTCGTGATGAGCGTGTGGTGGTTCGTGTTCCGCCCCATCGCCGCCGAGCAGGGCTGGGTCCGCGTGACCGAGCGCTTTGCCATCTGCGGCGAGGACGGCCCGCGAGAGGCGGGCTGCGTGGTCGATGGCGATACGCTGGTCATGGGCTTTGGACCCGGGCAGCGCCGCATCCGGCTGATGGGCTTTGACGTGCCCGAGATGGACGGCGCGTGCGAGACCGAGCGCACCCTCGCCCGCGCCGCGCGCCGGCGCCTCCATGCATGGCTTGGCGAAGGGGCGTTCGAGTGGAACGGAGCCGACGATCCGCCCCATGACCGCTATGGCCGCGAGCTGCGCGCTGTGCGGCGCATCGGCGCCGGGGGAGCGCGCGAGCGGCTGTCGCGGGTGATGATCGAGAGCGGGCTGGCGAGCGAGTCGGGTTGGGGCGCTGACGAGCGCGACTGGTGCGACTGAGCCCTCGCAATCCTACAGGATGGAACACCTGGAACACGGTCCAGGGCGAAAAACCGCAAAGTGTAACCTTGGGCTGCCAAAAGTGTGACCTTGAGGGGCCCGAGTGTGACCTTTTGCCCGCAGAGTGTGACCCTGACGCGCCCCGAAGTGTCACCTTGCGCCCGGACAAGTGTAACCCTTTCAGCGGTCACGAAGCATCGGAAAAGGCGGACAGGACAACGCATATCCGCCAATCCTATCGCGCCGCGCATCGAGTAGGAAAGCGAGACACGCGACAGGCGCGAAGCGACGCGCTACACCCTCCACCCATGCAAGCCAGACACGCAATCTCCGCCCTGTTCGCCGCATCCGTGATCGCCGCGTGCACCCCCTCCGCCTCCGATACGGGCACGCCCGATCAGGGCGCCGACACCGCCAGCGACCCGCAGGACGAATTCTTCGCCGCGCTCTCGACCCATTGCGGAAAGGCCTATTCCGGCGAGCTGGTCAGCGACGACGAATCCGACTCCGATTTCGCCGATGCGCGCATGGTGATGCATGTCGCCGAGTGCAGCGAGGACCGGATCGCGGTTCCCTTCCATGTCGAGCAGGACGGCGAATGGAACCGCTCTCGCACATGGCTCATCACCCGCACCGATGACGGCCTGCGCCTCAAGCACGACCACCGCCACGAAGACGGGACCGAAGATGCCGTGACGATGTATGGCGGGGACACGGGGGACGCGGGAACCGCCCGCGCCCAATCCTTCCCGGTCGATGACGAGAGCATCGCCATGTTCGAGCGCGAGGGGCTGGACGCTTCGGTCACCAATGTCTGGACGGTCGAAGTCGATCCGGCGGATGCCGAGAATGCCCGCTTCGCCTACCAGTTGCAGCGCACTCTCGCCGGTGGCGCGCCAGAGGACCGCTTCTTCCGGGTCGAATTCGACCTCGACAATGCAATTCCGCCCCCGCCCGCCGCGTGGGGACACGAGGCGGACTGAGGGCGGAAATCAACAGCACTTCGGCTGTCTGGGATCCAGCGGGGCTGCGACCCTACCCCGCTGGAAACTCGTTCAATATTCGATGTCGTTGGTTGCTTCGGCGCCGGAGGGCGGCTCGGGCTCGCTCATTTCATCGTTCGACAGTTCATCTTCGGGCAGGGGCTGGGCCGGTTCTGCATCGCCCTCTGCATTGGGCATACCCACGCCCGGCGCATCGGCAGGCGGCGCGGCCATGTCGTCGATCGGCGCGGTTTCGGTTTCTTCGGCCTCGGTGTTGCAGGCCGACAGGAGCAACGCGGCGCTGATGCCGGTGATCGTGGCGAATGTCTTGGTCATGGGCTTCATGGTGGTCCCCCTGATTGAATGGATTGGTTGAGCCGCTTGCGGGCGCGTGCGCCTCGACCGGGCTGGGATAACCGGGCCTTAGCTTACTGCTCGGGCGGGTTGTCCTCGATATCCTGGTATTCCGCGTCCGAACGGCTGTCGATATCGGCGGTGTTGGGCGTGTCGCCTTCGGAATAGGCTTCCTCGATACCCGGCACGGCTTCCTCGATTTCCTCGTCGGTCACATTGTCCGGCTCGGCAGCGATTTCGGGATCGGGCAAGTCGTCTTCACCCGTCTCCGCAGGTTCACCGCAGGCCGCGAGCGCAAAGGCGAGCGCGAGCGGGGTGGTCAGGGCGAGTGTTTTCTTACGAAAGCGGATACGCATGGTGGTCTCCTCATGGTGTTGGAGACTCAATGCCGATCGCGGCAGTCGGTTCCGGGACTGTGCGTTTGCGCGCGTGTCTAGCGGGCGTCCTGGCGCGCGGCCTCCCGCATCGCCTCCTGCCGTGCATCCTCTGCCGCCCGCGCCTTTGCGATCAGTTCGTCGAGCGATTGCTCGTCTGCATTCGCAGGTTTCGCAGGCGATTTGTGCGCAACATCGACCGACGCGGCGAGCGGCGGCGTATCCTCGGGCGCAGGCACGGCAAAGTAAGCCGAAACCAACACCGTCCCCGCCCAGAACAAAGCGCTCCAGCGGCTTCGGAAGATGTTCTTGTAACGGTTCAGCAGCATGGACCGCGAGGGTAGCGGGGGAAGGTTAAGGGAGGGTGTGGGTTTGGCGCTACCAGAACCAGATTAGCGCAAAGACGCCTGCGCAAAGCTGAAAGCCCGCAATGACGTGAAGGTGGTTACTGAAGGGCTGCTTGCGCGTCTTGTGCCGAAACAGCGCCCGCCCCGCATAGGCTCCGGGCGTCCCACCGAGGAACGCGAACTGGAGCAATGTGGCTTCGGAGATTCGGCGGCTTCTGCTCTCGGCGAGCGCCTTGTCGATGCCGAAAGCAGCAAAGGCGAGTAAGTTCATCAGCACCAGAGCGGTGGCGATATTAGCCGGAGTGAGAAGGTCGGCGAGCGGGTCCATTGGCGGGCATTACGCCGGGATGAGTTGAGGAAGGGTTGCCGGAGGGTGCTCCGGTTAGCGTGATATTGAGAATTTCTCGGCACCTATCCGGTTATGGGCAAAGTGATCCCGAACACACGCTGGACCAAGGCGCAGGCCTATGGCGGCAAGCCACGAAGGCTTGGCTGGTTTCCGATTGCATTGGTGGCAGTGCCACTGGCCGCTTTCAGCGCAATTTTCTTCGCTCCCTCGATCAGCGAGCGGCCAGACGCCAGCGCCGCTGTCGGCGTGGTCGATACAGAGCGAGCCACTTTCGATTTTTGCTCAGGCCCGGTGCGCGTCACTTGCGTAGTCGATGGCGACACGATCTGGTATCGCGGAGAGAAGATCAGGCTGGTCGGCTTCGACACTCCCGAAATCTCGAACCCCGGCTGCGCCCGCGAACGGCGTCTGGGCGAGCAGGCAAAGCTGCGCTTGCAGGAATGGCTGAATGCTGGGGCGTTTAGTCTGGAGCCGAACCCAGAAGGGCGGAGCGAAGACCGCTATGGGCGGAGTCTGCTGGTAGTGTCGCGCGGCGGCGAGAGCGTGGGCGACGCGATGCTGGCGGATGGGCTGGCTGAGCGGGAAATGTTTGGTGCTAAGCACAAAGACTCAAAGAATGGCTTCTGATAAAAATCGCGGCCCCCGAATTGTAAGAAGAAAAGTTAAGCCCGCTATTCTGCGCCGCTTAGATCTTCATTCGAGGCCTTGAGCCTAGAGATCATCTGCGGACGGTCCCCAAAAGCTCCGTCGGCAAATTTCTCCGTCAGTCTCCAATTTCTTGCGTCTTCTTCCGAAATATTGTGGAGCAATGCATGTCTGTCTATCAGTGGCTTAAATTTCTCGCGGCCTTCGCCATAAACACAGTTTAGTGCCAGCAACACCACTTCCGAATTCGATAAGCTCGCACGTAAAAGGCGTATATAGAGAACTTTTTCTTCTACTCCCACCTCATCGATTAGTCTAACGATGTGATAAATAGTGCGAAAATAATGTCCGAGATCATCTCGGTTGCGAAGATAAACCTCATTATAATTTTTTCGATCCGACTCATCGTTTCCGAATGTTCGCCCGATCTTCTCCTCGACAATTCGCTTTATCGCATCCCGCCCCCGCACAGGATTTTGGTTATACTGATCGGTGACTTCGATTTCTTTCGTTGTGTCCCTTAATAGTTCAATAAGTCGAAAATAGGTGGCCTCAAAGTCGCGCTTCTCTGCAAGCTTCTTCTCGGCCTTGGCACTGATCCTCGCATCGCTAAGCTCGTCTCTTTGAGCAAGATAGGCACCTAAGGCACCCACCGCTGCTAGACCAGCCATGAAGGTATTTAGCGGACCGAAGGAGTCGCCAAGTTGCCCAACGGCCTCAAACTCCCAAGCCACTCCAGTTGGATTGAAGCCTAAACCGCTTGACGCAACGAAACCTAAATATAGCGCGGCGACCAGACAAACTCCAAGCGCGACTCTTTTGAAGTGTCTCGACTGACTACTCTCATCCTCGCGCCTGTCGCCGCTTGGATCGCTCATCACATTGCCTTCTCGATTGCAGGCAATGGAAAATATTGCGAAGTCGTCTCATTGTTCGATTTGAACCAAGTGCAAAACGCCTGGACGTCAGTGTTATAAGGGCGATCAAGACATGTTATAGTCATGGTAGGGCCGCCGCTTCGAAGTTTTACGGTATCTCCGACGACAAAATCGGCTTCCATCTCGCCCTACTCCGCAGCCTGAACGCTCGATTCCCCAAACATATCCGGCCCGTCATCCGCCGCGCCGTCTTCGTTGACGGCCTTGGCTTTCTGGCGCTTGTCGAAACTTGACCAGACGTCGTTCCAGCTGCCCTTGGTTGCGCCCTTCGAATATTCGGTCGCGCGGGTTTCGAAGAAGTTGGCGTGCTCGACGCCGTTCAGCAGCGGGGCGAGCCAGGGCAGCGGGTGCTCGTCGATCATGTAGATCGGCTGCAGGCCCAGCTGGTTCAGGCGCCAGTCGGCGATGTAGCGGATATACTTCTTGATATCCTTCGCCGTCATGCCGTTGACCGGGCCCATCTCGAAGGCGAGGTCGATGAAGTTGTCCTCGAGCCGGACGGTCTTCTGGCAGATGTCGATGATGTCTTCCTTCACCGCCTTGGTCAGGCAGTTACGCTCCTCGCAGAAGGTGTGGAACATCTTGATGATGCCTTCGCAGTGCAGCGATTCGTCGCGCACCGACCAGCTGACGATCTGGCCCATGCCCTTCATCTTGTTGAAGCGCGGGAAGTTCATCAGCATCGCGAAGGATGCGAACAGCTGCAGCCCTTCGGTAAAGCCGCCGAACATGGCGAGCGTGCGGGCAATATCCTCGTCGTTGTCGACGCCGAATTGCTGCATGTAGTCGTGCTTGTCCTTCAGCTCCTCATATTCGAGGAAGGCGGCATATTCGCTTTCGGGCATGCCGATCGTGTCGAGCAGGTGCGAGTAGGCCGCGATGTGCACCGTCTCCATGTTGGAGAAGGCGGTGAGCATCATCTTGATCTCGGTCGGCTTGAACACGCGGCCATATTTGTCGTGGTAGCAATCCTGCACCTCGACATCGGCCTGCGTAAAGAAACGGAAGATCTGGGTGAGCAGGTTGCGCTCATGCTCGGTAATCTTCTGCGCCCAGTCGCGGCAATCCTCGCCCAGGGGGACTTCCTCGGGCATCCAGTGGATCTGCTGCTGTCGCTTCCAGAACTCGTAGGCCCAGGGATATTCGAACGGCTTGTAGGTCTTGCGGGCTTCGAGCAACGACATCTTGTGGTCCCTTTGTTTGGCGTGAACGACTCATATAGGGAATCATGCGCCGGATTCGAAGGCAAGCACGTATGATTCGCCGGGGATAGAACGTGCAAAATCCGAGTCGGGACGATGTGATGGAAATCGGCATCACCTGTCCGTTGCATGGCTCGCACCATCCGGCTTGCACGACATGCAATCGGCGTCGATTACCCGGCCGCGATTTGCATCGCCACGATCATCCACAGCACCGGAATTACCAGCACGCCGACGGCCACATGCAACCGCCCGGCATTGGCCGCGTGCCCTTCCGGCCCGCGCGACAGGCGAAGGCCGTTGATGACGAATGCGAGCAGGACCACAGTCCCCGCAATCCCGATCCACAACTCAGCTGGCAATGGTTCCTCCCCTGTCCGTCCGGGCAGGAGCGTGGCACAGATTCGCAGGCGTGGCGAGAGTGGGCGGATTGGAACCGGCAGCCCCGCGCCGCCAGTGTCAGATAATGCGGCGCACGGGGAGGCGCGAAGCGACCTGTCGGTCGGCGTCGCGCGCGGCGTCCCATTCCTCGCGTTTCAGGTGGTTGAAGACCCGTTCGGACAGGGGCCGCAGGAATTCGATTCCCACCCGGTCGCCCTGCCGCCATGCAACCTCGGCATCGTGCGGGCCGGTCCCGGCGATCTCGAGCGTGACGATCTTGCCCAGCTCGAAACCGTGGCGCGGATCATCGACCCGGCAGCCACCCTGGGAGAGATCCTCGTAGGCGATCTCCCATTCGAAGCCCTTCTGCGACTTCGCCGAGCCGGTCGCGCGCGTGCGCACCCGCTCTCCGCGACGGCCTTCCATGGTAGGGCGAGCTCGATTGAACATGACCGGGAACGGTAAGCCACAGGAGTTAAGAAAAACTCCTCCCACACCCTCTTCGGAACACGCGCCAAGAAAAAGGAGCGATGCAAACGCACCGCTCCTTCCTTTATTCATAGCCGAGGATGTGATCGCCTTGCGGCTGTTACTGACAGCTCAGGCATTCCTCGTAATCGGTCTGCTCTGCGCCCGCCGCCAGTTCGAACTTGGCGGCATCGGCGGTGTTGTCGGCCTCGACCCCGCCGGCAAAGCCTGCGCGCTGGACCGATTTCGAGCGGAGGTAATAGAGCGACTTGATACCCTTCTCCCATGCTTGGAAGTGCAGCATCATCAGGTCCCACTTGTCGACGTCCGCCGGGATGAACAGGTTCAGCGACTGCGCCTGGTCGATATAGGGCGCGCGGTCGGCAGCGAATTCGAGCAGCCAGCGCTGGTCGATCTCGAAGCTGGTCTTGAAGCTCGCCTTTTCCTCCGGCGTCAGGAAGTCGAGGTGCTGCACCGAGCCACCCTTTTCGAGGATCGAGTTCCAGACATTGGTCGAATTCTTCGACTTCTTGTCCAGCACCTTCTCCAGATAGGGGTTCTTCACGATGAAGCTGCCCGACAGAGTCTTGTGGGTGTAGATGTTGGCCGGGATCGGTTCGATGCAGGCGCTCGTCCCGCCACAGATGATCGAGATCGACGCGGTCGGCGCGATCGCCATCTTGCAGGAAAAGCGCTCCATCGCGCCCATTTCGGCGGCGTCGGGGCACGGCCCGCGTTCCTGTGCGAGCAGCATCGAGGCTTCGGATGCCTTGGCCTGGATGTGCTTGAACATCTTCAGGTTCAGCGCCTTGGCCATCGCCGATTCAAAGCCCAGCCCCTTCGACTGCAGGAAGGAGTGGAAGCCCATGACGCCGAGGCCGACCGAACGCTCACGCTCGGCGGAATACTTGGCGCGCGCCATCTCGTCGGGAGCGCGGTCGATATAGTCCTGCAGCACGTTGTCGAGGAAGCGCATGACGTCCTCGATGAACTGCTTGTCGGTGTTCCACTCGTCCCACTTTTCGAGGTTGAGCGAGGACAGGCAGCACACCGCCGTGCGGTCGTTGCCGAGATGGTCGATGCCGGTCGGCAGCGTGATTTCCGAGCACAGGTTCGAGGTCGAGACCTTGAGGCCCAGTTCGCGGTGATGCTTGGGCATCATGCGGTTCACGGTGTCGTTGAAGACGATATAGGGCTCGCCGGTCGCAAGCCGGGTTTCGACCAGCTTCTGGAACAGCGAACGCGCATCGACCTTGCCGCGCACTTCGCCGGTCTTGGGTGACTTGAGCTCGAACTCGGCCCCTTCGCGCACCGCTTCCATGAATTCGTCGGTCAGCAACACGCCGTGATGCAGGTTCAGCGCCTTGCGGTTGAAGTCGCCGGACGGCTTGCGGATTTCGAGGAACTCCTCGATCTCCGGGTGCGAGACGTCGAGATAGCACGCCGCCGAACCGCGCCGCAGCGAACCTTGCGAAATGGCGAGCGTGAGCGAGTCCATCACGCGCACGAACGGGATGATGCCGCTGGTCTTGCCATTCAGGCCGACCGGCTCACCAATGCCGCGCACATTGCCCCAATAGGTGCCGATCCCGCCGCCCTTCGAGGCGAGCCAGACATTCTCGTTCCAGGTGTCGACGATCCCGTTGAGGCTGTCCGACACCGAGTTGAGATAACAGCTGATCGGAAGACCGCGCGAAGTCCCGCCATTCGACAGGACCGGGGTCGCCGGCATGAACCAGAGGTTCGAAATGTAGTCGTAGACGCGCTGGGCGTGATCCTGATCGTCGCAGTATGCGTCGGCGACGCGCGCGAACAGGTCCTGATACTTCTCGCCGGGAAGGAGGTAGCGGTCGGTCAGCGTTTCCTTGCCGAATTCGGTGAGGTTGGCGTCGCGCGATTCGTCGATCTTGATGTCGAAACGGCGGTCGTTGACCTTCTTGCTATCGGGTTCGATCGCCGCCTTGGCCACCGCAGCGACCGCGTTGCCGAGCGCCTCGGCGCTTTTTTCGGCGACCAGTGTGTCGCTGCCCTTGTCTGCCTTTTCCATCGTAATGGCCTTTTCGCTCTTCGGTTCGGTGCCGATGGCTTCACCGGTCTGCGCATCGCTCAGCACTTCGTCACTTGCCTTGAATTCCATTGTAGCCCCGTTCTCTGCTTCGAATCGGGCGGTCGTCCCTGATAGCGGAAACGTGCACCCTTTGCGATTTATGTTCCGACTCTGTTCCGCGCCTATTTGTCGACAGCCTTACCCCCAGGCGGTGCACTTCCTTATCCCCAAGGTTGTCCCCGTGCTGGCCCGCCATTGCGTCCCAAGCCCGCGGTTTCGCCCCGGTTTCCAGCGACTCCTTCCCTGTTCGTGCCCGACGGGCTCGAGAAGGCTTCACAACAGATTGGGGGTCCAACGCGAACCGAACAACTAGATCATGAATCAGCAGGTGAATCGCGTCAACGGGGTATTAACCACGATTGTCGTCGCGATCGGTTCGAAAATTTATGTTGCAGTGCAGCGACGCGTGGAAAAAGCTAGAGTCGCGAGGCTCGCAAGCCCCAAAGTGAATCTGTGAAGAAAAATATGGTGATTGAATCATCTGAATCCAACTGCGAATCTTTCCACATCGCGAGGGCAAGATTGTTGCGTATTTACCGCATCCGGCCGCCCCGCCGCGCGCAAATGGTGCAAGCGGCGTAGGCTGGCGGGAGGCGGCAGTAAGCGCGGGTCAGGCGGTCTGTGTCGCCTTCGCTCCCACCGCACCGGCATGCTGGGCAATCTCGTCCGCAATGCGGTCGATCAGTTCGACCGGGAGGTCGTGGCCCCAACCCGGTATGGTTACCAGCTTCGCGCCGGGAATATGCGCAGCGGTGTCCTTGCCCGCCTCCAGTTTGACCAGCGGATCGTCCTCACCATGCAGCACCAGAGTCGGCGTCGTCACCTTCGCAAGCCGTTCGCGGCGGTCGCCATCGTCGATGATCGCGGCCAGCTGACGCGGGAGGCCCGGCGGGTAGACGCTGCGCCGCACGCTCTTGAGCACGCGTTCACGCGCTTTCTCGGGGTCGGGCCGATAGCCGGGGCTGCCGATATTTCGCGCGACGTTGAGACCGTGTTCGACCACCGTTTCCTCGTCCATCGATGTGAGCGGCGCGGTCAGCGCCTCCATCGCGTGCTTTTCCGCCTGCGGCAGCTTGGCATTGCCGGTGGTCGACATGATCGAGGTCAGCGAGAGGAGCTTGTCGGCGTGGTCGATCGCCATCAGCTGCGCGATCATCCCGCCCATCGACGCGCCCACGACATGCGCCTTATCGATGCCCAGCGCATCCAGCAGCGCGGCTCCGTCATCGGCCATGTCCTTGAGCGTGTAGGGCACCTTTGCGGGAAAGCCGATGCGCTTGCGGATCACCTGTAGTGGCAGGTTCGGTGCGCGCGCGCCTTCCATCTTCTGCGAAAGGCCGATGTCGCGGTTGTCGTAACGGATCACGCGGTAGCCGTGATTCACCAGCGCCTCGACGAATTCGTCGGGCCACAAGGTCATCTGTGCGCCCAGTCCCATGACCAGCAGGATCGGCTCTGCCTGTGGGTCTCCATTATCCTCGTAGAACAGTTCGAGGCCGTTGGCGGTAATATGCGGCATTGGGTGTCTCCTTTGCCCTGCGGGATAGGACCAATCGGAGCGCCGAATCAAGGACGCCAGTCGGGACCGCCGATGGGAAGGCCCTGCGCCTCCAGCTGGTCGAGCACGCCGCCCGGCTCGGCCAGCACGCGCAAGGGGACCACCGCAAGCGTGGTACCAGTGGTCTCCGCGGCGTCGGAGATCATGCTGACCCACTGGCCGCGTATCTCCTCGCCCAGCTCGTTATCGGCCCACGGCCAGCACTGGCCCAGCGCGATTTCGAGCGGGTTGGCCATCACGCCTGCAACGTCATAGCGCCGCCAGTCGGCCCCGCGCTGTTCGATGATCGCCTGCCCGGCTTCGGTCGCACTCATGGCCGCTTCAAGGCAGGGAATGTGGCTGGCGGGGTCGGCCTCCGCGAGATTGTCGAGCAGGTCTTCGCCGCGAAAACGCTCGGGCCGCTGGATCGACACGTCGGCATCATCGGCGGCGTCCTTGACCACTTCGGTCGCGTCATCGGTGGTCTCGTCGTCGAAATCGAGCCTGCGGGCGAGCAGGTCGAAGCTCGTCATGAGGAAGGAGCCGCGATCGTAATCCTTGTCGTACTCCTCCTCCAGCGCCGCGAGCCGCGCGCGTTGATCGGGCGAGAGGTAGTCGGCGGCCACGCTCTTGTCGGGCAGCTTGGTAAACTTGCCTCCGCGAAAGATCAGCCGCAGCACATCGCCGGGCGAGAACTTGGGCCGCGCACGGATGATGACCCGGTCGGCCTCTGCGGTGGCTTCCTCCAGCCGGTCCGGAAACCACGGCGTCGACTTGGGCACAGCGCGGATTTCACCGACGAGAATCACGGTGCCGGTGGGCGTGTCGATGGTCCACATCGGCGCGCCTGAGCGCTGCGCGGTGACGACGATGGCGTTTTGGGATTCGGTGGGGGCGGCAGGCGCATCCTGAGCAATCACCGGACCGAACGGAAGGAGGGCGGCGGCAATGAGCAGCTTCGGCGAACGCATTTCGTACTCCGCTTCTTTAAAGGAGGCGCGACAATGCTGTCCCGCGATGAACTTCGCCCGAACGCGCCACCTGTCAGGCCACGCTTGTGCCGAAGAGCGACCCGACACCTGCGGTGACAGCCATCGCCAAGGCCCCCCAGAACACCACGCGCAGCGTTCCGCGCAGCAGTGGAGCACCGCCCGCCCGCGCGCCAAGCACGCCCAGCACGATCAGCGCCAGCAGGGAAGAGGCGATCACACCTTCCAGCAAGCCGTTCTCTGGCAGCAGCATGGCGGTGACCAGCGGCACGGCTGCGCCGACAGAGAAGGAGAGTGCCGAAGCGCCGGCCGCCTGAAAGGGGCGCGCTTGCGTCTCTTCGGTCATGCCCAATTCGTCGCGGGCATGGGCCGCCAGGGCATCATGCTCAGTCAGCTGAACCGCGACCTTTCGCGCCAGGTCCCGGTCCAGTCCGCGCTTGCGATAGATCCCCGCCAGTTCCGCAAGCTCCGCCTCCGGTGTTGCCGCCAGCTCCTCGCGCTCCCGGTCGAGGTCGGCCTTCTCGGCATCCGCTTGCGAGCTGACCGACACATATTCGCCCGCCGCCATCGACAACGCGCCCGCGACAAGCGCCGCAAGGCCCGCGATCAGCACGTCGTCCTTGCCGGCGGAGGCAGCGGCGACTCCGGCGATGAGGCTTGCCGTCGAGACGATCCCGTCATTTGCACCCAAAACCGACGCGCGCAGCCATCCGATGCGTTCTGTCACATGGCTTTCGGTATGGCCGGTTTTCGTCACGGTACCAGCACCGTATCCTTCACCACGTCATTCGTTTCGGGATAATCGAGCGTATAGTGCAACCCCCGGCTCTCGTGCCGCTCCAGCGCGCTCCTCACGATCAGTTCGGCAGATTGCAGCAGGTTGCGCAATTCGATCAGGTCGGTGGTGACACGGAAGGCGCCGTAATAGTCCTCGACCTCCTGCTTGAGCAGTTCGATCCGGTGCTTGGCGCGCTCCAGCCGCTTGGTCGTGCGAACGATGCCGACATAGTTCCACATGAAGCGGCGGATCTCGGTCCAGTTCTGCTTGATGACGACTTCTTCGTCCGAATCCGTCACGCGGCTTTCGTCCCATGGCAGGATCGCAGGAGGATCGGGCAGCTCGTCCCACATGGTCAGGATGTCGCTGGCCGCCGCCTCGCCGAAGACGAAACATTCGAGCAAGGAGTTCGAGGCCAGCCGGTTCGCGCCGTGCAACCCGCTCTCGGTGCATTCCCCTGCGGCCCACAGGCCGGGCAGGTCGGTGCGCGCGAACAGGTCTACCACCACGCCGCCGCAGGTATAGTGCTGTGCCGGCACCACAGGGATCGGCCCGGTGGTCATGTCGATGTCCAGCCCCATGAGTTTTTCATGGATCGTGGGGAAGTGTTCCTTCACGAATTCGGCAGGCTGGTGGCTGATGTCGAGATGGACATAGTCGAGCCCGAACCGCTTGATCTGGTCGTCGATCGCGCGGGCCACGACGTCACGCGGGGCAAGCTCCATGCGCTCCGGATCGTAATCCGCCATGAAGCGATGGCCGGTTTCAGGATGAAGCAGCCGCCCGCCTTCGCCGCGCACGGCTTCAGTGATGAGGAAGTTCTTGACCTCGAGATTGTAGAGGCAGGTCGGGTGGAACTGCATCATCTCCATGTTGGAGACGCGCGCACCCGCTCGCCATGCCATCGCGATCCCATCGCCAGTCGCGCCGCGTGGGGCGGTGGAGAATAGGTAGCAGCGCCCCGCACCGCCCGACGCCAGCACCGTGGCGCGCGCAATGTGCCGTTCGACCCGGCCCGTCGCTTCGTTGAGCGCATAGACGCCCCAGACATGGCCCGCGCCCGAATAGTTCTCGCGATGGCGGTCTGTGATGAAGTCGATGGCGGTGCGCCCGCCCAGCATGGTGATGTTCGGATTTTCCTCCGCCGCCTTGAGCAGAGCCGATTGCACGGCCCAGCCGGTCGCGTCGTCGACATGGACGATGCGGCGATGCGAATGGCCGCCTTCGCGGGTCAGGTGCAGGTCGCCTGAATCCTTGTTGAAGGGCACGCCCAGCTCGACAAGCCGGTCGATGCTTTCGGGCGCGCGCTCGATCACGAATTCGACCGCCTCGATATCGTTGAGCCCGGCGCCCGCCACCATCGTGTCGCGCACATGGTTGTCGAACGTGTCGCCCGCATCGAGCACCGCCGCGATGCCCCCTTGCGCCCAGGCGGTCGAACCGCCGGTCAGCCCACCCTTGGCGAGCACCAGCACTTTCAGCCGCGTCGCGAGTTCGAGGGCGGCGGTCAGCCCGGCTGCTCCGGAGCCGATGACCAGCACGTCGTAATCACCCGGCAAAGGCGCGCCGTCATGTTGGCCTGCGGACGGGGTGGGTTGAGTCTTATCTCCCATATTCAGTGCCATGGCCCGAAGCCCGGCGCGTGGCAAGAGCGCAGGAACCGCACGATGCGGACGCTAAAGCGATGATGAATCGCCACCGAACGGATACACTTCGTGACTGGCGCGAGTTCGCTGGGCCAGCAACCACGGGCGAGGTGAATCAGGCGCCCGTTCCGGTAAGCTGGACGAACACGTCTTCGAGGTCCGCCTCGCGCGTTGTCACGTCTTCGACCGTCATCCCGCGTTCCTGCAGGATCGCAAGCACCTGTCCGGCGCTCAATTCATCCTTGTCGTAGGTGATCTCGACCGAGCGCGCGTCGTTCATTTCGACCTTGCGGAAGGCTTCGTGCGAAGGCGCGGTATCGATATCCTCGGCGAGTGTCACCGCGACGATCTTTTCGCGCGCCATGTCGATCAATTCGCGCGTGGGTTTCTTCGCGATCAGCTCTCCGTGATTGATGATCGCAATTTCGTCGCACAATTCCTCCGCTTCCTCGAGATAGTGAGTGGTCAGCACCACGGTTACACCTTCGCGGTTCATCTCGGTGACGAGTTCCCACAGCTGGCGGCGCAGTTCGACATCGACCCCGGCGGTCGGTTCGTCGAGCACGAGGATCGGCGGGCTGTGCACCATCGCCTTTGCCACCAGAAGCCGTCGCTTCATCCCGCCCGACAAGGTGCGCGCATAGGCATCGCGCTTGTCGGCGAGCCGCACCGCTTCGAGCAATTCCATGCTGCGCCGCTTGCTGCCCGGAATGCCATAGAAGCCGCCCTGGTTCTCGAGCACCTCGTACGGTGTGAAGAACGGGTCGAACACGATCTCCTGCGGCACGATCCCGATCGCGCGGCTGGCGTTGCGGCGCGCATCGTCAATGTCGAAACCCCAGATCTCGGCCGAGCCGGACGTCTTGTTAACGAGACCGGCAAGGATGTTGATGAGCGTCGACTTGCCCGCGCCATTGGGGCCGAGCAATCCGAAGATCGACCCTTCGGGCACATCGAAGCTGACGCCCTTGAGCGCGAGCTTGCCTTCCGCGTCTTCCCCGCTTGCGCCACCCTTCCCCTTCGGCGGGGCGGCGTAGCGTTTGACGAGATTGTCGATGCGGATTGCAGGCGGGTTCATGGCCGACATGCCATAAAGATGGCGCACAAGAGCGCAAGAGCGGTGGCGCACCGCGCGAGAATGTGACCGGCGCGTTAACCGTGCTTGGTGGTCATCATCTCACCATTCTCGGTTACCAAGCGACCTGTGATTACGTATCTCGCCTCGATTGACCGCGCCGCTGGCGCACGCTGCCTCGCCGGCGCGGCTGCCCTGTGCGCCGCCTCGACCGGCGTCTCGGCACAGGCGCAATCGACGGACAGCTACGACACGCGGGCCAGCGTTATCGAGCCCCTGACGATTACCAAGCTTTCCGATCTCGACTTCGGCGATCTGGTCGTGACGACCGGCGGGACGGTTGTTCTTACGCCGGTCGCAACGCCGACCTGCGCGACCACCGGCGGGGTCATTCACAGCGCCGAATGCGTGCCAGCGACCTTCGGTGGATCGGGAACTCCGGGGCAACGGGTTCGCGTGCGGCGCCCGATCAACAGGACCATAACGCTGAGCGGCCCGGGCACCGACATGACCGTGACCGACATCACGATCAACGGCGACCCGACCCTGACGTCGGTGCAGTCCAATCCCAACTGGGAGCGGTTTACCATCAATGCGCCGGACGGGACTTTCATATTCCGTGTGGGCGGTACGCTCAACGTGAACGCTGCCCAGATGCCCGGCGTTTATACCGGCACCTTCGATATCCGGCTCGACTACCAATAGAAGAGACGACACAGATATTATGCGGACCCTTTCCTGTCTCATGACACGCGCGCTCGCTGCACTTTGCGTGCTGATCGCCATCCCCGGCGCGGCTTTGGCGCAGGACACCACTTCGGTGCGTTCGGTCGTGCGAATCCCCGGCGAAACGCGAATCGAAAAGCTGGGCGACCTCAATTTCGGCGACATCATTCCGGGCGACACCGGCGGCACGATCACCGTTGCGCTCGATAACAGTATCACCACCTCGGGTTCGGTAATCTCGCTCAACACCGGCCAGCGCGCGGCGCAGTTCCGCATCACGCGCCAGATCCTCGCCGACTATCCCAATTACGACGGTCCCGACGGGACCGACACGATCGAGCTGACGCATATCAGCCAGCCGGGCGAAACGATGACGCTGCGCGACTTTGCCACCGACTTCAACCGCCCCGGATTCTTCGGCCTGCCGGCCTATTTCTTCCTCAACGAATTCGACTTCCGGGTCGCCGGAACGCTCGACGTCGCTGCGGACCAGGAGCCGGGCCGCTATCTCGGCTTTTTCACCGTCACCATCGATTACGACTGAAAACCGCGCTTACGGGCGAACATCCAGTTGAAATCGCGGCGGAGCGCGCGTAATCGCTAGGCCCATGAACATCCCCCCTCCCGAAGTGATCCGCGTCGAATCGCGCCGCGTCAGCTGCGACGGGGCGAGCGCCATTCGCGGCGGTGCGGACTATCGCCCGGCAGCGCTCGGCCACCCGCGCATTTTCCTCGAAATCGACGAGCACGGCTATGTCGATTGCGGCTATTGCGACCGGCGCTTCGTGCTGATCGACGGTCCGGCCGACGGCGTCGATCAGGCGGCGTTGCGCGACATTTCCGAAGGCGGCGATCCGGGTCACCCGTAAGGCCGCGACGGCATTGCGGTTTCCTCGGTCAGCGTGGGTTCAGTGCGTTTGTGTACTATCCGGCGTTCAAGCGAACGATTCGCTGACCGGTACGAATCGAAGGAGCCCGCCATGACCAGATCCAAATCCTCTGCTCTCCGCTATCTTGCCCTCACCGGCACCTGTGCCGCCTTGTGCGCGGCTGCGCAGCCGGCCTTGGCCGATGATGTCGATGCCGCAAGCGCGGAGATGACGGAAGGCGAGAAGGAACTCGCGGAGATGCTGGAAGGCCGGGTCGCAGGCGAGCCTGTCGATTGCATCACGGCTTGGCGGTCCGACAGGATGACCGTCATTGACGAGACTGCCTATGTCTATGGACGTGGCAATACGATCTATGTCCAGCGCACGCACAATCCGGAATCGATCGACGACGACGACGTCATCGTGATGCGCCGGTTCGGAAGCCAGATCTGCCGCACCGACCAGATAACGACCGTTGATCGGTTCAACGGTTTCTTGAGCGGCGTCGTCTTCTTTGAGGAATTCACCCCCTACACCCGCGTCGAGGACGAGGGGTAAGGTAACTCGCTCAAGCTGAAGGGGGCTCGCCCCCTCAGTTCGCAGCCATCTTGTTCATCCGCGCGAGGATCTCCTCGGCCTCGCCCATGATCCGGTCGACCAGTTCCTTGCAGGTCGGAATGTCGCTGATAAGTCCGGCGACCATGCCGCAACTCCACGCGCCAGCATCCATGTCGCCTTCGGTCATGATGCGCGGATAGACGCCTGCGACCTCGGGCAGGATGTCCTGAATCGTGAGTTCGTCACCAAGTTCCTTTTCCTTTTCCAGCAGACGATCGACCGCTTCGTTCTGCATCACACGCTCGGTATTGCGCAGCGGGCGCATGACCAGCCGGGTGTCGAGTTCCGATGCCTCGACGATGGCCTTCTTCACGTTCTCGTGCACCGGCGCTTCCTTGGTGGCGATAAAGCGCGTGCCCATGTTCATGCCCTGCGCGCCCATCGCGAGCGATGCGATGAGGCTGCGACCGTCGGCCATGCCGCCGCTGGAAACGAAGGGAATGTCCAGTTCGTCGGCGGCGCGCGGCAGCAGGATGAAGTTCGGGATGTCGTCCTCGCCCGGATGCCCGCCGCATTCGAAGCCATCGACACTCACCGCGTCGCAGCCGATATCCTGCGCCTTGAGCGAGTGGCGAACGCTGGTGCATTTATGGATCACCTTGATCCCGGCATCCTTGAGGGCAGGCAGAACTTCCTGCGGGTTGCGCCCGGCGGTCTCGACGACCTTCACACCGCCATCGATGATCGATTTGACGAGGCCGGGATAGTCGGGCGGCGTCAGGCTGGGAAGGAAGGTGAGATTCACGCCGAACGGCTTGTCGGTCATGTCCTTGCAGCGCGCGATTTCATCGGCGAGCTTTTCGGGAGTGCCCTGCGTCAGGCCGGTGATGATCCCGAGCCCACCCGCATTGGAAACCGCCGCCGCCATCTCGGCAAAGCCGACATAATGCATGCCGCCCTGGATGATGGGGTGCTGGATGCCGAACATTTCGGTGATGGCGGTTTTCATGAATTTTCTCCCGTTCGAATCTGTACTTTCGCGCGCGAAACAAGCCTATTCGCCGCCGCTGTGCAAGCGCGCTCTGGTGTCCCTGCCGCGCCGTAGCGTCAGCCGGTGATCGCGGCGAAGACCTTGGACAGGGAAACCGCGCCAAGGAGCAACGCGATCCCCGTCACCGCCAGCATCGCGGCGTTGCCAACTTTCCCGCTGACCGCGCCGCCCAGCCGCACCCGGTCGCGCATCGCCAGCATCAGGAACACCGCCACGATCGGCAGCAGCAGGCCGTTCAGCGCTTGTGCGAGAAGGATGGCGGGCACCGGGCGCACCTCTGCCACGCCGAACGCAACGCCGATTGCGAGCACCGCGATCCACACGCCGCGAAAGCGCCAGCCCTTCGCCGACCAGCGCGGGTCCTGTGCATCGCCAATCAGCCCGCGCACCGTCAGCGCGGCGGCCAGCGGTGCGGTGACCGCCGAGGACAGGCCGGCGGCAAACAGGCCCAGCGCCAGCCCCATGCCTGCCCATTCACCCAGTCTGGCGCTGAGCAGCGCATCGAGCCGCTCGAACGAGAACTCTCCGTCGAGCGCAGAGCCGACGATCACGACCGCAAGCGTAATCAGCCCGCCCAGTGCGATCGCGACGCCAAGGCCGAAGCGCGTGTCGGAGAGGGTGCTGCCGCGCGCGAGGCTCGATCCGAGAAATAAATTGTAGGGCACTACGGTCGTCCCGATCAGCGCGACGACGGTCAGCTCGGCCCCGTCGGGAATCGCAGGCACGGCCAGCCCGGCGAGCAATTCGCTCAGGGGCGGAGCCAGCACCAACGCGGTGACAAGGAAGCCTGCGCCCATCAACGCCACGAACACGGCCAGCACCTGCGCTATCCGCTGCGGTGACCCTAGGGCGAGGAGCAATGCGGCGGCTGCTCCCAACGCCAATGTCAGTCCCGCTTTCGGCCATTCCAGCGCAAGGGCGACCCCGGCGACACCGCCCAGGATGTTGCCCGCTTCATAGGCCATGCTCCCGATCAGGACCG
Source organism: uncultured Erythrobacter sp. (assembly GCA_947494705.1). GTDB lineage: Bacteria > Pseudomonadota > Alphaproteobacteria > Sphingomonadales > Sphingomonadaceae > Erythrobacter. The sequence goes on from CANLVN010000002.1 coordinate 181,560, forward strand.
CACCACCGGCCAGCAACAAAGTCGCCGCGCGCCTCCACCCGGTCGGGAAACGCTGCCCGAGCACCTCGGCAAGGTCACTGCCGGTCGCGATCGTGAGCCGGGCGGAGGCTTCCTGCAGCACAAAGGTCGCGATGACGGAGAACAGCACTGCCCACATCAGCGCCGCGCCGTAGGATGCGCCCGCACTCGCCGCAGTCGTAACGGTACCGGGTCCGATGAAGGCGGCGGCAACCGCCGACCACAGTAATATCGCTGTCAGTCGCTTCACCAGCCCCCCTTACTTGCGATCAATCCTCGCGGTCCCGCTGCGCCGCGTACCATTCGCACATGTCCTGCACCACGCAGATGTCGCATTTGGGAATACGCGCGCGGCAGACCCGCTTGCCGAACTGGATCAGCCAGAAATGTCCGTCGCGCAAGGCCCATTCGGGCGAGCGCTCCTCCAGTTGCTGCGCGGTCTTGTCGGCGGTCTTCGCGTCGGTCAGGCCGATGCGGTTGCACACGCGGTGGACATGGGTGTCGACCGCGATCACGTCTTCGCCGAAGGTAAAGCTCATCACGATGTCGGCACATTTGCGCCCGATACCGGGCATGCTCATCAACCCTTCACGCGTGCTGGGCACCACCCCGTCATGCTCCTCGATTAGGGCGGTGCAGAACTTGCGGATGCTTTTCGTCTTGTTGTTGTAGAGCCCGCACGGCTTGATCGCCTCGCGGATTGCATCATCGTCGAGGGCGAGCATGTCTTGCGGATTCGTCGCAAGCTTGAACAACGCCTTCGTCGCCGCGGCGGTGTTGCGGTCGAGCGATTGCGCGGACAGCATGCACGATATGCAGGATCGAAAGGCATCGGGCTGCCCCTTCGGGCCCTTCGCGTTCTTCGTGCGTCCCGGCATGGCCTCGGCAAGACGGCGGTAGACCTCCTCGACCCCCGAATCGTCAATCACCGTCGTTTCCCCCGGCAAGATCGACGATGAATTCCCCGAGCGCGCCCACGAACATGAGCGCCGAGCCGATGATGAAGAGCCAGACCCCGGTGACCTGCCAGGCTTCGAATTGGGGCAGGAACATCACGCTTCCCACGACGAAGGTGAAGTTGCCGACCAAGCCCAGTCCCAAGTGGATCCAGCGATAGTCTCGTACGATCAGTTGGATGAAGTCTCTCATGTCTCTCCAGCGTTCAGGGCGCGCGCCCGGTTCCCGTCGCGCAATCTTCGCGTAGCGGGCACTGTGCGCATTCGGCCTTGCGAGGACGGCAGAAGGTCTGGCCCAGTTTCTTGAGCAGCAGGTGATGTTCGTCCATGTCGGCGGCGGACCAGTCCTCCGGCACGACCGGCATCAGAGCGTCATAGGTTTTCGCGGTGTCGGCCCTCGGCGGCACAATTCCCATGCGCTGCATGATCCGGCGATGATGGCCGTCGATCACCATCGCGCGACGCTCGAACGTGCTGGCGTTCATCACCCCGGCGCTGTTCTTGCGGGCGACGCCGGGTAGCGTTTCAAGCCACGCCATCGCCTCGTCGGTCGGCAGGTTGGAGAGGTGGCGCAGGTCCACGCTACCGCGCTGCGCGATGATCGCGTTGAGGCAATCTTTCAGCCTCTTAGCGGCAACGCTCGGGAAGGTTTGCCGCTGGAGCCGCGCTTCGAGATCCGCAACGGGCGCGGCGGCGACCTCTTCCCACGATCCGTATTCGGCAAGCAGAGCTTCGGTCGAAGCGTTCGACGCGGCGGTCTTGGTCTGCGCCCCGATAACGCCGTGGACCAGCACCCATTCGGGCGCGCGTCGTTTGTCACGTGGCCTCACGATTCGCCCGAACCGCTCGATCAGAGCCTCTTGCGAGCGCCGCAGGATGCCGGTGCGCGGGTCATCGCCCAAGGGGAGTTGGTCGGATATGGCGCGACTCCCTAGAGTGGCCGGGCGCAGGTTACTCCCACTCGATCGTGCCCGGCGGCTTCGACGTGTAGTCGTAGACCACGCGGTTGATGCCCTTCACCTCGTTGACGATCCGCGTGGCGACCTGCGTCAGGAATGCGGCGTCGAAGGGATAGACGTCGGCCGTCATCCCGTCGGTGCTGGTAACCGCTCTCAGGCCGCACACGCTGTCATAGGTGCGGCCATCGCCCATCACGCCGACCGTCTTGACCGGCAGCAGCACGGCGAAAGCCTGCCAGATCGCGTCGTAGAGCCCGGCGTTGCGGATCTCCTCGAGATAGATCGCATCGGCCTTGCGCAGGATGTCGCAGCGTTCCTTGGTAACTTCGCCGGGAATGCGGATCGCGAGGCCGGGTCCGGGGAAGGGATGGCGACCGACAAAGGCTTCCGGCAGGCCCAGCTCGCGGCCAAGATCGCGCACCTCGTCCTTGAACAATTCGCGCAACGGCTCGACCAGCTTCATGTTCATCCGCTCGGGCAGGCCGCCGACATTGTGGTGGCTCTTGATCGTGACGCTTGGCCCGCCTGTGAAACTGACGCTTTCGATCACGTCGGGGTAGAGCGTGCCCTGGGCGAGGAAGTCCGCCCCGCCGACCTTTGTCGCTTCGGCTTCGAACAGGTCGATAAACGCCCCGCCGATGAACTTGCGCTTTCTCTCGGGGTCGGTGACGCCGGCGAGACCGGCCATGAACTGCTCTTCGGCATCCACGGCGACGAGCGGGATGTTGTAGGAATTGCGGAAGAGGCTGACGACCTGTTCGGTCTCACCCTGCCGCATGAGGCCGTGATCGACGTAGACGCAGGTGAGCTGGTCTCCGATCGCCTCATGGATCAGCACTGCGGCGACCGCCGAATCGACGCCGCCCGAAAGGCCGCAGATCACCCGTCCATCGCCAACCTGCGCGCGAATTTCCTCGATCTTGGTCTTGCGAAACTCGGCCATGGTCCAGTCGCCTGCCAGACCGCATACGTGACGCACGAAATTGGCGAGCAGCTTTGCGCCGTCAGGCGTGTGGACGACTTCGGGATGGAACTGGGTGCCGTAGAACTTGCGCTTTTCATCCGCGATCACCGCGAAGGGCGCGCCGTCGGATGTGGCTACGATCTCGAAGCCGGGCGCGAATTGGGTGACCTTGTCGCCATGGCTCATCCAGACCTGATGGCGCTCGCCCTCTTCCCACAGGCCGTCGAACAGCGCGCATTGCTCCGTCACGGTGAGATAGGCGCGGCCGAACTCGCCGCCTTCCCCGGTTTCATGGCCGGGCCGGACTTCGCCGCCCAGCTGCTTGGTCATCACCTGCTGGCCATAACAGATGCCCAGAATCGGGATGCCTGCCTCGAAGAAGCTTTGCGGGCAGCGCGGGCTGTCTTCGTCGGGAACGCTGGCGGGAGAGCCGGACAGGATAATGCCCTTCGGATTGAGTCGCCGAAAAGCCTCCTCGGCCATCGTGAAGGGGGCGATCTCCGAATAGACCCCGGCCTCGCGTACGCGCCGCGCGATCAATTGGGTCACCTGACTGCCGAAATCGACGATGAGGATCGAATCTGGAAGGTGGTTTTGGTCCATGACCCAAGCCGTTACGTCAGCCCCCGCGCAGCTGTCCAGCGCGAGGGCGCGGCTATGCGCAGATAGGGTTGTGCCCAGCGCTGGCGCTTCGGCAATTTCAGAAGATCTAAAGTTGCATCTTTTGCAACCCTGCTGGAGGTTTTGTCATTTGAGTTTCATGCAATCGAACAATATTTGCACCTCCAGCGACGCAGTCCAGGCACCTCTCTCTCCACCTGCTGCGACGTGATTGGCGGTGATAAAAGCTCGAACAGAGCGCGCACCGCTTTCTGCTTGCCGGTAGCGAGCAGCCTAAGGATCGGGCGCTATGCCCCGGCGCGGTGACTTCCAGCACCCTGGCCCGGATCGACAGCCCCGCTCTTGCAGCACCCCCGATGCTGCGGCTGCGCGACGCTTCCGGTTACGGCTTGTTGTCCCTTTGGCCTTCCCCCCCTTTTGGCCCTGCGACAACTGGCCCTGAGCAAACCGGCCTGCTGTCCGGCAAGAACAGCGTGCGAGACGCGGCCACCCAATCTCTCCCCCCTCCCCCTCGGGTGGCCGCGTCTCCTAACTTTCCTGTCTTTCTTTCGCCTCTTCGCGCAGCTCACTCTTGAGCAGCTTGCCGATATGGCTGCGCGGCATTTCGTCCTTTGGATAAAGCGCCGAGAGCCGCTGGGTCTTGCCCAGCCGCGCATTGACGCTTGCAAGGATCGCGTCGCAGTCGGGCGCACCCTCGGCCCGCACGACGAAACCGACCGGGGTCTCGCCCCATTGTTTCGAAGCGATACCGACCACCGCGGCTTCGACCACGCCCTCTTCGCGCTCCAGTTCGGCTTCGAGGTCGCTGGGATAGATGTTGAAGCCGCCGGAGATGATCATGTCCTTGGCGCGGCCGACCAGTTCGACGAAGCCGTCTTCATCGACCCGACCGATATCGCCCATCCGCATCCACACCCCGCCTTGCGGGTCGACATATTGCGCCTCGGACGTCTTGTCGGGCCGGTTCTTGTAGCCGCTCATCATCGTCTGGCTGCGCCCGACCAGATTGCCCGGCGTGCCCGGCAGCACCGGGTTGTCCTCGTCGTCCAGCACCATCATCTCACTGCCCGGCGACGGTCGCCCGACCGTGTGCAGCTTGTCGGGGAATTCATGGCATGGCAGCAGGCAAACCACCCCGCCCTCGGTCATCGAGTAGATCTCGATCAGCCCACCCGGAATCCGGTCCAGAACCTGTCGTTTGAGCGGGGCCGGGAAAGGCGCCGAGGTGCAGTATTTCAGCGCGAGCGAGGAGAGGTCGTGATCCTCCAGCCCCTCGTGATCCACCAGCCGCTGATATTGCACGGGCACGAGCATGGTGATCGTGGTCCGGTCGCGCGCCGCGTGGTCGAGCCAGCGAGCGCAGTCGAACTTGCCCATGATCCGCACGGTTCCACCAGCCAGCAGCGGCGGGAGGAAGGCGACCATCGTCGTGTTGGAATAAAGCGGGGTCGACGCGAGAGAGCGAATCTCCAGCCCGCTTGCGAGATACGACAGGGCGGTCGCCCCGAATTGCCGCCAGCGCATCTGGTGAGAGTGCACGATTCCCTTGGGGATGCCGGTCGTGCCGGAGGAATAGATGATGTTGAACGCATCGCGCGGCTCCGGCTCGAATGCCGGTGCCTCGGTGCCCTCCGGCGCCATCCACGCGTCGATCTCCTCGAGCGCGACATGCTCGAGATCAGGCATGAAATCCGCACCAAGCTCGGCGCGCTTGGCCGCGTCTATGAAGAGGTGGCGCGCACCCGAATCCTTCGCCATCCCGGCAAGCTGGTCGGGCGAGGCGCTGGTGGTGAGCGGCGCGGCAACGCCGCCCGCGCGCACCGCGGCGAGGAAGACCAGCGCATACTCGACCGTGCTGGTACCGAGGATCGCGACCGATTGCCCACGCTCCAGCCCCGTTTCGACCATCCGCGCCGCCAGCCGCTCGATGCTTTCGACCATCTGCGCCCAGCTCACTTCGCGAGCCTCGTCGCGCAATGCGGGCTTGTCGGGCTGCTTGTCGGCCCAGTCCTTCAGGGTTTGCGGGAATGAACCGAACGGTTCGGCAAGGGTGACGCTCATGGTCTCTGCAAGATTGGGTATGGTCATGGGCGCGACCTTAGCCGCCTCTGCGCGCGCTGCAATCGCACTTTCTTTACGCTTCCCCGCGAGAAGGGCACAAGCGTGACGATATCGCCGCGAAGGAGAGAGCATGAAGCAGCGCACCATACGTTCCAACCTGCACGCGGTGGTCGGCGTCGCAGCCCTCGCCCTGGCCGTGCCGGCAATGGCGCAGGACACAGGCTCGCCCGACGAAGGCGACGGCGAACCGATCCAGATCACGCCCGACATGGTGCCCGATAGCCGCCCGGTCCTGCCGAACGCTCCACGCAGCGACACGCCGAGCGTGCCTCCTCCCGATGGCTCTCCTGCCATCGTGCCTGACGATCGCAAGACCTCCGGGCCTCCGTCGGTTCTGGTCATCCTCGCTCATCCCGATGACGAACTGACGATTGCGCCGGTCCTCGCGCGAATCCAGCGCGAGGGCGGCCAGGTGACGCTGGTCTACGCGACCAGCGGCGATGCCGGGCCGGGCCTGAGCGGGCTGGAACCGGGCGAAGAACTCGCTGCCCTGCGCGAGGACGAGGCGCGCTGTGCCGCCTTCGGATTGGGCCTGGAAGAGCCGATCTTCTGGCGCTTTGGCGACGGGACACTGGCCGATACCGCCCGTAATGCGGACCCTGTCGCGCGTGACCTTGGCGAACGGATCGCGCAGCTGATCGAGATCGAGCGTCCGCGAATGATCATGACGTGGGGACCGGATGGCGGCTACGGCCATGCCGATCACCGTATGATATCGAACGCCGTAACCCAGGTCGTGCAGGCGATGGGAGAGGATCGGCCCGACCTCCTGTATCCCGCCTTTTCGTCGGGCGGTGACGGAGAAGGCGCTACACCGCCTCCCGGTTTCGAGGGGTGGGCGCTCACCCACCCGTCGCTCATCACCGATCGCATCCGCTACCAGATCTTCGATCTCGACGCGATGCAGGTGGCGGCTGGGTGTTATGTAAGCCAGTTCGACGAGACCGCGCGCGCCGTCCTGACCGACACGCTGCACGACCGCGTGTGGCGAGGCACCATCCTGTTTCGTCAGGCGTTTCCCGACGCTCGCTAGCCGCCCCCGCCGCCAAGGCTCCCCAGCGCAAAGGCCAGCATAACGCCCAGCGCCGTCGCGATACCGGCCCAGTGGCGGTCTTCGTTATAGGCTTTCGGGAAGACTTCGGTCGCGAGGCTGGCGACCACCGCTCCCGCTGCGAAGCATCGTATGGATGCAAGCCATCTGTCATCGACGCCGGCGAGGAAAGCATTTCCCGCAACCGAGGCGATCGAGAGAATGACAGCGGTCACCGTCCACAGGACGATGATGCGCGCCCTGCTCCATCCGTTCTGTTTCATGTCTCGCGCACCGCCCGCCGCCTCGGGGAGATTGGACAGGAAAATCGAACCGGCGAGTGCTGCGACTTCCATCGGCCCGGCCCCGATCAGGGCAACGCCAAGGGCGAGGTTTTCAGGGATGCCGTCAAGAGTGATCGCGGCAAGCAGCCCGCCGCCTGAATCTTCTCCCAGCTTGCGTTCGATGACCCGATCCACCGCGACGAAGGTACCGGCACCCAGGGCCACTCCGATCAATGCGATCCAGATCGAGGCCGCCTCTATTGATGGCTCGATAAGTTCGGACGTGGTCGAAAGCAGGAGTGCGCCCCCTGCTACAGCGACCAGAAAGCCTTCCAGTCTCGGGCCCAGCTTGCCGTATACGCCCCATAATGCCCCGAGTATCAGCGCGCCGCTGACCACCGCAGCCACGATCAGTATCATGCTCATGGCGATCGAACGCCCAACCGGGGATATGGTTGCCGTGCGCTGCTGTCTCGGCATCGTGGAAAAGCTGATCCAAAACGGTAGCCAAGCTTGGGATTGCGCTTCCGAGAGCCTATATACTGGGCATGGACGAACAACTTCCCAGCAATGAAAACGAGGCGGGCGATATCCCGCCCGCAAAGGTGCGGCAGAACGGCGAGTATGGCGCCGATTCCATCAAGGTTCTCAAGGGCCTGGACGCTGTGCGCAAACGCCCCGGCATGTATATCGGCGATACCGATGACGGATCGGGCCTGCACCATATGGTGTTCGAGGTCTCCGACAACGCTATCGACGAGGCGCTGGCCGGGCATTGCGATCTCGTCCTGATCGAACTTAATCCCGATGGAAGCGTCAGCGTCGAAGACAATGGTCGCGGCATTCCCGTCGACATGCACAAGGAAGAAGGCGTCTCCGCAGCCGAAGTCATCATGACCCAGCTGCATGCCGGCGGTAAGTTCGAGAACACCTCGGACGACAACGCCTACAAGGTATCGGGCGGTCTGCACGGCGTGGGCGTTTCGGTAGTCAACGCGCTGTCCGAATGGCTGGAGCTGACGATCTGGCGCAACGGCAAGGAGCACTGGATGCGCTTCGAGCATGGCGATGCCGTGAACAGCCTCGAAGTGCGCGGCGACGCGCCCAAGGTCGAACAGAACCCCGACGACGACGGCTACAAGAAAGGCACGCGCGTCACCTTCAAGGCATCGACCGACACCTTCAAGAATGTCACCGATTTCGATTTCGACAAGCTCGAGCACCGCTATCGCGAGCTCGCCTTCCTCAACTCGGGTGTCCGCATCCTGCTGCGCGACAGGCGGCATGAAGAAGTGCTTGAACACGACTTGTTCTACGAGGGCGGGATCGCGGCGTTCGTCAAGTATCTCGACCGCAACAAGCAGCCGCTTGTCGAAGAGCCGATTGCCGTGTCGGCCGACAAGGACGGGATCGGGATCGATGTCTCGCTCCAGTGGAACGACAGCTATTATGAAAACGTGCTGTGTTTCACCAACAACATTCCGCAGCGCGACGGCGGGACTCACCTTGCTGCGTTCCGCGCCGCGCTGACCCGCACGCTCAACAATTATGCCGATCGCGCCGGCCTCCTGAAAAAGGAAAAGGTCAGCCTCACGGGTGAGGATATGCGCGAAGGTCTCTCGGCCATCGTCAGCGTCAAGCTGCCCGATCCGAAATTCTCCTCGCAAACGAAGGACAAGCTCGTGTCCTCCGAAGTTCGTCAACCGCTCGAAAGCCTGATGAGCGAGAAGATGAACGACTGGCTCGAGGAAAATCCCAATGACGCAAAGGCGATCGTCCAAAAGATCGTCGACGCCGCCGCAGCGCGCGAAGCTGCCAAGCGCGCTCGCGAAATGAGCCGCAAGGGCGCGATGAGCGTCGCCTCACTGCCGGGCAAGCTCGCCGATTGTCGTGAACGCGATGCCACCAAGGCCGAAATCTTCCTGGTCGAGGGTGACTCGGCAGGCGGCTCGGCCAAGGGCGGACGCGACAGCCAGTATCAGGCGATCCTCCCGCTCAAGGGCAAGATCCTCAATGTCGAGCGCGCGCGTTTCGACCGGATCATTTCCTCCAAGGAAGTCGGCACGCTGATCCAGGCGATGGGCACCGGTATCCGCGACGAGTTCAACCTCGATAAGCTGCGCTACCACAAGATCGTCATCATGACCGACGCCGATGTCGACGGCGCGCATATCCGCACGCTGCTGCTCACCTTCTTCCACCGGCAAATGCCCGAGATCATCAAGGCCGGGCACCTGTACATCGCCCAGCCGCCGCTGTTCAAAGTCGCGAAGGGCAAGAGCGAGGTCTACGTCAAGGATCAGGCCGCGCTCGATCGCTATCTCGTCGATGCAGGGCTTCAGGGCCGCGTCCTCGAAACCGCTGGCGGGGCGCGATCGGATGGCGACCTGCGCGAACTCGTCGACCAAGCGCTGCGGCTGAAGAACCTGATGGCATTCGTGCCGCGCCGCTACGACAGCAGGCTGGTCGAACAGATGGCGCTTTCGGGTGCACTCGATCCGGCCCTGTCCGACCAGGCGCGGCTCGAACGGCTTGAAACCACCGCCGCCAAACTCGAGGCGGGCGATGCCGACGCGAAGTGGAGCGTGGACATTCGCGAAAACGGCACCGTCCAGTTCTCCCGCCTGTGGCGCGGGGTCACCGACGTGCACGAGATCGACGGCCGCTTCCTCGCCAGCACCGAAGCGCACAAGCTGCACGGCCTCGCAAGCGCGCAGGCCGAAGCCTATGAGAGCGCCGTGCGCCTCGTGAAGGCAGGCGATGTGGCCGAGGACGAACCCGAAACGCCGGTCGAAGGCGAAGAGGGCGATGGCGAGGAAAACCTCGCATTGGCCGAAGATGCGATCACGCGCCCGAGCCAGTTGCTCGACGCCGTCCTCGCAGCCGGACGCAAGGGCCTGTCGATCAGCCGATACAAGGGGCTGGGCGAGATGAATCCGGAACAGCTGTGGGAGACCACGCTCGACCCGGACAACCGAGTCCTTCTCCAGGTCAAGGTGGAAGACGCCGACGTGACCGACGAAATATTCACCCGCCTGATGGGCGATGTCGTCGAACCGCGCCGCGAATTCATCCAGGATAATGCCTTGAACGTCGCCAACCTGGACGTCTGACACTTGATCTTGTTCGCGCCAGCGCCGACTTAAGTCGTCATGTCCGAGCGGGAACCTCACGAGACAAGCGCACTCCAGCATCGCAGCTTCCTGCTGCTGCTGGCCGCTGTGTCGATCCTGTTCCTGTGGGTCGTGTGGCCTTTCATCGGTCCGGTGATGTGGTCCGCGCTCGCAGCGATCATGTTCCAACCGCTCTACCGCTGGTCGCTGCGCATCTGTCGCGGCAAGCGCAACCTCGCCGCATTGCTCGCATTGCTGATCATCTTTGTCGCGGTGCTGCTCCCGGCCCTGTGGGTCGGCTCCATCGTCGCGACGGAGTTGGTCGGGATCGTCAACTTCCTTCGCGAAAATCCGGTCGATCTGGTCCAATGGTTCGAAGCGGTGCTGATGGCCATGCCCGACTGGCTCCAGCGGATCGCCGCCGAAGAGGGCTGGACCGACTTTTCGGTAATGCAGAGCCGCCTGCAAAGCTTCTTCAGCGACAGCGCCGGGGTAATCGCGCAGGAAGCCTTCTCGATCGGCAGCGGCGCGCTCGGTTTCGTGCTGAGCTTCTCGGTCGGCCTCTATATCCTCTTCTTCCTGCTGCGCGACGGAAAGCGGATCGGCGAGACCATCCTCCACTCGGCGCCCGTCGAACGTGACATTGCCGACCGCCTGGCCGATCGCTTTCTGGGCATCGTGCGCGCGGTGATAAAGGGTTCGGGTGTCGTCGGCCTCGTCCAGGGCACGGTCGGCGGTATCGTGCTGTGGATCGCAGGCGTTCCGTCCCCGCTGCTGTTGGGCGTGCTCATGGCGGTCCTCGCGCTGATCCCGGCCGTTGGCACCGCGTTGGTCTGGGTCCCGGCGGGCATCTGGCTGATCATCGCGGGCGAAGTGGGCGCAGGGGTGTTCGTACTCGGTGCGGGGTTTGTGATCATTTCCAGCATCGACAACGTGCTACGCCCCATCCTGGTCGGGCGCGATACCGGCATTCCCGACTGGATCATCCTTGTCACCACGCTGGGCGGCATTTCGCTCGCAGGGTTTTCCGGGATTGTATTGGGTCCGCTGGTCGCAGGGCTCTTCCTTGCCAGCTGGTCGATCCTGCAGGAACAGCGCGCCGAGGACGGAGAAGCCGCCGAGCTCTATCGCGCCAAGGTCGGCAAGGACGGCAAGGCGCGGTCCGAGCCGGACGACCCCGGCGATCAGGACACGGTACCCGCGCAGGAACCGGCCTGAGCAATGCGCAGCATGGTCACTCCCGGCAGCCAGGCGGAAACGGTAGGCCGCCTGATCCTGGCGGTTTTCGTCGTGATCGCCTTGCCCGCGCTGCCCTTCGGCAATTACCTCGTCTACCCCTTCATGATCCTGACGACATGGTTCCACGAAATGGGCCACGGCATGACGGCGATGTTGATGGGACAGGACTTCCAGCGCCTGCTGATCTATTCCGACGGCTCTGGAGTTGCCGAGAGCCTCGTGCGCAGCGACAGTTCCGCGTTCACCCGCGCCGCGATCGCCGCTGGCGGCCCGCTCGCACCCAGCATGGTGGGATCAGTGCTGATCCTCGCCAGCGCACATGAGCGCGCCTGGCGACCGGCGCTATGGGCTGTGTCGCTCGCGATCTTTGTCTCGGTGATCGTCTACGTGCGTTCTGTCGCGGGCTATGCCGTTCTGCCGCTGGTCGGGGCGGGGCTGGCGCTGATTGCCTGGAAAGGGCGCGCGGGGCTGGTGCGATTTACGCTTCAATTCCTCGGGATGCTCGGCGCGATGAGCATGCTGCGCGACTTCAATTACCTTTTCACCGAAGAGGCGGTGATCGGCGGTCGCCGGATGCTTTCTGACACCGGCCAGATCGAGGCTGCGCTGCTGCTGCCGCATTGGATGTGGGCGGCGCTCATCTTGGCGGTTTCCGCCCTTATGGTGGGGGCAAGTCTCAAATACGCGCTGTCCGACAATCGCCGCGCTCCGCCGCCCAGGCTGCCTGCCAATGTGCTGCAATTCAGGCGGGGTAACGAACGCGACCGTTGACGCGACCGGGGCGGTTTTCAGGACGCAATGCGGATCGTGTTGACGCCGCCAGAGGCACCGTCCGCCTCGCCCGACAGTCCGCTGAAGATCGTATCGATGATGCGCGCCAGCTTTTCCTCGCTCAGTTTGGGCGAGATGTAGATCAGCGAATCCGGCATCGTGTAGGGCGAAACCATCTGGTTGATCAGGGACAGGGCCGCGTCGATCTCGAGCCCGGCAAAGTATCCATCGGCCTGAGCTTCGACGATGATCTCGCACAGATAGTGATCGGCGAGATCAACGTAAGAGCGCACGCGCTCGAAATTGGCGGCACCCATCTCGCAGATCAGGCGGAAGGTCGCCGGGTCCTGCTCGAACCGTTCGCGCGAAATGACGTAACGACGGCGGAAGAATTCGTACATCTTGCGATTGGGTGGCAGGTCGGTGCCCAGCACCTCCTCCATCGCTTTCATATGCGCGGCGAGCCAGATCTGGGCGACCGCGTCGAACAGCTCGTCGAAATCGGGGAAGAGGTCTTCGAAGCGGCTGCGCGACAGGCCGCTTTCGGCGAGCGCCATGGGATAGGAAATCTCCGCCCCGCGTGATTGCACAAGGTCGAGTACCATCTGCGCAATCCGCTTGCGCTCGTCCTGCTTTTTTTCCTCGCTTAGCGGCATGGCCTGCGAACCCTCCTCAGATTTTCGCAAGATAGGAGCCGGGAGGGCGCGCTTAAAGACATATCTCGAGAATTTCGGCCGCCGGGCGAGCGTACCTCAGACCGCGTTCCTACCTGCGATGATGTCGCGCGCCTGCTGTTCGAGCACCTTGAAGCGCTCGTAATCGGGCAGTTTCGAGCGGAACCACTGCGCCAGTTTGAGCAGGTCCTCGCCATAATTGCCGGTCGGCATCATCGGCGGTCCGAAGCCGATGATCATCTTCTCATTATCGGCATAGGCAGGCACGATCGGGACCTGAGCCGCGCGCGCAATGTTGTAGAAGCCCGACTTCCACTTGCCGTCGCTGCTGCGCGTCCCCTCGACCGCAATCACCAGTGCCAGTTCCTTGCGGCGGTCGAATTCGGCCTTCATCTGCTCGACCGTGTTGGCCTTTTTCGTGCGATCGACGGGAATGCCGCCCATGTCGAACATGAAATTGCGCATCATCCCCTCAAACAAGGTGTGCTTGCCCATGAAGTTGGGCTGCACTTCCTCATGCTTGGTCGCGCCGGCAAAAAACACGAAGTCCCAGTTCGACGTATGCGGAGCGCCCGCGATGACGTATTTCTTGAGGTTCTTCGGCAGCGCCCCCTCGATTGTCCAACCCTTCCACCGGTAGATGAACAGGATGATCCGGTTCACCATCCGCGAAAGCAGCGTGACCTGACGGGTTTCGTTGTGGCGCAAGTGTGTGATCCCTCTCTCGGCAACCTTGCTAGCAGTTACGTAACGGAATGCGAGAGGGATTTGACCAATTGCGTCTTAGTCAGCGTAGCTCGCTATCCCCAGAACGGCCCGACCGTCGCTGCCGAGAACCAACGTTTCGATCACCTCCCTACCCAGCTCATCGCCATAGTGGATCGATACGGCGTCGTGGCCGGCGAAAGCCTTCTTGAGCGTGAAGTGCAATTCCGGGCGCAGTTTGAATGCCGGGGTCCAGTAAACCCTCAGCGCTTCTTTCCCGCGAACGACTCCATCGCCGGTTCGGCGCTCCGCAACCGGGGACCGAAACTCGGCATCGTCGGTGTAGTGCGCCAGCACACGCTCGATGTCGTGGCTGTTCCAGTCGTCAATCCAGGCCTCAGCGAATCCCTGAACGTCCATCACGCTACATCCTGAACACGCCAAACGCAGGCCGCTCCGCAATCGGAGCCTCCAGCGTCGCAGCAAAGGCCAGCCCCAGCACATCGCGGGTCTGCACCGGGTCGATCACGCCGTCGTCCCATAGCCGCGCGGTCGCGTAGTAGGGATTGCCTTCGTCTTCGTATTTCTGGCGGATCGGGGCCTTGAATTCCTCGGCCTCTTCCTCGCTCCATGAATCCGCATCGCGGTGGACAGTGGCAAGGACGCTCGCCGCCTGCTCGCCGCCCATCACGCTGATGCGCGCGTTGGGCCAGGTGAACAGGAAGCGCGGAGAATAGGCGCGGCCTGCCATCCCGTAATTGCCCGCCCCGAAGCTGCCGCCGATCACCACGGTGATCTTGGGCACGGTTGCAGTCGCGACAGCGGTGACGAGCTTTGCGCCGTGCTTGGCGATGCCTTCGGCCTCGTATTTCCCGCCGACCATGAAGCCCGAGATGTTCTGCAGGAACAGCAGCGGGATACGGCGCTGGCAGGCAAGCTCGATGAAATGCGCACCCTTTTGTGCGCTTTCGGAAAACAGCACGCCGTTATTGGCGAGGATCGCCACGGGCATGCCCCAGATATGCGCGAAGCCGCACACCAGCGTCGAGCCGTATTGCGCCTTGAACTCGTGGAACTCGCTCCCGTCGACCAGCCGCGCGATGACTTCGTGCACGTCGTAGGGCGCGCGCACGTCTTCTGGGATGAGAGCATAGAGGTCGTCGGCATCGAACTTGGGCGGGCGCGGGTCTTTGATAGCGATGTCCTTGGCCGCGCCGGTGTTCGCGCCCAGCTGGCTGACGATATCGCGCACGATGGTCAGCGCGTGCTCGTCGTTCTCGGCGAGGTGGTCGACCACTCCCGATTTCTTCGCGTGGAGGTCGCCGCCACCCAGGTCCTCGGCGCTGATTTCCTCGCCCGTCGCGGCTTTCACCAGCGGGGGGCCAGCGAGGAAGATCGTACCCTGATTGCGCACGATCACCGTCTCGTCGGACATGGCGGGCACATAGGCGCCCCCGGCGGTGCACGACCCCATAACGCAGGCGATCTGCGGGATGCCGAGCGCCGACATGTTCGCCTGATTGAAGAAGATGCGCCCGAAATGGTCGCGATCGGGAAAGACGTCGGCCTGATAGGGAAGGTTCGCCCCGCCGCTATCGACCAGATAGATGCACGGCAGGCGGTTTTCCTGCGCGATTTCCTGCGCGCGCAGATGCTTTTTCACCGTCATCGGGTAGTAGGAACCGCCCTTCACGGTCGGATCGTTGCACACGATCATCACCTGCCGACCGCTGACGCGCCCGATGCCGCAGATCATCGACGCGCCGTTGACATCGCCCTCGTACATGCCGTTGGCCGCGAGCTGGCCGATCTCGAGAAAGGGCGAGCCGGGATCGAGCAACCGTTCGACACGGTCACGCGGAAGCAGCTTGCCGCGCGAGACATGCCGTTCGCGATGGCGTTCCGAACCGCCAAGAGACGCCTGCGCAACATGATCGCGCAGCTCCTCAGCCAGCGTCTTGTTGTGCTCGAACAGGGCTTTCGCCTCGGGCGTATCACGGTCGAGCGTGGTGGTGAGTGTGGGTGCGGTCATATCAACGCTTCTTCACGAATTCGGCGCGCAGGACGAGGCCCTTGATGCCGGGATATTTGCAATCGATCTCCTGCGGGTCGCCGGTCAGGCGGATCGACTTGATCAGCGTGCCCTGCTTGAGCGTCTTGCCCGCGCCCTTGACCTCCAGATCCTTGATCAGCGTCACCTGGTCGCCTTCCTGAAGCAGATTGCCCACCGCATCGCGCACTTCGACCGTGTCGGCAGCGGCCTGCTTTGCCGCCAGCTCGGAAGCGGGCATCCATTCGCCGCTGTCCTCATCGTAGACATAGTCCTCGTCGCTCATCTCGGCGCCCAGCCCAGCGTGTTGGGGAAGGTGATTGCGGTCATGAAGACTCCGTTTCTTCGGCTTCTGGATCGGCTTTGCCGGTGAAAAGGTATCGGTAGACGCCAACGCAGTTGATGCAAAGCAGTCCGACATTCTGCCACGCAATCCCCTCGGCATCGGGGCTGACGAAGCCCCATGCGAGCAGCGCGAGCGAGCTTGTCACGAAGATCACGAAGCCCCACCCGGTCCATTGCAGCCCGAGGTTGAGCGACACGATCAAGGCGGCGAGCAACCCAGCGCCAGCACCGTAATATTGCAAGGCGGTGAGAAAGGTTTCGCTCAACCCGCAGCCCCGATCAGTTCGCGTCCGATCAGCATGCGGCGGATCTCGTTCGTGCCTGCGCCGATGTCGAGCAGTTTGGCATCGCGCATGTAGCGTTCCACCGGCCAGTCGAGCGTGTAGCCCGCGCCGCCCAGCGCCTGGACGCTTTCGGCGGCGACCCGGAAGGCGTTTTCGGACGACAGAAGGATAACGCCCGCTGCATCGAAGCGCGTGGTCTGATCGTTGTCGCACGCCTTGGCCACCGCATAAGTGTAGGCCCGCGCCGATTGCAGCGCGACATACATATCCGCGACCTTGGCCTGCATCAGCTGGAAGCTGCCGATCGGCTTTCCGAACTGCTTCCTCTCACGAAGGTAAGGGATGACCGTATCAAGGCAGGCCTGCATGATGCCCAGCTGGATGCCGGAGAGCACGACGCGCTCGTAATCCAGCCCGCTCATCAGCACGCCGACCCCGCCATTCAATGGGCCCATCACGCGGTCCTCGGGGATGTGGCAGTCGTCGAACACCAGCTCTGCCGTGGGCGAGCCACGCATGCCGACCTTCTCGATCTTCTGGCCGATCGAAAAGCCTTCATCCCCCTTCTCGATCAGGAAGGCGGTGATGCCGCGCGAGCCAGCACTGCCGTCGGTCTTGGCATAGACGACCAGCGTATCCGCATAGGGCGCGTTGGTGATCCAGAACTTGGTGCCGTTGAGCACGTAACCGCCCTGCACCGCCTCAGCTTTCAGCTTCATCGAGACCACGTCGGACCCGGCGCTCGCCTCCGACATCGCCAGTGACCCCACATGCTCGCCCGAAATCAGGCCGGGCAGGTACTTCGCCTTCTGCTCGTCATTGCCCCAGCGGCGGATCTGGTTGAGGCACAGGTTCGAATGGGCGCCATAGGACAGACCCAGCGAAGCGCTCGCCCGGCTGACTTCCTCGACCGCGATGACGTGTTCGAGATAGCCCAGACCCAGCCCGCCATCCTCTTCCTCTACCGTAATGCCGTGCAGGCCTAGCTCGCCCATCTGTTTCCAGAGTTCTTCGCGCGGGAAGTAGTCCTCGCGGTCGATCTTGTCGGCCAGGGGTGCGATCTGCTCGTCGGCGAAACGGCCAACGCTCTCGCGGATCATCTTGGCACTCTCACCAAGCTGGAAGTCGAAATCGGGGGTGGCGCGCATCTTGGTGTCTCTTCTTGGATTGCGGGCCTGCCCTTTCGCGAGCAGCCCGGCTGAATGGGGCGTTGCGATGCCCTTAGCAAGCACGCAGGCCCGCGCCAACGCTTGGCGGATCGGCAATTGCGCTCTAGGCTGGCAAGCGAAATGGCAATCCGACTGTTCCCCCTTCCCGCGCTGACCGTCCTCGCGCTGGCCGGCCTTGCGCTGGCATCGTGCGAAGCGCCCGATGAAAGCGGCGGCTCGGGCAGCAGCGCGGCTGGCAGTCCGGCAGCGGCAGCTGGCGAGAGCGCAAGTGCCGAGGGATCGGGCGCAGACGGCGAAAGCGAAGAGGAAGCGAGTGCGGGCCTCGTTTTCACTGAAAGCGGATGGCTCACCGTTGGCGCTGATGGGGGGGTGCAGACGACCTTCATCGATGCAGGCGGGCGCTATCGCGACCTGCGCAACGGCGAACAGGTGGCCGAAGGAAAGTGGCAGGAGCGGCCCGACGGCTCGCTATGCTTCGAACCGGACGCGGGCTTCGGCGCGTGCTGGGAGATCGAACCGCTAGAGGATGACGGCACCGCCATCGCAGTCAATGGCGAAGGCAAGCGGATCGAGATCAAGCGGGTGAGCTATATCGGTCCGGAAGCGTCGGAAGACGACGACACCGACGCCGAAAGCTGACGCGCGGAAAAGGGGTCACTTCAATCAACGCATCCTCGGACATGTCAGCCAACCGGGCCGACGCGATCCTGCGCTTCGACGAGGTCGAGCGTCGCTATGGCGACATTGTCGCCGTGGACGGCGTTACCTGCGACATCTCGCCCGGCAGTTACGTCGCGCTGGTCGGATCGTCGGGATCGGGCAAGTCGACCCTGCTCAAGACGGTCAACACACTGGTCACGCCCAGCGCCGGACGCGTGCTATTCGGCGGAGAAGACGTCGCAGGTCTGCCCCCTGCGCGCCTGCGCCGCCGGGTGGGTTACGTCTTTCAGGGGATCGGCCTGTTCCCGCATTTCTCCGTGGGCGAGAATATCGGAATCGGACCCCGGCTGGCGGGGGAGACGCTGTCCGATGCTCGGATTTCCGAATTGCTTACCCTGGTCGAGCTCGAACCCGGCATGGCGAGCCGCATGCCCGACGCGCTTTCCGGAGGCCAGCGTCAGCGGGTCGGCGTGGCGCGTGCGCTGGCGGGTAACCCGGAATTGCTTCTGATGGACGAGCCGTTCGGCGCGCTCGACCCGATCACGCGCGATGCCCTGGGCGAAAAGGTACGCGAACTGCACGAGACGCTGGGCCTGACGACCATAATGGTTACGCATGACATGTCCGAAGCGCTGCTGCTGGCCGACCGCGTGCTGGTGATGAGCCACGGCAAGCTGGTCGCGGATGAAACTCCACACGCGCTGATCGATGGAGCCGGTGGCGATATCGCACAGGGTCTGGTCGCGGTGCCGCGCCAGCAGGCGGAGAAACTCGCGCGAATGGAGCGCGGTTGATGGGCGAGATCTGGACAATTCTACTGGGCCTCGGCGACAAGTTTGCCGCGCACATCGTGCTCGCTGCGAGCGCCATCGGGCTCGGCATCATCGTCGCCTTGCCGCTCGCGGTATGGGCCAGCCGGTCGCGCAATGTTGCGCGCATCGCACTCGGTTTTGCGAGCCTCGTTCAGACCATCCCGGCGCTCGCGCTGCTGGCGCTGTTTTTCCCGATCCTGCTTTCATTGCGCGCCGTGTTCGGTGAGGGGCTGCCGACGCTCGGCTTCCTGCCTGCCCTGCTCGCGCTCGCGCTCTACGCGCTGCTACCGATCCTGCGCAACGCGGTGACCGCACAGGCCAATCTCGACCCCGGTGTGCTCGAAGCCGCCGATGGCGTCGGCATGACCTCATGGCAGAAACTGCGGCTCGTCGAAGCGCCGCTCTCCGCGCCTTTCATCATGGCGGGTATTCGCACTGCGAGCGTGTGGACCATCGGGGCGGCAACGCTCTCCACGACGATCGGCCAGCCGAGCCTGGGCGATCCGATCTTCGCCGGGCTTCAGACGCAGAACTGGGCGCTGGTCGTCGCCGGGTGCATCGCGAGCGCAGGGCTGGCGCTGGTGGTCGATGCGCTGCTGGGCATCATCGAGAACGGCTTTGCCCAACGCCGCCGCTGGCAGTGGATCGCGGGGCTGGCGGCGGTCGCGATAGGGCTGGCAGGCGCTCTGGCATACCAGTTCGAGGGTGACGACGAGGACACGATCGTCATCGCCTCCAAGCAGTTTTCCGAGCAATACATCCTCGCCCAACTGATCGGCGCGCAGCTCGAACAGGCCGGTTACAGCGTCGAATATCGCGACGGCCTGGGCAGCGCGGTGGTCCACAGCGCGGTCGCTTCGGGCAGCGTAGATATCTCGGTCGATTACACCGGGACGATCTGGACCAACGAGATGAAGCGCGAGGATAATCCGGGTCGCGAGGCGATGTACGAGACCATCGTCGAGTGGGAGCAGGAGAACACCGGCATTCGTGTGCTGGGACGGCTCGGGTTCGAAAATGCTTATGCCTTTGCCATGCGCGAGGACCGGGCGAATGAACTGGGCGTGCGTTCACTCGAAGACCTCGTGCCCGTGGCGCCGCAACTTACGGTTGGTGGGGACCCGGAATTCTTCGAGCGGCCCGAATGGATCGCGGTGCGCGATGCCTATGGGATGCGCTTTGATGATACGCGCAACTTCTCTCCGACCTTCATGTACAACGCGCTGCGCTCGGGTGAAGCCGACGTCATCAGCGCCTACACATCCGATGGGCGGATCGCGGCGGACCGCCTGGTCGTACTCGAAGACCCCCGCGAGGCGTTGCCCAGCTACGACGCGATGGTGATGCTATCCCCGCGGATCGCGGATGACGAAAGGCTGGTGCGCGCGCTCGAACCGCTGATCGGAGCGATCAGCGTCGAGGAAATGCGCGAGGCAAACTTCGCCGTCGACCGCGAAGGCGAAGGCAAACTTTCACCGCGCGAGGCGGCGCGGGAACTGGCGGAGACAATCGGACTGTGAAATCGGTTGCGCAGCAACCGGAAGCCTTCGCGTGATTAGGAAACTGCCGAGGCAGCTTCGCACAACATCAACGCGCCCGCCGCCAGACCTGCGCTTGGCAAAACGGGCCGATACAGCCCTTTACCTCGATCGTGTTGGCGCTGGTGCGGCGGATCACCGAGCGGTAGCTCTTGCCGCTTTTCGGGTCGTAGATCCGGCCACGCCACAGGCTCGGCTCTTCCTTGAACCCGCTCAGCACAGGCAGGCCGAGCAACTTGCGTTTGCGCAAGCGCGGTTCGGGATTGTTGATGTCGCGCTGGTCGAGGCCATCGGGCGGAGGCACCAGGAAGCGTGCGATCGTCCCGCAATAGGATTTGCCGCAAGGCTTGATCTCGACGATCGCGTCGCGCTCCTCGGTAACCCAGCGCCCGGTGATCGAGTCCGCAGCGCTGGCTGAGGTTGCGGTGAAGATCATGGCGGCGAGCAGCGCGGTCAGCCACCGAAATGTGCGAGCGATCATCGTATCAACTCCTCGGGTCGTGCTCAGGTTACGCGAAAAGGCGCGACCTGATTGCATCTTAATCGAACCCCACTCCGATAGGCCAGCGCCGCCCGCAAATGCCAAGAACCTTGAACAGCAAACCCATCTGCCCGTCGTCGACCAGCCGGTCGTACTGGCGCTTGAGCTTGTCTGCCTCCGCCGGATTCTTGCGCACCAGCGCTTCGTGGCGCACATCGATCCCCATCGCATGCAGCCAGTCACCCTGCATCTTCAGGCCCATGACATCCGCGCCGCTATTTGCCGCGACATCCCTTAGCAGCTCGAAATCGACATGCGCGGTCAGGTCGGACTCGCCCGGAAAGGCGAAAGGATCGACCTTCTCGTGTGCCTTGATCGCCTGAAGCGTCGAGCCCGCCCGCAGTTCGAGCGCGCCGTAATCGATGATGAGCGCCGCCCCGCCCTGATCCTTCAGCCGTTGCGAAATCTCGGTCATCACCGCGACCGCCGCAGGGCTGGTCTCGATCATCGTCCCCTGCGGAGCGCTGCGCCAGCTCTTGGGCACGATATTGTCCATCGCCTGTTCGCCCGCGACGAACACGAAGTCATCGCCCGAGCCTTCGTCCGACAAGCCGACCTTGCGCTCGTGCCAGCCATCGGCCGAACGCACCAGCTGGTGGATCGGCAGCGCGTCGAAGAACTCGTTCGCGACAATCAGCAGAGGGGCATCGTCGGGCAGGGTCGAGAGATCGTCGTGATGGTGGACCTGCGGAAACGCCTCGCGCTGGATCTTGCGCAGCGCCGGGGAAGTTTCGACGAAGTGCAGTTGCGGATCGAATTCGTAGCGCGACGCGGTGCGCAACGCGTCTGTGGTCAGCGTGCCCCGGCCCGGCCCCAGTTCGACGAAATGGATGTATTTTCGAGAGCCCATCCGCACCCACAGGTCGGCGAACCACAATCCGATAAGCTCGCCGAACATCTGGCTGATCTCGGGCGCTGTGATGAAGTCGTTTTCCGCGCCGAGCGGATCGCGGCTGGTGTAGTAGCGCGCGTTGCTCTCGGCCATATAGTGCGCGAGGCTG
This sequence comes from uncultured Erythrobacter sp., assembly GCA_947494705.1. Lineage (GTDB taxonomy): Bacteria > Pseudomonadota > Alphaproteobacteria > Sphingomonadales > Sphingomonadaceae > Erythrobacter. The sequence continues at coordinate 203,415 of CANLVN010000002.1, forward strand.
ATCGGGCCGGTCTCGCGGATCAGGCGGCGGAACGTTTTCCCTAGGTTCTTCGCCTTCTCGGCAGCTTCGGCGAGCGCCTTTTCCTCGGCTTCCTTCGCCTCTCTCTCTGCTTTTTCTGCGGCTTCCTTCTCGGCCTTTTCCGCCGCTGCCCTGGCTGCAGCCTCTTCTTTTGCCTTCGCCGCGGCTTCAGCCTTGGCTTTTTTCTCCGCTTCTTTCGCTTTTTTCTCGGCCTCGGCCTTGGCTTTGGCTTTGGCTTGCGCCTCTTCCCTGGCCTTTTTCTCGGCCTCCTCTTTCGCCTTGCGCTCAGCTTCGGCCTTGGCCTTCGCTTCAGCCTCCCGCTTTGCCTTGCGCTCAGCTTCGGCTTTCGCCTTGGCCGCCGCCTCTGCCTTGGCTTTCTTTTCCGCTTCAGCTTTTGCCTTGGCTTCTGCTTCGGCCTTTGCCTTTGCTTCCGCCTCGGCCTTCGCCTTTTCCTCAGCCTCTTCCTTGGCTTTGCGGGCCGCTTCTTCCTTGGCTTTCTGCGCAGCCTCCGCCTTTGCCTTCTTCTCGGCTTCGGCCTTGGCCCGAGCTGCTTCTTCCTGCGCCTTCTTCTCTGCTTCGGCTCTGGCTTTTGCCTCTGCGTCGCGTTTGGCCTTGGCTTGGGCTTGTGCCTTGAGGCGGGCTTCCTCCTCGGCGAGCGCCCTGGCTTCGGCTTCTTCGCGCGCCTTGCGTTCGGCTTCGGCCTTGGCCTTCTTCTCAGCCTCAGCTTTTAGCCGCGCACGCTCTTCAGCTTCTGCCCTGGCTCTTTCCTCGGCTTCCGCTTTGGCCTTGGCCTCTGCCTCCGCTTTCGCTTTCGCGGCGGCCTCGGCCCTTGCCTTCTCTTCGGCTTCGCGCCTCGCCTTTTCCTCTGCCTCGCGCTTCGCTTTCGCTTCGGCGCGTGCCTTGGCGGCGCGTGCGGCTTCCTCGGCAGCGCGCGCTTCTTCTTCCTCGATTGCCTTTGCAGCGGCAGCAGCGGCCTCTTCTGCGGCCCTTTTGCGACGCTCGGCATCTTCGGCGGCGGCCTTCTTCGCGGCCTTGGCGTCGATCTCAGGTACAGGTGCGCTGTCGAGCGGGACCAGCGTCTCGCTTCCATCGGGCTCGATCAGGCGCAGCTGTGTGCAGCGCGCGACCTTGAGCGTGATCGCTCCTAGGCCGTCTGGCCCGTTCCGGACGGCGCCCCCGTGCCCACGGGTTTCCTGGTCACGGCGTAGAGCGTGACAATCAATCCAGTCAGTATCAGCGGTATGCTCAGCCATTGTCCCATCGATAGCCCGGTTTGGGCGGCAAAGTCAGCCAGTTGTGCATCGGGTTCGCGGAAAAACTCGTTAAAGAAACGCGCAATTCCCATGCCCAGAGTGAAAATCCCGACGAGCAGGCCGGGGCGATAGCGCGCGCGCGTCTTCCAGAACAGCAGCAACAGCACGATCAGCAGCAACAGACCTTCGAGGCCTGCCTGGTAAAGCTGGCTGGGATGGCGTGCGATATCCCCGGCGCGCGGATCGGGAAAGACCATCGCCCAAGGCACATTTGCCGGATCGGCGGCGCGGCCCCACAGTTCGCCGTTGATGAAATTGGCAAGCCGGCCAAGGAACATGCCCATCGGCACATTGACCGCGATGTAATCGCATACGCGCAGGAACGAGAGTTTCCCGCGAACTGTGACCCAGCCGATCGCCGCAAGGACGCCCAGCACACCGCCATGGAAGCTCATCCCCCCATCCCACATGCGCAGCAATTGCCAGCTGACGAAGCCCTCTCCCGAGAAATCGGTAAAGGCGCTGGGGATGCCGGTGTCGCCGCCGGTATAGAACGCCGCATAGCCCAGCCGCCCGCCGATGATCACGCCCAACGTGCAATAGAAGAACAGGTCGTCGGCATGACGCTGCGCCATCGGCGCGCCGGGCGTCTTGATCATCTTTGACAGGTGCCAGTACGCGAAGATGACGCCCAGCAAATAGGCAAGCGAATAGAACCGCAGCGTGAAGAAGCCCAGATCAATACCCGGCTGCAATCCAAGCTCGGACCAGTAGATCGGATCGGCAGCAGTTGCGCTCGCCGCAAGTAGTGACAGCAAGGGTGGAACCTCTTAGATGGCATTTGCAAGCCCTTCGCGGCCTCGCGTCGATGGAGGGAGCTAATGGCACAGCGCGGACTTCGGGGGAAGTCCACTCGGTGTGTCATGCTCAGACTACCGGGCCGCATCGCCTTGTGCGGCTTCACACGAACGATACCGCCCCGGAAGCGGGCGTACACAGGAGAGAACGCCGCATGCCCACCCAGTTGGACAATGCCCTTGATGCCATCATCACCGAACTGACCAAGGAAGGTCAGCCTTTTCACACCACGCCGGTCGAGCGCGATGGCGTGACGATGCCGGCCTTTACCGCAGCGCCGCCGACGCTCGCGCATTATTTCGCGCATTTCTGCAACGAGAATAAGGACGTCGAATTCGTCGTCGACGGCGATATCCGGCTGACCTTCGGGCAGGCTTATGGCGCTGCCATGCATGTCGCGGAAAGCCTCGTTTCAGAGCATGGGATCGAAATCGGCGACCGCGTCGGTATCGCCGCGCGCAATTCGGCGAACTGGATTGTGGCATATATGGGCATCGCGATGGCGGGGGGCTGCGTCACGCTGCTCAACGGCTTCTGGAACGGCGACGAACTTGCCTATGGCGTGCGCCTTGCCGAGTGCAAGCTGGTGCTCGCCGATGCAGGGCGGGCCGCGCGGCTCGAAGGAACCGAGCACGACGCCAAGATCGTCACGTTCGAACACACCTCTCCGTCCGAAGGGCTGGCCAAGGTCTGGAAAGCCCCGGCGGACATGCCCAGCTCGGTCGCGATGCAGATGCTGGGCAAGCTCGGGCCCGACGATATTGCGACGATTCTCTATACGTCGGGTTCTACCGGCAATTCCAAGGGTGCATGGTCCGACCACCGCGGCGTCGTCTCAGGCGTGATGAGCTATGTCGCGCAAAGCGCGATGGCCAAGGCGCTGCTCGAAGGCCAGGGCGAGGATGTCAATGACCAACCATGCGCGCTGGTCGCGGTTCCGCTGTTCCACGTAACCGGCGAAGTGCCGCTCTACCTGCAAAGCTACGCGATCGCGCGCAAGCTCGTCATCATGCCGAAATGGGATGCCGAGGTCGCGCTCCAGCTGATGGAAGCGGAAAAAGTCACCTACTTCGTCGGCGTTCCGCTCATGAGCTACGAGATCGCGACCCATCCCGACCGCTCGAAATACGACCTGTCTGCCTGTCGCAGTTTCGCCGCAGGCGGTGCGCCGCGCCCGGTCGAACATGTCACCCGGATCAAGGAAGCCTTTCCCGATGGCTTCCCGCTGCTGGGCTATGGCCTGACCGAAACCAACGGTGTGGGAACGGGCAATTTCAACGAGAACTATCTGGCCAAGCCCGGATCTGCCGGAATGGCCTCTCGCCCGCTGGTGGAAATCGCGATCATCGACGATGACGGCAACCATCTGGAACAGGGCAAGATCGGCGAGATCTGCTTTCGCACCGTCGCCAATTTCCGTGGCTACTGGAAGAACGAAGAGGCGACCAAGGCTGCTTTCACCGATGACGGCTTCTTCCGTACCGGCGATCTGGGCTATCTCGACGAGGACGAATATATCTACATCGTCGACCGCAAGAAGGACATCATCATCCGTGGTGGCGAGAACATCACCTGCATCGAGGTCGAGGATGCGATCTACGCCCACGAAGACATCGGCGAATGCTCGGTCTTCGGCTTGCCCGACGAACGCATGGGCGAAGTTCCGGCCTGCGTCTTCCGCGTCAAGGAAGGCCGCGGTCCGTTGAGCCCGGCGGATCTGCGCGAATTCCTGCTGAGCCGCATCGCGCCTTTCAAGGTCCCGCTCGAAGAGCATATCTGGAAAGTCGACGAAGCCCTGCCGCGCCTCGGCACGCAGAAGATCGACAAGAAGAGCCTTCGCGAATCCTACACTCGGCAGATGACGGCGGCCTGATCAGACATTTGTACACCTCTGCGACGCGCGATAAGCTGGCGTCATGACCGACTGGACCATCCCAAGTCGCCGCGTTCCCCGGCAACGCGCGATCATAGATCGCCGTGCGCTGGTTTCGCAGATTGCGAAGCTGGCCGAAAAGGAAGGCGACAAGGTCAGACCCGCCGTGCTCAAGGCGTTGCAGGACGCACTCGAATCGGGGCGCAAGGAACTCGAAGCGCGGCTGGTCGAAAAGCCATCTGCGGGGCACGAGATTGCTGCGGGCTATGCCTTCCTCACCGACCAGCTGATCCGCGTGATCCACGATTACGTGGTCGAGCATGTCTACCCGGTTGCCAACCGCACCACCGCCGAACGCCTCGCGATCCTGGCGGTCGGAGGATATGGGCGCGCGGAAATGTGTCCGCATTCCGATGTCGACATCGCCTTCATCACCCCGATGAAACGCTCGCCGTGGTGCGAGCAGGTGATCGAGGCGATGCTCTACATGATGTGGGACCTGAGCCTTAAAGTCGGCCATTCGAGCCGCACCGTTGCCGACACGATGCGCATGGCCAAGGAAGACCTGACGATCCGCACGGCCCTGCTCGAAGGGCGGCTGATCTGGGGCGATCAGGCGGTCTACGAAGAATTGCGCAGCCGTTTCTGGAGCGAGGTCGCACGCGGCAACGAGCGGCAATTCCTCACCCAGAAACTGGAGGAACGCAACCAGCGGCACAAGCGCATGGGCGATAGCCGCTATGTCGTCGAGCCTAACGTCAAAGACGGCAAAGGGGGACTGAGAGACCTCCAGACGCTCTACTGGATCGGCAAGTTCACCCACCGCGTCGACAGCGCCGCCGAACTCGTCGATGTCGGCCTGTTGACCAAGGCAGAATATCGCAGCTTCCGCCGCGCCGAAGGGTTCCTGCTCGCGGTGCGCTGTCACATGCACGTGCTGACCGATCGCGCCGAGGACCGGCTGACCTTCGATCTCCAGCGGCAGGTGGCGGAGCGCATGAACTTTGCTGACCGCCCCGGCAAGAGCGCGGTCGAGCGGTTCATGCAGTTCTATTTCCTTCAGGCCAAGCGCGTCGGCAGCCTGACCGGCGTGTTCGTCGCCCATCTCGAGGAGCAATCCGCGAGCAAGCGTGCCCGCGCAGGGTTCTTTGCAGGATGGTCTGCCCGCCCACGCAGCATCAAGGGCTACGTCGTCCATGGCGGCCGCATCAAGGCGCCGGGCGACAAATGGTTCGCCGAAGACCCGGTACGCCTGATCGAGGTCTTCCAGATCGCCGAGAGCGAAGGGCTGGAAGTGCACCCCGAAACCATGCGCCAGGCCGACCGCGATTCGAAGCTGATCGATGCCGGCATTCGCAAAGACAAGCGCGCCAATTCGCTGTTCCTCGACCTGCTGGCGGGGCGCAAGGACCCGGAGACCGCGCTCAGGTGGATGAACGAGGCGGGCGTTTTCGGGCGCTTCGTACCCGATTTTGGCCGGGTGAACGCGCAGATGCAGTTCGACATGTACCACCACTACACCGTCGACGAACACACGATCCGCGCCATCGGCCTGCTCAGCCAGATCGAGCGCGGGCTGCTCGAAGGGGATCATCCGCGCGCGACGCAGATGATTCACAAGGTCGCCTCGCGCCGCGCGATCTATGTCGCGGTGCTGCTGCACGACATCGCGAAGGGACGCGGCGGCGACCATTCGGTGCTCGGAGCGGAAGTGGCCCTCAAACTGTGCCCCCGTTTCGGCCTCAACGACAAGGAAACCGAGCTGGTGTCGTGGCTCGTGCTCCAGCACCTTCTCATGAGTTCGACCGCGCAGAAACGCGATATCAGCGACCCCAAGACGGTCGAGGATTTCGTGGCCGAGGTGAAGACGCTCGAGCGGCTTCGCAACCTCGCGCTGTTGACCGTTGTCGATATCCGCGCGGTCGGTCCGGGCACGTGGAACAGCTGGAAAGGCCAGTTGATCGGCGGGCTGTTCGATGCCGCGCAGGAACGTCTTCGCCTCGGTCACAAGCGCGATGGCCGGGCGCAGAAGGTCGCGGCCAAGAAAGGCGCGGCAACTCGCAAGCTGGCCGAGCTGGATGGCGACAAGTCCTATCTCGTCGAGCAACTCGGAAAGATGCTCGGTGACGCCTACTGGATCGCCGAGCCGGATGACATCATCGCCAAGAACCTCGTGCAATACGAGGAAGCGCGGCGCATCGAGGAACGCCTCTCGATTCATTGCGAAGTCGATGAAGACCGCGGCGCAACTCTGGTCAGCGTGATCGCGGCGGATCATCCCGGCCTGTTCTACCGTATTGCCGGGGGCATCCACCTGGCCGGTGCGAACATCATCGACGCGCGCATCCACACCGCGATGAATGGCTATGCGATCGACAATTTCCTGGTTCAGGATGCGCATGGAAAGCCGTTTTGCGAAGACCAGCAGATCGCGCGGCTCAAGCAGGGCATCCGCGATGCTCTGCTCGCAAAGGTCGAACTCGTGCCAAAGCTCGCCGCGCGCCCGCTCTCTCATTCTCGTGCCAAGGCGTTCGAAGTCGCCCCGCGGGTCAATTTCGACAATTCAGCGTCCAACCACTTTACCGTGATCGAAGTCACCGCCCGCGACCGCCCCGCGCTGCTCAACCGGCTCGCCCACGCCTTGTACCGCGCCAACCTGATCATGCAGTCTGCGCATATTACCGCCTATGGCGAAAGCGCGGCAGACACGTTCTACGTGACCGATCTGACAGGCTCCAAGGTGACGGCACCCGATCGTCTGGCCGAAATAGAAGCCGCCCTGCTCGATGCCGGCAGCGACCGGCGCCAGCAACAGCTCGAAGAAGCTTGAGGCGCAAACAGCGCCTGCAGCGGGCTAAGCTATCATTTTTGCAACACTTTCGGTCAAAGTGACGAAAATCCGCGCTTCTATGACTTGTGTCAGCTTGCAGAAACTCTAGGTCGTGCTCCCACCCTAACTGGAGAGAGACCCCTATGAAAACCTACACATCGCTTCGCGCGGTGGCGCTTCTTGGCGCCGGAATGGCACTTACCCCCCAAGCAGCTTTCGCTCAGGCAACCGAAGAAGCTTCCGTCGATGAAGCCACCCAGGGCGACAGCACCGTCAACGAAATCATCGTCACGGCACAGGGCCGTTCGCAGACCCTGGCCGACGTGCCGGTCGCAATCTCCGCGATCTCTGCGGAAACGCTTCAAAATTCAGGCACCAGCGACATTCGCGAACTGACCCAGGTCGCCCCCTCGCTGCTCGTTTCCTCGACCGGTAACGAAGCAAACGGCTCGGCCCGTATTCGCGGCGTCGGCACGGTCGGCGACAACCCCGGCCTCGAAAGCTCCGTCGCGGTGTTCATCGACGGCGTATACCGCTCGCGTTCGGGCAACGCGCTTTCCGAACTCGGCCCGATCGATCGTATCGAGGTTCAGCGCGGCCCGCAGGGCACGCTGGGTGGCCGCAACGCTTCGGCCGGTATCATCAGCGTCTTCACCGCTCCGCCAGAGTTCACCCCTTCCGCCTATGGCGAGTTCACCTATGGCAATTACGACGCCATCCGGGTCGAAGCTGGCCTTAACGCCCCGCTCAGCGACACCATCGCCGCCCGCGTCGATGGCGTCTATTTCGAGCGTGACGGCTTTTACAACGACGTGACCAATGGCGTCGATGTCAACAATCGCGACCGCTATCTTGTTCGCGGCCAGTTGCTGTTCGAACCGACCCCCGACATTTCCTTCCGCCTTTCGGGCGACTATTCGAAAAAGGACGAGGATTGTTGCGCAGCGACCTTCGTGCAGCCGGAATTCGCACCGCTCGCTCGCGTCGACACCAGCCTCAATGCAGCTGGTAACCCCAACCTCAGCCCATTCAATCGACCAATGGGCGGTCCGGCGCTGACCAGCACCGACAACCCCATTGTCGGAGTGCTGCTCGGCCTCGGACAGGACCCGCGCGCGCTCAACCAGTCGACCTTCAACCGCAACATCTATCCCACCGCCGGTCGTTCCTATGCCGGTGAGACGGAGGATTACGGCGTTTCGGGCACGCTCGAGTGGGACTTCGGCGATGTGTCGCTGACCTCGATCACCGCCTATCGCGAATATTCCAACACGCAGGCTTCGGACACCGACTACACCACGGTCGACATCCTCTACCGTGCTCCCGGCGAAAATGCCGGCGCGCGCGAGTTCGAAACCTTCACGCAGGAAATTCGCCTCACGGGCAGCCTGTTCGACGGCACGGTCGATTGGCTGGTTGGTGGCTTTTACGCCAACGAGCAGCTGCAGACCCGCGATAACCTGCGCTTCGGCAACGACTACGGGACTTTCGTGAGCTGCCGTATCGCCATCGCTATCAACCCGGCACTCGTGAATACCGGCGCCGACAACTGCCTCGGTGCGAATGTCGCGGCGCTTGACGGAACCATCGGGGACCCCGCCTTCGGCGCTGCCACCCCGGCGATCATCGCAGGCATCAACAATCTCGCTCAGGTCAGCGACCTTGGCGGGACGGGCGATGTCTACAACCAGTCGAGCGAGAACTTCGCGTTCTTCACGCACAACATCTTCAACATCACGGATCAGCTCAGCCTGACCCTTGGGCTTCGTTACACCAACGAAACCAAGGAGTTCGACGCGACCTTCTCCAACGACAACACGATCTGTCCGCAGAATAAGGCGCTGCTCGGCGATTTCCTCGCCGTTCCGACGCTGGCAGGTCTCGCTGGTGGTCTGATCGCTCTGTCGTGCCAGGGCAACTCGACCAGCGAGCTCGATGGCGTCAGCCTCGCCGATAGCCGCGATGAGGATGAATTCACCGGCACAGCGATCCTGAGCTACAAGGTCAATCCCGACCTGCTGACCTATGCTTCGTATTCGCGCGGCTACAAGGCGGGCGGCTTCAACCTCGATCGCTCGGCGCTCGGCAATCCGGTATTGCTCGATGCAACCGACCTCGACCCGGCTGCGCTGCAGTTTGAGGAAGAGACTGTCGATGCCTTCGAAATCGGTGCGAAGTATTCGACCCGCGAATGGGGCGTGAGCGTTGCCGGCTTCTACCAGGAGTTCAGCAACTTCCAGCTCAACACCTTCAACGGCTCGGTCTTCCTGGTGCAGAACGTCAACAGCTGCGGCGATAACCTTGGCGGGGCCGACCAGGATGGCGACCCGGCCAGCGGCTCGTGTGCCCCGGACAACGTCCAGCCGGGCGTCGTTGCCAAGGGTGTCGAAGTCGAAGCGTATATGAACCCGCATCGTGATGTGAACGTCACGCTGGGCTTCACCTATGCCGACACCGCTTACGAAGACGAACTGATCGGCGACGACAGCGGCGCTCCGCTCGATCCTGCGTTGCGTCTGCTGCCGGGCGACAACCTGTCGAACGCGCCTACGACGGTCGTGACCGGCTCGCTTGCATGGACCCCGCCCATCGGCGACAGCGGCATGGAAGGCCTGTTCTTCGTCAACGGACGCATGTCGAGCGGATACAACACCGGTTCCGACCTGCTGTTCGGCAAGGAGCAGGAGAGCTTCGTGATCGTCAATGGCCGCATCGGTCTGACCAACATCGCCGACCGCTTCTCGATCGAGGGCTGGGTGCAGAACATGTTCGACAAGGACTACACGCAGGTTGCGTTCAACACGCCCTTCGTCGCGCCGCAGCAGACCTACTCGGCCTATCTCGCCGAACCGCGGACCTACGGCATCACGGTGCGCGGCGAGTTCTAAGAGCCTCGCGGCACGAGCCGATCCAGGAAAGGGGCGCTCCGGCAACGGGGCGCCCTTTTTCGTTGCGTCAGTCTTCTGCGGTCAGGAGCAGGAGCGCGATGGCGCTCTCGTCGAAGCCCAGGAAAGCCCATTCGAAGGTCGCTGTGGAGATCGGGTTCCACCCTTCGCTCTTGCCGCCATCGCGCACGATGTGATTGGTCAGGATCGTCGCATGCAAGGGGCCGAAGGCACGGATGAAGTCCTCACCGCAAGCGAGCGCGCGCTCACCGCCCAGCCAGTCGCTGCGCATCACGAGGTCTTTCTCCAAGGCATCGACGAAGGCTCCGCGTGCCGAGCGCGATTCGCCGACATCTGCCAAGAGGTCGAGCATCTCCCAGTGGAAGCCGATAGGGGAAAAGCCGTGCCGCAAGACAAAGCCGTCTGCGATCTGGACCGGCGTGCCGCCTGCCTCTTTGCGCGGTGCGACGTGAAAGACCACGTGGGCATGAGTTTCAAGCTCGCCGCGCCAGTTCGCGCCAAACGCCTCCAGACGCGCGAGTGTGTCGTTCATTCGCGCGCCCCGAACAACGCCGTGCCAACCCGCACATGCGTTGCGCCCAATTGCACAGCGGTCTCGTAATCGCCGCTCATGCCCATGCTCAGCCCATCGACTCCATTGTCCTGCGCCAGCTTCGCGAGCAGCGCAAAGAAAGGCGCGGGCTCGATGTCGGCGGGCGGCAGGCACATCAGCCCGGCTACCGGGATCTCTGCATCGCGCACCTTGCGGAGGAAATCAGGCAGTTCGGCGATGGGACAACCGCCCTTCTGGTCCTCATCGCCGATATTCACCTGCACGAAGCACGGAACGCGTCGCCCGGACTTGTCCATCGCCTTGGCAAGCGCCTTGAGCAGGCTCTTGCGGTCGAGTGAATGGATGCAGTCGAACAGCGCGACCGCTTCGTCGGCCTTGTTCGATTGCAACTGGCCGATCAGGTGGAGTTCGGTATCGGGATAGGTCTCGCGCAGGGGCGTCCACTTGGACTCGGCCTCCTGCACGCGGTTTTCGCCAAATACGCGATGACCGGCTTCGAGCAGCGGCTCGATCCGCTCGATCGGGTGCGTCTTGCTGACCGCGATCAGCGTTACATCTTCCGGTTCGCGGCGAGCAGGCCTGCACATGCGCGCGATATTGGCTTGGACCTCTTCGAGGCGGGTGGCTGCACTTTCCATATCCGCCAGCTATAGTGCGCCTGTGCGAACATCAACGACCTTGCTCAAGACTCTCCCGCGCCTCTGGCTGATTTCTGACGAACGCAACGATGCAGAGCTGGAGGCCGCGCTGCACCGCCTGCCGCGTGGGAGCGGGTTTATCTATCGCCATTATCACCTCGGCGATGCCGAGCGCTTGCACCGGTTTCGCACGTTGCGCCGGATTGCTCGCGGGCAGGGGCACACGATCATCCTTTCGGACAGCGCCCTCACCGCGACGGAGTGGGGCGCGGACGGTATCTACGGACCCCCGCGCTCCCTATGGCCGAGACGTCGCGGCCTGCTGCACCTGGCGACAGCGCACGACCTGCACGAGATCGGCCTTGCCAATCGCCTTGGGGCAGATGCGGTGCTCCTCTCGCCGGTGTTCGCAACGCGCTCGCATCCGGACGGGGACGTCCTTGGACCGGCGCGCTTCCGGCTGCTGGCAAGGCAATCGCAAGTGCCGGTCATAGCTTTGGGCGGGATGGACGCGAATCGCGCAAGTGCGCTCGACTGGTCACGCTGGGCGGCAATTGACGGCCTGAGTTAGCCTCTTTCCTTGACCGGAGTCCTGCGAGGATTCATGGTGTGTTCCCAACAGGAGCCCCGGATGGCAAGCCGCGCAATGAATACCCGCAAACCCGCGTCCGCAGACTGGCGCATCGGCCTGCGCCGCTCGATGCGCCGTGCCGCGCAGATGAGCGGTGCGGCGGTGCTGCTGTTCGCCGTGGTCTTTCTCGCCCTTTCGCTCGCCAGCTACACGCAGACCGATCCCAGCCCCTCTACCGCTGCCGACCCGTCGAACATCGAGAACTGGATGGGCGCGTGGGGCGCATGGGCTTCGGACCGCGTGCTGTTCGCCTTCGGATTGACCAGCCTGCTGCTGCTGCCGCTGCTCTATATTTCGGCACGCAAATTGTGGCGCGCGGTCGAGCTGGACAGTGAAGAGGGCGAGCAGACCCGCTGGTGGCTGCCGACCGGCATGCTGCTGCTCGCCATGGTGCTGCTGGGCACCGTGCTGACCCTAGCTTTCGAGAATAGCGGCGGGACGCTTCCTGCGCAGCTGGGCGGCGTCTCGGGCCTGCTGGGGGCCAGCGCGATCGAGGCGGTTGCCGCGCGTTTCGGTGGGGACCTGTCGGGCTGGATCACGCTTGGCGGAGCCTTGGCCTGCCTTGCGGGCGCGACCGCGCTGCTGACTCGCGTCTTCGCGATCGACTGGCGCGTGCTTTTGACGCTGCCCGATTTTCTCGGTACAAGCGCCGCCACGAGCGCCGTGCTTTCGCGCCTGCCCTTCGGCCGTGGAAATGGACAAGAACTGACCTTTGTCGACGAGGATGATCCCGCACCCACTCCCAAGGCGCGCCGATCGGGCAAGGCCCAGACCGAACCAGAACAGCCCGCCCCGCGCCGCGCTCCCGAAATCAGCGATCCCTCGGCTCCGCCAAAGCGCGCGGAACCCGCCAAGAAAGCGCAGCGCGACATGTTCGCGACCTTCGAATTGCCGAGCCTCGACCTGCTGGCCGACCCGCCGACCGACAACGCGCCCAAGCTCGACAAGCTCGCCCTCGAACGCAACGCCCGGTTGCTCGAAAACGTGCTCGACGATTTCAACGTCAAGGGCGAGATTACCGCCGTGCGCACCGGCCCCGTGGTCACGATGTACGAGCTGGAGCCTGCACCGGGCATCAAGGCGAGCCGCGTGGTCGGTCTGGCCGAAGATATCGCGCGCAACATGTCCGCGATTTCCGCGCGCGTCTCACCAATCCCCGGTCGCACGGTGATGGGTATCGAACTGCCCAATGCCGACCGTCAGGTGGTGATGCTCAAGGAACTGGCCGCATCCGCCGATTTCGCAGAGGCGAAGGGCAACCTGCCGATCATCCTGGGCAAGGATATTGCAGGCGAACCGATCATCGCCGACCTTGCCGCCATGCCGCACCTTCTGGTCGCAGGCACCACCGGATCGGGCAAGTCGGTCGGGCTCAACTGCATCCTGTTGAGCCTGCTCTACCATTTCACGCCTGCCGAATGCCGCTTGATCCTGATCGATCCCAAGGTGCTCGAGCTGAAGTCCTATGACGACATTCCCCACCTTCTCAGCCCCGTGGTGACAGAGCCGCACAAGAGCGTGCGCGCGCTCAAATGGGCGGTCGAGGAGATGGAGAAGCGCTACCGGATGATGAGCTCGATCAATTCGCGCAACATCAATTCGTTCAACGAAAAGGTCCGCGCCGCCATCGCCAAGGGCAAGCCGTTGGGCCGCCGGGTGCAGACCGGCTTCGATCCCGATACGGGCGAGCAGCTCTACGAGGAAGAACAGCTCGATTACGAACCCCTGCCCCAGATCGTCCTGATCGTCGACGAGCTGGCCGACCTCATGGTCACGGTAGGCAAGGAGATCGAGGTCCTGATCCAGCGCCTATCGCAAAAGAGCCGTGCAGCGGGCATCCACCTGATCATGGCGACCCAGCGCCCGTCGGTCGACGTCATCACCGGCGTTATCAAGGCGAACCTGCCGACCCGCATCAGCTTCAAGGTGACGAGCCGCATCGACAGCCGCACGATCCTGGGCGAACAGGGTGCCGAGCAGCTGCTGGGCCGGGGCGACATGCTCTACAAGCCCAACACCGGCGCGACCGTTCGCGTGCACGGGCCGTTCGTGTCCGACGATGAAGTCGAGAAGGTGGCGGATTTCTGGCGCGCTCAGGGCTCTCCCGAATATGTCGACGCAGTCACCGAAGAGCCGGAGGATGGCGGAGGCCTGACCTTCGAGGACGACCTTACGGCCAGCGACAATCCCGACGAGCGCAAATACCGCCAGGCGTGCCAGATCGTGATCGAGAACCAGAAGGCGTCGGGAAGCTGGCTCCAACGCCAGATGGGCGTCGGCTACAACACCGCTGCCAAGTGGATCGAGCGGATGGAAAGCGAAGGGCTTGTGGGTCCGGCGAACCACGTGGGCCGCCGCGAGATATTCCGCGATCAGGACGGAAACCCGCTTTGATGTGAAAAGGGCCGGGCGCTCGTCATCCGAACGCCCGGCCCACTTCATTTTTTCGGCTAGCCTCTAACCCGGAGTCTTTGGCGCCGTCACCGACATGCACGGGCATTGCAAGGATGGAGCGGTGAGAACCGTGCCCCTCCTGCGCAAGGCCGTCGGCTCAGCCTTCTGCCTGAGCGGGCTCCGAAGCAGCATCCGTATCAGCTTCGGCCGCACTTTCACCCGCCAGATCGGCGCGGCTAATGGTCAGCAATTCGTTCACGCGACGCGTGTTCAACGCCATTTCCTCAGCGGGCGAAGCCACCAGGCCGATGCTGGCGAGCGGGCCATCTGCGTCCCAGCTGTTCACCCACTGCTGCAGGTAGGCATCGAGGCCGGGAATCGCGCGCATGTGTGCCTTCTTGACGTAGACATAGAGCGGGCGGGCACCCGGATAGGCGAAGCTGGAGATGTTTTCGTAAGTCGGTTCGACCCCGTTCATGGACAGGCCCTGCACCTTGTCGAGGTTCTCTTCGAGATAAGAGTAGCCGAAAACGCCGACCGCCTTGGGATTGTTCTCGATCTTCTGGACGATGAGATTGTCCTGCTCGCCCTGATCGACATAGGCACCGTCGGAGCGCACTTCGGTACAGATGCGCTGGTGCTCGTCCTCGTCGCGCTCTTCCAGCTCTTTCATCGCAGGGTTTGCGTCGCAGCCTGCTTCGAGGATCAGTTCCTTGAGCGCATCGCGCGTGCCGCTGGTGCTGGGCGGACCGTAAACGAGGATCGGCTCATCGGGCAGAGAGGGGTCGACATCGGCCCAGGTCTCGTTGGTCTGCTCCTCGCCATAGGGGTTGGCGGCGAGCGCTTCGTAGACAATCTGCGGCGACAGATCGAGCATGATGCCGCCCTGCTTCGAAGCGAAGGCGATCCCGTCGAGGCCGACCTGAAGTTCGATGATCTCGTCCACGCCATTGGCTGCGCACTTTTCGAACTCGCTGACCTTCATGCGACGCGAGGCGTTGACCATGTCTGGCGTATCCGCGCCGACGCCGGAGCAGAACAGCTGGATGCCGTTGCCCGAGCCGGTCGATTCGATCAGGGGCGACTTGTATTCGGGATTGGAGCGCGAAAACCCTTCTGCAACCAGCTTGGCGAAGGGATAGACGGTCGAGGAGCCGACCGCGCGAATGGAGTCGCGTGACCCGCCGCCACCGCTTCCGCTATCGCAGGCGGAGAGGCCCAGCGCCGCAACACACAGAAATCCAAGCGAAACTTTACGAAGTGCCATATCCCGTCCTTCGGCAAAATAAACTCTACCGCGGCGGCTAGGCCAGTTCTGTGACAATGACATGACGACGAGCCGCAGGGCGGGCGCGCTATCCTTCGCGGAATGGAGCGAGCACTTCGGGGCGCACCCTTGCGAGGCGGCCGGTAGCGCGCTCGATCATCGCCCATGTGGTCTCGGCGGCGACCAGCACCTTCCCCGCATCGTCCTTGAACCGGACCGATCGCACCGATTTGGCCCCGCGCGGCTCGCCCTCTATCCAAGTGGTGCCGAGCGCGCTTTCGCCTTCTGCGATATTGCCGCGATAATCGATCTCATGCCGGATCACGACCCAGAAGAACCGCTCGCGGTGTGCCGGGTCCGCCGCCGCTTCCCAATGCGCGGTGGCGAGATCCTGTATCCACTGGACCCACACGGCATTGTTGACGTGACCAAGCTCATCGATGTGCTCGGGCGAGGCAGTGAACGTGCGGGTGAAACAGGGGGTGCTCCCTTCACTCATCCGCCCGACTGCTCGTCTGTCATTCCCATCTGCCACAGGATGAAGGCGACCTCTTCCGCCGTCTCGCGCAGCGAGTTCCAGCGACCCGACTGCCCGCCATGGCCTGCCCCCATATTGGTCTTCAGGAGCAGCACGTTGTCGTCGGTCTTCACATCGCGCAGCCTGGCGACCCACTTTGCCGGCTCCCAGTAGGTGACACGCGGGTCGTTGAGACCGGCGGTGACCAGCATCGGCGGGTAATCCTGGGCCTTCACCTGATCATAGGGGCTGTAGCTCAGGATGTAGGCGAAAGCCGCCTTGTCCTCGATCGGGTTGCCCCATTCCTGCCATTCGCCCGGCGTCAGCGGCAGCTCTTCGTTGAGCATCGTGTTGAGCACGTCGACGAACGGCACGTGCGCGACAATCGCGCCGTATTGCGACGGGTCCTGATTGACGATCGCACCCATCAGCTCTCCGCCAGCCGAACCGCCGCTCGCAGTCACCATGCCTTCTGCGGTGAAGCCCTGCGCGATCAGGCCGCGCCCGGCATCGACGAAATCGTTGAAGGTGTTCGTGCGCTCGAACATCTTGCCTTGCAGGTACCAGCGCCGGCCGAGATCGTCGCCGCCCCGAATATGCGCGATGGCATAGGCGAAGCCGCGATCGATCAGGCTCAGCCGCGAGGTCGAGAAGCCCGGCGGGACGGCGTGGCCGTAAGCGCCATAGGCATAGAGGTGAAGCGGACCCGGCCCTTCGATGCCTGCTGCTTCGAGGAGTTCCGCCCGGTCCTTGCGCATCACGATGCTTACCGGAATGTAGGTACCGTCGCGCGCCTGAACCGTTACGCGTTCGGTCGTGTAGGCACTCGCATCATAGCCGCTGGGAATTTCCTGCTGCTTGAGAAGCTTCAGCGATGCACTGGCGACGTCGTAATCATAGACTGAATCGGGCGTGACCATGCTCTCGTAGGAAAGACGCAGCACCGTCTGGTCGTATTCGGGATTGTTCGACAGGCCCGCATCGTAGCTCGGCTCAGGAAAGGTGATTGCCTGGGCGCTAGTCGGCATGTCGTAGGTGCGGATCTGTACCTGGTCGAGACCGTCGAGCCGCCCTTCGGTGACAAAGAACGTCTCGAACAGTTCGAAATCGGTGAGGTAGAATTCGTCCGAGCCTGCGATCACCGTCTGCCAATCGCCGGGCGATGACAGATCGGCCTTTGCAAGGCGAAAATTGATGTGGTCGTCATTTGTCCAGACGAACAGTTCGCCTTCGCGGATGTCGACATTGTATTCGACACCCTTGCGGCGTTCCTTCACCAGCACCTGTTCGCCGGTGGGATCGGCAGCGGAGACGAAGCGCACCTCGCTCGTCTCGTTGTCGCCGGTGGTGATGATGAGATAGTCTTCCTGCGCGGACAATCCGGCGCCCACGCGGAAGGAAATGTCGTCTTCGGTGAAGATTTCGACATCGTCCTCTACCGGCGTGCCGATGTGGTGCAGGCGGACATTGTTGACGCGCCAGTTGTCGTCGACCTTGCCGTAAGCAATCATCGTGTCGTTCGCGAGCCAGGTGAGGCCCGAAAGCGTCTCCGGAATTTCGTCAGCCAGCAACTCGCCGGTCTCGAGATCCTTGATCCGCGCGGTGAAGCGTTCCGAACCGTCAGTGTCGGTCGAATAGGCGAGATAGCGTCCGCTCTTGCTGACTGAGACCGCGCCGAGACGGAAATATTCCTGCCCTTCGGCGAGCGCGTTTTCGTCGAGGATCAGCTGCGGTTCGGCGCTTTCGGGCGCACCGAGCGGACGGCGGTAATGCTTGCGATACTGCGCGCCTTCCTCGAATTCGGACCAGTAGAGAAACTCGCCCCGGCGCTGAGGCACGGTGCTCTCGTCCTCCTTGATGCGCGCGCGCATCTCGGTGAAGAGCGTCTCGGTCAGTTCAGCCTGCGGCTCCATCTGGGCTTCGAACCACGCATTCTCCGCCTTCACGTAGTCGAGCACGTCCTCGTCATCGACCTCGGGATAGGACTTGTCGTGAAGCCAGTTGTAGGGGTCGGAAATCGTGATCCCGTGATGGGTGTAGCTGTGCTCGCGCTTTTCGGCGATGGGCGGGGAAGTGGGCACGCTTGAATTGTCCTCCTGAGCGGATGCGGCGGCTCCTCCGGTCGACAGGGCGACAAGGGCGGCCACACCGAAAATGGTGCTGAAAAGCTGGTTCGGCATGGCGTCACGCTCCTGCGCAGGAAAGCCTCGGGTAGAAAGCCGCTGGCAAGCGGCCTATGTGAGAGACTGATAGACATTCACTGCGCCGCGACAAGAGCGCGCAGACACACAGCACACGAACAGGAGCCCCCCAAATGCTGATGCAGACCCACGAAGCCCGATTGAAAGCCCTGCGAGAAGAGCTAAAACGCCGCGATCTCGACGGCTTCGTGGTGCCGATTTCCGACGAGCATATGAGCGAATATGTCGGCGAGTATGCGCAGCGTCTGGGCTGGCTGACGGGCTTTGGCGGATCGGCAGGCTTTGCGGCGGTGACTTTGACCCATGCGGCGATTTTCGTCGACGGGCGCTACACCGTGCAGGTGCGCGACCAGGTCGATGAAAACCTGTTCGAATATCGCAGCATTCCGGGCGAAACGCTGGGCGATTGGCTCAAAGAAGTATCCGGCGACGGGGCGAAGATCGCCTACGACCCCTGGCTGCATACCTGGAGCTGGGTCGAGGCGCTGGAAAAGGCCGTCGAGCCTGCCGGGATCACCATGGTCCCGGCACAAGGCAACCCGATCGACGCCGTGTGGTCCGACCGCCCTGCTCCATCGCAAGCTCAGGCGCTGATCCATACCGAGGAGCTCGCGGGGCGCAGCTCTGCCGAAAAGCGCGCGCAGGTCGCCGACTGGCTGGGCGAGAACGGCCTCGATGCAGTGGTGATACCGGCACTCGATTCGGTGGCATGGCTGCTTAACATCAGGGGCAGTGACGTATCCCATACGCCGGTCGCGCTGTCCTACGTGGTCGCGCATTCCGACGGCACCGCCGAATTGTTCATCGCGCCTGAAAAGGTGACCCCCGAACTGACCCAGCATCTCGGCAATGCCGTCACCGTGCGCGGGCGCGACGAATTCGTCGGCGCGCTGGGATCGATGAAGGGCAAGAAAGTCAGCGTCGATCCCGATTTCGGCGTGGTCGGCATCGCGCAGGCGCTGCGCGACGGGGGCGCACAATTCACGTTCAAGCAGGATCCCACGATCCTCGCCAAGGCAATCAAGAATCCCGCCGAGGTTCAGGGTCACCGCGACGCACAGGCGCGCGACGGCGCGGCTGTAAGCCGCTTCCTGCGATGGCTGGAGGTCACCGCGCCTGCTGGCGAGATCGACGAACTGGCCGCCGCAGCCAAGCTGGAGGGCTTTCGCCGCGACCACGGTGATTTGCGCGACACCAGTTTCGATACGATCAGCGCCGCTGCCGGACATGCTGCCTTGCCGCACTACAAGGTCGACGAAGACACTAATATCCCTATCCCGCCGGGGTCGATCTATCTCGTCGATTCGGGTGGACAATATCCGGCGGGCACCACCGATATCACCCGCACCGTCTGGATCGACACACCCGAAGGCTCCGAGCCGACGGACGAAATGCGCGACCGCTTCACCCGCGTGCTCAAGGGCCATATCCAGATCGATCGTGCAGCCTTCCCGCAAGGAACCAATGGAGGGCAGATCGACGCTCTCGCCCGGCAATATCTGTGGGAAGCCGGAGTCGACTATGCGCACGGTACCGGACACGGCGTGGGCAGCTTTCTCGGCGTCCACGAAGGCCCGCAGCGCATCGCCAAGCCATCGGGCGGGCAGGCCGGCACCAGCCAGGAGCTGTTTGCAGGCATGATCTGCTCCAACGAGCCCGGCTATTACAAGGCGGGCGAGTTCGGCATCCGAATCGAGAACCTGGTCCTGACCATCGAAAAGGACATCGACGGGGCCGAAGGGCGCTTCCTCGGCTTCGAACCGCTGACCTTCGTACCCATCGACCGCCGCCTGATCGACAAATCGCTTTTGACGCAAACGGAGATCGAGTGGCTCGACACTTACCATGCACGCGTGCGCGAAATCATCGCGCCGCAGCTCGAAGGCGATGATCTCGCATGGCTCGAACGCGAGACGCAGCCTCTTTGAAGGCGATTGCGCCAATCCCTTTGTTCCGGTAATGTTCTCCTACTCCGAGTCGCATTGCGCGACCCGGCTTGAGGGAGAATTTCCATGATCGGCTATGTAACCCTGGGTACCAACGACCTGCCGCGTGCGGCGGGGTTCTACGATGCAATTGCCGAGCATTTCGGCGTCGGACGGATGATGGAGTTCGACACTTTCATCGCCTGGGGCGAAATGGGCGGTGCACCGGGCATCGCGGCGACCAAGCCCTTCGACGAACAGCCGGCAACCGCGGGCAACGGGACGATGGTCGCGCTACAGGCCGATAGCCCGGAAAAGGTGCAAGCTGTCTACGACACTGCGATTGCCAAAGGCGGCGCAGATGAAGGCGCGCCCGGCCCGCGCGGCGATGATGGCTTTTACGCCGCTTATTTCCGCGATCTCGACGGCAACAAGCTCAACGTCTTTTGCATGACGGCGCCCCCGGAATGAGTGCCGGGAGGCTGAGCGAGAATTTCATCCATCTCGGCTTGGGGGCAACGGCAGTTGTGCAACCCGGGAGCGGTCTCTGCCTTGCCAACGGATGAACGGTCGGCCCAGCCTGATACAAACCGCGACAATATCGCGCGATACCGGGATAGTTCTGCGACAGGCGGGTAGTAGAAAGGTTCTCACGAGTTGCGGCGAGGCCAGCCATCGGCCCCCTCCCGCTGGCAAGCAGTGGTCACACTCCTGGGCGGGTCCCTCCCCCTGTGGGCCCGTCTGGACCGCTTCATGGCGCTTCGTCGCAGCTCTATCGAACCGAAACCAGCCGAGGAATTATCATGCGCAAATCGACACTCACCCTTACCGCCGCAGCGCTCGCTCTGGGTCTTGGCGGCGCAGGTCTCGCAGTCGCCCAGCAATCCGATCGCGGCATGGCCGCAGCCGACACGAATGGCGACGGCGCAGTCTCGCTGGCAGAAGCCAGGGCACAAGCGCAGGCGCGCTTCGCCCGGATGGACGCCAATGGCGATGGCCTGCTGAATCAGGAAGATCGCTCCGCCAAGCGCGCCGGTCGCTTTGACAGGACTGACGCCAATGGCGACGGCGAAATCAGCATGGCGGAAATGACCGCAGCGCGAGAAGCTCGCGAAAGTCGGCGCGCAGAGCGTCGCGCCGAACGCCAGGCCCGCAGGTTCGAACGGCTCGACACCGACAATAGCGGCGGCATTTCCGAAGCCGAGATGACCGCAGCGCGCGAAGCACGTGGCGAGCGCCGGGAAATGCGCCGAGGCCGCGGCCACCGTGGCGGCAAAGGCATGGCGATAATGCGCCGGGCCGACACAAACAACGATGGCTCCGTGAGCAGCGCAGAGTTTGTTGCTGCAGCCGAGGCCCGCTTTGCGCGGATCGATGCCGACAATTCCGGCACGATCACCGCCGCGGAACGCGAAGCCATGCGCGAACAGCGCCGCGAACGCCGTCAGGAGCGTCGGGAGGCCCGGCTCAAAGCGACCAGCTAATCCCGATCGAATGCAAGGTAGGCCCGGTGCGCACCGCAATCGCGGCTTGCGCGCCGGGCTTCCCGCTTTCATGAGTTGACGCGCCGCCAACCGGAAAGACCCATGGACACTGCCCCTCCTACAAGCATCCTGCTGGTCGATGACGAGCCGACTCTGCGCGAGCCGCTGGCGGAATATCTGGCCGGGCAGGGCTTCGCCGTGACCGAAGCAGAGAGCGCGGCGGCGGCACGCTCGGTGCTGGCCGAGGCGACACCCGACATCGTCCTGCTCGACATCATGATGCCGGGCGAGGACGGGCTCTCCTTTTGCCGCCACCTCGTCGAAACGCGCAAGCTGCCGGTGATTTTCCTCACTGCGCGCGCCGAAGCGACCGATCGGATCGTCGGGCTTGAACTGGGTGCGGACGATTATGTCGTAAAGCCGTTCGAGCCGCGCGAACTGGTCGCGCGTATCCGCACGGTGCTGCGCCGGGTGGGCCGCGACACCTCGCCGCATCCCGAGGCCGACGCCGAGGACTGGCATTACCAATTCGAGGGCTGGCACCTCGACCCGCTCAAGCGCAAGCTGACCGATCCCGAAGACGTAACCGTCCCGATCTCTACCGCCGAGTTCCGCCTGCTGCGCGCCTTTCTCGACAACCCATCCAAGGTGATGGACCGCGACCTGCTGCTCGATCTCGTGCAAGGTCGCACCGCGCATCTGTTCGACCGTGCGGTCGATAATCAGGTGAGCCGCCTGCGCCGCAAGATCGAGGTCGATTCGAGCGACCCGCAACTCATCCTCACAGTGCGCGGTGGCGGATACCGTTTTGCCGCCAAGGTCACGCGCATCGCTCCCGAAGCCGCATAATGAAGCGCCTGCTTCCATCGAGCCTGCTGGGCCAGGTCATGGTCAGCGTCGCGCTCGCGCTGATGGTGGCACAACTGGTTGCAGCAGTGCTGCTCTACCGCGCTGGAGAAGATCGGCGCGAAACGGCTGCGATAACTGCGGCGGCATTCCGCCTCGTCGGCGATGCCGAGCGCGCCGAGAGACGCGCAGCAATCCGTGCCGAATTGGCCGAACGGGGTGACTTCGAGGCAGCAAGAAGGGCGGTGCGCAGGGATCGACGGCGTGGAGGCTCGGGTCCACGAGACAGGGGACTGTTCCTACGCGATGGCGAGGGCGCGGGTGGCGGGGCCAGGGTGCCAGATGGCCTGCCCCGGCCGGTGCGTTACACCGTAACCGATGCCCCGCCGGCGGGGCTCGAGAGAGCCGGCGCGGAAGGAGAGCGCGAGCAGAAGTTGCGCACCGCACTCGCGCAGGAAGGCGTGACGCCCGCTGCTGTCGCCGTTGAATTGCGGCGCGCGGGCGACGACCCGGTGCTGCTGCGCTTTGCCGAGAGGCGTCCGCGCCTTGCGGACCGCACGCAATGGCGAGAGCGGATGCTCTACGTCGCCGCGATCCAGCGAGAGGCCGGTGGGACATGGGAAACCGCGCGGTTGCTCGCCTCGCCGCGTCCGTCCGGAGCGATTGGCGCGCTGCTTTTCCAGACGCTGGTGACTTTTGGTGTGCTGATGGTCGTGCTGTTTCTGGTGCTGCGACGGATTACTCGTCCGCTCGCGCACTTGACTCAAAGGGTCGACACATTTGCGCGCCAGCCCGAAAATGCTGTGCGGATCGAGGAAAGCGGCCCGGCAGATATTCGCAGGCTGATCGCCGCCCATAATGTGATGGAGGCGCGCGTCTCGGCCCTGCTCGATGAAAAGGACGTGATGCTCGGGGCGATCGGCCATGACCTCAAGACCCCGCTCGCCGCGCTGCGCGTGAGGATCGAAAGCGTGCCTGACAGCGCTCAGCGCGAGAAGATGGCGCGCAGCATAGAGGATATCACCGCGACGCTTGATGATATCCTGGCCCTGGCACGGATCGGGCGGCCGGGTCAGTTCGAGGCCGAGACGGTCGACCTGCGCGCGCTGGCAAACAGCGTGGCTGAAGAATTCGAAGACCTGGGCGAGCCGGTTGCGGTGGCCGAGCCGCAGACCGGCACCAGCCGCGCGGTGGGCCGGGTGCAGGTGACGTGGATCAAACGCGCTTTGCGCAACCTGGTCTCCAACGCCCTGCGCTACGGAGAAACGGCCGAAGTGGCTGTGCTGTCCGAGCCGGGGCGGGTGGTCCTGAGGGTCGATGACACTGGCCCGGGCATTCCCGAAGAGCGGATCGCCGACATGCTCGAACCTTTCACCCGCGGAGAAGCCTCCCGCAATCGCGCCACCGGCGGAGCCGGTCTCGGCCTGACCCTGTCGCGAGCGATCGCCGAGCAACATGGGGGCGAACTGGTGGTGTCGAACCGCGACAGCGGCGGCTTGAGAGCTGAAATAAGGTTGCCGGCCTAAGCCAAAGCCACGCCAACCTATCGCATCAACCCACCCATCAGGTTTCGGACGAAGGCAGTCATGCCGGTACGCACAGGGTCGGCGGAGCTTTTCTTGCCCAGCACGGTCGCCACCGCAATCGAAGCGAGCGAGCCCGAGGCAGCGCGTAGCGCGCTCTTGCCCGCCTTCTCCCAGGCCGACGGGGTCTTGCGCGCGGTCTTGGCGACCTCCTCGCGGCCCTTTTCCTCGACCTCCTTCGCGGTTGCGGCGGCATCGGCGGCTTTCTGCGCAAGCACCTCCTCGGCGCTCTCGCGGTCGACCGCTTCATCATACTTGCCATCGAAAGGGCTGACCGACTGGATGATCGCGCGCTCCTTGGCGTTCACCGGGCCGAGCCGTGAGCGCGGCGGCTTGATCAGCGTGCGCTGCACGACAGTCGGCGCGCCATCATCATCGAGCGTCGAGACGAGAGCCTCGCCGACCTTCAACTCAGTGATTGCCTCCTCCACATCGAGATCGGGGTTGATGCGGAAAGTCTCTGCCGCCGCCTTGATCGCGCGCTGATCGCGCGGTGTGAAGGCGCGCAAGGCATGTTGCACCCGATTGCCCAGCTGGCCTGCAACCTCCTCGGGAATGTCGATCGGGTTCTGCGTGACGAAAAACACGCCCACGCCTTTCGAGCGGATCAAACGAACGACCTGTTCGATTTTCTCCTGCAAGGCCTTGGGAGCATCGTCGAACAGCAGGTGAGCCTCGTCGAAGAAGAAGACCAGCTTGGGCTTTTCGGGGTCGCCAACTTCGGGAAGCGTCTCGAACAGTTCGGCGAGCAGCCAGAGCAGGAAGGTCGCGTAGAGTTTGGGGCTGCGCATCAGCTGGTCGGCGGCGAGAACGTTGATATGACCGCGCCCCTGATCGTCGACCGTCAGGAAATCATCGATCTCAAGGGCAGGCTCGCCAAAGAAATTGTCCGCACCCTGCGCCTCGAAGCTCAGCAGCTGGCGCTGGATCGCACCGACCGATGCGCGCGAGACATTGCCGTACTGGCCCGACAACTCGCTCGCATTCTCATTGGCCCATTGCAGCAGGCTGATCAGGTCGCCGAAATCGAGCAGCAGCAGGCCCTGCTCGTCGGCATAACGGAATACGATCTGGAGCACGCCTTCCTGGGTGTCGTTAAGATCGAGCAGGCGGGCCAGCAGAAGCGGCCCCATCTCGGTGATCGTGGTGCGGATCGGGTGACCCTGCTTGCCATAGAGATCCCAGAAAACCACCGGATTGTCCGAATATGCATAGTCGTCCATGCCCAGCTCCTTCGCGCGCCCCTCCAGCTTGTCGGCGTGCTTGAAGGTCGGCGAACCGGGCATCGCGATTCCGGAGAGATCACCTTTCACATCGGCGACGAAGACGGGAACTCCGTTTGCGGAGAAGCTTTCGGCCAGCCCCTGTAGCGTGACGGTCTTGCCCGTTCCGGTCGCGCCCGCGATCAGCCCGTGCCGGTTCGCGCGCCCCAGCGCGAGGCTCTGGTTCTCGCCATTGCCGCCCAGTCCCAGGAAAATCTCGCTCATCGCCCGTCTTACCCCCTGTTCGAAAAATCCGGTCGGAATCCGTTTGGAGCGCGTCGGACGGACGGTCAACCTATCGACACGCCCCGCGGATAGGCTAAGGCCATGCACATGGGTCAGACAGCCGCGCCGGAATGTTTTGTGTTGCTCGACGATGCGCGCGATGCCGTCGATGGCGCGGCGGATGTGCTGTGTTACTCGGCGCCGCGCGAAACCTTTGTCGCCTATCGGGCGAGCGAGGTAGCTGACGCACTCGAAGCGGCGGATGCGGCGCGCGCTGCCGGTGGAGAGATAGCAGGCTACATCGCCTACGAAGCCGGGTTGGCGCTCGAAGAGAAATTGATGCCGCTCGCCGAGGCACGCAGTGGGGCAAACGGCCCGCTGGTCTGGCTCGGCCTGTTCGAATCGCCCGAACGCATCGCCGCGAAGGACGTGGCCGCATGGCTGGCCGCCCGCGCCGGTGGTAGCGCGAGCCTCGGCCCGCTCGACCCGCAGCTTTCTCAGGGAGGGTACAACGCGGCCTTCGCAGCCTTGCGCGAGGCGATCCATGCTGGCGACATATACCAGGCGAACCTCACTTACCCACTGGCCGGATCCTATCGCGGCGACCCGGTCGCACTTTACGCGGCGCTCAGGGCAAGCGCGGAGGCGGGCTATGGCGGGATCGTTTTCGACGGGTCGCACTGGCTCCTCAGCTTCTCGCCCGAACTTTTCGTTGCGCTCGACCAGCAGGGACGCGCCAAGGCCAAGCCTATGAAGGGCACGCGCCCGCGCTCAAGGGATGCTGCAACCGACCGCGCTCTGGCAGAGGAACTGGCGACCAGCGTCAAGGACAAGGCCGAGAACCTCATGATCGTCGACCTGATGCGCAACGACCTGTCGCGCGTCGCTGTGGCCGGCAGCGTGCGGGTCGATGCGCCCTTTGCGGTCGAGAGTTATCCCACGGTGCACCAGATGGTTTCCAGCGTGCGCGCCGAACTGGCCGAAGAGAATGGCGCGATAGATCTCGTGCGCGCCCTGTTTCCCTGCGGCTCGATCACCGGGGCTCCGAAAATCCGCGCTATGGAGCTCATCGAGGCGCACGAACGCGATGCGCGCGGGCCGTATTGCGGCGCAATCGGGCGGATCGGTTCCGACGGCGCGGCGGCCTTCAACGTGGCCATCCGCACCCTGCGCCTGAGCCCGGTCGAGAACGGACAGGGCCACGCGGTCCTGGGCGTAGGCTCGGCCATCGTCGCCGATAGCGAGGCACAGGCCGAACGGCGCGAATGCGAGGTCAAGGCGGGCTTTGCGCGTGCCTCCTCGCCAAGCCTGACAGCGCCCGGCTTCGACCTGATAGAGACCATGTCATTCGACCCGGAGGTCGGCATTGCACTGCTCGAGCTCCACCTTGCGCGGATGAAGCGCAGCGCCGCCGAGCTCGGCTTCAGATTCGACCGTCATGCGCTGCGCAATCAGATACAGGCACTGTGTTTCGAGCTCGACCGGCCGGTCAAACTGCGACTGCTCGTTTCGCGGGGCGGCTCCAGCGCGCTCGAGACCGGGCCAATGCCCGAACCGCATGGCGATGTCGTCGACGCCATTGCCCTGCCCAATCCGCTCGATCCGTCCGACTGGCGGCTGGCACACAAGTCCACCGACCGCAGCTTCTACGAGGACGCTCTTGCCGCGGCGAAAAGCATGGGCGGCAGCGAAGCGGTGCTGGTGCGCGAGGACGGGCTTGTGACCGAGGGTAGCTTTACCAATATCTTTGTTGAGGGGCCCGGTGGCGTGTTGCTGACCCCTCCCGCTTCGCTCGGCCTCTTGCCGGGCGTGCTGCGCGAATATCTGATCGAGAAGGGCGAAGCGCGCGAGGCCGAGTTGACGCTCGATGACCTTGCGGGCGGGTTCAAGCTCGGCAATGCAGTGCGGGGCCTGTTCCAAGCGCGTCTGATCTAAGGAGTAGCCGGGCCGCGCGTCTGGCACGAAAAAGCATGAACATTCGGATTCTCTACGAAGACGGCGAAGCGCTGGTCATCGACAAGCCCGCCGGACTGCCGGTCGACCGCCCCAAGCGCGGCGGTCCCGCGCTGTTCGATCATATCGAGCAGCTCAAACTTGGCTTCCAGCGCCCGCCGGTCCCGGTCCACCGGCTCGATACCGACACCAGCGGCTGTCTGCTGCTGGCGCGCAATCCCAAGGCCCTGAAACGCTTCAACAAGGCTTTCGAGGATCGGCTGGTGGGCAAGACCTATCTCGCGGTCATAGACTTCGAACCGAGCGAGGCCTCGGGGACGATCGAACTTGCGCTGTCAAAGATAAGCTCAGCGGAAAAGGGCTGGCGGATGATCGCGGCAAAGAAGGGCAAGCCTGCGGTCTCGCATTGGGAATTGCTGCAGACCATCGGGGAGGGCGACCGGAAGCGCTCGCTTATCCGATTCCGTCCGGAAACCGGACGCACGCACCAGTTGCGCGTCCACGCTCTGCAGGGGCTGGGGACAGCTTTGCTGGGAGACCCGGTCTACGGCCCGGTGCGTGGCCAGAACAAGGGCGCACCGCGCACGATGCTGCACGCCGAGACGATTACCGTTGCGCGCGAAGGCAAATCGACAATCATCGCTCACGCCCCTTTCCCGGAGGATTTCTTGCGCGCGGGGCTGGAAGCGCCAGAGCCGCCAGAAGGCATCGGCGATGGATCCTGACCTGCTTGACCGCGCCCATGCCATTGCAGAGGAAAGCTTCCTCGCCGGTTCTGGCCCGGGCGGCCAGAACGCCAACAAGGTAGCGACCGAGGTGCAGCTGCGCGTCAATATCTACGCGCTGCGCCTTCCTCCGCCGGTCTTTTCCCGGCTGCGCGATATCGCCGGAGGAAAGCTGACGGCGAGCGGCGACCTGCTGATAACCGCGCGACAGCATCGCACGCAGGATGCGAATCGCCAGGCCGCGCGCGAAAAGCTCGCCGAGATCCTCGAAGAAGCGCATCGCCAGCCCAAACGCCGCGCCAAGACCCGCGTCAATCGCGTCGGCAAGGTTCAGCGGCTGAAGGCGAAGAAAGCGCGCGGGCAAGTGAAAGCCAATCGCGGCAAGCCAAGCCGCTCGGACTGGTAGTCTCGCGCTTGACTTTTCCCGGTGAATCGCCCATTGGCGCGCGCTGAAACGGCGGCGCTTTCCCGTGTCCGGGTATGCGTCGCCTTTGTTTTTCAGGCCAGTTGGCCTCACCAGACACCTTTAGGAACCCGCCATGGCGAAGCCAGCAACCGTCAAAATCCGCCTCGTCTCGACCGAAGGCACCGGATTTTTCTACGTGACGAAGAAGAACCCGCGCAACATCACCGAAAAGATGACGTTCCGCAAATACGATCCCGTCGTGAAGAAGCACGTCGAGTTCAAGGAAGCGAAGATCAAGTAAGGCGCGCTTTTCGGCTGCGCTCTTTTCGCTCCAATTCTGCCGATATCGGAACAATCCGATTAAGACGCGGTTCAAAGCCTCGACCCTAGATTACGAGGCATGACCATGTTCACAACTCTGCGCCGCACCACGCTTGCGCTTGCCGCCACCGGAGCGATCGCTCTGGGTGTCGCTTCCCCTTCGCCGCTCGCCCCGCCTGCCATCGCGCAGACAAACGCAGCCGATCTCGACCGCGCTGTCACCGCGTTGCGCGGCATTTCGACGCTTAAGGCCAATTTCACCCAGACCGACCGCGCCGGAAACACCGTGCGCGGGACCATGACGCTCAAACGTCCGGGTAAGATTCGCTTCGACTATGGCAAGGACGCCGATCTGCTGATCGTCTCGAACGGCAGTTCGCTTTACATGGTGGATTACGAGGTCAACCAGGTTGAACGCTGGCCGATCAAGAATTCGCCGCTGGGCGCCCTGCTCGACCCGAATCGCGACGTGAAGCAGTACGGCACGCTGGTTCCGACCGGCAGCCCCGATGTCATCAGCATCGACGTGCGCGACCCGAACAAGCCCGAATTCGGTCGCATGAACCTGATCTTCGTGCGCAACTCCTCCGCACCGGGTGGATTGCAGCTGACGCACTGGGTTGCGCTCGATGCGCAGAACCACCGCACGACCGTGCGGCTGGCGAATCATCGCTACGGCGTTTCCGTGCCTGACAGCACATTCAAGTTCCGCGACCCGCGTCGGACCACTCGTCGACCGGGCTGAACGGCTCGACCGCATTCAGTTGTAGGATTGCGACAAAAGCAGCCGCGCGTTCATTCAAGTGAAAGCAGCTAGTGGTTATTTCTTAAATCCAAGGCGAGCAAAGGACGGGTTTCCCCCCTGTTGCCCGATCCGACATAAAAGGTCGCCTTGCCAAAGCGTGACGAACGCTGACACGGAAGCCCCAGTGCCATCGCCCCCGGCACTGGGGCTTTTTCGTGCGCGACAGCCAGGAACTGCCCTCTACTCCCAGCCGAACGCTTTCCTGATGATGTCGTAGATCACGTTCTGCTCGATCACTCCGCGCGCTTCGCTGGCTCCCGGTCCCTGTGCATAGAGCGCGACGTCTTCGCCTCCATGGGTCTCGCTTCCCAGCGGGATCGCGGCCTGCTGGCGCGCGTCGACACCGGTGGCGGGGTCGGGGCGCGGGTCCTCTCCGGTGATCGCACCCGGGCCATTTCCGTATCCGAGCGTGGTGTAGGGCTTGCCATCGAGCGCCGCTATCGGCTCTTCAGTGTTGCTTATGTCGCCTTCTGGTGGGACCACCAGGCCGAGGATGTCGTTCCCGCGGCGCGGATAGCCTGCGATGGTAAAAACATGGCTGTGATCGGCTGTCACCATGATCAGCGTCTCGGCCGGATCGGTGTTGTCGATAGCGTGCTGAATGGCGCGGGCGAATTCGACCGCTTCCTCCAGCGCATAGCCCGCCTGTCCGGCGTGATGGCCGTGATCGATGCGCCCGCTTTCGACCATCAGGTAATAGCCGTCCGGATCGGCGTCGAGCCGGGCGATCGCCTGCGCTGTCATGTCGGTCAGGGTCGGCTCGTCAGCCCCTTCACCCTTCGCGCGATCGGCCATGTAGGTCATGTGGCTGGGCGAAAACAGGCCGAGGACCGGCGCATCCGTTGGCGCGGCTTCGAGTTCGGCTGCATCCTCGACATAGGTCCCGCCTGTTCGCATCGCCCATTCACCGGGCAGGTCTGCGCCCGCCTCGCTGCGCCTTCCGCCCTGCGCGCTTCCGAAGAAAGCCGCCGTGCCTCCGCCCAGTGCAACGTCCCAGTCGGCGCCGACCAGCTGGCTGGCAATGTCCGCGCAGCCCACGCCCCGCTCGTCTTCGGGGATCGAGCTGTCGGATTCCCAGTTGCGGTCGGGACTACGCGCATAGACGCTTGCCGGGGTCGCGTGAGTGATACGCGCGGTCGAGACGATGCCAAGTGCAAGGCCGCGTTGCGCCACCTCTTCGCCTAGGAGCGGCAGCGGATGCGACAAAGCTGGCGAGCAATCGCCGCGCTCCGCCTCAGGCCCAACGCCGAGCACGCCAATGCGCGTCTTTGCGCCAGAATGCATCGCGGTCGCGGTTCCGGCGCTGTCGGGGACCTGCGCGTTTGTGTTGTAGGTCTTCACCAGTGCGACATTGTCGAATGTCTCGAACGGCAGGACATATTCCTCGCCCGACTGTCCCCGCTTCTGCCCGGCATAGATGCGGGCGGCGGTGATGGTGGAGATGCCCATGCCGTCGCCGATGAAGAGGATGACGTTCTTCGCGCGCGGCGCTTCTATCGCTTCGGCTCCCATCGGTTCGGCGGGCGAAGCACTGGCAAGCGGCGCGGTGCCGCCGTCATGGGTGCAGGCACCCAGAGACAGAGCGATGGTGGCTGCGAGGGTGGCGAGGATGCGGTTCATGGCGTTTCTCCGAATTTCCAGAGGCCATATCGGCCGCGCGCGTAACAGGAAAGTGAGAGGTGGCGTTTTGCTCAGCCTCATCCTAAATCCGGCCCCATGCTGTCTGTTGCCACCTGGAACATCAACTCGGCTCGCCTGCGCCTGCCGATCATCGCGGACTACCTGAAGGCCGAAGCGCCCGATATCCTGTGCCTTCAGGAGATCAAGTGCGAGAGCCACCTGTTCCCCGCCGAAGCGCTTGCCGAACTTGGCTACGAGCATCAGGCGATAAGCGGGCAGAAGGGCTATCACGGCGTGGCGACGGTCAGCCGCGTGCCGATCCGCGAGATTTCGCGTCACGACTGGCAGGACAATGGCGAAGCGCGCCATGTCGGCGTCGAGGTCTTGGGCCGCGATATGCTTCTGGAGAATGTCTATGTGCCCGCAGGCGGGGATGTGCCCGACCGCGAAGTGAACGCGAAGTTCGGCCAGAAACTCGATTTCCTCGAACGCATGACCCGCTGGGCGGATAAGGTGGACAAGCCCACACTGATCGTCGGCGATTTCAATATTGCCCCGCTTGAGAGCGATGTGTGGAGCCACAAGCAGCTGCTCAAGGTTGTCAGTCACACGCCCGTGGAAGTCGAGACGCTGCAGCGCTTCAAGGACGCGCATGGATGGGTCGATATCGGGCGCGAGCATATTCGCGAGCCCGAACGTTATTACAGCTGGTGGTCGTACCGCTCACCCGATTGGCGCAAGAACGACCGTGGTCGGCGGCTGGACCATATGTGGGCTTCGCCGGAGCTGGCAAGACAGGCCACCGCGCATCGCGTGCTGGAGGATGCACGCAGCTGGGAAAAGCCCTCCGACCACATCCCGCTCGTGACCGAGTTCGATATTTGAGCGCCGACGCGCCCTCTCCTGCACCCTCTCCCGCAAGGCGCGCGGCGCAGGCCGTGGATGCGCTGCGCCATGGCTGGCCGCTGACCTTCGACGATGGGCCCACCCTGTTACCAGTCGAAACCGCCATCGCGAGCGAAGCCAGGGCACCGCAGATGCTGATCTCGGCGGCGCGCGCGGCGACACTCAAGCTCGCAAACCAGCGCGAGGCTGCTGTCCCGCATTCCCCGGTGCTGATCCGCGGCGGCGACCCGTTCGATCTGCGCGAAGCTCTGCCCATCGCCGATCCGGCGCTCGACCTCGGAAATCCGCTCAAAGGACCCTTTCGTGCCGAGCCGCTGGAATGGGAAGACGCCGCACGTGCAGCTATGGAGCTGGCGCGGATTGCAGGCATACTTCCCGCCTTCATGGTCGACCCCGATGGAGCCGGTGAAGCCCATCGGCTCATCGCGAGCGACATTGCGCACTACACCGACGCAGGTGCCCTCCGTGTCGTTACACGCGCCCGCCTGCCCGTCAGCGCCAGCGAGGATGCGACCATCATCGCCTTTCGTTCACCTGCCGATACACGCGAACACGTCGCGCTCGTCATCGGCAGGCAAAACGGTGACCGCGAGCCGTTGGTGCGACTGCATTCGGAATGTTTGACCGGCGATATCCTCGGCAGCCTGAAATGCGATTGCGGCCCGCAGCTCGACGCCGCGCTGCATGCGATGGCCGCGCACGCTCGCGAAGATGGGGGCTGGGGCGCGCTGCTCTATTTGCGGCAGGAGGGGCGCGGGATCGGCCTCATCAACAAGCTGCGCGCCTACCGGCTACAGGACCAGGGGTTCGACACCGTCGATGCCAACACAAGGCTTGGCCTTCCCGACGAGGCGCGAGATTTTCCGACCGCTGCTCGTATGCTCGAACTAATGGGAGCGCGGAACATCAGGCTGATGACCAACAACCCGAAAAAGGTCGAGGCGCTCGAAGCTGCGGGCATTACGGTAAGCGAACGGGTCGCCCACCAATTGCCCGACAACCCGCATAATGCGCGCTATCTTAGCACCAAGCGCGACCG
Source organism: uncultured Erythrobacter sp. (assembly GCA_947494705.1). Classification (GTDB taxonomy): domain Bacteria; phylum Pseudomonadota; class Alphaproteobacteria; order Sphingomonadales; family Sphingomonadaceae; genus Erythrobacter. The sequence goes on from CANLVN010000002.1 coordinate 236,454, forward strand.
ACACGGACACCTGCTGATATGACCGGACCTGCAACGCCCGTAACCATCCGTCCTGAAGCGGCAGGCGATGAGCCTGCTATCCACCGGCTTACCGAGGCTGCGTTCAAGAACATGGCATTCAGCGAAGGCAAAGAGCCCCGCATCGTCGATAGATTGCGGCGTGACGGAGACCTTGCCCTGTCGCTGGTCGCGGAAGACGCCGACAGGATCGTGGGCCACATCGCCTTTTCGCCGGTCTCCATCGTCGGCGGGACGAAGGAATGGTTCGGTCTGGGTCCGGTGTCGGTATGGCCGGAACTGCAGCGCAGCGGCATCGGCAGTGCGCTTATCCGCCGCGGCATCGCTGACCTCAGCCAGCGCGGCGCGCGAGGCATCGTGCTGCTGGGCGATCCGCACTATTACGGACGCTTCGGCTTCGAACACGTGCCGGAGCTGACCTATCCGGGGCCGCCGCCACAGTATTTCCAGGCGTTGCTGCTCGATGGCGATATGCCGAGCGGCGAAGTGACTTACCCGCTTGCTTTCGAGGAAAACTGACCGCGCGGGGCCTTTTTACAGCCGGTGTGGTTTGGCGGTGAGGCGCGCAGCAGCGCGGGTCACCTCAACTCGTAATCCACCAATCCACGGGCCAGCCGGTTGCCGCTCATCACCACGCGTGAATTGGTCCAGTCGGCGAGGAACACGCTCGACCGCTGAAGGCCAGGAACGAAGCGTGCTTCGTTGTTGCGCACCTGCAGCCCGTCGGGATCGTGCAGCAGATCTTCCGCGCCCAGCGCGATGAAAGCGGAGTAATTCTCCTTGTCGCGGCCCTGCATGAACCAGTTTCCGGCGATCAGCCCGGTGCTGCCTGCCGGAAGGTCGATCATGTAATTGGTGCCGCTGCCCGCCGCATCGTCGAAGCTGTTGTCCTCGATCACGACCTTGGCCGAGCGCGCCTTCACGTAGTGACCGCCGCGACCGCGCTCGAAACGGCTGTCGCGCACGGTCAGCTCGCCATAATTCCCGATATAGATCGAATGCGCACACCCCGCCGAATGCTCGCAAGTGCCAAGCCCGCTGAAGGTCGATCGCATGATGTAAATGCGGCCCGTCGGATCGTCGGCGGTAAGGATGCCCTGCTGGCTGTCGAGGAAACGCGAATAGGCGACGTTTAGCGCGCCCTTCTCAAGCCGGATGCCTGCCCCGTTGCCATCGCCCACGGCCATGTTGGTGAAAGTAAGCCCTCGCACTTCGGCACCGAGCCCGCGCAGCACCAGTGCCGCCTTGCCCTCGCATGATCGGCGGTCGAATGTGACGGTGCCGTATTCGCGGGCGGCGTAAATCACGACGCCGGCGGTCTGGACCGCGCATTGGCGATAGGTGCCCGGTGCAATCTCGATCGTGCCGCGCTGGTCACCGATTGCATCGACTGCGGCCTGCAATGTGGGAAAGCCGCGCCCTTGCTCGACCACCGTGAACGCACCCCGTTCCTGAGCGGAGGATGGATTGGCCGCGACCATCAGCGCCGCGAGCGCTGTCATCGCTGAAAGCCGCAGGAGGGTGGTGGACAGCGCGGCCGGGCGCGTTCGGGTGTCGGGCTTCGTCATGAGATCTGTCATACTGCGAAAGGTCGAAGGCGAGATGCACGGATTCGCGGCTGTACCGTTTCGATGCATCAATTCGCGCTTGGCTTAACGGGCCTTACGCCGCTAGACCTCTCCCGCGAAACCGTGGGATCATTCGAGGAGGAAATACCCATGAAGATTAGTGCAACCTGGGCCGTGCTGGCCGGTGCAGCTTTCGCTCTTGCCGCATGCGGCAGTTCTGAAGATGCATCGACCGAAGCGATGCCCGACACGGTCGAAATGCCCGCCGACGAAGCGCTCGCTCCGATCGAGGAAGAGCCGGTCGAAGACACTGAGGCCGCAGGCCCGCCGCCTGCCCCGGCCGACACCGCGCCCGACCTCCAGACCACCGAGCAAGCCGCCGACGCCGCCGCCGATGTCGCAGCGGAAGCCGCTGCCGCCGCCGAGGCCGCAGAAGCCGCTGCTGCTGCACAAGAGTGAGAATGGAGCACCGATGCGCCATCGGTGCAGCGCTGATCGCTCCCGCTTTGCTGCTCGCCGCCTGCGATAGCCACAGTGCGAGCAGCGGACCGGGAGGGGTGAGCGAAGGCGAGGCGCGCGCGCTTGAGGATGCAGCCGACATGCTCGATGAGCGCCGTTTGCCCGAAGGCGCGCTTCCCGATAACGCCGCGGCGAACGACGGAGCGGAAATCGACGCCGCGCCGCAACAACCAGTAAACGAGGACGGAGCGGGCGAATGAACGCACCCCATGACAAATCGCAATTCAACCCCGGCATGGACGAGGACACGTTCGAGCAGTTCGCCGAACAGCTGACCCGCTATGTCCGCGAACGGCTGATTCCGGCGGAAAAGGACGTCATTGCCAATGACGCCATCCCGCCCGAGATCATCGACGAAATGCGCGACATGGGCCTGTTCGGCTTGAGCGTGCCTGAGGAATATGGCGGCGCAGGCCTCAACATGACGCAATATGCGCGCGTGGTGAACATCATGGCCTATGCCGCGCCCGCCTATCGCTCGATCTTTTCGATCAATGTCGGCATGTTCTCAAGCGCGCTCAAGAACGGCGCAACCGACGCACAAAAGGCCGAATGGTACCCCAAGATAGCCGAAGGCAAGATTGCATGCTTCGGCCTGACCGAGCCCGGCTCAGGCAGCGACAGCGCGGCGATGGCGACCACCGCCACCCCCGACCCGGATGGCAATGGATGGATTCTCAACGGATCGAAACGTTACATCACCAACGCGCCGCATGCCGATGTCGCGCTCATCATGGCGCGCACTGAAAAGGACGCGCAGCCCAAGAACGCGCATGTCAGCGCATTTCTGGTGCCGATGGACACGCCCGGCGTCTCTACCGGATCGCCCGACGAGAAGATGGGCCAGGCGGGCAGCCATGTGTCCGACATCATGCTCGACGATGTAAAGGTACCGGGCGATGCCCTGCTGGGTGGAGAGACTGGCAAGGGTTTCCGCTTCGCGATGCAGAGCCTGGACAACGGCCGCATTTCCGTGGGTGCTGCGGCAACCGGCTATGCCCGGCGCGCGCTCGACAGCGCGCTGCGCTACGCCAATGAGCGCAAGGCGTTCGGCGAACCCATTTCGCGCTTCCAGCTGATCCAGGCGATGCTCGCCGACAGCGAGATCGAAATCTACGCCGCCGAGGCGATGATGGCCGATGTCACCGCACGCGCCGACCGGGGCGAGAACATTCTCGTCAAGGCCGCCGCGTTCAAGGTCTTTGCCTCCGAAATGTGCGGGCGAGTGGTCGATCGGGTGGTGCAGGTCTATGGCGGCGCGGGCTACCTTGCCGAGTATGACGCCGAACGCTTCTTCCGCGATGCGCGCATTTATCGAATCTACGAAGGCACGACGCAGATCCTGCAACTCCAGATCGCCAAGCACATGCTGCGCGAGTGGGAAGCGGCGAACGGGTGATCTTTGTATAAGCTCCTCAATGACCTGAGCATCGTAGAAGTCTCCAGCTTTGTCGCATCGCCCACTGCCGGGCTTTACTGCGCGCAGATGGGTGCCGAGGTGATCCGCGTGGACCATACGGCTGGCGGGCTGGATTACGACCGCTACATGCTGACCAAGGAAGGGCGTTCGCTCTCCTGGGAGAACCTGAACCGCGCGAAGAAATCGGTCGCGCTCGACCTGCGCTCGGGCGAGGGGCGCGAACTGTGCGTCGAACTCGCCGCGCGCACCGGCAATGCGATCACCAACCTGCCGGAAAAAAGCTTTCTGAGCCATGATGCCATGAAGGCGGCCCAGCCCGATTCCGCCCCCGACATGACTTCGGTGCGGATCATGGGCTGGCACGACGGGCGGCAGGCCATGGATTTCACCGTCAATGCCGCAGCGGGATATCCGTTGATGTGCGGGCCGGAAGACTGGGACATGGAAACCGCCCCACCGGTCAATCAGGTGCTACCTGCCTGGGACTTTATCACCGGTGCCTATTGCGCCTTTGCCCTGCTCGCGGCCCTGCGCCATCGGGATGCGACCGGAGAAGGCTCCGAGATACGCGTGCCGCTCGGTGACGTAGCCATCGGGACACTCGCCAATTCGGGCACCATGGCCGAGATGCTCTTTCGCGGCGACGACCGCGAACGGCTCGGCAATGCGATCTGGGGTGCGTTCGGGCGCGATTTCCGGAGCAAGGACAACGTGCGCTTCATGGTCGCCGCGCTGACGCCCAAGCAATGGGACGGCCTGGTCGAAGCTTTCGGCGTCGCGGTACCCATCGGCAACCTGGAGGCGGAACTTGGCGTCAAATTCGCCGATGGTGACCGCCCGCGTTTCGAGCACCGCCATGCGCTGTTCGACATCTTCCAGACCGTCGCCTCGAGCCACGAATTCAGCTCGCTCAAGACGCGAATGGCGGCCAATGGCTGCACCTTCGAAAGATACCGCACCGCTTTCGAGGCGGCACAGGACCCGGAGCTGGTGGCCGATAATCCTCTTTTCGGCCCTTCACCGGCCAACCCCTCCGGGTTCGAATATCCCGCCGCGCGCAGCTTCGCCAACTTGCCCGGCCGCGAAGCGGGCAACCCGGCCCCTGCACCCTATCTGGGGCAGCATTCGGAGGAAGTCCTCGCCGAGCGGCTGGGACTTTCGAGCGGCGCCATCGGCAAACTGGTCGACGCCGGTACCGTCGCACTCAGCGACGCGGGCAAGCATTACAATCGTTAGGAATAATCCATGAGCAGAAGAGCCGCCATCGTCACCCCCCTGCGCACCCCCGTAGGCAAGTTCCTCGGCGGGTTGTCGAGCGTGAATGCGGGCGAACTGGGCGCAGTCATTCTCAAGGCGCTGGTCGAGCGGTCGGGGATCGACCCGGAGCGCGTCGACGACGTCGTGTTCTCGCAAGGCTACGGCAATGCGGAAGCCCCGGCGATCGGTCACTGGTCGTGGCTCGCCGCCGGCCTGCCGCTCGAAGTGCCCGGCTACCAGCTGGACCGGCGCTGCGGTTCGGGCCTGCAAGCGGTCGCAAACGCTGCGATGATGGTTGAAACCGGCATGGCCGACGTTGTGGTCGCCGGTGGGTGCGAAAGCATGTCCAATGTCGAGCACTACACCTTGCAGGGGCGCGGCGGTGCCCGGATGGGCGACATCACGCTGCATGACCGATTGTCTCGCGGGCGCGTGATGAGCCAGCCGATCGAGCGCTTCGGCGTGATTACGGGCATGATCGAAACCGCCGAAAACCTCGCCAAGGATTACAAGATCTCGCGCGAAGCCGCCGACGAATACGCAGTGCGCTCGCATCTCAATGCCGCGGCTGCGTGGGAGGCGGGCAAGTTCGACGGACACCTCGTTCCTGTAGAAGTGCCGCAGCGGCGTGGCGATCCGGTGATTTTCGACCGCGACGAAGGCTACCGCGCCGATGCTTCGATGGAGGTATTGGGAAGCCTGCGTCCCATCGACGGCAAGCGCGACCCCGATGCCATTGTCACCGCCGGCAACGCCAGCCAGCAGAACGATGCGGCGGCGGCGTGCCTCGTGGTGGCCGAAGACAAGCTCGAGGAACTTGGCCTCGAACCTTCCCTGTGGTTCGGCGGATGGGCGGCGGCAGGCTGCGACCCTTCGCGCATGGGTATCGGCCCGGTCCCGGCGGTCGAGCGTCTGTTCGAACGGCGCGGTTACAGCTGGGACGATATGGGCCTCGTCGAACTCAATGAAGCCTTCGCGCCGCAAGTGCTCGCCGTGCTCAAGGGATGGGGCTGGAGCGAGGACGATTCGCGCCGCGAGATGCTCAACGTCAACGGTTCGGGGATTTCCCTCGGCCACCCCATCGGTGCAACCGGCGGGCGAATCCTGGCCGACATGGCCGCCGAAATGCATCGCCGCGAGGCGCGCTATGGCCTCGAAACGATGTGCATCGGCGGCGGTCAGGGGATCGCGGCGGTGTTCGAGCGCGCAGTTTGAGCTTCGAGGCCTGGATCGGGCGCGAAAGCCGGGCGACCGACCGCCTCGACGAGGCGCTGGCGGCGCGTTGGCTGGCGACCTTCGACCTTCCAGCACCCAGCCCCGCGATCATGCCGCAGGGCATCCACTTCGCGCTGTGCACCCCCGAGGCGGCGACCGCCATGCTCGGCAGGGATGGCCATCCCGCGCGCGACGATACCGAGGACAGCTTCTTCCCCCCGATCGACTTGCCCCGCCGCATGTGGGCATCGAGCGCCATCGAATTCCGCGCGCCACTCGCGATCGGCGCGACAATCCTGCGGACCAGCCGCATAGTCTCCATCGATGAAAAGAAGGGCTCGACCGGCAAGCTCGGTTTCGTCGATGTCGCGCACGAGACGCACGCGGACGGTCAGCTCGCCGTGGTCGAGACCCAGACGCTGGTCTATCGCGATGCTGCCGACGCCGATGCTCCGTTGAGCCCGCCCGAACCGGGCGAGGAGCGGTTCGCCAAGTCGGCATGGGACACGCATACGGCGCTCACGCCCTCGACACCGCTGCTCTTCCGCTATTCCGCACTGACCTTCAACACCCACCGCATCCATTACGACGCGCCCTATGCGCGCGGAGAGGAGCGGTATCGCGGGCTGGTGGTGCATGGGCCGTTGATGGCCAGCCTGCTGCTGCAACTCGCCGCGCGCGAGCTGGGTGAGAACCGGGTGCGGCAATTCACCTTCCGCGCCATGTCGCCAGCCATAGCGGGGGACCTGCTGCATCTCGCCATGCGCAAAAGCGAGGACGGATACGAGCTTGGCACCTTCGCTATGGACGGGCGGCAAATCCTGAAAGCAAACGCCAGGCTCTAGTCGCCGGATGAGGCCATGAAAGCTGTGATCGCTTCAACCAGTTCTGGATGGACCGGGATGGAGGGGTCGGAATAGACCTTCATATTGGCTGCGCGCCCCTCGCCCTCGACCGGCTTTAGAACGTGGTTCATGTCCTCGATCACCACCAGTTTTGAATCGGGTTGTCCGGCCGCGAGAGCCTCGGCATCGGCAACGGGCGTTTGTATGTCCTTCCCCCCCGAAACGATCAGCATCGGCAATTTAACCGCACCTGCCATTTCAGCCGGATTGCGCGCAAACATGTCGATGAGGTAGCCCTGAACAGCCGGGTTGAAGAGACCCATCAGGCCGGGATGCATCCCTTCCGTACTCACCCGCTCGCCCGCTTCCAGGCGTTCGAGTGCGGCCATGGCTTCATCCAGGATGACGGCATTGGCGGGATTGGACCGCAGCTGTTCGCGGATCGTATCGGCCAGCGGACGGCCGGCCGAAGCAACGAGCAGGACGCCACAAATGTCTTCGGGTGGTTGGCCCTCCACGGCTTGTGCGGCTTCGAGTGCGATAAGCCCGCCTTCGCTATGGCCCATCACCCATACGCAATCCGCGCCTGTTTTCTGGCGGGCGACGCGGGCCCAGGCGTGGACATCGTCAGCGTAGCCCGCGACCGTAACGTCATTCGGGTCGGGAATTGCCGCCTTGCTGGCAAACATACCCCGCTTGTCGACGCGGAGTGTACCGATGCCCCGCGTCGCCAGCGCTTCGGCAAGCAGCCGATAGCTCGCGGCGCTCACGCCCATGGGATTGTTGCCGTCGCGGTCAGTCGGTCCCGAACCGGGAATAATGAGAACTACGGGTTGGCCTGCTGCAGGCGGGATAAGGGTGCCTGCGAGCTCGCCTTCGGGGCCAAGAGCAGTGACTTCCATGGATTCTCTCGCACATGAAGTGGAGGCGAGGCTCAGGGCGATCAGTGTGGCAATCATTTTCATCATCTCATTCCTTCTTGGGCGGACGCCCGCGCCGGGGCGGCTTGCTGTGTTCAACTTCGATCCCGCGCCGGCTCAATGCCTCGCGCAGCAACATCTCGATCTGCGCATTGGATGATCGCAGTTCCGCACCCGCCAGCCGCTCGACTGCGGCGTGAACCGCCGGATCAAGCCGCAGGGCAAAGGCTTTCTTTGCCGGAGTCCTTTTGGGGGGCGCAGCCATGGCTGCCTCCTCGGGGTTTGCTTACTGGTAGAGCGTGCCGGTATTGACCACCGGGTGCGCTTCGCGGTCGCCGCACAGGACCACCATGAGATTCGAAACCATCGCCGCGCGACGTTCGTCGTCGAGTTCCACGATGCCATCGTCGGATAGCTTGGTGAGCGCATCTTCGACCATGCCGACCGCACCGATCACCACCTTCTGTCGAGCAGCAATCACCGCGTCCGCCTGCTGGCGGCGCAGCATCGCTCCGGCAATTTCGGGGGCGTAGGCAAGGTGGGTGAGGCCCGCTTCGTCAACCTTGACGCCAGACACCATGAGACGGTCGTTCAGTTCCTCGCGCAGTTCGCTATTGACCACGTCGGCGCTTCCGCGAAGGGTCGTCTGGTCTTCATCCGACATATCGTCATAAGGATGACGCGCGGCCACGGTGCGCAGGCCCGCCTCGATCTGGATGTTCACGAATTCCTTGAAATCGTCGACGTCGAACACCGCCTGCGCGGTGTCGGTGACGCGCCAGACGACGTTGCAGGCGACCTCGATCGGGTTGCCGCGCAGGTCGTTGATCTTGACCCTTTCGGAGTGGATATTGTGCGCACGCACGCTCACCTTCTCCTTCATGATCCAAGGCCACGTCCAGTGCAGTCCGTCCTTGCGCACGGTCCCGCGGTACTCGCCGAACAAGGTAAGCACGACCGCCTGGTTGGGCTGGATCATGAAGAAGCCGATGGCGAGGGTGACCACCGCGAGCAGGCCGACCACGAGCGTTCCCACGAACAGGAGCTTATCACCTCTGCTGGCTCCGTCGCCCGGTACGAGCTCGGAGGCCACCCAGACTCCCAGCACGGTAATGACCAGCGTCACCAGCAACATGAGGTAGCCGTTATAGGCCCTCCCCTGAGTCTCCTTGCTAGGCGTCATGGAAAGCGAGAATGCGGACATGATTTTTCCCTCCTGATCGAATCATGTGATATATTTATGATATCATATTTATATCAGAAGTGGTCTGCAGTCAATCTCCGAGCGGGAATGGGGGTATCGGCTCCATTTCGCTATAGCTCTCCGCATGAGGTTCGTGGTCGAGGTCGGGAAAATCGATCGGCAGCGGTTCGACATGGGTGTCGGGCAGGCGATCGAGCAAGTCGCGGATCAGGGTCAGTCGGCCTCGCTTCTGATCGTTGAAATCCACCAGCGTCCAGGGGGCATATTTCGTATGCGTGGCGCGCAGCATCTCTTTGCGCGCCTCGGTATAGGCTTCGTATTTCTCGCGGGCAGCCAGGTCGACGGGGGAGAGTTTCCAGCGTTTTAGCGGATCTTCGAGCCGCTCGCGCAAGCGCTCTTCCTGTTTGTCCTGATCGGTGGTGAGCCAGTACTTGAACAGCAGAATACCGTCATCGGTGAGCATCTTCTCGAATATGGGAGCGGCCTTCAGAAACGCTTCGGCCTGCTCTTCGCTGCAATAGCCCATCACCCGCTCCACCCCCGCGCGGTTGTACCAGCTGCGGTCGAAGAGCACGATCTCGCCTGCATGCGGCAAGTGCCCGACATAGCGCTGGAAGTACCATTGCGTCTGCTCATCTTCGCTCGGCTTGGACAGCGCGACGGTGCGGCATTGGCGTGGGTTGAGCTTGTCGCGCACCGCCCGGATCGCCCCGCCCTTGCCAGCGGTATCGCGCCCTTCGAAGATCACCACGATCCGCGCTCCGGTCGTCCTTGCCCAACGCGCCATCCCGACCAGTTCCTCGGTCATCGGATCCAGCAGTTTGCGGTATTCCTTGCCCTTCAGCCCCATGCGCCACTCCATCGGTTGTTAACAATTGGCGATGCTAGTACTATCTTGATCGTCATGGCCACTCTTGCCGAACCCAATACCGATTTCAGCCAACTCCCCGAGCTGCCCGACGACGTATTCACAGCGCCGCTCAAACGCCCTGCGCATCTGGGCGAGGACTGGCTCGAGCCTGCTCAAACCGATTACAGTTCTGAAGATCACGCGGTCTGGAACGATCTGTTCGCGCGCCAGATGGACGTGCTGCCGGGGCGTGCGGCGAGTGCTTTCCTGGCCGGACTGGACAAGCTCGACCTGTCGCGCGGGGGGATTCCCAAATTTGAGGTGCTTTCGGAAGAGCTGAACAAGCTGACCGGGTGGAGCGTGGTGCCGGTCCCGATGCTGATCCCCGATCACGTCTTCTTCTGGCATCTCGCCAATCGCCGTTTTCCTGCGGGCAATTTCATCCGCACGCGTGAGACTTTCGATTACATCCAGGAGCCCGACGTCTTCCATGACGTTTTCGGTCACGTGCCGATGCTCACCGACCCGGTCTATGCAGATTACATGCAGGAATATGGCCGCGCCGGGTGGAAGGCGATGCGTTACAATCGGCTCAAAGCGCTGGGCGCGCTATACTGGTATACGGTCGAATTCGGACTGATTGAGGAAGAGGAAGGCATTCGCGCCTATGGTGCGGGTATTCTTTCAGGCCCGACCGAGGCGCGATTTGCGGTGGAGGCGAAAAGTCCCAATCGCATCATGCTCAATGTCGACCGGGTGATGCGGACCGATTACGTCATCAGCGACCTGCAACCGACCTATTTCGTGATCGAAAGCTTCGAGGACCTGTACCGTCAGACGGTGACTCGCGATTTCGACAAGCTCTATCGCAGCCTCGCGCCGGGCTTTACCTACGCAAATTCCGCAGTGATCGATGTCGATTATGTGGTGAACCGCGGAACGCAGGAATATCATCTGCGTGGGGGACGCGGCAGCGGTGCCGAAGCTGTTTGAGTCCTAGGCCTGGGCGCTGCGATTTGCGAACAGCTGATAGGCGACGAGAGCAAGAACGCTTCCCGCAACCGCAGCAATCAGCGCCCAGGCGGTCAGTCCGCCCAAGATCGTTCCCGAATTGACGAGCAGGCCTATGACCAGGCTGGCCGCGACTCCTATGCCCATCTGGCGCAGGATCGCTCCCGGCTCTTCGGCGCGTGTAATCACGGAAGAAAGCCAGCCGAAGCTTGCGCCGATCAAGATCAATAAAATTAAAGCCATGACGTCAGAGAAATGTCCGGTTGGAGAGGTCGCAATATGAAACTCAGCAAGCCGGGTCTTGGTTCCAAAAAGCTCTAGAAGAAATAGAACAGGGCGCATCCCATCGCCACGCGGTAGATCACGAAAACGAGCATAGAGGCGCGTTTGAGGAAGTTCATGAGGAACGCCATTGTGGCGAAGGCCGCGATGAAGGTCAGCACGCCTGCGATCAAGGCATCCCACGCCAATGTCGTTCCCGCTTCGAAGATTTCAGGGACGATCAGGACACCGGCGCCGGCGACCGCGGGGATTGATAGCAGGAAAGAGAACCGCGCAGCCTCGACCCGCTTGAAGCCGAGAAAACGCGCAGCGGTCATCGTGACGCCTGAACGGCTGGTCCCCGGAATGATCGCCAGTGCCTGGGCGATGCCGACGATCAGGCCATCGCGCCAGGTCATGTCTTCGAAATTCTTGATCTCGCGGCCGACCCGGTCGGCGATGCCGAGCAGGATGCCGTAGAAAATCAGGTTGAACGCGATGAGATCGGTGAACCGGATCGAGGCCATCAGGTCGCCGTCCACAACGGTAATGCCGAAGAAGGTTTCGGCCAATGAGTTGAAAAGCCCCAGCTTGATCGAAAGGCCGAATGCAACCGCAGGGATGGTGCCGAGCACGATCCACCACAACAGCCGCCGCTCCGCCGGAGCCTCGGGCCGGTTGGCACCGATGCCGATCGTCGCGAACCCACCACGCGCGAGAACCACCACGTCCTTGAAGAAATAGACCATGATCGCGAGCAGCGACCCGACATGCACCGCGACATCGATCAGCGGCCCCTGATCGGAGAAATCGGTCAGATAGGGAATGAGGATCAAATGACCCGACGAGGAGATCGGCAGGAATTCGGTGATCCCCTGAACGATCGCGATAATGAGGAGCTGCAAAAACGTCATGACCCGCGCCTCTTGGAGGAAGCGCGGGTCATGTCAATTGCCATTCGAATTGCCATCATCGGCGAGCTTCAGATCACCAGATGCTCACGCGGTCTTCGGGCGGCAGGTACAGCACATCGTCTTCGGTGACATTGAACGCGTCGTACCATGCATCGATGTGCCGCACCGCATTGTTGAGACGGAATTCGCTAGGCGGGTGGTTGGCGGTCATCACACGGTTGCGCAGGCTTTCCTCACGCTCCATCCCGCGCCAGATCTGGGCGAAGCCGAGGAAGAACCGCTGGTCGCCGGTCAGGCCGTCAATCACCGGAGCTTCTTCGCCATTGAGGCTCATCTTGTAGGCACGGTAAGCCATTTGAATGCCGACCACGTCGCCAAGGGTCTCGCCCATCGACTGACCCGCGCGCAGGCAGACCGGCCCTTCGGGGCTGTCTACGGGGCAGTAGCTTTCGATAAATTCACCCATCTGCCGGGTGAATTCGACGAAGCCCTCGCGATCTTCATCCTGCCACCAGTTGCGCAGAGTACCGGTCGCGTCGAATTGCGAGCCCTGATCGTCATAGCCGTGGCCAATCTCGTGACCGATCACAGCACCAATCCCGCCATAATTCACTGCCGGGTCCGCTTCTGCGTTGAAGAACGGCGGCTGCAGGATCGCAGCAGGGAAGACGATGCGGTTGGTGAGCGGCGAGTAATAGGCGTTCACGGTCTGTGGAGTCATGCCCCACTCGCTCGGATCGACTTTCTCGTCGAGGCGCGAGCGCATTTCGGCATCCCACCATTTTGCGACCGACATTGAATTGGCAACGGGATCGTCGGCAGTGATGGTCATGCCGTCATAGGTCTTGAACTCGTCGGGATAGCCGATCATCGGAACAAAGCCGTTCAGCTTCGCCCGCGCTTCCTCGATGGTGGCCGCGGTCATCCAGTCATTGTTGTCGAGCGCCTCGTTCATCGACTTCGTCAGATTGCCGACAAGCTCGTCCATCCGGGCCTTGCTCTCTGACGGGAAGTATTCCGCCACGTAGAGCGCGCCAAGCTGCTCGCCGATTGTGCCCTCGACCGCCGCGATTGCGCGTTTCCAGCGCTGCTGCTGCTCTTCCTGGCCGTTGATCGTCTTGCCGTAGAAATCGAAGCTCGCCTGATCGAGGTCGCTGCGAAGGACCGGAGCGTAGGAATTGAGCATGCTCTTGGCCATGTAGGCCTTGAGTGTTGCGAGCGGGGTTTCGGTCAGAAGCTCCATCATCGCGGGCAGGCCGCCACCGATCATATCGAGCTGTTCCTGAGTCAGCTCCATGTCTTCGATCTCTTCGTCGGTCGGAGGCAGCTGGCGCGCAAGAAAGCGCTCCTGGCCGGTTAGCTGCGAGGCTTCGAGCACCGCCTGGATCGGGAAATCACCCGCCATCTCGGTCAGCTCTTGAGCGCTGAGCACATTATAGGTCAGCTGCGGCATGCGCAGAACCGGGCGCGCCCATTCGAGCGCGGCGACCTTGGCTTCGAAAGCATAGACAGCTTCAGCGGCGCCGCTCGCGTCCTGGTAGCCCGCAGCCTCGAACATGGTGGTGAGGAATGCCTTGTACTTCTCACGAATTTCGAGGTTGCTCTCGGAATCGACGAGATAATAGTCACGGTCGGGCAGACCCATGCCGTTGAACCCGACGCCCACCGCATAATCGGTGGGGTTGCGCGCGTCGATGGTGACGCCAGCGCTGACCAGCGAGGGAAAACCGGGCTGTGCCGAGACGCGCATCAGCGCCTCGAGATCGGCAGCGCCAAAGATTTGCGCAAGATAGGGCTGGACCGGGGCAACGCCGGATGCATCGATGGCCTCGACATCCATATAGGAATTATAGGCATCGACGATGCGGCGTGCCTGTGTGCCGGGCGCAGGGTCGGAGGCAACGAGGTCCTCGACAAGTTTCCTGACGTCCTGCGTCGCCCCTTCGCGAAGCATATCGAATGCGCCGTAACGCTGGCGGTCGGCGGGAATCTCGTTTGCGGCGATCCATTTGCCGTTGACGTAGGCGTTGAAGTCGTCGCCGGGATCGACCGAAGGATCGATCATGTCGAGACCAACGCCCCAATCGCCGAAATTCATGGTGGGCGCGGCATTCTCTTCGCTGCCCGTATCTTCCATGTGAGCGTCGAGCGTATGGATTTCGTCGCCCCCATGCACGTGAAGATCATCCTTCGCGACTGCGGCAGTGGTCATGGAAAGTGCGGCGGTGCTGGCAAGCAGCAGCTTGGTCTTACGGATCATATGCGTCCCCGAATGTTTCAGATGGAGCCCTGAGGCCTATTTAGTGGCTGGTTCTCGGCCATGTTGCCACTCGTCGCCTGAACGTAGCATTTGGTCGAGAAATTACGCAGCTTGCGCGGCGAATTGTAGTGCGGCCAGGCGGGCATAGAGACCGCCCGCTGCGGTCAGTTCGGCATGGGTGCCCTGTTCAGCGATCGCACCGTCTTCGAGCACTACGATCCGATCCGCCGCACGCACGGTTGCGAGGCGGTGGGCGATGACGAGCGTGGTGCGCTCCTTCATCAGCTCGTCGAGCGCCTGTTGCACCAGCTGTTCGCTCTCGGCGTCCAATGCGCTGGTGGCCTCGTCGAGCAGGAGAATTGGCGCATCGCGCAAGAGCGCACGCGCAATTGCCACGCGCTGACGCTGACCGCCGGACAATTGCGTGCCGCCCTCTCCCAGATGGGTGTCGAGACCACTTGGCAGCTCGCGCAGGAAGCTCTCGGCATTGGCAGCGCGCGCCGCGGCCCAGATTTCCTCCTCGCTCGCATCCCAACGGCCATAGCGCAGATTATCGCGCGCATCGGCGCTGAACAGTACGCCGTCCTGCGGAACGAAAGCGATGCGCCGGCGAATCTCGGCAGGGTCGGCCTTGGTCAAGGGCACACCGTCGAGCCGGATAGTGCCGACCTGCGGATCGTAGAACCGCTCGACCAGCTGAAACAGGGTCGACTTGCCAGCACCCGATGGGCCGACAATCGCGACCGTTTCACCCGGTTCGATCTCGAGGCTGAAATCCCGCAAGGCAGGCGTTTCGGGCCGCGCCGGATAGCGGAAGGTTACGTTGCGAAACGACAGCGATCCGCGCGGCGGCACTGGCAGCGCCTCGGGCCGCGCAGGCGCTGCGATCTGGGGGCGCGCTTCGAGCAGTTCGGCAAGCCGGCTCGCTGCCCCCGCACCGCGCAACAGGTCGCCATAGACCTCGGTCAGCGAACCCAACGCGCCCGCAACCAACCCTCCTGTAAGCACGAAGGCGGCGATCGTGCCGCCGCTGATCGCGCCTTCGGAAACGGCAATCGCCCCGCGCCACATGACAAGCGTGATCCCGCCGAAGACCAGTAAAATGACGATAGAGGTCATCCCGGCGCGCAGCGCAATGCGGCGGCGCGCGGTGTCGAAAGTCCGCTCGACCACCCCGCCAAAACGCTCGCCTTCGCGGCGTTCCTGGCCAAAGCTCTGCACCACCTTCATCGCCGAGAGCACCTCGGTGACGTATGCCCCGACATCGGCCACCCGGTCCTGGCTCGACCGCGAGATCGCGCGAATCTTGCGACCGAAAAACACGATTGGAATAATGACCAGCGGAATGCCGATCAGAAGCGAGATCGTGAGCGAGGGTGCCAGATAGAATAGCAGGATGATCCCGCCGATCCCTGTCAGCATGTTGCGAAGTGCTACCGAGACAGTCGTGCCCACCACCGTTTCGATGATCGCGGTGTCCGAGGTCATCCGGCTGGAAATTTCCTTCGGGCTGTTCTCCTCATAGAAGCCAGGAGACAACCGCAACAGGTTCTGTTGCACTTTCAATCGGATATCGGCGACCACCCGCTCCCCGATCCAGCTCACGAAGTAAAACCGCGCCGCCGTCCCGATCCCGAGGATCACCACGATCATCAGCAGATACTGAAATGCGTGGCCGATATCTTCGACCCCGGCACTGCCGCTGAATGCCTCGTCGATGATAACCTTGAACCGCCACGGAATCGCAAGCGTCGCCAGCGCCGTTACCAACAGGGCGGCAAGCGCGTAGAGAATCTGAGCAGGATACTTGCCCGCTTCACGATAGACCATGCGCAAGGGCGCAAGCGAGCGCGGCTGTTTTTTCTGAATCTCAAGTGTGTCGTCAGCGGCCATGCGCGCTGCATCCTCGCCATCGTCCCCGATCGCGCCCAGATCCCCGGTTTCACCAGTCTTCCCGTTCATATCGCGCTCGCTCTAACCGGCTGGCGCAAAAAATTCACCTGCAAATATGGCACGCCGCGTTGCCTCCTAGGGACAGGTGAGGTTATTGTGCATTGCACAATGAATGGTCAGGGTCCATTTAGGCCATAAAGGCGGCCCTGCCGTGAAAGGACGATCTACCCATGCTCTATCAGGCCTACGAACTCCAGCGCAACTGGCTCAACTCGGTCAGCTCCTTTGCTTCAATGAGCAAGGAGATGCTGCTCAGCCCGGCCAATCCGTGGAGTCATGTGGGGATCGGCGGGATGACGGCGAACGCTCTGGATGTGCTTGCGCATGCCACCGCGCACTATGGCAAGCCCGCCTTCGGTATCACCGAAGTCGAGGTCGACGGAGAACTTCACCCGGTCGAGGAAGCCACCGTCATCAACCGCCCGTTCGGCGATCTCAAGCGCTTCCGCCACACCGGCCTGCCCGAAACGGCGCCTCGTCTTTTGCTCGTCGCACCGATGAGCGGGCATTATGCGACCTTGCTGCGCGGCACGGTCGAACGGATGCTCAAAAGCTCGATCGTTTACATCACCGACTGGGCCGACGCGAAAACCGTTCCCCTGCATGAAGGGCAGTTCGATCTCGACGACTATATCGACTACCTCATCGACTTTCTCGAACAGGTTCGTGTCGAAGGCGATGGAGAGCGGCCCCACATGATGGCCGTTTGCCAGCCCAGTGTGCCGGCATACGCCGCCACAGCTCTGCTCAATCAGCGCAATTCGCCCGCCGCTCCGGCGACGCTGACCATGATGGGCGGCCCGATTGATACGCGCGAAAGCCCCACTACCGTCAACGATCACGCGATGAACCGCCCAATCGAATGGTTCCGCCAGTCGGTTATCGCGCGCGTACCCATCAATTATCGCGGCGCGGGTCGGATGGTCTATCCCGGCTTCATGCAGCTTTCGGCGTTCATGAGCATGAACCTGCAAAGCCACATGATGAGCCATTACGAGATGTTCAAACACCTTACCGCGGGCGACGAGGAAAGCGCCGATGCGACCAAGGCGTTTTACGACGAATACCGCGCGGTGTGCGACATGACCGCCGAATTCTACCTCCAGACGGTCGAAGAAGTCTTCCAGAAGCACTCGATACCCAACGGCACGTTCGAACATCGTGGCGAAGTCGTAGACGTGACGCAGATCACCGACACTGCCCTGCTGGCGATCGAGGGAGAGCGCGACGATATCTCCGGGATCGGCCAGACGAAAGCGGCGCTGAAGCTCGCGACCAAGCTGCCAAAGGCGAAAAAGCGTTATTACCTCGCCGAAGGCGCAGGGCATTACGGCATCTTCAACGGCAGCAAATGGCGCGGCAAGGTCGCTCCGGTGGTTGAGGAATTCATTGCGGCGCACGGCTGAACGAGGCGTACCGCAACAAGCAAACGAATGATGTCGAGGGGCTTGGTGAGGGCTCAGATGCGAGCTATCGCAGGCAAATGAGAGAATATTCGGACAGCTATGCCGCCTGGTTAAAACGTATGCGGAGCGGCGACACCGCAGCCCATGCTCAACTGGAAGACCTAGCGAAAAAAGGTGACCCGCATGCGCTTATGGCATTGGGAGACATGCGCCTGGCGGGAAAGTATTTTGAACGCGACCTGGTCAAAGGCTTCAAGAATATTGCCAAGGCTGCCGAAAAAGGACTTCTGGAAGCGCAGCGAGCGCATATCTATCTCACCGGCAAGGGCATAGGCCGCAAGGCGAACCCGACTCTTGCACGCAACATGCTGTCGCGGCTTGCCGAAACTGACAAGTTCAGCGCCGTTCAGCGCGCCCTGCTCGATCATGCGACATCGCGCGAGAAGGTCGGTGAAATCGTTCCCGAAACGATTTCCGACGATCCCTCCATCGTCATCTGGCGGGGACTCTTCAGCGAAGCGGAGTTTGGCTATCTCCAGCATATTGGTCTGCCGTTAATGCAGCCTGCGCTTGTGGTAGATCCCAAGACCGGGACCGGTCGCCTCGATCCTATCCGGCGCTCCGACACGACTTCATTTCCGCTAATTTCCGAAGATCTCATGCTTCAGGAAATCCTCGGAACCGTTGCTGCGGCAACGGATACAACACCAACCCAGGGCGAGTCGCTGACGCTGCTGCGTTATCGACCCGGCCAGGAATATCGCCCGCATTACGATGCCTACAACCCCGGCTGGGCCGGCCCTCAGCGCAAATATACATGCATAATCTGGATCAATGACGATTATGAAGGGGGTGAGACCCATTTCCCTCGCCTCGACATTACGGTCAAGGGCAAGGCGGGTGACATGCTGGTGTTCGATAACCTCGATGCCGATGGCAAGCGCAACCCGCTAATGGAGCATGCCGGTCTGCCGGTAACGCGCGGCGAGAAATGGATCGCAACGCGATGGGTTGTCGCGGTCGACACGATCGATCTCAAGAAGTTCGGTTAGACCTCGGGCGCGCCAACGCCCTTCTTTCGAGCGCGGAAGAACAGGCGGTCCAGCACTTTCTTGGCAAGCCAAAGCAGCGTCACGACGGCCAGCAACAGCACAGCTGCAATCGCCGCCGCAATTGTGGGATATTCATAGACGAGCCACAACAGGCCGACCGTTGCCACATCTTCCCCGCTTGAAACCAGCGCGTTGCTCACCGGTTCGGGCGACGTGTTGACCACCGCGCGGGCAGAGGCCTTACCGCCATGCGCGAGCAGGCTTGCCCCGCCGCCCAACAGGAATGCAACCACTTGCGTCGCCGGATCGGATGGATCGACAATCGCCAGGGCCAGTAACGCGCCGCCGACAGGGCGCACGAGCGTGTGGACCGTGTCCCAGACACTGTCGAGCCACATCACCTTGTCGGCGAAAAATTCCGCAACAGCGCCTAGGACTGCGATCCCCATTACCCAGGGATTGGCCAGCACCGCGAGGCTGGCCAAGTGTTCGGGAACGGGCAACGCCTCGAGCCGCATGGCGAGGCCCGTCGCGAAAATGCAAAGGTAGAGCCGCCAGCCAGACAACAGGCTGACGCTTCCCGCAATGCCGATGATTTCCATGATCCCCATGCATCGCTTTTTGCGCGCAACCTGACCTTGGCGCAACAAAAAGCGCTTTTGCAAACACCTAACAGCAATTGTCATAGCCGTGACGACGCTTGTCAGGGGACAGTTTCTGGCGCCCGCGCCATCTGTGCTTCCGAAAAGTATTTCAGCTTCGGGGGCCAGCATTCCATGACTCGCATATTCCACGCTTCCTTTGGCACAGCTTTGTTTGGCGCTGCCGCGCTACTCCTGCCGAACGCCGCCGTGGCGCAGCAGGCAGACGAGGCCCAGGCCGAAGCCGCCTATCAATCGCTCGCCGCCCAGACGCCAACGCGCGCTGGCGATCCGGCCTTCGACTACGAACTCGGGATTGCCGCGCTCGATGCGGGACGCTTTGGCGAGGCAATCATCGCCTTTCAGCGCGTCCTCGCGGTACAGCCCAACAACGCCGCCGCCCGCGCCGAACTGGCCCGCGCCTATGCCTTGGCAGGCGATATCGACACGGCGCGAGAGCAATTCGCTACCGTGGTCGACGACCCGAGCCTGCCCGATCCGGTGCGTCAGCGCTTCACTGGCTTCGTACGCCAGTTCGACCGTGCAATTGGCGGAGGTGGCTCGGATGTCAGCGGTTTCGTCGATGCGAGGGTCGGCTATGATGACAATATCAACACGGCGACCGAGCAGGGCCAGATCACGATCCCTCTGTTCAGCTTCCTCGGGCCGGGTCAGCTTGGCGCGGGCGCGGTGGCGCAGAGCGACGAGTTCTACGACATCACCGCAGGCATTTCAGGCGTAACCGCGATCGGTCGCCAGGACCGCCTGTTCGCGTCGGCTCTGGGCAATTGGCGCGACAACCTCTCCAGCGCCGCCTTCGATCAAGCCGCTCTGACAGGCACAGTGGGTTACGCGCACACTTTCGCCAATCGCGACGTCGTCTCGATCTCGGCGCAGGCGCAGCAATTCTGGCTCGACGATGACGGCTTCCGCTCTGCGGTCGGGGCGATTGCGCAATACACCAAGCCGCTGGCGCGCGGGCAGGCGCTCAACCTCTCGGCGCAGTGGAACCGGCTCAATTTCGACAACGATCCGCTGCGCGATGCCGACCGCTTTGCTGTCGGTGTCGGATTGGTCGGCAAGGTATTCGTCGCCAATCTCACCGGCGGCAAGGAAGAGACCCGACGTCAGGCAGGCGATGCACAAAGCTTCACCTTCGGTTCGGTCAATGTCGGGGCCGAAGTGCCTGTCTCGTCCCGTGTCGCGCTTGTGGGCGGCGCAGCATTCGATCTGCGCCGCTACGATACCGAAGACGCGCTGTTCCTGACAGAGCGGCAGGACGAACGGCTGGACCTGCGCGGCGGGATCAAGCTTGCCATCACCGACCAGATCTTCCTCCAGCCCAGCGCCTCCTACACGCGCAACTGGAGCAACATTGCCCTTTTCGATTTCGATCGCTGGACCGTCTCGGTCGGCGCGCGCCTTGAATTCTGATTGCCTCGGGGGACCAGACATGACTGCCATCGCCACCACTCGCTCACCTTTTGCCAAGCTGCTGTTGATCGGCGCATCGAGCCTTGCGCTCGCCATGCCAGCCGCCGCGAACGACGTGATCTTCAGTTCGACCGGCGACGAGCCGCAAGCCGGCCAGCGCACGATCCAGACGGAGGGTGTCACCCAGATCGCGCTGACCAGGGGAGGCACCGTCTCGATCTCGCAGGCCGCCGAATACACCCTCAATGCCGACGGCTCGATCGACCTCCATCGAGGCTCGATCACTGTTGTGGGTGCAGATGGAGCGAACGTTATCATCCGCATGCCCAAAGGCCTTCAGGCATCAGTCGCCGGCGAGTCCTCGGCCAGCTTCAGCGTTGCCAATGACGGCGAGGCGAGCGGCCACACGATGACCGGCGAGGTCATGGTCGGCCAGACCGGCCGCGCCCAGCGCTCGTTCAGGGACGCGACCATGTGGAAAGCGCGTCCGGGACGCGGCCCGCGCATGGCCATAGCCAATCCAGCAGTGAGCCAGCCGTCCACCAACCCCGTTGCCGCTCCGAACCAGGTAATAGCAATCAGCGGTGATGCAGGGCCAGTAGCTGCAGCCCTCAACGGCATCCCGGTAACGCTGGGTGAAAACCTGGCAGGCGCTGGCGCATCGGCGGACATCGTCGCTGCCGCAACACGGGTCGAAGTCGCCGCACAGAACCCGGTACTCGAGACCTTCCCGACCGGCGACCTTGCCGCACTTGTTTCAGCCGCTGTCGAACTCGAAACCCTTTATGGCGGCAGGCCATTCAACGCGGCGCAGGCCGACATCATCCGCACCTATCTGCGATTCCTGGCAAGTGGCGCATCGGGGGCAGACTTCCTGTCCGCATACGGCGCCTTCCTCACTCAGTATCTCGACCTGATCCGTGACGGCGGAGTTCCCAGCAACTTCGAGAGCGGAGTTGCCGATGTCGTGACGATCAACGCCTATCTGAACTTCATCGCTCGCAGCGGAGCCATCGCAAACCTCTCCGCCGACGACCGCCAGCTGGTCGAAGACTATCTTGCCTTCCTGGCCGATGGCGGAAGCCCGGACGAATTCGCTGCAACGTTGAACTTCCCGGATTTTGCGGGCTTCACCGCTTCGCTCACCGCCTATGCGGACTTCCTCGAAAATGGTGGGCTTCCATCGGACTACGACGCGCAGGACATAGCCGATTTGCAGGCTTTCTATAGCGCGCTGGTGCAGGCAGGACAGGCTAACGACCGCTTGGCCGGCGATTTCGACCTGCTGTCGGCCTACTTCACTTTCCTCGGAAGCGGGGGCGCCGTTGACGGGTTCGCAGGCCTGCCGATCTATGCCGACTATGCAACCGCGCTTTCTGCCTACGCGCAGTTCCTCGCCGCGGGCAATTTGCCGAGCGACTACACAGCGCTCGATATCACAGTCCTCGACGCCTATCTCGCGGCGCTGGCCGCGCTGCCGGGTGGAGCGGTTGGATTTGACGCGATTGCTGCCGATCAGGCTGCGCTGCTCAAAGCCTATTTCGCGTTCCTCGGAAGTGGCGGCACGATCGACGGTTTTGCAGGCCTACCGATCTATGCCGATTACGCAGGCGCGCTGTCGGCCTATGCCGAATTCCTCGCCGCAGGAAACCTCCCAAGCGATTATGCGGCACTCGATATTGCAACCCTTCAAGCCTACCTTGCCGCGCTTGCTGCCTTGCCGGTCAACCTGACCGACTTTGACGGCCTCGATGGCGATGAGGCAATGCTTCTCAACGCCTATTTCGCCTTTTTGGCGGGCGGCGGCGATGTCGATGGCTTTGCAGCGCTTCCGATTTACCTGGACTATATCGCGGCGCTGAATGCCTATTTCGCTTTCCTGTCGAATGGCGGTCTGCCGAGCGAATACACGGAACTCGACCTGGCCGTGATCGAAGCCTATCTCGCCGCGCTCGATGCGCTCGATGGCGGGCTGGGCGGCTTTGACGACCTTGCTGACTTCTTCGAAGACTACTTCGCCTTCGTAGAGGGCGGAGGCAATCCGAACCAGTTCCCCGGGCTTCCGGGCGCATCCAGCCCTGTACTCAACAATGCCGTGCTGGCTCTCGTTTCGCGGAACGGGTTTGATAACCGGACAGGCGTAACCGCCGAGATCGAGCCCGATGGGCAAATCACTGCTGTCACCGGCTCCGATACGGTCCGTACCGACTATACAGCGGCTGGCGACACCCTGCGCGAACGCGGGCGGATTGGCGACATCGTCGCATGGACCCGGTATGAGCGCGGCGCTTCGGCGGGAGGTGTCACGAATTTCAACACACACCTCGTGGTCGGCCAGCCAGCCTTCGATTTGCCAGCGAGCGGGCTGGTCCTGTATGACCTGATCGGCGGAACCGAACCTACCGATGCATTCGGTGAAGAGGGTTCAACCGGCTTCTTTACCGGCCAACTGGGCGTCGCCTTCGGTGCCTCTCCGACCATCGGAATGAATTTCGATATCTACGCCGGGTCGCGCGGCTGGAATGCATCGACCAACGGCGGCGCGGATAACGCCGCAAGCGGCGGCATCTCGATCGATGCGGACAACACGTTTTCGCTTGGGCTCTTGACGACGGGCATCACGGACAATGCCTGCTTGGACGGATGTTCAACGACCGTGACTGGCGGGCTATTCGGAGATGACGCGAGCCATGTCGGCCTCACCTACTTCCTTCAGGACAGCCCGGGCAGTGTCGGTCAAAGTCTCGTCAACGGTGTAGCGATCTTCGGCACGGAGGGCACTGCAATCGACGGGCTGGGCACCCGGCCCGACACTGGCGGAGGGACCGGCACCGATCCATTCGGCCCCGGCGGGCCAACGCTGACCTATACGGGCGGTTTCAACGGCAATGGCACAGGACTTTTCGTTCAAGCCACCGCACAGCCGTCCGGCAACGATCCGTTCCTCATCAGAGAACTAATCCAGGGAACGGCGCTGGACGCCATTCTGGACAATGATGGCGGGCTTGATCGCTATCGCACGAATGTCGGTACGACCTACAATCGCTTTGATCGTGGAACAGCGAAAGTCGAAGACATTTCAGGCAATGCCGATGTGCTTATCGGTCGCTGGACGGATGGTGAATACAAGCAGCAATCAACATCCGCATCTCAGCCACAAACCTACTTGCTGAGCGCGAATCAGGGCTTTCATTACATGCTCTCGGATGGCTTCGTCGGCGCTGCGGCATTCCCGGTCGGACGTATTGAATACGACCTGCTGGCAGCCACGCGGCCCACGACCTTCGATGGATCGCTTGCACCGGGTACCTTTACCGCCGATGCGGCGATCATCTTCGGGTCCGCCCCGGCAATTGCAATCGAGGGTCAGATCGCTTTCGATGGCCTGGCCTACACCTTCGCAACGCCCGGCGGGGTTGCTGGTGATGGTCGGCCACTGACCATCAGCGGTCAGGCCGGCTCAACCCCCGGCGGCTATTTCGGTTTCAGGGTGGACGGCACGACCGATGATGGCCGCAGCGGCCCGATCTTCTTCGACGCGCGGATGTCCGATGCGCAGGGCAGCTCGTTTGGCACCGTCTACCGTGCAGAAATCTCCAACCCCACGACCGGGGCCGACTTCAACGCGCTGCTGGGCGCGGCGATCTTTGGAGCGGTCGACACAGGCGGCGGCGGGAATGGCGGCGGATCTGGCGGAACCGGCTTTACCGGCACACGATCGAACCAGGTGTATTACGCCTATCTCGATGGCTCGCTGAACACCGGTTTCGGAGGCTCCGCAGATTTCGTGGATGGCGAGATTACCGGGCTGTCATCGATAATCGGCACGGTGACCAACAACGATGCGAGCATCGTCGAAGCCACCGATCTCGAAGAAATCGCATGGGCGCGGTGGACCGGTGGGACCGTTCAGTCTTCAGGGCTCTTCGGCGATGTCGATTATCCCGTTGGAGCAAATGGCGGCTATCACGTCATGACCGGCGAAGCGACCACCACCCTTCCCGGCGGTACGATCGCCTACGAATTGATCGGCGGCACCTCCGCCACCGACAATCAGGGGTCGGCACCTGGCACGGTAACCGGAGATCTTGCGATCGCTTTCGGTTCGACCAGCCTCGTCGGATACGACCTGAGCATGGCGGTCGGCGGGCGCAGCTGGGCGGTGTCGACACCCGGCGGTGCAGCCAATCCCGCTGCAAGCAACATCAACCTCGTGATTGGCAGCGGCGTGTGGACCTTCGGCGGCACATTCACCAGCACCTCGAACACCGTAACTGCCGGTGGCAACGCGTGTTCGGCAACGTGCATCGTCAATATCGGCGGCGTCCTTTATGGTGACAATGCGGCCTATGCCGGGGTGGCCTTCAACGTTACCGATGCGAGCAATTCGGCGACTGTGGGCGCCTCGGGCCTGGCGATCTTCGGACAGGAGGGGGGCACGGCAAGCGCGATCGCTCCCTCGATCATGGCAGCGCCAACCGCGTCGGTTGGAGACTGGAGCCGGTGGTCGGGCACGCAATCCACCACGACTGATGTGTTCGAAGAGGGTAGGGGCGGCATTGTCGGAAGCGCGATGAGCGCTACCCTCGCCGACCCGTCCTCCTCACATTTGGACGCAGATGCCTTGGCGGACGGTCAACGTGCCGTTGCCATCGAACGAGCGCAGCAGATGTTTGGCGGCTCGATCACCTGGCCTTCCGATCTGGGGCGCTGAATGACGCACGAATAGCAGGGCAGATCGCCGGCATAACAGCAATTGTCATATTCGTGACAGGCGGTGTGTGTGGTCAGGTTTCGCGAAACGCGCAAGTCTCCGACCCACTGATACGCAATGGGGAGTACTACCGATGAAGAATGCATTTTTGCGCGCAACCTGCGGCCTTGCCATGGTCGCCGCGTTGTCCGCCGCCGTCGCACCGGCACCGGCCTTCGCCAAGAAGGGCGATGTGGAGCTCGTCACTTGCGAGGAAAGCCTCGGCACGATCGCCGTGGTCGATGGCGACACGCAGGGCTGGGCAGAATATGACCTGGGCAGCCCGCGAGCCCTCATCAACACGCTCGCTACCGAAAGCGGCTGCTTCACACCGCACAGTACGGCATCGGGCGTGCCAGCAGACTTCCTGATGAACGTGGTCGCCGGCAGCAGCGAAGAGGTCGACCAGTCGATTGAAGTCGCCAAATCCGCAGCGATGGAAGGGCTCGTTCGTTCGGGCGCTGCATCCTCGATGCTCAGCCGGGTTCCCGGAGCAGGCGCCGTGCTGGGCATGTTCGGAGGCTTTGGCGGCAAGAAGAAACGGCTTGCTGCCGGTATCAAGCTGCTCAGCCCGATGAACGGCATGACCATCGTCACCGGACAGGGCGTTGTGAAGAAGAGCACGCTCAATTTCCGCGGCGCAGGTGCCTGGACCGCCGGAGCGCAGGCCGCTGGTTATGGCGACAGCAAGAATGGCAAGATGCTGGTCGAGGCCTTTATCCTCGCCTTCAACGATGTCGTAGCTCAGGAAGCCGTCATCGCATCGGTGCCAAAGGCGCAGCCCGCAGCAGCCGCCGAGCCCTCCTACGCAACGGTTGCGACGGCAACGTCGATGATGGCCACGCCCGCCGCCGACGGCGAAGTGGTGCGCGGCCTGATGGTCGGCACGACGCTCAGCCCGACCGGCAAGCGCGAAGGCCTGTTCGTCGAGGTCGAAGATAATTTCGGCACGAAGGGCTGGGTAAGCGTCGAGGCGCTCAATTAATCCATAGCGAACAGGGCGGGAGGGGCCGCGTGGTCGCTCCCGCCCGATTGTGCGCGCTTGCAGGGACATCACGATCATGGCAGCATTTCGCGCGACGCCTCACGGACAGCAGCCCGTTCGGCATGAAGGGCTTCCCGCGATGCAAACGGGCGGCGCACAGGGGGAAGTGGCAATGGCGAACCCGCAGCTCAGGATCCTCTATGTCGAAGACGATGCGCGTTCGGCAAGCGCGGTGAGCGAAGTCGCTTCGAACAACGGCGACGCACTGGTATGGGAGGAAACGGGCGGCGCAGCGCTGCTGAGGGCGGGAATGGAAGCCTTTGACGTTATCATCCTCGACCGGATGCTGGGCGATATGGACGGGCTCACCATCACTCGGCGATTGCGCGAAAGCGGGATCGGCACGCCGATCCTCATGCTCTCCGCTCTGGGACGAAGTTCCGACCGCGCCGATGGACTCGATGCGGGCGCGGACGATTACATGGCAAAGCCATTTGAGCCGCAGGAACTGATGGCCAGGCTGCGTGCACTGCACCGCCGCTCCGCAGGAAAAGAGCACAGCGCGGTGATCATCTACGGCGCTTTCGAATGCCATCTCAAGGCACGCACCGCCTTTCGCCACAACCGCCATCTGCCCCTCAGCCCCAAGGAATTCGACCTGTTCCGCTACTTCATGGAGAATGCGGGAGAGACGGTCACGCGCGAGATGTTGCTGCGCGATGTGTGGAAGATGGATTTCGACCCGCAGACCAATGTTGTCGACGTGAATATCGGGCGACTGCGCCGCAAGCTCGAAGACGGTTTTCAAAGCCCTGCTCTCGAAACGATCTGGGGCTCGGGCTATCGCATTCTCGAAGGGAAGTGAAAATCGAAGCGCGGCGGTCGATCTTTTCGCGCATCGTCCTGGCGGCGATCGGCCTGTCGGTCGTCCTGGTGCTGGCGCTGTGGTTCGTGACTCATCAGACCATCGGGGCGACGCTCGACGAGGGCGCGCAGAAGGAAATCGACGTCGATATTGCCGGACTGGTGGATATTTACGCCACCGGCGGCCTGCCCGATCTGCAACAGCGCATTGCAGACCGCATTGCGCTCACTCCGTCAGAAGGCAACACGCCGCATTACCTGCTCGCCAACGATGCCGGTAAAGTGATCGCAGGCGACCTCGCCAGGTGGCCCGATCTCGATCCGATGATTTCCGAATCGGGCAGGATCACGTTGGGCGAAAATTCGGAAGGGTTTGCGCGCGCAGTCCAGCTCGGCCCCGACCTGCGCATGACAGTGGCGCGCCGGATCGAGAACAACACGGCCGTGCTCGACAACGTGGCGCTTGCCTTCGGCGTGGGCGGAGCGGTGTTCGTACTGCTGGTGGCGCTGCTGGGTCGGATCGCGGCAATCGGACTTCAGCGCCGCATTGGAGAGATCAATCTCGCCTTCCGCGATCCGGAGAAGCACCGCGAAGAGCTGAGCGCGTTCTCGCCAGTCGAGAACGCGGACGAGATCGACGAGCTGACCGCCCACAGCGCCGCCGCGCTAACGCGGCAGCGTTCGTTGATGGAAGCCTACAAGGAGACAAGCGAACAACTCGCACACGAAATGCGCACCCCGCTTTCGCATCTCGACAATCGGCTGATCAAGGCACTGGAGGCTGGCCCTTCGCCCGAAGTCGGAGAGCGGTTGGTAGAGGCGCGGACCGAGATCCGGCGGCTGGTGCAAACGCTCGAATCGCTCCTCGACATCGCCGCGAGCAAGACCCGGCGCGGCGACCGTGCCGGACTCGAACCGGTCGATTTCAGCGACATGGTCGCGCGGATTTGCGAGCTTTATGCAGGCAGCGCGGAAGAGACAGGATACGAACTGGTCTGGGACGTCGAACCCGGCGTCATCGTCGACGGCGATGGCAGTCAGCTGAGCCGGTTGGTCACGAACCTGCTCGACAATGCGCTCAAATATGTGCCGCCGGGTGGTCGGATCGCGGTTTCGCTGGCAGCCGGGCCCGTCCTGGTGGTCGCCGACAACGGCCCCGGCATCGCGCCCGCCGACCGCGCGCGCATATTCGAGCGATTCTATCGTGGGCGCTCGAACCCGGGGAGCGATGAGCATGGCAGCGGGCTGGGCCTCGCTCTGGCCCGCGCAATTGCAGAGAGGCATGGGCTCACGTTGAATCTGGACGATACCGACAGGGGAGCGAGCTTTCGGTTGCAACCGTGATCCGAAGCGTCGAGTTTCTATGGTGTGATGTCGCCGCCCGTCGCTCAATTAGGAAAAGAGATGATGAAAAGACTGCGCTCAATTTCCGCCCCGCTGACCATGCTCGCGCTGGTCGTGACAGCCTGCGCGCCGGTCGTTCCCGTGGCCCAGGCCTCCGATGAAGCCGCAACGCGTGCAGACCGTGTGGCCGAAGCTCTCGCCCAAGCAGAAGCCGCGCACGATAGCGGCGCTCACGACCAGCTGTCAGAGCTTATCGCGGCGCTGCAAGCCAGCGGCGCTGCCCCGCAAGGCGAGGGCGAGGCGGATCTCGTTGCGCAATGGTCGAAGAGCGCGGGGATCGAGAGCCTGCCATATCGTGGTCGGTTGCTCGGCCCGGCCTATGTGCGCGGCGAGCTCGCGCCGGGTGAAAGCTGGCGCAGCGCGCAGACTTTCAAATCGGGTGTGCCGTCGACCCTTGCCGTTTCGCACAGGGGCGCAGGGCCGGTTCGCATGCGAGTTTCCGACCAGAGCGAGCACCTCGTTTGCGCGGCGAACGAAGCGGCCAACGGGGCTGCAAAGCCAGCCTGCCGCTTCACTCCGCTCTACACCCAGCGATACGATATCGAACTGAGCAATGAGGGGCCGGGACGAGCGGTCTATTTCCTCGTCTTCGACTAGGACCGCTCGAATTGCGGGCTGCTTCCAGCCAATGCAGCGCTGGCAAGCTTTGTGACAATCTGCCGGGAGAGGTTCCCCGGCTTAGTTTTCGCGCGTTCCCGTGACCACGTACAGCATTTCCTGCGCGATGTTCGTGGCGTAGTCGCCGACACGTTCGAGCTGTTTGCCGATCGAGATGATTTCGACCCCGTGGCGCACCTTGAGATGACCGGCATCCATCGCCTCGATACAGGATTCGACGAGGTTGCGGTTCATTCCATTGAGCTCCGCATCGTCACGAATGACCTGCTCGGCGGTTTTGGCGTCGGACGTGTTGAAGCTCTCGATGGACCGTTCGACCATGTCGCTGGCATAGCGGGCCATCGTCCGGATCAAGGTAAGGTCCTTGGCGATCTCGCCCGGCTCGATCCCCTTCACACGGCGGGCGATCCGCTTCGCCTGGTCGCCGGTACGCTCAAGCATGGTGCCGATGCGGATCGCGACGATGAGATAACGCAGGTCTTCGCCCATCGGTCCACGCGACGTGATGATCAGGTTGACGAGCCGCTCCAGGGACAGTTCGAGCTCGTCGATCCGCTTGTCATTGGCAACGATGGCTTTTGCAGCGTCATGATCGGCCGTCTCCAGCGCAACAAGAGCGTCGCTGAGCGAACGCTGCGCCAGATCGGCCATCCCGTTAATCGTCGAACGGACCTCTGCAAGCTGGAGGTCGTAGGAGGAAACGGTATGCGGACGGTCGAGTACAGAAGGTTTCATCCCTCTTATATGGCATTTTTGTGACGGTATGCCAAGCCCTGTAACATTACTGAAATATGACCGCTCGTCCTGTCGGTTTTTACATGAAAAAGGGCGCGGCAACAGTTCCGTTGCCGCGCCCATTCTTCTTTGACTTTCGGGTCGATCAGAAGACTTCGAACAGGCCCGCTGCGCCCATGCCGCCGCCGACGCACATGGTCACGACGACATATTTCGCACCGCGGCGCTTGCCTTCGATCAGTGCGTGGCCGGTGCAGCGTGCGCCGGTCATGCCATAGGGGTGGCCGATCGAGATCGAGCCGCCATTGACGTTCAGGATGTCGTTGTCGATGCCGAGCTTGTCACGGCAATAGAGCACCTGCACTGCGAAGGCTTCGTTCAGCTCCCACAGGCCGATATCGTCCATCTTGAGGCCGGTCTGCTTGAGCAGCTTCGGAATGGCGAAGACCGGTCCGATGCCCATCTCGTCGGGCTCGGTGCCAGCAACCGCCATGCCGACATAGCGGCCGAGCGGCTCAAGGCCCTTCTGTTCGGCGACCTTTGCTTCCATCAGCACGCTGGCCGACGAGCCATCGGAAAGCTGCGAGGCGTTGCCGGCGGTGATGACCTTGCCGGGACCCATCACCGGGTTGAGGCTCTGCAGGCCTTCAAGTGTGGTCGAGGGACGGTTGCCCTCGTCCTTGGTGATGGTGACTTCCTGCTTGGAAACCTCGCCGGTTTCCTTGTCTTTCACCATCATCGTGGTGGTGACGGGCACGATTTCGTCGTCGAACTTGCCCGCTTCCTGACCTGCTGCGGTGCGCTGCTGCGACTGCAGGGCGTATTCGTCCTGCGCTTCCCGGCTGATGTTGTAGCGCGCGGCGACTGTCTCGGCAGTACCGAGCATCGGCATGTAAACGTCCTTATGCATTTCGATCAGCGAGGGATCGGGAGCGACGCGCATTTCGGGCGTCTGCACGAGGCTGATCGAGTCCTGCCCGCCGCCGACAACCACGTCCATGTTGTCGACGATGATCTGCTTGGCTGCGGTGGCAATCGCCATGAGGCCCGAGGAGCACTGACGGTCGATGGTCTGCGCCGGAACGCTGACCGGAGCACCGCCGCGAAGCGCGACCTGGCGACCGATATTGCCGGCCTGCGTGCCCTGCGCGAGAACGCAGCCCCACACGACATCGTCGACTTCACCGCCGTCGATACCGGCGCGTTCTACCGCCGCCTTGTAGGAAAACGAGCCGAGCGTTGCGCCCGGAGTGGCATTGAAGCCGCCCTTGTAGGCGCGGCCGATGGGGGTACGGGCTGTGGAGACGATGACTGCGTCACGTGACATAATGAAGAGGTCCTTTGGTTAGCTGCGAGACCCCGCAAAGGCAGGTGTCCCGATAGGGGTTCGGTCCAGACTGTTGAGTATCCCCGCGATCGCGAGGATTCATGACTGGCTCAGACGAAGAACTGGGTGATCCATTCGCAGATCAGGGCGGGCTTGTCCTCGCCTTCGATCTCGATCGTGATTTCAGCGGTCTGCTGCCACTGACCGGGGCGCTTTTCGATCATCTCGACGAGCTTCCAGTGGCCACGGATGCGCTTGCCGACGCGCACGGGCGCGATGAAGCGGGTTTTGTTGCCGCCATAATTCACGCCCATCTTGATGTTATCGATCTTGGGCATGTCGCTGTTGGCGGAAAGGTAGGGGATCATCGAGAGGGTCATGAAGCCATGAACGATGGTGCCGCCAAACGGGGTCATCTTGGCTTTTTCTTCGTCGATATGGATGAACTGGTGATCGCCGGTCGCATCAGCGAACATGTTGACCTTGTCCTGCGTCATCTCGACCCACTCGCTGGTGCCGATGTTTTCGCCGACCTTTGCGGCCATATCCTGCGGTGTCATGTAATGCGTCTCCTCTGCCTGGCGGGCCGCATCCTGATCCGGAGTGCGCTCGCTTTACGTTTACGTTAACTGAGCCAAACATGGCAGTCGGCAGGCCATAACGCAACGATAAAGGCTGGAACAGGTCTATGCCGTTACGGCACCGCGACTCCCGCCCGGCCGATCGTGTCGGCCAGCGCGACGCCGGTCGCGATCACCCGTCGGATCGGGGTCTGTTTCCCTTTCGCCGAGGGGTTTTGCCGATTCGAGCCGGGCGACATAGGAATGCAGCCCGATCTGCAGCCCCACGATCATGAGCATCACAGGCTGGTATGCAATGCCCTGAAACAGCGCTCCGGCAAGATAGATCAGGCTCGCGATCTGCAGTGCGGCGGCAAGCGGGGAAATCCAGGCCTCGCTCTCGGCGGTTGCGCCTTTCCATCGGCGATAGGTCCGCTCCATCTGCCACACGCCCAATCCATGCAGCAGGAGCCAGATCGCGAGACCGGGATAGCCCTGCTCGCCCAGAAGTTCGAAGATCGCCGAGTGGAAAGCGCGCGCTTCGTCTGTAACTTCGCGATACTCGACACTGACTGTGTTGCCGAGTTCTTCCCTGACCGGCATGCGGTAGGTGAAGGAATTGGAACGGTAGCTGTCGAAACCGCCGCCAAACGGATGCTCCTCGACGTAATCGAGCGTCCATTGCCAAACCTGCATCCGTGTCGAAGCACTCTCGTCACCGCCGGGCTGGGCGATGGTTGCCATCCGGTCGTAATAGCTTTGCGGCAAGAAAGGCAATGCGGCCAGCCCGATCGCGCCAGCCGCCGCCATCACGAGGAACCGCCGCTGGGTGTAGCGCAGCAAGAGAACGCCCAGCACCGCGATGCAGACAAGTCCCGTGCGCGCCTCGGTCCCTACCGGGATCAGCAGGCAGGCGAACACGAGCGCAACAGCGAACAGGTTCACGGTCCAGTGCGGGCGGAACACAGTGCCATAGCGAGTGAACCAGAATATCATCGGAATGAGCGCAATGGCCACCGTTGCCAGCGTCGAGCTTTCGTAAATCCCGCTATTGTCGTTCACGAGGAAATGCAGGCTTTCATAGCCTCCGCCGCCCAAAATCGTCTTCATCCCGGTTCCGATCACGATGGTCGCAACCGACAGGGTCAAAGTCAGCGCTAGCGCTTCAATCCGAGCACGGGTCGTAAGGGTCAGCGGCAGGAAGATCGCAAACAACAACGCCTTCCACACCCAGTCCCACTTGGTCGAGGCCGGTTCGGGGAAGTCGGCCCACGACAGCGTCCAACCGCAATAGAGCAACAGCGCCAGCATCAGGAATTGTCGCAAGGTAAAGCGGGCACCCTCCTTGCGATCGAGCACCAGCCAACCACCGAAAGCGGCAGCGAAGGCTATCAGCGAGACCGGGACCGACGTAATGAGACCGTAACCGATCCGCTGCGGCGCCACGATGTCGATGTAAACGTACAGCAGCACCCACAGGTAAGGGCGCCTCAGGCCCAGCATCAGCACATAGCCGATAAATGCGATGAGGATCAGGTCGATCACGGCATTTGCCGATCGGTTCGGGCCCGCCGCTTCGCATTGCGTCCCGCAGCGCTGGTCGCCTCGCGCCCCGCCTTGTTTTCCTGCTTGAGCTCTTCGATCGCCGGGTCGCTGTCGACATCCTCGCGCATCACCAGCCGCAACAGCGCAAGCGCCAGCAGGCCATGACCAATCGCGAGGGAAATGTAGTCGATCATCGAATGCCCCTTACGCGCGCGGAGTTGACGCCGCGTTAAGCACGCTTGCGCTAAGGCATGGCCCCATGACCCGGATTCTCCATGTCCTCGACCATTCGCTGCCGCTCCATTCCGGCTATACCTTTCGCACGCGCGCCATCCTGAAGGCGCAGGAGCAACTCGGCCTCGAGGTGCGCGGGCTGACTTCGCAAAAGCACAACGCCGAGGCCGATTGGGAACAGACGAGAGAGGTTTTCGACGGCCTCACATTCCACCGCACGCCCCGAATATCGGGCGGTCCGGCAGGCTTGCGCGAATTGCGCGAGATGGCCGCGACCTATCGTGCGATCCGCGCCCTGGCCAAGGAGTGGCGGCCCGATATCATCCACGCCCACTCGCCCGCCCTCAACGGTGGAGGTGCATTGCGCGCAGCGCGCTCGCTCGGCATCCCGCTCGTCTACGAAATCCGGGCCTTCTGGGAAGATGCCGCAGTCGGCAATCGCAGCGGCACGCACGGCTCCGCCAAATATCGCCTCACCCGCAGCCTGGAAACGCAGGTGGCCAAGTCCGCCGATGCGCTTTTCACGATCTGCAACGGCCTGCGCGACGATCTGATCGCTCGCGGCATTCCCGGTGGGCGCATCGGGGTGATGCCAAATGGCGTCGACCTGACCCTGTTCGGCGAGCCGGCGCCGCGCGACACGGCCCTCGCGCAGGAACTGGGCATCCCCGACGGCGCGCCAGTGATCGGCTATATCGGCAGCTTTTACGATTACGAAGGTCTCGACGACCTGATCGCGGCAATGCCGATCCTGCGCAAAACCCATCCGGATGCGCGCCTGCTGCTCATTGGCGCGGGCGAGATGGAGCACGAATTGCGCGCCGCTGCCTCGGCGCTGCCCTGCAAGGATGCGATCCTGTTCGCAGGCCGCGTGCCGCATACCGAGGTGGAGCGCTATTATTCGCTGATCGACGTCCTCGCCTATCCGCGTAAGGCTTCGCGCCTTACCGACCTTGTCACGCCGCTCAAACCTCTCGAAGCGATGGCGCAGCGGCGCATCGTCGCCGCGTCCAATGTCGGCGGACACCGCGAACTTATCACTCATGGCAAAACCGGGTTCCTTTTCGCGCCCGACGATCCGCAGAGCTGCGCCGCGACGCTCTCCGAAACACTCGATGCACGTGAAGGATGGGACGCGGTGCGCCAAGCGGGGCTTGCTCATGTGCGCACGCGACATGACTGGGCCAAAAATGCGCGTCGTTATCTCGACGTTTACCATCACTTGTTAACGCAGGGCGAAAGCGTGGAAAGCCTTGCGGCGTCCGCGCACCAACACGGTCTGCAGGCATAGGCCACGCGCAAGGTTCCGGAGCGCGTTTCCATGACCTGGCAAACAGGGGGCAAAATGCGACTGAGCCAGTATATCGAGCACCAACCGGAGCGGCGCAGGTCTTCGCGCAAGAAGACAGCCGGCAGCGTGTCGGTTGTGAAGCATGCCAGCTTCATTCCGATGGTCACGGCGTGGGGCGCAGCGCTTTTCGGATTGAGCGTGATGGTCCTGCCCGCCACAGCAATCGGGCGGATGGCGATCCTGACCGGCTTGGCCGCCGATGGCGTCTTCACGCGCTTCGTTCTTGCCGGGCTTGCCGCGCTGATCGGTGGTGCGTTTGGATTTATGGCAGCCGGTGCTATTCGCTCGACCATGGCGGCGCGCAGCGGCGAAAGCCTGCTGATTACGGCGATGCACTCACGACGCCCTCAACCGATCGACCCTGCATCCGAATTGGGCAGCGAGAGTTTCGATGCACCGCTTGAGACGATGCCTTTCGATGCGGTTCCGGTCAAAGAGGATACGCTCGAGCTGACCCACGAAACCAGCGAGTCCACCGCGGATAGCGGGCACGATGCGCACGACCAGCCGCTGTTGGCGCGCAAACCATCCGATGCCGGCGATCGCGCCCCGACGCTGGGAGAGCTGGCGAAACGCGGTTACGAGATGGAGGCTCCCGAGGACGCTGTGCCCGCAAAGGGCAAAGAGACCGAGATGTCCTTCACCCACAAGCAGTTCCAGAGGGCGCTGATCGAATCGTGCGAAGCGGCCACCTGCGAGGCGGCAGCCGAGAGCGAAACGCCGGCCCCTTCCGAAGCGGAGAAGCAGCCGCACAATTACTCGACCTTGCCCGAGCGTCCGCAGGAACTCGACTTGGCCGAATTTGCCGAGCTCCCCGGACGCAATGGCGTCTGGGTGGAAGAACAGCCTAAGGTCGATGCCGAGCCAGCGCGGATTGCCCGCGAACCCCGCCCCGCACCGCCAGCCGCTGGCGCGCTCGAAAAGCTGCGCCAGACCCCGCCCGAGCAGCTGAGCTTGGTCGAAATGGTCGAGCGATTCGCCGCAGCCCTGCACGAACGCCAGCAGGCCGATCGCCAGCGCGCATCGAACAGCGGACCGGCCCGCGATGCCGCATTGGCCGAAGCCCTCAAGGCGCTGACCTTCTTCACTTCGCAGGACAGCCAAGTGAGCCAGACCGCTACCGGGCAGGTCGCCAAACCGCACGCCGAAGACCCGCGAATTGCCTCGACCGAACGGGAATTGCGCGAGGCGCTTGCCAAATTGCAGGATCTGCGCGGAGCGGCCTGAACTTTACGGTGCGGGTCTTTTCGGGCAGTTGCACGCAACGAAACTAAAGCGCAGCTTTATTGCAGCGAAACAAACGTTCGCTTTTCGCGGTTGCAATATGAGCTTTCCATCTGCATTAGTGTGCCGAACCGAAGCGCGGCCTCGGCAATTTGCCGTGTGCGCTCGATAGACCCGCCACTGCCGCCCTCTGCACGGGCTTTTTCCGCGCAACCTTGGTAGTCGGCATCTGACAGGATGGAAGCTCACCATGGGATATCCGAATTCCCAGGGTCTGTATGACCCCGCCAATGAACATGACGCCTGCGGTGTGGGCATGGTCGCCCATATCAAGGGCGAAAAGAGCCATTCGATTGTAGAACAATCGCTCGAGATTCTCGCCAAGCTCGATCATCGCGGCGCCGTGGGCGCGGACCCGCTGCTGGGCGATGGCGCTGG
Organism: uncultured Erythrobacter sp.; assembly: GCA_947494705.1. Taxonomy (GTDB): domain Bacteria; phylum Pseudomonadota; class Alphaproteobacteria; order Sphingomonadales; family Sphingomonadaceae; genus Erythrobacter. The sequence goes on from CANLVN010000002.1 coordinate 273,240, forward strand.
CCTGCTCATGCAGATTCCCGATGCGCTGATCCGCCGCTGGGCCGAGGAAAATGGCCATGATCTGCCCGCCGTGGGCGATTATGCCGTGGCGATGGCCTTCATGCCGCAGGATGGCGAAGAGCGCGCTTTCGTGATCGACCGCTTCGAAAAGCTGGCGGCCAAGGAAGGTCAGCGCGTCATCGGATGGCGCGACGTGCCCACTACGTTGGAAGGGCTTGGCGATGCTGTCCTCGCCTCGATGCCGGTCATCCAGCAGGCGATCATCGCGCGTGGAGAGAACTGCGCCGATCAGGACGCTTTCGAGCGCAAGCTGCTGGCGATTCGCAAGCAGTCGCTCAATCCGCTCGCTGCGCTGGCCGAAAAGCACGACCTGCCCGGCCTTACCCAGACCTACATGCCGAGCGTGTCGAGCCGCACCATCGTCTACAAGGGCCTGTTGCTGGCAACGCAGGTTCGCAGTTTCTATGACGATCTGCGCGATCCCGAATGTGTCAGCGCCTTCGGTCTCGTCCACCAGCGCTTCTCGACCAACACTTTCCCGAGCTGGCGTCTTGCACACCCGTTCCGCTTCATCGCGCATAATGGCGAGATCAACACGGTGCGCGGCAATGTGAACTGGATGAACGCGCGCCGTCGCACGATGGAAAGCGAATTGCTGGGGCCCGATCTCGACAAGATGTGGCCGCTCATCCCGCATGGCCAGTCCGACACCGCCTGCCTCGACAACGCGCTCGAACTGCTGCTGGCGGGCGGATACAGCCTTGCCCATGCAATGATGATGCTGATCCCCGAAGCGTGGAACGGCAACACGCTGATGGACGCCGAGCGGCGCGCATTCTACGAATATCACGCCGCGCTGATGGAGCCATGGGACGGCCCGGCGGCGGTGTGTTTCACCGACGGCCGCCAGATCGGCGCGACACTCGACCGCAACGGCCTGCGTCCCGCACGCTTCTGCGTGACGAAGGACGACATCGTCTGTCTCGCGTCGGAAAGCGGCGTTCTGCCCTTCGCCGAAGAAGACATCGTGCGCAAATGGCGCCTGCAGCCCGGCAAGATGCTGCTCATCGACCTAGAACAAGGCCGCATCATCGAGGACGAGGAGCTGAAGGCCGAACTGGCGGGCGCGGAACCGTTCGCAAAGTGGCTCGATCAGGCGCAGTTCAAGCTGTCGGATATCAGCGAGATCGAACCCGAACTGTCCGAAATCCCCGCAAAGGACACCTCGCTTCTCGAGCGCCAGCAGGCTTTCGGCTACACGCAGGAAGACATCGGGCGCTTCCTTGAGCCGATGGCGGTCAAGGGCGACGATCCGATCGGTTCGATGGGCACCGATACCCCCATCGCCGTGCTGTCGGACCGCGCGCGGCTGCTCTACGACTATTTCAAGCAGAACTTCGCGCAGGTGACGAACCCGCCGATCGATCCGATCCGCGAGGAGCTGGTGATGAGCCTGCTCTCGATGATCGGGCCGCGTCCCAACCTGCTCGGCCACGAGGCCGGGACGCACAAGCGGCTTGAAGTCGACCAGCCGATTCTCACCAATGACGATCTTGCGAAGATCCGTTCGGTCGAGTCGGTCCTCGACGGCGCCTTCCGCTGCGAAACGATCGACATCACCTGGGACGCCGAAGCCGGCGTCGAAGGCATCGAGCTGGCGATCAAGGAAATGTGCTGGGCCGCCACCGAAGCGGTGCTGCAGGATCACAACATCCTCATTCTTTCCGACCGGTCCCAGAACGAGAGCCGCGTCGCCATGCCCGCCGCGCTCGCCACTGCTGCCGTGCACCACCACCTCGTGCGACAGGGCCTGCGGATGCAGACCGGGCTCGTCGTCGAATCCGGGGAGCCACGCGAAGTCCATCACTTCTGCGTACTCGCCGGCTATGGCGCGGAAGCGATCAACCCCTATGTCGCCTTCGAGACGCTTGAAGACATCCGGGCACGCAAGCACCCAGAGGCTGGCGCCGAAGAGGTCCAGCAGAATTACATCAAGGCGATCGGCAAGGGCATCCGCAAGGTTATGTCCAAGATGGGCATCTCGACCTATCAATCCTATTGCGGAGCGCAGATCTTCGACGCGGTCGGACTGAGCTCGGCCTTCGTCGAGAAGTATTTCACCGGAACCGCGACCACGATCGAGGGCGTCGGACTGGCAGAAGTCGCCGAAGAGGCGATGCGCCGCCACGCTCAGGCCTATGGCGACAACCCCCTCTACAAGGGGATGCTCGATGTGGGCGGCATCTACCAATATCGCCTTCGCGGCGAAGAGCACGCATGGACGCCGCAAAACGTCGCGCAGTTGCAGCACGCGGTCCGGGGCGAACTGCCCGATCAGTACCAAGAATTCGCCAAATCGGTTAACGAACAGAGCGAACGACTGCTGACCATTCGTGGTCTGATGGAGTTCAAGACCGCCGATGAACCGCTCGACATCGACGAGGTCGAGCCGGCCAGCGAGATCGTGAAGCGCTTCTCCACCGGGGCGATGAGCTTCGGTTCGATCAGTCACGAGGCACATTCCACCCTTGCGATAGCAATGAACCGCATCGGCGGTCGCTCTAATACGGGTGAAGGCGGCGAAGAACCGTTCCGGTTCAAGCCGATGGAAAACGGCGATTCGATGCGCAGCCGCATCAAGCAGGTCGCGTCAGGGCGTTTCGGCGTCACGACGGAATATCTTGCGAACTCCGACGACATCCAGATCAAGATGGCGCAGGGCGCAAAGCCCGGCGAAGGCGGCCAGCTGCCCGGTCACAAGGTCGACAAGCGCATCGGCGCGGTCCGCCATTCGACGCCGGGTGTGGGCCTGATCTCTCCTCCGCCGCACCATGACATCTACTCGATCGAGGATCTCGCGCAGCTGATCCACGACCTCAAGAACGTGAACCCATCGGCGCGTATTTCGGTCAAGCTCGTCTCTGAAGTCGGTGTTGGCACGGTCGCGGCGGGCGTCTCGAAGGCGCGCGCGGATCACGTGACGATTTCCGGCTATGACGGCGGAACCGGCGCGTCGCCGCTGACCTCGCTGACGCACGCCGGCTCGCCGTGGGAAATCGGCCTCGCAGAAACGCAGCAGACGCTGCTGCTCAACGACCTTCGCACGCGTATTGCGGTGCAGGTCGATGGCGGCCTTCGCACGGGCCGCGACGTGGCGATCGGCGCGCTGCTCGGTGCCGACGAGTTCGGCTTTGCGACTGCACCTCTGATCGCGGCAGGCTGCATCATGATGCGCAAGTGCCATCTCAACACCTGCCCGGTCGGCGTTGCGACGCAGGACCCGGTGCTGCGCGCGCGCTTTACCGGCGAGCCGGAGCATGTGGTGAACTACATGTTCTTCGTTGCCGAGGAACTGCGCGGCATCATGGCCGAACTGGGTTTCCGCACGGTTGAGGAAATGGTCGGCCGCGTCGACCGGCTCGACATGACCCGCATGCATCGTCACTGGAAGGCGCGCGGGATCGACCTGTCTCGCCTGCTGCACAAGCCCGATCTTGCGCCAGATATTCCCCTGCGCAACACGCAGGTGCAGGATCACGGCCTGGACGTGGCGCTCGACAACACGCTGATCGAAGATTGCAGCGAAGCGATTGCCAGCAAGGAGCCGATCCAGCTCGAATACCCGGTTCGGAACGTCAACCGGGCTGTCGGCACGATGCTCTCAGGTGAGATCGCGAAGAAATACGGCCACGAGGGCCTGCCTGCCGATACGATCCGGGTGAACCTGACCGGTGTCGCGGGACAAAGCTTCGGCGCCTGGCTCGCCTATGGTGTCACGCTCGACCTGGTCGGCGATGCCAACGACTATGTCGGCAAAGGGATCAGCGGCGGACGGATCATCGTGCGCCCGCCCGAAAACGCCCCGCGCAAATCGGGCGAGAACATCATCGTCGGCAACACCGTGCTTTATGGCGCGATTGCGGGCGAAGCCTATTTCTCCGGCGTAGCGGGCGAGCGGTTCGCCGTGCGCAATTCGGGCGCGGTTGCCGTGGTCGAAGGCGCAGGTGACCATGCCTGCGAATACATGACCGGCGGCGTGGTCGTCGTGCTGGGCAAGACGGGACGCAACTTTGCTGCGGGCATGAGCGGCGGGGTCGCCTATGTCTACGACCCCGACGGCAACTTCTCCAACCTCGTCAACCACGCGCAGGTCGACCTACTGCCGGTATCCGCCACTCGCGATGCCGAGGACGGAACGGGGCGCCCGCAACAGCGCGGCTCGAGCGTTCACGATTTCGGCATGGGCGACATGCTGCATCACGATGCCGAACGGCTGCGTATCCTGATTGAACGTCACCAGCTGCACACCGGCAGCGAGATTGCGAGCGCGCTGCTCGGCGATTGGGACGCGGCGTTGGGCAAATTCGTCAAGGTCATGCCGCGCGATTACAAGCGCGCGCTCGAAACACTCGCAGCCGAGCGCGAAGAAGCCGCCTCGGTCGCGGCTGAATAAGGGTCACACGAAGATGGGCAAGGACACAGGATTTCTTGAACTGGATCGGCGCGAACGCGACTATCTCGATCCCAAGGAACGGTTGAACAATTACCGCGAATTCGTGGTCCAGCCGGACGACGACACGCTCGCCGCGCAGGCGTCGCGCTGCATGGATTGCGGCATTCCCTATTGTCACAACGGCTGTCCGGTGAACAACCTGATCCCGGACTGGAACCACCTGATCTACGAACAGGACTGGAAGAACGCGCTCGACCTGCTGCACAGCACGAACAACTTCCCCGAGTTCACCGGCCGCATCTGCCCCGCTCCCTGCGAGGCATCGTGCACGCTCAACATCGTCGACCAGCCCGTGACTATCAAATCGATCGAATGCGCAATCATCGATCGGGGGTGGGAAGAAGGCTGGGTCACGCCGCAAGTGCCCGAGAAAAAGACCGGCAAGTCGGTCGCCGTCATCGGCTCCGGCCCCGCCGGCATGGCTTGCGCGCAACAGCTCGCCCGCGCCGGGCACAGCGTCACCCTGTTCGAAAAGTCGGACCGCGTGGGCGGTTTGCTGCGTTACGGCATCCCCGACTTCAAGATGGAAAAACACCTCATCAATCGCCGCTGCGTGCAGATGGAAGCGGAAGGTGTGACCTTCAAAACCAACAAGGAAGTCGGCGTCGACATCTCCTTCGCGACGCTGAAGGAAAATTACGACGCGGTCGTGCTGGCCGGTGGATCAGAGGATGCGCGCGCGCTTACTATTCCCGGTGCCGAAATGCCCGGCGTTCGGCTCGCGATGGAATTCCTGACCCAGCAGAACAAGCGCAATGCAGGCGACGACGAAGTGCGCGCGGCCCCGCGCGGTTCCTTGCTGGCGACCGGCAAGCATGTGGTCGTAATCGGCGGCGGTGATACCGGCTCGGATTGTGTCGGCACCTCAAACCGGCAGGGCGCAGCCTCGGTCACCCAGCTTGAGATCATGCCCAAGCCGCCCGAGAAAGAGGACAAGGCGCTGACCTGGCCCGACTGGCCGATGAAGCTGCGCACCTCCTCCAGCCACGAGGAAGGCGTCGAGCGCGACTGGGCTGTCCTGACCAAGCGGGTCGTGGGCGATGGCGAGAAAATCACCGGCCTCGAATGCGCTCGAGTCGAATGGAAGGACGGCGAGATGCGCGAGGTCGTGGGCAGCGAATTCACGCTCAAGGCCGATCTCATCCTGCTTGCCATGGGCTTTGTCGGCCCGAAAAAGGCCGGCCTGCTCGAACAGGCTGGCGTCGCACTGACGGATCGCGGCAATGTCGACGCGGATACGAACAGCTATCGCACAAATGTCGAGAACGTGTTTGCCTGCGGCGACATGCGGCGCGGACAGAGCCTTGTGGTCTGGGCGATCCGCGAAGGCCGACAGACCGCGCGCGCAGTGGACGAAGCGTTGATGGGCGTATCCGAGCTGCCGCGCTGAGGGCACACTCGCCAGCAAAGCGGACAGCTGTCCCCCTATAATTGCTTGACCCGGAATCGCGCGAGTGGTTCACGTTAAGCAAGGGAGCGCGCATCGGATCGTAAGCGCGCCAGGGGAGATAGGGGGTCGCCATGTCCACAAACAGCCGCCGCGCTGGCGCGCCGAGATTCGCCGGGAAAGTTGTCCAGCTTCTGGCTGCGAGCGCAATCGCACTCGCCGCTTCACCCGCTTTGGCCGATACGAACGGGATCAGCCTCGACGCGGTTTCGTCGGAGACTTTCGAACTGGCAGCAAGCGGCGAGGCCTCGTCCGCACAAGCCAGCCCCGCTCCGGCTCCCGCCGCACCTCCCGCCCAGCGACCGGCTCCGCCGCAGCCCAAGACCTTCGAGACGAAGATCGTCGCCTCGCAATTCGTGGACGCACCCGTTGGCGGCGATGCACGCAGCTTTGCTCGCTATGGCGGACGCGTCGATGGCTATTTCACTTTCAACGCTTCGCCCAAATTCGCGATCAAGCTGCGGCCTGAATTCACCTGGGGCGAGACATCCAATGGCGAAATCGGGTTGATTCCGGCCAACACTGCGCTGTTTCGGCCCGAAGGCGCAGGCGATTTCGACCTTTCGGCCAGCGCGCTTTTCAAGTTCGGCAAAGGCGCGACGCTCGAAGTCGGGAAGATGAACCTTCTCGACACGTCCGGCGAGCTGCCTATCGTAGCTAGCAACGGTCATTACGGCTTCCAGAATCTCGGCATCGCCCTGCCGCCGACTGCCGTGGTGCCCAACACACTGACCGGTGCGATGCTGACCGTGCCGAGCGGCAAGATGATCTACCGCGCCTGGGTCTTCGACCCGGACAGCCAGTATGAGCGCACCGGCTTCGAAACAGCCTTCGAAAGCGGCGTGGGCTTCCTTGCAGCCGCCGCGCGGCGCACCAGCATCGGTGGCAAGCCCGGCGTCGTCAATCTCGCCGTCGTCGGATCGACGCGCGACAGCTACGCGGTCGACATCCTGCCGCGCGCACTTACCCCGCCGCCGCAACCGATCGGCAATTTCGGGAACGAGAGCGGCGAACTCGCCATGCAGCTTTCGTTCTACCAGTATCTCAACCTCTTTCCCGAAGCGCCGGGCAAGGGATGGGGCATCCTCGCACGCTTCCAGGCGTCGAGCGGCGATCCGACCTTTCTCGACTATTCGGGTTATTTCGGCTTTTCCGGCAACCCGCGCTGGCGGCCCCAGGATCGCTTTGGCGTCGCCTATTTCCACTATTCGCTGACCGACGAGCTGGTCGAGGATATCGCCTTTCGCCTGCCGCTGGAGGACGAGGACGGGGTCGAGCTGTTCTACACCTACCAGTTCGCCAAGGGCCTTGGACTGACCGGCAGCATGCAGGTGGTCGACAGCGCCGTGGCGTTTCGCGATGTCGGCGTGACGCTCGGTGCGCGGCTGACAGCAGGGTTCTAGCGCCTAGCCGCGCACTTCTTCCAGAGCCTCGACCAGTTCAGGCACTTCGGCAACGGGCGTCTGCCAAAGCTGGTAAAGCCCGGCATCGCGCCCACGCACCGGACGGTCGGAGGTAAAGACGAGGGTCTTTCCATCGGGCGTGATGCGGCCTGCGAACGCGGCAAAATCGGAATCGAGGCTGCCTGTTAGCTCACGAGGCTCGCTCCAGCTTCCCTCGCGCATGACGGAAACGTGCAGCCTCGCTGGTGCAGTGCTGCCGCGCGCGGAGGTGGTGAACAGCATCAGAAGACCATCGGGCGAAACCCACGATCCGTCATTTTCGCCCGCATCGTTGATCGGAGCGGGCAGCAGTTCGGGTCGCTCGAACCCACCGGCGCCATCGGAGCGCGCGCGATAGATGTCGCGCAGGCCCGCACCATCCAGACGCTCGCTCCAGAAATAGAGGTCGCCCGATTGGGTTACGACCGGCGCTGTCTCGTTGTTGACGAAACGGGTCTTTCGGATCGCGCCGCCGCGAATGCGGTTGATGTCGGGATCGTCGACCGGCTGCGGCACGGCCCCCGGTATGGTGAGGTCGAGCCGGAACAGGTCGAAATCCTCGTTGACGTTCCGGCCCTCATGCCGGGCGCGGTCGGGTGCCCAAGAGAACCATAGCGTCCTCCCATCGGGCGATACGCTGGGCCAGTCGGCGCGCGCGACCTGCGGCAAGTCGACGCGAACCGGCTTCGACCACCCATCGCGCGTCCGGTCCGAGCGCATCAGCAATTGCGGACACTGCCAGATCTTTTCGCAATCAGCCTGCGTGAAATAGATCGTGTTGCCGTCGGGGGTGAAAGCGGGGCTCAGCGTCACCCGGCCCGCCTGTTCGAGATCTTCCGGGGCAAACGGGATCACGCCCTGCGGTGCCATGGCTTCAGCGGATGCTGGCGCAGCTCCGGACTCGCTCGTCGCAAGCGACGCACAGGGGCCGAGCGACAGCATCAGCACGGGGAGCGGGGTAAGCAGGCAATGCATGAGTCTATCTTCCTTGGTGGGTGAGTTTCCGATCTCCATCAGGATGTTAGCCTCGAACTTCGACACATCGCGCGCGAATTGCGTCATTGCATGATTGGTTTCACGCAACTATCCGCTGTATATGAGCGCAATCGATCAACCGATGCTCGACGCAGCCGATCGCCGCATCCTCGCCGAGGTTCAGCGCGACTTCGGACGCTCGCCCGATGCGATTGCCGAAGCGGCGGGTCTTTCGGTTTCCAGCTACCGCCGCCGCCTCAAGCGTCTTCGGCAAAGCGGCGTGATCGCGCGCGAAGTGGCGCTTGTCGAAGCCGGGCGGCTCGGGATCGAGGTGATCGTGATGGTCAGTCTCGTCGACGAACGCGGGCCTGAATATGACCGACTCAAGCGCCGCTGGCGCGCCTCGCCCGCCGTGACCCAATGCTACTCTGTCACCGGCGAGGCCGACCTCGTCCTGCACGTCCACATGCCCGACATGGCGAGTTTCGAGGCATGGATCGAGGAAAGCATCATCCAGGACGAGGCAGTCAAACGCTGCACCAGCCACGTGGTCTATTCACGTGTGAAGTTCGAGACGGCGGTCCCGGTCTAGATGCCGGTCTAGCCCGCACACCCCACGCAGCGCGCGACGCTGGGATCGTGGCTCAGGCGTGCTTGCGCGATCTCCTCGCCGCACTGCATACAATAGCCCCATTCGCCTTGATCCAGCCGTTCTAGCGCAGCCTTGATCCGCGCTCGTTCGGCCTTGCGCCTGCGTTCCTGAGCCTGGGCCATCGCCTGCTGTTGCATCGCATCCATGCGAGACAGCCGGCCGACGCTGTCCTGTTGCAGGGTGACCGGCGCGCGCGATTCGCCGGAGATTCGATCTTCCTCTGCCAGTTCAGCTTCGCGGGCGAGCAGCGCTTTGCGGGCCTCATCTTCCGTCATAACGACCAGTCCACCACTCCCCGCCCCTGCCGCTCCAGAAACGCGTTTGCCTGGCTGAAGGGGCGAGAGCCGAAGAAGCCTCGGTGGGCGGAGAGGGGCGAAGGGTGCGGCGATTTCAGGATGAGGTGGTGATCGGCCGCCCCGAGGCCGCGCACGCGCCCTGCCTTTTTCTGCGCATGGCTGCCCCACAGGATGAAGACGCATGGCTTCCCCTGTTCGACCACCGCCGCGACGCACGCATCGGTAATCATGTCCCAGCCGCGTCCTGCATGGCTACCCGCCTGTCCGGCCTCAACCGTCAGCGTGTTGTTGAGCAGCAGCACGCCCTGCTTTGCCCAGGGCGTCAGGTTGCCGGTCTGCGGGCGCGGGATGCCGCAATCGCTCTCGAGCTCCTTGAAAATATTGACCAGCGAAGGCGGCGGGGCGACCCCATCCTGCACTGAAAAGGCAAGGCCATGCGCCTGACCCGGCCCGTGATAGGGGTCCTGCCCGAGGATCACGACGCGCACTTCTTCGAGCGGGGTCGCCTGCAGCGCGTTGAGCCTTTGTCCGCGTAGCGGATAGATCGCCTTGCCCGCTTTTTCCTCTGCCTGCAGCCAGCCGCCCAGCTTGCGCGCTTCGGGAGTTGCCAGCACCGGTTCGAGCGCCGCGCGCCAGCTTTGGGGGATCTCGTCGCCTGCCATCTTCGCGGATGTTACACGCCCTTTCAGGGCAAGCGCGAGACAGGCCTTCCCCTCTATCCCCAATCGGCGTATTGCGCGCGGGCATGACAGTTCATTTCCACGAAGAAGACCTCCCCGACGGCGTCCTTGAAGGGACGAGCGACCTTGCGGTCGATACCGAGACCATGGGGCTAATCACTCACCGCGACCGGCTCTGCGTCGTACAGATCAGCGACGGGAGCGGCGACGAGCACCTTGTGCGCTTCAACCCGGGCAGCACCTACGAGGCGCCCAACCTGACTGCGATCCTCGCGGATCAGAACCGCACCAAACTGTATCATTTCGGCCGTTTCGACCTCGCCGCGATCCAGTATTATCTCGGCGTTACCGCCGGCCCGGTCTTCTGCACCAAGATCGCCAGCAAGCTGGTGCGCACCTATACCGATCGTCACGGGCTCAAGAACCTGACCGAAGAACTGCTCGGAGAGAGCATCTCGAAACAACAGCAGTTGAGCGACTGGGGCGGTCCGGAACTGAGCGACGCGCAGCGCGAATATGCCGCGAGCGACGTGCGCTTCCTGCACCGGCTGCGCGACGAACTGATCGTGCGGCTGGAACGCGAAGGTCGCATGGAGATCGCGCAGGCTTGCTTCGACTTCCTGCCGACCCGCGCCGCGCTGGATATCGCTGGCTGGGACGGGCGAGACATATTCAGCCACAATGAAGGTTTCACTTCCTAGGCCAAATGCATGGTCATTAAACGCCGCATCGAAACCAGCGAAGCCAAGGCGCTGCGCAACAAGCGGCAGCATTTCGCGACGCCCGGCGGGAGCCATGACAAGCTCGTCGCATTCCTCGCGCGTGCCCTGCCCATGGGCGTCGGGGTCGTAGCCGCGCTGATGGTCATAACGCCGCTTTCCCCGCGCGGCGAAGTCAGCTTCCTGCTCGACCGCAATTCTGTCGCCGTCATCAACGAACGGCTGAGTGTCGATAACGCCATGTATCGCGGACGCGACAATATGGGCCGGCCCTTTTCCATCGAAGCGGGCGAGGCAGTCCAGCGATCGAGCGCTGAGGGGCTTGTGCGGATGAGGGACCTGATGGCGCAATTGCTGCTCGAAGACGGCCCCGCGCGGCTCTCCGCGCCCGGCGGCGTCTACGATATCGACGCCGAGGTGGTTTCGGTAGACGGCACCATCCAGGTACGCACTGCAGACGGCTATTCGATGACCGCGAGCGGTGTGTCTTTCGATCTCGACGAACGCACCATGTCGGGCGATGGCGGGGTCGAAGGAGCGGTGCCGGCGGGGACTTTTTCGGGCAACTCGATGCGCGCCGATCTCGACACCCGCATAATCAGGCTGCAAGGGAATGCGAAGATGCGAATGGTCCCCGGTGAATTGAGGTTGCCGCAATGAAGGCAGTGAACGGATCGAAACTCGGCACGATAGCGCTCGGTTGGGCGCTGGGCGGCGTGGCACTGGGCGCGGTGATGGCGGGCGGGATGACCCTGCGCGCGCAGGCGCTCGCCTCGCACAACACGAATGCACCGATCGCCTTCGATGCCGGCTCGATCGAACTCGACGACCGCGCGAACCAGGTGGTGCTGTCGGGCGGTGTAGTCGTCAATCAGGCCGGGCTGACCGTCCGCTCCAACCGGATGCTGGCGACCTATAGCGACGATGGATCGCTCGATGTCGACCGCATCACAGCCAATGGCAACGTAGTCGTGACACGCGGCAATGAACGCGCGAGCGGCGATGTGGCGGTCTACGATTTCGGTCGGCGGGTCATTACCATGGCGGGGAACGTCTCGCTGCGCCGCGCCAACGACACGCTGAGCGGCGGACGGCTGGTGATCGACCTCGACCGCGGCGTTTCCAGCGTCGACGGCCGCTCCGGCGGCAGCGCGGCTCCCGGCTCCACCGGATCGGATGGGCGCGTGAGAGGTGTGCTCAATCCCTCCGAGAATTGAGTTTCTATTGATTTTCGCGTTCTGAGCGTTTGCCTTCGCTAGCCCGGAGGGGCGAGCGAAATACTAATACGCCTTGTCGTGTCGCAGCACGAAGACGGTCGCGAACACGATCTCGACATCGCGCCGCAGCGACCAGTCCGAGATATATTCGAGGTCGGAACGCAAGCGGTCTGTCAGATCCTTCTCGACCTCGGTCGCACCGCGGTGTCCGCGCACCTGCGCCAGTCCGGTCAGGCCCGGCTTCAGGCAGTGCCTGCGCCAATATTGCGCGTCGATGTCCCAGAAGAACTTGTTGTTGGCCCGACTGCCCAGCGCGTGAGGCCGCGGCCCGACGATCGACATGTCGCCGCGCAGGACGTTGATCAGTTGCGGCAGTTCGTCGATGCTGGTCCGGCGGATGAAGGCGCCGAGCTTGGTTATCCGGTCGTCGTCGCGCCCGGTCGAGCGGTCGCCATTCGCGTCGTTCTGGTCGATCCTCATCGAGCGAAACTTGAGCATGTTGAAGAACTGGTTCCCGCGGCCCAGCCGTCGCTGGATGAAGAGAGCCGGCCCGCCATCGTCCAACCGGATGAGCAAGGCGACCAACAGCAACAGCGGCGACAGCACCACGAGCGCCGCGCCGGCGACCGCGACATCGAACAACCGCTTGGTGATCCGAGCGCGCAGCCCCAGCGGACCGGTCGAAACGACCAGCGTGGTGCGGTCCTGTTCATCGTAATGGTGCAAGCCTATCGCCCCCAGCGAGTGTGCCGGTTCGCTTACCACTTCACCGTACACCCCAGTCGACTTGAGCATGATCGCCCATTGCGAGCGTCGCTCAATCGGGGTGCTGATGACGACCTTGTCCTGGTTCTGCAGGAGACGGCCCAGGCGGTCGAGCATGAAGGGATCGTGGCTCGACGGGTCCAGCCCGTAATCCGCCGCCGACACAGTCGCCGCATTGTCGAGTGCGAAGCTCGGCCCGCCATCGTCGATCACGAGGCGATTGTGCGTTCGCCCGTTCCAGAACTTCTCGATCACGACAGGGACCATCTTGCGCGTCGCCACCATCACAAGCGCAGTCAGACCGAGTCCCAGCGTTACAGAAACGCGCGAAAACTCCGCATTCGACTTGGTGTAGAACGCTACGAAGTTCAAAAGCGCCGCGCTAACCAGCAGTGCGGTCAACGCCTGTCTGGTCGCGAACAGCCAGTCGACAAGCGCCCGGCCACCGTAAGAGCCGTTGTAAAGAGCGATGGTAAAGAACAGCGGCAGCAAGGTCTGCGCGGCGAGCATGTTGCGCGCGTGCCACCATTGCCCTTCGTAGATCAGCCCGGCGAACGCGAATGACACATTGAGCACCAATGCATCGAACAGCATCATGAGTACGAAAGCGCGCAGACGGCGGCGTTCGAGCGACGGCGCGATCTCGCGCGGTTCAAGCGTCGCCTGATTGGGGTCCAGGAGTCCTGTCGAAAGCTTATTCATGCTTGTCGCGCGCATTCCCCCGAAAGCGCCCCTTTTTCAATATTACATCCTGTCGGCTACGCATTTACACATAAAAGCGAATTTATTGCGACTGCGAAATGCCTATCTGTCCGAAAACGCGACCGTTTCGTGGCAATTTATAGGAGCCAAGGCTAACCTTTAGCAGCATATCTCGCGATTTCCGTCAGGTCCTGCGCCAATAGCAGTTCAGCCGCCTGGCTGTTCGAGAGCAGGTTCTGGTGCAGCGCCACGATGCGGGGCACCAAGCGATCCAGCCGCTTTTCGGGCTGGCCCCGACGCATCGGGCGCTGCCACAATTCGACCTGGTGGCGGATGTCACGCTCTTCCTTCCAGAAAATGCCCAGCCGCATCTTGGCGCCCCGGTCGAGATCGTCGAATGACCCGCGCGGGCCGAGCTGCGAGGCGATCTGCGCCACTTGCGCCACCCGCCGCTCTATGGCGAGCAAGAGGCCGACCGGGTTGAGGCCGAGTTCGCGCATGCGGCGCAATTCGCCGGGTAGCTTCTGCAATTCCCCGCCCAGGACCGCGTTCACGACCGGGCCGAACCCCTCTTCCTCCGTGCCCGCGCCGATCGCTGCATAATCCTCGACCGAAGCGTTGCGCGGCGCCTGCGAAGAGGCATCGAGATAGAGCGCAAGCTTGTCGACTTCGCTCTGGGCCAGTCGCACGTCGAGGCCGCTGGCGCGCGCGATCCGCTCTGCCAGGTCGCCGCCCAGGCGCAGGCCCGCCGTGTCTGCCATCATCCGCACCGACGCTGCCACGCTCATCAGATCGGGCGGATAGAACATCGCGACAAGCGCATCCTTGCGCTTTTCCAGCAGCTTCGCGGTGCGCGACTTGTCGGTCGCCGAGGTGGCGACCACCAGAACCGGGGCAGCCTCGCCCGCGCCCGCTTCGTTGGTCTCGATCAGGGCCTTCAGCGCGTCATGCGCCTCATCGCCGCTGGCGCGCACGAAGATATGGCGGGCATCGCCGAAAAGTGAATTCGTTCGAGCCTCGTCCCCGAGCATTGCGGGATCGCGCTTGAGGTCGGCGCCCATGATCTCGACCCGTTCGCCCGCATTGGGCATTGCGGTCACGATCTTTTCGGCGGCTGCGCTGGCTCCGGCTTCATCGGGACCGCAGAAGAAGAAGATAGAAGCCTGCGATGCGGATTTCGGCAGGCCGCGGGCGAAGTCCTGTTGCTTGGCTTTCATCGGGCTCTCATCGGCCCTTCACTGCCCCGCCTCGCGCTGGCGGTTGCGCAAGGTCAGCGCGACCCGGCGCGTCATCCGGTCGGCGACATCGCGGGCGAGGTTTTCCAGCGCGGTCTGTTCGGCGGCGATGGTGGCGTATTCGCTGGAGACCACGTCGATCCCCGCATCCGATCCCGCCGTCGCATCGAGCAGGATTTCGCCGGTGGCCAGCTCGACGAGCTGGAACCGCGAGCGCAGGATACGCCGTTCGCGGCTGGTCGTGTCATCGTTGAGGACGCCCAGCGCCTCGAGCGAATCGTCGAGACGCACATCGAGCCGGTATTGCGCCGGAGCATCCCCGGCAACGCCGAACCTCTCCGTCAGGGCACTGTGCACGAGCCACCCGTCGCGCCCCGGAATCGGCGGAATATTCACCGCCGCCAGCCCCTGCGCCACCGGGCTCGACGCACCGCCACCATACATCGGTTGAAGGCCGCAGGCGGTCAACGGCGCGAGCGCCAGCAGGGCAGCGAACAGCCGCGTCATGTGACGATATTCACCAGTCGGTCGGGCACCACGATCACCTTGCGTATCTCCGCTCCGTCGATCGAACGCTGGACCTTCTCGGAGGCGAGCGCAAGCGCCTCGAGGTCCTCTTTCGATGCGCCTTTGGGCACGGTGAGCGTGTCGCGCAGCTTGCCCTTGTGCTGGACCGCAATGGTAACCTCGTCCTCGACGAGCATGGCCTCGTCGTGCTCTGGCCAGTGGGCATCGGCAATCAGGCCGGATGCCATACGCGCATGGGCTTCTTCGGCTAGGTGCGGCATCATCGGCGCAATCAGGTGCAGAATCGTGCGGATCGCGAAATTGCGGCTCTCGCTCGGCTTCGCCTTTTCCGCCGCGCCGGTCAGTTCGTAGATGCGCGCCACTGCCTTGTTGAAGGACAGCGCCTCGATATCCTCGGCCACCGCGACTATCGCCTGGTGCGCCTTGCGGGCCAGCGCCTTGTCCTCACCGGTCGCCGTCTGGTCGATCTGGTCAAACAGCCGCCACAATCGCTGGACGAAGCGCCAGCAGCCCTCGATCCCGGCCTCGGACCACGGAAGGTCGCGTTCCGGAGGACTGTCGGACAGCATGAACCAGCGCACCGAGTCCGCGCCATATTTTTCGATGATGTTGTCCGGGTCGACGACGTTCTTCTTCGACTTCGACATCTTGACGACGCGGCCGGCGGTAACCGGTGCGCCATCCTCGATCCGAATCCAGTCTGCGCCGTCCTTGCGAACCTCGTCCGGCGAAAGCCAGCTGCCATCACCGAGGCTATAGGTCTCGTGCGTCACCATCCCCTGCGTGAACAGCGAGGCAAAGGGCTCTTTCACCTCGAACTTGCCCAGCCGCGCCAGAGCGCGCGTCCAGAAACGGGCGTAGAGCAGGTGCAGGATCGCGTGTTCGATCCCGCCAATATAATGCTCGACCGGCATCCACTTGGCGATCTCTTCGGGATCGAAAGGCTTGTCCTCTGGCTGCGAGGCGAAGCGCAGGAAATACCACGAGGAGTTGGTGAAGGTATCGAGCGTGTCGGTCTCGCGCCGCGCCTTGCCGCCGCAGGTGGGGCAGTCGACGTGCTTCCATGTCGGATGGCGCTCGAGCGGGTTGCCCGGCGTCTCGAAATCGACGTCCTCGGGCAGCTTGACCGGGAGCTGGTCCTTGGGGACCGGGACGATGCCGCAAGTCTCGCAATGGATGAACGGGATCGGCGTGCCCCAATAGCGCTGGCGCGAAACGCCCCAGTCGCGCAGGCGCCAAACGGTCGTGCCTTCGCCCCAGCCGCCATCTTCGGCCCGATTGATGACATCGGCCTTGGCATGCTCGACGCTCAGGCCGTTGAGGAAGTCCGAATGGATGATTACGCCATCGCCCGGCTCGGCCTCATCGCCCATCGGCGCGTCGGCGCTTTCGAGATCCTTTGCAACGACGCGCTGGATCGGCAGGTCATATTTGGTCGCGAATTCGAAGTCTCGCTGGTCGTGGCCGGGCACACCCATCACCGCGCCGGTGCCATAATCCATCAGCACGAAGTTCGCGATGAACACCGGCAGCGGCTCTCCGGTGAAGGGGTGCTTAGCGGTGATATCGGTGCGGTATCCCAGCTTCTCCGCGGTTTCGAGTGCGGCCGCGGTGGTCCCGCCGCGTTTGCACTCCTCGATGAAGGCGGCAACCGCCGGGTCATCGGCAAGGCCTTGCGAAATAGGGTGGTCGGCGGCGATGGCGCAAAAACTCGCGCCGAAGATCGTGTCGGGCCGCGTGGTGTAGACCGGCAGTTTCTCACCATTCGACAGCTCGAAGCTGAACTCCAGGCCCTGCGACTTGCCGATCCAGTTTTCCTGCATCAGCTTGACCTTTTCAGGCCAGTGGTCGAGCTCGCCCAGCCCGTCGAGCAGGTCCTCGGCAAAGTCCGTGATCTTGAGGAACCACTGGTCGAGCTTGCGCTTCTCGACTTCGGCACCCGAGCGCCAGCCCTTGCCGTCGATCACCTGTTCGTTGGCGAGCACGGTCATGTCGACCGGGTCCCAGTTCACTTCGGACGAGCGGCGATAGACCATCCCGGCCTCGTACATGTCGAGGAACAGCGCCTGTTCGTGGCCGTAATATTCGGGGTCGCAGGTCGCGAATTCCCGGGTCCAGTCGAGCGCGAAGCCGATGCGCTTGAGCTGCGCCTTCATCGCCTCGATATTCGAACGGGTCCAACTGCCCGGATGGACCTTCTTCTCCATCGCGGCGTTTTCCGCCGGCATCCCGAACGCGTCCCAGCCCATCGGGTGCAGCACTTCGTGTCCGCGCATCTTCTTGTAGCGCGCAAGCACGTCGCCCATCGTATAGTTGCGCACATGGCCCATGTGGATGCGCCCGCTGGGATAGGGGAACATCTCGAGCACGTAGCTCTTGGGCTTGTCGCTGTTCGAATCGGCGGTGAATGTGCCCGCCTCGTCCCACGCGCGCTGCCAGCGCCCGTCGGCGGAGGACGGATCGAATCGGTTATCGGTCATGCGGAACCGCTAGTGCGAAACGGCTCAGCCCGCCACAGCCTTGCGGCGCAGATCGCGGGCGCGGGTGAGGATGATGTCTTCGAGCTTCTGGATCGTCGCCGCCTGGACGGGCGCTTCGACCCAGCCCGACCCTTGCGCAACCTGGCGCGAGGCCGCGACCCGCAGTGCATCGGCGCGCAGGTCCTGGTCGAGGATGGTGACGGTCACCTTGACCCGCTCATTCGGGTTCGACGGGTTTGCGTACCAGTCGGTCACGATCACACCGCCCGCGCTGTCGGTCGAAACCAGCGGCGCAAAGCTGAGCGTGTCGAGTGCGCCGCGCCACAGATAGGCGTTCACGCCGATCGTGTTGAGCTGGGCTGCAGCGAGTTCGGTCTTCGGACGGTCATTGCCGCCGCAGGCCGCGAGGCTGCCGATGGCAGCAGCGGCGATGGCAATGCGAAGCGGCGTATTGATTGCGCGTGTCACGTAGAAAAGTCCTCGTTTCGTCCCTCGGTCCGTCGTTGCCCGCCTCTATAGCGGGCTGGGCATTCCCGACAAGACCAAGTCGGCCAGCCACTGTTGGCGGTTTGCAAGCGATTTGCAGGCGAGTCCAGCAGAGCCTTGCGGCAATGTACGGGGGCTTAACTGAGCCTGCGAATCGGCAATTGTGTGTGCCGGACGCAACAGGTCGATGCCTTACCAACACCGGGCTTGTGGAAAATATTGCAAGACCCGGTGGAACAGACCTAAGGTTTCTTCGTCGTATCAATGGATTCGGAGTCGCTCCGCATCCGACTCACACTGGGTTCAGGTACGATCCGCTTTAGTACGGGCCGCCATTTTCGCCGTGGCTTTGCAAGGGTGGCAACAAGTCGAGTTTGGGCAGGGACACATGACGCACCGCATGAACACTCCGAAAGCAGGATCGCAGCGCAAGCTGCCGCTGCTCGGTGTGCTCGCGGCATTTGCGCTCGGCATCCCGTCGGCAGGCCTCGCGGTCGCCGGGCTGAACGAGACGAGCGTTTCCGAATCGGCCTCTTTCGGTTTCTTCACCCCGACTTCGGTCGACCCCGAACTCGCCGCCCGCGTCGCCGAAAAGGCGCGCGAACGTGGCATCCGCTTCACTCCTGCCGGCGCAAATGTCGCGCGCAGCGAACGCACTGTAACGGTTGCGGTCCGCATCGATGGCGATGCGGCCAAGGCAATCTCCGTGCGCACGGCAGCCGACTCGGTTCCGGGCAAGGGCATCGGCATCGCCAGCCTCCCGGCAAACCGCTTCAACCTCGGCACCGCGCGCGGGTATCAAAGCTTTGCCCGCACTCAGATCGAACGGACAGGCGCGAGCGCCGTTTCGCTCGACAGCAGGCTGAGCAATCTCTCGGTCCCTGACCTTGCAGAATTCGCCCCTGAGCGTTCGAGCGCGCCCGACAAGCCCAGTCGTCTTCAGCCGCGCATCGCGATCAAGGACACCAATCGTGCGGGCGCTTCGCCCAACACGCTCGACGCACTCTCCTCGCAGACGGTCGATCTCGGCGGCAGCTATTCGCTGTCGCCCAATCTCGACGTGACCGCCGGTGTGCGCCTGTCGCAGGAACGCGACCGGATCGATCCGCTGACCAATTCGGTGCAGGACAGCCAAGCCGTCTACGTGGGCACGCAGATCCGCTTCTGATCGCACAAGCTGGCCAGGCCAGTTCTTCAGACGTCCGATCAAGAGACCCTGCTTCGGCAGGGTTTTTTGTTGCCTGTCGCAATGGCGCAGTTACGGTTGGGCCAAATAGGACGGGAGATGTGATATGGGTAGAGTGGCGATTGTAACCGGGGGAACGCGCGGTATCGGGGAGGCGATCTGCCACCGCCTCAAGAAGCAGGGCCACACGGTCATCGCCAATTACGGCGGCAATGACGAAAAGGCGAAGGCCTTTGCCGACGAAACCGGAATCGCCGTGCGCAAATGGGATGTCGGCGATCACGAGGCCTGCCTTGAGGGATGCGCCAGCGTCGAGGAAGAATTCGGACCTGTCGACATCGTCATCAATAATGCCGGGATCACCCGCGACGGCACCCTCCACAAGATGACCTTCGACGACTGGAACGACGTCATGCGGGTCAATCTGGGCGGGTGTTTCAACATGGCCAAGGCGACCTTCCCCGGCATGCGCGAGCGCAAGTGGGGCCGGATCGTCAATATCGGCTCGATCAACGGGCAGATGGGGCAATACGGGCAGGTCAATTACGCCGCGGCGAAATCGGGCATCCACGGCTTTACCAAGGCGTTGGCGCAGGAAGGCGCGAAATTCGGGGTTACCGTCAACGCCATCGCGCCGGGCTACGTCGACACCGACATGGTCGCTGCCGTGCCGGATGCCGTGCTCGAAAAGATCGTCGCCAAGATTCCGGTCGGCCGCCTTGGCCATGCAGAGGAAATCGCTCGCGGCGTTGCCTTTCTGACCAGCGACAATGGTGCCTTCGTCACCGGCTCTACCATGAGCATCAATGGCGGCCAGCACATGTATTGACCCGTCGCTGACGGGCGCGGCGTCACACGGTGGCGGGCAGCCCTTCGGCGCGCTTCAATGCGCGGGCCTGGAATGCGAAGCGTGCGGCCTTGCCGACATCGGACTGGAACGAGGAATTCACCAGCCCGCCGACGATCGACCCGGCGAGGGGCACGACCATGCCCAGCCTGCTGCGAAACGCGCTGAAGGCGATGGCGCGCGAGATGCGTTCGACCGCCTGATCGACCAGCGGCACGATCGTATCGTCGCCGGAAATGAGCAGGGCTCCGTCGGCGCCGATCCGTCCCTCGATCTCGGCGATGCGCTGGGCGCGCAGCTCTTCGCCGTCGAGCGCGGCGAGTTCGAGCACCTGCAGGCGGAACATCTTCTCTTCCTCGCCTTCGCCGTCGAAGCCGAACGCGCGGCCCGTGTCGCGGATCGAGCGAAGTGCGATGGCGAGCGTTGCGGGAATATCCGCACCCATGGTCAGCGCGCCGCCAAGGCCCGCCGCCGCTCCGGTCGAGGCATTTACGCCCTGAGCCGTGCGGGACACCCGCTTTGCCGCGCGGTGCGCAGCCTCGAGGTCGAGCGGATCGTGGTCGAATTCGGTAAGAGCGGGCATCCCGACGGCCTTGTCGATGCCCTTGAGCACGGTCTTGACCATGCCGGACGGGACCATGTCGCCCAGCGCCTTCCCCATCGGATGGGTGAATCGCTCGATCCCGCGACCCAGACGGGAAGGGGTCGAGTTACGATAGCGCTCTTGCTCGCGTTGTATATCCATACATGATCAATCGCCGGCGACGCGCGCGGTTCCTGAGCATGTAGTGTTATAGGGATCAGGCCGAACCGCCGAGAGGCTTGTTTGTAAACCAAATCTTAACTGCGTTCGGCTAGTTTCGCTTAGGGAATCGCTCGATTCTCATCCGGGGTTTGCATTTCTGCGGGGGGCAGGAGGAACGACGGTGGACAAGCGAACAAAGCAACGGGTGATCCCGACCGACACGGACGGGGTAGAGACCCATTACACACACGGCGCGGCGATGAAGCTGCGCCGGGCCAAGCTCGTGTGCCAGTCGGGCGAGTATCTCACCCTGATCCGCGACGTTTCGGAAATCGGCATCGGCCTTGGCTTTTGCCACGAGGTTCCGCCCGAACCGCGCACGCTGCTGCAATTATCCAATGACTTCACCTACCCGGTAGAGCGGGTCTGGACCGGGCAGCGACAGGCGGGATACCGGTTTGCCGGAAGCATCAGCCTGAACGAGTTCCTGCGCGAGCAATCGCCCTTCCCCAACCGTCCGCTGCGGCTGCAATTCTCCGCACCGGTGCGCATTCAGGACCGCACCCAGGTCTTTGACGCGCGGTTGCTCGACCTGTCCTGCGGCGGCGCCAAGCTGGCATCACCGGCCAAGGTCGAGACCGGACGGCTGATCAGCTTCACGATAGAGGGTATGGAGCCCCAACTGGCGCAGGTTCGCTGGGGCGCGGACGGCAAGTTCGGCGTCAGTTTCCACCACCCGCTCACGACCGAGGAATTCTCGCTGGCAGCCTTGCGGCACCAGCCCTTCGACAAGACGCGCTCAAGCGGTTTCTCACGCCTGCTGGCAAAAGCACGCGCGGCCTAAGCCAACCGTCTTCGGCACTAAATTTTCAGTATCGCGCATCGCGGATGGTGATTATCGCATAGAGGATGCGACCGGCTCCCTCGTCCACGCCCTATCATCCGCCAGTCAAGCGCTCGATCCAGATCGACGGTCACAAGACCTCGATCAGTTTGGAACCGGTTTTCTGGGAGATGCTGCGCGCTGCGGCTCAGCGAGAGGGGGAAGCGATCAACGCGCTCGTCGCGCGGATCGATGCCGAACGGATCGGGGCCGAGACCCCGCCCGGGCTGGCTAGCGCGATCCGTGTCTGGCTGGTTAGCCAGACCGGACCGCACCTACCTTAAATACGAAAATACTAGTATTTCGCGGTCGCGTCGCTTGCCGGGAAGGTTTCGTCGAGCGCTTCGTCCTGCTTCGACATCGTGTCCTTTGTCGCCGTTGCATCTGCACCGGCATTGCGGACCGAACCCTCAGGTTCGCCTTCGGCAAAAGCGACGCCGTTCCTGTCGGTGCGCTTCTTCTGGAAAAGCCTGTAGCCGCCAAATCCGATCGCGCCGAGCGCTGCCATTCTCAATAACATAGTCGTTCTCCGTTGGTTGTCTTCAAACAACCGACGCTTGGGAATGGTGCTTTGTTCCTCGGTTCGCAGCGAAGACGCGACGAGCAGCGGCGAAACCGTGGCTAGTCGTCGCCTACACGCTGGATATCGGCACCGACCAGCTGCAGCTTTTCCTCGAGCCGCTCATAACCGCGATCGAGGTGATAGATGCGCCGCACCGTCGTCTCGCCCTCGGCAGCGAGCGCGGCGATGATAAGGCTCATCGACGCGCGCAGGTCGGTCGCCATGACTTCCGCGCCGGTCAGGTCCGCCGGACCCTTTACGATCGCCGTGCGTCCCTCGGTCGAGATGTCCGCGCCCATACGGGCGAGTTCGGGAACGTGCATGAAACGGTTCTCGAAGATCGTCTCCTTGAGAACGCTGGTGCCTTCCGCCTTGGTCAGCAGGCTCATCAGCTGTGCCTGCATGTCGGTGGCGAGGCCCGGGAAGGGGGCAGTGGTGAGGTCAGTGGGCTTGAGCGCGCCATTTGCAGCGACGCTGACGCCCTTCTTGTCCTCTTCGATATGCAGGCCGATATTGCGCAGCGCGTGGATGGTGGAGGCCATGTCGTGCGCGTTGGCGCCTTCCAGCCGCACTTCACCCCCGGTAATCGCCGCCGCGCAGGCATAGGAGCCGGCCTCGATCCGGTCGGCCATCACGCGATAGGTCGCGCCATGCAGCCGATCGACCCCGTGGATGGTGAGGTCGCTCGTGCCGATTCCCTCGATCTCCGCACCCATTGCGCTCAGGAGGTTGCAAAGGTCGACGATCTCTGGCTCGCGTGCGGCGTTGAACAGCCGGCTGGTGCCGTTGGCCAGAACGGCGGTCATCAGCGCATTCTCGGTCGCGCCGACGCTGACTACGGGGAAGTCGAAGTCCCCGCCGGGCAGACCGCCATCGGGCTGCATCGCCTTTACATAGCCCTGCGTCAGTTCGATCTCCGCCCCGAACGCCTCGAGCGCCTTGAGATGGAGGTCGATGGGCCGGTTGCCGATCGCACAGCCGCCGGGCATCGACACGGTTGCCTCGCCCATGCGCGCGAGCATCGGGCCGAGCACCAGGATCGAGGCGCGCATCTTGCGCACGAGATCGTAGGGCGCGACGGTCGAGGTGATGCGCGATGCTTCGAAGGTGACGACCCGGCCGAACTCCTCGGCGCGCTTGCCGTGGATCTCGGTCGAGATGCCGAATTGCGTCATCAGGTGCTGGAACCCGTCGATATCGGCAAGTCGCGGCAGGTTGCGCAGGGTCATCGGCTCTTCGGTCAGAAGGGCGCAGGGAATAAGCGTGAGCGCGGCGTTCTTCGCGCCCGAGATCGGGATCGTGCCCGACAGGCGGTTGCCGCCGCGAATGATCAGTTTGTCCATGGCATCCGTCCTTAGCGAAACGCGCGGCCCGCGCAACATGCGCGCCATTGACCTTGCGTCGCGGGCAAGGCACGTCGCTTGGTAAGCCAACTTAAATCTGGAGATCCCCCATGAGCCAGAAACCGATCAAGAAAGCCGTCTTCCCCGTTGCCGGTCTGGGCACCCGTTTCCTGCCCGCGACCAAGGCGATTCCCAAGGAATTGCTCCCGATCGTCGACCGCCCGCTGATCCAGTATGCGGTGGACGAAGCGCGCGAGGCGGGGATCGAGCAGATGATCTTCGTCACCGGGCGCGGCAAGACCGCCATCGTCGAGCATTTCGATATCGCCTATGAGCTCGAGGACACGATGGGCGAGCGCGGCAAGGACCTTTCGGTTCTCGATTCCAGCCGCTTTACCCCCGGCGATATCATCACCGTTCGCCAGCAGGTTCCGCTGGGCCTTGGCCATGCGATCTGGTGCGCGCGCGCTATCGTGGGTGACGAGCCCTTCGCGATCTTCCTGCCCGACGAATTGATGATCGGGAACAAGGGCGGGACCGGCTGCATGAAACAGATGGTCGAGGCCTATGACAACGTCGGTGGCAATCTCATCAGCGTGCTCGAAGTGCCGTGGGAGAATGTCTCCAGCTATGGCGTGATCGAGCCGGGGGCGGAAAACGGCGCGCTGACCGAGGTGACGGGCCTTGTCGAGAAGCCCCCGCGCGAAGAGGCTCCGTCGAACAAGGTGCTGACCGGTCGCTACATCCTCCAACCCGAAGTCATGCGCACTCTGGAAACGCAGGGCAAAGGGGCAGGCGGAGAGATCCAGTTGACCGATGCGATGGCGCGGATGATCGGGAACCAGCCGTTCCACGCCGTGACCTTCGACGGCGAGCGCTACGATTGCGGCAGCAAGCTGGGCTTCGTCGAGGCGACGCTCGCTCTGGCGCTGGAGCGTGAGGACATGGGCGACGACGTGCGCGCGATGGCGAAGCGCCTGCTCGCCTGACCGTCACGTCTCGGTAAGAGATCGATCCGAGCGGAATTTCGCGTCCGCCGACGCGTTCAACCGGCAGCGCGCTTTTTCGTTTCGTCGGCCCGTTCGTCTTCTTCACGGCCGGGATCGCCGGGATCGAAGGCGACAGCATCATTATTGTGCGGCCTCTGCAACTGCTCGAAAGTCTGCGGTCTCGAAATGAAGTAGCCCTGGCCCGCCGTGCATCCGGCTTCCTTGAGCCAGTCGAACTGCTCCTGCGTCTCGATCCCTTCAGCGACCGTCGACATCGACAATTCGTCCGCAAGGGCGACGGTCGCGCGGATGATCGCCTGGCAGTCGGGCCGGTTCATCAGGTCCTGCACGAAGCAGCGATCGATCTTGATCGTGTCGAAGGGGAATTTGCGCAGGTAGTTGAGCGACGAATATCCGGTTCCGAAGTCGTCGAGCGCAATGCGCACACCCAGATCGCGTAACCGGTGCAGCGTCTGAACGTTCTGTGCCGTGTCGTGCAGCAGCGCGGTTTCGGTAATCTCCACCTCGATCCGTTCGGTCGGGATTCCGCTGGCGGCAATGGTCTGGACCAGCGCCACGACGAACCGCTCCGAACGCATCTGCAGTGGGGACAGGTTCAGGGCCAGCTTGATCGGCGCGCGCCAGCCCGCAGCCTGGCGGATGGCGTCGCGCGCGATCCATTCCCCGATATCGGAGATCAGTCCCGCTTCTTCGGCGATGCCTATGAATTCGTCGGGCATGATCATGCCGAGCTCGGGATGGTTCCAGCGCACCAACGCCTCCATCCCTGACATCTGGCGCGAGGCGAAATCGAGCTGGGGCTGAAAAACGAGCGAGAATTGCCCGTCGGACAGGGCGCTGCGCAGATCGAGTTCAAGCTTCCTGCGCCTGCGCTCCATTTCGTGCAGCTCGGCGCTGAAATAGCGGTGGCAGTTCCTGCCATCATCCTTGGCGGCATACAGCGCAAGATCGGCCCTGCGCATCACGTCTTCGGCTTCGATTTCGTCGTCATCGATAGTCGAAGTGCCGATGCTCGCCGACACGCGGATGACCCGGCCTGAAAGCTGGAAGGGATCGGACAGGCACGAGACGAGCCGCTTGGCAAGGTCGTGCGCCTGATCGGCCTGCCTGACGATAATGGCGAACTCATCGCCGCCCAGGCGCGCGACCAGGTCGTCGGCATCCGCCTCTCGGACGATACGCCTTGCGGCCGACCTTAGCAGTTCGTCGCCGATATTATGGCCCAGCGTGTCGTTGACGATCTTGAACCGGTCGAGGTCGATCAGCATCAACGCACATTGTGCGTCGCTCTCACGAGGCAGTTTCGCAAGCCCTTCGTGAAAGCCCAGGCGATTGGCCAACCCGGTCAACACGTCGGTCCGCGCCATGCGCGTGAGGCGCTTTTCGGCGACGATCTGCGCGGAGATATCGCTCATCACCCCGCGCATTGCCCCTCCGCCAACGGGTTTTGCAGAAACGGACCACCAGGTTTCATCGTCGCAGCCTGCAACGCGCGCGGCCAGGTCGCGGAACGGTTTGCGCCGGGTGAGGAGCACTTCCAGGCGGTCACGCTCGGCCCCCTCTTCGAAGAGCGATACAAGGGGTTTGCCGGCCAGATCGGACGCATCGCGCCGCGCAGCCTCTGCGAAGCGGTCGCTGATGTCCAAGAGCGAGCCGGATGCGTCGACCTCCCACAGCCAGTCGGAAGCCGATTCCTCGTATTCGTGAAGCAGCAGGCGCACCGTCTGCTCCGATTTTTCCAGCTCGAATTCCTCGATCAGCCGCGTCTTGTAGAAGCGCGCATGATCCAAGACACCGAGAATGATCACTACGCCGTGAAGCCAGGTCAGGATGATGATCGGCAGGGCGAATTGCAGCGGATAAAGGAAGGCTATTCCCGTGGCCGATACGATGCACGCCCCCATGAGAATAAGCGCGGAAGGCGTGAAGTGCCGGTATTGCAGGAGAGCGGTCGACATGATCCCCGCGGCCAGGACCGTCAGGAGCAGGTATTCCGCGGGCTGCGTAACGTGTTGCCACATGACGACGAAAGCGACCGACCAGCTGACCCCGCACCCCAGCGCAAGCGTGGTGGCGTAGATCGAATGGGCGCGCAGATTGAGGCTGCCCTCGTCGACCTTATAGAAATCGTAAGCCTGCTTTACCCGCAAACCGTCGAGCGAGAGCTGAACCAGTAACCAACCGACCCAGAACGATGCATCTTCGGGACGCGCCATCGTGGCGATGATGATGATCGAACTGCACACAGTACCGAACGCGGCGCCACGCACGTTCGATATGAAGTCCTTCAATTGCCGGAAAAGCAAGCGCTCTTCGAGGCTGTTATGGCTCGCATAGGGCCGTGGCATGGGGCTGCGCCTCCTTCAGCGTGCCCCATCCCATGATTCACTTAAGTAATTCTTTCTGCTGGATAAGTAAGGTAGAAAGCATAACCGCCCCGCGGTCCGGCAAAGGGGGCGCCGCAGCGCCCCCATCACCGTTCGGACCAACCCCCGGATCAGGCGTCGGCGGACGCCTCCTCACCCTCGAGACCCTCGTCCCCGGATGCCTCGTCCTCCTCGTGCGACAGCTCTGACAATTTCTCGCCCGCGTCGCCCTTCGTCTCCTGTGCGGCCGCCGACACCAGCGTGCCAAGCGAGGAACCGTCCAGCCCAAGCTCCTTCATCAGGCCGTCGAGTACGGGCGCCTGCGCACGGTAAGCGAGGGCAGCCGACATCGCATCGTTGGCGAGGTTGCCGCTTCCGCCACCCGCAACGTTGTTTCCGCCCGACTTGCCGCCATTGGTAAGCCCGTCGACCTGCACGATCTTGATCGAATCGATCGCTTCCATCGGCTTGGCGCTTTCGCGGATGACCTCGGGCAGGACCTTGAGCAGGGCCAGCTTGGTCTGCAGGCTGATCTGGTCGTTGGACAGGAGGTTCGCCGCCTCGTTGACTGCGCGCTGACCGGCGGCCTCGACTTCGAAGCGCACGCGATCGGCTTCGGCGCGGAAGCGGGTTGCGTCGGCCTCGCCCTCTGCCTCGCGGCGAGCGGCTTCGGCGCGGTTGGTCGCGGCGTCGCGGTCGGCCTCGGCATCGACGCGGATCTTGATCGCGTCGCGCTCGGCCTGCTTGGCGGCCTCGATCAGTTCGATCTTTTTCTGACGTTCGGCGATTTCGCTCTCACGCGAGGTCGCCACACGCTCTTCCGCTTCGACCGCCTTTGCGCGAGCCTCGTCGGCTTCGGCCTTGGCCTGGCTTTCTTCGCGGCTCTTGTTCTGGACAGCGATCTGCTGTTCCTGCCGGGCGATTTCAAGCGCGCGCTGCTGGTCGATACGGGCCTCTTCGACAAGGCGGTCAGCCTCGATCTGCTGGGCATCGACCTGCTTCTTGGCTTCGATCTTGGCAGCATCGGCCTCGCGCTGGCGCTCCGCCTGTTCGCGGGCGATTTCCGCCATCTGACCGGCGCGACGCACTTCGACCTCGCGCTCCTGTTCGAGCCGGGCATATTCCTGGTCGCGACTGATCTCGAACGAACGCTGGCTCGCCTCGAGGTTCTTTGTCTCCATCTGCACGCGGGTATCCTGCTCGATATCGTTGCGCAGCTTCTTGCGCGCCTCGATCTGCTCGGTGAGCTTGGTCAGGCCTTCCGCGTCGAAAGCGTTGTTGGCGTTGAAGTGTTCGATGCTGGTCTGGTCGAGTCCGGTCAGCGAGACCGATTCCAGTTCCAGACCGTTCATGGCGAGGTCGTTGGACGAAACCTGCTGCACCTTTTGCACGAAGTCGGCGCGCTGTTCGTGCAGCTCGTTCATGCTCATTCCCGCCGCGACCGAACGCAGCGCGTCGACGAACTTGCCCTCGACCAGGTCCTTGAGCATTTCGGGCTGCATCGTGCGCTGGCCCAGCGTTTGCGCCGCCATCGCGATCGCGCCGGCATCGGGACGCACGCGGACGTAGAATTCCGCCTTCACATCGATACGCAGTCGGTCGAGCGTGATCAGCGCCTCGCCATCACGGCGCACGACCGAGAGGACGAGAGTGTTCATGTTGACGGGCATCGTCTCATGCAGGACCGGCAGCACCACCGCGCCGCCGTTCATCACCACCTTCTCGCCGCCGACGCCGGTCCGCACGAACGCGATCTCCTTCGACGCGCGTCGATAGAGCGACATCAGCATGATTAAGATGATGAGCAGCAGTGCGATCCCGCCGCCTGCCAGCATTGCGATAGTCAGAAGATCCATGTTCCCTCCAGTTTCAAATTCCTGGCCGCGACGCTCCGGTGACCGGCGCGGCGTGAAGACCCCCCATCAGGGTCGAAGATTCGGGCTTTGGTAAGCGACCCCGAAAAACAGTTCCCCCTCGCGCCGCACCAGCAGGACGGTTTCGCCCTCGCCCAGCTGCGTGGTGGGATCGTGCGGTTCGACCATCACGAAATGCGGCTGGCCGTAGGCGTCCTTTACCTTGGCGCGCGCAGGCGAGGCCTGGCGCGCGGTGCCGGTCTGGATGACGGCGTCACGACGAATGAGGCTTTCGAGGCCGACCGCGCTCGTCTCGTCCTTTGGCAACAGCGCACCGATCGGTCGCACGAACAGCCCATTGAGCGGCAAGGCCGCAACGCCTGCGAGCAGGGCGGCGAGCCCGGCACCCAATGGCGATCCGGTGGCGCTATCCACGATCCACTGTCCGACCACTCCGACAACGGAAAACACGAGTAGCAGGCTCGAAAGCCAGATCAGGAACGGCACCTTGCCGAGCCCAAGCAGCGTCGCGACACCATCCATGAAGCCGCTCGCTTCGAGACCATCCGCGACATCGGCGTCGATTTCGATCTCGACATCACCGGCACCGTCGAAGAGGTCGCCAGCGCTGATCACCTGCAGGAAGGCGATCACGAACAACGCGGCCAGCGAGATGGCGAAGGGTAGGTTGTATGGTTCAAGTAAAGTCATGCGATCCCCTCCCCCTTATGCTTGCCGACAAAACGCTACGCAACTGTTTCGGACTTACCAAAAGGCTCCGCCGCAAATGCTGCGACGAAGCGTTCTGCCGAATATTGGTCATGCAATGATTGTTAGCAGATATTGTGCGAAATTGACAGTAAAATCGATCATTGCGCGTCGATAGTTCGCACATGCATTATCATTGGTCGCTTTTGCCTTGTATTATTGCGCGCGGTCCCCATATCAGAAGCTTCGGCCGGGTTGTTCGCGATCGTTTTCCTACTCGGGCCCTCACCGTTACGTCGTCCCGGTATGGAAACCGCCAACCCTCTTCAGGGTCCAATCCAAAGTGTCGCCTGCCGCTTGCCAATGCGCGCCTATTTCGTGCGTCGCAGGGTGACACTTTGCGCGCGGGAAAGTGACAGGAGTGGGGTGGCAAAGTCACACTTGTGGCAACCAAGGATGACACTCGGCAGCAAGAAAGGTCACGCTTTGAGCGAAAAGGGTGACACTTTGCGCGACAAGGTCACACTTTCGGGCCGTAAGGTTACACTTGCGTGCCTTTTCGCCCTGGACCGTGTTCCATGTGCTCCATCCTGTAGGAGACCGGCGGCCAGCCGCCGGCCCCGTTCGTCAACTCGCGCGGATGCGAAGCGGCAGCGTCTTGAGCCCGCCAACGAAGGTCGAAGTGGCGCGCTTCGCCTCTCCCGCCGGCTCGACGCTCTCGACCCGGTCGAGCAGCGCCTCGAACAGGATGCGCATCTCAAGGCGGGCAAGATGCAGCCCAAGGCACTGATGCGCGCCCGCCCCGAAGGCGAGATGCCGGTTGGGCGAACGCGCGGCATCGAAACGGCGCGGATCGTCGAACTGGGCGGGGTCGTGATTGGCTGCGACGTAGTTGATCATCATCCAGTCGCCCTCCCGGACTTGCTGCCCGCCAACCTCCACATCGCGCGCGGCAGTGCGCATGAAGTGCTGCACCGGACTGGTCCAGCGGATCGCCTCTTCGACGATGCCGGGAAGCAGCGAGCGGTCGGCCTTGACCCGCGCGAACTGCTCCGAGTCGTTGGCCAGGGCCAGCATCGCGCCTGCGGTCGAGGCGCTGGTCGTGTCGTGTCCGGCGGTTGCGACGATGATGTAGTAGCCCGCCATGTCGCGCGGCGGCAGCGGCTCGCCATCGACGGTGGCATTGGCGATAACGCTCGCGACGTCGTCGGTCGGATTGGCGCGGCGCTGCTCGGCAAGAGCGGCGAAGTAGTCTTCGAAGCTGGAGACCGCCCCGGCAACAAGCTGCACCACCTGCTCGGGGCTCATCTTGTCCATGCCGCTGCCCGAAAGGTCGGCATCCTGACCGCCGAACAGCTGCTGCGTGAGCATCGCCATGCGCGGCTCGTCCTCCGGCGGAACGCCGAGAATCTGCATCACCACGCGCAAGGGATAGGGGCCGGCCACCTCCTTCACGAAGTCGAGTTCGGGACCTGCTTCCACCATCCGGTCGACGGTACGGTGGGCGAGCGCGCGGATCTCGTCCTCGATCTGGCGCAGGTTGCGCGGCATGAACCAGTCCTGCGTGAGCTTGCGGTACTTGGGATGCACCGGCGCATCGAACACCACGAGCGAGTCGACCAGCATGTCCGAGCCTGTCGCGGCGCGGCTGAACTCGATCGCCTGCTTGAACGAGAACACCACCGGCTTGGGGTTGTTGAGGAAGGTCGCGTTGTCCTTCGAGATGCGCATCACGTCGTCATACCCGGTGACAAGCCAGAACGGCTCGAACAGCTCGGGGTCCTCGGGCACGACCTTGGCGACCGGGGTGGCGGCGCGGATGGCGTCGAAGGTATCGAGCAGGCTGTCCCACTGCGCATAGGAGTGCGGGTCGATCACCGCCTTGGCCTGCGCGGTGGGAAGGACCGCTTCGCTCATGCCTCGGCCTTCGCGGCGAACTCGTCGCGCAGCTCGCGCTTGTACAGCTTGCCGTTGGCCTCGCGCGGAAGGTCGGGGCGGAAGTCGAAGAGCTTGGGCATCTTGACCCGCGAAAGGCTGGGAGCGAGGAAGTCGCGCAGTTCGGCCTCGAAGGCATCTCCAGCGTCGTTCATGTCCATCGGCTGCACCACCGCGACCACCTTCTCGCCAAGGTCGGGACACGGCGCGCCGATGACGGCGGCGTCCATCACCTTGTCATGAGTAACCAGCAGGTTCTCGATCTCCTGAGGGTAGATGTTGACCCCGCCCGAGATGATCATGTGGCTCTTGCGATCGGTGAGATAGAGGAACCCGTCCTCGTCGACATGGCCGATATCGCCCAGCGTCATCCAGCCCTTGGGATGCATGGCCTCGCGCGTTTTGTCGGGGTCGTTGTGATAGGTCGGGAGCAGGTCGTTTTCGAAGTAGATCAGACCATCCTGCCCCGCCGGCAGCTCTTCACCATCCGGGCCGCAGATATGGACCTTGCCATAGATCGCAGGGCCGACGCTGCCCTCGTGGGTGAGCCAGTCTTCTGCCTTGACCAGCGTCATCCCGATGCCTTCGCTTCCTGCGTAGTACTCGTTGATGATCGGCCCCCACCACTCGATCATCTCGCGCTTGATCGGGATGGGACAGGGGGCCGCGGCGTGGAGCGCGCGCTGGTGGCTGGACAGGTCGTAACGGCTCCGGATCTCGGGATCGAGCTTGAGGAAGCGTACGAAATGGGTGGGCACCCATTGGCTGTCAGTGACCCCGTACTGCTCGATCGCGGCAAGCGCTGCCTCCGGCTCGAACTTCTCCATCTGCACGACTGTCCCGCCGAGACGATGCACGGTCGAACTCCACCCGATGGGAGCGGCATGGTAAAGCGGCGCAGGCGACAGATAGACCATCGACCCATCGGTCGGCATTCCGGCACCCATGATCGCCAGTCCCATCAAGGGCACAGCGGCCTGGACATCGGGGTCGGAGGGAGGCGCGGGGCGAATCCCCTTGGGCCTACCGGTGGTGCCAGATGAATAGAGCATCACCATTCCCGCGCTCTGGTCCGCGAACGGCTCGCTCGGCTGCGCGTCGAGCGCGGCGGCGAAGCTCTCGTTGCCTTCACCACCCGCGACAAGCACCCTGAGCTCGGGCAGTTCGGCCCGCACATCCTCGACGACGTCGGCATAGCTTGGCGAGGTGATCAGCATCTTCGCCCCGGCATCGCGGATGATATAGGCGATCTCGGGCGCGGTCAGGCGGGTGGAGATGGGCACGAGCATCGCGCCTGCTCGCTGCGAACCCCATATCAAGGTGAAGAACTCGATCCGGTTCTCAAGCAAAACCGCAAACGCTTCGTTCGCGCCGACACCTGCGTCGCGCAACAGGTGTGCAAAGCGATTGGCGGCCTCGTCCATCTGCTTGAAGGACATTTGTTCACCGCTGCCAGCCATTATCACAGCGGGATGGTCGGGCCGATTGGCCGCGTGGGCGATCGGATGCATGCTCATAGGTCTCTCCCCTGCATCGGGGACGATGGGCCCCGTGCGCGTGTTCTCTCGACGCCGAACCTAACGCACAGCGCAGCCCACTCAAGCCATTAAATGCGGAAATGAAACTGATTTACGGACATAAAAAAAGGCGGCGGGTAAACCCGCCGCCCAATCTCGGACACCCTCTCCAATGTCCGACCCGCTTCCAGGCGGGCAACTCGTGGCGAAGGCGTTTACATGCCGCCTGCGCCAGCGCGGCGGCGTCCGTCGAGCAGATTGCTCTCATTCGCTGCCACCTGAATTTCGGTTTCCACCATATAAGGAATTGGATTTACCGCAACCCCATCAATGCGAACTTCATAATGAAGGTGCGGGCCGGTGGAACGTCCGGTCGATCCGACATAGCCGATCACGTCGCCCTTCTTCACCGTGTCGCCCGCTGCAACCGCGAGACGCGACATATGAGCATAGCGGGTTTCGAGCTCCGCGCCGTGATCGATGCTGACATAGAGGCCATAGCTCGAGAACCGGTCGGCGCGGCCAACGATGCCGTCGGCAGTGGCATAGATCGGAGTCCCGGTCGGCGCGGCGAGATCGACACCGTTGTGACGCTTGCGCTTACGCAGCACCGGGTGATCGCGCATCCCATAAGAACTGCTCATCCGCGCTCCATCGAGCGGCATCCGCGACGGAACCGACACGACAGGTCGTTCGAAGATGGTCGCGGGAGTGCCG
Source organism: uncultured Erythrobacter sp. (assembly GCA_947494705.1). Lineage (GTDB taxonomy): Bacteria > Pseudomonadota > Alphaproteobacteria > Sphingomonadales > Sphingomonadaceae > Erythrobacter. Next base: position 307,049 of record CANLVN010000002.1, read on the forward strand.
GCGGTCGTGGTATCCGCCGTGTCGAGAGCCGACCAGCTGGCATACAGTTCGCGGAAACGCTGATCGCCATTGGCGAGCGTTTCGGCCTTCGCTTCGCGGACCGGCTCGGTCACGTCGACAGCGGCATTGGCGGAGGTGTTGGCGAGAGCAGGGCTCGCGGCGATTAGGGGAGCTGCGGCGCAAAGAGCGGCGGCTACCTTCGAAATGGAACGCTTGGAAAGCGATTTCATAATGACCCGGTCCTATCTGGCGCTTCGCGCCTGTCCTAAGGATGCCCTGCGTTGTTTTTTCGAGATTTTCGGGAACCGATGCCCCGTCTCACGCTTTGGCTATGTAACAGGGCAATCTGTTTGCCCCTTGTTGTGTCCTGAGACTTATCGGGTCGATTCGTTAATTCGCAACATCTTCGTAAAAGTCTCGCGATAAACCGGCTGCGAGACGGGCTGAGTCGTTGAATGGTGGTTTAACGGGACCCCGAAAGTGCCTGCGAACTAAGGATTTCCACTTGGCTTCGGGTGGCTCGCCCAAGCTCTCGCTGACTCGCAGAAAATGCTTGGTGCCAAACCGGACATGCCGGATTTCGTCGTCAAGGATACGGGCGAGAATCCTTGCTCCGTGTTCGTCGCCTGCGCCTTTGACACGCTCGAGAGTGGCTGGCGTGACGTCGAGACCGCGTGCTTCCAGAACCATCGGAACCACGGCGAGCCGCGCGGCGACGTCATGGCGCGTATCATGCGCGGCCTGCCAAAGTCCGCCATGCGCAGGCAGGGCGCCATAATGGCTACCAAGCGATTCGAGTTTGCGGGCGAGCAGGGCGAAATGCATCGCTTCATCCGCAGCGACTCCGAGGAAGTCGGTGACGAACTCCTCGCCCATCTCCCCACCGAATCGCCCCGCCATGTCGAGCGCGAGATCGATGGCAACGAATTCGATATGCGCGAGGCTGTGCCACAGGGCTATACGGCCTCGCTCGGAGCCGAACTTTCCGCGTTTGGGCATCCGGGCCGGCGCGAGCAATTCGGGCGTCGCCGGCCTCGCGGGTTCTTCAGGCATCTCTACATCGAAAGAGAAAGTCAGCTTTCCCATGCGCCAGCGCCGCGCGACATCGCGCGCGGCAAAGCACTTGGCGCGCGGTTCGCCGGTCAGAAGCGCATCGCGGATGGCCGAGGCGACGCTTTGCATCGTAGCGGTCACAAAGCCTTGGCGGCGGCGAGCACTTCTTCGGCGTGACCCTTGACCTTCACCTTGTTCCAGACCTGCGCAATCGTGCCATCCGCATCGACGAGGTACGTTGTGCGCACCATGCCCATGAAGGTCTTCCCGTACATCTTCTTCTCGGTCCAGATGCCGAGAGCGTCGGACAGGCCGCTTTCCTGTGCATCGGTCGCCAGGGGAGTCTTGAGGTCGTGCTTGGCGATGAAATTCTGGTGCTTTTTCGCCGAATCCTTGCTGACGCCCAGCAGCTCCACGCCTGCCGCGTCAAACTCGCTCTTGAGCGCGGTAAAGTCCTTCGCCTCGGTGGTGCAGCCGGGGGTGTTGTCCTTGGGATAGAAGAAGATCACCAGCTTGCTGCCTTTGAAATCTGACGGCTTGACCGTACCGCCATCGGGCGTTTCCATCGCGATGTCGGGCATGGGATCACCGGCCTGGGGAAGAGTGCTCATCGATCTGTCTCCAATGTCTCGTCGAAAATTGCGGTCCAGCTTGCGGCCACCGCTTCGCGGGCAGCGGCAAGGTCGTCCATCAGTTGAGCATAGCTAGCGCGGTCACAGGCAGTCGCAAGGGCTCGTGCGGCCGCTTCGGGCGGCTTTTGTCCCTCTGGCGCGAGCAGACGCCCGGCAACCAATATGTCGGTCAACAGGTCGTAGGCATGCCACAATTGCCGGTCCAGAAGCCCGTGCTTTTCCAGCGCCGGTATCGCTTGCGCAAAGTCGGGCGACAGGAATGCAGCTTCTCCATCGGTGGCTTCGCTACCGTGGCGCAGTTGCAGGAAGTGGACGAGAAATTCGACATCGACCAGTCCGCCGCGCAGCAGCTTCACATCGAGTTCGCCGCGCGCCGGTTTGTGCTGTGCAATCTCGCCTCGCATGGCGAGCACATCGGTGCGCAACTTATCCGGATCTCGCTCCAGTCGCTGCACTTCCGCTATAATGCCCTCGACCCTGGCGCGGGCGTCATCCGACCCGGCCAGAACCCGCGCGCGGTTGATCGCCATATGCTCCCAGGTCCACGCACTCTCGCGCTGGTACTTGGCGAACGCCTCCACTGAGACCGCTAGCGGCCCTTGTTTACCTTGCGGGCGCAGCCGGGTGTCGACTTCATATAAAGGCCCTTGCGCGGTCGGAACCGACAGAGCCGCGCTGACCCGGCTGGCGAGGCGATTGTAATACATCGTCGCGCCAAGCGAGCGCTCGCCGTCCGACTGAGCTGCGAAATCCCCGGTGAACAGGTAGATCATATCGAGATCGGAGGCGTGGGTGAGAGCACCGCCGCCCAGGCGTCCGAGGCCCACCACGACCAGCTCGCTATCGTCGATGGTCCCATGCTTGACCGCAAATTCCGCCACCGCCGCTTCGTGCGCCGCGGCAATCGCCGCCTGCGCAGTTTGCGAAAGCGCCGCGCCGATGCGCGAAGGCTTGTACTCGCCGACGATGAGGCTGATCCCCAGATTGAAGCGCGCCTCGCTCGTCACCTGGCGGATCGCGTCGAGCTGCGCTTCGTAGTCGTCTCGTTCAGGCCCGGTGCGCATCTGTTCGAGCGTGTTTTCGAACAGGCCGTCGAAGTCGATCGCGTCGCGTTCGAGCAGAACGTCGAGCGTTTCAGGTCGCCGCGCGATTTCGTCCGCGAGAATGCGCGAAAGCGTCAGCGCTGCAACTAGACGATCGAGCAATTCGGGCTCTGCAACCAGCAGGCGGAACAGGGTGATGGCGGATTGAGAGCGTTCGAGAATGCCCTGCCAACGCGCAATCGCGCGCGTCGGATCGTCGCTTGCGGCGAAGGCTTCGAGCAGCAGCGGCAGGAGCCGGTCGAACGCCTCGAGTGCCTGCGGGCTGCGCACGCAAGCGTAGCGGCCATCGCGCCATTCCTCGATCCGCGCAGCAAGTGCCTCCGGGTCGTCGAAGCCGAGCCGAGCCAGTTCGGTGGCGCGCTCGCTTGGTTCTTGAGGTGCGGGCGTTGCGACCTGCTCCTGTCCAATGAGGGATTCGTAGATTGCACCGGTCTGCGCAGTCAGCTCGGTCAATTCCTCGATCAGCCGGTCGCCGCTGCCCATGCCGTCGAGCCAAGCAACCGCATCGAGCGCCTCGCCCTCGGGAAGTGTGTGAGTCTGGCGATCGTTGATCATCTGCAACCGGTGCTCGACCGTGCGCAACCGATCATATCCATCGCCCAGTATTCGAGCTTCGCTAGCCTCGATGCGTCCCTCGTCCGCAAGCGCGTCGAGTGCATCGCGCGTTCCCCTGACCCTGAGCGAGCGCTCGCGTCCGCCATGGATGAGCTGGTGCGTCTGCGCAAAGAACTCGATCTCGCGGATGCCCCCGCGCCCCCGCTTCACATCGAAACCCGGACCGGGCCGCGCAGGACCTTCGCTGCTTTCGCGGATGCGCAGGGTGAGCTCGCGGATTTCCTCGATCGCGCCAAAATCAAGTGCCTGTCGCCAGACAAAGGGAGCGACCTCGGAAAGAAACGCCTCGCCCGCCGCCACGTCGCCTGCCGCGGCGCGGGCACGGATGAATGCCGCACGCTCCCATGCCAGCGCCTGCCCCTGATAGTGAGTGAGTGCCGATGCGCGCGGCACCACCAGAGGGCTGATTTCCGCAGCCGGGCGCAGGCGCAGATCGACGCGCAGGACGTATCCCTCGGATGTATTGGCCGAGAGCAGCTTGACGACCCGCCGCGCATAACGCTGAGCCGCTTCGCCCGGATCGTCGCTCTCGCGGCAGGATAGCGTCGAAGGCTCGTAAAGCAGGATCGGGTCGATGTCCGAGGAATAATTGAGTTCGCACGCCCCCTGCTTTCCCAATGCGAGCGCGATCATCCCGTCGGTCCGCGCTTCCCCTGTGCGCTCCTCGATGGCGGTTCGGATTGCGGTGTCTAGCGCATGGTCTGCAAAGGCGCTCAGTTCAGCCATGACGCGCGCCAGCGGGAATGCACCAGCGAGGTCTCCGATTGCCAGCGCGGTTGCCAGCGCAAGCCGATGCCGTCGCAGACCGGTGTCGACATCCTCATGCTGACCGCGCTTCGCGGCCCATCGCAGCGCCTCCTCTCCGCGCCCCTGTTCGAGCAATTTCGCGAGTTCGTCCTGCCGATCAAGTGATCGCGCAAGGAAGGGCGCATTTGCGCGGGCGCGCTCGATCGCTCCGGTCCAGTCGGGTGAAGTCATGGCGCACGTCTTTGGCCGTGAGCGAGCAGCGCTGCAACCCGCTTGCGGGCGAGGTGACACTCTGCAAGAAGCTGCGCAACAGATCCGAGACAAGAGGACACTCCCATGATCAAACGCGCAATCGCACTGGGGCTTGCGACAATGGCGCTGGCCGGATGCGACGCCATGCCGGGCGGCGAGACCGCACCGACGCTCGACATTCCCGAGGTCGAGGATGGCGATATCAGCCAGGCAACGATGGTCGACATCACGCGCGAGCTGTCTTCCGACGAATTCGAAGGGCGCATGCCCGGGACGAAAGGTGAGGAACTCACAGTCGCGCTGCTGACCGAACGTTTCGAGGCCGCAGGGCTGCAGCCGGGCAACGGGGACAGCTGGGTGCAGGAGGTCCCGCTGGTCGAGATCACCGGCAAGAATTTCGCCCCACTCACCATTACCAATGGAGACACCGATCTCGTCTACGATTTTGGCGATGAATGGGTCGGCGTGACCTATCGCGAGGACGAGCGCACCCAGTTGGCCAACAGCGAGCTGGTCTTTGTCGGATACGGCATCAACGCGCCGGAGCGCGGCTGGAACGATTACGAAGGCGTCGATGTCGAGGGCAAGACCGTCGTTATTCTGGTCAACGACCCCGACTGGGAGACCGAGGGGCTGGACGGCACCTTCAACGGCAAGGCGATGACCTATTACGGGCGCTGGACCTACAAATATGAGGAAGCCGCGCGTCAGGGCGCGGCCGGGGCGCTGATCGTTCACGACACCGATCCGGCCAGCTATGGCTGGAACGTCGTTGAAAGCTCATGGTCGGGGCCACAGGCCTATCCCGCGCGCGGTGAAAACCCGCCGCCGCTTACCATCATGAACGGCTGGGTGCAGAAGGACGTGGCGCGCGAAATCCTTTCCGCAGCAGGCCAGGACCTCGACGAGCTGAGCGCCGCAGCGAAAACCGAGGATTTCGAAGCAGTCGAATTGGGCATGACCGCTTCGACCAGTTTCGAAAACGACATCCGAACCTTCAGTTCGCAGAACGTGATCGGCATCCTGCCGGGCACCGAAGCGCCGGAGGAATATGTCATCCACACCGCGCACTGGGATCACCTCGGTCGCTGCAAGCCCGCGCCCGATGGGGACGACATCTGCAACGGCGCAGTGGACAATGCGACCGGCACTGCCGCTCTTGTCGCGTTGGCCGAAGCCCACGCCAAGGCAGGCGCGGCGCGTCGCAGCCTCGTTTTCCTTGCTGTGACGGCGGAAGAATCGGGCCTGCTGGGGGCGTATTACTACGCTTCGAACCCGGTCTTTCCGCTCGACCAGACGGTGGGCGGTATCAACATGGACGCCTTCCAGGTCGCAGGGCCTGCCAAGGACGTGACGGTCGTGGGCCCCGGCAAATCCGAGCTCGATGCCTTCATGGAAGCCGCGCTCGAAGCCGACGGGCGCACTGCAACCCCCAATCCCAAGCCGGAAGCGGGCTATTACTACCGTTCCGACCACTTCGCCTTTGCCAAGCAGGGCGTGCCGATGCTCTATATCGATGGTGGCGAAGACCTGGTCGATGGTGGTCGCGCAGCCGGTGCGGCGGTCGCTGCGGACTACACCGAAAACCGTTATCACGGACCCAAGGACGAGTTCGACGAGAACTGGGACTGGTCGGGCGTGATGTCGGACCTTCAGCTTTATTACCGCATCGGTCGCACTCTCGCGATGAGCACGAGTTGGCCGAACTGGAATGAAGGTGACGAGTTCAAGGCGACGCGCGATGAAGCCTGCGCGAGTGCCGAGGCCGGTTGCTGAACCGCGGACCGCGCCGATCCATGCCAGCCTTGATGCCGCCGGAATGGGCACCGCAGGACTGGCTGTGGATCGGTTTCCCGCATCTGGCCGAGGAATGGCCCGGTTGGCTTGAGCCTGCTCAGGAGCAGATCGCGGCCTTCGCCAATGCCGTGGCGGATAGCGGACAGGAAGTGCGCCTGCTGGTCCGGGATGAGGCCAACGAGGCGCGCGCACGCTTGCTGGTGAGCGATAAAGTCACGCTCGAGCGCAAGGTCTATGGCGACATCTGGCTGCGCGATACCGGACCGCTGATCGTGGCCGAAGACCTGGCGCTTGCGGCACGGCGGTTCGGCTTCAATGGATGGGGCGGTAAATACCTGATGCCCGGAGACAGGGAAATCGGGGCGGAACTGGCCCGTGACGCAGGCCTGGCTCTCGAAACCTCGTCCATGATTCTCGAAGGCGGCGCGGTGGATGGCGATGGCACCGGATTGGTCGCCACCACCGAGCAATGCCTGCTGAACCCCAATCGCAATCCTGGCATGGCGCGCGAGGAGATCGAGGCGGAACTGGGCCGCATGCTCGGTTTCGACCGGGTGCTTTGGCTGGGCGATGGCCTGATCAACGATCACACGGACGGGCATGTCGACAATCTGGCGCGCTTTATTGCTCCCAATCGGCTTGTGGTGCCCGAGGCAACCGGCAAGGACGATCCCAACGCCGAAATCTATGCCGATGCGAAAGCACGCGCCGAAGCCTATGGAGTGGAGGTCGTCACGATCCCTTCACCTGGACGGATCGAGCGTGACGGGGCCATCGAACCGGCAAGCTATGTGAACTTCGCGATCACCACGCATCTGGTCGCAGTGCCCACTTTCGGTTCTCCACATGACGAGGCCGGGGTCGCCGCCATCGCAGAACTCTTTCCCGAGCGAGAGACAATCGGCCTGCCCGGCGAAGCCGTCCTCGCAGGCGGCGGCGGCTTCCACTGCGCCAGCCAGCAGATGCCCAAAGTTTAACGTCACGTTAGGACTTTTCGGCGATCCTGCGCTTCATGAGCAAAGCCATTGCCTTCACCCGCAACGCCTACGCCTCGGCGCATCAGCGTCGCACGGATCTGCTGAGCAGCGCGTTCGTTCTAGGCTGCGGCGCGGCGCTGATCCTCGCCGGCCAGCCACTGCCGCTCTAGAGCAGCTTTACCAGCGCTGCGATCGCCGCCGCGCCCAGCACCACTCCGACACATGTCCGCCAGGCAGTATCGCTGACTTTGCCGAAGGCAAGAGAGCCGATCCAGTTGCCGAGCATGACCAGCGGAAACAGCGCCAGTCCAAGCGCCACGATCTTCCATTGCAGAACCCCTATGGCCGCGCCCGAGCCGATTCCGGCCATCGCCGCCAGACCGAATATGCCGATCATCGAGGCCTTTGCCGTAATGCGCGGAATGTCGCGCCCCACATAATAGGGCACGACCGGCGGTCCGGGCATCGCGGCGAAGCCCGTGAGCAAGCCAGCGGTGACGCCCACCGCGCCAGTGGTTTTCGCGCCGGGCTGCTCCGGTCCTCGCTTGGGAAAAAGGATCGCGAAAAACGCCGAGAGCGCAATTAGAGCGATCAGCAGGCGGGCGAGGTTCTCAGGCGTTGCGTCGAGCAGGATCAGGCCCGGTGCGGTGAACACGACCACCAGCGCACCGATCACCAGCGCGCTGCGTTCCGCCTCGCGCAGGATCAGGCGAATTTCGGTGAGCGCCAGCAAGCCCGCCATGATGTTGATCGACAGAACCGCTTCGACCGGGGTCAGGGCAAGCGCAAGCACGGGCACGAGCAGGATTCCGAACCCGAAGCCCGTCAGCCCACGGATGAAGGCCGCGCCGAAAGTGGCCGCAACTGCAACCGCGATCTGAACCGCGCTGAACCCGGCGAGAAAGTCCAATTCGTCAGCTGCGCAGGTCTGGCGGGGTTGCTGCCTCGGACAGCATGGCAATCGCTTCGTCCAGGCTCATGACCCGCTGTTCCTTTTCGCCCAACGTTCGCACAGCGACAGTGCCTTCCTCGGCCTCGCGCTTGCCGACAACCAGCAGGTGCGGAACCTTGGCCAGTGAATGCTCGCGCACCTTGTAGTTGATCTTCTCGTTTCGGAGGTCGCTTTCAACCCGGATGCCCGCGGCTTCGAGCTTGGCGACGGCATCGTTGGCATATTCGTCCGCGTCGGAGACGATGGTCGCGACTACCGCCTGAACTGGCGCAAGCCATGAGGGCAGTCGCCCGGCATAGTGTTCGATCAGGATGCCGATGAACCGCTCGTAAGAACCAAAGATGGCGCGATGGAGCATGACCGGGCGGTGCTTCTCGCCATCCTCGCCGACATAGGTCGCGTCGAGACGGTCGGGCAGGACGCGGTCGCCCTGGATCGTGCCGACCTGCCAGGTCCGCCCGATCGCATCGGTGAGGTGCCATTCCAGCTTGGGCGCATAGAACGCGCCTTCACCGGGCAGCTCTTCCCAACCATATTCATCATTGGCCATCCCGGCCTCTTCGACCGCGTCGCGAAGTTCCTGCTCGGCCTTGTCCCAATCGGCCTCGCTGCCAAAACGTTTCTCGGGGCGCAGCGCGAGCTTGACGTGATAGGTGAAGCCGAAGTCGCGGTACACGCTGTCGGCCAGCGCGCAGAACTTTCGCACTTCTTCGACCACTTGGTTTTCGGTGCAGAAAATATGCGCGTCGTCCTGCGTGAACTGGCGAACGCGCATAAGCCCGTGAAGCGCGCCATGCGGTTCGTTGCGGTGGCAGCAGCCCATCTCACCCAACCGGATCGGCAGATCGCGATAGGAGGTGATGCCCTGTTTGAAGACCAACACATGCGCCGGGCAATTCATCGGTTTGATCGCCATCCAGTCGGCATCGCTCGCGACTTTTGGCGAGGCTTCCGCTTCGCCGCCGTCATCGACGTCGGGAACGATATCGGGGACCGCGAACATGTTCTCGGCATATTTTCCCCAGTGCCCGCTCTGCTCCCACTGGCGCACATCCATCAACTGTGGCGTCTTGATCTCGCGATAGCCACCAGCGTCCATCTTGCGGCGCATATAGGCCTCCAGCTCGCGCCAGATGCGATAGCCCTTCGGGTGCCAGAATACGCTGCCATGCGCTTCTTCCTGCAGGTGGAACAGGTCCATCTCCCGGCCCAGCTTGCGGTGGTCGCGCTTGGCGGCTTCCTCCAGGCGATGGAGGTGGGCGTTCAACTGCTTCTTGTTGAGCCAGCCCGTGCCGTAGATGCGCGTCAGCTGCGCATTCTTCTGGTCGCCGCGCCAGTAAGCGCCCGCCGTGCGCATCAACTTGAACGCCTGCGGGTCGAGCTTTCCGGTGCTCGCCAAGTGCGGACCGCGGCACATGTCGAGCCAGTCGTCGCCCGACCAGTAGACCGTCAGTTCCTCGTCCTCGGGCAGTTCCTTGGCCCATTCGGCTTTGAACGTCTCGCCGTCGGCCTGCCACTTCTCGATCAGCTGTTCGCGGCTCCAGACTTCGCGCTTCAGCGGCTTGTCGGCCTTGATGATCTCGCGCATCTTTTCCTCGATCGCGGGCAGGTCGTCCATGCCGAACGGCTCGCGCGAGGGCGGCGCCATCACGTCGTAATAGAAGCCATCGTCGGTCGCAGGGCCGAAGGTGATCTGCGTGCCGGGATACAGCGCCTGTACCGCTTCGGCGAGGACGTGCGCATAGTCATGCCGCGCCAGCTCAAGTGCTTCTTCCTCGTCCTTCGTCGTAATAAGGGCAAGCTCGCTGTCGCACTCGAACGGGCGATTGATGTCGCGCACCTCGCCGTTGACACGGGCGGCCAACGCCGCCTTTGCCAGGCCCGGCCCGATTGCCGCAGCAACATCGCCCGGTGTCGACCCCGGCTCCATTTCGCGCACCGATCCGTCGGGCAGGCTGATCTTCAGAAGTTCGGTCATTGCAATCATCCGTCTCGTTTGGAGCGCGCCTTAGGACAAGTGGGCGCGCACCGGAAGGGCGGTGTAAAAGCGAAAGCCGATTTCGGGAAGGACACCGCGCCGCCCGAGATCGGGTGGCGGGTTGACTGACCTCAGACCAGACTCAACCGCCCCCGGAAATCCGAGGTGGTAGTAGTTGTGGTCGTGGTCACACGCTTGGCCATGACGGGCAGATAGGACCATCAGTGGAATTTGTCATCAGGGATTGCAAACAACGGAAAGCACCCGCGCCACTTTGGAAAGGTTGCTTGACAAATTGCCGAATCAATGACAAGTGTGCTTTCCATAGTTGAAAGGGAGCTTGTCTAATGTCCATCACCATCCAATCTCTTATCTGGGCCGCCGTGATAATCGTTGCGGCCTGGATCTCGTCCGCCAACGGGCTCGGCAATGCCGAAAGCTTTGCCATGGTCTCCGGCCTTACGGCAGCGGCGTACGCCTCGATTATGGGTCGCCGCTCCTCGGGTCGCAGAAAGTGCAAGGCATGAAGACTGCTACCAATCCATCGAAATCGCGTACCGGCTGGTTAGGCGGCTTGATGCTGGCAAGCGGGGGCATCCTGCTTGTCCTCAAGAGCGCCGGCGCGATCAACGCGACCACGACCTACATCCTCGCCTGCATTCCCGTCGGGTTGATGGTCGCCTTCTTCATCGAGGTGCGCCGCCGACAGGATGGGCCCGCCCGCGCCTCGAGCGCCTCGGTGCGCTATCTCAAAGGCATCTTCGCCACATCCATGGCTTACATGCTCGGCCTCGGCATCGCGATCTGGACGTGGAACAATGTCGAAGTGACGACCGGTGTCACGTGGTTGCTCGCCATGCTTCCGATCATTCCGATCTTGGCAATGGTGTTCGTCATGGGCCGCTATATCGTCGAAGAGGACGATGAATATCTGCGCCAGCGCTTCATGCAGGCGTCGCTAATCGGGCTCGGCTTCGTGCTTTCCATCGGCAGTTTCTATGGCTTCCTCGAAACCTTCGATCTGGTCCCGCATGTGCCGGGATGGTGGGCGGTTCCCATCTGGGCTGTTGGAATGGGCGTTGGCCAAGGCTGGTTGAATTGGCGTGACCGAACTCTTGATGATGGAGACGAGGCGTGAAGAACCGCCTCAAGGTGTTGCGCGCCGAGCGCGACTGGTCGCAACAGGATCTTGCCGACCGGCTCGGCGTCAGCCGCCAGAGCGTCAACGCGATCGAGAAGGGTCGATACGACCCCTCGTTGCCGCTCGCCTTCACCATCGCCGAGACCTTCGACCTCGCTATCGAGGACATTTTCCAGAAGGACGAGGCCTGAAGGCCCCGGCACTTGCGCGCTGGCGATGCGGCGCATTGGCCACAGTTCCGAAAGGACTGTTTCATAGCCGGACACCGCGCCCAGTTAACGCTTGACTTGACTGCCTGCAGGCCCTTGTCTGACCTTATTAACAGGGGTCGCATTTCATGGAAAATCATCCGCTCGCAGACGAGCAGCAAGAGGGCGATAGCGCCTTCGTCTTCGAAGGCACTTGGCAGGAGTTCGCTCCGATTGCCTTTACCAACCTTTTGCTCACCATCGTGACGCTTGGCATCTATCGCTTCTGGGCAACCACGCGAGAACGGCAATATCTTTGGTCGCGCAGCCGCTTCATCGACGAGCGGCTAGAATGGTCTGGCACCGGGCTGGAGCTTTTCATCGGCTTCATGCTGGCGGCGGTGCTGATCCTGCTGCCTTTCTTTGTGCTCGCCCAAGTAGCGCAAGCGCTCGCGTTGCAAGGGATGGAGGTCATCGCTGGCCTCATCACCTTCGGCTCTTTCGTCTTGGTTTTCTACCTTACCGGCGTCGCGCGGTTTCGCGCGCTGCGCTATCGCCTGTCTCGCACGCGCTGGCGCGGCATTCGCGGGGGAAGCGACAATCAGGGCCTTGGCTATGGCGTGAGCTATATGTGGAAGACCTTCGTTGGATATCTCGTGATCGGACTGCTGATCCCGTGGTCGATGGCGAAACTTTGGAACGAGCGGTGGGGCAAGATGAGTTTCGGCCCGCGCGAGTTCGATGCCAATCTCGACCACAGCACCTTCTTCGGGCGCTTTTTCCTGTTCTATCTCTCGCCGTTCATCTTCGCGATCGGTGGAGTTGTCGCGGCCGCCGTCATGGGCGGAGCGGGCTTTCTTGCGGGCGGCGATACCGGCGCGGCGGTCGGCAGCTTTATCGCGGTGCTCCTGATGGTCTTCGGTTTCTATTTTCTCCTCGGGCTGATCGCAGTAGCCTTCTATGCTCAATATTACCGCGAAGCGGTGAAATCGCTGAGCTGGGGCGATGTGGATTTCGAGTTCAACGCCTCGACCAAAGACTGGCTCGTGCTGTTTATCGTCGACACGCTGCTGGTGGTTTTCACGCTGGGGATCGGACTGATCTTCATCGGCTATCGCCACTGGAAGTTTTTCATCGTCCACATGGAAGCGCGCGGCGAGATTTTGCTCGACGAACTGACGCAGAGTGAAACCACGACCGCAAAGCATGGCGAAGGCCTGCTCGACGCCTTCGATATTGGCGCGATTTAGGGAGGGGCATCGAGGTGACCGATCCAGCCTTCACCGCCAATGTCAGCTGGTATGACGGCAAGAGTGCGCTGCGCCACGTGGGGACGACTTCGCTGACCCGCGACGGCTTGCTTGCACTGCAAAAGCCAGGAGCAGAGGCGGAGGTGGTCGATCCCGATGACCTGACTTTCGTGGAAGCGCGCAAAGGTGAGACGATCTACACTCGCGCCAGCAACTCGGACTTTCGGCTCACCGTCGCCGAACCGGTCCCGCCGATCATCGCCTCCAAATTGCCCGGCAAGGCGACATATGGAGGCTGGATCGACCGGTTTGGACTGGTCAAGGCAAGCATCGCCTTCGCGCTCGTCAGCGTGGTCGCGGTTGCCGGGGTAGTCACCGCGCCAGACTGGCTCGGCCCCCGTGTTCCGCCCAGTTGGGAGCGCCAGCTTGGCAATGCGATGGTAGGCGACCTCGGCAACCGCCTGTGCTCGACACCCGAATCCGATGCAGCCCTTGCCAAGATGCTCGACGCGGTCGATCCGTCGCAAGAGAAGGTTCGCGCCGGGATCGCCAATATGGCCATGGTCAACGCGGTTGCGCTGCCAGGCGAGCAGGTACTGCTGATGGACGGCCTTCTCCAGCAGGCAGAAAGCCAAGAGGAAGTGCTCGGCGTGCTCGCACACGAAGTCGGCCATGTGCGCGAGCGGCACGTGATGACTGCGGTGCTGCGCCAGTTCGGCCTTTCGATACTGCTGAGCGGCGCCGATTCCGGCGTGCTCAGCAACGCTGCCGGGATCGCCTCGCTTGGCTATACCCGCGATGCCGAACGCGAGGCGGACGATTATGCCCGCGAGCGGCTGAACGACGCACAGGTCTCACCACTGGGAGCGGCGGCGTTTTTCGAGCGGATGCGGGAAAAATCGGGCGGCAGTGGAGAGGATAACGAGTTGGTCGGCTGGCTCGCCAGCCACCCGTCCTCTGGTGAGCGCGCCAAGGCGTTTCGCGACGCGCACCGTGACGGGCGCAATTATCGCGACGTTCTGAGCGACGAGGAGTTCACTGCGCTGAAACAGGCCTGCGAGAACGACCCGGACGTCGAGGAATTCGGCTTTTTCTGAGACCTATAGCGTCAGCGCTTTGGACCCTGCTTCGACCGTGGCTCGTTTCGTCCCGGCAAGCAGGGTCGAGCGCTGGCGGATACCGTCGAGAAAACGGTATTCGGTTGTCGCTCGCGCCTGGGTGAGTTCGACGGTCATATAGCCGCGCTGCGAGGTGTCGGCCCATTTGAGTTCGTCATTCGCCTCGACCACCGCTTTCGCCAGTGTGTTCGCGGGAATTGTCGAAAGATAGCTCTCGAACCCCGGAGATGTGACCGAGGCCGTGCCGAGCTCGACCCCGACCCTGGCGCCATCATGCGCGAGGTCGAAAGCCCAGGCATTGTGCGTATCGCCAGCAAGCACGAGCAGATTGGCATCGGCTGCCAGTGCAGCGTCGAACACGCGTTCGCGCGCCGCCGGATATCCGTCCCAAGCGTCCATGTTGAGCGGAAGGCCGGCGCGCGAGGCCATATTGGCGGCCATGAACCGGTCGCGCACAAAGGGAGGCACACCGTCACCCAGAAGATCGAGCAGGCTGGTGGGCGAGGCGAGTTTGCCGATCAGCACCTGTTGCACCAGCACCTGCCACGTCGTCCCGCGCGCAGTGGAAGCGGCGAGGCTGTCGGCCAACCACTGCTCCTGCGCTGCGCCCAGCAGCTGCCTTTCGGGATCGGACCAAGCGCCATCACGAAACGCTTCAAGTGCGGCGACCATTTCCTGCGGTGAGGTCTTGCCGTCGAGAACCTTCTGGAGGCTGAACTGCTCCTCGCGCCCTTCGAGCCGTGTGTCGAGCCGGAACAGGGTGGCCAGGTCGCCTATGTCATATTGCGCGTAAGGCTCGTCAGAAACCGGCATCCATTCGCGATAGACACGTTTCGCCGCCGCCTTGCGTGCGTCCCAACTTCCTTCGGTCTCCGGCTGGTGGTTCTGCGCACCGTCCTTCCAGCTGTCGTTCGCGCTTTCGTGATCGTCCCACACCGCGATCATGGGCACCAGCTGATGCAGCCTTTGAAGGTCCCTGTCGGCACGATAAGTGGCGTAACGCAGGCGATAATCGGTCAGCGTTACGATCTCGTTGTCTGGCGCGAGCATCCGCCGCTCAAGCGCCTGTCCAGCTGAGGGATAACGCCCCGCCTCATATTCGTAGATATAATCGCCCAGATGCACCGCGAGGTCGCAATCATCCGCCTCTGCCGCATGGGCATAGGCGTTGAACCAGCCAAAGGCGAAATTCGAGCACGAGAACACTGCCAAGCGGAACCTGTCGGTTTCCCCCTGCGGCAGGGTACGCGTACGACCCACAGGAGAGATAGAGCCATCGGGCGCGACGAAACGGTAATAGTACCAGCGGTCGGAAGTCAGTCCGCTCGCAATCGCCTTTGCGCAATAGTCGCGATTGGGCGAGGCGGCGGCGCGGCCTTCGGAGACGGTCCGCGCGAAATCGGCGCTCTCGCTGACCTGCCATTCGAGATCGGTTTCGCCTTCCCCGACAAAGCGCGTCCATAAAAGGACACTGTTGGCTTGAGGCTCTCCGCTGGCGACCGAGTGGGTGAAGCCTGACCCGAATGAACGCGCATGGGAAGGACTCGCCGCGATAGCAGCAGAAGCGCCTGCGAGCGCGAAGATGCCGCGCCGGGTAAGACCCGTTTTCGAGGGGGCCGGTCGGGCCATCGTGTCGGTTTTGATCATAGCACTCTAGCTATAACGGATGCGTTGCGGATCGGTGACAAAACTTGCGCCGCCCCGGGCCTAGGGGGCATGAGGGGCGGCGATGACCGAGACCCGCTTCCACAGAATGCCCGATGGCCGCCGCATTGCCTTTCGGTACACGCCCGGCGATGGCCCCACGCTTGTCTTCCTGCCCGGCTACATGTCCGACATGGCCGGCAGCAAGGCGAGCGCCCTGTTCGCCAAGGCACAGGAGGAGGGCCGCGCATGCCTTCTGCTCGACTATTCCGGCTGCGGCGAGAGTTCGGGCGACTTCGCGGACGGCACTTTTTCTCGCTGGTCCGAAGAGGTGCTCGCGCTGATCGAAGCGCATTCGCCGGGTCCGATCCTGCTGATCGGTTCCTCGATGGGCGGGTGGCTGATGCTGCTAGTGGGCGAAAAACTGGGCGATAGGCTTGCCGGGCTGATCGGGATCGCCGCAGCACCCGACTTCACCAGCTGGGGCTACACCGATGACCAGCGCATCGCGCTCGCAAACGGCGAGACGATTTTCGAGGACAATCCCTACGGCCCGGAGCCCACGCCGACCCATCCGGCCTTTTTCGCCGATGGTGAGGCGCATCTTCAGCTGGACAGCACGGTCGACATCACCTGCCCCGTGCGCCTGCTCCATGGCCAGCGCGATGCGGACGTGCCGTGGGAGACAAGCCTGAGGCTGGCCGATGCCCTGCGTTCTGGCGGCGTACAGGTGACGCTGGTAAAAGACGGCGACCACCGTCTCTCGCGCGATCCTGATATCGCCTTGCTGATGGCTCAGGTTGCTCATTTCTACTGACGGATAACCCCCTTGCTTTTGACCGCCACGCTTATCGCTCCTTTGCTCGCAACGGCCCTCCAGGTCGGACCCAATTCGTCCGGGCCCGACACGCTGGGGACGCCCGACGAACTGCTCGACCGCCCGCCGCGCGACGACCTGTCCGAAGATCGGCTCGAAGATACGCTTGATCCGAAAAGCCAGTGGCTTGCCGAGTGCCTCGACCTAATTGCCGAGGATCCCGCGCGCGCCCATTCGCAAGCCCAGATCAAGCGCAACGAAACCATCGGCGATGAACGAATTCTCGCCAATCACTGTCTCGGCCTTGCGGCGACCGAGCTTGTGCTATGGGACGACGCCGTGACAGCCTTCATCGAAGCGCGCGACGAGACTCCCGAGGATGAACCGAGCGCGCGCGCCAGGTTCGGAGCGATGGCGGGCAATGCCGCGCTTGCGAGTGGTGCAACCGGGCTCGCTCTCACCATCTTGCGTATAGCGCGCGACGATGCGAAACGGTCCGCCGCCGCCCCCCTTCAGGCAATTGCGGCGAGTGACCTTGCCCGCGCTATGGTCGCACAGGACATGCCGGCACAAGCGCTGGCCGAACTCGAAGTCGCAACCTCGCTTCAACCCGAGCGGGCGGACGCATGGCTGCTGAAGGCGACCTTGCTGCGACGACTGGAGAGGCTCGACGAAGCGCAAACCGCAATCGAGCGCGCGAGCGAGCTGATGCCGACTGACGCTGAAGTCGGGCTGGAGGCCGGTGTCATCGCCGTCCTTTCGGGCCGAGAAGAAGCGGCACGGCAGAGCTGGAAGTCGGTGATCGAAATCGCGCCCGATGGCGCCACCGCCGACGCCGCGCGCGCTTATCTTGAACAATTGGGACCACCTGTGGAGCCTGCCGTATGACCGAATTTTCCGTCCTCGACCTCGTCCCCGTCCGTGAAGGCAGCAGCGTCGGCGAAGCGCTAACCGCGGCGACTCAGCTTGCCACCCACGCCGAAAAGGTTGGGTGCAAGCGGTTCTGGGTTGCAGAGCATCACGCGATGGACGGGATTGCGGGTGGCGCGACCAGCGTCGTGCTTGCGCATATCGGCAACGCAACAAGCACCATCCGCATTGGCTCGGGTGGGATCATGCTGCCCAACCATACGCCGTTCCAGATCGCCGAACAGTTCGGCACGCTGGATGCGCTATTTCCAGGTCGCATCGACCTCGGGCTGGGCCGCGCACCCGGAGCAGGACCGGAATTGCAGCGGGCGCTGCGCAAGAACCTGCATGAGGCAAGCGAATATTTCCCGCAGGACGTGGTCGAATTGCGTGCCTTGTTCACGGGCGATATCGATCTGCCGGTCAAGGCCACGCCGGGCCATGGTGCCAATCCCGAACTGTGGATGCTGGGATCCAGCCTTTTCGGCGCGCAACTCGCCGCGAAGCTGGGCCTTCCCTATGCCTTTGCCGCGCATTTCGCGCCCGACCACCTCGATAGTGCGCTCGAAGTCTATCGTCGCCAGTTCCAGCCATCCGAAGCGCTCCAAGAGCCGCATGTCATGGTCGCGATGAACGTCTTCGCCGCCGAAACCGAAACCGAGGCGCGGCGATTGGCGTCGAGCCAGCAGCAGAGTTTCGTGCGACTGCGCAGTGGTAGTCCGGGCAAACTGCCGCCGCCGATCGACGATTACACGGCGACCCTGCCCGCTTCTGCGCGCGCAATGCTCGAACATGTCGGACAGGCTGCGGCGGTCGGCACGCCCGCGCAAGTGCGCGCTCAGATCGAGGCTTTCGTGGAGCGCACGCGAGCCGACGAAATCATGCTGTGCGGCGCGACCTACGATCCGGAGGCGCGGCTGCGCTCCCTCGACCTGACGATGGAAGCGTGCAGCGCGTCGCAAGCAGCAGCGTAAGCGTCCCATACTGCGGTTTATCCGGGTTGCGCCGCGCGCCCGAACAGCTGTATTAGGCGGGCACAATTACAACAACCCGGCACAATAAAATTACGACGACCCGTCCGGGTGCAGGAGCAGAGGAGCCGCCCCGGCATGCCTGACGCGAAGCCCGCAAAGCCTTCCCCATCCAAGAGCCCCAATGCCAAGCTTCGCAAGGCGTTGAGGAAACACCTCGAGGCCGCAATCCTGCCGGGCGAGACGCCTCTCGATCCCGATACGCTGGCAAGCACGGCAGATTTTCTGCTCGAAGCAGCAGACACGCGTGCGCCTTCGCGTTCGGCGCTCAAGTTGGAATCGGATACGAGCGAGCGGCGCCTGCGCATCGCGATCATCAACGACGACATGCCCTTTCTCGTCGATTCGATAGCATCGACGATTGCCGCGTATGGCCTGAGCATCGAACAATTGCTCCACCCAGTCATCGGTGTGGAACGCGATGACGAGGGCAAATTGACCGGCCTGCCTGAGAAAGATGCAAGCGGGCATGAGAGCTTCGTCTACATCGAAACCCCGCGTATCGATGCGAAACAGCGCCGTGAACTGATCGCCGATCTGCGCACGACCCTGGGTGACGTGCGTGCCGCGGTGACCGACTGGCCAAAACTGCGCGAGGCCATGACCGCCGATGCCGCCTCGATAGCAAGCGGTGAAAGCGCTGCTTTGCTTGAATGGCTCAGTGGCGGAATGCTCACACAACTTGGCCATCTGACCCGCACCGCTGCGGGCGAAGATACCGAAATGATCGGCATCTGCCGCAAAAGTGCGCAAACGATCCTGGCAGACAATTCCTACGACCGCGCCTTCGCCTGGTTCGAAGAGGATACCTCGCGCGATCTGTTGATCGTCAAGGCCAACCGGCTTTCCAACGTCCACCGCAACACGCCGCTCGACCTGTTCATCTTGCCGGTCCGATCCGAAGAAAAAGGCGGCAAGAAAGTCACAGCGCTCTCGATTCATGCGGGAGTATGGACCAGCGCCGCCCTTGCTGCGCCGCCATCCGAGGTGCCGCTGCTGCGCAAAGTGCTGAGCGATACGACGAAAGCGCTTGGCTTCGACCCGGCGGGCCATGCGGGCAAGGCACTGGTCCATGCCTTCACCAGCCTGCCGCACGATGTGCTGGTCGCTTTCGGAGCGGAGGATATCGAGCGCCTGTCGACCGCGATGATGAGCCTTGTCGACCGCCCACGTCCACGCGTGGTGCTCGTGCAGTCCGCGCTGGAGCGGCACGTCTTTGCCTTCGTCTGGCTGCCGCGCGACTACCTTTCGACCGGTGTCCGCCTGCAAATCCAGGACCTGCTGACCAATGCGACCGGGCTTGACCTGCTGAGCTGGAGCCTCGAGGTCGAAGGCAGCACGCTGGCATTGCTTCAGTACCTGCTAGACTCGCGCAACACCGCCTCCGTACCCGATGCCGCCGCTATCGAAGCGCAGTTGGTCGACTTGCTGCGTGGCTGGGACGAAGCAGTGGAAGCCGAGCTGGCGCAACTGATCGAGACGTCACGTACCGCCGTGATCGCACAGCGTTTTGCGCCGCAATTTCCTTCCGCCTACCGCACGCGCTACGGAGCGGCAGAGGCTGCGATAGATATTCAGGAGCTGCGCGCGCTTGCTGCCGATGGCGACCCTGCGTCGCATTCTTGCCGCCTCTATCGTCTGCCCGGGCAAGACGACGACGACCTGCGGTTGAAGATATACCACACTGCGGGCGAAATGCCTCTTTCCGATGCCGTGCCGGCGCTGGAGAATTTCGGTTTCCGTGTGCGCAAGGAATGGTTGTCCCGGCTCGAAAAAGGCTCGCTCGGCACAATCCACGAATTCACTCTGACAACGCCCGCCGGAATCGATGCGGCTGTGGTCATGGAGCGCGCTGAAGCTGTTGAAAGCGCGATTGCCGCAGTCATCAACGGCGCATCTGAAGATGATGCGTTCAACCGGCTGGTGGTGGCTGCAGGGCTGAGCTCGGCGCAGGCGGTTTGGCTACGTGCGATCTATCGCTATCTGCGCCAGATCGGGCTCGGTTTCATGATCTACACCGCAGTCGATGCGCTGCAGCGCGCGCCCGGCGTGACGCAGTCGATCATCGACCTGTTCGTAGCGCGCCACGACCCAACGTTTGAAGGTGAGCGCGAAACTGCGGTTACGGCCGCCAAGGCCGCCTATGATCGCGGCCTCGCCAAGGTCACGGCGATCAACGACGACCGTCTGTTGCGACAATTCCGCGCTGTGGTCGACGCGATCCTGCGGACCAACGCATTCGCTCCCGCCGCCGAAGAAGCTCTCGCTTTCAAGATCGATTCCAGCCTCGTCCCCAACCTGCCAAAGCCGGTGCCTTGGCGCGAGATCTTTGTGTTCTCGCGCCGGGTCGAGGGTATCCATCTGCGCTCCGGAGCCGTGGCACGCGGCGGACTGCGATGGTCCGACCGGCGCGACGACTTCCGAACCGAGATCCTCGGGCTGATGAAAGCTCAGAAGGTCAAGAACGCGGTGATCGTCCCGACTGGTGCAAAGGGCGGCTTCTACCCCAAGCAGCTCCCCTCGCCTGCCGAGGATCGGGACGCCTGGGCCGCCGAGGGTCAGGCAAGCTACGAAGTGTTCATCCGCACGCTGCTTTCGGTCACCGACAACATCGTCGACGGCCAGGTGGTCCATCCTGAAGACGTTGTCATCCACGACGGCGAGGACCCTTATTTCGTCGTTGCTGCCGACAAGGGCACCGCTCGCTTTTCCGACGTCGCAAACGGCATCGCGGAAGAGGCCGGATTCTGGCTCGACGATGCGTTCGCCAGCGGCGGTTCCAACGGTTACGACCACAAGGCAATGGGCATCACCGCTCGCGGGGCGTGGGTCAGCGTTCAGCGCCACTTTCTCGAAATGGGCATCGACGTCCAGACCGAGAGTGTGACGGTCGCGGGTTGCGGTGACATGTCGGGCGACGTGTTCGGCAACGGGATGCTGCTGTCGAAAGCGATCAAACTGGTCGCCGCCTTCGACCATCGCCATATCTTCATCGATCCCGATCCCGACCCGGCGGCGAGCTGGAAGGAGCGCAAGCGCATGTTCGACTTGCCGCGCTCGAGCTGGGAGGATTACGACACCTCTCTCATCTCAAAGGGTGGAGGGGTATGGTCGCGCGACCTCAAGAGCATCAAGCTGCCCAAGAAAGCTCGTGACTTGCTGGGTATCGAGGCAAAGGAAATCGAACCCGAAGCGCTCATTTCCGCGATCCTGAAGGCCGAGATCGACCTGTTCTGGTTTGGCGGGATCGGCACTTATATCAAGGCCTCAAGTGAGAGCCATCTCGATGTCGGCGACCCGGCGAACGACAGCTTGCGCGTCAATGCCGACGAAGTGTGTGCCAAGGTCCTGGGAGAAGGGGCAAATCTTGGCGTCACGCAGGCCGGGCGGATCGAATATTCGCTGAATGGCGGGCGATGTAACACAGACTTCATCGACAATTCCGGCGGGGTCGATTGCTCGGATAACGAGGTCAATATCAAGATCGCGCTTGCCGCTGCGCGCCGCGAAGGCAAGATCACCGAGGCCAAGCGTAACACCCTGCTGGCAAAGATGACCGACGAAGTCGCCGAGATCGTGCTGGAGGACAACCGGCTTCAGGCGCTGGCGCTCTCAATTGCCGAGAGTGGCGAAGCGGCGGCATCGGCGTCCTATATCCGCCTGATCGAACAACTCGAGGAGATAGGCGCGCTCGACCGTCAAACCGAAGGGCTGGCCGATGCAGAAACCTTCTCGCGGCGCGCAGCCGACGGACAGGGGCTGACGCGGCCCGAACTTGCCGTGCTTCTGTCCTCGGCGAAGCTCGCGTTGCAGGATGCGATCGAGGCTACCGAACTGCCCGACGACCCGGTGCTCGAAAGCAATCTGATCGCAATGTTCCCGACACCGATGCAGAACAAATACGTCTCGCAGATTCGCGAACACCGCCTGCGTCGCGAACTGGTCGCGACGGACCTGGCCAACCGCATCGTCAACCGCCTCGGCCTGATTCACGCTTTCGAACTTCCCGAGGAAGAAGGTGTCGGACTGGCCGACGTCGCGGCGGCTTTCGTGGTCGTCGAGCGGTTGTTCGACCTCAAGGTACTGTGGTCCGACATCGACGCCGAACCGATGAGCGAGACTGCGCGGCTGTTCCTGCTCGACCGGCTGGCGGCTGCAGTGGGCAATCTTATGTCCGACGTCCTGCGCACGCGTTCCGGCCGGGTCGAAACGGGCGCGATGATCGAAGAACTGCGCAGCGGCGTCGACGTCCTGCGCGGCGCGCGCGAAGAACTGATCGTGGGTGAAACGCGTGAACGTTCGGACGCGCTGCGCGCGCAATTCGTTGAGCTCGGCTGTCCTGAAGCGCTCGCTGGGCGCGTCGCGGACCTGTTCGATTTCGACGGGTCGGTCGGCCTTGCGCAACTGGCGCTCGACACTGGCCTCGCGCCGATCGCGCTCACCCGCGCCTTCACCGATATCGGCGAGCGGATCGGGATCGACTGGGCGCAGGGCGTCGCGGCGCATATGAGTCCCTCGGATGTCTGGGAGCGATTGCTTGTCGATGGCCTCGCGCGCGATTTCCAGCATATGCGGCTGGATTTCTTGCGCCGCCTCACCCGTCGCAAATCGGGGAAAGACGATCCGGGCACAGCCATCGCCAAGTGGGCGCAGGAAAACGAGGCCGCTGTTGCGCAATTCCGCGGGATGCTTGCGCGCGCGCAGGCCCGGCCCCCTGTTGCCCCGGCCGCCCTCGCCCAGATCGCGAGCCAGGCCCGCAACCTGCTGGAGCGATAACCAAGGCCGCCACCGCCGAGCTCCAATCCGCTTGACGCGAGCCCCGTTTTCGGGCGAACGCTGCGCGCCATGACTGGAGAGGAAAACGAAATCACATCGGCCGACGTGGTAATAGTGGGCACCGGGCACGGCGGCGCGCAAGCCGCCATTGCGCTACGCCAGCAGGGTCACGAGGGATCAATCGTGATGGTCGGTCGCGACCCCACGCCGCCTTATGAGCGCCCACCGCTTTCGAAGGAATATCTCGCCGGGGACAAGACGTTCGAGCGGATCATGATCCGTCCGGAGAAATTCTGGGCCGACAAGGATATTGCCCTGCGGCTCGGCTGCGGGGTTACCGAAGTCGACTGGATGGGCCATCATGTGACGCTCTCGGACGGCAGCAAAATCGGATATCGAAAGCTCATCTGGGCCGGCGGGGCCGACCCGCGCAGGCTGGGCGTTCCAGGAGCCAACCTCAAAGGCGTATTCTACGTGCGCGACAAGCGCGATGCCGATGCGATGATGGAATCGCTTCAGTCGGGCGCGCGGCGTGCGGTGGTGATCGGCGGCGGCTATATCGGGCTCGAAGCGGCCGCTGTGCTGCGCAAGCTGCACTGCGAAGTCACGGTGCTTGAAATGCAGGACCGCGTACTCGCCCGCGTTGCGGGGGAAGAGATGTCGCGCTTTTACGAATCGGAGCATCGCCGTCAGGGCGTCGATGTCCGCCTTTCCAGCGGCGTCGAGGAAATACTGGGTGAGGACGGCGAGGTCACCGGGGTAAAAACCGATAGCGGCGAGGAGGTCGCCTGCGACATGGTGATCGTCGGGATAGGCATCGTGCCAGCGGTCGCGCCGCTCATCGCGGCAGGCGCGGCAGGGTCGAACGGGGTGGATGTCGATGTATTCTGTCGCACCACGCTCGACGATATCTATGCCATCGGGGACTGCGCCGCGCATGCGAATCCCTACGCTGACAGCGCGGTTATCCGGCTCGAATCGGTGCAGAACGCACATGACATGGCCAACACCGTTGCCCGCGCGATCATGGGCGACAAGGAACCGTACAATGCGTTGCCATGGTTCTGGTCGAACCAGTACGACCTGAAGCTCCAGACCGCCGGCCTCAATATCGGCTACGATGCAACCGTGCTGCGCGGCGACCCGGATGCGCGTAAATTCACCGTGGTCTATCTCAGGGAAGGTCGCCCGATCGCTTTCGACTGCGTGAATGCGATGAAGGATTACGTCCAGGGCCGTAAGATACTCGAGCGGGGCGCAGAACGGATAGATCCGGCCCTGCTGGCCGATACCGAAATTCCGCTCAAGGAGCTGATGTAGGAGCGCGACCCGCACGATGATGGCCGAAGGCGACAAGCAGGCGATGCTTTCGGGCATCAAGGTCATCGACATGACCTCGGTCGTGTTCGGACCCTATGCAACGCAGATCCTTGCCGATCACGGGGCCGACGTCGTCAAGATCGAAACGCCGACCGGCGACGTGTTTCGCCACAGTGCGAAGCCGGCCAGATCGCGCGGTATGGCGCCGGGCTTCATCGCTCTCAACCGCGGCAAGGACTCGCTCGTACTGGACCTCAAGGATCCCGATGAAGCCGACGCACTGCGCGGGCTGATCGAAGAGGCCGATGTCTTCATCCACAATGTCCGCGAGGAGGCGATAACCCGGCTCGGTTTCGATTATCAGTCGGTCAAGGCGCTCAATCCCGACATCATCTATGTCCACTGCGTCGGGTTCGGTTCGGACGGCCCCTATGCCGGGCTTCAGGCCTATGACGACGTGATCCAGGCCGCGAGCGGGGCGGCAAGCCTCCTTCCGCGCGTCGACGGGAATCAGCGCCCGCGCTATCTCCCATCGCTCATCGCCGACAAGGTCGCAGGGCTGCACGCAGCCTATGCGACGCTTGCCGCGATCGTCCATCGCCTGCGCACGGGCGAGGGGCAGCATGTCGAAGTCCCGATGTTCGAGGCGTTCACCAGCTTCATGATGAAAGAGCATCTCGGTGGACACACTTTCGATCCGCCCAATGGTCCCGCAGGATATTCGCGCCAGGTCGATCCGAATCGCCAGCCCTTCGAAACCCGCGACGGCTGGATCAGCATCGTGCCCTACGTACCGCAGCATTTCCCGCTGGTCATCGGCCTGCTCGGCGATGAGGCAATGGCGGCAGAGGAACGTTGGCAGGATATCCACGCGATCCTTGCCGCCGGTCCCGAACTCTATACCCGCATCGCCGAGCTCACGCGCGAGAAGACAACGACGCGGTGCGTCGAGATACTGCGCGAAGCGAATATACCCTGCATGCCTGTTGCCGATCTGGATGCAATAATCGACGACCCGCATTTGCGCGAAACCGGCTTCTTCGAGGCGAGCGAGCATCCCAGCGAAGGCCCGCTGTTCCAGATGCGCGAGCCGAGCCGGTACAGCGCATGGCCGCGCGGCGTTCGCGGATATGCTCCGAAGCTAGGCGAGGAAGGCTAAAGCCGCGCCAGCGCCCAGCGCGCTGCATCGGCAACCGCAGGATCGGGGTCGCTGGTCAATCCTTTCACCTTCTCGATGAGGCGCGCATCGCCGCTATTCCCTGCGGCATAGAGGCAATTGCGCACGAACCGATCGCGCCCGATCCGCTTTATCGGCGAGCCTGCGAACAGCGCGCGAAACCCCGTATCGTCGAGGCTGAGCAATTCGGAGAGACGCGGCGCGACAAGTTCCGCGCGCGGCAGAAATTCGCGCATCGCATGCGCTTCGTTGGCGAACTTGTTCCACGGACACACAGCAAGGCAATCGTCGCAGCCATAGATGCGATTGCCGAGCGCCTCGCGGAATTCCTCCGCAATCGCTCCCTTGTGCTCGATCGTGAGGTAAGAAATGCAGCGGCGCGCATCGATTTTGTAGGGAGCCGGAAAAGCATCGGTTGGGCAGGCATCGAGACAGGCGTGGCAGGTGCCGCACTGGTCGCGATGGGGCTCCGCTGGCGTGAGGTCGAGCGTGGTGTAGATCGCACCGAGGAATAGCCAGCTGCCATGATCGCGACTGACGAGGTTGGTGTGCTTGCCCTGCCAACCGATCCCCGCGGCCTCGCCCAGCGGCTTCTCCATCACCGGAGCGGTGTCGACGAAAACCTTGACCTCGGCCCCCGGCTCCTCGGCGCACAACCACCGCGCCAGCGCTTTCAGCCGCTTCTTCACGACGTCATGATAGTCCTTGCCCTGCGCATAGACCGAAATGCGGGCGCGGTCCGGGTTGGCTTCGAGCGCAAGCGGGTCGAGAGCTGGAGCATAGCTCATGCCCAGCGCAATGACGCTCCTCGCCACAGGCCAGAGCGCCTGCGGAGAACGCCGATGGTCCAGGCGCGTCTCCATCCATTCCATCGAACCGTGGTGCCCCTCGCCAAGCCATTGCTCCAGCCGGTCGGCGCGCACTGGATCCTCATCCGCGCTCGCAAAACCGCAGGCGACGAAGCCGAGCCTCTGCGCCTCTTGGGAAATGCGAATTTCGAGGTTAAGGCTTGCTGTGGCGTTAACCACGATCTTAGGCACTCCCGTTCAGGTTCACGCCTTAATCGGCGAAAGCATGCATATGCAGGTAGGCGAACACATGGCACCGCACAATGCGGCGGCAATCCCCCCCGAAAAGCGCGCGCTCGCAATCGAAGCGCGTGGTTTGGTCAAAAGTTTCGACGGCACGCGTGCGGTCGACGGGATCGACATCACCGTGCCCGAAGGCGCGATCTACGGCATCCTCGGTCCCAACGGTGCCGGGAAGACCACGACCCTGCGCATGCTGCTGGGCATCATCGACCCGGACGAGGGCCTGCGCCGCGTGTTCGGCCACGATCGCCCGCATGAAATCGGTCGCCTGATCGGCTACCTCCCCGAAGAGCGCGGTCTTTACCCGGCGATGAAGGCCATCGAAGCCATCGCTTTCATGGGCGCACTGCGCGGGCTTTCGCTGAAGGAAGGCCGGATTCGCGGTCGCGAATTGCTGGAACGCCATGGCCTCGGCTTTGCCGCGGACCGCCAGATCCGTCAGCTTTCCAAAGGAATGGCTCAGACTGTCCAACTGCTCGGCACGCTGGTCCACAGCCCCCGCCTCGTCGTGCTGGACGAGCCGTTTTCAGGTCTCGACGCGATCAATCAGGGCAAGCTCGAGGGTATGATCCGCGGCCTTTCCGAAGACGGGGTCACTGTGATCTTTTCGACCCATGTCATCCACCATGCCGAACGCCTGTGCGAAGGCGTCGCGATCATCGCTGGCGGCAAGGTGCCCTATGCAGGCAGCGTCGAAACCGCACGTGACCGCATTCCCGCACAAGTCCGGCTCGAGACCCGCGCGCGGGAAGGCGGCTGGATGACCGCGCTGCCCGAGGAAACGCGGCGCGAAGGCGATTTCTTCTACTTCCCGCTGCCCGAAAGCGGGGTCGAACCACTACTCAAGACACTAATCGAAGGCGAAGCGGGTATCCTGTCGCTCAGCATCGAGCGGGCCGGGCTGCACGATGCCTTCGTCGCCATTGCCGGCGAGGCAGCTGCCCGCCAGCTCGAGGCCGACCAGCAAGGAGGCGAGCGATGAGCCACGATTATTCGTCCAATTCTCGTCTTTCGATGTTGCAGGCAGCCTGGGTCATCGCCCGGCGCGACTTCATCGCGGTTCTGTTCAGCCGAGCCTTTCTGTTCTTCCTGATCGGCCCGCTCTTTCCGGTCTTTATCGGCGGGGTTGCAGGGAGCATTGGCAAATCCGTTTCCGAACAGACGATCACGACCGAAATCGGCGTCGCAATGAGCGCGCAGGATACCGCTGCCATGATCGCCGCCGCCGACACACTCGGCGAACAGATGGGCGGAACCCTGCCACCATTTTCCGAAGTCGACGCCGCGCGTGGCAATCCTAACTTCGATGCCGTTGCGTACATGGATGCTAGACAGGGGAACTATGTCGCCATCGTCACCGGCACCCTGGCCGCACCCGAGGTGGTCGGCACCGAACGTCAGGTCGAACGCTGGTCCGGTCGGATTGAGCTACTTGCCGCCACGGCATTGCAGAGCACGCCCACAAGCTTCCCCGAAGCCGGTTCGCAAATTGTCGCGGCCAGCGCCGCTTCCGAACGCACAAGCCGCGTGCGCACCGCGCAGGCTGCGCAGATGGTGCTGTTCCTGCTGACGATTTTGCTGGGCGGCATGGTTCTGTCCAACCTCGCCGAGGAGAAGGGCAACAAGATCATCGAAGTGCTCGCCGCCGCATTGCCGATGGACGCGGTGTTCATGGGCAAGCTGTTCGCGATGCTGGCGGTCAGCTTCGTCGGTATCAGCGTGTGGTTCATTTTCGGGTTTGCGTTCTGGTCCGTCGCCGAAGACGCGATCGTTACAGTAACCCAGACGGATTTTCGGTCATTGCCCGGGCCCGCAGTTGGTTGGCCTGCCTTCATCGCGCTCGGCATTGCCTATTTCTCGACCGCTTACCTGCTGCTCGGCTCGCTGTTCCTGACCATCGGCGCGATGGCATCGAGCGTGCGCGAAGTGCAGACCATGTCGATGCCGGTCACGATGCTGCAGATCATGGTGTTCTTCCTCTCGGCCGCCAATATCGGCAAGACGGGCACCGCGCTTGAGATCACCTCGGTGCTGTTCCCTCTTTCCTCGCCCTTCGCAATGACCGCGCGCGCCGCGCTGGAGCCGACTTTGTGGACCCATGCCGCCGCGCTTGCATGGCAGGCAATGTGGGTGGTGCTGCTGGTCAAGGGCGGGTCGATGCTGTTCCGCAAACGCGTGATGAAATCCGGCAGCGCAGGCAGCGGCAAGCGCAAACGCGGCCTGTTCGCGCGCGGCAAATCGGAAGAACAGACCCTCGAACCTGCTGAATAAGTTCCAATCTGCAACTCAGTATTGACATCTGTGTCAGTTAAGTCAGGATGCGAGGCAAGGAAGGGCGGCAGTGTCCAAGACGCGCCATACGCCCCTTCCTTGAGGAGAGAGACATGGCAACAGCAGCACCCCCGCGCCCGCAAGTGCGCACTTCGCCCACCGCTTACGAAGCGTTGAACGAGCATTACGAAAACCACCCTGAAGAGCGCCTGTCCCACCCTCACAAATGGGACGTCAGCCGCTCTGACATCTATTACGAGGATCGCTGGCAACCGATCTTCAAAGAGATGCAGGAAGCCGGGCCGCTGCATTACATCCCCGCAAGCCCCTATGGCCCCTATTGGGCAGTGGTCGGGCACAAGGCGATCCAGCATATCGAGGCGTTGCCCGAAACCTTTTCCTCCAGCTGGGAATATGGCGGCATCACGATCCTCGAACGGTTGAGCGACGAAGAAATCGCCGAAAGCGGCGCGGACCGGCGTGAATTGCCGATGTTCATCGCGATGGACCGCCCGCAACACACCGGACAGCGCCGCACGGTCGCTCCCAAATTCACGCCTTCCGCGATGAAGGCGATGGAAGACGAAATCCGCGCGCGCACCGGCGAATTGCTCGACACCCTGCCTCGCGGTGAGACTTTCGACTGGGTCGATAAGGTCTCGATCGAACTGACAACCGGCATGCTCGCGATCCTGTTCGGTTTCCCCTGGGAAGACCGGCGAATGCTCACCTTCTGGTCGGACTGGTCAGGCGATACCGAGCTGGCGACAGTGCGCGAGCTGGACGAGATGCGCTGGGAATTCCTCCATGAAATGGCGGCCTATTTCCAGTCACTCTGGGTGGAGCGGACCCATGACAAGGAGCCGGGCGACGACCTCATCTCGATGATGGTCCATTCCGAAGCGATGAACCAGATGCGGCCGGAGGAGTTCATCGGTAACCTCGTCCTGCTGATCGTCGGCGGCAACGACACAACGCGCAACACGATGAGCGGCATCGTCCACGCGTTCGACAAGTTTCCCGATCAGCGCAAACTGTTCGAAGAGAACCCCGACCTCATCCCCAACGCGGTCCAGGAATGCCTGCGGATGCAGACCCCGCTCGCGCATATGCGCCGCACCTGCACCGAGGATACCGAAGTGTTCGGCAAGACCATCAAGAAGGGCGACAAGGTCGTGCTGTGGTACCTTGCCGCGAACCACGAAGAGAGTGTTTTCGAGAACCCTCACCAACTCGACATCACCCGCGAGAACGCGAAGCGGCACATCGCTTTCGGCTATGGCATCCACCGCTGTGTCGGCGCACGCCTGGCCGAGTTGCAATTGCGTGTCCTGCTCGAGGAAATGCACAAGCGCCGGATGCGTGTGCATGTCGCAGGGGATGTGGAGCGTGTGCGCGCCAACTTCGTGCACGGCTTCCGCAAGCTCGAGGTCGAAATCACCGACTTTTGAAACTTTCCGGGCCTTTGCGCCGTATCTAGGAAAAGACCCAGGATACGAAACGGAGCCCCGCCATGACTTTCAACCCTGCTACCAGGCGTTCTTTCGTCGCCGGCACTGCCGTGGCACTCACCGCGCCTTTGCTGGTGGCTTGTGGTGGCGGCGTGGCCGAGGTTCGCAAGGAAAAGACGTTCCGCGTCAGCAAGTCCGAGGCGCAATGGCGCAAGAAACTGACGAAGGCCGAGTTCAACGTGCTGCGCGAAGCGGGCACCGAGCGCGCCTATAGCTCACCGCTTAACAAGGAAAATCGAAAGGGCACCTTCGTGTGCGCGGGTTGTGGCAACGAGGTCTACTCATCAGCGCACAAATATGACAGCGGGACCGGATGGCCGAGCTTTTGGAAGCCCATCGGCAAAGGCGCGGTCGGCACCTCCACCGACTACAAGATCGGCTACCCGCGAACCGAAGTGCATTGCGCCGATTGCGGTGGGCACCTTGGACATATCTTCGGCGACGGCCCTCAGCCAACCGGCAAACGGCACTGCATCAATGGTGTGGCAATGGACTTCGTACCGGCTTGATGCGGTAGAGTTCGAGACCGGTCGGAACGCCGATCTCGACTGGGTCCAGCCATGAGGGCACCTCGCCCCTGACCAACTGCGCGGCAAAGCCATCGGGAGCGATCTTCGCATACATTCGCGCTTCGCCCAGGTGCGGGCATAGCGCGACATAAGCGGTGCCACGCGCGGCCAGGGCCTGGCGCGCTTCGTCCGCCGGACCTATCGCCGTTTCGATCAGCACTTTCATCGCCTCATGGCCGCGATGGTGTCCGGTGGCGAGCACGCTGTGGTCGCTCACCAGAAGCAATTCGGGCGCGATATCGAGCGGGGCGTAGATTTCTCCGGTCGGCAGCGCGGCAAGCGTCGCACGCGCATCCTGAACCCGGCAATCGACCGCCTTGACCGGTGCATCGCCTGCGCCGCCCAAGGAGGCGCGGGCCGGCATTGCACTGGTCAGCAGCATTGCCGGGAAGGCTGGTAAGAGCGCACAGCAAACGCCGACCATGGCAGCCATGCGCGGCGCTGGACGCTTCATTGTCCGGATCGAACGCAACCATTCGCGCAGCTGCCACGCGAGCGGTGGCGCGGCAAGCGCGCAGGCGACCGCGCCCGCACGGCTGACAAAGATAGCCACGAGGAACGCCGCGCCCAATATCATCGCGTAATCGCTCCAGAACCGGCGCAACCAGTCGTGCGATCGGCTTGCAAGGTTGATCGCCGCGATCAGCGCGATGACCGGTGTGACCGCATATTGCAGCGCATTGGTCAAAGATTGCCGCCAGATCGGCATCCCTTCGAGCACGTTGGCGTGCCAGTATCGGGCCACCACCGGATCCAATGCAGCAAACCCGCCCCCGGTCGCGCAATTCGGTGCGGCAAGGAACATCAGCCCCAATGCACCACCACCCGCCAGCGCAAAACCACCAAGGATGATACCGCGAGGTGCGGGTTCGACCCGCGAAACTGCGGTCAAGACCAGCGCCCCCCACGCGAACATGCCCAGATGCACCGGCCCGACCGCGTCGCAATAGACCGCAAGATCGCTCAGGCCACGTGTCAGCAAGAACAGCGCAGCGCTTGTTACGGCAAGCGACTGGATTGCGGCCACCAGCCAGACCCGCTCATTGCGTGCGCGCAGCCACCGTAGCGCCAGCACGCCGAGAATCGCAGCAGCGAGCGGCAGCCCTTCGATCGAGATCGAGAGCCAGGTGGCCAGGCTTGCACCCACCACCCGCGCTCCGACGACGGCAGAGCGCGCCATGAGCGCGTTTACCGCGACGAGCGCGCATACGACCTGCCAGCCGTGATGATCGATCCGCAAAGGGCCCAGTTGGAACAACAAGGGCACCGACAAGGCTATCACGAGCGAAGTGAGTGTTGCTTCCTCGTCACCCATCAGCCTCCACGCAATCCGCGCGGCGAGCAACATGGCGATGAACAGCGTAATGAGGGGTACCGCGACGAGCGCGGAGAGTTCGGCATCGGCACTTCCAAGAAAGGGCGTCAGCAAGAGGATAACGAGCGCCAGCGGTACATCGACCAACCGCGACCAGTGCATGAGCACCCCGCCATTGGCGGCATCGATGCGATATTGCGAGGTGTCGAACCAGCCCTGACCGGCCATCAGGTCGCGCACCTGGATGAGGCGCAAGGTATCGTCGGGATCGGGAAAGCGCAGCGTTGAAATGGCGCTCCAGTTCACGAGCAGCAACAAGGCGCACACGACGCCCCATGCTATCGTGACACGAATGAGGAACTCACCCGCAAATGCCTTTCGCCGCCGCTCGATCAGCACCGCCTCAAGCCTCCACGTGCCCGGAAGGACGAAACACGATTCTGCTGCGGATCACCCAGGTAACGGCGAAGCTCACGGCGATCGCGAACAGCTTGGCAAGTCGCGGGTCGATTCCGCTCCAGTCGCCTGCTCCGACGATGGCCGTGGTCAGCGCGAGGCCGACAAGGGCCGATATGACGAACAGTGCCTTTTGCCGCGTGCGGGCCATGCCGCCGCTTGCCACGTTATCGTGAAACACCGCGCGGCTCGACATCACCCAGTGTGCAAGAATGCCCAGCGAGTAACCCACGGCCGAGGCAGGCGCGGCTGATACAGAAGCGGCCATCAGCGCGAGGAAGCTGCCGACGTCCACCGCGAGAGCGCCCACGCTCGCGAGCACGTAGCGCACGAAGCGAACATCTCGCAGCTTGAGCAACAGGGAAGCGAGCGCGTCGTTCATCGCCCTAGGCCGACTTGCGCAGCTCTTCGGACGGTTCTTCCTCGGGCGCGATCCGCTCTGGCACGCCGCGCAGCGACGTGAGCGCGGCGACCTGATCCTCGTTCAATTCGCGCGTCTCGACCTCGCGAGCCGCGATCGCCGCTTCTGCGCCTTCGTCGCCCGCTTCGTGATATTCGGCATCCTCGTTGACGCACCAAGTGTCGTAGACGCGCTCGCCGGCGAGGATGTTCTCGACCGTCAGCATCGCGGTCATCATCGCGTGATCCTGATTGTTGTAACGATGCATTCCGTTACGGCCCACGAGGTGCAGCGTCGGGTGCTTGCGCTCCAGCTCGCGGCGCATCGCATCGACATTGGCTTCGTAATCGTCGTCATAGACAGGATAGGCCTTTTCCTGCCGCACGACCGCGCCAGAAACGACCTTCTTGGGGTCGCATAGCCCCAGTATCTCCATCTCACGGGTCGCCTGGGCGACAAGGTCAGCGTCGGACGAAGACCACAGCCCATCGCCTTCGAAGCAGAAATATTCGAGGCCGACGCACGCCATGTCGTCATCGGGCACCATTTCGGGCGACCAGCTGCGGAAATTCTGCACGCGGCCGACCTGCACGCGATCATCGTGGATGTAGATCCAATTGTCGGGAAACAGGTCTTCGCTTTTCACCATCAGCGCCACGGTCAGGAAGTCGCGATAACGCAGCCGGTCCGCTTGCAAAGTGCTCTCGGGCAAGGGGTGGATTCGCTTCGAGAGTTCGCGCATCGGCGCGGAACTGATGACATCCTTCGCCCGGATTGTCGCTCGGCCGCCCGGCCCGCTCGCACTCATCGACCAATCGAAGCCTTCATCGTTCGGTCCGATCTTGGCGAGCCGCACGAGCCCGTGACCCATCAGCACCTGCCCGTTTCCAGTATCCTCGATATGGCGCTTCGCCGCGTCCCACATCATGCCGGGCCCCAGCCGCGGGTAACGGAAGGTTTCGAGCAGTGTCTTCACCGCCTGCCCGTCATTGGGTTTCTTGTTCAGACCGAGGCTGCGCTTGATCCCATCGGTCACCGCGTTCCAGAGGGACAGCCCCTTGATACGCTGCGCCGCCCAGTCCGCGCTCATTTCATCGCACGGCATTCCCCACACCTTCTCGGTGTAGGTCTTGAAGAAGATCGAATAGAGTTTCTTGCCGAACTGGTTGGTGGTCCAGTCCTCGAAGCTCTTCACCTCCTTGATCGGGAAGAGCTTGTAGCGAAGGTAGCTTACCATGCAGGCAGTGGAACGCAGGATGCCCAGATTGCCCAGCGCCTCGAAAGCGCGCAGTGGGTAGGAGTAGAACTTGCCCTCGTAATAGATGCGGCTCATGCGCGGGCGCTGGATGAAGTCGTCGGGCAGGATCTCGTTCCACAGGTCGACAACCTGCTGCGACTTCGAGAAAAACCGGTGGCCGCCAATGTCGAAGCGGTAGCCTTCATGCTCGACCGTGCGGCTGATGCCGCCGACATAAGTCTCGTCCTTTTCGATGATCGCGACGCTCTTGCCCTGCTTCGTCAGCAGGTATCCGGCGGTGAGCCCCGCAGGCCCCGCGCCGATGATCGCCACGTCTACGTCGAGTGTTCCCGGCTGCTTTGCGCTTGCCATTTGTATTCAGCCCCCAATTCGTGACCCATGCTGTCGGCCAGTCGCCTGACTTGCAGTGTGGGAGTGAAGGAAATTGGTTAGCGAGGCGTAAACGCAGGCCCTTAATCGCGAGAAAATCGTTATTCCGCGAGCAAGCGCGGATCCTGCAAACGCGCAGCGAGCTGCGCAAAGTCGCCGAGTGTCAGCGTATCATCGAAGACGACACCATACCCTTTGTCGCGTCGCCAACGCACCTTAGCGCGAACGTCCTGCAGGATAGCCCCCGACACCAACGGCTCGATATGCAGGGTCTGGTCGATCGCGAACAGGCCGTCGCACTCGAACCGAGCGCCCTGCTGGGAAAGGTTCTCGACCACCCCTTCGTAAGTGCCGGTCAGGGTGCGAACGCGGATCGGGAAGACAAGGCCGAGACGCAGGCCGCGCTTGGGAAATTCGGCAACCTCGTTGATAATCTTCGCCACGTCGATGCTACGCGCGAATTCGAAGCCAGCCTCCATTCCGCGCGTCCAGACGTTGCTCAGCTCGTAAACCGTGCCGCCGGGCATGTGCAGTTCGATCGGATCGCCTTGCGGGACCTTGTGAAACAACCGGAGGCTCAATCCGGTCTCCGACACGTCGCGGATCACCCCGACGAATTCGCCATGCGACGTCACAAGCTTCGCTGCGCGGATCAGCAGGGTATAGCGGGGCGCGCGACGCTCGTCGCCGGGCCCGGCCACGGTTTCACTGTCCGTTTCGGTCGGAGTAAGGCGGTCGTCGGGGGCTGCGTTATCCATGTGCAAAATGCTCGGTCATCCCAAATCGTGCATCGGGGCAAATGCGCAGCCCTGAGCCGTGGCAAGACCCGCTTTGCAAACGCAAAAACAAAGCCTTGCTCACCGAATTAACGCTGAGGGGTTAAGGGTGAACTAATAGCAACCGGACGGCTCGGTAGTTGAGCCGGGCGCTGGAGGGATAAGGCATGGTGCGGGTGGCGGGACTCGAACCCGCACGATCAAGGATCAGGGGATTTTAAGTCCCCGGCGTCTACCATTCCGCCACACCCGCGACAGCTTGGGTTACGCGCGATAGCAGAGGCAGGGCGCAGGGCAACTGGCCAGGACGCATTGCCCGCCGGTCGTTCGCGAAGCTACGCTCAATCCTCGTTGAGGCGCTGGCGGATTTCCTTGCCGGCTTTGAAATAGGGCACGCGTTTCGCGGGCACCTCAACCGTTTCGCCGGTGCGCGGATTGCGACCGGTGCGCGCCTCGCGCTCACGCGTCGAAAAAGCTCCGAAACCGCGCAGCTCGACACGTCCGCCCTCGGATAATCGCTGTGCGATCTCGTCAAAGAAGACATCGACCACCTGTTCGATCTCTTCGGCGCGCAATTCGGGATTGTCCCGGTGCAGTTCGTGAAGCAGTTCGGATCTAATCATGATGCCCTCCCGGCGAGTTCAGCCCCAACCGCTGGTTGCTCACCGTTGCGACCATTATGGATGGTCGCGCTTCGTCCAAAATCGCCCCGACCCGATCGGGCACCCTAATGATCAATGTCTGACAGAATCTTGCAAATCTCGCAAGCGAAGCGCGCAAAGTAATTCCCTTCGTTCGACGGGGGATGATCGAAGTCCGACCAACGACGAGACTGCAGGCTTTCAGCCCTGTTCGACCAGGTCGGCCGGTTTCAGCCCAAGGCGGTTCATGCGGGCTCGGATTTCAGGCCATTCCTCACGCAGGAAGATCTCGCGCTCGCGCTTGCGAAGCAATTCGGCCGCGCCTTTCACGACGTACATGCCCACGCCGCGCTGGACCTCGACCAGGCCATCATTCTGGAATTGCTGGTAGGCCTTGGCGACCGTCAGCGGGTTCGCACCCTGCTCGGCAGCGAGGGCACGGACCGAGGGCAACATGGCCTCTTCGGCATATTCGCCCTGGATTATGGCGGCCGCGATCTGATCGCGCAATTTGAGGTAAACGGGTCGGGATTGGGTCATAGGGCTCTCACAGGGTGATGCAGTGCCATAATACACCCATGCGCGTCAAGCTCCGCACCCGGTGGTGGCGGCCATATATTATCCGTGCAAGATTGCGGTGGTTCAGCGAAACAAAAGCTTCACACCTGCAAAAGGAACGCTAGGGTGCGCCCTTTCGGGAAAGCGCGGCCGATTGATCGAAAGAGCACGCGCGAACGACACAAGGGATACACGACAATAATGGCTACACAGGCTTTGCCGCACGGCGATAGCGCCGGCACGATCATGGGGCACCCCAAGGGGCTGTTCGTGCTGTTCTTCGCGGAGATGTGGGAGCGTTTTTCCTATTACGGGATGCGCGCTCTGCTGATCTTCTACCTTACGAAGCACTGGTTGTTTTCGGATAGCGAATCCGGGGTCATCTACGGCGCCTATACGGCGCTGGTCTACATTGCTCCGGTGGTTGGTGGATATCTGGCCGACAAAGCTTTGGGGCAGCGCAAAGCGGTATTGTTCGGAGCCGTGCTGCTGACTCTAGGCCACTTCTTCATGGCTTTCGAAGGATCGCCGGGAGAGGGCAATGTCGATAACCCGATCATCTATGTCTTCTGGATGGCCCTGGCGCTGATCATCGTCGGCTCGGGCTTCCTGAAGGCGAACATTTCGGTGATGGTCGGCCAGCTTTATCCGCGCACCGACGTCCGTCGCGACGGCGCCTATACGATCTTCTACATGGGCATTAACATCGGTGCTGCCGCTGGTTCGCTGCTGTGCGGCTTCATCGGTGAGACCTATGGCTGGGCGTATGGCTTCGGACTTGCCGGTATCGGCATGCTGGCCGGGCTCGTGGTGTTTATCTGGGGCAAGCCGCTTCTGCTTGGTCGTGGTGAGCCGCCGAAGGTTCTGGGCAAGGGCCGCGAATGGGGTGTCTACGCACTCGGTATCGTTTTCGTCGGCGTTTGCTGGGTCGCCATCCAGTATCAGGATGCTGTCGGAATCTTCCTGGGCACCTTCGGCGCGGCACTGGTCTGCTATGTCCTGTCGATTGCCACCTTCCAACTGCCCTACGGCCGCTATTCCAACGCGCCGACCGCCGCTCTGGCTTGCTACGTAGTGTCGGCAGTCGTGCTGAGCGTCTCGATGTTCTTCGTCTCGCAGGGCGAGGGCTACGAAGCGTGGAGACTGCCCGCTGCCATCGGTTTCGGCGGGGTGCTGTCGATCATGATCCTGCAGATGGTTTCCAAGACCGATCACGACCGCGACCGGATCGTGGCGGCCATGTTCCTGATCATCGTTTCTATCATCTTCTGGGCCTTGTTCGAGCAGGCAGGCTCGTCGCTCAACCTGTTCACCGATCGCAGCGTGGATCGCGAGATGCTGGGCATTACGTTCCCGGCCTCGACGTTCCAGTCGATCAACGCGATCTACATCATCCTGCTGGCGCCCGTATTCGCTACGACATGGACAGTCCTGGGCCGCAAGGGGCTTGAGCCATCCACTCCGATGAAGTTCGGACTCGGCGTCATCCAGGTCGGTCTCGGCTTTCTCGTGCTGGTCTGGGGTGCTCAGTCGGTTGGCGTGGATGTCCCGACTCCGGTCATCTTCATCTTCCTGATCTATCTGCTTCACACGACCGGTGAGCTGTGCTTGTCGCCGGTCGGTCTTTCGGCCATGAACCGGCTTGCTCCGGCACAGATTGCCAGCCTCATCATGGGTACGTGGTTCTTCGCATCAGCCACCGGCAACTTCGCCGCCGGCCAGATCGCCGCCGCCACCGGAGGCGAAGGCGTGGGTGAAGAAGCAGGCAAGCAGGTCGTGCTCGATGTCTACTCGACCGTCGGCTGGTGGGCAGTGGGCGTTGGCGTCGCCGTTATGGTCGTCAGCCCTCTCGTCAAGAAGCTGATGCATCTCGACACGCTGCAGGACGACAATGTCGGCGACGACCTCGAAGGCCAGGGCGGAGCAGGTCTCGAGTCGCAGGAAGCGGGCATTCACCCTGCGACCCGACCGAGCAACTGAGGTTCCTCGCGCTTCTCTGGACAAGCCCCTGATTTCGAGCCAAGTGTGAGCTTTGCGACGAAATCAGGGGGCCTTCCATGGCGACGAACTGGCGGTTGAATCTTCACTCCCGGAAAAGGGGGGCGGGCCTCAGCGCTCTTGCCTGCGCGCTGGCCCTTGGTGCCTGCGCAACGACCGGCACCGCGACTGCGCGCGATAGCGACGACGAACCGCGCTTCGCCGCGATGACCGAGGATGAAGGCCCCTTCGCCTCGACCTACCAGCGCTATCCCGGCCGGCCGACCGCATTGGTCGGCGCGACCGTTTACGACGGCGCGGGTGGGGTGATCGAAGGCGGCACCGTCCTGTTTCGCGATGGCGAGGTCGTAGGCGTGGGAGGCAGCGACCTCTCGACCGAGGGCTATGATGTCATCGATGCGAGCGGCAAGTTCGTGACGCCCGGCATTATCGACATACACTCGCACCTTGGCGACTACCCCACTCCCAGCGTCGACGCGCATAGCGACGGCAACGAAGCGACCAGCCCGGTGACGAGCGAGGTGTGGGCCGAGCATTCGGTCTGGCCGCAGGACCCGGGCTTTACCCGTGCGATGGCCAATGGGGGCGTGACGGCGCTGCAGATCCTGCCCGGATCGGCCAACCTCTTTGGCGGGCGCAGCGTTACGTTGAAGAACGTGCCCGCGCGCACCGTGCAGGGCATGAAATTCCCCGGCGCGCCCTATGGCCTGAAGATGGCCTGTGGGGAGAACCCCAAGCGCGTCTATGGCAACAGGGGCCGCATGCCGTCGACCCGAATGGGCAATTTCGCAACCTATCGCCAGACCTGGTACGACGCGATCGAATACGCCAACGACGAAGATGCCAAGCGCGACCTCGGCAAGGAGACGCTCGCGGGCGTTCTCGAAGGCGATATTCTCGTCCACAACCACTGTTATCGCGCCGACGAGATGGCGCAGATCATGGATATGGCCAAGGAGGTCGGCTACAAGGTGACCGCCTTCCACCACGCGGTCGAAGCCTACAAGATCGGAGACCTGCTGCGCGAAAACGACGTGTGCAGCGCGATCTGGGCCGACTGGTACGGCTTCAAGATGGAAGCTTATGACGCCATCACCGAAAACGCCGCCTTCCTGCAACGCGAGGGCGCGTGCGTGGTCATCCATTCCGACGACGAGAACGACATCCAGCGTCTCAACCAGGAAGCCGCCAAGGCGCAGGCCGCCGGGCTTCGCGTCGGTATCGAGATATCCGATGCGACCGCAATCCAGTGGATCACGTTGAACCCGGCAAAGGCGATGGGGATCGACGCGATGACGGGCTCGCTCGAAGCGGGCAAGATGGCCGATGTCGTGTTGTGGAACGGCGATCCGCTCAGTGTCTATTCGCGTCCCGAAAAGGTCTGGATCGATGGCGCCCTGATGTTCGACATGATGGATCGTTCGCGCCGCCCGGTCAGCGATTTCGAGCTCGGCCAGCCCGGTGAAGGAGATGTGAAATGAAGCGCCTGTTCGAACTAGCCGCATCGGCTCTCGCTCTGGCGACATCGCCTCTTTGCGCACAGGATGTCGCCATCACCAATGCCACCCTCGCACTGGGCGATGGTAGCGAGCCTATCGAAGGCGGTACGGTCGTTGTGCGCGATGGCCGGGTCGTCGCAGCGGGTCCCGGCCTGCCGACGCCTGCTGACATTCCTGCGATGGATGCAGGCGGCGCATGGGTGACACCGGGTCTATTCGCCACTGTTACCACGCTCGGCATCTGGGATGTCGCCGCGGTCCGCGAGTCAAACGATGAGCGCGCACGCGGCGCGCCATTCAGCGCCGCGCTCGATACCGCGCCCATCGTCAATCCTTCCTCGCAACATATCCTCGTCAACCGCGCGGCAGGCATTACGCGTGCAACGACGACTACGATCCCCTCCGGTTCGATTTTCGCCGGCCAGGGAGCGGTCATCGACCTCGACGAAGACGGATCGCCTGTCATGCGGCCACGCGCGTTTCAGCTGGTCGACATGAGCGAGCGCGGAGGCGCTATTGCCGGGGGCAGCCGAGCCGCTGCGCATACCCTCTTGCGCAACGCGCTGCGCGAAGCGGACAGCTATGGCGATGCGGCGCGCATTCCGGCCAGCGGGCGCACGGGCGACGTGCGAACTGGCGACGGCGTGCCTCTGGATCCGCGCCTTGCCGGGGTCGACACCGACCGAGCTGGCGATGCTCTGCTCACGCGGTTCGACGCAGCGGCGCTGGTACCGGTGGTGCGCGGGGAACAGCCGCTCTATGTCGCGGTCCATCGCGCCGCCGACATCCGGGCCGTGCTTGCCCTCACCGAGGAATTCCCGAATCTCGATCTCGTCCTCGTCGGTGCCGCCGAAGGGTGGCTCGTCGCGCGCGAGATCGCACAGGCGGGCGTTCCGGTCATCGCCAACGGATTGAGCGATCTTCCCGAAACCTTCGAGATGCTGGCGGCAACGCAGAGCAATATCGGGCGCATGGTGGATGCAGGCGTGACCGTGGCGATCAACGCTGCGGAAATGGAGAACACCCGGCGGCTTCCGCAATATGCCGGCAACCTCGTGGCGCTGAGCCGTGTGCCGGGTGCATCGGGCCTGAGCTGGGGCCGTGCATTTGCCGCGATCAGCTCGATCCCCGCGCAGATTAGCGGAATGGGCGGAGAGGCCGGTGTCCTCGCGCCCGGAGCGCTGGGCGATATCGTGATGTGGGACGGAGATCCTCTTGAAGTCGGATCGGTGCCTACCGCCGTTTATATCGGCGGCGTCGAACAGTCGCTCGAAAGCCACCAGAGCCGCCTTCGCGAACGCTACAGCGACCTCGACGAAAGCGACCAGCCCAAGGCTTATGACTGGTAACGTCTAGGCCAACGCACCCTCTGGTGGTACACTCACCTGCATGGATGGGGCTCTGCTTGCACTGATCGCGGCAAACGTCGCCTTTGTCGGCACGCATTTCGCGATGTCGCATCCCCTGCGCGCACCTATGGTCGGTGCTCTCGGCGCGGGCGGATTCCAGGTCGTCTATTCGCTGGTCAGTGTCATTACCCTCGCGGGCGTCTATTTCGCATTCAAGGCCGCGCCGCCCGCCGACCTGCCGGGAACGGGCGATATCGGGTGGGCGCTTGCAAGCGTGCTGACCCTGCCAGCAATGGTTCTGCTCGCCGGATCGCTAATCGGCAATCCGGCGCTGCCCACACCGAAAGCCGAAGAGCAGGCCCGCGCCGAGCCGCGTGGCGTATTTCGGGTAACCCGTCATCCGATGATGTGGGGAATCGCTCTGTGGGCGGCCTCTCATATCCTGATCTGGTGGAGCTGGCGCACGGTCGTGACCGCGCTCGCGATGGGCTTCTTGGCGCTGGTGGGCGCGCATATGCAGGACCGCAAGAAACGCGCACTGATGGGGGATGCATGGATGGAGTGGTCTTCCAGGACGAGCTACTGGCCACGCCTCGGCGGTTTTGTCCGAACCGGTCCCCTACCGTGGGCCGTCGGGTTGATCCTGTTCGTCTTCTTCAGCTGGCTTCACATGCCGCTGGGCGGAATCGCGGCGGGCATCTGGCGCTGGTTCTGACGCGCGGTCACAATCCCAGTTCGGTGAGCCATGCAAGTTGGGCCGCTTGCGCCGGTCTGTGAAAAGTCAGGTCATGGCCCGCCCCCTCGAACGAAACAAAGTCCGCCCGAGGATTGCTCTCGGCCAGCGCCCGCCCCGATGCATAGGGCACGACCCGGTCGGCATCGCCGTGCAGTACGAGTATCGGTAGATCGAGCGCCGGTAGCTTCCCGAAATTGTCGAACCGGTCCCTCAGCAACCAACGCACTGGGAAGATTGGCAGGGCATTCCCAGCCACGTCGGTGAGGCTGGTGAAAGGCGAGACAAGGACAAGCGCGCCAACTGGAAACTCGCTCGCCATTTGAACGGCGGTGCCCGATCCGATGGAATTGCCTGCGATGACCGTGCGTTCGGGTGCAATACCTTGTTGTGCCGCAAAACGCATTGCGCTTCGCCCGTCGCGGTAGAAACCTTCCTCGGAAGGCCGCCCCGGATTGCCGCCATAGCCCCGGTAATTGACGAGCAGCAATCCATAGCCCTGTGACGCAAGCAGGCCGGTTTCCTGCGTTGCACCAGCCAGCGAACCGCCATTGCCGTGAAACCACACAATCGTCGGTCGGCCCGCATCGGGCGCGCGCCAATGCGCATTGAGATCGAGTCCGTCCTGAGTGCTCAGGGTCACAGATTCGAAGCCGGGCGCAGG
This sequence comes from uncultured Erythrobacter sp., assembly GCA_947494705.1. Lineage (GTDB taxonomy): Bacteria > Pseudomonadota > Alphaproteobacteria > Sphingomonadales > Sphingomonadaceae > Erythrobacter. The sequence goes on from CANLVN010000002.1 coordinate 349,984, forward strand.
CTCGTGAACCTGCTGGGGTGCCGGGTAGATGAAGCGCGACTGCAGGGCGTAGAGCAGCCCCGTGGCAAGTGCATAGATTAGCAGGAGCCCGACGAGAACCTTGAGACCGGTCATGCCCACCGGGTCATTCGCCCTTGAATTGCGCCTCGCGCTTTTCGATCAGGGCAGCGACGCCCTCGGCATGGTCCTCGGTCGTGTGCAGCATAGCCTGTGTGTTGGCCGCCATTTCGAGCGCGGTGTCGTAGCTGACCTGCTGCCCTTGCCGCAGCAGCATCTTGGTCTGGCGCAGCGAATGCGGAGGCATCTTGGCAATCTTCGCGGCCATCGCCTCCGCTTCTTCCATCAGCGCCGCGGGAGCGACAACTTCGCTGACCAGGCCCCAGTCCTTAGCGGTCGCCGCGTCGATCACGTCGCCAGTATAAAAGAGTTGGGAAGCGCGGCTCATCCCGATGACGCGCGGCAGGATCCAGGTGCCGCCATCGCCGGGCACGATGCCCAGTTTGAGGAAGGTCACGCCGAACTTGGCCTTCTCGGATGCTATGCGGATATCGGCAAGGCAGGCGACATCGCAGCCAAGCCCGATCGCCGGCCCGTTGACCGCCGCGATCACCGGCACGCGGATCGTGTGCAGCGCGCGCAGGATCATGTGGATGTTGTTGCGATAGCCGTCGGAGATCGCAGGCGTGCTGCCCGCAAAGCTCCCCGACTTGTCGCGCATCGCCTTGATATCGCCGCCAGCGGAGAAGGCCCGGCCAGCGCCGGTCAGGATCACGCAGCGGGTTTCGAGGTCTCGATTGATCTCGGTGGCGACTTGCGTGAACTCGTCACCGTCGCCGGGCGCGCCGAGCGGGTTCATCGTGTCCGCACGGTCGATCGTAAGCGTGGTGACGGGGCCGGAGCGGGTGGTCTGTAATAACGCCATGTGGCCCAATCCTCAGCTAGCGCTTTACGCCCGCGCTTCTTCCACGCTCGAACTGTTGTGCTTCAGCGCCTTCAGCACCGTACTGACGATATGCGGCGCGTTCAGGCCCGCTTCGTCATATTGCTTGTCGGGCGAATCCTGATCCTGGAACGTATCGGGGAGACGCATCGTGCGGACCTTCAACCCGTTATCGGTCAGCCCCTCGTCTGAGGCATAGGTGAGCATATGCGCTCCCAACCCACCGATCGCGCCTTCCTCGACGCTGACGACGACCTCATGAGTCTTCATCAAGCGTTCGATCAGTTCGGTGTCGAGCGGTTTGGCAAAACGCATGTCGGCGACCGTCGTCGAGAGACCCTTGGCCTCGAGCTGGTCGGCGGCCTTCTTGGCTTCTTCGAGGCGCGCGCCGAGTGAGAGGATAGCGACCTTGCTGCCTTCGCGCACGATCCGGCCCTTGCCGATCTCCAGTTTTTCCGGGACGTCGGGCAACGGCACGCCCACGCCATTGCCGCGCGGATAGCGGAAGGCGATGGGGCCATCGTCATATTCGACTGCGGTGTAGGTCATGTGGACCAGCTCCGCCTCGTCGGCGGCGGCCATTACGACCATGTTGGGCAGTGTCGCGAGATAGGTGATGTCGAAGCTGCCTGCATGGGTGCAGCCATCCGCACCCACCAGCCCGGCACGGTCGATGGCGAAGCGAACCGGCAGGTTCTGAATTGCGACGTCGTGCACGACCTGGTCATAGGCGCGCTGGAGGAACGTCGAATAGATCGCGGCGAAAGGACGCATCCCTTGCGCGGCAAGGCCAGCGGCAAAGGTCACGCCGTGCTGTTCGGCAATGCCCACGTCGAAACTGCGATCGGGATGCCGCTTTGCAAAACGGTCCACCCCGGTGCCCGAAGGCATGGCGGCGGTGATGGCGCAGATGCGGCTGTCCTTGTCGGCGAGGTCTGAAAGCGTGTCGCCAAAGACGTTCTGATAGGCCGGAGCGCCCGCCGAACCCTTCTGCTTTTCGCCGGTTACGACATTGAACTTGGGCACGCCGTGATACTTGTCGGCGCTTTCCTCTGCGGGTTTGTAGCCCTTGCCCTTTTCGGTGACGACATGGATCAGCACCGGGCCCTCTGACGTGTCGCGTACATTCTCGAGCACCGGGATGAGGTGGTCGAGATTGTGTCCATCGATCGGGCCGACATAATAGAACCCGAGCTCTTCGAAGAGCGTGCCGCCGGTGACCATGCCGCGCGAATATTCCTCGGCGCGGCGCAGCCCTTCGTGCAGGCGGCGGCTCATCTTCTGGATGGTCCGGCTCGCGAGGCTGCGGATGCCGAGATATTCGGACGACGACACCATGCGCGCGAGATAGGCGGAAAGCCCGCCGACCGGCGGCGCGATCGACATGTCGTTGTCGTTGAGGATCACGACGAGGCGATTGCCCGCCTGGGCCGCGTTGTTCATCGCCTCGTATGCCATGCCCGCGCTCATCGCGCCGTCGCCGATAACCGCGATGCCGCGTCCCGGCTTGTCATTGAGCTTGTTCGCCATCGCAAAGCCGAGCGCGGCCGAGATCGAGGTCGAGCTGTGCGCTGCGCCGAACGGATCGTATTCGCTCTCAGCGCGCTTGGTGAAACCGCTCAGGCCACCGCCCTGGCGGATCGTGCGGATGCGGTCGCGGCGTCCGGTAAGGATCTTGTGCGGGTAGCATTGGTGCCCGACATCCCAGATCAGTTTGTCGTCGGGTGTGTTGAAGACATAATGGATTGCGACAGTCAGTTCGACGACGCCCAGACCCGACCCCAGGTGCCCGCCCGAGACGCTGACCGCGTCGATCATCTCGGCACGCAACTCGTCAGCCAGCTGGCGCAGTTGTTCGGGCTTGAGTTGGCGAAGCTCGTCGGGCGTCGGCACCGTGTCGAGCAGTGGAGTCTGGGGCGGTTGGCTCATGGGAAAAAGTCTTACACCTTTGAAAGTCGCATGTCGATTAACGCTTGGTCGACGTGATGGCACGGTTCGTCCGTGATCGGTCGGGCCATGGAATTGGGGAAATGATCAGGCGAAACTTGCGGGCACGGCCTAGGCACAGGCCCTGCACAGACCCCTGATCTCGATCACCGGGCGCACGGTGCGAAAACCACGGGAATCGGCGAGGGTGCGCACTTTGCTGCTGATGCTTTCGTCGTCGACGTGATTGGCCTCCCCGCATTCGTCGCAGACCATGAAGATGCAATCGTGCTCGCAGCCCGGATGGGTGTTGGCGAGGAAAGCGTTGGCGCTCTCGACCCGCAGCGCGAGGTTGTTGGCAACGAAAAGGTCGAGGATGCGGTAGATCGAGTTGGGGGCGACGCGCTTGCCACGCGCACGGCTCAGATTATCGGCGATGTCGTATGCGCTGGCCGGGCGTTCATGACGCGCCAGTTCGGTGAACACGGCCTCGCGCATGGAGGTCCATTGTTCGCCGCTCTCGGTGAGGGAGACGCGCGCCGCTTCGATTAGCGCTTCGCCCGAATGCTCTTCGTGGGAATGGTGGTGTTGGCTTGCCATATCAGGAGATATAGGCGCGAATTCGCGGGCTTACCAGTCGGCGGGCTTTCGTCAGCCGTCGCGCAGGAAACTGCTCGAGAAATCGCTCGAATACATCACCTTGAGAGCATCGACCTTGGGCTTGTCCCAGCGCCGAATATAGCCGTGACCGGGGTTCTTCGCCATGAAGTCCTGATGATAGGTTTCCGCCGGATAGAAGGTCTTCATGCGCTCGACCTTGGCGACGATCGGCCGCTTCCAGATGCCCGAGGCTTCCATCTGTTTCAGATAGGCCTGCGCCACCGCCCGCTGCTCGGCATTGGTGGGGACGAGCGCGGTTCGGTAATGCGCACCAACGTCTGGACCCTGGCGATTGAGCAGGGTCGGGTCGGCGACGACAGAAAAGAAGATGCGGACCAGTTCGTCATAGCGGATGACATAGGGGTCGTAGGTGATCTTCACGCTTTCGGCATGGTTGGTCCCGCCGCGCACGATGCGGTCGTACTTCGCGGTGGCGGCCGAGCCGCCGTGATAGCCGGAAACCGCCGACTTCACGCCCTTTACATGGCTGAAGACTCCTTCGACGCCCCAGAAGCATCCCCCGGCGAAGATCGCGGTCTTGAGACCTGCGCCTTCCTTGGCGATGCGCTTGGGGGCGGGCGCGTTGACCGGTTCCTCGAGCGCCAGCGCCGGGGTGGCGGGCGCAGTCATGGCTACGGTCGCGATGGCAGCGGGCGCTGCGGCGAGGGCAAGTGCGAGGCTACGCTTCATCGCGCGATCTCCAGCGGCTCGATCTGGAATTCGTCCGAGGCCGGCGGGGCTTCGAACGGGGTCGCGGCCTGCGCGGGGCTTTCGATACCATCCGCCCACTGATCTGCCGTTGCCACGCCGACGATGAGCGCCCCGGCGAGGAAGCCGATGGCGAATTGGCGATAGAGGTCTGCGGTGAAGAGTTTCATAGGAATCTCGTGCGGTCTGTTCAGGTTCGAGGCTTGTCCGATTAATCGATTGGCGCTTACGCTCGGATGAATGTCGGGCGTCATGCGACAATTCGTTACATTGTCGGATTTAGTTACGAAGCACGGGCAGAAAAGATGAGAAATGGCGCGGGTGGAACACTCAAATGGGGTCTTTGGAAATGGGCGCCTGACGGACAAGTTCCTGAATGTAAGCGAAGAACATGGGTTTCGAGCTACCCGGAGTGTGACCTTTCGCATCTTGTGCAATTCCATCCCTGAAGTGATGCGAAGCATTCTATTCGCAGGCCAAGGCGTAGGAAAACGGTCGCGCACGGATCGCAGGCGCGACCGCGCGACCGCAGCGAAGCGGAGGAAACAGCACGAGGAGTTCGCCCGGACGGGCGAACACACCGGATCAATGCCTGAAGTGGCGCATCCCGGTGAAGACCATGGCGAGGCCTGCTTCGTCGGCGGCGGCGATGACCTCGTCGTCGCGGATCGAGCCGCCGGGCTGGATCACTGCCGTGGCACCCGCTTCGGCGGCGGAAATCAGGCCGTCGGCGAAGGGGAAGAACGCATCGGAGGCGACCGCGCTGCCGATCGTGCGGGCTGCGTCCCAGCCATGCGTTTCGGCGGCTTCCTTCGCCTTCACCGCCGCGATGCGCGCCGAATCCCGGCGGTTCATCTGGCCTGCGCCGATCCCGGCGGTCGCGCCGTCGTTGGCGTAGACGATGGCGTTGGACTTGACGTGGCGCGCGACGGTCCAGGCGAACAGGCAGTCCTTCAATTCCTGCGGCGTGGGCTCGCGCTTGGTCACGACCTTCAGGTCGGCCTCGCTCACCGCGCCGTTGTCGCGCCCCTGGATCAGCATGCCGCCAGCAATGGTCTTCATGAAGAAGCCGCTGCGGCGCGGATCGGGCAGGTCGCCGCATTCGAGCACGCGCAGGTTCTTCTTCTTGGCGAAGACCGCCCGCGCTTCCTCGCTGACCTTGGGTGCGATGATGACTTCGGTGAAGATCGACGCGATGGCCTCGGCGGTTGCGCCGTCCAGTTCGGTGTTCACCGCCACGATCCCGCCAAAGGCCGAGACGCTGTCGCATTGCAGCGCATCGTTCCATGCTTCGAGCAGCGAGCCGCTTTGCGCCACGCCGCAAGGGTTGGCGTGCTTGACGATCACCACTGCTGGATCGCCCCCTGCGAACTCCGCCACCAGTTCCAGCGCGGCATCGGCATCGTTCAGGTTGTTGTAGCTGAGCGCCTTGCCCTGAAGCTGCTCTGCCTGCGGTACGCCACTCGTACCCGCTGCCTGCGGGACATAGATCGCCGCCGATTGGTGCGGGTTCTCGCCATAGCGCAGCTCGTCGGCGCGCTTGAAGGCGAGCGGCATGGTCTCGACGAAGGGTGTCGCCTTCAGCGCATCGGTGCCCAGCGGATTGGTATAGGCATCGCCGAACGCGAACCAGTTGGCGATCGCCGCATCATAGGCGGCGGTGCGAGCGTAAGCCTTACCCGCCATGCGGATACGGAACGCGTCGCTGGTCGCGCCGTCATTCGCGTCGAGTTCTTCCAGCAATTCCGGGTAATCGGCCGCATCGGTCATGATCGTCACGAAGCCGTGATTCTTGGCCGCCGACCGCACCATGGACGGCCCGCCAATGTCGATATTCTCGATGATCTCGGCCCGCTCCGCGCCTTTCGCAACGGTCGCCTCGAACGGATAGAGATTGACCACGACGAGGTCGATTGCGCCGATTTCATGCGCCTTCATCGCCGCGACGTGTTCGTCATTGTCGCGCAGGGCAAGCAGGCCGCCATGCACCTTGGGATGGAGCGTCTTGACCCGCCCGTCCATCATCTCTGGAAAGCCGGTCAGGTCGGACACGTCGCGCACGTCCAGCCCCGCATCGCGCAAGGCCTTTGCGGTACCGCCGGTGCTGACCAGCTCGACGCCGCGCGCGCTGAGCGCCTTGCCAAGCTCCGCCAAACCGCTCTTGTCGGACACTGAGAGCAGCGCCCGCTTGATCGTCGTCGATGTCATCGGTGATGTTACCCCATTTTCTTGAGGAGCCAGCTGAACTGCCCCCCGCCGCGCGATGTCAGGCCCTCTAGCACCAATTGCTCGGTTGCGTGAGGGCGCCCATCGCCGTCGACCCACAGGCTGTCTTCTATCGCCAGCTTGATCTCGCTTGTACCCGCAGCATCCCCGCGCAGGCGGAACTGCCACAGGTGGCCATCGGGAAGCAGCAGGCTCGCCCCGCGCCCGTCATCGGCCAGATGCGCCTCTACGCCGCGCCCGAGATGGAAGCGGATCGCAAAGCCGATCTTGCCGCGCTTGCCCTTCTTGCTCACCGGCACCAGCAGGTCCTCGCCCGCCAGTTCGCCGCCCTGCGCACTCAGCGTCAGGACGCGGTTGTGGGTGAGACCGAAACGCGCGGCGTAACCATCGTGGCTCGCCTCGATACGGGTGGCGTCATGGCGCCGCGTATTGCCCCGGCGCGAGATCGAACGGCGCTCGACCTCGACCGATTCGGCCCCGCGGCCCAGCTGTCCATGCAGCAGCACGGCAGTTGAATTCGCGTCGTCGAGCACAAGCGTCGAATGCGCTGCCGTGGCGCGCAGGCCCTGCGCGATGCGCGCTGGCACTTGTCCGCCAGCCATCGCGGCACCGCCGCAATTGACGATGAGCCGCGAAGCGCCGTCGGACATTTCGAAGGCGAGCGTCGACGCGCAGCCGGTGCGGGCATGGCGAGCACGTGGCGGCGGCCCGGCGTCGAACTGAACGATGGTGTCGCCGCTCTTGATCCGCTGATAGCCCCAGTGCTGCGGTTCGCTCAGAGGCCGGGTGCGCACGCCGGTCGCCTCGATCAACGCGGCGACGCGGTGCGCGGCAATCGCGCCCTGTCCCTGCCAGTTGCCCAGCGCCCCGTCGCCATGGCGCAGAGCGAGCAGCGGCGGGACCAGCAGCTCGCGCATCACCCACAGCGCATCGGGCGCCTCGCGCCCCGTCGCTTCATAGCAGGCGATCAGGTGGGTCAGCAGGCGGATCGCCTCCATCTGCGCTGCCGGGCAACGCGCCAGCGTGCCGCCGTCTTCGGCGACCAGCTCACCCAGCGCGCGGACCAGCCCAGCCTCGCCATAAAGCCTGCGCGGCCGCCCGTCGGGCAGCAGCAGACCAGCGGCAGTGATCGCAGTCCAAGCCGCAACCTGACCCAGCCCGGCGCCCGCGCGCGGGGCCTTGCGGTCGAGCCACAGCGCGGTCTCTTCGATCGCCTTGAGCAAACGCGGCTTCAACGCCCCGTCCTGCCCGGCCAGCACCAGCGGCGCATGAACGAGCCAGGCGAGAAGCCGCAGGCCCACATTCTCCACGTCCCACGCCGCGCCCTTGGCCGGGGCCGGATTGGCGTCGAGCCAGCACGTCGTGATCCGCTCTGCGGTCGCGATGCAGTCTTCGCGCGGGGCGCTGGCGGCGAGGTCGTCGAGCCAGGAGAAAGAATGGATAGCGCGTTCGAGGCCGGGGTTCAGCCGCGCATGGCTGTCGAAATCGACATTGCCGATCGGCTGCTTGACGCCATGGACCAGGAAGTGGCCCGCCCGAAGCGCTACACCGGCCGCACGCTCACCCGTGACCGGGCTTTCGACCGTCGCCATGACCCGCATGGCGGCAGGGCGGCGGAATGGGGAGGCGAGGGCATGACTGGGCACGCCCATGCGATAGGCCATGCGGATCAGCGCTTCGCCCGGCCCCGTTCGCGGCGCGATCACATCGGTGAGCGCCAGAGCGCGCGAAGGCTCTTCAGGCTGGGTAGCGCCGGGCTCGTCAGGCTCTTTGGCCAAAGTCTCTGCGTCCGGGCCGAGCGCGAAAACCGTCTCCTCCTCGCGCAGTTCCTCGAAGTCGGCTTCGATCGGATCGCGGGTCCCGAACAGGCTCGTCATCAGCTCGTCCCCTTCAGCGCAGCGATATTCGCGGCATAATGATCGGGCCCGCCCTTGAATGTGGCGGAACCGGCGACCAGCACATCGGCCCCGGCCTCGATGCACAGTTTCGCGGTGTCCGGGTTCACGCCGCCATCGACTTCGAGATGGATTTCCCGTCCCGTCGCCTCGATCATCGTGCGGATGCGGCGAACCTTGTCGAGCTGCGAATGGATGAAGCTCTGCCCGCCAAAGCCCGGATTGACGCTCATCACGAGGATGAGGTCGACCATGTCCATCAGGTTGTCGAGCACCTCGACCGGCGTGCCCGGATTGATGACCGCGCCCGCTTTCCTGCCCAGCGCGCGGATCGCCTGAAGCGTGCGGTGGATATGCGGACCGGCTTCGGGATGCACCGTTATGATGTCGGCCCCGGCCTCGGCAAAGGCTTCGAGATACGGGTCGACCGGCGAGATCATCAGGTGGACGTCGAAAGTCTTGTCCGAATGCGGGCGCAGCGCCTTCACGACATCGGGACCGATCGTAAGATTGGGCACGAAATGCCCGTCCATCACGTCGATATGGATCCAGTCCGCCCCTGCCTGATCGACAGCGCGCACCTCTTCACCCAGCCGCGCGAAGTCGGCCGAGAGGATGCTGGGGGAGATCAGGGGTTGCGGCATGGTCGGGTACGCGCCTTGTTGCGTTATTAACGCCGCTCTACCGCGCGCGTGAAATGCACAGCAAGGAGGCCTTGCGCGCTTTTCCCCCGCCATTCTGGCAAAAAACGCATAGTTCAGCGGTAATTCAGCCCCTTTGCGGCATAAATACAGCCAACCTCGCGGCATGGGCAGGCAAAAGCGCCTGTTAACCCGATGTCGCTTCAACGCATGAATGGCAGGAATACATGGCTTTCAAATCGGTCAAGAAAACGGCGCTGGGCGCTTTCGGTGTTGCGGCATTGCTCGCAACCGGCGCCGCTGTACCCACCACGCCCGCTCTCGCCCAGGCGTCGAGCAAGAGCGACTACCGCAACAAGATCGGCAACGATATGCGCGCATGCGCTCCGGGCAGTGGCCCCGCGGTTCGCGTGACCATAAATGGCATCAAGAGTTCGAGCGGCACGGTCCGCGCTCAGATCTACAACGGCACGAAGGCCGAGTGGCTCGAGGGCGGCAAGTGGCTCAACCGTGTGGAACTGCCAGCCAGGCGCGGACGTATGACCGTGTGCCTGCCCGTCCCGTCAAGCGGCACCTACGCGGTCGCTGTACGCCACGACATCAACGGCAATGGGAAGACAGATATCCGCACCGACGGCGGAGCGATGTCGAACAATCCGTCGATCAACATCTTCAACCTCGGCAAGCCGGGCGTCGATGAAACCCGCTTCAAGGTGGGCAACGGCGTGAACGCGATTGCGATTACGATGCTCTATATGGGCTAATCTTGGCGGTTACTTTTCCCGCTGGCCCTTGCGATGACTGCGCAGCGCCCACAGCACACTGGGTGCCGCCAGCAGCGGGTGGTTCTCGCGGAACGGCGTGACCTCGACCGGCATCCCCGTGTGCCGTTCGATCTTCCAGGCGGCATAGCGTGCTGCGCCGTCGAAGGTCGTACTCGCCTTGACGAGCCGCGCGACGTTCAGAGGCTTGCCTAGCCGCTGGCGGCGCTTCCACCAGCTGACGATCTGCGCCCGCTGCCGCGCCGTCAGGCTGGGAGCAAGGCGGTCTGCATTCTGGTCGAACAGGATTCCCTGCGCCTCTAGCGCAAGCGGCAACAGCCCTTCGAAATGCTCGGCATTGACGCTCAATATATCGTTCTCGCGCCCCGTCTTCTCGACCCGGAACTCCGCCTTGTAGGTTGCGCGAAACAGCGCGCGCCAGTAATCCGCTGCGGTCCCGCTGCGCGGTCCCAGAGCGACAGCCAGCCGCGCTGCCGTCTGCGCCGCCGCCGCAATGGCCGCGACCACTTCCCGGCGTGCATCGGCGCTGCGGTCCCATGCCAGCGCCGAAGGCTGGACGAAGCGCGCCCAGATCGTGGTATCGCGCAACTCGCCCGAGGCTGCTCTCGCAAAAGTTTCCAGAGACATGGTCGCGACCTTGGCCCGCAGCTCGGTGCCGTCGACCATGCGCTCGTGATAGCTCACGCGCGGCCAGATGCGCTCTTTCTGAGGACCGGGCAGCAGCACGTAGAAATCGAGCACCCCGTCGAGCGAACCAGTCCTGAGGTTCGATCCGTAGAACAACACCGCCTCAGCCTCTGCCTCGGCCCCCAGCAGTCGCGCGAATTCGGCGACCTGCGGCTCGACATCGGCGTCGAGCTGTCGTTCGATACGTTGTTCGAGGCGGGAAGGTTCGCTGCGGTCCATAGTGCGGGCCCGCTTGCCTTCAGGGGGTTACGAACTCAAGCTCCGCGCCCTGAGCAATGCGATATTTTCCGCCGGGAAATGCCTCTCCATCGAGGATAAAACTTTCATCGATGGCGAGAGTAAATTGCGGCGTGCTGATCCGGTGAAAGCCCTTTTCGCGCATTTTCGCCGAAACCTTCCCGCGGATCATCGCAAGCAGGAGCAACAGCGAGCGTCGCGAAATCTGGTCGGTGACCGCCAGTTTGAGTCCCTTGCGCATCGGTCCGAACGGCTTGAGACCGGCCGGCATAGTCTCGAGCGTCGATGCAAGCAGGATCTGGCGCCATTCGGGATCTCCAACGCCGCTATGGCTCATCGCCACATTGTCCGCGCCCAGCCCGATCGCCATCCTTGCACCGCGCCGCCAGGAATTGTTGCGCGATGCGAAGAGCCATTGCAGCACGCCCCACGCGGTCGTCGCGCCCACTGCGAGCGCGTTGAAAGCCCCCAGCCGGTGTGCGCCCTGCCCTGCCTGTGTCGCAGTGGTCAGTGCCCCTGCACCCAGAATGAAACCGACAACCCGGCTGCTTTCTCCCGTATCACCACTTTCGCCGATTGCGGTGATGTCGAGCGGGCGGCGCAAGACCCGGTTGCCATTTTCGAATGCGTCGATCGCGCTTTGCAGCGACCAGTCCGCGGGCAGTCCGAGGTCCACGGTCAGCGCATTGGTCTTGCCCTTGGGCAAAACTGCGATGGCGGGCCAGTCGTCGCCGAAGATCGGGGCCCCGCAGGTGAGCACGTCGCGCACCGTCCCATCGCCACCATTGATGACGAGCAGGTCGATACCGTTTCTCGCGAACTCTTCGAGAGCCGCAGGCAGTTGCGAGCGGTCGCCGGGCTGAGCGATGTGGATTTGCGGGCTGATGCCGCAATCGAAATCGGCACCCTTGTTGCGATGGCTGCGTGGATTGTAGATCACGCCCACACGCGGAGGCGCCCCTGGCTCGCGTGCCGGACGCGCGAGCGCAACCGCAGGCCCCTTGACCTGCGGCAGTTGCGCGAATTCGTAGATCGGCGTCGCCATGGGGCTTTCCTTTAGTGTCTTATGGCTAGTATTACCACTGCCATCTTTCCATTTTCTTGTAACAATCGGTCGCCTCGCGTTGAGCATTCGCGCCCGCGCACGGTCCAGTGACAATAGCTGTCAGTTCACGGGCTCGCGCCCCCGCCGAAGCCGACGCCCGCGCCTACTGGGCGCGCATGCCGGGGCTCTGGCAGCTCAATTGTCGCTGGCAATGCCGCCGGTGCGCGGTAAACTCGCCGCCATGCTGACAGACTCACTGCTCTCTTCCGCCCGCTCACTCGCCCCTGACATCGTTGCCTTGCGACGCGCGATCCATGCCGAACCCGAGCTTGGCCTCGACTGCCCGATGACCATGGCCAAGGTGCGCGAGGCGCTCGAAGGGCTGCCGCTTGAATGGAAGAGCGGACCCTCGACCACGGGCGCGGTGGCAACGCTGGTCGGAGGCAAGTCCAGCGACACGACGCGGCGTGTGCTTCTGCGCGGCGATATGGACGCGCTGCCGATGGACGAGAAAACGGGCCTCGACTTCGCCTCGACCATACCGGGCCGGATGCATGCCTGCGGGCACGACACCCACACCGCGATGCTGGTCGGTGCAGCGCGGGTGCTTTGCGAGCAGCGCGATGAACTGGCCGGGACGGTCGACTTCATGTTCCAGCCGGGCGAGGAAGGGCATCATGGGGCTCGCTTCATGCTCGAAGACGGCCTGATCGACCCACTGCCCGATGCCGCTTTTGCCCTGCACATCATGCCCAATGCCGAATTCGGCGTGCTCGCCGGGCGCGCCGGACCGCTGCTTGCCGCTGCCGACCAGTTCACGATCACGGTCAAAGGCAAGGGCGGGCATGCCTCGATGCCGCACGACTGCGCCGACCCGATCCCCGCAGCAGCCGCCATAGTCGGTGCGATCCAGGCGATGGTGACCCGGCGTTTCAAGGCTTCGAGCGCGGTAATCGTGACGGTTGCGCGCATGGCGGCGGGCACGACCTTCAATGTCATTCCCGACGATGCGGTGCTCCAAGGTACGATCCGCACCCTCTCTGCCGAGCACCGTGAGAAAGTTCACACGCTGATCGCCGAAGTTGCCGCCGCCACCGCGCAGGCACACGGCGTCGAGGCGAGCTGCGAAATCACCCCGGGCTTTCCGGTAACCTTGTGCGACGCGCGCGCGGTGGGCTTGGGCCGCCGGGTGGCCAAGGAGCTTGGCGGCGAGGAAGGCTGGCGCGAACTGGATGCGCCGATCATGGGCGCGGAGGATTTCTCTTACGTACTGGAAAAGGTGCCCGGCGCGATGTTCTTCCTGGGCGTAGCACCTGATGGCGACAACTGGAGCCAGTGCTGCGCAATCCACTCACCCCGCATGCACGTCGACGAGGACGCCCTGCCCCACGGCGTAGCGATGCTAGCCGGCTGCGCGGTCGAGTTCCTGGACAAAGGCTTCGAGTAAAACTGGCGCACCCGACAGGATTCGAACCTGTGGCCTCTGCCTTCGGAGGATTGGGGTGTTGGAAAAAGGCATTAAAAACAATCCTTTCCTGTTCTGACGAATCAAGTTGTATCGTGTTTTGTTCCATTCTGCATCCGGGAGTAATCCGGGTCAAAAGGCATCGCGGGCACCCTTCTGATAGTCCGGATGGTGGTGTTCATAATGGCGCTCGAGAGTGCGGATCGTCATGCCCAAAAATGCGCAGGCTTCGTTCTTATCGACACCCTTCTGCATAAGCCAGGTGGCACAGGTATGGCGCAACGTATGCGGCATCACTCGATCGTAGCCATCCGTCGGGATTCCTGATGCAACCACCGCTCTATGAAAGCTGCCTTTGACGTCGGCGACTGCAGCTCCGCGGTAGGTAATTACATGCGTATCGTCGGGGTGCTGCGCGCGGCGCCTCTGAAGATACTTGACCAGCCTTTTCGGGATGGCAGTGCGCGGCCGCTTTTTCTTCGTCCGACGCCTGCCGATCGGATTCCAATCAATGTGCCCCCGCTCTAAATCCACATCGTTCCACGTCAGCGACAGAATTGCTTCTTTGCGCTGACCGGTCAGCGCGCCGATAGCGATAAACAAGGGAAGGTGTTCTGATGCGCCCTTCAGTCGTCGGGCCGCCTTGACCAGCTGGATGAATTCTTTGGGCTCCAGCCAACGGATACGCCCATCCTCCGATTCTGGGCGATACACACTTACCAGTTGGGAAACATAGCCATCCTTTTTGTAGCGTTTGACCGCCGAACCGAGAACTCCCAACTCCCGCCGTACTGTCTCGACAGCGCGGTCACGCTTTTCGACGTATTCGTCGCAAGTATCTTCAGTGATGTCTGACAGGTATCGATTCTCCCAAAATGGGAGCATCGCCTTCACTGCCTCCTGAATCCTCTTTGGCGCCTTAACTTTCGGAAGCCGTTTCACCATATAATAGTTCAGGACGTCGGTAATCAGCACCGCGTCTGGTGGCGGAGCTACCTTCGGCCGACTGCGCCCAATGCACCATTCGTGCCGGAAGAGCTCAGCTTTTTCGCGGTCGCGCGTGAAAGTTGAGAGTTCCCTGCTTTTTCCGCCTTCGGTGACATAGAGGTAGAAGTTCCCATCCGGGTTCTTGCGATCGATTTCGAGTTTGGGTTCTCCGATTGGTCTGGACATGCTCTCACCATATTGAGGTTGATGTATCGCTCCCACGCTCCGGCAGGAATTTTGGGGTTTCTCTGACCACTGGTCAGAAAAATATGATCCAGTTTTCGTTCACGAATTAGCTCCCGAATGGACGCAACTGAAACCCCGACACGATCGGCCAATTCTCGTGGACTTTCGAGCAGAGAGGTCATAATTCACTCCAATCAGTTTGGTTTTGTTTCCGAATCGCTTTTTGGATCACAAACTAATCGTATTGGTCACATTTCAATCAATCAAGCGGAAGTTTGCTTGAGCGTGACTCGTGAGGTGCATTTTTGGCGGTCCTAGATGACATGGCAGAGCGGCTTGAGCAGGTGCGAAAGCGCGAAAAACTCTCTCAAGAGGCGTTTTCAAAGCGCCTTGGCATCAGTCGGGGTGCCTACCAACATTATGTGAAAGGCGGTCGCGAGATACCATCATCCGTTCTGTCCGCCCTGCTCCAGGAATTCGAAGTAGATCCTTACTGGATGTTGCGAGGCGACGACGCTGGCGCATCGACCGAGAAGGAACGCCTTCTCGTTGCAAATGCCGTTAAGATCACGCGAATGCTTCAGCGAGCATACAAAGAAAGAAATATCGATTGGAGCGATGAGAAATTGGAAACCGCCGTTTTGTTCGCGCAGTTTTATCTGTTCGACAAGCGATCTGTTGTCGAAGAAGGCGAAGCAATAATTGCGAATTTTGCCGCCACGTGAGGTTGAAGGGACAAGTCATGCACGAAATCAGAAGTTCAGAATACTATAAGGTCATGCACGGTTATACCGTTCATGAGCAGACCCGCGCCGGATATCTCAATTTATTAGCATTGAACCGGTCGGTGTTGTTTGCAGGAACACTGGCACTGCTGGTGGCCGCAATATGCACCCCAATACCCGCTTGGACCATCATAGGTCTCGCAATGATTTTCGGGTTCCTGGTTATCCAGAAGCTCATTGAAAATCAGAACGGAACGTCGGGACTGTTCTTTGTTCAGGATGGCCGCTTCCACCCGCATTGGCAGTTCGTTGCACCGAAAAGCTGGCGGAACCCCTGAATGACGAATGATTCCGCCCAATGAACGCCACAGAAATCGCTGAAGCCATTGAGATTCTGGCGGAGCAGCCGTTTAACGCGGCAGAATTCCCCTACGCCTTTCTGGAGGCGTTTGGGCGCAAGCCTACCGAGATCAAGCGGCTGCGGTCTGGCAACACCAACAAGTCCGATCTGGGCGGCGTTCTTCAGCGTAACCACATCCACATCGCTACAGCCGCGCCGGGCGAGGTCACGCAAACCTTCACCGCCCTTCGCGACAGCCCCGCCACCGCGAAGGCCAAGGCCAAGTTCATCCTCGCCACCGATGGCGACATGCTCGAGGCGCAGGATCTGGCGAGCGGGGATATCCTCTCCTGCCCCTATCCCGAATTTGCCGAGAAGTTCGGCTTCTTCCTGCCGCTGGCGGGCATCACCACCATTCCCCAGCTGCGCGAAAGTTCGTTCGACATTCGCGCAACCCGCCTGTTCAACAAGCTCTATCTGGAGCTGCTGCAGGACAATCCCGATTGGGACACCGCCGCCCGCCGCGCGGATATGAACCATTTCATGGCCCGGCTGATCTTCTGCTTTTATGCGGAGGATACCAGCATCTTCCACCCCAGCTATCCCTTCACCGGGACGGTCGAGAAGATGAGCGAGCGGGACAGTTCCAACACGCATGAAGTGATTGCCGAGCTGTTCCGCGCGATGAACACGCGAAAGGAAGAGCATGAGGCGGAGGGCATCAAGAGCTGGGCGCGGCCCTTCCCCTATGTGAATGGCGGACTGTTTGGCGGATCGCTGGATGTGCCGCGCTTTAACAAGTCGGCGCGCAATTACCTGATCCATATCGGCGGGCTGAACTGGACGAAGATCAACCCCGACATTTTCGGCAGTATGATCCAGGCCGTTGCCGATGATGAGGAGCGCGGCGCGCTGGGCATGCATTACACCAGCGTGCCCAACATCCTGAAAGTGCTGAACCCGCTGTTCCTCGACGATCTGCGCAACCATCTGGAGGAAGCAGGCGACAACAAGGTCAAGCTGCTCAACCTGCGCAAGCGGATGGCGAAGATCCGCGTGTTCGATCCGGCCTGCGGATCGGGAAATTTCCTCGTCATCGCTTACAAGGAAATGCGCAAGATCGAGGCGGAGATCAATCAGCGCCGCGATGAGGCCGATCGGGCATCGGACATCCCGCTGACCAATTTTCGCGGGATCGAACTGCGCGATTTCCCGGCTGAGATTGCCCGGCTCGCGCTCATCATCGCGGAGTTTCAGTCCGACGTGCTCTATCGCGGGCAGAAGCTGGCGCTCGCCGAATTCCTGCCGCTCGATGCGCAGAACTGGATCGTCCAGGGCAATGCGCTTCGGCTCGACTGGCTGACGGTTTGCGAGCCAACCGGCAAAGGCGGCGGGAAGATCTTCGCCGACGATCTTTATGGCGCACCGCTGGACCAGGCGAAGATCGACTTCGAGAACGAAGGCGGTGAAACGTACATCTGCGGGAATCCGCCCTATCTTGGGAGCACTTGGCAGGACAAGGAGCAAAAGGCCGATCTGGAGCGAATTTTCGGCCATCGGACCAAGACTTGGAAGTCGCTCGATTACGTCGCGGGATGGTTCATGAAGGCGGCGGATTACGGGATGCATACGCCGACCGTTTCAGCTTTTGTGTCCACCAACTCAATCTGTCAGGGCCAGCAAGTGCCGATCCTTTGGCCGCTGATTTTCGACACCGGGCATGAAATCGCGTTTGCTCACACCAGCCTGAAATGGGCTAATCTAGCGAGCCACAATGCCGGCGTAACGGTTGTGATAGTTGGTATCAGCAACGACCTCGGGAAAGAGCGCTCCCTCTATTCAGTCGATGAGAGTGGGCGGACAATTTTAAAGCAGGTAGCGAGTATCAATGCTTATCTTGTCGCGGGCTCCTTCGTTTATGTTGAGCGCTTCAACACCCCCATCAACCAACTTCCAAAAATGAACTTTGGGAACAAGCCCGTCGATGGAGGGCATTTGTTGCTGTCCCGTCAGGAAATGCTTGAGCTCGATCTGTCGGAAGAACTGCGAGATCGCATCATTAGGCGCAACCTAGGCGGCGCTGAATTCATCCGCGGCGTCGAGCGCTATTGCTTATGGATCGCCGACGAAGATCTAGAAGATGCTCTTGCTGTTCCAGCTGTTCGAGAGAGAATTGATGCGGTTCGTGAATTGCGCCTCGCCAGCCCCGACTCAGGGGCAAACTCGATGGCAAGTCGCGCGCATCAGATGAGAGAAATGCAGATTGGCAGGGATCACACGATCGTTGCAGCAGCCATATCGTCCGAAAATCGCCCGTATCTGCCATGCGGACTGATCGATAATCGGACTACCATCAACAATAAGAACTACGCCCTCTACGACGCCCCGCTGTGGAACATGGCGCTAATCGCATCGCGCCTGCACTGGGTCTGGATCGGCACCGTCTGCGTGCGGATGCGGACGGATTTCTCCTACTCCAACACCCTTGGCTGGAACACCTTCCCAGTCCCACCGCTGACCGAGAAGAACAAGGCCGATCTCACCCGCTGCGCCGAGAATATCCTGCTGGCTCGCGAAGCGCATTTTCCCGCCACCATCGCCGATCTCTACGATCCCGATGCCATGCCCGAAAACCTCCGCGCCGCGCATGACGCCAATGACGAGGTGCTGGAACGCATCTACATCGGCCGCCGCTTCAAGAACGACACCGAACGCCTCGAAAAGCTGTTCGAACTCTACACCAAGATGACCGGCAAAAAGGCGGCGGCATGAGCGAGCCTGATCGCGTTTTTCTGCAAATGTGGGGGCCTTTTCGCGACCACCTCGTCGCAAATCATGAATTTTATGTCGCTCAGGCGAAGGGTCGATTGCTGACGCAATTCAATGATGAAGCGATGAAGGCTGATGCGGATCAGCATGCCGAGGACTGGCTTGCTAGCAGAGCGCAATACTTTGATCCCGACCGTGACGATCCAGCGGACGCCTATGAGCAATCATGGGATGAAGCGGTGTCGTTTTATCAGGGTCTGGTGGATCTACAGAAGACGACCCGTCTCAGCATCATCGCGGGTATATATCATGAATGGGAAAAACAGCTGCGTGACTGGCTGGGTCGGGAGATGGGCCACCACCGGCTTGGCGAGCATACAAATGCCGCCATTTGGAGGGTCGTGATAGGCGACATTTTTGATTTTCTTGAATGCTGCCAATGGCCTGTGCGGGAGCGCCCGTACTACGCCGATCTCAACATCTGCCATCTTGTCGTTAACGTTTACAAACACGGCAATGGCAACTCGTTCAAAGAATTGAAGGAGAAAGCCCCTGAGATTGCTGGCCCCAAGGACGAGTTGCCGGGCTTTTTCCTGTCAGCGCTGGATTATACCAACGTCGAAGTAACCGACGCTGACCTCAATCGATTTTCAGACGCAATCGTCGCCTTCTGGAATGACGTTCCCGAGAACGTCTTTTTCTCGCAGCTTTCCGGCGAACCCAAGTGGCTCAAAAAGGCCGTCGAGAAAGATTTGGCCTGATGTTTACCCGCATTGCATATGCCGATCTCAACTCGCGCCAGCAGGAAAACTACAATTTCCAGAAGGTCGCTGCAGAGTTGGCAGACTATGGCTTCAACTGCCTGCGGCTGAGCGATGACTGGCAGGGTGCCGATTTCATCGCCTGTCACATCGATGGCGAAACCTTCATTAAAGTGCAGCTAAAGGGGCGGCTCTGCATCGACAAGAAGTATCTCGGCAAAGGCATCCACATCGCCTTTTTTCACGGCGGTGCTTGTTACCTCTATGACCATGACGCTTTGGTCCAGCATTTGCTGGACAACGGCCTGATTGGTGACAGCAGCGTGACCTGGCACGAAAAGGGTGGCCGCAGCTGGCCGTCGCCACCAGCGTGGGCTTTGAAATTCCTGGAAAATTACCGCGTCTAATCCGGTAGCGCCATCCCGTGTTTGGTGATATGACTACAGCTGATTACATCTGCATCACGCATAGGAGCCAGACATGGGACATGAACCAGCCACCTCCCCCATCACCATTCGCGCGGCGAAGGAGATGGTGAGTGAGATCGATTCCATCGCCCATGCCCTCGACCGGTCGCGCAATTACGTCATCAACCAGGCGTTGCAGCAATATCTGGAAGCCAATGCCTGGCAGGTGGAGCGCGTCAAGGAAGGGATTGCAGACGCCCGCGCGGGCCGTGTCCATCACGCCGATGATGTTCATGCCGAAATCGCCGCGAAACATGGCTTTAGCCGCTGATGCGGGTCACTTATGCGAGCGCAGCCCGGCGCGATCTTGATGCAATTATCGACTATATCTCGCTTGAAGATCGGGCTGCGGCGGAGAGGGTCTTCTATGCGATTTCCGATAGCGTCAGCAGGCTGGGCGATTACCCCAATATGGGCCATGTCGGCCGCGTACCCAATACGCGAGAGCTTTCCGTGACGGGCCTGCCCTACATCGTCGTCTATGAAGTTTCCGCAGAGGCGGTGACTGTGCTGGCAGTCTTCCATGGCGCGCGAGATCTGGCCCGCGCAATGGCAGAGAGATCAAAAGGGATGCCCGACACATGACCAAGACCGTCCCTTCCGTTTCTGTCAGCTATGCGCAGAGCGGCGCCTCCACCAAGTCGAACGAGCTGGGCATGCGCCCGATGCAAGAACGCGCCTTCGAAAAGCGGGGCGAGCAGTATCTGCTGATCAAATCGCCGCCGGCATCGGGCAAGAGCCGCGCGCTGATGTTCATCGCGCTCGACAAGCTGACCAATCAGGATCTGCGCCAGGCGATCATCGTGGTGCCGGAAAAAAGCATCGGCTCCAGCTTCAATGACGAACCGCTCAGCCAATATGGTTTCTGGGCGGACTGGCATGTGGAGCCGCGCTGGAACCTGTGCAACGCGCCGGGCACCGATGGCGGTAAGGTCAATGCGCTGGGCAGCTTTCTTGAGAGCGATGACAAGGTGCTGGTCTGCACCCATGCGACCTTCCGCTTTGCGGTCGACAAGTTCGGCGTGGAAGCGTTCGACAATCGCCTGATCGCGGTGGACGAATTCCACCATGTCTCTGCCAATCCGGACAACAAATTGGGCACGCATCTGGGCGAGCTGATCGCACGCGACAAGGTGCATATAGTGGCCATGACCGGCTCGTACTTCCGCGGTGATGCAGAGGCCGTGCTGGCTCCGCAGGACGAAGCGCGCTTCGACAGCGTGACCTATACCTATTACGAGCAGCTCAACGGCTATGAACATCTCAAAAGCCTCGATATCGGCTATTTCTTCTACTCGGGGCCGTATTCCGACAGCATCCTGGAGGTGCTCGATCCGGCGGAAAAGACCATCATCCACATCCCCAGTGTCAATTCGCGCGAAAGCACGAAGGACAAGCACCGGGAGGTGGAGCACATCATCGAGGAGCTCGGCGATTGGCTGGGCACAGATGATGCGACCGGGTTCCAGCTGGTCAGGACAGCGGACGGGCGCACCTTGCGGATTGCAGACCTGGTCGATGATGATCCGGGCAAACGCGATCGCGTGTCGGCGGCGCTGAAAGACGCTAGCCAGAAGAACAATCGCGATCACGTCGATATCATCATCGCTCTCGGCATGGCCAAGGAAGGCTTCGACTGGATCTGGTGCCAGCACGCGCTGACTGTGGGCTATCGAGCCAGCCTGACCGAAATCGTCCAGATCATCGGCCGCGCCACCCGCGATGCGCCGGGCAAGGCCCGTGCGCGCTTCACCAACCTGATCGCAGAACCCGACGCCGCCGAAAGCGTGGTGACAGAGGCCATCAACGATACACTCAAAGCCATCGCCGCCAGCCTGCTGATGGAGCAGGTTCTGGCCCCGCGTTTCGAGTTCAAGCCCAAGACGTCGACCAGCCAGGCAGACCCCGATTTCGACTATGGCGAAGCCGGATACGACCAGGAGCGCTGCAACGTCGGCTTCAACGAGGAGCGCGGCACCTATCAGATTGAGATCAAGGGGCTGGCAGAACCTAAGAGCCCCGAGGCGGAACGCATTTGCCGCGAAGATCTGAACGAGGTGATCGCCACCTTCGTGCAGGACAAACGCTCAATTGAGCGTGGCTTGTTCGATGAGGAGCTGGTGCCTGAAGAACTCACCCAGGTGCGTCTGGGCAAGATCATCAAGGACAAGTACCCAGAGCTGGATGACGAAGATCAGGAAGCGGTGCGCCAATATGCCATCGCCGCGCTTAACCTTACCCAGCAAGCCGCACGCATTGCCGCTGGCGATGACAAGGAACCGGGAGCCAACACCGCCCTGATCGACGGTGTCCGCAAATTTGCGATGGATGTGCGCGAGCTCGACATCGATCTGATCGACCGGATCAACCCCTTCGGTGAAGCCTACGCCATCCTCGCCAAAACGATGAGCGAAGACAGCCTGAAACAGGTTGCCGCAGCAATTTCCGCCAAGCGTACGAGCCTGACGCCTGAAGAGGCGAAGGAACTGGCCGTGCGTGCGGTCCGCTTCAAGAAGGAACGCGGTCGCTTGCCATCGATCAGCTCGGCCGATGCCTGGGAAAAGCGGATGGCGGAAGGCGCGGCGGCATTTGTCCGGTTCAAGGACGAGGGCCGCTATGAGTGACCTCGACCTCGACGACCTGCGCAATGAGCTGGCGGATTTTGCCCAGCCAGAAAAGAAGGTCCAGCGTTCGGCCAAGGAAGAGCGCGTCATCGCAGGTTTCGAGGAAATCCAGCGTTTCGTCGATCAGAACGGCCGCGCACCGCTGCATGGCGAGGATCGGGATATTTTCGAGCGGCTCTACGCGGTCCGCCTGGATCGTCTGCGCGGCCTATCCGAGTATCACGAACTCCTGATGCCACTCGATCATCAGAGTCTGCTGACGGCAGCAGAACCCACTCCATCGGCGCCGGTAGAGAACATGGATGACGACGAATTGCTTGCCGAACTCGATGGCGCGGCGGGCAGCTCCGATATCACACAGCTGCGCCATGTCCGATCGGCTACGGAGAAGCGCGCCGCCGAGGAAATTGCCAACCGCGAACGGTGCGAGGATTTTGACCGGTTCAAACCGCTATTCGATGCCGTGCAGGCCGATCTCGATGCCGGGACCAGAACCACGCGCCCTTTTGTCAAGGATTCTGGATTCTTGAAGGCAGATATCGGCGAGGGGCAGTTCTTCATCCTTGGAGGACAGATCGTATATGTTGCGCATGTCGGAGAGCCAATCAAAGCACCTAATGGTGAGACCGATGCGCGGCTACGTGTGATCTATTCCAACGGGACCGAGAGCGATCTGCTACTGCGTTCACTGCAGCGGGCACTCTACAAGGACGAAGCTGGTCGCCGCATCACCGAACCAACTGCTGGTCCGCTTTTCGCCAGCGAAAACGACGAGGAGGATCTGGCCAGCGGAACAATCTACGTTCTGCGGAGCAAATCAGACGACCCTCGCATCGCACAGCATCGAAACGTGCTCCATAAGATCGGCGTGACCGGCGGTAAGGTCGATAAGCGGATCGCCAATGCAGAGCTGGATCCGACCTTTTTGATGGCCGATGTCGAAGTCGTCGCAACTTATGAGCTCTTCAACATCAACCGCGCGAGGCTCGAGAAGCTGATCCACCGCCTGTTCGGTCGAGCTAGGCTGAACATCGAGATTCAGGATCGCTTCGGCCATCATGTCTCCCCGCGCGAATGGTTCCTTGTCCCGCTCTTCGTCATCGATGAGGCCGTAGAGAAAATCAAAGACGGCTCGATCACCCAATTTTCCTACGATCCGGATGCGGCAAAGCTAGTAGGCAGACCAATGGGTTCGAGCTAACCTCGATACATTGGACTTACGTAAAGCCCCACATCACAGCTGGAGGTGGCATCTAGGATGATTCGGCGCGCCAGCTTCCGATTTAACTTATCGACTAGGCGATAGTTGGCTTATGCCAGATCAACTACCCTGCACCTCATCGATCGCCGATAGTACGTCCACGAGTTGAGCGCGAAGGCCCGAAAGGCCAACTGCAAGCATAAGATCGCGCCGATCCGCCAGCTCAAGCACGGTCCGCAAAATCTGGTCGGAATGCCTCATCAGGATGACGAGATTATCCGCACTTGGGCTGTTCTTTCCATCGAACCAGTTTCGCACCGCCCGCTCGTTGGAGTTGGTCAGCTTCGCGACGGTTTTGACCGACGATGGCAGTGCACCGAACTCCTGCTTGAGCGCAAATGCAAGCGCCTCGCTTAATGTCGATGGCGACAACTTCGGAAAAGTTTTTCCTGATTTCGACTGAAGACTTCGGTCCTTCTTCGTGAACGACATACCGCTGAACTCCCAATAAATATTCGAGGGAATCGAAGGGTGTCATTCCGTGAGAAAATGAAAGTATCGGGCAGATGCAATCGGCCAAAGAAGAGCAAGACAAAGACCATGAGGGGCCGCTAGTTCGAGCCGCGCAATATGTGCGGATGTCGACCGAGCATCAGAAATACTCGACCGAGAACCAAGCAGAGATCATTGCGCAATATGCCGCGCGCCGCGGTTTCGAGATCGTCAAGACCTATGAGGATTCCGGCAAGAGCGGGCTGAAGCTCGAAGGCCGCTTAGCACTGCAGCAACTGATCCAGGATGTTCGCACGGGGCAGGCCGACTTCGAGGCTGTGCTTGTTTACGATGTGAGCCGCTGGGGCCGCTTTCAGGATGCCGACGAAAGCGCCTATTATGAGTTCATCTGCCGTGAGGGCGGGATCACAGTTCACTATTGCGCGGAACAGTTCGAGAATGACGGAAGCCTTAGTGCTACCATCATCAAGAGCATGAAGCGCGCGATGGCCGGCGAATACAGCCGGGAACTGTCCGCCAAGGTCTTCACCGGGCAATGCCGTCTGATCCGGCTCGGCTATCGTCAAGGTGGTCCGGCCGGCTTCGGCCTGAGGCGCGTGCTGGTCGATGAACACGGACACGTAAAGGCCGAGTTGGCACGAGGCGAACACAAGAGCCTGCAGACCGACCGGGTGATCTTGCAGCCGGGACCGCCTGAGGAGGTCGAAACGGTCCGGCGGCTCTACCGCATGTTCGTGGTGCAGCAGCGCAGCGAAAGTGAGATCGCCGATGTGCTCAACGCCGAAGGTCTGCGGACCGACCTTGGGAGGGAATGGACGCGCGGCACCGTCCACCAGATCCTGACCAATGAGAAATACATCGGTAACAACGTCTACAACCGCATCTCCTACAAGCTGAAGGCGAAGCGGGTTGCCAATCCGCCCGACATGTGGGTGCGGCAGGATGGCGCTTTCGAGCCGATCGTGGAGCAAGACTTCTTCGACGCAGCCCAACGCATCATCCAGGAACGCTCGCGTCGGTTCACCGATCAGGAATTGCTCGACCGCCTGTCACAATTGTTTGCCGACAAGGGGTGGCTGTCGGGCGTGGTTATCGACGAATTGGAGGACATGCCGTCGAGTTCGACCTTCCGGCACCGCTTCGGAAGCCTAACCCGCGCATACGAACTCGTCGGCTACACGCCTACTCGCGATTACAGCTATATCGAGATCAACCGGGCGCTGCGCGCCATGCATCCCGAGATTGTCGCGTCGGTGGTCGGCGACATCGAAGCACAAGGCGGCACTGTTGAGCGGGATCCGGTATCGGACCTGCTGCGGATAAACGAGGAGTTTACCGTCGCACTTGTGATCGCCCGGTGCCACGTCTCGCCGGCAGGCGGGATGCGCTGGCAGGTGCGTTTCGACAGCGGCCTTCGTCCCGATCTGACCATTGCCGTCCGGATGGGGGACGATAACCAGACGGTGCGCGACTACTATTTGTTTCCGTGGCTGGATCTCAACCGAACCCCGAAGCTCCGCCTCGCGCCGGACAACGGTATCCTGCTCGATGCTTTCCGCTACGATAGCCTCGACGCCTTTATCGAATTGACCCGTCGCACTTCCCTCAGGAAGGCGGCATGAGCGACGCAAGCACCGAAATCCGTCAGGTTCCGATCGATCTCATCACCGTGCTTAATCCGCGTGTGCGCAATAAGCGAGTGTTTCAGGAACTGGTCGATTCCATTGCTGCGCTCGGCCTCAAGAAGCCGATCACCGTCAGCCAGCGACCAGGCAAGAACCGCTACGATCTGGTTTGTGGTCAGGGCAGGCTCGAAGCCTTCATCGCGCTTGGCGCTTCGGAAATCCCGGCCATGATCGTAGAAGCGAACGAAGAAGACTGTTTCGTCATGAGCTTGGTCGAGAATCTCGCTCGGCGCCAGCACAGCCCGCTTGAATTGGTCCATGGCATCGGAGAACTGTCGCAGCGCGGCTATTCGCACGCGGAAATCGCTAGGAAAGTCGGGTTCTCGGTCGATTATGTCGCTGCCATCTGCGTGCTGCTCGAGCAAGGCGAGGAGAAACTGATCAACGCGGTCGAGCGCGGCACCATTCCCCATTCGATCGCGATGGAGATCGCGAGAGCCAAAGAAGGCGAGGTCCAGAAGGCGCTGGCCGAAGCCTACGAGCAGAACAAGCTCCCTGGAAATCAGGTCCTCGCAATCCGGCAGATAATCGAGCAGCGCAAGGTGAGCGGCAAGCAGGTCCATCGCGGCTCGGGCAAGGATGTCCGAACGCGGCGGGTCAGTTCGGAAAGCCTGATCCGCTCTTACCAGCGCGAGACCGAGCGCCAGAAGCTCCTGATCAAGCGCGCTTCGCTGGCGCGCAGCCGCTTGCTTTTCGTCTCCAACGCGCTTCGCCGCCTGCTTGCGGATGAGCATTTCGTGACCCTGATGCGCGCAGAAGGCATCACCTCGTTGCCTGAAGCTCTGGCCGAGCGTGTTGGTACGGGGATTTCACCATGACAAAGCCGATCAAGATCGCATTCGATCAGGCTGTGATCACGCTTCCGGTCGAGAAGCTGTTGCCGACAAAGGCGCTGCCAAAGACACTGCAGCAGAGCGTCAAGTACAGCCGTATTGCAGCGTCGATCAGCGAAGTCGGTATCATCGAGCCTTTATCGGTCGCGCGCCAAAAGGGTGGAGCCTATCTCCTCCTCGACGGACACGTGCGGCTTGCAGCGCTGCGTGAGCAGGGGATCAGCGAAGCGTCCTGCATTATCGCGCATGACGACGAATCCTTCACCTACAACAAGCGGGTCAATCGGCTTGCAGTGATCCAAGAGCATTACATGATCGTCCGCGCGCTCGATCGCGGTGTCTCTGAGGAGAAGCTCGCACGCGCGCTCAACGTCGACATCAAGGTGATCCGCAACCGGCGGCATCTCTTGCGAGGTATCAGCGATGACGTCGCCGAGCTGCTGAAGGACAAGCAGGTCGGCCACGTCGCCTTCCAGAAGCTGCGCAAGATGAAGCCGCTCCGCCAGCTTGAAGTGGCGGAGCTGATGGTCTCTGCGAACAACTTTACCTCCTCCTATGCAAAGGCCCTGCTCGCAACAACCAAACCGGAAGACCTCCTCAATCCCGACGAGCAGCGCAAGGCGACCGGCCTGTCGACCGAACAGATGGAGCGATTGGAGCGGGAAATGTCCGAGCTCAGCACTGACTATAAGGAACTGGAGATGTCCTACGGCGACGACATGCTCGTGCTGGTCGTGGCATCGGGGTTCCTCGAACGCCTGCTTGGCAAGCGCGAGATCGAGCGGTTTCTCGAAACTCGCCACCCCGAAATCTTGGAGAATTTCAGGTCGGTTGTTCAGGCGACTTCGCTTGACCAATCGCCAGCGAATGGCCGTGCGACCTAGCACGATGGGGACCCGGACCCGATAAGCGCGGGGACCGCGGGAGACGCCGCACCGTGGGGCGGATCGAGCGCGGCGGTGGGAATGGCGGCGAACCCGCATGAGGCCCATCAGAAGTCCGATAGGGCTGAGTGGAAACGTGTGCCGGGCTTGGGCGGGCTCGGCACACTAGGCGCTTCAGATCAGGATTAAAGGATTGGCAACTTCC
The DNA here is from genome assembly GCA_947494705.1 of uncultured Erythrobacter sp. Lineage (GTDB taxonomy): Bacteria > Pseudomonadota > Alphaproteobacteria > Sphingomonadales > Sphingomonadaceae > Erythrobacter. Next base: position 377,376 of record CANLVN010000002.1, read on the forward strand.
GACCCATCTTGTGGACATTCGGAAGGCGATGTCGCTTGCCCAAAAGCGGACGAATCTACTCTTGCGCCATATGTCGCAGATTGTAGGTGCAAGCTGGCATTGGCTGTGTAAAGCTCGATTTATGGATGAAGCTAAGCGTCACAGCGCGTCGCATGAAGCCGCCAAAGCACTGTACCGCAGTCTGGTGCGGGCAGCGCTGTCTTGGAATGTCGATCCCGCAACGGCCACCCACAATCCCGTCTTTATGTGGGATGGTGCATTAAATTATGTTTCCCATCATTCGTCGGGAGAAGCGACACACTGGTTTTTGCGAGAGACAGGTATTTTGAAGGAAGGGCACAACGGAGCACATCGTTTGACCGTTCCCTTGCATAAGATCGATGTGGCCGCCGATGCTGCTTTCGATGCGGGTATCGACACTGATCGAATAGTCGAAATATTGGTTGGCTTTCTTTTCGATGAATCTTACTCGTTTAGGTGGAAAGACGGGCCTGATCTTGCCATCCAGATTTCGCCACCCCGTGCGACATCCATCAACTTTCCAGATGAAGCCGAAGAAATAGAAGCGATTATGCGAAATCTTCAAATTCTCGGATACATTCGTGCTATCGAAACCAAGGGCGAGCCAGAATTCCGGTGGACAACTGAAGCGTTGCCAATTTTGAAACGGCTCTATCTAATTTCCGGAGAGTAGTATTGTTGCATACTGTTTCGAGGTCGAGCTTAATGTCCGCTTGGGATCGTTGCTGGCATAAAGGTCTTTATTCGCTGGCGTCCGCTTTCCGAATCTCCATTCTCAAAACCAGACCGTCGTAAAACCACCCATATTCAGACATGACGCTTCGCGCTCACGCAGACAAGATCCCGTCCGGATACAACCGTCGCATAACAGCCTTCACCTAAACGACAATCTCGGATAATTGGAACACGCCCGTCGGTCAGTCCCGCGGGTGAGGCTTAGTAACCTCGCAATCTTGCGACCGGTCGAACCAGTTTCGGCCGGGTGGCTGTCGCGCATGTCCAAGGTTCTGCCCAAAGGCGGCAGCGCCTGTGCGCAAGTCCAGGTTACTAACACCCGGCTCGGGTCCGCCTCTCAGATGATTTGGAGGCGCCAAAGTGAACACCGCACGAAATCTCTGGGCAATGCCGTTTTTCTTGTTGTCCCCGCACACAGCGCTCTTTGCGGCCGACCCGCTACCTGCGTCACGAAGTAGCTGCCAAATCATTGTGGATTACGATGCCGAATATGAGGAGGCTGTCGCATCCGCACTCTCAAACCTGGAGCGATACGAAGAGCTGTGCGGGTTCCTTGAAGCTCGAAATCTGCACGTCGTGCTGAGGGGCACAAGTGGGGTCCTGGAAGAACGGTCCTACGCGTGGGTATTGGTAACGCTTGCAAATAGCGAGACCGGTATGGATGCGGGCGGACATCAAACGGTGACTCTGCTCGGTAGCCCAGCAGATAGCGTTGAAGAACGACGAGTACTTTTCGCCGTGATGGAACGAGCGCTGGAAATCGTTGCCGATGCACCGGCGCGCTTCGTATCTGATAGAGATCCGCGCTGATGGGTATGCGCGAAGTGCTTGGCGGAGGCACAAGAGAGCTCGCCATTCCCACCCACATGGTGACCTCGGCCTCATCACTTCCTGGCTGGGTCATCTCGAAACACCTCGCGATTGTCGGATCGTCGCGAAACATAAAGGTCGGGCTGCTTGATCCGGGCAAAGACGCAGGACAGGTATACGAAGAAGTCATGCTGGAAATGTGCGAGAGCGCCAAGGACCTCGGTGCGAACGCCATCCTCAACGTACGCCTCGCTCCGATGCCGATCGGGGCCGGCTTCATCGTGTCGTCACTTTTGGTCACAGGCGATGCGGTGATCGCAGTCGAGGCAGATCAATAGTGCTGTGCGATGGCCGTTTCCAGGATGTCTGAGAGCCGTTCTGCTCCGCAATCACGATGGTCGGCTCTGATTGGCACCCGCTGCAAGCTGAGATAGTTTCCTTTAGAGATGCCAATTTTCGCCCCGAGTTCTCGGAGGCCGCGCAAGCACTCAGCTCCACCACCTTCCGGTAGCATCCAGATGGGCACGACTCCGTTATAGTGATCCCTGCGGCATGGGCTTCAACCATAGTCAGTTTCCATAATCGGTTGGCGATGAGCCTCTCATAGTGGAGCTTGCTGATGATGCGCGACTGGCCTGGGAGGCAATTGGACAGAGAGTAACCCCACTTCAGGAGTTGCTGCGACCAGCGCAATTCCGCCTCCAGGCTTTGAGCGCGCGTCGAACATCGTTCGAGGACAATGAATCGCGGAAGTTGGTTGGCCAGGATCAAATGATAGATTTCTGACCTAGCGGACTGATACTTGTCCCTTTACGCAAGTGCTCGACGAATATGATCGATCGCTCGACCATGAGGGTTTTTCGTTTCCCCCACGTAAAAAGGGAGCGCTTGGTATCGGCTTCTCGGATCGGTCTTGGTGGGATCGAGAATAGCGTAGACTACATATGGCGCTCCATCGGCGGCCTGCGCAAATTGCGTCGCTAGTTCGTTCATTCGGTCCTCAAAATCGAGACCAATTTCGAGCGAATTGTTGCACATCGAACTTCTCCTTTGCTCGATGCCGCTCCTTCCCCCTCCTCTTTCTTCATCCCTGCCACTTCCCGATTTCACGTGTGCGCCGAATCGGAGCGTTGCCTGAAGGGCTCCTTCTCAATAATCTGCGCGCGAAAGGGTAAGCGATGCCTGCATCATTCCATCCTGAGTCATTCGACATCGGCGCGTTCGATCTCGAAATCACGCTGAGAGATGCGGCGCTGGACGAGGCGAACCGGCCCACCCGCCGTATGCTGGCGAACGCCTGCATTGGGGTCGATCCATTTGACGCTTACTATGCCTCGCTCGAACTCTTTGAGGCGTTGCAGGCGGTTCATGAGGAATGTGCAGATGCTAAGGCGAAGCTGGCGCGCATCCTGTCCACCCGGTGCGACGATTTCCAGCGGTGCCTGTATTATTCGCTCGCCGGTCGCGGGGTGGTGCAAATGCTCGAAGACTTCGAGTGGTTGCTGCACATCCTTCGAGGAAGGGCCAAGATCTCAGCCGATCTGCTTCGGCATGGCGGAGACGTGCAAGTAGCTCACACACCTTACATTTGCGATGAGCCTGACGGCCCCATCGCCGCCGCTAACCCAGATTTCGAACTGGGTGCATCGTGGTTGATTGATCCCGAGCTGGGTGGGAGACTGAGCGACTAATCTTTGAACTGTCAGATCTTTTCGCAGGTCGCGGTACGCTGGAACTGGGCCTTCCTACCGGCAGCTTTGCGCCCTCATTTCGGTCATGAGATGTCCATTTCAAATCGCCTGAAAGCGGACATCAAGTTTTCAAGTCGGAATGGCGGCAGGGTTGGACCTTGCGGCCTGACCGGAATCAGGCGCATGATGACCGGGAGCTGTCGATCATTCAGCCGCTCTAATGACGTTCGGCAAACCTTACGCTACGAACGGATTTTCGACTTCAGACACGCAAGTCCGGAATTTTTGAGTATGAGTGATCGTTTGACCCCTTCTGAGCGCGGCGTACTGATGGCGAAGGTCAGATCGAAGAACACCAAGCCTGAAATGATCGTGAGAAGAACGGTACATCGGCTTGGCTATCGATTTCGCCTTCACCGACGGGATTTACCCGGCAGTCCAGATCTCGTTCTTCCCAAGCATCGTCTTGCGATATTTGTGCACGGGTGCTTCTGGCACAGACATCCTGGCTGCAGGCGTGCAAGCACTCCGGCAACTAACAAGGGAAAGTGGGAAGAGAAGTTCGAGCGTAACAAGGCACGGGATGGGCGTTCGATTTCAGAACTCGCTGATCTTGGCTGGGATGTCCTCGTTATCTGGGAATGTGAGACAGGATCAAAAGAGTTGATTGCATCTCGCTTGACGTCGAAACTGGATCGTGCCCGTACCGCACAGCGATCTGTGCTCGACAAAAAGACGACGCTCATCAATAAGTGTAAACAAGGGGGTATGCTGTAGTAAATGGCCCGCGCTAACCAAACAGTACGACTATACGTGACAGCAATGTCGAAGCCATGTTGAACTGCGCGGATTTGTTCTCCGGCGCTGGCGGTTTCACCTTGGCCGCACGACAGGCAGGGCTACGAGTTCGCCTGGCGATCGAGAACGACAGGCACGCGATCGGCACTTATCGAGCCAATTTCTGTAAGGGCGCGCTGGCGCCGAGGCTGCTTACGGATGATATCAAGGAAATCGATGCCTGCAAGGCGTATAGAGATGCCTTTCCGGACGGAGATCAGTGTGATCTAATGTTGGGAGGCCCGCCGTGTCAGGGCTTCTCGACCCATCGCATCAACGATGCTGGCGTCGACGATCACCGAAACGACCTCATTCACACTTATTTCGATTTCGTCCGGGCCTTTTCGCCCAGCGCATTTCTGATGGAGAACGTGCCGGGGATGCTTTGGGAACGGCATACGGCAGCATTGGATCGCTTCTACCTCGAAGGTGCGCTCGCGGGTTACGACGTGCGGGAAGCGGTTGTAGTCGACGCCCGTAATTACGGGATCGGCCAACGGCGCAAGCGCGTCTTCATACTCGGGATCCGCAGCGGGTTGGATGCGTCCAACCTGACGTGGCCGCCCCAGCCCACGCACGGCAGCGAGACCGCGCGGCGGAGCAATCCCGACCTTCAGCCTTGGGTGAATTGCGTTTCGGCCTTTGCCGATGCGCCGTCGGACGACGAAAACGACGTCCACATGACGCACAGCGAAGAGCTCGTCGAAGCATTTCGCAAGACACCAGCGAACGGCGGCAGTCGAAAGGACTCGGGACGCGTGCTTCCGTGTCATCGGACTCACGACGGACATAAGGACGTCTACGGACGGATTGACCCGCAGCAGCCAGCGCCGACTATGACCACGGCCTGCATAAACCCGTCGAAGGGCCGTTTCGTTCATCCTGTCGAACATCACGGAATTACCGTTCGGCAGGCGGCGAGAATTCAGACCTTTCCCGACGACTTCGTATTCGGCGGCGGCCTCATGGCGGCGGGTAAGCAGGTGGGCAATGCCGTTCCGGTAGAACTCGGACGACAGTTGATCGCCCATCTGTTGCCGCTGCTGCGGCGCGGACGCGTTGTCGAGGAACGCGAGGCCCCAGCGGTCGGCGCAGAAGCGCCTGGGGAATTCGAAACTGCATGATCACCGGCGTCGCCTTTCAGACAAAGGCTCGGACGGTCGATCACCTCGGCCGCGAGCAGATCGCGGACACGCCGACGGCAATATCCGAGCTGTGGAAGAACGCTTTTGACGCCTACGCGCGAAACGTAACGCTCGACATATACGACGGGGAGACGCCCGTCGCGGTCATTGGAGACAATGGTCACGGGATGAACCGCGACGAGTTCATCAACCGCTGGCTGGTGGTCGGAACCGAATCCAAAGCTACGAGCGAACGCCCGCCCATCGACGACCGGAACGGTCTCCATTTGCGCCCGCGCCAAGGCCAGAAGGGGATTGGACGCCTGTCCTGCGCAAACTTGGGACCGATCCTGTTGTTGGTGTCCAAGCGTCGTGACCAGCCCTTCGTCGCTGCGCTCGTCGATTGGCGTCTGTTCGAAAACCCCTTCTTGAATTTGTCCGACATCCACATCCCAGTGGTCGAGTTCGAGGCCAAAGCCGAGCTCTTGGACTTAGTTCCGGATTTGATCGAAGGACTGGCGGGAAATCTCGGCGACCCGGAAGACAAGGAGAGATCGGCACGTCTAGAAGCCGCGTGGAAGGCCTACGACGGCCTTTACGAGGCGGAGCGGGCCAAAGGCACGAGTAACAAGATCGGTGCGCCTTCGTCGGAGATTCGCTCATCGATCGAAGAACTGCATTTCGAAGCGCGCCACATTGCTGAATGGCCGGTTTGGTCAGGCGAATCCGAGCACGGTACAGCGTTGCTCGTGTCGGCTATCAACTACGACTTGCAAGTACAGCTGGAAACGGAGATTGCAGATTCTTCGGCCCGTGCAGCGCGAGATCGCTTCTTCGAAACCCTCTCGAGTTTCGTCGATCCGTTCGTCGATCCCAAGAATCCCGAAGCCCGCGCCGTGGATCTCGATTTCGCTTATGCGGTCAGGACATGGCGCGGCGACGTTCCCGAATTGGTGGTCGGTAGTGAAAAGCAGTTCGATCGCAGGCTGCTCGACGGACTGGAACATCAGATCATGGGTACCGTCGATGCGGACGGAATATTCGTTGGTCGGGTCAAGGCATTCGGACAATGGGTGGAAGAGACTTGCCGCATTGAACCTCCGCGCGATCTGTCGATTCCGACACGAGCGGACACTGAGGTTGGTCCGTTCGACATGTACATCGCCTCGATGGAGTTCGTGTCGGCGAACACGACGTTGCCCAAGCTGGAGTTCCAGCGGTATCAGGAATTGGCCGAGCGCTATTCTGGCTTCATGATCTTTCGCGACGGATTGCGCGTCCTTCCGTACGGCAGGACGGACAACGACTTTTTCGAAATCGAGTCTCGACGCAGCAAAAATGCGGGCCGCGAATTCTGGAACCATCGTCAGATGTTCGGCCGTCTCGCTATCACCCGAAGCGCCAATCCGAACCTGAAGGACAAGGCCGGTCGCGAAGGATTGCTGGACAATCGCGCGGCCAAGACACTCAAGCTGATCGTCGCCAACATCCTCAGTCAGTCGGCCCGGCGCTATTTCGGCTCGGCTTCGTCGATCCGCAGCGAAGTGCTGCCGCAGGTCAAGGCGTCGAACAAAGCCGAGCGCGCCAAGACCGAGCGCAACAAACTGCGCCAGCGGCAACGCAAGGAGTTCCGTACCAAGCTGGACGCCTATGTGAAGGAATTGCCGGCGCTGGTCGACGAACTCGAGGAGTTCGCGCAAAAACTCGACATCGCGGACGAGAGTGGAATTGCCGACGCCCAGTCAGCGTTCGAGAGCTACAAGGACCGTGTTGCGGACTTTCGTCTGCCGGGCGCACCTAAAAATCTAGGCTCGCTCGAGAACAAGTATGCCGACTACCGGGATTCGATGCGGTCGGCGGCCATGCTGATCGAGACTGCCGCGACGGAACTTGAACGGCAGATCGAGAAGATCAACCCTACCCAACCGCGCGAACTCCTTGAGAGGCAACTGGCCAGGCATTCATCGCAGATCGCGCATCGCATTCAGCAATGGAAGAAGGCGATCGAGGGGCTCCAGCGTGCGGAGTTCGAACGTGTCAGGGATCTGATCGCGGAGAGAAACAAGTATTTCCACGCGGAGGCCAGTCCACTCTTGGCGCGATTCGATCGCGGAGAGTTGTCCTTCGCCGAGGCCGCGAAGCTGATGGAGCAGGAGAAGGTCCGTATCGACGAGGAGAACGAGGATCTTTTTCTCCCTTATATCGGAGCGCTCGAAAGCTTGAAGGAAAGCATCGATCTCGAACATCTCGCCGCCTTCGGCATTGAGGAAGCCGGAGATATGCGCGCGGAGCTCGACCGGCTCAACAGCCTCGCGCAACTGGGGATCGCCGTGGAGATCGTCGGTCACGAGTTGCAGTCCTACGACGACATCATCGGTGCGGCGTTGCGCCGCTTGCCGGCCGACGTTCGCGAGGGCAAGGCGGCCAAAGACATCGAGTTCGGTTATGAGGGACTGACCGATCAGCTGCGCTTTCTGTCGCCGCTGCGGCTTGCGGGCCAGAAGATCCAGCGCTGGATCACTGGACGGGAAATCGCCGAATATCTGGAAGAGTTCTTCAAGCTCCAACTGTCGAACAACCGCATAAAGCTGACCGCCAGCGACGCGTTCAAGTCCTTCAGGGTCTACGACCAGCAATCGCGACTGTTTCCGGTGTTCATCAACCTTGTGAATAACAGTCTCTATTGGGTGGGGACCTCGGATCGCGAAGACCGACGTATTGCTCTCGATGTGCTGGACGGCATTGTGATCGTGTCGGACAGCGGCCCGGGCGTCGATGCGGAAGACGTGGATAATCTCTTTAGCCTGTTCTTCACGCGTAAGGCCCGCGGAGGTCGAGGAGTGGGGCTTTATCTTTCGCGAGCGAACCTCGCCGCTGGCGGACATCGCATCAGATACATGACGCCTTCGGACGAGGTGCCGCTGTCTGGGGCGACATTCGGGATTGAGTTCAGGGGAGCGGAATTCGATGGCGAATGAACATTACTCCGAGTTCATCGCGGAGGCATTCGTCAAGCCGATCCGTTCGGTCTTGATAGTCGATGACGACTATCCCACCCTGGACGAAATTCTAGATCAGGAAATTGCAAAGAAGGGGGACGGCGAGCCGCCCGCGACGAACAAGACATGGTACAGGAACCCGGAGCGCATCAAACGCGTGATCGACGGATTCCGAAAACCCGAACGCCCACTCCTCGTCGATATTCACGACGGCGCCAACGTCGATGCCAAGGGCGACGCGAAAGTCGCGTCCCACCTGCACCAGTCAGATCTGCTGGTGCTCGACTACGAACTGGACAAGTCGCGACGCGGGGACGGCGGGCGTGCGATTGAAATACTGCGCGGGCTGATCGCCAACGACCATTTCAATCTGGTCGTGGTTCACACGAGCGAAGAACTCGACAAGGCGTATCGGGAGATCATCCTCGGCTTACTCGGACCGACGGAAGCTGTTCTGACCGATGAAGAGCGAGCTATGGTCGACCAACTCATCGCCGATCGCGAGGATGCCGAAGAGGGAATCCTGGATGCGTTGCATGAGGCCGTGACCGTCGATCAGTACCTGCATTCAAGGCTCCATCCGGAAACCTATCAGCGGACGATGGGCAAGAAGGAACAACCCTATGCGGCCTTCGCCGCTCTGGCCGACGAGGCGAATTGGAACAACGACAGACGGAAACTGGTGCTGCGGAGACTGCTATCAGATACGGAGATGCCGCTGCAGCCGCTGCTGAACGACGCCTCCGCCGCTGGCCTCAAATGGTCGAAGTCGGCGATCAAATGGGTCAAGGCGGAATCGGTGTTCATAGCTTTTTCGAACAAGTCCGATCACGACGATCTCTTCGCTGATCTGCAGACGGCGCTAGAAGCATGGAATCCCGCGCCGTCCCGTTTGTTCATGGCGAAGCTGCGCGCAGAAATGGACGAATACGGCGTCGTGGCGCAAACCGAAGCACTCGAGCGGGAACATGCCTTGGCGCATTGGTATGCGCGCCTGCTCCGTTCCGAGGGCGATGAGCGCCGCTGGTTGATTGCGGAAAGCGTGGAGCGTCATTCCGATCAGTTGCTCAGCACGATCTTGAGGCGCGTGGAGACTTTTGCGAGCGGATTGGTCGACGCGGAGGCCGAAGCCGCGGGCGAAGACGTCGACGCGCGTTGCAAACAGCATTTCAGCGTCGATTTGAGCAAGGACCAATCAAAGAAGAAAGCGAAACGCGAGCACAATGCCTTCGTGTCCAGCAAGCCCCCGGAAGGCTGGCACATAACGACCGGACACGTCTTCACGGTGGACGGCGAATACTGGATTTGCCTGTCGCCGGCATGCGATTTGGTTCCCGGCCAAGGCGACGCAAAAAATGCCGAATTTGGCGATCGTTTGCCGTTCATGGCGGTGAAGCTGCATCCCGTGGCGGTCGAAGTCGATCACGATGCGAGCACAAATCTATACTTGTTCCTGACGCTTGAGAACGAAGTGAAAAAGTTCTGCTTCAATTCGCAGGGCAAGGATTCGACAGCTCCGATATGGCGTACCTTCTATGCCGAACGTCGGGGCCGTTTCGACAAGGACTTCAAGTTCAAGGTTTCGGTTTTGGGCGCAGGCTCCACGCGACTTGTCGCAACAGTTCATTCTTCTCAGGTGGTTGCGCAATTGCGCTACGAATACGCGCTCAACCTGCTGCAGAAGCTGGGAGTCTCGATGACCCGCATCGGTCTCGACTTCGTCTGAAGGCGGCGTTTTGTTCGATCTGGATCGGTCTTTCGAGCCGGACTGGCCACAAACACTGCGTCCGATAGGCGAAGGCTCGTTTGAGAAGGAAAGCTTCGCCGCGTGGTGGGCGAGAAACCGAGAGCGGCTGTCGCATCTTCCGAACGACCTATGCGAGCAGTGGATTTACAGGCATTGGTTCAACTCACCATTTTCGTTTCTTCCACTTTCGGATCTTCGGTGGGAGCGACGCCGGTGGTCGGGAGAAGAATTGCTCGACTCGATCTTCAGAGCTTGGGGCGGCGAACTTCACCCGCAGTTCGACTACGATGCTTTTCAAGGAAACGGCGGGAGCGACCGCACTGCAACGGCTGTCGCTCTAGATAGCGGCACCTGGGACTTTCCGATGGTTCTCCTATCGACTCCCTCTGGCGTGGTGAACGAAGGGGTAGAACGCCCGGAAGTTCGCTTGGTGGTCGTGGAGGGACATCAACGGCACCGCTACCTGAATGCACTACATGCGCGGGGCAAGGCCCCCGCGGGCCCTCACGACACCATCATATTGCATTCGCCGCTCGTCGAGGGCCGATGATCAATACTCTCGTGCCCGTGCGAAGTCGGCGCCCCAGTTTCGGTCTTTGGAGTCATTTCGAGGCCACCTTTTTGAATGCGCGAAGTTCGCGGTGAGTGATGCGATGGCAATTGGCGCAGAGGCATTCGAGATCTTCGAGCGTGGTCTCGGTGACCTGATCGAGATCGGCTAGCGGGACCCTGTGATGGACCTCAACCACAGCATCGCCGTGTTCGCCGAGTTCTTCGGACGGGACTAGCTGGCATCGCTCGCAATGCAGGCGCCCGTGCTGGCGAGTGAAGGCCGCACGCTTGGCTTCGGCGAGGCCGGATGCACGTTCGCGGCGAAGGTGGCGCGCGGCCCGCCGGTCGTTCTCGGCCCATTTGCGATCTTCGTCCGGCACGGCGGGCGTACCGAGCAGGTCGTCGGTTTCGAGTGATGCGGAGGGTGAGGTCGAGCCGAGGATTTCGGCGATGCGCCGGGGATCGATATTGACGTCGATCCGGAGGCGCTTGGTGGAATTGCCGCCCTTGGTTCCGTCCTCCTGCCCGAAGGTCTGCATCTCGCGGCGCACCAGCTTGACGATCGCGGCATCGTCCATCCCGGCCATGTCTTCCATTCCGATCAGCAGCCGGTCTTCGGTCCGCAGGTTGCGATGGGGTGCGCTGTCGAGCAGCACGCGCTGAGGCAGGATATTATCCAAGGCGAGCAACGCGAAGATGCGCTGGAGTGCCTGAGCGTACTCAGGATTGCGGGCAGGACGTCCGCCGGTCGATCCGCCGCGCGAATGAAGGATGATAGATGCGCCGCCAGGCAACGCGACGACCTCGACGCGGGCATCGAGTCGGTCTCCATCAGCGGTGTTAAGAGCGATGTCCATCGTGGCGATGTGGATTGCGGCGCGCTACTTGTCCACATGCGGCTACGGGATAGTTCGTGTGGGCGGGTTTGGGAAGGGTGGATTGGCGGCAGGGACAGCGTGCTAATCCCTCAAAATTTACCCACTACGAATAAGAGGTGTTTGTTTGTCAGCGTGCAAATGGGTTTTGGCGGCGCGCTACTAAGGAACTGCGCGAAGCTATATTCGAAAAAGGGTTTGTCCGGTTCGGCAGTTCCCCGCTCGAAACCGGACAGTCTCCTTCCGGCCCACTTTCAGTCACGCACCTCCGCGATTTGCGCAGTGAGATGTTGCTCGCGAAGAGCCACATCACTCACGAGCGTGTTGGAACACTTCCGCCGAACGGATCTATGCAGGTCGACAACCTGCCAGGCCGAAAGTGGTGTCCGCCAGTTCTCAAGCTCGCCGGCAACCTCTTGGTCGAACTTGGCGCGGCAGGCAAACGGCAGCATGTCACGCGCTACACGAATCAGCGCTGCACTGGCGGGCGGCCCCATGAACAGGCGTTTTGCGATTTGCCATTGGGCAAGGAACGCCAAGGCAATTGTGGCGGAAGCGAAGATAGCCGATGCGACCGGGCCGCCGATAAATGGCAATATCGCAAGTGGGCTCAGCAGAAGCGCCGAGGTGACCAGGAGCGCCGCGAGCTGGTATCGGAGCATCAGGAACTCGATGCGCGCGGCGCACCGCGACTGGTTAAGGGTGCTCATCGTCTCTCCTATCAGGATCCAATCGGGCTTTCGCCATATTTGCGCAGAATATCGTCGAAGGCTTCGGCCATCAGGTCCTGCAGGCTGAGGCCGTTGCGCCGTGCGCAGGTGTGCATGGCCAGCGAGAGTTCGGGCGAGAAGTAGCCCGATATCGCCTTGCGGCCGACCCGGCTTGGCGGGGTTTGTGGGGGAGCCGCAGGCGATGCGGGTTCGGTCGTCGCATCGTCCTTCGGTTGTTTGTCGGCGAGATTGGCAAAGCGGTTCATGCGGACATCCTTTTCTGTTCGCGTGTGAAAATGTTCAACTGTTCACATGCCCACTTGTGAAGCTGTTCGATCTCGCATGCTGCTTTGCTTGAAGGGTCGAGATCGAAGACGGTCTGACCGGCTGCAACTGCATGGCGATAGGTTGCGCGGTCGGGGAGGATAACAGGGCAGATCTGCGCACCGAACCCGGTTACCAGTTCCTTCGCATCGGCGTAGATCAACGGAGCGTTGGGCGGACCAGCGGTGAACACGACGAAGGCAGGCTTGGCGAGCAGTTCGACCAGGCGGATGGTCGTTCGCATGGCGGCGAGATCGAACGCGCTGGGACGGCAGGGGATAAGGACAAGGTCCGCGCACTCGACGGCTTTGCTGGCTGCAAGATCGGCATGGGGCGGCGTGTCGATGACGATCAGATCAGCGCCTTGCTCAGATGCTGCCACGATCTTCGAGGCGATGCGCGGCGGAGCGCTGTCGATGATTTCGGGTGGCGCACCCTGGCGCCATTCGGCCCATTGCGAGGCGCTGGCCTGCGGATCGGTGTCGACTACGAGGCTGATCTGACCCGCGCGGGTCGCAGCAGCAGCCAGATGGATCGCGAGCGTTGTCTTTCCCGCTCCACCTTTCTGGCTGACTATGGCGACTGTGCGGGTGTTCGGGTGTGATGTTGTTGTCATGCGCGATGGGCCTCATGTTCACATGTGAGAGTGTGGGAATGTGCGGATGTGGCCATGTTTACCGGCTCCGCTCGACGTCGAGACTGCGCTCGATGTCACGTGCGGGCTCACTCCTGTCGCGCACCGGTTCGCCACCGCGCCCGATAGGCTTTTCGAGCGTGATATCGCGCTCGCGGTTCTGGAGGACGGCCATGGCGTATTCGGGGCCGAGCTTTTCGGAAAGCTTTTGAAGGTCTTCCTTGAAGCCGGGATGATGTTCGGGCGATTTGGTCTTGGCCTTCGAGACATCCATCGCGCTGGTCTTCTCACCGGTCCTGGTCTCGACCTGGCGCTGCACACGATCGGGATTGTCGGTCACCAGCGTCGCGTGTTCTGCGATCCGGGTAACGGCGACCAGAAAAGAGGCTGTGCTGTTGAGCGCACGTTCGCGCTCGGACATCATGATGATGCCATCCTTGACGGTCATGCCCTGTGCGACATGTACGTTGATCGCATAGGCGAGATCGAGCCGTTCCAGCATAGGGTCGCCTCGCGGCAGTACGTGCAGCTTGCCATCGCCCGCCTCGATCGTGACGTTACCGCCATCGATCCGCTCGACATGCGCAATATCGCCGTTGGCTAAGCCTCGTTCGTTGTCCTTTGCGGTCCAGCGAATGCGGTCCTGTTCGTGGAGGGCGATGCTCTTGCGTTCGAAGATCGTGACGGCGTCATGCTTGAGATTGGCCGGCAGGCGCGAGGGATCGAGTGTCCTGAGCTCACCATCGCCCATATGCAGCTCGACCTTGCCGTCCTGCACGTCGACGACCTCGCCGCGCTCACCGCGCTCGAAGTTCTGGCTCGGCAGGTTCGTCTGGAACGCCACCACGCGACCTTCGTGATAGCCTTTCAGCTGCCGAGCCCCCTCCCGGGTGATGGTCACCCGGTCGAGCACATCGAGGCGTATGCCAATCGCGCCGAGTTCGCCCCGCGTGGCCAATGCCTTCTGCGCCTCCGCATTGCCCGCGCTTCGCATGGCGCGCCCGGCAGCAAGCAGGACAGTATTGTCGCGCTGGTCCTTCGGTAGCTCGGCCCACATGTTCGCAGCAGTCTTCGGGATATCTCCAGGCGCGACCTCAATGGTCGCCGCCTTGAGCTGCTTGAAAGCCTGATCGATGTCACCGTCCCCCAGCGCACGATTGAGCGCTTGCATTTGCGGCGTCTGCGCTCGCAGGTTCTCAGCGATGTCGCTCCTGCCGAGCTCCTGGCCCTGAAGCTGGGCGAACGGCTTGCCCGCCTCGATGGCGGGTAGCTGCTTGATATCGCCCGCCAGGACGAGCCGCCCGACATCCATCCGGTTGGCAAGGTCGACCAGACGTGCGAGCCGGTCGGTTCCGATCTGGCTCGCCTCATCCACCATCACCAGTGCGCCGCTGAGCTCTTCCCGCGCCTCATTCACCCTTTCCGCGCTGGCACTGCCGTCGAGAACCCGCGCATACCGAGCCAGAAAGCCATCCACCGTGGATGCCGGCGCTGCAGTTTTCTCCCCAAACTCACGAGCAATGCGCCCCACATGAGACAGGGCCACCACATTTCGCCCTTCCTCCCGCGCAATGGCGGCCACCGGAGCCAACGCCGCTGACTTTCCAACACCAGCGCCGCCTTGGACGAGATGGATGCGATCTTTGCTCGTAAGGATATCGGCTCCGGCCTTCTCTTGCCCCTGGTTGAGGCGTCGCAGGCCTATGGCCCGTGCCTGTTCCTGCAGGCGTGCGACTACTCCGTCACGCTCTGCGATTGGCCCGACGCTCTCCTTGCCAGCAAGCGCCAGAGCTACGACCTTGTTCTCCATCGCCACGGCCTGTTGTGTGGTCAGCATCCGGTCGCGATCGGCCGGGCCGCTGCCAATCAGAAGACCGCGCTCCTGGAGGTGATGGATACGCGCCTCGATGGATTCGACGGTAAATGGCCCCTGTCGCTCGAGCGAATGGCGGATTAAATCATTGCGGGTAAAGGCCGCCTCGCGCTCACCAAGTTCTCTTGCAGCGGAGGCGACCGCTTGTGCTGCTGCAAATGCCTTGGCTTCCAGACGACCGAGACGTTCCGGGACCAAAGGGTCCCGATCCTTCGGGGTCAGCCCCATGGCACTGGCAATCGCCATGCCTTTCGCGCCGATTCCACGAATGCCGGCTACAAGCCGGGTCCACACGGTCTGCTCGGCACTGGAGCGTCCCAGAGCTTTGTCGATCAGAGGTTTGGGATCAAAGCCCACACGCTTTGCCGTTTGCTCCCACCGCTCTTTCTGACCCGCCATGTCCGGGTCCATTTCCTTGCCCTTCCGCGTCGCGAGAGCCGCCAGTTCGAGTTCTCTGGCGCTGGTTCGTCCATCCTTTGCAGCTTCGGTCACCACCTCAGCGCGCCGGGTCGAAAAGGCTTCGATCACCTCGCGGGAAACACCCCTGATCTCGAATGCGCCATCGACCGCCTCCCGAGCGGGGACAGTTTCATAGCCGAGTGCCTCGACCCTGGCGCGCATCTCTGCGTTGTGCACCGCGCTCATCGCGTGCTGCGCACGGTAGAATTCAGGGTTGTGGACCGCTCGCCATTTGCCATCAGCGGTCTGGGTCGCATTGATGCCGACGCCGTGAATATGGAGATGGGGCTCCTGATTGCGGTTCACGTCGTGCAGGAAGCTCGCCACAAGCAGGTTTCCCGTTCGCTCAGGCAAAGCGGTGCCGAGTTCGTTATTCCAGACTCGCGCCTCAACGACGTTCTGTTCGGCCCATTTCAGGGCCACCTTCGCGGATTCCTTGAACGCCTCGATCAGGCGCTTGTCGCCGCCAACCAGCGCCATCAATGACACCGACTTTGAGACGCTTAAGTGCAGCTCATCACCCGTTCGATGTGCGCCATCCTTGCTCGGGATCTCCGAACCGTCCGGAAGCCTGCCTTCGATCACGGCGGCGAACGTGTCCTTGTCGACTGGACCGCTCAGCCCAAGCGCCTCAGCGCCTTTGCCCAACCACTCGGAAGTGTCGATTGACTGGTCGGACGTGTAGTAATTGTCGGCGGTATAATACTCGACCGCAGCCGCACCACCCGACACTGGCGCAACATGGATCATGGGCGGTCCTCGTGCGCGATGACACGAAGGCCGAGTTCGCGCTCTGACTCAGGAAGCTGGCAGTCATTGCGGCCGTATTCGCGCTCAATCAAACGGCACATCTGTGCGGGGCTGTCGATCAGTTTTGAAGCCTGCCAGATCGACCACCCATTAAAGAGCCCTGGCAGCACAAGCCCGATCATCAATCCGAGGGCCAGCAGCAATCCTCCGCACGCAGAAAGGAATTTGAGCGAAAGCATCCGATTGTCACCGAGATAAAGCCCGCGCATTTCCCTGGGTTCGCTCGCCAGCTCAATCGTCTTGGCCAGCTGCTTCGATATCTCGGCGAGGCGCGTTTCCAGCGCTTCGGAAAGCTTCGGTTCGAGCTCTGCGAATGCGGCCAGCAGCTCCTCGGTCTTGGTCAGGAAAGGCGAAAGACTGGCTTCGTCCTGCTTGCGAAACTCGGCCACGAGCCGCTGCTGCGCGAGCCGGTTGGCTTCTTCACCACCATTCCATTTCTCGTGAAGTTTGTGCTGCATTCGGACGTTGTCCGCCTGCGCCCGGTCCATTTCGATTACGAGCTCTTTTAGCTGATGAATCAAACCGCTGACGGTGGTGTCGAGCCGCGGTCCAGCGTCCTTCTGGAAGATCGCGCGTCCGGCGTCATAAGCCTCGACCAGCTCCTCGGCGAGGTCGCGAAGTAAAGCCGCGTTCGATAGATTTCGCTCGGCAGCGATTCCGGAGAAGCGGGTGTAAATCTGGACAGAAACAGAAGTGTGAAGCTGTTCAGTCTTCGCCATGGCGACCTCCCGGCGAGAGGGACGGCCGCGAAGTCTCCGTATTCCTTAAGTCTCTGATATATGGCGGTTCTACAGACCACCTACAGACCGCAAGTGCGACAGAGCCAGCTTTCCGCAACCAACTACAAAACGGTACTTGCCCCGTATGGCACCGTTTTCCGAGGGTTTGCCACCTCCAGCAAAAGCAGGTCACCTGCATGGAGTGTGAAATTCTATTTTCGTCGCTCAGCTTCTGGGTCAACGAGATTGGAGGATTTAGAAGTGTTTTGGAAGTTCCAGTGGGGCGCGGCCGGCCGAATGGCCGGGACAGTTGCGATGCTTTTCTGACCGGGCTCATGCCGCATTCTCCCGATAGACATTTGGGTGACCGGCGCGGTTGAGATCGAGGGCCGACATTGGCTGAGGTGCTGTTTCCGGCTCTCGGTCCAGTTCGGTGCAGAAACGCTGGTAGAAGCCATAGGCGAGCCGCTCAAAAGGCCACCCCGTCCCACTGAGTTTGAGGATCGGCAGCGGCTCTTCGTTTAAAGCAGTTTGGAATGCGGCGCGATTGATAGCGACCTGATCGTATGCATCCAGCACGAAATCGCAGAAGGATGCTCCATCAAGACGAGTGAGCATTTCATCCAGATGCTTCGCATCAGGGCCGATGCAATGCTGCTCGACCAGCTGCCGAACGGGGTCATTCCAATGGTCGAAATGCTCCAGCCAGACGTCGAACCAGATCGCCCAAGTCAGTCGGTTTTCAGTGCCTGACAACCGCTCACAAATGGCGTCAGCGCTTTGATCGTAGATCGCCTCGAACAAATCGGGCAAGGCTGCAAAGATCGGTTCCGGATCAACCTCGCGCAGCAGGATCGCCGCAGCATGCCGCCAGCTCAGAACATCCGTTCGCCGGGGATGGTATGATGGCCACCACGGATTGCCGTCTTCCAAGGCATGCCAAAGACCTTCGACCTTCGAAGGAGTCATGTTGTGTACCCCTTCGCGAGCTTTGCAAGGGAGGCGGAGGCAAGCTTCCCGAAGCTGCCGTGATCATCTTGGCCAGACGGTTCTGGTGTGAACGAACCTACGCCCAATTGCCCCTCTGGATAGCCTTGTGCTGCCCTGAGCATCGGCAAGAGGCCTGTGGGGTTTCGCAGTAGTCCAGTCAGGCATCTTCGACCTGATCGTGCTCGATAGCGGTGCTCACCAGGCAATCGGGCATTGCGATCGATGACGACGACGCAGACCGCTGCACGCTCGCGTCCCAGCCTCTCGCATGCTTGACCGAATGCAGCCTCTGAAATGCCATGCCAACGGCATGCCGTTTCTGACGCATCGATAAGATCACGCCAGCTTGGTGATCGTCCGTGAGGAAGGAGGTTTCGATAGTCGGAGCTGGCAATTCCAGCGATCAAGTCGGGCGTGACCATCGTCGCACGATCATCATCACCTCTGCCGCAACGAGCGCCGCTACGGTTTTTCGATGAGTTTGATTCAGGTATGATAGGTGTAACGATTTCTTCCGTCTGGTCGGAAGATTTCGTTGCACCAGAGGGAACTTCCAGCAGCACCAAGAGAGCTTCAAGCGCATCCCTCAACGCTTCCAGTTTCTCGACATCGTTGATGCGTGAGATGCGGCCGCGCGGCAGAATTTCGCCTGCCCGCTCGATTGCGCCCGGATTATCAGAGGCCCGGACTTCTCGATTGAGCGCCGCAACTTCCTGCTTGAGGCTGAATACCGCGCTAGCCTGCAGTTCGATCGCTTCGCGCCGCGCCTGCCATTTGGCCCAGCCTTCGATCAGCGGGCGAAGACTGATCCCCGCAAGCGCGACGATATCACCATTGTGGCGCTTGCCGCAGCGTCTGGCATGCGGAGTGTGAGTGCGCTCTATGAAACCGGCTTCGAGCAGTTCCGCTTCGGCATTGTGCAGGACCTTGGTCGAGATTCTGAGCTCGCCTGCCATTGTTTGCGGCTGTTCCCAGGAGCCACAGATCTTGCCAGGTTCGAAGTCGGATTGTCGGCATGCCCGAATGAAGTATTGCAGAAGGCGAACTGCCGTTGCCGAGAGCCGCTCTTTTTTGCAGGTCCCTGGCGCAATCTCAGCGACGAGGTCACAGAGCTTAAAGGGCGTCACACCATCAGGCAGGCCCCCGTGAGCGAGGGAGATGCTCATTTGGCACCTCCGGCAAGGTTTGCCCTTGCACCCGATTCGGCACTGCCGTAGAAAGCGGAAATAGCCGCACAGCTATCGAATGAGCCGCTGCGAAGGGTGCCAGCCCTTCCGGCGGTTTTTTCTTGGCCGCTACGCCATCGCAATCGGGGGTCTGGTGGCCGTGTTGGCAAGGCCAAAATCCGGGGATAATCCGGGACAATCCCAGAAATGCCGGGAAAAAAAGCGCCGCAAATGCTTGAAAAAACTGGCGCACCCGACAGGATTCGAACCTGTGGCCTCTGCCTTCGGAGGGCAGCGCTCTATCCAGCTGAGCTACGGGTGCCGGGCCATGTTGGCGCGTATCTTTGCGCCGGGGGTGGGCGCTTAGCAAGCCTCTTGGCGCAACGCCAGCCGAAACGAGTTGGCGGCGACCTTGCGAGCGAGATTTGGCGAGAGGGCGCGTTTAACCGTTCGGTAATCGCGCGGGCGTAAATCGAAAGCATGACAGCTCTTCCTCCAGCCCAGATGCGCACCATGCGCGATACTCTCGCCACCCCATCGGCACCGGAGCGTTGGGAAGCGCTTCATCGCGAGGCTGAGAAGCTGGCGCGAATGGGCGGGCTCGCTCCCGAAGACCGGGGTGAAGCCGAGGCAGGGTTTGCCAAGCGGTTCGCCGCAGCAGGAAACTGGCAACAGATGATGGCGGCGCAGGGGATCGATGACATCGCCGCAATGCTGCGACCCGGTCTGGACGCAGTGCAAGCGGTGCAATCGCGCGGTCTCGATGCGAGCGCTGCGGCGCTGGCGCTCTGGCGAGAATTCTATCGCGCGCGCGAAACCGTCCTTGCGCTGGTCGAGCCGGTGGAAGCCCCCCGCGCGGCCTGAACCGCCCCGCCGACCCGCTTGACTAGGTTCACTGTCTGTTCCACCAAGGGGTATGGACGGTCTACCCAATCCCACGCTCGATTCGAACCCTCAACCGGTTGCGCCACGCGCCAGCGAGGTGGCGCGTGGAATCATGCGGCTGTTTGCGCGCAACGCCATCTGGTGCGCGGCCGAAGTGCCGCTTGCCAATGGCCGCCGCGCGGATCTCATGGGCATCGATGCCAAGGGCCAGATCGTCATCGTCGAGATCAAGGTGGCGCGCGGCGATTTGCTGGGCGATGCGAAATGGCCCGATTATCTCGAATATTGCGACCGGTTCTTTTGGGGCGTTCCTCCCGAGCTCGACCGCGCCCCGCTCGAGCGCGAGGCGTTCAGCCCGGAATGCTGCGGAGTGATCGTCGCCGATGCCTATGATGGAGAAATCCTGCGCCACGCCCCGCTCGAGCCGCTCGCCGCCGCCCGGCGCAAGGCGCTTACAACGCGCCTTGCGCGCCTCGCTTTGCGGCGTCAGGCGACGCTGCTCGACCCCGAGTGCAGCCAGTATGGTGGGGAGGGCTAGGCCCGAAGCCATCAAAGAAGCTGTTTCGCGCGTACGAATTGCGCCATACCGGTCCACATGATCCCGGGGGACACGCATTTCCTGATCGCCTTTGCGATGGTCGGCGCGCTGATGAGCGTGATGGTAGCCCTGCGCTATTTCCTGAGTTCCGCGCTCTTCGCCGGGCTGACCGCACTCGCCCGGCCCGGCCTCTACGCCGGTCGCCAGCGCCAGATCGCGAGCGAAATCCGCCATTCGATGATTGCCGCGATCATCTACGGAGTGCCCGCAGGCATCGTATTCTGGTTGTGGCGCTATCATGGCTACACTCAGCTCTACGTCGATTGGAACGCCTGGCCGCTATGGTACTTGCCGGTTTCGGTGGTGATCTACCTGATCGTGCAGGATAGCTGGTTCTACTGGACCCACCGCGCCATGCACGGCTCGAAGCGGTTGTTCCGCCTCGCACACAAGGTCCACCACCAAAGCCGACCGCCCACCGCATGGACCGCGATGAGCTTTCACCCGATCGAGAGCATCACCGGCGCGATCGTCGTGCCCGTGCTGGTGTTCTTCGTGCCGATTCACCTCGCCATGCTAGGTCTGGTCCTGGCGGTGGCGACGATCATGGGCGTAACGAACCACGTTGGCTGGGAGATCTTTCCTCGCCGCTTCATTCATTCGCCGTTGGGATATTGGGTGATAACGGCGAGCCATCACGAAAAGCATCACGGGGACTATGGATGCAATTACGGACTGTATTTCCGCTTCTGGGATCGGGCCTGCGGAACGGATCGCGGATTGTCGGAACGGCTCGCGCAACCGGCACAATCAAAGGCCGGTTTCGTGGCCTGACGGTTGCGATGCTGGCACTTGCCGGCATTGCGCCCATCGCAGCGGCTGCGCCAGCGACCAGCGGGGCGACCGGGACGGTCACGATCACCGTTACCGAATTGCGCAACGCCAAAGGCGTGGTGCGTGCCTGCATGACCACCCGGCAGAACATCTTCCCCAAGTGCATCAAGGACCCCACCTCTCACCGCACCGTGGTGCCCGCTGGCAAGACCGTGACGATCCATTTCGACAAGGTAAAGCCGGGCGAATACGCCATCGCGCTGCTGCATGACGAGAACAATAACGGTAAGGCCGACCGCGTGCTCGGCATGGCGCCCAAGGAAGGTTACGGCTTTTCGCGCGATGCGCCGGTCAACATGGCCCCACCCGATTGGAAAGACGCGGTTTTCACCGTTAACGGCGCTGCCAACAAGGTCGCCATCCGGATGCGCTATTTCCTCTAGGCAAGCGCGTCATACGGCCCCTTCCCGCATGAAGGTGAACCCGCAGTCTTTCTCCGACCCCTTAACGCTATGTTTACCACGCAGCTTCAAAACGGCTGTGAACAGGCGTCAATCTAAGGGGCACAGAGCCGAGCCATGGACACTTTGCGGGGCAATTTCGACAGCGGCACAGCGGCTGACGACTATCGCGACTTCGACACGGGCGAAGCGGACGACGCCGGTGTAGAGGCCGCTCACGATCTGCCGCCCGAAGCAATCGGCCAAGACGAGCGCCGCATGCAGGTGCGCGCCTACAATCACTGGGCGGGCATGCTGGGCGATGCGACCTTCCCCTCCATCGAAGACCTCGAACCGCACAATATCGACGATTTCGGGCCCAATTCGGTGCTGCTCGACTTCTCCGCCGGGATTGACGATCCGCTGGTACAGTATCTGGGGTCGCGGCTTGCCGAGGAATGCGGCGGCGGTCTGGATGAAAACGGCGCTCCGATCCAGCGGCTCTCCGACGTGCCCCCGCGCTCTCTGCTGAGCCGGATCACCGACCATTACATGCAGATCCTCGCCAATCAGGCGCCGATCGGATTCGAGGCCGAGTTCGTGAACGATCGCGGAGCCGCGATCCTCTATCGCGGCATCCTGCTGCCCTATTCGAGCGATGGCGAGACGATCGACTTCATCTACGGCGTCATCAACTGGAAAGAGATGGCCGACGCGGCGACCGCCGACGAGCTACTGCTCGAAATCGATCAGGCGCTGGGCGACGACCCGGAAGAGCCGGTCGAGGACGAGGACGAGCCGCAAAAGCATCACGCCGACGCGCTTACAGAATGGGCCGATTCGCCTTCGCAGGAAGCCGAAGGGTCTTTGCCACAGCCCGATCCGCAGGAAATCGATGACTTCGATGCCGATCCGGGAAGCCCCGCAATCGGCGACAACATTGCAAGCTTCAACCCGCACCACGAAGCGGATGAAGACAACGACGCTCTCCCGCTCCCCGATTTCGGCCAGTACGGTCTCGACGAGCCCGAAGTCGACGAGTTCGGCGAGGAGATCGAGGAAGACGGCGACGGCGGCTACAGCTTCGCCTCACTCGCCGACTATATCGAGGCCCCGGCCAAGAAAGCGGTCGACCTCGATGCCGATCGGTTCGATCCTGAAGATTACAAGGTGGAAGACACGCCTGCCCAGCCGGTTGAAGAGCCGACATCGCAGGAGACCTTCGAGCCGGTGGATGCCATCGGAGACGAAGCCGTCGACTACAACGAAGACGAGCTTCCCCCTCTCGAACTTGGTGCCGAGGACGTGGTTGAAGAGGATGTTTTCGAACTCCCCGCTTCCTCCGAGATCTCAGACGAGGTGGAAACCCCTGTCGCGGGAATCCCTCTCGCGGGAACACCTGTCACGGAAACGCCGATCGTCGAAACACCGGTCGCAAACGAAACAGCCGGGGAAACCGAGCAAGCGGGCCTGCACGACTGTCTCGCCTCGGCCCGCGAACTCGCCGAAAATGCTCGCGCATCCGAGGATCGCAGCCGCAACGCGCTCTATGCCGCGGTCGGTCGCGCCTACGACGTCTCGCTGGCCGCAGAGGAAAGCCCGGAAGAATATGCCGAGCTGATCGAGGATAGCGGCCTCACCGTGCAGGATCGCGCGCCGATGACGCCGATCGTCAAGCTTGTCTTCGGCCACGATTACGACAAGACCCGCCTGACCGAATATGCTGCCGTCCTGGCCCACGCCCACCGGCTCGAACTCGAACGGGGCAGGCTTGCAGGCTATCTCGGCAGCGTCGAAGGCGGCCTCAAGGGCGTTGTCGCCGCAGAACGCCGCCTGCGCCGCGAGGAAGCGGGTGAGCAAGTCGAGGATGAAGGCGAAGTGCGCGCAAAACTCGCGCAAAAGCTGCGCGAACTCGACGAGATCATGCTCGAAGCGCTCGACGGTGTCGGTCCCGAATTCTCGCTGGTCATGCTGCGTCGCGATGGCGACGGCAAGGTCGCGCTGATCGGCGAAGTGTCCGACGATGTCGCTCTGATCGAGCGGGTCGGCAAGAAACTGGTCGGCTGACCGCTCAGGAAGCGCGGCTCGGCCAAGCCGACTATTGGCCTTCGGCTTCGGGACGGCTAATCGACCGGGCGCAATGCCTCTTGGTCTCTTTTCCCGCTCCCCGTCGCTCCCTGTCAGGGTCGAACCGTTCTTCGGCTATCGCAACGAAGCGCGTCTTTTCCTCAATGCGCGCGCCATCCGCTCTGCTGAACCTGTGTTCACGAAACGCAGTTTCTGGCGAGATTTCGCGACTATGGTGGGTCAGTACCTGTCGAAGGAAGTCCCCGATCTGCCGGTCGAGCTGCACTATCCGCTGGACGATGGCCGCAAAGTCCACAGCAAAGTGGTGACCGGGCCCGAGGGCTATGCCCGCTTTGAAGTGGACATCGCTCCCGACGCGCCCCGGCCCGAACGCACGCGCTGGGAAAAGGCGAGCGTGCGGTGGCGCTGCGAAGAAGGCACGATCTGCGAAGCGCCAGCCTATATCCTGACACCGGGCACGCAGACGCAGACCGGGGTGATCTCCGATATCGACGACACGATCCTGGAGACTGGGATCACCGGGAATCTGCGGATGATAGCGCGCAACTGGAAACGGGTGATGGCGACCATGCCCTCGGAACGGATCGTCGTGCCAGGAGCAAGGTCCTTCTATGCCGCGATCGGCGGAAAGGACACGCGGCCGAGCGACACGAACGACGCGAGTCAAGCCATCGACGCGCTCGAACCGCAGGCGCGTGTGCGCCCGGTCTTCTACGTTTCGTCGAGCCCGTGGAACCTGTTTTCCTATCTCGTCACCTTCAAGCGTGAGCGCAATCTGCCGCTCGGCCCGATCATGCTGCGGGACTGGGGATTCAACCGCAAGACGCTCGGCAAGGAAGGGCATGGCAGCCACAAGATGCGCTCGATCGAGAACATCCTCGCCGCCTTCCCGCATCTGCGCTTCGCACTGATCGGAGACGACAGCCAGAAAGACCTCGCCGCGTTCGGAGCGATTGCGCAGGCACATCCGGGCCGAATCGCGGCTGTGTTTATCCGCGAAGTGAGCGGCGAACCCCTGAATGACGAAGAACTGCACGCGCGGGACATCATCGAAAAGGCGGGCGTGCCGCTATGGACCGGCAGCGACTACACCGCAGCCAAGGCGTTTCTGCGCAGCGCGGGGCTTGAGCTCGAAGGCGGGGTCAAGAAGCTGGTCCAGACCGCAAGCAAGGGCGAGGCGTGAAGCGGGTCGTGACTGTTCTCGCCGTCATCGTGGTGGTCGTGATTGCGGCCGCGCTGGCGCTGCAATTGACGATTTCGCGCAACGGTCCGGCGGTGCTGAGCGTCGTGGACCGCGTAGCTGGCGGCGCCAACGGAGCCGAACAAAAGGCAATCGTTTCAACTGGCGATCACCCACAGCAAAAGCTGGTCGTCTGGGGTCCGGAAAGCCGCGACCCTCAAGACCCACCGATCCCTGTACTGGTCTTCGTCCATGGCGGCAGCTGGCGCAGCGGCGATCCGGTCGATTATGGTTTTATAGGACGCGCTTTTGTACCAGAAGGGTTCCTTGTCGTGCTGGGTGGCTATCGTCTGGGCGAAGACGGCATCTACCCGGCCATGATCGAAGACACCGCCAGCGTGATTCGCTGGGTGCGCGAAGAAGCGGGAGAATTAGGGGGCGACCCGGATCGAATCGTGATCGCCGGACATTCCGCGGGCGCCTACAACGTGGCTATGGTTGGGCTGGAGGAGCAATGGCTTGAGTCGCGCGAAGTGCCCGGCGACGCGATTGCAGGCGTGGTCGGTCTTTCCGGCCCCTATGACTTCCTGCCCTTCAGCAGGGGGTCGACGCAGGACGCTTTCGGCCATGTCGACGACCCTTCCACGACCCAGCCGATATCGCATGTTCGCGCCGATGCGCCGCCGATGCTGCTGATCCACGGAGAGCGCGACACGCTGGTCAAACCGCGCAACACGCGCGCCTTGGCCGAGCGGCTGGAAGCGGCGGGCAGTTCTGTCGAGACGGTGTTCTACCCCGAGATGAGCCACAACGATCCGCTGATCTCGCTCGCCGCACCATGGCGCAACGGGGGCCGCGACGTGGCTGCGCGGATCGCCGAATTCGCTCGAGCCGTGACAGCCCGCGACGAAACTTCAGTTCCCGTTCAGCCCCAAACACGATAGCACTGCACCAACATGCGCGCTCCCCATCACTTAGCAGCCTATGCGATGGCGCTTCTTGCGTCCTTCGTCCTCGCCATCCAGCCCGTAGCCGCGCAGTCGATCCTGCGCGATGCGGAGACCGAGGCGCTGCTCGCCGACATGGCGCGCCCGCTGATCGAAGCGAGCGAGCTCGAGCCTGAAAATGTCGAGATCGTGGTCATCAACGATCCCTCGATCAACGCTTTCGTTGCCGGGGGACAGGTCGTCTATGTCCATGCAGGCCTGATCAACGCCGCCGAAACCGCCAACGAAGTGCAGGGCGTTATCGCGCACGAACTGGGTCATATCACCGCCGGGCACGTCGTGCGTTTCGAGGAGCGGACCCGAAGCGCGCAGGGCATCACGATCCTTTCTCTGTTGCTCGGCGTCGGCGCCGCGCTGGCAGGCGCAGGCGATGCTGCAATGGGCGCGATCATGGCGGGCCAACAGGCGGCAATGGGTAGCTTCCTCTCCTTCAACCGCAATCAGGAAGCCGCGACCGACCAGGCAGGGGCGCGCTATCTTTCGGGGGCCGGGATTTCCGGCCGCGGCATGATCTCGTTCTTCGAGCGGCTGCGCAATATGGAAATCCGCCGGGGCTACAGCCAATCAGACGAAGCCGCCTATGGCCGCACCCACCCGCTGGCTGGCGATCGCGTGCAATTGCTGCGCGACCAGCTGCGCGCCGATGCCGCATGGGATGCAGCCGACGATCCGGAGTTGCAGGACCGCTTCCTCGCGGTGCGCGCCAAGCTTTTCGGCTATCTCGCCGAACCCGAGCGCACCTTTCAGCAATATCCGGAAAGCGACACCAGCGTGCCCGCTATGTATGCGCGCGCCTACGCCTATCACAAGGACGCGCAGGTAGAGCGCGCCGTGGCCGAAACAGACGCGCTGCTCGCGACCGATCCGGACAATCCGTACTTCCTTGAATTGAAAGGGCAGGTCCTGCTCGAATCGGGTCGCCCGGAAGACGCGCTCAAACCCTTGCGCCGGGCCACCGACATAACCCGCAACCAGCCGCTGATAGCAGGCATGTTCGGCCATGCGCTGATCGCAACCGAGGACGAAGAAAATTACGACGAGGCCGAGCAGGTGCTGCGCGCCGCAGTAGGGCGCGACCGTCTCAATCCTTTCGCGTGGTATCAACTCGGCGTGGTCTATGCCGCGCGCGGCGACATGCCTCGCGCGCGCCTCGCCAGCGCCGAGCAGCAGGTGATGAGCGGTCGCTATCCCGAAGCGCTGCGCAATGCTCAGGCTGCCGAAGCAGGCCTCGAAGTCGGTACACCCGACTGGATCCGCGCACAGGATATCGCGCTTCAGGCGCGATCCGAACTGGAACGCATCCGCGACAGCCGCTAAGCGTCCTGCCACTATGCCCGTCGAACTCCGCAATTCGCTGCTCACCGCGCTGCTCGCGCTTGTCTTCGGCTTCCTCGGCGCGGCGATCTGGTCCTATGCCGGGCTCGCCGACAACCGGACGCGAGCCTACCTGATCGAAAACCCGTCAATCCTGCAGGATGTCGCCGAAGCACTCGCGGCGGAGCAGGCGCGCGAACAGCTGGCTTCGCTTGGCGACGACCTGACGACGCCCTTCCCCGGTGCCGTGATCGGCAACCCGGAAGGCTCGAAAGTGCTGGTCGAGTTCACCGATTACAACTGCCCCTATTGCGCCGCCAGCCTCGAGGATATCCAGAAACTCGTCGCAGAGGACCCGGACCTGAAGGTCGTGATGCGCGAATGGCCGATCTTCGAGGGTAGCGAAGGCGCGGCGCGCATGGCGCTGGCGGCCGCATCACAGGGCAAATACCGCGCTTTCCACGAACGCCTGTTCGCGGCGGGCGACACCTCGCAACAAGGGGTCGAGGAAGCCGCGCGCGCCGTCGGTCTCGATATGGAGCGCGCAGCTGCCGACATGGCGAGCGAGGCGGTCTCGATCGAACTGGCGAGAAACCAGACCTATGCGCGCACCCTCGGCTTTTCCGGCACTCCCGCTTTCGTCGCGGGCGACATCACACTGGGTGGCGCGGTCGGCTACGAACGGCTGAAGGAAGCGCTCGCAGAATCGGCCAGCTGATGCGGTTTGCGGGCCTAATCGCGGTAGCGCTTGCGGCAATCCCGGTTGCAGCCCTCGCCTCTGCCGACTGGGCCGAGATCGACGGTAAGCGCGTCGACCTCGCGGCTGAACGTGCTGCGATCGAGCAGTACCAGTCCTTTGACCAGCGTCTGCAGGATGTTGGCTGGAAACTCATAAGCGGCAATGCCGATTTCTGCGAGCGCGTGGTCCCCTCGATCGGGCTGCAGTTGCAGGACATGGCGAGCTACGGCTCGCCGGCCATCGCCCGCGCCGCGCTGGGCCTGACGCGCGATTTCGCGGTCCAGACCGCTGCGCGCGGTTCGCCTGCGGGCCTGTCGGGTGCATTTCCCGCCAATCGCGAGATCACCCGGCTCGAACGTCACGATCCGAACGAATGGGACGCGGGCAACCGTCTGGATTGGCAGCGACTCGTATCCGTGCACGACCATGTCGATGCGATGCTGGTCGAGCATGGTGGGATCGCAGTGACCTTTGCCGACGATGAGACCGCGGATATCAGGCCGGTCGAAGTCTGCGCCACGCGGTTCGAGCTGATGGGCGACGGAGATCGCGCTGTCGCCGACGGGAAGCGGGTGGTGATCGGGATCGAGTTTCCCGGCTTCGCCTACGAGGAACCCGTCTTTGCCGGTGTGGTCGCGCATGAACTCGCGCACAATCTGCTCGGGCACCGCGCATGGCTATCGCGCGAGGGGCGCAAGCGCAGCAATATCCGTCGTGCCGAGCGCGAGGCCGATCGGCTGATGCCGTGGCTGCTCGCCAATGCAGGCTACGACCCGAAAGCCGCGCGGGAATTCATGGAACGGTGGGGTCCGGGCAATGACGGCTGGATTTTCCGCAAGCGCAGTCATGACGGATGGGACGAACGCGCCGAATTCATCGCCGCCGAAATCCCCAAGATCCGCGCCCTGATGGCAAGTGAGGGTCACGCCGACTGGTCGGTGCATTTCACCCGCGAAATCGATCCGCAACGCGGCTCGGAGCAATTCTCGCGCAAGTAGGCCGCTGCGACAGTCGGTGTCTCGCATGCGCCCGCCACCGGGGCACTGCGCACTAAACTATGCCTATCGGCCCAAAATGGGCTACATGAGACCCATGTCGATGATGCGCATCCAGCCAGCGCCGTTCTTCGCGAGCAAGAACCGCGCCTTCTGGAACCTCCAGCTGGTGGGCTGGGGCGGGGCGTTCCTGTTGCGCGCTCTCAACGCGCTTGCCAACGGGTTGCCCTATTCACTTCTGCTGCTGACCCTGATCACGACGATCACCGGCTTTTCGATCAGCCTTGTTCTTTCGGTCATCTATCGCCGCCTCATAACCAAGAGGCCGATCATCACCTGGGGAGGGACCGCGCTGGTTCTGATGATCGCGGTATTGGTCCATGCCGGGCTCGATACCTGGGTGCAGGGCCTGTATTACGGCGCCGCGCGCGAGACGACCTTTACCCAGCGTTTCATCGGGATCACCTTCATCCCGCTGACGATGCTGGGCGGGTGGAGCGCGTTGTATTACGCGATCAACTTCTTCCTCGCGCTGGAGGAACAGTCCGACCGGCTCGAGCGGCTCGAAGCGCAGGCTACCTCCGCCCAGCTGGCGATGCTGCGCTACCAGCTCAACCCGCATTTCCTGTTCAACACATTGAATTCGATCAGCACGCTGGTCCTACTGAAACAAACCGATCAGGCGAACGCGATGCTGACCCGGCTTTCGGGCTTTTTACGGCATACGCTGATCGCGGAACCCGGTAGCCAGGTGACGCTGGCGCAGGAGGTGGAGACGTTGCAGCTCTATCTCGATATCGAGCGTATGCGGTTCGAGGAGCGGCTTCGCACGCATTTCGAGATCGACGAGGAAGCGCTGGGCGCGTGCCTGCCTTCGATGCTGCTCCAGCCGCTGGTCGAGAACGCGATCAAATATGCCGTCAGTCCGCAGGAGGAAGGCGCGCGCATATCGCTGAGCGCGCGCGTGATCGGCGAGCGGCTTCGCATCGCGGTCGAGGATACCGGGCCGGGCGTCGACGGACCGGTGCAGCTCTCGATGCTCGAGCATGACCCCGCCACTCTCGGCACCGGCGGACGACCCGTCTCGACCGGCGTGGGCCTGGCCAATATTCGCAATCGCCTGATGCAGGGCTATGGCGACGAACACGTTTTCGAGACCCGCTCGCAACCCGGCGGCGGTTTCACCGTTCTTATCGAAATACCCTTCGAGCCGTCCGAGGAGCCGCAGAAAGCTGCCTCGCGGGTCGTCCGCAAATCCCCGACCACCCAACCGTCGCTAGGCCCATCGTCCGCCCCCGAAAATGACGATGCGCCTGGAAGGGTGATCAATCTCAACCCCCAAAACGCAATCGGAAATACATAATGACAATTCGCACCATCATCGTCGACGACGAGAAGCTCGCGATCCAGGGCCTGCAGGTCCGCCTGCAACCTTTCGAGGATGTGGAGATCATCGACACCTGTTCGAACGGGCGCGAGGCGATCCGCAAGATCAAGACCGAGAAGCCCGACCTCGTATTCCTCGACATCCAGATGCCCGGTTTCGACGGGTTTTCCGTGGTCAAGGGCGTGATGGAGATCGAACCCCCGCTGTTCGTCTTCGTCACCGCTTTCGAGGAACACGCTATCCGCGCGTTCGAGGCGAATGCGGTGAATTACCTGATGAAACCGGTCGACGAGGACAAGCTCGCCGACACGATCGAACGCGTGCGCCAGCGCCTGTCGGAAAAGAAGAGCGCCGACGATGCCGAACAGCTGCTCGACGTGCTGGCTGAAGTCGCCCCCGACCGCGCGGCGGATTTCGGTGCGGATACGGGCGAAAGCGCAGACCGCTTCGAAAAACTCATCAACGTCAAGGATCGCGGCCAGATCTTCCGCGTCGAGGTCGAGAGCATCGAGCATATCGAAGCCGCGGGCGATTACATGTGCATTTATACCGGCGACAATTCGCTGATCCTGCGCGAAACGATGAAGGACCTCGAACGCCGCCTCGACCCGCGCCGCTTCCAGCGCGTCCACCGCTCGACCATCGTCAATCTCGACCAGGTCCGCCAGGTGAAGCCGCATACGAACGGGGAATGCTTCCTCGTGCTCGACAGCGGCGCAGAAGTGAAGGTTTCGCGCAGCTATCGCGACGTGGTGGCCAGATTCGTTCACTGAGTTGGTTTGCGAAGGCGCATCTTGCGGAGCCTGTGTGTCCGTTTATGGATAGCGCATGACCTTCACCCTGACCGGCTTCGACCTTGATCGCTTCATCCGTGAAACCCTGGCCGAGGATCTCGGCGAGGGGCTCGAGGGCGGGGGTTCGGACGTTACCTCGACAAGCGTTATCCCGGCCGAGGCCCGCTTTGCCGGGGTGATGGACAGCCGCGATGCAATTGTCGTTGCCGGGCTGCCGCTGGCAGAGGCGTTCTTCCGTCATCTCGACCCCGACTGCTCCATCGAAGCCCTCGTCAGCGACGGCGACGAGGTGCTTCCGGGTTCGGATCTCATGCGGATCGAAGGCAATGCCCGCGCGCTCCTGACCGCCGAACGCAGCGCGTTGAACATCGTGCAGCATCTCTCCGGCATAGCCTCGCTGACGCGCGACTATGTCGCCGCGATGCGCGTCGGCAGCGGGACGTGCCAGCTGCTCGACACACGCAAGACGCTGCCCGGCCTGCGCGCGCTCGAAAAATACGCGGTGCGCATGGGCGGCGGGACCAATCACCGCATGGGCCTCTGGGATGCGGCGATGATAAAGGACAACCACGTCGCGGTCGCGGGCAGTGTGGGAGAAGCGGTCCGGCGCGCGCGCCATGCCGGGGTCAGCCCGATCATCTGCGAAGTCGATCGGCTCGACCAGATCGAACCCGCATTGGAAGCGGGCGCGGACCACCTCCTGCTCGACAACATGCTTCCGGGCACCCTGCGCGACGCGGTCGCCATCGTTGCGGGCCGCGCGAAGACCGAAGCGAGCGGAGGGATCAACCTCGAAACCATCGGCGCAAAGGCAGCAAGCGGAGTGGACTTCTGCTCCGTCGGCCGGCTCACGCAAAGCGCACCCGCCGCCGATGTCGGACTGGATTTCCAGCCGCTTTGACCGTCGCTAGGGGACCCCGCCCTCCGAGTATTTGGGGCGCATGCATCTGCTTCCTCGTCGCCGGGACGTGGGCGCTGATCGCGGGCTTGACCGACTTGGCCGAAGCCAAGGCCGACTATGCCTCCGCCTTCCCGGAATTCGCATGGACCCGCGATTGGACCATCGTCGCGCTCAGCGCCGAATTCACCATCGCGCTCATCCCGATCGTCTGGATCTTCTTCGTCGCGCGCCGGTTCGCGCGGGTAATGGTGAGCGTGCTGGGCGTGTGGAAGCTCTATGTGCTGAGCGGCGGCGGAATTGGAGACATGATCCAGATGGGCCTGATCGCGCTCAGCCTCTTGCTGCTGTTCACGCCGGGCGCCTATCGCTGGTTCGAAGGGGAAAGGGCATGAGAAACGCGACATGCGCATTGGTCATTGCGGCGTTGGCAATACCGTCGGCGGCAACTGCGCAGGCCTATCAATGCCGCGCGCCCTCGGTTTCCTCGGTCCCGCAGATCGCGCCCGACAGCCGTCCGCGCAACGTTCCGACGACCGGCTACACGCTTGCGCTCAGCTGGTCCCCCGCCTTCTGCCGGACGCGTCAGGCCGACCGTGCACACCGCGTGCAGTGCTCCGGTGAGAACGGTCGTTTCGGCTTCATCGTGCACGGATTGTGGCCGCAAGGCGCACGCACATGGCCGCAATGGTGCCCGCAACAAAACCGCCTCACCCCGCAGGTCGCGCGCGAGACCATGTGCATGACGCCCTCGGCCCGCCTGATCGCGCGGCAATGGGCGAAGCACGGCGCCTGCATGACGAAAAAGCCGGAAACCTATTTCGGAGTCACCCGCATATTGTGGGAGAGCCTTCGCATCCCCGATTACGACCGCATCAGCCGCGAAGACGGCCTCACCGCAGGCCGCATCCGCGAAGCCTTCGCCAGCGCCAACCCCGGATGGCAACCGGCGCATGTCGGCGTGAAGCTCAACCGCGAAGGTTGGCTGCAGGAATTGCGGCTATGCTACGACAAACGTCTCCGCCCCACCCGTTGCGACGACCGCCGCTATGGCGCGCGCGACGACGTGGCGGCGAATATCTGGCGCGGGTTGTGAGTGCAGCGCCCACCATTGGCTGACCGCTTTCGGCGACGCAATTCATGGTTGCGAACGTCGACTCTTGGGTGATGACTTTGCGATATGTCCCTTGCCGCTCCGCGCTCAGGGGCAACGAACCCACGTTGTGCGATCATTTTGATCATATCGGTAGCGCAATGTGCCATCCGGCATGAGGCGCATATAGAACGCGTAAGTGCTGCCAGGACCGTCCCCGTACTGCTCGTAGACGGTAGCGGCTGCATAAGCCCCATCTGCTCGCACATTTCGCACTTCGCCCTTGCTCTCAAAAAAATCGATCGACTCGGCCTTCACTGTAAACAATCCGTGACTGGGAATGTCACACTTCGGCAGGCTCTCGGCATATTTACCATGGAATCGGGCGGGAATTTCTGCCTGAATCGGCGCGTCTTGAGCTCTTTCATCGAACTCATCGCTTGAATTTGTTTCAGGCAATGACCTGGTGCTGGCAACTGGTTCGGGTGCCGGTGTATTCGGTGTTGATGGTTGTTCACTTCGAACCGGCTCACTCGCCTCTTCTCCCGAACAAGCGACTAGCATTAAGGAAAAGACTACAGGGCAAATCATTTTTCTCATGAAGGCGTTACGCATGCGTGTAATGAGTGTTCCAATCATGCCTGGCAGTCTGTTTACAGGTAGCTGCCGCCCCGCCGCGAACGACCGCTTTTGGGGTGGAAAGCGGGCGTAGGATCAAACGGCTCGTTCAGTCAAAAGCGCTTTCTTGCGACGTTCAATTGCAGGACGAGCAATGCCCCACCAAACAGCGTTATATGCCGCGCCAGCATATAGGACCACGTCATCAGTGAGGAACGGTAGCGCTGGTAGCGAAATGAATTTGGCATACACCGCGCAACCTAACGCAAACCAGATAGCGCCGATTATCGACAACAGCCTACGGTTCCGATCGCCGAGCCTGATTAACTGATCAATCACAAACCTTTGTCCCGCTCGGCGGCCGATTTAAGATCTGATGACATAAAGCCTTTGTGTCCGCAAACGGGTCCTATGCAGAAAGTTCGCTTCTGGCGAGGAGGCTTCCAAAGCCGCCCTCACCGCCTCTCCCGGAAAAACCCGCGCAGCAATTCTGCCGCCTCGCTCTCGCCCATCCCCGAATAGACCTCAGGCGAGTGGAGGCATTGCTCCTGCTCGAACACCCGGCTTCCATGTTCGACCGCGCCGCCCTTGGGGTCACTCGCCGCGTAATAGAGTCGCGCAATCCGGGCGTGTGAGATAGCGCCTGCGCACATCGGGCACGGCTCCAGCGTGACGTAGAGATCGCAGCCGATCAGGCGTTCGTCGCCCAGCGCCTTTGCGGCGCGGCGGATCGCGAGGACTTCGGCATGGGCGGTGGGATCGTGCAGGGTGCGCGGGGTGTTGTGCGCCTCGGCAATCACCTCGCCGTCCTTCACCACGACCGCGCCGATGGGCACTTCGCCCGCAGCCGCGGCATCGCGCGCCAAGTCCAGCGCGCGGGACATAAAGGAAGAGGCCGGGAAGCGCATGATAGCGCTGTCCCGGCCTCCTTGTCTCAAGTCAAGCCTTGGGGCTTACTCGCCTTCTTCACCGGCGTCGGCTTCTTCGACATCGACGTCGAGTGCAGGCACTTCGACTTCCTCGGTGGTCGGCTCGGCGGTCACTTCGGCGGCGTCGACGTCATACTCGGGCAGGTTACCACCCTCGACTTCAGGCATATCGCCTTCTTCGGTCTGCTCGACGTCGCACGCTGCGAGACCGAGAGTTGCAACACCAAGAGCGGCTACTGCGATAATCTTCTTCATAAATTCCTCCGGTTATCTGCGGACGGACAAAAGCCTCGTGCTTTTCGCCACATTGCTGCCACTAATGCGCGATGGCGGGAAAAGGTTCCAGCTTGACCTTTCGCGACCTCGAACGTATGTGCGCCGCTTCCCGGGATAGCCCGAGTTTTTCAAGGGTCGCTGATTCGAGCGCCGTACGCTTGCGAGCGGCCCGCCACTGTGAACGAGACGAGAGATATCATGTCGCGCATTTGCGAACTGACCGGCAAGGGCCGCCAGGTGGGCCACAATGTGAGCCACGCCAACAACAAGACCAAGCGTGTCTTCCTGCCCAACCTGCAGAACGTCACGCTGCTGAGCGAAAAGCTCGACCGCAGCTTCAAGTTCCGCGTGTCGACCCACGGCCTGCGTTCGGTCGAGCACAATGGCGGTCTCGACAACTGGCTGCTCAAGACCAAGGACGAGAAGCTTTCCGCGCGCGCCCTCAAGGTGAAGCGCGAACTCAAGAAAGCCGCTGCCGACGCAGCTTGAGGCTCCGCCTTTCGGCGCATGCCGGGGCAGACATGGCAAAGAGGGCGTGCGGGCTGACCGACACGCCTTTTTTGCGTTTCAGAGCCTTTCCGGATCGAGCAACAGCTTGACCAGCAAGGTGCGCTGCTGGAACGAGATATTGTCGTCCGCGATCACCCACACGTCGATGTGACCGTCCGCCCGCTCGCGCAGCGCCATCCCCTCATAGTTCTCGCGCGGGATTACCCCTTCGAAGCGCAGGGTCACCTGCGGCGACCACGGTTCATCGGAAGCAATATCGGGCAGGTCGGCTACTGCGATCAGACTGGCAAACGGCGGCGAGGCCCATGCAAGGTCGCGCATCAGCAGCAACAAACGGCCATCGGGCAGCTGCGCAAGGTCCGTGACGACGAAGCCCGGCGCGGGATTGACCCACGCAAACTCGATGGGATCTCCCCCCTCAACCGGGTCGGAGGGGTAGAGCGTCGCCTCCCCCGCCCCTTCCGCCATCACCAGGAAGCGCCCGTCGGCAAGCCGTTGCATGGCCTCCGCGCCCGAATTCACCGGCCAGTCGACTTCGCCGATCAGTTCTCGAAGGCCGTCGATCTCGCTAGCTGAGGTGAAGCGGTGGATTGCGTGATGGCTTTCATAGGCAAGCCAGTAGGTGCCGTTGGCCGGGTCGCGGGTCGCCGCCTCGATATCCCACAATTCGTCGGATAACCGCTCCTCGACGGTCTGGTAGACCACCTGTGTGCCGGCATCGGCCGCTCCTGCCCTGTCGGGCTCGACGAAGGTAAAGCGTGCACCCCGGTCGGAGAAGGCTTGCAGGCGGTTGTTCGGCAGCGCCAGCAGCGCGGAGAAACCGCCGAAATAGCGGCTTGTCGCATGGTAGCTCCACACGCCGCCGACGCGCCAGGCGGGCTGGTCGGTCTCGCTCGCCCCCGCAACCTGTTGCAGCCCAACCGTCGAAGGCATCGTGTCCGGGACATGCGTCCGCAACCAGGTTCCCGGCGCACACAGGAGAGCGACGGCGATCGCCGCGATCAGCCTGCGCCGGCTTCGCATGTCAGTCCATCGGCCCTGCGAACAGCAGCGGATCGAGCCGCGCCGCGTTCCATTTCAGGCTCCAATGCAAATGCGGCCCCGTCGCACGGCCACTTGAGCCGACATTGCCGATATGCTCGCCCTGACGCACGCTTTCGCCCTCTTCGACGGTAATGCGCGAAGCGTGGAGGAAGGCGCTGTTGAGTCCCGCGCCGTGGTCGATGATGATAAGCCCGCCTTCGAGGCTGAACCCGCTGCGCGCAAGCACGACGACTCCGTCTGCAGGGGCGACGAAGGGGACGCCGTTGCCGGGCGCGATGTCGATGCCCGAATGATAGCTCCCCGGTTCGCCGCGATAGATACGCTGGCGTCCGAAAAGTCCGGAAATGCGCCCCGTCACTGGCCAGATGAAGTCCTGCTGCCAGCCGGTTGAGCCGGTGCGCATCTGGCGCGCGTCCCAGATCGCGTCGAGTTCGGGACGGCGGCGCTTCATGAAGGCCTCGCTCGCCCCGCCCGGTCGGCGCGCAATATTGACGCGCTGTATGTTCCATTCGCGCGGCGAAACGGCGAGCGTCTCCTGCACGACCTGGCCATTGTCGATGGTGGCGGTGAGGGCGAGGTTCGCGGGGCTGTCGCGGTCGAAGGCGGCGAAAAAGCTGCCATCCTCGGCTACGGCAAGCTCCTGTTCGCCAAGCGTGGCGCTTTGCGTGCCGTCAGGGACGGTGCCCCGGATGAAGCCGCCCTGCGTCAGCTCACCGGAATAGGAGAAACGGGTGTTCTGGTAGACCACCGGCTCTGGCTCGGGGGCCGGTGCGGGAGCGGGGTCAGGCGCAGCGACAGGCTGCCCAGCGGGCTCGGACGCGGTTTCAGGCGCGGCGGCCTCGGTCCCGGTGCAGGCACCCAGCAGACCAAGCGACACGGCAGCCGACAGCGCGCCCGCAAAAGCGGCAAAACGTTTCATGATTGGCAAACTCACTCCTGGCCGAGCAAGCGGCGGGTCGCGATCTCGCACGTGGCGTAGGCTTCCTGGTGCTCGGCGCTCCAGTAATGGAGGTCTTCGAGCGGGATCGCCTCGCCCGAGACGGCGCAATAGACATGCTGGCCGGGGCGCAGGACGCGGAAACTGGAAGGTCCGTAATGGAGTTTGGCGGCTTTATCGCTGGAAGACATCAACATGGGCGCGCCTATAGCACGGGACGCTAGCCGAACAAATCATCCTGTTTCGGATTGTCGGGTTTGGATCGGGGTTTCCTCGGTGTCGGTTTCGCAGGCGCAGGAGGCG
Source organism: uncultured Erythrobacter sp. (assembly GCA_947494705.1). Taxonomy (GTDB): domain Bacteria; phylum Pseudomonadota; class Alphaproteobacteria; order Sphingomonadales; family Sphingomonadaceae; genus Erythrobacter. The sequence continues at coordinate 415,261 of CANLVN010000002.1, forward strand.
CCGCATCGCCGACGCCGACCGACAGTTGGCCGTCGCGAAATTCAAGTGTCAGGCCGCTGTGGCTCTGCGCATCGCTGCGCGTCGTAATCACCTCGCCCCCGTTGCTGCGCACGATGGCATATCCGCGTTCGAGCGGTTTCTTCGGGTGCAGCTGCTCCGCGAGCCGGGCCAACGCGGCCAGCCGATCGCGCGAGGAGGCAATCGGACGCTCGACCAGCGAAGGCGTCAGCCGTACCGCCGCAAGAGCGCGCTTGCGGTCAGCCAGAGCATTTTCCAGCAAGCGCGGGGCGAGCCGCGACTGAACGCCCGCCAGATCCTGCCGCCCCTGCGCAGCGCGATCGGTCAGGCCGCGGCGCAGGCGGTCGGCAAGCTCGTCGAGCCGTTGCGCCTGCGGCTGCAACAGCGCCTCGATCTTCGGCATCCGCCTTGTGCGCGCTTCGAGCCGTTCACGCCCGAGCTCCACCGGGCGATGCACCGCGCGGCGTTGGCGTGCGGCGAAGTCGGCGAGCGTCACTTGCAGATCGGCTCGCACCGGCACCGCCATCTCCGCTGCTGCCGTCGGCGTCGGTGCGCGTCGGTCGGCGGCATAGTCGGCGAGTGTCGTGTCGGTCTCGTGCCCGACCGCCGATATAACCGGAATGGTACATTCAGAGATCGCGCGAACCACAACTTCCTCGTTGAAGCCCCACAAATCCTCGATCGACCCGCCCCCGCGAGCGACGATCACCACGTCGGGGCGAGCGACCGGCCCTGACAACTCCATTTCCGAGAAACCCCGGATGGCGCCTGCGACCTGAGCCGCGGCGCCCTGACCCTGCACCAGCACCGGCCAGACGACGACATGGCTGGGAAAGCGGTCCGCCAGCCTGTGCAGGATGTCGCGAATCACCGATCCGGTCGGCGATGTAACCACCCCGATCGTGCGGGGCAGGAAGGGCAGCCGCCGCTTCCTTTCGGGCGCGAACAGCCCCTCGGCCTCGAAACGGGCGCGATTCTTCTCCAGCAGTGCCAGCAATGCGCCTTCGCCTGCGAGCTCGAGGCTTTCGATCACGATCTGGTATTTTGACTGCCCCGGATAGGTCGTCAGCTTGCCGGTGGCGATCACCTCCAGCCCCTCTTCCGGCACAAAGGCCAGCCGCGCGGCATTGCCCTTCCAGATCACCGCGTCGAGATTGGCGCGCTCATCCTTCAGCGTCGTATAGACATGGCCCGAGCGCGGCCGCGACACCCGCGAAATCTCGCCGCGCACTCGCACATAGCCGAACTGATCCTCGACCGTTCGCTTCAAAGCCTGTGAAATCTGGCTGATCGAGAGCGGCTGCGCGTTGTCGCCGGAGGAAAGGCGCGCTACCAGCCCGGAATCGTCAGTTGAAGTGGGAGTGCGCGCCATGAATGTCCTGTTGCTCGGGAGTGGGGGCCGCGAACATGCGCTTAGCTGGAAGCTGGCGCAATCCCCGTCGCTGACAAAGCTCTACGCCGCCCCCGGCAATCCCGGAATAGCCGAGGAAGCGGAAGTGGTTTCGCTCGACGCGACCGACCACGATGCTGTCGTCGCATTCTGCCGCGAGCACGGAATCGCCCTCGTCGTGATCGGGCCCGAGGCGCCACTGGTCGATGGCCTCGCCGACAGTTTGAACGCCGTCGACATCCCCGTGTTCGGTCCGTCTAAAGCCGCCGCGCAGCTCGAAGGATCGAAAGGCTTTACCAAGGATTTATGCGCACAGGCCGATATTCCCACCGGCGCCTATGTTCGCGTTCATTCGCTCGACCTCGCTGTCGCGGCGCTCGACGGGTTCAAGGCGCCTTACGTGCTCAAGGCCGACGGGCTGGCGGCGGGCAAGGGCGTGGTGATCGCGAAGGACCGCACCGAAGCGCAGGCCGCGCTCGCCGACATGTTCGGAGGCGGGTTCGGCCAAGCGGGCGCGCAGGTCGTGATCGAGGAGTTCCTGGAAGGCGAGGAGGCGAGCTTCTTCGCGCTCACCGATGGCAAGACGGTTCTGCCCTTCGGCACGGCGCAGGACCACAAGCAGGTCGGCGAAGGCGACACCGGGCCGAACACCGGCGGCATGGGCGCATATTCGCCCGCGCCGGTTCTGACACCCGAATTGCAGAGCCGCGCAATGGACGAACTCGTCCGCCCCACCGTCGCGGCGATGGCAGGCCGCTCCACGCCCTATTCCGGCGTGCTCTATGCCGGACTGATGCTGACCGAGGACGGGCCGAAACTGATCGAATACAATTGCCGTTTCGGCGATCCCGAATGCCAGGTGCTGATGATGCGCTTTACGGGCGACCTTGCCGCGGTGATGCTGGCCTGTGCGAAGGGCGAGCTTGCCGGGGCCGATGCCGACTTCGCCGACGAAACCGCGCTGACCGTGGTCATGGCGGCGAAGGGCTATCCCGGAACGCCGGAGAAGGGCGGCGCAATCGCCCTCAATGATGCCGAGGCCGAAGGCGCCAAGGTTTTCCACGCGGGCACAAGAGAGCAGGATGGCGCGCTCATCGCCAATGGAGGCCGCGTCCTCAATGTCACCGCCACGGGCGCAAACGTCACGCAAGCGAAGGCCAGGGCCTATGCAGCGGTTGACAAGGTGGACTTCCCGACCGGCTTCTGCCGCCGCGACATCGGCTGGAAGGAAGTGGCGCGCGAGGGAAACTGACTCCCGATTGCAAAAATTGATCTGGATCAACGACGTGCGCGCGATTGTGCGCCATTGTCGCATCCATGCTCAAAGCCATTGCCCCCCTCGCCGCCCTCGCACCCGCACCGCTCTTGGTTGCCGCCTGCGCCACCACTCCCGAGCCTGCGCCGCCACCTCCGCCCAGCTTCGTCGAGGCTGCCTGTGGCGGATGCCATGCGGTCGAACCGCCGTTTCTCTCGCCTAATCCGAATGCGCCGAGCTTTGAATCGGTCGCCAATCGCCCCGGCGTGACCAAGGCGACAATCCGCGCGTGGCTGATCAACGCGCACAATTATCCCGAACAGATGGATTTCGACCTCACGCGCGATCGCGTGGAAGAGGTCTCGACCTACATGATCACTTTGCGCCGACGCGACTATGTGCCGATGCCCTGACGAGGGCGGCAGGTCTGCGTATCATTCCACCAGCGGCTGCATCTCGGCAAAGAACCAGTCGCGGAATGCCTTAACCTTGGGCGAATGGCGGCGTGCCTCGGGGTGCAGCAGCCGATAAGCGCCCCCCGGTTCGACGGTGCGTTCGCCCACGCGCACCAGCTTGCCCTCCGCAACTTCGTCGCTGAACAGCATCGGAGTGAGGATCGCGACGCCATTGCCGCTCCGCGCGGCGGCGGCATCGAGCAATTGCGAGTTGAATTCGAGTCCGCGCGGCGGACGATATTCTTCCGGCGGACGGGCATCGGCGCGCGCCTCGTCCCATCGGTCCCACCAGATGTTGCGGGGCGAAATCCGCTGCGGGTCGAGGATGCGCGGGTCGGGCCCGGACAGTTCCTCGTGCCGTTCAAGAAAGGCCGGACTCGCAAAGGGCGCAATGCCGAGCGGCGTGAGCACATGATCGTCCAGCGTTGCAGGCACATCGCGAGAGAGACGGATCGCAAGGTCGCAATCACCTTTTTCCAGATCGACGAAATGGTCGGCGATATCGAGCCGCACCGCGATCTCGGGATTGGCCAGCTGGAACGTGCCGAGCCGGGGGGCGAGGATTTTCGTCGCGAATGCCTGGAAACATGCGATCGAAAGCACCGCGTGGTCGCTTTCGCCAAGCGAGGCGAAGGCGCGCTCCATCGTGTCAAAGGCTTCGGTTATTCGCGGCGCAAGCGCTTCGCCGGCGGGCGTGAGCTCCATCGACCGCCCGTTGCGGGCGAAGAGCACTGCGCCAACGCGCTGTTCAAGGCTCTTGATCTGGTAGCTTACCCCGGCCTGCGTCAGGCCCAGCTCCTCGCCCGCGCGCGTGTAATTGCCGTGGCGCGCGGCGGCCTCAAATGCGCGGATGGCAGCGAGCGGGGGAAGCCTGGACATATCCAATCATAAGTCAGACTTATGTATTAAGCCAGTGTTTGATTGGTATTGACAGCAAAAAGCAGGCATTTGGGGGTCATCGCAACAAGGGAGCCCAATATGCACGATCCCATCCATTCCCTCGGCACGGCCCGCATCGGGACCATCGCCCTGCCCTTCCTGCTCGCACTAGGCGTGCTGTTAGGCTGATGCTTGCTTCCGTGCGCCGGCGTTATGCCAGCGCGCCAAGGCCCCAATACGCAAAACCCCGCTCGATCGAGCGGGGTTTTGTCGTTTGGTGCGTCCTTCTGAGAAACAGATCCACCAAATGGGCCTGTTCAACCGGCACAAATGCAAGTCGGTAGCTGTCAGAGGCGCTCCGCCATCAGCTCCTGCATGTCGGCTTCGGGTCGCGGGCCGTAATGCGAGATGACCTCGGCCGCCGCGATGGCGCCGCGCTTGAGGCAAACTTCCAGCTGCTCGCCGCGCGCATAGCCGGCGAGGAAGCCAGCCGCGAACTGGTCGCCCGCGCCGGTCGTGTCGATCACCTTGGCGACCGGAGCCGCTGCCGTCACCGCGCGCTCACCATGCGCCGATGCGACCGCGCCCTTGGCGCTGCGGGTGGCGACGAGCACCGGGACCTTGGCTGCGACCGAGTCGAAACCGGCGTCGAAATCGTCTTCGCCCGTCAGCGTCGCCAATTCGCTCTCGTTGACGAACAGGATGTCGATCAGCCCTTCGTCGATCATAGCGCGGAAGTCGTCGCCGTGGCGTTCGATGACGAAGCTTTCGCTGGCGGTGAAGGCGACCTTGCGCCCCGCTTCGCGTGCGACTTCGATGGCGCGGCGCATGGCGCGACGCGGCTCCTCCGGGTCCCACAGATACCCTTCGAGATAAAGGATCGCGCCGCTGGCGATCAGGTCCTCATCGAGCGCCTCCTTCGGCAGATACTGCCCAGCGCCCAGAAAAGTGTTCATCGTGCGCTCGCCATCGGGCGTGACAAAGATGAGCACGCGGCCCGTCGCCGGTTCGCCGGTGCGCGAGTCAGTGTCGAAGTCGATACCGGTCGCGCGCATGTCGTGGCGGAAAACCTTGCCGAGCTGGTCGTCGGCGACCTGGCCGATAAAGGCGCATTGCAGCCCGAGCGTCGAAAGACCGGCCAGCGTGTTCGCCGCCGACCCGCCGGACAGTTCGCGCGCCGGGGGCATGGCATCATACAATTCGTCGGCGCGGGCCTCGTCGATCAGGGTCATGCCACCGCGATTCAGGCCGAGTTCTTCGATCAGGCTCTCTTCGCAGGATGCAATGACGTCGACTACGGCGTTGCCAATCGCGATGACATCGTAACGTGGTTCGGTATCGGGCAAGGTGTCTCGTCCTGTAACTGTTCCGGGATTGGCAGCGCGCCTAGCTGGATGCGAGGGTCTAGCCAAGGGGGAAAGGGCATCGAGAGGGTTTGACAGGCGGATGCGCGCGACGCATCGCATCTGGCGATGAGCGCCGTCTTCACCTCCCTTGCAAAGGCCTTCGGCCAGTTGACCGACCGCGCGGTGCTGTGCGTCGTTGCAAAGTCGGTGGCGCTTACCGTGCTGGTGTTCGTGGTGCTGGGCTGGGCGCTCTACGCAGGACTGGTCGAGGCGTTTGCCCGGGCGGGCCTCGCAGGCGAAGCGGGCGGGTTTGCAGGCGCGGCGGCGGCGGTGCTCATCGCGGGTCTGGCCTTCTGGTTCCTTTTCCGCGTTGTCGCGCTCGCCGTGCTGCAATTCTTCGCCGACGAAATCGTCGAAGCGGTCGAAGCGCGGCACTATCCCGAAGCCTGCGCACAGGCGAGGCACCTGCCGTTTCGCCGCGACCTCGCCAATTCGCTGCGCGGCATCGGGCGCACGCTGGCGGTGAACGCGCTGGCCCTGCCCCTGGCGGTCGTGCTGATGTTCACAGGCATAGGGACGGCGGTGGTGTTCCTTGGCGTCAATGCTTGGCTGCTGGGGCGCGAGCTGACCGATATGGCTTGGTTGCGTCACTGCGGCGATGCGGACGGTGCCGAGCGGGACAACCCGGTGGCGAAGGGGCAACGGATCGCGCTGGGCGCAGTGATTGCGGCCATCATGCTGGTTCCGATCGCCAATGTGCTCGCACCGATCCTTGGTGCAGCGGCGGGCACTCACCTGACGCACCTGGCAATCGGACAGGGCACGAGGACAGTGAGAGATGCATAAACGACTGGCAATCGGCGCTCTGGCGCTGCTGACATCGGCTTGCGCGACAACGACGACGGATCGGTCCGCTGCCAGCACTTCCGCGACTAGCGCACGCGGCAGTTTGCCGACACCCGACACGATGCAGGATGCCGGCACCCGCAGCATCATCGGACAGCCCGCGAGCAGCCTTGCTCGGCGGTTCGGAGCGCCGCGGATCGACCTGACCGAGGGCGATGCTCGCAAGTTGCAGTTCGCCTCGTCAGCTTGCGTGCTCGACATCTACCTCTATCCGGCCAGCGCCGGAGCCACCCCGGTCGCCTCCCATGTCCAAGCCCGCCAACGCAAGGGCGGCGGGGCAATCGAGCGCGCGGATTGCATCGAGCAGGTCGAACGCGAGCGCTGAGGGACAGCCTCCGGTAACCCGGTCTTAAGCACATTGTGCGATGCCCGATCCCCTACAGTTTGGCGGATCGAAGGGGCTTGCCACATAATGACGACGCATTTCACCGAACTCGCACGCCGCGCTGCGGTCGATGGACGGGTCGATGCCGCCGAAGTGCTCGCCCTGCGGCAACGAGGCTGGCGCGACGGGCTCATGACCCGCGAGGAAGCCGAAGCGATCTTTGCGCTCAACAACGCGCTCGAAGAGCGTGACGAGGAATGGTGCAGCTTCTTCGTCGGGGCAATCCTCGAATATGTTCTCAACGGCACCGAACCGCGCTTCCAGTGCAACGATGCCGAGGCCGATTGGCTGATCGCACAGGTCGATCACGATGGCGTGGTCGAAAGCATGGCCGAACTCGAAGCCATGGTGCGTATCATCGAGCGCGCTGAGAATGTCCCGGATCGCCTGAAGGACTATGTGATCGCCCAGATCGAGCGCGAGGTGCTCACCGGAACCGGTCCGACACGATGCGGTGGCGAGCTTTCCGCCACGCATATCTCGACCGCCGAAGTGCGCATCCTGCGCCGTGTCATCTTCGCCAGCGGCGGGCACGGTCCAGCGTCGGTCAGCCGCGAGGAGGCCGAGATGCTGTTCCGCCTCAAGGATGAGACGCTGGCCGAGGAAAACGCCCCCGAATGGGACGACTTGTTCCTCGATGGCGTCAGCAATTACGTCCTGGGCTTCTCGCATCGCAACGCCCAGCTCGACCATGGCCGCGCCAGCGAACTCGAAGCTTTCATGGACGATAACGAAGGCAGCGTCGGACGCTTCTTCGGTCGGATGCTGCGCGAGACGCCGAAGGCCCGCAACCACTTCGGCAAGGTTTTCGGCAAGAAGGAAACGTCACCCGGCTTCACCGAGCATGCGATCGCAGGCGAACAAATTACCGAGATCGAACAGGCATGGCTCGACCGCATGATCGAGGCCGATGGCGAGGTCGACGACCTCGAACGCCGCCTGATCGCGCGGATCGTCGAAGACATCGAATAACCGGCGCAGCAGCGGCGCGAGCCTGATGGCTCAGACCATGAAGCTCTCACCGCAACCGCATGCGCCCTTGGCGTTGGGGTTGTCGAAAACGAAACCGGCGGTGAAGTCGTCCTCGACCCAGTCCATGGTCGAACCCACGAGGTAGAGCACGCTCGCCCCGTCGATGTAGAACGTGCCGCCGGGGGTCTCGATCTTCTCGTCGAACTTGGCCTCTTCGCTGACGTAATCGACCGAATAGGCAAGGCCCGAACAGCCGCGACGCGGAGTCGACAGCTTGACGCCAATCGCATCATCGGGGGCTTGGCTCATCAAATGCGCGACGCGATCTTCGGCGCCCTTGGTCAAGGTGACGGCGGCGGGGCGTTGTTTCAGGGTCGTCATCACAGCATCCCCAGTTCAAGGCGGGCTTCGTCGGACATCTTTTCGGGCGACCACGGCGGATCCCAGACGAGATTGACCTCGGCGTCGCGAATGCCGGGGACCGACGAGGCGCGCAATTCGACTTCGCCCGGCATCGTTTCGGCAACCGGGCAATGCGGCGTCGTCAGCGTCATGGTGACGGTCGCATCGGCCTCGTCATCGACCTCTACGCCATAGATCAGGCCCAAATCGTATATGTTGACCGGGATTTCCGGGTCGTAGATTTCCTTGAGCGCGTCGATCACGGCCTGCTGCAGGTCGCTGCCAGCGCCTCCGACCGGACCCTCTGCCGGTTTCTGGTGCAGAAATCCGTCGAGATAGTCGCGCTCGCGCTTGGGGGCGGGCGCAGCGTCGGGGTCTACCGCATCCTCGACACGGGCGCGGGGAGGCTTGGTCACCACGTCCTCGTTCGGAGCGGGCGCGGCGACGAAATCTTTGTTGTCGTCTGGCTTGTTCATCATGCTTTCCCAAATATCCGGCGGGTGCGGGCGATCCCTTCAAGCAGGGCATCGACATCCGCTTCGGTGGAATAAAGGCCGAAACTGGCGCGGGCCGTTGCAGGCACGCCCAGATAGTCCATCAGCGGCTGCGCGCAATGATGGCCAGCACGGATCGCGACATTGGCTTCGTCGAGGATCGTGCCGAGGTCGTGCGGGTGAATATCGTCGATAACAAAGCTGACGATCCCGGCGCTGTCTTCGGGCCCGAACACCGTCACGTCGTTCATGGCGGTCAGCTCGCGCCGCAGGCGTGCGACCAATGCCGCCTCGCGCTCATGCAAGACTTCGAGGCCGATCTCGGCGACATAGTCTGCGGCGGCGGCGAAGGCGATGGCTTCGGTGATGGCAGGCGTGCCCGCTTCGAAACGCTGCGGCCCGCTTCCATAGGTGGTCTTGGCAAAGGTCACGCGATCGATCATCGCGCCGCCGCCTTCCCATGGGGGCATGGCGTCCAGCAGTTCGGTACGCGCCCACAGGGCCCCGATACCGGTCGGGCCGTAGAGCTTGTGCGCGGAAAACACGTAGAAGTCGCAATCGAGCGCCGTGACATCGACCGGGATATGCGGAACCGCCTGGCATCCGTCGAGCAGCAGCTTTGCGCCGACTTTGTGGGCCATCGCGGCTGCGCGTTTCGCGTCGAGCACGCTGCCCGTGACATTCGAAACATGCACGAAAGCGACCAGCTTGTGGCGGTCGGTCAACATCGCCTCGGCGGCATCGAGATCGATCTGCTGGTCGTCGGTCAGGGGGACGACATCGATCTCGGCTCCGGTCGCCTCGGCCACCATCTGCCAGGGCACGATGTTCGAGTGGTGCTCCAGCTGCGAGAGCAGGATGCGGTCGCCGGGCTTCAGGTTGGCCCGGCCCCAGCTGTTGGCGACAAGGTTGATCGCCTCTGTCGCGCCGCGGGTGAAGACGATCTCGTTTTCCTGCCCGCCGACAAATTCCGCAATCCGGCGCCGCGCCGCTTCGTAGGCGAGCGTCATGTTGGCGCTGCGCGAATAGACGCCCCGGTGGACGGTCGCATAGTCCGCGCCCATGGCGCGCGCCATCGCGTCGATCACCGCGTGCGGCTTGTGCGCCGTCGCCGCGGTATCGAGATAGTGCCACGGCTCACCATCCGCGGTCACAAGGCCGGGAAAGTCCGCGCGCAGATCGCGCTCTAGGGTCGCGGGAGCGTTCACAGCGACGCTTCTTCCAGCGCCGAGAGGGCCGCTTCGAGCAGCCTTTCGTGCTCCGCCTGATCGTCGAGCGCAACAAAGGCATCGCCGATGAAAGCCTGCACCAGCAGACGCTTCGCCATCTCCGGCGAGAGCCCGCGCGCAGCCATGTAGTAGCGCGCGCTTTCGTCGAGTTGGCCAACGGTCGCACCGTGCGCGCACTTCACGTCGTCGGCAAAAATTTCGAGCTGCGGGACGGCATTGGCGCTCGCGCCCGCTTCGAGCAGCAGGCCCTTGAAGTCCTGTGCAGCGTCGGTTTGCTGCGCATCCTTGGCGACCTTGATTTCGCCGAGGAAATTGCCCGTGGCCGTGTCCCAGTGGACGCTTCGCACGGTCTGGTTGCTGGTCGCTTCGGGTTCGGCGTGGATCGTGGTGGTGACGAATTCGCGGGTCGCGTCGCCACCGCCAATCGTGACGCCGCCAAATTCGAAATGCGCGCCCTTGCCAAGAGTCACTTCGAGTTCGAGCCGCGTGTAATCGCCACCTGCATTGGTCGCGAACATCTCGAAGCGCGATGCTTCGCCGAGGGTCACGCGAATACGGCGCGCTACAGGTTCGTCACCGCCGATGATGAGCGTTTCGCGGCGCGTTTCGCCGGCAGGCAGGTCGATGTCCTGCCATGCGCCTATGGCGGCGACGCCGATCTTTGCGACCGCGTCGATATCGGCATAGCGCCAGGCTTCGTCGCGCCTTGTTGGAAGTGTCGCACTATCAGGCATTGGCCATCACCGCGTCGTAGCCTTCGTCTTCGAGGCGCGTTGCCAGTTCCGGGCCGCCGGTCTGGACGATCCGGCCATCGGCAAGGATGCTGACCTTGTCGGGCTTCACCACGTCGAGCAGGCGCTGGTAGTGGGTGATGAGCAGCACGCCCTTGTCGGGTGCGCGCATGATCGTGTTGATCCCTTCGCCCACGGTGCGCAGCGCGTCGATGTCGAGGCCACTGTCTGTTTCGTCCAGCACTGCGAAGGCAGGGTCGAGGATGCCCATCTGCACCATCTCGGCGCGCTTCTTCTCGCCGCCGGAGAAGCCGACATTCACCTGCCGCTTGAGCATCTCCATGTCCATCTTGAGCAGGCCCGCTTTTTCCTTGGCGAGTTTGAGGAACTCGCCGCCCGAAAGCGCTTCCTCGCCGCGATACTTGCGCTGCGCGTTCAAGGCTTCGCGCAGGAACTGCACGTTGGACACGCCGGGAATCTCGACCGGGTACTGGAACCCGAGGAACAGGCCCGTAGCCGCGCGTTCGTGCGGTTCGAGGTCGAACAGGTCCTGCCCGCGAAATTCGACCGAGCCTTGCGTCACGTCATAGCCGGGCTTGCCGCCCAGCACATGCGCGAGCGTCGACTTGCCGGCGCCGTTGGGGCCCATGATCGCATGGACCTCGCCTGCCGGCACTTCGAGAGTGAGGCCCTTGAGGATGGGGGTGTCGCCAACATTGGCGTGGAGGTTGTTGATCTTAAGCATTGTCGGGTGTCCTGCGATTGGGTCGCGAGTAATTCTGGTGCGGGTTGGCCTCGCGGTGAGCGCGAGCGGCCTCTTTCTTGTCGGCGATGCGCATCCGCATTCCGGCGGTGATGCGCTGGAGCACGGCGTCCATGTTTTCGAGAATGTCGGTGGCCTTGATCCGCATCACGCGGATGCCGACGCTTTCGAGGCTCTTGTCGCGGCGCTTGGCCAGCGTTTCGTCCTGGTCCTCTTCGTCAATCATGATCGCCATGCCGAGATTGTGACAGTTGAAGTCGACGATGGCGGAGCCGACCACGGCAAAACGCTTGAAGGTGTAGCGACCAAGATCGGCGTCGGCGAAACGCTTGGCGAGCGCCTTGTTCGCGGGCGACGCGAAGCGCTTCATCTCGCGCGCACGGTCATGCAGCTCGTCGAGGCGCTTATCCGAAATCTTCCACCCACGGCCCTTCTTATTGAGCGCGGGGGCTTCTGCGTCTGAGGTGTCTTTGAGGCCAAGGGTCTTGCGGCTCGAAGCGTCGTCTTCACTCATCACAAACTCTTTCGACGTGTCGTCGGTCGGTGCGCCACTAGCCATATCTCGGCTCTCGGGAGCGGTTATCTGCCCCGGGTCGAGGTTAGGCAATTCGGGGTCGGTTGGATCACGGAACACATTCTTTCCTCGATTCACGAAGGTCGGCATCACCCCACACTCCCCTCAAGCGATATCGCCAGTAGCTTCTGCGCTTCGACGGCAAACTCCATCGGAAGCTCTTTCAGAACCTCTTTCGCGAAGCCGTTGACGATCAGCGCCATGGCCTGCTCCTCGTCCAGGCCGCGCTGCATCGCGTAGAACATCTGCTCGTCGCTGATCTTTGAGGTGGTTGCCTCGTGCTCGATCTGCGCGCCGGGGTTCTTGACCTCGATATAGGGCACGGTGTGCGCGCCGCATTCATCGCCGATCAGCAGGCTGTCACACTCGGTGCGGTTGCGCACGCCCTCGGCTTTCGGGCCAACGCGGACGAGGCCGCGATAGGTGTTGGACGACTTGCCCGCCGAAATGCCCTTAGAGATGATCGTCGAGCGCGAGCCGCGGCCGTTGTGTATCATCTTGGTGCCGGTGTCGGCCTGTTGGTAATTGTTGGTCACCGCGACCGAGTAGAACTCGCCGACGCTGTTTTCGCCGTTGAGAACGCAGGACGGATATTTCCACGTCACCGCGCTGCCGGTCTCGACCTGCGTCCAGCTGATTTTCGAGCGGTCGCCCTGGCACAGCCCGCGCTTGGTCACGAAATTGTAGATCCCGCCCTTGCCTTCGGAATTGCCGGGATACCAGTTCTGGACGGTCGAATACTTGATCTCGGCGTCTTCCATCGCGACCAATTCGACGACGGCAGCGTGGAGCTGGTTCTCGTCGCGCATCGGCGCGGTGCAGCCTTCGAGATAGCTGACGTAGGAGCCCTTTTCGGCCACGATCAGCGTGCGCTCGAACTGGCCGGTATTCTCGGCATTGATGCGGAAATAGGTGCTGAGTTCCATAGGGCAGCGCACGCCTTCGGGCACATAGACGAAAGTGCCGTCGGAGAAGACCGCCGCGTTGAGGCAGGCGAAGTAGTTGTCGCGCTGCGGCACGACCTTGCCCAGCCATTTCTTCACCAGCTCGGGATGTTCTTTCAGCGCCTCGCTGATCGAAAGGAAGATGACGCCCGCCTTCTGCAGTTCCTCGCGGAAAGTGGTCGCGACCGAGACGCTGTCGAACACAGCATCGACCGCAACCTTGCGCGCGCCCTTCACCCCGGCGAGCACTTCCTGCTCCGCCACGGGAATGCCAAGCTTGTCGTAGACCGACTTGATCTCCGGATCGAGCTCGTCGAGCGATTCGAGCTGCTCCTTCTTCTTGGGGGCGGCGTAATAATAGGCGTCCTGGTAATCGATCGGCGGATAGCCGACCTTGGCCCAATCGGGTTCAGGCATGTCCTGCCAAAGGCGAAACGCCTTGAGACGCCAGTCCAGCATCCATTCCGGCTCGCCCTTCTTGGCGGAAATGAAGCGCACCGTGTCTTCGGTCAGGCCCTTTTCGGCGAATTCGGTCTCGATGTCGGAGGACCAGCCATGCTCGTACTCGGCAGCCTTCGCCGCCGCGTCCTTCGCTTCGGCGTCCATTTCCTTGGCCATTTCCTGAGTGTCGATCTGTTCGGTCATGCGGGATGCTTTTCCATCTGGAGATTGGGCGCAGGCTGTGGCGCATTGCGCAATTGTTCGAGTGTTATTTCGGCGAGCGCACCGCGCAGTTTGGCGTTGATGACCGGCCAGTGCGGTTTCATCGTGCAGCCCACCTCGTGGTCGCAATCGCGGTTATCGATACAGGCGGTGAGAGCGATTGGCCCTTCGACCGCCTCGACGATATCGGCCACCGTGATCGCGGCTGCCGGGCGGCCCAACTGAAGGCCGCCGCCAACCCCGCGGACCGAGCGCAACAACCCTGCTGCGGTAAGCTTGGACACCAACCGCTGAACGGTGGGAACCGGCAAGCCGGTCTCGCTCGCCAGTTCCGCCGCGCTGACGCGCCCCGGACCGCAATGGGTCGCAGCCTGCGCCATCGTGATGACGGCATAATCGGCAAGGTTGGAAAGGCGCATGGCGCTTACAAAATCCGCTAGTTGCGAGTAGTTATCAAAATCCGATCAATTCGGTCGTATTTGAAATACGCAGGATTTCGTCGGATTTCAAGTGCGGCAAAGGTCTCGGCGCCTAGGTGTCGAGCTCGCGCAGGTTCTTGGGCGCGATCATCTCGGCAAGATAGGGACTGGTGCCCTGACGCAATCGCGCGGGAGTGCGTCCGACAAAGCGGTTGATCTCGCGAATCATATGAGACTGGTCGAAAAACGCCTCGCCCAATTCGGCCTCGAATTCCTGGGTCAGGCTGGGGAAGGAGAGCAGCGCCGCGGCGCGCAGGGCGCGATATTTTCGAGCCAGCGCCTGCGGCGGAAGTCCGAAATAGCGCTCGCACAGGCGCTGGACCTGTCTTTCGGAATAGGATGCCTTGCCGACCAATTCGTCGATTTGCGGGTTGAGCGAAGACCCAAGCCACGCATTGACCACCTTGATGAACTCGGCGTGCCTCGGGTTCACGGGACGGACAGCGCGCCCGATGAATTCACCGATGGCAAGAGCGCATTCTCGCCCCGTCATCTCCCCGGCAAGATAGCGCGCGACCAGGCCCTCGCCCAGGTCACCGAAAGAATCGCCAAGCATTGCACGCCCGTCATGCAATCGGTCCTTGTGCTCACCGGCATGGAGCCCCGTGAGCGCAGCCCAGCCCATCGGCGACAACGCGGCTCCTATAGCGTGGAAAGGCCCTGCGACCGTGATCGGGCTTGCCGCCGAAAGCGGCGTGAGCAGAGCGACTTTCGGATTGGGATCGCGCGCGCCCGAGGGCAGGTGCATCTCGCCCTTGCCGCGCGGAAAGATTGTCAGGTGCCCCACCGATGCTGGCTGGACATCGCGAATCTCGGGCTCTTCGCAGCGGAAATGATAGAGCGTCGTAACATAATCGCTGATCGCGGCGGGTGGCGCGATGTAGTCGATCACGATCAGGGAGCTTTCAGTAAGCCCCAGGTCCGGTTGTTCTTCGGACCCATCCCCTCCGGGATCCATTTGTTTGAGTGAATCAACCATTCATTGCGCCCGCAATCCGATTGCTAGCGGCATAATTTTGATTTTTAAACAAAAAAGGGCGGCCCAACGTATGGACCGCCCGTTTGAGTTGAGGAACTCTTTGCATTTCTGCTCCGAGCCCTTCGGGTCGCAGGAGTCGTCTAGCCAGAGAGGCCACGGAATAATTGTATGCATACGACAAGCTTGAACGATAACGACAATTGTCATGTTTTCGGCGCTTGAACGAACTTTGACATCCGCCGCGCGAACGGGCCTGACCTTGCCACTCGACACCGGCGTCAATCTTTGGCTTAGCAGGTGGCGATGACGCTCAAGACCAGATTATTCGACCTCGCGAAGCCCGCCATTTTCGCGCTGGACCCCGAAACCGGACATCGCCTCGCGATTCGCGGGCTGAAGTCCATGCGCCCGCTCATCGCCGCTTCGGCCGATACTTCGCCCGGTAAGCTAGCCTCCACGGTTGCGGGGCTGACCTTTCCCAACCCGGTTGGCGTGGCCGCCGGCTTCGACAAGGATGCCGAGGTGCCCGATGCATTGCTCGGCCTTGGCTTCGGGTTCACCGAGGTCGGATCGATCACGCCTCTCCCTCAAGCGGGCAATCCTCGCCCCCGCCTGTTCCGGCTGACCGGAGACGATGCCGTCATCAATCGCATGGGGTTCAACAACGCAGGAGCCGAAACCGCACTGGCCCGGCTCGACGCTCGAAAAGATCGTGGCGGAGTGGTCGGCGTGAATATCGGCGCGAACAAGGATTCACCCGATCGCAGCGCCGACTATGCGCTGATGGCGAAAACGATGGCGCCCGTGGCCGATTATCTGGCGATCAATGTGTCGAGTCCGAACACACCCGGCCTGCGCGCGCTTCAGGACGAAAGCGCTCTTGCCGATCTGATCGACGGGGTCATCTCCGCGCGCGACGAAGCCGGTCTGGATGGCCCTCCCCCGATATTCCTGAAAGTTGCGCCCGATCTCGAACCTGCCGATATCGACGCGATTTCGCGCATCGCGCTGGACAAGGGCTTGTCCGCGCTCATCGTTTCCAACACCACCATTTCGCGCCCCGCCCTGACTTCGCATCATGCTGGCGAAGTGGGTGGGTTGTCAGGAGCCCCCTTGCGCAATCTGGCGCTCGAGCGCTTGCGCGACTTTCGCAAGGCCACGGGAGGTGCGATGCCGCTGATCGGGGTAGGCGGCATTGCGAGCGCGGAGCATGCCTGGGAACGCATCCGTGCAGGGGCGAGCCTCGTGCAGCTCTATTCGGCCATGGTCTTCCACGGACCGATGCTGGGTTCGCAGATCGTGAGCGGGCTTGAACGCCTGATGACGCGCGATGGCTTTGCGACCATTGCAGAGGCGGTGGGAAGCGAATAGCGAGGTTGGCATGTTCAAACCGCTCGCCTTCATTTCGCCCCTCGCCATCCTCCTCGCCGGTTGCATGGAGCCCGCGCCGCTAGCCGACGCATCCGCTCCGGTTGCGCAGGCAAGCACCGAACTTGCCGGAGCAGTAAGCGCCGCCGATCCGCGCGCCGAGGCAGCGGGCGAGGCGATACTTGCGAAGGGTGGATCGGCGACCGATGCAGCAATTGCAGTCATGCTGGCGCTCACCGTGGTCGAGCCGCAGAGTTCCGGCATCGGCGGCGGCGGCTTCATGGTGCGCGGCGGCGAAGACGGACTCACCACTTTCGACGGACGAGAAATCGCCCCAGCCAGCGCGACCGGCACACGCTTTCTTGACGAAGCGGGCGAGCAGCTGCCTTTCGAAACACGAACAGTGTCCGGCCTGAGCGTCGGCGTACCCGGCAATATCGCGCTCGCCGCAAAGGCGCATGCCCTGCACGGCAAGCTTGAATGGGCCGAATTGTTCGAACCCGCCATCACGCTCGCACGCGATGGTTTCGTAATGAACCGGCGACTGCACGGCTCGCTCTCCGGATCGATGGATCGCGCAGCAAAGACCGAAAGTGCGCGCGCGATCTTCTTCGATGCAGATGGAGATCCGCTGCCTGTTGGGGCACGGATCACCGTTCCCGAACTCGCCAGCACGCTCGAATGGATTGCCGCACAAGGCGCGAAGGGCTTTTACGACGACGCCTCCGATGCTTTCGCAAGTTATGTCGCCTCGCAAACCCCGAAGGACGGTCGGATGAGCGCTGCGGATGTGCGCGGCTATGAGGCGAAGCTACGCGATCCGGTCTGCGTCGAATATCGCAGCTACAATGTCTGTGGCATGGGCCCGCCATCGTCGGGCGGGGTCGCGGTAGGCCAGATGCTAGGCCAGCTTGAACGGTTCAACCTCGCCGCACTCGGCCCGGATAGCGCCACTTTCTGGCACCTTTTCCTGGAATCGCAGCGCATCGCCTATGCCGACCGCGAACTCTATATCGGCGACGAGGATTACGTCGAAGTCCCGGTCGAAGGGCTGCTCGATCCCGCATATCTCACGACGCGCAGCGCGATGATCGATCCGGCGCAAGCGCTTAAGACAGTCGAGCCCGGCACGCCTCCCGATGCACCGCTGGCCCGCGCCGATGGCGACGAGCCGCCCGAAAATGGAACCACCCACTTCGCCGTCGTAGATGAAGAGGGCAACGCGATCAGCTACACCTCGACCATCGAGGGCGCGTTCGGGTCTGGCCTGCACTGGGCTGGGTTCTATCTCAACAACGAGCTCACCGATTTCAGCAGCAATCCGGACGTGGACGGAGTCGAAGTTGCCAACCGCGTCGAAGGGGGCAAGCGCCCGCGCTCCTCGATGGCGCCGACCATCGTTTTCGACGAGAATGGAGAAGTCGTGCTGGTGATCGGTGCGGCCGGCGGGCCGACGATTCCGGTGCAGGTCGCCCGCTCGATCATTGGAGTGATCGATTTCGACATGAGCGCTCGCGAAGCGCTGGGCCTGCCGCTGCTTATGGCGTTCGGATCGACGGTCATCTCGGAAGAAGGCAGCATCGTCGCCGGGCTGGTCGAAGAACTGAAGGCGTTCGGCCATCCGGACATCCGTTTCATGTCGCCGCGCGGAAAGGCCAACGCTTTGCTGCGCACCCCGACCGGATGGGAGTCCGCCGGCGATCCGCGGGTCGCCGACCTGCTGGTCTACGAG
This sequence comes from uncultured Erythrobacter sp., assembly GCA_947494705.1. Classification (GTDB taxonomy): domain Bacteria; phylum Pseudomonadota; class Alphaproteobacteria; order Sphingomonadales; family Sphingomonadaceae; genus Erythrobacter. The sequence continues at coordinate 433,225 of CANLVN010000002.1, forward strand.
CCGGCGTCCATTGGAGAAACATCGGGCAGCGAAGTGCCCTGACATGCCGATGCGGGGGTGAGCTTGCCGCTGGGTGTTTGAGTGACTAGCTTTCGACCCAAGAGATAATTTGGCGCTTGCCCGAAACTGCCTTCGAAACAGGCGCCGGGCGAGCGGGAAGAGGAACCATTGACCGCGCACGCCACCACATCGCCCGCTTCTTTGCAGCCGATCGCCGATCCTTCCGACGATCCGATCCTGCAGGACGTCGACAGCGCCAACAATCTGGTCGAGCTGTTCCTGAAGCGTGCCGATGAGAAAGGCGACGCGCCTTTTCTCGGGCGCAAGCAGGACGGCGAATGGCGCACCCAGAGCTGGCGCGAAACGGCCGATCAGATTTGCCTGCTAGCCGAAAGCCTGCGTCATATCGGTCTGCAGGAAGGCGACCGTGTTGCACTGGTGAGCGAAAATCGCCCCGAATGGTGCATTGCCGATATCGCGATCATGGCGGCCGGGTGCATCTCGGTCCCGACCTACATCACCAATACCGAGCGCGATCACGCGCATATCTTCGACAATTCGGGCGCGCGCGCGGTCATCGTTTCGACGGAGAAGCTGCTGAAACCGGTAGTCGGGGCCATCGCGCGGACCGGCAATGTCGATCATGTCATCGGGATCGACGACCTGCATCGTCGCCAGGCGGGCAGCTTTGAATATCACAACTGGGACCACCTCATAGAAGGCGACGCGGAAGCGGCTCGTGCGGCGGTTGACGCCCGCATTGCCGGCATCAAGCGCGAGGACACCGCCTGCCTCATCTACACGAGCGGCACGGGCGGCGCACCGCGCGGGGTGAAGCAGCATCACGGATCGATCCTGTGTAACGTCGCGGGCGCGGCGGACATCCTCATCAACGATTTCGGCATCGAAAACGAAAGGTTCCTCTCCTTCCTTCCGCTGAGCCATGCCTACGAGCATTCCGGCGGCCAATACCTGCCGATCGGGGTGGGTGCGGAGATCTTCTATTCCGAGGGGCTGGAGAAGCTTGCGAGCAATATCGAGGAAACCCGGCCTACGCTGATGGTCGTGGTCCCGCGCCTTTTCGAAGTGCTGCGCACGCGCATCATGAAGCAGATCGAGAAGCAGGGACGCGTCCCCAACATGCTGATGGATGCTGCGCTCAGGATCAGCGAGCATTCGCGCGATGGCAAGGTGCGCAAACGCGACATGCCCATGAACATGATGATCGAGCGCACCCTTCGGCCAAAGATCCGCGCCAAGTTCGGCGGGCGGATCAAGGCGATGGTATCGGGCGGTGCGCCGCTCAATCCTGAAGTCGGCAATTTCTTCGACGCGATGGGTCTGACAATGCTGCAGGGCTATGGTCAGACCGAGGCCGGGCCGGTGATCAGCTGCAACCGTCCCAGCGTCGGCCTGAAGATGGACACTGTCGGCCCGCCGATGCGCGGGGTCGACATCGAGATTGCCGAGGATGGCGAGATCCTGTGTCGCGGCGAACTGGTGATGCACGGATATTGGCGCAACGAAGCCGAAACGGCGCGCACCATCAGGGATGGCTGGCTCCATACCGGCGATATCGGCCATCTCGACGACAAGGGCCGCATCGTCATCACCGACCGCAAGAAGGACATGATCGTCAATGACAAGGGCGACAATGTCGCCCCGCAGAAGATCGAGGGGATGCTGACCCTGCAACCAGAAATCGCGCAGGCGATGGTGAGCGGCGACAAGCGGCCCTACGTCGTTGGCCTGGTTGTGCCGGATGCGGAGTGGGCCCTGGAATGGGCACGCGCGAATGATGAGCGCTTCGACATGAAGGCGCTACAGGACCTCCCCGCCTTCAAGAATGCAGTGCGCGCGGCGGTCGACCGGACCAATGCCGAACTTTCCGTAGTCGAGAAAGTCCGCCAGTTCGCCTTTGCCGACGAGGCGTTCAGCATCGAGAACGAGGAAATGACGCCGAGCATGAAGATCAGGCGTCACAAGATCCGGGATCGGTACCAGGACAGGATCGACGGGCTTTATCGGGGTTAAGCGTTCTTAAGCTGCTCGATCAGCTTGGTCTGCTCCATCAAGTTGGCGACTTGAGCCTGGATCGAGCGACCATCGCTCGAAGCAATCCGCCGCAGCTCATCGCGTTCTTCCTTCGTCCAGACACGATCAGGCGTCACATCATTCTTATCACGAGGAAGGTGTCGGGTAACATAGGCCGGACTTCCGGACTCCTCGTAAAGAATACGAACCGTGCAATGAGCAAGGACGTGACGAACGGGGCGGAGCCGTTGCCAGCGACCGATGCGCTTCTCAAGGTTCCGACAGGAACGCTCCTCACTTCGAACCAAACGGTCTCTGAGTTCCTTGACACTGCCTAGTGCGCCACTTTTGATCGATAGATCGAGCTCACGACACAATTGTCCGATCGCTTGTTCAGCCGTGGCGAAGCTGACCAGAACTTGCGCGAGCCATTGATAGGCATCAGCCAGATCCTTTTTGGCTCCGGCTGCGACGATCGGAACTTCTTGGGTCAAGCCGCCTCAACATCCTCGACATATTCGGGATAGAAACCCGGTGCGCGATCCGACCAGCCCGGAGCTGTTGCCGCCGCTTCGCTCAGGCTTTGCAGCAGGGTCTTGCGGTGTTGCGGGCGGATCACCGGAAGCGCCGCCGCGGCGCAGAAGGCAGCGGGAAGGTAAGGGCGCGCCTGTGCGCCCAGCAGCCGTTCGTAGAGAAAACGGAAGGCGGAGAAGCTTTCCAGACGCTCCTGCTCGAGATCGAAAGCCGCCATGCGCACCAGCTTGCCGATAAAGCGCTCGATCTCTCCCATCGTGCCCTCGACCGGGACCATGGAGCGCAGCGCTTTCAAGTCCTGGTAAACGACATATTGGCGACGGATTGCGGTGTTTTCGGCTTCGGTCCGCCCCCAGAGGCGAAATGCGTCGCAGCGAGCCATACCGATATCCAGACTGCGCTTGATATAGCGCTGCTCGCACGGCTCGAAGCCTGCGAATTCGCGCATCTCAGCGATGGCCATGGTCGATGTGCTGGCAAGCGTCACAAGTCGTCTCCTTCAGTATCGAAGACGGTTGTCGGTTAGTTTGGTTAATACGCAGTAACCACGTGCCGATTTTTACGCGTGGATCAGATCAGGCCCGCCAGGGGGCTGCTTGGATCGGCGTATTTGCGACGCCCCATGCGGCCCGCGAGGTAAGCTTCGCGCCCGCCTTGGACAGCCAGTTTCATTGCGCGAGCCATGCGGATCGGGTCCTTGGCCTCGGCAATCGCGGTGTTCATGAGAATGCCGTCGCAGCCAAGCTCCATGCCGACCGCAGCATCGCTTGCGGTGCCTACGCCCGCATCGACCAGCACCGGCACGTTTGCGCCCTCGACGATCAGCCGAATGGTCACCTGGTTCTGGATACCCAGCCCCGACCCGATCGGCGCTCCCAAGGGCATGATCGCAACTGCACCTGCGTCTTCAAGCTGCTTCGCGGCGATGGGGTCGTCGACGCAATAGACCATCGGGTGAAACCCTTCCTTGGCCAGCACCTCGGTCGCCTTCAGCGTTTCGCGCATGTCGGGGTAGAGCGTGCGCGCCTCCCCGAGTACTTCCAGCTTCACCAGGTCCCATCCCCCGGCTTCTCGAGCCAGCCGCAAAGTGCGGACGGCCTCGTCACCGGTGAAGCATCCGGCGGTGTTGGGCAGGTAGGTGACCTTCTTTGGATCGATGAAATCGGTCAGCATCGGCGCCTTGGGATCGCTGACATTGACCCGGCGCACGGCGACCGTGACGATTTCCGCGCCGCTTGCTTCGAGCGCGGCGGCGTTCTGCTCGAAATCCTTGTATTTGCCCGTTCCCACGATGAGGCGCGAGGTAAAGGTTCGTCCGGCGACGCTCCAGGTATCCTGCGATGCATCCTTGTGCTCGCCACCGCCGACGAAATGCACGATTTCGAGAGTGTCGCCCTCGCCCAGCTGCGCGTTCTCCAGCATCGAGCGCGGCACGATCTCGCCATTGCGCTCGACCGCGACCTTCTCCGGCGAGAGATCCAGTTCGCGCACAAGTTGCGCGATCGTCGCAGCGGGAGTGCGGCGGGTTTCGCCGTTGAGGGAAATGATCTTGGTGGTGGTCATGCGCTCACGAAATAGTCACCTTGCCGATGAGCGCAAGCGTGTCCTTACCGGCGCCTCGCAGCACGCAGATTAAGGAAATGGCCAAGCGCGACCAGCGATACGCCGATCAGGGTAAGAACGAATTCGTCCTCCCCGTGAGGCACGGCAAGCGCGCCCCCCATGAAGCCGAGGCCCATCATCGCCACCAGGAACGGTGCGGCACGACGATGCTTCACCGCACCCCACCCAATCGCCGCGCCCGCGATGATCAGGGCAATCACAAGCCCGTAGCGGTGCAGCTCAGGTGCCAGCAGGAAGTGGCTGCCCACGCCCATTCCCGCGACGAGAATCACCGCCAGCAGGCAATGGACCGCGCACAGTCCAGCAAGGCCAATGCCAAGCTGGTCGAGGCGCTGGGAACTGCGCGGGAGGGAATCGGGTGCGGTCATTTGCTTGCCCCAACTATGTAATAATATCACATTGCGCAAGCACCTTGCGCTTTTCGCAATGCGATTTTCTTTCAACGCCCTTGCATGGAGGCGCGCGGCTGGACATTTACGCCATTGCCATGGCGAGTCTTGCCCAACCTTCTCCAGCAGATGCGAGCGATGCGATTTCGCGCGCTCGACCACTTGCGCTTGCGCGGTGGCTTGAACTGACGGCGGCGTTTGTCGTGCTGATCGTGCTGGTCGGCGGGATCACGCGACTGACCGAGAGCGGGCTGTCGATTACCGAATGGAACCTGGCAACCGGCATCCTGCCCCCGCTTTCGGACACGGCATGGCAGGCGGAATTCGCGAAATACCGCGCAACGCCCGAGTACCGGCTCGAGGCGAGCCTTGCGGGGATGACGCTGGCGGATTTCAAGTTCATCTATTTCTGGGAGTGGTTCCATCGGCTGCTCGCGCGAACCGTCGGCCTGATCTACGCCGCGCCGCTGGTGTGGTTCTGGGTAAAGGGCGCGATACCGCAGGGGTTCAAGCCGCGCCTTGTGGCGCTGTTGGCGCTTGGCGGACTGCAGGGCGTATTCGGTTGGCTGATGGTGCAATCGGGACTGGTCGGCGACATGACCGATGTCAGCCATTTCCGCCTTTCGCTGCACCTGCTTACCGCCTTGCTGCTGTTGGGCGCGCTTATCTGGACCGCGCGCGACATGCGGCGGGTGGCGCGCGAACCGGAAGCCGGGAAAACACCTTTGACGCGTGCGGCCATGCTGGTCGCAGGGGTTTTGTTCGTGCAACTCTTGCTCGGCGCGTGGGTCGCCGGGCTGAATGCCGGTCATGCCGCCTATGACTGGCCGTTGATGAATGGTCGTATCGTTCCTGAGACAGGGTTCTCGAACGGCGTGTTCTGGGCGCTGACGCACGATCCGTTCCTGCTGCATTTCCTGCACCGCTGGTGGGCCTTCGTTGCGGTGGCGGCGTTGATTTTCCTCGCAAGGCGTGTCCGCAGCACCGATCGCCGTGCCGCGGTCGCGGTTCACATTGCTTATGGTGTGATGGTCCTGCTCGGTATTTCGACCGTGCTCAGCGGGGTCTCGCTGTGGATCGCTGCGGCACACCAGCTGACCGGTGCGTTGCTGGTCGCGGCGACCGCGTGGGCAATGCACACCGACGGCATAGCCCACGCCAAACGGATCGCGCGATGACCGAGCCGCAAGCCGCGCTCGCATGGTGTCCCTTCCCCGATGCCGAAACCGCACGAGACATTGCCGCCGAACTGCTGGGTCAGAAACTGATCGCCTGCGCCAATATCGTGCCCGCCATCGAATCGGTATTCGAATGGGACGGCGCGATGTCGAGCGCGCAAGAGGTCGGCGTCCTGTTCAAGACCACCGCCGAAACGCTCGGCAGACTGGTCGAGCAGCTGGGAGAGCTTCACCCCTATGACACGCCCGCAATCATGGCCTGGTCATGCGATGCGTCGCATCCCTCCACCCTCGATTGGCTGGGCGAGGTTGTAGGGGCGAGCCGGTCGGGCGCGTGACGGACGCTTCGGGTGGCAATGGCCGGAATGAGTGACGCGCGGGGAATGGGTCGAACGCTCTGCCGGAGCAACCGAGAACACGCAGCGCAGGCTTAGTGGTATTATTTTACCTCCACTCAAACCCGCACTATTGGTTGACTTACGCGGCTTTTGACGACAAATGCCCGCTCCGACCGGCCCGATCGGCGCTGCGCGTCTTCATGATTCGCAGGTGCCCGTGTTCGGACCCGCATTTTTCGTTCCCTTGCACCCAAACTGCATACAAGGATTTCATTGCCATGAAGGCGCTCAGCAAACAGACCAAGTCGGTGAAGCCGGCAGAGGTCGAAAAGAAATGGCACCTGATCGATGCCGAAGGTCTCGTCGTAGGCCGTCTCGCCGCGATCATCGCCAACCACCTGCGCGGCAAGCACAAGCCGAGCTACACACCGCATGTCGATTGCGGCGACCATGTGATCGTTATCAACGCCGACAAGGTGAAGTTCACCAGCAACAAGGCCGAAACGAAGGTCTATTACAAGCACACCGGCCACCCCGGCGGCATCAAGGAAACGACCCCGGCCAAGGTTCTGGAAGGCCGCTTTCCTGAGCGCGTGCTGGAAAAGGCCGTCGAGCGCATGATCCCGCGCGGTCCGCTTGGCCGCGACCAGATGCGTGCGCTGCACCTCTACAACGGCACCGAGCATCCGCATGACGGCCAGAAGCCTGCCGTGCTCGACGTCGCTTCGATGAACCGCAAGAACAAGGTCACCGCATAATGGCTGACGAGAACAACAGCTCCGTTTCCGATCTCTCGGATCTCAAGGACATCGCCGGTGACGCACCCGCTGCGGACGCCGCCGAAATCGCCCAGAACCCTGCAGCGCCTCTGCGCGAGCAGGAACTCGACGCCCAGGGCCGTGCCTATGCAACCGGCCGCCGCAAGGATGCTACCGCGCGCGTCTGGCTGAAGCCGGGCACCGGCAAGGTCACCGTCAACGGCAAGGACCAGGAAGTGTATTTCGCGCGTCCGACCCTGCGTCTGATCATCAACCAGCCCTTCGCAATCACCGAGCGTGAAGGCCAGTACGACATCGTCGCAACGGTTCGCGGCGGCGGTCTTTCGGGACAGGCTGGTGCGGTCAAGCACGGTATCAGCCAGGCTCTGACCAAGTACGAGCCCGCCCTGCGCAGCACCGTCAAGGCGGCTGGCTTCCTCACCCGCGACAGCCGCGTGGTGGAGCGCAAGAAGTATGGCCGTGCCAAGGCACGTCGCAGCTTCCAGTTCTCGAAGCGCTGATCGCTTCCGAAAACGATGCCTTCAAAAAGGGCGGTCCTTCGCGGGGCCGCCTTTTTTCTTGCACGTCGCGGAGGGCGTATGGACCGGCGAAGCCGGTATTCTCGCGGGCAGCGTCGCGCCGGGCCGGAGTGGCGAAAACAGACGCAAATCGGGTGAAAGGTTCAACGCATTAGCGCTGAAGCAGCATGAGGCTCCAGGCCAGCCCAGTTCCGCCAAAGAAAACTGGCCACGACCAGTAGGCTTTATGTCCGGCCATCTTGACCGCAAAGATCGCCATCGGTCCGGCACTGGTTCCTTGCGAACCGACCACCATGGCAATGCACCCGGTAAGGATCACCGCCAGGATCACGGATTTGAGCAGGTCCATGATTTCGCCTCCTGTTTGCCAAGCGCCTCAGCCGAATATGACGCAAGGCGGTTGTAACCCTCGCCAACCGGAGGACCGACCGGCGCACGCAGCCGAATTATGACCAACAAAGGGTTAAGGTGGCTCAGCCAATCATGGTTAATAGGGGCGCAGCCCAGATTACCGGGCGCGTAAGCCCACGCACAGCCTAGTGGACGGGCGGATCGGTTGGAGGGACCTGCCGCACCGGCGCGACGGGCTCGCCCTCCTTGCGCGGCGGCATCGCGTCCTGGGGAACGTCGTCGATCATCATGTCCTGCGTGTCGACATTGGCGAGGTTGCGAACGTTCACCTCAAGCCGCTCGCCGTCGAAAACAAGCTCGTTGAAGCTGGGTGGGGTCGAGCGGGTGCGCTTGGACAGGGTTCCTGCGCCGATCATCCGGACCGTGCCGTGAGGCGTCGGCTCGCTAATATCGAAAGCGTCGTGCACATGGCCCGACAGCACCGCGATGACATCGCGCTTGGCCAGCTCTTCCAGAGCCTTCGAGCCATTGGCGGTAAGCGCCGTCCCTTGCGTCCCTACTTCTCTAAGGGGATGATGGACCGTCACGATCACCTTGACCCCAGTCGGCAGCGCATCGATCGCCGAGAGGCATTTTTCAAGCGCAGGGTCGGTCACCCACCCATTCGACCAGTTCAGACGCGGTTGCCAGCGCCTCACGGTCTTGAGCGGCACAATGGCGAGCCCGGGCAGGTCGATCTCTCGCTCGACGAGCGACTTCAACCCTTCGAAGCGCTTGTAGGGGGTCACGAAGCGCTCGATCAGGTTGAAATAGGGCATGTCGTGATTGCCGATGCTGACCGTGACCGGTGCCGCGAGGCTTTTGATCCAGTCGGTTGCCGCGTCGAATTCGTGGTGACGGGCTCGCATCGTCAGGTCGCCGGTGATCGCCACCGCATCGGGCTGTTGCTGTGCGATTGCATCATGCGCCCATGCGATTGCCCGCTCGTCAACGAGGCCGAAATGGATGTCGGAGAGGTGAAAAATGCGGATCGGTTCAGAATTCATGGCTGGTCACTAACAAATCCACCTCGCAGGGAGCCAGAACAAACGTGGTGCCATCCGCGCATTCGACCGGTTCGCCATCGAACAGGCACGGGAGAGCGGAATGGTCCATGCTTTCGAGAGTGACCTCCGCGACCATGCCAAGGTCGTCATGCGGCCCTTCCCGAAAGCGCCGACGCATGGTTGCCCATGCCTGCTCGGCGTAATCGAGTGGTTCGCTCGCGTAATAGCCGCTCACCTGGATGCCGTGCTCTCCGGGAGTCAATTCGATCAACGGGTAACCCTCGTCGCGGGCCAGTGCGCTGCCGACCATGCGAACGGGTGGTCCGCTGGCCGTTCGATTGAGTGCATCGAGCGCGCCTGAAGCGACTTCGGCCAGAGCGCCACTGCGCATGGCTTCGCGCACTTCATGCCAGCAGGTCCCCGGCCCGACCAGCAATCCGGCCAGTGCGGTGCCGTTCTGTGTCTGGATGCAAATGGGTCGTCGCGCCCGCGCGCCACCCTTGGCTACAAGCGGGATGATCTGCTCGGTCGCGTAGCCGCAGTGCAGCCGGCATGCCAGCAGGTTCATGGTGCCACCCGGTAGGACAAGGACTTTCCCTCCCCACCCCGCAAGTCCGGTAATCAGCGTGTTGACGGTGCCGTCGCCCGCGAAGACGGCCACAAGGTCGATACCGGCACGGTCCAGGTCTTCAGCAGTCGGCAGCGCGTCGTTCGGGAATTCGAAGGTCCGCTCGACCGAGATGCCGTGCGTGCCGAATTCCGCCTCGAGATGCTTTGCCGCACCATCGGCGTTGCCTCCACTTGCCGGATTGACCACCAGCCAACAGCTTGAAAATCCACTCATGCTCGATAAATCGCGCGAGCCCTAGAGACGTTCCCAAAGCGTTGGAACGAATTCGCTCAGATCTTGCCGCTCAGGATCAGCCACGCCGAGACCGCGTTAAGCGCGCTGTATGCGGCATAGGCCCACGCCAGCCCCGCCCAGCCATTCGCAGCGAGCAGCATTGCGGCCAGCAGAACCAGAAATTCCGCAACGAGGGTCAATCGCCCTCCCAGAAGCCTCACGAAGCTTGGCATCTGCTCCATCAGCGGATGATTGCTGTCCAGCACGGCGCAATGAAGCACGAAATTGCCTACGCCGAGTACAAATATAACAAGAATCGCCAGAAACACGTGTGACAATATGACCTAAACGCGCGTCCGATGAAATATGCCGTTCGTCGGCAAAGATGCGCCATCGGTCATTTTGCTTGTCGTCAATCGACCGGTTGAGTGGGGTTTGTCGACCCACGAATGACGCGACACGCGCGCTGCCCTATCTAGATAACACAGCAGGGCGAAGGGACATCCCCGGTTCGACACCCCGATCGAACACCTTCGTTCTGCTGACAGGAGAGAAATTATGAAAACCCCGATGAAAACTTTCGCGCTTGCCGTCGCCAGCCTCGGCCTTGCCGCCACCTCTGCCCCGGCCTTCGCCGGTACGACAGATGCGCGGAGCGTCGAGATCAGCGCAGCCGGACTCGACCTTTCGACCCCAGAAGGTCAGCGCATGCTCGACCAGAGAATCAACCAGGCCGCGCGCAAGGTCTGCGGATATGACAAGGTCCGCACCGGCACGCGTATCCGGTCGCACGAATCTGTCGAGTGCCTTGCGAAGGCCCGCGCGAGCGCAAAGAGCCAAGTCGCTACCCTAATCGCAGATCAACAGCGCGGCGGCTGAACCGCGTCACTGACCTGCGCTCCCCGTAGCGCAGGAATTGCGGCTCGAACCCTACCAGTCCCGGGGTTCGGGCCGCTTCTTTGTGTCCGCTGTATTGGTAGCCGTAGTGGGTACGTCGCGCGAGAAGCCAAGCGCCTACCGGCCCGCCATCGCTTTCACTTTCGACAGATATGTACGTCCGATCCTTAGAGCGTCGCCGTTCTGCAACTCGGCAGACCAAACGCCCAGTCCATCATGGCGCAGCCCCCGGATGTTGTCTCGGCGCAGGATCGTAGAGCGGTGAATGCGAATGAATTGTTCCGGATCGAGCCGCGCTTCCAGCCCGGCAATGGTCTGTAGCAACAGGTAGGACCGCGATGGCTCGTCCGGGTCCGCCGGATTGCCGACATGGAGCCGCACATAATCGCGCTCTGCATCGATCTGGTGCACTTCGCTGACCGCAATGCGCAGCAGCTCGCTGCGATGCGGGACCCACAACTCGTCCAGCCACTTGCCCGGGGTTTCCTTGCGCTCGCCACGACGGGCGATAGCGCGTTCGATCGCCCGTTCCAGGCGATCGGCGGCAACGGGCTTGAGCACATAGTCGACCGCCTCGAGATCGAAGGCCTCGACAGCGAAATGATCGTGAGCGGTGACAAAGATCACCGCAGGCGGTTCGTCGTATTCGGCAAGTTTGCGCGCGACGCCAAGCCCATCGAGCTCGGGCATGGTCATGTCGAGCAGGACGAGGTCGGGGTTGAGCTTTTCCGCGAGACGCAGGGCGGCAGCCCCGTCGCTGGCCGTGCCGACCACCCGGATCGCGGGCAATTCCGCGCAGATCACCTGGATGCGCTCGACCGCGAGCGGTTCGTCGTCGACGATCAGGGTGCGCAATTGCTGGGTCGGGGTTTCGGTATTGGGCATGGATCAGCGTTTGTAATTCACCGGCCGGGACAAGGGAACGCGGATTTCGGTTTTGTACCCGCCGGGGATGGGCGTCGAGGTGAAACCGATATCGCTGCCGAAGCGCGCCTCGAGCCGATCGCGGACATTGGCAAGGCCGATGCCGAAGCCGTGCTGGCTGCCCTCGGGCACGCCGGGACCGTCGTCGCTGACCGTGATGACCAGCCGATCGAATTCCTCGCGCGCGCCGACAGTGATGGTCACCGGGCGGCCGACCGCGGAGACTGCATATTTGACCGAATTTTCGACGAGCGGCTGAAGGATCATGCCCGGCACACGGGCTTTTTCGAGGTCTTCGGGCAGGTCGAACACCGGGATCAACCGTTCGGGAAAACGCACCGCCTCGATATCGAGATAGAGTTTCTGAAGATCGAACTCGTCTTTCAGCTGCACGTCGCTGGTTGGTTCGTCGGCAAGGCTGTGGCGGTAAAACCGGCTCATCGTCTGAATCATCCGCTCGGCCCGCTCGGCCTTGCCGGTCATCACCAGCGCCGAGAGTGAATTGAGCGTGTTGAATAGGAAATGCGGATTAACCTGGTATCGCAATGACCGCAGCTCCGCAGCTTTCGCGGCCGAGCGAAATTGCTGTTCGCGGCGTTCGGCGGCGCGCGCCTGATAGCCCGCAAGCAATGCGAAATAGGTCGAAGCCCAGGCGAGCAGGAGGAAATAGCGGCCCAGCGCGATGTCCAGCACGGCGCGCCAGCCATTCTCGCGCACCGATGCAGGCGCGATCACGAGCGACTCCGAAATGATGGTCGCGCCATCCCCTTCGGGGCCCGGCGCCTCGATCTCCACCCCGTCGGGCAGGTCGTAGAGCAAATTGCCCTCGTCATCGAAGCGAAAGCCGCTTTCCTCGGCATAGCGCTGTTCGATCTGCTTCTGGATGTCGAGGAAGGCGTACTGGTTGATCTGGCCGATCGCCATGGCAATCGGGATCGAGAACAGGCTGGCCGCGCCGATCTTCATCCACAGCGATTGCCGGTCGACCAACCGCAAGAGCCCCCACAGCACGATCGTCAGCCCGAGGCCCGCCAGCGTCACCAGCAAGCGGCGAACCAGCATTTCGGACTGCATGTCGAGATCGTGGATGACGCTGCGCAGGCTTATGAGGACGAAATACGCCGCCCACATTCCCACCATCGACAGCAGCACCACTCTGAATGGTACCGTCGGCCGGGCCGGCTTTTCGAATGTCAGATCCTGATTGCGTGTCACATCAGCCAGATAGCGCCTTGCGCGGGAAAGCGCCAACCGGTCGTCGTCTCCCGTATTCGCTTGGTCGAACAGACTACGCCGCCGAACGAGCGACGAACATCGCTATCAGTCGCGCGGCTTGATCATGTCCGCCGGGACAACCCACTGCGCGAACTGCTCTTCGGTCAGCAGGTCGAGTGCCAGCGCGGCCTCTTTGAGCGTCGTACCCTCGGCATGCGCCTTTTTCGCGATCTTGGCCGCATTATCATAGCCGATATGCGGATTGAGCGCGGTTACCAGCATGAGGCTTTCGTTCATCAGCTGGTCGATCCGGCCGCGATTGGCCTCGATACCGGTGACGCAATTGTCGGTGAAGCTGCGCGAGGCATCGCTCAGCAAACGGATCGATTGCAGGACGTTGTAGATCATCACCGGCTTGAAGACATTGAGCTCCAGATGGCCATGCGACCCGGCTACGCTGACGGTCGTGTTATTTCCCATCACCTGCGCGCAAACCATGGTCAGCGCCTCGCACTGGGTCGGGTTGACCTTACCCGGCATGATCGACGAGCCCGGCTCATTCGCGGGCAGCGCAATCTCGCCAAGGCCGGAACGCGGGCCGGAGCCGAGCAGCCGGATGTCGTTCGCGACCTTCATCAGGCTGACCGCGATGGTGTTGAGTGCGCCGGAAAGTTCGACCAGCGCATCGTGCGCGGCAAGCGCTTCGAACTTGTTGGGAGCGGTTACGAAATCGTGGCCGGTATAGTCTGCGACATGGGCGGCGAACTTTTCGGCAAATCCGGCCTTGGAATTGATACCGGTGCCCACCGCCGTACCGCCCTGAGCCAGTTCAAGGACGCGCGGCAGGGCATTCTCCAGCCTCTTGATCCCGTATTCGACCTGTTTGGCGTAGCCCGAAAACTCCTGCCCCAGCGTCAGAGGCGTTGCGTCCTGCAAATGGGTACGGCCAATCTTGACGATGTCGGCGAAATCTCTTGCCTTCTCGTCCAATGCGCCATGCAGATGCTGGAGCGCCGGAATCAACTGTTCGATCGTCTCGCTCGCGGCGGCGATATGCATCGCAGTGGGGAACGTGTCGTTCGAGCTTTGCCCCATATTGCAATGATCGTTGGGGTGGACGGGGTCCTTGCCGCCAAGCTTGCCGGTGAGAATCTCGTTCGCGCGACTGGCGATTACCTCATTGGCATTCATGTTGGACTGCGTGCCCGAACCGGTCTGCCACACACTCAGCGGGAACTGGTCAGCGAGGGTTCCGTCGATGACTTCGCCGGCTGCCGCGACAATTGCCTCACCGAGTTTATCGGCAAGCACGCCCAGTTCCATATTGGCTTTGGCCGATGAAAGTTTCTGTATCCCCAGTGCCTTGACGAGCGGTGCGGGCATCGTCTCGGTACCAATCGCGAAGTTATAGAGGCTGCGCTGGCTTTGCGCGCCCCAGTGCGCGTCGGCCGGAACCGCGACGTCGCCAAGCGAGTCAGCCTCGATCCGAACCTTGCCGGTCGCGCCGAAAATGCTGCCATCGTTATGCACGGTTTCGCCCGCGCCGGTTTCGGTCATGTCACTCATCGAAGCACTCCTTGTCTCGGTCGATACGATATCGCGGGTCCGGGCCGCTGCCCATAAGACGCAGTCTATCCGTTGGTCAAAGGCCAATGTCTGTCATTCGCATGATGCACCGGGATCAGCAAAGCTCTTGGAACCGGGGGCTTCGATAGGTAGGAAGGGTTGACGGGCTGTATTGTGATACTAATACAGCCATGGGAGTCCGCATGAGCAACACCACCATGACACGTGATAGTTCGAGCGCCAGGCGCGCCATGATCGACAGCCAGCTGCGCACCAGCGGCGTGAATGAAGAATATGTGCTGGCTCGCATGATGGCGGTCCCGCGCGAAGATTTCGTACCGCAGGACAAGGCGAGCCTTGCCTATATCGACCGCTCGATCGCGATCGGTCCGGGGGCCTTCCTGGCGGCTCCGCTTTTCTACGGCAAAGCGCTTGCCGAAGCCTCGCCACGCCGCGACGACCGCGTGCTCGTGGTCGAAGGCGGAACGGGCTATCTTGCCGAGCTGATCGGCCCGCTCGTCTCGCAGGTCGCCACGGTTTCAGCCGAGGACGCTGCCAACGGAAAGCTTCCCGAGGGCACTTTTTCGCTTATTGTCGTCGACGGAGCTATCGAGGACTTGCCCGAGCCCTTGGCAGCAGCGCTTGAGGAAGACGGGCGAATCGTTTCCGGGCTCGTGTTGCGCAAGGTGACCCGGCTTGCCTCAGGTCGCAAGATCGCCGGAACGCTTTCGCTGCAGCCCGTGGAAGACCTCGGCATTCCGGTGCTTCGCGCCTTCGAGAAAACGCAGGGCTGGACCTTCTCGTGAAACCCACCTCAGGTCGATTGCGGGTTGCCGCGCGCACGTCGTCATGTCTTGCGGCGTTGATGCTGGCTGGCGCCGCGCCCGCCGTGCAGGCGGAAACGCTGCGCGATGCCCTGGCTGCGGTTTATAATACGAATCCAACGCTCGAAGGCGCGCGTGCAACGCAGCGCGCGACCGATGAGAATGTGCCGATCCAGAATGCACAGGGCCTGCCGAGCCTGAACGCCACGGCCACCTACGTCGAGTTCGTCAAGCAATCGGCTAACGCCTTCACCGCTCCGGACCGCAACCTCACTGTCGATCCGACACTGACCGTCCCTCTCTATTCGGGTGGTGCGATCCGCAACGGCATCAAGGCTGCCAAGGAGCGCGTTGCCGCCGGACAGGCCGATCTTCGTGCGACCGAAAGCGCGGTTTTCAGCCAGGCGGTGGCGGCCTATATGGACGTATTGCGTACCGAGGCGCTTGTCGCACTGGCCGCGAATCAGGTCGAAGTTCTTGATGTTACGTTCCAGTCGACCAGCGACCGGTTTGAAATCGGAACCCTGACCCGCACCGACGTGGCGCAAGCGCAGTCGCGGCTCGCACTGGCGCAGGGCGACCTGCAAAGTGCCTATGCGAACCTCATCAGCGCACGCGAAGCCTATATCGAGCTCGTGGGTCGCGCGCCAACGGATCTGGAGGCACCGCCTCCCCTGCCCAACCTGCCTGAAAACGTCGGAATGGCGGTCGTCACTGCGCTGGAAAGCAATCCTGACCTGATCGCGGCCAAGGAACGCGCCCAGGCCGCCGGTTTCGACACAGAAGTCGCCGGCTCCGGTCGACTGCCGACCTTGAGCGCGTTCGCAAATGCCTCGTACAGCAACTTTTTCGGCACGCTCGGTGGTTTCGGGCAGAACCTCGTCCAAGCTGAAATCACCGGCAATGCGGGCCTTCGGGTAACGATTCCGATCTTCCAGGGCGGTATCGTTGCCGCTCGCCAGCGCCAGGCGGGGGCACGCGAGACAGCAGCGCTCGAACAGGTGATCGCAGCCGAGCGCGACGTGATCCAGCAAACCCGCGCAGCTTATGCAAACTGGCAAGCGGCCAACGCGGTCATCGAAAGCTCGCAAGCCGCCGTATCCGCCGCAGAACTCAGCCTCGAGGGCGTGCGCGCGGAAAACTCCATCGGCAATCGCACGATCATCGATGTGCTCAACGCCGAGCAGGAGTTGCTGTCTTCCCGCGCACAATTAGTGACCGCACGCCGCAACGCCTATGTGGCGGGCTTCACCCTGCTCGCCGCGATGGGCAAGGCCGAAGCGCGTGACCTCAATCTCGATACAGGCGGTCCGCTCTACGACCCTCAGGTCAATTATGAGCGGGTGCGCGGCAAGTTCTGGGACTGGGATCGTGATCCCGAACCGGAAGCGAATTCAACGAGAACCGTTGACATCGAGGCGGCTGACGCACTTATTGGCCCGACTCTCGAACCGGGCGAATGACGCGCATTCCCCGATTCGCAATGGTTAACGGGCTGAATGGGGAATAAGTGTGGCAGGCAGTAACGAGGCTTCGGTCGAAGAAATCCTCGAATCGATCAAGAAGGTAATCGCCCGCGACAGCCGCGATGTGGGCGCAAATGCCTCCACGCGCAAAAGCACCCCGGCCAAATCGGCTCAGGCAGATGAGGAAGAGCAAGTCGAAGACGAAGTGCTCGACCTGTCCGAGATGGAGCTTTCCGAAGTGGTCGAGTTCGACGAGGACTCGGGCGAGGACGACTCTTACGAAGAGAGCGCGAGCGAAGAGGAAGAAGAAGACGCCCCTCTGCTGGCTGAGAACATCCGCGGTGCGATGCAGGACAATCTCGCCGCGCTCGCCATGCTCGCTGAACCGGGTGCACGGCCTCAGATCGTGCGTTCGGGTGAAACTTCGCTCGAAGGTCTGACTCGCGAATTGCTTCGACCAATGCTTGCCGAATGGCTCGACAAGAATTTGCCCGGCATGGTCGAAAAGATGGTGCAGGCGGAAATCGCACGAATCGCGGGCAAGCGCGGCTAGAAGCTGCTTATTGGCGCTTGCCGGTTGACGCGAGCGCTTCGCAACCTGACTTAGACGCGCATGAGCGATCAGGACCTATTGGCCGCACAGACGGCTTTGGCGAAGAAGTACGAGAGCGTAGAGCGCCACATTTTTCTGTGCGCGCTATCCGAAAAGCAAAAGTGCTGCTCACGCGCCGAAGGCGAAGTTGCGTGGCAATTTCTCAAGGACCGGCTCAAGGAGCTGGGTCTAGCCGGGCCCAAGCGCTCCGATACTCACCGCAAGGGAGCGGGTGGCGGCATCCAGCGGACGAAGGCGGACTGCCTGCAGATATGCTCCGCCGGACCGATCGCGGTCGTGTGGCCTGAGGGCGTCTGGTATCACTCCTGTTCACCGCAAGTGCTCGAGCGGATTATCCAGGAACATCTGATCGGTGGGAATCCAGTGGCGGAATACCGGCTTTCGCCGCCTGCCTAGTCGCCGTCCTTGCTGGACCACAATTCGTCGCGGCTTGGCAAACGGTTGTCGACCGATTCGTCATGACCCGTGCCGTTCGAAAGAAAAACCAGCCCCATCAAACCGCCGCCCAGCAGCATCGTGAAGCTGATCCCAAGCGCGACCGCTATGTAGAAATGCACCGATATTGCGCCATTAAAGGCATAAAGCAGCCCCACGGCCAAAAGGACCGTGGCCACAGTAACGGCCATCAACAGGCGCATGATCTTGCGAAAACGTGCCCACGCGTGAGCGGCGTTTTCGGGATCATCCAAAGGCGATTTCTTGACCACGGGCACCACATGCGGATCGCTTCGTGGTTTTGCAATGGGTAACCGGGCCGAGGCGGGATGAACCGGCGTAGGTTAGCGAGAAGATTCGCCTTTTCCTCAAATTGGTGGCAGTTTTCTTTTCGGAGAGAGGAGATCTGCAATGACCATCGCCCGCATCATCGAGGACCGCGATCCATCTGACATTATTTCCTGCGATGTCTCGACCCCGGTAAGCGAGGCCGTGGCTATGCTGTCCGGCAAGCGGATCGGGGCGCTCCCGGTGATGAATGGAGGCCAAGTCGCCGGAATCGTTTCCGAGCGCGACATAATCTACTGCCTTGCGGATCGCGGTCAGGATGCGCTCGATCTGACGGTCGGCGACCTCATGACAGCGCCTGCGATCACCGTGGAACCGGGCACCCGCATAGACGACGCACTCGCGCTGATGACCAAGCGCCGTTTTCGCCACTTCCCGGTTATCGATCGCGGCAGGATCGTCGCGTTCATCTCGATCGGCGATCTCGTGAAGCACAAGGTCGCGGAAATCGAAAACGAGGCGGCCGCATTGCGCGATTACATCAAGATGTAAGCGTCTCCCTTGAGGATCGCCCTCGTGACGCTTAGATCATAGGCATGGCAGACACTCTCACACTGACCCCCGCCGCAGCAAAGCGCGTTGCATGGATCGCCGACAAGCAGGCGAAGCCAGCCGTTCTGCGACTTTCGGTCGAAGGGGGCGGGTGCTCGGGCTTTCAGTACAAGTTCGACCTCGCCGAAGCGCCGGATGGCGATGACAAGGTCAGCGAAACCGATGGAGTGAAGCTGGTCGTCGACCCTGTAAGCCTCGATCTTGTCAGCGGCAGCGTCGTCGATTTCGTCGAATCGCTGGGCGGCGCGGCGTTCCGTGTCGAAAACCCCAATGCCGCTGCCGGTTGTGGCTGCGGATCGAGTTTCGGGATTTAGGTTTTACCCGCAAGGCGATCTGGGGCAGTAAGCCCGCATGAAAATCGCCACCTTCAACATCAACGGTATCAAGGCACGCCTCCCTCGCCTCAAGGAATGGCTCGAGGAAACACGCCCTGCTGTCGCTTGCCTGCAAGAGATCAAGAGCCAGGATGACGGATTTCCCGCCGACGAGTTCGAAGCAATCGGATATCAGGCGATCTGGCACGGTCAGAAGGCCTTTAACGGCGTCGCGGTGCTGGCAGATACAAATGCGGGGTACTCGATAGAAGAGGTCCAACGTGGACTGGGCATCGATGGTCCCAAGGACGGTGAGGGCGAACAGGCCCGCTATCTCGAAGTCGATGCACTGAAGGACGGCGGCAGGACCCGGATCGTTTGCATTTACCTGCCCAACGGCAACCCGCAACCGGGGCCCAAATTCGACTACAAACTCGCCTGGATGGAGAAACTGCGCGCCCGCATGGGAGCGATCTGGGCCGAAGAAGTGCCAGCCGCGGTGCTCGGCGACTACAATGTCATTCCTGAAGACACGGACGTTTATTCGGTCAAGGCAATGGCATCCGATGCGCTGATGCAACCCGAATCGCGCGCTGCCTACAATCGCCTGCTTGCCGATGGATGGACCGACGCGGTCCATACTCTCAATCCACGTGGGGGAGTATGGACCTATTGGGATTACCAGGCCGGGGCGTGGCAGCGCGATCATGGCTTCCGCATCGACCACATCCTGCTCTCCCCCGAACTGGCGGACAAGTTGCAAGCCGTTGGCGTCGACCGCGAGCATCGCGGGCGGGAAAAAGCGAGCGATCACGCCCCGACCTGGGCGATACTGGCTGACTGACCCCACAAACGAAAACCCCCGCCGGAATGGGCGGGGGTCTCGAAGTTTGGCTTAGCCTATCGGATCAACGATAGAAGACATGCGTGTCGATCTGGGCAAGGCGCGTCTTGCGACGGCTCCAGCTCGGACGGACGTAGTTCGCGTGGAAGTAGACTGCGTCGGATGCTTCCGATTCCCACAGCCCCTCATGCGCGATCTTCGCGACAGCCTTGGCACGGGTCCAGGCGGCGGAAGACGAGCGGATCTGCGGCATGCGGCCACCGCGCACGAAGGAGAATTGCGCGCGCTGGTACACGACGCCGCAGTAGCTCGCCGGCCAGCGGCGATCTTCGGCGCGGTTGATGACGACCTGCGCCACTGCCAGCTGTCCCGAAAGCGGTTCGCCGCGCGATTCAAAATAGACCGCACCGGCAAGGCAGCGCATTTGTTCGGTCAGTTCGGTATCGTCGCCGACCTTGGAAACCAGTTCGTGAAGCGATCCGGCCTGAAAATCTTTGTCGTTTGCGTCATCTTCGCTCGTTTCGGGGAGCGTCTGGACGACTTCTTCGGAAACGAAGACCGGCTGCTCTGGCACAATCTCGACCGATTGGCTGTTATCGGCCTCGGGGGCCTTCTGGATAACGGACCCGGGAGCTGCATCGATTGCATCCTGGGCGAAAGCTTCGACGCCATCGGCGCTCGAGAGGCTGATTGCGGCTGTCGCGATGACTGCGGCAGCACTCAGGGAGTAAGTCTTACGACCCATTGCGTGTTCTTCTTGTGCGGTGAGCGAGCTCCGACGCAGGGTGGGATCTTTTGCACTTTTTGTGCGTAGGAGAGTTAGATTCCAAGTGGCCTGCCGGCTGCCCCCCGTCTGCGTGCCATCCCGTCTCGGCCGAATTGCCGCCCCGATGGCCTGCGCATTTGGAAGCTCGCGGCCAAATAGTCACAAATGAAACTACGTCAAGCTAACGCGGCATAAGTGCGATGAAGCGTTCTGGATCTGCGATGTCGATCTCAAGAATCCAGATATCGGGATCCTGGCGCCGCCGACGGTCGAGATACTCTTGGAATTCATAAGGCTTTTCAGGGTCTTGAGCCTTACTGACCACAAACGGTCTCGTGCCGTCCAGCTGCGGCATCCTTTCGTAAAGGGTCGCATTTCCGCCGCGGAACACGTGGACGATCAACACTGTTCCCGCGTCGCGCTCTCCCTTGCCAAGAACCATCGCACTGCCGCCATTCGATTCGGCGAGACGGATCATGCTCGCGATTTCGAGGTGCGTGGGAAGACGCTCGCTCAAGAAAGGGCCTGTTTCATTCAGAGTATCCCGGCAGGCCAGAGAGCGCGATATGCGAGCGCATGAAAGTCCCGGTGCCGCGCCCGATCTCATCCCCCTCGGCATCGATCAGGCGCGATTCGGCGACGAAGACGCGCCGCTTGCCACTCACCCATGTCCCCTCTGCTACCACTTCGCCGGCACGGACGGGCTTTGTGAAATGGAGGTTGAACCCGGTCGTCAACAAGAAGCGATCGCTGACCAAGGTGTTCGCCGCATAGAACGCCGCATCGTCGAGCATCTTGAAATAGATCGTACCATGCGCGGCGCCAGCTGCGTGGTAGACGTCTTCGCTGACAGTGAAGACGAGGCGCGCGCGCCCTTCGCCCGGTATGGTCAGCTTCGAATTGAACAGCGAATTGACCGGCGCCGACTGGTACAACCGTTCGAGCGCGCGGTGGTGCAGTTCGGCTCCTGCTGCTTCAGGCGGCATCGCGCAGGAATTGGTTGGTCAGCACCCCAAACAGCGCATCTGCATCGGGTGCATCGCTGAGCGCCGAAAGCCTCGCCTCGTCGCGAACCATGCGCGAAACCGCTGCGAGCGCGTGAAGATGGGTCGCGCCAGCATTCTCGGGCGAGACAAGTCCGAAGACCAGCGAGACTGGGGTGGCATCGGCCGCCTTGAAATCGACCGGCTTTGACAGGCGAAGCACCGCCATCGTGGGTCGGGTGACACCCGAATTGCGGCAATGGGGAATAGCTACCCCGCGACCGAAGCCAGTGCTGCCCAGCAACTCACGCTGCTCGAGCCCTTCTAGTATCTCGTCGGCATCGAGACGATAAACGTCCGCGTAAAGACGCGAGAGGTGTTGGAGAACCTGTTGGGCACTATTCACCTGCGCAAAAGCGACAGCGTGCGGTACCACAGAAATATTCACATCCATTTCGAACTCTTGATCCCGAGCAAGAATTGTCGATCGATTAAAGGGCCACTGCCCCGGCAAAAGCAAATGTAAAGCCGCAACGATGCAGCTTGCAGGCGCCTTATATGGTTTGAGCCTCCCCCGGATTTGCTGACATAACGGTCTGGGCCGTTCGCCGCGTCACCTCGGCCTTAATGCGGTTCAACCCAGCCGATCGAACCGTCCGCGCGGCGATAGACCATATTATGCCGTCCAGTGCCAGCATTTTTGAAAAATAGTGCCGGAGTATCGCGCAAATCGAGCATCATCACCGCGTCGGCAACACTGCTTTCCGGGATGTCGACTTTTGTTTCCGCAATGACGGGAGGTGCGTCCGCAGCGATCTCTTCCTCAGGCTCTTCGGCGGCGAAAATAGTATAGGCAGCCTCCTCTTCCGCGCGCACGTGGGAGGCCCGTTCGTGGCGGTCGTTCAGGCGGCGCTTGTAGCGGCGCAGCTGCTTCTCGATCCTGCTCGCGGCTTCGTCGAGCGCGTGATGCGCGTCATGCGCGGTACCCTGCGACTTGAGGATCAGCCCTTGTGTCACGTGGGTCACGATATGGCAGGAAAATGCACCGCCCGCCGCTTTGCCGAAGGTGACATGCGAAGACAGCGCCCGTTCGAAATGTTTGTCGACAATGGCACCCAAACGCTCGGAAGCGTGCTCCTGAAGTGCTGCGCCGGTTTCCACCTGGTGGCCGGAAATTCGGATATCCATCGCATTCACTCCTTTACTGGTTTCAACGTGTCCAGATTGCGCCTTCGATCTTCGCGACAAACTCGGCATGGCGCTGCAGCTCCATCGCCGACGCGCTATGCGGCCGCGGTTCGCGGCGTGGGCGATCGGCCTTATCGCGGAATGCGAGGACATTGTCGCGCTGCGCAACTTCATCGTTCAACCCTGGTGCCGCAGAGCCCGTGGCCGCAAGTTCCAACCCGATCTGGCGCCCGCCGGTCAACTCGACATAGACCTGCGCGAGCAATTCCGCATCGAGAAGTGCGCCGTGCTTCACGCGGTGACTGCGATCGACGCCATAACGCGAGCACAGGGCGTCGAGCGATAGCTTGGCGCCGGGATGCTTCTTGCGTGCCAGGGCAACAGTGTCGACCATGCGGTCCATCGCGATCGGTGGGCGACCGATGCGTTCAAGCTCAGCATTCAGAAAGCCGAAATCGAAGCCGGCATTGTGCGCAACCAATGGCGCATCGCCAATGAACTCCAGCAGTTCATCGACCGTCTCGGCAAATTTCGGCTTGGTCTCGAGGAAAGAGATCGACAGACCATGCACCGCCTCCGCTGCGGCGGGCATGTCGCGTTCGGGATTGTAATAAGCGTGGTAGCTGTTTCCGGTCTCGACCCGACCGACCATTTCGACACAACCGATTTCGACCATGCGGTCCCCGGTCTTGGGGTCGAGTCCGGTCGTTTCGGTGTCGAAGACAATCTCACGCATTTCGCGGACTATTCACCGATGCGCGGCCAAGCGCAAGAGGCGCCGCGATCAATCGCGTGCAGCGAGGAGCGTTTCCACAAGCTCGCGCACCTGCTTCTCGGTTTCCTCGAGCGAAGTACCGGTGTCGATGACATGGTCGGCGCGCTCACGTTTCTCGGTATCCGGGGTCTGCAAACCCAGGATGTGTTCGAATTTCTCAACGGTCATACCCGGCCTTGCGAGAACCCGTTCCCGCTGAGTTGCCTCCGGAGCGGATACAACCACCACGACGTCGACGGCCTCGTGACCTCCACGCTCGAACAGGAGAGGGATATCGAACAGCACGAGCGCCTTGTCGGCGTTTTCGGAAAGGAAGGCAGCGCGTCTGGCACCGACGGCCGGATGGACGATCGCTTCGAGACGGCCGAGCTTTTCCTTGTCGGCAAAAACCAGCTTGCCCAAGGCGTCGCGATCAACCCCGTCGGGGCCGGTCGATCCGGGAAAGGCCGCTTCGATCGCATCGATCAATTCGCCGCCGGGCCCCTGCATCGCACGCACCTGAGCGTCGGCATCGAATACCGGCACGCCGGCGCGTTCGAACATGGCCGCGACCGTCGACTTTCCCATGCCAATTGATCCGGTGAGGCCGATGATGGTTGGACGAGTCATGCGCTGAGAATTCCCATGAGTTCGGCATCATGTTGGCGCGGTGGAGATTGGCCGAAGAATTTCTCGAAGGCGATGGCAGCCTGCCCGATCAGCATGGCGAAACCATCAATTGCCCGATGCCCCCTCTCTCGCGCGGATTTCAGGAAAGGCGTGTCGATGGGGCTTGTGACGATATCGTAGGCGATACTGCCGGGCGGTGCATGGCTCCAGTCAAAGGCGAGCGGCATATTTCCAACCATGCCCAAAGATGTCGCGTTGACGACGAGGTCGAGACAACCTTCGCGGTCGTCGAAGGCGAAATCGGTTGGTTCGGCGAAATGCGCGATATGGACCGCGTGATGCTCTCCCTTCGGGGCCAGTTCGTCGAGCAGGGCGCGCGCCTTCGCAGTATCGCGCCCGGCAACGACGAGGGTGAAGCCTTCCTGCGCGAGTGCAAAGATGATCGCGCGCGCAGCGCCGCCCGTTCCCAAGATGCGAGCCATGCGAAAATAGTGTGTCTGGGCAAGCTCTTCGCGCAGCGGCTCAAGAAACCCTGCGGCATCGGTGTTGGTGCCTGCCAAGCCCCGGTCGGGGCCCGGATAGATGGTGTTCACCGCGCCGATCCGCGATGCGACATCGTCGACATCTGCGAGATGCTCGATCACCGCTTGTTTGTGCGGCATTGTCACGTTGCATCCGCGCCACTCAGGGTCCCGACCTTGCCGCGCCAGATATCCCTCAAGCCCCTGGCCCAAGACATGCTGGGCCTTGTAATCGGCGTCGATCCCCAGCTTCTTCAACCAAAAGCCGTGGATCAGAGGGGATTTCGACTGCGCAATCGGGTCGCCGATCACGTGAGCTACGGCGGTCATGCCTGGAGGACGCCCTGTTCCCGGAGTGCGCCGAGCAGCGGAAGCAGCGGCATGCCGAGAACTGTAAACTGGTCGCCTTCTATCCGTTCGAACAATTGCACGCCCATGGCTTCGATCCGGAAGCACCCGACAGTGTAGCCCACCTGAGGCCATTCGACCTCGAGATAATCCTCGATGAACGCATCGGACAATTCGCGCACATGCAAAAGCGCGATCTCGGCGTGGCTCCATTCGCAGGTGTCGTCACGTACAAGCGCGGCGGCGCTGTGGAGCTCCATCACCTTGCCCGAAAAGAAGGCGAGATGTTCGCGTGCATTCTCGCGCGAAGTCGGTTTGTCGAACCTGCGGCCCTCGACACAGATAAGTGAGTCGCTGCCGAGGACCAGCGCGCCCTTGTGCTCGCGGGCGACCGCGGCAGCCTTTGCTACACTAAGCGCCTCGGCGACTTCCGAAGGTTTGGCGTCGGTCAGGCTGTCTTCGATTGCGCGCTCGTCGAGATCGGCGGGAACGGATTCATAAGAGACACCTGCCGCATCGAGCATTTCGCGGCGCGAAGCGGACTTGGAAGCGAGGACGAGGGATGGCGCGGTCATATCGGTTTTGAAATCCCGTCGACCGGACGGTCCTTGCGTTGACGCTCCTGCACCAACCGGATCACGGCGGCCGCGCTTTCCTCGATCGAGCGGCGGGTGACATCGATCACTGGCCAGCCATTATCGGCGAACATCCGGCGCGCATATTGCAGCTCGCTCTTTACCTTCTCACCGTCGACATAGGAAGTTTCGGTCCCCTCGTTGAGGGAGAGCAATCGGTTGCGGCGGATCTGGACAAGCCGTTCGGGCGCAGTGGTCAACCCGACGACCAGTGGATGGCGCAAGTCGTAGAGCGCATCGGGCGGCGGGCTTTCAGGCACGATGGGAATGTTCGCGACCTTGTAGCCGCGATTGGCGAGATAGATCGACGTGGGTGTTTTCGAGCTGCGCGAAACCCCTGCGAGGACGACATCGGCCTCTTCCCAATCCTCGTGAGCGATGCCGTCGTCATGCGCGATCGTGTACTGGATAGCATCGACGCGCTTGAAATAGTCGGCATCCATCGTGTGCTGGCGTCCGGGTCGACCGTGCGCCTCCTGTCCCAGCTGAGATTCCAGGGCAGCGGTCACCTGGTCGAGAACCGGCACGGCGGGCAGGCCGAGATGACGACAATGTTCTTCCAGCCGCGAGCGGGTGTCGGGATTGACGAGGGTGAACAGCACCAGCCCGGGATTTTCGGCAAGGTCGGGGACAATCCGGTCGAGATGCTGACGCGAACGCACCATTGGCCAGAAATGACGGCTGACACTGGGATCGTCGAACTGCGCAAGCGCAGCTTTCGCAATCATTTCAAGCGTTTCACCGGTTGAATCCGAGACGAGATGCAGATTCAGTCGGTTCATGGATCGATTCGCGCAGGCTCGCTTGGGACTTGTGGACAGGCAGGGGCATAAACCACGGGAGAGAACGGTCGACAAGCATGGGAGTGTTTTTCCTCCTCGCTATCAGCCCTGTGGTGCGGATTTCTTTCGACACGGGACAACAGATATAGACAGGCTGGGAAGATCGGGGACAAGTCCCGCTTGACCGCGCAGCGTGGCGGAGTCGCAGAGCAGAAAAATTGCTTGCCTGAGCGGCAAAATCGGGCAGGGCCCGGTAATTCCCGCTATCCACAGGGCCAACAGACTCCATCAATCCTTTTAAAATTACATTATATTTGATTAGAGGAACGCCATGCCCGGTCCGCTGCTCGATACCCTCAAAGGGTCCACCCAGAATGTCGCTCCCGTATGGCTCATGCGCCAGGCGGGGCGTTATCTCCCTGAATACAGGGAACTTCGCGCTGAAAAAGGCGGCTTTCTCGAGCTTGTTTATGACAGCGAGGCCGCGGCCGAGGTCACGGTGCAGCCGATCAGGCGTTTCGGGTTCGACGGGGCGATCCTGTTCTCGGATATCCTGATCGTACCGCATGCGATGGGGCAGGGGCTGGAATTCCTTGCAGGCGAAGGGCCCAAGCTCAGCCCGACCCTGCTCGAAACCGAACTCGATAGCTTCGTCCACGCCTATGAGCGCTTCGATCCGGTTTACGAAACCGTCAGACTGACCAGAGCGCAGATCGCCGATACGGTTACCATGCTGGGCTTTGCAGGTTCGCCATGGACGGTTGCGACCTACATGATCGCCGGCGAAGGCTCGAAGGATCAGGGGCCGGCGCGCCTTCTGGCCTATCGCGATCCATCCCGCATGCAGGCAATTTGTGACGCGATTGCCGAGGTTTCCATCGAGTATCTGCGCGGACAGATCGATGCCGGTGCCGAAGCGGTGCAGTTGTTCGACAGCTGGGCAGGCAGCCTTGCTCCGGACGAATTCGAGCGCTGGGTCGTTGCCCCCAATGCGAAGATCGTCGCCGCCATCAAGCAATCGCACCCGGATGTGCCGGTGATCGGCTTTCCGAAGGGTGCCGGCGCGAAACTTCCGGTCTATGCTCGAGAAACAGGCGTGGACGCGGTTGGTCTCGATGAAACGCTTGATCCGGCATGGGCCAATTCGGTTCTACCTGACGGAATGCCGGTTCAGGGCAATCTCGATCCGCTTCTTGTCGAGGCAGGGGGCGACGCGCTTCCCAAGAGGGTCGAGACCATCCTGGAGGCATTCAAGGGGCGTCCGCACGTGTTCAATCTCGGTCATGGCATCGGTCAATTCACCCCGATCGAGCATGTCGAGCAATTGCTCCGGGCGGTGAGGGGCGAATAATGCAATCTGTGATCCTCGACATCGCGATCTGGCTGAAGATCGGCCATGTGGTCTTCATGGTGTTCTGGCTGGCCGGGCTGTTCATGCTGCCGCGCCAGTGCATCTACATGCTCGACCATGCGCCCGGCTCCGCTGGCGAGGCGAAGTGGGCCGAGCGGATGGGCAAGCTGCGCAAGATCATCCTGACGCCGAGCCTCATCGTGGTTTGGCTGCTTGGATTGGTGATGGCCTATGGCCTCGGATATTTTTCGCAAGGGTGGCTGCATGCCAAGCTGACGCTGGTGCTGATCCTGACCGGTTATCACGGCTGGCTGGTTGCCCAGACCAAGAAGATGGCGCGCGGAGAACGACCGCTCAGCGAGAAGACGCTGCGGCTGGCAGGCGAAGTCCCCGGACTGCTGCTCGTTGCGATCGTGGCGCTGGTTTACCTGCGGCCCTTCTGACTCTTGTTTCCTTTGGTCGCTTTGCGATTGACCTCGGCGCTCGCGAATCTTATTTCGGCATTCGCTATCCGGCATCTGTCTCGCATCTGTGCGTGACGAGGTCTGCTTTCTCCAAGCCCCAGCCTTTTGCCGATTGATGTAACGACTGCGGTCTTGCTCGAATTGCTCAAAGGCGTGCCTCGTCCAAAGAGGCATTGACCCGCCGGCCACACCCTCTATTGGACTGATTACCTATGCATCTCAAAGACTTGAAAGCTCGCACACCGGCGGACCTAGTGGCCATGGCCGAAGAACTCGGTGTCGAGGGCGCATCGACCATGAGGCGCCAGGACCTGTTCTTCAGCATCCTGCGCGAACTGGCCGAGGATGAGGAATACGAAGAGAAGATCATGGGTATCGGCACCATCGAGGTGCTGCAGGACGGTTTCGGCTTCCTGCGTAGTCCCGAGGCCAATTACCTTGCCGGCCCGGACGATATCTACGTTTCGCCCAACCAGATCCGTAAATGGGGCCTGCGCACCGGCGATACGGTTGAAGGCGAAATTCGCGCTCCCAAAGAAGGCGAGCGCTATTTCGCGCTGACCAGCCTTGCCAAGGTCAATTTCGAAGACCCAGCGGCGGTGCGGATGCGCACAAATTTCGACAACCTCACGCCGCTTTATCCGGAAAAGAAGCTCAATCTCGACAGCAACGACCCGACCGTAAAGGACAAGTCGGCGCGCGTGATCGATATCATTTCGCCGCAAGGCAAGGGCCAGCGCGCGCTGATCGTTGCGCCGCCGCGTACCGGTAAGACCGTCCTGTTGCAGAATATCGCCAAGGCGATCACCGACAATCACCCTGAGGTATTCCTTCTGGTGCTGCTCGTCGACGAGCGTCCCGAGGAAGTCACCGACATGCAGCGCAGCGTGAAGGGCGAGGTGATTTCCTCGACCTTCGACGAACCGGCCAATCGCCACGTCCAGGTCGCCGAAATGGTGATCGAGAAAGCCAAGCGCCTCGTCGAGCACAAGCATGATGTCGTGATCCTGCTCGATTCGATCACGCGCCTCGGCCGTGCCTACAACACCGTCGTTCCGAGTTCAGGTAAGGTTTTGACCGGTGGTGTCGATGCCAACGCGCTCCAGCGTCCCAAGCGTTTCTTCGGCGCGGCGCGTAACATCGAGGAAGGCGGATCGCTGTCGATCATCGCAACCGCTTTGATCGACACCGGCAGTCGCATGGACGAGGTCATTTTCGAAGAGTTCAAGGGCACCGGCAACTCGGAAATCGTGCTGGACCGCAAGGTTTCCGACAAGCGTATCTTCCCCGCGCTCGATGTCGGCAAGTCCGGCACCCGCAAGGAAGAACTGCTGGTCGAGAAGGACAAGCTTTCCAAGATGTGGGTTCTTCGCCGCATCCTCATGCAGATGGGCACAATCGACGCGATGGAGTTCCTGCTCGACAAGATGAAGGACTCGAAGACCAACGAAGACTTTTTCGACACCATGAACCAATAGGGGGAAATGGTTGCGGACCGAGGTGGTGGTCGGTCCGCGACAGTTTGAGTTATGATCAAACAATATCTTTATATCAGCACTGCACCAGGCCTGTCGGATGAGCAGGTAGAAGCGATTGTAGACGAAAGTGCGCGGAACAATACGGCGAATGCCGTGACGGGCCTGCTGTTTTACAACGGCCGCAACTTTCTCCAGCTTTTTGAAGGTGATGGGGAAACGGTTGATGCGCTCATGGTGCGCATCAAGAATGACCCTCGTCACGATGGTTTCTCCGTTCTCTACGAAGGGGAAGCCTCGGGCCGGGCCTGTCCGGGCTGGGCTATGAAGCGGATCAAGACTGCCGATAGCGCACCCATTCGTCGTGAGACGCTCGAAGAGATACTGCCCGGCAATCTCAAGGACGATCTGCGCAAGATGGTCCTGAATTACGCGACGTTGAACTGAAGGGCGACGCATGGCCGCGCGGGTCGCGGTCGACCCCGCGGTTTCGCGCGTCGATTCTATGCTCGCCATGGGCCGAGGCAATCTCGCCCGCCCCGGCAGGCGATTAGCTTTTCTGCCGCTCCAGCTGGGCGGCCATCATTTCCCAGACCTTGTTGACCGCCTTCAGCGGACGGACCATCACCTTGAAATCGGTGATGAGCCCGTCCGCATCGAAGGTGATCATGTCGATCCCGTTGATCTGGATGCCGTCCATTTCTGTCGCGAATTCGAGCACGACGGTGTCTTCGCCAACCACTTCGCGCAAATACCGAAAGCTGTCATTGCCCAGCGTCTGTCCAGCGGCGGTCAGATATGCAAGCACGATCGGGCGGCCCCGCTGCGGCGTGTGGACGACTGGCGAGTGAAACACGGCCTCTTCGTGCAACAGCGCGCCCAGATCCTCCGGCTTGCTGCCTGAAGACATAACTTCATGCCACTTTTCAAGACCTTGCCTGACTGCAACGGCCATTGCGTCAGCCCAGATGCTTGGCAAAGAATTCCGCGCTGCGCGCGTCTGCTTTGGTCGCGGCAACTTCGTCGCGTCGCTTGCCGACTTCCGTGGCGAAGCCGTGATCGAGGCCTTCATAATCATACAGCGTAACCTTGGGGTGGTCATCGAGCCCCTTGTGCATCGCAGCCTGCGTTTCCTTGTCGACAAAGCCATCCTCGGTTGGAATGTGGAGCATGAGGGGATTGGCAATGGCTTCCTTTTCATCGAGCAAGCCATCGATCCCGACACCGTAATATCCAACGGTTGCGTCGATGTCCGTTCGCGAGGCGGTCATATAGGCGAGGCGCCCACCAAGGCAGTAACCCACCGCACCGACTTTCGCGACATTCTCCTGCTCGCGCACGAAATCGATCGTCGCCTGGATATCGCGGATACCCTCATCCTGATCGAACTTGTTCATCAGATCGAGCGCGCGTTCGAATTCGGGCTCGATATCGGGGTCGAGCTCGACACCCGGTTCAAGCTGCCAGAACAAGTCCGGAGCGATGGCCAGATAGCCATCCTCGGCCAACTTGTCGCATTTACGGCGGATGCCCGCATTCACACCGAAGATCTCTTGGATGACAACGATCGCCGCTTTGGGCGTATCAGCCGGGCGCGCGACATAGGCCTTGAAATTCGCGTCCTTGTCGAGGTTCTGGATGGAAATCGTATCGGTCATAGGGGCAAGTCTCCTGTTTCTGGCCCTGATTCGGGGTCAGGGTGTACTCAACAGGCCTAGCCATTGCGTGCAGGGTGGGGCAAACCCAAATAAGCCAATACCGCGCAGCGACAGGACGGGAAGAGGGAGCAAGCCCAATGAAGATCAACGTGGAAATCGACTGCACACCCGAAGAGGCGCGCAGCTTCTTGGGTTTGCCCGACGTGACGCCGGCGAACGAGCTCTATGTCGAGAACATAACCAAAGCGATGAGCGGGGTGAGCAATCCGGCGCAGTTGCAGGAATATGCGCAAGCCCTCGCGCCCATGGGTCAGATGGGTATGAAACTGTTCCAGAGCTTCGTTGAAGGCGGATTGCGCGCGGGCGCAGCAGCGACAGGCGGTGGATCGCGCAAGGCCGACAAGCCCGACTGAAGTGAGTACCCCGGTGCAGACCATATTCGCGGTCTCCAGCGGGTCGCCACCGGCGGCTATCGGGGTCATACGGATCAGCGGCCCGCAGGCAGGTTCGGCTCTGCGCAGTCTTGCGGGGAGGGATATCCCCGAGCGCAGGGCCTCGCTTGCGCGATTGCGGTCCAGCGACGGAAGGGTTCTCGACGAGGCGCTCGCGCTGTGGTTCCCCGGACCTGCCACCGCGACCGGTGAGGATCTGGCTGAGCTGCACTGTCATGGCGGGCGTGCCGTTCTGGCGGCCGTATGTCGTGAGCTCGACCGGTTTGAGGGTCTGCGTCCAGCTGAAGAAGGGGAATTCACGCGCCGGGCTTTTGCGAATGGCCGGATTGACCTGGCCGAGGCTGAGGGTCTCGCCGATCTGCTGGAGGCGGAGACCGAGTTGCAGCGCGCCGCGGCCATGGCTCAGGCGGGGGGAGTGCTCTCACGCAAGGTAGAGGCGTGGCGCGATGAGGTTTTGCGGCTCTCGGCGCAGGTGGAAGCGGCGCTCGACTTTTCGGATGAGGACGATGTCAGCGACTTGCCTGAAGGCTTCAAGATCGACCTCGACACTTTGCGAGACGAGCTTGCTTCGTTTCTTTCGCGTCCCCGCGCCGAAAAATTGCGGGAAGGGTTCCGCGTGGTTCTCGCTGGTCCGCCAAATTCGGGAAAGTCTACTCTATTCAATGCCTTAGTAGAAGCGGAAGCCGCAATTATCTCGCCGATAGCGGGCACAACGCGCGATGTGATCGAGCGCTCGGTGTCTATCGCTGGAATACCATTCAGCTTTATAGACACAGCCGGCCTGCGCGATGAAGGCGCCGAGGAAATCGAGGCAATCGGCATCGAACGCGCGCGCGGCGAACTGGAACGTGCCGATGTGGTCCTCTGGTTGGGAGCGGAAGGGGAAGGGCCGGCCGGAGGCTGGGAAATCGCCGCGCGCAAGGATGCAGCGGACTTCGTGCCAAAGGAGAACGCGCAGCATGTTGTCAGTGCGGCAACCGAGGAGGGGCTGAACGGTCTCAACCACGCCTTGATAGAGACCGCGCGGGACGCAATGCCCAAGCCAGGCGAAGCAGCACTCAACGCCCGCCAGTCCGCCCGGCTCGCGCAGGCGCATGCCGGAATTGTCGGGGCAGGGGAGGCTAAAGATCTCCTGCTTGTTGCCGAAGACCTGCGCCAGGCGCGGCGCGCATTCGACCAGCTGATCGGGCGCTCGACGACCGAGGATATGCTCGACGCACTTTTCGGACGGTTCTGCATCGGAAAGTAGCGCGATTGGCTTCGGTGTTTCACGTGAAACATCTTTGACCTCGCGCCGCGGAAGTCCTATTTGCCGGGCCATGCAGAATTTCGATGTCCTTGTGATCGGCGGCGGGCATGCCGGTGTCGAGGCGGCGTGCGCCGCCGCGCGCATGGGTGCGCGCACCGGGCTTGTCAGTTTCGACCTCGAAGCGATCGGCGCTATGAGCTGCAACCCGGCGATCGGCGGGTTGGGCAAAGGTCATCTGGTCCGTGAGGTTGACGCTCTAGACGGCGTTATGGGCCGCGCAGCGGATGCCGGGGCCATCCATTATCGCATGCTCAACCGCTCGAAAGGGAGCGCCGTCTGGGGTCCGCGTGTCCAGGCTGACCGGGTGCTGTTCAAGGCCGAGGTCCAGCGGATCGTTCACGCGCAGGACAAGCTGACCCTGATCGAAGGCGAGGCTGCAGCGCTAGTTCTTTCCGGGGGTCGCGTCGCGGGGCTTGAGCTTGCCGACGGGATGCGATTGGATGCTGAGCGCGTGATCCTTTGCACCGGTACATTCCTCGGCGGAGTTCTTTTCAGGGGTGAGGAGCGGTTCGAGGGCGGCCGTGTCGGTGAGAACGCCGCCGCGCGCCTTGCCGAGCAATTGCGAGGGGCGGGCCTTCCGATGGCACGTCTAAAGACGGGCACTCCCCCCAGACTGGATGGGCGCACGATCGATTGGGCGATGCTGGATGAGCAGGCTTCGGATAGTGAAAACTGGACGATGTCCCCGATGACAAATGCCCGCCGGAATCCTCAGATCTTTTGTGCAGTAACCCGAACAACTCAGGCATCGCACGATATTATTCGCGCAAATCTCCACCGCTCGCCGCTTTTTTCCGGCGCGATTGGAGCCGCCGGACCGCGCTATTGCCCCTCTATCGAGGACAAAATCCACCGCTTTGGCGACAGGGATGGACATCAGGTCTTCCTTGAGCCGGAGGGACTGGCAACGCATCTCGTCTATCCGAACGGGATCAGTACCTCGCTTCCAGTCGACGTCCAGTTGGCGATGCTGCGCGCCATGCCGGGGTTGGATCACGTGGATATGGCGGTGCCTGGCTATGCGGTTGAGTATGACCACATCGATCCGCGAGCGCTGACGCCCGATCTTCAGTTGCGAGCGATACCCGGTCTCTATTGCGCTGGGCAGATCAATGGGACGACCGGTTACGAGGAGGCCGCAGCGCAAGGCTTGATTGCAGGTCTTGAGGCAGCAGGCGCCGCCCTTGGCATGGCGACCCCGAAGCTCGACCGATCCAATTCGTACATCGCCGTCATGATCGACGATCTGACACTTCAAGGTGTGAGCGAACCCTATCGGATGCTCACATCGCGCGCCGAGTACCGCCTGCGGCTGCGCGCCAACAATGCAACGACGCGCCTCACCGGCTTGGGAGTATGTGCGGGCTGCGTTGGCGATAAGCGGCGCCAATGGTTCGAAAAGCGCAGTGTTTCACGTGAAACATTGTCCGAGGCACTCGCTCGTCGGGTTCATTCCCGCGAATTGGCTGATCACGGCATTGCGGTTCGCCGAGATGGTGGAGAGAAACCGATTGCTGAGTGGCTCCGCCATGATGGGATCACGTTGCAAACGCTCGACCGCTGGATCGGCGATGTTGCGGATACTGACCCGGCGTTGCTTGAGGAAATGGCCGAAGATGAAGCCTATGCCCCTTATCTTGCGCGGCAGGATGCCGAATTGCGCGATTTGAGGGCCAGTGAGGAATTACCCCTACCTCCGGACTTCCCTTACGATTCCGTACCCGGTCTCTCCAATGAAATGGTTGAACGCCTCTCCGCCGCTGCGCCATCCAGTCTCGCTGCGGCGGGCCGCGTGGCTGGGGTAACGCCTGCCGCTCTTTCGGCGTTGCTTGTGCATGCCCGCCGCTGGCAGCGTGCCGCGTGAAGGAATCGACACTGATCTCTGGCGAGGAAGAAGCGCGGGCCTATGTCGAGCGCTGGGCATCGGATGATGCGATGTCAAAGCTCGACCGTTATGCCGCCATGCTTCTTCAAGAGAACGGGAAGCAGAACCTCATCAGCAAGCCCAGCGAGGCGAGCCTCTGGGAGCGCCATATCGCCGATAGCGCGCAGTTGCTTGAGCATGTTCCACGTGAAACATATGCGAGCGCAGCCCCCGGCCCATGGCTGGATCTGGGCACCGGCCCGGGCCTTCCGGGCCTGGTAATCGCAATCCTCTGCCCCACCATACCTGTGGTCCTAGTCGAATCTCGCGCTCGCAGGGTGGAGTTTCTGCAAAGCTGCGTCACCGAACTCGGTCTCGATAACTGCGAGGTCATCGGACAGCGGCTGGAACGAACCAATCCGTTTGAATCATGGGTCATTTCGGCACGAGCGTTTGCTCCGTTAGAGAAACTCCTCCGTTTATCCGCACCCTTTTCCACAAAGCAAACACGCTACCTGTTGCCCAAAGGCCGCTCGGCAGCGCACGAATTGGAAGGGACGAAACGGTCGATTCGGAAGATGTTCCACGTGAAACAGTCCTTGACCGACGCCGATGCGGGAATCATCGTGAGCCAATGAGTTCGCCGCAAAGCTTGCGAGCCGGGAAAACGCCCTCGATTTGCGAGGGAAAACAAGGAAATGCGCCATGCTGACCATTGCTATTGCCAATCAGAAGGGCGGGGTGGGTAAGACCACGACAGCTATCAACATGGCGACCGCCATGGCCGCCACGGGATGGCGAACATTGCTGATCGACCTCGATCCCCAAGGCAATGCTTCGACCGGACTTGGCGTCGATGCGAGCGAACGCGAGATGTCGAGCTACGATCTTCTCGTCGAACAGGCTCCGATCGAAGACACGGTCGTGCAAACCGGTATTCCGGGCCTCGAGATCGTTCCGGCAACGGTGGATCTGAGTGGCGCCGAGGTCGAGCTTGTCTCGGTCGAAGAGCGCACGACACGGCTGAAAAGTGCTCTTGCAAGCCATGGGGGTCACGATGTCTGCTTCATCGACTGCCCGCCCTCGTTGGGGCTGCTTACACTCAACGCCCTGTGTGCGGCCGATACGCTCCTTGTGCCGCTGCAATGCGAGTTTTTCGCGCTTGAGGGGCTTAGCCAGCTGCTCAAGACC
Organism: uncultured Erythrobacter sp.; assembly: GCA_947494705.1. GTDB lineage: Bacteria > Pseudomonadota > Alphaproteobacteria > Sphingomonadales > Sphingomonadaceae > Erythrobacter. The sequence goes on from CANLVN010000002.1 coordinate 469,228, forward strand.
GTTGAGCAGGTTCAGCAGCGCCTCAATCCCTCTCTGGGCATCATCGGGGTCGTTCTGACGATGTTTGACCGGCGCAACCGGCTCACCGACGAGGTTTCCGAAGAGGTGCGCGATTGCTTGGGGTCTCTGGTGTTCGACACCGTGATCCCGCGTAATGTTCGCCTTTCCGAGGCGCCGAGCCACGGTCTGCCTGCACTTGTTTACGACCATTCGTGCCTTGGTAGCCGCGCCTATATTGCTCTTGCGCGCGAATTGATCGGTCGTTTTCCACCTGAAAGGCAGGCAGCATGAGCAGCAAGGCAAACGATTCGGCCCAGACTTCGGCCCCTCAGCGTGGCGTTGCAGATCGCAAGAAGAAGCTCGGCAAGGGCCTTGGCGCTTTGCTGGGCGAAACGAACCGCGAAGAGCCGCTGGTCCGTTCGGGCGAAGGGCAGGACAAGGATGCGAACGCCGCTCCAGCGGTCGCGGCATCCGATTCGCCGCTCAAATCGCTTGCGATCGCCAAAATCGACCCGCTCGGAGACAACCCGCGCAAGCATTTCGACGAGAAAGCGCTCGACGAACTTGCCGCGTCGATAGCAGCGCGCGGGGTGATTCAGCCGATCATCGTGCGTTCCAAGGCGCACGGGCGCTACCAACTGGTCGCAGGTGAACGCCGCTGGCGCGCTGCTCAGAAAGCCCGTCTGCACGAGATTCCGGCGCTCGTTCGTGAGTTGAGCGACCGTGAAGTTACGGCGCTTGCGCTGATCGAGAACCTCCAGCGCGAGGACCTCAACCCGATCGAAGAAGCGCGCGCCTACCAGAAGCTGTCCGACGACGAAGGCATGACCCAGGCCGAAATCGCCCGCATGGTGGAAAAATCGCGCAGCCATGTCGCGAACATCCAGCGCCTGCTCGCGCTGCCGCCTGCGGTGCTTGATCTGGTCGAGGCGGGGAAGTTGACCATGGGCCACGCCCGCGCCCTTATCGGGCAGGATGATGCAGCAAGTCTCGCTCGCAAGGCTGTTAACGACAATCTCTCGGTCCGCGATATCGAGAAGATGGTTCGGAAATTGGCCAGGACGGCAAAGGGTGAAAGCTCGAAACCGGAAGCTGGCGGTGCGGCTGCGGCCCAGGACAACGCCGATATCGCGGCTGTTCAGCGGCATCTGGAGGACTATCTGGGCCTCAAGGTCCGAATCAAGGCCGATTCTGACCCCCGTTCTGGCGAGATCTCGATTCGGTACACCACTCTGGACCAACTCGATCTCGTTTGTCAGCGGCTAACAGGCGGCGAAATTTAACCGAGACTGTCCGAGCGGTAAACGGTATTAAGCCCTTGATAAGACGGCAATCGCGCGGGCTACGGCGTTAGCCCTACCGCGCCGTTAACCCTACCTGCCAACGAAACCGGAACTCCGGGTCTTTACCTAGGCGATCCGAACGGACCGCAATCTGTTCGGCAGTCGTAATCAGTGAGGCGCGCTTGGATCGTCAAACTGGTCACGCCTGCAACGCGAAAAGACCACGCTTGGAAGGACCACTGAAATGACCAAGACCATTCGTTTTGGCGCCGCGGCGATCGCCATGGCTGCCGCTATGGGCATGAGCTCGGTTGCTCACGCCGACACCGCCACCGCAGATGCCACGGCAGAAGTGCTCGACGCACTTGTGCTCAACAATGACTCCGCTCTCGACTTCGGCACCATGATTGTAAGCGGCACGGGCGGATCGGTTATCCTGTTCGCCGACGGCTCGCTCGATTGCACGGCTGCGGACGTTGTTTGCTCGGGTACGACCAGCGTTGCAGGCTTCTCGGTCGAAGGCACCGCGAACAAGGCCGTGACGATCAACCTGCCGACGAGCAATGTCGAGCTGCGCCACCCCAGCTACACGACCGCAACTGCAGCCCAGCACTCGATTATCCTCAACACCTTCACCTCGAGCGAAAACGGCGGCAGCGGCCCCGAAGTGACGCTCAACGGTACGGGCGACGCGACCTTCGACGTGGGTGGCACGATCACCCTCGACGGTAGCGAAGAAGCCGGCGTTTTCGAGGCTACTTTCGACGTTTCAGTCGAATATTCGTAAGCCTTTCTGGCTTGGTGGCGTCTAGCCACCGACCATCGCGAAATCGGTTCGAGCCGTGTCCTGTCCGGGGCGCGGCTCGACTGCTTTTTGATGTTTTGCATGTCCCGAAAATGGCGCGGATTTAATGGTTCTTAACCCTATTCGCTTACCAAACTCCGTGAAACCACGCAGGTAAGCGGGGCCGCTCCCGCGCTGCGTCTCAGGGAGTTTGTGCGGCGATGTCATTCAAAACATTTCGGAAAATCGTCCGTCATTCGGCGGCGGCCCTGGCTCTTACAGCTTCGGCCTTCGGTGCCACCTCTGCGATGGCGCAGGGCGATCTGCTGGTCGCGCCGACCCGCGTAATCCTCGATGGCTCACGTGGAACCGAAGTCATTCTCAGCAATATCGGCTCCGAGGAAGCAACCTATCGCATCGGACTCGAATTGCGCCGGATGCTCGACAATGGCCGCCTCGAGCCGGTCGAACGAGTGGACGCAAGTGACGCAGAGGAGGCGGCGCTCGGCATGATCCGCTATGCACCTCGCCGCATCACGCTGCCGCCAGGCCAGCCCCAGGCGGTCCGGCTTGCCGCGCGACCTGGCGCCGAGCTGCCCGACGGTGAATACCGTGTCCATATGTCGTTCAAGGCGATCCCGCGCCCGCGCGAAGTCACCAACAGCGATGAGCCGGCGGAAGGCGTATCGATCCAGCTGATACCGATCTACGGCGTAACCATCCCCATAATCGTTCGCCACGGCCGGCTTGAAGCGCAGGTTGCCCTGACGCAGCCCGCAATCCTACAGGGTGAGGAGGGCCCGGAATTCTCCATGACCATCAACCGCTCGGGCGACAGCTCGACATATGGCCTGCTCGAGGTGACGAAGCCCGGCGTCGACGATCCGCTGCTGACTCTGCGCGGAGTGGCGGTTTATCCCGAAGTGTCCGAACGCGAAGTGCGCGTGCGGCTGACACCCGAACAAGCCGCACTCTTCAATGGCCAGATCCGCATCGAGTATCGCGAAATGCCCGATGCCGGGGGCGGTCTGATCGCCGCGGTAGACAGCTTCGTCGGCTGAACCCGGATAGCCTGACGGCTGACAGAAAATGCTTCGGATGCGCCATCACACCTTGAGCGCCGTTGCGGGTATCGCAGCGGCGTTTGGCGTGCTTGCGGGTGCTCCAGCTCAAGCTGCTGAGCAGAACGAAGCTGTCGCGACGTCGAAGACCTCGACCTGGCAGGCAAATGACGACGATTTCCTGTTCCTCCAGCTGGTAATCAATAATTACAAGCTGACTTACGATGTGCGCGGCTACCAGACCGATAAAGGCGTCTGCCTCGACCTCGCCGATGTGATCCAGTCGCTCGACCTGCCGATCCGTATCGACAAGAAGTCGCGCCGCGCAACCGGCTGGTTGTTCGCGGAGGACCAGGAATTCTCGCTCGACCGTGATTCCAATACGGTACAAAACATGAACATTGGCCGCGCGCCGGTGGCCAGCGACATCCACGACACGCCCGAAGGGTGGTGCGTCGACACCGATGCGCTCTCAAACTGGTTTGGCATCACTTTCAAGCCCGATTTGTTCAACGCGGTCGTCAAACTGGAGACCGATCGCGACTTGCCCTTCATGCAGGCGATCGAGCGCAGAAGTCGCGCCGCGCGACTTCGCTCGAAGCCAGCGACTTTCGATTTGAGCAAGTTCCCCAGCGCGGACATGGAATACCGATCATGGCGGACCCCGTCGCTCGACGTGGTCGCACAGGCTAGCGTAAACGGCGGCGAAGGCGGGCGCGAGGGCGTCGAGGGGCGGGTTGAACTTTACGCCGCCGGAGAAGCGCTCGGCGCGAGCTATTTCGCGCGCGTCGCGACGGATAGCCAACTCGAGCCGCAGACAGTGCGGCTTCGTGCCTATCGAAACGATCCTGAAGGCAACCTGCTCGGCCCGCTCCAGGCGACACAGGTCGCGATCGGCGATGTTGAAACGCTTCCCGGCCGCCTGACCGGACAGACGGCGGTGGGGCGCGGTGCCTTCATCAGCAATCGCCCCCTCGGCCAGGCCACGAATTTCTCGACGACCACTCTACGCGGTGTCCTTCCCGCCGGATGGGACGCGGAATTGTATCGCAACGGTCAGCTGCTCGCCTTTCAGGACGATCGCGGCGACGGACGCTATGAGTTCATCGATGTCGAACTCTTCTTCGGCCGCAACGATCTCGAAGTCGTGCTCTATGGTCCGCAGGGGCAGATCCGGCGCGACGTGACTTCGGTTCCGGTTGGCTTCAACCAGATCGAGCCCGGAAAGACCTATTACTGGGCCGGGGTGCTGCAGAACAATCGCGACCTCATCGATCTGGGTGGAGGTATTCGCGACGGGCCGCAATCTTGGCGCTGGGGCATGGGGGTTGAGCGCGGGCTCGACCAGAGGACCAGCGCTGCCGTCGGCGTCCAGAACCTGTTAGTCCGGGGCGAGCGCCGCACTTATGCGGAGGGTGCCGTCATGCGTTCACTGGGAGCGGTGCAGCTGGAAATGGTTGCTGCACACGAATTTGGCGCGGGCTCAGCGCTCGAAACCACCGCGCTCGGTCGTGTTGGGAGGTTCAACCTGGGCGCTAACGCTTTGGTCTCCTTCGGTAACTTCACCAGCGAGTTCACGGATGGCCAGTTGGACTACCGTGCGGGCTTCAACTTCGACACGTCGCTCAGCCTGGGGAAAGTCACTCTCCCGGTCCAGGGCGACTTCGCACATTCGAAGTTCACCGACGGCTCGGAAGTTAACGAATTCCTAATGACGACCTCGCTCACGGCGGGGCGCGTGGCGCTTTCGGCGCAATTGGGGCACCGGATGCGAACCGCGGGCGCGCTTGCTTCGGCGGACAGCGAGACGCGCGTGCGGTTACTCGCCAATGCGCGCTTCAAGGGCTTTCGCATGCGTGGCAACGCGACTTTCCTGACCGATGGGCCGGACAAGGGACTGGAGAGCGCGAATGTGCGCGTGGATACCGGGCTTGGCGAAGATGCCGAGTTGCAGGGACAGCTCGACTACACCGCGCGGACCGACGAATTTCGCTTGTCGGCGGGATACACGCACCGCTTCGACACGCTTTCGCTGCGCGGGGACGCCTTCGTAACGTCGCGCGGCGGGGTTGGAGCGACCGTGCAGCTCGCCTTCAGTCTTGGACCGGATCCCGTTTCGGGCGGGGTGCGGGTCACTTCCAACAAACTGGCGCGCAACGGACAGGCGGCGGTCACGGTTTTCCGTGACGACAACGGCAATGCGCGCCGGGACCCGGGCGAGGAATTGATGCCGGACATCTCGGTCGAGGCTGGTCTGCGCACGACCGATGCGATCACCGCCGAAAATGGCCGGACTGTCGTCGACGACCTGCGTCCGTTCCGCCCGGTCCTGGTCGGCATCGACGTGAGCACCCTGAGCGACCCGTTCCTCGCCCCTGCAAGCAAGGGCATTGTCGTCGTCCCTCGGCCCGGTGTCATCGCGGAGATAGAGTTGGCGGTGTCGCCCACCGGAGAGGTGGAAGGAACCCTGCTAAGTCCGTCGGGCGTAGAACAGCCGGGGGTGAAGCTCGAGCTGATCGATCCGCGCGACAATGTCGCCGCCGAGACCGTCAGCGAGTTTGACGGGTTCTTCCTGTTCCAGCGCGTGCCTTATGGCGAATACCAGCTCCGCGTCGGCAAGGATGCGGCGACAAAGCTCGATGTCGTGCGCAACATCTCTCATTCCGACGGTCGGCGCTCGGTCACGCTCGACCGCGACGAAGATGTCGTGCGATTTGGAACTGTTCGCTTGAAAGGCGAGGACCGCGAAGAGTCGCCGTTCGAAGACGGGCCCACGATCGCGGCGGCTCGCCCGGAATAGGTCGTGCCTGCGCGCTTGACTCAGTTGCCCTTGATCGGGATCGGCTGCGTCTTGATCGGACGAGGAGCCGGGGGCGGGGCAGGAATGACGCGCCTCGCACCGGGGATGACCTCTTCACGCACGGTTTCGCGCACGATCACCCGCTGTTGCTGCTGGTAGGTCACCGGCACGTAGACGATCTGCTGTGGCGGGGCGTAGCTGTAGCCGTAACCGTAGGAGGGATAGGCCTGCCCATATCCGTACTGAACCGGCGGGGCGTAGGCCGGAGCCGGGATGGTGCGCGCCGCGACACGATAGGGCGGGGCGTACGCGCCGGGGTGGCCATATTGCGACAGGTAGCTGTCGAGTGCAGCCTCGCAGTCATAGTCTCCATCACGGTCACGGCCGCCTCCGATCAGCGATCCAATCAGCAATCCGCCGAGACCGCCGACACCGGCCCCGATCAGGGTGCCGCCAAGGCGATCGCCGGCATCCGCAATGCGGTTACCCGCGATTCCTCCGGCAATAGCGCCAAGAAGCCCACCGATGATCCCGCCCTTCTCGCGGTCATCATAGCCATTGGTGCGCCTTTCGCATTCGTCGATCCATTCCTCGCGCTCGAAGACGGTGCTGGTGGGCGAGTAGCCATAGTTCTGCGCATAGGCAGGATACTGGGTCCCGGCTTCGTAATAGCCTTCGCTGCCAGCATAGTCCGGACCCCGGCTTTCGATCCTGCGAGTGCGAGTGATCGTCTCAACGCCGTCGGGGCCGACAATCGTCTCACTATCGCGGTAAACCGCCGGGCCGGTACGGTATTCGGGCGGCAGGGCACGAACGTCGGCCTCGTCCATGGGAGCCGGGTCGAGAGGGCCAGCTTGCGGATAGGCATCCTGAGCCTGGGCGGAAGCGGGCGCCGCCGCGGCGACGGCGGCAAGGCCGAGACCGGCAAAAAGGGTGCGCGAAAAAGCAGAGACAGTCATCGAAATCCTCCGGGCGAGGCTGCGGACACGACTCGCACCCGGTTTGGCGCGAGGTGATGGTTAGCTAATCGTTACCATCGCGCCTTCCGACCGGCCAAGCGTGGAGGGCAGGCTGTCTCGTTTCGGGGCGATTACGGGGAGAGAGGTGATGAGCCTAGATCCGGTCGGCCAGCAGGGCGGCCAGCTTTTCCAGTCCTCGCGCATCGGCCTCATTGAAGCGGGCGGGCCTGGGGCTGTCGAGATCGATCACGGCTACCACCTCGCCCGCGCGCAAAACCGGCACGACCAGTTCCGACCGGCTCGCCGCGTCGCAGGCAATATGGCCCGGGAAGGCATGAACGTCTTCGACCAGCTGCGTTTTGCCCTCGCTGGCTGCGGCCCCGCACACGCCCTGGCCAAGCGGGATGCGAATACACGCCGGACGCCCGACGAATGGCCCCAATACGAGTTCCGATGACCCGTCCGCACCTTCTCCCATGCGATAGAAACCCGCCCAATTGAGATCGGGTACGAACTCCCACAGCAACGCGGCGACATTCGCCATATTGGCAATACCGTCGCTCTCGCCCGAGGTCAGCGCTTCGGCAGCATCGCATAACTGGCGATAGCGCTCAGCCGGGTCGAGGTCTGGGTCGGGTTTGAAATCGTACACTGAGTCTAATCCTGTTGTCGGCAGCGATTGGCTGACTTATCTGACCTCTATGGCCTTTCTCCGCAAACTCGCAATCGCTCTCGTCGTTTTCGTGCTCGTCGTGGGCGCGGCGCTATTCTTCCTCTCGCGTGGCGACACCGCCGATCTGTCGGTCGAGGCGGTCGCCGGCACCGATCCGACGCTCCAAGAGCCCGAGCCCGAAAGCTTTCCCACGGTGCAGATTGCCGAGCCGGTCGGCTGGGAAGAGGGCGACGCTCCAGTCCCGGCTGAGGGGTTGAGCGTTAATCGCTTTGCCGAAGGGCTCGACCATCCGCGCGTGCTCTATTCGTTGCCCAATGGCGACGTGCTGGTCACGTTGACACGCGCTCCGGCGAAAGAGGGCGGGAATGACGGCATCATGGGAACGATCCGTGGCTGGATCGAAGGCCTGTTGTTTGCGCGCGCCGGGGCCGCCGGCGAATCGGCGAACCAGATCGTCCTGCTGCGCGATGCCGACGGGGATGGCGTTGCCGAAATCCAGCGCGTCATCCGCAGCGAAGGGCTTGATTCGCCATCGGGCATGAGCTGGCATGACGGCACGCTCTACGTCGCCAACCACGATGAAGTGCTCGCCTTCGACTACGAACTGGGCGACGACCAAGTAACGGGCGACCCGCGCAAGCTGATGGACCTGCCGGCGGGTGGCGGGCACTGGATGCGCAACATGGAGATCAATCCCGAAGGCACACTCATGTACATTGCGGTGGGATCGGTCAGCAATATCGGCGAATCCGGCATGGCGGTCGAAGAAGGCCGCGCGATGATCTGGGAATACAATCTCGAAGACGACACCGCACGCCAGTTCGCCGCGGGGCTGCGCAATCCGAATGGACTGGATTTCAGCCCATGGAACGGCGAGCTGTGGACGACGGTCAACGAACGCGACATGCTCGGATCGGACCTCGTGCCCGATTATCTGACCAACGTGCCGGTCGGCGCGCAGTATGGCTGGCCGTGGGTGTACTACAAGGACACGATCGATCGGCGGGTCGAGGCTCCGATGCCGCGCTTCCTCACCGAATATACGCGCTATCCTGAATATGCGCTTGGGCCCCACGTAGCCGCGCTTGGCTTTGTCTTCACCAAGGAAGGCCATCGCATGGGCGAAAAATTTGACAGCGGCGCGTTCGTCGCGCGGCATGGGTCGTGGAACCGCAAGCCGCCTTCCGGCTACGACATGGTCTATGTCGATTTCGACGAACGCGGCAATCCGCAGGGCGCGCCTGTTCCGGTGCTCGGCGGTTTCCTCAAGGAAGATGGCACAACCAAGGGACGCCCGACCTGGGTCGAGTGGGCTGGCGACGGATCACTGCTGATGTCGGACGATACCGCCGGGATCATCTGGCGCGTTCTCGACAGTGGCGCGGAGCCGGGTTCGGGAATCGAACGGTTGCGCGGAGAGCCGCTGAGGCCGCAACGCGAACTGGTCGACCCACGCGCAAGCTTCGAAGAGGATTACCTGCGCAATCAGGCTGGCCAGCAGGTCGACTAGAGCGCGAGCCCGGCCCTCCCGGCCAGCTCGCAGGCATATTGATAGGCTGTGCGGCCCGAGCGATTGCCACGGCCGATCGCCCAGCCCAGCGCCTCTTCCTCGTCGAATTCCAGGCCGAGCGGCTCGGTGTAGGCACGCAGGATCTCCAGATAGGTCGCGCGGTCGCACGGGTGGAAAGCCAGTGTCAGTCCGAACCGGTCCGCCAGTGCGAGCGCGTTGTCCCTCTCATCACGCTCATGCAGCGCTTCGCTTTCGGACACGTCGCGCCCGACGATAGCCCTGCGGTTCGAGGTGACGGCAAGGCGTATGTGCGAAGGACGCGCGACCAGCCCGCCATCGAGCAGGCTGCGAAGCGCGAGGTTGGCGTCGGTTTCGTCAGGACCGAAACCCAGGTCATCGATGAACAGGACGAAAGCGCGCTCTTGCGGCGCGAGCTGTTCGACCAGTTGCGCAAAGCTGGGAAGCGTGCCCGGAGCGAATTGGACAACGGCAATGTCGTCGGCTGCCAAGGCCGCGACCGATGCGCGGATCAGCGCCGACTTGCCCATGCCGCGCGCGCCCCATAGCAGCATGTCATGTGCTGCCGCGCCCCCTGCAAGTCGCTTCAGGTTGTCGAGAACGGCCGCCTTTTGCGTGTCAATTCCACGTAGTCGTTCGTGGCCGACGGTCTGGATGCTCTCCACCGGACGGGCCGTTTCGCCCTCCCAGATATAGGCCGGATGGGTCATCCAGTTGGCTGACTCGGCCCGCTCCGGCGCGATCCGTTCCAGCGCAGCGGCAATCCGCTCCAGCGCCTCGTTTTGTTCAGCCATGCCGATCCTATCCCGCCAGCGCGGCGGCTTCGAGCGCATAGAGCGGGTCGGCGCCCGCCATCGCTCCAGCCTTCAACCCGGTGGCTTCGGGGACAATCCGGTCGAGGAAGAAGCGCACGGTTACCGGCTTCGTTTCGGCCAGCGCAGGGGCGGCCCCTTCGGTGACGGCGCGGGCCTGTTTGAGCAATTGCCATCCGGCGACGGCAACCGCCGCCATGGTGCAGAAGGGCACGCTTCCGGCAAGCCGATCGTCGAGGCTCGCCTCGTCGCGCATCCAGCGCGCGACATCGGCGCATTCCTGAGCAAGATTAGCCAGCGTCGCTTCGTCCTTCGCATCGCCTGCGATCTCATCGAACAGCGCGATTATCGCATCGCCCCCTTCGAGCCCGAGTTTGCGGGTCACGAGGTCGGCGGCCTGAATACCGTTGGTGCCTTCATAGATCGGGGCGATCTTCGAATCGCGCCAATGCTGCGCTGCGCCGGTTTCCTCGACGAAGCCCATGCCGCCATGGACCTGCACGCCGATCCCCGCGACCTCGACACCGACATCTGTGCCCCATGCCTTGAGCAGCGGGACGAGGATTTCCGCGCGCGTCTTGGCGTCGGCATTGCCGAGCGCCCCGCGGTCGACCTGTCCCGCGCAATAGTAAAGGAGCGCGCGCGCGCCTTCGGTCAGCGCCATCATGCGATAGATCATGCGACGTACATCCGGATGCTCGATGATCGCGACCGGCGTCTTGTCCGGGGAGCCAGCGCGGGCCGATTGCACGCGCTCCACGGCATAGGCCAGTGCCTGTTGCGTCGCGCGTTCGCCGATCTGGACGCCTTGGTTGCCAACATTGATGCGCGCATTGTTCATCATCGTGAACATTGCCATCAACCCGCGATTCTCCGCACCCACCAGCTCACCAATGCATTCGCCATTGTCGCCGTAGGACATGACGCAGGTGGGCGAGGCATTGATGCCCAGCTTGTGTTCGAGGCTGACCGGGCGCAGGTCGTTGCGTGAACCGAGCGAACCGTCAGCATTGACGTGATACTTGGGCACGAGGAACATCGAGATGCCGCGCGACCCTTCCGGTGCGTCGGGCAGGCGCGCAAGGACGAGGTGGATGATGTTCTCGGCCAGTTCGTGATCGCCCCACGTGATGTAGATCTTCTGTCCTGCGATCCGGTACTTGCCTGCGTGCTCGCCTTCGGTGATCGGTTCGGCGGTCGAACGAAGGGCGCCGACATCGCTGCCCGCAGCGGGTTCGGTCAGGTTCATGGTGCCCGACCACTTGCCGCTGACGAGATCGGGGAGGTAGCGCGCCTGCTGGTCCTTGCTGCCGTGATGTTCGAGCGCTTCGATCGCGCCGACAGAGAGCATCGGCAAAAGGTTGAACGCCATATTGGCCGCGCCGAGATTTTCCAGCACGTTGCACGACAGCGTGAAAGGCAGTCCCTGACCGCCATGGTCAACTGAACTTCCAATCGAGTTCCAGCCCTGCTCGACATAGGCATCATATGCATCCTTGAAGCCATCGGGCAGGCGCACGACACCGTTTTCCAGCTTCGCTCCTTCAAGGTCGCCAACGCGATTGAGCGGAGCGAACTCTCCGGCAGCGAACTGGCCGACGCCTTCGACGATGGCCTCGACGAGGTCGGGCTCCGCATGAGCGAACTTGTCGGTGGCGGCGAGCTCCTCGATCCCTGCATTGACGCGGATGGCGAGCAGCTGGTCCTGGGTCGGCGGGGTATAGGGGGTCACGGTCGGAATTCCTCTGTTGGCGCAATGGCGCTTGGCATGTTGGGGCATCAGATATAGCGCGCAGGGATGGCCCGCAAGAACGCACCGGAACTGCTGTCGCCCGATGATGCCGGATTGAGCCGCGCGGCGGCTATCCTCGCCTGGGGCGAGCTCGTCGCGGTGCCTACCGAAACGGTTTATGGCCTCGCGGCGAGAGCGGACAGCGCGCAAGCGGTCGCGAGGATATACGCGACCAAGGGCCGTCCGGATTTCAATCCGCTGATCGTGCATGTCCGCGATCTCGATCAGGCACAGGGCCTTGCCGTGTTCGATGAGCGCGCTCTCGATCTTGCGGACAGGTTCTGGCCAGGCCCGCTGACACTGGTGCTGCCCTTGCGGGTGGATGCCGGCCTTGCTGGCGCGGTGACAGCAGGACTGCCAACGCTTGCATTGCGACAGCCAGAGCACAAGGTCATGCGCGCGCTGCTGGAGCGCACCGGGTTCCCGCTCGCCGCGCCCTCGGCCAATCGTAGCGAGGAAATCAGTCCCACCCGGCCCGACCACGTCGCGGCGTCATTTGGCGAAGATTGTCCTGCGATTCTCGATGGCGGTGCGAGCCGCGACGGGCTGGAATCGACCATCGTGGCTCTGCGCGATGACGGCGAGTGGTCGTTGCTGCGTCCCGGTCCCGTCACACTTGAGACGCTCACTCGCATCCTCGGGCCGCAAAGCGAAATGGATAGCGCTGCCATCGAAGCGCCGGGCCAGCTCGCGCGGCATTACTCGCCGGGCAAGCCGATGCGGCTCGATGTCGGGCAGCCCGATGCGGACGAGTATTTCATTGGTTTCGGCGCACAGGAAAGTGACTGCAACCTTTCGCGCGATGCCGATCTTAATGAAGCCGCCGCGCATCTCTACGATTGCCTTCACCGCGCGGCCGCATCCCCCAAAGCGCGCATTGCGGTGGCCCCTATCCCCGACGATGCCATGGGCCGTGCGATAAACGATCGATTGCGACGCGCCGCAAGTGACTAATCGTCCGGTTCTGCCGGGATGGTTGGGAGCAGCGCGGAGATCTCCTCGCGGATTTCGCGCGCTTTTCTGCAGCTCCTGCGATCACCGTTTGCGCAGTCTTCGCTTTCCTCGCGATATTCACGCTCGAGCTGGCCCAGGCGTTCTTCTCGCCTGCGAATCTCGCGTCCGCGCGCCTCGTCCGCTTCGGACTGGCTCGTGGTGGCGAGATCGACCGCCTTGCTCGCAACCTTGATCGGCGCCGTCGCGACATCGGCAGCAGCGCGCACCAGGCAGCCCGACAGCGTCATCGAGAGCGGGACCAGTCCGAGAAGCAGAATAGCGCGCATGGGAAAACCTACGCGCGCTATTCGTTTGCGTGCAAGCCGGATCAACCCGGATTGTGCTTATTCAGCGGCGGCGTCCTCGGCCTCAGTGGCAGCGGCGCTGGCCGGGGCCGGGCGGCAGGTGAGTGTGCCCGATCCCGCATTGTCCAGTGAGCAGGTCGCGTTGCCGGTCACGCGGATATCGCCCGATCCGGCGATTTCGGCATCGACCGTGCCGTTCGACGCAACGTCGACATCGCCCGATCCGGCGATTTCGACGGAAACCGTATCGGCGGTCAGGCCGGCGAACTCTACGTCGCCCGATCCAGCGATCTCGATGTCCAGCGTGGTGGCTGTTCCCGAGGCGCGTGCCGTGCCCGATCCAGCGATCTCGACCTCTACCTCCTCGGCGTCCAGCGTCTCGACCGAGATATCGCCCGCACCCACGATTTCGATGTTGGCAACGCTCGCCATGGTGGATGCCTGGATCGATCCGCTACCGGCGACGCCGAGCGTTGCGGCCGGCGGCATCGTGATGCGCACTGTCGCCTCTTGCGAGCCGTCGAAGATCTTACTGTCTCGTGCGATCGTCAGACGTTCGCCGTCGCGATCGAAACGCAGGGCGTCGCTGGCTTCGCCATTACCCTCGACAGTGATCGTCAGCCCATCGCCTTCGGTGATAACGATGCGATCCGGTCCGGCCAGAACCACTTCGCTAGGTGGCGCGCCGCTCGTATCGAATTCGGCCAGCGGCACACCTTCGACCTCGCCCCAGTCCATTGCCATCGAACATCCGGTGAGCGCCGTACCCAATGCCAGCGTGGCAATCGGTGCGAGGCGCTTGAAACTCACGAACATCATCAATCCTCCGTATAAGCGTGTTGCTGACATAATACACCACGAGGGCTAGTGCAATATCGAACTGTCAGAAACGCAAAAGGGCCACCCTTGCGGGCAGCCCTTTGAGGATTGCGTTGGAAGGCGCGCTTAAGCGTCTTCGTCGTTGTCGTAATATTGCGGTGCGTGTTCGCGCAGCACTTCGAGAATCTTTTCCAGAGCGGTCGCTTCGTCGGTTTCCTCCATCGCGCCAAGTTCGCGCGCGAGGCGGCTGGAGGCCGCTTCGAAAATCTGGCGTTCCGAATAGCTCTGCTCGGGCTGGTCTTCAGGACGGAACAGGTCGCGAGTGACTTCGGCGATCAGGACGATCTCGCCCGAATTGATCTTCGCCTCGTATTCCTGCGCCCGGCGCGACCACATGGTGCGTTTCACCTTGGGCTTGCCCTTGAGCGTGTCCATCGCTTCCTTGAGCGTCTTGTCGCTGGAAAGCTTGCGCATCCCGATCGATTCGACCTTGTTGACCGGCACACGCAGGGTCATGCGCTCTTTCTCGAACCGCAGAACGTAGAGTTCCAGCTGCATGCCGGCGATTTCTTCGTTCTGGATTTCCGTGACACGGCCCACGCCGTGCTTGGGGTAAACAACATAATCGCCAACGGTGAAGGCGGGCGCATTGCTTGCCATGCGATATCCTTTCTTGTGGCCGCCCCGCAGAGTTTAAAAACGGACAGTTTTCCATAACCGAACCCCGCGTCTCAAGGAGTGCAGGGGCCGGGAAGGTACCGTTTTCTAGCTGTCTTGCTGGGTGAGGCCTTCCTGATTTTCGTCGCCAGCGCAGAAGGCTAAACAGGAAGCCTGCAGCGCGGTTGATGTATTATATAACACATCGGCAACAAAATTGCGAGTCTGACTTATCGGTCATTATCGACGACGCTCGCGGATGCCAGATGCGCTCCGATCAGGAGCAGGTAGGCGCTGAGATACATCCAAGTCAGGAACACGACGATCGCGCCTAACGAACCATAGGTCGCATCGTAATTGCCGAAATTGGCGGTGTAGAAACCGAATCCCGCGCTTGCGATCATCCAGCCGACGGCAAAAGGGATCGCGCCGCGCATGGCGGCGGCGAAGCTGATGTCGTCGCGGTTGGGAACGATGCGATAGGCAAGCGCCGCCCCGCCGATGCCAGCCAGTCCGATCACTGCGAAGCTCGTAAATGCGCCGCCAGCCCCGTCCAGAACCAGGGCAACCAGCGCGGTCGCGCCCCCGACGAGCGCAATTGCAAGCACGGCACCGACCGTGATTGCCAGCGCGAGCAGGTTCGCTTTCAGGAAACCGCGGGTATTGTCGACCCCGAAGGCTATGTTGATGGCGGTGATGGTCGCCCCGGCAGCAACGCGCGCACCGAACAGCGACAGCGCGAGCGCGAGGATCAGGCCCAGCCCGCTTGTGCCGGAGCGTTTATCGGTAACGCTTTCGAGCTGGCCGCCTACAAGCTCTGCGGCTGCGGCCGGAAGTGCGTCGGACAATTGATCGATATGGCGCGCGACGAGCACGGGGTCGGCCACCAAGCCGTAGGTCAGTACCACGGCCGCGAGAAGCGGCATGAAGGACAAAAAGGCATAATAGGCGATGCCGGCGGCCAGCAATCCGGCGTTGTTGTCATTGGCGCGCGTCCAACCGGATTTTAGCGATTCGAGAAGTGGGGGCATACAATTCCAACACCTCGCGAGGTGGCGTGTTCCGGCCTACCGGAACATGAGTCGCAGATCAGTCGCCTTCGCCCGGCTCCGCGCTGAAATACTTCTCGAACTTGCCCTTTTCGCCCTTGTGATCGTCGGCGTCGGCGGGCGGATCCTTCTGCCCGGTGATGTTGGGCCATTCGGCGGAATACTTGGTGTTGAGCTCAAGCCATTTTTCCAGGCCATCCTCTGTATCGGGGAGGATCGCCTCGGCCGGGCATTCAGGCTCGCATACGCCGCAGTCGATGCATTCGCTGGGGTTGATGACCAGCATGTTCTCGCCTTCATAGAAACAGTCGACCGGGCACACTTCGACACAGTCGGTGTATTTGCATTTGATGCAGTCATCGGTGACGACGTAAGTCATGAAAAGGCGTCTTTCACAGTGGTTGGCCGGCATGACAGGCCGACATTGCATTTGAGCGGGGCTGCTAAGGGCAATTGGGGTTGCAGGTCAAGAAACCGTTCCTTTTGACGGGCCAAGCTCGCGATAATGGCTTTTGGCGAGCGCCGGCGATGCGCGCCGTCCCGGCAGCGAAACAATTTCCACCACGCGCACTTCGCCTGCCACCATCAATGTCAGCACATCCCCGACCTCGATCATCTCGCTGACGCGCGTGACATGCTTGCGATTGCAGCGAACCGCGCGAGTCTCGATCATAGCGCGGGCAGCAGAGCGGGTACGGGCAAAGCGCAGGTAGACGAGCAGCCGGTCGACCCGCATCGACTGCGCGCCCTGCCCCTCGGCGGTCATCCCTTGAGCAGGTCCGCCAGTTTGTCGAAGGCGCCGCTTGCGCGCGCTGGACCGGTATCGGGGGCATTGCGCGGTTTGCCGGGGCCTTTCTTGCGGTCGGGACGGTTCTTGCGATCTTGCGGTTTCCCTTTGCCGTGCGCGGGCTTTCTGCCCTTGCGCTCCGATCGCTTGGACTCTTGCCCCTTACCCTCTTGTCGATTGCGAGGGCCGCGACGTCGTTCCTCCGCCCTGCGCGGGCGCCACGTCCAGCTGTCCGGCGCTGCCGGGCCGAATGCCCCTTCGGGCAGTTGGCGCGCCCGCTGGAGCCGGAAGCCTGCGCTGCCCAGAAGGCGGCGCGCGTTCTCTTCCTCCAGTCCGATCGATACCGGGAGCGCGAGGTCGAGCCGGAAGCGCGGATTGCGATCCTTGCTCGTCTTGTCGGTAGCCTTGGCCCGCGCGTCGAACGCGGCACGCAAGATCTTTTCGGCGAGGTCGACGCGGATCAGCTGCCCTCCGGCAAGGCGATAGCCCGCCGGGATCGCTTTCGCCTCTGGCAGGACCGGCAGCATCGCCTCCTGCAAGGGACGCGTGTCGAGGCCCAGCGCGTGCAGCAATTGCCGCGGTGCGGGTTTGAGAAGGTCGCGTGCAAAGATGTCGAGCGCGCCGAACGTAACGCCGAGCTTGCGCAGGAAGGGCCGCATTTCCTTGGGCAGGTGTTCAAGACCCGCCTTCTCGCGCCCCACCACGCCGCGCGCTTCGATCAGCGTCACGAGCAGAGCGCGCGCCTGGCTTCCTGCCTCGGGGTCGCGAGCTGCCTCGGCCAGCTTGCGCAAGGGTTCGAGCGGTGCAAGCTGGGTCGCGAGCCAGGCCTTCAAGCCCTCTTCGAGCTTTGCCTTTGCAGCCTCGGGCAGGGCGGCGACTTCGCGCGCAAATTCCAGCCGGGCCTCGGCGAAATCTTCGGGCATCACGATCTGCGCGAGCGGCTGGTCCTGCCAGACCACCGCGCCATTCGAGATGGCAAGGTCGTCCATCCCGGCGGCGAGCAACTGCTCCGCGCGCTGTGCGAGAATGCCGGGCAGCGCCTTTTCGCCCGCAGCGAGCAGCATCTTGCGGTCGGCCACCCCGGCGTCGGGATCGACCGAAAAGCGGAATCCGTCCAGCCGCCCGATCGTCTCGCCTTCGACGCTGACCCGGCCATCGGCCTCCAGCGTAACGGGCAAGGAGCCTCCATCCTGTCCGAGCGATTTCATCAGTATTGTCGTCCTCCGATTGACGAAACGTTCCGTGAGCCTTGCGTGGAGCGCATCTGATAGCCGCGCTTCCACGGCGCGCGCGCGCGCGGCCATCTCGTCGCGGGCCAGCACCCAGTCGGGTCGCTGGCAGATATAGGCCCACGAGCGAATCGCCGCGATTCTTCCCTGCAGCGTGTCGATGTCGCCGCCCGTGCGGTCAAGCTCAGCGATGCGCGCGGCGACGAAATCCGCGCCGAGATACCCTTCGCGCAGGTCCTGCCAAAGTCGCGCGACAAAGCGGGCATGCGGATCGACACCGACCTGGCGGAAATCGGGCAGGCAGCACGCTTCCCAGAACCGACGCACACTTGCCTTGCCCCTGACCGTGTCGGCCAGCGGTTCGCTCGCCAATCGCTTGAGCACGGCGAGGTCGATGGCTTCGGGTGCGGCGCGCAGCACTTCGTCCTGCGGGCGCGCCTCGAGATCGGCGATGAGAACGCCGAGTGTATCGAACCGCGGCTCCGCCTCGCGCCAGTACAGCTTGGTCAGCGGCGCAAACTTGTGCTCTTCGATGGCGAAGATCTCCTCCTCGGAAAACTCCACCGGCACGCCCGACCGCGACCCGCCGCCGGTGAGGGTCCCGAAGCTGCCGTCGCGCTGGTGTCGTCCGGCGCGCCCGGCGATTTGCGCCATTTCCGCCGGAGTGAGACGCCGCTTGCGCCGCCCGTCATATTTGCTGAGCGCGGCGAACGCGACATGGGTCAGGTCGAGGTTCAGCCCCATCCCGATCGCGTCTGTCGCGACGATGTAATCGACTTCGCCGTTCTGGAAGAGCTCGACCTGCTTGTTGCGCGTTTCGGGCGAAAGCGCGCCCATCACCACCGCCGCCCCGCCGCGAAACCGCCGCAGCGCCTCGGCCATCGCGTAGACCTGCTCGACCGAGAACGCGACAACCGCGCTACGGGGAGGCAAGCGGGAGAGCTTGGCGGTTCCGGCATGGGTGAGGGTCGAGAAACGCGGCCGCTCGACCAACTCCGCACGAGGGATCAACGCCCTGACGATCGGCTCGAGCGTTGCCGAGCCGAGGATCATCGTTTCCTCACGTCCGCGCGCATGGATCAGGCGGTCGGTGAAGATATGCCCGCGTTCGGGGTCTGCGCCGATCTGTGCCTCGTCGATACCGACAAAGGCGTGCCCGCCTCCCAGTCGATCCATCGCCTCCATCGTGCACAGAAAATAGCGGGCATTGGGAGGTTCGATCCGTTGCTCGCCCGTGATGAGCGCGACCGCATCGTCCCCCTTGATCGCACGCACCCGGTCGTAAACCTCGCGCGCCAGCAGGCGCAGCGGGAAGCCCATCATCCCGCTCGAATGCGCGCACATCCGCTCGATCGCGAGATGCGTCTTCCCGGTATTGGTCGGACCGAGGACTGCCTTGACGTTGGAGTTGGAGGTGGAGATCACAGCGCCCTATGTGTCAGCATGGCCGCGCCGGGGCAATGGGTGGCTCTGCCTGAGAGGGCTCTTGATGGCTACTTCCTGCCCCTTGGCTTTTGAATGAAACGCCTTATCGCAGTTGGGACTCGCTTTGCCGCGAGTTAAGTGGACATTTACCCTGTTTCGACATGGTACGTCGCCACGAGCCGAGAAAGATACTTTGGATCATTCAAGCGACCTTCCCGAGCCAAATCCCAAAAATGCGTCCGATGATACCGGTGCGCAGGACAGCCGTGCGCCCCGCCGCCCCGGTTCACGTGAGCAAGATATTGACCAGGACGCGGCGCGCGGGATTGCGACTTACCTGAAATCATCGCGCAAATATGCGCCGCCTACCAGGCAAGAGCAGGTCAAGCGTCAGGTTCTTGCCCGTGTTCGCGGATGGGGTGAGCGCTATGACGAGTGGAAGCTCGGTATCGGGCAGAAACTCGACACGCTGGACCTTGCCCCCGACCTTGCCGAGGATATCGGCAGCCGTCGGTGGTTTCGCGGTCTCGGCACGATGGTCGCGCTGGGGGCCGTGGCCTTCGCTTTCTGGCCCAGCCTCACTCCGCTCGAGGCGCGCAGCGCGATGCCCGTCGGCGAGGATATCCGCGACGAATATCGCAGCCAGATGATCATGCCGCTGGCGCTGGGTGCGGATAGCGGACGGCGAATGGGGCCGACCGCCGATGTGATCCCGCTTGCCAGCGCACCGGAACGTCCACGCATCGACCTCGTCGCGACGCTCGCTCCGGGCGACAGTTTCGAGAGCATGCTGCGCCGCGCCGGGGTTTCCTCTAGCGATATCTCACGCGTCAGTGCGCTGGTCGGCGATGCGATGCCGATCTCCGAGATCGAGCCCGGCACACAGATCGACATCGTGCTTGGCCGACGTCCAGAAGCGGAATCATCGCGACCGCTCGACATGCTCAAGTTCCGCGCGCGATTCGATCTGGAGCTTGAAGTCGAGCGTCAGGGAGCCGACGCGGCGAGCGGTCAGGGCGGCATGCTCTCGCTGTCGCGCAATGTCATCCGCGTCGACGACACGCCGCTGCGAGTGCGCGGGCCGGTCGGAACCAGCCTCTATCGCTCGATGCGACAGGCAGGCGTTCCGGCGAGCGCCGTGCAGGATTACCTGCGCACGCTCGACGAACATGTCGATCTCGATCGCGAAGTGCGCAGCACCGACCAGTTCGACGTAATAATCGCCTATCGCCGCGCAGCCACGGGCGAGCGCCAGGCGGGACAATTGCTCTATGCCGGGATCGACCGCGCAGGAGAGCCGAAAGCTCAGCTCATGCGGTGGGGGTCGGAAGGGCGATTCTACGAAGCCTCCGGGGTGGGGGAGCAGCGGCGCGGTCTCGTTGCGCCGGTCCCCGGTCCGATTTCGTCGCGCTATGGTATGCGGCGTCACCCGATCCTTGGCTACCGGCGGATGCATGCCGGGCTCGATTTCCGTGCGCGGCACGGAACGCCAATCGTCGCCGTGAGCGACGGTCGGGTTGTTTCCGCCGGGCGCGCAGGCGGTTGCGGTAATGCGGTCAAGCTCAATCACGGCGGCGGGCTTGAAACACGTTACTGCCACATGAGCCGGATGTCGGTGAACCGGGGCCAGCAGGTTCGCCGGGGGCAGGTGATCGGCTATGTCGGTTCGACCGGCCTTTCGACCGGCCCGCACCTGCATTACGAGATGTATCGCAACGGTCGCTCGATCAATCCGGCCAGCGTCGCTTTCGTCACCCGCGCAGTGCTTTCGGGCACCGAGCTGCTCGATTTCAAGCGCAGGCTGATCGACCTGAAGCAGATCGAAGTCGGCGCTGCGCTCGAAGAGCTTGAGCCGATGGCCGGCGAGGTCGAGGAACCGCAGCGCGAGATCGAGAAGATCGACCTTGCGCGCCGTCTCGATTGATTGAACGCGATAATTGAGGCAAGCCTCTCGCCCATGAGAGGAAGCTATCCCAACACCCGCCTGCGCCGCCCGCGCGCAACCGCGTGGAGCCGCGCGCTTCATCGCGAGACGATCCTGACGCCAGCTGACCTGATCTGGCCGCTCTTCGTAACCGAAGGCAAAGGGGTCGAAGAACCCATTGCGAGCCTGCCCGGCGTGTCGCGCTGGTCGGTGGACGGCATCGTGGCACGCGCGAAGGAAGCGGTGGAACTGGGCATTCCGGTGGTCGCACTGTTCCCCAACACGCAACCCGACCGGCGAAGCGATGACGGGGCAGAGGCGCACAATCCCGACAATTTGATGTGCCGGGCGATTCGCGCGATCAAGGACGCCTGCGGCGATGACATCGGCGTCCTGACCGACGTCGCGCTAGACCCTTATACCAGTCACGGTCAGGACGGCCTGCTCGACGACAACGGCTATGTCACCAACGACGATACCGTCGCGGCGCTCGTCGATCAGGCACTCAATCAGGCCGAGGCAGGCGCGGACATCATCGCTCCGTCGGACATGATGGACGGGCGAATCCGCGCGATCCGCATGGCGCTCGAAATGGGCGAGCATCACAACGTCCAGATCATGAGCTACGCCGCCAAATATGCGAGCGCCTTTTACGGCCCGTTCCGCGACGCGGTGGGTTCAGGCGGTTTGCTCAAGGGCGACAAGAAAACCTACCAGATGGACCCGGGCAATTCGGACGAGGCCCTGCGCGAAGTCGAGCTCGACATTGCAGAGGGTGCCGACAGCGTGATGGTCAAGCCGGGCCTTGCCTATCTCGACATCATCTATCGTGTGCGCGCCGAGTTCCTTGTGCCCGTCTTCGCATACCAGGTTTCGGGCGAATACGCGATGATCGAGGCTGCCCAGAGCGTGGGCGCGGGCGATCGCGACGCGCTTTTGATGGAGAAGCTGCTTGCCTTCAGACGCGCCGGTTGCAGCGGGATTCTCACCTATCACGCGCCGGTCGCCGCTCGTCTCCTGAATGGCTGACTTTCGGCATCAAACCGAAAGACTGCTCCTGCGTGATTGGCGCCAAGAGGATTGGGCGCCATTCTGGGAAGGCACCAACACGCCTGCGGTTATGCGATGGCTGGGTGGGGTTCTGGACGGCAAAGGCAGGGAGGCCACTCAAGAGCGGCTGATCTCCTATGCCCGCGAACATGGACACACGTTCTGGGCCGTTGAGCGCAAGGAGGACAACGCCGTGCTGGGCTTTTGCGGCCTCAAGCGCTGCACTTCAAAAGGCGGCCCGATCGGCGCGATGGAAGCCGGTTGGCGGCTGCGCGAAGATGCCTGGGGGCGTGGATATGCGAAGGAAGCTGCCGTCGCCTCGTTGAATCTGGCTTTCGGCCAATTCGGTGCGGAAGAGGTTATCGCGCTCACCGTCGAAGGCAACGCGGCGAGCCGGGGTCTGATGGAGCGTTTGGGCATGCGACGCCGCGAGGAGCGTGACTTCGTCGAGCAGCATTGGTCTGGCGAGGACCGGCCTGCCATAGTCTATGCAATCACCCGTCACGAATGGGATCAGGTGGATGGCTGAAACCATCATCGAAACCGAACGCCTGCTCTTGCGCACCGAGGCACCGGGCGACTTCGATGTGTGGATGGCCGAGATCAACACGCCGCAAGTCCGCGAATATCTGTGCGGACCGGAAACATCCGAAAATGTGCGCGATACCTTCGACAAGACCGCGAAGAACCAGCGCGAAGAGGGTTTCAGTTTCTGGTTCATCGAAGATCGCGCTTCGGGCCAGTTGCTAGGCTGCGCGGGGCTCAAGCGTGCCAATAGCGATGGCTTGCCGCGCGAACTGCGAGGGGAGTTGGAGATCGGCTGGCTCCTGCGTGAAAATGCCTGGGGCAGTGGGATTGCGACCGAAGCTTCGCAAGCGGCTCTGGACTATGCTTTCGAGAAATGCTCTGCGACGCGGATCGTCTCGCTCACCAGTCGCAGCAATGTCGCGAGTTGGCGGATCATGGAGAAGCTGGGCATGACCTATCGCCCTGAATGGGACTTCACCGATCCCGACTTCCCGCCGCGCGACAATCCGACGATTATCTATGAACTGACCCGCGAGGATTGGAAGAACCCGAAATGACCGCACATCCCGGCGCAAACATCATCACCATCCACGGCAAGACGCCCAAGATCCACGAGACCGCGTTCATCGCGCCCGGCTGCACGATCATCGGCGATGTCGAGATCGGGGCAGGCAGTTCGATCTGGTACAATTGCGTACTGCGCGCCGATGTCTCGCAAATCCGCATTGGCGAGCGGACCAACGTACAGGATGGCAGCGTGCTGCATTGCGACGGCCCTCATCCCGGCGACCCGGACGGTTGCCCGCTCATCATCGGCGACGATGTTCTGATCGGCCACATGGCGATGGTCCATGGCTGCACGATCCACGACCGCGGCTTTGTCGGGCTGGGCGCGATTGCCATGAACAAGGCGGTGATCGCGAGCGAGTCGATGCTGGCGGCGGGCGCAATGCTGACCGAGCGCAAAGTGATGGGCGAGCGTGAGCTGTGGGCCGGACAACCGGCAAAAAAGCTAAAAGAGCTGAACGATTCCGCCATCGCGGGCATGAAGATGGGCACCGCGCATTATGCCGAAAACGCGCAGCATCACCTTGAGGCGGTGCGCGAGGCACTGGGCTGACGCCTCACTCGCGTGCGCTTTCGATCCTCATTGCAAAAACCCACACTGCCAATGCCAGTAGGAACGCCGCGCCTGCGGCATATCGCGGCGAAAGCACGCAAAGCGCGCCGCCCGTCGCAGCGCCCAGGGCAAGCGCGCCCCACAACAGGCCATAGCCTCGTGTGGCGGCAAGCGATTGGCCCGACAATCTGGCCGCCAGCCCTTGCCCGAAACGCACCAGCGCGCCGGTCATGTAGGTGACGCCGACCGTGACCTCGCCATCGCGCGTAAAAACGTTGTTGGCAACTCCCATCGCAACCGCTGTCGTCGCGAGAAAGAGCAGTGGCAAGTTGGCGACAAGCAAAGCCGCAGCGAGGCCGAGCAGTCCGGTCACGCACCCCATCAGAACCCGCTTGTGCCGCCCGGCAGACCGGCGAGCGATCAGCGCCCCGCCGATCACACCGGTCACAAAACCGGCGATCAGACCCAATGGCTTCAGTGCAAGCGAGGGGTCGAGCAGAAACTCAGCGCCCATGCGCGTCGTGTTGCCCGACATGAAGGAGGTGAAATAGCCCCCGGTTACGATGAAGCCCGTCGCATCCGCCAATCCAGCCACGGCGGCGAGACCAAGGGCAAGACGCTGGCGGGCGGAATCGTAGCGATGCATCCTTTCGTCATGCGCGCGGAGGCGGCTACGTCAATCCCTGATCAATGCGCGAAGGCTCTCTATTCGGTCCGCTTCATGCACCGGCTTGTCCCAACGGATGCGGTGGATGCGGGGAAAGCGCATTGCGAGGCCGCTTTTATGACGCTTGGACGTGTGGACGCTGTCGAAGGCGACTTCGAAGACCAGAGTCCGCTCGACCTCGCGCACAGGGCCGAAGCGGTTGAGAGTGGTCTGGCGCACCAGCTTGTCGAGCTTTTTCAATTCCGCATCGGTGAAACCTGAGTAAGCCTTGCCCACTGGAAGCAGTTCCGCGCCTTCGTCCGGGTCGCCGTCCCAGCAGCCGAAGGTGTAGTCGGAATAGAAGCTCGATCGCTTGCCCGATCCGCGCTGCGCATACATCAGCACCGCGTCGATCAGCAGCGGGTCGCGCTTCCACTTGTACCAAAGCCCGACCTTGCGTCCGGCGATGTAGGGGCTGTCCTTTGCCTTGAGCATCAGGCCCTCGATGGCATCGTCTCGCGCGCCTTCGCGGATCTGGGCAAGGTGATCGAAATCGCGCGCCTCGACGATCTGCGAAATGTCGAAATGGCTGTCGGGCAGGCGCTCGACCAGCGCTTCCAGAGCTTTGCGTCGCTGCGTCCACGGCTTCTCGCGCTGATCCTCGCCCTCGATGATGAGGGCATCGTAGAGCCGAACGAAGGCCGGCGCTTCGGCAAGCATCTTCTTGCTCACCGTCTTGCGCCCGAGCCTTTGCTGCAGCGCATTGAAACTCGCCGCACCGCCGGTTTCGCCGCCCTGCACGTCGCCGCGCACCAGCAATTCGCCGTCGAGCACCGCATCCAGCGGCAGAACATCGAGCAATTCGGGGAAAGTGGCCGAAATATCGTCGCCCGAGCGCGAATAGAGCCGGGTTTCGCCCGCAACGCGCACCAGCTGGATGCGAATACCATCCCACTTCCATTCGGCGGCGTAGTCATCGAGATGGACGACCGTGTCCTCAAGCGGGTGCGCCAGCATGAACGGGCGAAAGCGCGGAGTGTTCGACACGTCCGGCGGGTCGGTACCGTCGGCAGCCCAGGCAAACAGGTCGGGATAGGGCGCTTCGAGCGCGTGCCAGTATTCCTCAACCTCCTCCACCGCGACATCGAAGGCCTGCGCGAATGCGGTCTTCGCAAGCCGCGCCGAAATGCCGATGCGCATGCCCCCGGTCGCCAGTTTGATAAGCGCG
This sequence comes from uncultured Erythrobacter sp., assembly GCA_947494705.1. GTDB lineage: Bacteria > Pseudomonadota > Alphaproteobacteria > Sphingomonadales > Sphingomonadaceae > Erythrobacter. The sequence goes on from CANLVN010000002.1 coordinate 494,680, forward strand.
AACCGGCCATTGGCATCGAGCCGATCCAGCAGGTGGGGCAGTTCCTTGGGCGCGGTGGTGCGATTGAGGCCTGCCAGCAGGTCCACTGTCTCAGACAGCGAGAGCGGCTCGTCCTCGGTGCGGTCTGGCGCGGGCCACAACAGGCTCGCGGTCTCGGCCGTATCGCCGACGAAATCGCGGCTAAGCGTCCACAATACCGGGTCGACCCGGTCTTTCATGAGGTTGCGGATCGTCGAGCTTTTTACGGCGGGAAAGTCGAGCTCACCCGTCAACGCCGCCAGCGCCCAGCCACGGTCGGGATCGGGAGTCGAACGCAGGTAGTCCGCAATCAGCGCCAGCTTACGATTGCGGCTGGAGGTGTAGACCAGCGTGTCGAGAAGGGTGGCGAAGTCTTTCATGCGGTCACGACGCTTGCTTCGTGATGCGAATTTGTAGAATGCTTGGAGACAGGGCCTGAACGACCTGCCCAATATCGGAGACTCACTCGATGAAATTGCTTTCTGCCGCCATTATCGCGCTGACCCCCGTGGCCGCCTTGACCGCAGCTCCCGCGCTCGCCGATGCGCATGCCGAAGCCAAGACTGCCGCGCTGACGATCGATTCGCCGATCTCCACTCTTATGGAGAACGAAGCGACGAAGGCCGTAGTGGTGAAGCATCTCGGCGCTCTCGACCAGCATCCGATGTACGATCAGTTCAAGGCGATGAGCCTGGTCGAGGTCCAGCCATGGTCGCAGGGTGCGATCACCGAAGAGGCGCTCGCCAGCATCAAGGCGGATCTCGCCAAACTTTGATGAACGGGCGAAGGCGGGGGTGCTACTCATCCTCGTCTTCCCTCCCTACCAGAGCCAAGGCGCGCGCCTTGCGCTGGTGCAGTTCGTGCCAGCGTAGCAGCGCTTCCTCGCGCCCATGGGTGATCCATGTCTCGCGCGGGTCCACTTCGCGGATCGTGTCGGTGAGCTCGTTCCAGTCGGCATGGTCGGAAATGATCAGGGGCAATTCGACCCCGCGCTGGCGCGCCCGCTGACGCACGCGCATCCAGCCGCTCGCCATCGCGGTGATCGGATCGGGCAGGCGGCGCGACCACCGGTCGTTGAGCGCCGAGGGCGGGGCGATGATGATTGCCCCGCGCATATCGTCCTTTGCATGGTCGCTGACGAGCCGCAATTCGCCAAGTTCGACGCCATGATCTTCGTATAACCGGCACATCTTCTCCATCGCGCCGTGGAGATAGATCGGCTGGTGATGGCCTGCCGCCCTCAACTCGGCGATGACGCGCTGCGCCTTGCCCAGTGCGTACGCTCCGACCAGCACGCATTGATCGGGATGTTCGGCGAGGGCGCTAAGCAGTTTCGCCATCTCGTCCGCAATCGGAGGATGGGTGAAGAGCGGGAGGCCAAACGTCGCCTCGGTGATGAAGATGTCGCAGGGCGTCACCTCGAAAGGCGCGCAGGTCGGGTCGGGGCGGCGCTTGTAGTCGCCGGTGATGACTACGCGCTCGCCCGCATGTTCGAGCAGGATCTGCGCGCTGCCCAGCACGTGCCCCGCCGGGATATAGGTCGCATCGACGCCGCCACCCAGTCGGATGGTCTCGCCATATTCGACCGGCACGGCCTTGTGCGGTATCTCGCCCGCGTCGTCCTGCGCCCCGGTGCGGTAGCGCAGTTCCATGATCGCCAGTGTTTCGGGCGTGGCGACGGTCTCGCCATGTCCGCCGCGCGCATGGTCGGCATGGCCGTGGGTGACGAGTGCCCGGTCGACCGCGCGGCCCGGATCGATCCAGCAATCGGCGGGCACGACATGCACGCCCCATGGCTCGGGCCGGATCCAGGAGAAGGGGGCGCTCATGCCCTACCAACGAAAAGGGCGCGATAAAGTTGCCCTTTCCCGCGCCCTTTCGGTTTTGCGTTTCATCAGCCCTTCAAAGGCTTCCCGATCAGCTTTCCTTGTCGCTGTCCGATGCTTCGGGCTTCTGGTCGCCGTCCTGCTCGGGCGGAGCCTTCTTAGCGGCCGGCTTCTTGCGCGGCTTGCGCTTGGGCTTGGCCTTGGGCGGGGCGGGGGTGAGTTCGAAGGAAGGCTTGCCGTCCTTCATCGACACCGCGACCTCGCCGCCATCGGCAAGCTTGCCGAACAGCAGTTCCTCGGCAAGCGGCTGCTTGATCTTGTCCTGGATCAGGCGGCCCATCGGGCGCGCGCCATAGAGTCGGTCGTAACCCTTATCCGCCAGCCAGCTCCTCGCATCGCTGTCGAACTGGATGTGGACGTTCTGTTCGGCGAGCTGCAGTTCGAGCTCGAGGATGAACTTGTCGACCACGCGGGCAACGGTGCTCTTGCCGAGATAGGCGAAGGGCACGATCGCATCGAGGCGGTTGCGGAATTCCGGCGTGAACATCTTGTTCACTGCCTCGGTCCCGGCGTCTTCCTTGGACACGTCGCCAAAGCCGATACCGCTGCGCGCCATGTCGGCCGCGCCCGCATTGGTGGTCATGATGAGGACCACATTGCGGAAATCGACCGTCTTGCCGTGGTGGTCGGTCAGGCGACCGTTATCCATCACCTGCAACAGGATGTTGAACAGGTCCGGATGCGCCTTCTCGATCTCGTCGAGCAGCAGCACGCAATGCGGGTTCTGGTCGACCGCATCGGTGAGCAGTCCGCCCTGGTCGTATCCGACATAGCCCGGAGGCGCACCGATCAGGCGCGAAACGCTGTGACGCTCCATGTATTCGGACATGTCGAACCGCTTGAGTTCGATCCCCATGATCGAGGCGAGCTGACGCGCGACCTCGGTCTTGCCCACACCGGTGGGGCCGGAGAACAGGAACGAGCCGATCGGCTTGTCCGGATCGCGCAGGCCCGCACGGCTCAGCTTCATCGCGGTGGCGAGGCGGGTGATGGCCTCGTCCTGGCCGAACACGACATGCTTGAGGTCGCGGTCGAGGTTTTCGAGCGCCTTCTTGTCGTCCTTGCTGACCGATTTCGGCGGGATGCGCGCCATCGTCGCGATCACGGCTTCGATTTCCTTTGCCGTGATCTTCTTCTTGCGGCGGCTGGGCGGGACCAGCATCTGCATCGCGCCGACTTCGTCGATCACGTCGATCGCCTTGTCGGGCAGCTTGCGGTCGTTGATGTAGCGTGCCGACAGCTCGACAGCGGTCTTGAGCGCATCGGGCGTGTACTTGACGTTGTGGTGCTCTTCGAACGCGCTGCGCAGACCCTTGAGGATCTTCACCGTGTCGTCGATGGTCGGCTCGTTCACGTCGATCTTCTGGAACCGGCGCAGCAGCGCGCGGTCCTTTTCGAAGTGGTTGCGGAATTCCTTGTAGGTGGTCGAACCGATGCAGCGGATCGAGCCAGAGGAAAGCGCGGGCTTCAACAGGTTGGACGCGTCCATCGCCCCGCCGCTGGTCGCGCCGGCACCGATGACGGTGTGGATCTCATCTATGAACAGGACCGCGTGCGGCATCCCTTCGAGTTCGGAGACGACCTGCTTCAGCCGCTCCTCGAAATCGCCGCGATAGCGCGTTCCGGCGAGCAGCGCGCCCATGTCGAGCGAGTAGATCACCGCTTCCTCGAGAACTTCGGGCACGTCGCCTTCGACGATCTTGCGCGCAAGACCTTCGGCAATCGCCGTCTTCCCGACGCCGGGGTCGCCGACATAGAGCGGATTGTTCTTCGAACGGCGGCACAGGATCTGCACCGTGCGGTCGACTTCGGGTCCGCGACCGATCAGCGGATCGATGCGGCCATCCTCGGCTTTCTTGTTTAGATTGACGGTGAACTGGTCGAGCGCGGTTTCCTTGCCCTTGCCACCATCCTTGGCGGCTTCGGCATCGGCGGGGCCGGCTTCCTCGTTGCCCTGCGGCGTCTTCGATTCGAGCTGGCGGCCGCCCTTGCCGATGCCGTGGCTGATATAGCTCACCGCGTCGAGGCGGCTCATGTCCTGTTGCTGCAGGAAATAGACCGCGTAGCTGTCACGCTCGGAGAACAGGGCCACCAGCACGTTGGCGCCCGTCACCGTATCCTTGCCCGAGGACTGCACATGCAGGATCGCGCGCTGGATCACGCGCTGAAACCCCGCCGTAGGCTGCGGGTCGGCGTCTTCCTCGGTCTTGAGCGACTGGTATTCCTGGTCGAGATACTGCTTCACCACCTCGCCCAGTTCGGCGAGATCGACTCCGCAGGCCGCCATGACCTGAGCGCCATCCTCGTCATCGATCAGCGCGAGCAACAGGTGCTCGAGCGTCGCATATTCGTGGCGGCGCTCGGACGCATGAGCGAGAGCGTTGTGCAGTGTGCGTTCGAGATTCTGGGCGAAACTGGGCATAGTCTATCTCTTGAGGGGGCGAGAGGAAATTTCGGAGCGAAGCGGTTTCGAATTATATGGGGCGCAGCTTAAGAATTGCGAATCCCGAAGGCAGGGCGTCTTGCCGAAGTGGATTTTCCGCCTCACGTCTTTGATCCGCCGAACAGCGCGTCGGCATCTGCGCGGTGTTTTGCGACCTTTTCCCGGTGCGCGCGTACTCGCGAGATCTCGGTTTCGAGCAGTACGACCCGCTCATCGAGTTCGTCTTGCGAATAAGGGGACAGGTCTTCGGTAGCGAGCCGAGACGCCGCATCGCCTTTGGGCCTGGGCAGGTCGAGATCATCCATTGATAGGCAGCATCCAACCATGGGCGGTTGCTGTCAATGTGCATGGAAGCTAATTGCAGGCGAAATGTGAAAGACGTGTTGTGTGCGAGACAACTTGCAAGTGGGGGCAATCCAGATGGCAGAGGCGAAGGCGCCGCAAATTCCTGACACCATGCAGGCGATCGGGATGGACGGCCCCGGCGAACCCGATGTGCTCGGCATCGAGGAAACAGCGACGCCCCGGCCCGGTGCCGACGATGTCGTCATCAAGGTCGCCTATGCCGGCGTGAACCGCCCCGATTGCCTCCAGCGTGCAGGCGCCTATCCGCCGCCGCCCGGCGCCTCTCCGATACTGGGACTGGAGGTCGCGGGCGAAGTGGTTGCGATCGGCAGCGACGTGCCCGAACAGATGATGGGAGCGCGGGTCGCAGCGCTCACTCCGGGCGGGGGCTATGCGCAATATTGCGCTGCACCGTGGCAACATTGCCTCCCCGTGCCCGATGACATGGACCTCAAGACCGCTGCCGCGCTGCCCGAAACGCTGTTCACGGTATGGCACAACGTGTTCGAGCGTGGCTGCGCGCGCGATGGCGAACGGCTGCTCGTCCATGGTGGCACGTCGGGGATCGGCACGATGGCCACAATGCTCGCCAAGGCATTCGACATGGAAGTCATCGTGACCTGCGGCGACGAGGCCAAGTGCGAAGCGGCGCGGGAGGTCGGCGCGGACCTCGCGATCAACTACCGCGAGGATGATTTCGTCGAAGCGGTCAAGGCGCACACCGACGGCAAGGGCGTCGACATCGTGCTCGACATGGTTTCGGGCGATTATGTCGCGCGCAACCTGCAATGTCTCGCCGAAGATGGGCGGCACGTCACGATCGCGGTGCTGGGCGGGGCGAAGGCCGAGTTGTTCATGCCGATGGTGATGATGAAGCGACTGACCCTCACCGGATCGACCCTGCGCCCGCGCTCGGATGCGTTCAAGGCGGCGCTGGCGGACGAGATCGCGATCAACGCATGGCCGCTTTTTACCGGCGGCGAGCTGGCCCCGGTGATGGACGAGACCTTCCCCCTGGCTGAAGCGGCCGCCGCCCACGCGCGGATGGAAGCGGGCGATCATATCGGCAAGATCGTGCTCGAGGTTGCACCCTGAACACGGGTCTGGCGCTGCAACCGGCGCGTCACATAGCTGTAAAATTACGCCAAAGCGTCACGCGCCTGTGAATCGCCTGTAACAATGACCTGTCATGGACAATCGCAATCAAAGGCGATGTCCGAGGCATTTCATGACCGAGTCCACGACCTCAGAGCTTCCCAAAGACCTTTCGAGCATCGGCAATGTCGCCAGCCTGCCGCTGGCACAGATGGCCGGTCGGCTCGGCAAGCCCGAACCCGAGGGGATCGAGCGCACGCGGTATCGCACGATCTGGATCAGCGACGTTCACCTGGGGACCAAGGGGTGCAACGCGGAAATGCTGATCGACTTCCTCGATCGCACGGACAGCGACACGATTTATCTCGTGGGCGACATCATCGACGGCTGGCAGCTGAAGAAGAAGTTCTACTGGCCCTCCGCACATAACGACATCGTCTGGCGACTGCTCAAGCGTGCCAAGCGCGGCACGCGGATCGTCTATATCCCTGGCAATCACGACGAAATGTTCCGCCAGTTCACCGGGCTCAATTTCGGCGGCATCGAGATTCGCCGCGCCGCATTCCACGAGACCGCCGACGGGCGGCGGCTGATGGTGCTGCACGGCGATGAATTCGACGCGGTCATGCTCTCGCAGCGCTGGCTCGCCTTCGTCGGTGACTGGGCATACGTCACTGCGATGAAGCTGAACGTGCTGGTCAACGGCGTGCGCAAGGCAATCGGCCTGCCCTACTGGTCGCTTTCCAAGGCGGCCAAGCACAAGGTCAAGAACGCGGTCGAGTTCATCGGCAAATACGAGGAAGTTGTCGCCAAGGCCGCGGGCGAGCGCGGGGTCGATGGTGTCGTGTGCGGCCACATCCACACCGCCGAAATGCGCGACTTCGAGTTCGACGGCAGAAGGGTCGAATACTGGAACGACGGCGACTGGGTGGAAGGGTGCAATGCGCTGGTCGAGCATGAAGACGGACGCATGGAGATCCTCAACTGGCCCGACGTGATCGACGCGCGCGAGGCTGCCGAAAGTCTTGCGCAACCTCCCGACCCGCAAGATAATCTGTCGTCCGGGGACCCCTCGAAGGAGGCTGCATGAACAAGCAGACCCAGATCACCGCCGACTGGAGCGCGGACCTTCTGTGCCCGCTTCACCCTGAGCCTCGCTCCATCGCTATAGTGACCGATGCATGGTCTCCGCAGGTCAACGGCGTCGTGCGCACGCTCTCCACCACCTGCGAGATGCTGCGCGACTGGGGGCACGAGGTCACGGTGATCTCGCCCGAGCATTATCCCAGCGTTCCTGCGCCCACCTACCCCGAGATACGCCTTGCCCTGACGTGGCCGGGCGAGGTGGGGCGTCGCCTTACCGCAATCGAGCCGGACGCGGTGCATATTGCGACCGAAGGCCCGCTTGGCTTTGCCGCGCGCAGTTACTGTCTGAATCGCAAGGTGCCGTTCACCACCGCGTACCACACGCAGTTCCCCGAATATTTCGCCCGGCGCACCGGCCTGTCGGCAGACGTGTTCTGGCCGTATATCCGCTGGTTCCACCGCCCGGCGCAGCGCATCATGGTTGCCACCCAGTCGATCCGCGATCAGTTGCGCGAACAGGGCCTTACCCGGCTTTCGCACTGGAGCCGGGGTGTCGACCTTGCATGCTTCACCACCGATGCGCCTCCGCCCGACGAATATGCGGATATCCGGGGTCCGATCCTGCTCTATGTCGGGCGAATCGCGGTCGAGAAGAATATCGAGGCGTTCCTCGCCTGCGACTATCCGGGGACCAAGGTCGTCGTCGGAGACGGTCCGGCGCTCGCCGAATTGAAGGCGCGTTTTCCCGACGCTCTGTTCCTTGGCAGGAAAACCGGCAAGCAGCTCGCCGGATGCTATGCCGGGGCCGATGTCTTCGTCTTTCCGAGCAAGACCGATACATTCGGCCTCGTCATGATAGAGGCGTTGGCCTGCGGAACACCTGTCGCGGCCTATCCGGTCGCCGGTCCGGTCGATATCGTGAACGAGAGGGTCGGGGCGTTGAGCGAGGACCTCGCGCGTGCCATTGATGCGGCCCGGTATTGCGACCGCGGCGAATGCGCCAGTTACGGCGCGGCCTATTCGTGGGAAGCGGCAACGCGCCAGTTCCTGTCCGGCCTCGTCGCGCTTCAGGAAGAGGAATGCGCATCGCTGCGGGCCGTGCCTGCGATCTGAGAGGTTCCGCGCACAGAATGTCGCGCAAGCATTTCCTTGCCGTGCGCGCGCACATCGCCTATCTACCCTCTCGCAACGGCCGCTCCGCAAGGGGCGGCCCTTATTATTTCTAACGGAGATACCCCCATGGCCCAGAAGGATCAGCCCAAGCCGCTGATGCCGCACGCGACCGCCACCTGGCTGGTCGACCACACCGGCCTTTCGTTCGAGCAGATCGCCGAGTTTTGCGGCCTTCACATCCTCGAGGTCCAGGCAATGGCCGACGACCTCGCCGGGAGCAAATATACCGGACGCGACCCCGTTCACGCCGGCGAGCTGACGCTGGGCGAGATCAAGGCTGGCGAGGAAGATTCGGAATACACGCTCAAGATGCACAAGGCCCCGGTCGAAGTGACCCGGACGAAGGGTCCGCGCTACACCCCGGTGTCGAAGCGGCAGGACAAGCCTGACGGCATCGCATGGATCCTGCGCAACCACCCCGAGGTTTCGGACGCGCAGATCGGCAAGCTGATCGGCACGACGCGCAACACGATCGGCGCCATTCGCGAGCGTTCGCACTGGAACATCCAGAACATCCAGCCAAAGGACCCGGTGACGCTGGGCCTGTGTTCGCAGCGCGAACTCGACGCAGTCGTCGCCAAGGCGGCCAAGCGCGCCGGTGTTGCCGAAGAAGCCGCTCCGGTTGAAATCGGCGATGGTCGCTCGGACAAGGAACGCCTGATCGACGAACTGCGCGCCGAGCGCGACGCGAACGTCAAGGCCGCCGCCGAAGCCGCACAGGAAGCCGAGGCCGAGGCCTGGCTCGCGCGCAAGCGTGCTGCGGAAGAAGCGGGCGAAGACGGTGTTGATGCGCCCGAGCGGATCGACCCACCCGCCTTTGCCCCTTCCGAAAGCGTGAACGAAGAGCCGATCACAGCTCCGCTCGACGATGCCGCGCCTGCCGAGGGTGAGGAAGCCGCAGGCGATCAGGCCGAGGACGAAGAAACGGAAAAGCCGAGCGAATAATCGTTTTCGGCGTCAGGCTTGGGCTTGTGACGGGAGCCGGGATGCGGCATGTCTACTGACATGGATGTCAATAAACCCGGTTATCACCACCCCACTCCCTGGGATGCGACTTTCGAGTCGATGAGCCTGCCCGCCATGCTCGAGCGCACGGTGAAACTCGATCCGTCCGCGCCGTTCCTGCATTTCCTTGGTCGCACCTACTCCTATGGCGAGATCTTCGCCGAAGCCCGCCGGTTTGCCGCCGGGCTGATTGCGAACGGTATCGAACAGGGCGACCGGGTCGGCCTGTTCCTGCCCAATGTCCCGATCTACGCCTCGGCCTATTACGGGGCGATGATGGCCGGTGCGATCGTGGTCAATTTCTCGCCGCTCTATTCGGTCGAGGAGTTGAGCTGGCAGGTCGGCGATAGCGGAACGCGCGTGCTGGTGACGGTGGATGTGCCCGAATTGTACGGCACGGCGGCGAAGGTTCTGGCCGATTCGCAGCTCGAAACGCTCGTCGTAGGCTCGCTTTCCGACATGCTGCCCTGGATCAAGGGCACCGCGCTCAAGCTGTTCAAGCGCGATCAGATCGCCGATGTCGACTGGAGCCCGGATACGCGCAAGTGGTCCGATATGCTCAAGCCCTGGCCCGAAGACGAGCCGACGCTCGACCGCGCCGAGGACCTTGCCCTGCTGCAATATACCGGCGGCACGACTGGGCGACCCAAGGGCGCGATGCTCGGGCACAGCCAGTTGACGCAGAACGCGCAGCAGGTCGCCGCGATCAACCCCTTTGGCGATGCGCGCTCCGAAGTCTTCATGGGTGCGCTGCCGTTCTTCCACGTCTTTGCCAACACCGCGATCCTGAATCACGCGGTCGCCGCGGGCGCTTCGATCGCGATGGTTCCACGGTTCGAGGCCGGGCAGGTGCTCGAGACGATCGAGAAGTACAAGGTCACCGGCTTTCCCGGCGTGCCGACCATGTTCCAGGCGCTGCTCGACCATCCCAAGCTGCGCAAGACCGACTTATCCAGCCTCAAGATCTGCATATCCGGCGGTGCGCCCATGCCCGCGCCGGTCCACACCCGCTTCGAAGAAGCAACCGGGGTGCGCGTGGTCGAAGGATATGGCCTGACCGAAAGCGCAGGGGTGGTTTCGACCAACCCCTATGAGGGCGTGCGCAGGAAGGGCTCGATCGGGCAACTGGTTGCCGGGACCGAGATCGTCCTGCTCGACAAGGAAGACCCGACCAAGCTCGCGCCCGAGGGCGAACCGGGCGAACTGGCGATTCACGGGCCGCAGGTCATGCGCGGCTACTGGCAACGCCCCGAAACCGAAGCCGAGGTTTTCGTCGAGCGAGACGGCAAGCGTTACCTGCGCACCGGCGATGTCGCGACGATGGGCGAGGACGGGTTTCTCGAAATCGTCGACCGGATCAAGGACATGATCGCGGTCGGCGGCTTCAAGGTCTTCCCCAGCGTGGTCGAGGACGTGATCCTGACCCACGAAGCGGTGAAGGAAGCGCTCGTGATCGGAGTGCCCGACGACTACAAGGGCGAAGTCCCGCGCGTTTACCTGACTTTGCACGAAGACACCGATATCGGCGCGGATGCGCTGAAGGGTTGGCTCAACGACCGCGTCGGCAAGCACGAGCGGGTCGATAAGGTGGTGATCCGCGAGGATTTGCCCCGCACGATCATCGGCAAGCTGGATCGCAAGGCCCTGCGCGCCGAAGTCCTCTGAGGCCGCCCACAAGAAACGCGCGCCGAAATTTCCTCACCCAAATACGAAAACGCCGCGCTGGCATGACCGGCGCGGCGTTTTCTCGATTACGTGAACGTGACGCTCAGGAAGCGACCTGCAGCTTGGTGTCGCCTTCCGCGGGTCGCGATGGCTGGCTGTCGCCGGAGCGGCGTCGCGAATTGGGTGCGAAGCGGCCATCGACCTGCGCGCCCTGCTCGATGGTGAGCGCGTCGTAATGCACGTCGCCTTCGATCTGGGCGGATTTGAGGATCACGAGTTCCTTGGCCGTGATCGAGCCGACGACCTTGCCCGACATGCGCGCGCTATCTGCCGACACGCCGCCGGTGATGACGCTCGCCTCGCCCTGGACGAGGCTGGCGCACTTGATGTCGCCTTCGATCGTGCCGTCGACGTGGAGGTCGACCGAGGCGCTGACATCGCCCTTGATCGACACGTCGGAGCCGATCACCGAAAAGGTGGAATTGCCGTTGGCCATGCTTTTTCCTCGGAGCTTAGGGGCGGGTATCGGAGCCGTTTGCGGCGCTTCGGGTGCTGCCCGTTCTGCGGGCTTCTTTGAGAACATCGGGAGCTGTCTCCAGGAACGGGCGCGGGTTCACTGCGCGACCATCGATTCGCACTTCGAAGTGCAGGTGAGGACCAGTAGACCGTCCGGTGCTGCCAAGACCACCCAGGGTTACGCCTGCGTCGATGGACTGCCCGACGGTCACGTCGATCCGAGAAAGGTGCGCGTAGCGCGTCATCAGGCCGTTGCCGTGATTGATTTCGACGACCTTGCCGTAACCTCCGCGCCGCCCGGCGAAGGCAACAGTGCCTTTCGCGGCGGCATAGATCGACGAGCCCATCGGGCCTCTGAAATCGATCCCCTTGTGCATCGCCCCGCTGCCGTTGAACGGATCGCGGCGATAGCCGAAGCTCGAGGTGATGCTCTGGTTCGCGGCCGGAACGACCTGCGGCACGCCGTCGAGCGCACGTTCAAGCGCCGACATGCGGGCAAGGCTGAGGCCAAGGCGCTCGAAGCGCGGGTCGAGCGAGCCGTCGGCTGAGGTTGCGAGAAGTTCGAGCGGACCACCCATAGCAGCCTCGACATCGGCCCGCGCGGCGCGCTGCATTGCCTTGGGGTCGAGGTTGAGCTTGCGCAGCGCCGCTTCGGCCCGGCGCGCGCGCCAGTCGGCAAAGCGGGTCATCTGCTCGACATAGGCAAGCTGGCGCGCTTCGATTTCGGCAAGCCCGCGGGCCTGCGGGAACATGGCGCCGACCTTCTCGACCGTTTCGGCGGTCTCGTCGGTCGAATCGGTGACATTGGTGTCGATGGTGCGAATGTCTTCGGGCAGCATTTCGCTCAGCGCTTCGAGCGTGTCCTGCCGGGTCTTGAGATCCTCGACCACGAGGCCGAGATCGTCGCCATAGGCATCGAGGCGTTCGCGTGCGCTCGCCACTTCGGCTTTCTCGTCCTGGAACGAGGCGAGGTTGGCTTCGGCGACGTAGTTGCTCCAGCCCATCACGCCCATCGAACCGGCCCAGCCAAGCGCGAGGACCGCGGCTGCGGATACGGCGCCGATCTGCAGGCGCGAAGAGACCTTGATGAAACGAACCTGTCCTTGCGACCGCATGAAGAATTCGCGATCGGGAAACCACTCGCGCAGCTTCTCGCGCAAAGGACGTTTAGCGTTTTGATCCGACAATGTTGACCCCGGTTTGTTTTTATAACGATCCCGTGGCCACGGCCTTACCAATCAAACGCTGCGAGTCGATTGTCTTACCGGGTGGAAAGGGTGAGCCGACCGCACGATGCGATGAATCGTGCGTGTTTTCGGAACCATTAAGTGACCTTAAGCATTGCCCTGCATTTGGCGGTGTTTTTTCGGCCTTCTTCGAGACGAATCGAGGGCTGCAACCCCTGACAGCTGATCGCCATCCTGCTATTGGAAGCCTCATGAACACACAGACACTCCCCCTCAAGGCTGCCGACGAGCGCAGTCCCGACGATCTCATCAAGCAACTCGCAACCGCAGGGCGCGCCGCACAGCGGGTTCTGGCGGGCATGTCCAGCGAGGCGCGCGGAAACGCGCTCAAGCTGGCCGCCAAGCACATGCGCAAGGACGCGGCGAAAATCCTCGAAGCGAACGCGCTCGACGTGTCCGCGGGCCGCGAAAACGGCCTCAGCCCTGCGATGCTCGACCGCCTGACGCTCGACGAGGAGCGGCTCGAAGGTGTGGCCTCTGCCGTCGAAGCAGTGGCGGACCTGCCCGATCCGGTGGGCGACGTTATCGGCGAAAGCGAACGGCCCAATGGCCTCAAACTCAGCCGCGTGCGCGTGCCCATCGGCACGATCGGCATCATCTACGAAAGCCGCCCCAACGTCACCGCCGATGCAGCCGCCCTGTGCGTGCGGGCCGGCAACGCGGCGCTGCTGCGTGGCGGCAGTGAGGCGGTGCACTCCAACCGCGCGATCCTCGAATCGCTGGCTGACGGACTTGCCGAGGGCGGTGTGCCCGCCGAAGCGGTGCAGCTGATCCCGACACAGGACCGCGCCGCCGTCGGCGCGATGCTGACCGCATCGGGGCTGATCGACATGATCGTGCCGCGCGGCGGCAAGAGCCTCGTTGCCCGAGTTCAGGCCGATGCCCGCGTGCCGGTGCTCGCTCACCTCGACGGCATGAACCACACCTATGTCCATTCCGCCGCCGATCCGGCGATGGCACAGGAAATCGCGCTCAATGCCAAGATGCGCCGCACCGGGATCTGCGGGGCGATGGAAACGCTGCTGATCGACACCGGGTTCGAAAAGGCGGGCGATCTCGTTCGCAGCCTTATCGAAGGTGGCGTGGAAGTCCGCGGCGATGAGCGCATCCAGTCGCTCAACGACAAGGTCGTGCCCGCCAGCGCCAATGACTGGGACACGGAATATCTCGACGCGATCGTCGCGGTCGCAATGGTCGATGGCCTCGATGCAGCGCTCGAGCATATTGCCCGCCATTCATCGGGCCACACCGACGTGATCGTGACCGGCGACGATGACGCCGCCGAGCAGTTCTTTGCAAATGTCGACAGCGCCATCGTCATGCACAACGCTTCTTCGCAATTCGCCGATGGCGGCGAGTTCGGGCTGGGCGCGGAGATCGGCATCGCCACCGGTCGCCTGCACGCGCGCGGACCGGTCGCGCTCGAAGGGCTCACCACCTACAAATGGCTCGTGCGCGGCAACGGACAGGCTCGCCCGTAAGTGGACACGACCGGATGTTGACCGGGCTTCTGGGGGGGAGCTTCAATCCCGCCCATGGCGGCCACCGCCGCATCACGCGCTTTGCCATCGATGCGCTCGGCCTCGACGAGGTGTGGTGGCTCGTCTCGCCCGGCAACCCCTTGAAATCCGGCAAGGACATGGCGCCGCTGAAGGCGCGGCTCCGCTCCGCGATGGAGCAGGCGCGCGGCGCGCCGATCGTGCCGACCGCTATCGAGCAACAGCTCGACACGCGCTACACGGTGGAAACGCTGGCAAAGCTGACTCGCCGCTATCCCAGGCGTCGCTTCGTTTGGCTCATGGGCTCGGACAACCTTGCGCAATTCCACCGGTGGAAGCACTGGCGGCGGATTGCGCGAACCATGCCGATTGCAGTCATTGCAAGGCCGGGCTATAACGCGGATGCCATGACGAGCCCCGCCATGGCCTGGCTCAGGCGCTATCGCGTGTCTGCCGCCAGTATTCGGAAGATGGGGGCAAAACGATTGGGGAGCGCACCGGCCCTGGTGTTTTTGCGTTTCGATCCCGACCCACGTTCGGCCACGGCAATCCGCCGTGCCGATGCAGATTGGGCCAAGCAATATCGCGACACACCTTTGCGCGACCGGCTGACCTTTCGCCAGATACCGGGCCAGCAAATCAAGGGCCAGCAAACAAAGGGCAGGGACGCCTGATGGGGAGCAATCCCCTGTCCCGGCACCTTGCCAAGTCGGCTGGCGATGCCGATATTCCCACAATCCCCACAAACTGGAGAACGCATCTTGCCTATGACACAGGCACAAACGACACACACGCACGCCGCTTCGGCACATCCGACCAAGGTTTTTTCCACCATGCCCGCTGATACTTCCGACGACCTGCACGATCTCGTCATGCAACAGCTTGACGACGACCAGGCTCAGGAAATCGTCTCGATCCCTCTCGAAGGCAAGAGCTCGGTTGCCGATCACATGGTGATCGCCAGCGGTCGCTCGACCCGTCAGGTCGCGGCGATGGCGCAGAAGCTGGCCGAAAAGGTAAAGCAGGCCGGATACGGCCCGGCGCGGATCGAGGGGCTCCCGGCAGCGGACTGGGTGCTGATCGACGCGGGCGACGTGGTCGTCCACCTGTTCCGTCCCGAAGTGCGCAGCTTCTACAACCTCGAACGCATGTGGTCGTTCGAAGGCGGCGAAGCGGCAAGCGGGCGGGCCTAGCGCTTAGTGTTCGCTCATCCGATGGGATGAGCGTCCTCGCTATGCGCTCGGCGGTGCGGCGTCCGGTCCGGGCGCTGTGATTGGCCGTCTTTCGGCGTACCCGCGAATGGGGCAATCGCCGCTATCGCGCGTTACGTGCGCGGATTTCCTGTCCCGCTGCACCGGGCTAGGATGGACTGTAATCTTCATCGCATAGCCGGCAGGAATTGGGAAAAATCGAAAGTTGACAGTCCCGGCACGCATTTCTGGATCGTTCTCCTGCTATTTCAGCGATTTGCGGTGCGGACAGCGTTTTTCAAACACCCCATTTCGGCGTTCCATCCGGAACCCGCTCACCGACGACCGCAAGGTGGGATAGGCCATGCTCCTTCACGTCATCGCCAGAGGCAAGATCGCCCGCTCGCCCGAGGCGGAACTCGTGTCGCGTTACGAGAAGCGGCTCACCTGGCCGGTCAAGCTCACCGAACTGCCCGAAACTGGGGGCAAGGTTCCCGAGCCGCAATCGCCCTTCAAGACCGTGCTGCTGGACGAACGCGGCAAGGCCATGTCATCCGAGAAACTGGCCGAAACGCTCGAACACTGGCGCGATACCGGCACGCGCGAAACGCGCTTCGTGCTAGGCGCGGCCGATGGCCATTCAGACGCAGAGCGTGCCGAGGCCGACCTCCTGCTTGCCTTCGGGCCTGCGACCTGGCCGCACCTGCTGGCGCGCGCCATGCTGATGGAACAGCTCTACCGCGCGACGAGCATCCTTGCCGGGCATCCCTATCATCGGGCAGGATAGCGCCGTGAACCGCCCTCTCGCCATCGTCCTTGCCGCCACAGCCGCCAGCATTGCGCTGGTGCTCGCGGTTCCGCAGGGGTGGGCACAGCGCAACGTGGTGCTGCTCGAAGCGGGCGATGCGCAGGCCGAGCTGACCCGCGCCACCCGCGAAGGCCAGCGCGCCGAAGCACGCGCCGCCCGCCTTGCGCGAGAGGCCGATGCCGCGACCGATGCCGCCGACAGGACAGCGCGCGAAGCGGCTGCCCTTGCCGCGCGGATACAGGCCTCCGAAGCCGATATCGCTGCAGCCCGCGCGCGCTACTCGCTTACCCAGGCCGAACGGCAGGCGCTCGCTCGCCGCCTTGCCGAACGCCAGGAGCCGGTCGTGCGGCTGACCGGCGCTCTGCAGACAACCGCGCGGCGGCCACTGGCCCTGTCGGCGTTGCAGCCCGGTTCGCTCAAGGAACTGGTCTATATCCGCGCCGTGCTCGACAGCGCAGTTCCCGAAATCCGCAAACGCACCGCGGCCCTTCGCGGCGAGCTCGACCAGCAGCGCCGGCTCGAAGCGCGCGCGGCCAATGCGCTGGCGGAGCTGACGCGGGGCGAAGAGACGCTGCGCGCGCGCCGGACCGAACTCGCCGCGCTCGAAACGCAGCAGCGGTTGGCTTCGAGGCAGGCGCGCGGTGCGGCGGTTCGCGAAGGAGAGCGCGCGCTCGCACTGGCGGAGGATGCGCGCGACCTCGACGGGCTGATCGGTGAACTCAACGAAGCGTCACAGCTTCGCCGCGAACTTGCGCTCCTGCCGGGACCGGTCATGCGGCCCGCCGACATAGCGTCGAGCAGCGACCTTGAGGATGACGCGCCCGTCGCACGGGCGACCGCGGCCGCGCAGCCCACCAGCTTCCAGCTCCCCGTACAGGGGCGTACCATCGCCGGTTTCGGCGAATTGCGAGACAGCGGCCTGCGCACCACCGGGCTCAGCATCGCTCCGGCCAGCGGGGCGATCGTGGTCGCGCCGGGGGCCGGGCGGATCGCCTTTGCAGGGCCTTATCGGGGCTTTGGGCGAATCGTGATCATCGAGCATCCGGGCGGCTGGACCAGCCTCGTCACCGGGCTCGCCCGGGTCGATTCAGAAGTCGGCGACGAAGTCATTGGCGGGGCTCCGCTGGGTGTTGCGGCCAACTCCGATCCGAACGTAACGATCGAGCTGCGCCGCGATGGCGACCCGGTCAATCCGCTGAATTATCTGGGTTAGTCGGTCTCGCCTGAGCGTTAAGCGGCCGCGACGGATCGCCCCCGATCGGGACGTGGGCGCGCTCTGTCGAGCTCTCATCTGGCGTTAAGGCTCTGTAGCCTATACAGACTGGGTCGAAAGGAGTCCCTCCACCTCATGAAAATTGCCAGCCTGCTTCGCAGCGCCGCACTGGTTACCGCCGTCGCGCTCATTCCCGCCACGACCATGACCATGGCCCAGGTCGATGCCCGTTCCGGGCCGGAGTTCTCGAAACTCCTCGCGACCTACCAGCGGATCAAGGCAAGCTATGTCGAGCCGGTGGAAGACGATGTTCTTATGCGCGGTGCGATCGACGGCATGCTGGCCGCGCTCGATCCGCACAGCGCCTATCTCGACGGCAGCGACCTGCAGCGGCTCGAGACGATGATCGACGGCAATTATTCGGGGCTGGGTCTTTCGGTCATCATGGAGGAAGGCGCGGTCAAGGTCATCTCGCCGTTCAAGGGCAGTCCGGCGGACAAGATGGGCATCAAGGCGGGCGACTTCATCACCCACCTCGATGGCGAACTCATCGTCGGCGGTACTCTCGACGATGCGGTGGCGCAGATGCGCGGGCCTGAGGGCACCTCGATCCAGCTGACCATCTTCCGTCCCGGACGCGACGAACCGCTTGAACTCGACGTGACGCGCGGCGTGATCGAGCTCGAACCGGTCACTTACGAGCTTCAGGACGGCAATATCGGGGTCATCTCGGTCAACGAATTCTCCCGCGATGTCGGCGCCGACGTGCTCGGCGCGTGGCAAGCGCTCCAGACCGAGGCGACCGGACGCATGAGCGGGCTGGTGCTCGACCTGCGCTCCAATCCGGGCGGATCGCTCGACGAAGCGGTGGCGCTGTCCGACCTGTTCCTGTCCTCGGGCCGGATCGTGTCGCAGCGCGGGCGCGCTCGCGGTGAGACGCTGATCTACAATGCCGAGACGAAGCATCGCGGCGACATGGCCGAAGGCACACCGGTGATCGTACTGATCGATGCAGGCTCCGCCTCCGCGTCCGAGATCGTCGCCGGCGCCTTGCAGGACCACGGTCGCGCGCTCGTCATGGGCCAGCGCAGCTTCGGCAAGGGCTCTGTCCAGTCGCTCCTCCCGCTGGGTCGCGATGCGGCGCTCAAGCTGACGACTGCGCGCTATTACACGCCGCTCGGCAAGTCGGTGCAGGAGGGCGGCATCGCTCCCGATATCCGTGTTCCGCAGCTGTCTGACCCCGATTATGCCCTGCGCGAGCGTTATTCGACGCGCGAATCCGACCTGCGCGGCCATCTCATCAACGAGATCGGCATCAAGGATGAGGATATGGAAGATGACCGGATCGAAGATCCCCGCTTCCAGCTCACCGCCGAACAGCTCGAGGAACAGGGCGTCGAGGATTTTCAGCTGCATTACGCGCTCGAAACCCTGCGTCGCACGACCGCAAGCTCGGTTGCGCTGCGTCCGGGAACGCAGCCACGCAAGAACTAGTCAGCGCCGCCTGCTGGCCTTAAAGCGCGTGTCATGAACGGACTGGATCAGGCACGCGCGCTGGCTGTCGCCATACCGGTGGCATTGCTCGGCGGTGCGTATATCTCGCAATACGGCTTCGGGCTGTTCCCCTGCGAAATGTGCTGGTGGCAGCGTTATCCGCACTTTGCCGCCATCGCTTTCGCAATTCTGTCCTATGCAATCGTCCCGCCGCGCGTTTGGGCAGCGCTGGCCGGGCTTGCCATCATGACCTCGGGGCTGATCGGAGGCTTTCATGCGGGCGTCGAATATGGCTGGTGGGAAGGCATCACCGGCTGTTCGACGATGCCCAGCGGCATCGACGTAATGGACATCAACGCCGCCCCGCTGGTGCGCTGCGATGTCGCGCCCTGGACCCTCTTCGGCATTTCACTGGCCGGGTGGAATTTCCTCATCTCGACGATCGGTGGGGGAGCCATTTTGGGTCTCGCTGCGTATAAGAAGTAAGCGACAGGAAAGGAAACCGCCATGGAACGCGATGAAATGCACCGCATGATCCGGGTCGACCAGGCCGGTGAGTTCGGCGCGACGCGCATATATAAGGGCCAGCTGGCCGTTATGGGCGACCGCGGCCCGCACTCGGCCGAGATCCGACACATGGCCGAGCAGGAAGAGGGCCACCGTGCCCGCTTCGACGAAATGCTGGCAAAGCGCGGCGTGCGCCCCACGGCACTGCAGCCCTTCTGGTCGGCGGCTGGTTATGCGCTGGGCGCAGGCACCGCATTGCTCGGCCCCGAAGCGGCCATGGCCTGCACCGCCGCGGTCGAGGAAGAGATCGACAGGCACTATTCCGAGCAGCTCGATCGCTTGGCGGAGAGCGACTCTGACCCCGAACTGTCCGACATGATCGAAGAATTCCGCGAGGACGAACGCCAGCATCGCGATGCGGCGCTGGCCAATGGAGCGGAGAGGGCACCAGCCTATCCATTGCTCTCGGGCGCGATCAGGCTGGGATGCCGGATTGCGATCAAGGTTAGCGAGCGGGTATAGCTCAAGCGCCCTTCAGAACCGGTTCACGCAGGCCCGTACACGCTTACACGAAACGAATTTCCAAGGTGGTCTCATTATGAAACTCTCACGCCTAGCCCTTATCGCCCCATTTGCCGGCCTTGCCATCGCGGCGCCTGCCTCCGCACAGGACGAAGCTGGAGACCGGGTCAACATGGTCATCGCCTATAACGAGGACGAATGTCCCGAGCCGACGGTCGAAGGCGAGATCGTGGTTTGTGAAATTCTGGTCGAGGCGGAGCGTTATCGCATCCCTTCCAACCTGCGTGCGAGCGATGCGCCCGAGAATACCTCGTGGTCGCGCCGGGTCGACAAGATTCGCTATATTGGCGAATTCGGCACCATGTCGTGCAGCCCGGCGGGCGCTGGCGGGATCACCGGTTGCACCCAGCAGCTGATCGATGCCGCCTATGCGGATCGTGCCGAGAGCGAGAACGTGCGCTTCAGCCAGCTGATCGAGCAGGCGCGGCAGGATCGCCTCTCGACCATCGATTCCGACGCCGCCGCCGAACAGGAGCGGGTCGAGGCGATCGAGCGCGAATATCTCCAGCGTCTCGAGCGCGAGCGTGACGGGCCTGTTCCCGGCGAAGTCGATCCGACTCTGAACGCACCTTTGCCCGATCCGCAGGCTCGCCAGATCCCTGCCGAACCGTCCAAGGATACCGATTTCGACGATGACAGCGAAACTCCCGCTCCGCTGGATGCCGCACCTCCGGCTGAACTACCGGACGATTGATCCAATGTGCCCGCACAGGGCGCGTCAGACGTTGTAATAGTCGCGATACCACGCAACGAATTGCCGCACGCCTTCGCGGATGCCGGTTTCGGGCGAGTATCCGGTCAGCTCCCTGAGCAGCGTCGCGTCTGCCCATGTCGCTGGCACGTCGCCTTTCTGCATCTCCATATAATTGCGGACCGCCTCGCGCCCGCATTCGGCCTCGATGGCGTCGACGAAGTCGGTCAGCTTCACCGTGTCCGAATTGCCGATATTGACCACCCGCCACGGGGCAGACGGTGACAGCGAATCCCATTCGGGAATGTCATCGGCGCTATCGGGCCTCACCGGCGCAGCATCGATCAGCAACCGGATGGCACGCACCAGATCGGTGACATAGGTGAAGTCGCGATACATCTCGCCCTGGTTGTAGATATCGATTGGCTCGCCAGAGAGAATGCCGCGCGTGAACTTGAACAGCGCCATGTCGGGCCGCCCCCATGGTCCGTAGACGGTGAAGAAGCGGAACATGGTGGTGGGCAGGTCCCACAGGTGAGCATAGGAATGCGCCATCGCTTCGTTCGCCTTCTTGGTCGCGGCATAAAGCGTCATCTGCGTATCGGCCTTGTCGCGCTCACCGAAAGGCATGTCGGTGTTGGCGCCGTATACCGAGCTGGTGGAGGCCATCAGCAGGTGATCGACGCCCAGCTCGCGGGCACATTCCATGACGTTGAACGCGCCCACAAGGTTCGCATCGACATAGGCACGCGGGTTTTCGAGGCTGTAGCGCACCCCGGCCTGCGCCGCGAGGTGGACGATGATGTCGGGACGCGTGGCCATTGCCAGCGTGTGCAGTTTCTCGAAATCCTCGAGCATCCCGGTCTCGCAGGAGAAGTGCGGATTCTGGAGCAGCATCTGGTGCCGCCGCTCTTTCAGGCTGACCTCGTAATAATCGGTCATCCCGTCATAGCCGACGACCCGAAAGCCCTCGTCGAGCAGCAGCTTGGCGAGGTGATAACCGATAAAACCGGCCGATCCGGTGATGAGGACAGTGCGCATGGGGCCTCCCGTTAGCGGTTCCGCCTCTACATCACGTAATCGCGCCCTGTCATGCCGCAGCGGTCAAAAATGCCGATATTTGTGGAGTGCGCGTGCCGCGTAGAGCGAGAAATACCATGCACTCGCCAGACGCCCGAGCTTCTCGATCTCGCGATAGGCGCGCCACACCTGCCAGGCGCTGTTGCGCTTGTCGCGGCTGACCGAGGCTTCCATCACGCGGTATCGCATAAGGTCTTCGTCCAGACCGACCGCAATGGCTCCGCATTTGAGCAGCGAGAGCCAGCAGGCGAAATCATCGTAATAGGTCTCGCGCATCGTGAACGGACCCGTGACGGCGCGGTCGACAAGGACGCTGGACGTCGCGATCGCGGTGTTGCCCAGCAGTCCGCGATAGGTGAGGCGTTCGGGCACCGGGATATAAGTCCCCTCGCGCGAGCCATCCGCGCTGATCCTGCGGAATCCGGTAAAGCTGATCGCGGCGTGCGGATGCCGGGCGTGAAATGCCAGTTGCCGCTCCAGTTTGTCCGGCACCCACAGATCGTCGCTGTCGAGAAACGCCACCCAGCGTCCGCGCGCCCGGGCCAGCGCATGGTTGCGGGCCGCCGCCGGGCCGCCATTGGTCTGCGGCTCGATCAGTTTGACGCGCGGTTCCTTCCGGCTGATTTCGCGCACGATGTTGCGGGTATCGTTCGGCCCGCAATCCTCTGCGATCAGCATCTCCCAATTGCGATGTCCCTGAGCGCGAACCGAGGATATCGTTTCGTGGATGACGCCTGCCGCCTTGTATGGGCGAGGGCGGCGATCCGGGAACTGTGCTCGACCCGCATGCCGTCGAGGAAATGCCCGGCCTTCCCCTCATCATCGTCGACGAAGCCGACCACGCGCATCCCCGCCTCGGCAGAGAGCGCGGCGGCGAGCCTTTGCCCGGTGGCACCCGCGCCATAGATCAGCACCCGCTTCACCCCCGGATCGCCCGCGCGCGTCGTGAACAGGTCGACGAGGATGTAGCGCCCTACGATGCGAGACAGGCTTATCAGCAGGAAGAAGACGAGCGGCGCGAGGATAGCGATGGTGCGCGGCACGCCGGGTTGTGCGACCAGCATGAAAGCGGCAACGAGCGGCAGCGTGACGAGGCCGACGCACACCAGCAATGCGATGATCGCTCCGCGCCCTGAAAAGCGGAAGATGGTGCGGTAGACGCCGCGCATCAGCGCGACAGGGAACCACAGGCCGAGCATCGCGCCCGCGACCAGCAGCAGGGCGGTGTCGGGTGCGTGCCATTCGCCAAGTCGCAGCGAGAAAGCGATCCAGACCGCCGAAAGTCCCAGCACCGCATCGCTTGCCGCGACCGCGCTCCGCTTGACCATGCGAGGCCAGTGCATCGAGCGCGAGGCCACGTCGACCAATGCGTTCACGATAGCCGCCACGCGGGTTTCCAGCGGGCGAGCAATCATTTGCGACAAGAAGGGACCAGTCATCGGCGCTTTCGAATAAACGATCGCCGAGGTCGCATGCGCGGTTAATGCGTTATGCTGTCCGCGCGGACTACCTTGACGACTGTCTCGACCAATATCCTAAAGTCGAATACTAGGCTCTGACGTTGTGAAAACTCACCGTCTAGAGCAACCTTGTCTTCGAGTGTCAAAGCGTCGCGCCCGTTGATCTGGGCCCATCCGGTGATGCCCGGAAGGAGCGCGGAAGAGCCGTTTTCTCTATGCATTTCAATGAGATCGTTCTGATTGAACAGGGCGGGTCGAGGGCCGACCAGGCTCATGTCGCCGACGAGAACGCTCCATAGTTGAGGCAATTCATCCAGACTGGACCGCCTAAGTATTGGCCCTAGATTTGTAAGTAAAGATACGGAGTCTGCAAGCAGATGCGTCGGCAATTGCGGCGCGTCAGTGCGCATGGTGCGAAACTTCGGCATCCAGAAAAGTTCGCCCGATTTTCCAAAGCGTTGCGACCAGAACAGCGCGGGGCCGGGGCTGTCGATGCGCACGGCAATGGCGATCAGGAGCATCAGCGGGGCGAGCAGGAGAAGCGCGCTTGCGGCAACGATAATGTCGATCAAGCGCTTCAATTTCCTCACCTTTCTGCCCTATCCTTGCGCCTCCGCCGTCATAGTCAGGCGCAGCGCTTCGTCCGTTGGCACGCGGGCTTGCCAGTCGAATGTCCTGGCGAACCGACCCCCGTCGAAGGCCGCATCGCCCAGCAGGCTTTCAACCCTGTCGCCGAGCAGCATGCGCGCCGGGATGCGAACCAGCGGCTCCGGCACCGACCAGACACGATCACCATGCCCGGCCGCCTCCAGGAGCTTGCGATACAGCGCGGCGGTGGAGATGGGGAGGCTGTCGGTGACGATAAATGATCCGCTTCGGAGCGATCCCAGGCTTGCCATCACCGCATCCGCGACATTTCCGACGAATGCGAAGCTGCGGCGGTTGTCGATCCCGCCAAGCGGCAGCGGCAATCCCCACTTCGCCACGCGCGCCAGCTTGGCGAAGAACGCACCCACGCCCGGTCCGTAGATCGCGGGCGGGCGCAAGGATGTGACCGCGAATCCGTCCTGCGCCAGCTCGCCCAGTGCCTCGTCCGCCGCCAGTTTCGCGCGGCCATATGGCGTCGAGGGGCGAGGTGTGTCGGCATCGGTGACCGTCTCGCCGGGGGCGGACCGGCTGGCGAGCGCGGCGACCGAGCTGATCTGGATGAATCCGCGTGCGCCGTTGTCCCGGGCGTCCTTCGCAAGCTTAACCGGAAGATCGGCATTCATGACCTGATGCGCCGCCTCGTCCGCGCGCGCGTCGCCGTTTCGCGTTACATGGACCCGCGCCGCACAGTGAACCCCGGCGTCCACTCCGCGCCAGTCGAGTGCGAGCGGGGAAGCGAGCAGGTCGCCCGATGCCTGCACCTCCGCGGCGCCCGGCACAGCCTCTCCCGACCGGCTGGCGGCGACCATGGTATGGCCTGCCCGCGAGCCGGCAGCGACGATCGCGCGGCCCAGAAAGCCGCTCGCCCCGGTGACGAGAATGCGCAACCCTTGACCGTCCCTATTTTTCCAGCGCGATATCCGGCGCGTCGGGCTGCTTCATGCCGACCGTGTGATAGCCCGCGTCGACGTGGTGGATCTCACCCGTGACCCCGGAGGACAGGTCGGACAGGAAATAGAGCCCGGAGCCGCCGACATCGTCGATGGTGATCGTGCGGCGCAGGGGCGCGTTCAGCTCGTTCCATTTGAGGATGTAGCGGAAGTCGCCGATCCCGCTTGCCGCCAGCGTCTTGACCGGCCCGGCGCTGATCGCGTTCACACGAATGCCCTGCGGACCGAGATCGTTGGCCAGATAGCGCACGCTCGTCTCCAGCGCGGCCTTGGCGACGCCCATGACGTTGTAATGCGGCATGACCTTTTCCGCGCCGTAATAGGTCAGCGTCAGGATTGACCCGCCTTCGGTCATCATATCGGCGGCACGCTTGGTCACCGCGACCAGCGAATAGGCCGAGATGTTCATCGTCATCAGGAAGTTGTCGAGGCTGGTATCGACATATTTGCCGCGCAGCTCGCTCTTGTCCGAAAAGCCGATCGCGTGGACCACGAAGTCGATGCTGTCCCAGCGTGCCTTCAGCCCGTCGAACATCGCGTCGAGCGAGCCCATGTCGGACACGTCGCATTCGAGGCAGAAATCGCTGCCCAGGCTTTCGGCCAAAGGCTTGACCCGCTTGGCCAGCGCTTCGCCCTGATAGGAGAAAGCCAGCTCTGCGCCATGTTCGGCCAAGTGTTTCGCAATGCCCCAGGCGAGCGACTTGTCGTTGGCGAGACCCATGATAAGCCCCCGCTTGCCCTTCATCAGACCGGTCATGTGTCGCTCTCCTCGTTTTCTTCCTTGCCGGACGGTTCGGCCAGCGCTGCGTTCAATTCGGCTCCGATAACGAGGCCGAGCCCCACGAGCCAGAAAAAGAACAGCGCGATGATGATCCCCGCCATGCTGCCATAGGTCAAATCATAGGCGAAAAAGCTGCGGAGGATCGGCGGCAAGGCCGTGGTCACTCCCAGCCACCATGCCGCGGTGAACAGCGCGCCGGGCCACTTGGGATAGCGGCGCGGGCGATATTCGTGCGGGGTCAGCCAGTAGAACAGCATGTAGAGCGAGGCGAGCACGCCCAGCGCGGGCACGATGCGGGTGATGCGAAGCGTGTCGATGGCGTCGTTCAGACGCGGGAAGCCGGCCAGGATCACCTGCTGCGCCGCGCCGATCGCGACCTGCGCGAACAGCGAGACCATCAACAACACCACGGTGCCCAGGATCAGCCCGGCGGAGAATATCCGATAGGTCCAGAAAGCATGGATCGCTTTCGTCCCGTAAGCCCGGCGCAGGATGTCGCGGATCGTCTCGACCAGGCTCGACACGGTCCACAGCGCCACCGCCGCACCGAACCACAACAGCCAGCCCGAGCGCGCCTCGATGGCGCTTTCCGCCACCGGCGCGATGGCCCTGCCTGCGCTGGGGGGAAGACCGGCGACGATGGTCCGGATCAGCGTGACCGACATCTCGCTGCCGCCGAGCAACTGGAACAGGGCGGCGCCCAGGATGAAGAAGGGAAACAGCGCCAGCATCGACAGGTAGGCGAGATTGCCGGCATGAATGAAGCCGTCCTGCCACGTGCCCACCAGCGTGCGTCGCGTAATTTCGAATACCTGCGTACCCGGACCCAGCAGTCGCTTTGTCTTGGCGAACAGCCCCGGTCTGACCTGCGCTTCCGTAATGGCCCCGGCGAGGGGCATGGGCGGTCTCGACATGCGCCGACGCCGAGCCTCAGGGGAAAGCGAGCGGACTTCCTGCTCGGGTGGTTCGTCGAAGGCGGACCGCGTGTTCAAGCCGGATGCAAGCCCTTGCGCCTAGAGCCCAAATTTCTCGCGCGGCTTGGCCGGGTCCATCCAGTCGCCAAGGCGATCCTTCAGTCCGTCGAGATCTTCGGGCATCTGGATTTCCAGCGTCACGAGCTGGTCGCCGCGCGCCGGTGTGCCGTCAGGCTTCTTGCCCGATTTCTTGGTCCAGCCCTTGCCCGACAGGCGCATCACCGTGCCACCATTCGCGCCGGGTTTCAGGGTCAGCATGACCGGACCATCGACCGTGGGGCATTTGACCTTGCCGCCGTGGATCGCCTCGTCGAGGGTGATCGGCAGGTCCATCCGAATATTGTCGCCATCGCGGCGGAAGAAGGGATGCGAGCCGACTTCGACCATGACGATCCCGTCGCCCTTGCCACCGGGGCCGTCATGCCCCTTGTTCTTCAGCCGCATCTGCGTGCCGTCTTCGACACCGCCGGGCAGTTTCAGGCTGATCGCCTTGCCATCGGCCAGCGTGATGCGCTGATCGCGCCCCGCAGCGGCGTCGACGAAGGGGACCGCGAGGCGATACTGGATATCCGCACCCTTTCTGGGCGGAGGCGATTGCCGCGATCCGAAGCCGCCCATTCCGCCACGCCGTGGTGGAGGCTCGCTGGGCCGTGCGCGTCCGCCGAACAATCCCTCGAACAGGTCGCCAAGGTCCATGTCGTCGGTGCCGAAGCCCTGGAATTCGCTGTCGCGGAAACCGCCCGCACCGCCGGGTCGAGGCCCGCCGCCGGGATATCCCCGTCCAAAGCCGCGTGCGCTGCCCCCCATCCCGGCAAAGGGATTGGCGGGATTGCCCTCGCCATCGATCTCGCCCCGGTCGAACTGCGCGCGCTTGCTCTTGTCCGAAAGCAGGTCGTAGGCGCGGGTCGCCGCAGAGAACTTCTCTGCAGCCTTGGGGTTGTCCTTGTTGCGGTCGGGGTGGAACTCCTTGGCGAGCTTGCGATACGCGCTCTTGATCTCCTTTTCGGAGGCCGTGCGCGGCAAGCCAAGGGTCTTATAGGGATCGGACATCGTGTGTTAGCTAGGTGATACGCTGGACAGGTGCAAGTCGCGCTTGCGGGTTTGGGTGAAGCCTTTCCTACGCGAGGGCGGCTGTCCTATGAAACACTTATGTGTCTCACACCCCAGACCATTACCAACTGGCCCCTGCCGGAACGGGCCACACTTCGTGCATCGCAGGGTCACAGTCTGAGCGGGCAAAGGTTACACTTTGTGCCGCTGAAGGGTCACAATTCGGCCTCGAAAGGTTACACTTTTCGGCAAAAGGTCACACTTTTGCTGCGCAAGGCCACACTTTTGCAGCGTAAGGTCACACTTCGGACCTTTTTGCCGCAGGAGTGTGTTCCATGTGTTCCATCCTGTAGGACTTCACGGCCCCTGGGCCCAAACCGGAGAGCGCATCCATGACCCTGACCGACCCCCTCCACGACTTGCAACTGGCCGACAGCGTGATCCCCTCGGGCATCGATCCCTATGCCTTGTTCGAGGAGTGGTTCGCGCTGGCAAAGGACAACGAGCCCAACGACCCGAACGCCATGGCGCTCGCCACCGCGACGCCCGATGGCAGGCCTTCGGTGCGCATGGTGCTGCTCAAGGGGCATGGAGCCGAGGAAGCGCCCGGTGGGGGCTTCACCTTCTTCACCAATGCAAACAGCCGCAAGGGCGGCGAGATCCGGGCCAACATGCATGCCAGCCTGCTGTTCCACTGGAAGAGCCTGCGCCGCCAGATCCGCATAGAAGGGCCGTTGGTCGAGGTGAGCCCCGAGAGGGCCGACGCCTACTTCCACTCGCGCCCGTACAAGAGCCAGGTCGGCAGCGCGGCAAGCGAGCAGTCCAGCCCGCTTCCCGATCGTCAGGACTACGTCGACCGGGTGCAGGAGCTATGGGGCAAGCACGAACAGGACGGCGAGGTGCCGCGTCCCGACAACTGGACCGGCTTCACGCTCAAGCCCGAAGCGATCGAGTTCTGGATCGACCGCGACAACCGTCTGCACGACCGCCGCCGCTTCACGCTTGAAGGCGCAGGCGATGCCCTGCAATGGACCGACACCTTGCTGTATCCATGAGGACCCGATGACCCATCCCATCCCCTATTGGCATGTCGACGCCTTCAGCGAACGCCCCTTCGGCGGCAACCAGGCGGCGGTGATGGTGCTCGACGAATGGCTGCCAGACGATGTGCTGGTGCGGATCGGGGCGGAGAACCTGTTCGCGGAAACCGCCTTCGTGGTGGAGGACGAGACCGGGGAGGCCGATTGGGAACTGCGCTGGTGCACCCCGACTTACGAGATCGCGCTGTGCGGCCATGCGACGCTGGCGAGCGGGCATGTGCTGCTGACGCGCGATGGCGGGGACAGCGTCACCTTCCGCACCCGCATGTCGGGCGTGCTCGAGGTGCGCCGAGATGGCGACGGCTACGCGCTGGCGTTGCCCGCGATCCTCAGCCAGCCAGGCGAGCATCCGGACGCCGCCGCGCTGATGGGGGTAGAGCCCCAGAGCATCCACCGCAGCGAGCTGGGCTACAACATCATGCTCTATCGCGACGAGGCCGAGATCCGCGCGTTGACCCCGGACATCCGCGGCCTTGAGAGCCTGGGCAAGGACCAGTTCATCGCCACCGCTCCCGGAGAGAAGACCGACGTCGTCAGCCGCGTCTTCGTGCCCGGAGGCGGCGTCGACGAGGACAGCGTGACCGGCTCCGCCCATGCGGCGCTCACGCCCTACTGGGCACAGAAGCTGGGGCGCGAGCGCTTCACCGCGCACCAGGCGAGCGAGCGCGGTGGCGACCTGACGCTGCGGCTGGACGACGACCGCGCGTGGCTGGGCGGGCCGTGTGTGACGGTGGTGGAGGGCGTGTTCTACCTGTGAGCCGTGCTCGTCATCAAAGCGAAAGCCGCTTTCCTACAGCCTAGCGCACCGGATACAGCGCCAGCACATCGGCGGCCTGCTGCAACATGGGTGGGCGTTCCTCGCTGGTCGAATGGCCGAGCCGCACCATGGTCAGGCCCTGCTCTGGCGACACCAGCACGTACTGCCCCATATGCCCGATCAGCGAGAACAGGCTGGCGGGCGCGCGTTCGGGAAAGAGCGGGTGGCCCCACTCGGCGCCTGACTGGCCCAGCGGGCGGTTGAGCCAGATCTGGTAGCCGTACTGGTTCGCGGTAGGGCTGGGTTCGAGCATCGCTTCGACCCATCGGCGCGGGACGAGCTGCTCGCCATTGGGCGCGGTGCCACCGCGGCGCAGGAACTCGCCGAAGGCGGCGTAATCGCGGGCGTTGGCATGCATCAGGCTGCCGCCGATGAGCGTCCCGGAGGCGTCGTATTCGGCCACCATCGAGGTCATGCCGAGCGGGCCGAACAGGCGCTGTTGCAGGTAGGTTTCCACCGCCTCGCGCCGCGCATCAGGGTCGTCCGAATCGGTCAGCGCCCGCGCGGCGATATCGGCGAGGATGACGGTGGTGTTGGACGAGTATTCGAAGCGTTCGCCCGGTTCAGCCTCCAGCGGCTGCTCCTTGGCCCAGCGCGCCATGTCGTCGCGCCCGTCGAGGAACAGCATGCGCACTTCGGAGGATTCGTAGGGCGGATCGCCTGCCTCGGTATGGCGCAGGCCGGAGCGCATCTGGAGCAGGTGTTTGAGCGTGATGTCCGCGCGCGGATCGCCGCTGCGCTGCCACAAGGGGACCGGCGCGGGCGCGTCGACATCGAGCAAACCGTCGGCGACCAGCATGCCTATGAGCACCGCAGTGACGCTCTTGGCCATCGACCAGCTGATGAAGCGGGTCTCGCTATCGTAGCCTTCGCCATAGCGTTCGGCGGCGAGCTTGCCATCGGCATAAAGCAGGACGGCGCGGGTCTCGCCCAGTCCCTCCATCGCAAAAAGGTCGTCGACTTCTCGCGCGAGCTGGTCGCGCGGCGCGCCGGCATCGACAGAAACGGCCGCAAGCGCCTCCTCGCTCAGCGGGTCGGGCTGAGGCGGCGGAGCGTCCCCGCACGACACAAGGGCTGGAACGAGGGCGAGGGCGGCGATAGAGGAGGCGAAACGCGAGATCATGGCGCGCTCAATCGGACAAGGGACACGGCAAGGCAATGGTAAACTCGGGCTCCAGGTCCTCTTCGCTCAAATCGCGCATCGCGCTGTGGCTCCTGCTCCTCGCGGTGTTAGCGATCGCGGCGGCGGTGTGGTTCAACCGCGCTCCGATCAAGGGCTATGCCGATGTCGGCACGTCCTATGCCGCGCGGGTGGCGTGTTCGTGCCGCTTCGTCGCAGGGCGTAGTCTCGAGGATTGCGAGAAGGACAAGCTTGGCGGGATGGAGCTCGTCTCGCTCAGCGAAGACGTCGAAGCGCAGAGCGTTACCGCAAACTTCCCGTTGGTGACGTCGAACACCGCATCATTGCGCGAAGGCTATGGCTGCGTGCTGGAGGAGTGGGAAGGTTAGGACGCGACCGAGACGGTCGAGTCGATCCAGCCTCCGCCGACCACGCGCTCTCCGGCGTAGATCACCGCCGCCTGTCCCGGCGCGACCCCGAATTCGGGATTGGTGAAGCGGATCGTGGTGCTGGCATCGTTGCCCAGCGGTCCGTCGAGTGTGACGGGCACGGGCTTGGCAAGACTGCGAACCTTGGCCGTTAGCGGTTCGCCCGGCACCGCGCCGATCGCGTTGGTCTCGATCAGCTGCGCGCTCTCGACCGCGAGCATCCGCTTCGGGCCGACACGCACTTCGCGGGTCTCGGCGTCAAGACCGATAACGTAAAGCGGTTCGGGCTGGCCGCCGATATCCAGCCCCTTTCGCTGGCCGACCGTGTAATGGACGATCCCCTTGTGCTGGCCGAGAATCTCTCCGCTCGCCGCATGGACGATGTTGCCGGGGACGCCGCCTTCGGGGCGCAGTTTCTTGACGATCCCGGCATAATTGCCGTCCGGCACGAAGCAGATGTCCTGGCTGTCGGGCTTGGCCGCGTTACGCAGGCCCGCGGCCTCGGCAAGCTCGCGCACTTTGGTCTTGGGCAGGCCACCTAGTGGGAAGCGGATATAGTCGAGCTGTTCCTGCGTAGTCGCATAGAGGAAATAGGACTGATCGCGCGTCGGATCGACCGCGCGATAGAGATGGGGTCCGGCGTCTCCTGCCTCGACACGGCGGACATAGTGTCCGGTCGCAAGGCAGTCCGCACCCAGTTCGCGCGCCATGCGGAACAGATCGGTGAATTTTGGACCCATATTGCAGCGGATGCAGGGCACCGGTGTGCGTCCGGCGAGATATTCGTCGGCGAACTGTTCGACAACGTCCTCGCGAAAGGCGCTTTCATGATCGAACACGTAATGCGCGATGCCGAGACGATCGGACACGGCGCGCGCATCGGCAATGTCGTCGCCCGCGCAGCACGCGCCCTTACGGCCCGTCGCGGCGCCGTAATCGTACAGCTGAAGGGTGATGCCGATCACCTCCGCGCCCGAATCCGCAGCGAGCGCGGCCACTACCGACGAATCAACCCCGCCGCTCATGGCGACCACGATCCGGCACTGATCGGCCGGGCGCGGCAGGTCGAACAAGGCGGCGGTTTCGAGCCCGAAGCCCGATCCCGCGACAAGGGTTGAAGCGATGGTCATGATTGGCGGGCCATATAGGGATACCGTCCGTTTTTGGCCAGTCCGGGGTCGCGCAGCAATGTAGAGCGTGGCCCGGGCACCGCTTGGTCACTAATCCTAACCAGTGGTAAAGGCTCGTTTTACCACATCTTGACCAGTGGTGGCTAAATCCACTCGTCATGTTCGAAAACGCTCCACCCAAGCCAATCGGGAAAGAACTCCGATTCGCGGCAGACCGCAGGCGCGAAAGCGAACCGCGCGCAGGCCGGGCGGTGCCGCAAACCGAAAGCGGTGAGAACAGCGGCAGTGCCTTGCGCATGGTCGAATGGGGTGAACTCAGCGCCAGACTCAAGGCGGCGCGCGACCTGCGCGTCCTTCTGAGCCGCGACAGCGACGGGAATATCGAAGCAGCCGGAGGCGGCTTTGCCGACGCGGCGGCGCGCTATTTCCGGGAGCGCGAAGAATGCCAACAAGATGTTAACCCTGTTGCTTTAGAGCAGGGCAAAGGCTCGTCAGGCAAGAAACCGGAACACGAGGCGCCCCTTAACCCAGCCCTAGAGGACCGCGACTTTGCAGCGACAGGCGATGCGAGAGAAGATTGATGATTGAGAACCAGGACATCCGCCCGGCACAGGTGATCGGTCCGCTCGGCGAACCGCTGACGCTGGACGATCTGCCATCGCCCAAGACCAAACGTTGGGTGGTCCGTCGAAAGGCGGAGGTCGTGGCTGCGGTCAATGGCGGTCTGCTTACCATCGACGAAGTGCTAGAGCGTTATGGCCTGACGCTTGAGGAATTCGCATCCTGGCAGCGCGCGGTCGACCGATCGGGCATGCAGGGCCTGCGCGTTACCCGCATCCAGCACTATCGTGATCTCTACGAGCGCCAGCTGAAATACTGATTTCGGCGACCGGCTTCCGGTATTCGCCCCTGAAAACCTCCAACGCTACGCAGTTCTACGGAACCGAGCGCGCTGTCGTCTGTTTAGCAGGTGATAAACAGAACTGGAGGAAGTACATTATGGGTTGGATTATCGCACTTATCGTAGGCGGCATCGCCGGCTGGCTCGCGAGTCTCGTCATGAATCGCGATGCTTCGATGGGCATTTTCTGGAACATCGTCGTGGGTTGCATCGGGTCGATCATCGGCAACGCAATCGCAGGCCCGCTTCTCGGCATCGGGGGAAGCGTGCAGGAATTCTCGCTCACAGGCCTTCTGATCGCCATATTGGGTGCGGTAGTCCTGCTTGGCATCGTCAACCTGATCCAGCGCGGTCGGGTCCGGTAACCGAAGTCGAAAATCGGGAAAATACCTTTCCTGGGGCGGCTATGTCTGGCGACATGGCCGCCCTTTCGCATTTCAGACCGTTATTTTTCGTCTAAGCCCGAAAGTCGTCAGTCGAACCGTGCATTGCTACTGCTCCACTACAATACTATGAGGATTGCGGTGGGTGACTTATACCGCTAACACACCACGTCGGGGGCGAAACCGGCGCGACGGTGCAAGTCACCCTTAAAAGGGAACCGCAATGAATTACGCGACTACGATTACAGCAGAAGCGCAGGATGACATCCCCGCGGAGGTCGGCGGCCGCGATGGCACCGATGGCTCGTCTTCGCGCTGGAAAGTCGTGCTTATCGTCCTTGGCGGCCTGCTCGCCCTGGCATTGGCGATTGGTGCGTATTTTGCACTCTCGACCAGCGAACCGGTTGCCGCCGGCGACGACAATTCGCAAGCACCGGTCGTGACCGTTATCGCGCCCGGACGATCCACCGTCGAAGGTGTGATCGAAGCGCCCGGCACTCTGGCAGCGCGCCGCCCCACCCCGGTCGGCGTCGTCGGCGAGGGTGGCCGCGTGACTTCTGTGCGCGTCGACGCAGGCGATTTCGTGCGCCAGGGCCAGGTGCTGGCCGTGATCGACCGATCCGTCCAGAGCCAGCAGGCCGATGCACAGGCCGCCCAGATCGAGGTCGCCCGTGCCGATGCACGGTTGGCCCAGCAAAATCTCGACCGCGCGCTGCAACTGGTTGATCGCGGTTTTATCTCGAAGGCCGAGGTGGACCGCCTGACCGCCACGCGTGACAGCGCGGTTGCACGGATCCAGGTGGCCGAGGCCCAGCTGCGCGAATTGCAGGCGCGCAACGCTCGTCTGAACATCCTCGCACCGGCTTCCGGCTACGTGCTCGAACGCAATGTCGAGCCGGGCCAGACCGTAGGCGCCGGCTCGGCTTCACTGTTCGTCATCGCCAGCGGCGGTGAAATGGAGCTTCGCGCGCAAGTAGGTGAGAGCCAGCTTGCCCGGCTTTCGGTGGGTGTAACCGCGACCGTCACTCCGACCGGATCGGAAAAGAGCTTTGAGGGCCAGGTCTGGCAATTGTCGCCGGTCATCGACGAACAATCGCGACAGGGCACGGCGCGCGTGGCGCTGTCCTACGCTCCCGAACTGCGCCCCGGCGGTTTTGCGACCGCACGCATCGATAGTGGCACGATGCAGGCGACCGTCCTGCCCGAAAGCGCCGTGCTCGCTGATGACGAGGGCAGCTTTGTCTATGTCATCGACGAGGAGAACAAGGCGGTCCGTACGCCGGTAACGACCGGAATGGTCACCCCCGAAGGCATCGCAATCACGGGCGGCATCACTGGCAACGAACTTGTCGTGCTGCGAGCCGGTGGGTTTCTCAATCCCGGCGAAGTGGTCAGCCCACGCCGCCTCGAAGAAGAATAGGGCGCATGCCGGGCTCATCCCCGCAAGCCGGCCGCGCGTAACTAAAAGAACGTCCGCGCTGCGCATCGCGCAGTCGAAGCACAAACAGGCAGACCAATTATGAGCCTTCGCAACATCTCCGCCTGGTCGATCCGCAACCCGGTCATTCCGCTGGTGGCATTCACCGCGCTCCTGCTTGCCGGGATCGTAAGCTTCATGCGCATGGACGTCACGAACAACCCCGACGTGGAATTTCCCGCTGTCTCCATCAATATTTCGCAGCCGGGTGCGGCCCCGACCGAAATCGAAAACCAGATCACCCAGCGGATCGAAAGCGCGGTGCGGGCGATCAACGGCGTAAATTCGATCCAGTCGACGGCGAGCGAGGGCAACTCGAGCACTTTTGTCGAATTCGAAATTGGCACCAATCTGATCGAGGCGGTCAACGAAGTCGAAACTGCCATAGACAGCGTCCGGGCGAGCCTGCCCGACGGTATTCTCGAGCCGCGTATCAGCAAGGTCAATGTCGCTGGCGAATCGATTGGCTACGTTGCGGTCGAAGCCGATGACATGACCATCGAGCAATTGAGTTGGTTCATCGACGACACTGTGGTCAAGCGGCTGCTCAATATCGAAGGCATGGCCGAAGTCGTCCGCTTCGGCGGCGTCGACCGAGAGATCGAGGTGATCCTGGATCCGGCAAAAATGCAGGCGCTGGGCGTTACAGCTTCGCAGATCAACTCAGTCCTGCGGTCGACCAATCTCGATGCCGCCGGTGGTCTGGCCGAAGTCGGCGGGACGCGACAATCTGTGCGAGTGTTGGGCAATGACGACACCGCATTTGAGCTGTCTCAGCGCCAGATCCAGCTCGGCGGCGGGCGAACGGTCCGCCTCGCCGATGTCGCGACCGTGCGTGATGGCTTTGCCGAACGCACTTCGATCAGCGAGGTGAAGGACACCGAGGTCGTCAACTTCTACATGAACCGCGCGCGCGGCGCATCCGACCTCGCCGTCTACGATGCGGCGGTCGCAGAGATGGAGGCGATCGAAGCCGAGACCGAAGGTGTTCGGTTCGTTCGCATGTTCACCTCGACCACCTATACCGAGGATCAATATACCAGCTCGATGTCCGCGCTGATCGAAGGGGCGGTGCTGGCGATCGTGGTCGTGTTCCTGTTCCTGCGCGACTGGCGTGCGACCTTCATCAGCGCTGTGGCGATCCCGCTATCGGCGATCCCCACCTTCTTCTTCATGGATCTGATGGGGTTCAACCTCAACTTTCTCTCGCTCCTCGCATTGGCGCTGGTGGCCGGTGTGCTCGTCGACGATGCCATCGTGGAGATCGAGAACATCGTGCGCCATATGCGCATGGGCAAGACGGCCTATCAGGCCAGTATAGATGCTGCCGACGAAATCGGATTGCCGGTGGTCGCGACCAGCGCCTGTATCGTCGCGGTGTTCCTGCCCGTGGGCCTGATGCCGGGGGTTTCGGGGCAGTTCTTCCAGAACTTCGGCCTCACCGTCGTGGTCGCCGTGATCATGTCGCTCGCCGTGGCGCGCATGATTACGCCGTTGATGGCGGCTTACTTCATGTCGGCCAAGGGGCAGAGCGCCCATGGCGAGGGCCCGTGGATGGACCGTTATATGAAAGTCCTGGCCTGGACTCTCGACACCGGCAAGCTCGAGGCCCGGCGTGAGGGGCTTGAAGGTCCGCGTTTGCGCTGGCTCTATATAATCATGCTCCTTTTCGCCGTGATCGTGGCCCTGGCAATCACTGCGGGAGTCCTGTTCACGAGCTTCGGCATGATCAGCGGGCTGGGTATGCCGGATGCCGTAGCTTCTGCAGTGTCGGATGACATCAACTCTCGCGGTTACATATATACCTCTAAAGTGTTCGAGGTCGTTCAGGTCCTGATCGCCTCGATCATCGCCTTTGCAAGCGGTATTCTGTTCATCAAGTTCCTTGATTTGCTGGGCAATCTGATCCGCACGCGGGGTGGCTCGATCAAGTACATGACCGCGCGCTTCTACGATCACCGCGTCTGGATGCTGGGCGTGGGCTGGTTCTCGCTGCTGGTGACCATCCTGCTGTTCGGTCAGATTCCTGCCGCTTTCCAGCCTACGATCGACAATGAGAACTCTACCGTTGAGATCGAGATGGTCCCCGGCACCACGCTCGCCAGCACCAAGGTTGTCTCGGACCGTGTCGATGCACTGCTGCGCGAGCAGCCTGAGGTGGAGCGCACGCTCCAACGTATCCGCGTGGGCAATTCGACCATCTTCATCAAGTTGAAAGACGATCGCGAACGCACCTCGATCCAGTTCGAGCGGGAGCTTGCTCCCGAACTCGCCAACATCGCCGATGCGCGCGTACGATTCCGTTCGCAAAGCGGTGGCTTCGGTTCGGGCCGAGACATCACGGTCATGCTCGCCGGGTCGGATCCCGAACTGCTCGAGGAAACCGCGGCGACTTTGGTCGAACAGATGCGCGGATTGGACACGCTCGTCGCACCCCGCATCAGCGCCGATCTCAACCGCCCCGAGATCATCATCACCCCGCGAGAAGAAATCGCGGCAGAGCTGGGCGTTTCCACCGTCGCGCTGTCGCAGACCATCCGGATCGCGACGCTCGGCGAGATCGAGCAGAATGCGGCGCGATTCTCGCTGGCCGACCGCCAGATCCCGATCAGCGTCAAGCTTTCTCAGGACGCGCGTACCGAACTGACCACGATCGAGAACCTCCCGGTTCAGACCGCGAGCGGCGGAACAGTTCCGTTGGCGCGGGTTGCCGATATTTCGTTCGGTTCGGGTCCGACTGCGATTCAACGCTATAACCAGAACCGCCGCATCCTGGTCGGCGCCGACCTCGCGAGCGGCATCATCAAGGGCGAGGCGCAGGCGCAGATCGACCAGTTGCCGGTCCTGCAGGATCTGCCCACCGGAGTGATCCGCGACGCTGTCGGCGAAGAGCAGTGGCAGCAGGAGTTGATCCAGAGTCTGATCGTGGCGGTTGCGTCGGGCGTTCTGCTCGTATTCGCCTGCCTCGTGCTGCTCTACAAACGCCTGATGAGTCCGCTGGTGAACATGACTTCTCTCGCCTTGGCCCCGTTGGGCGGCATCCTGCTGGTATGGCTGCTCGGCTTTGCGCAGTCGATGCCGGTCTATATCGGTATCCTGCTGTTGCTTGGCATCGTCTCGAAGAACTCGATCCTGCTGATCGACTTCGCCATCGAGGAGATGGAGCGCGGCACCAACAAGCTCGAATCGATCCTGGAGGCCGGGCACAAGCGCGCTCAGCCGATCGTCATGACCACCGTGGCGATGACGGCAGGGATGGTTCCGGTCGCCATTTCGCTGACCGGCGACGGCGCCTGGCGTCAGCCGATGGGTGTCACCGTGATCGGCGGCCTTATCCTGTCAACGCTGCTCACGCTGGTGATCGTGCCCGCAGGCTTCAGTCTCGCCGACGGGTTCGAGCGGCGCGTCGGTCCGTGGCTGCGGAGCAATCTGCTTACCTACAAGCCGGGCGACGACGGAAAGCCGGTGGGGCAATCGCATGGCGGCACGCCGGGCCTGCCGTCCCCGGACGGCGGGGCGCAACCTGCGGAGTAAGTCCGCACTTGTGTGCGAGGGCGTGACGAACCACGCCTTTTGCGGCAAGAGGCTCTGATATGGCCCCGAGCGCCCCGACCAAACCCTTGAACTTCGGCGGAGAACCGCTCTCCGCCGACCGTGCACGACGGATGCGCTGGACCGCGACGGGATTGCTTGCGGCGATGGCCGTGCTGTTCTTCTCGACCCACGCTCTGGCCGAAACCGGCCACCCGGCATGGGGCTATGTGAACGCTTTCGCCGAGGCGGCGATGGTTGGCGGGCTCGCCGACTGGTTCGCTGTCACCGCCCTGTTCCGCCACCCGCTGGGACTGCCGATCCCGCACACCGCGATCATCCCGTCGAACAAGGACCGGATCGCGGATACGATGGCGCAGTTCCTGCAGGAGAACTTCCTCACCCCCGCCGTGGTCGCGCGCCGCATGTCCGGCATGAATGTCGCAAAAGCGGTGGGAGAGTTCCTCGCCGAGCCGGTCGACAAGGCCGGAGCGGACCAGCGCTCGCGCATCACAGGCGGTGCGGCAGAACTGCTCGCCGAAGTGCTCGAATCGCTCGATCCGGACAGGCTGGGCAATCAGGTTCGGTCCGGCCTCGCAGGCCAGCTCGCCAAGCTCGAAATCTCCCCGCTTGTCGGTCGTATGCTGGAGAGCGCGATGGCCGATCGCAGGCACCTGCCGCTGATCGATGGTTTCATCCGCTGGGCAGGGCTGACCATCGAGGACAACGAAGAAACCGTCCGCGCGATCATCCATTCTCGCGTCGCAGGCGTGCTGCGCTGGGCGGGACTCGACAAGACGATCTCGGGCAATGTGCTCGATGGGCTCTACAAGCTGCTCGCCG
The DNA here is from genome assembly GCA_947494705.1 of uncultured Erythrobacter sp. GTDB lineage: Bacteria > Pseudomonadota > Alphaproteobacteria > Sphingomonadales > Sphingomonadaceae > Erythrobacter. The sequence continues at coordinate 533,816 of CANLVN010000002.1, forward strand.
AAGTGCTGGTCGATCCCGACCATCCGCTGCGGAGCAAGGTAGAGGAGGGCCTGGCGAAGCTCGCGGACGACCTTCAGCACGATCCGCAAACCCGCGCCCGCGTCGAAGACATGAAGCGCGACCTGATCGAGAATCCGGCGGTTGCCGAATGGTGGATGGGCGTGTGGGAGCGTATTCGCCAGTCGCTGATCCGCCGCGCTCGCGATCCGAACAGCGCGATGGGCGAGGAAATGCGCAAGGGCCTGTCCGACCTTGGCGCCTCGCTCAAGCAGGATGCGCGCCTACAGGTGCAGATCAACCGATTCGCCCGCCGCAGCGCCGTCGGCGTCGCCACCCGTTATGGCGGCGAAATCGTGACGCTGGTGTCGGAGACCGTAAAGCGCTGGGACGCGACGACGATCACCGGCCGCATCGAAAGCGCCGTGGGCCGGGACCTGCAGTTCATCCGCATCAACGGAACGCTGGTGGGCGGTCTCGTGGGGATGACGCTGCACTTCATCGTGAGCTTTCTCTAATCAGGGCGCGGTGTCATCGTATAGGTGATGCCGGTCGACATGAAGGACCGCATCGGCTCGCCCTGGGCGTTGCGTGCTGGTTCGAAGCGAGCCGTGGCCAATTCCTCGCAGGCAGGTGATTCGAGATTTTCCGCAGGAGTTGCGTTCTCAACCATGCAGTTCGACACGCTGCCATCAGCCTCGACGATAACGGTTACGGATACGAGCGCTTCTTCTCGCCGCGAAAGCGCGGACCTTGGATAGCGTGCCTCGATCCGCCCTTTTACCGAAGCGCTATCGAGCAGGTAGGCCGGGACAAAAGCCTGGTGTTGCTCGGGATCAAGACCCCAGCGCGCCAACAGAGAATCGGTGCACTGGTTAAGCGCTTCAAAGGGCTTTCGGATGTTGCCCGCCTCGAATGAGACAATGCGCCGTCCATTGCGGATGACGACCCGGTCGATGGACGATGCTTCTTCAAGATCGATTCCCGCGGCCCGCACGGTCCCGCGCTTGAGCGTCGGCCCGATATCATGGGATCGAATGATGATGGCATCCCCGACGCCGTTGAGCTCGCTGCGCCCGAAGAAATTGACCTCCTTGAGCGGTTCGTCGCGCTCCATCCCTATCCAGAAAGATTCGCTGCGCTGAAAGGACCTGATTTGCGGCCCCGCCATGGTGAGCGTGAATTGTCTGCGCGGTCCCGCTTGCTCCATGATCAAAAGGTGCGGCTTGGCTTCATCCCCAAACCATCTCGCAAGACGGCAGCGCGATTCGCCATATTCGAGGTGCCACGCGGCACGTGGCGCAAGCCGCTCCGCCTTTTCACTCATGGCGATAGCTTCAGGCAGATCTTCAGCTGCTGCCGGAAATGCGAAAAAGCCGAGGCTCACCGCTAAGACAAAGTGGGATACGCGCACGAAAAAGGCCTCCGCCACGCAGATTAACGCGGCGGAGGCCTTCCGCAATCTAATACTGCGACAGGGCTTACACCTTCTCGGTCAGCTCCGGCACTGCGTTATACAGGTCCGCAACAAGGCCGATATCCGCGACCTGGAAGATCGGGGCATCTTCGTCCTTGTTGATGGCGATGATGACCTTCGAGTCCTTCATGCCGGCCAGGTGCTGGATCGCGCCCGAGATGCCGATGGCAATGTAGACTTCTGGAGCGACGATCTTGCCGGTCTGACCGACCTGATAATCGTTGGGGACATAGCCCGCATCGACTGCCGCGCGGCTTGCGCCGATCGCTGCGCCGAGCTTGTCGGCGAGGGGGTTGATGACCTTTTCGAACGTCTCGCTGTCCTTGAGCGCGCGGCCGCCGGAAACGATGACCTTGGCGCTGGTGAGTTCAGGACGGTCGCCGCCATCGGCAACATCGCGGCTGACGAAGCTGGAAATGCCTGCATCGCCCGGACCGCTTGCGTCCTCGACAGCAGCCGAACCGCCTTCGGCAGCGGCTTTTTCGAACGCGGTGCCGCGCACCGTGATGACCAGCTTGGGATCCGAGCTTTCGACGGTCGCGATGGCGTTGCCCGCATAGATCGGACGGGTGAAGGTCTTGTCGCCTTCGACCGAAAGGATGTCCGAGATCTGCATGACATCGAGCTGAGCGGCAACGCGCGGCGCGATGTTCTTGCCCGAGGTGGTCGCGGGCGCGAGAAACGCGTCGTAACCGTCCATCAGGCCAGCAACCAGCGGCGCGACATTTTCGGCGAGGAACTCGCCATAGGCCGCATCGTCTGCCTTCAGAACCTTGGAGACGCCCGCGATCTTGGAAGCCGCTTCTGCAGCGCCGCCGCAATCGTGACCGGCCACCAGCGCGGTGACGTCGCCCAGCTTGCCTGCCGCGGTTACCACAGCGAGGGTTGCGTCGTTGACGCTCGAATTGTCGTGTTCGACCAGAACCAGAGTGTTCATTACGTTGTCCTTTCTTATCCGCCGGGCCGCTTAAGCGATCCCCAGATCCTTGATCTTGGCGACCAGCGCATCGACGTCCTCAACCTTTTCACCGGCCTGGCGAACCGGGGGCTCGCTGACATTGGTGGTGGTGAGGCGCGGGGCGATATCGACGCCGAAGTCGCCCGGAGTCTTTGTGTCGAGCGGCTTCTTCTTCGCCTTCATGATGTTCGGCAGCGAAGCGTAGCGCGGCTCGTTGAGGCGCAGGTCGGTGGTGACGATGGCGGGCATCGTCAGCTTGACCGTCTCGAGGCCACCATCGATCTCGCGCTTGACGATGACTGCGTCGCCGTCGATCTCGACCGTGTTGGCGAAAGTGCCCTGCGGGCGACCCATCAGCGCGGCGAGCATCTGGCCGGTCTGGTTCGAATCGTCGCTGATCGACTGCTTGCCGAGCATGACGAGACCGGGCTGTTCTTCATCCGCGATGGCCTTGAGGATCTTGGCGACTGCCAGCGGCTCCACGTCTTCGTCGGATTCGACGAGGATCGCGCGGTCGGCGCCCATGGCGAGCGCGGTACGCAGGGTCTCCTGCGCCTTGGCCGGGCCGATCGAGACGGCGACGATTTCCTCGGCGTTGCCCGCTTCCTTGATCCGGATTGCTTCTTCGACGGCGATTTCGTCGAAGGGGTTCATGCTCATCTTGACGTTGGCAAGATCGACGCCGGAGCCGTCGGCCTTGACGCGCGGCTTGACGTTGTAGTCGATCACCCGCTTGACGGGGACGAGGATTTTCATGGCTGCGTTCCTTCCTGTCGTTCTTCTAACTGAACTGTTCTCGAATGAATCCGTTTCCGCGCGGCCTACCTTGCGTTTACGTAAGCGTCAAGTTGGGCGAGCCGCGGCGAGGGGCATTCGGGGCCTCGCTAGGTTATTTCGCGCCGCGGCGCTATCGTATCAAGTACGGGAGGCGGCCATGAATGGATTATTTGCAGTTTTCGGCGCGATTGCGGCTCTTTTGGCCGCTCCGATAGCCGCGCAGGAGACGCGGCTAGGCGAGGAAGGTTTCGAATCGCCGCCCGCCACGCTCGAACAGATGGACTGGCTGGTCGGCCAGTGGTCGGGCGAAGGGATCGGCGGGGCCCCCGCGATGGAAAGCTGGCTCATACCCACCGGGAACACGATGGTCGGAACTTTCGTGCAGCAAACCGCCGAAGGTGGAATCCGTTTTACCGAGCACCTCTACCTGATGGAGGAGGATGGCACGCTGGTGCTGCGCCTCAAGCATTTCAACGCCGACCTGACAGGGTGGGAGGAAAAGGATGACATGGTCACCTTTCGTCTCCTCGGGCTTGAGCCATGCGCCGCCTACTTCCATGGGCTGACCCTGCGCTGTGCCGACGCGGAAAGGCCGGGCGAGGGGCTGGTCGCGGCGGTCCGGATGCAGAGTGGCGGTGAGCTGCTGTTCCGTTTCGAGGCGATGTAAAAGATTTCGCCCCCTCGGTCGACTTCACGACCGAGGGGGCGAGTGTCCATCAACAACATGCGCGATATGACCACGCATTGGGGGTGGGTGTCCGCCACGATGGGCGGACACAATTAAGCTCAGGCCGCCTGCTTGACCTCTGCGACGATCTTCTTTGCCGCGTCGCCAAGGTCGTCTGCTGCGACGATCGGCAGGCCGGAATTGGCGAGGATTTCCTTGCCCTTCTCGACATTGGTGCCTTCGAGGCGCACGACCAGCGGAACCGAGAGGTTCACGTCCTTGGCCGCCTGCACGATGCCGTCGGCGATAACATCGCACTTCATGATTCCGCCGAAGATGTTGACGAGGATGCCCTCGACCGCCGGGTCCTTGAGGATGATCTTGAACGCCGCGGTCACCTTCTCGGTGGTCGCGCCGCCGCCCACGTCGAGGAAGTTCGCGGGGAAAGCGCCGTTCAGCTTGATGATGTCCATCGTCGCCATGGCGAGGCCCGCACCGTTGACCATGCAGCCGATATTCCCGTCCAGCTTGATATAAGCGAGGTCGTATTCGCTCGCTTCGACTTCGGCGGGGTCTTCCTCGGTCTCGTCACGCAGTTCCTCGATCTTGGGATGACGGAACAGTGCGTTGGCATCGAAGCTCATCTTGGCATCGAGCACGGTCAGGTTGCCGTCCTCGGTCTCGACCAGCGGATTGATTTCGAGCATCGAGCAATCGGTCGCAAGAAAGGCGTCGTAGAGCTGCTTGGCGAGCTTTTGCGCCTGCTTGTTGAGGTCGCCCGTCAGGTTGAGCGCGAAGGCGACCGCGCGCCCATGGTGCGGCATGAAGCCCTGTGCGGGATCGACGCTGAAGCTGGTGATCTTTTCGGGGGTGTCGTGCGCCACCGCTTCGATATCCATGCCGCCTTCGGTCGAGACGACGAACGCCACCTGGCCCGTGGCACGGTCGACGAGCAGCGAGAGGTAGAATTCCTTGGCAATGTCGACGCCGTCGGTGACGTAAAGACGATTGACCTGCTTGCCCGCATCACCGGTCTGGACCGTCACCAGCGTGTTGCCGAGCATTTCCTTCGCGTTCGTTTCGACTTCTTCGACCGATTTGGCGAGCCGAACGCCGCCCTTGGCATCTTCGCCCAGTTCCTTGAACTTGCCCTTGCCGCGACCGCCTGCGTGAATCTGCGCCTTGACCACGTAGAGCGGGCCAGGAAGTTGCTTGGCGGCGTCGACAGCTTCTTCGACGTTCAGCGCGGCGTGGCCATCGGGAACGGCGATGCCGTGTTGCTTGAGCAGTTCCTTGGCCTGGTATTCATGGACGTTCATGGCGAATAATCCCTTTTGACTCGCAGATGAGAGGTTTGCGTGTTTACGGTGCGCCTAAGCATGGATCGCGGCGCTTGAAAAGTGCAGAAGGGGCCGCCACCAGAGCGCCTCCTTGGAAAGTCGCACAAATGATCGATCAGTCCCGTTTTCAGGAAATCGTCCGCGAGGCGAGCCGGATTGCCTTTTCGCACTGGCCCGGAGCGGGGCACGACCTGCACAGCTGGGACAAGACCCCCGGCGACCCGGTGAGCGAGGCCGACCTTGCGGTCGATGCCTTCCTGCGGCGTGAACTGGGGCGTTTGCTGCCCGCTGCCGCGTGGCTTTCCGAAGAGACCACAGACGACAAGGCGCGCACCGGTTCGGACCTGATCTGGCTCGTCGACCCGATCGACGGCACTCGCGATTACGTGCGCGGAAGGGCCGGATGGGCGATATCGGTGGCCCTGGTATCGGCGGGAAAGCCGCTGATCGGAATGCTCGCCGCGCCGGCTCGCGAAGAAGAGTGGGTGGCGGTAGCGGGGCAGGGGTCAACGCTTAACGGTCGCAAACTCGTCGCCAGCACGCGCGAGGAATTTACCGGCGCTCGGGTGCCGGTCGACCACCTGCCCGGCCCCGATTCCGACCTCGTCAAGGTCGAGAAACCCAATTCGATAGCGTTGCGTATCGCGATGGTGGCCGACGACCGGGCCGATCTGGTGGCTACGCTGCGCTGGGGATTTGAGTGGGATATTGCCGCGGCAACTCTGATCGCGCGCGAAGCCGGCGCGCATGTGTCGGACGCCTTTGGCAAACCGCTGGCCTACAACAAGCACGATCCGCGCGATTTCGGAGTGCTGGTCTGCGCCCCGGGAATTCATGTTGCCGCCCTTCAACGGCTATCGGACAGGGCCGGCACCTCCCGACCCCCCAAATAGAAAAGCGACGCAAAAAAAGGGCCGATCCAGAGGACCGACCCTTCGTTTGCAATTATCCGGCGCTGTTATTGTGCGCGGGCGTTGTTCACGTCATCCTGACTGATCGGGATGATCTTGATCTCGACGCGACGGTTGAGCGGTTCGGCAACGCCATCGGCGGTCTTGATCCGCAGATAGTCGTAGCTTTCGCCATAGCCGCGCGTAGCGAGTCGGCTGCGAGCCACGCCCTTGGAGGCGAGGTAATCGGCGACGGCTTGGGCGCGCTGTTCCGACAGGCGCTGGTTGAGCGCGTCCGAACCGGTCGTGTCGGTGAAACCGTACACATCGATGAGGCTGTTGGGATACTGGATGAGGCTGTTCGCCACTGAATCGAGAGCGTCGTAAAAGCCGCGATTAATGTTGGCCGAGCCGCTGGCAAAGGTCACACCATCGGGCAGGCGGACGAGGATCGCTTCCTGGTCGCCCACTTCCTCGACATCGACGCCTTGGCCCTGAAGCTCTTCGTCGAGTTCGCGGATCTGGTCGTCGAACTGCTTGCCGAGCACAGCGCCTGCCGAACCGCCAAGGCCTGCGCCGATAATGCGAGCGGCATCGCCGCCGATTGCTCCGCCCAGCAGATAGCCGAGCGTGCCGCCAAGGCCTGCGCCGATTGCGGTGCGCGAGACCTTTTGCTCGCCGGTATTAGGGTCGGTGACACAGGCGCTCGTGCCCAGAAGAGCCAGTGCGGCGGTGCCCGAAAGTAGAATGCGTGATGTTTTCATTGTTGTCCTCCAGCGTAAGGTAGTTGCTGTCCCTGCAATAACGGCGATGCTTTGCGCTTGTTCCGAGAGCTCGAAGAATGCGCTCTTCCGCCTTGCCCCAAGCTGAAGGCGGAAAAAGCAAAGTGCATGGAGCGCAACGGCAGGAGTGGCATCGGCGGGCAATTGTGCTAGCGCCTTGCGGGTGACACCCTTTCCCTGGACAGACCTGCTCATCATCGCCGGACTGATCGTGCTCAATGGCGTCTTCGCCATGTCCGAGCTGGCGATCGTCTCGGCCAAGACCAGTGCCTTGAAGGCCCGCGCCGAGGAAGGGTCGGCCAGCGCGAAAACTGCGATCAAACTCGCGGCGGAGCCGGGTCGGTTCCTTTCAACCGTGCAGATCGGCATTACTCTGATCGCGATCCTGACCGGCGCGTTCTCCGGCGCGAGCCTGGAGGGTCCCATCGGGCAGCGGCTCGAACTATTGGGCCTGGACGCGGAAACGGCTCGGCAAGTTGCCTTCGTCGTGGCGATCGCAATGACCACCTATCTCAGCGTCGTCGTGGGGGAACTGGTGCCCAAGCAACTGGCGTTGCGTGCCGCGGTGCCGATTTCGGTTGTGATGGCTCGCCCGATGGACCTGCTGGCCCGGGTCGCCGCTCCGGTGGTGTGGCTGCTCGACAAGTCCTCGGCGGCCATCATCGCGCTGTTCGGTATCCGGCAGAAGGGCCAGAGTTCGATCTCCGCACAGGAACTGCAGATGATCTTCGCCGATGCGACCCGTTCGGGCGTGATCGAGCAGGACCAGCACCAGATACTGACCGGGGTCGTGCGCCTTGCCGAACGGCCCGTGCGCGAAATGATGACGCCGCGCACCGAACTCGACTGGATCGAGGTCGACGCCGACAGGAAGCAGATTCTCGACCGAATCGCGAAGAGCCCTCATTCGCTCCTTCCGGTCGCCGACGGTTCGCCCGATACGATTCTGGGCATCGTCAAGGTGCGCGAAGTGCTGGCCAGCATGGTGGCGGGCGAAAAGGTTTCGATCCGCGACATGATGCGCAAGGCCGAGGTGGTGCCCGACCAACTCGATGCGATGGACGCGCTGCGGGTGCTGCAATCCGCCGATATCGCGATGGTGGTGGTGCACGACGAATACGGTCACTTCGAAGGCATCGTCACGCCGGTCGACCTGCTGACCACGATTGCGGGCAACTTCGCCAGCGATCAGGACCAAGGCGATACCCCGCAGATCATCGAGTGTAGCGACGGCTCGCTGCTGGTTTCGGGCGCCTTGTCAGCCGACGGGCTCGCCGACCGGCTGGGTCTCAATTACGGCGAGGATCGTGAATTCGGCACGGCAGCTGGCTATGCGCTGTCGGTCATGAAGCGTCTGCCGCTGGAGGGCGAGAACTTCACCGATCAGGGTTGGGAGTTCACCATTGCCGACATGGACAATCGCCGGATCGACAAGATCCTGGTGCGCAAGCTCGAAGAACAGACGCAGGAAGCCTAGAGGCTGACTTGCCCGGCCGGAGGGGCGAGCGAAACGTCACGAAGGTATCAGCGTGCTCGCGCTCTGGCCGTCGCCCTCGGGGGCGGCGATGATGTCGCGGGTTATGCGGCCCTTGGCTACGGTGTTGGTTGCCGGGTCGCCAATCGAGGAGCGAATGCTCGGCGCAGCCTGTCCGGCGCGATCGAGTGTGCTGGTTTCAATATCGCTGCGTGCCGAAGGTCCGCCGAACAGGGCTTCGAGCGCCTGATCCTGTGCGGTGCCTTCGACCGGGCGCGGCGCGCCGGGAGCGGGCGGGGTCAGCGAGAAGTCGGGCGGAACCACCAGCGGCGCCTGACGCTGCACGGCGAATTCGTCTGGACGGTCGCGATTGAAGAGGCCGCTGCCGCCGCAAGCGGCAAGCATGGCACAGCCCGAAGCGAGCAGGATGGCGGTCTTGAGGTTACGCATATTACTTCTCCGCTTGGACGGTGGCCCCGTCCGCGTTTGGAGCCGCACCGGGCTCTGCATTTTCGTCCTTTTCGCGCATCAGGAGGCTGCGCGCAAGGATGATGACGACGCCGATGGTGATAGCCGCATCGGCAATATTGAAGATCATGAACGGGCGAATTTCACCGATATGCAGATCGGCATAATCGATCACGTAGCCCAGCGTGTACCGGTCGCGAATATTGCCCAGCGCGCCGCCGAGGATCAGGGCGAGGCCCAGAATATCGCCCAGCAGCCGTTCGCGCATCATCCAGACAAGCACGACGAGCGCAATCAGCGCGGTCAGCCCGACAAGAAGCCAGCGCATTTCCATCGTATGCGCCTGCAACATGCCGAGCGAGATGCCCCGGTTCTCGACATAGGTGAGGTCGAAGAAGGGCAGAAGCTCGATATTGCGAACCTGGCGCAGGTTGAGCGTCTCGATCACGTAGCTTTTCACCGCCTGGTCGATCACGAACAGGAAGGCAGCAAAGGCCAGTCCGATCAGCCGAGCGCGGGTGAACAGGCCGCTCATGAAGCGTCCAGTTCGGCCACGGCCTTCTCGCACCGTCCGCACAGCGCGCCGTCCTCGGGCACGTCGGGCAGCAGGCGCCAGCAGCGGCCGCATTTGTTGTCGGTGGATTTGGCGACGGTCACTTCGTCGCCTTGGCTGCGCGTCACTGTCCCGGTGATGAACAATTCGGCGAGCTGTTCGTCGCTGACACCTTCGGGCACCGCGCTGGCGGGCACGGTGACGGTGGCTTCGTTGCTCGACCGGATCACCTTTTCGCGGCGCAGCGGCTCGATCGCCTCGTTCACGCGTTCGCGAAGGTCGCGCAGGGCTTCCCACTTGGCGGTGTCGGCGGGCACGCTGGGCACGCTCGGCCATTCGAGCAGGTGGACGCTGCCGCCCTGTTCGTCATCTTCGGGGTAGCGGGTCTTCCAGACCTCTTCCGCCGTGAACACGAGCACCGGCGCAGCGTAACGGACCAGCGCATGGAACAGCAGGTCGAGCACCGTGCGATAGGCGTTGCGCGTATCGCTCTCCGGTCCGTCGCAATAGAGCGTGTCCTTGCGGATATCGAAGAAGAACGCGCTGAGGTCTTCGTTGCAGAAATCGACCAGCAGGCGGGTGTAGGCGTTGAAGTCGTATTCGGTCGCGGCCTTCTTCAGCTTCGCGTCGAGGTCGGACAGCAGCGACAGGACATAGAGCTCCAACTCAGGGATCTCGCCCACATCGCTCATGTCGCCGACATAGCCGTCGAGCGCGCCGAGCAGGTATCGGAAGGTGTTGCGCAGGCGGCGATACTGGTCGGAGACGCCCTTGATGATCTCTTCGCCGATGCGGTGGTCTTCGGTGAAGTCCACGCTGAGCGCCCAGAGGCGGATGATGTCCGCGCCGGTCTGCTCCATCATCTTGACCGGGTCGGTTGTGTTGCCGAGCGACTTGGACTGCTTGCGCCCCTTGGCATCCATGGTGAAGCCGTGGGTCAGGACCTGATCGTAGGGCGCGCGGCCCCGCGTGGCGCAGCTTTGCAGCAGCGAGGACTGGAACCATCCGCGATGCTGGTCGGAGCCTTCGAGATAGAGGTTCGCGGGCCATGTGAGGTCGGGCCAGCGATCCGATTCCAGCACGAAAACGTGGGTGCAGCCCGAATCGAACCAGACGTCGAGAATGTCTGTGACCATCTCGTAATCGTCGGGATTGTAGTCGGGACCGAGGAATTCGGCCTTGCGCGATTCCGCCCACGCATCGACACCTTCAAGTTCGACCGCCGCGATGACGCGCGCGTTCACTTGCGGGTCCTGCAGGTATTCGCTCGTTCCCGCTTTCAGGAACAGAGTGATCGGCACGCCCCATGCGCGCTGGCGGCTGAGCACCCAGTCGGGGCGGCCTTCGACCATCGAGCCGATGCGCCGCGCGCCTTTTTCGGGGATGAACTCGACGCGGGCGATCTCGTCGGTGGCGCGCTCACGCAGCGTGCCGCCGCCTTCGAGGTCCTTGTCCATCGGCACGAACCATTGCGGTGTGCAGCGATAGATGACCTTGGCCTTGGAGCGCCATGAGTGCGGGTAGGAGTGGGCGTAATCGGCGCTGGCCGAAAGCAGCGCACCCGCATCGCGCAGGTCGTTGCAGATCGGCCCGTCGGGCGCGTTGAAGGGTTTGTTGATGACCGAGCGGCGGCGCTCGTCGTCACCGCCGAGCCAGGGCCAGTCGTCGCGATAGGTCCCATCGTCCTGCACCGCGAAAACCGGATTTATGCCGTTGGCTTTGCAGAGGTCGAAATCGTCTTCACCGTGGTCGGGCGACATATGGACGATGCCGGTGCCGCTGTCGGTTGTGACGAAATCGCCTTCGAGCATGGGGCGCGGCGTCGCGTAAAACCCGCCGAGATGGTGCATCGGGTGGCGGACCTTGGTTCCGGCGAGGTCGGAGCCTTTGAACTGCCCTTTAAGCGCTTCGTTGGCTTGGCCAAGGGTCAAAGTCGCGTCGCTCTCAGCAGAACCTTGCATACGAGCGATGAGGTCGGCGGCAAGATTGGCTGCGACAAGATACTTTTGCCCTCCAGCCTCGAGCAGGATGTAGGTGATTTCCGGCCCATAGGCCAAAGCCTGATTGACCGGGATCGTCCACGGCGTCGTCGTCCAGATCACCGCATGCGCGCCGACCAGTTCCTCGATCGGGCTTTCGATGATTTCGAACGCCACGTCGATCTGCGGCGAGTCCGTCAGGTCCTCATACTCAACCTCGGCCTCGGCCAGCGCGGTCTTTTCGACTGGCGACCACATCACCGGCTTCGACCCGCGATACAGATTGCCTGCTTCGGCGAACTTCATCAGCTCGGAGACAATCGTCGCCTCCGCCTGATAGTCCATCGTGAGGTACGGATTGTCCCAATCGCCCATGATGCCGAGGCGCTTCAATTGCTCGCGCTGCGTATCGACCCATTTCTGCGCATAGGCGCGGCATTCGGCACGGAATTCCTTTGCGGGAACCTCGTCCTTGTTCTTCTTCTTCTTGCGGTACTGCTCTTCGACCTTCCATTCGATCGGAAGGCCGTGGCAGTCCCAGCCCGGCACGTAGGGCGCGTCCTTGCCCATCAGGTTCTGCGTGCGGCAGACCATGTCCTTGAGGATGTGATTGAGCGCGTGGCCGATATGCATGTCGCCATTGGCGTAGGGCGGGCCATCGTGGAGGATGAACTTCTCGCGACCGGCGCGGGCCTCGCGCAGTTTCTCGTACAGGCCAATCTCGCGCCAGCGCGCCTCGATGCCCGGCTCCTTCTGCGGAAGGCCGGCTTTCATCGGGAAGTCGGTCTTGGGCAGGAAGACCGTGTCCTTGTAGTCGCGCTTTGCGGTGTCGTTACTCATCGGGAAGGGCGCTTAGAACCCTTCTCGCTTCGTCGCAATCCTTCTCCATCTGCACCATCAGGTCGTCGAGGCTGTCGAACTTCGCCTCGCCGCGAAGGAAGCGGTGGAAGGCGACCTCGATCTCCTGACCGTAAAGGTCGCGGTCGAAATCGAAGAAATAGGGTTCGAGCAGCTCCTTGGGTGGCTCGAATTGCGGGCGGATGCCGAGATTCGCCGCGCCTTTAAGCCTCTCGCCGGTGGCAAGGATTTTCCCAGTCACCGCATAGACCCCGTATTTGGGCCGCAGGTATTTCTCGATGTTGAGATTGGCAGTGGGATAACCGAGCTTGCGCCCGTTCTTGTCGCCATGTTCGACAATGCCCCGGATCGCGAAGGGGCGGGTGAGCAGGTCGGCGGCCAGCTGCGGGTCGCCCTCTCGCAGAGCCTCGCGGATGCGGCTGGACGAGATGATCCCATCGGCTTCGACCGCCTCTACCACCCGCGATTTGAGGCCATGTTCGCCGCCATAGTCGCGCAGCAACTGGACATTGCCCTTGGCCCCCTTGCCAAAGGTGAAATCGGCGCCCGTCACGACGCCATGCGCGCCGAACCGCTCGATCAGGATGTCGGTGATGAACCGCTCGGCGCTGGTACCGGCAAGCTCCCCGTCGAAGTGGAACACCAGCATCGCGGTTGCGCCCGCTGCCAGATACAGTTCCTGCCGCTGTTCGAGCGTCGTGAGCCGGAAGGGCGGCACGTCGGGGCGAAAAAAACGCACCGGGTGCGGGTCGAAGGTCGCGATGATCGAAGGCCGGCCTTCGCTATGCGCCCATCGAATCGCCTCGCCCGCGACTTCCTGATGCCCGCGATGAAAGCCGTCGAAATTGCCCAGCGCAATCACCGCGCCGCGCAGCGCAGGGGTGATCTCCTCGCGGTGGTCGAGCCATCTCATGATGCGGCTTTCAGCGGTTCCAGCCCGGCTTGCAAGACCCGAAGCGCGTTGAGGCCCATCACGGCGCAGATTTCGGCTTCGCTGAAGCCTTCGTCGATCAGGGCCTGCGTCACCTGTGTCAGCTCGGATGTGTCGAACCGCACGGTCACCGCTCCGTCATAGTCGCTTCCCAGGGCGACATGGTCGATCCCGACAAGGTCGCGGACATGCTTCATCGCACGGGCCGCCGCACGCGGATCGGTCGAGCACACCGCGCCTTCCCAGTATCCGATGCCGATCACCCCACCGGTCGCTGCAACGCCGCGAATCTCCTCATCGGTGAGGTTGCGATTGACCTCGCAGGTCGCCTGCACGCCGCCATGACTGGAGACCACCGGGCGGCGCGCCATAGCGAGCACATCCGCCACGCATTGATGCGAGCAATGCGCGATATCGACGACGATCCCCATGTCTTCCATCCGGCGGAAGACCGTGCGGCCCATGTCGGTCAGACCGCCCTTGGCCTCGCCATGCATCGACCCGGCGAGAGCGTTGTCGAAGAAATGGGTGAGCCCGGCCATCCGCAGGCCGGCACCGTAAAGCCGATCAAGATTGTCGGGGTCGCCTTCGAGGCTGTGCAGACCCTCGGCGCTGAACAGCGCGCCGACGGGGGCATTGTCGGCTTGCAGCTTCGCAATATCCGAAGGGTCGCGGACCAGCATCAGCGCGCCGTCGCTACGCTGCGCCGCCCGCTCCAGCTTTTCGCCATGATACACGCCGCGCTCCAGCAGCGAAAACCACGTCCGCACAGGCTGGAGCTGGCCGATAACCAACCCGGTGATGTTATCGCCCTCGGCCGAATTGCTGTCGTAATTCTGGTTCTCGGGAGTCTTGGTGACGCTGGAGAAGATCTGGAGCGCCACGTTGCCCGCCTGCAGCCGTGGCAGGTCGACATGGCCTCGTTCGCCTTCGTCCAGCATGTCGCGATCCCACAGCAGCGTGTCCGAATGCAGGTCGACGATGGTCAGCGTGTCATGCAGCGCGCGGGCCTCGTCGCCGACTTCGACCAGTGGCTTTCCGTCCACCTTGTTCATGCTTCGCTCGGCCATGCCGGGGGCGAAGAGGAAGAAGGCGGCTGCCGCTATGACGAGAAGGCCCACGAGCGCGAGGGCAGCCTTTTTGATCATTCGTTTTCCCCGGCGGGGACATAGGTGACGAAGGAAAAACCGGGCGTGTCGCCATCGGCTTCGTGATCTTCACGGGCCGTGAGTTCCCAATTGGCACTGATCGGCTTCATGAAGACATCGCCTTCGAACTCGGCGTGTATTTCGGTAAGCTCGATCCGTGTCGCCATCGGGCGGAAGACGTCGTAGATCGCAGAGCCTCCCACGACGCAGATCTCGCCTGTATCATTGTCGCGTTTGGCAGCAGCCAGCGCCTGCTCGACCGAGCGGACATGCTCCGCCCCCTCGCTGTTCCATTCCTCACGGCGGGTCAGGACGATGTGGCGGCGACCGGGCAGCAGGCCGGGCAGGCTTTCGAAGGTCTTGCGGCCCATGATCATCGGCTTGCCCATGGTCAGCGCCTTGAACCGCTTCAGGTCCGCCGGGATGCGCCAGGGCAGCCGCCCTTCGAACCCGATCGCACCATTGGCTGCGCGGGCATAGATCAGGACGATGTCGAACTCTTCCATGGGGGTCATGCGACCGCAGCGCCTACCCGTGTGACGTGGCCCATCTTGCGCCCCTCTCGCGCTTCGCGCTTGCCGTAGAGGTGCAGGTGCGGCTCGCCTCCTTCGGCCAGGATCGAATGCGCGGTAAGAGCGTCGTCGCCGACGATGTTGCGCATGTCGATGCTGGCAAAGCGCGTGGCCGTTCCGCCCAGAGGCAGTCCGCAGATCGCGCGGATATGGTTCTCGAACTGGCTGGTGGCCGCACCCTCGATGGTCCAGTGCCCCGAATTGTGCACGCGCGGGGCCATCTCGTTGAAGACGGGACCGTTGGAGGTCGCGAAGAATTCGAGCGTCAGTACGCCGACATAGCCCAAGGCCTCGGCGGTCTTCTGCGCGATCGAGCGCGCCTCTTCGACCTGCGCTTCGACAACTTGTCCGGCGGGAAGCACCGAATGGACGAGCATTCCGCCCTCGTGCACATTGGCGCTCGAATCCCAGAATTTCACCGTGCCGTTGGCACTGCGTACGAGGATGACGGAGAACTCGGTCTCGAACGCGACCAGCCCTTCGTAAATGCACTGGCGGCCCGGGAAGCGAACCCCTTCCGCCTCGTGCGCCGATCCAACGCGCCACTGGCCCTTGCCATCATAGCCGTCGCGCGCGGTCTTGAGGATGCCCGGTGTGCCGACCCGTTCGATCGCGCGGGCGAAGTCCTCGTCGCTGTCGATGCGGCTGTAGGGCGCACATTTGCCGCCCAGCTCTTCGACGAAGCGTTTTTCGTTCAGACGGTCCTGCGCGATTTCGAGCGCGCGGCGTGAGGGTGCAAGCCGGTCGGCAGGCATGGCATCGACCACGGCCAGCGGAACGTTCTCGAATTCCCAGGTGACGAGATCGCATTGCGAAGCGAACGCGGCGAGCGCGGCGCTTTCGCCCCAGCCATTCTCGAAAAAGTCGGCGCAGGACTGAGCCGCGACATTGTCGCCCGGCGGGGCGTAGCCGATGCAGCGATAGCCAAGCTGCGTCGCCGCCATCGCCATCATCCGGCCAAGCTGACCGCCGCCAAGGATGCCGATGGTCGAGCCGGGGGAAAGGGGTGCACTCATTGCGGCACCTCGCCGACATCGGCGCTGCGTGCCGCGCGCCAGTCCTGCAGGCGTTCGGACAGGTCCTCGTCCGAAAGCGCAAGGATCGCGGCTGCCATCAGCGCAGCGTTCTTTGCCCCTGCATCGCCGATGGCGAGCGTGCCGACCGGGATGCCTGCTGGCATCTGGACAATGGAGAGCAGGCTATCCATGCCCGAAAGCGCTTTCGACTGAACCGGGACGCCCAGCACGGGAAGATGCGTCATGCTGGCGATCATGCCCGGCAGGTGCGCCGCGCCGCCTGCGCCTGCGATGATGACATCGAAGCCTTCACCTTCGGCTCCCTTGGCGAAAGCGGACATGCGATCGGGCGTGCGGTGGGCGGAGACGATGCGCGCCTCATGCTCGACTTCGAGTTCGGCCAGCACCTCGCTCGCCAGCTGCATGGTGGGCCAGTCAGACTGGCTGCCCATCACGATGGCTACCTTTGCGCCCATCAGGAATCCTTCAGATAATACCGCTCACCCGGCGTCATGGTGTCGTCGAAATCGTAGACGATCGGTTGCCCGGTGGGAATTTCGAGCCCGGTGATATCCTCGTCGGAGATCTGCGACAGGTGCTTGACCAGCGCCCGCAGCGAATTGCCGTGGGCCGAGATGATGACCGTTTCGCCGCTGGTGAGGACGGGCAGGATGTCGCTTTCCCAATAGGGCAGGACCCGTTCGATCGTGAGCTTCAGGCTCTCGGTATAGGGTACGTCGATCCCCTCATAGCGCGGGTCGGCGCCCGGGTCGTACTTGCTGCCCGGTTCCATCGGCGGAGGCGGCGTGTCGAAGCTGCGCCGCCAGATATGCACCTGTTCGTCGCCGTGCTTGTCGCGGGTTTCCTGCTTGTTGAGCCCGGTCAGCCCACCATAGTGCCGCTCGTTCAGGCGCCAGTCCTTAGTGACCGGCAGCCACAGGCGGTTCATTTCCTCAAGCGCGAGGTTGAGTGTCTTGATCGCGCGGGTCTGGAAAGAGGTGAAGCAGGTCGTGGGCAGCACGCCTTTTTCCAGCATCAGCCGGCCCGCCTCTTTTGCTTCGGAGACGCCTTTTTCGGTGAGGTCGACATCCCACCAGCCGGTGAAACGGTTTTCGAGATTCCACTGGCTCTGGCCGTGGCGAACAAGGATCAGCTTGGGCATGTGTTCTCCGGTCTTCCATGGCCAGCCGCTCTCGGCTGGCCCGGGGCCCCATATCAGGAGGACAGCGGATTAGCTGCGCTCATTGCTCTTGGGAACCCCCGCTTGCACCTGATTCGCTCTTCATCTGGCGGCTTTGCGCCTTTCTCCGCCGCAGGTTCTCGCGCAGCTTGGCTGCCATGCGCTCTTCTCGCGACATTTTCTTGCTTCGCTCTTCACTCATGTGAAACGCCTTGCCGTTAAGTGCGCAGGGGTTCAAGTTCGCATCCACGCACCGCTTGACATTCGCGCGCGCCCGCTCAATAGGCGCGCCTCTCTTACGGAACGCTGCTGTAGCTCAGTGGTAGAGCGCACCCTTGGTAAGGGTGAGGCCGAGAGTTCAATTCTCTCCAGCAGCACCATCCCCTTCAGTCCGAGATTTCAAGCCTTCCCGCGCCCTTGGCGCGTGCGGCAGGATTTTGTCTTGCGCGGTCTGACTGTATTGCTCATCTAAGGCGGCATGAGCGAGAACGGCCCAGTTAATCCCGACGAACCTGCCGGTCCGAAGCGCGAGCCTGACCGGACGCGCCAGCTGTTCGGCCATCGTAGCGGGGCGAGGCCGTGGGAGCAGGCGCCCGAACGACCAGGCGAGCCTCAGGCGAAAACCTCTGCCGAGCCGAGCTCACCCTATCCGCGCGATGCGCGCTACACGCCGCGGCCCGAGAAGGACCCCGCGCCGAACGCGCCGTCGATCCTTGGCGAGGTCGACGATGATGGTGAGCTGACCAAACTGCATCCCAATTACAAGCTTCTGATGCGCATCGGTGCGCTGTTCGCAGGATTGGCAATTGTCGTGGCCGGAGTCGTGGGTGACGGAATATTGCAGAGCCAAGACCTGCCGGTGCCTTTCGGTATCCTCACCGTGCCTGCGGTCCTCATCGCGCTGTTCATCGTGATCCGCCTGCCGTATTCGCGCTTCAACGCGCGCGGATACCAGATCAGTCGCGACCGGCTGCGGGTGGTGCGAGGGATCCTGTGGCACTCGGACACGGTCGTGCCGTTCGGGCGGGTCCAACATATCGACGTCGACCAGGGCCCGATCGAGCGCGCGCTCGATATCGCCACGCTGACACTGCATACGGCTGGCAATCACAATTCCTCGGTCCAGCTACCCGGTCTCGGCCACGAACTGGCGGTCGAAATGCGCGAGGAGATCCGCGCGCATATCAAGCGCGAAAGCCTCTAGCGGTGTCGGACGCAGCTTCGGTCAGCGTTCCCGCGACCGCGCGCAAGGCGGAGGCGACAGCCGCGCAGCACGAGGCGCGCCATACCGACCCGAAGACTGTCATGGTCGGCGTGCTGGCAAGCGTGCCGCAATCGATCCTGCCCGCCGTCGCTGTCACTTTCGGCACCGGCGGCGCAGCGATCATCGCGCTTCCCGTAGCGCTCGCAATCGTCGCGCTTGGGTCGGTGTTTGCCTACCTGAACTGGAAGCGGCTGACCTATACGATCGGTGCGCAGGACATTCGCGTGGAGAGCGGCATATTGAGCCGCGCCGCGCGCTCTGTCCCTTACGAGCGCATTCAGGACGTAAGCCTCGAACAAAAGCTCTTGCCCCGCCTGTTCGGACTGGTCGCAGTCAAGTTCGAGACCGGCGCAGGTGGTGGCGAGGACCTCAGCCTGTCTTTCCTGACAGAGGAACACGGCGAGGAGCTGCGCCGACTCGTGCGCGAACGGCGCGACGAACAGGAAGCGGGAGAAGCCTCTGGCGAGACGGTCGAAGCCGAACCGGCGCGCGAGACCGCGGACGAGGCGCTGTTCACTATGGGCCCGGGTCGGCTCTTCACCTTTGGCCTATTCGAGTTTTCACTGGCGGTTTTCGCGGTGCTGGCCGGTTTGTTGCAATATGCTGACTGGGTCGTCGACTTCGAAGTCTGGGACCCCGACGCGTGGCAGGGCTGGGTCGACGGCCTGGGCCTCGAATGGGATCGCTTCGGTGCCGGTATGCAGGCCTTGGGGGCCGTGGTGGGCCTCTTGGGGCTGCTTGTGATCGGTTCGCTGACCGGGATGGTCCGGGTCTTCGCCCGCGAGTGGGGCTTCCTGCTGGAGCGCACCGCGAGGGGTTTCCGGCGGCGGCGCGGCCTGTTCACGAAAACCGATGTGGTCATGCCGATCCACCGGGTACAAGGGGTCAAGATCGGCACCGGCTGGCTTCGTTACCGCTTCGGCTGGCACTCGCTGAGCTTCGTCAGTCTGGCGCAGGACAGCGGCGCGTCGAGCCACGTTGTCGCTCCCTTCGCAAAGCTCGACGAGATCGCACCGATCAGCGCGGCGGCGGGCTTTCGCTTGCCCGGTGAGGATGCCGACTGGCGCCGCGCGAGCGAGCGCTACATGTTCGACAGCGCTTTTTCCGATGCCCTCGGGTTCCTCATTGCCGCCGCAATTGCAGGGATCGCGACCTCAATCTATTTGCCCGACTGGTCGCTGTTGATTGTCGGAGCTCTGCTGGTCGGAGCCGGGCTGTCCGCGATTGCCTCTGTGCTCGCCTGGCAGTTTCATCGGCACGCGCTCGACGCAGAGCAGATCATGGCCACCCGCGGCCTTCTTTCGCCGCACAGCCAGATCGCGAACCGGCTCAAACTGCACTCGGTCGAGATCGCACAGGGGCCCTGGTCGCGGCTGCGCGGCTATGCGACGCTGCATCTGGGGCAGGCAGGGGGCGAGTTTTCGATCCCCGGCGTGCCGGTCGAACGCGCGCGGGAAGTCCGGCGCAAGGTCATGGAGACCATCGCCGCGACCGACTTTTCGCAGCTGGAATCGCAGCGGGCCTAGGCGCGCAAATCCGCCCAGTCGGGGTTCTCGTCGAACTTCTTCTCGACGTAAGAGCACTGAGGCACGATCTTGAAGCCCTGCTCGCGCGCATCGGCGATCAGACGGTCGACCAGCAGCCCGGCAACGCCCCGGCCACCGATTTCGCGGGGGACGACAGTGTGCGTAGCCACGCGGATATCGTCGGCGACCTCCTTGTCCGGAAGGCCGGTTTTCGGCTCCCATTCGAGATAGCCATCGGCGCTCTCGCCTTCGACCTGCGCGACATATTTGCCGCCCTGTCCCTGTGCGTGGTGGGTGATTGTGACCTGCTCGGAAATGTCGCTCATTGAGATGCTCCTTCTTGCCATCAATGCGGGGGCAGCTAGAGGCGTTCCGTAATGACCGACATGAAGCCATTTCTTTCCGACAACGCCGCGCCTGTCCACCCGAAGGTCTGGGAGGCGATGCGCGATGCGGATTTCGCCGACAGTCCCTATGACGGCGATGCGCTATCGGCGCAGCTGGATGAGCGGTTTACCGACCTGTTCGGGCGCGATTGCGCAGCCTTGTGGGTGGCGACGGGCACTGCGGCGAACTGCCTCGCGCTTGCCACGATGTGCCAGCCCCATGGCGGGGTTGTTTGCGACGAGGAGGCACATATCGAGGTCGACGAAGGCGGCGCGCCCGGCTTCTACCTTCACGGGGCGAAGCTGATGCTGTGCCCGGACGGTTTCGGGGGCGAGGGCGCGAAGCTGACGCCCGACGGCATTGCCGCGCTGATCGATCCCATCCGGCCCGACGTCCACCAAGTCCAGCCGCATGCCATCTCTATCACGCAGGCGAGCGAATATGGGCGCGCCTATTCACGCAACGAACTCGCGGCGCTGGGCGGTTTTGCCAAGGAGCGCGGGCTCGGTCTGCACATGGACGGGGCGCGGTTTGCCAATGCTGCGGCGTTTCTGGGCGGTTCGGCGGCCGACGCAGCACATGGCGTAGACAGCCTAGCCTTCGGCTTTATCAAGAACGGTGCGATGAGCGCGGAAGCGGTCGTGCTGTTCGATCCCGAACAGGCCGCGCTGGTAAAATATCGCCGCAAGCGCGCCGGCCATCTGCAATGCAAGGGTCGCTACCTCGCCGCGCAGATTCTCGCCATGCTCGACGGCGATTTGTGGCTCGACAATGCGCGCCACGCCAACGCCGCCGCACAGGAAATCGCGAGCGGCTGCGGCGAGCGGCTGATGCATCCGGTGGAGGCCAACGAGATGTTTGTGCGGCTTTCGCCCGAAGAGCGCGAAACGCTGCGGGGACAAGGCTTCGCTTTCTATGACTGGGGGGCGGACGCGGCGCGTTTCGTCACCGCGTGGGACACGCGCGCCGAACATGCGCAGGCGCTGGGACAAGCGATCGCCACTCTGTGAGCGCCCAAACGCCCACCATGCTGAGCCCCAGGGTTATCGTGCCGTTCGTGCTGACGGGCTCGATCTGGGGCTCGACCTGGCTGGTCATTACCGGCCAGATCGACGGCGTTCCCGCAGCATGGTCGGTTTTCTATCGTTTCGCGCTGGCGACGCCCGCCCTGTTCCTCGTCGCGTTCCTGATGAAGCGACGCCTGAAGCTGAGCGCACCCGAGCACCGGCTCGCTGTGCTGGTCGGCCTGTTCCAGTTCAGCGGCAATTTTCTGTTCGTCTATCACGCCGAGCTTTACGTCACTTCCGGCATTGTCGCGATGATGTTCGGCCTTTTGATGGTGCCCAATGCGCTGCTGGCGCGCCTTGTTCTGGGTGAGCGAGTCCAGCGCGGTTTCGTGCTGGGTAGTGCGGTCGCCATCGTGGGCGTCAGTTTTTTGCTTTGGCACGAATGGGCGGCCAATCCCGAAGCGGGCGTGGTCGGCGGCAATGTTGCGCTCGGGATAATGCTTGCGATGCTGGGAATCCTCGCCGCATCGGTGGCCAATGTGATTCAGGCCAACCCCACCGGTCGCGCGGTGCCGATGGTGAGCCTGCTGGCCTGGGCGATGCTTTACGGGACATTGTTCGACCTCGGTTTTGCGTGGGTGACCGCCGGACCGCCGCCCTTGCCGAGCGCACCAGAATATTGGGGCGGAATTGTCTATCTTGCGCTGATCGGATCGGTGGTCACCTTCCCACTGCACTACAATCTCGTGCGCGAGATCGGTGCGGGGAAGACCGCCTACAACTCCATCCTGACGATCTCGGTTGCGATGCTGCTATCGACCCTGTTCGAGGATTATCGGTGGACGGCGCTGACGATCACCGGGATGGGTCTGGCCGTGCTGGGCATGGTGCTGGCGCTTCGGGCGCGCAGGCAGAAATCGGTGCAGGTCCAGCAATCGGCGCGGATGCGCGATCACACCAGCGAGGACAGCCCCTCGACATAGGTCGGATATTGCGGCGACCAGTCGAGAACGCGCTTTGCCTTGCCGTTCGCGACGCGGCGGTTCTCCATGTAGAAACCGCGCGCCATCTCCGACAGGTTCGCCTCTTCCAGCGTTTCGAGCGGTGGCGGCTCCACGCCTAGCAAGCGGCATGCCTGTTCGGTGACCGCATTGCCGCTCGCGGGCAAATCGTCGCCGAGATTGTAGGCTCCCGCCGGTGCATCGCCGATCATTGCAGCGACGACCCCGCTGACGATGTCGTCGACATGGACGCGGCTGAAAACCTGTCCAGGCAGGTCTATCCGCCGCGCTTTGCCCTCGCGAACACGGTCGAGCGCGCTGCGGCCCGGCCCGTAGATACCCGGCAAACGGAACACCCGAGCGCCCAGCTTCATCCACAGCGCATCGGCGTCGGCCCGCGCATTGCGGCGGCCTGCGCCGGTCTCGGCGATGGTAGGGGTGGCTTCATCGACCCACGCCCCCTGCTGGTCGCCATAAACACCGGTGGAGGAAAGATAGCCGTACCAGGCCTCCCCGAAATCGCGCCCATAGGTGTCGAGCACCGGGTCCAGCCCGCTCTCGCGATCAGGGGGAACGGAGGACAGAACATGGGTCGCCCGTTCGAGAGCGGCCAGCACCGCGTCGCGGTCGCCGAAGTCGAGAGTTCCGTCGCTCCCCGTCGCCTCGACCGTCCACCCCAGCGCCTCTAGCCGAGCGGCAATGCGTTTCGCCGTGTAACCAAGGCCAAATATCATCAATTGTGTCATGGCGTGCTTCATGCGGTTGGACATGGGGGCAAAGCAAACTAAATCCTGTGCCATGGATATTGCGACCACCCCGACGAACCCCGAAGGCAACCCCGAACTCGCCGATGCGGCGACCAACCCGAAGGACCCGCCGGTAATCCGGCGTGAGGATTACAAACCCTATCCGTGGCTCGTGCCCGAGACTCGGCTGCATTTCGATCTCGACCTCGACAAGGCGCGCATTTCCTCGAAACTCACAGTTAAGCGCAATCCGGCTTCCGAGCCTGAAAGCGAGATGCGGCTGGATGGCGACGGGTTGAAGGCGCTCAGCGTAAAGGTCGATGGCGAGGCGATAGACGATTGGCGCGTGGACGGCCCCGACCTGATCGTCCCGCTGAAGGGCGAGGCTCACACGGTCGAGATCGTCACCGAGATCGATCCGAGCGCCAACTCCCAGCTCATGGGCCTCTACGCATCGAATGGGATGTTGTGCACTCAGTGCGAGGCGCAGGGCTTTCGCCGCATCACCTTCTTCCCCGACCGACCCGACGTGCTTTCGACCTATCGCGTGCGAATGGAAGCCGACAAGGCGCGCTTCCCGATCCTGCTGTGCAACGGCAACAAGGACGCCACCGGGGACCTCGATGGCGGGCGCCACTTTGCCGAATGGCACGATCCGTGGCCCAAGCCGTCCTACCTGTTCGCGCTGGTAGCGGGCGACCTTGTCGCCAATTCGGGCCGCTTCACCACCATGAACGGACGCGAAGTCGATCTGAACGTCTGGGTCCGCGAAACCGACCTCGCACGCACCGACCATGCGCTCGAATCGCTCAAGACGTCGATGAAGTGGGACGAGGAGACCTTCGGGCGTGAATACGACCTCGACCTGTTCAACATCGTTGCGGTCAGCGATTTCAACATGGGGGCGATGGAGAACAAGGGGCTCAACGTCTTCAATACGAAATACGTGCTCGCCGATCAGGATACCGCGACCGACGCCGATTATGACGGGGTCGAAGGCGTGATCGCGCACGAATATTTCCATAATTGGTCGGGCAACCGCATCACCTGCCGCGATTGGTTCCAGCTTAGCCTGAAGGAAGGCTTCACCGTGCTGCGCGACCAGCTTTTCTCGCAGGACATGCGCGGCGAGGCGGTCAAGCGGATCGAGGACGTGCGCGTTCTGCGCGCGGCACAATTCCCCGAGGATGCCGGACCGCTGGCGCATCCGATCCGCCCGGACAGCTATCGCGAGATCAGCAACTTCTACACCGCCACCGTCTACAACAAGGGCGCCGAAGTCATCCGCATGATGCGCTCGATGGCCGGTCCCGAAGCCTTCCGGAAGGGCACCGACCACTATTTCGATCGCCATGACGGCGAGGCGGCGACCTGCGAGGATTTCGTGCGGGCGATCGAGGAAGGCGCCGGGCTCGATCTCGAACAGTTCCGCCTTTGGTATTCGCAAGCGGGCACACCGCGCGTCACCGTAACGCAGGAAGAGCAAGATGGCGGGCTTGTCCTCACTCTGAAACAGGAAATCCCCGCGACTCCGGGCCAATCGGAAAAGCAGCCGATGCCGATCCCGCTGCGCGTCGCGGTGCACAGCCGCGCCGAGGGCAATCTGGGCGACGAACAGCTGATTGTGCTCAACGAAGCCGAGCAGAGCTTTACCCTGCCGCTTGCCGGTGCCGATCCGGTCGTTTCGATCAATCGCGGTTTCACCGCTCCGGTCGTGATCGAACGCGCGCTGTCGCAGGACAGCCTTGTCTTCCTCGCCGCGAATGACGACGATCCTTTCGCCCGATACGAGGCGATGCAGGAGCTTGCCATCGGCTATCTCGTCGATGCGGCGAAGGGCAAGGCAGACAAGGCAGGCGAATCTGCGCTTATCGATGCGATGCGCGCGATCCTGACCGACGACGCGCTCGACGATGCGATGCGCGGCGAGTTGATGATGCTGCCGAGCGAAACCTACCTGTTCGAGGCGATGGCCAAGGGCGATGCAAAGGCCGACCCCGGCGCGATCCACGAAGCGCGCGAGGCGCTCAAGGCAGCGATCGGCGAGGCCTGCGCGAGCGAATTGCACGGCCTTTACGATCGCGCCGAGAAGGTTGCCTTCGAGGATGAGGCCGGTCGCGGGGCTCGCAAGGTCAAGACCCAGGTGCTCGCCCTTGCCGCTGCGTCGGACCCGGCCAAGGCGGCCGAGCTCGCCGCGCACCAATATGACCGGGCCGACAATATGACCGACCGGCAGGGAGCGCTGATGGTGCTCGCCGGGCTCGAATGTTCCGAGCGAGAGCAGCGGCTGGCGGCATTCTACGACCGCTACAAGGGCAACGACCTCGTGATCGACAAGTGGTTCACGCTCCAAGCGCTTTCGCTCCATCCCGACGTGATCGCTCAGGTCGAAGCCCTTGCCGACCATCCCGACTTCAACATGCGAAATCCCAACCGGGTGCGCTCGCTCTACATGGCGTTTGCGGGCAATCCGCAGGGGTTCCACGATGCCAGCGGCGCTGGCTATCGCATGATCGCTGATGTCATCCTCGCGCTCGACCCCATCAACCCGCAGACCGCCGCACGATTCGTCTCGCCGCTGGGACGCTGGCGGCGGATTGAACCGGGGCGTGCGGCGCTGATGAAGGGCGAGCTGGAGCGTATCGCGGCGGCATCCGGACTGTCGCGCGACACGTTCGAGCAGGTGAGTCGCAGCCTCGATGGCTGATCCGGCAGGCCCGGCATTTGATATCGAACGGGCCGGAGTGCTCCGCCCGGTGCCGCATGGCTTTTTCGGCTCGGCTGGCGGCGAGCATCAGTTCGGCTTTGGCGGTCCGGGGGAAGAAGGAGCGGTGCGGACCTTGCGTGCCGCCGCGGCACAAGCGATTGCGGCCAATTCAACCCTGCTCGCGCCGCATCAGGTCCATTCGCCGGATGTCGTCGCTGTCGGCGATGCCTGGCCTGACGAAGCGGAAGGCCGACCTGTCGCCGACGCATTGGTCACCGACCGTCCCGGCATGGCGCTGGCCATCGTCACCGCCGATTGTGCGCCGGTGTTGTTCGCGGATCACAAGGCAGGCGTAATCGGCGCAGCACATGCCGGATGGCGCGGCGCACATGGCGGTGTGCTGGAGAACACCCTGGCCGCAATGGTGGATATGGGTGGGAGGCTCGACCGCATCGCCGCCGCCATCGGCCCGACCATCGCGCGGCCCAGCTATGAGGTCGACGCCGCGTTTCGCGAGAATTTCGAACCCCGCGACGATATCCACTTTTTCGATGCACCCGAGCGCGATGGAAAAGCGCGCTGGCATTTCGACCTGCCCGGCTACATTCTCGCCCGGCTTTCCCGCGCGGGTGTCGCGCGTGCCGAGGATCTTGGGCTCGACACCTATTCACGTCCGCAACGCTACCATTCGTACCGTCGCGCTAGCCAGGCGGGTAAGGCAAATTACGGCCGTCAGATAAGCATTGTCGCCCTGCCATAGGGGCGCTTGCGTAAGAGCGAACACCCGATGCTGAAAACACGCCTTGGCAATTTGCGGTTTTGGCGTATATGGCGGCGCGCAAGCAACGGGTGCGTCACGGCGCATGCGTGAGTTACGCGGGCGAAGGCCATCAAATGGTTCGTCCGACCTAGGGGTTTCATCAATAGCCGCGCCGCGATCAGCAACGCATGACAGGCGCAGCGAAACGAGCAGGGTACGATTATCATGGCTTCCACTGCAGAAGATGCCGGCACGCAGGAAGGCGTTCGCCGCCGCGACTGGATCCATATTGCAGCCATCAGCACCGCCGGTGTCGGCGGAGCGTCGGTTCTATTCCCGCTAATCAGCCAGATGGCGCCGACCGCAGACGTCCTGGCGGCGAGCACGACCGATGTCGACGTTTCCTCGATTCAGCCGGGGCAGTCGATCAAGGCCGTGTTCCGCGACCAGCCGCTGTTCGTGACCCGCCTCACGCCTGAAGCCATCGCCGAAGCGAAGGAGGTCGACGCCTCCTCGCTGCGCGACCCGCAGACGGTCGAAGAGCGACTGGGCGAGGGCGACAACGACATCCTCGTGCAGCTCGGCGTTTGCACCCACCTGGGCTGCGTGCCGCTGGGCGCGGGCGAAGGCGAGAGCAAGGGCGATTTCAACGGATATTTCTGCCCCTGCCACGGATCGCACTACGATTCGATCGGACGGATCCGCAAGGGCCCCGCGCCGTCCAATCTGGCCGTGCCCGAATTTGAATACGCTTCCGAAAGCGTCATCCGCGTCGGGTGACCTTTCGTAGTTTGACGCACAACCTTCTTCCCGCCGACTAGCCGCAAGAGACCATCATGAGCTTTGCCTGGGCAAATTCTTACGAACCGAAAAGCGCTTTCACCAAGTGGATCGACGAGAAGCTGCCGCTTCCGCGTCTGGTCTACAACGCGGTGGGAGCGGGTTATCCGGTTCCGCGCAATCTCAACTACATGTGGAACTTCGGCGTTCTCGCCGGCTTCTTCCTCGTGTTCCAGATCATCACCGGCGTCGTGCTGGCCATGCACTATGCGGCGAACACCGAAGTTGCCTTCGGCCAGATCGAACACATCATGCGCAACGTGAATTACGGCTGGCTGTTGAAGTACGCCCACGCCAACGGCGCGAGCTTCTTCTTCCTCGTGATCTACATGCACATCTTCCGCGGATTTTATTACTCGTCCTACAAGGCACCGCGCGAGATGATCTGGCTTCTGGGCGTCGTCATCTTCCTTCTCATGATGGCAACCGCCTTCATGGGTTACGTCCTTCCCTGGGGCCAGATGAGCTTCTGGGGTGCCAAGGTGATTACCGGCCTGTTCGGTGCGATCCCGGTGGTCGGTGAGCCGCTGCAGGTGTGGCTGGTCGGTGGCTATGCCCCGAACGATTCCACGCTGAACCGCTTCTTCTCGCTGCACTTCCTGCTGCCCTTCGTGATCGCGGGCGCCGTGATCCTGCACATCTGGGCGCTGCACATTCCGGGCTCGTCGAACCCGACCGGCGTCGAAGTGAAGAAGGAAAGCGATACCGTTCCCTTCCACCCCTATTATACGGCGAAGGACGGCTGGTTCCTCGGTCTCGTGCTGTCGATCTTTGCGGCCGTCGTGTTCTTCGCGCCCAATGCACTGGGCCATGCCGAGAACTGGATCGAGGCGAACCCGCTCTCGACCCCGGCCCTGATCGTTCCCGAATGGTACTTCTACCCGTTCTACGCGATCCTGCGCGCCTTCACCGGCGACCTGACGATTCCCTTCACCGGCATCGTGCTGATCGAAGCCAAGCTGCTCGGCGTGATCGCGATGTTCGGTTCGATCCTGCTGTGGTTCTTCCTGCCGTGGCTGGACAAGAGCCCGGTGCGCTCGGGGTCCTATCGCCCGCTGTTCCGGATCTTCTTCTGGATCTTCGTGGTCGACATGGCGGCGCTGTTCTATCTCGGCGGGGCGCATGCGGAAGAACCGTATATCCTGCTCAGCCAGATCGCGACCGGCTGGTACTTCATGCACTTCCTGGTGATCCTGCCGATCATCAGCCAGATCGAAGTGCCCAAGGCGCTTCCGTTCTCGATCACCCAGGCGGTGCTCGGCTCGGACGACGACGCGCACGGCTCCAAGAGCGGCGGCGGTGACAAGCCCGAAAAGGTTGCCGGTGCCCTCCCGGGCCACGACGACGACGGCTCGCTGCAGCCCGCCGAATAAGCAACCAGACAGCCCTTCACTGACCAGATAACGAGAAAGAGTTAGGTCATGACAATTCGACTTGGAGCCATCATCGCCGGCCTCGGCCTGACAGCTATCCTGCTGTTCTGGTCGCTCGTCCCCGGCGTGTTCACACTGGCGAACGAGGGCCTGCCCGAAGAGCCGGATTACTACGCCTTCCAGGAGGAGCACCTCTCCCCCGCAGGCGGTTTTGCCTTCGAAGGCCCGCTGGGCAAGTGGGACTATCAGCAGCTCCAGCGCGGATACCAAGTCTACAAGGAGGTCTGCTCGGCCTGCCACAGCCTGAAGTTCGTCTCGTTCCGCAACCTCGAGCAGATCGGATATACCGAAGCCGAAGTTCGCGCCGAAGCGGCGAGCTGGATGGTGCCCGGCATCGATCCCAAGGACGGCTCGTCGATCGAACGTCCGGGCCTCCCGACCGACCGGTTCCCGAAGCCCTATGCAAACGATGTCGAAGCGCGTGCGTTCAACAACAACGCGATACCGCCCGACCTTTCGCTGATCACCAAGGCGCGCGAGGATGGAACTCACTACGTTTATTCGCTGATGCAGGGCTATAACGAGCCCGATCCCGAGGATGTTGCGGAATCGCCCGATTTCGAAACCCCGCCGGGCCTGTATTTCAACGAGTATTTCTACAACATCAACATCGCCATGCCCCCGCAGCTTCTGCCGGATATCGTGACCTATTCGGACGGTACTGAGGCAACGACCGAACAGATGGCAGCCGACATTGCTGCGTTCCTGACCTGGGCGGGTGAACCTGCGCTGATCCAGCGCAAGCAGACCGGCTGGTTCGTGATCGCCTTCCTGCTGTTCGCAACCGGCATGGGCTTCCTGTCCTACAAGACGGTCTGGGCGGAGAAGAAAAAGAAGAAAAAGGCCTGACCGAAGGCCCTTTCGAATTAGCGGCACGCCCCATCATCCCTTGCGGATGGTGGGGCGTTCGTGCTTCTAGGTCCCGGCTCGTCGATGCGGGTCGGTCGATCCGGGGGAACGAGATTTGAGCACAAAGAGATTATCGACCGACGCGCTTAAAGCGCTGGTGCGCACCGTGCCCGATTTCCCCCAACCCGGCATCCAGTTCCGCGACATCACTACACTGATCTCCCATCCTCGCGGGCTTGCGGACAGTGTCCATCATCTTGCGCGGCAAGCCGAAGAAGGTGGCGCGACGCTCATCGCCGGAATGGAAGCGCGCGGTTTCATTTTCGGCGCGGCGGTGGCGATTTCGATGGGAGTCGGTTTTCTGCCGGTGCGCAAGCCGGGCAAGCTTCCCGTGGCGACCATCGGTATCGACTACGATCTCGAATACGGAACCGATCGGCTGGAAATCGACCCGGAGGCAATCCGGCCGGGCCAGAAGGTCGCTATCGTCGACGACCTTATCGCAACGGGAGGGACAGCCCTTGCCACTACAGAACTCCTGCGCAAGGCTGGCGCCGATGTCGAACAGGCGCTGTTCGTCATCGACCTGCCGGACCTGGGTGGTGCGGACCGGCTGCGAGAGGCTGGCCTTTCGGTCGATGCATTGATGGCTTTCGAAGGTGGATAGGACGCTTGTCGCCATCGTTCGGACCCATTCGCGAACCCCCGCGTTGAGAGTCGAAGGAGTTTAGCCATGGCGATGGAAACCCAGGCGATTGTTATTGCGAGCGTAGGTGCCCTTGGCATCGGCGCGCAATGGATCGCGTGGCGCACAGGCTGGCCGGCTATCGTGCTGATGCTGGCCGCCGGCTTCATTGCCGGGCCTGTCACCGGCCTGATCGACCCGGAGGCCGCCTTCGGAGATATGCTGGACCCGATGATAAGTATCGGGGTCGCGCTCATATTATTCGAAGGAGGCTTGAGCCTCGATCTGCGCGAATTGCGTCATTCGGGAAGCGCGGTCTGGCGACTTGCAACCATTGGCGTATTGATAGGCTGGGCGCTGGGGGCTCTGGCGGGCTTCTACATTGCCGGGCTGGTCTGGCCGGTCGCCGTGCTCTTCGGCGGCATCCTGATCGTCACGGGACCTACGGTCGTCATACCCTTGTTGCGGCAGGCGAATATCCAGACACGGCCCAATTCGATCCTGAAATGGGAAGGCATCGTCAACGATCCCACCGGCGCGCTGTGTGCGGTTATCGCCTATGAATATTTCCGCCGGGTCGCCGAATTCCCCGACGCATCGGTGTTCGATGTCGTGCCGCCGCTCATCATCGCGGCGATCCTTGCCGGGTTGATCGGCTACGCCGCGGCGCGGATGATCGCGTATCTCTTCCCTCGCGGAGCAATTCCGGAATTTCTCAAGGTACCGGTGCTGTTCACCATCGTTATCGTGGTGTTCGTTCTCACCAACATGATCGAGCACGAAGCGGGCCTTGTCGCGGTGACCGTAATGGGCATCACGCTGGCCAATCGCGACGTGTCCAGCATCCGCTCGATCCATCCGTTCAAGGAGAACATCGCGGTCCTGCTGGTGTCTGGCATCTTCATATTGCTGGCGGCCTCGCTGGAGTGGGAAGAGATGGCCTATCTCCAGACCAGTTTCCGGCCGCTGCTGTTCCTGCTCGCATTGCTGTTCATCGTGCGTCCGCTAACGGTGATGATCAGCCTGATCGGATCGGATGTGCCGTGGAACGAGCGGTTGTTCGTCGCATGGATCGCACCGCGCGGGATCGTGCTGGTGGCAATTTCCGGCCTGTTCGCGCTGCGTCTGGGTGACCTCGGGATTGAGGGTGGGCAACTGCTCATCGGGCTCAGTTTCGCGGTGGTCGTGGTGACCGTCATCGCGCATGGCTTCACGATTAACATCGCTGCGAAATGGCTCGGGGTGAAAGGAACCTCACGTCCAGGCCTGCTGATCGTCGGCTCGACCCCCTGGACCATCGCGATGGCGAAGCAGATGGAGTCGCTCGACATCCCCATCATGATTGTCGATTCCAGCTGGCAGCGCCTCGGCGCGGCGCGGCGCCAGGGGATGCCCTATTACCATGGGGAAATCCTCAACGAGGCGACCGAGCACAATCTCGACCTCTCGCCCTATCAGGTGCTGGTCGCCGCGACCGAGAACGAGGCCTACAACACGCTGGTATGCAACGAATTCGCGCATGAGATCGGGCGGGACAGCGTGTATCAGCTCGGCGAAAGCGCAGATGGACACGACAACAAGCATTCGCTGCCCGCGAGCATGAGGGGCCGTGCCCTGTTCGAGAGCGGCTACGGTGTCGACCAGGTCAACGAGAAACAGTCCACGGGCTGGGTGTTCAAGAAAACCAAGCTCTCGGACGCCTTCGATTACGACGCTGCGCGCGAAAACCTGCCGGACAGCGCAACCATGCTGCTGCTGGTGCGCGGTGACACGGGCAAATTGCGCTTCTTCACTCACGCTGCGCGGCCCGAACCGCGAGCGGGAGACACGATCATCACCTTCGCCCCGCCGAAGATGAAGAAGGTCGAGCCAAGCTCCGACAAGCAGCCTGTGAACAAGGACGACAGGTCAACCGGTCCGCAAACGGCCTAGAACAATAACGCTATGAGGATTCCAATGATCAAGCCCCGTTTCATGACTGCCCTGGCGATCACGTTCGCGCTGGGCGCTTGTGACACGAACACAACGCCCGATGAGCCGCCGGAAGAGCCGGCTCTCGAGGCGGATCAGCCGGGAGAGGTCGAGGACCCTGTTTCGATATTGCGCCCCGACATCGAGCAACCCGAGCTGCCAGAGCCGCTGATCGAGCCCTACGAGGCGACTATCGGCTTTGGCGAAGGCGGTACCGAGCTGAACGAAGAGGCGCTGGAGACACTGCGTGAGGTTCTCGAAACCGACGCCTTGGCCGAAGGTGGGCCGATCGTGCTGGGCGGCCACACGGATACCGGCGGCAGCGATGCCGTGAACCGTCGCGCCAGCCGCGCCCGAGCCGAAGCGGTCCGTGACTGGCTGGTGGAAAACGGCGTTGCAGAGGATCGCTTCGAGATCGTCGCTTTCGGAGAGCAGAACCCGGTCCAGCCCAATGCCCTGCCCGATGGTGAGCCCGACGAAGCGGGCCGTGCGGCCAATCGCCGGGTCGAGATCCTTGTCGGCTTGCCCCAAGACAATACCGAGGACGAAACAGAAGAAGACTCAGCCTAGGGCTGCGACCTTGGCGAGAACGGTCTCGGCATATTCGGGCCGGCAGATCAGCAGGTCCGGCAGATAGGTGTCGGCTTGATTGTAGCGGATCGGCGAGCCGTCGATGCGCGAGCAATGCAGCCCATGCGCCAGCGCCACCGCGACCGGCGCGCAACTGTCCCATTCATACTGCCCGCCCGAATGCAGGTAGATTTCCGCGTCGCCGCTCACCACGGCCATCGCCTTGGCCCCGGCGCTGCCCATTGCGACGAGTTCGCCGCCCATCTCTTCGCACACGGTGGTCGCCTCTTTCGCCGGACGGGTGCGACTGACGAGGAAGCGAGGTTTGGGCGCGGCCTCGGCAAGCGGGCCGGGCTGATCGCTGCGCAGGACAGTGCCACCGTCGAGACCGGGAAGCGCAACGGCACCGGTCTTCGCCACGCCGTCGATGGAAAGGCCGACATGCACGGCCCAATCGCCGCGCTGCTCGCCATATTCGCGGGTGCCATCGACGGGGTCGATGATCCACACGCGCGACTTATCGAGCCGGACCGGATTGTCCTTTTCCTCTTCGGACAACAGCCCATCATCGGGGCGCGCGGCGCGGATCGCGTGGCATAGGAATTCGTTCGCAGTCTCATCGCCGGCCTTGCCCAGCGCCTTGCCCTCGAACACGTCGCTGGCGCGAACCTCCAGAAGGATGCGCCCGGCGACTTGCGCAAGATGCGCGGCGAGCTCGGCGTCGGTCATATCGGCCCTCACTTGAGCGGCAGGATCTGGCGGATGATGTATTCGGCGGCCTCGACCGGGGTCATGTCCACGGTGTTGACGCGGATTTCGGGCTCCTCGGGCGCTTCGTAAGGGCTGTCGATCCCGGTGAAGTTCTTCAGCTCTCCCGAGCGCGCCTTCTTGTAGAGGCCCTTCACGTCGCGCGCTTCGGCAACCTCCAGCGGAGTGTCGACGAACACTTCGATAAACTCGCCCTCGGGCAGCATGTCGCGCACCATCCGTCGTTCGGCACGGAATGGCGAGATGAAGGCGGTCAGGACGATCAGCCCCGCATCCGCCATCAGCTTGGCGACCTCGCCGATACGCCTGATGTTCTCGATCCGGTCGGTCTCGGTAAAGCCCAGATCCTTGTTCAGCCCATGACGCACATTGTCGCCATCCAGCAGGAAGGTGTGCCGGTTCATCAGCGCCAGCTGCTTTTCGACCTCATTCGCGATCGTGCTCTTGCCCGAGCCCGACAGCCCGGTGAACCAAAGCACGCGAGGCGTCTGGTTCTTGAGGCTCGCATGATCTTCGCGGTTGATCGTAGTCGGCTGCCAGTGAACGTTCTGCGCCCGGCGCAGGCTGAAGTCGATCATCCCTGCGCCGACCGTCGCATTGGTGAACTTGTCGATCAGGATGAAGCCACCAAGCTGACGGCTCTTGGCATAGGGTTCGAAGGTGATCGGACGGTCGGTTGCGAATTCGGCGACGCCGATGGCGTTCAATTCAAGCGTCTTTGCCGCGAGATGATCGAGAGTGTTCACGTCGATCTCGTATTCGGGCTGCTGTACGGTCGCAGTGACCATCTGGCTGCCCAGCTTGAGCCAGTATCCGCGTCCCGGCTTCATCGCAGTCTCGTCCATCCACACGATCGTCGCGCGGAACTGATCGGAGGCTTCCGGCGGGTCGTCGGCGGCGGAAATCACGTCTCCGCGCGAACAATCGACCTCGTCGGCAAGCGTCAAAGTGACCGATTGACCCGCGATGCCTTCTTCGAGGTCGCCATCGAATGTCGTGACACTCTTGATCGTGCTGGTCTTGCCTGCGGGCACGATGCGGACCGTGTCGCCCGGCTTGATACTGCCGCTGGCGATCTGACCCGAAAATCCGCGGTAGTCGAGATTGGGCCTGTTCACCCACTGAACGGGCATCCGGAAAGGCCCTTCCTGCGCGGCGGTGTTGGCTATTTCGACCGCCTCCAGATGCTGGATAAGCGCGGGGCCTTCGTACCAGGGCGTGTTTGGCGAAGGCGCGATGGTGATGTTGTCGCCCTTGAAGCCCGAAATCGGCATCGCGGTGAAACTATCGATCCCGACCTCTTTGGCAAAGGCGGCGTAATCTTCGACAATCGCGTCAAAAGTGGCCTGATCGTAGTCGACGAGATCCATCTTGTTGACCGCGAGGACGATGTTGCTGATGCCCAACAGGTGGCACAGATAGCTGTGCCGCCGCGTCTGCTGCAGCACACCCTTGCGCGCGTCGATCAGGATCACCGCGAGATCGGCGGTCGATGCTCCTGTCACCATGTTGCGCGTATATTGCTCGTGGCCCGGGCAATCGGCGACGATGAACTTGCGGTTCTCGGTCGCGAAAAAGCGGTAGGCGACATCGATGGTGATGCCCTGTTCGCGCTCTGCGGCGAGGCCGTCGACCAGCAGCGCGAAGTCGATGTCCTGGCCTTGTGTCCCGACACGCTTGCTGTCGCTTTCGAGCGCGGACAACTGGTCTTCGAAGATCATCTTCGCATCGTAGAGCAGCCGTCCGATCAGCGTCGATTTGCCATCGTCCACGCTGCCGCAGGTGATGAAGCGCAGCATTGTCTTGTGCTGGTGTTTTTCGAGATAGGCGTCGATGTCCTCGGCGATGAGGGTATCGGTCTGGAAGCTGGAGTCCTGATCGCTCATCAGAAATAGCCCTCCTGCTTCTTCTTCTCCATCGAGGCGTCACCGCCGTCCTTGTCGATCACGCGCCCCTGCCGTTCGGAGGTCGTGGTCAGCAGCATCTCCTGAATGATTTCGGGCAAGGTCGCCGCCTCGCTCTCGACCGCGCCGGTCAGCGGGAAGCAGCCCAGCGTGCGGAAGCGGATCGATTTCTCGGTGATTTCGGGGCGATGGCCCAGCACCTTTTCGATCCGTTCGATATCGTCCGCCATGAACAGCCCGCCTTCATATTCGAAGGTCGGACGCTTGGCCGAATAGTAGAGCGGCACAATCTCGATATTTTCGAGATGGATATATTGCCAGATGTCGAGCTCGGTCCAGTTCGACAGCGGGAAGACGCGGATGCTTTCACCCTTGGCCTTGCGCGCGTTGTAGAGGTTCCACAGCTCGGGGCGCTGGTTCTTCGGGTTCCAGCCATGGGTGGCGGTGCGGAAAGAGAACACGCGCTCCTTGGCGCGGCTCTTTTCCTCATCGCGCCGTGCGCCGCCAAAGGCTGCGTCAAAGCCGTATTTGTCGAGTGCCTGTTTCAGCCCTTCGGTCTTCCACATATCGGTGTGAAGTGGACCGTGGTCGAACGGGTTTACGCCGCGCTCCTTGGCCTCGGGGTTCTGATGGATCAGCAGGTCCATGCCTGCTTCTTCTGCGCTTTTCTCGCGCAGGTCGTACATCGCCTTGAACTTCCAGGTCGTATCGACATGCAGCAGCGGGAAAGGCGGGGGCGAGGGGTAGAACGCCTTCTTCGCGAGGTGCAGCATCACTGCGCTATCCTTGCCGACCGAATACAGCATCACGGGCTTTTCCGCCTCGGCTACCACTTCGCGCATGATGTGGATGCTCTCGGCCTCTAGCCGCTCGAGATGGGTAAGATTACGCATGCCCCGCAGCTAAACGGTGGCCTGCATAATGCAAGCCTGTGGCTGCGTAGATTTCATTGAGGATGGGATAGTTATGGAGCGGGTAAGGGGAATCGAACCCCTCTAGCCAGCTTGGAAGGCTGGAGCATTACCACTATGCTATACCCGCCCGCTCAAGGCAGCGCCATTGCCACCAAATTGCGCAACTCGTCAAGCGGAGGCTTCAGGAGAGAGTCTCTCCGGTCGCCCCCCTTTCGTCCGCACGATTGGCTCGCACGGACGACCAGAAGGCCAGCCCGATAAGGGCAGCGCCGATCAGGCCGGTGATGACCTCGGGGATGTGCGAGAACGTGTTGACGTACATGATGATCGCCAGCGCGAGGATCGCGTAGAACGCGCCGTGTTCGAGATAGCGATACTCGCTCATCGTGCCCTTGCGCACGAGGAAGATCGTCATCGAACGCACGAACATTGCGCCGATGCCGAGCCCGATGGCGATGACGATGAGATTGTTGGTAAGCGCGAAGGCCCCGATCACCCCGTCGAAGCTGAAGCTTGCATCGAGCACTTCGAGATAGAGGAACGCGCCAAAGCCCGCCTTGGCGACGTCGCCGCTGGACGGGGTGGGCGGTTCGAGCACGTGGTTGACGATCTCGACCACCAGATAGGTCAGCAATCCGCCAATGGCGGAGGTGATGAAGGTGAGAGCCTCGGCATCGGTGAGCATCGTCGATGTCGCCCAGGTGCCCAGCAGGACGAGCCCGATAGAGATCGCCTCGATATCGGCGACCTTGGCGAGCGGTCGTTCGATCGCGGCGATCCAGTCCACGTCCTTTTCCGAATCGAAGAAGAACTTCAGCCCCACCATTCCCAGAAACGCGCCGCCAAAGCCCATCAGGCCGATATGCGCTTCGCTGACGATGCGTTGATATTCGGCCGGTTCGCTGAGCGCGAGGCGCACCGCGTCCACGGGGCCCAGGCTGGCCGCGACCATCACGATCACGATCGGGAACACGATGCGCATGCCGAACACCGCGATCGCGATGCCCCATGTCAGGAAGCGCTGCTGCCAGACCGGGTCCATATCCTTGAGGATCGAGGCGTTGACCGCGGCGTTGTCGAAGGACAGCGAGACCTCCAGCACTGCGAGCACCGCGCAGATCCACAGGATCGAGGCCATGCCGCCGAGTGTGCCCGTAAGCTCCCAGCCATACCATGCGCCAAGTGCCAGTCCGGCAGCCGTGAAGAGGAGCGAGCCCCAGAAATGTTTGAAAAAAGCCATATTTTGCGAGCCGGTGCTTATCCTGCGACTGCCATGTTGTCGATCAGCCGGGTCCCGCCGATCCTCGCGGCCACCAATAGCCGCGCTGCATTGCCGGATAGGCGGTTCAGCGGGGCAAGGCTAGCGCTGTCTGCGAGCACGGCATAGTCGACGCTTGAGAATCCCGCGCCCAGCAGCTCGTCTTCGAGCGCGGCGAGGGTAGGGGAGGGGTCCTGCCCATCCTCGATCCGCGCAATCGCCTCTTTCATCGCGCGCGGCAGTGTCGCGGCGGCATCGCGGTCGGTGGGCGAGAGGTAGCGGTTGCGACTCGACATCGCGAGCCCGTCCGGCTCGCGCACCGTTGGAACTCCGATGATCGAGAGAACGTGGGGCAATGTGAGATCGAGGTCGCGCGCCATCGCCCGGATCACGGCGAGCTGCTGGAAGTCCTTTTCGCCGAAGAACGCCATGTCGGGCTGGACCTGGTTGAACAGCTTGTTGACCACCGTGGCCACTCCGTCGAAATGGCCGGGCCGGGACGCGCCGCACAGCCCTTCGCTCACCCCGCGCACAGAAATGCTGGTGACAAAGTTTTCCGGGCCGCCCGGATACATGACCTCCACGCCGGGCGCCCAGAGCAGCGCGCAACCCTCGGACTGGAGCATCGCGGCGTCTTCTTCCATCTGGCGCGGGTAGGCGTCGAGGTCTTCGTTCGGGCCGAATTGCGTGGGATTGACGAAGATCGAGGCAACCACATGGTCGCAGGCCTCGCGTGCGCGGCGGATCAGGGTCAGGTGCCCTTCATGCAGCGCGCCCATGGTCGGCACCAGGCCGATAGTGTTGCTGCCGGATCGCAGCTTTCCTATCGAATTTCTCAACACATCGAGCGAATGCGCAGTTTGCACGGGTCTTTCCCCTCGGATACCATCTGACCCGGCGATATAGGCCAATCCAAGGAATCGCAAAGCATGACCGGCAAGAGTGCCCATCGTATTGTCTTCGCCAATGAAAAGGGCGGGACCGGCAAGTCCACCACGGCAGTCCACGTCGCGGTCGCGCTGTCCTATATGGGCGCGCATGTGACCATGCTCGACCTCGATCCGCGCCAGCGCACCTCGCATCGATACATGGAGAACCGATTCCACACGATGCAGCGGCGCGGCCTGGAACTGCCCACGCCGGCTTGCGAGGTGTTCAAGGGGCGCAGCACAGAATCGCTGGGGATCAAGATCGACAAGCTGGAGTCGGACTGCGATTTCCTGATCATCGACAATCCGGGTCGCGACGACCCGCTTGCCCGAGCGGCGGTGGAACTGGCCGATACGCTGGTCACTCCGATGAATGACAGCTTCGTCGATTTCGACCTGATCGGTCAGGTCGATCCGGAAAACTTCAAGGTGAAAAAGCTGTCCTTCTTCGCCGAACTGATCTGGGAAGCGCGGGTGAAGCGCAGCCATGCGACCGCGACCGGAGAGCGGCCAGAGATGGACTGGATCGTGGTGCGCAATCGCACCGGCTATACCGAGGCGCGCAACATGGCGCGTATCGAGCGCGCACTTACAGAGATGTCCAAGCGCGTGGGCTTTCGCGTGACCCACGGGCTGTCCGAACGCGTGATCTATCGCGAGCTGTTTCCCTCCGGCCTGACGCTGCTCGACAAGGGGCATCTGGGCGACCTCGGCACCAGCCACCTCGTCGCGCGCCAGGAATTGCGCAACCTGATAAAGGCACTGAACCTGCCGGATTTTAGCAAGGCCGGCGCGCCTGCGATGGAGCCGGCCTGACCCATGCTGAAAATCGCTGTCATCCTGCTGGCCGTGTGCGTGCTGTGGCGCTGGGCGCTGGGGTCTTGGCCGTGGGAAATGTTGCGCTCGCGACCGACGCGGCAACAGGCGATCTTCAACGCGCGCAAGCTGTTGCGAGTCGAACAGGGCGCGAGCCGCCAGCAAATTCTCGCCGCGCACAAGCGCGTGATCGCAACGGTCCATCCCGACCGGGGCGGTTCCAGCGACAAGGTCCACGAAGCCAACGATGCGCGCGACCTGCTGCTCGGCGAGCTCCCGGATCGCGGGACGGATTTACCCGGCGGAACGGATGATCGCGGAAAACCGTTGGATTGAAACAATTTGCGTCACGATCTGGCGCGCTATCGCAAGCTCTTCTGGAGGGAACGGCTCATGGCCTACGAATTCGACCCCACTATCCTGCGTGAATACGACATTCGCGGGGTCATCGGCGAAACGCTCGGCCCCGACGATGCCCGCGCCATCGGGCGCAGTTTCGGCGCCATGCTGCGCGCCGAGGGCGGCGACACGGTCGCGGTCGGCTATGACGGACGGGTATCCTCCCCGCTGCTCGAGCATGCCCTGGTCGAAGGACTTACAGCGAGCGGATGCGACGTGGTGCGGATCGGGCTGAGCGCGACGCCGATGCTCTATTATGCCGAAGCGTCGTCAGAAGAGGTGCATGGCGGCATTCAGATAACTGGCAGCCACAATCCCCCCAATTACAACGGCTTCAAGATGGTATTTCAGGGGCGACCGTTTTTCGGGTCGGACATTGCCAAGCTCGGCGAAGTCTCGGCGGCGGGCGACTGGTCCGACGGAGCCGGCAGTGTCGTCTCGCGCGATATCCTCACCGAATATGTCGAGCGAATGCTCGAAGCTATCGCCGGGATCGACGGGGGG
This sequence comes from uncultured Erythrobacter sp., assembly GCA_947494705.1. Taxonomy (GTDB): domain Bacteria; phylum Pseudomonadota; class Alphaproteobacteria; order Sphingomonadales; family Sphingomonadaceae; genus Erythrobacter. The sequence goes on from CANLVN010000002.1 coordinate 574,121, forward strand.
AAACTCGCCTCGCTCAAGGTCGGCTGGGACGCTGGCAACGGGGCGGCCGGTCCGGCTCTCGAAGCGCTCACGGCGCGCCTTCCCGGCGAGCATCACCTGCTTTTCACTGAAGTCGACGGACATTTTCCCAATCACCATCCGGATCCTACGGTCGAGGAGAACCTTGCAGACCTGCGCGCGCTCGTCGCGGAGAAGCGACTCGACTTCGGAGTGGCCTTCGACGGCGACGGCGACCGGATCGGCGCGATCGATGGCGAAGGGCGGGTCATCTGGGGCGACCAGTTGCTGATGATCTTTGCCGAGGATGTCCTCACGAGCCATCAGGGCGCGACGATCATCGCCGACGTGAAGGCATCGCGCGCCCTGTTCGATCATGTCGCACAGCATGGCGGCGAGCCGCTGATGTGGAAGACCGGCCACTCGCTCATTAAGTCCAAAATGAAGCAAACCGGCTCGCCACTGGCGGGCGAGATGAGCGGCCATATCTTCTTCGCCGACGAATATTACGGCTTCGACGACGCGCTTTATGCTGGCGTCCGCCTGATCGCGGCCTCCGCACGGCTCGGCAAATCGGTGACCCAGTTGCGCTCGGAAATGCCCGACATGCTCAACACGCCCGAAATGCGCTTCCAGGTCGACGAGGCGCGCAAATTCCCCGCCATCGCCGAGATTTCCGAGCGGCTGGCCAACAATCCGGGGCCGCAGGTCGAGGAGGTCAACGCGACCGATGGCGTGCGGGTCAACACCAAAGACGGCTGGTGGCTCCTGCGCGCCTCGAACACACAGGACGTGCTGGTCGCACGTGCGGAAAGCGACACAGAGGACGGACTTGAGCGCCTGATCGCGCAGATCGACGAGCAATTGTCACTCTCCGGTCTTGAACGCGGGCAAAGCGTGGGGCACTAATCCATCTCCACGGGAGATCAGGGGTCCGCTGCATGAAACGCGTTTCACTAACTATCGCCGCGTCGTTGGCGCTCGCCACGTCTGCTCCGCTCGCTGCGCAGGGTCAGGAGACCGAGGCCGCGCAGGACGGGCTGGAACAGGTGATGGGCGCCATGTCCGAGCTGTTCCCGACCGAACCGCTCTCTGCCGAAGAACAGGCCCGTCTCCCGCAGGCAGAGCGGATCATCGCTCTGGTCATCCCGGAAGGGACGATGGGCGACATCATGGGCAAGATGATCGACGACATCGTGCGCCCGATGATGGCATTGGCCGGGTCTGGCGCGAAGGCTGCCGTGGCAGAGGGAATGGGGGTCACGCCCTACGAACTCGATCTGGACGAGGCGCAGGCAGCCGAACTCGCGACGCTGTTCGATCCGGCCTATGCCGAGCGGATGGAGCGCGAACTCGACGCGTTCCCGCAGATGATGCGCGAGATGATGACCCTCATGGAGCCGAGCCTGCGCAAGGCCATGTCGGAAGCCTATGCAATCCATTTCACTTCACCGGAACTGACGGAAATCGAAGCCTTCTTCGAGACCGAAACCGGCGCCAAATATGCCCGCGAGAGCTTCGCCATGGCGAGCGATCCGCGCATGATGTCCGCCAGCATGGAAGCATTGCCCGCGATGATGCAGGCATTGGGCGATATCGAGGCGCGCATGAAAGCGAGCACCGCCGACCTTCCGCCACCGCGAAATTTCGCCGAGCTGAGCCAGGAAGAGCGCGATGCCGTAACCGCGGCGACCGGCTTCACCGAAGACGAAATCTGGGCGGCGCTGGAAAGCGCGGACTTCTCGGAAGAAGACCTCGAAGCCGAGGCAGAGGCCATGGAAGTGAGCGAGTAGGTCTTGGCATCGCGCGGCGGGATCGCCATCACATATAGGTGAGCGCTGCCCCTCAAATCCCCGCCGAAATCCAAGCATGGTTCGACGCGCGCGGCTGGCGTGTGCGGCGGCACCAGTCCGACATGCTGGCCAAGGCGCGCGAGAGCCGCCATGCCTTGCTGGTCGCGGATACGGGCGCGGGCAAGACACTTGCCGGGTTCCTGCCGACCCTGTGCGACTTTGCCCCGTCCGCCGGGCCGCCGCCAGAGGATGGCCTGCACACGCTCTACGTCTCGCCGCTGAAGGCGCTCGCGCATGACGTGAAGCGAAACCTGCTCACGCCCATCGAGGAGATCGGCCTGCCGATCCGGGTCGATACTCGCAGCGGCGATACGTCCTCCGACCGCAAGAAGCGCCAGCGCGAAAAGCCGCCGCACGTGCTTCTCACGACGCCAGAGAGCCTGTCGCTGCTGCTCTCCTACCCTGAAAGCCTCGACCTGTTTCGCACCCTCAAGCGGGTGGTGATCGACGAAGTTCACGCCTTCGCCACCGGCAAGCGCGGCGACCTGCTGGCGCTGGCCCTCGCGCGTCTGCAAAAGCTCGCGCCCGACATGCAGCGTGCTGCGCTTTCGGCGACGCTCGCCAATCCGCTTGCTTTCCAGGAATGGCTCGCGCCCCAGCCTCCTCTCGCCGAGGGCGAAATCCATGCGGCCGATCTCGTGCTTGGCGAAGACGGTGCGCCTGCCGAGGTCGAAATCCTGCTGCCGATCGAGGAGCGCGTGCCGTGGGGCGGCCATGCGGGGCGCTGGGCGGTAGGGCAGTTGATGGAGGCGATCCGTGCGAACCGCACCACTCTGGTCTTCACCAATACGCGCTTCCTCGCCGAATTCATCTTCCAGTGCCTGTGGGAGGAGAACGAGGAGAACCTGCCGATCGGCGTGCATCACGGCAGCCTGTCGAAAGAGGCGCGCCGCCGTGTCGAGGACGCGATGGCGGCGGGCGAGCTGCGCGCGCTGGTCTGCACCGCCAGCCTCGATCTGGGGGTCGACTGGGGTGATATCGACCTCGTCGTCCAGATGGGCGCGCCGAAGGGTTCCTCGCGCCTGCTGCAAAGGATCGGGCGGGCAAACCACCGTCTCGATTCCCCGAGCCGCGCAATGCTGGTTCCGGGCAACCGCTTCGAATTTCTCGAGGCGATGGCGGCAAAGGACGCGGTCGACGAAGGCATGCGCGACGGCGAGGATTTCCGCGCTGGCGGGCTCGACGTGCTCGCGCAGCACGTCATGGCCTGCGCGTGTGCGGGGCCGTTTCACGAGGACGAATTGCTGGCCGAAATCCAGACCTCGCTCGCCTATGCATGGCTCGACAAGACCGGCTTCGAGCGCGTGCTGCGCTTTGTCGAGAACGGCGGGTATGCCCTGCGCGCCTATGACAAGTTCAAGCGGATCGTGCGCGACAAGGACGGCGTGTGGCGCCTCGCGCACCCCAATCAGGCGCAGCGCCACCGTATGAATGCCGGGATCATCGTCGATTCCGAAATGCTGGTGGTGCGTTTCCGCAATGGTCGCCAGCTGGGCAAGGTGGAGGAGCGCTTCGCTGCACAGCTGTCGACCGGGGACACGTTCTTCTTCGCCGGCATGAGCCTCGAGGTGGAAAGCGTGAAGGACATGGACGTGATCGTGCGCGCTGCCAAGAAATCCGCGACGATCCCGAGCTATGGCGGCCTGCGCCTGCCGCTGACCACGCATCTGGCGACACGGGTTCAGGCGATGCTCGACGACCGGGCGGGCTGGGGGCGCTTCCCCGACGATGTGCGCGAATGGCTGGAGGTGCAGGACTATCGCAGCCGCCTGCCCGCGCCGGGCGAGTTGCTGGTCGAAAGCTTTCCCCACGGGGGCAAGCACTACACCGCCTATTATACCTTCGAGGGGTGGAACGCGAACCAGTCGCTGGGGATGCTGATAACGCGGCGGATGGAGGATCGCGGGCTGATGCCGGGCGGGTTCGTGGCCAATGACTATTGCCTCGCAGTGTGGGGGTTGAAGCCGGTGGCCGACCCAAAGCCGCTGCTATCGCCCGACATTCTGACGCACGAGTTCACCGACTGGGTGACCGAAAGCCACCTCCTGCGCCGCGCCTTTCGCGAAGTCGCCGTCATCAGCGGCCTGGTGGAGCGCCAGCACCCCGGCAAGCGCAAGACGGGTAAGCAGGTGACCTTCTCGACCGACCTCATCTACGACGTGCTCAAGAAATACGAGCCGGACCACGTTCTGCTTGAAGCCGCCTGGGCCGATGCGCAGGCACGGATGACGGACGTAGGCCGGTTGGCGGACCTGCTGGAGCGGTCACAACGCGAGCTGGTGCATGTTGAGCTGGACCGCGTGTCGCCGCTGGCGGTGCCGGTGATGACGATGATCGGGCGCGAAGCCGTGCCGCAGGGCGCGGTGGATGACGAACTGCTGATCGAAGCCGAGACGCTGGTCGGCGAGGCGATGCGGATCGATCCTCCGGTGGAGGAGGATTAGTAGAGAGGGGCTGGTTGAATAAGCTCGCAACCAGTTGGGGAGTAGTCCAACGACAATGCCAGATGGAAGTCATCGTCAGTCGGCAGAACGCGTGCCGAAGACGGCAAGTATGGCACTGACTCAAATTTCCTGAACCGCTCAAGCTCATCGAAGCAAATATCGGAGCGCGAAACCCCTGCCTTGACAATCTCGTTCAGGACCAAGGCGGCGACTCCATAACCCGTGTTTGCATGTGGACTAAACAGCACAGTCGGGAAATTGAGATTCCGCTCCCGGATGGCGGCTACAACATCGGCTAGCGGCGTAGGCTTTCCGTCGACAATTATCTCGCCATTCTCCAAAATCTCGATGGTGATATATGGCTGTGGTTCGACAGGGAGAACATCGAACGGGCTCCACATTGGAAGCTCAACAATTAGCGTATGGGTCCGTGTTTGCGCCGCTGGAACCAGAAATACGATAGCTAGGAACAGCGCGACAAAGGCCATGGGCCGCGTGTCGATCTTAGAAATCGGCGGCCCGTGGTCAAAAGCCCGCTTCCGGCGAAGGCGGGGGCTGATGCGGCGCTTCAGGGTTCCTTCGACCGCCACGTTCTAGTCCAGCCCCGCATATTTATGGTTGCCGGTAAAGGCGAACTTCGTCGCTCCGGCGTCCTTGATGTCGGTGATGGTGCGTGCAGAGGCGTCGTAGCTGGCGAGGGCGGCGGGTTCGAAGCGCAGGAGGGGTTCGTCCTCGCGGGCGCTCGCTTCTGCAACCTGAGCGGAGAGTTCTGCGCGCGTGACCGGGTTGCCGTTCCACAAGAGCTGGTCGGTTTCGGTAATGAAAACCGTGTTTTCATCCAGCACTTCGAAGCGTGCGTCGATCGGCTTCGTGGTCGGCAGGTCAATCTGGGTGACATGCGGTTTGATCGGCACCGCGAGGATGATCATCACCAGCAGGACCAGCAGCACGTCGATGAACGGCGTGACGTTCATTTCGCCCATCGCCTTGCTCTTTCGAGCGGAGCGACCACGCGGGTCATAGGACTCGGAAAAACGGCTGCGGCGTGCGGTGCTGGTCAGGGACATCGTTCTCTCCTCGTAGTCAACTGACGCAATTGTATATCATTACGAATAAGTTGCCTAACGCGTACCTTTCGTGACCTGCGCCGCCCGATGCGCAAGCAACGCATCCCCAAAAAAAAGGCGCCGCGGTTTCCCGCAGCGCCTCTTTTCGTTTCGCCTGTTGGCTCAGTGCTCAGCTATCTCCAGCGCTGAACTGGCGATACTTTTCGTTGCCGACAAAGCCGAACTTGGTCACGCCCGATGCCTTGATCGTCTGAAGAACCTTCGACGACAGGTCGTAGCTGGCGAGTGCTTCGGGCTCGAACTGCAATTCGGGCTCGACCGCCATGGTCGTGGTTTCCTGCAGGATCGTCACCAGCTGGCCTTGGCTCACGGCATCGCCGTTCCAAAGGATCTGGTCGGTCGCGGTCAGGACAAGCTTGTTCTTCACCGGGTCGATATCGATTTCGCTTGGCGGCGGATCGCCTTGCGGCAAGTCGATGTCGACCGAGTGGGTCGCCACCGGGATGGTGATGATGAACATGATCAGCAGAACGAGCAAAACGTCGATCAGCGGGGTCATGTTCATGTCGATCATCGGTTCGCCGTCGAGTTTACCTCCAGCCATACCCATGTCAGTTACTCCTCAAATTCTTGCGGCCCGTATTCGGAGCCGGACAATTAGCCGTTCGGATCGACCGGGTTCGAGATGAAGCCCACGGTCGGGTAGCCGGCCGACTGGACCTGGTAGATCGTACCCGCGACACAGCGCCAGGGCGCTTCCTTGTCGGCACGGATATGGACCTGGGGGATCTGCTCGGGGTCCTGCATGATCGCTTCCGGACCACCAGCGCGCGTTACGATGTTGTCGAGACGCGTGAAGGCCTGGTCGTAAAGTTCTTCGGACGAAACCGGAGTGATGTTGTTCCAGTAAACCCGGCACTCACCGGTGCGGGTCGCTCCGGTAAAGCCACTGCGCACGGTGCCGGCGGTACGGCCCTGAGCGTCGGTGGTGCTGACAGTGAGCTGGAGGTTCTCGACCTTGTCCTTCGATTCCGTGGATTCGAAGATCGGAATTTCCAGCTGTTCAACCGTCTGGATCGCAACCGGAACCGCGATGAGGAAGATGATCAGAAGCACCAACATCACGTCCACCAGTGGCGTGGTGTTGATGTCGGACATCGGGGTGTCCCCGCCTCCCGTCGAAATCGCCATTGTGAGTTCCCTATCTGCTCGGATGAGCCTTGGTTTGGTATTCGGCCACCGCGAGGGGCGGCCGGAAAAATCTCAAATGTCGGTCCCGACCCGCTGCTGCACGAGGCGCGCAGCGGGCCGGGAAGCCAATCTTACTTCTTGACCGAAGCCGATGCGCCGCCTGCCGTGGTGGCAGTCTTGCCGGTGGCGGTGGTCGGCTTGGCAGCGGTCTTGCCAGGCGTGGTCTTCGCAGCGGCGGCAGCGACCGACGGCTTGATGGTGCCGTTGGAGCCGATGTAGGCCACGATGTTGTTCGAGAAGTCGGTCATCAGGGCGTCGATCTTGCGGTTGCGCGACTGCAGCCAGTTAAACGCAAGCACGGCCGGAACCGCGACGAGAAGACCGATGGCGGTCATGATGAGCGCTTCACCAACCGGACCGGCGACCTTGTCGATCGATGCCGAACCTTCGATGCCGATGTTGATCAGGGCGCGATAGATCCCGATCACCGTACCGAGCAGACCGATGAACGGTGCGGTTGCACCAACCGATGCGAGGAACGACAGGCCGCCCGAGAGCGACTGGTTGATCGTGTTCTGCGAGTGGGCGAGCTCTTCTTCGACGAAGTGAACTTCCTGGCCTGCACCTTCCATCTTGGAGTGGTGGTCCTGAGCGGTCACGGCGTCGTCGGCGAGCTGGCGCCATGCGCTGTTCTTCTCAAGCTTGGTCGCACCTTCGCGAAGGCTGGGCGCGCGCCAGAACGAGTTACGCACGGCCTTGTACTGGTTCATCACCTTGTTCTGCTCGAACAGCTTGGTGAACAGGATGTAGAAGGAGCCGACCGACATGATGATCATGACGGCAAGAATTGACCAGGCTACGGGGCCGCCTTCTTCCATGGCCTTGATGAAGCCGAATTCGTTGACCGGCGCTTCGGTTTCTGCCGCTGCGGCTGCAAGGTAATAAAGGTTCATTGCGAATAGTCCTTTTAAAAAAGTGTCCCCGAGGCTGCGACCCGTTCAGGTGCCGCAGGCCCGATCTATTTCATTAATTCAGTTGGTATGTGATCCGCGTGGCGAAGCTGCCCGTGGTCTCGTTACCCGCAGCATCCAGCGCCGGGTTGAAGCGCGCATAACGCTCCATGCCGCGGCAAGCCGCATCGTCGAGCACGCTCGACCCGCTCGACGCGGTGACCCGGCAGCCCGAGACGCGGCCATTGGCACCTACAGTCACGGAAACGCCCACAGTACCCTCGACCTCTTCACGCAGGGCGCGCGAAGGATAGTTGTTCGAGATCTGAGCTGCCCAACGGCCCTGGTTGCGCGGGGTTGCGCCACGTGCCTGAGAAGGCGGTGCGGGCGGCGGAGCCGGCGGTGCGACCGGTGCAGGCGGCGGAATCGTCAGAGCCGGCGGCGACGGTGGCGGGATCGTCGGCTGCGTGCGAATGGGTGGCGGCGCAGGCGCGATGCTGATCGGCGGCGGCGGTGCCACCGGCGGGGGCGGTGCAGTCGGCTGCTCCTGAGGGGGCGGTGGCTCGTCCGGTTCTTCGGGCGGTGGCGGCTCGTCCTCGATATCGACCGTCGTCACGCGCTCAATTTGTTCCTTCACAGCACTGACAGCGAGACCGATGACCATGACAAGTCCGGTCCCCCCGACAATCGCCAGTGCGATGATGAGGGCAACGAGCTTTGTCCCGGTCAATCCTTGTTGTTGCTCAGCGTAGGACATCCAGCTGTGTCTCTCCAATTTTGCGTCAGGGCGTAGTGCCCGACCGATTATCCCGACAAGGCCGAAACCGGAAGCCTGACCAATCCGCTAGGGTGCGGATGGCAAGGGCAACCGAATCAGACCCGGGTCGGAAATCCCAGTATCCAGTGTCTCCCGATCGTGCCGTGATCCAGCACTTGCGACGCCCGTCAACCCGTTGGGCGCTCGTCAAGCCGATCAGGCCCGATCTACCAGCCCATGACAGTTCCCGAAGAAACGGTCCGGACCGGCGATACCTGTACCAATCTTGTCCCCAAACCCGGCACAGGTGGCGTTGGCTTTAACGGTCAACCCTTAGGCAATCAAACGCTTTATCGGTTCAGGGCCGATTCACTGGCGAAGCTTTCGAATATGGTACAAGCTCGATTTTCCTCTGGAAACAAGTCAGGATTCCCTTGCAATGCCGCGCATTAGCAGAAAATTAACGTTTAATCACAGTGCGATGACTGCGGCCACGATGGGCCTCGCGATCGCAGCGTTCGCGCCCCAGCCCGCGCTCGCGCAAACAGCGGCGTCGCCAGCTGCGATGCCGGCGCCGAGTCCGGCGCAGGCAGCGACCTATGCCGATCTGGCCAGCCTTGCCGAACGCTCCGATATGGTCGTTCGTGTCGAGATTCGCCGCCAGGCCACGGTCGAGCCGGAGCGCTCGCCCGGCCTCGCCCCGGGTTTCGTCCGCCTCTATATAGAGGCGCGCACTCTCGCCCTCGTGGCGGGCAATTCCGCCGTTGGCGAATCGCTCAATTACCTCGTCGACGTGCCCCCCGATGACCGGGGCAAGGCGCCCAAGCTCAAGAATCGCGAATTGCTGCTGTTCGCCGATGCAGTGCCCGGACGGTCCGGCTCTATCCAGCTGACAGGGAAATACGCCCAGCTTGCCTATTCGCCCGCGCTGGAGGAGCGCCTGCGCCCGATCCTGACGGCACTTGTGTCGCAAGACAAACCGCCGGTCGTCACCGGGATTTCCGACGCGCTGGCGGTGGCCGGGACGCTTTCGGGCGAATCGGAAACGCAGATATTCCTCGAAACCGAAGACCGTTCGCCGGTTTCGATCACCGTCCTGCGCCGACCTGGGCAGCGCCCTGTCTGGGGCGTGTCGTGGGGCGAGATCATCGATTCCGCCGCGCGCCCGCCGCGTCCGCAGACGCTTGAATGGTATCGCCTCGCCTGCGCGCTGCCTGCGCAGTTGCCGTCGAGCGCCAACCTCGCGCGCGACCCGGACGCCAGGCGCCTGGCCGAAGCGGATTACAGGTTCGTGGTCGACCAACTGGGGCCGTGCGAGCGGGCGATCACCGAACCGGCCTGAGGCGAAGCGTGCATAAATCTGCCACATTCGCGGCTTGACGCGAGGCATCGAGCGCGTCAGCGCACGTCGCGTAATTTTTGCACCGCACAAACCGGAGCCGCGCCTTGACCTTCAGCCTCGCCCCGAACGCACCTCTTCGCATCGCCATTGCCGGTCTGGGCACGGTGGGCGTTGGCGTGATCCGCCTGCTTGAGACCAACGCCGCGCTGATCGGCGCGAGGGCGGGTCGTTCGATCGAAGTGGTCGCGGTCAGCGCGCGCGAGCGTTCCAAGAATCGCGGCGTCGATATTTCCGGCCTCGCATGGGAAGACGACATGACCGCGCTGGCGCAGCGCGATGACGTCGATGTCGTGCTGGAACTGGTCGGCGGCTCGGATGGCCCGGCACTGGCGCTCTCCCGCGCGGCGCTGAAAGGCGGGAAAGGCCTCGTCACCGCGAACAAGGCAATGATCGCGCATCACGGACTGGAACTGGCCGAAGTCGCCGAGGCGCAGGCCGCACCGCTCAAGTTCGAAGCGGCGGTCGCGGGCGGCATCCCGGTGGTGAAGGGCTTGCGCGAAGGCACCTCGGCCAATGCGCTGACAAAGGTCTATGGCATCCTCAACGGCACCTGCAATTATATCCTTTCCGAGATGGAAGAGACCGGCGCAGACTTCGCCGAAACGCTCGCCGAGGCGCAGAAGCTGGGCTATGCAGAGGCCGATCCGACCTTCGATATCGAGGGCATCGATGCTGCGCACAAGCTTGCGATTCTCGCGGCTATCGGCTTTGGCGCGAAGGTCGATTTCGCCGCCGTCAGCACCACCGGCATCGTCGCGGTGCGCTCTGCCGACATCGCGCAGGCCGACGCGCTGGGCTTCGTCATTCGGCTGATAGCGGAGGCCGATGTGCAGGGCGGGCGCCTGCTCCAGCGCGTGCGGCCCTGCCTCGTTGCCAAGGACCATCCACTTGCGCCCGTAGACGGGCCGACCAACGCGGTCGTGGCCGAGGGCAATTTCTCCGGCCGCCTGCTGTTTCAGGGCGCGGGCGCAGGCGACGGCCCGACCGCCAGCGCGGTGGTCGCCGACCTTATCGACATCGCCCGTAGCGAGGTCGGCGCGCCGTTCTCCATGCCGGTCGACCAACTCCAGGCCTTCGAACCCGCCGAACCGGGCAACCGCACCGAACGCACCTATCTGCGTTTCACGGTCAACGACCGCCCCGGCGTCCTCGCCGAAATCACCGCCGCCATGCGCGATGCGGATGTTTCGATCGAGAGCCTGATCCAGAAGGGGCGCGAACGCGATGGCGGCGAAGTGCTGGTCGCGATGGTCACGCATGAAGGACCCGAAGCGAACGTCACCAAGGCGGTCGCGCTGCTCGAAGGTTCTGACAGCCTGACGGGTGAACCGCTGGTGCTGCCGATACTGGACTGAGCCAGGCCCGGCAAGCGAGCGGTAGCGAGCCTCGAACAAGGCTACGCCAGACTGGAACCGTGGATCACTCCTCGGGAACGGGCGGCGCGTCCAGACCGAGTTCACGGCGGCGGCGCTGAATTTCCTCGGGCGATAATTCGCCGTCGCGACCCAGCGGCGGAAGGCCGCGGGCGATACGGTCGGCATCGGAGCCTTCGGGAGCCTCGGGCAATGCCTCGACGTCGATCATGATCGCCTGTTCTGGCGGACAGGGCGGGATGACGCACAGCCCGCCGACCGTTGCAGGCCCGCGAAAGATACCGCCGCCCGCGACGTCCGGTGTCGAGCCGCCGGCCGTGCGCGCGGCATAGTCGCGTTGCCATTCTTCGCGGTTCCACGATCCGTCGGTCGCTTCGCCCAACCGGCGGCAAACCACGATCTCGCCTGCGATCCGGCCCGCATCGTTGGCGTCTTCGCAATCTTCTTCAAGTCGCGCATCGGATTCGCTGGAGGGCACCGTCACGGTCAGGTCGATCCCTTCGAATTGCCGTCTGGGCCGGGGCGCAGCTGTCGGCTCTTCTTGTGCGGGAGCATCGGCGCTATCTTGTGACGCCTCCTCTTGCTCTGCTGTCACTGGCGGGTCATCTTGCGCGCTCAAGGGGGCCCAACCCGACAGCCAGCATGCGAGGGCCGCCGACGCCATCAGGCGCAGCGCTCGCGTGTTAAGGACTGGGCTTTTCGGCAGGGGGCTCGCAGCGTCGCTCGACAAAAGTGGCTCTCCAAGTCTAAGCGCAGGGCCGCAAGGCACCAGAAGGACTGAATTACGCATGAATAATCCTAGTGACACAGATGTACTGGCCGCAAAAGAGGTCGATCAGGATAATGCCATCGACCGCGTACTGGTGCTCGAAATGGTGCGTGTCACCGAAGCCGCCGCCGTTGCCGCCGCACAGCTGATCGGGCGCGGCGACGAAAAGGCCGCCGATGCCGCTGCCGTGGAGGCGATGCGCCGGGCCTTCGACACGCTTTACATGGATGGCACCGTGGTGATCGGCGAGGGCGAGCGCGACGAAGCGCCGATGCTCTATATTGGCGAGAAGGTCGGCATGGGCTCCGACGATGGCAAGGCTCCGAAGATCGACATCGCGCTCGACCCGCTGGAAGGAACCACCATCACCGCAAAGGCTGGTCCTAACGCGCTTGCCGTGCTTGCGGCGGCGGAAAAGGGCGGTCTGCTCAACGCGCCGGACGTCTATATGGACAAGCTGGCGGTCGGACCGGGCCTGCCCGCCGACATTATCGACCTTGCAAAATCGCCGTCCGACAATGTGCGCGCAGTGGCCGAGGCCAAGGGTGTCGAGCCGTCAGCGATCAATGTCTGCGTCCTCGACCGTCCGCGCCATGCCGAGCTGATAGGCGAGCTGCGCGATCTGGGTTGCGGCGTGTTCCTGATCGGCGACGGCGATGTGGCCGGCGTGATCGCGGTGACCGATCAGGACACCTCGATCGACATGTATATGGGCCAGGGCGGCGCCCCCGAAGGCGTGCTCGCGGCGGCGGCCCTGCGCTGCGTCGGTGGCCAGTTCAATGGGCGGCTTGTCTTCCGCAACGACGACGAGAAAGCGCGCGCGAAGAAGTGGGGCATCACTGACCTGAACAAGATCTACAAGCTCGACGACCTCGCCAGCGGCGACTGCATTTTCGCTGCGACCGGCGTGACCGACGGCTCGCTGCTCGACGGCGTGAAGAAGCGTCGCAAGTCCACCGGAGCGGTGATCATGAGCACCCAGAGCGTGGTGATGCGCGCTTCGTCGGGGACTGTGCGCTGGATCAGGGGCGAGCACCGTATCTCACCCCATCGGGCGTAATCCGACCGAACCGCTGGACGCGGAGGTGCTGGCGCCTGAGGCAGTTTAGGTTGCAATTTGCAATTTAAATTGTAATCTTGCTGCAGGAGAACGCACATGACCCTGCACGACCACGTCGAACACGAATTGGGAGTTGCGAAGCTGGCACCCGATGCGGCTTCGCAATTCGCGCATCTCGAGCGAGCGCATATCCTGAGCCAATACTCCACCCGCGATCATGTCGCGGTGCATATGCGGATGCTGCGCTGGGCCGTTCGTGAGAGGGATGTGCGCGAAGTGGCGGGGCAGGTCGTGCGTATCGTCGGCGCGGCGACCAAGACTGCGATCGGATTGATCCCGGTCGGCAATACGGGCGGCTCGAATGTCAGCGCGATCAAACCGATGCCGCTGCCAGATGACCTCGCCGAGATCATCGCGCGCGCACCACGCTGAACCGCGCTTCTACCGCAGCTGGCTGTCCTTGCTGCCGCGGCGATTGATACCGGCGCTCTTGCGCGAGGCGTCGCGGGCGCTCTGGCAGGCGACGCATGTCCTCGTGCCGGGCAGGGCCTTGCGGCGTGCCTCGGGAATCGGCTCTCCGCATTCGTCGCAATATTTCGCCGCTTCTCCCGACGGCAGGTTGCTGCGTGCGCGCGAAACCGCGTCGCTCACCGTGTCGTCGATCTGATCCTGTACCGCGCCATCGCGCGCCCATCCGCCGGCCATGTCCGTCTTCCATCCACGTCTTTGTCAGACGCCCTATATCGGGTCTAAGGCACTGAATTTCAACGTGCGCAACATGGCGGCTGTCGGCCCTTGCGCCGAAACGGGTGGTTGGGCTACGCCGCTGGCGGGTGAAAGTGGCCGCTCGCATGTTGCAATCCCATGACGTGTCGCTAGGCGAGTGAGCACACATCCAGACGGGGATTCGCTTCCATGAAAATCATGTCGGGCAACTCGAACCTGCCGCTCGCCCGGGCAATCGCGGCCTATCTCGAAATGCCCCTCACCGATGCAAGCGTACGACGCTTCGCCGACGAGGAAGTGTTCGTCGAGATTCACGAAAACGTGCGCGGCGAGGACGTGTTCATCGTCCAGCCGACGAGCTTTCCGGCCAACGACAACCTGATGGAACTGCTGATCTGCATCGATGCGCTGCGACGCGCTTCGGCGAGCCGGATCACGGCGGTGGTGCCCTATTTCGGCTATGCCCGGCAAGATCGCAAGCCCGGCCCGCGCACGCCGATCTCGGCCAAGCTGGTCGCCAACCTGATCACACAGGCCGGAGCCGACCGGGTGCTGGCGGTCGACCTGCACGCCGGACAGATCCAGGGTTTCTTCGATATCCCGACCGACAACCTCTACGCCGCGCCCGTCATGGCCGCCGATATCCAGGCGCGTTATGGCGATCAGGACCTGATGGTCGTGTCGCCGGACGTTGGCGGCGTGGTCCGCGCCCGAGCGCTGGCCAAGCGGCTCGATAACGCCCCGCTCGCCATCGTCGACAAGCGCCGCGACCGCCCCGGTGAGAGCGAAGTCATGAACATCATCGGCGAGGTTTCGGGCCGCCACTGCATCCTCATCGACGACATCGTCGATTCGGGCGGCACATTGTGCAACGCCGCCGAAGCGCTGCTCGAAAACGGCGCGAAATCGGTCGCGGCCTACATCACCCACGGCGTCCTTTCGGGCGGAGCGGTGGCGCGGATCGATGGTTCGAAGCTGAAGGAACTGGTCATATCGGACTCGATCCGCCCGACCGAATCGGCAGAGGCTTCGGACAAAATCCGCATCCTCACCATGGCCCCGCTGGTGGGCGAAGCGATCCGCCGGATTGCGGATGAGAGCAGCGTCAGCAGCCTGTTCGACTAGGCCATTCGCGCGATGACCCCAGCCGATCTCGCTCTCGCCAACCGCCTGGCCGACGCTGCCGGTGCCGCCATTCGCCCGCTGTTCCGCGGCGAGTGGTCCGAAGAGCGCAAGGAAGATCGCACCTTCGTCACCGAGGCCGACCGCGCTGCCGAAGCCGCCATGCGCCAGATCATCGAAGCCGAGCGCGCCGATGATGGCATTATTGGCGAGGAATACGGCACCCGCAATGAAGGCGCAGGGCGGCAATGGGTGCTCGACCCCATCGACGGCACCACCAGCTTTATCGCCGGTCGCCCGATCTTCGGCACGCTCATCGCCCTGCTTCAGGACGGATGGCCCGTGCTTGGCGTTATCGATCAGCCGATTGCGAAGGAACGCTGGGTCGGTCGGATCGGCGAAGGCACCACCTTCAACGGAAAACCTGCCAAAGTCCGGACCTGCAAGAATCTCTCCGATGCGGTGCTCGGTACCACCACCCCTCACCAGTTCTCTGGCGAAGATGTCGATGCCTTTATGGGCGTCGCCAAGTCCGTGGCCGAACGCAAGATCATCTATGGCGGCGATTGCTACAACTACGGCCTCGTCGCATCCGGCCATGTCGATATCGTGATCGAAGCGGGCCTCAAGCTCTACGATTTCGCCGCGCTCGTCCCCGTAGTCGAAGGGGCCGGCGGCACGATGAGCGACTGGCAGGGCAACCCGCTCGACGCCGAATCCGATGGCCGCGTCATCGCTCTCGGGGACCCGGCACGGCTTGAGGACGTTCTTGAAGCAATGGGCTGATTCCGGCCCTGTGCAACAGGAGGACCTCCATGCCCCATATGGCAACCAGCGGCATCGCCGACTGGACCCCCGACGAACTGCCCGATCTTGCGGGCAAGCTTTTCATCATCACCGGCGGCAATTCGGGCATCGGGTTCGAGGCGGCGAAGATCCTCGCCAAACGCAACGCCGATGTCGTGATCGCCGTGCGCAGCGAGGACAAAGGCCTCAAGGCACTCGATAGTCTCGCCAGGATCGGTGAAGGGCGCCGCGAGATGCTCCACCTCGACCTCGCCGACCTCGCCACGGTGCGCAAGGCGGCGGCTGAGGCGAAGGATCGGTTCGGTGCGGTCTGGGGCCTCGTCAACAATGCCGGCGTCATGCAGACCCCCAAGCAGAAGACCGCGGACGGCTTCGAGATGCAGCTGGGGACCAACCACCTCGGCCATTTCGCCTGGACCGCTCGGATGATGGACGCGGTCGACGGGCGCGGCGGCCGCGTGGTGACCGTGGCCAGCATCATGCACAAATTCGGCCATATCGACTTCGACAACCTGATGATGGAGCGCGGCTACAACCCCAACACCGCCTATAACCGCTCGAAGCTCGCCAACCTGTTGTTCGCGATGGAGCTGCACAGGCGGCTGGAGGCCGCGGGTTCGCGGATCAGCTCGGCTGCGTGCCATCCCGGCTATTCGGACACCCCGCTGCAAAGCAAGGTCGGCAACCCGCTGTTCAAGGCGGTGTACAAGGTATCGAACGCCGTCTTTGCCCAGCCGCAGGAACGCGGCGCTTGGCCCACCGCGCTTGCCGCAGCCGACAGCCGCGTCGTGTCGGGCGGCTATTACGGCCCCACCGGCTTCCTCGACGCGCGCGGGCCCGTCGGCGACAGCGACGTGGAAAAGCGAGCGCTCGACCCGCATGTGGCCAAGCGTTTGTGGGAAGTGAGCGAGGAACTGACCGGCGAGACGATCAAGGTATGAGTGCCAAGTCCATCCTGATCACCGGCGGCGCGCAGGGGATCGGACGCGCCGTCGCGCTGCATTTTGCCGGGCTCGGCTGGCGCGTCGCGGTGTTCGACCTTGATGCCGAGGCGCTGTCCGAACTCGCTGCGCTGGCTCCGGGCGATGCGCTGCTGACGGTCGAAGCCGATACGGGCAAGGAAGCCGACGTCGCCAGCGGTTTCGAGGCTTTGCGCGAATGGCTGGCAGATGCGCCGCTCACCTGCCTCGTCAACAACGCCGCGATTGCCAATCCCTATTGCGGACCGCTCGAAGACCTGTCGCTGGCCGACTGGCAAAGCTGGATCGATGCGTGCCTGACCGGCGCCTTCCTGTGCTCGCGCGCCGCCGTACCGCTGCTGCGCGCGCACCATGAGGCGACCGGCGAGGCGGCGAGCATCGTCAACATCTCTTCTACCAGAGCCGTGATGAGCGAGCCCGAAAGCTACGCCTATGCCGCGTCCAAGGGGGGGATCGACGCGCTCACCCACGCGCAGGCCGTCTCGCTAGGCCCCGCCATCCGCGCCAACGCGATCCGCCCCGGCTGGATCGAGACGCGCGACTGGCAGAAGGAAAGCGAACGCGAGGACATCCACCACCGCGAAAAGGACAAGGCCCAGCACCCCGCAGGCCGTGTCGGCGAACCGCAGGACATCGCCGAGGCGGTCGAATATGTGTGCCGCGCAGGCTTCGTCACCGGACAGCACCTCAATATCGACGGCGGCATGACGGTGAAGATGATTTACGAGGAGTAGGCGCGACGGCTGTTGTGAGCATTCGGACCGAAAACCGACATTCTGGAGGCGACCCGATTGCGGACATTTGGCGAGTTGCTAGTCTTCCACAATGGATTGGCTCGTTGCGCTTATTTTTGTTCTGGTATTGTCGGGTGTAGCTATTTGGCGGTGGCCTAGGGGAGG
The DNA here is from genome assembly GCA_947494705.1 of uncultured Erythrobacter sp. Classification (GTDB taxonomy): domain Bacteria; phylum Pseudomonadota; class Alphaproteobacteria; order Sphingomonadales; family Sphingomonadaceae; genus Erythrobacter. The sequence continues at coordinate 591,518 of CANLVN010000002.1, forward strand.
TGCACTGGCGAGTTTAGCGATGCTCTACGTCGTCTATCAGTTCGGCTCGTTTCATTTCTTGATCCCAATCACGCTCTACAAGGATGGGGGTAACGGGACATTAGCTGATTGGCCGATTTGGGTAGGTTGGGCAGCAATGTGGACCGGCGCGCTGATGCTCGGCACACAAGGTTACAAGAGGCTGTCTCGGAAAGCCTAAGGGCAGCTTTCCACCCGAATCTCGGACATTCGCCAACCGCTCGGCGCTTCCTGAAAGCAGACCGGCAGCTATCGGATCTTTTCAGAAAAAAGCGGACTGTCGGCAAACGACCCCAATTGCGGACATCCCCCGAGCGACGTAGTTCTAGCCCCCATGGTCGACGATGAATTGAAGCACCTAAACTGCAAGGTCTCGAACGGAACCGCGATCGAGATTGACGACGCGCTATTGCCTCTCCTTGGCCGCTCCGACCCTCGAATAATCGCGCCGATTCTGCGGCTTTTGAACGAAACCGGCGATCAGGCTGGCATGTGGTCGATAGTGCATTCAGCAGAATCATTCACAGGCTCCGAATATGTCTCAGGGTTCTTGCACGCCCTCCCAGAGCTAAGCCAGACCTGCATATGGTGGGCGGAGGTCCTCCTAATGCGCATCCTGAATTCCGACGAATGCCGGACTGAACTCATGGAGCAGCTTCACGATGCGCCACCTATTACGAAAGAAGGCGTATCCGCGATTTTCCAGAAAGTGAGTGATGACGCGCGGTTTCGCGACAGAACGGCGGCGGTTCTGGCTATCACGAACGCATAGCGTAGATGTCAGCTTTCCACCCCAATCTCGGAAATTCGGTGACGGTTCTCAATCACCTGAAACCGGACAGGCCGCTATCCGAGCTTTCCTCATAAAAGCGGACTGTCGGCAAACGACCCGGTCTCAGGCATCGGACGAATGGCTGTTCCAGGTCTTGAACCGACGGTGTGCCAAGAGGCCTTTCAAGTAATAGCGCAAGAGCGGGAAAAGCCTTCCACGCTAAGCAGGAGTATTGCAGCGCGCAGCAATCCAAGGCACAGCTTTCCACGGGGCATTTGGGGGGGCACAGGGCGTTTGGATAAGGTCGCGAGCAGCCGAGCTGTAGCCGAAGAACCTTTCGACATGCAGGAACTCGCCGGCGGAAACGACGGTGGCTGGCGCCGGCTGGCGCTGTCGCTGTTTGTCCTCTTCGGTCTGTTGGTGCTGTGCGCTCCGCTAATGGTGGAGCCAGCCGAAGTGGAAGGTCCGACGGTCGTTGACGGTCAGGTCGACTTCAGCGGCTTCGGCGAAGTCAACAGGCCGGTCGAACTGCTGGGGGACTGGGATTTCGAATGGGCTGAGGATCAAGAGGTCCAGCCGAGCCATCCCGACACGGTCGCTGTTCCCGGCCTCTGGACCAACTCCGATGAGGACCTGCCTCTTTCAGGCCATGCGACCTACCGGACCACGGTAACGGGGCTGGAGCCGGGCCAGTATTCGCTCTTCGTCCCGTTGCTCTACGCGGCCAGCGACGTGTCGATCGATGGCGAGCTACGCTCGAGCCGCGGGGTGGTCGGCTCGAGCGCGGATACGACGACTTACGAAGTGCGCTCCCACCTCGTCCATTTCGAGACCGAAGACGGGACGGTCGACATCGAGATCGACATGGCGGCCTTCCATCACCGCGACAACGGGCTCGAGGCTGCGCCTGTCATCGGATCGCGCGAGGCCATGGCGGACTGGACCGCACTGCGCTGGGCGCGAGAGCTTCTGTACAACACGGCGCTGATCCTCGTCGTGTGCGTGAATATCTCGGTTTATGTGTTCAGGCGCAGCGACAAGGCGGCGCTCTACCTTGCCTTGTCGAACCTTGCTTTCATGCCGAGCGCTGCGGTGCTGGGTTTCGACAATATTATGCTGGTGGCCTTCCCCACCATGTCGTTCCAGCTGATGCTGCTCATCCAGTATGTCTGCGGGACGCTCGCTGCCGCCTTCTTTTTCGCATACGCGCACGCGCTCTACCCCCAGGAAACACCGCGCTGGCTCTCGCTTCCACTCTATGGAGCGCTTGGCGTCCTGGCTGTGGCTCAAGGCGTGTTGATCACGCTCGGTCAGACATTTCTCGCATCGCAAATGCAGCCGTTGGTCGTGCTGTGCATCCTGTTCACGCTTGCCGCAATGACCACCATCGGTGCGGTTGCATGGAAGAACCACAGGGTTGGCGCAGGCCTGTTCTTTGTCGGCATGGCGCTGTTCATCACGGGCATTATCGTTGGCGCACTGGTCACGAACGGACTGGTGAGAGAAACCGACATTCCCGGTTATTCCTTCACCACGATGAGCGCTCTCCTGCTGCTTTTCCCGCAAGTCATCATCATGGCGGACCGCTGGGCGCTGGCGATCACCGAGATGGAAGACCGCAATATCGAGCTGAAGCGCCTGCTCGACATCAACACTTCGATCAGCACCGAAATCGAACTGGGGCCGTTGCTCAGCAAGCTCGTCGGCGTAACCAGCCAGGTCATCGTAGCGGACCGATCCTCGCTTTTCATCTGGAGGCCCGAGAGCGGTCAACTCGTAACCAAGGTAGCGGAGGGCATGGATGGCAAGGAAATCCGCTTGAACCCCGGACAGGGTATCGCCGGCGCCTGTTTCATTTCCAAACAGCCGATTTTCGTCTCGGACGCCTACGCCGATGATCGGTTCGACCGGTCGATCGACGCCCAGAGCGGATACATCACTCAAAGCATTCTCGCAGTGCCCATCATCTCCAAGGATGGATCGTGCTTTGGCGTTATGCAGGCGCTCAACCGGCGTGGCGGCGAACCGTTCGGGCCGCACGATTTGATGCGCATGAAGGCTTTCGCATCGCAGGCGGCGATCGCCATCGAGAACGCCAATCTGTTTTCAGAGGTGGTGACGGAGCGAAACTACAATAACAGCATTCTCAGCTCGTTGCGCAACGGCGTCATCACGGTCGATCGTTCGGGCAAGGTCATCAAGAGCAACGCCGCCGCTCGCTCGATATTGTCTGCCGACCGCCCGATGTTCGAGAACGAGGAAATCGGGCTCATCCTCAAATTCAAGAATTCAAATCTGAACGAAGACCTTCGTTCTGCGCTGACCAAGGGGCAGCCCAGCAGCCTCATCGATGTCGATCTTGAGGCCGGTGAAAGCCAGCGCGCGCGTTCGGTGAACCTCTCGGTCGCACCGCTGGAACGCGAAACGGACAAATCCGCTGAAACCTTAATTGTCATCGAGGACATTTCGGAGAGCAAGCGCCTCAACAGCACGCTGAGACGCTTCATGCCTCAGGAGATCGTCGACGACGTTCTGGGCAAGGACCAGGAGTCCCTGTTCGGCTCTTCGGTCAATGCCAGCGTGCTATTCGCCGACATCCGAAAGTTCACCAGCATCTCCGAAACCATGACTGCGCGTGAAACGGTCGACATGCTCAACGAGGTTTTCGGCGGGTTGTGCGATGCGATTTCCGCTACCGAAGGGGTGGTCGATAAATTCATCGGCGATGCGATCATGGCGGTTTACGGCGTCCCGCTGGAGCGGTCCAACGATGCGCAAAATGCCGTCGCTGGAGGCCTCGCGATCCTGAGGGCAATCGAGGAAATCAACACCGCTCGCTCAGCGTCCGGCCACGAGGCCCTGGAACTGGGCGTGGGCATTTCCACCGGGGAAGTCGTTGCCGGTACGATCGGGTCGCAAAAACGCATGGATTACACGGTGATCGGCGACACGGTGAACCTTGCCTCGCGCCTGCAATCGGCAACGAAGTCTTACGGCGTAGAGTTCATCATTTCCGAAGCGACGCGCGCAAAGCTGGGCCCGGATTTCACCGTTCGAAATCTCGACGTCATCACGGTGAGGGGACGGCAGGCGGCGACCACCTTGTACGAAGTCATCGATCCCCGGAAGCTAACCCGCGATGCCGGGTTCGAAGCGATGCTCGCAAGTTATGCGAAGGGACGGGGACTGTACGACGCGGGCGACTTTGATGCTGCGGCCGACGCTTTTGCACAGGCGCTCGACCATTTCGGCACAGATCGCCCCTCGCAGATCATGATGGAGCGGGCACGGGCCCTCGCCAAGACGCCGCCAGCGGGCAACTGGAACGGCATCTGGAGCGCTGCGGAAAGCGGCTAAGGTCGAGCTGATCGCATCGTTTTTCAGAACTCAAGATCCCGAAAGCAAAGGGCGCAAAGCTCACCAGCTCTGCGCCCCTTCCTTATGTCATCGCCACGCTTTGAGGCGGGCGATATCAATCGGCTCTATTGAATCACTGTGACCGTATTGCCCACTCCGCTCTGGGTCACCGACGAGAAGTTTCCGTCGGTCGACTGAGTGACATTGGCCGTTAGCGTATCGCCGTTTTGTGCAATCAGGCTGACATTGCTGTTGCCGGACTGAAGAACGTCAGCGGTGTTGCCGTTGCTCGGCGAGTCAAAGCCCTGCTGAATGAGGCTGAGGTTGCCCGTTCCGCTCTGTTCGACATCAGCGGAATTGCCACCCCCACCTGCGAAGCCCTGATCGATCTGACTTTCGTTGCCGTTTGCGGTCTGGAGCAGGCTGGCGGTGTTGTTGGTGCCGCCCTGGAACAGGCTCGAGATGCCGTTCGATGCCTGCATGTCGATATTACCGACATTGATTGTGCCAGACTGACCGACAAGGTTGTTGTTGCCGTCGCCGATCTGGTCGATGAAGGCGGAGATGCCATTGCCGGTCTGGGTGACGGTGCTCGTGTTGTCATTGCCGGTCTGAAGGAGATCGGCGACGCTGTTGTCGGCAACAATGGGCAGAACGCCCTGCGTCACGGTGCTGGTGTTGCCCGTGCCGCCCTGTTCGACGATGATTTGGTTGTTCCCGCCTGAGCCAACGAAAACAACCCCCTGGAAGATGTCGCTGGTGTTCGAGGATCCGGTCTGGCGGACCTCGATATCGTTATCGATGCCGCCCTGGATGGAACGCGAAATCAGCGTATCGCCAGTCTGGTCGACGGTTCCCGTCTGCCCGGGGCCCTGCTGATTTATCCGGCTGAAATTGTCAGAGCCTTCCTGGATGTTCTCGGCGACCTGATCGCTCGCGGTATTGAACTGAAGGATACTCGAAGCGTTGCTTGTTCCGCCGCTCTGGTCGATCAGGGCCTGGTTGCCGCCCGCTGGGTTCCCCGAACCATCGCCTCGCTGATCGATCAAGGCCGCGCTGCCGGACAGATCATTGCCCTGCAAGATGACCGCAAGATCATTCCGCGCAAAGAAGCCCTGACGGATTGTCGCGCCGCTGAAGCTGCCGAACTGGACCACCTGCGCTTCGTTAAGCCCGTCGGCGTCCTGATCGACGTCCGCAATGTTAGCCGTCCCGGTCTGCTCGACCGACGCGGTGTTGTTGCGGGCGCCCTGGTTGATGTCGGACCGGTTGTCGGTACCGCCCTGCATCAGCGTCGCCTGATTCTGGCTAATCGTCTGCGTGATGATCGAACTGCCGTTCGTCCCCGACTGGGTGACCGTGGCGGTCTGGATGCGGTTTACCTGGCTCACGGTGGAGCTGTTGCCGGTGCCTGTCTGGTTGACGGTGGCAACCAGCGCGCTGTCACCGCCCGGATTGAGATCGATCTGGTCGACGGTAGACGCGTGGCCGTCGCCCGTCTGGTTCACGGTCGCCATAAAGCCCACCGAATTGTCGAGCAGCGTGCTCTGATTGATTTCGGAGCTGCTCGCACCGACCTGGTTCACGGTGGCGAGCAACTCGCCCGAGGCCGCACCAAGGGCCGTCTGGTTCACGATCGAAGATGCGCCGTCCGCCTGCGTGATAGAGGCGCTGAGGCTATTCGCCCCCGCCCCGGTAGCATCCTGGGTGATGTCGGAGGTGCTGCCCGCACCGGTCTGGATCACGAACGCGCCGGGATCGTCGAAGTTGGTCCCGTCATCGGACTGCTCGATGTTCGACAGGTTGCCGGTGCCGTCCTGATCAACATCGGCCTCTGCCCCGGCGGTGTTGTTCTGCAGGATTTCGGACGCGTTTCCGGGCCCGTTCTGGTCGACCGCAACTGAATTTCCCGTTCCGGACGATTCGATTACCGAACAACTGCCGGTCACACCCACGCACGCCGCCGGCACGGTGGCTTGACCGAAGGCAGGCGCGGCGCAAGCGACCGCGAGCGTCGAACACGCAAGACCAAGACGAATTTTCATTAAATTATCCCCCCATAACGGGGCGACAACGAAGGTATCATTACGTCATTTGCTGACGCAGGCTACTGCCAGAAACCGCCCAATATGTAGACCGCGCAAGCACCATTGCCGTGCCGAACGCGCTTACTCCACTCCATTGCAATGCAGTACGGCTAACAGCTTAGCTAACATTTGTATAGTGTTGGCGCCATGAGGCGTGAGCAGTGGCCAGACGTTCCTGCGAAATCCGATAGACCGAAGGTCCGCTTCCCACTCCATCCTTCGACGCGATTACCGAACTGGCGATCCTCCAAAAACGGACGGGCGGCTAACGACCCCATTGCTGACATTGCAAATTGCCTTAGGAAAAGGCGATAGCTGTTGAATTCACAGCCGCAGTGAGGTTTTCGTGGGCGTAGGATTGTTTTTGTTCGGATCATGCGCCGCCGCCTTCGTGGCAAGTTTTCTTGCTCATGGCTTTCTGACTTCAACACGCTGGAAGTTAGTGGCTGCTGTCGCCTTGATTCCGTGCTTTGTCTCAGTCGCAGTAGGTTCCGGATCAGTTCGCTTTACTGCCTTCGTCATCGGTTTCAGCCTTGCAGGTTCCTCTCTTGGCGCTCTTGCGGTCGCTGGCCTTAGGTTGGTGAAAGCTCGGCTGGGATAAATGTTCGAAGGTCCGCAAGCCACCCATAATCAGACATTCGGCATGGAGAGCGATCTACCCATAGCGGACTGGCAGCTTTGCCACGGTTTGAGCCGAAACCGGACTTTCCGCTCACGGCCCCAATATGCGCCGTTCAGTTCTTTTCTGGCTCAGACCAAAAGCAGACGTGATCTGCGGGTACCCGCCATGTCTAAAGGCCGTCTAAGCAATTCGAGAGTACCCGAAGCATTCGGGTTTTTTGTTCCTCCGAGGCGCCGTCCCACATATCTTTGTGCGCGACGGGCACTTCTGTAATCACCATCCCAAAGGCCGAACTTTCGCTGGCGCTCGGGAAGACTCCAGCATCGGCATCGAAATCACTTGAGCGAGCAGAGCAGATCCTGGGTGACGCCGTTCGAGGTACAGGCATGCGACGGTGATCAAGCGAAAAAACGGCACGTACGTCGTCCGGCCGCTGCGTCGCGAAGAGCATGGACATGTCGCCACCATTGGAATGGCCGATCAGCAGTACATCCGAACCATCGGCAACCCCTCGCTCGCGCATCTCGAGAATAACGAATCCAATGTTGTCTGCGCCAATTTGCCAAACCGGTCGTCGCAGTTCTGCTAGATTGCCTGTTCTTGCAAGCGGTGGATCGTTCGGCATCTCCAAGTGCTGTATCGATGCTACAACGTAGCCGCGTCGAACCAGCTCAGAAGCAAGAAAGGTGTAGGCCGAGTTCAATCCGCCGTAGCCATGAGAAAGCACGGCTAGAGGCTTGCCGCTTCCTGGAGCGGGCGCACCATACATGATGACGGGGACCGTTCTTTCACGGACATTGTCAACTAGCTCATATTGCTTGGTCGGCTGGACCGCACTTGAGCTTGAGACTTGTGGGTGGGCGGCGCAGCCTGACAAAGCGAGCACCGACACTATGGATCGAAAAAACATGCTATGGGCCTAGTTGATCGCAAAAAACGCCGCAATCAATCCAAAGGAAGAATGAGGTCGGCATTTAACCTTTCGTCCCCAAGGCCGGACAGTCGCAAAACCACACCTAATCAGACATTCGGCATGGAGAGCGATCTACCCGATAGCGGACTGGCAGCTTTGCCACGGTTTGAGCCGAAACCGGACTGTCGGCAAACGACCCCGTTGCGGTCATTTCATCCACGGTTACAGATCATGTAATGCTCCGCCGCCTTGTAAATCAACGACACGTCCGCACCGTCGCCCTTGGCCTCAGCTGGGGCGTTCTGATCGGCGCATTTGTGGCTCTCATTGATGGCGGTCCGATGGCTGAGAGAAAATTCTTCTTCTCGGTAGCATTGTTTGGCGGATTGGCTTTGCTAGTCTCCGTTATTGGCAAGCGTGATTGAATGCATACTTCCTCGACGGCAGCTTTCCACCCAATCTCGGACATTCGCCAACCGCTCGACGCTTCCTGAAAGCAGACCGGCAGCTATCGGATCTTTTCAGAAAAAAGCGGTCAGTCGGCAAACGACCCAAAAGTGGACATTGGTCGGCCCGTGAATCTGACCTAGACGTTACTTTGTGAGAACGTGACACCCGAAATGAAGAAATTTGCGCTTTTCGCTACCGTCCTGATTGTCGCCGCTCTTGGTTGGCGGGCCTCGCTATCAATGACCGACGAGAATGAGCCTCCCACTGACTGGTGTCCGGCTCCTGAAGTTTGTATCCCTGCTGCCGACATTGAGCAATTCGCGGTCCCCTCATATGCTACGAGCCAAGAAGCTCTTCCTACGGAGTTCCTAATAAGAGCAGGCGCTGATCTAGGGGTTCGGGACTCCCGTGTGGCGATTGCGATCTATCCAAAGCCATCGGCAGCTATGGATAACTATGAGGTTGTTTCGTCAACGGACAGCGAACTCTATACCCAAGTTTTCTACCAGGAAAAATTCGGCAATCAGCATACATGGAGAGCGATGGCACGCAGTCATGGCCGTCGCGGCGGAAGCTTCCACAAGACTGAGAATATTGTCTACTATTGCAATCAACGTGACATTTGCAACGCCCTCATTCATCAAGGAAAATTCGAGGCGTCGATATTTCTGGATCGAGAGAGCTTGAATAAACTACCGGCCCTGCGCCAGTTTTTCTTGTCTATGTTTCAGCGCTGGAACCAGTCGGATTGAGTTGGAGCACGTCATTGCGCAGAACGAATGCAGCGCTCACGGCTATGGGCGTAAGTTGCCTTTCAGTAGGGCCAAGCCATGTTGCCGCAGAAAGCATTTGGGCTGTCCAGAAATTGCATGACTATGAACGGGGACCTGAGCTTATCGAGCAGTTTTCGACGATGCTTGGAAAGGGGCTGCACACGCCCGATTTCAAAGCTTCGGATGCACCTCGGATAATAGTCTTTACGAGCGCGAGGGTCGGCGCGATGAAAGACCAGTCGAGGTTACACGCATAAAGCTTCTTGACGCACCAAGGGCGCAATCTCACCCAACATACCTGGTAGCTGGAAGTCGTTCGGCTTGGTTCGAGAACTATGGGAGCTTTGTTGAGCTTCCGTGTATTTGGCTCATTTCATTCGATGGTAATCGAGTCCGCTCGGTGCGGGAAGCCGGTGAGCTGAGCTATCTGCTCCGATATAAATCAGAAGACTGACCGAACGTGCCAATGAAGCCTCTGATCATTTTGATACTTTCGGGAATCCTTGTCGCCTCATGCTCTGAAGAAAAATCATCTGGTAGTGGAGCGGATTCCCGCATTGCGATAGCCCAACGCTTGAACGAAAAGCTTTCTGGAACAGTGTCTGAGCATACTGAACTGACCTCCGTTTTCTTGCACGAGGGGCGCGTCGTCAGCTATATTCTTCATGTCTTCACCGGCCAATTCTATACGATCGATTCTGGCACCTTACTCCCCAAGAAGAACATGGTGATCGCTGCAAAATTCTCTGATGGATATTTTGAAGCTCTCAAAGCCGCCTCGCCGAAGAAGCGGGAGGATTATGAGCCGCTACGGGAGCGTTTTGGTGAGGCTGATGCCAGGCGTATCTCAGACGTTGTTCGCCATGGTGATCTCCATTTTCTCGGTCCAGAAATCGCCGCGGTAAGGAGAAATTTACACAGCATCACCCCGAAGCAGCCATATCTACTTCGGGATGACAAATGGATTTACCAGATGGTCAGCGATGGTCCGCCAAATGACATTCTGCGCTCGAAAACCTCAAATGTTCTTCGCGGGATTGATCGCTTTAGCCCAACATGTGATCCGATCTCATAAGGGAAGCCGCTCGGCAGCTTTCCACCCAATTTCGGACAGTAGATCCTGTTCAGGCGATGCCTGAAAGCCGCCGGTCCTTGGTAGAACGGGGAGGGACGGTGCTTCGACAAGTCCTCCACGAGCGGGTAGGGAAACGGGAGGATGACTCAACCCACCCACCTTTTCTTCTATGGCGTTCTTCAAGAAGGCTTGGGCGACTGGCCGTTCCTCACCGGCCTTGGTCTTGGTTCGCCTGCGACCGTCACGGGTGCGCTTTATGCCATTCCCGATGAGGCTGGCTGGTATCCCGCGCTCATCCCGACGCAGGCGCGCTTCGCCACGGCCGTGCATGGGACGATCCACGAAGCGGGCGCGGTCGATCTGGCTGCCATCGACGCTTTCGAGGGCGCGGACTATGCGCGCCATCCGGTCGAGGTCGATGGCTGGGACGGGTTCGGGGAGACGGTGGCCGATGCCTATGTCTGGACCGGCGATTTGCCCGTGGGGGCCGAACCGATCGCGAGCGGCAATTTCGTCGAGTGGCTCGAGGAAACGGGGCGTACGGCATTCGCGGGGTAGGGCGCAGGCATTTTCCTACTCGCGGTCCAGCCTGTATCGCGCCGGCTCGTTTTTCCTCGACAGGCGCAGGCTATGCTCTTCCATCTTGGGTTCTCCGCAATGCCCCTTCGAAAAGGTTACACTCGGAGGGTGCCAAGGTTACGCTTTGTGCGCCGCAGGGTCACACTTCGCGGCGGCAAAGGTTACGCTTGGCATGGATAAGGTCACAGTTTTGCGCGCAAGGTTACACTTTGGGCGCTGCAGGGTGACAGTTTGGCGTTTTTGCTCCTGGAGGGTGTTCCATGTGTTCCATCCTGTAGGGTTTGCAGCGCCCGCCGCGCCCTCGCGATTCGCTTGCATTCGGCCGCAAACGCGCTATGTGGCGCGACTTCAACGACACGAATCAAGCGACCGGCCTGGCGACAAGGGCTGCCAGGGCTGGTTTGGACGTGTCTTCGATACAGGAGATGAAAATGCCCAAGCTTAAGACCAAGAGCGGTGTGAAGAAGCGCTTCAAGATCACCGCAACCGGCAAGGTCAAGCACGGTGTCGCCGGAAAGCGCCACCGCCTGATCAGCCACAATGCGAAGTACATCCGCCAGAACCGCGGTACCACTGTCCTGTCGGACCCCGACACGAAGACGGTGAAGAAGTGGGCCCCTTACGGGCTCGACTGATCGCGAACTAAGGAGATAGAGATATGCCTCGCATCAAACGCGGCGTGACCACACGCCAGAAGCACAAGCGGCTACTCGACCAGGCCAAGGGCTATCGCGGTCGTCGCAAGAACACCATCCGCGTAGCGCGCCAGGCCGTCGAGAAGGCCGGCCAGTACGCCTATCGCGACCGCAAGGTGAAGAAGCGCAGCTTCCGCGCCCTGTGGATCCAGCGCATCAACGCAGCCGTCCGCGCCGAAGGCCTGACCTATTCGCAGTTCATGCACGGCGTGAAGCTCGCCGGCATCGAACTCGATCGCAAGGTGATGGCCGACCTCGCCATGAACGAGGAAGCCGCATTCAAGACGGTGATCGCTCAGGCAAAGGCGGCCCTGCCGGCCTGATTGCCGAACTGATCGCTCTCGGGCGATTCGGAAAAAGGCCTCGGTTTGCGCGATGCGAACCGGGGCCTTTTCACGTCTCGAATCTTCGGTCCGTCGCGCGAAGCTTGTAGGAAGTCGCCAAGTGCCTTGTAAATCCGCGCCAATTCGGTCAAGGCGAATGGATGGGGAAAGAGGGGAATCCAAATGCCCTCGAGGGTCAGCCAGCGACCGAGCTATCGGGGCCGCGCCATTCCGTGCGCAGTGAGTTCCTGGCCGCGCCATCGCAGTTCGATGGGTGTTTCACCACATTCTACCACATGGAGCTTGATGTTGCCGACGGCGGCAGCGTAACCGATTACCTCCAGCCCGAATGGGGCAACCTGCGTTTCTTCGGAGGCGCGACTCCGACTTCGAAAATTGGCAACGCGACGATATCGAACGCGCGCTTCAACGCCACCGGACCGAGTTCGCTGCCGCTGAAGTTCAGTCTGGGCGCGTCGCGAATGTGGGGCATCGGGATCCTGCCGCTGGGCTGGGCGCGGTTTATCGACGGCCACGCCTCGGATCTCGCCAACACCGCCCATGACGGATCAACGCATCCGGCCTTTGCCCGTTTCGATTGTCTCTCCGACGTGCTGTGTGATCCGATGCTCGACAAGGAGGCGCAGTTCGACGCAATCGTCGACGCGATGGAGCGGATGATGCGACCCAGCCGCGACGATGCGAAGATCAAGAAGGTCCATGCCGCGCTGGTCAGCGGGGAGCATGTCGGCGTGGGGGATCTGGCCGATGCCTGCGCAATGTCGATCCGCACGCTTGAGCGCGTGTGCCACCGGTATTTCGGCTTCACACCGAAGCGGCTGATGCGTCGACAGCGCTTCATGCGCAGCCTGACCAGCTTCATGCTGCACCGCGGATCGCGCTGGACCGAAGCCATGGACGAGGAATATCACGACCAGGCGCAGTTCACCCGCGAATTCACCGAGTTCATGACCATGACACCGAGCGCCTATGCCGCTCTGGATCACCCTATTCTCTCCTCCTTCATGGAGGCGCGCGCACGGATCTGGGGCAGCGCCGCGCAAACTCTCGACCGGCCTGACCGCGGCCCTGCAGCGGAAAGCGCAGAGGACTGAACCGCGAGCCTCAGTAGAAGATCGTTCTCTGGCGGCGATGTCCGGTAAGCGGGCGCCACAGCCGAGCTGAGGGCGCCGCTCCGAATGCCCTTTGCAAGTCAGGGCAATTGGCGCTAGCGGACCCCCTCACGCAAACAGGCCGATCATGACCGAATTGACATCACAGGAACAGGCGACGCTCGATGCCATCGCCGCAGCGACATCGCTCGACGCACTAGAAGAGCAGCGCGTGGCAGCGCTTGGTAAAAAGGGCTGGGTGAGCCTGGCGCTCAAGACGCTTGGACAGATGAGCCCGGACGAGCGCAAGGAAGCTGCGCCCGCGATTCAGGCAGTGCGTGCGAAAGTGGCCGACGCTCTCGATGCGCGCAAGGCAGCGCTCGAGGCGGAGGCGCTCGAAGCGCAACTGGCCAGCGAGACTATCGACCTCACCCTGCCCGCGCCCGACATGCCCAAAGGCTCGATCCACCCGGTGAGCCAGGTGATGGACGAGCTTGCGGAGATTTTCGCGGATCTCGGTTTCGCGGTCGCTACAGGCCCTGAAATCGAGGATGACTGGCACAATTTCACCGCGCTCAACATGGACGAGAACCATCCCGCGCGCGCCATGCACGATACGTTCTATTTCCCCGATGCCGCGCCAGACGGAGGGCAGATGCTGTTGCGCACGCACACCTCTCCCGTCCAGATCCGCAGCATGAAGGACCAGGGTGCGCCGATCCGCCTTATCGCGCCGGGCCGTGTGTACCGCTCCGACAGCGATGCCACGCACACCCCGATGTTCCATCAGGTCGAAGGGCTCGTCGTGGACAAGGGGATCCACCTCGGCCACCTCAAATGGACGCTCGAGACCTTCTTCAAGGCGTTCTTCGAGCGCGAGGATATCGTCCTGCGTCTGCGCCCTTCCTACTTTCCGTTCACCGAACCCAGCGTCGAGGTTGATGTCGGCTATTCGAATGAAGGTGATCGCCGCGTGGTCGGCGGGCATGGCGACGATGACGGCCACGACTGGATGGAACTGGGCGGCAGCGGGATGGTGAACCGCCGCGTTCTCGAAATGGCGGGTGTCGATCCGGATGAGTTTCAGGGCTTCGCATTCGGCCTCGGCATCGACCGGATTGCGATGCTGAAATACGGGATGAACGATTTGCGCGCCTTCTTCGATGGGGATCCGCGCTGGCTCGCCCATTACGGGTTCTCACCCTACGATCAGCCGACGCTTTCTGCCGGTGTGGGAGCGCGCCCATGAAGTTCTCGATCACATGGCTGAAAGACCACCTTGAAACCGAGGCGACACTGCAGGAGATCACCGACTGCCTGACGTCGCTGGGCCACGAGGTCGAGGGTGTCGAGGACCCGGCACAAAAGCTGGCAGGCTTCACCGTCGCCAAGGTGCTGACCGCCGAAAAGCACCCCGATGCCGACAAGCTTCAGGTGCTGAGCGTCGACACCGGCGAGGGTGCTCCGTTGCAGGTTGTCTGCGGTGCGCCCAATGCGCGCGCCGGGATGAAGGGCGTGCTGGGACAACCGGGCGCCGTCGTCCCTTCGAACGGCATGGAATTGCGCAAGAGCGCCATTCGCGGCGTCGAATCGAATGGCATGATGTGCTCGGTACGCGAGCTCGAACTGGGGGAGGACCACGATGGCATTATCGAACTGCCCGAGGATGCACCGGTTGGGCACAGCTTTGCCGAGTATCACGGCTCTTCGCCCGTCATCGATGTGGCGATCACCCCGAACCGCCCGGACTGCATGGGTGTCTACGGCATCGCTCGAGACCTTGCGGCAGCAGGGCTGGGAACTCTGAAGCCGATCGCCACCCCTTCATTCGACGCGAGCGGTTCCTGCCCGATCGAGATCCGCACCGACGATCCCGAAGGTTGTCCCGCATTCTACGGGCGGGTCATCAAGGGCGTGACCAATGGTGCGTCGCCCGACTGGCTGCAACAGCGACTGACATCGGCGGGCCAGCGTCCGATCTCGCTGCTGGTGGACCTCACCAACTACCTGATGCTCGCATTCGGGCGTCCGGCGCACATCTATGACCTTGCCAAGCTATCGGGCGCGGTGGTCGCGCGTCGCGCCAAGGACGGCGAGCAGGTGCTGGCGCTGAACGAGAAGACCTATACGCTCGACGAAAGTATGGTCGTCATCGCCGACGAGGCTCAGGTCCACGACATTGCCGGTATCATGGGCGGCGAGGATTCGGGTGTGCAGGATGACACAACCGACGTGCTGCTCGAAATCGCCTATTTCGACCCTCCGCGCATTGGCGTGACGGGACGCAAGCTCGGCCTTGCCTCCGACGCGCGCACGCGGTTCGAGCGCGGGGTGGACCCGGCGTTCCTGCAAGACGGGCTGGACCTGCTCACCGGGCTGATCGTCGAACTGGCGGGCGGGAAACCGAGTGAAGCTGTCCAAGCCGGTTCACCGCCGAGCGAGGCGAAGGCCGTCTCCTTCGACCCCGCGATGACTGCGAAACTGGGCGGTGTCGATGTGCCTGCCGACGAGCAGAAGCGCATCCTCGAAAGTCTCGATTTCTCGGTGGATGCGGACTGGAAAGTCACGTGCCCGCTGCGTCGTCACGATATCGAAGGGCCAGCGGACCTCGTCGAGGAAGTCGTGCGCATCCACGGCCTCGACAAGGTCGAAAGCGTCGCTCTCCCGCGGATGGACGGGGTCGCACGTCCGACCGCCACCGCGCAACAGGCGCTTGAACGCAAGCTGCGCCGTGCGGCAGCGGGAAGCGGACTGGACGAGGCGGTGACGTGGTCGTTCCTGCCCGGCGACGCTGCCGATCATTTCGCAACCGGCGATCAGGCCCTCTGGGTTCTCGACAACCCGATCAGCGAGGACATGAAGGCAATGCGTCCCTCGCTCGTTCCCGGCCTGCTGCTCGCGGCCAAGCGCAACGCGGATCGCGGCGCGAGCGGGTCGCGCCTGTTCGAGCTAGGTCGGCGCTATTTCCGTGGACCAGACGGCATGAGTGACGAGCGCCCGACATTGGGCGTGGTCCTTGCCGGAGAGAAGACGCCGCGCGGCTGGGCAAGCGGCAAGGCGTCTTCGTTCGACGCTTTCGACGCCAAGGCGGCGGCCATGACCCTGCTCGAAGCCGCCGGTGCTCCGGTCGGTAACCTCATGGTCTTCGGCGAAGCGGGCGAGCAATTCCATCCCGGGCAGTCGGCAACCTTGCGGCTTGGCCCCAAAAAGGTGCTGGCGCGCTTCGGTATGCTGCATCCCGCGACGCTCAAGGCGTTCGACATGAATGGGCCGGTCGCGGCAGTAGAACTGTTCCTCGATGCTATTCCGGCAAAGAAAGCCGGGAAGGGTCCGGTCAGTTTCGCGCGTCCCAGCTTCACGCCGCCCGCCCTGCAGGCCGTGACACGCGATTTCGCATTCCTCGTGCCCGCCGATCTTGCCGCCGAAGACCTGCTCAAGTCGGTGCGCGGATCGGACAAGGCCAACATCACGGGTGCGCGCGTCTTCGACATATTCACCGGCGAGGGGGTCCCCGAGGGGAAAAAGTCGCTCGCCATCGAAGTGACGCTGCAGCCGCACGACAAGAGCTTCAAGGACGCCGACCTCAAGGCGATTGCCGACAAGGGGGTCGCGGCGGCAGCCAAACAGGGGGCGGAGTTGCGCGGCTGATCCGGCGCTCGTTGACCATGTCCAACAGAAGAACCTTCGCGATCATCTCGCACCCCGACGCAGGCAAGACCACGCTCACCGAGAAGCTGTTGTTGCAGGGCGGCGCGATCCACCTTGCAGGCCAGGTCAAGGCACGCGGGCAGGCCCGACGCGCGCGGTCGGACTGGATGAAGATCGAGCAGCAGCGCGGCATCTCGGTCACGTCCAGCGTGATGACGTTCGAGCGGGACGGGGTCACCTTCAACCTGCTCGACACTCCGGGACACGAGGACTTCTCGGAAGATACCTACCGCACGCTCACTGCGGTCGACAGCGCGGTCATGGTGATCGATGCCGCCAAGGGGATCGAGCCGCAGACGCGCAAGCTGTTCGAGGTCTGTCGGCTTCGCAGCGTGCCGATCATCACCTTCGTCAACAAGGTGGACCGCGAGGGCCGCGACCCATTCGAGACGCTGGACGAAGTAGCCGACATGCTCGCGCTCGACGTCAGCCCGCAAAGCTGGCCGGTCGGCATGGGCGGTCAGTTCAAGGGTATCCTCGATTTCGCGTCCGGCCATGTGAGCCGCCCTGAGGGGCCGTCGAAGGAGTTTCTAGGCAAGGTCGACGAAGACCCAGACATTCCGGAAGAATATGCCGAGGAAGCCGAACTGGCACAGGTCGGCTATCCCGAATTCGACCTCGAGGCCTACCGCAACGGCGACCTCACCCCGGTCTATTTCGGTTCGGCACTAAAGAATTTCGGTGTCACCCAGTTGATCGAGGCGATCGCACAGCACGCCCCGCCACCGCGCCCGCAACCCGCTGGCGACGATCAGGTGACGCCCGACCATGACGAGGTCACCGGCTTTATCTTCAAGGTGCAGGCCAACATGGACCCCAATCACCGCGACCGCATCGCTTTCATGCGGCAGGTGTCGGGCACCTTCAAACGTGGCATGAAGCTGACGCCGTCGGGCTTGGGCAAGCCGATCGCAATCCACTCGCCGATCCTTTTCTTCGCACAGGACCGCGAGATTGCCGACACGGCCGAGGCGGGCGACATCATCGGAATTCCCAACCACGGCACCTTGCGCGTGGGCGACACGCTTTCCGAAAAGGACAAGGTGCGCTTCACCGGCCTGCCCAACTTCGCGCCTGAAATCCTGCGCCGTGTCCAGCTCAAGGATCCGACCAAGACCAAGCAGCTGCGCAAGGCTCTGGACGACCTCTCCGAAGAAGGCGTGATCCAGGTTTTCTACCCCGAGATCGGAGCGCAGCATATCATCGGCGTGGTCGGCCAGCTTCAGCTCGACGTCCTGATTGCGCGGCTTGAGGCCGAATACAAGGTCGAGGCGGCGCTCGAAGCGTCTCCTTTCGCGACCGCGCGCTGGCTGAAGGGTGATCAGAAGGCACTCGACGAGTTCGAGAGCTTCAACCGCGCCAATCTTGCGCGGGACCGCGATGGCGATCTCGTCTTCATGGCGAAGAGTCCGTGGGACGTGAACTACCAGGTGGAAAAGAACCCCGAGCTTACCTTCTCCGCGACCAAGGAACGGTAGGCTTGCGAGCAAAGGCGCTTCGCGGCATGGCGACGACATGACGACTTCCGGCCCGACATCGCAGACCTTCATTTCGCAACGGCTCAAGCTCAACTATTTCGACTGGGCGCAAACCGAAGAGGACCGAGCGAAGCCACCCCTCGTCCTGGTCCATGGTGGGCGCGATCATGCGCGCAGCTGGGACTGGACTGCGGAAATCCTCGCCGCCGATTATCATGTGGTTGCGATGGACCATCGCGGTCATGGCGATAGTGACTGGGTCTCGGACGGAAATTATCAGGCTGGCGACATGGTCTACGATCTCGCGCAGCTGGTCCACCAGCTCGGGCGCGGGCCGGTTACGATCGTAAGCCACTCACTCGGCGGCAACGTCTCGCTGCGATATGCCGGGACCTTTCCCGACATGGTCAGCAAGATCGTCGCAATCGAGGGGCTTGGTCCGAGTCCTCAGCGCCAGGCCGAGATGCGCTCGCGCCCCTATCCCGAGCGCCTTGCCGAATGGATCGGAAACAAGCGCAAGGCCGCCGGGCGCACACCGCGCAAATATGAAAGCATCGAAACCGCCTTCCAGCGGATGATCGACGAGAACGCTTATCTCACCCGCGATCAGGCGCGCCACCTGACGATCCACGGCGTTACTCGCAACGAGGATGGCACCTATAGCTGGAAATTCGACCCGCATCTCAATGTCTGGCCGGTCGAGGACATTGCGGACGAATTCCTTCGCGACACGTGGGCGGCGATCACTTGTCCCGCCCTGCTGCTTTACGGATCGGACAGCTGGGCCTCGAACCCGGAGAAGGACGGTCGGATCGAACATTTCAACACGGCCCGCGTGGTCGAATTCGAGAAAGCCGGGCACTGGCTCCATCACGACCAGTTTGATCGGTTCATCGAAACGGTGCAGGATTTCCTGCGCGAATAGGAGAGGGACAAATGGCTGACTTTTTCGATACGCTGGAGCCCAAACATGTGTCGATGATCGAGAAACAGCCCGTCTTCTTCGTCGCAACCGCAGCCGCCGATGGGCGGATCAACCTCAGCCCCAAGGGTTACGATGCGTTCCGCGTGCTTGAACCTGGGCAGGTGGCGTATCTCGATCTGGGCGGCTCTGGAAACGAGACCCATGCGCACCTCGCAGCGGACGGCCGCATCACGATCATGTTCTGCAATTTCGAACGACCGGCGCTGATCCTGCGAATCTATGGCAAAGGCCGCGCAGTACTGCCGCAGGATGCGGAGTGGGAGGCGCTGGCCGGGCGTTTCACGATGATGCCCGGCACCCGGCAAATCTTCGTGATCGACGTGGAAAGCGTGCAGACCAGCTGCGGCTGGGGCGTTCCGTTCATGACCCTCGATGGTGAACGCGACACGCTCAAAAAGGCTCACCGCCAGAGCGATCCGCAGGAGTGGGAGGCCAAGGTCGCGAAGCGCACCACAAGCATCGACGGCCTGCCGACCCGCGCCACGACACAATATATTGCAGGCGAGTAGCCGCCGGCGCCACAATCGGTCGCTGACGACCAAGGATGCAGCATTCCGCAACACTCGCTGCATAAAATCTAACCAAAAGATTAAAAATTAGGCACGCACTTTTGTGCAGCTGCGAAGCAAGTGTCCGATTCCGCTGCGTTAGCCGTGTCACTTAAATGTGGCACGCTCCTTGCTTCATGGACTTGAGCCGGATGAGCCGGCCAGAACCATAGGGGGATCGGCATGAAGTTTATCATCGCCATCATAAAACCATTCAAGCTCGACGAGGTCCGCGAAGCGCTGGGCGCGATCGGGGTCGCCGGAATGACTGTTTCCGAGGTGAAGGGCTTCGGTCGCCAGAAGGGCCAGACCGAAATTTACCGCGGTGCGGAATATTCCACCAACATGCTGCCAAAGGTGAAGCTCGAAATCGCTGCCAGCGACGACATCGCTGCGCAGGTCGTCGAGACGATCCAGCAGACTGCCAACACCGAGGCTATCGGCGACGGAAAGATTTTCGTCCTCGACCTCGCATCGGCGACCCGCATTCGTACCGGCGAAGCCGGCGAAACCGCACTTTGAACCGGGGGATACGGATCATGAAGAAACCTCTCCTTACCGCCGGCGCCCTGCTCGCAGGCTCGGTATTCGCTGCGCAGCCGGCCTTGGCCGCTGTGCCCGCCGCGGAAGCCGTCGGAGGCGGCACCGCATATATTCTCAACACGTTGCTGTTCCTGATCGGCGGCTTCCTGGTGATGTGGATGGCAGCGGGTTTTGCCATGCTCGAAGCCGGGCTTGTCCGCGCCAAGAACACTTCGACCCAGTGCCTCAAGAATATCGGCCTGTACTCGATTGCCGGCCTCATGTTCTGGGTGATCGGCTATTCGATCGCTTATCCGGGATTCGCCGATGGCTCGCTTGGCCTGTTCGGCGTCGCAGGGTTCCCTTACGCGATGCAGGATGTCGGCTCGGCCGATACCGATACCGGCTATTCCGTCGCTTCGGACTGGTTCTTCCAGATGGTCTTCTGCGCCACCACCGCCTCGATCGTTTCGGGCACCGTGGCTGAACGCGTGAAGATCGTTCCGTTCTTCATCTTCGTCACCATCCTGACCGCGATCATCTATCCGGTGGTTGTCAGCTGGGAATGGGGCGGCGGCTATCTCGATAGCCAGTGGGGCTTCTCCGACTTCGCAGGTTCGACGCTGGTTCACTCGACCGGCGGCTGGGCGGCTCTCGTCGGCGCTCTCATCATCGGTGCTCGCACCGGTCGCTATGGCACGGATGGCAAAGTCAACGTCTTCCCCGGCGCGAATATTCCGCTGGCGACGCTCGGCACTTTCATCCTGTGGCTCGGCTGGTTCGGCTTCAACGGCGCATCGCAGCTTGCGATGGGTACGGTGGGCGATGTGTCCGACGTGTCGAAGATCTTCGTCAACACCAACATGGCAGCAGCCGGCGGTGTGGTCGTCGTGATCATCCTCACGCAGGTCATGTACAAGAAGGCGGATGTCACCATGGCGCTTAACGGCGCTCTGGCCGGCCTCGTCTCGATCACCGCAGAACCGCTCGCTCCCACCGTGGGCCAGTCGATCCTGATCGGCGGCATCGGCGGCGTGATCGTGGTCTTCACCGTTCCGCTGCTCGACAAGCTCAAGATCGATGACGTCGTCGGCGCCATCCCGGTTCACCTGTTCGCAGGTATCTGGGGCACGCTGATCGTTGCCTGGACAGGCGATGCGACCTTCATCGGCCAACTCGTGGGTGTCCTGCTCACCATGGTCTGGGTCTGTGCAGCATCGGCCGTCATCTGGCTCGCTCTGAAATACACCATGGGTGTCCGTCCTTCCGAAGAGGAAGAGCTGGCAGGCCTCGATCATGCCGAAGTCGGTGTGGAAGCCTATCCCGAATTCGCCCGCACCTAAGGGCGCACTCAGATTGGCGGGGGGAGCCTCTCTCTCTTCTCCCCTCTCCCCGCCAACCGACGTTCCTCCTGCGAACGAACAGACTATCGGGCCGAAGCTTTGCGCTTCGGCCCGTTTTTTGTGTGGGGTGCTACTGTTTGTGTTCGCCCCGCCGGGCGAGCCTCTGGGTGCTGTTCGCCTTGTTGGCTTTGCTCAGTGTCAAGGCGTGTGGGGGCGCACGTGCGATCAGGCCCTATGGGCCGTCCCCATCGCCCTCAAACCTTCTC
The DNA here is from genome assembly GCA_947494705.1 of uncultured Erythrobacter sp. GTDB lineage: Bacteria > Pseudomonadota > Alphaproteobacteria > Sphingomonadales > Sphingomonadaceae > Erythrobacter. The sequence goes on from CANLVN010000002.1 coordinate 613,144, forward strand.
GCTCTGCTTCACGAAGTCGGCGCATCGTTCGCCGATCATGATGCTGGGCGCGTTGGTGTTGCCGCTTACCAGCCGGGGCATGATCGAGGCGTCAGCGATCCAGAGCCCATCGACACCGCGCACCTTCAACTGCGGATCGACCACGCTGTCTTCGTCACCGCCCATGCGGCAAGTGCCGACTGGGTGGTACACGGTGTCTGCGCGGTTGCGGATCAGTTCGTCGAGCGCAGCGTCATCGTCGAGATCGACCGGATGGCGGTCGGTGGGGCCGAAGGCCTGCAGGGCAGGCGCATCGGCAATGCGATGCGACAGGCGCACGCCTTTGCGCAAGGTGGCGATATCTCGGTCGTCGTCGAGGAAATTGGGATCGATGACCGGCGCTGCGCTCGCATCGCCCGAACCCAGGCTGACTGTCCCGCGGCTTTCGGGGCGCAGCACGCAGGCGTGGAGCGAAAAGCCGTAGCCTTTCACGTTTTCACGCCCGTGATCTTCGAGCACGGCAGGCACGAAATGCCACTGCACGTCCGGTGCGGGAGCATCGTCCATGACCTTCCAGAACCCGCCCGCCTCGGCATAGGGCGTCGTCATCGCGCCAGTGCGTTTGCGGCGATGCTCGAAGATCGCTCCTGCCATTTTGAGCGTGCCCTTGAGCGTACCGCCGATCGGCACATCGCTCGTCGTCTCCCAGCCGGAGACGTAGTCGATATGGTCCTGTAGATTCGAGCCGACAGCCGGTTTGTCGAGCACCACATCGATGCCGTGCTGCTTGAGGTGCTCACCCGGTCCGATGCCCGAAAGCATCAGGATCTGCGGGCTGTTAAAGGCCCCTGCCGACAAGATCACGCCTCGTCGAGCGTAGAGGAATTCGGTCGAACTGCCGCGACGGATGGAAACACCGGTAACGCGGCCGTCTTCGATCACCAGCCGTTCGACAAGGGTGTTCGTTCGGACGTCGAAGTTGCCCTGGCCCCGGATCGGCTCGACATAGCCGCGAGCCGCGGACCATCGCTCACCGTCGCGTTGGGTGACCTGATAAAGGCCAAAGCCTTCCTGATGCTCGCCGTTGAAGTCGGCATTCCTGCGCAGCTGAAGTTCGGTCGCGGCCTCGACGAACGCTTCGCTGGTGGGATTGGCGGAGCGCTGGTCCGACACGAAAAGGGGTCCCCCCGCTCCGTGATATTCATCGGCTCCGCGTTCATTGGCTTCCGCCTTCTTGAAGTAGGGCAGCACATCGTCATAGGCCCAGCCGGTGCAGCCCAGCGCGGCCCAGTTGTCGTAGTCCCATTTGTTGCCGCGAATGTAGACCATGGCGTTGATCGCCGACGATCCCCCCAGCCCCTTGCCGCGCGGCTGGTATCCGATGCGACCGTTCAGGCCTTTCTGCGGAACCGTGTCGTATTTGTAGTTCGACGAATTGCGGATGAAGGGCATGAAGCCGGGCGTCTTGATAAGGACGTTGTCGTTGCGGCCCCCCGCTTCGAGCAGGCACACGCGCCGGGTCCCATCGACGGCGAGGCGTCCGGCAGCCGCGCTGCCGCCGCTACCTCCGCCGATAACGATATAGTCGTAACTGTCCATGATCTCTCCTCTGACGCGAGAGACTAGGCAGCTTGTCCCTTTGTTTCAATCGGGTTTCCCGTTGCAACCGGTTTTGTAGCTGGTGCAGGGGTCTGCCGCGCAAGCCAGCGGGCACGAATCGTGTCCGAAGTGTTGCGGCTGCCATCGTGGCTCCAGCCGGGTTCGCGCAGAAGATAGGACAGTTTGTGCTTCCACGGCGCGCGCCAGATGTCGCCCAGCATGCCGATCCATTCGTGAAAAACCGACCACAGCAAGTTGAAACTGCCCAGCTGCTTGACGATGCCGTAGCGGATTTTCTCATCGTCGCGCTCGGGCTCGAAGGTGCCGAAGAGCTTGTCCCAGACGATGAAGACCCCGGCATAGTTGCGGTCGAGATAGCGCGGATTGGTCGCGTGGTGGACGCGGTGGTGGCTTGGCGTGTTCATCACCGCTTCGAACCATCGGGGCATACGGCCTATCGCTTCAGTGTGGATCCAGAACTGGTAGATCAGGTTGAAGCCGGCGCAGATCGCGATCATGGCGGGGTGAAAGCCCAGCAAAACCAGTGGGATGGCGAACAGCAGCCCGAATGTGAACGCCCCGGTCCAGCTCTGCCTCAGCGCAGTGGAGAGGTTATAGTGCTGCGAGGAATGGTGGTTCACATGGCTCGCCCACATCCAGCGGATGCGGTGCCCGGCGCGGTGGACCCAGTAATATTTGAGATCGTCGAGCACGAAGGCAAGCGGCCAGGCCCACCACACTGCCCACCATTCCTCGCCGAAATCGAACAGTCGATACTCGTAGGCCTCGATGAAGACGAACGCTGCAAAACCGCCGAAAGCTGCGCCCGCGACGGTCGATCCGAGCCCGAATGCGAGGCTCACCAGCGTGTCCATCGGCTCGTAGGCTTCGGGCCGCTTCAGGCGCGACCAGATCATCTCCGCCAGCACTGCGGCGACGAAGAACGGTACGGCATATTGGGTGGGCGAGAAATCCGGCATGGCTTTTCTGTCCTATAACCGGTTGATCGCATCCGCCCAAGTGCCCGCGTCCACCAAGCGAAGCCTAACGCGACCGAAACGTGGCTCAAAGGGGTCTACGACGAGCCCATCCACCTCTTCGCGCACTCTGGCGGCACTGGTCAGCACCCTGCCGACAAAGCGGTTTCCGTGGCGCTTGATGACCATGATTCGACCGTCGTCACTCCTTGCCAGCGCCGCCGATCCGTCGCGCGAGATCGAGATTCGCGTCGCCTCGAAGCCGTCGTCGACTTCATTGGCCGCAGCGCGCACGGCATCTTCGTCGGCCAGCCCAGGCTCACCTCCCAGTCGCAGGGCGCGGGCAAGCGCGAACAGCGCGAAAATCGCGAGCAGCGATCCGCCGAACTGTAGGAGGAGGGGTTGGATTTCCATTCGCCGTTTTTCGTCCTGCGACCTGTCTTTCAGCGGGGATTGGCAGACCATTCAAATTGCGGCAAGCAGGCGCTCAAGGAGACATCGATGAAATCCACCCGTATTTCCGCCGCCGCTGCCTTGGGGGCGTTTGCGCTTACTGGCTTTCCCGCCCTCGCGGACAACCATTCGGACATGGACCCCGTCGCTGCGGTCGAGGCCGAGGCCGATCGCACCGCGCGCGTTGCGCAGCAACTTTGGGACTTCGCCGAACTCGGCTATCTTGAGTCCCGCACCACCGCTCTGATGCAGGCTGAGCTGGAGGCGGAAGGTTTTCGCATGGAGAGCGGGATCGCCGAAATCCCCACCGCCTTTGTCGCTGAATGGGGCGAGGGCGGGCCGGTGATCGCCATCCTGGCCGAGATGGACGCACTGCCCGGAATCAACCAGTCGGCAGAGCCGACCCGTGACCCGGTCGAGGGCAAGGGCGCCGGTCATGCCTGCGGGCACAATCTGTTCGGCGCAGGATCGCTGACGGCGGCTATCGCGGTGAAGAACTGGCTGGAGGCAACCGGAACGCCGGGCCGCATCCGGCTCTACGGCACGCCTGCCGAAGAGGGCGGCTCGGGCAAGGTCTACATGACCCGTGCCGGAATGTTCGACGATGTCGACATCGCAATCCACTGGCACTCCGATGACGAGAACAGCGCCGCTGCCCGCACCAGCCTTGCCAACCGTTCGGCCAAGTTCCGCTTCACCGGAGTATCGGCCCACGCCGCCGGCGCTCCGGAGCGCGGGCGCAGCGCGCTCGATGGAGCCGAGGCGATGAACATGATGGCCAACATGATGCACGAGCACATTCCGCAGGATGCGCGCATGCATTACGTCATCACCAGCGGCGGAAACGCGCCGAACGTGGTGCCCGACTTCGCTGAAAGCTTTTACTATGTGCGCCATCCCGACCCCGAAGGCGTCGAGGAAATCTGGGCGCGCCTCGAAGATGCAGCGCGCGGCGCAGCGATGGGCACGGGCACGACAGTCGAGTGGGAGATCATCCACGGCAACAACCCGCTGCTGGTCAACGAAACGCTGGCAAAGGTCATGCATGAAAAGCTGACGCAGGTTGGCGGCGTGAATTACAACGCCGAAGAACGCGCCTGGGCCGAGCAATTGCAGGAATCACTGGGCGATGCGGCAAAGCCGCTGGAGAGCGCGAGCGAAATCGCTCCTTACGATACGAGCCTTGGCTACGGTTCGACCGATGTAGGCGATGTGTCTTGGGCGACTCCGACCGTGGGTGTGCGCACCGCTACCTGGGTCCCGGGGACGAGCGCGCATAGCTGGCAGGCGGTTGCGGCGAGCGGCCATTCGATCGGCATCAAGGGCACGCAGGTCGCGGCCAAGGCGATGACGCTGATGGCGGTCGAGTTGTTCACCAACCCGCAATTGCGCGCCGAAGCGAAGGCCGAATTCGACGAAGCGCGTGGGCCTGATTATGTCTACAAGTCGCTTCTCGGCGACCGCGCACCGCCGCTCGACTATCGTCAGTAAGCGGGCTTTCTAGCGCGCTGCGAGCATGTCGATCATCGCTCGCACCGGGCTGACATCGTATCCGGCTGCGCTTGCCGAAGCGGCGATCGCGTCGGGGTCGCCGCCGGCCTTTGCGCGCGCCAGCGCCCACAGGAAGGTCGAGCGCGTGCCCGAGCGACAATAGGCCAGCACCTTGCCCTTGGCACCGTCGAGCGCCTCGGCCATCGCGTCGACCTGTTCCGCGCTGAAACCCGAATGGCCGATCGGGATCGCGCGATAGCCGATTCCCGCCTCATCGGCCGCAGCTGATATTTCGTCGCCTTGCGGTGCGGTCGGATCTTCGCCGTCGGGCCGGTTGTTGACGATGAGGGTCACGCCCGCCTGTTTCGCGGCTTCGACATCGTCGAGCGTGATTTGCTGACTTGCGAGAACCGCCTCTGAAAGCATGCGAAAATCGGACAAATGGCTCACCTGGGTTGTTTTGCTGGTAATTGCGGAAGTGCTGTATTCTGGCGATGCGGACAAGCCGTGGCAAGCGAATGACGGCGCTCTGCCGGATACGAAAATGTCATAAATTTGCGCCAGAACGCGATTGCAAGTTAAATCGTTCGCATAGCGGCCCTTTGTGCGCTATGCCTATGCACAAGTGGCTGACAGGATTCTCCCATGGTGGGAGATTGCTTGCACGCCCGGCATGCGGCGGGACACGTTGCCCCCTCGTCGCTGTGCGGTTTGAAGAATGGGCGGCGTGATAAGGTACAATTCGAGTTATGGGTTACGATAGGGGACGTCGGCGCGGTCGGGACAAGCGCGACGGATTCGGTGAAGACGGTTTCGATCCGTTCGGCGGCGGTGGTGACGGATTCCCGCCACCATCCGATTACGGAAATGACCGCGGCGGCGATCGGTATCGCGGCGGCGGCGGCGGCGGTGGCGGCGGCGACCGTTTCGGCGGCGGCGGCGATCGCGGCGGTGGCTTCGGTGGCGGCCCACGTGGCGGCGGTGGCCCGCGCGGTGGCGGTGCTGGCGGTGGCGGCGGTTTCAACCGCATGCCCGCTCAGGTCGTCGGCACTGGCAAGGGAACGGTCAAGTTCTTCAACGGCCAGAAAGGCTTCGGCTTCATCCAGCAGGAAAGCGGCGGGGAAGATGTCTTCGTCCATATCAGCGCTGTCGAACGCGCCGGGCTGGAAGGCCTTGCCGAAGGGCAGGAGCTTGAATTCAACCTGGTCGATCGCGGCGGAAAGATTTCGGCGCAGGACCTGCAGGTCGTGGGCGACGTGATCGCAGCACCTGCCGCAGAAGGCCCGCCCAAGCGCGAGCTTACCGGCGAAAAGGCAACCGGCACGGTCAAGTTCTTCAATTCGATGAAGGGCTTCGGCTTCCTCGTTCGCGACGACGGCCAGCCGGATGCTTTCGTGCATATCAGCGCGGTCGAGCGTTCGGGCCTGAGCGAGATCAACGAAGGCGAGCGGTTCGAATTCGACCTCGAAGTCGATCGACGTGGCAAGTATTCTGCGGTCAACCTGGTGCCGGTCCAAAGCTGACCATCGCGCACCGCAAGGCCGTTTGACCAACCAGACGAGCGGCCTTATTCACAAACAGATGGCGGCTCGTATGGGCCGCCATTTGTGTTTCCAAATCTAGTCAATTCTTGAGGTTTCCCATGTCGATTACGCCGCTAATGCCCGTCTATCCGCGCTGCGGAGTGCGGCCTGTGCGAGGCGAACATTGCCACCTGATCGACGAGGACGGGACGCGTTATCTCGATTTCGCCAGCGGGATCGCGGTCAATCTGCTGGGCCACTCGCACGAAGGGCTGATCGGGGCGATCCAGCGTCAGGCAGAAACGCTGATGCATGTCTCAAACCTCTATGGCAGCCCGCAGGGCGAGGAATTGGCGCAGAAGATTGTCGACAACACCTTTGCCGACACGGTCTTCTTTACCAATTCGGGCGCTGAAGCGGTCGAGGGCGCTATCAAGGCCGCGCGCGCCTATCACCAGAACGCCGGTGACGAGGGGGACAAGAGCCGCTTCGAGCTGATCACGTTCTCGAACGCGTTTCACGGGCGCACGATGGCGACGATCAGCGCCTCTAACCAGACCAAGATGCATCACGGCTTCTCGCCGATGCTGGACGGGTTCAAGTATGCCGAGTTCGACGACCTTGAATCGGCCAAGGCTCTGATGGGGCCGCACACGGCGGGCTTTCTGGTCGAGCCGATCCAGGGCGAGGGCGGCATCCGTCCCGCGTCGCAAGCCTTCATGAAGGGGCTGCGCGAACTCGCAGATGAAAACGATCTCATGCTGGTGCTCGACGAAGTGCAATGCGGCGTCGCCCGCACGGGCAAGCTCTACGCGCACGAACATTACGGCATCGAACCCGACATCCTCGCTACGGCCAAGGGCCTTGGCGGCGGCTTCCCGATCGGGGCGGTTCTGGCGACGGAAAAGGGCGCGCGCGGCATGACCTTCGGTACGCACGGCTCGACTTATGGCGGCAACCCGCTCGCCATGGCGGCGGGCGGCGCAGTCATGGACGCGGTCGCAAATGAAGCCTTTCTCGCCGAAGTGACCGAGAAGGGCGAACGCATCCGTGCCCGGCTCGAGCAGTTCATCGGCAATTATCCCGACCTGTTCGAATTCGTGCGCGGCAAGGGCCTGATGCTGGGCCTCAGGATGAAGGTCGAGAGCCGTCCCTTCTTCGTCCACCTGCGCGACAATCACCAGCTGCTGACCGTGGCAGCGGGCGACCAGACCTTGCGCATTCTCCCTCCGCTGGTGATCGGCGATGCGGAGATCGACGAGTTCTTCGACAAGCTTTCGGCAGGCGCTGCGAGCTACACCGTGCCCGAGACTGCGTGATGGGCGAGGGCGAGACCATCCGGCACTTCCTCGATCTGGGCGATGCCGGACCCGATGCAATCGCAGCGATGATCGCCGATGCCATCGACCGTAAGACAGAAAGAGCGGACTGGCCCAAGGGCAAGGCGGATGCCGACGCACCGCTTGCCGGCCGGGTACTCGCGCTGGTGTTCGAGAAGAACTCGACCAGAACGCGCGTCAGCTTCGATATCGCCATGCGCCAGCTTGGCGGGACTGTGCTGATCCTGGAGGCAGGATCGAGCCAGCTTGGCCGGGGCGAGACCATCGCCGACACCGCGCGCGTGCTGAGTCGGATGGTCGATGCAATCATGTTGCGCACGGACGATCATGCCAAGATCGAGGAGATGGCCCGCCATGCGAGCGTGCCCGTCATCAACGGCCTGACCGACCGCTCACATCCGTGCCAGATCGTGGCCGATCTTCTGACCGTCATCGAACATGGCAAGGCCCTGCCGGGGCTGGAAGTCGCCTGGTTCGGCGACGGCAACAACGTCCTGCACTCTGTGCTGGAGGCCGCCGGACTGATGAAGTTCAATGTCCGCGTCGCAACGCCCGCCGGTTTCGAGCCCGATCCGGGCTTTGTCGACGCGGCGCGCGAAAACGGTGCCGACATCACCCTTACCAACGATGCGGCGCAAGCGGCGGCGGGTGCGGATGTGCTCGTCACCGACACCTGGATTTCGATGGGACAGGCCGATGCGGCGGAAAAGAAGGCGGCGATGGAGCCCTTCCGTGTCGATACGGCATTGATGGCGAAGGCAAAGCCGGACGCGGTTTTCCTGCATTGTCTCCCTGCGCATGTCGGCGACGAAGTATCGCAAGACGTGTTCGAAGGGCCGCAATCGGTCGTTTTCGACGAAGCGGAAAACCGCATTTACGCCCAGAAATCGGTGCTGTTGTGGAGTTTCGGCCTGCTCGGCTGAGGGCCAGTATCGACGCGTTGGCAGGTCGGGTCTTAACGCCAGCGGGGCGCGTCACCATATGACCGCTCATGACGACACAGCCTGAAACCTTCTCCGACCGACTTCTCGGCTTTACGCTTCCCGCTCGCAATGCACGTGCACGACTGGTGCGGCTCGACGATGTGCTCGACGAGGTTCTGAGCGCGCATTCCTATCCACCACCTGTCAGCCACCTGCTCGGCGAAGCGCTCGTACTCGGCGCGCTGATGGGCGGCTTGCTCAAGGATGACGGGGAGAATGCTCAGCTTACCATGCAGGCCCAGACGCGGACGGGAGTCGTTTCGCTGCTGGTGTGCGATTATCGCGGAGGAAGCGTGCGCGGCTACGCCGACTTCGACGCCGAACGGCTCACCCAGCTGGGCGCAAATCCGTCACTGTCGGCGCTGTTTGGGGAGGGGTATCTCGCGATCACGTTCGAGACCGAGGCGGGGCAACGCTACCAGGGTATCGTCCCGCTCGAGGGCGATTCGCTGGCCGAAGCGTGCGAGACCTATTTCAGCCAGTCCGAGCAGGTGCCCACGCTTATCCGCGTGGCAAGCCGCACGGGGGTCGATGGACATGTCGCATCGGGCCTGCTGATTCAGCATCTGGCCGACGGCGAGGAAGGGCGCGAACGCCTGCATGTGCGGATGGATCATCCCGACTGGGAGCACGTCGTCGCCATGGCGAGCACGATCAGTCACGACGAACTGCTCGATCCCGATCTTTCGCTTGAAGCGATCGCGTGGCGCCTGTTCCACGAAGAGGACGAGGTCCGGGTCCAGCCGGGCGCCGCACTCAGCCGCGGATGTCGTTGTACTCCCGAACACTATGAATCCGTTCTTTCCGGCTTCTCGGAGAGCGAAAGGAGTGAAATGCGCAATGATGACGGCGTGATTGCTGTCGATTGCGCGTTTTGCGCAAGAACCTTCGAATTGAGCATTTAGCAGCTTAACCCTGCTCAGGCACGGTTCATCGACGTTAGTCGATTATGACCAAGTTATCTCTACCGGATTGCCGCAGAAAGAAATCATGAAGATGCATCGTCACCTCCTTCCCTTGGCATCCTGCCTCGCTGCCATCGCGGTAGCGCTGCCCGTTGCCGCGCAAGGCGGGAGTCTCGCCATGCTTGGCGGTCTGAGCAAAGGTGAGTGGACGATCAAGCATCGCGATGGTTCGGCGGATCGCAAGATCTGCGTACGAAGCGGCGAAGAGCTAATCCAGCTCAGGCACACACAAGGCGGCTGCAATCGCTTCGTTGTGGAAGATCGAGCGAACCGCGTGACGGTGCAGTACACCTGCCCGGGCGATGGCTACGGCCGGACAGACATTCGCAAGGAAACTGCGAGCCTGATCCAGCTGGAAAGCCGTGGCATTGCCTCGGGGCTGCCGTTTCAGATTGCAGCCGAAGCGCGCCGCACCGGTAGCTGTTGATAGGCAGTTCCGAGCCGGTCGACCTTTGCCAACCATTCGATTGGCGCTAAGTCGGCGCAGATGACCGAGACAACCGCTACAAAGACATCTCGCCGCGCAGTCGTCCTGCTTTCGGGCGGCCTCGATTCCATGGTGACAGCAGCGCGTGCGCTGGAAGACGGCTTCGAGGTGCATGCGCTGAGCGTCGACTACGGACAGCGACATCGCCGAGAGTTGAAAGCGGCTGCTGCCATCGCCGAGCGGCTGGAATTGGCAAGCCATACGAAGATTGCTCTCGATTTGAGAGCCTTTGGCGGCTCAGCCCTGACCGATGCGATCGACGTGCCTAAGGATGGTGTCGGAGACACGATCCCGGTGACCTACGTACCTGCGCGAAACCTTGTCTTTCTCTCCTTGACCACCGCATGTGCCGAAGCGACCGGGGCCAACGATATCTTCATTGGCGTGAATGCGCTGGATTATTCTGGCTACCCCGATTGTCGCCCTGAATTTATCGCCAGCTTCGCCGAGACCGCGCGGCTTGGGACCAAGTCGGGCTCCGAGGGCGCGCCGTTCCGGATACACGCACCTCTGCAACACATGACCAAGGCGGATATCGCAAAGGAATGCGCCAGGCTGGAGCTCGACCCGGCCTGGAGCTGGTCTTGCTACGATCCGGCACCCGATGGAAGGGCCTGCGGGCTGTGTGACTCTTGCCGTTTGCGTAAAAAGGGTTTTGCCGAAGCGGGAATAACCGATAGCACTCGCTACGCAGCGTAAGCCGGACGCGTCACGGCCCGCATAACGCTGCGATTGTGATTTGGGAGAGATTTCATTGAGTGAGAATGCCGCTGCACAGCCGGAAACGGCTGGCCAAGGTGATGCGCCCGTACCGGCATATAGCTGGTATGCGCTGAGCGTGATGGTGCTGGTCTATGTACTGAATTTCATCGACCGCCAGATCCTTTCGATCCTCGCCAATGATATCAAGGCCGATCTTGGCGTTGACGACGCTTATCTTGGCTTCCTCTACGGCACGGCATTCGCCATATTCTACGCCCTGTTCGGCATTCCGCTCGGTCGGCTTGCCGATAGCTGGAAGCGCGTACGGCTGATGACGCTGGGCCTGACTATCTGGTCGGCGATGACGGCGCTGTCTGGATTTGCAAGGGATGCTGGCCAGCTCACCGTAGCTCGTATCGGGGTCGGTGTTGGGGAGGCGACTGCCAGCCCATCGGCCTATTCGCTCATCTCCGACTGGTTCCCCGCCCGGCTGAGGGCGACTGCGCTCGCGATATATAGTTCAGGGCTCTATATCGGCGGCGGGGTGTCGCTGGCGATCGGGGGGATGGTCGTCGATAACTGGAACAGTGCTTTCCCGGACGGAGGGCCGCTAGGGCTCGCTGGATGGCAGGCGGCATTCATTGCAGTCGGCTTGCCCGGACTTCTGCTCGCAGTCTGGGTTTTCAGTCTTAAAGAGCCCATCCGGGGCGCGATTGATGGGATCGAATCGCCAGAAGATCCTCATCCATTCCGGGGGTTCGTCCGCGAACTATACACGGTGATCCCCCCATTCACCTTCATCGGGGCTGCAGGCAGGGGAATTGTCCCACTAGCGCTGAATGTCGCGGTTTTCCTTGGAGCGCTGCTGGTCGGCTACACTCTGACTGAAGTCCTGCAATCAGGGCCCGGTTTGATCGTGCCCGCCATCACCGATCAGTGGTTGTTGCTCGCCATTGGATATTACGCGGTCTTTTGCTGGGCCAGTGCGCTGCGAGTGCGTGATTATCCGACATTCGCCCTTACGTGGGGCTCGCCAGCTTTCCTGTGCACGATCCTGGGATATGGATCTGTTGCCTTCATGGCGTATTCGGCCTCCTATTGGGGGGCTCCCTACGCCGAACGCGTCTTCGACGTTTCCAAGGGCGAACTCGGGTTCTGGCTCGGAGGAGGCGGCGCCGTTGGTGGATTCTTGGGTGTGATCCTAGGCGGACGTATGGCTGACGCCCTGTTCGAACGTGTGCAATCCGGCCGCTTGTGGGTGGTCCTATTCGGATTGCTCAGCCCGATACCTTTTGCCGTCGTGCAGTACACAACGGATAGCTTCGCACTGTTTATCGTCCTCAACGTCATTGTCGGAGGGCTTGCTGCGTCAGCTCTCGGTGCAGCTGCGGCTACGAGCCAGGCCCTGGTTTTGCCGCGCATGAGGGGCACGGCGACTGCTACTTTCTTCCTTGCAACGACCCTCGTTGGGCTAGCGCTGGGGCCATACATGGCGGGCTACGTCTCGGCTCAGAACGATGGCAACCTCAGTATAGGCGTGCTCTCCACGCTTTGGATCACGCCGATCGGACTTGGATTGATAATTGCGGCCATCAAGTTGGTGCCTGTCGCAAATGCCTCGGTCGTGGAGCGGGCGCGAAATGCTGGTGAGCCGGCATAGTGCACGAGTTGAAGGCTCGGTAAAAAGGAGGGCAGTTGCGGCTGCCCCCTTCGCCTCGCCTTTGTAGGTCGTCTATCGCTGAGCTTGGGGTGTGCGGGTCAAAGCGCGACTGATCGCGGGCTGATCGCGGAATTTGATGGCAGCGCCGTTCGATCTTTCATGAAGCACTGCGGTAACGGGCAAAGCTCCTAGCTTGGTGTTTGCTATCATTTTCCTTGCCTGATCTGGCAAGGATAACGAGCAAAGAAAAAGGGGCCGGATTTCTCCGGCCCCTTCTAATTTTTGGCTGTTGAAGCCGTTCCTTACATGCCCGAGCCCGGACCGTAGGTAACTTCAACGCGACGGTTCTGCAGTTCGCGCACACCGTCAGCAGTCGGGACGCGCGGCTGTGATTCACCGAACGCTTCGCTGCTGATACGGCCGGCGGGAATGCCGCGACCCGTCAGGTACTGCATGACGCTATCATTACGACGCTCTGCAAGACCCATGTTATAGGTTACGCTACCAGCACGGTCGGTGTGACCCGCCAGCATGACCGCTGCGGTACCGCAATTCGCGTAAGCCGTAACCGCGTTGTCGAGGATCGTCGCCGCATCGGCAGTGATCGTCGATTCATCGAATTCAAAGAACACGATGTACGGGCCCGTGTTGCACGGCGGCGGTGGCGGTGGCGGGGGAGGCGGCGGCGGCGGCGGCGGGGGAGGCGGCGGCGGCGGCGGCGGGGGAGGCGGCGGAGGCGGTGCTTCGCCACCGAAGTTGTAGGTCAACGTGCCCAGGATCGAGTGCGTTGCGAGATCGGCCGAAAGATCACGGCCCAGCGCATCGATAGTTTCGATGTCGTCAGCCCGGAAATAGCGATACTTCAGGCCGACATCCAAGTTGTCTGTCAGCGGAGTGCGTACACCCGCAAGCACCTGCCATGCAAAGCCCGTGTCAGATCCGTCCCAGATTCCAGGTCCGTTCGAATTCACGCGACCTTCCATGTCGACGCGAGCGACGCCGGCACCGGCACCTACGTATCCTTGAAGACCGTCATCCGGACCAAAATCCACCAAACCGTTCAGCATGAAGCTGAGGGCACTTACATCGCCCAGAGCGGGGCGAGTATCAGTGAAGGTCGTGAAGCCGCCATTCAACGGATTGAGAGCGAGACCCTGAGCACCGGCAGCTACTTCTTCGAGCTCGGCGTCGCGGTAGCTGGCTTCCGTCTCGAGGCGGAAGCCGCCGAAATCGTAGCCGACGACTAGACCGAAGTCGCCGCCGAAGTCGTAGATAGCGGCAGCGTCTTCCGAAGCACCGTTTACATCAACGGCCATGTCTTCGACAATCATCACACCGGCATCACCCTGGATATACCATTGGCCATCGCGGGCCATGGCGGGCGCAGTGAGTGCTGTCGAAGCCATCGCCATACCAATGACGATCTTACGCATGTATTTTTCCCCTTCTTTTAGGACTGAGGCGCTCTTACCCCCTAACTTCTCCGGTGATGAGTATCAAGCAATCAATGGCATAGAAGTGTTGCAAGAAAGCCGCGTTTGGAGCGCTGAGGCACCAAAAACCGCGCCGTGCTCGCCAGCTATGGGCTTTGCGCTGGTCAAATTATTAAGCCACGCGCAATTTTGTTACCCCATTATGCCTGCTAGCTTCAGTGTCTCGATCAGCTGAGAGAGTGCTTGCCGGGCCTCAACATCGACCGTTGTTCCGCCGCTGGGATCTTCAGGAGCGTCTGCGGCCTGCCATGCAGAGGCGTAATACAATTGCTTGCGCGCTGCGACATCCTGAATTCGCAGGCCCTCGAAGGGGCTAAAGAAATGCCATCCTCCGCTAATCCGCGCCGCAATCTCGTCGTCATGACCTGCCCATTCGCCCGTCGCCCCCGGAAGAATGCGATAGCACGCGCCTTCTTCGACGGTTGCTGGAGGGGTTTGAAGGGAATCGACGACTGCCGAGCTCATGATGCTATCGATGAGAGAGAGCTTGATTGATCGAAAACTCTTTTTGAGCCTGGCGCGAAAACAACATGGGAAGTGAGAAACTCGGCGTTGTGTCCGGAAATGTGATGGGCAAAGTCATGGATGTCCTCCAAATGTCAGGTGATCTGTGCGAGCAGCAGCGGGGCGGAAAGGCCGAAAGTCCCGACCTGCTTGACCCAAAGGGCGGTTGGTCCGTGATCTGCCGTCAGGCTCGCGCGGTCGCCGGCCGATAGCTCGAACCGTGTTTCGGAAACTTCCCAGGCCCTTGCTGGAGACTCAGCATCGCCATAACCGACCAGGTAGACCTCGCGTTGCTCTACCAGTGGTACTTCGCTGGCAGTGGGCCATCGCCACTGTCCACGAGCACGGCGCGTCCAGCGAAATCTCCAGGTTTGATCGTCAAGCACCCGAAGCCGGGCTGCCACCGGCATAGGCGGACGGCGGGAAAGGCCGGGATTGGCAAGACTTGCGAAAACCGGCTCGTCGTCGGCGCGTCCTAATGCCGCGATGCTTGTTCCTGGGTCGGGAACGACGATAGCCGGGTCGAGAGCGGTCAGTCGGTCATCGACCATCGCGATCGCCGCGCCGGGTTGATGGCCAGTGCTCGCTGCGTCCTCGGTTCCGGCTCGTCCGCGCAACAAACCGGACAAACGCCAGTGACCAGTGCCAATCTGGCTGGCATTGAGAAATTGCAACAGCTCGCCTCCTATCAGCATTCTGTTGGCTCCCATACCGAGACCGTAGATGTCGGTGCTTTCAAGCGCGAGATCGTCCGCCGAGAGCGCCACGTCGACCGATGCATTTGGTTCGAGAAGGGTGCAGCCCGACGGACCGAGCACGGTCGTAAGCGTGCCGCTTACCGCTCGCCCGGCCGAGGTTGTGCCCAATTCGACAAGTGAGCCTCCCTGTTCAACGAATAAGGAGGCTCCGCGCCATGCCGAGCTAGCTGATGTTACCGCGGCAAATTGCACGGGCTTTGACGGGAGGGAAGTTTCGTCGGGTGGCACCTCGAACGCGGTCAGGATGGTTGGCGTCGCAACCTCGTCACGAGGCGTATTTGCGGAACCATGATGGCCAGCCAGTACCGACCCGAGATCAGGTGCGACACGTGCAAGGCCGAGCTCGATGCCGCCATCGAACCACTCCCAGCTCCGAATCCGCCAGTATCCCCGTATCGAGGGCAGGGTAACGATGCTGCCTGGGCCGATTGCCGGATCCAATTCGCCGATACGCCAAGTGATCAATAGCGCAGCGCCATCGCTTCGCGATCGACACCAGCGGCCAGTTGGCTTCGAAACCGTTGAGTTCGGACTGGTTGAATTGTTTCAGGACACGGGTTTTGTCTTCAGGACCCAGCGAGAGGATCCAATCCAGATCGCCACTCACTGCGAAGTGCTGCCTTTCTCTTTCGCCTGTCTTTTTTCCCGCTCGATCTGTTCGCGGATGGCTTTTACCTTGCGATCAATCGAAGCGCGCACCTGTTCGGCGCTGACATTCTGTTGTTCGGCCTGTGCGCGGCTCACTGTTTCGCGGTGCATCACCAGCAGGCGCAGGGCATTGGAAATGTCGAATTTCGGCCCGTCGACCGTTGTCCCCTCTCGCAGGCGGCGCAGGGTTTCGAGTTCGAGATGTTCGTAGCCTTCGAGCAGGGCTTTGCGCCATTGCCTGGCGAATTCGGGCTCCTCGCGCCGGATCTTGTAGGCCCGGCTCGGACTGACGCCAGCCTTCTGGGCGGCGTATGAGACATTCGAGCTTTCACCGAGAAAATCGAGGAACACGCCGCGCCAGTGGCGGTTGAGCGGACCTTCCTCGCCCTGCGTGAGCTGGCGTTTGATCTTGGTTCGAGTGACGCCGCGTGCGGCCATGGCTTCCTCCCGTCAATTCATGAGCACACACGACAAAAAGCAGCGCTTCGCGATTGGAAGGCTGCTGATTGAAAACCGGTGTGTCCCGGCGAATCGCAATTTCTCGATGTTCCAGTTATGTACCCAAGGAGCGTGACAATGTCAAGCAAAATAACCGATATGGTTAGTCACGGTTGTAGAACTGCGAGCTTGCAAGGCGCAGGGGCGCTGTTTAACTGGCGCGGATTTCTCGGACAGAAGGGGTTTTCGCAACGTGGCCTGGCTGCGCGCATTGTACGACTGGACCATGGACAAGGCCGCACACCCCAAGGCGGTGTGGTGGCTGGCCTTC
The DNA here is from genome assembly GCA_947494705.1 of uncultured Erythrobacter sp. Classification (GTDB taxonomy): domain Bacteria; phylum Pseudomonadota; class Alphaproteobacteria; order Sphingomonadales; family Sphingomonadaceae; genus Erythrobacter. The sequence continues at coordinate 629,475 of CANLVN010000002.1, forward strand.
TTCTGCTTCATTGAATCGAGCTTCTTCCCGATCCCGCCGCATCCGCTGTTGGGGCTGATGTGCCTCGCCGAGCCGAAGAAGGCGATCCGTTTTGCCATGGTGGCGACGATCTCATCGGTGCTTGGCGGGTTGCTGGGTTATTTCATCGGCTTTGCGCTTTACGAAACGCTCGGCGGCTGGATGCTGGGCGTGCTCGGACTGGCCGAGACGTTCCCTGTCGCTGCCTGCTATATTCGCGAACAGGGTGCGCTAGCGGTGTTTTTCGCCGCCGGTACGCCGGTTCCGTTCAAGCTGATGACGATCACCGCCGGCTTCATCGAGATGAACCTCGTCACCTTTGCACTCGCCGCGCTGGCGGGGCGCGCGCTGATCTTCATGGTGGTGGGCGTCCTGTTCCAGCTGTTCGGCGCGCCGATCAAGGCGATCATCGACAAGTATCTGGGATGGGTGACGACGCTGTTCGTGGTGCTGCTGGTGGGCGGTTTCGTCGCTTTCACGCAACTTGCGGGTGGCGACGAAGACCCCGGGCAGCCGCATGTCTGCGACACGGCGACACAGGTGCAGGTGTCCGAATGAAGGACACCGGGTTGCCCCGGCGTCCCCATCGTTCCGCGCTCAGCCTTCGAAATCGGTCGAGAGCGTAATTTCGCAATTCAGCAGTTTGGAAATCGGGCAGTTGGCTTTCGCATCATTGGCCAGTTCCTCGAACTTGGCCTTGTCGAGTCCGGGAACCGTTCCCTTCGTCGAGAGCGCCGATTTGGCGACCTTGAAGCTGTCCCCGTCCTTTTCGAGCGTGACTTCCGCGCTGGTGACGACCTTGCCGTCTTCGTGGCCTGCGTCTCCAAGCATGAAGGACAGCGCCATGGTGAAGCAGCTCGCATGGGCCGCCGCGATCAGTTCTTCGGGGTTAGTTCCTGCCGCGTCCTCGAAGCGGGTCTGGAAGCCGTAAGGCTGTGCGGCGAGTGCACCCGACCCGGTCGAGATGTGGCCCTTGCCGCCCTTGCCAAGACCTTCGTAGATCGCGCTTGCAGTGTTCGTCATGCTCATGGTGAATTTCCTTTCACCGATCAGACGCTTGGCACCCGCAGGCCGTTCCGAGAAACTCAGCCCTCGATAATTCCCACGGCTTTTCCGGCGCGTTCGAACATGGCGAGGATCGTCTGGACTTCCTCGGCGGAATGCTCGGCGCACAGCGAACAGCGCAGCAGCGTCATGTTCGCCGGAGTGGCCGGCGGGCGGGCGAGGTTGACGTAAAGGCCCTCCTTGAGCAGCGCCTCCCACATCATCGCTCCGCGCTCCAGGTCGGGCATGATGACCGCGACAATCGCGCTCTGTGGCTCCTTGGTGCCCAGCTCGAAGCCGAGGTCGGTCAGCCCCTTGTGCAGGGTCTTGGAGTTCTCCCACAGATGCGCGCGCTTGTTCGCGCCATGCATCAGCTTGCGGATCGACGTCGCCGCGGTTGCGACCACGCTCGGCGGCAGGCTGGCGGTGAACACATAGGGGCGGCAGACGAGGCGCAGGATGTCGAACTTGGGGTGGTTGGAAACGCAAAAGCCGCCAACCGTGCCGACACTCTTGGAAAAAGTGCCGATGATGAAGTCGACGTCGTCGATCACGCCCTGCTCTTCGCAGACGCCCCGACCGTTCTCGCCGATGAAACCCATCGAGTGCGCTTCGTCGACCAGCACCATGGCGCCGTGCTTCTTGGCGATCGCCACCATCTCCTTGAGCGGCGCGACATCGCCGAGCATCGAATAGACGCCTTCGAGGATAACCAGCTTGCCGGCACCTTCGGGAATGCGGCCAAGCCGCTTTTCCATCGCTTCGATGTCGTTATGACGGAACGGCACGATCTCGGCATTGCCCATCGCGCAGCCGTCATAGATCGAGGCATGGCTGTCGATATCGAGGACGACGTAATCGCCTTTTCCGGCGATGGTCGAAATGATCCCGAGATTGGCCTGGTAGCCTGTCGAGAAGACCATCGCGTGGTCCATCCCGTAAAATTCCTTGAGCGCGTCCTCGCATTCGCGGTGGCCCTGATACGTCCCGTTGAGGACCCGGCTGCCCGTTGTGCCCGAGCCGAAATTGTCGAGCGCTTCCTTCCCCGCCTCCAGCACATCGGGATCGAAGGTCATGCCCATGTAATTATAGGTGCCAAGCAGGATCGTATCGCGTCCGTTGCAGATCGCGCGGGTAGGGGAGAGCACCTTCTCCATCACGAGATTGAACGGATCCTCCACCCCGCTGGCGAGCAAGGTCTCGCGCGTCTGGATTATCGGATCGAATTTCGAGAACAGGTCGCCTTCGGGCCCTGCCGTGGTTGCGGTGTCAGTCATGCAAGGGCCCTTATCAGCTATCCTGCATCTTGTGCACCGCACTCACCAACTGGCCGTAAGTCTCGATCTCGGCCTGCTGGTTCATCGAGATGATCACGTCGAATTCGTCCTCGATCTCGGCGACAAAATCCATCACGGTCAGACTGTCGAATTCGAGATCATTGGCAAAGGTCGTCTCCGGCTTGATCTCGACGCCTTTCTTGTTGAACGGCTCGATCAGGTCGCGGATGCGTTTGTCGACTTCGGCTTCGGTCATTGTTTCGGTATCTTCCTTTGGAGGCCGCCTTCAATGGCATGCAATTGGCCGCGTGCAAAGCGTCGGCGCGCCGTTCTTGTCAAGCACGAGCGCAGATGGCACACGTGCTGGATTGTCGTGGGGGCATCAAGCGAGTGAAACATTCAGACGCGGATCTTGCGGCGAACCTGCCCGGCGCAACTGGCGATGGCGGTCAGGGACTACAAGACCCTGCCGAATATTCGCCGAACGCCATCCACCTGCTGCGCACGGCCCAGATCAACACGCTGACCCTGTCTCAGATGGCCGACCAGAAGGCCTCGATCCTGATCGGCGCGACGTTCGTCGTCTTCTCGCTCGCGGTGACGCGGCTGCTGGGGAAGGAGCTGGACTGGTCGACATTGTGCCTTGCAGTCACTGCGTTCTTCTCGTCATTGTGCGCGGTAATCTCAGTTCTGCCGACGCTCGGCAAAGCGCCGAAAGATCCGGACGCGTTCAACACCTTGTTCTTCGGTCATTTCACCAGTCTGAGCACGAAGGAATGGAGCGACGCCTTGCTCGAGGATCTCGTGAGCGACGAGGATGTCTTTCGCGTCATGCTGAAGGACATCCACCAGAACGGGCAGGTGCTCCAGCGGCGAAAATATCGGTTCCTGTCCTATGCCTATCGCATTTTCCTGGGCGGGCTGGCCATCACGATGGCGGTCTACGCAGTGGAATCATTCTCGGCCTAGTCGGGCAGCAATTCCTTTACCGCGCTCATGAAGGGCATGATCGAAACCGGTTTCGCCAAGTAACCCGCCGCACCGGCAGAGCGAATGCGCTCCTCGTCTCCCTTGGCGGCGAAGGCGGTGACAGCAAGTACGGGAATATCGCTGAGTGCGCTTTCGCGCTTGGCCGCGGCAATCAAATCGACGCCCGAGATTCCGGGCAATTGAATATCCATGATGATGAGATCGGGAATATTCGCCCGCGCCGTTTCCAGCACCTTGTCCCCGTCGGCGACCGGATCGACATCGAAACCGTTTGCCTTCAGGACATCGCAGAACAATCTACGGTTGAGGTCATTGTCCTCAACAACCATAATTCGTTTTACCACTGAATGCCCCGCATGTTCGTTCGAACGAAGTCTACTGACCGACCCGTCCCACCACAATCCCCTTGCGAGCCCCCTTTCCCGAGACCCTATGCCATTTGATCGATCCCGTGCCACATCCGACCCTGCGCGCGCCGCGACACTTGCGCTGGCGGCTATCGGCTGGATCGTGCAGGACGAAGACCGGGCGGAGCGATATCTCAGCCTTACCGGGCTCACGCCCGATACGCTTCGAACCGGTCTGGACGACCCGGCCACGCTGATCTCCGCGCTCGACTTTCTTGCCAATCACGAACCCGATCTCATCCGCGCTGCAGAGGCGCTTGCGGTTACGCCCGAAGAGCTGATCGCCGCCCGACAGGAGCTTGCCCAATGACCCGCCCACTTATCATCAGCGATTGCGACGAAGTGATCCTGCACATGGTGACCCACTTCAAGGACTGGCTGGAAGAAAGCCAGGGGATCGACTTCAATCTCGCTGGCAACAATTTCAGCGAGGCGATGCGCTGGCAGGATAACGGGGAGGTTGTGGAGCAGAAGGTCATCTGGAAGATGCTCGGCGGGTTTTTCGACACCGAGATGGATCGGCAAACGCCGATCGCCGGGTCGATCGAGGCGCTCAATGCGCTGAACGAAAAAGCCGACGTGGTCATTCTGACCAATCTCGTCGACTTCCGCCGCGATCACCGCGCCGAGCAATTGTCGCGCTATGGCCTGCAAGCACCGGTCTACACCAACCAGGGCCCCAAGGGTCCGGCGCTGCAACGAATTCTTGAAGAGCATTCGCCGAGCCGCGCCTTCTTCATCGACGATCTGGCGCAGCACCATGAATCGGTCAAAGGAACCGCACCGCAGGTCACGCGCCTGCATTTCTGCGGCGAACCGATGATCGCCAATCATATCGACTGCGCACACAAGGCGGGAACCGCCGATGCGCGGATCGACAATTGGGATGACGCGCTGCCATGGCTGATGGAGCGTCTTGAGGAGGAAATTGCATGACTATCGAAGCACGTCTGGAAGAACTGGGTATCACCCTGCCCGAAGCCGCGGCACCAGTCGCAAGCTATGTGCCCGTGGTGGTGCAGGGCGGGTTCGCGCATGTCTCGGGCCAACTTCCTTTCATCGATGGGGAATTGAAAACCGGGCGGCTGGGCGAAGATGTCGCGCTCGATGCAGGCATGGAAGCCGCACGGGCCTGCGGCATGATGATCCTTGCCCAGCTCAAGGCGGCCGGTGTGCTGGAACAGGTCGAGCGGATCGTGAAACTGGGTGCTTTCGTCAACTCGACACCTGACTTCACCGACCAGCCCAAGGTGGCCAATGGTGCCTCTGACCTGATGTTCGAGGTGTTCGGCGATAAGGGCCGCCATGCGCGTGCAGCGGTGGGCGTGCCAGCCCTCCCGCTCGGTGCGGCGGTGGAGGTCGACGCCATCATCGCTCTTGCGAATTGAGAACGCAGGATGAAACGGCGCAATCCACCTGACTGGCTGACCAAGTGGGAATACGCCCATCGCGGGCTGCACTCCCCCGGCGTTCCCGAGAACTCGTTGAGCGCCGCGCGCTCTGCGATCGCGGCGGGGATGGCGATCGAATGCGACATCCAGCGCAGCCTCGATGGCGAGGCGATAGTGTTCCATGACTGGGAACTGGGCCTCTTGAGCGACGGGACCGGGCTCACCAGCGTTTTCTCCGCCGAGGACTTGGCTACGATCCGGCTTCGAGACAGCGACGATTTCATTGTCAGCCTTTCGACCCTGCTCGAAGAGATTGGTGGCCGGGTTCCGCTGCTGATCGAGATCAAGTCGCGCCGCGATTACGATGTCGAGAAAACCTGCGCGACAGTCAGTGCCATGCTGGCCGACTACGAAGGCAAATACGCCGTGATGAGCTTTGATCCCAAGGCGGTCGCGTGGTTCGCCGAGAATGCGCCGGACATCGTGCGCGGGCTGATATGCACCGACACGCTCGATCTGGGTTTCCGCGGCGCATGGCGAGCGTCCGGAGCGCTCGAAGTGAGCGAGCCGGATTTTCTCGCCGTCGATATCCGCGACGTGCCCAACGCCTTCACTTCGCTGTGGCGCGAAGCGGGCAGGCCACTGCTGAGCTGGACCATCCGCTCGCCTGCATTGCGCGAGCTGGCGATGCGCGAAGTCGATGCGCTCATTTCCGAAGGTGAGGGGACTGCGTGAGTTCGAAAGGCACCGAACCCGGCGAACTGACCGTTCGCTTGTCCCCCGGCGTGGGGCAGTTCGATGCCGACGAGTGGAACGCGCTGGGTGGCGATCGCAACCCCTTCGTCTCCTACGAGTTCCTGACGGCGCTGGAAGATTCGGGCAGCGTGGGCGAGGGCACCGGCTGGGACCCAGTTCCGATTGCTATCACCGATGCCAATGATCGGCTGCTCGCTGCCATGCCCAGCTACGCCAAAGGGCATAGCCAGGGCGAGTTCGTGTTTGACCACGCCTGGGCCGATGCGCTCCACCGTGCCGGGCGCAACTACTATCCCAAGCTGCAGATCGCTGCGCCCTTCACCCCGGCAAACGGCCCACGCCTCTTGCTTCGCGACACTGCACTGGCGGGCCATTTGCTCAAGGGTGCAGAGATGGTGTGCGAACAGAATGGCCTCTCCTCCGCCCACGCCACCTTTATCGAACCCGAGCAATTGCCCCTCTTCGAAGCAGGCGACTGGCTGGTGCGCAGCGATATCCAGTTCCACTGGATCAATCGTGGCTATGACAGCTTCGACGGATTTCTCGACGAACTTGCCTCCCGCAAGCGCAAGAACCTTCGCAAGGAGCGTGCCGCGGCGCAGGAGGGCTTGAGGATCGAGCGGCTATCGGGGGACGATATCAAGCCCGAGCATTGGGACGCCTTCTGGGTGTTTTATCAGGATACCGGCGCGCGCAAATGGGGCACGCCTTATCTGACTCGCGAAGCCTTCACCCTTCTGGGTGAGCGGATGGGTGAGCGCATGGTGCTGATCCTCGCCTTCGATGGCGAAGCGCCAATCGCCGGGGCGCTCAATTTCGTGGGCGCGGACGCGATTTACGGACGCTATTGGGGGTGCACGCGCGACGTCCGTTTCCTGCATTTCGAGCTGTGCTATTATCAGGCGATCGATATCGCCATTGAACGTGACCTAAAGCGGGTCGAAGCGGGCGCACAGGGCGGACACAAGCTCGCCCGGGGCTATGAACCGGTAAAGACTTACTCTGCGCACTGGATCGCCGATCCCGACTTTCGCGCAGCAATTGCCGACTTTTTGGAACGCGAGCGCGAAGGCGTCGCGACTGACCAGGTTTTCCTCGATCGCAGGACGCCTTTCAGGAAAGGCGACTGAACTTGCAGATCAGGCCGCGCGGCGTTCTTCGGAAAGCCAGCGGCGCGCGCGGCGCTGCGCCTCGGCGATTTCGCGAGCGGTCATTTCGTCCGACACGTCCGCACGGCACCAGCCAGCTTCCTCGTGACCGCGAGATGCGGCGAGGTTGAACCACTTGTGCGCTTCGACGAGATCGGCCGCGACGTCGTTCGAGCCGGTCGAATATGCAACTCCGAGATTGAACAGCGCCGCGACTTCGCCGGCCGCTGCATCGGCCATGTAGCCGGCAATAACCAGATCGTCGGTCTTGTTGCCCAGTGGCGCTGCGTCGCCCGTGTTGAAAGTCTCGATCTTCATTTGGTATTCCCCATTGTCTGCGCAGCTGCCCGTTCCGGGCCCGACCCCCTGCCGAGTGCGCACCCCCTGACCTCAAGGATCATGGTCAACAAATGATTAACGAGAGCGCTCTTTTTGTGCCGGAAGGCGAAGTCCGTAGGCCAGACGAGTGGATTGTTTACGCATCGCGGCGGGTTTGGCTTGCGGGGCAACAGACGCTTGCCTATAGGCGCGGGCGACGCTTAGGCCTTGCGGGGAAGGGGGCGGGCCGACACACAATTGTACGGGGGATCGCGCACCGATTCCGCGTGCTGTATCGGGATTGAGAGAGCTATGCCATCGGCCGCTTCAAAGGACATGGATATTCTCGAGAAGGCCAAAAGCCTGCTCGGACAGGATTACGTGCCCAGCGATGACGAAGAGTATATGAACGAGCGGCAGCAGGCCTATTTCCAGATGCTGTTGATCGAATGGAAACGGTCCATTCGCACCGCCGCCGGACAGACGCTGCAATCGCTTGCCGACGGTCCGATCCGTGAAGCGGACCTCAGCGACCGCGCCTCGAGCGAGACCGACTGGGGCATCGAACTGCGCACCCGCGATCGTCAACGCAAACTCGTTTCCAAGATAGATTCCGCGCTTCGCCGCATCGAAGAGGGCGAATACGGTTATTGCGAGAAGACCGGCGACCCGATCGGGCTCAAGCGCCTTATCGCCCGCCCGGTCGCGACAATGACCGTCGAGGCACAGGAAGCGCACGAACGCCGCGAAAAGATTTCGCGCGACGACTGACCCGTTCTGAAATTTGCGTGCCACAATGGGACGGGCGCTTTTTCCGAACACCCACGCCCCGCCGGATTAACGGGCCGTTTACCCCGAAAACCTATCCAACAGGCGATGGGGAGCCATAGTGGCGTCGGAGGTGGCTTGATGTCTCCGAGATGTCGGAAAAAGAATGATTCACCAGTGGGAAGCTAGCACTATGTCAGGTGTAGAGACGAGAAGCGTATCGCGTGACAGCCTTTTCCTGCTCGCCAACGTGCGGGTAGAACAGCAAGGCGATGCCATGCACCGCGTCCGTGTCCGTAACCTGTCGGATGGTGGCATGATGGGCGAAGGCCCGCTGACCGTTCAGCGCGGCAACCGCGTCGAAATCGAACTGCGCAATATCGGCGTGATCACGGGCAGCGTTGCCTGGGTACAGGATCAGCGTTTCGGGATCGCCTTCGATGAGGAAATCGATTCGCAAATGGCACGCTCTGCATCCTCTGCTTCCTCGCAAGGCGAGAGCACCAACTCGTCGATTTCGAAAGCTCACCGGGCCCCGCCAATGCCCGCGGCCACGAAGCTTCGCAAAATCTGAAAATTTTTTACAGGAACATGCAGGTTTTGGCGCGACTTCGCGCTGACCTGGTTCGTGCAAGCTGCTAACTGCGGCCTTGTGACGCGATTCCACCCGATATCTTCCACGAGGCGCGCCCTCGCACTGGCGCTGCTCGCCGTCGCGACCGCGTGCAATTCCGGCGCCGATCAGGGTCCGGTGAATGTCGCAATCTTCGCCGAAAGCGACCAACTGCTCCAGCCGGGCCTGCGCCTGCCCGCCGGGGCGCAGCACATCCGCGCTGCCACCAGCGAAGGGCTCGTCACGCTCGACCCGGCAGGACAGGTCGTTCCTGCCATAGCCGAGCGGTGGATCGTCACCGATGACGGGCTGAGCTACATTTTCCGCCTGCGCGATTCCAACTGGGCCGGTGGCGATCCGATCACCGCCGAGGATGTGCGTATCCAGCTGGAAAGCGCGCTCGCGCGACTGGAAGGGACTTCACTTGGCCTCGACCTTTCAAAGGTCGTCGATGTGCGCGCGATGACGGGGCGGGTCGTGGAGCTGCGCCTTTCCGCTCCCATGCCCGAATTCCTGCGCCTGCTGGCCCAACCCGAACTCGGCTTCGTTCACGAAGGTGCCGGCGCAGGCCCGATGGTCGCCTCTCGCGACGAGGAAACGGACATCGTCCGCCTGAGCGCGCTGCCGCCGCAGGAGCGCGGGCTTCCCGCGCGCGAGGACTGGGAGGAAATCGCCCGGCCGGTAACGGTGCGCGGACTTTCGGGGCAGGCCGCCGTCGATGCATTCGCTTCGGGGGAGGTCGACCTGTTGCTCAATGGCGGAATCGCCTCCTTTCCGCTGGCGCAGCTCGGTCCGCTGTCGCGCGGGACGGTACAGGTCGATCCGGCGCTGGGACTGTTCGGGCTGATCTTTCGCGAGCGCGACGGCCTGCTCGCCGATGCTCGAAATCGAGAGGCGATCTCGATGGCCATCGACCGGACCACCTTGATACAGCCCTTTGCCCTCGACGGATGGCAGGACCGCAGCTGGATCGTCCCGCAAGAAATGTTCACGCGGCCTTTCTACCCGCCCGAGCGCTGGGTGAACCGTTCGATGGAACAGCGCGTTGCAGAGGCGCGTCGGCGGATTGCGGCGTGGGAACAGGCCAACGGTGAAGAGGCGGAAATAACCGTCGGCCTTCCCGAGGGACCGGGAGCCGTGCTGTTGTTTCGCGAACTGGTCCGGGCATGGCGCGATATCGGGATAACGGTGCGACGTCTTCCTCCCGGACAGGGCGCGGATCTTGAATTGCGCGATCGGCTGGCGCGCTATTCCTCGCCGCGATGGTATCTCAACCAGTTCAATTGCTCGCTCGAAATCGGGCTTTGCTCGCCCGAGGCCGATGAGTTGGTGCGCCAGTCGCTGACCCTGCGCGACCCGGAGGCCAGGCAGGTGATGCTGGCACAGGCCCATGCCGAAATGATGCGCGCGGAAATCTTCATTCCCCTTGGTGCTCCTGTGCGATGGTCGCTGGTTCGCGGCGCGGTGGACGCCTATGTTGCGAACCAATGGGGCGTGCACCCCTTGTTCCCGCTCTCGCAACCCGCCACCTAGGGGGGTAAGGAGATTTCGATGGACAGCCCCGATCCACTGCAGCCCGAACGCGTCAAAGCCGAGCGCGGCGGGCCCGAGCGCGCGCAACCGATGCGGCTGGATTTGCCCACCGGCAACGATCCGGCGTCGGTTCGCAAGCGTATCGAAATGATGGAAATGCTGCTGGAGCGCAGCTTTCACGTGCCCGGCACCAACATGCCGATCGGGCTCGATGCGCTGATCGGGCTTATCCCGGTGCTGGGCGATATCGTGACCACCGCGATGGGCGCCTATATCGTGTGGGAAGCGCGCAATCTGGGCATGTCGAAATGGCACCTGACCCGCATGGGCGGCAATGTGGCCTTCGACACGGTGCTGGGTCTGGTGCCGCTGGTCGGCGATGCGGCGGACTTCGTGTTCCGCTCCAACACCCGCAACCTGCGGATCGTGAAGAAACATCTCGATAAGCACCACCCCGAAACCCGGATCATCGAGGGCTGACAATGGCGGGCGTCACCTATTGGAGCTATCTCGGTCTCGAGAAAGTGCTGGGCGCGCAGCACCCCTCTTCGGACGCGCATGACGAGATGCTGTTCATCGTCGTGCACCAGTCAGGCGAATTGTGGCTGAAACTGTGCCTGCACGAACTGACCCTGGCGCGCCGACATATCGAGGCGGATGATTTGCGCCCTGCCTTCAAGATGCTCAGCCGGGTGGCGCGCGCGCAGGAGCAACTGATCCAGAGCTGGGACGTGCTCTCTACCATGACGCCGCACGATTATTCGACGATCCGCCCGCATCTGGGTTCGTCGAGCGGGTTTCAGTCGCCGCAATACCGGATGATGGAATTCATGCTCGGCGCACGCGATGCCAAGCATATCCGCCTGCACGAAAAGACCGGCGACTGGTCGCAGCGGCTAGAGGCGGAAACGCAGCGCGACAGCCTCTATGACGCGGCCATATCGCTGCTCGCCAAGCGCGGCTTCGCAATCGACGCCGAGGTGCTCGAGCGCGATCCTACGAAGCCTTACACCCACAACACCAGCGTCGAGGAAGCGTGGGCCGCGATCTATCGCGATCCGCAGGCGCATTGGGACCTGTACGAACTGGCCGAAAAGCTGGTCGACCTCGAATACCATTTCCAGCGCTGGCGGTTCGGGCATCTCAAGACGGTGGAGCGGATCATCGGTTTCAAGAAAGGGACCGGCGGAACCCCCGGCGTGCCCTATCTCGAAGGGGTGCTCAAACAGGCGTTCTTCCCAGAATTGCTGAGCGTGAGGACTGCGATATGACCCGCCGGATTTGGGACCTGTCCCAGAAACTGCACCCCGGCCTGCCGGTCTGGCCCGGCGACACCGCGTTCGAACAGAAACGCACGTGGAAGATGGAGGAGGACTCGCCGATCAACGTCTCGGCGTTGACGATGTCGACCCATTCGGGTGCCCATGCCGACGCGCCACTCCATTATAGCGAGACCGCGCCGGACATCGCCAGCGTCTCGCTAGAGCCGTATCTGGGCGAGTGCCTCGTCGTCGATGCGCGCGGAGTGGGGCCGGAAATCGAGGTGGGCGACCTGCCGCACCTGCATTCCGCCGACCGCGTGCTGTTCCGCACTTTCGAGACCTTTCCAAGAAACGATTGGGCAGGCGAAACCACCGCGATTGCGCCCGAGACGATCGAGTGGCTCGCGGTGCAGGGCGTCAAGCTGGTCGGGATCGACGGCCCGTCCATCGACCCGCAGGATTCTAAGGAGATGCTGGCACATCAGACGGTGCTGCGTCACGATATCCGCGTGCTCGAAGGGCTGGTGCTCGATGACGTGCCGGAAGGCCGATATGAGCTTATCGCCTTGCCATTGCCGATTGAGGGCGGGGATGCCTCTCCCGTGCGCGCGATCCTGCGAGAACTGGCGTGATAGGGAAGGCCCGCGAGCTCGACGGCGCCGACCCGCTCCGCGACTTCCGCGACCGATTCCACGTGCCCGAGGGCGTGATCTATCTCGACGGCAATTCTCTGGGCTGCCTGCCGAAGGCGACGCCTGGCGTGATGGCGCGTGTGGTCGAGCAGGAATGGGGCGAAGGGCTCATCCGCTCATGGAACGACGCCAACTGGTTCGAGATGGGCGCGCGGATCGGCGGCAAGATCGCACCCCTCATCGGAGCGCAACCCGGCGAGGTCATCGCTTGCGATTCGACCAGCGTAAACCTGTTCAAGCTGATCGCGGCGGGCCTCCAGATGCGGCCCGGCCGCAAGGTCATCCTGTCCGAACCCGGCAATTTCCCCACCGACCTCTACATGATCGAGGGGCTCGAGCGGCAGGGTCTCGCCCAAAGACGGCTGGCCGAGCGCGGACGCATCGCCGAGGCGCTGGATGAGGACGTCGCAGTCCTCATGCTCACCCATGCGCATTACAAGACGGGCGAGCTTTTCGACATGGCGGCGCTGACCAAGGCGGCGCACGATGCAGGCGCATTGGTGCTGTGGGACCTGTCACACTCGACCGGGGCGCTGCCCGTGGACCTTGACGGCGTGGATGCGGATTTCGCGGTGGGCTGCGGATACAAATATCTGTGCGGCGGCCCCGGCGCGCCCGCTTTCGCCTTCGTCGCAGAGCGTCACCATGCAGACCTCCAGCAACCGCTCACCGGCTGGTTCGGCCATGCCCATCCCTTCGCCTTCACCGACAGTTACGAAGACGCACCCGGCATCGAGCAATTGCAATGCGGCACGCATCCCGTCCTCGGCCTCGCCGCGCTGGAAGTGGGCGTCGACCTGATCGCCGAGATCGGGGTCGAGCGACTGTACGCCAAGTCACGGGCGCTTTCCGAGTTCTTCCTCGAAGCGCTGCATGACCACGGCGTCGATCTCCCGCTCGTCAGCCCGCCCGACAGCGGCGTACGCGGCAGCCAGCTCTCCTTTCGCCACGAACACGCCTACGCCATTTGCCAGGCCCTGATCGCGCGCGGCGTGATCGGGGATTTCCGAGATCCCGACATCCTGCGTCTGGGCTTTGCTCCTGCCTATCTGCGGTTCGAGGACATGGCCGAAGCCGCGCGGCATCTGGCAGAGGTGTTGAAAAGCGGGGAATGGCAAAAAGCCGAGTTCAACCAGCGGGCGGCGGTTACCTGATCGCTAAGCGGCGATAGGAAAAGCGGACAATGTCGAATGTCCGAAAGTCGGGTGGAAAGCGGGCATTGGCTAGGTTAGCCCAGATGGGGCCACCGTGGCGGAAAGGTAGACGCACCATACCAATGGTCCCGCTTTTGCGGGTGCTGGCTTCGAAACCAGTCGGTGGCCACTCCCACTTGCTTTGGGAATCGGACATTCCGGGAACCCATGAGCGGGGCTCGAACCCGCCAAACGATGCACAATGCTGGCACCGCCCACGCCGACCGTGTCAGGGTCCGTTATCAGAATAGTCGATTGCTCAACGTCCGCAATCGGGTCGTTTGCCGACTGACCGCTGTTGGCGGGCGGACCTAAGCCTCCAGCTCGATATCCCAATAGAGCCAGTCCCGCCACGTCTCGTGCAGGTAGTTGGGCGGGAATTGCTTGCCGTGTTGTTGCAATTGCCAGCTGGTCGGGCGGATCGGTTTCATGCGGACCGGCATGTGCGCCTGGCCCGGCGTGCGACCGCCCTTCTTCATGTTGCACGGCGCGCAGGCGGTTATGATGTTCTCCCACGTCGTCTTGCCACCGAGGCGGCGCGGGATGACGTGGTCGAAGGTCAGGTGTTCGCCATTGCCGCAATATTGGCATTCGAACTTGTCGCGCAGGAAGACGTTGAAGCGGGTGAAGGCGGGAAACTCGCTCGACTTCACATATTGGCGCAGCGCGATGACGCTCGGGATCTTCATGTCGAGCGAGGGCGAGTGCACTTCGCGCTCGTAGCTCGCGACGATATCGACCCGGTCGAGAAACACCGCCTTGATCGCGGTCTGCCACGGCCAGATGCTCAGCGGATAATAGGACAGCGGCGTGTAGTCCGCATTCAGAACGAGCGCGGGGCATGCCGACAGGTTGCGTGTCGGATCTTCATCCGCGCTGCGAAAGCGCGCGGCCTTTTCGATCAGTTCGGCCTGAAACACGTTTGGCGTTCCTCCCTGATTGAATGGAACATGCCGTGGCAACGAAAAGAGTCAAAGCCGTGACAGCATTGCTATCCACAGTCACAGCCTGTTGAGTTCCTGTGGATAGCGCAAGGATAATTCCTGTGGCATGGCCGTTGCGTGTCGGAAAGTTCAAACGCCCTGCCTGTTGTCACGCGTTTTGCGCCGAGCCCCAACGGGCCGCTGCATCTCGGCCATGCCTATTCCGCGATTGTCGCGCATGATCTGGCGCGCGAGTCGGATGGGGCCTTCCTGCTCAGGATCGAGGATATCGACGGGCCGCGCTCAAAACCCGAATTTGCCGATGCGTTTCGCCGCGACCTCGAATGGCTGGGACTGGAATGGGAAGAGGTGCCCGCGCAATCGACCCGGCTGGACAGCTATGACGAGGCGGCAAACAGCCTTCTGGAGCGGGGGCTGATTTATCCATGCACCTGCACGCGAAAGCAGATCGCCGCCCTGCCCATGCGCGAAGGGAAGGACGGGGTCGAATATCCCGGCTCGTGTCGGGGACAGCATGAAGATCTGGAGCCCGGTCCCGATACGGCGCTGCGGATCGATATCGACCGCGCGATGGAGCAGACCGGCGAACTGATCTGGACCGATGAGGAACTGGGCAGCGTCGTCACCGATGCGCGGGCGCTGGGCGATGTCGTGATCGTGCGCAAGGACCTGCCGGCAAGTTACAACCTGGCCGTCACTCTCGACGATGCGGCCGATGGCGTCACGGTGGTCACCCGCGGGAAAGACCTGCTCGAATCCACCCATGTCCATCGCCTGTTGCAGGCCCTGCTCGACCTGCCTGTGCCGCATTGGCATCATCACGAACTGGTGCTCGACGAGGACGGCGAAAAGCTCGCCAAGCGGCGCGGCTCGCCGCCTTTGTCCGACCGGCGCGAAGCGGGCGAGGACGGACTGGTGCTTGCCGAGCAAGTGCGGTTGCGCAAATTCGATGTTGGAAATTAGGGCGTTTGCGCCCATCTAAGCGGCATGAACTGGTTCCTTACAGCTATCTTCGTCCTCCTTGCCATCATGGTTGTCGTGTCGCTCGTTCGCGGCGTGATCGCTTTTCTGAAGACGACCAAGATCGATCTCGAAAGCGGCGATGGCGAGACCGTGACCGAGATGCAGGCCGTGCAGAACAAGGCAATGTTTGCGCGCATCAAGTATCAGGCGGCGGCAATTGCCGTGCTGGTGATAATCGGCATGGTCGCTGGCGCCAGCGCCTGATCGGACGACTTTCATGGTCAAGCTGAACAAGATTTATACCCGCACCGGTGACGATGGGACGACGGGGCTGGTCGATGGCTCGCGCTTGCCCAAACATGCCTCGCGCATGGTTGCGATCGGGGCGGTGGACGAGGTCAACGCTGCGCTCGGCTTTGCCCTGCGCGAGCTGGAGGGCGAGGCCCGCGACAACGTATTTCGTATCCAGAACGACCTGTTCGACCTTGGCGCAGACCTTGCGACTCCGGCGGACGAGGACGACGATTTCTCGCCTTCGGAAATGGTGCTGCGCACCGTTCCGGCTCAGGTCGAGTGGCTTGAAGCGCGGATCGACGAGCTCACCGCGACGCTTGAGCCGCTGACCAGCTTCATCCTTCCCGGCGGCACCGAATCCGCCGCCCGGCTGCATCTGGCGCGCACGATGGCGCGCCGGGCCGAACGCGCGATGACCGCTGCGGCGGAAGAAGCACGGCTGAACCCTGCGGCGCTTCATTACATCAACCGGCTCTCCGACTACCTGTTTGTGCTGGGCCGGGCGATGAATGACGGCGGCGCAGCGGACATCAAGTGGGTTCCCGGAGCGAACCGCTAGCCTTGTGGCCACAACCTCGCTAGGGCGGCGCCTTTGCTGCACTTGCGAAGGGAAAATGCTGCCATGCAGAAAATCGCCGTAATCGGAGCCGGTCAGATGGGCACCGGGATCGCCCAGACAGTCGCCGCGAACGGAATGCAGGTGATGCTCTCCGACATCGACCTCGCCAGCGCGGAAGCGGGCAAGGCAAGGGTCGACAAGGCGGTCGCCAAGCTGGTCGGTCGGGGCAAGATGGAAGCCGATGCTGCCGAAAAGCTGCTCGCGAAAATCACCCCGGTTGCAGACTACAAGCCGATGGCCGAGGCCGACCTCATCATCGAGGCTGCGACCGAGAAGGAAGAGGTCAAGAACGCGATTTTCGACGCCGTCGGAAAGGTCCTTGCCGACGACGCCGTGATGGCTTCCAACACCAGTTCGATCCCGATCACCCGCATGGCGAACCATTCGCCCGATCCGGCGCGCTTCATCGGGCTGCACTTCTTCAATCCGGTGCCCGTCATGGGCCTGATCGAGGTCATTCCCGGCCTCGCGACCGCGCAGGAGACCACGGACCGCGTCACTGCCTTTGCCGAAGGGCTGGGCAAGCAGGTCGTGCTTTCACAGGACGAGCCGGGCTTTGTCGTCAACCGCATCCTTCTGCCGATGATCAACGAGGCGGTCTTCGTGCTGGGTCAGTCGACCGCAGGGATCGAGGATATCGACAAGGGCTGCCGTCTTGGCCTGAACCACCCGATGGGCCCACTGCAACTGGCGGATTTTGTCGGGCTGGACACCTGCCTCGACATTATCAAGGTGCTCTACAAGACCACGCGCGACAGCAAGTATCGCCCTGCGCCGCTGCTGGTGAAGTATGTCGAAGCGGGCTGGCTGGGCCGCAAGAGCGGACGCGGTTTCTACGATTACAGCGATGAGACGCCTGTTCCAACGCGTTGAGTTGCGGGAGATTCTCGGAACTCGCACCGGGGGGTGCCGTTGATCTCGTATTAGGAGAGCAAGAATGACACCCCCCATCCAGGAAATGACCAAATATTCCGGCGAACGTTCGGAAAACGACGAAATGGCCCCCGAACTGCACAACAGCGAGCAGATCGACCGCGCATCGCAGGCCCAGCATGTCGCGAAACAGGCCAAGGAGCACCGTCACAAGGCCGCAGGCGGTACGGAAAGCCGCAAGGCGCATTCACCGGGCGTCGATAACGTTGCTGGCAACGAAAGCGACATGGTCGATGAAATGCGCGACATGGAAGAGAGCGGCGACATCGACAACGGCGCCTATGAGGGCGAGCCGAACCACGACGACAATACGTCGAAATATTCCTGAGCGACTTAGCTCCGGCTGGCGTAATATGCCGGGCCGGTGAACTAATCCGCGCGTTCGAGAACGCCAGGCGTCGTTCCTCCGGGAGGTGCGATCGCTGGCGCTCCCGGCGCCGCGCGACTGGTGATTTTGCCCTGTCCCGACTTGCTGTTTGATGGTGCGGAAGGGGCGGACGGCCCCGACCCGCTGCCGCCATATCGCGGAGCGAAATCGCCGAACACCTCATCCACTTCATCGTCCGAGCTGTCCTTGGCAGCCCAGCCCGAAAAGCCGTTGGCCTGGCTCACCGTGTCGGTGTTCCAGTCATCGGCAAGCGGCTCGTCCGACCAGCTCGGCTGCGGCTCTGCGGGTGCCTCCGCAGCAACCGGGGCAACAGCCTCATTCGATGTCTCAGGCTCGCTCTGGTCGAGAGGCACGAGCATGCCCACCGCATAGGGCGCAAAGACGGCCAGCACCACTACGGCCCCGGCAAAGCCGAACGCCAGTTTCCGGTTCGCAAATAGACTCATCGACATGGCGGCAGACTTAGCCCGAAGAGGGTTAAGGATTGGTAGAATCCGGGGGCTCTCCCACGGTCGCGCGCTCAATCCAGCCCGCGCTTCAACTCGTATAGCAGCTCCAGCGCGTCGCGCGGCGACAAGGCATCGAGATCGGCTTCGCGCAATTGTCCCGCCAGCTTCTGTTCGGCGGTCTCGACCGGCTCGCTAACCGCTGCGGCTGCAAATAGCGGCAATTCGCCTAGCCCCGCCGCCAGCCCACCGGTTTCGTTGCGCGCCGCCTCGAGCTTTTCGAGCACGGCCTTTGCGCGCTTGACCACCGGCTGCGGCACGCCTGCGAGCTTTGCGACGGCGAGGCCATAGGAACGGTCGGCGGGCCCTTCGGACAGTTCGTGGAGCAGGACGAGGTCGCCTTTCCACTCACGCGCGCGGACATGATGCAGGCTCAGTTGCTCGCAGGTTTCGGCTAGCCTGGCGAGCTCGTGATAATGCGTTGCGAACAGGCAGCGACACCGATTGTGCGAATGCACCGCTTCCACGACCGCCCAGGCAAGCGCCAGCCCGTCATAGGTCGAAGTTCCGCGCCCCACCTCGTCGAGGATGACGAAACTGCGGTCCGTCGCCTGCGCGAGGATTGCGGCGGTCTCGACCATCTCGACCATGAAGGTCGAGCGCCCGCGCGCGAGGTTGTCCGATGCGCCGACGCGGCTGAACAGGCGGTCGACGATACCGATCCGCGCGGAGCTGGCCGGAACGAAGCAGCCCGCCTGCGCCATGAGCACGATCAGTGCGTTCTGGCGAAGGAAGGTCGACTTGCCGCCCATGTTCGGCCCGCCGATCAGCCATAGCCGGTCTTGCTCGTTCAACGTGCAATCGTTGGCGACGAAGCGGTCACCCACCTTGGCCAGCGCGGCTTCTACGACGGGATGGCGCCCGCCGGTGATCGCCAGCGCGGCGTCATCGATAATGTCCGGGCGGCACCAGTCGCCCTCTGCGCCGCGTTCGGCATTCCCGGCGCTCACGTCGATCCGCGCGAGCGCGGCGGCGGTTTCTGCGATGGCCTCGCGCGCTGCCGAAACTTCGCCGACAAGCTCTTCGAAATGCGCTTCCTCCGCTGCCAGGGCGCGTCCTCCGGCTTCGGAAATGCGCGAAGCTTCTTCGTGCAGGGACAGCGAATTGAACCGCACCGCCCCTTTCATCGTCTGGCGGTGGGTGAAACCGCTATCGGCCGCCATCAGCGCGTCGCCATGACGGCTGGGCACTTCGATGAAATATCCGAGCACACCGTTATGCTTGATCTTGAGCGAGGATATGCCGGTCTCGTCGCGATAGCGTGCTTCCATCGCGGCAATCGCGCGCCGGGCATTGCCGGAGACTTCGCGCAATTCGTCGAGGCTCGCATCGTAGCCTTCGGCAATGAAGCCGCCATTGCCTCGCTCCGTCGGAGGAGAGGCGACCAGTGCGCGGGCCATGAGGTCGATCAGCGCGCCGTGACCGGTGAGTTCGGGCAGCAACCGGTCGAGCAGGGGCGGGCGATCCGCCTCTCGCGTCAGCCAGTCATGGAGCCGGGCCGCTTCGCCCAGTCCATCCCGCACCTGTCCAAGATCTCGCGGCGAACCGCGCCCCGCGACGATCCGCCCCAGCGCGCGCCCGATATCGGGCAGGGATCGCAAGGCATCGCGCAAATTCGCCCGCTCGACAGGACGTGCGCGCCAGAACTCGACCAGCGCAAGCCGGTCCTCGATGCTCGCGCGGTCCAGCAGGGGCGCGGAGAGGTCTTCGGCCAGCAGCCGCGAACCCGCCCCGGTCGAACAGCGATCGAGCGCCGCGATCAGGCTCCCGCTGCGACCGCCCCCGGCGCTTTCGAGGATTTCGAGACTGGTCCGCGTTGCCTCGTCCATGGCCATGCCCGATGCCCCGGCGCGCAAACGCGGCGGCAGAAGCAGCGGCAGCGTGCCGCGCCCGACATGTTCGAGATAGGCCACCAGCCCGCCCGCCGCCGCCAGCATCGCGCGGCTGAAATCGCCGAAACCGTCGAGCGTCGAGACTCCATGCACGCGGCACAGCGCCTCCGCGCCGCCGTCGCTGGAAAAGGTGCTGCGGGCGTGGAAGGTCGGCTCTTCGGGGCCGTGTTCCCAGTCTTCGGGCACGACGATTTCCGTGGCCCCCAGCCGCGCCAGTTCCGCTCCCAGCAGTTCCGGCGCGCATTCTTCGAGCACCATCGCACCGGTCGAGATATCGACGCTGGCGATACCAATGGCCCCGCGCACTTCGGCAAGCGCGGCCAGCATGTTCGCCTGGCGGGGATTGAGCAGCGCTTCTTCGGTCAGCGTGCCTGCGGTCACGAACCGGACGATATCGCGGGCCACCAGCACCTTGGACGAAGGCTTGCCTTCGCGTTTCGCGCGCGCCTTGGCCTCGTCGGGCGTTTCGACCTGTTCGGCAATCGCGACGCGCTGCCCCGCCTTGATGAGCCTCGCGAGATAGCCTTCCGCCGAATGGACCGGCACGCCGCACATCGCCACGGGCTCGCCACCATGCTCGCCGCGCGAGGTCAGCGCGATGTCGAGGATGCCAGCCGCGACCTTGGCATCGTCGAAGAACAACTCGAAGAAGTCGCCCATCCGGTAGAACAGCAGCGAATCCCCCGCCTCGCGCTTCAGCGCGAGATATTGCTCCATCATCGGAGTGGGCTTGGAAGAAGTGCCGGCGGCCATGGGTAGGGACTAGCGCCCGACACAGCGATTCGGGAGGGGAGGGCGCGACTTATCCCGCGCGCTTTCGCCCTATCATCTGTCACAGGTGCGCGCTAAGCCAAGAGTCGACTTCATTCGACGGCACGCAAGGGGGAAATTCATGGCTGAAACAGACGAAACGCAAAGCGGGTTCACCAGCCGCGAGGCGTTATTCTACCACGAGACCATCCGGCCCGGTAAGCTGGAGATCGTCGCGACCAAGCCGATGACTTCGCAGCGCGACCTCAGCCTCGCCTATTCCCCCGGCGTCGCGGTTCCTGTCGAGGCGATTGCAAACGACCCGAAGCTCGCCGCGCGCTACACCGCCAAGGCGAACCTCGTTGCGGTCATCTCCAACGGCACCGCCATCCTCGGCCTCGGCAATCTCGGTGCGCTTGCGTCGAAGCCGGTGATGGAGGGCAAGGCGGTGCTGTTCAAGCGCTTCGCCGATGTCGATTCGATCGATATCGAACTCGACACCGAAGACCCCGAAGCGTTCATCAACGCGGTCGCGCTGATGGAGCCGAGCTTTGGCGGGATCAACCTTGAGGATATCAAGGCACCCGAATGCTTCATCATCGAGCAGGCGCTGCGCGAGCGGATGAACATTCCGATCATGCACGACGATCAGCACGGCACCGCGATTATCACCGCGGCCGGTCTGCTCAATGCGTGTCACCTGACCGATCGCGACATCAAGGACGTGAAGGTCGTGGTGAACGGCGCGGGCGCGGCGGCAATCGCCTGCACCGCCCTCATCAAGGCGATGGGCGTGAGCCACGAAAACGTCATCATGTGCGACCGCAAGGGACCGATCACTCCCGGTCGCGAAAACGTCGACCAGTGGAAGAGCGCGCATGCGGTCGCAACCGATGCGACCACTCTCGAGGAAGCGCTGAATGGTGCGGACATCTTCCTTGGCCTGTCGGCGGCAGGCGCGCTGAAACCGGAATGGGTTGAGAAGATGGCGGACAAGCCGATCATCTTTGCGATGGCCAACCCGGTGCCCGAAATCATGCCCGACGAGGCGAAGGCCGTGCGCCCCGATGCGATCATCGCCACCGGGCGCAGCGACTTTCCCAACCAGGTCAACAACGTGCTGGGCTTCCCGTTCATCTTCCGCGGGGCGCTGGACGTGCAGGCGACGACGATCAACGAGGAAATGAAGGTGGCTGCCGCCACCGCCATCGCCGAACTCGCGCGCGACCGCGTGCCAGAGGAAGTCGCGGCGGCCTATGGCAAGAACCAGAAGTTCGGGACCGACTACATCATTCCCGCCCCGTTCGATCCGCGCCTGATCGAGGTCGTCTCCTCTGCCGTGGCCAAGGCTGCGATGGATTCGGGCGTCGCGCAGATGCGGATCGAGGATTTCGACGAATACCGCCACCAGCTCAAGTCGCGCCTCAACCCGACCACCGCCGTGCTCACGGGCGTCTATAACGAGGCACGCGCCAATCCCAAGCGCATGGTTTTTGCCGAAGCGGAAGAGGATGTCGTGCTGCGCGCGGCGATCCAGTACCGCGACTTCGGCTATGGCACGCCTGTTCTGGTCGGGCGGACCAAGGCGGTGCTCGACAAGCTGCACCAGCTTTCGGTTTCCGATCCGGGCGGTTTCGAGATCCAGAACTCCGCCGACAGCGAGCATGTGCCCGCGATGGTCGACTATCTCTACAAGCGGCTTCAGCGGCGCGGCTATACCGAGCGCGACGTGCGCCGCATGGTCAATCAGGAGCGCAACGTCTTTGCCGCGCTGCTGGTCGCCCTGGGCCATGGCGAGGGGATGATCACCGGTCTCACCCGCCCCTTTGCGCAGACCGCGAAGGACGTGAACCGGGTGCTCGACCCCAAGCCCGACGCGGTGCCGTTCGGCATCCACATGATGATCGGCAAAAACCACACCACCTTCCTCGCCGACACGACCATCAACGAACGCCCCACCGCAATCGAACTGGCGCATATTGCGCGCGAAACCGCTGCCGTGGCGCGCCGCATGGGTCACGAACCGCGCGTGGCCTTCCTGTCCTATTCGACCTTCGGCAACCCGTCGGGCCAATGGCTGGGCAATATCCGTGAGGCGGTCACGATCCTCGACCGCGAGGGCTGCGATTTCGAATATGAAGGCGAAATGGCGCCCGACGCTGCGCTCAATCCCAAGGTGATGCAGCTTTATCCGTTCAGCCGCCTGTCGGCTCCGGCCAACGTGCTCATCATGCCGGGCCTGCAATCGGCAAACCTGTCGGCCAAGATGCTGCGCGAACTGGGCGCGAACACCACGATCGGCCCGATGCTGATCGGTATGGAAAAGCCGGTGCAGATCGTTCCGATGACGGCGATCGCACCCGACGTCCTGACTCTCGCAGTGCTGTCGAGCGCGGGGATCGTGGGCTGACCGTAAAAAAGGCCCGGCTTGCACAGCCGGGCCTGATTTATCGTTCTGGTTTTAGTTGGATACGACCAACCGCGGGGCTCACGCGGCCATCGCTTCCTTGTTGATCTTGCCAACCGCAAGGCCAGTCATCCGGGCGTCGCCACCACGCGTCTCTTCGAGAGCTTCGCGCAGGACATCGGCATCCTTGTCGAGCCCAAGACGTTCGGCAAAGGCGGTTGCGGTACCATATCCGGCCATCGCATAGTGCGCCATGCGCTGATACTGGGTGATGATCGAGGCATCGAGAACGTCCTTGTCTTCGATGTCGGCGTTGATCGCATGGGCCTTGGCTTCCTTCACGAGGCCTTCCATACCCTTACAGAATTCGCCGTTCGGGTTCGCATCATGGCCTTCGATCAGGCTCTTGACCTGCTCCATACCCTTCGAGATGCCGACCACGCCGGTTTCCAGCGCATCGGTCAGTTCGCGCGACGTTGCGGCTTCGCGCAGGTCCTTGGTCACCTGCAGCGACTGCTTGTTCGCGCTGTAGATGTCCTGAAGCTGGTCGATGTAAAGGTCAGTGAGGGTGCGGATGGTCATAAGCGTCTCTCTTTCGAATTTGCGTTGCATTTACCCAACCAACGGACGCACCCGGGATTTCGTTCCGAGAAAAACCTGTTTTTACAGATATATAGGTGGGGCGGGTCTATCGTGCGATGAGCCGTGGGTCATCGCGGTCGCCGTCATTTGCGCCTGAAGCGGAAATACCAGACCTCGTGCCCGAAGACGGTGCGCGCCTTGTGTTCGTAGCGCGTTTCGCTCCAGCCGCTCGGGCGCTGCTGCCAGCTTTTCGGACCATCGACGACCCATTCGAACTGGTCGGTGAAACGCTGCATCACCATCAGCGCATGGCGAACATAGACCGGGTGATCGGTGCCGAAGCGGAATTCGCCGCCCGGTTTCAGCTTGTCGGCGATCATCTGTACCGGACCATCGTTCATCATCCGCCGCTTGGCATGTTTTGCCTTGGGCCAGGGGTCCGGGTGAAGCAGGTAGGCCATCGTCAACGCGCCATCGGGGATGCGCCGCAACACCTCCAGCGCATCGCCCTGGTGCAGGCGAATATTGGAAAGCGTCTGGTCCTCGATATGGGTCAGCGCCTGTGCGACTCCGTTGAGGAAGGGTTCGGCCCCGATAAAGCCGTGATTGGGTAACAGGTCCGCGCGATAGGCAAGATGCTCGCCGCCGCCGAAACCGATCTCGAAATGAAGCGGGCAATCCTCCCCGAACAGGCCTTGCGCAGTCACCGGCCCTTCGGCGGGAACGGCAATCTGCGGTAGAAGCTTGTCGACCAGACCCTGCTGGCGCGCGCGCAGGGGCTTGCCGACGCTGCGGCCGTAAAGCCGGCTGAGAGTGGTGGGGTCGCCTTCCTTGTATGCGGTCATGGCACGCGCGCTAACCGCCGCATGCGGGGTATGTCCAGCCAAACTATCAGCGCATTTGGCTTGAGGGGGGCGAGCGGCTTGCCTATGGCGCGCTGGGAATGGAACAGCTTCTCGAAACCTTCTACGCCCAAGCGCCGTGGCTTCAATCGCTGATCGGGCTGGTCGTGCTCGTCGCAGCCGCGGTGATCGTGAATTACGTCCTGAAACAGGTCGTGCTCAAGGTTGGCGCGCCCTATCTCGACCGGCAGACCAAGACACCGGACAAGGCCGCTGCATGGCTGGTCACCGCCGCGCCGCTGCTGATCGTGTCGCGCGGTATCGCCTTCGTCCCGAACCTCCCCCCGGACGTTTACGACCTGGTCCGCAATGTCGCACAGGCGCTGATCGTGGTTTCGATCGCGATGGCGATCGTCAAGGCGCTGACCTACGCGAACGAGCTCTACGAACGCCTGCCGCGGTCGAAAAATCGCCCGATCAAGGGGTTTGTGCAGGTTGTGAAGATCGCGGTGCTGTTCGGCGCGGCGATCATCCTTGTTGCCGTGCTGATCGACGAAAGCCCGCTCCTGCTGCTCTCGGGGCTGGGCGCCGTTACCGCTGTGCTGTTGCTGGTGTTCAAGGACACGATCCTGAGCCTTGTCGCATCGGTCCAGCTGACCACGCAGGACATGCTGCGCGTGGGCGACTGGATCACCATGCCCAGCATGGGCGCGGATGGCGACGTGGTCGACATTTCGCTGCACACGGTGAAGGTCCAGAACTTCGACAAGACCATCACGACCATTCCCACGCACCGGCTGGTTTCCGATGCCTACCAGAATTGGCGAGGCATGGCGGAATCGGGCGGACGCCGGATCAAGCGGTCGGTCCCCATCGACCAGAATTCAATCCGCTTTCTGTCCAGCGATGAAGTGAGCGCGCTTGAGCGTTTCGTTCTGCTGCGCCCCTATATCGATAGCAAGCGCACCGAACTGGACGAGTGGAACAAGGAGCAGGCGCTCTTGTCCGAATCGCCGGTGAATGCCCGGCGCATGACCAATATCGGCATGCTGCGCGCCTATGCCACCGCGTACATGGCCAATCATCCAAAGGTGAAGGAAGCAGGCTTTACCCTCATGGCGAGGCAGCTGGATCCGACCCCGCAGGGCCTGCCGCTAGAACTCTACTGCTTCACCGACACGACCCAATGGCCGATCTATGAAGCGATCCAGTCGGACATCTTCGACCATATCCTGGCGATCCTGCCGGAGTTCGATCTCAGGCTGTTCCAGGAGCCAAGCGGCCTCGACTGGCAGCGCGCGCTCGGCGGTGATCGCAACTCGTTGTCCGACGAGAAGCCGAAGGGCTGACACGCACCCCCACGCAAAAACGCCCGAAGCGCGAGGCTCCGGGCGTCATTGCTCAGAAGACTGAATTCCTGAAGGCTCAGGCGGCCTCGGCTTCGTCCTGCGGGTCGCGCAGCACATATCCGCGGCCCCAGACGGTTTCGATGTAGTTCTCGCCGCCGCAAGCCAGGCTGAGCTTCTTGCGCAGCTTGCAGATAAAGACGTCGATGATCTTGAGTTCGGGTTCGTCCATACCGCCATAAAGGTGGTTGAGGAACATTTCCTTGGTCAGCGTGGTGCCCTTGCGAAGCGAGAGCAGCTCGAGCATCGCGTATTCCTTGCCCGTCAGGTGGACACGCGCGCCGTCGACTTCGACGGTCTTGGCATCGAGGTTCACCGAAAGCTTGCCGGTGCGGATGATCGACTGGCTGTGGCCCTTCGAACGGCGCACAACGGCGTGAATGCGGGCGACCAGCTCTTCGCGGTGGAAAGGCTTGGTCACGTAATCGTCGGCACCGAAGCCGAAGGAGCGGATCTTGGAGTCCATCTCGGCGATGCCCGAAAGGATAAGGACGGGCGTCTGCACCTTGGCCACGCGGAGTTTCTTGAGCACGTCGTAACCGTGCATGTCCGGCAGGTTCAGGTCGAGCAGGATGATATCGTAATCATACAGCTTGCCCAGATCGAGGCCTTCCTCGCCCAGATCGGTCCCATAGACGTTGAAGCCTTCGGTCGTAAGCATGAGCTCAATCGCTTTCGCGGTTGTCGGCTCGTCCTCGATCAGCAGCACTCGCATTATGTGTCCCCTGTTTGCCCCGTGTGGCAGACTGTGTCTCGTGGTAACTCCTCGCTAAGAGGTGTTGCCTTGTATTAACCACACAACATCTGAACGGAAAAGGTTAACTCGTCGTAAACGGACCAGTTGGGAACACCTGAGTCTTTGATGCCACAGGCGATTTTGCGGGCTTTTTGGCTCAGACCAGACCGGCCAGCTTCTTTGATCGGCGCCTTTGTGCGCTCGATCCGATGCCGATTGCCTCGCGATATTTGGCGACGGTGCGCCGGGCGAGGTCGAAGCCTTCGGCGTTGAGCAGGTCGGCAAGTTTCTGGTCGGAAAGCACCTTTTTCGGGTCCTCCGCATCGGTCAGAGCCTTGATCCGCGCCTTGATCGCTTCGGACGAGGCGCCTTCGCCATCGGCAGATCCGACCCCGCTGGTAAAGAAGTACTTGAGCTCGAAACAGCCGCGGTCGCAATGCAGGTACTTGTTGCTCGTAACGCGGCTGACCGTGCTTTCATGCATGTCGATCTTCTCGGCCACCTCGCGCAGGGTCAGCGGGCGCAGGTCGGAAACGCCCCGGCGGAAGAAGCCGTCCTGCTGCTTCACGATTTCGGCAGCGGTCTTGAGAATGGTCTTCTGCCGCTGGTCGAGCGCGCGGATCAGCCAGTGCGCATCGGCGAGCTTTTCCTTCAGCCACCCCTGCGTTTCCGCGTTCGGCTTGCCGCCCGACAATTCGACATAATAGGAGCGATTGACCACGAGGCGCGGCAATGTGTCTTCGTTAAGTGCGATGTCCCAGCCGCCCGCCTCGGTCGCCGTCAGCAGCACATCGGGTACCACCGCATCGTCGGAAGCCGGGGCGAAGGCGAGGCCGGGCTTGGGATCGAATTCGCGCAGTTCGCGCAGCATGTCGGCAAGATCATCGTCGTCGACCTCGCACAGCCGTTTGAGCCTGGCGATGTCGCCTTTTGCGACCAGTTCGAGATTGTCGATCAGGGCCTTCATGCACGGATCGTAACGATCTGCCTCGCGCGCCTGCAGTTCCAGGCATTCGGAAAGACTGCGCGCGCCCACGCCCGTCGGATCGCACATCTGCACCACTTCGAGCGCGTCCTCGACGCAATCCATGTCGACGCCCAGGTCGTATGTGATCTCGCGCAGATCCGCTGAGAGATAGCCCGCATCGTCGAGCAGCCCGGCGATATGACGCGCAACGAACTCCTCTCGCGGGTTGCAGGCGAGTGCACCGATCTGCGCATCGAGATGCTCGGCGAGGGTGATCGATGCGGCGCGGGTGGACTCGATGTCGGGCAATTCGCTGAAATCGCCACCGCCGCTGTTCGCCGCGCCCCATTCGGCGTCGCGCATCCCTGCGCCGTCCCCGGTGTCGCGGTCGCGGTCGAGCGCGGTGACGTCAATATCGAGCGGCGCGTCGCCTTCGCCCGCACCTTGAGCCATCAGTTGGTCGGCGGTGAATTCCTCGCGCGGGATGTCGTCGGGTTCGCCGGAAGGCCCGTCATCCTCGCGCGTGGCCGCACCACTGTCGAGCAGCGGGTTCGCCTCCAGCGCTTCGCCTATGAACGTCTCGATCTCCAGATTCGACGCGGCCAGCAGCCTGATCGCCTGCTGCAATTGCGGCGTCATCACCAGTTGCTGGGATTGGCGTAAATCGAGGCGCGGACCGAGGGCCATCAGGTGCGATCCTAAAGCGTGAAGCTCTCGCCGAGGTAAAGCCGCTTCACGTTTTCGTCGGCGACCAGATCCTGCGGCGTTCCTGCAAACAGCACTTGCCCGCCATAGATGATGCAGGCGCGATCGACGATGTCGAGCGTTTCGCGAACGTTGTGATCCGTGATCAGCACGCCGATCCCGCGGCGCTTGAGATCTTTGACGAGGTCGCGAATATCGCTGATCGAAAGCGGGTCGATCCCGGCGAACGGTTCGTCGAGCAGCATGATCGAAGGCTTCGCGGCCAGCGCACGGGCGATCTCGCAACGGCGACGTTCACCGCCAGAGAGCGCCATCGCCGGGCTTTCGCGCAGCCGGGTAAGGCCGAATTCGCCCAGAAGACGTTCCAGCTCTTCCTTGCGCGTATCGGTGTCGGGTTCGACCATTTCGAGTACGCAGTTGATGTTCTGCTCGACCGTCATGCCGCGAAAGATGCTGGTTTCCTGCGGCAGGTAGCCCAGGCCCAGGATCGCGCGGCGATACATCGGCAGGTTGGTCACGTCCTCGCCATCCATGAGGATGCGACCCGAATCGGGCTTCACCAGCCCCATGATAGAGTAGAAGCAGGTCGTCTTGCCCGCGCCGTTCGGCCCGAGCAGGCCGAGCACTTCGCCCTTGCCAACGGTCAGGGAGATGTCGGTCAGGACGGCCCGCTTGTCGTAGCTCTTCGCGATCGAGACGACTTCGAGCCCGCCATCGGGCAGGGGCGCGCTGGCGTCGACCGGGACTTCGCCGGGCATTTCAAGGGCAGGAGATTCAGTCATAGGCACCATCTCTAGCATGGTCGCGAGCACAGGAAAGACCGGGTTCGCCCGTGTTGGCAAGATTTTTGCTTTGCTTGCTTTCACAGCACCCTGACGCGAAGCTCCTTACGGTCGAGCGCAAGATTGTGTCGTTTTGGTTACCGCGCTTGCAACCGCGCGGCCTCTTTGAGATAGTAGGTGCTCAAACACCGTTGGGGAGCGGATCGATGAACGAGCTGTCACACAAGCACGCGGCGACACAAAGAGCCGCCCAATCGCGCGATTGGCGCAAGTCCATGAGCGACCATGTCGCATGGGCCCTGCTGGTCTATACCGGCCTGCAGATCTTCGCGACCGTCAAGGCGATGAGCCAGGGCTTCTCGACCATCCTGCCCTATTTCGCGCTCGTCGCGCTCGTGGCTGCAATCATTCCCGCTTGCCGCTGGTTCGAAAAACGCTGGACCGGCCTGACCGACGAACAGGCAAGTGACGAATCCTATGCCGGTGCCTTTCGCCGCGACATCACCATGCTGTGGGCCGTCGCCATCGGGCTGCCGCTGGTGCTGACCGGCCTGTTCATGGCGCTCTTCGCGCTCTTCTGATCCACTGCGAATACCGCCCGCCGGTTGCGATTGCGGGAACATCGATGCCCCTTGGTCGGTTTCCTGTCCGACAAACAGGGGGTGATCCGTTGAAATTCCTGTCCCATTTCGTGATGCTGGCGCTGCTTGCGCTCGCGGCTCCCGCCTATGCGTTGTTGCCCGCCGACACGGGCACGCCCGAACCTGCGGAAACCGCACCGGCCCAGCCTCGCATCGAGCAGGCGCAGGGCGTGGGCGACGATGAGCGGATCGCCGAGCGCCTCGATGGCATCTTCGGAGAACTGCCTGCCTTCGACACGGTAGAGGTCGAGGTCAACGAAGGCGTCGTCACTCTTTCCGGAACACTACCCGATGCTGATACGATCGCGCGGGCCGAAGCGATTGCGGAGCGCGTCTCCGGCGTCGTCACGGTCGAGAACTCGATAGAGCGTGACCTTTCTGTCGGACAGAACCTCTCGATCATCGGCAAGGCGTCCGAGCTCGTGGAAGCGGCGATTGCCGGCCTGCCCCTGTTCGCAATCGCGGTCGCGCTGGCTTTGGCGATCGGGGCGGTGGGATATGTCATCGCACGGCTCGACTTCATATGGGACCGCATTGCTCCCAACGCCTTCCTCGGCGAACTCATCCGCAGCGCGATCCGTTTCGTGTTCGTGGTCGGCGGCGTCGTCATCGCGCTCGACATGCTGGGAGCAGGCGCGTTGCTCGGCGCGGTGCTGGGCGGGGCGGGTGTTGTCGGGATCGCGCTCGGCTTCGCAATGCGCGACACGATCGAAAACTATGTCGCCAGCCTCATGCTGTCGCTGCGCCAACCGTTCCGGCCCAACGACCACGTGCTGATCGACGATCTCGAAGGCCGCGTCATTCGACTGACCAGCCGCGCGACCGTGCTCATGACACTGGAAGGCAATCACCTGCGCATTCCCAACGCGCAGGTCTTCAAGGCGGTGATCCTCAATTATACGCGCAATCCTCAGCGCCGATTCGATTTCGAGCTGGGAGTCGATGCCGACGACGATCCACGCGCTGCCATGAAACTTGGGGTCGAAGTGCTCGGATCGCTCGGCTTCGTGCTCGCCGATCCCGCCCCTGCCGCCCGCATCACCAAGGTTGGGGATTCGAATATCGCGATCCGCTTCCTGGGCTGGATCGACCAGAACGAAGCCGATTGGTTCAAGTCACGCAGCCTCGCCATCGCGGCGGTCAAGGATGCACTCGAAGATGCGGGCTTTGCGCTGCCCGAGCCGATCTATCGCCTGCGCTTCGATGGACGCACCGATCCGCTGCCTATCGGCCGCTCGGCCTCCGCGACGCAGGCGAAGCCCGCCGCGAAGCACCGCGCACCCGTCGACATTTCCGAAGACGTTCGTCCGGAAAGCGAGATCAGCGATCTGGTAGAAGCCGAACGCCGCACCGATGGGGACCAGGCCAAGGACCTGCTCGATCCGCAGCGTCCCGTCGAATAATCGACTTTCTTTCAGCGCTGCTCCTTGGGGACCACGATCAAACAGTGGCCGCTGCCGGTGGCCAGTGCACGCCCGTCCACACTCCACATCCGCACCCGTCCGCTGAGCAGGCCTTCGCCAGCGACGTCGCTATCGGCATCGCTAAGCAGCCACTCGCCGGCCTCTTCATCGGAATGGAAATACACGGTCAGGTCCAGCGACGGTGCAAGGTAGCCGGCGCGTTCGGTGATGCGGTGCCAATGGCCCGGCCAGATCGCGAGATCGATCAGCAGCGCCGAACGCATCGCGTCGTAATATGGATCGGGCGGCGCATCCCAATCGACGAACCGCATCCAGCGATACTGATGTGACGATTGCGCCGGGGGGTCGCTGAACGCGCGGAAATTCACCGGGCGACTTTCGAGATTGTCCCAGAACGAATGCAGCGGCAGACCGCGTTCCGCCAGAAGATCCCGGTGATCGGGCAGATCGTCGTGCGCAGGGACATCGGGTGCCGTCGGTGCGACCGGTATCGCCGGATCACGCCGCACCGTCGTCCATATCTGCGCCTGGAACACCGGTTCGCCCGATTGCGAGAGGGTGACCGTGTACAGCGCCGAAGCGCCCTGCTTGACCGGCTGGACCGCCACATCGACGGCGCCGGGGCGGGCGACGCGCACGAACTGTCCAGTGAGGGTCACGGGCCGATGCTCGGCCGCGGCGCGCTCGCGAACTGCCCTGAGGGTGATGGCCGCGAGATATCCGCCCGCAGGCCCCCAGATCTCCCATGCCGGGTCAAGCTGCGCGCTGAACCCATCACCTTGCGGTGTCAGGTCGGTCGCTTCGATCAGCCCCGCCATGCGTGTCCCCCTGCCGGTTCAGCCCTTCGCCCGTTCGATCGCTTCCACGACGATCTGGCGTGCTTCAGCGCGGTCGCCCCACTTGCCGATACGCACCCACTTCTCTTTTTCGAGATCCTTGTAGTGGGTGAAGAAGTGCTCGATCTGCGCGAAGATGATGCTCGGCAGGTCCTTCGTCTCCGCCACGTCCGAATAATACGGGAACGTCGTGTCGACGGGCACGCAAACCAGCTTTTCATCGCCGCCATGTTCGTCTTCGAGGTTAAGCACGCCGATCGGGCGGGCCTTTACCACGCAGCCCGGAATGAACGGCGAGCGCGAGATCACCAGCGCGTCGAGCGGGTCGCCATCGGGCGAAAGCGTATGCGGTACGAAGCCGTAATTGGCCGGATAGCGCATCGGTGTGTGCAGGATACGGTCCACGAACAAGGCGCCGCTGGCCTTGTCGAATTCGTATTTGACCGGCTCTCCCCCGGTCGGAACTTCGATGATGACGTTGAGATTGTCAGGCGGATTGTCGCCCGTGGGGATCATGTCGATACGCATTGAGGGTTCCTGATCTTCTGTTTGTGCCCCTCTCCCAAAAGGCTTCGTGCGCCCGTTAGCGCTCTCGCCATATTGCGGCAAGAGCGGCGCTCGCCTAACTGCGCGTACATGAGCAAAAAGACGCCAAACGCCATTCGCGGCACGCAGGACATTTTCGGACCCGAGGCGGAAAGCTTCGCCTTCGTGGTCGAAACCTTCGAACGGGTGCGCAAGCTGTACCGTTTCCGCCGGGTCGAAATGCCGGTCTTCGAAAAGACCGACGTTTTCAGCCGCGCGATCGGCGAGACGACCGACGTGGTTTCGAAGGAGATGTATTCCTTCGAGGATCGCGGCGGAGATTCGCTCACGCTGCGTCCCGAATTCACGGCGGGAATCGCGCGGGCATTCCTGACCAATGGCTGGCAGCAGCACGCCCCGCTGAAGGTCGCGACCCACGGCCCGCTGTTCCGCTACGAGCGCCCGCAGAAGGGCCGCTATCGCCAGTTCCACCAGATCGACGCCGAGATCATCGGCGCCGCCGAGCCGCAGGCGGACGTCGAACTGCTGGCAATGGCCGACCAGCTCTTGAAGGAGCTGGGGATCGAGGGCGTGACCTTGCACCTCAACACTTTGGGCGATGCCGAAAGCCGCGAAGCGTGGCGGGCCGGGTTGATAGAGTATTTCAGCGCAGTGAAGGGCGAGCTTTCCGAGGATTCTCAGGAGCGACTGGAGAAGAACCCGCTGCGTATCCTCGATTCCAAGGACCCGCGCGACCGCGCTTTCGTGGCCGACGCACCCAAGATCGACGCTTACCTTTCGGATGAAGCGCTGGCGTTCTTCGAGGCCGTGACGAGCGGGCTGGATGCTGCGGGCGTGAAATGGGCGCGCGCGGAAAGCCTGGTGCGCGGGCTGGATTATTACCGCCACACCGCCTTCGAGTTCATCCCCGATGAAGGCAGCGAAGCAGCCGGCAAGCTGGGCAGCCAGAGCACGATCCTTGGCGGCGGGCGCTATGACGGGCTGATGGAAAGCCTCGGCGGCGCTCCGACCCCCGCGGTTGGCTGGGCTGCCGGGATCGAGCGGCTGGCGATGCTGGTTGGGGACACGGAAGAGGCCAAGTCCGATGCCGTCGTGGTGGTCGAGGACGATGCCCGCCTGCAAGACGCAGTCGGGCTTGTCTCGCGCCTTCGCAAAGCCGGGTTCAGCGCTGAACTCTTTGCCACGGGCTCGCCGCGCAAGCGCTTCGACAAGGCAAAGAAGCTCCCTTCACACAGCCTCGTGTCATTCGCTGTTACCGACGCCGGCTCTCCCGTGCGCGTTTCAGGCGATGGAGGAGAAAGGCACACGGCTGTCGATAGCTTTGTGTTGCAAGAGAACTAGCCATAGGTCGCAGCCACCACCACGGGAATGGCGGGTTGGGGTCAGGTTTCCTACATTGGCCTTCCCGCGCTATTCCTGTCGCATGATCCGCCGCCTGAATTCCCACCAATCGAACCGGACGACACCACCCGCGGTCCTTTGCGAATTTCTATTCCCAGGACCGTGTTCCATGTGTTCCACCGTTCAGACTACAGAGCCCTAACCTTGCAAATCCCCGCCCAACGCCTTGACCAGATTGCCAATCGCTTCGCCGAGCTCGAGGCGCGGATGGCTTCGGGCACGCTTGAGGGCGACGAATTCGTGCAGGCGAGCCGCGACTATGCGGAGCTTGAGCCGGTCGCCAAGACCGCGGCCGAGGTCACCGCGATGCGCGCCGAGATCGAGGGGCTGGAGGAGATGCTCGCCGATCCCGAGATGAAGGCGATGGCCGAGGAGGAGCTGGAGGCGCTGCGCGAGGCGCTGCCCGAGAAGGAGCGCGCGCTCGCCGTTGCGCTGCTGCCGCGCGACCGGGCCGACAGCAAGCCTGCCATGCTCGAGATCCGCGCCGGGACGGGCGGCGATGAAGCCGCGCTGTTCGCAGGCGACCTGTTCCGCATGTACGAGAAGTACGCAGCCGAACAGGGCTGGCGGGTCGAGCCGGTGAGCATGAGTGCGAGCGAAGTGGGCGGCTTCAAGGAGATCGTCGCCAATGTGAGCGGCAGCGGCGTCTTCGCCAAGCTCAAGTTCGAAAGCGGCGTCCACCGCGTCCAGCGCGTGCCCGTGACCGAAAGCGGCGGGCGCATCCATACCAGCGCGGCGACGGTGGCTGTGCTTCCTGAACCCGACGAGGTTGATGTCGAGATCGACGCGGGCGACCTCAAGATCGACACCTACCGCGCAAGCGGCGCAGGCGGCCAGCACGTCAACACCACCGATTCAGCGATCCGCATCACGCACGAGCCGAGCGGCATCGTCGTCACCTGTCAGGATGGGCGCAGCCAGCACAAGAACCGCGAAAAGGCGATGCAGGTGCTGCGCGCACGCCTCTACGAGCAACAGCGCGATGCGGCGCAAGGCGCCGAAGCCGAGGCGCGCAAGGCGATGGTCGGCAGCGGCGATCGCTCCGAACGCATCCGCACCTACAACTTCCCGCAAGGCCGCGTCACCGACCACCGCATCGGCCTGACCCTGCACAAGCTGGAAGAGGTGCTGGCCGGGCCTGGCCTCGATGAACTGGTCGACGCGCTGATCGCCGAGGACGAGGGCAAGCGGCTGGCGGCGTTGAACGAGTGACGGTTGGCCAAGCTATCCGGGATGCAGCGCAGCGTCTCGCCGCGACCAGCGACACGGCGCGGCTGGATGCCGAACTGCTGATGGCGCATGCGCTGGGTGTCGAACGCTCCGACCTGTTGCTGAGGCACATGGATGGCGAAGTGCCTGGGGCCTTCACTGCTTTGGTCGAACGCCGCGCCGCGCATGAGCCGGTCGCTTACATCACCGGGGTGCAGGAGTTCTACGGACGCCCCTTCGCGGTCGAACCGGGCGTCCTCATCCCGCGCGGCGACAGCGAACTGCTGATCGAGGCGGTGCTGGGCCTCGCACCGCAGCCGGAGCGCGTGCTCGATCTCGGCACCGGGTCCGGGGCATTGCTGGTAACGGCGCTCCTCGAATGCGAGGGAGCGAGCGGCATGGGCATCGATGCATCGCCAAAGGCTGCGTCCATAGCTCAGGCCAACGCGCAGGCGCTTGGCCTCATCGGAGCGCAGGCGCGCTTCCTCGAGCGTGATTGGGGCTGCGAGGGATGGTCCGACGATCTTGGAACATTCGACGTGATCCTGTGCAACCCGCCCTATGTCGAGGCCGGAGCGGTGCTCGAACCCGACGTGCGCGACTTCGAGCCAGCCGAAGCGCTGTTCGCCGGCGCGGACGGGCTAGACGACTACCGGATCCTGATCCCGCAACTTCCGCGGTTGAAAAGCGAGGGCGGCATAGCGATCTTGGAGATCGGCGCTACGCAGGCCGAAGCGGTGACGCAAATCGCTCAATCCCACGGTTTCGACACCGAAACACGCAATGATCTGGCAAATCGGCCACGCTGCGTGATGCTTCGTTGATGAAATGGTCACAGGGGCTTGGCAAAAGCTTTCCGGCTCGCTAGCTGTCGAATCAGGACATTGTTTTGCGATGACGCAAATCGCTAGTCCCAGCTCCACATTCGATGTCATGCGGCCTTGAGGGCTTACCCGAAGGCCAGGCAGCGCGGAGCGCGCGCCTTCTTTCGGGCGCCAAGACGAAAGGTCTGTTGGCCAAAGGCACGTGAGAGAGCGTGACCACGGTCGCTAAAGGGAAGATTATTCCTTGAATAACAATCGTAATAACAATCGGCGCCGTGGGCGCGGAAATCGTAACAATCAGGGCGGCGGGAACAACCAGAACCGCATCGACAGCCGTGCGCGCGGCAACGCGCCCCAGCTGCTCGACAAGTACAAGAAGCTGGCCCAGGACGCGCAGCACAATGGCGACCGGGTGCAGGCTGAATACTATCTGCAGTTCGCCGACCACTACTTCCGCGTGATCGCCGACAACAAGGCGCGCCAGGACGAAGCCCGTGCCAAGCGCAATGACGACCGCGGCCAGTCCAACGATGACGACGACGCTGGCGATGACGACAACCGTCGAAAGAACACGCGCCGCTCGCGCAGTCGCCGCGACGAATCCGACAACAATGCGTCCGAAGAGGGCCAGCAGGGCAACGAAGGCGAAGAAGCCGATGCCGACGAAGAGGCTGCACGTCCCAAGAAGCGCGCTCGCAAGCCCAAGGCCGACGACGGCGATGACAAGCCCAAGGCGAAGCCGGCCCGCAAGCCGCGCGCCAATGGCCGCCGCAAGGCTTCGGACGACAACGATGGCCCCGGCGAGATCGACTCTTCGGTTCTTCCGCCCTCGATCAGCATGGCGGGCGACAATTCCGACGATGAAACGATAAAGGCGGCTAGCTGAACGCAGCGGCGGCAGGATCGGGAATCGCACAGCGATGGCCACACCTGCGCTGAACACAGCTGACAATACTGC
The DNA here is from genome assembly GCA_947494705.1 of uncultured Erythrobacter sp. Classification (GTDB taxonomy): domain Bacteria; phylum Pseudomonadota; class Alphaproteobacteria; order Sphingomonadales; family Sphingomonadaceae; genus Erythrobacter. Next base: position 666,440 of record CANLVN010000002.1, read on the forward strand.
AATGCCGGCGATCCGCCGCATGGGTGCGCTCGCCGCTTCGTGGCCGGGTGCGACCGCAGCGGGCCTCGGCCTCGTGGTGGCCTGTGGCTTCCCGCCGTTTCATGCCTGGTGGATTGCCATGCCTGCGCTCGCGCTGTTCGTGGCCCATTTGCACGCGGCGCCGAACTGGCGCGGTGCCGCATGGCGCGGATGGATGTTCGGCTGGGCGCATCTGACGCTCGCGAATAACTGGATCGCCACCGCTTTCACCTATCAGGCGAACATGCCCGAGTGGCTCGGCTGGCTCGCCGTGCCGCTCCTGTGCATTTATCTCGCGGTCTATCCGGGGCTGGCGGCGCTTCTCGCGCATTTCGCGGCGAAGCGCTCGAATCTGCTGATTTTCGGCGTCCTGTTCGCGGCCTCGTGGATTTTGACCGAGTGGGTGCGCAGCTGGGCGTTTACCGGCTATCCTTGGCCGCCTCTCGGCCTTTTGCTGTTGGGAAGCTGGGACACGCCGGGTCTTGCACGGATCTTGCCATGGATGGGCACCTATGCCCTGTCCGGGGTCGCGATTATCCTCGGGGCGGTCCTCGCCTACGGCATCGCCAACCGTCGGCACTGGCAAAGCATCGTTTGTGCAGCGGTGATTGTCGCGGGGATGCTGCTGCCGCGCTGGCAGGATGAAGCGGATAGCGACATTCGCTACACGCTGGTTCAGCCGCTCATCCCGCAGGACGAAATCAATGACGGCTCCAAATTCGAGGAGCAATTCCAGCGCATCGCCGCCCTGACCGGGCAAGGCGCAGGCCAGTCTCGCGTCGTCCTGTGGCCCGAGAGCGCGATCCCGGATTATCTCGAAGATGGCTATCCGCAACGCTATTACGACCTCACGACCGCACGCAATCCGGAAAGCTGGATGGGCGACCCGGCCTATGCGCGCGAACGCATCGCTGGCGTGATCGGAGCGCAATCGACCCTTCTGACCGGTGTCGTGAACCTCAATATGGGCACGCGCGAAGATGGTCGCGAGGGCGCGGTGAGTGCACGCAATTCGGTTCTGGGCCTCAATGGAGCGGGCGAGATTACGCATCACTATGCCAAGGCGCATCTCGTGCCCTACGGCGAATATCTCCCGCTCGAAGACTGGCTCGGCGTAATCGGACTGTCGCGGCTGACCTCCGGTACGATTCCCTATATTCCCGGCCCCGGCCCGCGCACGCTTGATCTGGGTGAACATGGCAAGGCCGGGGTCCAGATCTGCTACGAGATCGTATTCTCGGGCCAGGTGGTCGATCGTGACAATCGGCCCGATTACCTGTTCAACCCTTCAAATGACGGCTGGTTTGGCAGCTGGGGTCCGCCACAGCATCTTGCGCAGGCCCGCTTGCGCGCGATCGAGGAGGGCCTGCCGGTCCTGCGCTCGACCACGACCGGCATCAGTGCCGTGATCGATGCAAGCGGCGTCGTCCGCGCTTCCATCGGCCGCGGCGAGGCCGACGCAATCGAGGGGTTTGTCCCCGAAGCGGAACGCCCGACCTTGTTCTCGCAATGGGGCAACGCCCTGCCGCTCGGATGGGCGGCTCTTTTCGCTCTTCTGGGCCTTGGAATTCCGAGATTGCTTGCGCTGCGACGCGCACACAGGTAGGGCGCTCGATGTGAGACATAAAGGTTTCCTTATATCTACATAAGGGGCCTTGCGAGACGACCTTTACAAACCCTCAGGAGCCTTCATGCGCAGCGAATATCTCTTCACCTCAGAAAGCGTTTCCGAAGGGCACCCGGACAAGGTTTCCGACCAGATTTCGGATGCCATCGTCGACCTGATGCTGGCCAAGGACCCCGAGGCGCGCGTCGCCTGCGAAACGATGACCACGACGCAGCGCGTGATCCTGTCGGGCGAAATCCGCTGTGCGCCGATGTATGACGAGAATAACGAGGAGTGGGCCGTCAATGGCGGCTGGGCACCCGGCGCGAAGGAAGAAATCGAACAGGCCGTGCGCAGCACCGTGCGCGATATCGGCTACGAACAGGACGGCTTTCACTGGAAGACGCTGAACTTCGAGAACCACCTGCACGGCCAGTCCGCCCATATCGCGCAAGGCGTGGATGCGGGCGTGGAAGGCTCGAACAAGGACGAAGGCGCGGGCGATCAGGGGATCATGTTCGGCTTTGCCTGCGACGAGACGCCGGACCTCATGCCCGCTACGCTCGATTACAGCCACAAGATCCTGCACCAGATGGCTGACGACCGCCATTCGGGCAAGGCGCCGTTCCTCGAGCCAGACGCCAAGAGCCAGGTCACACTGCGCTACAAGAACGGAAAGCCGGTCGCCTGCACCGCCGTCGTCGTCAGCACCCAGCACGCGCCGGGCTATGACGAGGGCGACAAGGAGGCCGAGCTTCATAAATATGTGAAGGGTGTCGTCGCGCAGGTCCTTCCCGAGGGCTTTATCTCGGATGAGACCAAGTGGCACATCAACCCGACCGGCAGCTTCGTCATCGGCGGCCCCGATGGCGATGCGGGCCTTACCGGACGCAAGATCATCGTCGACACCTATGGCGGCGCGAGCCCGCATGGCGGCGGCGCATTCAGCGGCAAGGACCCGACCAAGGTCGACCGCAGCGCAGCCTACATCACCCGATATCTTGCGAAGAACGTCGTGGCCGCCGGCCTTGCCAAGCGCTGCACGATCCAGATCGCCTATGCCATCGGTGTCAGCGAACCGCTTTCGCTCTATGTCGATACGCACGGCACCTGCGCCGAGGGCGTCGAGGATGCGGTTATCGAGGACATCATTCGCGGCATCGGGAAGCTGGGCGGACTGACCCCGCGTGGCATCCGCATCCATCTGGGCCTCAACAAGCCGATCTACCGGACAAGCGCCGCCTACGGTCACTTCGGTCGCACCGCCGAAGGCGATACCTTCCCGTGGGAGCGCACCGATCTCGTCGACGATCTGAAGGCAGCCTTCGCTTAAGCTGCTAAGAGGCGGCGCAAATGAACACGCCGCTGTCCAGAACGACCCGCATCACCGAGCTCGACGCCCTGCGCGGGCTGGCGGTGATCGGGATCGTGTGGATGAACGTCCATGCCTTTGCCCTGCCGATACAGGCCTATGCCAATCCGGCGGTCTGGGGCGGGGAGGGCGCGCTCGACCGTCTGGTCTGGGTGGTCAGCTTCGTCTTTATCGAGGACAAGTTTCGCACGCTTTTCGCGATGCTGTTCGGCGCGGGATGCCTGATCCTGATCGAACGCGCGGACTCGCGCAAATGGCGCGCGCACTTTGCCCGCATGGCCGTGCTGTTCGCGATTGGCCTTGTCCATTCCATCCTTCTGGCAAGCAACGACGTTCTGCGCGCCTACGCGCTGGCGGGGCTTGCCTTACCCCTAATCGCCAATCTGGCCGCGCCTGCGCTGTACGCTATCGCCGTGGGTCTGGTGGCCTTGCATGTCGGGGCAGGGATGCATGTCTTCGGCTCTGCCGTGCTCGACTTCTATGGCGACCGCACGGCAACCGACGCAGCGCTGATGGTGGAGCGCCAGTTCGGCAGTGATCCGGCGGCTGTGAATTACGCGTTGGAGCTGGGGCGCGAAGGGCTGGGCGAACGTGTTGTCCGCCGGGTCGAGGGATTCGGGTCGCAATTCAGGCTTCTCGCAGCGTCGCTGCCGATCAACCTTGCCTCGATGGCTTTGGGCATGGCGCTGTGGAAGGACGGGATGCTGGCTGGCGAATGGCGCACGTTCCGCCTGCAACGCTTGGCCGCAATTGCCGCGCTGGTCAGTATCCTGCCGCTGCTCGCGCTGGCGTGGTGGGTCGCGGACAATGGCTTTCCTGCTGCGCTCGCCGGGGCAAGCGCGCTCGTGCTCTCCGCCCCGTTCGACACGCTGCTGGGCTTTGCCTACGCCGCCTTGGCAATGGCCTTTTTCGTCAAGGGAGGTGCGGTTACCGAGAGGTTGGCAACGGTGGGCCGGTTGTCGCTCACAAACTACCTGATGACCTCGGTGATCCTTGCGATGATCTTTGCCAGTTGGGGCCTTGGCCTGTTCGCGCAGGTCAGCCGCGCTGAAGGCTTCGCGCTCAGCTTCGTGCCGATTGCCGCGATGCTCGTATGGTCGCCCCTATGGGTAGAGCGCATGGGGCAGGGACCGTTTGAGCGCGCCTGGCGCTGGGCCTCGGCGCGTCTCTCCTAGCCGTCTTCTCCGAGCATCGGCGATGGCCGGTCGAGCGCGAGCTCCCCGTCTGAAAAAACGAACGGACTGCGCACGCCCGGCAGTCCGCCGAGATCGACCCGCAGGCCGCGCGCTATGACCTGGGGATCGGCGAAGACCTCGTCCAGCCTGTTGATCGGCCCTGCCGGCACTCCGTGTTCATGGCAGTCGTCGAGCAATTGCGCCTTGGTCCATTGCGCCGTCGCTTCGGCAATTGCCGCATCCAGCGCGGCCGCGTGTTCGATCCGGCCGCCATTTGTCGCAAAGCGCGGATCGTCCGCCAGGTCGGGTCTTTGCAACAGCTTCGCCAGTTTGACGAACAAGGCATCGTTCGCGGGCGCCAAAATGACATGCCCGCCACTGACAGGAAATACGCCATAGGGCGCGACCTGTGCGTGGGCATTGCCCATGCGGGGCGGATTATCGCCGGTGGTGAGGTAATAGGTCGCCTGATTGGCGAGCAGCGCGACCGAGCAGTCCATCAGGCCGATATCGACCTGTTGTCCGCGCCCGGTGCGCACTCGCTGAAGCAGCGCGGCCTGGATTCCATTGGCGGCATAGGTTCCTGTCGACAGGTCGCTGATCGAAACGCCCATCTTGATCGGCTTCCCTTCAGGTTCGCCGGTTACCGACATGAAGCCGCTCATCCCCTGAACTACGAAATCATATCCTGCTTCCCGAGCGCGGGGACCCGTCTGGCCGAAGCCGGTGATCGAGCAATAGACCAGCTGCGGATTGACCTCGCACAGCGAGGCATAGTCGAGACCGAATTTGGCAAGTCCGCCGGTCTTGAAGTTCTCGATCAGCACATCCGCATCGCGCGCCAGGTCGCGGACGCGCTCAAGGTCGTCCGGCTCGGTAAAGTTGGCGATGATCGAGCGCTTGCCGCGATTGCAGGCGTGGTAATAGGCCGCCTCGCGATGAACGGTTCCGTCGGCCGCCGTGCGTTCAATCCACGGCGGACCCCACTTGCGGGTCCCGTCGCCCTCCGGGCTTTCGACCTTGATGACGTCGGCCCCGAGATCGGCGAGTATCTGTCCGGCCCACGGCCCGGCGAGCACGCGCGCCAGTTCGAGCACTTTCAAACCGGCGAGCGGGGCGTTTTCGTTACGGGGAGTGTCGAGCCACATCGGCATCGGATCGCTTTCAATAGGGTTTGGAAATCATGAGCCACAGCACCACGGTCAGGGGAATTGTGCTGATGAGGCCCCAGGTGATCCAGCGGCGCGACAGGCGGCGGTAATCCTGCGTCAAATCGGCCTGGCTGGTCCAGCCTGCGACCATGCGGGCCTGTTTGATCTGGATCGGCACGAGGATCGTGATCCAGATCGCGCCGGCCAGAACGAACATGATCTGGCTCCAGATAAGCCACGGCGCCTCGAACAGCGGATATCCAAGCAACCAGAGCAATCCGTAGCCACCGATCATGGTCAGGGCGATCCCGGGTATGGTGAGGCCGAAATCGGTCCCGGTGACGAGCCGCTGACCGAACTGGACGATGCGCCAGTCACCGTTGCGATCGGCGAACACTTTCCACACGGCGGTTACCGTGATGTTCCCCGCAAGCAGGATGATCCCCAGATAGTGGAGGAACTTGAACGTGTAGATCCATTCCATCGCGAGGCGACCTTAGCGCCGCATTGGCGCGTGTGAAGCCTCTCCGGACAAACCGGATGGCCTAGTTCAGAGCCACCTCGTAGCGCGCGGTGGTGTTGTCGGTGATGTCTGCCTCGCTCACACCCGGTGCCAATTCGATCAGGCGGAAATCCGCATCCTTGGCCGGGCGCTGGAATACGCCGAGATTGGTGATGATCATGTCGACCACGCCCGTCCCGGTCAGCGGCAGCGAGCATTCGGGGATGAACTTGGGGTCGCCGGCCTTGCTGGTGTGATCCATCACCACGATGATTTTCTTGACGCCTGCGACAAGGTCCATCGCGCCGCCCATGCCCTTGATCATCTTGCCGGGGATCATCCAGTTGGCGATATCGCCATTCTCGGCAACTTCCATCGCGCCGAGAACGGTCAGGTCGATATGCCCGCCGCGGATCATCGAAAAGCTGGTGGCGCTGTCGAAATAGGCGCTGTGCGGCAGCTCGCTGATGGTCTGCTTTCCAGCATTGATCAGGTCGGGATCCTCTTCGCCCTCATAGGGGAAGGGACCGATGCCCAGCATGCCGTTCTCGCTTTGCAGCGTGACCATCATGCCTTCGGGAATGTGGTTGGCGACCAGCGTCGGGATGCCGATGCCGAGATTGACGTAATAGCCATCCTCGAGCTCTTTCGCGGCGCGCGCAGCCATCTGGTCGCGGGTCCAGCCTTTGGTTTCGTCGCTCATGGTTTATGACCCTTGCGGTACGAGGGGTTGGGGGATGATGAACCAGCCTTCGCCGAAAAGCGGCTCTAGAGAGGCGGCTTCGTTCGGGTTGAGCAGGTAGTCGTAGAGTTCGTCAAAATCGGCGCGCGCGTCGCCCGCGATTGCGATGAGGCAATATGTCTTGGCGAATTCTTCACGCAGCGTCTGCTTGCGCTCGTCATCCTTGCGGATCAGCAAGACGGTATCGCGCCCGTAGATGTCGAGGCCTGTGCGGGTGAGCGCGCGGCGAATGAGATTGGAGCGTTCTTCGGGATTGCTCGAAATCCACGCCACGTGGACGCCCTGTGTCCGCAATTGCGAGAGCCCTGCGCCGAGCCCTGCGGGCGGATTGCTGGCCCGCGCTGGTTCGAAGACTCCACCCGCCGGATCGAGATCGATCAGCACTGCCGGCTTCACGCCGCCGCACTGGGCACGATCCGGCTCGAGCGAGATGCGGTCGGCGAGCATGGCAGATTCGCGGCTCTCGCCCGATGTGAACTTGCGTTGGTTGGCGTAGGACAACAGCTGCGTGATCGCATTGGGCGCCGGTGTGACCGCCGGTTCAACCATAGTCCTGGGCGTGGCCGAAACGGGTGGCTCGACCGGCGCTGCGGCTGCCGCGACCTGTGCCGGGCGAGCGGGTTCCGCAGAAGGTTGGGGAATTGGCTGAGTCACAGGCTTGGCAACAGGCTGTGGTCTGGGTGCCTGCAGCGCTACATTTGAAGGTGCCGGTGCGGCAGGGGGCGTTTCCACACTCCGTGCGAGACGCGCGGCGCGCGCAGCCGCCTCTGCCGAACTCATGCTCGCGGCCCCTTGTGTCGTGCCCGGCGCGCGATAGGCGTCGGCGAAACCGGCATCGCCGGCCACGGAAACGGGCTCCGGTGAGGCAACCGGGGCCGATTGGACAGCCACGGGTGACGAAGGCGTCATTGCCTGCTTGGGCTCGGAAGCTGCCATGGCGCTCTTGGCAGGGCTTTGGGCAGAAACTTCGACCGGATTTTCCAGGTCGGACGCACGCTCGGTGGCGAGGCCAGCTTCGACCGGAGCGATGTCTGCGGCCATTGAAGGGGCGGGTTCGGCGGCTGGTCGAGGCTCAGGTTCGCCTGCCTCGACACGAACAACTCCGTTAGCGGGATTTTCGCTTTCGATCGGAGCAGGTGCCTGCGCGACGGCCTGACGGTCATCGCCTCGTATATTCGAACCGGCCATCAGACTGCCTGCCGCCAGAGGGATCGCGGCCACGCAGCCCTGAAGCAGGGTCGCTGCTCCGGCAAGCAGCAGCGCCTTGGCGGCGGGTGTGTGCAGCATGTTCTTGCGAAGCAACATGTCGCTTAGGCCTCAGCGCGTTCGCGCACGGTGCGGAACTCGATCTTCTTGTCGTAAGGCGCGCCCAGGATCATGCGATTGACGAAGACACCGGGCAGGTGGATTTCATCGGGCTCGAGCGCGCCGGCGGGGACAATCTCCTCGACTTCGGCGATGCAGACCTTGCCGCAAGTGGCGGCAGGCTGGTTGAAGTTGCGCGCGGTCTTGCGGAAGATGAGGTTGCCGGTCTCGTCCGCCTTCCACGCCTTGACGATGGCAAGGTCGGCAAAGATGCCGCGTTCGAGGATGTAGGTGGACATGACCCCGTCGTGATCGGGGAATTCCTTGTGCTCCTTGCCCTCGGCTACCTGGGTGCCGACGCCGGTCTTGGTATAGAAGCCGGGGATTCCCGCTCCGCCTGCGCGCATCCGTTCGGCAAGGGTGCCTTGCGGACAGAATTCGACCTCCAGCTCGCCTGCGAGGAATTGCCGTTCGAACTCCTTGTTCTCACCGACATAGCTCGAGATCATTTTGCGCACCTGCTTGGTGCGCAGCAACTTGCCTATGCCTTCGTTGTCGATGCCGGCATTGTTGCTGGCGAATGTCAGGCCGGTGACGCCGCTGTCGCGAATCGCGTCGAGCAAGCGTTCGGGTATTCCGCAAAGGCCGAATCCTCCGGCGGCGATCAGAAGGTCGTTGGCGATGACCCCTTCTAGGGCGGCGGCGGCGTCTGGATAAATCTTCGACATCGAGCTTGCGGGTCCCTTTCGAGCAGCGGATCGAGGTTGATGATAGTGTGTTTCGAACCTGCGGGCATGGGTTAGTCGGTTGAAATAGCTCTGTCACGCCGATGATTTAGTTGAATGAACACATCGAGTCGCCGCAATGCAGCGTGATCCGACCGATATTGTGCGATGCAGCAAGGTTCCTGCCTAAAAATTAGGCGGAAATGCGCCCGTGCTAACAAAAAGTGCAGCTATCTTTGCAACAAATAGGGGAATTGGCTCCTTGCATGCCCTCTGAGTTGCGGAAAATGCAACCCGCCATGCGCCTTTCGCATTTGCACAATAACCGCTCCTCGCGCATACATCATCGTGCCTTTCAGGCATCCTCTCCCAAACTTTCAGGCCCGGCCGCTTCGTGCGTGCCGGGCTTTTTCTTTGGCCGGTCGATCCGCGCGTCATCGCTGGCCGATTCCCCTTCACGCCAAGAGCGGAAAACCTCGAAACGATCACCTGTGCGATCCGTTAGGGATGGGACGCCCGAACCGCTGCGCGTGGATGCGGAGCGGTTTGCAATCGCCCTACTGCGATCCTAGCTAACGCTCGGAGCAAAGAAAAAGCGTGAAGGACTAGCCACATGGCCGATGCCGAACCTGCCGATACCACCCCCAATGCGCGCCTGCAGGTTGCGCCCGCCCGGCAGGAAGAATCGGGGCAGGGCATCGCCCGCATGCCGCGCAGTGCCTTCCAGAAACTGGGCATCACCGAAGGCGATGTCGTCCAGATCGAAGGCAAGCGCATGACTGCGGCCATCGCCATGGCGGCCTATCAGGAGGACGACACTCTGGATGTCGTCCGTCTCGACGGGCTTCAGCGCGGTAATGCCGAAACCGCTTCGGGCGAGCACGTCGCGATCTCTGCGGCCAAGTCGCGTCCTGCCACGCGGGTCGTCTTTGCCCCGGCGCAGCGCGAGATGCGACTGCAGGGGCCGACTCAGGCGCTCAAGCGCAATTTCTTCCGCAAGCCGCTGGTCGCAGGCGACCTCGTTGCAACCACCGGACAGCAGCCGGTGCAGAACATGCCCAGCGACGTGCGCCAGCTGCTGCGCGCTCCCGCCTACGCGCTCACTCAGATCCGCCTCTCGGTCCATTCGACCAATCCCAAGGGCATCGTCCATATCGACGAGAACACCGAGGTCGAACTGCGCACGGATTTCGAGGAGCCCCGCGATGCACGCGGGACGGTGAACTACGACGATGTCGGCGGGATGGACGAGACCATCAAGCAGCTGCGCGAGATGGTCGAATTGCCGCTGCGCTATCCCGAGCTGTTCACCCGCCTCGGCGTCGATCCGCCCAAGGGCGTGTTGCTCCACGGCCCTCCCGGCACCGGCAAGACCCGGCTCGCACAGGCGGTCGCCAATGAAAGCGACGCGGAATTCTTCACCATCAACGGCCCCGAGATCATGGGGTCGGGCTATGGCGAATCGGAAAAGCGGCTGCGCGAAGTGTTCGAGGAAGCATCGCGCGCAGCGCCGGCCATCGTCTTCATCGACGAGATCGATTCGATCGCGCCCAAGCGCAGCGGCGTTCCCGGCGAGGCCGAAAAGCGGCTGGTCGCGCAGATGCTGACCCTGATGGACGGGCTCGAATCGCGTGCAAACCTCGTCGTCATCGCGGCAACCAACCGGCCCGACGCAATCGACGAAGCGCTGCGCCGTCCCGGCCGTTTTGACCGCGAGATCGTGATCGGCGTGCCCGACCAGCGCGGTCGTCGCGAAATTCTGAGCATCCATACGCGCGGAATGCCGCTGGAAGAAAGCGTCGACCTCGACGAACTGGCGCGCGTGACGCACGGCTTCGTCGGTGCCGATATCGCCGCGCTCGCCCGCGAGGCAGCGATCGATGCGGTGCGCCGGATCATGCCGCGACTCAATCTCGACGAGCGCACGATCCCGCCCGACGTGCTCGAAGATCTGTGCGTGAAGCGCGAGGACTTCTTCGGCGCACTCAAACGCATCCAGCCCAGCGCCATGCGCGAGGTGATGGTGCAGGTGCCCAATGTCGGTTGGGACAATGTCGGCGGTGTCGGCGATGCCATCGACAAGCTGAAAGAGGGGATCGAACTCCCGCTCAAGAACGCCGCCGCTTTCCGCCGTCTGGGTATCCGCCCGGCCAAGGGCTTCCTGCTCTATGGCCCTCCCGGCACCGGCAAGACCCTGCTCGCCAAGGCGGTCGCCAAGGAGGCAGAGGCCAATTTCATCTCTATGAAAAGCTCGGACCTCCTGTCGAAATGGTACGGTGAGAGCGAACAGCAGATCGCCAAGCTGTTCACCCGCGCCCGCGCGGTTGCGCCTTGCGTCGTGTTCATCGACGAGATCGACAGCCTCGTGCCCGCTCGTGGCTCAGGCCAGGGCGAGCCGCAGGTGACGGGCCGCGTGGTCAACACGATCCTCGCCGAGATGGATGGGCTCGAAGAACTGCAATCGGTGATCGTGATCGGCGCGACCAACCGCCCGACACTGGTCGATCCCGCGCTGCTGCGACCGGGCCGCTTCGACGAGCTGGTCTATGTCGGCACGCCCGACAAGAAGGGTCGCGAGCATATCCTCGGCATCCACACCAAGGCCATGCCGCTCGCCGACGATGTCGATCTGGGCAAGGTTGCCGGGAAGACCGATCGCTTTACCGGTGCGGATCTCGAGGACGTGGTTCGCCGCGCCGGACTGAATGCGCTGCGGCGCATGGGCGGCGATGTTGCCAGTGTCGAGATGAAGGACTTCGAAGAAGCGCTGGAAGACAGCCGCGCCACCGTCACAGCGAAGATGGAAGCCGAATATCGCAAGATGCGCGGCGAGCTGAAAAAGCGCGCGGCGGAAGCCCATCCCATCGGCTTCCTCGTGCCAGAGACGCTGGAGCCGACGCGCGCGAACAAGCACGGACCGTCGGAAACGGACTGATCCTGCGAGGCGGGAGCGCGCCTAGTTCGCGCTCCCCTCGCCGAGCGCGGCGAGGACTTCGCCGGATGGCGGGCCGAGCGACTTGCCGCTCTCGTCCACCGACATGACCCGGCTGCGCACCAGCGCCTCGGGCATTTCAGCGGCCAGCCACTGGATCAGCGCTTCGCGAATATCGCAGCGCAAGTCGTAGAGGGTCGGCGAATCTTTCGCCGTCATCAGCAAACGCACCTCGGTCGCATCACGGGTCAGGTCGGTCACCTGCATGTGCTTCACCCGCCCATCCCAGCGCGCATTGCTTTCGACCAGTTCCATGAACCGTTCGCGGATCGGATCGAGTTTGGTCGCCGGATCGACATAGAGGTAGACGGTGCCCAGCAGCTGCGAGGTCGTCTTCGTCCAGTTCTGGAAGATCTCTTCGAGAAACTTCGATGTCGGGACCACAAGACGGCGTTCGTCCCACACCTTGACCACGACATAGGTCGTTCGGATTTCCTCGATCCACCCCCATTCGCCCCCGATAATCACGGCATCGCCGATACGGATCGGTTCGGTCAGCGCCAGCTGGACACCGCTGATCAGCGCCTTGAGCGCAGGCTGTGCCGCCGCGCCCACCGCCAGTGCGGCGAGGCCAGCGGACGCCATCAAGGTGACACCGATGTCGCGAATGCCGGGAATGGATAGCAGCATCAGCCCGACCGTCACGAAGACGATAAGGAAGGTGGCGATCCGGTTGAATATCGTCAGCCGCGTCTGGGCACTGCGCGCGCGCAGATTGTCCTCGGTGTCGATGTCGTTCTTGAGCTTCAGCGTGTTGATCAGCGCATGGAGCAGCGTGATGGCGATCCACCCGATCAGCGCGGGCATGACGAGGCCTGCGACCTTCTCCCACAAGCTGTCGAGCGCGGGGACCTCGCGGGCGACCAGCACCAGCGCGAGCGCGATCATGGCGTAGCGGGTTGGGCGGGCAAGGCGACGCAGGACGATATTGTCGGCCTCGCTCTTACTTGCCCTCACCACGCGGAAGAGCAGCCGGAACACCACCGTATGGATGAATAACGCAACAGCTATCGCGACGATCGCGCCGGCAAGCGCGAACAGCGTTTCCCCGGCCCATGGCGGGAGGTCGGGCGCGATCTGGGCGAACCAATCCTGCACGCAATGCAGCTTAGGCCATCAGGGCGTCAGCGCAACCTTCGCACCTGCACAATTTTTGATTGGCTCAGTGCGCGTCGTCCCAGCTGGCCCCGGTGCCGATGTCGATCGCGAGTGGCACGTCGAGCGTCACCGCCGGAAGCGCGGCCTCGGCCATAACGCGCTCGATGATGGGTGAGGCCTTCGCGACATCGCCCTCGGGCAGTTCGAACACCAGTTCATCGTGTACCTGCAGCAGCATGCGCACATCGGTGAGACCTTCGTCGCGCAAGGCGGGTAGCATCCGGACCATGGCGCGCTTGATGATGTCGGCGCTTGTGCCCTGGATCGGGGCGTTGATCGCGGCACGTTCGGAGCCCTGGCGTTCGGCCTGGTTCTTCGACTTGATGCGCGGGAACCACGTCTTGCGACCGAAGAGCGTTTCCGAATACCCGAGCTCGCGCACGGTTTCGAGCGTTTCCATGATATAACGCTGGATGCCGGGGAAGCGCTGGAAATAGGTGTCGATCATGTCCTGCGCCTCGTCCGCCTCGACTTCGAGCCGACCGGCAAGGCCCCAGCGCGAAATGCCGTAGAGAATGGCGAAGTTGATCGTCTTGGCCCGCGCGCGGGTATCGCGGGTGACTTCCCCGAACATCTCCGTCGCGGTGCGCGCGTGGATGTCCTCGCCATTGGCAAAGGCCTCCTTCAGCGTGTCGACGCCCGCCATATGCGCGGCGAGCCTGAGTTCGATCTGGCTGTAGTCGGCGGCGAGCAGGACATTGCCTTTTTCGGCGACGAAGGCTTGGCGGATGGTGCGGCCGATCTCGGTACGGATCGGGATATTCTGCAGGTTCGGGTCGGTCGAGGACAACCGCCCGGTCTGCGCGCCGACGAGGCTATAGCTCGTATGCACGCGGCCGGTATCGGGGTTGATCTGCGCCTGCAGCGCATCGGTGTAGGTCGACTTGAGCTTGGACAGGTGCCGCCATTCGAGCACCTTTTCTGCGATGGGTCGAGCCGCCTCGTCCTTGGCGAGGTTCTCGAGCACCGACTGGTCGGTCGAATAGGCGCCGCTCTTACCCTTCTTGCCACCCTTGAACCCCATTTTCTCGAACAGCACCTCGCCTAACTGCTTGGGGCTGCCGACGGCGAATTCCTGTCCCGAGATCTCGTGAATCTCGCCTTCGAGCGACTTGGTCGTTCCGGCGAATTCCTCCGACATTTTTGCCAGCCGGGCGCGGTCGACCTTGATGCCCTCGCGCTCCATTCCCGCAACCACCGGGATCAGCGGACGATCGACACGCTCGTAGATTTTCGTCCCGCCCTCTTCGGCGAGGCGCGGCTTGAGCATGCGGTAGAGACGCAAGGTTACATCGGCATCCTCGGCGGCATATTCGGTCGCGCGGTCGAGCGGGACTTCGCCGAAGGGGATCGCCTTCTTTCCGGTACCGCAGATGTCCTTGAACTTGAGGCAGGTGTGGCCGAGGTGACGTTCGGCCAGCTCGTCCATGCCATGGCCGCCGCCCATGCCCTCGCCGCGTCCGGCGTCGAGGTCGAAGCTGATGACCATCGTGTCCTCGATCGGGCTGACCGCAACATCGTATCGCGCGAGAACGTTGAGATCGTACTTGCCGTTCTGGAAGACCTTGAGGACACTGTCGTCTTCGAGCATCGGCTTGAGCGCGGCGAGCGCTGCATCCATCGGCACCTGATCGGGCTTTTCGTCGAACATGTCCGACCCGCCATGCGCAAGCGGGATGTAGCACGCATCGTTCGGGCCAAGCGCCAGGCTAACGCCAACGAGGTCGGCCTGCATTGCATCGAGCGACGAGGTTTCCGTATCGACCGCAACCAGCCGTGCGGCTTTCGCGCGTGCGACCCATTCCTCTAGCCGGTCCAGAGTCTGCACCGTCTCATAGGTGTCGCGGTCGACCTTTGGCATTTCGGGCAGTGGCTGGCGGTTGCCCTCGGCACTTCCTGCATCGCCCGCCTTGTCGGCCTTGGCCGGGTCGAGGTTGTTGGGCCGGTCCGGGCTGCCCGAGCCCGCGCCAAGCCGCTTGAGAAGCGAGGTAAATCCGTGCTCTTCGAGAAAGGCCGCGAGCGGATCGGTCGGCACGCCGTCGAGCTTCATGTCCTCGAGCGGCACGGGAAGGTCGCAATCTTCCTTGAGCGTGACCAGCACGCGGCTCATCTCTGCGTCTTCGCGGCCTTCGATCAGGCGTTCCTTGAGCTTGGACTTCTTCATCTCGGGCGCTTGGTCGAGCGCGGCGGTGAGCGAACCGTGCTCCGAAATCAGCTTCGATGCGGTCTTGGGGCCGACGCCGTAGATGCCGGGAATGTTGTCGACGCTGTCGCCCATCAGCGCGAGCACGTCGCCAACCAGCTCGGGCGCGACGCCGAACTTCTCCTCGACCTCTTCGATATAGATGCGCGCCGACTTCATGGTGTCGAGCATGTCGATCTTTGCGCCGTTCTCCTCGCCGACCAACTGCATCAGGTCCTTGTCCGAGGAGACGATGGTGACGTTCCACCCCTGGCGCTGGGCGGCGCGGGCATAGGAGGCGATGAGATCGTCGGCCTCCAGCCCCTGTTCCTCGATGCAGGGCAGGCTGAAGGCGCGGGTGGCGTCGCGGATCAGCGGGAATTGCGGGCGCAGGTCTTCAGGCGGTTCGGGCCGGTTGGCCTTGTATTCCGGATAGATGTCGTTGCGAAAACTCTTCGAATCCTTGTCCAGGATCACCGCCAGGTGAGTCGGGCCTTCGGCGGCGTCGAGATCGTCGGCCAGCTTCCACAACATCGTCGTATAACCGTAGACCGCGCCGACCGGGGTCCCTTCGGGGTTCGTCAGCGGCGGCAGGCGGTGATAGGCGCGGAAGATGTAGGACGAGCCATCGACGAGGTAGAGGTGCTGTTGCTCAGTGGACATGCGCCGTCTGCTAGCACCGCTTTGCGAGGGGCGTAAGCGCTATTGATCGGTGCCCGCATCATGGCTGGATAAAGGCGGAAATATGGCAAATCAGGCAGGCCCTGCCACATTTCGCTTGATCTGCCACATTTCGGCCATTATTTCGGTTTGCGGAGCCGGGGGAGAAATCCGGCTTTGAAGTGTGCGGCCGATGGCTCGCGCTTCATCCAATCGCTGAATGAAGGAATACATTATGCGTAAGATCGTTCTTGCTGCTGCAATCGCCACCTCGGCCCTGGGCCTTGCTGCTTGTGCCGAAACCGCCGACGAAACCTCGGACGTTGATGAAGCAATGGCTGCAGACGCTGAAGCCATCGCCGACGACGCAACCGCCACTGGCGAAGAAATGGAAGCAGACGCCGAAGCAGCTGCTGCCGAGACCGAAGCTGCCGCTGAAGAAGCTGCTGCCGACACCGAAGCTGCTGCTGAAGAAGCTGCTGCTGACGCCGAAGCCATGATGGAAGGCGAGTAATCGCACTTCCCATCGCTCCTGCAAGGGAGCGTTGGCAATAGAAAAGGCGGTGCCTCGCGGCGCCGCCTTTTTCTTTGTGCTAAGGCCCCGCTCGTAACCGTCAGGTGCCTTTCAGTGTCGTTTAGGGTCGCTTAGAAGGCCGACCGGTCAGCCGCCGGTGCGCGGGGCGCTCGTCCAGTTGCGGTTCTGATTGGCGCGAGCCTGAAACCCGTCATAAAGTGCGCGGGCGATAGCCGCGATGCGCCGCTCTCGATTGAGCCGGGTGCCCTGACCAGTGACATAGATCGCCACTGCGATCGCGCGTCCATCCGGGCTTTCAATGATGCCGATATCGCTCGATGTGTTGTTGAGCGAGCCGGTCTTGTGGCTCACACGCGCTTCGTCGGGCATGTGTGCGACGATGCGCCGCTTTCCGGTGACCGTGCGGCTCATCGCTCCGAGCAGCACTCTGCGGCTCTGGTCCGACAGGAAGTCACCGCGATACAGGCCGGACAGCAACCGCACCATGGCGCGCGGCGTCGCGGCATCGCGCGGGTCGATCCAGTTGGCCGGGTCGTACTCGCCGTCATCGCGTACCAGGGTCGCAATATCGCGGTCGATCGAGAAATCGTTGATCCCCTGGCGCCGCATCCACGCGTTGACCTTTTCCGGCCCGCCTACCGCTGCGAGCAGGGCATCGGTCGCCGGGTTGCTCGATCGGGTGATCATGATCTCGATCAGGTCGATGGCGGGCATGTAATTGCCCTCGCGTACGGGCGCTGCGGGCGAGGAAAACTTGGCAGAACGCACCGGGAGGAGCAGCGGAAATTCCGAGGTCAGCGAGTAGCGGCCTTGCTCGACCATTTCGAGATAGGTCGCCGCGATCGCGATCTTGCTGGTCGATGCCATCGGGAACAGCTGGTCACCGAGGACCGCAACCTGTTCGCCAGTCGCGAGGTCCAGCGCGGCAACGCCGATGCGGCCCTTGTCACCGTCTGCGAGTTCGGCGATCCGCCGTTCGAAATTGTTCGCATAGATCGCCTCGAAAGTCTCGGGCGCACGCAATTCGGTGCCGAAAGCGTCGTCGAACCGGGCCTGCAGATCATTGGTCTGGGCGGAAGCGGGGGCAGACAGGGCGGCAGCCATGACCGCGAAAGGAGTGGCGATGCGGGCGAGGAAACGAAAATTGCTCATAAGAGAACGATACTCCAAACTCGCTTAGCGCTGACTTAACACACGTCTAATGCTCGGCGCGATTCGCCGCTGCAAGCGCTCGATCTGCCGCATGCGGCGAGATGTGTCCGCTTCGCGACCAGAAAGCGTGACCTGCCCTGTTCATCCCGCTCACAGGCGCAGGACTGTAGTTCGTCGAACCATCGCGCCGACAAGGGCTGAAACCTTGACGGAGGCACGGGCGACAGGACAGATGTCGTCAACGTAAACTTCGGGGACTGCACAATGAAATCCAAGACGGCCAATTCCTTTGGCGCGCGCACGGCAAGCGCGTGCGCTGCGGCGCTTCTGCTCGGAAGCTCGGGCATCGCGCTGGCGCAGAGCGCGCCGATCCTGCAGCCGGGCGCACCGGGCCAGGACAGCCGGACGCTGTCAGCCGACGAGGCGACAGAGTTGGCCAAGGCCAGCTTTACCGACGCCGACGTTCGCTTCATGCAGTACATGATCCTGCACCACCAGCAGGCGGTCGAAATGTCGCAGCTGGTCGGCGATCGGACCAATAACGAAGACGTAGTCGCCATGGCCGAGCGTATTCTGGCCGGCCAGGCTGACGAGATCGAGTTCATGAACGAATGGCTCGCTGCGCGTGACCAGAAAACGGTCATGGCGGGAATGGACCATTCCGGCATGGACCATTCGGCGATGGATCATTCGGGCCACATGATGCCGGCCTCCATGGACCATTCGCAAATGGCGGGGATGGCCAGTCCCGAGCAGATGGCCGAGTTGGCTACGCTCCAGGGGACCGACTTCGACCGCATGTTCCTGACCCTGATGATCGCGCATCACGAAGGCGCGGTCGACATGGTCGAGGAATTGCTCAAACAGCCGGGCAGCGCGGCCGATCCGGTACTGTTCAACTTCGTCAACGACATCGAGAACGACCAGACCACCGAGATCGAGCGCATGGACGCGATCCTTGCTGCGCTTTCCCCCGACCCGCGCGCCGGCCTCGCACCCGGCTTTGCCGATGCGGAGGAAGCGATCATGAACCTGCGCAAGGTGGTTTCGCTGCCCAAGCCCGCAGGTTTCTTCAACCCCGAGAACCCGGCCGACCTGCGCCCCCCGATCCCCGAGGATGAGGAAGAAGCCGAGGTCGAGGGCGCGCAAGAGGGCGAAGAGGAAGTCGTCGCGGAGCCGGACGAGGACGGCGAGAGCCTGACCCAGTTCGCCGAGCGATCGCCGCTGCTCGATTTCGCCAACACCGACATGGCGTTCTTCGACGACATCATGGTCGCGGGCAATTATCACGGTTTCAACATCTACCGCCTCGGCGATGATGGTGTGCCGAACCTGATGTCTTCGGTCGTGTGTCCGGGCGGGCAAGGTGACGTTTCGGTGGTCGGCGACTTGCTGGTCATGAGCGTCGAGCAGACCCGAGGCCGTGTCGATTGTGGCCTTCAGGGGGTCGAAGGCGACGTTTCCGAAGAACGCTTCCGGGGGCTGCGCATCTTCGACATCTCGAACCTGCGCGCGGTGCGGCAGGTCGGGCAGGTACAGACCTGCCGGGGCAGTCACACCCATTCGATCGTCAGCGCCGACGACGAAAAGATCATTGTCTACAATTCGGGCACCAGCCGCGTGCGCGACACTGAGGAACTGGCGCGCTGCGTGGCCGACGAGGCGAGCAGCCGCACGGCCCTGTTCAGCATCGACGTGATCGAGATTCCAGTTGCCAACCCTGCGGCGGCGCGGATCGTCTCTTCCCCTCGCGTCTTTGCCGATGCCGAAACCGGCGAGATCGCCGGCCTGTGGAAGGGCGGCGTCAGCGAGGACGGAGCGCAGGATACGCGCCAGACCAACCAGTGCCACGACATCACCGTCTTCCCCGCGCTCAACATCGCGGCGGGCGCTTGCTCGGGCAACGGCATCCTCATGGATATCAGCGATCCCTACAACCCGGTCCGCACCGACTCGGTATTCGACAAGGGCTTCGCCTATTGGCACTCTGCGACCTTCAACAATGAAGGCACCAAGGTGATCTTTACCGACGAATGGGGCGGGGGCGGTCGTCCGCGCTGCAAGGCGTCGGACCCGATGACCTGGGGCGCGAACGCGATCTACGACATCGTCGACGGCAAGCTCGAATTCCGCAGCCATTACAAGATGCCCGGACCACAGGGCGAGTTTGAAAACTGCGTCGCGCATAACGGCTCGATCATCCCGGTTCCGGGCCGCGATATCTTCGTGCAGTCCTGGTATCAGGGCGGGATCAGCGTGATGGACTTCACCGACAGCGCCAACCCGAAGGAGATCGCTTTCTTCGACCGTGGCGCAATTGACGACGAGCAGCTCGTCGTGGGCGGATACTGGTCGTCCTACTGGTACAACGGGCGCATCTACGGCACCGAGATCACGCGCGGCATCGACGTGTTCGCGCTCGAGCCCAGCGAATATCTGACCGCTGCAGAGATCGCGGCGGCGGAAGCGGCTTCGTACGAAAACACCCGCTTCAACCCGCAGACGCAGACGCAGGTGACGTGGGACGAGAGCGACGTCGAAGCGGCCCAAGAGAGCCGCTCGGGCGGGTAAGTAACGCGTAACCCGCAGGCCCGCCTGCCACATGAACCGCAACAGAAAGGGGCGGCAGTGCCAGAGCACTGCCGCCCCTTTTCGTGTCCGTCACCGCTGGCGCGTCAGCTTTCCTTCTGCGCCTCGATCCATTGCTCGACCTGCTGTTCCAGGATCGCGAGCGGCACGGTTCCACCACCCAGAACGGTATCGTGGAAACCGCGGATGTCGAAATCGTCTCCCAGCTCCCGCTCCGCCTTGGCGCGCAATTCCTGAATGCGCAGCATGCCGATCTTGTAGCTGGTCGCCTGGCCCGGCAGCACGAAATAGCGCTGGATTTCGCTGCGAGCCCCGGTTTCCTGCGTGGGCGAGTTTTCGAGCGCATATTGCACCGCTTCCTCTTCGCTCCAGCCCTTGGAATGGATACCGGTGTCGACGACCAACCGGATCGCGCGCCACAGTTCATTCGCGAGGCGTCCGAAATCCGAGTAGGGATCTTCGAAGCCGCCCATCTCCTTGGCGAGATGCTCCGAATAGAGCGCCCAGCCTTCGATGAAGGCCGAGTTGAAGCTGCCTTGCGAGCGGAACTTGGGAATGCTTTCGAGCTCCTGAGCGATCGAAATCTGCATGTGGTGGCCCGGAATGCCCTCGTGATAGGCGATCGTTTCCAGTTCAGTCTTCGGCATCGAGGTCATGTCCGAAAGGTGGGCGTAATAGACGCCCGGACGCGACCCGTCGGGCGTGCCCGGCTGGTAGTGCTGCGCTGCGCCGTCCTGTTCGCGGAACGCCTCGACCCGGCGCACTTCGAGCGGAGCCTTGGGCAGCCTGCCGAAATATTCGGGCAGGCGTTCGCGCATGGCGTCGATATCCTTGGTCGCCTGGTCGATATACATCTGCGCCCCGGCTTCGTTGTCGGGGTAGAAGAACTGCGGATCGCTGCGGGTGAAATCGAAGAATTCCTGCAAGGTCCCTTCGAAACCGACCTCGTCCATGATTCCGCGCATCTCGCCCTGGATGCGCTCGACTTCGGCAAGGCCAATCTCGTGGATCTCGTCCGCCGTCAGGTCGGTGGTGGTCATGTTCTTGAGGCTAGCGGCGTAGAACGCTTCACCATTGGGGAGGGCGGACACGCCCTTCGCTTCGGCATCGGTGTTCTCGATGTCCTTTTCGAACCATTCGATCACGCGGCCATAAGCGGGCGCGAATTCTTCTGTCAGGGCGGTGCGCGCTTCTGCGCGAAGTTCGTCAGCACGTTCCTTCGTGATCGCGTCCTCTTCGAGCAAAGAGGCGAGGTGGCGTTCCACTCCCTCCCACATGGCCGAGGGTTCTCCGTCGTCGAAAGGCGCGCCCGTCGTGAGGTTCTTCGATTCTTGGATCACGGCTTCGTAGGCAAAGCGGGGCGGGCGGGTGCCGGCTTCGGCGTTGGCCTGCGCCTGTGCAAGGAGCTGGTCCATCGCGGTGCCGATCCCGCCGATGCGCGCGATGAAGGCCTCCATGTCGCTCTCGTCTTCCACATTATGCTGCGCAAGGAGGAAGGTTGGCAGGCCAGATTGCCACGAACCCATCTGGTGCAGAACGTAATTCTGGTTGCGGAATTCCCAGGCGCGCTCAGCTTGCTCGAGATTGTACCTCCACATGTCGTAGGAAATCTTCGAGGCGGGAGGCAGCTCGTCGTAGTCGAAATTCGCTTCCATCTCCGCAGTCGCGGCCCGCAGCCATTCCAGCTGTTCTCGCTGCGCTTCTTCGGAGAAGTCGTCGATCTTGTCGTAGTCGGTTTTCCGACCCAGCGAGGTCTGCATCATCGGGCTGAAGGCGAGATATTCTTCGAATTTCTCGTCGAACCACATATTCAGGCACTCGGCCTGTTCGGTCTCGCACTCGATGGTAGCTACCGGCGCTGCGGCTATCGCATCGCAACCGGCGAGGGTAGTCGATGCGAGCAGCAGGGCTGCGATTCTGATCTTCACTGGATTCCCCTTAGTTTCCTTCGCAGCCCGATCATGGTGCAGCGCAGCGACAAAGGGAAGGGGACCAATCGACCGACGACCCACCGCGCATGACGAATGCAATGCGCGATGGGTCGGGTGATATCACTCGGCGGCGGAAATCGCCTGTTCGATCTTTTCGACCGGCTGCCCGGTGAGTGTCTTGTCGATTTCGCCGACGACGCGTTTCTTGAGTTCGGAATGGTAATGCTCGCGCATTTCACCCAGCGACTTAGGATCGGCGATGATGAGAACGTCGTGCAGGTCGCCCGCGATGGCCTTTTCGTTCAGCCAGCTCGCAGCTGCCGCTGCGTAGCCAAGCTCATCCAGGTCGGTGCGACCCAAAGCCTGACCGACATCGTCATGATGCTTTACCCCGGCGCTGAAATTGGTGACGTCGAGCTTCGGGCTGTCTTCCTTGCGCAGCTTGGGCTCGAACAACTGGCCTTCATTGCGGAACAGCAGGAAGGTCTCTCCATCGACGACGGCGACGTGTGAATTCTTTGGCAATTTCATGGGTGTGCTCTCCTTTCTCAATCAACGCACGAGACTGCCGATTTTTCCAAAGAAAAAGGCCCCGGCGGATCGCTCCACCGGGGCCCGTTCCAAAAACGTAGGTGCGAGGAGGCTTAGAAGCCGCCCATGCCACCCATGCCGCCCATGCCGCCCATGTCGGGCATTGCGGGCGCGCCCTTGTCATCCTCCGGAGAGTCGCTGATCGCGGCTTCCGTGGTGATGAGCAGGCCAGCAACCGAAGCGGCATCCTGCAGCGCGGTACGAACGACCTTGGTCGGGTCGATCACGCCAGCCTTCACCAGGTCTTCATAGGTGTCGGTCGCAGCGTTGAAGCCCTGGTTCTCGTTGTCTTCACGAAGCAGGTTGCCCGAGACGACCGCGCCGTCGTGGCCAGCGTTCTGCGCAATCTGGCGAACCGGTGCCATGATCGCACGGCGAACGATGTCGATGCCGCGGGTCTGGTCGTCGTTCTCGCCCTTCAGCCCCTCGAGGACCTTTGTGGCGTAGAGCAGCGCGGTACCGCCGCCCGGGACGATGCCTTCTTCGACAGCGGCGCGGGTTGCGTGGAGAGCGTCGTCGACGCGGTCCTTGCGCTCCTTCACTTCGACTTCCGAAGCACCGCCGACCTTGATTACGGCAACGCCGCCAGCAAGCTTGGCGAGACGCTCTTGCAGCTTCTCGCGATCATAGTCGCTGGTGGTGTTTTCCATCTGCGTCTTGATCTCGGAAACGCGGGCCTTGATGTCGTCTTCGCTGCCAGCGCCATCGACGATGGTGGTGTTGTCCTTGTCGATGGTGACGCGCTTGGCTTCGCCGAGCATGCCGAGCGTTACGTTCTCAAGCTTGATGCCGAGGTCTTCAGAGATCATTTCACCCTTGGTGAGGATCGCGATGTCCTGCAGCATGGCCTTGCGACGATCGCCGAAGCCCGGAGCCTTCACCGCAGCAACCTTCAGGCCGCCGCGCAGCTTGTTCACGACGAGGGTCGCAAGCGCTTCGCCTTCGATGTCCTCGGCGATGATCAGCAGCGGACGACCGCTCTGGACAGCCGCTTCGAGTACCGGCAGCATCGACTGCAGGTTCGACAGCTTCTTCTCGTGGATCAGGATGTAGGGGTTGTCGAGTTCGACCAGCATCTTGTCCGGGTTGGTGATGAAGTAGGGCGAGAGGTAGCCGCGGTCGAACTGCATGCCTTCGACAACGTCCAGCTCGAATTCGAGGCCCTTGGCTTCTTCGACGGTGATGACGCCTTCCTTGCCGACCTTGTCCATCGCTTCAGCGATCTTCTCGCCGACTTCCTTGTCGCCATTGGCCGAGATCACCCCGACCTGTGCGATTTCGGAGGAACCGGAGACGTCCTTCGAACGGCTCTTGAGGTTCTCGACGATCTTGTTGGTGGCCATGTCGATGCCACGCTTGAGATCCATCGGGTTCATGCCTGCGGCAACGGCGGTCATGCCTTCGCGAGCGATGGCCTGTCCGAGCACGGTTGCAGTGGTCGTGCCGTCACCGGCGAGGTCGTTGGTCCTCGATGCCACTTCCTTGAGCATCTGGGCGCCCATGTTTTCGAACTTGTCCTTGAGTTCGATTTCCTTGGCGACGGTAACGCCGTCCTTGGTGATGCGTGGTGCGCCGAAGCTCTTTTCGATCACGACGTTGCGACCCTTGGGGCCGAGCGTGACCTTCACCGCGTTGGCGAGGGTGTCGACGCCCTTGATGATCTTTTCGCGGGCGTCACGGCCGAACTTTACGTCCTTGGCAGCCATTGGTGTTTCTCCTGGAATGAATTGATTTGAGAAGGTGCGTTAGGGGTTAGGCGAAATCAGCCGATGATCCCCATGATGTCGCTTTCCTTCATGATGAGCAGGTCTTCGCCGTCGATTTTGACTTCGGTACCGCCCCACTTGCCGAACAGGACGCGATCGCCTGCCTTGACGTCGAGGGTGATGCGGCCGCCATTGTCGTCGCGTGCGCCTTCACCGACGGCGACGATCTCGCCTTCGCTGGGCTTTTCCTGGGCGCTGTCGGGAATGATGATGCCACCGGCGGTCTTGGTGTCGGCTTCGATGCGACGGACCAGAACGCGGTCGTGCAGAGGACGAAATGCCATTGTTTATGACCTTTCAAGCTTGAGGTTGAAAAACTGCGTTTGGCACTCTCCGGTCGAGAGTGCCAACGAAGGCGGAGATGGTTGCGCGCCCCGCATGAGTCAAGCGGCGTTCATGAAAAAAATGCGCTTGGTCGAACTATTGCTGCATGATCGGTGGCCAGTGCGGTCAGTTCCGTCTATCGGCACCGCAAAACCCTATTTCTTAAGCAATTTTGGAGCTCCCCGGCGCCATGAACCTCGACAAAGAACTTGCGGGTCTGACCATTCCCGAAACAATTTTCCTCTGGCTGAAGTCCAATATCATGGAGATTTTCGGCGCGATCGCGGTGCTTGTTATCGGCTTGCTGATCGCGAGCCTCCTGTCGCGTGCCGTGAATAAGGCACTGACCAAATCGGACCGGCTGGACCCCAGTGTCTCGGGCTTGCTGTCGAACCTCGTCCAGTACGGGCTCTGGATATTGGTCGTGATTACCGTCCTCGCCCAGTTCGGCGTGCAGACGACCAGCATTATCGCAGCGTTAGGCGGCATGGCGCTCGCTATCGGACTGGCGCTTCAGGGAACGCTGAGCAATGTCGCATCGGGCGTCATGATCCTCGTGCAGAAACCGTTCAAGGTGGGCGAGGCGATCACCGTGGGCTCAATCACCGGCGTCGTACAGAACATCGGACTGTTCACGACCGAGTTGAAACAGTTCGACGGCCTGTTTGTCATGATGCCGAACAACGAATTGTGGAACCAGCCGATCATCAACTTCCACCGCCATCCGATCCGTCGGTTCGAGCTTCTGGTCGGCATCGGTTACGGCGACAGCATGGAGCAGGCGCGCAGCGAATTGCTGGCGCTGGCGGCAGCTGACGAGCGCGTTCTCGCAGAGCCGGAACCGCAGGCCTTCGTCAATTCGCTCGACGACAGCTCGGTCGGCATCGGCCTTCGCGTGTGGTGCAACGTTCCCGACTATGTAGGGTTGAGCTGGGACCTTACCGAGGCAGCCAAAGCCAAGTTCGACGAGGTTGGCATCACAATCCCCTTCCCGCAGCGCGAGGTTACGCAGCGGGCGGCATGACCGGTTCGGGGACGGGCTCCCCGATCTTGCGCATCGTCAGGTCCAGCCGCTCTCGCGCCACCCAGCGCCACAGAAGCAGGACCGCCGCGAAGCTGAGGCCGGTGGCGAGCCCGATCCACACGCCGGTCCCGGCCAGCGGGGTGTAGAAGCCCAGACCGATCGCAGTGCCGATCCCCGGCACCCAGTAGCTGAAGATCGCGATCCACATCGGCACGCGCGTATCCTGCAGCCCGCGCAGGTTTCCGGCAGCAACTGCCTGGACCCCGTCTACCAGCTGGAAGGCGGCTGCGAGCACCAGGTATTGGAGCGCGAAACCCACAAGCGCCGCGTTCTTCGCGGCATAGGGATCGACATAGATCGAAAGCAGCGAATAGGGCGCCAGCACCATCGCGCTGGCGGTCAGGCTCATGAACCCGGTGCCGATGGCAAGCGCGACCCAGCCTGCGCGCCTGATCCCCTCGCGGTCGCGCGCGCCATAGAAATAGCCGACCCGGATGGTCGAGGCCTGGCTCACGCCGAAAGGTATCTGGAAAGCCAGCGCGGCCAGTTGCAGCGCGACTGTATGCCCAGCCAGTTCAGCCGCGCCGAAACGTCCCATCAGAAACGCCGCCGCGCCGAAGATTCCGGCTTCGGCGGTTACGGTCAACGCAATGGGGGTGCCAATCCGCACGATCTGCCAGAAACGGGCCCAGTCGGGCGACCACCACCGTCCAAAGATATGATAGCGGTGCAAGCGCGCGTCGAGCCGGATGGCAAGCACATAGGCACCGAGAGTGAACAGAGAGGTGAGGATCGTTGCCACCGCCGCGCCCTGCAGCCCGAGCTCCGGTGCGCCGAAATTGCCGAAGATGAATGCGTAGTTCGCCGCCGCATTGACGAAAATGCCCGCTCCGGTGATCGCGGTTGCGAAGATCGGGCGACCCAGGGCGGAGACGAAATTGCGCAGCGCGCCTGCCAGCAACATCGGCACCAGCGAGATCACGATGATGTAATTGTACTCTTTTGCGAGCGCGATGATGTCGGGCTGCTGTCCGGTGACGATCATGATCGGTTCGAGCAGCAAGCACAGCCCCGTACCGCCCACGCCCGCTATTACCGACAACCAGAGCGCCATGCGGACCGAACGACGCACCGGGCGTAGGGTAGGCCCTCCGGCGCCAATGGCCTCTGCGATCAACGGCGCGACCGCTCCGGTCAGCGCGGTCAGTGCCCACAGGAGAAGCCCGAACAGCGACACCGCAAGAGCCGATGCGGCGAGCTGTTCGTCTCCCAGCCGCGCGATGAAGATCACGTCGACCGCATAGGTCAGCATCTGCAGCAGGTTGGCGAGCGCCAGCGGCCCCGCGAGCGCTGCTGTGCTCGCAAATTCCTGTCGCCAACCGGGCGTTTGGAGGGGGCTTGCGTCCTGCATCATATCCTTGCTGCCCGCACGGCGCTTAGAGTGAAGCCTCCAGCTCAGGCGAGCCGGCCCGGATAGGCGCGCCCACGGGGGGAGCAAAGCGTTTTTTCGCAGCGAGCGCCAGGCGTCCGCATACAGGCGTGATCTTGCCGGGAGCGCCGGAAACGTTAACCACCTTTATCTGAGGCGCAAAAGCGCGCATAAAGATTTGCAGGGCATCCTTTGGGGGGATTCGCGAAAATGATCGCGACAGATCAATCACAGACCGATTCGAACCGGGCCGATGACGCGTTGCGCGATGTAACGCGCTATGTGCCGGCGCCGCACACCGCACCCGAGCTCGCAGCGATGGAAGCGTCGCTCGTCGATACTCCGCGGGTTCGGTACGCCAATGGCGCTCGCATCCTGTCCGGCGTCGCTGTCGTCGCGCTGGCGGTGGCGATGCCCGATCTTTCGCGTGGCGCAATGGGCGTGCCCGAAGCGCGCGTGACGATCGACAATTCGCCCGAGATCCTGCCCGCAGCGGTCTGGACACCGGCTATGCATGCGGGTCTGCCGCTCTACGACCCGGCCGACGGGTCCGATCCAGCTGCGCCCGAGAACCCCACTTTTGCGAGCCGCCCACGCCTTTCCGATTTCGATCGGGTGATGCCTGTGGCGGTACTCGAAAGCGGAACAGAGCGCTTCGACCTTGCTTTTGCCGGGGGCTTCGCCGGAGTGGAGTTGGAGCAGCCGAGCCTGACCGGCCTGACGGTGCGCACGCCCCGGCCTGCCCGACCGGCACCTGCACCGGCGCGCCTGCGCTCGCAGGCACTGCGCACGCGCATGATCGAGATTCCGCAGATCAACGCGGTTGCCGGCCTGGAACCGATCCGTGCTGCAAGGCCCGGCTCCCGCGACGCCATCCAAGCCGAAACGCGCCCGGCTCCGGTGTCGGTGGTTTCGCGCGCGAGGGACCTCGCCACGACAAGCGCTCCGATCGAGGCTGCTCTTGCCGGGCCAGTCGGCCTTCCGGATCAGATGCGCCGCGCGCGTCCTGTACCCCAGCAAGTCCCGCCACCCATTCCGGTGCGCGATGCACCCGCTCGGGCCGTGCCGGCGGTTGCTCCGCCGGTATCCGTCAGCGCCGAAGCGGCGCGTGAAGCGGTCATCGTGCCCAAGTCGAAGCTCGACGCCCGCATCAACGGTGTCCTCGCGGGCAGCGTAGAATTCCAGCAGCTCGACGGGACGATAGCGATCCGACTGCGATCGGTGGTGAATATGTTGCGCGACCGTTTCAGCGACGAAGAATTTGCGCATCTCATATCGGGCGCTGCGACCAATCGTTTCGTGACCCTGGCCGAGCTGAAGTCGGCGGGCATCCCGATCAGTTACAATCCTGCCTATGACGAGATCGAATTCGGCATCGACTACCAGGATGCGCCGAATTCGAAGAAGGTGCAGGTGCAGCAGATCAGCACACCGGGCGCGGTCGACCAGACCGTCATGATCGAGCAGATCCCGCGCTGATCCTCAAAGTAAGGGCGCACCCGCTTTTCGCGTGAGCAATATCACCCGCAACCGCTGCGATCCGGGCTGCCGGTTGCTGTTCCGACCCGACATGACGCAAAAAAGGCGGCGCCATCGCTGGCGCCGCCCTTCCCGTTTGAGCAGTAGCTCAGAGCGAAGCTTACTTGAGCTCGACGGTGCCGCCAGCTGCTTCGATCTTGCCCTTGATCTCTTCGGCTTCCGCCTTGTTGACGCCTTCCTTGAGCGGCTTGGGCGCGCCTTCGACGAGACCCTTGGCTTCGGTGAGGCCCAGGCCGGTGATGGCGCGGACTTCCTTGATGACCTGGATCTTCTTGCCGCCGTCGCCGGTGAGGATGACGTCGAATTCGTCCTTTTCCTCAGCCGGTGCACCGGCGTCGCCGCCGCCGGCCGGGCCAGCAACTGCGACTGCAGCAGCAGCGCTAACGCCCCACTCTTCTTCGAGAGCGGTTGCAAGTTCGGCCGCCTCGAGGACGGTCAGCTTCGAAAGTTCTTCAACAAGCTTGGCAATATCAGCCATGATGGTTCACTCCAAATATGTGGCGGGGCGCTTCAAATGCCCCATGATGTTTCGTCTCAGCTAAGAAACTGTCTCGTTTAAGCAGCGTCCTTGGCGCCATAGGCACCGAACACGCGGGCCAGCTTGTTCGCGGGGGCGTTGACGACCTGGGCGACCTTCGTCGCCGGGGCGTTGACCAGACCCACGATCTTGCCGCGAAGCTCGTCGAGGCTCGGCATCGAGGCGAGTGCCTTGACCCCAGCTTCGTCGAGCACCTGCGTGCCCATCGAACCGCCGACGATTTCCAGCTTGTCGTTCGATTTCGCGAAATCGACAGCGGCCTTGGCGGCCGCGACGGGGTCTTCAGACCACGCCAGCGCGGTCGGGCCGGTGAGAAACTCATCGATCCCGACATAGTCGGTGTCCTTAAGGGCGAGCTTGGCGAGACGGTTCTTCGCAACCTTGTAGGAAGCGCCAGCTTCACGCATCTTCGAACGCAGTTCAGTGGACTGATCCACCGTCAGGCCGAGATTGCGGGTGACAACCACCACGCCAACCTCGTTGAAGACCGTGTTGAGCTGGGCAACCGCATCGGCTTTTTGCGAACGATCCATGCCATACTCCTTCACTAATGGCCGCACACACAGGCTTGTGCACGCGACCGGCTCACGTCTTTCGATGCCGTTCATCGACACCGAAAAGTCCAAATCGACAAGGGAAGGAGGGTGAGCCAACCGGCTCTGTTGCGGCGCGATGGCCGCGAAATCTCGTTTCCCCGCCTAGGCTGCAAATTAAGAACGGCCAATTCCGCTCAGCAACTGTCTCGGACGGATGACCGGCAAACAAAAAGGCCCGCCAGTCGTGGCGGGCCTTTATCGTGTGCTGTGGCTGAGTCAAGCCTTTGGTAAGGCCTGACCGCCTTGCCGATTAGATTTCGTCAGCGGTTTCTTCGAGTTCTTCCGCTTCCTGCTCGGCTGCGGCTTCAGCTGCTTCGTTGCCCATTTCGTCGGCAACTTCGGCTTCGGCTTCTGCGACACCAGCTTCGGCGTCCATCACTTCAGCTTCTGCTTCGGCGACGTCGTCGGCCTGTTCGCCGGCTTCTTCAGCTGCACCGTTGCAGGCAGCGACCAGCATGAACGCAGGAATGGTTGCGACAGCGATAATCTTTTTCATTTGTGTACCCTCCATGGAGCTGGAGCGGAAATGCGCCAGCCTTTGAAACACGGAGAATCCTTTACGCCACAGTTTGGCCTCATTTCAACTGGATTCGTCACATTCAGTCTTTTGCGCAGGCCCAAATGCAAAGAGACCCGCCAATAAATGGCGGGTCTCCGTGGTTCTTGGCGGTGTTGCTTATCACTGCCCGATCAAGGGCGGGACAAGCGAAACGCGCTCAAATTACATTTCGTCAGCCTGATCGTCGAGTTCGTCGGCTCGATCTTCCATCTGATCTTCCTGCATCTCGGTCGGCTGCTCTTCAGCCATGGCATCCAGTTCGTCAGCCTGGTTTTCCAGCTGCTCTTCCTGCATCTCTTCGGGCGACTCGTTGGTGTCGCAGGCGACGAGGGCAAGGGCGAGGGGTGCTGCTGCAAAGACGGCGAGTTTCATATCGTTCTCCAATTATGGCTTGTTAATAGAGCCTTCACATTCTCAATGCGTCGGAGGGGCACCCGGTTCCGAGACTCTCTTATTCATTCGCATCATAGAAGAGCAGGTCACCCGGCTGGCACTCAAGCTCGCGACAGATCGCGGCGAGGGTGGAAAAGCGGATCGCCTTGGCCTTGCCGGTCTTCAGGATCGACAGATTGGCGAGGGTGAGGCCGACCCGTTCTGCAAGTTCGGTCAGCGTCATGCGGCGTTCGTGCAGAAGGTCATCGAGCCTGACCATGATTGCGGCGTTATCATCATCGGCAGGCATTACACGGTCCCTTCCAGGTCTTCGCGCATCGCTGCGCCATGTTTGAACACGCGGGCGAGGATGAACAGGATGACGACGATCAGGATCCCTGTCAGGTCGAACCCGTCATCGATGGTGAAGTCCACGTCTTCGAGCTCGTCCGCGAACTGTGCCAGCTTGATACCCAGGGCCGTCGCCGGGATCAGCAGCAGCTGCACTCCGAGCATCAGCCACGCCATAAGCGAAAGCCGCTGCGCGTTCTCGGGCTGGAACGGGTCTCCTTCGCCAACGGTGCCGATGATCCGCCGCAAGGTGCCGAAGAAAACGAACATCCCCGCGACGATGCCGAGACCGATCAACATCACTCCGATGAGCGAGAAGACCGGGAAGATAGCGGTCGGGTCGCCCACCTCCTGGGCGTATTCCGCGATGAGTGTTTCGCGATAGAAAAGAAGTGCGACTGTCGCGACCACCAGCGCCAACGCGCCGATGGCCATCGCAGCCTGCATGAAGATGGAAAGAACCTTGCCTGCGAGCAGCAGGAGGTCATTCGGTTTGTCTCGCATGGTCATGGCAAAGGTCTCCTGTTTGAGCGGATCAGGCGAGTTCGCTTGCGAATACGGGCGTATCGGATGCCAGCGAATGGGCGGGCGGGACCGTGACGATCGAGCCGATCGATGCGGTTGCGAGGATGACCGCGGCGAAAGCGGCGAGCGAATTGGTCAGAAGGCGGTTCATATCGTTCTCCTATAAGTGCGTTATCGTTTTTCGATAATAACGAGATAGGGGCGCCCGAGCTTATCGTCAATCGATAAATATCGAAAAACAATAAACTCCTGATCGAAAAGCGATATTTTGCCGGATATTGTTTTTCGATATGATGCTTGGCTGGCTTGAGACGCGTTGCAGTCGCGTCTCACACCGCGATTGGCGAATCGTCCCCGTCGGTGTTGACGATCCCGGAAGCTGTTCCTACATGGCTCGCACACGCCAGCTTCGAGCAGGCCGATTCATGCGCGGGGATCGGACCAGGAATGGAAGCGGCGCTTTGCCATATTCGCGACGGCTTGAGCTGCAATCACGGTGGCCCGATGGGGTGTGCTGTGAATGCGGCTTCTTTGCGTCTCTTATGGCTATTCGGTCTCGCGTGACGACTGACACAATTCCAGCGGGCGGGTATTTCCTCGCGCGCTCAGGCAAAGAGGCACTTCTTTTCCATGGCAACCAAGGCTCCTACCAAGGGTAAAGTCCGCAGCCGCAAGGCTGAAGGCACCGCGAAAAAGCGCATCCGCAAGATTTTCGGCGACATCCACGAAGTCGTCCAGATGCCGAACCTCATCGAAGTCCAGCGTGAGAGCTATGAACAGTTCCTCCGCTCCGATCCTTCGGTGGGCTATGTTTCCGGGCTCGAAAAGACCCTGCGCAGCGTCTTCCCGATCCGTGACTTTGCCGGCACAGCCGAACTCGACTTCGTCCATTACGAACTCGAGGAGCCGAAATACGACACGACCGAATGCCGCCAGCGCGGCATCACCTATGCAGCCCCGATGAAGGTGACGCTGCGCCTGATCGTGTTCGAAGTCGACCAGGAAACCGAAACCCGCTCCGTCCTCGATATCAAGGAGCAGGACGTTTACATGGGCGACATGCCGCTCATGACCGAGAACGGCACCTTCATCATCAACGGCACCGAGCGTGTGATCGTGTCGCAGATGCACCGTTCGCCCGGTGTGCTGTTCGACCACGACCGTGGCAAGACCCACTCCTCGGGCAAGCTGCTGTTTCTTGCGCGCGTCATTCCCTATCGCGGTTCGTGGCTCGATTTCGAATTCGACGCCAAGGACATCGTCAACGTCCGTATCGACCGCAAGCGCAAGCTGCCGGTCACCGCGCTTCTCTATGCGCTGGGCCTCGACAGCGAAGCGATCCTCGATCACTTCTACGACACCGTCGTATGGGAACGTGCCAAGGACGGGTGGAAGATTCCGTTCGTTGCCGAGCAATGGCGCGGTGCCAAGCCCGCATTTGCGCTGGTCGATGCCAGCACCGGCGAGGAAGTGTTCCCCGCCGGTCAGAAGATCAGCCCGCGCGCCGCTAACAAGGCGACCAAGGACGGCCTCACCGAACTGCTCCTCCCGACCGAGGAAGTTGTCAGCCGCTACGCCGCCAAGGACATGATCGACGAGAGCACTGGCCGCATCTACATCGAGGCCGGTGACGAGATCACGCTCGAGCATGTCGAAACCTTCGACAATGCGGGCATCGACAAGCTCGAACTGCTCGACATCGACGAGATCAACACAGGTCCGTGGATCCGCAACACGCTGAAGGCCGACAAGGCCGAAAACCGCGACGAAGGCCTTGAGGCAATCTACAAGGTCATGCGTCCGGGCGAACCGCCGACCAAGGAAACCGCCGACGCTCTGTTCGAAGGCCTGTTCTTCGACAGCGAGCGCTACGACCTTTCCGCCGTGGGCCGCGTGAAGCTCAACATGCGCCTCGAACTCGATGCCGAAGACACAGTGACGACGCTGCGCAAGGAAGACATCCTTGCTGTGGTCAAGGAACTGGTCGGCCTCAAGGACGGCAAGGGCGAAGTCGACGACATCGACAACCTCGGCAACCGGCGCGTGCGTTCGGTCGGCGAATTGCTGGAAAACCAGTACCGCGTCGGCCTCCTTCGCATGGAACGTGCGGTCAAGGAGCGCATGAGCAGCGTCGACGTGTCGACGGTCATGCCCAACGACCTCATCAACGCGAAGCCGGCTGTTGCGGCTGTCCGTGAATTCTTCGGCTCCTCGCAGCTGTCGCAGTTCATGGACCAGACCAACCCGCTCTCCGAAGTCACCCACAAGCGCCGCATCTCGGCGCTTGGGCCGGGCGGCCTCACGCGTGAGCGTGCGGGCTTCGAAGTCCGCGACGTTCACCCGACGCACTATGGTCGCATCTGTCCGATCGAGACGCCTGAAGGTCCGAATATCGGCCTCATCAACTCGCTCGCCTCGTTCAGCCGCGTGAACAAGTATGGCTTCATCGAGACGCCGTATCGCCGCGTGGAAGACAACAAGGTCACCGGCGACGTGGTCTACCTCTCCGCGATGGAAGAGCAGAAGCACACCGTTGCGCAGGCATCGGCCGAACTCAGCGAGGAGGGTAGCTTCGTCGAGGAATTGGTCTCCGCGCGTCATGCAGGCGACAACCTGATGGCTCCGAACGAGCACATCACCTTGATGGACGTCTCGCCGAAGCAGCTTGTTTCGGTTGCGGCCTCGCTGATCCCGTT
Organism: uncultured Erythrobacter sp.; assembly: GCA_947494705.1. Classification (GTDB taxonomy): domain Bacteria; phylum Pseudomonadota; class Alphaproteobacteria; order Sphingomonadales; family Sphingomonadaceae; genus Erythrobacter. The sequence continues at coordinate 700,545 of CANLVN010000002.1, forward strand.
CCTTGAAAACGATGACGCCAACCGCGCTCTCATGGGCTCGAACATGCAACGCCAGGCGGTGCCGCTTGTGAAGGCAGAGGCTCCGTGGGTCGGCACCGGCATGGAAGAAACCGTGGCGCGCGATTCGGGTGCTGCGATTGCTGCCAAGCGCGGCGGTATCGTCGACCAGGTCGACGCGACCCGTATCGTGATCCGTGCCATCGGCGATGTCGAAGCCGGCCAGTCGGGCGTCGACATCTACACGCTGCAGAAGTTCCAGCGTTCGAACCAGAACACCTGCATCAACCAGCGTCCGCTGGTGAAGGTGGGCGAGACGGTCGAACCGGGCGATATCATCGCCGACGGTCCCTCGACCGACCTGGGCGAACTGGCGCTGGGCAAGAACAGCCTCGTCGCGTTCATGCCCTGGAACGGCTACAACTACGAAGACTCGATCCTGATCAGCGAACGCATCGTGAAAGACGACGTGTTCACCTCGATCCATATCGAGGAATTCGAAGTTATGGCTCGCGACACGAAGCTTGGCCCTGAAGACATCACCCGCGACATTCCCAATGTCGGCGAGGAAGCCCTGCGCAACCTCGACGAAGCGGGTATCGTCTATATCGGCGCCGAAGTGCACCCGGGCGACATCCTCGTCGGCAAGATCACGCCGAAGGGCGAAAGCCCGATGACGCCGGAGGAAAAGCTCCTGCGTGCGATCTTCGGCGAAAAGGCAAGCGACGTGCGCGACACCTCGCTGCGCCTGCCGCCGGGCGTTGCCGGGACGATCGTCGAGGTCCGTGTGTTTAACCGTCACGGTATCGAGATCGACGACCGTACGCGTGCGATCCAGAACGAGGAAATCGAGCGTCTGCGCAAGGACGCGGCCGATGAACGCAACATCCTCAACCGTGCGACCTACAACCGCCTGAAGGACATGCTGCTCGGCCAGACCGCCAGCGCGGCACCGAAGGGCGTGAAGAAGGGCAGCGAAATCACCGAAGAGCTGCTCGCGGACATCGACCGGCACGAATGGTTCAAGTTCGCGGTCGCGGACGACAACCGCCAGGCCCAGCTCGAAGCGATCAAGTCGCAGTACGACGAGAGCGCCAAAATGATCGACGACAAGTTCGAAGATCGTAAGGAAAAGCTCGAGCGTGGTGACGAACTCGCCCCGGGCGTGCTCAAGATGGTCAAGGTCTTCGTCGCGGTGAAGCGCAAGCTGCAGCCGGGCGACAAGATGGCCGGCCGTCACGGGAACAAGGGTGTGATTTCGCGCATCCTGCCGATCGAGGACATGCCGTTCCTCGAAGACGGAACCCCGGTCGACCTCGTGCTGAACCCGCTGGGCGTGCCTTCGCGCATGAATGTCGGGCAGATCTTCGAAACCCACCTCGGTTTCGCGGCTCGTGCCCTGGGCATGGATATCGCCGACAAGCTCGAAGAGTGGAAAGCGGCCAACCCGAACGCGGCGGAAGACTATGCCGATGCGAAGCCGCCCGAGGCGGTCGTCGAGCGGCTGAAGGACGTCTATGGCGAGCAGTATTTCGAAGACCTCGAAAGCCGCTCGAACGCCAGCCTCGTCGAACTGGCAACCAACCTGTCTGCCGGTGTGCCGATGGGCACGCCTGTCTTTGACGGTGCGCGCGAACCTGACGTCACCGACATGCTGGTCAAGGCCGGCATCGATGGCTCCGGCCAGTCGGTGCTCTATGATGGGCGCACGGGTGAAGCCTTCGACCGCAAGGTAACCGTGGGCATCATCTACATGCTCAAGCTGCACCACCTTGTCGACGACAAGATCCACGCCCGTTCGATCGGTCCGTACTCGCTCGTCACCCAGCAGCCGCTGGGCGGTAAGGCGCAGTTCGGCGGACAGCGTTTCGGCGAGATGGAGGTCTGGGCACTGCAGGCATATGGCGCTGCCTACACCTTGCAGGAAATGCTCACCGTCAAGTCGGACGACGTGGTCGGCCGTACGAAGGTCTACGAAGCGATCGTCAAGGGCGACGACACCTTCGAGGCCGGCATTCCGGAGAGCTTCAACGTGCTCGTCAAGGAAATGCGCTCGCTGGGCATGAACGTCGAACTGACCTCGCTGAGCGATGGCGAGGACGACGAAGACGGCTTTGCGGAGGCAGCGGAATAAAGGCGCGGGGCCTCAAGCAAAACGGAGGCCCCCGCCACTTTCGCGCCAAGAGATTTCATCCCCAAAGGGAATACAGTCATGAACGAACTGACAAAATTCACCAACCAGCTGGCCAAGCCGGAAACCTTCGACCAGATCCAGATCGGCATTGCCTCGCCAGAGCGCATCCGTTCGTGGTCGTTCGGCGAGATCAAGAAGCCGGAAACCATCAACTACCGCACGTTCAAGCCTGAGCGTGACGGCCTGTTCTGCGCGCGTATCTTCGGTCCCGTGAAGGACTACGAATGCCTGTGCGGCAAGTACAAGCGCATGAAGTACAAGGGCGTCGTCTGCGAAAAGTGCGGCGTCGAAGTCACCGTCACCAAGGTGCGTCGTGAGCGCATGGGCCATATCGAGCTGGCCGCACCGGTCGCTCACATCTGGTACCTGAAGTCGCTGCCTAGCCGAATCGGCCTGCTGCTCGACATCCAGCTCAAGCAGCTCGAGCGCATCCTCTACTTCGAAAGCTATGTCGTGATCGAGCCGGGCCTGACCCCGCTCGAGAAGTTCCAGCTGCTCACCGAAGACGAGCTGCTCGAAGCGCAGGACGAGTATGGCGAAGACGCGTTCAGCGCCGATATCGGTGCTGAAGCGGTCAAGGTCATGCTGATGGACCTCGACCTTGAGCAGGAACGCGATGACCTGATGGAAGAGCTCGCGACCACCAAGTCCGCGCTCAAGCCGAAGAAGATCATCAAGCGTCTGAAGGTCGTCGAAAGCTTCATCGATTCGGGCAACCGCCCCGAATGGATGATCCTCGAAGTGATCCCCGTGATCCCGCCCGAACTGCGCCCGCTGGTGCCGCTCGACGGTGGTCGTTTCGCGACGTCGGATCTCAACGATCTCTATCGCCGCGTGATCAACCGCAACAACCGCCTCAAGCGCCTGATCGAACTTCGCGCGCCGGACATTATCGTCCGCAACGAAAAGCGCATGCTGCAGGAAGCCGTCGACGCTCTGTTCGACAATGGTCGCCGCGGCCGCGTGATCACGGGCGCGAACAAGCGTCCGCTGAAGTCGCTGTCCGACATGCTCAAGGGCAAGCAGGGCCGCTTCCGTCAGAACCTGCTCGGTAAGCGCGTCGACTATTCGGGCCGTTCGGTCATCGTGACCGGTCCGGAACTCAAGCTGCACCAGTGCGGTCTGCCCAAGAAGATGGCGCTCGAACTGTTCAAGCCGTTCATCTACGCCCGCCTCGATGCCAAGGGTCTTTCGATGACCCTCAAGCAGGCGAAGAAGTGGGTCGAGAAGGAACGCAAGGAAGTCTGGGACATCCTCGACGAAGTCATTCGCGAGCACCCGGTTCTCCTGAACCGCGCTCCGACGCTTCACCGTCTTGGCATTCAGGCGTTCGAACCCGTGCTGATCGAAGGTAAGGCGATCCAGCTGCACCCGCTCGTCTGCTCGGCCTTCAACGCCGACTTCGACGGTGACCAGATGGCGGTCCACGTGCCGCTTTCGCTGGAAGCCCAGCTCGAAGCGCGTGTGCTGATGATGTCGACCAACAACATCCTCTCGCCAGCCAACGGCAAGCCGATCATCGTGCCTTCGCAGGACATGGTCCTGGGCCTCTATTACCTGTCGATGGAACGTCAGGAAAAGACGCCCGAATATCTCGAGAACGAAGACGGCTCGAAGGTCGAAAAGCTCGCACGCTTCTCCGACATGGCCGAAGTGCACCACGCACTCGAAACCAAGGCGGTTACGCTTCACACGAAAATCCTCGCCCGCGTGCCGCAGGCCGACGAGGACGGAAATGTGGTGATGAAGCGCTTCGAGACGACGCCGGGCCGCATGCTGATCGGTGAATGTCTGCCGAAGAACCACAAGGTTCCCTTCGACATCATCAACCGCCTGCTGACCAAGCGTGAAATCGGCGACGTGATCGACCAGGTCTATCGCCACACCGGTCAGAAGGACACGGTGCTGTTCGCCGACGCCATCATGGTGTTGGGCTTCCGCCACGCGTTCAAGGCAGGCATCTCCTTCGGCAAGGATGACATGATCATCCCTGAGTCGAAGGTGAAGATGGTCGAAGACACCAAGTCGCTGGTTGCCGATTACGAGCAGCAGTACCAGGACGGCCTGATCACCCAGCAGGAAAAGTACAACAAGGTGATCGATGCATGGTCGAAGTGCGGTGACCTCGTCGCCGACGCGATGATGGAGCGCATCAAGGCGACCCCGATCGACGAGGACGGCCGCGAAGCCGAGATCAACTCGATCTACATGATGAGCCACTCGGGCGCGCGTGGTTCGCCCGCCCAGATGAAGCAGCTTGCCGGTATGCGCGGCCTGATGGCCAAGCCTAGCGGTGAGATCATCGAGAACCCGATCATCTCGAACTTCAAGGAAGGACTCAACGTCCTTGAATACTTCAACTCGACCCACGGCGCTCGCAAGGGCCTCGCGGATACGGCGCTCAAGACGGCGAACTCGGGTTACCTGACCCGTCGTCTGGTCGACGTGTCGCAGGACTGCACGATCGTCGAGACCGACTGCAAGACCGACAACGCGCTCGAAATGCGCGCCATCGTTCAGGGTGGTTCGGTCATCGCGTCGCTCGGCGAGCGTATTCTTGGCCGCACCGTGGCCGAGGACATCCTCAACGCGGCGACCGACGAGGTCATCGTCAAGGCTGGCACGCTCATCGACGAGCCGATGGTGAAGGATATCGAGGCGGCTGAAGTGCAGTCGGCCAAGATCCGCTCGCCGCTGGTCTGCGAAGCCGAGCAGGGCGTTTGCGCGACCTGCTATGGTCGTGACCTTGCTCGCGGTACGCCGGTGAATATCGGTGAAGCTGTCGGCGTGATCGCCGCACAGTCGATCGGTGAGCCGGGTACGCAGCTGACGATGCGGACCTTCCACATCGGCGGTGCGGCGCAGCTCAACGAAACCTCGCACCTTGAATCGATCTCGGACGGCAAGATCGAACTGCGCGACATGCCGACCATCACCGACAAGAAGGGTCGTATCCTCAGCCTCGCCCGCAACGGCGAGATCGCGGTGATCGACGCCGAAGGTCGTGAGCGTGAAATGCACAAGGTGCCTTACGGTACCGTGCTGCACTTCAAGGATGGTGAGAAGGTCAAGGAAGGCGATCGTCTCGCCGAGTGGGACCCGTTCACCCTGCCGATCATCACCGAGCAGTCGGGCGTTGTGAAGTACCAGGACCTGATCGAGGGCACCACGCTCGAAGAGCAGACCGACGATGCGACGGGTATCGCCCAGCGTGTCGTGACCGAAAACCGGGCCACCGGTCGCAAGAAGAAGGAAGAGGTGCGTCCGCGTCTCACCCTTCTGAGCGAAGGCCAGACCGAGGACGAAACCGAAGCGCAGCGTTACATGCTCGCTCCGGGCACGACCCTCTCGGTCGAGGACGGTCAGACGGTCGAGGCCGGCGATATTCTCGCACGTGCGTCGCGTGAAGCGGCCAAGACGCGCGACATCACCGGCGGTCTGCCGCGTGTTGCCGAGCTGTTCGAAGCGCGCCTTCCCAAGGACAACGCGATCATCGCCAAGATTTCGGGCAAGATCGAATTCGTCCGCGAATACAAGGCGAAGCGCAAGATCGCGATTGTCCCGGAAGAGGGTGATGCAGTCGAGTACCTGATTCCCAAGACCAAGGTGATCGACGTCCAGGAAGGCGACTTCGTCAAGAAGGGTGATACCCTGATTTCCGGCTCGCCGAACCCGCACGACATCCTCGAAGTTCTCGGGGTCGAGGCTCTCGCCGAGTACCTCGTCAACGAGATCCAGGAAGTCTACCGACTGCAGGGCGTGAAGATCAACGACAAGCACATCGAGGTGATCGTTCGCCAGATGCTGCAGAAGGTCGAGATCACCAATGGCGGCGACACCACGCTGCTGCCGGGCGAGCAGGTCGACAATGCCGAGATGCTCGAGATCAACGCCAAGCTCGGCAAGGGCAAGCAGCCTGCCGAAGGCGTGCCGATCCTGCTGGGCATCACCAAGGCGTCGCTGCAGACACGCAGCTTCATCTCGGCGGCATCGTTCCAGGAAACGACCCGCGTGCTGACGCAGGCATCGGTCGAGGGCAAGAAGGACACGCTGATCGGTCTCAAGGAGAACGTGATCGTGGGACGTCTTATCCCGGCTGGTACGGGTGCGGGCATGAACCGCATGCGCGTCACGGCTTCGAGCCGCGACGCTGCGCTCAAGGCCGCGTGGAAGAAGCAGCAGGAGAAACTCGCTGCCGAAAACGCCGCCGCTGCACCGGAGCCGGAGCCCGAGCCCGAAGCCGATGCGATTCCTTCCGAGGAAGCGATGAAGGCCGCAATGGGCGGCGGAGACAGCGCCGAATAAGCGCACCTGCACTATGCAAGAGTTGGACCCCGTCGGAGCCTTTTGGCTTCGGCGGGGTTTCTCTTATGAGCGACCTTTCAAGAGGGGATGCAAGCCATGAGATATGCGAGTTTGATGCTCACCGCCGCGCTATTCACCGCGGCATGTGACACCGAAGCCGAGCCCGAACCCGGAACCGGGATACAACCCCAGGGCTCCGCCGAAGCGCCAGCACCAGATGCGGCGCCGGAGCAGCCGGAGCAGTTTTCGCTCAAAGGCGAATGGCGAGTGGCCGGCATCGACGGCAAGCAGGTCGACCTGCCCACTGCGCTAACCCTGTCGGGCGGTGAGCAAATCCTCGACTGGGACCCGGAATGCGCCCAACTCGCGCACCGCTACACGATCACTGACGAGGACGTTTTTTCAGCCCCTCGCATCCGGCAGTTCGTAACCGAAAGCGCGCGGGACAATTCCAAGACTCCCCTCCATCCTCCGCCCTGCGCGATCGGACTTCCCGAAGGACTGGTGGACGCGATGACGGCGGTCGAATCCGCCACGAAGATCGAACGGACCGAAGCAAACGGAATACGGCTGTCGGGTTACGACCGGAGCATCACACTCTTCAAGCAATGAGCATTTCGGCATTCTGCTATTGATAATCGATCGCAACTACGTATGGTGATGGCGTCAGACCGAAAGGAAACGCATGCCATCGCACCGCCACACAATATCCAGCACGACGCGCGCCACCATCGCGCGCCTCGCGCAGCCGCCGCGCATTGAAGATACGCACCCGCTGGCTGCCCGGTTCGTCTATTCGCTGCGGCTCATCGCGGTCCATGACCAGGCAAAGCGCGACCCCGTGCCCGAGCTCGCCACGCGTCTGGGAAGCGTCGAGACCGCCGCCAAGGCTCTCGCTCTGGCGCAGGCGATCAGGAGAACGTGGCCTGAAGACATCCATATCGCGCGCTTCTGTTGCGGGTTGATGAGCCATGACGAGGCCACGGTCGCGGCCATGGTAACGGGCGCGGCGACCCGCGACCGAGCCGGTTTTGAAGCGGCGGTTTCCGGCCTCGTGCGCCCCGACCGCCTTCACCGGCTGTGGGACGCAACGCTGGGTCTGGTGGCAGCGGAGATGCGCGCGGCTTGAAGCGGGCCTGCGATCCGCTTGCCGCGAGCCGCAGGGCGTTCTACCGGAGCGCGCATGACCACCACCCGTTTCGCTCCCTCGCCGACCGGCCGCCTGCATGTCGGCAATATCCGCACCGCGCTTCACAACTGGATGCTGGCCCGAAAGGCCGGAGGCACATTCCTGCTGAGGATCGACGATACCGATGCACAGCGCAGCCGCGAGGAATATGTCGATGCGATCCGGGCCGATCTCGAATGGCTCGGCATTGCGCCCGATCGCGAAGAGCGCCAGTCCCATAGGCTCGAGGCTTACGAGGCGGCATTTGACAAGCTGCGCGAAGCGGGGCGCATCTACCCTGCCTACGAAACGCAGCAGGAGCTTGAGCTCAAGCGCAAGATCCAGCTGGGACGCGGACTTCCGCCGATCTACGATCGCGGGGCGCTCGAACTGACCGAGGAACAGCGTGCGGCCAAGGAAGCCGAAGGCATACAGCCGCACTGGCGCTTCAAGCTCGACCACGGTGAGCAAATCCAGTGGGATGACGGTGTTCGCGGATCGCAGAAGTTCGATCCCGCGACCCTCTCCGACCCGGTCATCCGCCGCGCCGATGGATCATGGCTCTACATGCTGCCGAGCACGGTCGACGATGTCGACATGGGCGTGACGCAAGTGCTGCGGGGGGAGGACCATGTCTCCAACACGGCGGTCCAGATCCAGATGTTCACCGCGATGGGCGCCAAACCGCCCGCTTTCGCTCACGAGGCGCTGCTCGTCGGCAAGGAAGGCAAGCTCTCCAAGCGCCTCGGCTCGCTCGGCTGCGATGCCTTCCGCGAACGCGGTATCGAACCCGAGGCGATCATCGCCTTGCTCGCGCGGCTGGGCACGTCGCAGCCGGTCGAGCCGATTGCCAATCGCGAGAAGTTGCTGGAAACCTTCGACCTCTCGACCTTCGGCCGTGCGCCGGCCAAATTCGACGATGCCGAACTCGATAGGGTCAACACCGCCATCGTGCACGCCATGCCCTACGCAGCGGTGAAGGATCGCCTGCCCGAAGGGATCGACGAGTCCGGGTGGCACGCAGTGCAGCCCAACGTCGCAACGATCGGCGAAGTCGGCGAGTGGTGGCGACTGGTCACCGGGCCGATCGAGCAGCCGGAATTTTCCGATGAGGACCGCACCTATCTCGCGCAGGCCGCGCAAAGCCTCGAATGGGGCGACGACCCCTGGGCGGCGCTGACCGGCGCGCTCAAGGAAGCAACGGGCCGGAAGGGCAAGGCGCTCTTCCTTCCGTTGCGTCAGGCGCTGACCGGCATGAACCACGGACCCGATATGGGCGAGCTGCTTCCGCTGATCGGCGAAAGCGAAGCGCGTTCACGGCTCGAGCGCGCGGCCGGTTGATGCGCGGGGGCAGGAGCATTCTCCTCGCCCTTGGTGCGGCACTCGGTTTTTCCCTGAGCGCCTGTGCCGGATCAGGTTCCTACTACGGCATAGACGTCGCATCGATGGCTGCCGAAGCCTCTCTGGATCCTGCTCGTCAGCGGGCTGTCCGCGAGCGCAATCTTGTGATGGTGATCGCAATGCTGCGTGGATGCTATGTCCGCGAGGATGGCGGTTTCGGCCCGGTACGGGCCGCTCGTGCCAGCAGTTTCGAATGCGCGGAAATCCTCGCCGATGTCGAGCACCGGAGCGCTGCTCTCGGTCTGGGACGGGCGCCGGGCGGGATATGGGCACTGGACCTTGCCACGCTTGCCCAGCAGGCGCAGGCGGGCGACAAGCACGCACAGGTCGAGCTAGGCATCAGGTTCGAAGAAGGGATTGGCGTGACCCAGAGCAAAAGCAACGCTTGCAGCCTCTATCGCAAGGCGGCGACAAGTTCTGGCGGGACGATCTGGGTCTATTCCCCGCCAGTCGGCAACGGCACCACCGGGCAGGTCATCCCCATCGACAGGGGACCGGTCATCGCAGGGCTTCCCGAAGCTAGCGAGCGTCTCGAAGCGCTGGAAGCGCGGTCTGGCTGCTGACGTGCGCTGGCTTCGATTGAAGCCCGTCACGCTCACAGCCCCATCGAACGTGACAATCGGCTGCTTCATTTGACGTGGGCGCAACCCGGTCCCTAAGACTTTGCAACCATGCGAGCGAAAAAAGGAGGCTCTCGTGGAACGCAACAAACCCCCAACATCCAATCTCGACAAGATCTATCAGGCATCCGGCGATGCCGAGATGCGAGAGGCCTATGACCAGTGGGCCGACGAATATGACCGCGATGTCGAAGGCAACGGCTACCTGACCCCCACCCGCATTGCCGAAGCGCTCGCCAGCCACGTCGACGATCGCGAAATGCCGTTGATGGATTACGGCTGCGGCACCGGACTGTCAGGGGTCGCTTTGAAAGATGCGGGCTTTACGACGATCGACGGCGCGGACCTGTCGAAAAAGATGCTTGAGGCGGCGCGTGAGACAGGCGTCTATCGCGACCTGACCCTCGTCGAACCGGGCGCGCCACTTTCCCCTTCCTTGCGCGATTATCGCGCGATCACCGCGACCGGCGTCATCAGCCGCGGCGCGGCCCCGCCATCGATGTACGACAAGATGCTCGACATCATGCAGCCCGGCGCAATGCTGGCTTTTTCGATGAACGATCTCAGCCTGGAAGACCCGGACTACGCGCAGCTTGTCCCGACAAGCGTCGAGAACAAGAGGGTCAAGGTCCGCACGCAGGAGCATGGACCGCACCTTGCGAAATATGGCGAGAATAGCGGCTCGACCGTCTACGTGGTCGAGCGACTGGGCTGAACGCCTCGCGACGATGCTACGTCCGCGTCAAAATGGTGTCTGGACACCTGCCCAGCGCATGCGCCCGCCTTCCTATAAGATTACGACGGGTGCTTGCCTGCGACGGGAGCTGGCCCTGCCTGCTTAATCTTCGCCGGGCTCGCCTTCGCGATATCCGGGCGGTTGCGGCAATTCGACATCGTGGCGGTGGTTCCAGATTTCCACGATCTTGCCGTTGTCGTCGAAGCGGAAGACATTGATGATCGCCACCCGGTCGACATCGGTCATGCCCATCGCCTTGGCTTCCTCGCTTGCATCGAGCGAGATGAACCAGCGCGTGGCGACCTTGTCGCCCTCTGCAATCTGGTAATCGATTTCGCCGGTAAGCTCGCCAAAGCTGTGGAACAGGTCGGCGATGTTCTTCTGCTCGATAGCAGCTTCGGTCACGCCCTTGCGCTGGCCCAGGTCATGGACGGTGTATTCGGCGAAGACATAGTCGGCATAGGCGTCGGTGTTGTCGGTAAACCAGAGATTCTCGTAGAATTCGCGCGCCAGTCGCTTGTTACGCTCAAGCGTGTCCTCCGCGCTCTGGGCGCTGGCTGGCTCGGCGCTGTTGAAGGTGGTCAGCGTCGGCACCGTCACAGCAAGAGCGAAGGCGAGGATCGGAAGTCGCATGGATGATTCCCCCATCGTTACAACGGGGGGAAGAATGACTCGAATTCATCCGATTGTCCAATCGGACGCGGTTCAGGCCTCGTGCTTCTGCAACTCGTCCCCGGAGAGCGTCACGACATGCAACAGGTTGGTCGCCCCCGGCGTCCCGAACGGCACGCCCGCCAGCACGATCTGCTTGCTGCCCGCCGTGCCGAAACCGTGGCGCAGGGCCATACGCTTGCCCTTGGCGATCATCTCTTCGAAGCTACCGATATCCTTCGTCGCGACCGCATGCGCACCCCACAACAGGCCAACCCTGCGCGCGGTCTTCATCGACGGCGTGAGTACCAGCATGGGCACATCCGGCCGTTCGCGTGCCACGCGGCGAGCGGTCGAGCCGGAGAAGGTGAAGACCGTGATCGCACTGATCGGAACGGTCTCCGCAATGGTCATGCAGCTATGCGCGAGAGCATCGGAGGTGGTCGCATCGGGCGGCGTTTCGAGCAGGCGCACGCGCTCCTTGTAGCCCTCGTCACGCTCTACCTGCGCGGCGATCGAATGCATCATGGCAACCGATTCGGTCGGCCAGTCCCCTGCCGCGCTCTCCGCCGAGAGCATCACTGCATCGGCCCCGTCATAGACTGCATTGGCCACATCGGAGACTTCGGCGCGGGTCGGGATCGGACTTTCGATCATGCTTTCGAGCATTTGCGTCGCGACGATCACCGGCTTGCCCGCGCTGCGGCTGGCGGCGACGATGCGTTTTTGCAGCGGCGGGACTTCCTGCGGATCGAGTTCGACCCCCAGGTCGCCGCGCGCAACCATCAAAGCATCGGCCAAGTCGATGATCTCCGAAAGCCGCTTGATCGCCTGCGGTTTCTCGATCTTGGCGCATAGCGAAGGCCCGTTTGGACCCCCTGCGTGGCTGGAGATGAGCTTGCGCGCTTCGGCAAGGTCATCGGGTCGCTGGACGAAGCTGAGCGCAATCCAGTCGGTGCCCTGCTCCACGGCAAAGGCGAGGTCCTTCTTGTCCTTGTCGGTAAGTGCGGGGATCGGCACCTCGGCATCGGGTACGTTCACGCCTTTCCGGTTCGAGATCACTCCGCCCACTTCCGCCGAGCAGCGTATGCGCTTGTCGTCCGCCTCGCGCACCACCAGCCTGATCTTTCCGTCGTTGATCAGCAAACGCTGACCACGCTCCATGATGCCGAAGAGTTCGGGATGGGGGAGGCAGACGCGGCTGTCGTCACCGGGCGATGGGTCGCGGTCCAGGGTAAAATGCCCGCCATGCCGGATCACCGCCTTGCCGCCTTCGAATTCGCCGACACGCAGCTTGGGACCCTGAAGGTCGGCGAGGATCGTGATGGGCCGGGCAAATTCCTTTTCCATCGCGCGGATCGCCTTGACCGCCTTCGCGTGGTCTTCGTGGCTGCCATGGCTCATGTTCAGGCGGAAGGCATCGGCCCCGGCGCGGAACAGCTTGCGCAGCATTTCCGGCGAAGAGCTGGCCGGACCGATCGTCGCCAGAATCTTGACCTTGCGACCGCGTGGGTCGATCCTTGTGTTGTCGCGCTTTGCCATCATGATCCCGTTTCGCTGAATGCGCGCCGAGCTATGGCACAGCCTCATTGCAACTCAAGGGAAAGCCTCCATGTCCGATCAAACCGACCCGCTCGACACTCTCGACGATGCCGTTGCCGCCGCCGCCTTTCGGCGACTGGTGCGCCATCTTCGCCATCGTCACGATGCACAGAACATCGAATTGATGGGTCTTGCGGGGTTCTGCCGCAATTGCCTCGCCGACTGGATTCGCGATGCGGGATACGAAGGCGACAAGGCCGAGGCGCGCGAACTCATTCACGGCATGCCAATGGAGGAATGGAAGGCGACGAAGCAATCGCCCGCGACCGAGGAGCAGATCGCCGCGATGGAAAAGAGCCTGACGAAAAACCGCGCCGACCTGCGCTAATCCACAAGGCGCTCGGCCCCATTGTGGAAAGCGGCCTTTTGCGCAGGGGGCACCCTGCCTATGGGTCCGTCCAACTGATTCTCACCTTACCGGAGCACACACACCATGGCCGAAGCCACCGACGACCGCCTGCGCCTGCTGATCGAGCGCATCGAACGCCTCGAAGAAGAAAAGAAGGGCATCGCCGACGATATCCGCGATGTCTATGCCGAAGCAAAGGCGGTCGGATACGACACCAAGATCATGCGCCAGATCATCAAGCTTCGCAAAATGAAGCCCGACGAGCGCAGCGAACAGGACATGGTGCTCGAAACCTACAAGGCCGCGCTCGGCATGGGTTGAGCCCGCGCCGAGTTTGCATGGGTTAATTTCGGAACCAGTCGCCCGGCGCGATCGCTAATTTCCTTTGAGCAAGAAAGGAAATCAGCGGATGGCCGATAAACTCGAAAAGCACGAGAACGCCGACTTCATCGAACCGATCGATGAAGAACCCCGGATGCCGGGGCATGAAAGCGACATGGACGACAAGCCGGACTGGCGACCGCGCTATCCCGGTTCCGGCAGGCTGAAAGGCAAAAGCGCCATCGTGACCGGTGCCGATAGCGGCATCGGGCGCGCAACCGCCGTGCTGTTCGCGCGCGAAGGGGCGGATGTCGCCATCGCCTATCTTAGCGAAGACGACGATGCCGCCAAGACGAAGGAATTGTGCGAGGCTGAAGGAGCGCGGGCGTTCTGTTACGCCGGTGATCTGGGCAAGCCCGGTGTCGCCGAAGAGCTGGTGGCGAAGACGAACGAAGCCTTCGGCCAGCTCGACATCTTGGTGAACATCGCGGGCGAACAGCACCCCGACTATGACATCACCGACATCACAGCAGAGCAGCTGCAGCGCACCTTCCAGTCCAACATCTTCTCGATGTTCTACACCGTGCAGGCGGCGCGGCCGCATCTGAAGAAAGGTGCGGCGATCGTGAACTGCACCAGCATCACCATGTATCAGGGCGCGCCGATCCTGCTCGATTACAGCGCGACCAAGGGCGCCATCACGGCGTTCACGCGCTCCTTGAGCGAAAACCTGATCGATGACGGTATTCGCGTGAACGCGGTTGCGCCGGGGCCGATCTGGACGCCGCTCAACCCCTTTGGCGGTATGCCCGAGCAAGAGATGGACGACTGGGGTGAAGGCGTGCCCATGGGACGTCCCGGCCAACCCAACGAGGTTGCGCCGAGTTTTCTCTTTCTCGCCTGCGAAGACTCGTCCTATATGTCCGGTCAGGTCCTGCATCCCAATGGCGGGGCAGTCGTCAACGGATAAAGGAGCCGTCCATGCCCGGACCCTGGAAAGATGCCAGCAACGTTACCGTCACCACCACGCCGACCATCGAAGGCAAGCCGATCCAGGAATATTGCGGGATCGTCGTAGGCGAGGTGATCGTTGGCGCGAACATCTTTCGCGATATGTTCGCAGGGATCCGGGACATCGTCGGCGGGCGCTCGGGCAGCTACGAACGCATCCTGCAAAAGGCGCGCGACGAAGCCATTGCCGAATTGCAGGCCGAGGCTGCGAGCCGGGGCGGCAATGCCGTCGTCGGCATCGACCTCGATTACGAGGTGATCGGCGACACCGGTTCGATGCTGATGGTCAGCGCCAGCGGGACCGCAGTAAAGGTCTAGGCGCCCGCCAGCATCGACAGCGCCGCCAACCCCAGCGCGAAGGCGTTGTGGGCGAAGTGCAGGACGATGTTCGCCCACAGCCCGATCTGCACCCGCACATATCCGCACAGCAGCCCGAGGATGAACTGCGGTAGGACCAGCGGCAGCAGGATCAGCAGCGAGCCATCGCTGAAATTGAGGATGTGCACCAGCGCAAAGGCGATGGCCGACCCCCAGTAGAACAGCGGGAAAAAGGCCGCGAACCAAGGCATGGGCGGCCGCTTGCGCAACAGGACGAGTGCCAGAACTGCACCCACCAGTCCCGCAATCGTAAGCCCGAGGCCAAGGCCGGGATTGGACAGGTGCACGAAAGCGAACCCTGCCGCTCCTGCAAGCAGCAGCGCGAGCGCGAGCATGTGGCCCGGCTTGCCCGAAAGCCAACCGCGAAACAGCAGCTCTTCCATCACCGGTGCCGCGACCAGCACCAGAAGAATTACGGTGGGCGTGAACTCGATCCCGGACAGAGCGGTTTCGGGAATGTAGATCCCGGCAGCTACCGCGAGCGTGGCGGCGACGATCAGCAGCAGCATCGCCATCACGTCGAGCGCGAAAATGCGCGCCAGCACGAGCAGGCTGCCGCGATCGATCTGGTTCGCCGGCAGTCGGGGCCGCTTCACGAATGCGCCGAGCCGCCGCCATTCGGAGCGCATGGTGCGCGCAGGTGCGGGAAGGCCGGTGACCGGGGAAACGACTCCAGAATGAACTCTTGTCGGGTGATCGCTCATCGGGCTAATGCGGGGCCTTCTATTTCCAACTCAAACACCCGCACAAAGAGTTACCATGGCAGGCCATTCCAAATTCAAGAACATCATGCACCGTAAAGGTGCGCAGGACAAAAAGCGTTCCAACCTTTTCTCCAAGCTGAGCCGTGAAATCACTGTCGCGGCCAAGATGGGGACGCCCGATCCCGACATGAACCCGCGGCTGCGCCTCGCGATCAACACCGCCAAGGCGCAGTCGATGCCCAAGGACAATATCCAGCGCGCGATCGACAAGGCATCGGCCGCCGACGGTGAGAATTACGAAGAGGTTCGCTACGAGGGATATGGCCCCGGCGGCAGCGCGATCATCGTCGAGGCGCTGACCGACAATCGCAACCGCACCGCCACCGCCGTGCGCACCGCCTTTTCCAAGAATGGCGGCAATCTGGGCACCGAAGGGTCGGTCGCCCACGGTTTCGAACGGCTCGGATATATCGAATACGGCGCCGATGCGGGTGACGAGGAAGCCGTGCTCGAAGCCGCGCTCGAAGCGGGGGCGGAGGATATCTCCTCTTCGGAAGACGGTCACGAAATCTGGACTGCGGCCGAAGACCTGCACGCCGTTGCCGATGCGCTCGAGAAGAAGCTGGGCGAGGCCAAGGAGGTCAAGCTTGCATGGAAGCCCAACCTCACCGTCGAGATGGACGAAAAAGGCGCAGGTACGCTGCTCAAGCTGATCGACACGCTCGACGATGATGACGACGTGCAGACCGTATGGGGCAATTACGAGATCAGCGACGAGGTCATGGAGAAGCTGGACGCCTGAGGCGGACGGCTTGACCTGGCGCGAATGGGCCTATGCGCTGATCCTGGGCGGGGCATTCCTGCTGGCGATCGTGTGGAGGCTCGGTTGGATGGTGGGGCTTTCGTGAGGCCATGATTATTCTCGGCCTCGACCCTTCGCTTTCCTGCACCGGATGGGGCGTGATCCGCGCCGAGGGCTCGCGCCTTACGCATATTGCCAACGGGCAGGTGCCGACCAAGGCACAAACGCCGATGGCAGAGCGGCTTGCGCAACTGCACGCCGCCATCGCCGAAGTCATTGCGGCACACCAACCTTTGCGCGCCGCGTGCGAAGAGGTCTTCGTCAACGAAAACCCGAAATCGACCCTGAAACTCGCACAGGCGCGCGGCAGCGTTCTCGCCGCTTGCGGGGCGGCTGCGCTTCCAGTCAACGAACACGCAGCCCGGTTGGTCAAGAAAGCGGTTGTAGGAACGGGCGGAGCAGACAAGGGGCAGGTTGCGGCGATGGTCAAGCTATTGTTACCGGGGGTAAAAATAGCCGGATCCGATGCCGCAGACGCCCTTGCGGTCGCGATTGCCGACGCGCATCTGGCCCCCAAAGTATAAGGACCCCCAAATGACGACCACTCTCTACGGCATCCCCAATTGCGACACAGTCAGGAAATCGCGCCAGTGGATGGATGATAACGACCACGAATACGACTTCCACGACTTCAAGAAGGACGGTGTCGACGACACTTTGATTCGCCAATGGATCCTCGCCCATGGCGTGGACACGATGGTCAACAAGCGCGGCACGACCTATCGCAACCTCACCGACGAGGAAAAGGCCGATGCGGGCGATCGTAACAAGGCCGTAGCCTTGCTCGTTCAGCACCCCTCCATGATAAAGCGGCCAGTGCTCGAACATCACGGCGCTTCGACGGTGGGTTTCAAGGAAGATACATGGTCCGCAATGCTGTCCTAGCCGCTCTCGCGGTCCTGCTCGCCGCGCCGGTCCCGGCGCTGGCGCAGGCGGTAAATGATCCGATCGTCATCGCGCATCGTGGGGCGAGCGGGGAGCGGCCCGAGCATACTCTCGCCGCCTATGAGATCGCGATAGACCGGGGCGCGGACTACATCGAACCCGACCTCGTCGTGACCAAGGACCTCGAACTGGTCGCGCGGCACGAGAACGAGCTTTCGGACACGACCGACGTCGCATCGCGCGAGGAATTCGACCATCTGCGCCGCGACAAGATGATCGACGGACAACGCGTCGCGGGCTGGTTCGCCGAGGACTTCACGCTCGAGGAACTGCGCACGCTCAGGGTCAGGGAGCGTGTCGGCACGATCCGCCCAGCAAACCTTGGCTATAACGGGCTCTACCAGGTTCCGACGCTGGCGGAGATCGTGCAACTCGTGCGCGCGAAGGAGGCCGAGACCGGCCGCAGGATCGGCCTTTATCCCGAGCTCAAGCATCCCACCTTCCTCCTCGAAGTCGAGGGCGTCGACATGGTCGACCTGTTGCTGCGCGAACTTCGCGATCTCGATATCGAGCCGCAGGACCCGATCTTCATCCAGTCGTTCGAAGTCGGCACCCTGCAACGCCTGAATCAGCGCAGCGATTACAAGCTCGTGCAATTGCTCCATCCCGAGGGCGGGCCGGTCGACGAGCCCGATATGCGCTATGCCGAGATGGTCACTGTGCCGGGGCTGGAGGAAATCGCGGAATATGCCGACGGGATCGGACCCTGGCTCGGCTACGTGCTCGATCCGGATACGATGCAGCCAACGACGCTGGTTGCCGATGCACGGGCGCTGGGGCTGACCATCCATCCCTGGACCCTGCGCAAGGAAAACGGTTTCCTGCCCGCCGCGCTTCAGGGAACGGGCGGCCCGGCGGGTGAGGGCCAGTGGCGACGGCTATGGTCGGCCGCCATCGCGACCGGCGCGGACGGGTTCTTCACCGACAATGTCAGGGAAATGGTCGAGATGCTGGATGGCGAACCGGCCTCCTGACCCTCGGCCTGTCGGCGTCCCGCTCGACAAGCCGATCATCGTGTTCGACGGGGTTTGTGTTCTGTGCACCGCCAATGCCCGTTTCATTCTGAAGCATGACAGGGAAGGTCGCTTTCGCCTCGCCGCGATGCAGGGCGACGTGGGTGCGGCGATAATGCGCCATGCCGGTCTCGATCCGCATGATCCGATCAGCTTCATCCTGCTGGAAGCCGAACGCGATGGCGGGCGGGTGCGGCTGAACAGCGATGCCGTCCTGCAGATATGGAGCAAGCTCGGCTGGCCCTGGCGAGCGGGCGCGATCTTGCGGATTGTCCCGCGCTTCCTGCGCGATCTCGTCTACAAGCTGGTTGCGCGCAATCGCTACCGCTGGTTCGGCAGGCGAGAGGAGTGTTTCGTGCCCGACCCGGCGCAGGCCTCGCGCATTCTCTAGACCCGCCGCGCGCTCACGATGTAATTGAGCGCTTCGTCATCCGACAGGTGCAGCCCCTTGCCCGGACGCCACGCAATGCCGCGCCGCTGGGTTACTTCGAGGCCGAGTTCTGCGAGCAGGCCTTCGAGTTCCTCCGGCTGGATGAAGTCCTCCCAGTGATGCGTGCCCTTGGGCACGTAACCCACCGCTTCCGCCGCGCCGACCAGCAGCAGGCGAGAGGCGGCGGTGCGATTGGGGGTGGAGATGACCAACAGGCCACCGGGCGCGAGCCGCTTGGCAACATCGGCCAGAAAGGTGCGCTTGTCGGCGACATGCTCGACGACTTCCAGCGCGGTGACGAGATCGAAGCTTCCGATATCCAGACTTGCCAGCTCGCCCGCCATGTAGCGAATATCCAGCCCGCCCGCTTCGGCATGGGCCGCTGCTGCTGCGACATTGTCCTGCGCCGCATCAACGCCCGTCACATGCGCGCCCAGCCGAGCCAGTGGTTCGCAGACCAGCCCCGCGCCGCAGCCGACATCGAGCGCCGACTTGCCCTCAAGCGGCCGGATCGATCGCGCATCTGCACCGAAATGCGCATCCACCGACTCACGGATGAACGCCATGCGCACCGGGTTTACCTGGTGCAGGCTGGCCATCTTTCCTTTCGGATTCCACCAGTCCTTTGCAAGATCGGCAAAGAACTTCTGCTCTTCGGGACGGATGGTTACGGTTGATACGTTTGCGTTTCCCATGCTCCCCCGTTAGCAGCGCCACTGGATTTGAACCAGCGGGAGTGTTTGCGGTTTGGCCGGCGCGAAGCAGAGAATAGTCATGAAGTTCGGCGGTACCTCGATGGCGGGGACCGAACGGATTCGCCGCGTCGCCAATATCGTGCGCGCGCAAGCTGCCAATGACAGCGAAGTCGCGGTCGTGGTGAGCGCGATGGCGGGCGAGACCGATCGGCTGGTTAACTTCTGCCGCGAGGCGAATGCGCTCTACGATCCGGCGGAATACGATGTCGTGGTCGCCAGCGGTGAACAGGTGACGAGCGGACTGCTCGCGCTGACGCTGCAATCGCTGGGGCAAAAGGCGCGCAGCTGGCTCGGCTGGCAGCTGCCGGTAAAAACGGTCGAAGCGCACGCCAAGGCGCGGATCGACAGCATCGACGCGCCCGAGATGATCGCGAGCATGGAAGCGGGCGAGATCGCGGTCGTGCCCGGCTTTCAGGGTATCTCGGAAGAGGGGCGCGTTGCCACGCTTGGGCGGGGCGGATCGGATACATCGGCGGTCGCGGTTGCCGCGGCGGTGAAGGCGGATCGCTGCGACATCTACACCGATGTCGACGGCGTCTACACGACCGACCCGCGCATCGTCGCCAAGGCGCGCAAGCTCAAGGCGGTAACCTACGAGGAAATGCTCGAACTGGCATCGGTGGGCGCGAAGGTGCTCCAGACCCGCAGCGTCGGGCTCGCGATGAAGTCGGGCGTGCGCATTCAGGTGCTCTCGAGCTTTGTCGGCGACGATGCCGTG
The DNA here is from genome assembly GCA_947494705.1 of uncultured Erythrobacter sp. Classification (GTDB taxonomy): domain Bacteria; phylum Pseudomonadota; class Alphaproteobacteria; order Sphingomonadales; family Sphingomonadaceae; genus Erythrobacter. The sequence goes on from CANLVN010000002.1 coordinate 720,705, forward strand.
GCTGCGGACGACCTGCCCGGCACGCTGATCGTGTCGGACGAAGAAATGGACCAGATGGTGGAGAACGGCGAAATGGAACGCCAGCTTGTAACGGGTATCGCACATGACAAGAACGAGGCGAAGGTCATCCTGACCCGCGTTCCCGACAAGCCGGGCGCGGTGGCGGATATCTTCGCCCCGCTGGCCGACGCCAGCATCAATGTCGACATGATCATCCAGAACGTCGGGCGCGACAAGGGCGAGACGGACGTGACCTTTACCGTGCCGCAGGCCGACCTTGCGCGGGCGCAGGCCCTGCTGGAAGACCGCCGCCCGGATATCGGCTACAATCGCATCATCACCGACAGCCACATCGCCAAGATCAGCGTGGTCGGTGTCGGGATGAAGAGCCATGCGGGCGTCGCCAGCACGATGTTCCGCGCGCTGTCCGACCGCGGGATCAATATTCAGGCGATCTCCACGTCGGAGATCAAGGTCAGTGTGATGATCGACGAGGATGAAACCGAACTTGCGGTGCGTGTGTTGCACACAGCTTACGGGCTCGACGACAAGGACTAACCAGCCCGCAAGTGCGGTTCGTCCCGTTTGTCGGACTGCGCTAACTCCTTTTTAACTGGTTTAGCCGGAACGTGACTTCCATCAAGGGAGCACAACTTAATGGCTGACAAACAACCACTTCGCGCACATCTCGAACCGCGGCCTGACAAGGCCGAGGGGAGACGTCACCCGCGCCGCGCCCTGCGGCTGGAGACGATCGGTGAGCTGCCGAGCGGCATCGAGGCCAATGTCACGGTCCACAACATGTCGGTTGCGGGGCTGCTGATCGAAACCGAAATTCCCCTGAGCGTGGGCGATATCCTCGCGGTTGGCCTGCCCGATATCGGTCCGGTGGGCGCAGAGGTCGTCTGGGAAAGCGGTCGCCTGTTCGGCTGCGCTTTCGAACAGGCGCTGGGCGAAGCAGCCCTGGCCGCTGCGCAGTTGCAGGGACAATTCCTCGGCGACCGCTCCTCGCCGACACCGGCCGCGCCGCAAACCGCTGTATCGCCTGGACTTCCCACGCATGATCCGCTGGCCGTCAAGCTCAACCGACTGCGCCGCGAACGCGGGCTGACGCTGGAACAGGTCGCCGCCGAACTAAGCGTAAGCAAGCCGACCGTGTGGGCTTGGGAGAAGGGCAAGGCGCGCCCTCTGCCGGAGCGTTATGCCGCAATCGCCCAAGCGCTGGGAGTGGATGAAGAAGAACTCACCCAGAGCACGGCGCCGGGGAGCGAGTCGGCAATTGTAGAGGACTGCCGCCAGCGCCTCGCATCCGCATATCGTGTGCCCACGAACAAAATACGGATCATGATCGACCTTTGATCCGAGTCTGTTCGTCGCGCGTGAAGAACACCTCGCAATTATTCGACCGTATGGTAAATAAAACCCAACGTTGATTCGATTATTAGCTGAGTAATACAACAGAACTAACGAGATTAGTCCAAGTACGTAGCGAAATAGGGGTTTTTCGCGGTACCTTTCTTCGGTTCGTTAGTTCACTGTAGGCAAAGCTAAGAGTTGAACCGACGGATTTTAGTCCGGGGAAGCCAGGGGTCGTCACTTATGCACATGCAGTTTCACCAAGCCGAGAGTCGTGCGCGTCTCGCATCGGTCGAGGACACGGACATTGTCCTGCGTCTCGACGATGCGGGGTTCGTCATGCATGCATCGCCCGGCGCGGCGGCGCTGGGCATAGACCTGACCTCTCTGCTGCTGATGCCGCATATCTGCGACTTTGCCGAAACCGAATATGCCAGCCGCATCGCCGAGCTGTTTGCCAGTGCGCGGTCCGGTGAGCGTCCGCAAAAATGGATCGACTTCCCGCTCGTCACGCCGGGAGGCGGCGCGCAGGACGATCACGGGCGCGATCCCGATGCCGAAAGCGGCTCCGACGCGCCGCGCTGGTATGCGATCTGGCTCGAACCGGTCGAAGAGGACGACGGGGCGGGGCAGGGGTGCATCGCGAACCTGCGATGCCGGCAGTCGCAATATGCCATGGCCGACGAGATCGAGGCGCTTTCGGCCACCGACCCCTTGACCGGGCTCGACAATCGCGCGGCCTTTTGCGCAAGCCTCGCCCGGCTGCTGGCGCGCGAAGGCGATGGACCGATGCCCGCTTCGGCAGGCGCGCGAAATGCGGTCGCGATCTTCGCCATCGACCGGATGCGCGCGATTTTCATGCAATACGGGCAGGCAACTGCGGACGAGATCCGCTGGGGCTTTGCCAAATATCTCGAGACCATGACCCATGCCGACCAATCGCTGGCACTGCTGGACGAAGAGCGATTCGCCGTCCTGCTGCCCGGCATGACGATGCGGGCCGCGCGCGAATGGGCGCACGACGTGCTGCGCACATTCGCCGGACTGACCGCGGGCTCCTCAAGCAAGGACGCCGAACTCACTGCGAGCGCCGGTCTTGCGCGGGCGGAAAACTCGGTCGACTGGATTTTGCGGCAGGCGGAAATGGGGCTCGTCATGGCGCGCGCCGGTGGTGGAGGGAAGGCCGGGACCTGCAAGCCCGCACCCCGTATCGCCGACGGTGCCCGTATCGAACAGGCGATCCAGGCGGCACTCGTTCGCGCCGAACAACGCGCGGTCTAGTTGCCGAAGGGCGGTTGTGGGCCTAACCGTGGCCCATGCCATTTACAGCCACCATCCTCCTCCTGGGCTCCGGCGAACTGGGCCGCGAATTCACCATTTCGGCCAAGCGCCTCGGCGCACGGGTTATCGCCTGCGACGCCTATGAAGGCGCGCCCGCGATGCAGGTCGCCGACGAATGCGAGGTCTTCTCGATGCTCGACGGCGAGGCGCTGCGCGCAGCGGTGATCAAGCACCAACCCGACCATATCGTGCCCGAGATCGAGGCGATCCGTACCGAGGTCCTCGCCGATCTGGAGGATGAGGGCTTCAACGTCATCCCCTCGGCCCGCGCCGCACAGCTGACCATGAACCGCGACGCGATCCGCGATCTTGCCGCTGACGAGCTGGGCCTCGTTACCTCGCGCTATCGCTATGCCGAAACCTTCGAGGAAGTTCAGGCGGGCGCGGCGCACACCGGTTTCCCGTGCGTCATCAAGCCGGTCATGTCCTCGTCGGGCAAGGGCCAGAGCAAGGTCGAGGACGAAGCGGGATTGCTCGAAGCGTGGGACTACGCCTGCGCCAATATGCGCGGCGACCGGGCGCGCGTGATCGTCGAGGAATTCATCGCCTTCGATTACGAGATCACGCTGCTGACCGTGCGCCATGCCGGCACGGACGGGGACGTCATCACTTTCTGCCCGCCCATCGGCCACCGGCAGGAGCGCGGCGACTATCAGGAAAGCTGGCAACCCGCCGCCATGTCCGACGCCGCGCTCGCCGATGCGCAGGCGATGGCGGCGAAGGTCGTCGAGGCGCTTCAGGGCGGCGGCAGGGGCTGGGGCCTGTTCGGGGTCGAGTTTTTCGTGAGGGGCGATGAGGTTATCTTCTCCGAACTGTCCCCGCGCCCGCACGATACGGGGATGGTCACCCTCGCATCGCAGCGACTGACCGAGTTCGACCTGCACGCGCGCGCGATTCTCGGCCTGCCGATACCGGCGAGCATCGCGGCACGGCCCAGCGCTTCTGCCGTGATCCTTGCCGATCGCGAGAGCGTGGATTTCGCCTTCTCCGGCATGGAAGATGCGCTCGGCGTCGATGAGAGCGCCGATGTGCGTCTGTTCGGCAAGCCCGTGACGCGCCCCTATCGCCGCATGGGTGTGGCTTTGGCGAACGGCGGTGATACCCAGGAAGCGCGAGAGCGCGCCGCGAAGATCGCGCGGATGGTCCGGATCGATTATCGCAGCTGACCGCAAAGAAAGGGCTTCAAATCCTCCTCCCCCCGCGCCACTATCGTCGGCAAAGGGAGAGAAAATCATGTCAGGTCTGAAGACACTCGCCGCGCTCGCCGTGGCCGCAACGGTAGCCGGAATGGGAACGGGCGCGCTTGCCGAAAACCATGCCGAGGGCATGAGCGCGCAAGCCACTGCCCAGAGCGTGGACTATTCCGACGGCGCGAACTGGCTATGCCTGCCGGGACGGTTCGATGCGTGCGCCAGCGACCAGACCGTGACCGTGATCGAAGCCGATGGAGCATCGCAGGCTCAGCCCCTGCTTCCCGCCGAAGACCGCGAATTCGATTGCTTCTATGTCTATCCTACCGTCTCTAACGACGCTGGCGCGAACAGCGACATGATCGCAGGGCCCGAGGAAATGAGCGTGGCGCACATGCAGGCCGCGCGCTTTCGCGAGAACTGCCGGGTCTACGCGCCGCTCTACCGGCAAGTCACGCTGACGGCGCTGCGCACCATGATGATGGGCGGCGATGCGAAAGCCGACGGGGAGATGGCCTTTAACGACGTGAAGGCGGCGTGGGAGCACTACCTCGCCAATGACAATGACGGGCGCGGCGTGGTCCTAGTCGGCCACAGCCAAGGCAGCCGGATGCTGATGGAATTGCTTTCCGGCATGACCGATCCGGCACAGCGCGACCTGATCGTGTCGGCCATGCCGATCGGCTTCAACGTCAATCGCAGCGCCGACGGCCAGAGCGGGGATTTCGCGTGGATGCCCGTGTGCGAGAGTGCGGATCAGGCGGGCTGTCTCGTCGCCTATGTCAGCTTCCGCAGCGATGTGCCGCCCACCGCAGGAACGCGGTTCGCCCGGGCCAGCGAAGACGGGATGGAAGTGGTCTGCGTCAATCCGGCGGCGCTGATGGGCCATGCCAACAGCGCGCAGGCGATCCTCGCGACCGGTGGAATCAGCAATTCTTCCAACCCGCAGCCCGACTGGGTCGAAGGTGAGCCGCAGCCGACCACGAATTTCGTCGCGCCCACCGGCCTGATCGCGACGCGCTGTGTGAGCGAAGGCGGCGCTTCCTACCTCGAGGTGACGGTCAACGCCGACCCCGCCGACCCGCGCGCCGACGAGATTTCAGGCGACGTCATGGCAATGGGACAGCGGCTGGACGATTGGGGCTTGCATCTGGTCGACATGCCGGTCGTGATGGGCGACCTGGTCGATCTCACCGCGCGCCAGTATGCAGCATGGGAAGCCGCCAGCGATTGAGGCGCGGGGCGCGGCGCAAGGGCGCTATCGGCTTGCTCGCGGCTCGATCCGCTCTTAATCGCTGGTTTCCATGATCCGGACCATCCTCTTCGCCGCCGCGCTCGCCGCTTCCACCGCAGCCAGCGCGCATTCCTTCTGGCTTCAGCCGGAGGATCATACGCTCGACGAGGGCGATGACGTGCGGGTCGATTTCAAGGTTGGCCATGCCGCCGAAGTGAACGACTGGGGTCTTTACTGGGAACGCATCGCCTCGCTGCGCCTGATTGGCCCGGACGGGGTCGAAGACCAGCAGCGCGCCGTGCGCGTGACCGGACCGGGTGAACCGGGCGGTGCGGTTGTGAGCATGCGCGAGGCGGGCACCTATATCCTCGCTTTCGAAGGCAATCCCAGCTTCTCCGAACTCGCCGCCGATCGCTTCAACTCCTATCTCGAGAACGAAGGGCTAACCGCCATCGTCGCCCACCGTGAAGCGACCGGGGCGATGGGCGAGGACGGCACCGAGCTTTACGCCCGGCGAGCCAAGGCGTTGTTTCAGGTTGGCGACCGGGCAACCGGCAACGCGACGCAGCGGGTGGGACAGATCCTCGAAATCGTGCCGCTCGCCAATCCCTTTGCCTTGGGCGAGAACGACGCGCTCTCCTTGCAGGTGTTCTGGCGCGGGGAACCGCTCGAAGGGGCGCAGCTGAGCGCCAGCATGCTTGGCAGCGGCGAGGAGGGAACCAGCTTCACCACCGGCGCCGACGGGATCGTGACGGTCCCTGCGCCCGGCGATGCGGCGATGCTCTATTCGGTGGTATGGGGCGTTCCCGCACCCAACGATGCCCGCGCCGACTATTTCACCATCTTTGCCAGCCTGACCGTGGCGGTCGAGTAGGAGCTAGCCCGTGATCCTGACGCTCGACTGCCCCGACCGGCCGGGCATCACCGCACGCGTAACCGCCTTCCTGTTCGAACGCGGCTGCAACATCACCGATGCCCAGCAATTCGGCGATCTCGCCGCGAACGGGGGCGAGGGCCGCTTCTTCATGCGCATCCTGTTCGAACCAGGCGGTGAGGGAGGCGACGCGCTGCGCACGGAATTTGCGCCGCTTGCGGAGGAATTCGCCATGCGCTGGAGCCTCGTGGCACAGGACCGTGCGCGCCGGGTGCTCATCATGGTGTCGAAGGCGGACCATTGCCTTGCCGACCTGCTCTATCGCTGGCGCACGGGAGAGCTGAATATCGAGCCCGTGGCCATCGTCTCCAACCACCCGCGCGAGGTCGCGCTGGCATCGGAGCGCACCAATATCGGCGACATCCCGTTTCATCATGTGCCGGTCACGCCCGACACGAAACCCCAAGCCGAAGCCTCCGTGCGCACCATCGCCGAGGACACGCAGGCCGAGCTGGTCGTGCTGGCGCGATACATGCAGATCTTCTCCGACGAGCAATCCGCCCATTTCGCCGGGCGGTGCATCAACATCCACCACTCTTTCCTGCCCGGCTTCAAAGGCGCGCGGCCCTATCACCAGGCGCATGAGCGCGGGGTCAAGATCATCGGAGCGACCGCGCATTTCGTAACCGCCGACCTCGACGAAGGGCCGATCATCCACCAGGACGTCGAGCGCGTGACCCATGCCGACAGCCCTTCCGACCTCGTGCGCAAGGGCCGCGACATCGAACGCCGCGTCCTCGCCGAAGCGGTCCGCCTGTTCGCCAGCGACCGGGTGCTGATGAACGGCAACCGGACAGTGGTTTTCAGGGGTTAGCCGTCAGCGCCGGGCCATCTGGTCCGGATCGGCGTCCGGCGCCTCCAGCGCCTTGTCCTCGTTCGCGCGCGCAATGACATAGGCGCGGATGGCTTCGCTTTCCTCAGGGCTGAGCGAGTCTGCGAAACTCGCCATGCCGTTGTCGGACAGCGCGCCCTCCTGCACCACGGCGTGCCACGTCTGCCGGCTGTCGAGAGCGCCCGAGCGGCGCAGGTCCGGCAACGTGGTCGATCCCACCGCGCCGGCCGCGTGGCACACCGCGCAATAGCGAGCGTACTTCATCTTGCCGAGCGCAATGGTGTCGGCCGAGGCACGGCTCGGCGGCGGGTCGAGCGGGCGGTCGGCCATGTCGGACATTGCGGGCAGGGTGGCCTCACCACCCAGCTTGAAGACCAGCAGGCGCGAGATATTGCGCACCGGCCCCTGCTCGTCGATCATGTGCCCGTCGGCGGTGATCGCATAGGCGCCGCCCCATCCGGCCAGCACGGCGACATATTGCTCGCCATTGACGGTGTAGGTGATCGGCGGCGCGACAATTCCGGTCTGCGCGGCAAAGCTCCACAGCTTGTCGCCATTGGCCGCGTCATAGGCGGCAAACTCGCTTCCCGAATTGCCCTGGAATACGAGGCCACCGCCGGTAGCGAGCAACCCGCCATTCCACGGTCCGGGAAATTCCACGGTCCAGCGCGCTTCCTGTGCCACCGGGTCCCACGCCATCAGCTTGCCCTTGACCGTGCCATAGAGCTGTTTGCGGATGCCGAGATCGGGCGGCAGGTCGCCTGCGCCAAGGTTGAAGCCCACGTTGAACCCGCGCGCCGTGTCTGGCTTCCAGTTGTCTTCCGGGTCGTAGATCGTGGCCGCTTCGAAAGCGGGAATATAGACCAGCCCTTCGCCGGGATGGAACGCCATCGGGTGCCAGTTGTGGCCGCCCAGCGGCCCCGGCATCACCATTGCCGGTTCGCCTGTTACATCGATCCGTGCGGCCTCGGAAAAGATCGGACGACCGTTCTCGTCGATCCCCTCTGCCCAGTTCTGCGGGATATATTCCTCCGCGCTCAGGAATTCGCCGGTCGCGCGGTCGATCACGTAGAAAAAGCCGTTCTTGGGCGCCTGCATCAGCACTTCGCGCTGCTCTCCGTCGATCTCCATGTCGGCGAGGATGATGTGCTGGGTCGCGGTGTAGTCCCACGTCTCGCCCGGCGTCGTCTGGTAATGCCAGACATATTCCCCGGTATCGGGCCGGATCGCGACGATGCTGGACAGGTAGAGATTGTCGCCTTCGCCCCGGCCATCTTCGCCCGGTGAACGATAGGCGCGGTTCCAGGGAGATCCGTTGCCGACACCGATGTAAAGCATGTTGAGGTCTGGATCGTAGGCCATCGAATCCCAAACCGTGCCGCCACCCCCGATCGCATCGGACGAACGCAGGACGTCGGTGTTCCATGTCTCTGCGGCGTCCTGCAAATATTGCGGCGCATCTTCGCTTCCGGGCTCACCTTCGTTGCCGTCGGGCACCGTGTAGAAGCGCCACAGCTCACTGCCGTCCTCGACGCTGTAGGCGGCAACATAGCCGCGCACGCCAAATTCCGCGCCGCCATTGCCGATGATGATCCTGCCATCGATCACGCGCGGCGCGCCGGTGACGGTATAGGACGCGTCCGGGTCGGTGGTCTGCACTTCCCAGTTCACCGCACCCGTATCGCGGTCGAGGCTTACCAGCCGACCGTCCAGCGTGCCGAGGAACAGGTCCTCGCCCCATGCGGCAAGGCCGCGATTGACCACGTCGCAGCACGCCTTGACCGCCGTTTCGCCGGGAACCTGCGGGTCGTAATCCCACAGCGGCTCTCCGGTCGCCGCGTCGAAAGCCTTCACCTTGCTCCACGCGGTCGTCAGGTAGAGCTTGCCATCCATCACCAGTGGCGTGGCTTCCTGCCCGCGCGCAGTGTCCATGTCGGCAAACCAGGCAAGTCCCAGGTCGCCGACATTATCGGTGTTCACGTTTTCGAGGGGGGAGTATCGCTGTTCGTCATAGGTCCGGCCATGGGTGATCCAGTTGGCGTGATCTTCGCCTGCGCCGACCAGCATCGCGCCGCTGATCCCCGTGCCGCCGAACTCGGCATCGAAAGCCTTGTCACAGCCGAGCATCCCCAAGGTGCCGAGCAGCAGCATCGGCGCCCCCACCAGATGCGCCATCGGCCGTCCCTTGAGATAGCGCATCAACGGGCGATCCGCCCACTTGCCGTTTTCCATAACCCTCTCCCATCAGGTTCTCCGACCTGTCGGTCAGCATGTTGCCGCGCCTTGGAACAGTTGTCCATCGCGATGAGTCTCGTTTAGGTGGGAAGTCCAAGAGGAGAGAGCGCCATGTGTGACGAAGCGAAACTGAAGGAGTGGTCCAGGGGCATCAGCAGCCGCCGGGAATTTGGCGTGCTGGCCGGAGTGGCTGCGGTCACGGCGTGCGCGCCCGGCGACGTCACGGCAAGCGGTGACGACGCGTCCATGGACCTCACCGAAAGCGGCGTCAGCTTCGAAACCGCCGACGGGACGATGGACGCCTTCTTCGTGCATCCGGCGAGCGGGCAGCATCCCGGCGTGATCCTGTGGCCCGACATCGCAGGCCTGCGCGAGGCAAAGCGCAACATGGCGCGCCGCCTCGCTGGCGAAGGCTATGCCGTGCTCGTGCTCAATCCCTATTACCGCGACGTTTCGGGCGAACAGTTCGCCGACTTCGCAGCCTTTATCGAGGCGAGCGGATTCCAGCAGGTGGGCCCGTGGCGCGAGAAACATAATCCGGAAAATATCGGCGAGGACACGCGCGCGGCAGTGCAGTTCCTCGACATGAACGACGCAGTCGATACCGATCGCGGGATCGGTGTGCAGGGCTATTGCATGGGCGGGCCGCTCACCATCTGGAGCACGGCGGCTGTGCCTGCGCGGATCAAGGCAGGCGCGAGTTTCCATGGCGGCGGCCTGGTGCGCGAAGACGATCCCAGCAGCCCGCACAAGTTTTTCGACGAGGCCGATGCCGGCTATCTCATCGCCATCGCGCAGGACGATCACGCGAAGAATCCCGACCACAAGCTCATCCTTGCCGAAGCCGCCGGACGCGCCGCACGCCCCGCCAAGATCGATGTCTATGCGGGCGACCATGGCTGGACCGTTCCCGACAGCCCGGCCTATGCGCAGGCCGCAGCCGAGCGGGCCTATGACGACCTGCTGGCGCTCTACCGCGACTATCTTTGAGGGCCGTGCGCAGCGCCGGGGAGGCGGGTTTTCCTACAGAGGCCTGCTTGGCCTAGGATCGTCGGACGCTCATTGAAATCGTCCACCTCCCCGTCTGCCTAGGCGGCGGGCCTCATGCGACAAAGGTGACACTTTAGACGCAAAGGGTCACACCTTACGCGTAAAGGGTTACGCTTTGCGGCGAAGGGTTACACTCTGCGCCGACAGGGTAACACCTTTGCGCAAAAGGTTACACAATCGCACGCCGGATGGCCTCGAAAGGTCACACTTGCGATGCGCAATGCAGTGCATTTCGCGTTTGAAATCATCGACTTGATAGCCGGGCGCGGATTTCCAAAACACACACTTGGGTGTTCCACCGCTCATCCCCGCCATGCTCAGGCCGCCGCGTCGCGCTCCTTGGCGCGCTCGTTCTCGAGGCCGAAGCGACCGAGACGGCGATAGCGGGTCATCCACTTGTCGAGGAACAGGCCGAGCGGCTTGGGCGCGATGCCGAGCTCTGCGAAGCCGCGCGCATCGGGAGCGACCACGCTGCCCACCTTGAGCAGCTCCCACTGATCGCGGCTCATCGGCGTGCCCGGCAGGCTGGCGAACAGCCCGCTCATGCCATCCGACATCGCGATGAAGCGCCGCTTGCGCCCCTGAGACGCGGCAATCCGCTCGTTGATCTGCATCATCGTCAGCACTTCGGGACCGCCCAGCTCGTAAGTGTGGCCGCCATGCGCCGACGGATCCTCGAGCGCGACCGCCACCGCTTCGGCGACGTCATCGACATAGACCAGCTGCAGCTCGGCATCGGGACCGAAGACCGGCAGCACCGGCAGCTTCTCGATCAGGCCGCCGAACATGTTGAGGAAGTCGTCGTCCTTGCCGAACACGATCGACGGGCGCAAGATCGTCGCTTCGGGGAAAGCGGCACGAACACGCTCCTCGCCAATCCCCTTGCCTCTGGCATAATGGATGTCGGACGAGGCATCTGCGCCGATCGCGCTGAGATGCACGAAGCCCTTGGCACCGTTGGCCTTCGCAATCGCCGCCATCTGTCCGGGAGCCTCGCCCATCAGTTCGGTCAGGTCACCGTCGAAGGCCCCCACGAGATTGATGACATGAGTCGCCTCGTGAAGGGCGGCCTTGAGGCTGTCTTCCTTCGTGATGTCGCAATGCGCGAAATGGAGCTGGCCGAGATTGGCAAGCGGCTTGAGCGGCCAGGCCTGGTGCGGATTGCGGCTGGCGATACGCACCCGCGCACCACGTGCGAGCATCGCCTGTGCGACGTAATTGCCGATGAACCCGCTGCCGCCGAAAATCGTGACGAGAGCGTCGGAGAGAGGGGAGGTGATGGCCATTGCTCGTATCCCTTGGGAGCATTGAGGTTGGTTGTCTGCGTTGCCCCACGCTTTGGTCGAACACGCGCGCCGGGGCAAGGGGCGTTGATGCAGCGATGGACCCATCATGTTTGCGTTGACAGCAAGGCGCCGACAACGCTATTGGCGCGCGCCTACCCGGCGAGCCGCGATAAGGCCCTCGCCACAGTGTGCCCAGATGGCGGAATTGGTAGACGCGCTAGCTTCAGGTGCTAGTACTCGCAAGGGTGTGGAGGTTCGAGTCCTCTTCTGGGCACCATTTGTTCTTCTCACGTTCTCCCAAATAATCTATAAAACCCGCAGAAATCCTAGGGATTTGGCCCTTGGATCGTTCCGGATCGTCCCGCCTGTTCTCGGGGGTTCCAGACACTTTTGTGGGCCTTTTGAGGCCGTTTCGCAAAGGCCCAGATGAAAAGGCCCCCACATGCCGCTGACAGATACTCGCCTCCGCGCACTCAAGCCCAAGGATAAGCCGTACAAGGTAACCGATGAGCGCGGCCTATATGTTGAGGTCACGCCGACCGGCGGCAAACTTTGGCGATTCCGATACCGGATCGGCGGCGCGCAAAAGAAGCTCTGCATCGGCAGCTATCCCGACATCAGCCTCAAGCAAGCGCGAGACGCGGCCTACGAGGCGCGACGAGCTGTTGCTTCAGGGGGCGACCCGGCTTTTGAGAAGCGGAAGCGGAAAATCCGCGCAGAGTTCCTTTCTGCACAGACGTTCGAGGCAGTCGCACGTGAGTATATTGAACAGATGATGGTCCAGAACGGCCGCGCCGATGGCACGATCGTCAAGGCCAACTATTTCCTCGACAAGCTTGCGCCTGCCATCGGGAACCGACCCATCAACGAGATCGAGCCGTTCGAAGTTCTGGCTCCCCTCAAACGGCTGGAAGCCACCGGTAAGCACGAGACTGCGAAGAAATGTCGGTCGTTCGCAGGCCGCGTGTTTCGCTACGGTGTTGCTACCACCCGCTGCAAATCCGATCCGACCAGTATGCTGAAGGGCGCTCTCGTAACGCCGAGAGCCACGCATTATGCAGCAATCCTCGAGCCCACCGAGCTAGGTGGGCTGCTGCGCGCAATCGACGACTTTACTGGCTACATGGTGACGAAGTTGGCCTTGCAGATAGCGCCGCATGTGTTCGTACGCCCCGGCGAACTCCGGCACGCCGAATGGCATGAGATCGACCTCGTCGATGGGGTCTGGAAGATCCCTGCCGGTAAAATGAAAGCGCGCCGAGCGCATGCCGTCCCACTTTCCAAGCAGGTTAGAGGCTATCTCACTGATCTGGCCGAGATGCTCGGCCGCGAAGGATATGTTTTCCCATCTGCGCGCAGCTCCAAGCGTCCCATGAGTGAAAACACGCTCAATGCCGCATTCCGTCGCATGGGATACTCGAAGGAAGAAGTCACCGCTCATGGACTCCGGGCGACAGCATCGACATTCCTGAACGAGTCGGGCCTTTGGAATCCTGATGCGATCGAGCGTGCCTTGGCACATGGCGACAGCAATGTTGTGCGTGGCATCTACCATCGCGGCAAGCATTGGGACGAGCGCGTGCGGATGGCTCAATGGTGGAGCGACTACCTCGATGAGCTCCGGACTGGAGGAAAGGTCATCATGGGGAAGTTTGCGAAGGGTTGATCGGGAGATCGAATTTCTTCTCAGCCAGTGCAGGATTGAAGGCTCAGGACCAGCCCTATCAGGGACACTGACGCGAGCAAGGCGAACTCAATTCTGATGCCCCAGACCTTAAGCCACTTCCGCATCGTGCCGAGCCTCAGTTCGTAGAGCTTTGGCAGCTAAGCTGATCGAACCGTTCAGCAACAGTCTTCCACGTTGCTATGCCAGCCTCGTCCCCTTCGTTGGATAGCCGCTGGATTTGCTGCGCGATATACGCGGTTCCCTCTCCGCCATGGTTCTTTTCGACCCAGAGCGCGACGGCCCACAATTCCTGATCGCGGTTCAGCACCATGGTTCACGTCTCCCGGTCCAGGTTCGCGCCAGGCCTTCGCTGACCAGCTGATCGCCAAGCGAGCGGCCGCCGCGCGTTACAACCCGCAATTTGCGACCGTACTGATCCTCGTCTCTGCTACCGATGGTCCTCAGTTCAAAGGGCCCGCCATTCAGCAATTCGACAAGGCGGTGCGTCGCGCGCATGCCGAGCTGGTATTCATAGTCGCAACGAGGCTCGCTGATCTCGGGAGTGTCGATGTCGGCAATCCGGATTTTCACGCCATCAAGCCAGAAAGTATCTCCATCCACGACGCATGTGCGCCGGACGGATCCGCAGATGTCGAATTGTGGGGAGCTTGCTTGCTGGAATAAAGCCTGAGGCTGCTGATCGTCGTTAGCAAGGCTGGCATCATGGACTGACCAGTTGAGTGCCAGCATCCCTCCAGCAAATACGATCGCGAATGCTCCCAAACCCAACGCGATCTCCTTTCTCAGCTTCCGGCGCTTCTGTGCCTTCAACGCCTTGCGAAAGTCGAACGGCTCACCGGGGGTCTCATTCACTGGCGTTGTCCGTCTTCATTCCGGCACATGATTTCAGACAATAGCCGGAAATCAGGTAGTTTCGTCAATTGTACGTACCAATTGCTTGCCAACGTCCCAACACAGACCGGACATATTGCGGCGTTTCACCATTGTTGGGAATGCCGCGTGATCGGGAGACGGCACCTGGGCCCGCATTGTAAGCAGCCAAGGCCAGGTGGACCGCGTCGAACCGGTCCAACATGTCGCGAAGGTACCTGGCGCCACCGTCGATCGATGCAAGAGGGTCATGACGGTTCCGGACGCCCAGTTCTCGCGCCGTGGCTGGCATAAGCTGAGCAAGCCCGGCAGCACCGGCTGGACTCACAGCCATCGGATTGAAGCGGGACTCAGCCCAGATGAGAGCACGAAGCAGATTGGTCGGAAGCCCGTAACGGCGCTCGGCCTCGGCTATTGCCGCCATATACAGGCCTTCCCGGTAGGATACGTCTGCTGGCCCTGTTTGGTAGATTGCAGGTAGATATTGCCTTGCCGGCTGCTGGTCCGTCTTTGGTGGAACGATCGCGTGCTCGAACAAAGTGAAATCCTGGGCGCGGACCTGCTGTGAGGAGGTCGCGATCATCCCCAGACAGGCGACCGCTATCGCAGTCAGACGATTGAGGGAGGTCATCTCGACTTGTGCTCCATTGATTCGAATCGAAAGAGAACATAGATAGAACATATCCCTGTAGGAAAGCGGCGAACGCCTGCCTTTGGGAGAGGAGAGGAGCGCTGATGAGGGGGCTACTTTGCATGCTGAGGAGCTCGCATGTCCCTGTCTGTCCAAACTCATCCCAACCGGTCGCTTGCCGAGACCGCCCGTCGCATTTGCGAATCGCGAGGGGGCAAATGGTCCGGCACAAAGGGCATGGCCTGTTGCCCCGCGCATGATGACCGCACGCCGTCACTCGGTGTGTCGCTCGGTCGACAGGCTATCCTTTTCCATTGCTTTGCGGGATGTGATCAGCAGAGCGTATTGTCTGCATTGGCGCGTGAAGGTTTCGAGGCACCGGCGCTCTTTTCAGCTTCTGCGACTACCGAAGGTCCCGAGCAGACCAGAACGCGCAAACCCTCGGCGGCAGCGCTGAGGATCTGGCGCGATGCACAGCCACTGCGTGCCAGCCCGGCAAAGGCATATCTGGAGAGCCGCGGCATCCTTGCCGCATCTCCGGCGCTCCGCTTCCATTCACGAACGCCGCTTGGTCCGAAAGGACGAACCCGCTTTTTGCCGGCGATGATTGCGGCGGTCAACCTCGACGAGGGGCCGATCGCCATCCATCGCACTTTCCTTTCGGGCGATGCCAAGGCTGATTTCGACAAGCCGAAGCGCGCGCTTGGCGCGCTCGGTGAAGCTGCTGTTCGTCTCTTCGCTCCGGCCTCCGGCCTGCTCGGCCTTGCTGAAGGGATCGAGAGCGCAATGTCGGCTTATGCTCTTACCGGCATCCCCGTCTGGGCGACCCTGGGCAATGAGCGCTTCGGTCTCGTCAGCGTGCCTGAGAGCGTGACCGAGCTTCACCTCTTCGTCGATCACGATGCTGGCGGCGAGCTGGCTGCGTCGCGTGGCCTGGCCGCTTATGCCCGCGATGGGCGGACGATCCACGTTCGCAAACCATCCTCACGCGACACCGACTGGAACGATGAACTTACAGCATGGCTGCGCCGCAAAGCGGCGCGGTAGAGGAGAGAGAGCTTCTCGAATTCCTGATCCGGCAGAGGGCGTGTCCCGATGCCCCCATCAGGAGGACGAATTGCCATGTTTCAATCAGACCTGTTTCCCGCCGGCGAGCAGTTGCCGTCCATGCCCTTGGCCTATGCCATCGGCACCCGAGTTGCCGCGCTTCTTGCTTCGGGACGTCATCTTACCCGTACCGACATTTCCGGGCTGTTCGCCGAGGAGACTGGATCTTTGGACTGGGGAAGCGCCTGGACCATCGCTGACTACAATAACGCGGTCGAGATCGGCGCACTGCTCTGGTTGCGAGAGTCCTCACGGATCGATCTGGCGACGAACGTGCATGAAGCCGAAGCGCGGTTCGACTGGCTCCAAGCTGCCTTTCCGCCGCGGCATGTGCGCAGCGAAGCACAGGTCGAGCTCCAGCAGTTCTCGACCCCGCCAATGCTGGCCTGGCTGATGGCGAAGGCCGCAGCTGTCTGCGCGCAAGACACGCTCCTCGAACCGTCCGCAGGCAATGGTGCCCTTGCTCTTTGGGGCAGCGTCCAGAACGCTTCGCTGCTCCTCAACGAGATCGATCCGGCAAGACGAGACGGCCTGGGCCACATCTTCCCTTCGACCACGATCACCGCGCATGACGGGGAACTGATCGCGAAAGCGACTATGCGCGCGACGCGCTCAGCCGCTGGTTCCAGCTGCTCTATGACGGCAAGCTTGAAGCCACCACCTTCGGCAACTTCGTCGAACGCACCGGCCTCCGGCTTGAAAGCCCCGATGGCGGACTGACCGATAATCTCCCGACGATCCAGCGCTGGCTCAACCGCATTCTCGCCCTGCCGATTGCGCTCCAGAACGCCATATTCGACGAATATCTCGGGCTGGTAACCTCTCAATGCAATGGGTCCGGTCCGCGGCATCAGGAACAGCGGAAACAGGACAGGGAACAGCGCGTAGAACACCACCGTCAGTACGACATTGAGGATTGGGACCCATTTCATCGCGTTGTGCGCGATCGAAGAATAGGTCCGCTCGGTCTGAATATCGGCCCGGGTCACCGAGCGGGCCGGACCGGTGATCCGGAGCACCACGGGAAGCGGATCGCTCTGGCTGGCAACGCCGGTCGAGGCATCGACACCCACGATGACCGTTGCCGGTGCGTAGCTGTTGGGCGGAAGGTAATCGCGGCTCGCTTCGAGCAACAAGGCTGGCGCAGTCTCTGCCGCACGCGGCTTGCCGTCCTTGCCCGTCTCCGCGCTGAAGCTCATCAGGCTGAGCTGTCCGCCTTGCGTTTCCGGCGCTCCTTGCGGTGGCTGGACAGCTCCGCCGGTGCCGACGCCGGGTCCATAGGCAGGTGGCGGTGGCAGTGGCGGCGCGGCGGCAGGTGCCTTCGCAGCTTCGCTCAGCTGTGATCGCAGATTGGCATTCTCGGCCGAGATCGCGTCGATCGACGTGCATTTCCGCGATCACGAAGGCCTGGCTGATGTCCGAGCCGCGCTGTTCCTCGACGATTTGGACGAGCTCGGCCTTGAGGCGGCCGTGCGCGGCGGGATCGGCGAGCTTCAGGATGTTCGTCATCCAGTAATCGAGGCTTTCGGGCGCCCGGTTGAGGAGCATCAGTGCCGTGTCGCGGGTGACAAGTTCGAGATAGGGCGCGTCGATCCCGCCGCTCGAGACGGTGATCCGCTCTGAGGTGATCGGCACCAACACAACCTGCTCGTCGCGGGTGACCGCGGCGCCGAGGCTGACCAGCGTGGTCAGGCCCAGGACACCTGCCAGCACGGCAAAGCGGTTGCGTTGCCGCAGGTAGGTCTGCGCCTGTTCGTGCGCGAATTCTGCTCGCATGGTTCGCCTCCCTCAGCCCGCCAACAGGCGGCAGTGGGAGGGCGGCGTGGCCTTCAACCCGAGAAAGCTCCCGGGCAGGTACCAGTACGCAGCATGCACCAGTGCCGAACCGGCGCCGCGTGCCTTTGCCTTCCGCAAGGCAAGCCAGGCCCCGGCGGCCAGGCCGATACCGATGAAGATATGCTGCGAGAGAATGCCCCAGGCGAAGGGAATAAGGATCCCTGCAAACTCGTCGATGGTCCAGAAGCCGATGAGCTCCGGGTCGTCGAGCCGCCGTGGAACGAGGTACCTGTCGGCCATGCCGCCCTCCTGTCGTGACCGGATCCGCTGATCAGATGACCGCGGTCACGACCGAGGTGACGATCGGAACGCCGGTGCCGACACCGATGCCGACGCCGACCGGCACCGCGACCTGGCCGAGCGAGAAACGCCCGGAGGCGAGACCGATCAGGCCGCCCGCAAGGCTGAGCACAGTGATGATCTTGCCGCCCGAACCTTCGAGGAAGTCGGTGAACTTGGTCAACGCGGGATCGAAGGTGGTGTCGGCGCCGGCAAAGGCGGCACCGGCGCAGGCCAGCGCCACGCAGGCGGGAAGAATGTAGTCGCGGCCGCGAGCCCCGTTGGGCGAGCGCTGCTGGACCGGAAGGGCAGTCTTGGTGGTCATGGATGGAAACTCCGAGGATTGAACATCAGCCAGCGATGCGTTCGCTGTATGTTCTTTCCTCTCCCCGGAGCCGGGCTGTAGGAAATCGGGAATTGGATTTTGGGGCTTTCGACCAAGCAAAAAGCGACATCGGGAGGTGCGATGCACGGGATTCGCGCAGGCTGATCGCGCAACAGCGCTGACTGTGCCGGCATCTGAGCGAAGAGAGCCGCGATATGCGCGCAGGCGACCGAAATTCGCGCGAATCGTCGGAGGAAGCTGATCGTTCCTTCCTCTATGTTCTCTAAATGTTCTTTTTGTTTTCCTACAGGCTTCCTTCGCGGTTAGCCGGAGAGTCGATCACTCTGGAGATAAGGATTCGTCGATGACCAACATGGCGCTCTTTGCCGAACAACAGGTTCGCGCCGACCTCGCCCGGCTGCTTTTGGCCGCCGTCGAAGCCAGCGGCCGTGCCCGCTGCGACATCGCTCGCGACGCGCAGATCCATAAGGATGCCCTGCGCCGTGTTCTTGCGGGCGAACGCTCGGCCAGCCTCGGCGAAGCCTTGCGCATTCTTGCCGCGAGCGGCGTCGCGCCGCACGCACACCTGCTCCTGTTCCTCGTCAGCGGCGGCGATCACGCGATTGCGTGGCTGCAATCGGACCTCGCGCAATTCTTCGAGGACTTTTCCGGCGAACTGCCTTCAGCGCTCGAGCGTGTCTTGGGCAACCAGGTTCACGATGTGAAGCCGCGCTGGGCCAAGGGGACCGCGCACCGCGTCGCCCGCTTGCTCTCCGACCACATCGACGAGCTCGAACGCAAGGATGCGCTGCTTGGCGATGTCTTTGCCGGTGCCGAGGGAGGCCATCGTGGGTGAAGAGATAGACAAAGGAGCGACCGAAACCCGGCGGGTGACGCGGCTCATTCGCCTGCCCGAAGTTCAGCATCGCGTCGGGCTTGGCCGTTCGACAATCTATCGCTGGATGGCCGAGGGCAAGTTTCCGAAGCCCGTGCAGCTGGGTGGATATGCGGTCGCATGGGCAGAAGACGAAGTGGAGGCCTGGATTTCGGACCGCCTGAAGTGACCGCTTATTGGTCTGGAGCTGACTGGTTGGAGGCGGACGTGCCATCGACAGGGGCAGTCAAAGGCATCCTTTGCGCGGTCGCCGGATCGAAGCAGTCGGCCCGATACCCTCGAGTATTGGGAGCGCTCGTCGCTGCAAGAACCGAGCTGATTTCGGAAGCCACCGGCGCCTATTAAGGAACATACAATATTGAGTAGGTCGAGCCGATCATGACAAAGTGCATCGAACAAGATTTCCCGTGTCAAAATCAAGAGTACGATGCGTTCGATCAAATAGCGCTCTTAGAACTAAGCCAGCCAATTTCTGCCCATGAGTTGGTGAACGAGAGCGCATTTTGTGCGGAACTGCCGGTCGACGACGAACTTCGTATTGGGAACATAACGTACAAGCTCTATCTTAAATTCCTCCGTGGTCAGACAGGCCTCTATCACCTGTGGGTAGACTATGACGCCTGCGACGACCATGGCAATTACACGATGTTATGCGTGTATGTCGGGAAAGGGTTTGCTGAGCTTCGCGTTGATAGCCACGTCAAAAAAATGGCCGAAGAATGCCCAGCTATACGTGACATTCACCAGCATGGAGAATCGTCTCTTTAAGTACTACGAGCAATTGTTTCTCGATGTGTACGATTTCGAATTAAACAACATTGAGAATTCTGGCGCAGAACATCTGTTTGCGGTTTGGGATGAGGAACGCCATCACTTGGAAACGCACTTGAATGAGGTTTCCAATCTGAGCAAAATTCAAAGTTTCGACGACTGGTAAGAAGTCGTAATCCGACCGGCCTCAGGTCGAACGAACTCCAGTCTACAGCCCACGCCGTTACCGGTCTGGACGTCTGGTGTTTTGGCGCAGAGCGGCGGCTATATTACACCCCAAAAGCGACCGCCGAGCACGAATATGGCCGCATGATTCTTCAAGAGATCGCACACCTGCGTGGAGCAATGAGAGCTTCCGGATCAGATCGGCTTAATGCCTTCGAATTGGACATCGGCAGCGTGTCCCCGCCAGATGGGCCTTTCAACGTTTTCCGCCAACGCAAAGCCAAAAGATGCGAAATTCCCCAAGTGACTGAGAGCTTCGCATTGCTTAGCGATGGCCTCTACGTTGCTCGGGATCTGAGCCACCTTTTCTGGATATCGCGCTGCTCGTACGATTACCCACTCGGGTCCATTGTCTCCGACAAATCAGATGTTCGGATCGACGTTGGGATTTGAGTGAGTGGACATGATCTCGAAACCCTTCCTTTGGAGCCATTGCTTGACAACTTGAACTGCAAAATCAAGTAGTTCCCAGTCGGTAACCTCAATGAGTTCATCTGAGGCCAGGGAAAACGGATCGACCGATTGCGCGTTTCTAAGGTCGATCAAGCCCCAACCGCCCAACTGCGGTTTCCAGCCTGTCAGCGTCCTTCCCATCGGCCAGAGGTGACCTTCCCCCCGAAAAGTGGTCCGTTTTGAGAGTTAGGATTTCGGCTATTTACGGCTTGAAAGGGGCTGATGAATGGCACGGAAGAGATACACGCCGGAACAGATTATCGGGATACTGCGTGAGGCCGAAGTTCGGCTCTCGCACGGAGAGAAGATCGGGGAGATCAGCCGATCGCTGGGGATTTCGGAGCAGAGTTACTATCGCTGGCGACGCGAGTACGGTGGGCTGAAGGTCAGCCAGGCTCGGCGATTGAAGGATCTCAAGAAGGAGAACCAGCGGCTCAGGAAGGCGGTGTCTGATCTTACGCTCGATGCGCTGATCCTGAAGGAGGTTGTCGAGGGAAAGTACTGAGCCCTTCACGGCGTCGGCTGGCCATCGACCATGTGCAGGAGGCATTGGATATCTGCCAGCGCCGTGCCTGCCGGGTCGTTGCCCAGCACCGCTCGACCCAGCGCAAGCTGCCCGCACCACCAGCCGACGAGAAGCCGCTGACAGCTGCAATCATCCGGCTGGCCCAGCAATATGGTCGCTACGGCTATCGCCGGATCACGGCGCTGCTGCGCAATGAAAGTTGGTTGGTGAACGCCAAGCGGGTCGAGCGGATCTGGCGCCGTGAAGGGCTCAAGGTTCCGCAGAGACAGCCAAAGCGCGGGCGTCTGTGGTTCAACGATGGATCATGCGTGAGGCTGCGTCCGCAATATAGTGGCCATGTGTGGAGCTACGACTTCGTCATGGATCGCACCCATGACGGCAAGGCCTTCCGCATGCTTACCGTGATCGACGAGTACAGCCGCCAGTGCCTGGCGATCCATGTCCAGCGCAAGCTCAAGAGCGATGATGTCCTGGCCGTGCTGACCGAGCTGTTCCAACGCCATGGTCCGCCTGATCACATCCGTAGCGATAATGGCGCTGAGTTCACTTCTCATGCCGTGCGCGACTGGCTCTGGCGGATTGGTGTGAAGACTCTCTACATCGAACCCGGATCACCATGGGAGAATGGCTACAACGAATCCTTCAACGGCAAGCTCAGGGATGAGCTTCTCAACGGGGAGATCTTCTACACTCTGAAGGAGGCAATCATCCTGATCGAGCGCTGGCGTATCCACTACAACACCGTCCGGCCACACTCTTCGCTGGGCTACCAGCCGCCGGCCCCACAAACGATCTTGCCTCGTCCTGCCATGCTGCCTTACGCTGCGCTCCAGGCCGCCCAGCAGGGCGACCCCAACCGCCGGAACTCTAACTTAACCGGTGGACCACCCTGATGGGGCAGGTCAGCAGCATGGTGGCGGCAGGCACCGCTTCGGCAGGTTTCTGTTCGGTCATTTCCACTCTTCTCCCTTGATGTAGCCAATATCGGTGCCGGGCGGCCGTGGTCTAAGCGTTCATTGTGTGTGGTCTTATCAGTTCCATCTAGGAATGAGTGCTATTCCCGCGAAAGCCAGAACAATTCCTGCCAGTAACAACGATTGGTCGGCCAGCAATGCGGCAGAGATGATCAACGCTGCCACCACCGGACCCTTGACGGGGGTGCTGCGGTCCTCTTCCCGCGTCAGATGGTTCAGACTGGCTGGGTCGATGGATACCTGAATCGTACCTGATCGAGCGACCGAGGCAACGTTATCGATTAGCTCGGGCAGCGATGCCGAGAAATCAAGCAGGCCACTGCGGACCTTGGCCAAATGATCCCGCGCGGCTCCGATCGAAAATCGCTCGGCAAACAATTGCATCACGATCGGCTTCGTTTCTTCGGCGATATTGTAGTCCGGCGCCAAAGAGCGAACGAAGCCCTCTGCGGTCAGCAGGGTGCGCAGCAAAATAGCGAGGTCGGGCGGCAATACGAGGCGATAATCGCGCAACAATCCGAAAACCCGATCGAAAATTGCCGCGAATTCTATCCCGGCAAGAGCTGTGCCGCTAAATTCCGCGATCAGCTCATCCAGGTCCATCACCAATTGCGCGCGATCCACGAGTGGATTGCCTGCCCAGTCGAGCAGCAGATCGGCCACCTTGTCTATCTGTCCGTTCGCGATAGCGAAAATCAGTCGGACGATTTCCTGACGCCGCGCGCCGCTGAGAAAGCCGACCGAGCCGAAATCGATGAAGCCTACCTGGTTCCCTTCCATCCAGAAGACGTTGCCGGGATGCGGGTCGCCATGAAACTCTCCATTGAGAAGGATCATCCGTAGCACTGCATCGGCATAGCGCTTCGCGAACTGGGCATTCCCTGCCGGATCAGTTGCCGGGTGCCGCGACGCGGGCTTTCCGCCCAGGGCTTCCTGCACATTGATCGTCAAGCCTGTGAGTTCCCAGTGGATCGCGGGCGTCTTCACCCCAAGCATCTCCAGATAACCGCCAATCCTTTCACAGGCACGTGCTTCTGCCGCCAGGTCCATCTCCCGCGCTAAATTCTTGGCGAATGTCTGAAGGAATTCCACGGGTCGATAGCGAGCAATGTCGCTTGACCGACGCTCGGCGAGGCCCGCGAGCCGTGTCAACAGCCTCATGTCCGCCTCGATCCTGGACGCCATGCCGGGTCGGCGGATTTTCACGATAGTCTCGCTTCCGTCCAGCAGGGTTGCGACATAAGTCTGCGCGATAGAGGCTGAGGCGATCGGGTTTCTCTCGAAAGCGGCGAATTCACGTTCCCAGTCGCTGCCCCAAGCCGATACAATCACCGGTTCGATCTTATCGAACGGCAGCGGTTCCACCTGGTCGTGGAGAGTGCCGAACGCGGAAATCCAGGGTTGTGTAAACAGATCGCTTCTGGTCGCCAGGAGCTGGCCAAGCTTTATTCCGACAGGGCCGACATCGCGCAACAGCGCCACCACCGATGCAGGACGCAAGTCCTCGGTATCTGGCTCATTCTCCGAAACCGGCATAAAGCCAAGCAAGCTTCCGAGATTTTTCAGACCGTGCCGGGCGAAAATCTGACCGAGTTCTGCTAGCCGCGTCAGTTCACCGACACTGTTTTCCAGATCATGCTTCATCGGCTTTCTTCGCAAGTGTCAGCCTGCTTCTGATTCTCCGCAACTTTTCGAAGCATCGTACGCAGGAGGTCGATTTGAGGCGCAGACATTCCCTTCCAGAGAATTTCGTGGAGTCGATCAGCCGCTTCGCGCAGTTCCGGCCAGATGGTTCTTACTTGCTCGGTGAGGTGGAGGTTCCAAACCCTTCGATCGTGCGCCGCCCGCTCTCGCTCGATCAAACCTTTTTCAACCAAAACTGCGACAGCCTGTCCTATCGTCGCCGATTCAAGCTCGAGCAGGCGAGAAATCTCGGTCTGTGTTAGCGTAGGTTCTCGCAACAAGGACGCGATGATCCGCCATTGTGTTTGATTGAGGTCGAGCCCCACGATCAGAGCGTCGAAGGTCCGCCGAGCGGTCCTGTTCACCTCTTCTAGCAAATAAAGGATGTCATCCTTTTCGTTGGGGGCGTAATCACGTATCTCATCTTTCGGCATATGCTTATCCATAGCGCTATCTTGGAAGGCTCGCGCATGCCTGGCGTGTTCAAGCTCAGCGTCAACCATATTCGCTAGCAGTGCCGCCATGCAAACACTCGCTGATTTCACGCTACAGCAGAAACTGAATCCGATGGTCGCTCAAGCTGATAAGGAACCGAACGGCGCTGGGTGAGTGCGCAGGCTCCGGCCACCTCGCCTGCCACGACTGCCGGGATGTTATGATCGCATGCGCTCGGCGTCCCTCATCTGAGCATCAGACCCCCTGAAGGGCAAACGCGGGCGTGAACGCGGGGCATGGGCTCGATTTCGAGTGATTATGGCTCGCTGCCCAGATTGTCATGCATCCTAGCCAGCGATCCGCGTAAGCGCTCCAGTTCCCCAAAACGGATCCCCCCGAGCAAGCGAGCATACATTGCATCAGCTTCTACTCGCATCTTGGGAAGTAGCTCGATTGCGGCAGGGCGTAAATGAACCCGCCAAACGCGCCTGTCGTTCTTCGCGCCTGCGTCTTTCCACCAGCTCAAGTTCTTCCAGGCGATCAATAGTCTGGCCGATGCTAGCGCGCTCTAGCTTCAGTTCCCGAGCCAGCTCTGTCTGGGTCATGCCTGGGCTCCGAAAGATAAGCCAATATACTCCATTGCGTCCGCGTGAGCCCGAATTGTTCAACCGAAGAATCGGCGGTCCTGCGCAAACGCCGGGTCACTTCCTCCATAAGAAAGAACAGCCGATCGGTATCGGTGAGGGAACTTGCCCCCCTTTGTATCCGCGTCATAGCCCGTCATGGCAGCCATCTAGGGCAACCTACCATAGCGGATCAGGAAATAAAGCCGTTTACTGTAAATCGATTTACAATATGAGGTTGCGGTATGCAGTCGCAAACTTTCCATATCGGGGGAGATGGTGGCATCTCCATAGCAGCCGAAGCGACCGGAAATGCCGATGCTTTACCGGTCTTGCTCGCGCATGGGGGCGGCCAGACCCGTCACGCATGGAAACGTGTCACAGCCGATCTCGCCAATGCGGGATTTCGTCCGATCGCAATTGATATGCGCGGTCATGGCGACAGCGAATGGTCTGCCGAGGGCGCTTACGAAACGCGCGACTTCGCTTCAGATCTCGTTGCGATCGCTTCAAAAATGGACCGCAAGCCAGCGCTCGTCGGGGCCTCCCTTGGCGGGTTGGCCGGACTGATCGCCGAAGGACACCTTGCGCCGGGCCGCTTCGCGTCGCTCACTCTCGTCGACATCGCGCCGCGTATGGAGACGGGGGGCGTTATGCGCGTAGTCGGCTTTATGGAGGAGCACGTGGAGACCGGTTTCTCTTCACCGGACGAAGCGGCAGAGGTCATCGCGCGCTACATGCCACATCGCCGCAAGCGCGGAGCCGGCAAGGGCTTACGGCGCTATCTGCGAGAGAAGGAAGACGGCCGCTACTACTGGCATTGGGATCCGGCCTTTATCCGCAACATCACACTAGCCAAGCGAAGCGATCCGGCTCATCAGGAACGCCAGTTTGATGCGCTGAACGATGCAGCCAGCAGGCTTTCGCTGCCATTGCATATTATTCGCGGCGGATCGAGCGATCTGGTTTCCGAAGACGCGGTCGCGCAATTGCTCGAACTTGTTCCACACGCTGAATACACCGACATCGCAGAGGCAACACATATGGTGGTTGGCGATGCCAACGATGCCTTTTCGGCAGCGATACTCGATTTTCTCAAGCGTAATCACAGTCCGCAGGGAGCCGTTACATGACCGATAATCTGACAAGGATCGATCCTAAGCGCCTCGAAGAGATCCTGCAGATTGCCCCGTTTCACCGGTGGCTTGGCCTCACTTTACGGTCATGCTCGAACGAGCAGCTTGAACTGGAGATGCCTTGGCGCGACGAGATCGTGTCAAACCCGGCAATCGGTTCAGCGCATGGCGGCGTGCTCGCCTCTCTGATCGATTTAACCGGGCTCTACACCTTATTGTCGCAAGGTACAGGGGCCAAGGCGACCGCCGATCTGAGGGTCGACTACCACCGCCCGGCAACCTCGGGACCACTCGTAGCATCGGGCAAAATAATCAAGATCGGTAAAAATATCTCGGTCGCTGAAACACGTGTATACGGTCCTACTGGCAACCTTTTGGCTAGCGGCCGCGGTGCCTACGTATGCTAACAGCGTTATCCTAATGGAACTAACTGCAGGGCGAAAATTAGCAGGTCTGTTCCTCGAAGACCTGCAAAATAGTCCCACGACTTTCAGAGCGAATTGCGTCGCGATAGCCGCCTTCCAATGAGTGACGTGACCCCCTGATCTTCCCCCCAGCCGGGATTAGAGCCGAGCTGCGTTGATGCGTATGAGCGCGGTTGAAGCAATGGGCTGCGCAGCGGAGCCCGTAGGGCGTGGCGAAGCAGGCCATTGCTTATCTAGTTCGGCGGCGAACGCCGCCGATGTCGCGTAGCCAAGGGATGAGGGCGGTCTCTCTCGGTTGTAGTCTTCCACCTGACCTGCCCCATCAGGGTGGTCCACCGGTTAAGTTAGAGTTCCGGCGGTTGGGGTCGCCCTGCTGGGCGGCCTGGAGCGCAGCGTAAGGCAGCATGGCAGGACGAGGCAAGATTGTTTGTGGGGCCGGCGGCTGGTAGCCCAGCGAAGAGGGATTCATGCAGCGAACACCGCTGCCGGCCTCTCCCTATCACATCATCGACGATATTGAGCACACGGAACTTTTGTTCGGACGCCACCTAGTCGTGAGCAAATAAAAGTTCGAAAAAGAGGGCTCGACACAGCGAAGCGCCGAACCCTCTTGCAATTAGCGAGTAAGTTTAAAACTTGCCGCGCACGGTGATGCCGTAAGTCCGCGGTTCCGCAAGAAAAGCGGAGAACGTTTGTTGCGGAGCCACGAAAGGCGTGTTGAAGGCCACCTGCGTATACCCAACGTCAAACAAATTATTGACCCATCCCTCGATCGCGAAGCGATCCGCAATATTGGTCAGACCCACACGCCCGTTCACTACGACGAAGCTGTCCTGTTCCTTGCCGAAGAGCAGGTCGGAGCCGGTGTTGTAATCACCAGCCATACGAGCGTTCACGAAGACCAGGCCTTCGAGCCCACTGTCGCCGATTGGCGGCGTCCACGTAAGCGACGATGTTGCCACGATCTCTGGTGCATTCGACAGGTTGTCGCCTGGCAGCAAGCGTAGTGCGGGGTCGAGCGGTGCCCCGGTATCGTCCCCGATAAGATTGTCTTCAAAGCTCGTATCAGAATAGGTGACGCCAAGGGTAATATCCAAATCACGAGCGGGCCGTAGATAGGTTTCGATCTCGACACCTTGAGCGATCACACCTGGTGCAACTTCATCGGAAGAGCATGCACCGGTTGTCGCGCTTGCGTCTCTGTCGGCCCCGCCGAGATCGCTATCGCAACTATTGACCGTCTGCACAATGTAGAACGCCCCATTGAACGTGTTCAACTGGAAGTTACTGAACTCTTGCCGGAAGCCTGCAATGCTAACCCCGAACTCGCGTGTCGAGTATTTGAGGCCGATCTCATATGCATCGACTGTTTCTTCATCGAACTGCAGCGCGGCTGCCGAGATATTGGCCGGATCGAACGCAAGCGGATTTGACAGTGCAGACCTGTCGAGGTTGAAACCGCCCGCCTTGTAGCCGCGTGAATACGAACCGTAGACTAGCAGATCGGGAGTTGGCTTCCAGCTCAGGATAGCCGTGCCGGTAAACTCCTCTTCTTCGCGCGAGTCTTCGAGAGAAACTCCATCGAGCTCCGATGTCGAATTGCCTTGGCAGGAAAGGCTGATGATACCACCGGCCAGAGGTGCCAAAGTCGGAACACCCAGAAAGCCTCCGAGCAGATTGCGGTTTGTCGGACAAACCGTGTTGTCGTTGCGGAAAGTTGCGTCGAAGTCCTTGGTTTCGTTTGTATAACGAAGCCCCAGCGTCAAATCGAGCGTATCCGTGATCGCAAAGATATTATGCGTGAAGAACGCGAAGTTCTCACTCGTCTGATTGTAGACCTCGCTGACCGTTCCCAAATCGCTGATGCTTGCAAGGTTGTTGATACCTGCGAGGATCGCCGGGGTTGCAGCGCCGAATGCCGGGCTTCCGGTCAGCGTACCGTCCAATGCCGCCACGTTGGCACCCAGGCAATTGGAAGCCCCCGGATTGACCAAAGCCGGGTTGATCGCGATAGCGATGCGGCACGCTACGAAATTGCCGTACTGGGTGCCGAACCGCAGATTGTCACGCACCTGCAGTTCTTCATTGGCGTAATACGCGCCGATCAACCAATCGAGTTTGCCATCGAAGGCCTCACCGGTAAGGCGCAGTTCCTGAGTGAATGTTTCAAAGTCTCGAGCAAGAGCATTCTCGGTCGGAGCGCGGTAGAGAATATCGACAGTAGTGTAATCGGTGTCAGATCCCTGGCTGTTGGCATATTCACGGTAGCCCGTGATAGACGTCAACGTGACGTTCCCGAAATCCCAATTGATCTCAGCCGAAATACCGTAGTCTTCGGTTTCGCCTTCATAGCTTCTGCCCGGCGTAGGGTACAGGTCGCGGTTGAATGTATCCTGGGTGAGGGCACGCGGATCCTGCCCAAGCGCAAGCAACACGGGAACGATCGGATTTGCGGTACTCGTCAGGGCGGCCCCATCCGATGGCCTCGTAAAGGGATCAAATCCAGCGCTGATCCGTGCAAGCGGAGCAAACTCGGGCTGGACGAACGTCGCGGCACAGCACGCTTCGTCCTTTTTGGAATAATCCCCGACAAGGCGAATGGACAGGTCGTCATTGGGTTCGAACAGGAGCTGACCGCGGACCAGATAACGATCGCGATTGTTGATCGTCCCGCCGTTGGTAATATCGTTGTAGAAGCCGTCGCGCTCAAAATACACGCCGTCCACACGCGCAGCTACGGTGTCGCCAAGCGGAGCGTTTATGCCACCTTCGACGCGGATCGCATCATAGTTGCCATAAGTGAAGGCCCCGTATGCGCTGAAATCGAACTCGGGCGGTGCGGTGTAGATATTGATCAGGCCTGCCGATGAGTTCCGCCCGCCCAGAGTACCTTGGGGACCGCGAAGGATTTCGACCCTGTCGATAGGGCCGAGCTCACTCAGGGCGCTTCCCGAACGAGAGCGATAGACTCCATCGACAAAAACCGCGACCGAACTTTCCAGACCAGGGTTGTCGCCGACCGTGCCGATACCGCGAATACGCGCGGAACCGTTAGCTTCGTTGCCGGTGGAAGACACCAGCAGGGACGGTGCAACCTGGTTCAGCTCACGTATGTCGCTGGCGCCCGAATTCTGGAGGGTTTCTCCGGAAACAGCTGACACGGCGACTGGAACATCCGCCAAGACCTGCGATCGCCCTTGCGCGGTAACAATGATTACGTTTTGGTCTTCGACATCGGCCCCTTCAACCAGATCCGCATCGGGTTCGCCAACATCCTGGGCGAAGGCGGCTGTCGGTGTGAAGGCAAGTGCCGCTGCCAATGCACCAAGGGCGCAATGGTGGCGTGATGGAAATCTTTTCATGTGCCTCTCCTCTAAGAATGTGCCCCATCCTAGGCACTAGTCGATGTTAGAAACGATGCCGATAAGCGCGTTTCATTTCAAGACTTGGTAGATGAATTGACGGATTATTTCACATTGTCGACAAGCATGTGGCAAAAATGCCATGCAGGTCACTACATGCAGGTTTCTAGTAGCCAGAAAGCTTGGAAAATCGGTCCTTTAACCAGCTCGACGAACCGAAGCTCTGCTCCAGCACGCGGGCGCGCTTGAGATAGAAGCCGACGTCGTACTCATCGGTCATGCCGATCCCGCCGTGCAGCTGGATGCCCTCGTTTGCCATGGTGTGCATAACGCGGTTGGCTTCCGCCTTGGCGATGGTCGCCGCGCGCGCCACGCCGAAGCCGGCATCGACGGCTTGCAGGCCCGCCTCGACCGCGCTGCGCATCTGGGCGAGATCGGCGAAGAGGTCCGCCATGCGGTGTTGCAGCGCCTGGAAGCTCGCCAGCACCTGGTTGAACTGCACGCGCTGCTTCAGATAGTCGAGCGTGTCGTCGAACACTTGCTGCGCCATGCCGAGCATTTCGGCTGCGGTGAGCACGCGCGCGCGGTCGAGCACGTCATCGAGCAGGTTGTCGCCGCCATTGGCGAGCTTCTCCGCCGCCGCGCCGTCGAAGGTGACGTCGGCATGGCTGCGCTGGTCGGTCAGCTTGCGGGTGGTGAGCGCGACGCCGTCGCCTTTCTCGACCAGGTAAAGCCCGTCCTTCGCCGCGACGACGAACAGGTCCGCACCATGCGCTTCATGGACGAAGGCCTTGGTGCCGCTCAGCTTGCCGTCGGACACACTGGTCTCGATCTTCGCAGGATCGTGGCTCGGCCCTTCGTCGACGGCGAGGGTGGCGATGGCCTCGCCGCTCGCCAGCCTGGGCAGCCACCTGGCCTTCTGCTCGTCGCTGCCGCCAAGAACGATCGCCGAGGCGGCGACGGTGTTCATCACCAGCGGGCTGGCGGTGAGCGTCTTGCCGAGTTCCTCGACGACGAGGCCCGCGGACAGGAAGCCGAAGTCCGACCCGCCATGCTCTTCGGGGATGATGACCCCGGCCCAGCCCATCTGCGCCATCGTCGCATAGGCGTCGCGGTTGAAGGCTTCGGGCTCGCCGCTGGCGCGGACCTTGCGGAATTCGGTGACCGGGCTTTCGTTGACGGCCCAATCGCGCGCCATGTCGCGCAGCATTTCCTGTTCTTCGTTGAGAACGGCCATTGTCCTTGCTCCCCTCTCTTACTGGTGGTCGAGCATGCCGAGCACGCGCTTGGCAATGATGTTGTTCTGGATTTCGGTCGAGCCGCCATAGATCGTCGTGGCCTTTCCGAAGAGCCACGCGCGCACGGCCCCGAGCTCGCCGTCCGAAAAGCCGTCGCCTTCCCAGCCGAGGCCCTGCAACCCGCGGATTTCGATCAGCAATTCGCTGCGTTCCTGGCTCAGCTTGGTGCCGAGCTTCTTGAGCACAGAGCTGATTTCGGAGACGCCGCCAGCTGCCTTGCTCTCTTCCATCGCGCGGCGCGCGGTGAGCAGGAAGCTGTTCCAGCGGATTTCGAAATCAGCGATCTTGTCGCGCAGCACCGCATCGGCGAGTTCGCCGTCGGCGCCCGTCGGCTGGTACTTCTTGGCGATATCGCCAAGGCTCTGGCCCATGAGTCGGGCGAGGCTGCCGCCGCCCGAGATGTTGGTGCGCTCGTGCTGCAGAAGGCGCTTGCCGATGGTCCAGCCCTGGCCTTCCTCGCCGACGAGGTTTTCCTTCGGGACCTTCACGTCGGTGAAAAAGGTTTCGCAGAACGGGCTGGTCCCGCTGATCATGGTGATCGGGCGGACTTCGACGCCGGGCGTGTCCATGTCGATCAGCATGAAGCTGATGCCCTTGTGCTTGTCGCTCTTGTCGGTTCGTACAATTGCAAAGCACTTGTCGGCCCATTGGCCGCCGCTGGTCCAGGTCTTCTGGCCGTTGACAAGGTAGTGGTCGCCCTTGTCCTCGGCAAAGGTCTGGAGGTTCGCGAGGTCAGAGCCGGCATTGGGTTCCGAATAGCCCTGGCACCAGCGGATTTCGCCGCGGCAGATCGGCGGAATATGCTCCTGCTTCTGTGCCTCGTTGCCGTATTCGAGCAGCGTCGGGCCGAACATCATGACGCCCATGCCGCCGATCGGGTTGTAGGCACCCGCCTTGGCGAATTCCTGGTCGATGATCTTGGCCTGCGCCTTGGTGAGGCCGCCGCCGCCGTATTCCTTCGGCCAGGTGGGGGTGCCCCAGCCGCGCGCGCCCACGGCTTCGCGCCACTTGGTCTGCGCCGGCGTTTCATTGGTGGGGCCGTCCACGCCGGCCAGCGCGTTCGACTGGCCCTTGAGTTCGGCGGGAAAATTGTCCGCCAGAAACTGCTGCACTTCCGCGCGGAAGGCGTCTTCGTCGGTCTGGGTTGCGGGCTCGATTTGTGTGGCCATGGGTGTTTTCTCGAAGAATCAAGGAAAGACAGATAAGAATGTAGGCTACGGGGACGAGGATCCCTCCGTCAGTATTGTTGTTCGGGTAGGTGAAGAACCAATCCATCCAGCATCGGCTTCATCGGAATCTGACAGGCAAGGCGACTGTATTCAGTGGTGCCTTCGGCGAACTGCAAGAGGTCGGCCTCCATTCCATCATGCATAAGCCGACCCACCTTGTCGATCCATTCGGGATCGACATGCACATGACAGGTCGCGCAAGCACATACCCCTCCGCAATCGCCATCGATACCCGGCACGTCATTGTATAGCGCCGCTTCCCTGGCTGTCTCGCCTTCTTCTATTTCGACCTCCCGTCGCTCACCATCGCTAGCCACGAACGTAATTTTGATCATCTTGAACTCCGCATTTCGATCTCGAGAGTCAGCGGGCGCGGAGCCGCACCGGCAGCCTGGTGATTCCGCGGACGAGGTTTGAAAAAAGACGCTCTGGTTCACCTGTAACCTCGACCCGGGAAAAGCGCTTGTGAATTTCTTCCCAGATGATCCGCAGCTGCAGTTCCGCGAGCCGGTTTCCCATGCAGCGGTGAATGCCATAGCCGAATGAGAGGTGATGGCGCGGATTTTTGCGGTCGATGATGAACTGGTCCGCGCGCTCGATAGCACTCTCGTCGCGGTTGCCTGACAGGTACCACATCACCACCTTGTCGCCCTTCTTGATCTGTTTGCCGCCGATCTCCCAATCTTCCAGCGCGGTGCGGCGCATATGAGTGAGGGGGGTCTGCCAACGGATGATTTCCGGAACCATTTTGCTAATGAGCGAAGGATCCGCGTCGAGTTTCGCGTACTCGTCCGGGCTTTGGTTCAAGGCGAGCACGCCGCCGCTGATGGAATTGCGTGTTGTGTCGTTTCCACCGACGATCAGCAGCATAAGATTGCCGAGAAACTCGAGGAACGGCATGTCGCGCGTGGCGGGAGAATGAGCCATCATCGAGATGAGGTCGTTCTTCGGCTCCTCGTTTATCCGTTCGTCCCACAGAGTCTTGAAATACATCGCGCAACCGATGAGTTCTTCGCGCCGCGCCTCGTAGGATTCGACGATCCCGGTTTCAGGTGCCGCAGTTGCTACATCGGACCAGCGCGTCAGCTTGCGCCGCTCCTCCCAAGGGAAATCAAACAAGGTTGCCAGCGTCATCGTCGTCAACTCGATCGCAACCTTATCCACCCAGTCGAAATCTTCGCCAATCGGGAGTTCATCGAGAATCTCTCCCGCGCGCTTGCGGATGATCGGCTCGAGCAGTTGCAGGTTGGACGGAGCCACTGCCGGAGTCACCGCCTTGCGCTGCTGATCGTGCTTGGGCGGGTCCATCGCTATGAACATTTCAAGTTCGAGCGCGCCTTCCACCGAATGCATGTCCTGGATTGCAATTCCGCCTAGCTTCGCTTCCGAAGAGAAGACCTTATGATTGGTGTCCACCGACATGATGTCGTCGAACTTGGTAATGGACCAGTAAGGGCCGACATAGCTCTCGCGGCAGTAGTGGACAGGTTCTTCGGCGCGCAACCTGTCAAAAAATAGACCGATGGTATCGTTCTGAAACAGGCTTGGCCGGGCCACGTCGATTTCCTCGATCGGAATTGACGCGATCCTCGCCGCGGCATCCGGCTCGGCGATCTGGCTGTCCATAAGAACTATTCCTTCTACATCTCAGGCCTGATCGGCCTTCAGTCATCCTTAAGGGAGACATCTCGTGCAGTCAATAAATCGTATACTCTTTTAGTCCCTTGCAGACACCAATCCCATCGGATAGTGTGCCGATCCAGCGAAGGTTTGCTAATATCCTTATACTGTTTATTCGAGAGGTGCGGGTGTGCTGATGAGTGGCGGATGCCGGCGATGAAGAAGGCCAAGCGTGCCCTTTCTCTTGCGCAAAGCATCGTGAGGGACATCGAGGCGGGTCGCCATAACCCGGGTGACAGGCTTCCGCGCGAGGATGAAATGCTCGCGCGTTACGAGGTTGCGCGCGCAACTTTGCGGGAGGCTTTGCGGTTCCTGGAATTGCAAGGGGTCATCCATCTCCAGCTCGGCCGTGGTGGAGGTCCCGTCGTAGCCCGTCCGCAGACCGGCGATTTTGCAAGCAGTTTGTCATTGATTCTGCATTTCATGGAAGCCGATTTGCGTGGTTTGCTTGAATTGCGCGAAGCAATTGCTCCCGATGTCGCAGGGTATGCAGCCCAGCGTGCAACTACCGCTGATCTCAGCGCGTTGGCAGGGTGTCTGGCGGAATTGAGGCATCATGAAGCCTCTGATCAATTCGAGGAACTTAATCGCAGATTTCACGACTTGTTGGGTTGGGCGAGCGGCAATCCGCTGTTCGGTTTGCTGACCTCTGCGATGCATCTGTTGACCCGCGAGTTTTCCCATTCGCTGGGATATTCGGCACAGGAACGGGCGGTGCAGATGAAGTTTCTGGTGCGGGTGCTCGAGGCAGTGCGGACTGGCGACAGCGCCGCGGCCCGTCAAGCAATGAGCCGGTTGGTGGCCGGCTCTGCCGTCTATCTTTCGGAGCGCAGCCCCGAGCTGGTCTCGCAGCGGGTGCGGTGGGGGCAGCTGTAGAATTTTCAATAGTTTGAGTGTGCGTTTAGGCAAGTGGCTGGAGAGGAAGAATGGCGTTGAAGAGCCGAATATGCGAAATGCTGGGGATCCGGTACCCGATCCTGCTTGCCGGGATGGGCGGAGCGAGCGTTCCGGCGCTGGCGGCTGCGGTTTCGAATGCCGGCGGGCTCGGGGTCCTGGGTGCCGCGGCGTGTTCGCCCGATCAGTTGCGTGACTGGATTCGCCAGACCCGGGAATTGACCGACAAACCTTTCGGTGTCGATACGCTGCTCCCCGCGTCGGTCAGGCGCGGCTCTGCCCCTCAAAGCGGTGCTGCACCCCAAAATCCCATGGATCTGATGGGTGAATATCAGCAGTTCGCGCGCGACTTCATGGATCGTGAAGAGCTTCCGGAGGTCGATGCTGCCGCCGCCATGCGGGCGGCGGGCGCGCCTGAAATGGGCAAGGGCGGCCCGCAGTTGTTCTCGAAGGAATTCTTTGAGGCGCAGATGGAAGTGGTGATCGAGGAAAAGGTGCCGGTTTATGCTGCCGGCCTTGGCAATCCTGAACCGTGGATGGATCGGCTCCATGCCAATGGCACCAAGGTCATGGCGGTGATCGGCAAGGTCAAGCACGCCGAACAGGTCGTCGGGTCGGGCATCGACATGATCGTCGCGCAAGGGCACGATGGCGGAGGTCACAACTCGCCGATCGGGACTATTTCCTTGATTCCCCAGGTGGTCGACGCCGTTGGCGATCGTGTTCCTGTCCTTGGGGCCGGCGGTATCTCGGATGGCCGGGGTGTTGCCGCTGCGATGATGCTGGGGGCAGAGGGCGCGTGGGTCGGCACGGCATTTCTCGCGACCGAGGAAGCGGGCATCGAGCGCTTCCAGAAAGAGGCGATCACCGAAAGCGGCGATGCCGATACGGTCGTTAGTCGATCGCTTACCGGCAAACCGGCGCGCATGATCCGTAACAAATGGGCCGACGCCTGGGTGCAGGCCGGAAAGGAGCCTCTGCCGATGCCCTATCAGTCGATGATCTCCGGCCCGGTCATGGCCTCCGGGATCAAGGCCGAGCGCAAGGATGTCATCCCCGGCTTCGCGGGGCAAGGCATCGGCCTGATCGATTCGATCCGGCCTGCCGCCGAAGTGATGCGCGACCTGGTCGATGGAGCCGAGAAGGCGTTGGCGTCCGCTGGCATCTACAAGTGAAGCGCAGGAGGCAAGAAGATGGCTTACGCCAAAGGTCATGAATTGCGCCGCCCCGTAGAGCCTCTCAGAGCGCTGGGGCAATGAGGCAGTTGATTGCCGACAGGGAGGATACGGCGCAGGTGTTCCGTATCGTCAAGGCATTGTCGGGCAATTCCTATTATCGGAATTTCAATCGCTTCATGAAGTCGAGCGATGGGCGGCGTATCGCTTCCGACCGGGCCGACCTACTTGAAACCTTGTGCGATCGCAAACGCCTTGCGACCTGTGCGTCTGGCACGCTTGGCCGAGCCTACCTCGATTTTGTTTACGGGGAGGGTCTGACAGCAGAAGGTCTGGCGGAAGCCAGCGAGGCCGGAGGTCTGGAGGACCTCGGCGACCCCGATGTTTCCCTCTATCGTCGGCGCCTTCGCGATTCGCATGACCTGTTTCATGACGTCGCCGGATACGGCAGGGACGCACTGGGCGAATTGTGCGTGCTGTCCTTCGGAAACGCGCAATTCTATAATCACGGGATCGCTTTCATCTTGGGCGTCGGCATTCCCAAGATGAAACTGGAAGCTGCCCAGTTGCCAGTGGC
The DNA here is from genome assembly GCA_947494705.1 of uncultured Erythrobacter sp. Lineage (GTDB taxonomy): Bacteria > Pseudomonadota > Alphaproteobacteria > Sphingomonadales > Sphingomonadaceae > Erythrobacter. Next base: position 757,259 of record CANLVN010000002.1, read on the forward strand.
GCGCGCTGCATTTGAAGCGTGGCGCCGGGGCCGGGCTGCAGCCGATCTGACCACCTTCTACTGGGAAGAAAATCTCGATCGTCCGTTGGAGGATGTCCGCCGCGAGTTGCGACTGCGTCCGCCGGAGACCTATCAGAGGGTGCGCGCTCTTTCCGAACAGCTCGAACGCGATTACCAGGCGGTCAGGCAGGCATGAGCTTAAGCGACAAATCGGCCATCACCGGAGTGGGCGAAACCGCTTTCGTGAAAGGCACCGAGAAAACCGCGGTCGACATGATGCTGGAAGCATCGCGCAAAGCCATAGCAGATGCAGGGCTGAAGCCGTCGGATATCGACGGCATGGTTCCTCCGCCGATCTACACCACCTCGGAAGAGATGGCGGCTAACCTCGGTATCGAAGTTCTGCGCTATGCCTCTACGGTCCACATGGGCGGGGCGAGCCCTACCACGGCACTCCAGAACGCCGCGATGGCAATTGCCAGCGGCTTATGCGACCATGTGCTGGTGACGCTCGGGTGGAACGGTTATTCCGCCTTGCGGCCCAAGCCTGGCGCACCGCCGACGCGGCCGATGAACATGAACACCCTGACGAATACGATCCAAGGCTATTACATTCCGTATGGCGTGTTCCTGCCGGTGCAGATGTATGCCTGGCTCGCCACCCGGCACTCCCGAATTTACGATATCGGCCCGGAAGCGATGGCGGCCGTTGCACTGGCGTGCCGTCGCCATGCGCAGATGAATCCGCAGGCCTTCACTTATGGCCGGGAACTGGATGCCGAAACCTACCATTCCGCGCGCTGGATATCCGAACCCTTTCGCCTCTACGATTGCTGTCTGGAGACTGACGGGGCATGCGCAGTCGTGGTTTCGCGAATAGACCGCGCCAGGGACATGCCGCATGTTCCCGTGAGCATCGCCGGTGCGGCTGAAGGGCATCCTTACCCCGCCGACGATATCCCTTCGCGTCCCGACCCCTTCAAGATCGGCCTGAGCTACGCCGCGCCGCGCGCGTTCGAAATGGCGGGGGTCGATCGCGAAGACATGGATTTTCTGCAGATCTACGACTGCTTCACCTACGTGGTTCTCCTTCAGCTGGAGGCCCTGGGCTATTGCGAACCAGGTGGACAGGCAGAGTTCGTCGCGAATGGCCAGATCGAGCTGGGCGGGCGCTATCCCGTCAACACCCATGGCGGCCTGCTGAGCGAGGCCCATGTTTGGGGACTGAACCATGTCGTCGAGGCGGTGCGTCAGTTGCGCCACGATTGTGGGGAGCGGCAGGTCGAAGGCGCCCAGACCGGCCTGGTGACCGGCTGGGGCGATCTGGGTGACGGCAGTATAGCGATTTTGAGGAGGTTTGCGTGAGCGACGAGAAAGATCTGCCGCCCAAGATGCGCCCCTCGGCGCAGGCCGCACCAGCCAAGCCAAAGCCGCGCCCGCAGGATCCGGTGGAGCAGGAATTCTGGAACCGGTGTCAGGACGGCAACCTTTACTTCCAGCAGTGCGAAGGATGCGGCAGTTTTCGGCATTTGCCGCGCTATATGTGCGCCCGATGCGGTTCTCCTGAATGGTCGTGGGAGCGTAGCACCGGCAATGGCACGCTGTTTTCCTGGACGGTGACCCATCAGGCACTGCATCCCGCCTTCGCCGGCGAGATTCCCTTCATCGCTGCGGTGGTGGAACTGGAGGAGGGAGTGCGCATGGCAACCCGGCTGGTCGATTGCGCGCTCGACGAGCTTGAGCTCGATCTGCCGGTCACGCTGGATTTCGAGCCGATCTCCGAAGATTTTCGCCTGCCAGTATTCCGACCCGTCGCGATCGCGCGCGCAGAAGGATAGACCAAGATGGATCTCGACTACGGACCCCAGTATGACGCGTTTCGCGAGGAAGTGCGCCAGTTCCTGCAAACCCACGGTCACCGCGCACCCGATGGCCAAGGCCGTGCCGCGCGCCCTTCCCCCGAAGCCGTCGAATGGCAAAAGCTGTTGATCCTGCATGGTTACACGGCGCGTACGATTCCCAAGGAATACGGCGGATACGGAGCCGAGCCGGACATCCTGAAATCGCGGATCATTGCCGAGGAATTTTCGCGCGCTGGCATCCCCGCAGGCCTTGCGAACCAGGGCATTTCCATGCTCGTTCCCACGCTGCTGGAACTCGGAACCGAAGCCCAGAAACGGCAATGGATCGAGCCGACCCTAAATGGCGAGATAGTCTGGTGTCAGGGATATTCGGAACCTGGAGCGGGATCGGACCTCGCCGCGCTCAAGACCAGCGCCCGCGTCGAAAATGGCGACTTTGTCATCAACGGACAGAAGATCTGGACCAGCACGGCCAAGCAGGCGGACATGATCTTTTGCCTTGTTCGGACCGAACCGGACGCGCCCAAGCACGGCGGCATCTCCTACTTGATCTTCTCGATGGACACACCAGGGATCGAGGTCCGACCACTCAAGACCATGACCGGTCATGCCGAGTTCAATGAAACGTTCTTTACCGACGTGCGGGTTCCCCTGGATCAGATCGTCGGGCAGCGCGGGCAGGGGTGGTACGTGGCCAATGCCACACTGGGCCATGAACGTGGCATGCTGGGCGACCCCGATGCACTGGAAAACCGGCTCCAGGCGCTGGTCAGGCTGATGCAAAAAGAACGCATCGGCCAGGGTTGCGCAATGGACAACGCCGTTCTGCGTGACCGGCTGGTTGCATTGCAAGCCGAAGTCGCGGCGATGAAATTCAACGGCATGCGCATCCTGTCGAACAGCCTTAGGGGGGATGCCGGCGGCATGGCGAAACTTGTCGTGAAGCTGCAGAGCTGTGAGCTCGCCCATCAGATTTCCGCGCTCGCGATCGACGCAATGGGCGAGATGGGCATACTCTATCACGGAAGCGAGCGCGAGCGCGAAGACGGTGCCTGGCAGTGGAACTACATGTTCCAGCTTGGTCTGATCATCGGTGGAGGCACCGCCCAGATCCAGAAGAACATCATCGCCGAACGCGGGCTGGAAATGCCGCGCGAACCCAAGTTCGCAACGCCTCCCGCCGTCGAACAGGCGACGGCCGTTGCAAGCGGGCAGAATAAGGGAGCCGCCTGATGGATTTCGGACTTTCGCAAGACCAAGAGATGCTCTGCGACGCGATCAGCCGCACTCTTGCTGATACTTGTCCGCTCGATCATGTGCGCGAATGCGCGGAGGGCTCGGTTCCCTTCAGCGACAACGTGCGTTCGGCGCTGGGCGAAATCGGCATTTGGGGAATGATGGTTCCCGAGCAACATGACGGGCTCGGGATGACAATGCTCGATGCCGCCGCTGTGGCCGAGCAGCTCGGCTATGCCGTCGCGCCGGTGCCTTTTATCGGTGCCCATGTACTGGCACCCCTTGCGCTGGCACAGGGCGGTAGCGAGGAGTTGAAGGCGCACTGGCTGCCGAGGATAGCGAAGGGCGAGGCGCAAATCGCCGTCGCGATCGCGGAAACGGTGGAGATCCGGGACCGGGCAGGCGTGGACTTCGACGGCGCAAAGCTCGACGGAACGGCTTTGTTCGCGCTCGACTTCCTGGAAGCCGACGCGTTTCTGGTAGCCGATACCGCCGGTCGTATGCACTTCGTAGCTGGCGATGCTGCGGGTCTGGAGAAGGTTGCTCTCAAAACGATCGACCGCACCCGGAGCGTAGGGGAGCTGCGGTTTTCTGGCGTAGCGGGCGAGGCTCTCGCGGACGATGGTGGGGCCACAGTCAGGCGCCTGCGGGACGCCGGCCGGGTGCTCCTGGCCGCCGATAGCCTCGGTGCGGGCCAGGCTATGATCGAAAAAGCGGTCGACTATGCCGGGCAGCGCGAACAGTTCGGACGAGTGATCGGCAGCTTCCAGGCGGTCAAGCATATGTGCGCGGAAATGGCTGCCCGCCATGAACCATGCCGTTCGCTGGTCTGGTATGCCGCCCATGCGTTCGATGCGACGCCCGACGAGGCTTCGCTGGTGGCATGCCATGCCAAATCACATACGGGCGAAGTCCACCGTTTTGTCGCCCGAACCTCAACCGAGGTGCATGGGGGGATGGGTTTTACCGATCTCCTAGGTCTGCATTTCTGGTTCAAGCGAATCGGTTTCGACCGCCAGGTTCTGGGAAGTCCCGAAGCGGTCCGGGCCGAAGCAGCGGCCTTGCAGGGGTGGACGCAGGTCGCATGAGACGATGAATTAGGCGCACGCTACCGACAAAATCGTGGCCACCAAGGAGAGAGGAATTAATACGTGATCGACTGGAACCTTGGCGACATCCTTGATGCAATCGAACCTGCGGTCCCGGAAGATGCTCCGGCGCTGATTCACGGCGACCGGATCATTAGCTGGCCCGAAATGTCGAAGCGTTCGAACAATTTGGCGCGCAATCTGCGCGCGCAAGGTGCAGGCGACGGGGCGAAGATAGCCTTCTACATGCGCAACCGTTCCGAATACGGGGAATTGATGGCCGCGTGCTTCAAGGGCCGCCTCACGCACGTGAACATCAATTATCGTTACCGTCCCGAGGAGGTTTTCTACATCTTCGACGATTCCGATAGCGAGGTAATTGTTTACAGTTCCGAGTTCCGCGACTGCATTCTTGAACTGAAGGAACGGTTGACCAAGGTTCATACATTTGTAGAAATCGGCGATGCTTCGCAGATCGCTTCCTTCGCGCTTCCTTACGAAAAACTTGTAGAAGGTAACGGCGCGCCTCTCGATATCGAGCGTTCTCCCGATGACCTGCTGTTCATATATACAGGCGGTACCACCGGCATGCCCAAGGGCGTGATGTGGCGACACGATGATATGCGCAAGGCTCAGCTCGACGCGCAAAAGCTGCTGGGTCCGGTTCCCCAGACCATGGAGGAAATGGTGGCCCTGGTGAAGCAGGGCGAGCTTGCGCGCATCACTTTGCCGGCGTGCCCGCTGATGCATGGAACCGGGTTCATTACTGCTATCGGCACGCTCATGTCGGGCGGGGCCATCGTCACGCTGTCCGATCCATCCTTCGACGCGGAAGAATTGTGGGATGCGGTGGACCAGCACAAGGTGCAGAGCATCGCCATTGTCGGTGACGCTTTTGCCAAACCCATGCTGCAGGCGCTGGACGCCCACCCGAAGCGCTGGGACACGAGCAGCCTGATTTCGATCATCTCGTCCGGCGTCATGTGGAGTAAACAGGTAAAGGCGGGCCTGTGCAAACATATCCCCCAGGTCATCCTCATGGACAGTTTTGGCGCTTCGGAAGGGCTGGGCTACGGCTTGTCGGTGACGACCGCACAGGGCGGCACCAACACCGCGAAATTCGGGATCGGGGAATTTTGCGACGTATTCGACGAGAACGACCGGAAGGTCGAGGCGGGGAGCGGCGTGCCCGGCTTTATTGCCCGCAAGGGCGCAATCCCCACAGGATACTACAAGGACCCGGAAAAGTCGGCCAAGACTTTCAGGACGATCGATGGCGTGCGTTACTCCATCCCGGGCGACTGGTGCCGGGTGGAATCCGATGGAAGCCTGACCTTGCTGGGCCGCGGCAGCGTCTGCATCAACACCGCAGGTGAAAAGGTTTACCCCGAGGAGGTGGAGGAAGTGCTCAAAACCCATCCCGCCATTGCCGACGCGCTTGTCGTCGGGGTGCCTGACGAAAAATGGGGCGAAGCGGTGACCGCTGTGGTGCATTTGACCCAGGATGCGGACTTCGACGCGCAAGCGATCAAGGATCACGTGCGCCAGCAACTGGCAGGTTACAAAACGCCCAAGGCGATTTGCCCAACGCAAACCGCCTTGCGCGCGTCAAACGGCAAGGCGGATTATACTACGGCTAAAGACATCGCGAAAGCGGGTGCCGGGGCCTCGTGAGCCATTCGCCCCCTCCTGACTATGATGTCGTAATCGTCGGGGCCGGGTTCAGCGGAATATACCTGCTTTACAAGCTGCGTCAGGCGGGGTTCGATGTTCTGCTGGTAGACGCAGCGGAGCAGCCGGGCGGAATCTGGTACTGGAACCGCTATCCGGGAGCACGGGTCGATTCCCAGGTTCCACTTTACGAATTTTCCATTGCGGAAGTATGGAAAAGCTGGACGTGGAGCGAACGATTTCCAGGCTGGGAAGAACTGCGCGCCTATTTCCTCCACGTCTGCGATACGCTCGACCTCTGGCCGGCAATGCGAATGAAAACACGGGTCGAAAGCGCGCCGTTCGATGAAGACACCGCCTGCTGGCGATTGAAGCTCGACGATGGCGGAAAAGTAAGCGCGCGTTTCCTCTTGCCGGCGCTGGGGTTCGCCTCGAAACCCTACATTCCCGATATCCCGGGCCTTAGCGATTTCGAAGGCGAATGGTGCCATACCGCCCGCTGGCCGCAGGAAGGCATCGACCTTTCCGGCCGCCGGATCGCCCTGATCGGCACGGGTGCCAGCGGCGTACAGGTGGCGCAGGAGGCGGCAAGCTGTGCGGAGCAGCTGACGCTTTTTCAGCGAACCCCGATTCTCGCCCTTCCCATGCGGCAGGAAAAACTGGACGCTGATCGTCAGCTTCGCGAAAAATCCGAATATCCCGCTGTCTTCCAGAAAAGGCTTACGACAAGTGGCGGTTTCGAATGCCAATCGCTGGACATCTCGGCCCTGGCTGTGACCGAGGAAGAGCGGACTACGCATTTCGAGGATTTGTGGCAGCGAGGAGGGTTGCGCTTCTGGTATCATAATTTCGCTGACATACTGACGAACGAGGACGCCAATCGCCACGCCTACGAGTTCTGGCGTGACGAGGTGCGCGAGCGGATCTGCGACCCGACCATTGCCGAGAAGCTCGCTCCCGATGAGCCGCCACATCCCTTCGGGACCAAGCGACCATCGCTCGAACAGAATTATTACGAGATCTTCGCACAAGACAATGTGACGCTGGTCGATCTGAACGACACCGCGATCACTCGCGTCACCGAGGCCGGGATAGAAACAGCCACTGGCATGATCCCGTGCGATCTCATTGTCTTCGCGACCGGCTTCGATGCCGGTCGTGGCGGGCTCATCGACATGAACATCACCGGCCGCGGTGGGCTGGCGCTGGCAGAAGCATGGAAGAGTGAGATCAAAGCCTATCTGGGCATGGCCGTCGCCCAATTTCCGAACATGCTGTTCGCCTACGGCCCGCTCAGCCCTTCAGGCTTTTCCAACGGTCCGACAAGCGCCGAAATCCAGGGTGACTGGATCTGCGATTTCCTGATCTGGCTGCGCGATAACAGGATCGGCCTTTTCGAAGCCGATGCGCTGGCCGAGCGAAGCTGGACCGATATGGTCGCCCAAGTAGGGTCGATGACGCTCTTCCCCAAGGCTGAATCGTGGTACATGGGCGCCAATATTCCCGGCAAACCCCGACAACTGATCAATTTCCCCAGCGTATCTGGTTACGCCGATCTATGCCACGATGTCGCACGGCACGATTATCGTGGTTTTATCAGGAATACACTATCCGGTATGGAGACTGCGCCGAAATGAATGAAATGAAACCAATCCACGACGGGTCAACAGATATTGATCCCGTATGGGCCGGCGACGGGGCGGATATACCCGAATGGTTCGCCTGGGCGCTGAGCGTGCCCCGTGAGGAAGGCTTCGTAGAGGTTGGTGGCGCGCGGGTGCATTATCTTCGCTGGGGCAGGCGTGACCGGCCCAAATTGCTCATGACTCACGGTTTTCTCGCCCATGCCCGCTGCTTTGCCTTCATCGCACCGTACCTTGCCGAAGACTACGACGTGGTGGCGTTCGATCTGGCCGGTATGGGCGATAGCGAGATGCGCGGCGTGGCCGATATAGCTGCGCGGGGAAAGGAATTTGTCGAGATCAGCGAAGCGCTCGATTTGTTTGCGGATGGAAGCAGACCGACGATCATCGCCCATAGCTTCGGCTCGGGTGCAGCGCTGACCGCCGTTTCCCAATCGCCGGATGCCTTCGCCGGCGTTATTGTCTGCGATCTCATGGTGATGCGGCCCGAAAAGCTGGAGAAATACTGGACCATGGGCAGATCGAGCCCCGGGTCGGGTAATCCTGACAAACCGGTGCGACGCTACCCCACCTACGAAGCGGCGCGCGAGAGGTATATCCTGTCGCCGCCGCAGGCAGTTGGTGAGCCGTTCCTGATGGATTACATGGCCTATCACTCTCTCCGCCGCGATGGCGAGGAGTGGACATGGAAGTTTTCTCCCGAAGTGTTCCGGCGCAGCAACAAGCCCGACGAATGGCTGACAGTAGGCCAGAGGCTGGTCGATGCGCCCGGGCGCAAAGCGATTGTGTACGGCGAGAAAAGTCAGCTCTTTGATCGCGATTCCGCCCGCTATATCCGGGAACTGGGAGGGGGAAAGATACCAATTGTTGCAGTGCCCGATGCACGCCATCATCTCATGCTGGATCAGCCGCTCGCGTTCGTCGCTGCGCTTCGGGCGGTACTGGCCTTTTGGAGCCTCTGAGATCCCCCATACTAAGAGGCTGGTTCCTGGTCAGAGGCCAGCGAGATGGGGGCAAAGGGCGTTCATATTCATCTTGTACTATATCCGAACCATTGTCGCCGTCGGCACGACGAACGCTTCGTTGGTCTCGATGCCAGCTGGGGCAAAAGCTTTATCGGGAGCAACTCGCTTAGCGCGCCAACCATTGCTGATCTTTAGCAAACGTTCACTCCGCGTGCGATCTGGATCGTGGCCCATGGGGTCAAAAGATAAGGCGCTTTACTAATATCACGCGGACGTATATGCCCATGGACGGGGATTGGGCTAATTCTTTCCCTCTCCTCTCCACAGACTAAGGGGCGACCCTCGAGGTCGCCCCATTTTGCAGTAAGCGGCGGAGCCAATTATCGTCGCACTGAAGAGATGGGAAGGGATGCTATATGACACTGAGAGCGATGGTGCTCGCCACTTCGGCCATCTTGGCTTGGCCGCAGATGGCTTTAGCGCAGGATTCCACAACTGATGAGGCGGAACCCCAAGGATCCGTAATCATCGTGACGGCCCAACGCCAATCTCAAAGTCTGCAAGAGGTGCCGATCGCGGTCAGTGCCTTCGATGCTACGGCTCTCGAAAGCCAGCAGATCGAAAACGCTGCTGACCTTCAATTGACGCTCCCGAACGTCTCATTTTCGAAGGGCAACTTCACCGGGTCGTCCTTCACCATCCGTGGTATCGGCGATCTTTGTGTTGGTGTGACGTGTGACGCAGCGACGGCTATCCATATCAATGGTTCCCCTCTTTTTGGTACCCGGCTGTTCGAAACAGAATATTTTGACCTTGAGCGAATTGAGGTCCTACGGGGGCCGCAGGGCACCCTCTTCGGCCGCAACGCTACCTCGGGTGTTGTCAACCTTGTGACAGCCAAGCCTGACCTCGGTTCTTTCGGCGCGGCCGGAGAGTTCGAGTATGGGAATTACAACAGCATCAAGGCCGAGGGGGTGGTCAATGTCCCGATCGGCGATTCTATCGGCGTTCGGGTAGCCGGATTCTTTCTGAATCGCGACGGTTACACCACAAACCTTTTCGACAATTCGGATGTCGACGACCGAGACATGTACGCTGTTCGTGGTTCTCTTCGTTTTGAACCCGGTGCCGATACCACTCTCGACTTCATGGCATATTATTTCAGGGAAGATGACACCCGTTTACGTAATCAAAAGCAGGCCTGCCAGCGTGACCCGCTCGGCGTGCTGGGTTGTCTGAACAATCGCCGCGACTTTGACATCACCAATGCCAATTCCACAGTCGGCGCAACGCTCAGTTCGCAAGAGTTCTTCGCTATTCAGGGAATTCCCTCAGTACTGGGATTGGGAAGCCTGTACGGCCCCGATGCATTTGCAGGATTCGATAAGCCCGACGATGTGCGCACGGTAAACACGGCGTATACTCCATTCTATTTTGCCGATGAAGTGCAGCTACAGGCCCGTCTCGAGCAGCGCATCGGAGCTATGACACTGACTGCAACCGGTCTTTATCAGGACACCGAAGTCGATTCCCGGCAGGACTACTTTCTGGGCATTCAGGATCGTACCGCCTTTGCTACGGCCTTGAACGTGTTGTCCGGCTTCGCGGCCAACGGTTTGCCTACCGGCCTCCCCGCACCTGCACCGGCGTTCGTGCCAGGTTCGTCGGCGTATTTTACCCCGATTGTGGAGGCTCTCATCCCCAATGGCCCAGGGGGCGTATTGTGCACCTCCGATAACGATGATGGGAACAGGGGCGCGTTCGAAGGTAATGTATTGTGCGGCGAAACGCCGCTATCCTTCGACAGGTCTTCAGAGCAACGCGAATCCTGGAGCGGCGAAATCCTCCTTTCCAGTGATTTCGACGGAGCATTCAATTTCCTGCTCGGAGGGATCTATGCAAAGTCCAAGACTACCGACAACAGTTACTATGTAAACTCATTCGCGCTTGACTACGCCAGTGCCATTCTGGGATCGTTTGGTACTTTGGCAGGCGGTGCACCGCCATCCTACTTCGCAACATCCATGTACCGCAACAATTCTCTCGAGGCTAATCTTGAGAGCTTCGGTGTGTTCGGGGAGATCTACGTCGACCTGACCGAGCGTCTGACCTTCACCGGAGGTTTGCGGTATAACGACGACAAGAAAGACGTGACTGCGCGCACGACCTTGATTAGCTTCCTCAATCCTTACGCGAATGACGGGGAGCCGTTCGACAGCCCGATCACTCCCTTAACCGGTCCCTCTGGTCTTTTTGATGCCGATCCTGGTACGCCAGGTGAGCAGCTGACGCAATTTAGAGAAGTAGGTTTCGATGAAATAACCGGGCGTGCGGTGCTCGACTACGAAGTTACGCCTGACAATTCGATTTACGCATCTTATGCCAGGGGCTATAAATCCGGGGGTATCAACCCGCCCCTTTCGCCCGTTTTCGATGTGGCTGAAAGCTTCGGATCAGAAACCATCGACGCATTTGAAATCGGATCGAAAAATACCTTTGCGAATGGCGCACTGCAATTAAACGCTACTGCATTCTACTATAAGTATAGCGGGTTGCAGCTTAGCCGCATCGTCGCCCGTACCTCAGTTAATGATACTATCGATGCCGATATCTGGGGTGTGGAACTAGAGTCCGTTATCCGGCCCGATCCCGATTGGCTTGTCAACTTGACGTTCAGTTATCTCAACGCGGAAGTTGCCGGCGACCAGTTCTTCTCCAATCCGCGCGACCCGGGTGGCGGCGATCCTGATGCCGTCATCATCAAGGATATCAGCAACGGTGCTAATTGTGCCGTAACCGGGCCAGCCCCCGGCGTGGCCGACGCATTCGTCGCCGGAGTGAACGCAGCTCTGGGTCTTCGTGGTCCCGAAGAATTTCCTAACGACGGCAATCTTGCGTCAAGCGGCGCATTCAGCATTTGCGATGTCTTGGCCGGAGCCGTTCCGGCGGGCAGCGGCCTTGCGGTATTAAGCCCTGGCGTAGAGGTCAACTTAAAAGGGAACAAGTTGCCGCAGGCCCCCGAAATGAAGGTTTCGATGGGTGTGCAGTACACCGCCACTTTCGACAATGGCATGACTCTGGTTCCTCGCGTGGACGTAGCGCTGACTGGTGAGCAATACGGCAATATCTTTAACGGCAGGGTCAACCGGATCGAGCCATTCGTGCAAGCCAACGCGATCGTGCAGTTGAACAGTGCGGATGAGCGTTGGTTCGTGCGCGGATTTGTTCAGAACATTTTCGACAGCAGCTCGGTGACAGGCTTGTACTTGACCGACGCATCCTCGGGGAATTTTACCAATATCTACACTTTGGATCCTCGTAGATATGGTGTTGCTTTGGGGTTCAGTTTCTAACAGGTCCAGATCGTGTTGGCGGGGAGATTGGTGGTCCTCCCAACGACCCGAACGGACAGTGCCAGCTAGTTCGTATTTCGACCCATGACTTTATAGCTTTTCCAGAGCGGCGTAATGCTCGATGACCGCCTCGTAAGCCTACCGACAAGGCGGTCATCGAACCGGCCAAATGCGAGCTGCACTCGAAATGCTTTTACGATCGCTCGTTGATGTCGCTACGAGATGCTCGCGGAAAGCTTAAGGCCTTACATAGATACGACAATGAAGAGTCACCGAATAGTGCAATCGGGATATCCGATGGTGATACTGGCAAACGCACTCTGCGAAAGGCGGAAACATGCTGACCCCTATGATCCAAGATTGGGTCAAAGTGCACGAGGTGCTGACGCGTTAGGAAAAGTTGGAAGGGGCTGCGGGGCAGACTTCTGAGAAAACTTATCCTAACTCTGTTCAGGTTTCATAACTGATTTTCGATCGACCGGAGCAGGCTCAACCGACGTGCGATTGTCGCGAGACAATTCGACCCATCCCAACCCAAGCGACTTCTGGATCGCGATCCAGCCATTTGTCATGGCGGCGATCGCCCGATCGAGATTTGCTCTGGCCTGTTCGCGCTTGCGGATCGAAGTGTTGAGTTCGCCTTGCGAGATTACCCCCGCGGCGCGGCGTTGCTCGTTAAGCTCCGCAGCCGTGTCGGCCTGTCGACTGATCTGCGCCAGCGCGGCTACGTTGGCTCTTTGTTGCCCGAACCGGGCAAGCGATTGTTCGGCGTCGCGCAGTGCGCCAAGGACCACTTCAACATAACGCGCTTCGGCCTCGTCGCGCGCACTCTCGGCCTGATCGATCGATGCTGCCGTGCGGCCGAAATCAAGCAGGTTCCACTGTAGCCGCGGCAAAGCGATTGCCGATAAGTTGCCCGGGTCCAGGATGTCGTCGGGCTCCGATCCGCCCAAACCGAGAATCCCCATGAAGGAAATCTTGGGGAAGCGAGCAGCCTCTGCCACGCCAATCCGCGCATTCGCCGCGGCCAGCATGCGTTCGGCGGCTCGAACATCCGGCCGCCGCGCTATTAGCGCTGCGGGATCGCCCACCGCGACCCGTTCGGGGGGAAGCGGAATTTCGGCCTGAGCCGCCAGGAGCCCGTCGAGTGCGCCGGGCGCTTCGCCCGTCAGCACCGCGAGCGTGTCTTTGAATACATCGATGTCCGCTTGAGCTTCCGCGATCTGCGACTTGAGCAGTTCGAGCTCGGCGTTCGCGTTACCGACCGGGAACAGCGCGAGAGCGCCCTGTGTATAGCGCTGATAGGTCAATTCGAGAATTTGCTGCTGCAAGTCGCGCTCTCGCTGGACAAGCTCGAGCCGCCCTTGCGCTTCTCGCAGGCTCACATACGCCCGCGCGATTTCGGCGGCGAGCTGGACTTTCGCATCCTCGGCGTTCGCCACCGAGGCCGCAGCCTGAGCGTTAATGGCCTCGACACGCCGTGCCTGCCCCCCAGCGAAATCGATCTCCCAGTTTGCGTTGAGCCCGAGGTTGTAGACGCTGAGGCTGTCCTGCTCTTCGGTGTCTGCAGGAGCGCCGGGCGATCCCGGGGGCGGGCCGCTGCCGATATCTAGCCCTGGGATATTCGCCTGGACCGCAGTCGCCTGCGCAGCCACGGCGGGTAGCCGGTTGGCGCGCTCCTGGCGGACAGAAGCCCTTGCCTGTTCGATGCGAGCGCGCGCTGCGGCCACGCCCGGATTGCCGGCCAGCGCACGCGCCTCAAGTTCATTGAGAACCGGATCGCCGAGCAGCGTCCACCAGTCGCCGGCAATCGGCGCCAACGGATCGATTTCGGGGCCGGCCCGTACGAACGCATTGCCTGCGTCGGTCGCAAGTTGCGGGGGGCCGGCATAGTCGGGACCGGACATGCAACCCGCGAGGAGCGCCATGGGAGCGAGGAGGGTTAGGGTCTTGCGCATAGAGTTCTCAGTGCATCGAAAGGGATAAGTTCTTCGGGAGAGGCTTGAGGAACAGTACCAGCGGCACCGTGACCAGGGTAATCGCGCCCATGGCGAAAAAGACATCGTTGTAGGTCATCACGAACGCATCGCGCTGAATGATGCCGGAAAGCATCTCCAGCGCGGCCTGTGGATTGCCCAACGACGCCGTCATGGTGTCCAGGTATTCCTGTAGCCGGGGGCTGTTGGCGTTGAGAGTTTCTTCCATCCGCCGACTATGATGCCACAGGCGCTGGTCCTGGAACGAAGCAAGCCCGGCGAGCGCGAAAGAGCCCCCTAGGTTTCGCGCCGCGTTGAAGATGCCCGAAGCATCGCCGGCATCCTCCTTGGCAACCGAAGCTACCGTCGCCTGGTTGAGGAACATCATCGTGAGGATCATGCCGATGCCGCGCAGGAACTGGCTTTCGGTGAACACTCCACCTCCCGATTCCGCTGTCAGATTTATGCTGACGAAACAGCTTAGCGCCATGATGAACATGCCCGCGCCGACCGCAATGCGGATGTGAATCCTGCGGATCATGAACGGGAGAACGGGCATCAACAGGAAAGCCGGAACGCCCATCCAGAAGATCACAAGTCCGGTCTGCAAGGCATTATAATCGGAAATTATCGCGAGAAATTGCGGGATCACGTAGGTCGAGCCATACATGACCATGCCAAGCGCCAGTGCCATCACCACGACGCTGGCAAACTGCCTGCTGAGCATCAGGCGCAATTTGAGCACGGGTTTGCGCGCGTAAAGCTGTCCGTAGGTCAGAAGTGCAAAACCCACGACCGTCATCAGTGTGAGCTGGACGATCAGCGTGGAATCGAACCACTCCTCACGGTGGCCTTCTTCCAGAACGATGGTCAGCCCACCCAACCCAAGGATCATACCAGCTATTCCCGCCCAATCAGCCTCGCGCAGGTAAACCCAGTCGGGCTTTTCATGGGGTAACCCGATGAATAGTAAAGCAAGGAGCAACGCGCAGACGGGCACGTTGACGAAGAAGGCGTAGTGCCAGCTCAGGTTCTCGGTAAGCCAGCCCCCCACCAACGGGCCCATTACCGGCCCAAGAACCACGGTCATTCCGAAGAGCGCCATGCCAATCGGCTGTTGCGATGGAGGCAGTCGCTTTGCGACGATGGTCATGGCGGTTGGAATAAGCGCGCCGCCCATGAACCCTTGACCGGTGCGACCGATGATCATCGTCGTCAGATCGGTGGCAATGCCGCACAACACCGAAAAGGCCGTGAAGGCAGAAACCGCGACGATGAGCAGCGTGCGAAGGCCGAGCAGTCTTTCCAGCCACGCGCTCAGAGGGATGATGATGATCTCGGCAACAAGGAAGGCTGTCGCGATCCAGGTGCCTTCGGTTCCGGTCGCGCCGATTTCCCCCTGGATCGTCGGCAGCGCCGAATTGACGATCGAGATGTCAAGCGTTGCCAGCATCGCCCCCAGCGCACCGGCGGCTACGGCGATCCAGGCCGTAGCATCGGCCTTTTCGACCGGCGGCGAAACCGCTGCAGCGGCGCCTGCCATCGGTCAGTCTCCGGCCGCGTTGCGGATCGAATCGAGTTGGTCTCTAGCGGCGCGCGTATCGACACTCGCGACAACAGACATGCCCGGCACCAGCAGACGCAGGATCTCGGGCGAAGCCTGAATGGATATGCGCACCGGGACGCGCTGAACGATCTTGGTGAAATTACCCGTCGCGTTCTGTGGCGGAAGGATTGAGAATTCTGCCCCGGTCCCGGGGGCGATGCTTTCCACTCTTCCTAATAGCTCGAGGTCCGGCAGCGCGTCGATTTCCAAGGTGACGGGTTGCCCCGGGCGGACAAGTCCGAGCTGCGTTTCCTTGAAATTTGCTGTCACGTAGAGGCGGTCGGTCGGTACGAGGCTCATAAGGCGTTGGCCAGGCTGGACAAATTGTCCAGGTCGGACCGTGAGGTCACCCACCCGCCCGGAAATACTGGCCTGGAGCGTGGTCGATGACAGGTTCAGACGGGCGGCCTCGAGTTGCGCACGAGCGGCGTTGGCTTGCGAATTGGCCTGGTCTATCTGCTCGCTAAGCGTGTTCTGTCGGCGCTGTGCCGCCGTGAGCGCGGCGCGCGCTGCCGCGACTTGAGCCTGCGCTTCTCTGGCCTGGGCCTCCAGCTGATCGAGCCTCTCGCGCGGCTCCGCTCCCGAAGCGGCAAGGGGGCGGTACCGGACAACCTGCTCAGCAGCGAGACCAGCCTGTGCAGATGCTGCTGCGAGCTGTGCACGGGCCTGGGCAATTGCCGCGTCCTGCTCTTGTTTCTGGGCGCGTACCGTATCTGCTCCGGCGAGCGACGCGGCGATCTGGGCTTCGACCTGGTTCGTTTGGGCACGATAATCTCGCACGTCCAGCTGGACAAGTGCATCGCCCGACGCGACCGTTTGATTCTCCGTCACTAATACGCGCTCGACGTAGCCCGCAATTTTGGGGGAGATGATGACGCTGTCGGCGGCAATATAAGCGTTGTCGGTGGACTGCTGGAATCTGCCGTACGTCTGATGATTGTAATACCAGTAGCTCCCGGCGAGCAGGACCAGAATGCCGGCGATCAGCAGACCCAGCCGGACCCGCGGACTGGACAACCCCGTCGGACGTGCGCCTTCATCGCTAGCCCCTGCTGTCTCGTCCGCCATGATTATTTCGCTCCTCGCCATCGTTTGAGCCGCTGCGCGAGCGATATAGCGGCCAAAACAAAATGCGAAAGTCCTTTACTATTTTTCTCCGATCGATAGGAATGTCTCATGCCAGAAGATGAGGGCACTCTCGCACTCGACAATGTCATCACCCACGATGATCGAGCGATCTTCATGATGGACCAGATCAGCCGCGCCGCGCGCAAGGCATTCGATGACCGAGCACAGCCGCTGAGCCTCAATCGTACGCAGTGGCGTGTGTTGGCGCAGCTCATCAGAGCTCCTGCCCTGAACCAGACGGACATCGCCAGGAGACTTGAAATCACATCCTCCAGCAGCGGCCTGGAAGACATGACGCCTTCGCGCTTGAGTGACCGGACGCGGCTTGCGCAAGTCATAGCAATATTCGGTCGCCACGGGCGGGGCGGCATCACGCCCGTGTTGGGACTAGGCCGATCTCAAACCAAAACACATTCGACGCGCCCGGATGCCCCGCTCGTGGCGATTGCGCCAGGGGACGAACCTCGGTCATGTTCTATAGCGGACAACCGAATGGAGCATGCGGGACGCGAACTTTCATTGCACCGGCCCTCTGCCGGACGAACAAACCGCTGGCGGCGTGCTAGATGGAAACTAACGCAAACTTCTCCCTAGTGGCGTGGATCGTTGGCATTCTGATGCTTACGACCATCGCTTTCGCGATGTGGCTAATCGATCCCAGACCAAATCAGGAAACATATCAGATCAAGTTTGATCGCTCCGTGGAAGGCCTTCAGTCGGGATCGACTGTAACACTATTGGGAGTCCCTGTGGGACAGGTAACATCGGTCCGTCTGGCGGAAAATGAACCGGAAAACGTGGTCGTTGTTCTGACTCTCGATCCTTCTGCGGCGAAAGTCCACGGCCTTGAAGCGACAATCAGCACGGATCTGATAACTGGAGAGGCTGCGCTCGTGCTCGAGGGCCGACGGGGTCGTGAGGGCATTTACACCGACAAGTCAGGAAAAAAGATCATTCCCGCCGCGGACGAAACCGGACTATTGGGGAGGGATGCGACCGCCACTGTAGAGACCGTGGCAAATAGCATTCGCGCTCTGAACGAAGGACTGGAGCCAGAAAAGCAACGGGTGATCACCTCCGATCTTGTCCGGCTTCGAGTCACGACGGCCGCACTCGCATCGGACGCCGAAGGTTGGGACGAACGATTGGCCTCAACAAAAGGAAGATTGTTAGACTTAGGGCAAAGGGTTGGTGGATGGGGAAATAATCTTCGAGATGCAGATCGGCGGATCTCAGGGCGGAGCGCTTCTGCTATCGCGCAACTACGCCTTCGCCAATTCAGGGAGGGGGTGCAGAACGCTGAAAACAAACTTTCCCAGATAAGGAGTGGCATTCCGGCGGTCGAAGATTCTTTGGTTGAAGGTGAAACGGACCTTCGCGAACTTAGTCGCGAACTTGCTCCTCTCAGTGAAAAAATCGAAGATATTCAGGTTGAGGGAATTACATCAAATCCTCCCCTCCCAGACTATCGGCCAAAAAGAAGAGAAGCTGGAACGAATATCGATGATTTAAAGTAAACCGAACGGATGACTGCTTCCGGGCAGAGCGCGCAGCCCGTAAAATAGCGGAGATTGGAGCGCAAAGCGGATAACGACCTACTCCGCGGTCAAGTTTGAAATTGAAATTCCGAGTCCTAAAAAAGGCATCGAACCAATACATTAGAGGGATTTTGCGGGCCTTTTGCGGGCTTTTCAGCTTGACCGAAATATCTAAACATCAGAAATTAAACGGAAAAGAAGTTCGAATGTGATGCCTCTTCTGGCACCATTTCTCATGATCCGATGGCGATAAGCTGGTTCAGCGCACCTTAGAGGCAGGTGCGGTTTGGTCAGTCGCTGGTCTGGCGCGAGAGGATCTGGAGCATTACCTCGTCTGCACCGCCTCCGATCGAGCCTAGGCGAGAGTCGCGATAGGAGCGCGCTACGGGGTTGTCCCACATATATCCCATGCCACCCCAATATTGCAGGCACGCATCCGAAACTTCGCGGCCGAGCCGGCCTGCCTTCAGCTTCACCATCGTTGCGAGCCGTGTGACGTCTTCGCCTTCGATATGCGCCGCTGCCGCGCGGTACGTGAGAGAGCGGAGCAGTTCGACCTCGGTTTCAAGCTCGGCTAGTCGGAATGCGACCGACTGGAAATCGAGTACGTTCTTGCCGAACAGCTTGCGGTTGCGCGCGTATTCCCTAGTCAACCGGATGGTATTCTCGAGGCTGCGCAGCGAGGTCGCACCTGCCCAAAGCCGCTCGATCTGGAATTGCGCCATCTGGTAGACGAAGCCTTTTCCTTCCTCGCCGATCCGGTTGGCCTGTGGCACGCGCACGTCCTCGAAGAACACCTGCGTTGTGTCGGAGGAGTGCATGCCGAGCTTCCGGAAACGCGGGGCGGTTGACATGCCTGCCGTGTCCATCGGCACGCAGATCAAGGTCTTGTCGTGATGTGGCGGCGCACCTCCTTCAGTGTTGGCGAGCAGGCACATCCAGTCCGCCTGTGTACCGTTGGTGGTCCACATCTTTGTGCCGTTGATGATGTAGTCGCCGCCATCCTTGCGCGCAGTGGTCGCAATACCCGAAACGTCCGATCCAGCTCCTGGCTCCGAGACGCCGAGGCATGCGACATAGTCGCCCGCAATCGACGGCGCGAGGTAGTTACGTCGCACCTCGTCATTGCCGAACCGCGCGAGCGCGGGGGTCGCCATGTCAGTCTGCACGCCGATCGCCATGGGCAGCGAGCCACAATTGATTGTTCCTAGGGTCTCGCCGAAGACGAGGCCGTAGGAATAGTCGAGCCCCTGACCGCCGAACTCGGTCGGCATGGTGATGCCGAGAAAGCCCGCATCGCCCATTTTCTTGAAAAGCTCGTGTGCGGGGAAAATTCCTTCATCCTCCCAGGCATCGACGTTTGGATTTATCTCGCGTTCGATAAAGGCTTCAAGCGAAGCCCTGAGCGCGTCGTGCTCTGCGGTGAATTGCACGCGTTTCGCCTCCCTACTGCGCTGCTTCGGCTGCGGGTTGCTCTTGGCCAGTTTCCGCCTCGCTCTCTGGAGCAGCGGAAGTTGCCTCGCCTGGTTCGGCGACGATGATCTGCTCACGTGGGCCTTCGGCGGGGTCCGAGCCGCACGCTGCAAGGGCGCTGGTCATGAGAAAAGTCAGAGGCAGGGCGTTGCTGCGAATGGTCATGAAGATCTCTCCCGTGATGGCTTCGGTCTTATTCGCCCTGTACGCGCGAGGCGATAGCTTCATCGATTGCGACCAACCGCTTCGCCTGTTCCAGGTGGAGCAATTCGGTCATCCGGCCGCCGACCTTTATGACGCCCTTGCCGATGTTCTCTGGAGCGGCGAAGGCGTCAATTACTGCGCGCGCCTGTTCGACTTCGTCCACATTGGGCGAAAATACCGCATTGCAGGTCTCGATCTGTGAAGGATGGATCAGCGTCTTGCCGTCGAAGCCGAGTTGCTCGCCTGCCACGCATTCGGCGCGTAGCCCTTCCGTATCGGCGATGTCGTTGAACACTCCGTCGAGCGCGACCAGTCCATGCGCACGAGCGGCGAGGAGGGAGAGGCTGAGCGCGGTCTGGAACGCGGCGCGGTCGGGCGTGGGGGTCGCGACCATCTCTTTGGCGATATCGTTCGTGCCCATGACGAAAGCCGAGAGACGTGTGTCATGTGCGGCGGCCGCAATGGCGCCGATATTCAGGATTGCGAGTGGCATCTCGATCATCACCCACAGGGCCACCTCATCGCCCGCGCCGCCCTGTGCCATCGACTGAGCGGCCATTACGACATCGTCCGGTGTGGTCACCTTAGGAACGAGCACTGCGTTCGCGCCGCAGCCTGCCACGGCGGCATATCCTCTTCGCCCCAATCGGTCCCGAGTGCATTGATACGCACAACCACCTCGCGCGACCCGAAGCCGCCCATTTGCACCGCTTCGACTGCGCGGGCGCGCGCTACTTCCTTGGCATCGGGCGCAACTGCGTCCTCCAGATCGATTATAACGACGTCGCAGGGGAGGCTCCGCGCCTTTTCCAGCGCGCGCTCGTTGGAGCCCGGCATGTAGAGGCAGGAACGCCGGGGCCGGATGCTGAATCCGTCAGTCAGCATTGGTCGTAGACAAGCTGCTGGAGGCGCTGTGCGGCTGCCTCGTCGCGGCGGGTGACCGGCCTGATGGATTGCTCAAGCAGCGCGCAATCGAATCGTGTTCCCTCGGTGCTGGCGCGGGCAATTACATCCACGAATGCGTCTGCCGGCATCACCCGAGGGCCGCGCCTGAGGAACTGGTTGTGCCAGCGCGGTGCGCCCGCAACGATGGCAGCGAGTGTGGCGCGGCCGTCACCCGTTGGATCGGAAAGTACCGCAGGACCGAGCTCCAAAAGCAACGCATCTTCGGTATCACGTCGTAGAAACAAGGCCGTGTAGCGCCGTGCCGCCTCACCGCTATCGCCGGCTTCCAGTGCGAGGCGCAGCAGTGATTCCTGAGCAAGCGGGTCACGCCAGCCGCGCTGGGCGGCATACTGGATGGTCATGCCGCCGGGCTCGATTTCCCCGGTGGCGAATTGTGCCTGGGCAAGAATGCGGAGATGTTCTGCGGGCATGGGGCGACGCTGCACCAGGCGTTCGGCCTCGAGGAGAGCCACTTCGGGGGCATCTTTTCTCAGCGCCTCGGCAGCGATGCGCAATTGCGCCGAGGCTCGAAATGGCTCGGGCACGCTCGCGGCAATGCTGCGGGTCTTGATCGATTCGCGGTCGAAATGGACCCCGGCCGCCACAAGCGCGATGATAACCAACGCAATTCGCCAAATGGTCCCGACAATCATGGTCGCGTCTCCGGCGTGATGGAGCCACGCTTGGTTTCGTGCGAGAACCGCCCGAGCAGGACCAGCGCAAAACTTCCGACGGCAAGCAGCGATTGATTACGCAACGGATAGTCGGTGATTGATTGGAGCGCGATGGCGAGCAGGATTGCCGCCCCGCTCCACGCTATCCAGCGCCCATGTGCGGAACGCGCACGCCAACTTAGCCAAAGCAGGAGGATCAGCCACCCCGCTATAAGCGCAAGGCCGGGCGCTCCGGTTTCGATCGCAACTTCGATGTAGTCGTTATGCGCCCGTCCTGCGCGACGCATGGTCATATTTTCGAGGGATTCATCGATCTGGAATACGTCGTCAAACGTCCCGGTCCCTGCGCCCACCGGCCAGAATCGCTGGGCAGAATAGGTCGCGTCGTCCCAGATATAGACCCGCGGATCGTCTTCGCTGGCGGCAAAGCGGTCGAGTGTCTCGGAAACCCGGCCTGGGGCAAGGGCAAGAACTGATGCCAGAGCCAAGACGACGATCCCGGCTGTGATTATGACCGGCAACGCACCGCGTGCCCCAGCAGTCCGACCAACCTCGTCCCTGCCGATCCGTCTGTTTCCTGACGGTCTCAATTGCGCCAGTACCACCTGCAATCCGGCAATTCCGAGCGGAACAAGCGCAAGCACCAGTGCAGTGCGCGAGCGGGTCAGGACAACCGCCAGCAACAATAGTGCGCAAGTGACAATCCTAAGCGGCAAGGAAAAACGCTGCGCTCGCGGCGGCACCGGCAGAAGCGCTGCCAGGGAAAGCGCAGCGACGAGAAACAGGCCGGTCGAATTGCGATTGGCGAAGGTGCCGAACAGCACGCCCGGCATCGGATTTTCCGGGTAGAGGCTTGCCGTGGGGTCCTGAGAAAGCACTTGCGGAATTCCGATTACGAAATTCACGAGCCCCAGCGCGACGACGGCCCAACCTGCAAACAACAGCCGATCCCTCGACACCGACCATCCGATCGTAAGAATCGCTAGCGGCGTAATAAGTGCAGTCAGGGCGAGCAGCGTGCGGACCGGATCGACGCTTGCCGTGGCCCAGCCGTCATACCCAATCAGTTCATAGGACCGCTCGACCATTTCGCGGCCGGGCAGTGTAACCCACAAACTGGGCGGGAGCGGGATAAGGAAAGCGGCGGGCAGCAGGATAGATAGAGCTGTGAGCGCCCTGAGAAACCACGGAGAAGATTTCCAGAAGCCGAAAAAGGCGCTGCGGTGGAAGGACAGAGCAATCAGAGCGGACAGGACGACGATCAGATTGGCCATACCGTACTTCGATCCCCCGCCACCGAATGCAACGGCCACGACGAGGATAGCCAACAGAGCGACGAATGCGCCGCGTCTGTCGGACAAAGCCTTCGTACTCAAATCACTCATCGTTTGGCCTGCACCATCATGATCAAAGCCTTGGTTAGTGCTGTTTGCCCCACTCGGTTTGGATGAGGAAAGATCAGCGTCAATTTGCGAAAAGACTTGCCGCATCCAGTCGCGATACGCCACCCCGCTGGTGCCTCATTCCCCGCCGGGAACTCAGGAGATTGGGCATAGGCGCAAATAGGGGATTATCCGATTGGCCCGACTGCGCAGGCGAATCAGGCAAAGAAAAAGCGCCCGGCAATGAGATGCCGCGCGCTCTTTCTTGTCAAATCAGCCGTGAGGCCGATGAATGTCGTGCCTCAGGTGCCCGGCGACTGGTCGTCGTCTTCATCGTCGGTGATTGCGATGATGCCACCAACCACAGCAGCAACGCCCAGAATAGCGATGAGAACCGTGGCACCGCCGTTGCGGCCACCGAGCTCTTCACCTTCGGCGTCGCGGCCCATGCCGGGCTGCGCTGCGGAGGGGGTGTAAACCGGGGTGGAGCTGCTTGCGCGGGTGTTTGCCTGCACAGCGATAGGAGCGAAAGCCATGCTCGCTGCTGCGGCACTTACCATCACTCGAGTCATTGCTTTCATCATGAAACTGTTCCTCTTGAGAGTCTGTTACGCATTAATGCCTAGTGCACTGCACCATGATTGACAACCGTTTCCTTAAAAAAAGGCGAAATTCTGCCGCTTCCTCAGGGCATTCCACCGAATAGAGGGGCGTAGAGGGGGGTAATGCAGGGCCATCTGTTTGCCTCAATCGTCCGAAGGGGACGAATCACGGTCAAGCGCCTTCCGAATCGTCTACAACCTCTGGCGAAGGGTCGTCGGCCAGCAGAAGGCTGTAGCGCGAGACATCGCCTCCCGTGACGATCGCTCCTTCGTGAACAAGCCACGCATGGGCTCCGAAAGGCCCATCCTCTGGCCGTTCCACTCCGATTCTGATTTCGCCATAGGCAGCCTCGGCCTCCAGCCAGTTCTGCGCTGCAACCGCCTGGATGAGGCAATCGCTGCGCCACGGTAGGCGATCGGAGAGCCGCGGAAGAACAAAGGCGATTCGCGCAAGTCGCTCGGTTGTGATCCCGGACTGCGGGCCTTTTGTCGCGGCACGACGCGCGGCGGCGTTGCGATGGCGGATGTCGCGCGCTTCCAGCCGGGCGAACACGATCCGCGCGCGTACCAGCTCGGCAAACCCGCGCACGCTGTAGGCAAGTAACCAGCCCATGTCCTTGATGCCGGGCTTTTTCCCCTCTGCGGGGACATGCGGTGATTGCGCGAGATTGGTCATGTGCCTAGTACCTACAAAGCCTATGCCACACTCGCGGCGAGGCTGCCAATTGGCACCTCGCTTGCGTTTCGAAAAAACATCAAACCAACAGAGGCAGTCCCACAGCACCGTGTCGGCAATTGGAGCCCTGTTTTCCCCTGATGGCATCGCCCCGCAGCGTCTCGATGCGCTGGCGGCCTCGCTGAGCGCACTGCCGCACGACAAGCTGGGCACCTGGACGCGTGGTCCCTTCGCGCTCGCCGCAGCGATCCGGCACACCAGCGCCGAATCGCGCGAACAGGAGCAGCCGCTGGCCAGCGAGGACAACCGGGTGGCGGTGGTTTTCGACGGCTACCTTCTCAACCCCGACGATCTGCGCGCAGATCTGGAGGCACGCGGGGTGTGCTTACGAACCCGTTCCGATGTCGAACTGGTCCTGTGCGCCTATGAGGCATGGGGAGAGCAGTTCGCCGAGCGACTGCTGGGGGAATATTCACTCGTCATCGCCGATACGCGCGTCGGTAAGCTCCTTCTCACGCGCGACCATCTCGGTTTCATGCCGATCTTCTATCGCGAGGAACGTGGCGGCCTGAGCGTGGCGAGCGACCTGCGGACCATGGTGGCGATCAGCGAAACCCCGCTCGAGCCAGACCGGCTCTACCTCGCACAGGCCATCGCCAACCAGTGGTGGCTGCGCGAAGCTACTCCGTGGCGCGGGGTTAAGCCGGTGCTGCGCGCGAGCCTGCTGACATATGACGGCACCAGACTTGAACAGAGAAGTTACTGGGAGCCGCCGACAGAGGTCACGATCCGCTATGCGCGCGACGAGGATTATGTAGAGCATTATCGCGAAGTGCTGTTCGATTGTGTGAAGCGTGCGTCGCGTTCGGACAGCCCCATAGGTGTTGCGGTGAGCGGGGGGCTCGATTCCTCTTCGCTATTCTGCATCGCTGACCGGCTTGAACGTCAGGGCGACTGGAGCGCACCGGGGCTGGCAGGCTACTCGCTCGCCGCGCTCGAGGGCAGCAATGCATACGAACTGCCCTATGCTCGCGCCGCTGCAGAGCATGTCGACAGGCCGCTGACCGAAGTGCCTTTGTTCGAGCCCGATATAGACTGGTACACCCGTGATGCTGCGTGGCACCAGGGGCTCCCGATAGTGTCGAACGGTGCGATGATGCTGGGGCTTGACCGTCGGGCAGTCGAAGATGGCGCGCGTGTCATGATAAACGGCAGCGGAGGCGACGAATGGCTGCAGGGCAATGCGCAATATTTCCGGGAATTTGCCTCAGAAGGCGACATAGCGGGCTTTACAGCTGCCCTTCGCCGCGACGCAGGCGAGATCGGCTGGGGTGCCGCTTCTCGTCAGGCGTTGCGCCAGGCTGCGGCCGAGCTCACCCCCGCGCCGCTCCGGCGAATGGTGGCTG
The DNA here is from genome assembly GCA_947494705.1 of uncultured Erythrobacter sp. Classification (GTDB taxonomy): domain Bacteria; phylum Pseudomonadota; class Alphaproteobacteria; order Sphingomonadales; family Sphingomonadaceae; genus Erythrobacter. The sequence goes on from CANLVN010000002.1 coordinate 782,687, forward strand.
CGAGATTGCGCGAACGCCGGCGAAAGGGAGAGCGTGAGCCGGTCTGGCTTCGTGAGGAATGGCGTCAGGCATTGATCGAAGCGGAAGAAAGCTACAGCGCGCAACTACCGGAAAACGGGGTGCGCTGGGCTAAGCTTAATTTGCTGAAAGCGCCTTTCAGCGACCTGACCTACACGCTCATGCAGCGACAGCGCGCCAAGGTGGGCATCGAATCGCGCCACCCGATGCTCAGCCGCGCTTTCATAGAATTCGCGCTGCGCACACCGGCGCACCTCAAACGGCGAGGGACGACACGCAAATGGGTCCACCGCCAGGCGATGCAGAACATATTGCCTCCAGCGATCCTCGATCGAACAACGAAGGCTAACTTCACTAACACAGAAATCGACACGCAGCTGGCCGACTTCGTGCGCGAACATTGGGCCGAGCGGCTTGCCACGCTGTGTGATCCTGAAGGAATAGAGGCGATTCTGAAGGTTAATTTCGCCTCTCCGGAGGGCGATTTCTGGGCTTGGGAGATTTGGGGCCTTTACGCGTCCGCAGCATTTTTGTATCAGTCTAGTTGCGTAACTCGAACTAACCCTGCCACTGGGGTGCAACAGGACAGGAATACAAAATGACCAAGACAATCGAAAAAGCAAAATACGAAGCTCCGCAGCTGACCGTTTTCGGCTCGGTTCGCAACCTGACTGGTGGCAGCGGCACTGCTTTCCGTGACGGTCTGGTCACGAACGTTCGCCTCTAATCTGAGGCGCTCGGTAGCTTTTAATCGCTACCGAAACGAAACACACAAAGGCGTCCCTGCGGGGGCGCCTTTTGTTTTTGCGCAAACGGGATTATTGGTAGAAGGCGTTGAAAGTTAACGTATTTTAACCCAGCTACCTTGAGTAAACGAGCCCTTGGCGATCGGGTTGAGCTTCTGTCACGTCAGGGCCTGGATCGCGCTAGGCCGAAAGCTGCCTACCTTTGTTCTGGCACGCCGACCTGGCTTTTCCTTGATCCGTAGAGAGCCGCTTTTGCGATAATCCGTGCGCGGATCCGATCGCACCCAATCTCGCGACCTCGGATCGCTTCCTGATCAACGCGCGGTCAGCGCCCACGCCAAAACGAATCACCTTGAAAACGCTTGCCGCACATAGGCACGATTTGGGCATCACAGCGCTCGCAGATCCCAATAATTTCGGAAAATCAGGATTTTCGGGCTCAAATGTTGAAAATTCTACCGATGGCGAGGGGCGCTTTGCCGCAGGCTTGATTCGACGAAGGCTTTCCCCTCGCGCTCACTATGCCTAAGGCTGCGCGTGATGGAATGGGAGATGCACGATCCGCGGGAGCAAAAAGCGCTGCCCGATGATCCTTATGATCGGTGGGTTTCGCCCGAGGGTGTGTGCATGGCCGAGTTTCGCCGCATCGTTGGGGCGGATCACGAGCCGAGCTATATGATCCGCTTCCCCGGTCAGGCCGATTTCCAAATCGAGAGACCCGCCACCTCAGCCCCTCTTATTGAGGGTTGGCCAGCGCCCGGCTTCGACGCGGCCAATGTCGGCAATCTGTTTCACAATGCGATCCTGCCAATCCTCGGCAACTACACCGATGGCCTGTTTCTCCACGGCAGCGCGGTTCGCATCGACGGTGAGGAGCCAGGGGCTATCGCTTTCCTTGGCCTGTCGCGGGGCGGCAAGACCACGCTTGCTGGCGCCTTTGCCAAGGCCGGGCACGCCTTCATGACGGAAGACGTGATCGATCTTCAGCGCCGCGACGGCAAATTATGGCTTCAGCCCAAACGCTCCAAGCTGCGGCTGTTTGCCGACAGCGCGCGCCACCTGCTGGGCGAGCAAGTGCGAATCGAGGACGACAACCGCAAGCAGGATGTCGAAGCGGACACAGCGCTTCCCTTTGCTCAAGAGCCCGTGCCGCTTCGCCAGATTTACGTGTTGGGCACCGATCATGGCGCACCCCTTGCAATCCGCCGCTACAGCTTGCCCGAAGCACTATCCGCGCTCATGCCGCATGCCTTCATCCTCGACGTCGAGGACAAGCCGCGCCTCAAGGCGCACTTTTCCCGCATGGCTGACCTGTCGCGGGACATTGCCTGTCACGCCCTTGACTATCCCCGCGATTATGCGGAATTGCCTGCCGTGTGCAATGCGATCTTGGCCAACTTTCACGAGGGGGTCGAAACGGGGGGGTGAATAATCGAAATGGACCTGAGCGACGTTTTTACGGTTTCGAGCGAAGTGGTCGCACGCGAAGTCGGTGGTGAGATGGTACTGCTCGACTTGGCCAGCGGCCAGTATTTCGGACTCGATCCGATCGGCGCGCGGATATGGGAATTGCTCATCGCTCGTCCGCACAGCCTCAAAGAACTGACCGACGCGATCGAAACCGAATTCGACGCCCCGCGCGAGCGGATCGAAGCAGACTTGAAAGCGCTTGCAGCTCAATTGAGCGAGCAAGACTTGATCGTCCCAAAAGCGGCCTAAGCCGGCCTTTCAACTAGGCCCTCACTCCTCACCTCGATCACCCTGTCGGCGAGGGCAAGGCTGGCCGGTCGGTGAGTGATAATGACGACAGTGCGCGATTCCAGCGCGCCGACGCAGGCTTCGACAAAACCCGATTCGCTCTCAAGATCGAACATGCTCGTAGCTTCGTCGAGGATGATGACCGGCGGATCGCGATAGAGAGCGCGGGCGAGTGCGATACGCTGGCGTTGTCCTCCCGATAGTCTCACGCCATTGTCGCCGATCTCGGTATCGAGCCCGCGCGGCAGAGCAGCGATGAAACTCTCGGCCTGGGCGAGCCGCACTGCGTGCATCACGGCTTCTTCGTTGGCGGCGTCTCCCAAGTGATCCTGCGCGAAGACGATGTTGTCGCGGATGGTCCCGTTGAAAAGCAGCGCACGTTGCGGGACATAGCCGAACTGGCGACGAAGGTCCTGCAGGTCGAGTTCGGCGATATCGATCCCGTCGAGCGTGATCCGGCCCGCATCGGGTTGGTAGTAGCGCAGGAGCAGCCGCACGATAGTCGACTTGCCCACTCCGTTTTCGCCGGTCAGAGCGATAGTCTCCCCCGCCGCAATCGCCAGTTCAAGCCCGGTAAGAACCGGAGGTCGGCCCGGATAGGCAAAATTCACAGCCTCGAAACGGATCGTGCCCTGTGCCCGTTCAAGCCTTAGTCCGGCATGCGCATCGGTCGCATATCCAGGCTCCGCCTTAAGCGCGAGCACTGCTTCGAGCCGCGCCAGCGTCCCTCGCGCCATCTGATACGCGCCATACATGCCGGCGAGTGCGCCGACGGGTCGGGTCAGGAGCGCGGCGTAGAGCAGGAACGCGAACAGATCATTGGGCGACCCGGACCCCTGCGTAAGCTGCTCACCAGAGACGATCAGCACGCCTATCGCGGCGAGCGCAGCAGTCAGCGCTACAAGCGGGCCGATCAGCGAATTGAGCCGGGCCTGTCCGACCGCGAGATTGCGGGCCCGCTCCGCCGCCGCATCGAATTCGGCCCGGCGCGGCGCTTCTGTGGCGAAGGACTTGATCGCGGGCAGCATTTCGAGATCGCGCTCGGCGATCGCGATCAGCTCAACCTCGGCCGCTCGCACCTTCGCCGAGAGACTTCTCAGGCGACGCCCCGCAAGTCGCGCCATGACGATGAAGACCGGAATCAGCAGCGGGACGATGAGCGCCATGGACGGGTCGATCCAGAAAAGGATCACGACCGCGCCGATGGCAGTCAGGATCATCGCGGGGGCATTGGCGATGGTCTCGGCAAGGAAATCGCTGAGATTGGAAACTTCGTAGGATGTAAGCGCAAGAATATCGCCGCGCCGCTGCTCGTCGTGAAAGGCGAGCGGCATCATCTGCACATGCGCATAGATGCGTTTGCGCAGCTCGGTCAGGATGCGCGATGAGGCCATTTGCGACACGAAACTTGCGGCTATGGTAAGCACGGTGAGTGCGACCAGCACGCCGACCAGCAATGCAAGCGTTTGCGGCAGGCCGATTGCACCGAGCGCGCTTGCCTCTGCGCCGTCGCCCGACCCTTCTACCACCGCGCCCAGCACCTGCGCTGCGAGCCATGGCACTGCGAGTGTGGCAAGCGAACTCAGCAGCGTCAGCGCCGCGATCAGCGCCAGCTGGGATTGGAAACGCCGCGCCCATTCGATCCAGAATCGCCAGCTCATCGTGCCACCAGTCGCCGCAATGCCCGGCCCGCGGAATCGAAGAGATGCCGCACCTGCAGGAGTCGATAGTTCCAACCTGCGAGATGCGAATATTTGGCGCGCAGGTGGCTTTCGGGAGGGAATCCGCGATGAATCAGCAAGGCGCCGCGTGCCCGCCAGCTTGGCGCGTGAAGGAGGTTTAGCCAGAACTCCTCGGTATCATTATCGGCGCGCGAGTAGGCGGCGATAGCGGGGTCTTCGCGCTGGGCGGCGAGTGCGGCGAGCGCGGCTTGGGGAAGCGTTGTCCCAAGGTCGTCGGCGGCCTTGCGGAGCGCCTCGGCGACAAGTGGGCCAACCCCGCGCTGGTCACAGGTGGCGACGAGACTATCCCAGTCCGCGGGTTCCAGCTCTGTTGCCAGAAGGTCGAAATCGACCGACCAGACAAGCCGCCGTCCCCCCGTTACCTTTTCGTTGCCCTGATAATAGCCGCGCATTTCGTGCCACTTCTGATTGAGCGCTTCGTGGATGATGATCAGCGGCGTGGCGCAGCGCTGGGCGTAAGCACCGAGTCGGGGCAGGGGGCGGCGGGTGGCGAAGACATCCTCACTCGGCATAACGCGCTGAAGGGCAGGCCGGTCACTGGACGCCCAATGCAGGTCGAGCGCATGGATGAAAGCTCCGGCGCTGTTGAAAAGCCAGCCTTCCTGATGCGTCAGGCCATGCGGGTCCTCGTTGCGATACCAGCCCTCCTGCGCAAGGATCGCGCGAGCCCGATCAAGATCGGCCTGCCGTATCAGAAGGTCGCTATCTCCTCGCCTACGTGCGGCTGGATCCGAGTATAGCGAGTAGGCAATTGCAGTGCCTTTCAGGAACACGCTCTCGATACCCGCTTCTCCCAGCCGGTCGACCAGCTTCGATAATGCCGAGCGATGGGTAGCTTCCCAAAGTGCCATCAAGCGCGCTTCTTCGCCGACGCGCGCAACGAGGGCATCGGGCCAGGTGCGAAGCGCTTCGCCCGGTCCATGGAAAAGCATTGCTACGCCGTGATAGTCCAGCCGCGACCAGACCTCCTCGCCTGCGCCGGGATCCGCCCATTCCTGACCATTTGGCCAACTCGCAGGCTCGCCAGCGCGCAGGTGTCGCAGGCTGGCGCAAAGGAACTCGTCGATGGCAGTGATATCTGGCATAGCGCTGCACTGGCTGATCCGGAGCTTCGATGCGGTCCGGTGAGCGTCGTCCCCCTTTAATGCTGCGCGCGTCCATGCGCTAATTCCCGACATTTGGCCAGCCATGGATAAGCAGGATTCATGCGCTGCGACATTAGCCATTGACCCTTGGTTTCCATGCTGCAATGCGCGTTGCTCCGCGACCACACTGACCAGCTTCGCAGAACGAGGGATACGTGACCACTTCGCGCAAAGGCATCATCCTGGCCGGGGGTTCAGGCACACGGCTCTATCCGCTAACACGCGGTGTTTCCAAGCAATTGATGCCGATTTTCGACAAGCCGATGATCTACTATCCGCTCAGCACGCTGATGCTTGCGGGGGTCAGGGACATCCTTGTCATCACCACACCCGCAGACGCGGAGCAATTCCAGCGCGTGCTTGGCGACGGTAGCGATTTCGGGGTCAATCTGAGCTACGCCCAACAGCAGCGTCCAGAGGGGCTGGCGCAGGCTTTTCACATCGGTGCCGATTTCGTTCGCGGCGGCCCCTCGGCGCTGATCCTGGGCGACAACATCTTCTACGGCCATGGCCTTCCAAATCTGCTGAAGAGTGCCGACGCGCGCGATAAAGGCGCAAGCGTATTCGCCTATCGCGTCACAAACCCGCAAGCGTTCGGCGTGGTCGAATTCGACGAAAATGGAACCGCGGTTTCCATCGAAGAAAAGCCTGACGAGCCGAAGTCGAATTACGCGGTGACCGGCCTGTATTTCTACGACGATACCGTGGTCGACCGGGCTCGCGACCTCAAGCCATCGACACGCGGCGAGTTGGAAATCACCGATCTCAATCGCCTTTACCTCAATGAGGGCGCATTGTCGGTGGAGATCATGGGGCGCGGTTTCGCGTGGCTCGACACCGGCACACATTCTTCTTTGCTGGACGCAGCCACCTATGTGCGGATTACCGAGGAGCGCCAGGGCCTCAAGATCGCCTGTCCGGAAGAAATCGCCTGGCGACAGGGCTTCATCGACGATGACGATCTGACGCGGATTGCTGAGCCGCTTCGCAAGTCTGGCTATGGCGAGTATCTGCTTGGCCTGCTGGAAAACCCGGTGATTTCGTGAACCTTGTCGAAACCGCCATTCCCGGACCCCTCATCATAGAGCCGCGAGTGTTCGGGGACGAGCGCGGCTTCTTCATGGAGACATGGAACCAGGCGGCCTTTGCTCAAGCCGGTCTCGACATGAACTGGGTGCAGGACAACCATTCCCATTCGCAAGAAGGCGTCCTGCGCGGGCTCCATTTCCAGAATCCGGGCCCCCAGGGCAAACTGGTTCGCGTTGCGCGCGGTGCGGTGTTCGACGTGGCGGTCGATCTGCGCCGTACGTCGGAGCATTTCGGGAAGTGGGTGGGTGTCGAACTGTCTGCCGAAAACCACCGCATGTTCTGGGTGCCCGAAGGCTTTGCCCATGGTTTTCTGACTCTCGAAGACGACACAGACTTCCTTTACAAATGCACCGCTCCCTATGCGCCCGATGCCGAGCATACGCTCGCTTGGGACGATCCGTCGGTGGGAATAGATTGGCCGCTGGAAACAATCGAGCCGATCATTTCCGAGAAGGACGCTGACGGCCAAGCGCTCGGCGAGGTGATGGCATTCGCATGAAGGTTCTGATTACCGGCAGCGGCGGCCAGCTTGGCGGAGCCTTGCAGCGGACAGCTCCGACAGATGCGGACATCACTGCCATCGATGTCGAGGATGTAGACCTCACCGACCACGCGATGCTTCGCGCCCGGCTGGCGGTCGAGGCGCCTGACATCATCCTCAACGCGGCCGCCTATACCGCGGTCGACAAGGCGGAGAGCGATGAGGAACTGGCGCGGGCGATCAATGCCGATGCCGTCGGTGTCATGGCGGAGGCCATGGCACAAACTGGTGGCAAGCTCGTTCACATATCGACCGATTTCGTGTTCGATGGCCAATCGTCCCGAGCGTATCGCCCTGATGACCAACGTGCGCCCATTTCCGCCTATGGCCGGACCAAGGCTGCGGGCGAGGACCATCTTGGCGACATGGACCTGCTGTTGCGCACGGCGTGGGTCTACGAAGCGGGCGGGGCGAATTTCGTCCGTACGATGATCAGGCTTATGAACGAGCGCGACGAGCTTGGTATCGTCGCGGATCAGATCGGCGCTCCGACCTGGGCGACGCAACTGGCTCGTACGATCTGGAGCCTTGTAGAGAAAGAGGCCGTGGGCACGTTTCATTACAGCGATGCAGGCGTTGCCAGCTGGTACGATTTCGCCGTGGCGATTGCCGAGGAGGCACACGAGCTTGGCCTTGTGGCGGCGATACCCGCAATCAAGCCTATCGCCACTGCCGACTACCCGACCCCGGCAGCCCGCCCTGCGTTCTCTCTGCTAGATTGCAGCAAGACGCATGAGACGCTGGGCGTTTCGCCGGTTCATTGGCGCACCAACTTGCGCGCTATGCTCGAAGAGGAAAAAGGTCTTGGCTAACCTGCTCGTCACCGGAGGCGCTGGCTTCATAGGCGGCAATTTCGTCCATTACTGGAACGCGCACCACCCTGATGACGCCGTAATCGTGCTCGATGCGCTGACCTATGCCGGCAATCGCTCGACCATCGCAGGCGCTCCGAATGCCGAGCTGGCCGTTGGCGACATTCGCGATCAGGAACTGGTCGAGCGACTGCTTCGCGACCGCGATATCGCCGCAATTGTCCACTTCGCGGCGGAGAGCCATGTCGATCGCTCGATCACCGGCCCGGATGCGTTCATCGACACCAATATCCTGGGCACCAATTCGCTGCTCAAGGCCGCGCGCAGCGTCTGGCTGGAGGGCGATGGAAAGCCGCACCGTTTTCACCATATCTCGACCGATGAGGTGTTTGGATCGCTCGGAGCGGATGATCCCGCTTTCAGCGAGACGACGCCCTACGCGCCCAATTCGCCTTACTCCGCGTCGAAAGCGGCCTCCGATCACCTCGTGCGCGCTTATCATCACACCTATGGTCTCGAGGTGACGACCAGCAATTGCTCGAACAATTACGGTCCCTATCAATATCCGGAAAAGCTCATCCCGCTGTTTTTGCTCAATGCGCTCTCAGGCAAGCCGCTCCCTATCTATGGTGACGGGATGAATGTGCGCGACTGGCTGCATGTCGAGGACCATTGCCGCGGGATCGAAGCGTGTATCGAGCGCGGCGTTCCGGGCGAGACCTACAACATCGGCGGCGGAGCGGAATTGCCGAACATGGCAGTGATCGACACGATCTGTGCCGAGGTTGACCGCGCTTTCCAAGAGGTGGACGGCCTAGCGGAGCGCTTTCCTAATGCACCCGCCGCGCGTGGAGAGAGATCGGAGTGTCTCAAGACCTTCGTAACCGACCGAGCAGGCCATGATCGCCGGTACGCTATCGACGAAACCAAGGCGCGTTCCGAGCTCGGCTACACCGCTAATCACAGCTTTGAAGAAGGCCTGCGTACAACCCTGCGCTGGTATCTCGACAACGAGGATTGGTGGCTTCCTCTCAAGGCGAAGCCTTGACAATCATCGAGGGAGGCGTGAACGACGCTGCGCCGCAGCAAAGGATACGTAATGGCCCGTAGCGAGATCGAGACCAAGGTTGTCGATATCATGGAGGACGTCTTCGATGAAGACGATCTCGAATACTCTGATTCCATGACAGCTGCCGATATTGAGGAATGGGATAGCCTCTCGAACATTCGATTTGTCGTCGCAATCGAGAAAGCTTTCGGCGTGCGCTTTTCAAACAGCGAGATCGCAGACCTTGAGAATGTGGGCCAGATGGTCGACCTGATCGGGTCGAAGATCGACTGACATTCATTTTGGCGTACGCAGAGTATCACGGGAAAATTGACGCATGAGTCCCTCGTCACGGGATCCGTATGCATTGCGATGGTTGCTTGAGCCGCCAGCAGATCTGCGCGCGCAATTGAAGGCGTTGCGCAAGGATTTCGAGAGCAATCCACATGTCATTCGCAGGTTGGCTGGGTATTCGCTCGACGTAAGCCAGCTAAACCAGCTCGGTAAGACGATTGCAGCGCGCCGCGACGATCTGGCTAAGGCCGGATTGCGGCCCTTCCGCGTCGCAATCGCCGCGACGCATACGGCAGATTTCCTGATTACGGCGCTTCCGGGCACCGGATTACGACATGGCTTGCTGATAGACGCTTTTCAGGCCGATTATGGTCAGACTGCGCAAGCGGTGCTCGACCCGGCCTCGACGCTTTTCGAGTTCGAGCCTGACCTTGTTTATCTTGCATTTGATCCACACGCGCTGGGTCTTGGTAGCCCCCGACTCGATGAAGGCGGCGGTGAGGAGGCAGTCCAGTCCGCGATCGACTATGTCACTTCGTTGCGCGATGCGATCCATACCAACAGCTCGGCTGGCGTGGTTTTGCACAGTTTGCCAATGGAGCCTGCTGCGCTGTTCGGGAATTTCGATGCCAGCCAGCCGGGCTCGGTGCGCTGGATGATTGCGACCTTCAATGCCCGCCTCGCGCAAAATCTGAAACCGGGCGACGTATTTCTCGATCTTGCGGCCTTGGCAGAGATGGTTGGATTATCTGCATGGCATGATGCGGGCCGCTGGCACGAAGGCAAGGTCCCTTTCGCACTGGACGCTGTTCCTCTCGTCGCTGATCACCTGTGCCGCCTGTTCTCAGCGTTCCGCGGTCTTTCTCGCAAATGCCTTGTGCTGGATCTCGACAACACGCTCTGGGGTGGTGTTATCGGCGACGATGGCGTCGAAGGCATAGCACTTGGCCAAGGCAGCGGAACGGGCGAGGCTTTTGCCGGTATCCAGTCCTATGCAAAGCAACTGCGCAGCCGCGGTATCATCCTTGCCGTGTGCTCAAAGAATGAGGAAACGAACGCTCGTATTCCATTCCAGAGCCACGACGAAATGGTGCTGAAGGAAAGCGACGTTGCTGTCTTCGTTGCCAACTGGACCGACAAGGCAAGCAATCTCGAATATGTTGCCAAAGCGCTCAATATCGGCACCGATTCGCTTGTGTTCCTCGATGATAATCCAGCGGAGCGTGAAAGGGTGCGGCAGGAATTGCCCGAAGTCGCGGTCCCGGAGGTGGGCACCGACCCAGCAGAGTATGTCGGCATCCTGTCCGAGGCTGGATACTTCGAAGCGATCGGCTTCGGCGCGGAGGATCGCAATCGCGCCGAAATGTATCAGGCCAATGCAGAGCGCGTGTCGGCGATGCAAAAGATCGGCAACATGGACGAATATCTGCGCTCGCTAGAAATGGTTTGCTCGATGCGTCCTTTCAACTCGCTTGGCCGCACCCGCACCGCCCAGCTCATCAACAAATCAAACCAGTTCAACCTCACAACCCGCCGCTACTCCGAGGCGCAGGTGGAGAGCTTTGAGACGAACCCTGCGAAGTTCACTCTTCAGGTGAGGCTGGTCGACCGGTTCGGCGACAATGGTATGATCTCGGTGCTGATCTTTGATCGTAGTGCCGATGAGTGGGTGTGCGACACCTGGTTGATGAGCTGCCGTGTCTTGGGGCGGCGGGTCGAAGAAGCCGTGCTTGCCCACGTGGTCGATGCTGCGAAAGCCGACGGGGCCAAACGGCTTATCGGTGAATGGTTGCCTTCCCCGAAGAATGGGCTTGTCGAGAAGCACTTCGAAAGGCTTGGCTTCAACTTTGTTGCTGACCTGCCAGAGGGGGGTACGCGCTGGGCTCTTGACCTTGAGGCTTACGAAAAACCAGCCCTGCCTATGGTGGTCGAAACGACCGGAGCGGTTGCAGGTTCAGAGGCATGAAAGTGGGGTTACAGTGATGGCGACGCTCGAAAACCTGTTGGCCGGACGGCCCCATTTGGAACGGCTTACGCGGCTTGTTACAACCGCTTGGCCTGAGCACGCGGACTATCTCTCAAAGAGCTTTGCCGTGCGCACACCCACGCTGCTCGATACCAGCGATGATATGGCTGAAGTCGTGCTGAGGTTGGCAGGCGATAATGCTGAACAGGCCGCGCAGGATTACCGGTGGCTTTGCCATGTCATTCGCGAAGAGGAGTTGAATTTCGCCCGTACCGACAGCTACCGCTACTCAACTTTCGCTGAGACCAACGCGCATGTCTATTCGGACGATGTCTTCATGCAGCGATACATGCATGGACTACTGCTAAGCCATGTCCTTTGGTACATGCACGCCTCAAGCTTGCACTTCTTTCTCGGTCGTCTCGCCGCGAGGGTAAAGTCGGAAGGCAAGATGATGGAAGTGGGCTCGGGCCATGGTCTTCTGATTTACCTCGCGTTGACACGTCTGGGCATGAAAGAGGCCGTCGCCTGGGACATAAGCCCGATCTCGCTGGCACAGACGAAGGCAGCACTCGGACAACTCGGAATGGACGATCGCGCCCGTTACGCGATTCAGGATATGCACGAGGTCGATGCGGGCAGTGAGCAGTTCGACCTGATCATTCTGTCTCACCTGCTCGAACACCTCGAGCAGCCTGTCGATGCCTTGCAGAAAATTCGCCACACGGTTGCGAAGAGTGGGTATCTGTTCGTCAACGTACCGCTGAACGCTCCTATGCCGGATCATATCCAGCTGCTGTCGGACCCCAACGACGCGATAAGGATGATCGAGGATGGCGGATTCAGGGTTCTTGAAATCGCCTCTCACACGACGCAAGCGGCAAGCCTACCGCGCGCCCTCAAGCGCAAGATTGCGGTGACCTGCTCGATCATCGCCGAGCCGCGATAGAGAGCCGCTGACGGGCCATGCTCTTCAACTCGATCAGCTTCATATTTGCCTTCCTGCCGATTGTTGTAGCGGGATATTATCTGCTGTCGCTGAGCCCGCTGGCGTTCCTGCGGCGACCGTTTCTGATCCTTGCCACGCTTGGGTTTTACGGGCTGGCCGGCGCACAATTCCTGCCGCTGCTGCTTGCATCGGTGGTGCTGAATTTTATCGCAGGGCAAGTGATCGGGCGATTGGGAGCGCGCGCCGGAGCAAAGGCCGGAGTGATCGCTCTGGCGGTGATTACTAACCTCTTGGTGCTGGGATATTTCAAATATTTCAACTTCTTGCTGACTGCGATCAATGACGCTTTCGGAGCGGGTTTTGCGCTCGAGTCTATACTCCTACCGCTCGGCATATCGTTCTTCACCTTCCAGCAGATCGGCTATCTGGTCGATGTCAGCCGCGGCAAGATCAAGCCCGCAGGCGCGCTCGACTACGGCAGCTTCGTGCTGTTCTTCCCGCAATTGCTGGCCGGTCCGATCGTTCAATATGCCGAGGTCATCGACCAGCATCGCCGCAAGCCGCGATGGGGCGAGGTAGGGCGCAACATCCTCATCGGCCTCGCGATCTTCGCCATCGGCCTGTTCAAGAAAACCGTCATTGCCGACACGCTCGCGCTCTATGCATCTCCGATTTTCGTCGGGGTGGGCGAGGGCAATGCCATAGGCATGGTGGACGCATGGATCGCTGCCTTCGCGTACACCGCGCAGGTCTATTTCGATTTTTCAGGCTATTCCGACATGGCAATTGGCACTGCGCGGATGCTCGGCATTGTGCTGCCGCTCAACTTCCTGTCGCCACTGCGATCGAAGAGCGTCGTCGAGATCTGGCGGCGCTGGCATGCAACGCTGGGGCGCTGGGTGCAGCTCTATATCTTCCAGCCGATCGCGGTCCCTTGTGCGCGGTTCGCAGCGATGAGGGGGCTCGGCAAATGGGGCACCGTTTGCGTCGCGGTGGTTGTGCCAACGATGGTCTCGATGCTGGTGATCGGCGTGTGGCACGGGGCGGGATGGACATTCGTGATCTTTGGCCTGATGCAGGGCATCTACATGTCCGTGAACGAGGCGTGGGCCGCCTATCGCAAGCCTGTCCGCAAGGCGCGCAAGAAAGCCGGACAGAGCGCACCGGCATGGCACAGTCCGGTAGCGCGTGCGGCTACTCTATTAGCCTTCGTGGCGGCAATTATACCCTTCGGCGCGCGCAACGGGATCGAGATGCTCTCGATTTTAGCAGCCGCACTGGGCGGGACAGAATTCCTTGTGGTCCAGCCGGACTGGCCACTAGGCCTCACAGCCGCCGCCCTATTCACGCTAGCCGCCTATGCGATCATCTATTTGCTGCCCAATTCGCATGAGATCATGGGCCGGTTCGAGCCGGTGATCGATTGGCGGGCCGACTGGGCGAAGCGCGCTGTAAGCCCGGTGCAGATCCTTTGGCGGATGTCGCTTGGCTGGGCGCTGCTGACTGCGCTCACGCTGTTTCTCGGAGTGGCGTTCATCATGCGCGGCACGACCGAATTCATCTACTTCAATTTCTGATAGAGGGGAGAGCGTATGGAGCCGACAGACACGCACACCCCGAAAGAGCGCCCTTGGCTTTTGCTGGCTGCGGTGCTGACGGGTTTTTTCGCGCTCGGCGGTCTCACCTTGCTGCTGCCGCATGACCCATACGCCCGCTATCAGCAGCTCGAGGGGACGCTGCACTTCCGCTCGGTTTGGTCCTATGAACGCGTGGCATTTGACAAAACGCCGATCGATATCGCCATTATCGGCAATTCACGTCTGCAATCGGCTATCGCTGCGCCGGTGGTGGAAGAAGAGTTGAGCAAGCAGCTTGGCCGCGAGGTTCGCGTTGCCAATCTCAGCCTGCCGCAAGAAGGCCGCAACGCGCATTACGCAATGGCGCGCCAGCTGTTCGAACATCATCCCGAAGTCGAACTTGTGATCCTCTCGGCAATCGAAGCGATGCCGCGCGACGGACATCCTGCCTTCCGCAATATTGCCGATCCGGGCGATGTGATCGGAGCGCCCGCGCTGATCAACCGCGTCTATGGCGAGGACCTTGCCTTCGTCCCGTTCCGGCAGATGTCGCTGGCGGTGCAATCCTGGTTCCCGGAGCTGTTCGGCATCCGCAGCTTCGACGAGGCTAACTATTGGGGTAGCGATTACGACACTACGCTCAGCTACGAATCCCCGACCGGCGGCTCGATCGACAAGGACAGCATCTATCCCGCCGAATTGCTGCGCCCCTATGCCGAAGAACGGATCCGCTCGATCACGCCGCCGGTGCTTCCGGCCGGCTATGCCGATCAGGAATTTGCGATCGAGCGTTATTACACGCGGGCTATTGCTGGGCTGGCGCATGACAATGGAGCACAGGTCGCATTTCTCTATATGCCCGTGTTCGAACACCCCGTCCCGCTGCGCGAGGGCGAGTTCTATCGCAATCTCGGCCGCGTGCTGACGGCGGATTGCATCGCCGCAGATGCAAGCAAATACTCGGACTATGGCCACCTCAACACGCCCGGCGCGCATAAGGTCAGCCGTATGCTCGGCGATACGCTGGCGCGGATCGGTTGGGACGGCGCGCATGCCGGTGAAGACGAGGTGAGCCTGTGTCCTTGACCCCCTCAACTGCTGCTCCGGTGAGCGCCACCATTTCGCTCCCAGCGGTCATTCATTCGCTCACCAGCCTGCGGTTTCTTGCGGCGGCTTGGGTCGTGTTCTTCCACTTCAAGGAGTTCTTCCCCGACACCGCGCTGCAGGACTCGCGGCTCGCGGGCTACGGCTTCCTCGGAGTGGATTTCTTCTTCGTGCTTTCGGGCTTCGTGCTCGCGCATGTCTATCTGCCCAAGGTGCGCGAACAGCGCTTCGATTATTGGAGCTTTCTCGTCCGCCGCATCGGACGGATTTATCCGCTACACGTAGTAACGCTCGCCGTGACAATCGGGCTCTCGCTCGTCGGCGGAGCGCTCGGCTGGCAATTCACAATGTGGGAGCTGGTCGAGTGGGGCGAGTTCGACAAGGGGCAGATCCTGCGCGGCTTGTTCGCCAATCTGACGCTGATCCACGCGTGGGGGTCGACGCCCGACTTGATGTTCAACCTTCCGTCTTGGTCGATCAGTGCGGAATGGTTCGCCTATCTGCTGTTCCCTGTCTTCGTGCTCAGCTTTTCGCGGTTGATGCGCTGGCCGCTGCTTCTGGCGCTGCTGTGCGTAGGCGCTCTGGTGGTGCTCGACATGGTGAACACCGCTGCGACGGGCAATTCGCTGCTGCAGGCGACGTGGAACATCGGCGCGATTCGTATCGTGCCGACCTTTGCGCTCGGCATTGCGCTCTACCGGCTTGCCGAAGCCCGCACGCTCGGTGCGCGCGGCGCGTTGATTGCGTTGCTGCTGGTGCTGGCGGGATCGATCGCGGCGATCCTGCTCAAGGCGCCGTATGTGGTGGTTGTTCTCGGCCTTGCCGGGATCGTGGTGCTCGCCGCCGATGCAGAGCGGCATGGCGGGCTGAAGCCCTTGCAGCACGCATTTCCGGTGCTGCCCGGCGAGATTTCCTATTCGGTTTACCTGTGGCACTTCCCGATCGGGGTGGTCGCCTTCGACGTGGTTCTGGCGGGGCGCGGCGAGGTCGGATCGCTCGGCGGAATTGCGATGATCTGCGGCGCGATCGGTGCCGTCACCTTGCTGTCTTACGTGAGCTACAAGCTAATCGAAGTTCCTGCGCGTGCGGCCATCATCGCGGCTTCAAGCGGGCTGGTGCGGCGCGAGACGAAGGCTTAGGACAAGGCTCATGTTTGCAAATTATCGCCTCCACCATGTCGGGATCGTCATGCCTTCGCTTGAGGATGCCGAACGGCATATGAAGACCTTTAGCATTGTGGAGGACTACCGGGGCTACGTCGATCAATGGCATTGCTGGTGTATCTTTACCAAGACTGAATCGGACACTACTCTAGAACTGGTAGTGGCAGATAAAGGGCCACTGTTGAAGTTCAACAAAGGCGTCGGTGGCGTGCATCACTTTGCTTACTCTGTCGACGACTTCGAGCAAGCCACACAATGGTGTGAGCAGCACGATCTGAGATTGCTGGAACCCGAACCGATAAAGGGGGCGGGCAACTTCCTTTGTAATTTCATCCACCCTGTATCGACACGGGGTATACAGATCGAACTGGTGCAAGAGCTCAGCTAGGCCCGCAGGCTTGCGGTATCAGGCCGCCAGGCATTCAGCGCGATGCGCGAGGCTGTGTTGCGCAGAATGGTCGCTGTCGCGAAGCCGATTGCCGCACCAAGCATTCCGATATACGGTATGAGAAGCGAAGCGAGGATCACCGCAAGAAAACTGGCAACGACTTCAATCGCAAGGACTTGCCGCTCACGACCGACCATGATGAGCGCCGTGCCCACCGGGCCGAAGATCACATTCACAGTCTGAGCGGAAGCAAGGACCTGCAGAGTAAGCGCGCCCTCGAGGAAATTTTTGCCGAACAGTCCGAGAAGAAGATCAGGCAGCAACACGCAAACCAATGCCAAGGGCACAGCCAACGCGAATCCGATGAGGCCGACTTTCCAGGTGATATCCATCACCGCGGTTCTGTCACCGGCTGCATTGGCCCGAGACAGGTGCGGCCCGGCCATCGTAGCAAAAGATGCGTTAATCAACTGGAACAGCATGCAGATCATGAAAGCGGTTCGATAGACGCCAGCCTCGCTCAATCCCGCGAGTGCGCCCAGCGCGACCAGAGTCAGCCACTCGCCGCCCATCATCAGTATCGGAGCTCCTGTCACGCGCAATCCGGTGGCGACATCGATTCGGGCGCCATCCTGTGTGGCTGCGCCTTGCCAACTGCGCGTCAAACATTGCGAAAATAGCAGACTAATGCCGACAGCGATTACCAGCCCGGTCAGATAGGAAATCGGTAGGGCGAGAGGAAAAAGTTCCCAGCCATTGAGCCAGAAGATCGCGATGATGCCCGCTGCGATCGTGGTATAGAAAACTCCTTCAAGCGATTGCGAAATCAGAATGCTGCCCTGACTTCGCAGCAACGCATTGCTGTGCCGCAGAAGTGCGAGCAGGATAACCGCAGGAAAAAAGCCAACGATTGTCAGGTTCCAGCGATTGTCTGGAAAAAAAAACGTCGCGATCGCTATCGCAGCTGCGGCCATAATCAGGGCAGCTGCTGCCGCGCTTCGGGCGATCCATTTGCGCCCAGCAAAATAATGCGCGCTCAGATCGGCCAACGATCCGGTTCGTACAACATGCGGGGCCTGCCGGATGACGAGAATATCCTGACCAGCAAGCGCCATCAGGGCCAAGACCGTCGCGGTGGTAAGGCCCATCTGGTAGGCTCCGACAGCCTCTGAGCCGCTAGTCTGAGCAATGAGCCATAAAAGAGCAAAGCCCGAAATGGCTCCTAGTCCTCTCAGGCCCAGGCCGATGGCCAGGTCGATTCCGATTCTGCCCATCATCTGGTAAAGCCCGTTCAATCCTGCCCTTACGCTCGCCTCTTCTATGCCGACGGGGCTTGAAACGTTTGTCGAGTTGCGGTTTTAGCCGAACTCGCAGGGCAATCAATCGCGCTGCGCCAATCCCATCGGATCAAAGGTGACCATGAAGATCTTTTGCATAGGTTTCCAGAAGACAGGCACATCCTCGCTTCGCGATGCATTGAGCGAGATCGGCTATTCCGTAACTGGCGTGTTTGGCCGAAAAGTACCATTGGACGAATTGCGCGACACCTATGTCGAGCGGGGACTGGAGATTGCAAGTCGATATGATGCGGTGGAAGATATGCCGTGGCCTTTGATGTTTCGAGAGCTTGACCAGCACTTCCCCGGTTCCAAGTTCATTCTGACGCTGCGCGATTCGGATCGCTGGTACAATTCGATTGCGAGCCATTTTGGTCATGAGCCCTATCATATCCAGCAGCTTACTTACGGCGAGGATGCCGGTGCGCCGGTAGGGCATGAGTTGCGCTATCGAAAAGTATACGAAACGCACAACGATGCAGTGCGCGCCTATTTTGCCGATCGGCCTGGCGATCTTCTTGAGTTCTGGTTGGAGCGCGGGGACGGGTGGGATGAATTGGGTGCCTTCCTCGGCCGCGACGATATTCCGACCGGCAGGTTTGTGCACACCAATTCATCCTCCCAGCGACACAGTATCTACAACCGTGCCCGGCGAAAATTGAGTAAAATGGGCATTTTGCCTTATGCCGGGATGGACGGCTAGTAAGCCCCCACGGGGGCGAGTGGTGTGCGCGAGACGCCAAGGGAGTTCCGGCCAACAGTAGGTTGTTTCAGGTATACCAGCAATTCGCCCGCGGGCGTGAAGTTGCCTTGGTTGAAATCGACGAAAAGATTGGTCTCGTTCCCACCTGTGGTGGTTCCATCCGCTTCTGAAAGCGGGTCGGCGCCTTCATGTAAGTGATTGGCAGCAATCCGGGCATCAATCTGGCCTGATCCGGCACTGAGCAAGTCGCGCAGGGCATTATTCGCCACCAGACAATAATTGTCGAACGTTGATGATGCCCCGTCGTTGCGAAATGTGAGCGCTTGGTTGGGCATCGAACAATGCGCCACCACAACGTGTGATAGCGCGCTTTCGCTGTTCGAACGACCCAATTGGCTGAATACGCTTGAGGTGGAAAAGTAATCCGAACCGTCAGGGTCGTTGCCAAGCGCGTTATTGAAGAAGACAAAGTCGAGAGCGGAGGAAGTGCTTGATATGAAAATGTTCTGGGATTGCAGGTCGAAAGCGATATTGTCGTAAACGATTACATTCTCGGTTATGGTGTTAAAGCGTTGTTGGTACCAATCGCCGTGCGCATCGAAACTGGACGTCACCTGCAGGCTAGTCCCAGCGCAATTGGTGTCGCCGAACCCGAGGCCCTTCAGCCCGGGAAGAGAGCCTGACGAGGCCCTGCGTTGCTCGGTATCAAGAAGTGTCGCAGACCAGCCGTCGTCGAGACCTGCCAGCGTCGTGTTGATGAAATCGACGATGTCACTGAAATAGTAACCGTCCGAAGTGCTGCCAGCGTAATCGGTCGGCTGTTTGCCGACCGTAAAATTCACTGAATTGCTTCCCCACTTAAAGGTGTATGTGGCATCGTTGGGGTCAACGTTGCCGCTACGGGACAAGGTCGCCATGTTTTCCGGCCCGCTATATTCAATCAAGAAAGCGGGTGCATCGTCGTTCAAATGCCTGTCGTTGTGAACCTTGACGCTGGTGCCGACCACGCAGCGGGCATCGGCGAAAATGTCGCGGCTGATTTCTATGAAATTCCCTCCCCGAACTAGGCTGGCTCCGACTGCCGCATTCTCTAAATTCGATGCGGAGACCTCAAGAAAATAGGGGTTGTTACGGACCCTTGAGCCAGTCCAGTACGGGCCTCCGCGCCAAAGAGAGCGCGGACCGCGCGAATTCGTCATCGTAATGCCGTCCAGTACGAATTCTTTACCGCCTTCGGTGAAGAGATTGTCGACATGGGCGTAATCGATGGTGATGTTCTTGCCCTTGAGCCACAAACCGTTGAGCCGCGGGCGCAGATTGCTATCGCTGTCGACACTGGACATGCCGACCAATCCCGATCGTCCGAAAGAAACCGGAGCCCTGGCTTCCACCGTGAGATAACCAGAAGGCGTAAAGGTCGGAGGAACCGGGCTCATCACGACATTGGACATCGAACGCATGAATGTAACGCGCGGATTGGGAGCAGCATCGCTCTTGGCCTTGGCAACTGCCGCGTCGAATGAATGTAGATTTGTGTCCGAAACCGGGCTTTGTGGATCGACTGTATATTCCGCCCCGTGCAGGATGTCGCTGGGGAAGAAACTGTACGGTCCGATGACCCGGCTTTGCATCGTGGCGTCAGCCGGAATGGCTTCGACAAACAGTTGCGCCTCGCCAATCAAGTCTGCTGGCTTGGACAGCGTGATCCAATAGGCGTGGTATGTGACCAGTTCTCCATCACTGGCTAGGAAAGTGAATGGAGTTTCTTCGACTACATCGATCGTTTCGCCCTCATAGCGGAAGCGGACCCGATCAACGCCGCCGATCAGGGAGCCTGAATCATTTGCCGCAGCAGCCACCCCGACATTGAGCTTATCTGTATAATATTGTCCTGGCGGCACCAGAAGTCGAAGGGCCGGTTTGGCAGTCAGCCGTTCTGGATCGCTTGGAAGGGTCGAGAATCCGCTGGCAGCAGTGCCAATCCATTGGCTGGATGGGGCCAACAGGGGACCGGCAACCGGGAAGCCGCTAGCAAGACCAGGCATTGTGCCGCGACGCGCGGCGGGACTTTGGCCAAATCCCGCCATCAGGCCAGCCCCACGAGCGATCCTGCGGTGGTTCCCGTACTGCGCACGGCCAACACCCGTACATCGAGAATATATCCCGCCGGAAGGTTGCGGAAAGTTACGTCCACATCGCTTTGCGCCGATCGCAGGACTACGTCGCCTTCTTCGCCTATGTAGAGTGCTTTCGTCACGCGCTCGAGATCGGTGCCGTCATCCGGAGTGACTTTGAAACAAAAAAGCGCCGGTGCGGTGGGGCTGTCAGAATAATTGCCGAATGCATTGCTCATGGGTATCGCCTCTTTTCGAACAAATGGAGAACGAGAAGTGTCAGATCGATCGCATGTAGGAAAATGTTTTCTTGCCATGGCTACTTTGATGTTGCCGCACCGCACCTCCACGGCCTAGGGGTTTTGTTAGAACTGCTCCACGTATGGCAACTCGTAACGTCCCTCCCTCTGATCCGAAAAGGCCGGGCGCAATTTCGCCGCGGCTACGACGATCGCGACCCACCGGTCAGTCTCGGGCCAGCCAATGGGCACCGTTCATCCGCATCGCCCCGATGCTTATTCTGCTTGTGGGGTTGCTCTTACCCGTCGAGGTCCGCCTGAACTTTGCTGGTCAGACGCTTTACGGCTATCGCATGGCCTGGATGCTGGTCACGCCGTGGGTCGTCTACCAGTTGTTTGCCGGGCGATTGCATTTACGGTTCAACGATATTCTGCTTGCCCTGACTGCGATGTGGATGGTGCTCTCTTTCATGATAGTCATGGGCTTCGCGAAAGGTTCGGCGTCAGGATTTAGCGTCGCTCTCGATGTTCTGATGCCTTACCTAATTGCTCGTCTGGCAATTCGCACCCACAACGATTTTCGCATCCTCCTTCTTGCCCTTGCACCGGTTGCACTAGGTCTTGCTGTACTGATGGTCGTGGAGGCTGTTACCCATACACGATACATTCGCGATGCCGCGCGGGCTGTGTTCGGATCGTTGAGTGCGGTCGAGTACGGTATGAAGATGGGTGAGGCTAAGCTGTCCGACACGCGCTTTGGTTTGCTTCGCGCCACCGGACCCTTTTCGCACCCGATCTTGGCAGGAGTGTTTTTTGCGACTTTGCTGCCTCTCTATTTCTTCTCGCAAGTAAGAGGCTGGCCAAAGGTGGCAGGCATTCTCGCCGGCATAGGCTCGGTTTTCTCGCTGAGTTCCGCAGCTCTTCTCGGTCTCCTAATGTTTGGAGTTTTGGCGATCTATGATCGCGTGCGGCGACTTGTAGTATTCCTCAATTGGCCGATTTTCATCGTATCCGCTGGCATTCTACTACTTGCTTTGCATCTCGTTTCTCAGAATGGGCTGATTTCAGTTCTTATTCGATATACTCTCAACCCAACCACAGGTTACTACCGATTGCTGATCTGGGATTATGGCTCTCGCTCAGTTGCGAACTATCCTTGGTTTGGAATCGGTTATGACCAATTTGAGGGTCTTCCTTGGATGCTGCCAAGTGTTGACGCGGTCTGGTTGGCCCTTGCAATACGACATGGTCTTGCCGTCCCGCTCTTGCTTGGGCTTTCAGTGTTGGTGGCGATTGTCGGCCTTGCAATGTCAGCATCGCGAGATAGGTCGGCAAACGGGGTGACAAACATCGGTATCGCAATTTCTCTAACCATGTTTTTCGTCCTCGGCTTCACAGTCTCCTTCTTTGGTGGCCTCTTAATTTGGTTCACCCTAATGCTAGGGGTTGGGACCACCTTGGGACGTGTTTCCCCATCTACATCGATGCCTATGCGTAAAGTCGCCGTGCGACAAAAGGCAGTTCGACCGTGAGTTTTAGCCTCAACCGTCTTTCCAGCATTCGGAACATGCTGGTCAATGCGAAGCGCAAGTTCTTCGTTCGCGTCCTCGGCATGGATATTCATCCGACAGCGCAACTCTCGTTGAGTGCCAAGCCCGATAAAACCTTCCCCGCCGGTGTCCATGTTGGTGCGTACAGCTATCTCGCATTCAATTCGCGCGTACTCACTCACGACCGAACGAGAGGCCTCTACCTGCACACTCGGATCGGGAGAAATTGTTTTATTGGCGGCGAAAGTATCATTCTCCCCGGCGTGAGTATCGGCGACAATTGTGTCATAGGCGCAGGAAGCGTGGTGACGAAGGATGTTCCCGACTGCTGCATTGCAGCTGGCAATCCCGCCAAGGTTATACGTGAGAACATAGACGTAGGAAAATTCGGACGTTTTCTGAAAGCTGACGACACCGAACGGACGTTGCGCAGCGAGGATCCC
Source organism: uncultured Erythrobacter sp. (assembly GCA_947494705.1). Classification (GTDB taxonomy): domain Bacteria; phylum Pseudomonadota; class Alphaproteobacteria; order Sphingomonadales; family Sphingomonadaceae; genus Erythrobacter. The sequence goes on from CANLVN010000002.1 coordinate 805,413, forward strand.
GCAGCAGCGTCGCTGCCATCGAAGAATTTCGGTAAAGGCTGAATGTATGCGCAGAGGGCAGACCGCTAAAAATAGCGCACCAATTGTATCCATCATGCTCGTGAACTGGAACACGCGCGAGATGACGCTTGAATGTCTTCGCTCGGTCTATGCCGAGACGACGAACATCCCGTTCGAAGTGATTGTCGTCGACAACGGTTCACATGACGGATCAGCTGAAGCAATCGCCGAGGAATTTCCCCAAGTCGAACTGATGGCGGAGAGCGCAAACCACGGTTTTGCAAAGGCAACCAACATCTCGGTAGAAAGGGCGCGCGGCGAGTACGTTCTGCTGCTGAATACCGATACTGTGGTATTGGACCGGGCAATCGAAAAGCTGGTAGCGTTCGCCGAATCGCGCCCGGACGCCAAGATCTGGGGTGGGCGAACCATATTCGAAGACGGGTCGCTTAACCCCGATTCATGCTGGGGCCGGATAACGGCCTGGAGCGCCTTCTGCATGGCAACCGGACTTTCGAGAATTTTTCGCAAATCCGAATTGATGAACCCGGAATGCTATGGCGCATGGCCGCGCGATTGCGAACGGCGTGTTGATATCGTTCAAGGGTCATTTCTACTCATCAAGCGCGAGTTCTGGAATGAGCTTGGCGGCTTCGACCTCGAATTCTTCATGTTCGGCGAAGAAGCGGACTTGGCCGCTCGCGCTCGTGGATTTGGAGCCGATCCAGTAATGACGCCGGAAGCCACGATTATTCACTACGGTGGGCGCAGCACCAAGCAATTCTCGAAGCGGATAATCTACGTGATCGGAGGCCGCGTCGGATTGATAAGACGCCATTTCAAAGGTTTCTGGCGTCCGGTGGGTGTAGGGCTAATGGTGTTCTGGGTGTGGTGGCGCGCGAAGGCTTATAAATTCGGGTCTATCCTATTTCCCAAACTCGAGGAGCAAGGTAGCGAGTGGCAGATAGCCTGGGAGCAGCGCGAAAAGTGGATCAAAGGCCCCCCACGCACCTTCCTTTGATCGGTCTGCATCAGCCGGTTTGACGCGCTCCGGTATCGCGCACCCAGACCGGCGTCTTCCCGCGCGCTTTGTTCCAGCGGAATTGCACCAGCGCAGCGGTTTTCATCGCGAGGTATATCGCCACGTCGAATACGCTTGCGCCGTTCTGCAATGCGGTGCGAAGATTACCGGGACGGTTGATCTTGGTATTGTGCGGGCTCGGGTAGAGCGCAAGCACCTGCTCGCTGCCGATCCGGCGGCGGGCCTCGATCCTGATCTGGTCGCGCAGGGTGCGCGGCGGGGAGACGGTGAAGTGTACCGGATTACCGTCGACATCCTTGGCAACATTGCGCCGCTCGTCATAGGAAAAGCGCGTACGAACCCATGTGTCATCCGCAAATGTAGGCGGGATTTCTCCCATTCTTTCAAGCCCTGCGGCGGAAAGGCCGAACACGCCCGAGCCCACGAGGCGATCGGTCACGTAAGGCTGCGTCATCCAGACGCGGTAATAGGCCCGCACCCAGAAGTCGGAGCGCGATACGTCCATGTCGAGCGCCGGCGATGCGGCCATCACGCCAGGCTGCCTTAACGCGTCCGAAGTCGCCTTCAACGCGTGGTAGGAGCACCGCAGGTCGGCATCGAGGAAGAAACGCGGCGTGCATTTTGCGATGCGATTGGCCTCGTTCATCGCGATCACCTTTGACCCTGGCGGCAGATCTAGAACCGTCGCGAACGGGGCTAGCTGCCGTGCGATCTCGACCGTGCGATCCGTGCAGCCATTAGCGGCGACTATGATCTCCGGCGGGTTGTCGGCCGGAGCGTCGGCCAGCAGCGTCTTTAGACATCGCCCGATGACCGCTTCTTCGTTATGGGCGGGGATGACAACCGAGAATTCGGGGGTTGGTGCCACCATACTAGGCCTCGGCTTTGAGCAATCCGTCGAAATATTCGATGGTCTTGGCCAATCCTTCGCGCAGTGGTGTTCGCGGGGCCCAGTCATCGAGCTTGACCTGCGCCAGCGAAATGTCCGGTCGGCGTTGCTTTGGATCGTCCTGCGGTAGATCGTGGAAAGCGATTTCCGATTTCGAACCGATGATGTCGAGCACCGTCTCGGCAAGCTCCAGCATCGAGAATTCGCCGGGATTGCCGAGGTTCATCGGTCCGGTGAAGCCGTGCTCGGTCGCCATAAACTTGACGAAGCCGTCGATCAGGTCGTCGACATAGCAGAAACTGCGCGTCTGCTTGCCGTCGCCGAAGATCGTGATGTCTTCCCCACGCAATGCCTGCATGATGAAGTTCGACACAACGCGCCCGTCCTGCGGATGCATTCGCGGACCGTAGGTGTTGAAGATACGGACCACCTTGATGTCGAGGTCGTGCTGGCGATGATAGTCGAAGAAAAGCGTCTCCGCGCACCGCTTGCCCTCGTCATAGCAGGAGCGCGGGCCGATCGGATTGACGTTGCCCCAATAGCTTTCGGGCTGCGGGTGGACGTCCGGATCACCATAGACCTCGCTGGTCGATGCCTGAAAGATGCGGGCGCCCACGCGCTTGGCCAGGCCCAGCATGTTTATTGCGCCGTGAACGCTCGTCTTCGTCGTTTGCACCGGATCGCGCTGATAATGGATCGGAGAGGCGGGGCAAGCGAGATTGTAGATCTCGCCCACCTCGACGTAGAGCGGGAACGTGACGTCGTGGCGCATCAGCTCGAATTGCGGATGGCCGATCAGGTGGACGATATTATCGCGCGTGCCGGTGTAGAAATTGTCGACGCACAGGACATTGTTGCCCTCGGCAATCAGTCTGTCGCAAAGATGCGAACCGAGAAATCCAGCACCGCCGGTAACAAGAACGGCCTTGCGTCCATACATCGAGTGCATCTCCTAATGTGGGTCCGCGCCCGTCTTCGGCAAATGGCGGCACGGCTGTATTCGGGAAAGATCGGATGGGCGCCCCTAGAGGTGTTCAGGGCAGTCGGGTCAATCCGTGTCACCACCATACTGGTAATACTGGTACTGATAGGCGTAGTCCGATCCAGCCTCAAGCGCGCGATACTTCGTAAGCACGGCACCGATCACGTTGGCGCCGACATGCTGCAGTCGTTTCAAAGCTGTGCGGGCCTGTGCAAAGCTGGTGCGGTTGGCTTCGATTACGAAGATCGTCGCATCGACGCACTGGGCGATCTCCGGGGCATCGGCCAAGCCCAGAACGGGCGGGGAGTCGATTAGGATGATCGAATATTCCTTGCGCTGCTCTTCGATGAAATCCTCGAAGCGACGCGAGGAAAGCAGTTCGACCGGATTGGGAGGGATGCCGGCCACCGAGAGGATCTGGAGATTTTCGTGAACACCCTCAATGATGGCTTCTTCGAGCGGAGCATGACCGAGCAGGACTTCGGTGATGCCGACATCGCGGCGGTCGATGTCGAGAAGCTTGACGATCGACGGCTTGCGAAGATCGGAATCGATCAGCAGCGTGCGACGCCCGAGCCGCGCGAACAGTTCGGCAAGGATGAGGGCAGTGGTCGACTTGCCTTCCGATGCTTGGCTGCTGGTCAGCTGGACAACGGCACCATCCCGCGGAACCGCAAAGTCGATGGTCGATCGGATCGAGGCATAAGCTTCCATCAACGAACTGAACTGGTTGGCCTCCTGCCGGTCGATATCGTCCGACTTGACGTGCGGCGTGAGGCCGAGAACAGGCAGTCCGAGCCGCTCGTCGATATCCTCGGTCCGGCGGAACTGGTCGACGAAGATCTCGCGAAGCAATGCAAGGCCACCTGCAAGCGCGATCGAGAGCACCAGCGCAATAAGCATGTTGCGGGCGATGTTCGGTGAAACTGGGGAACGTGGCACGACGGCACTGTCGAGAATGGTGATCGCGCCACTCTGCACGTTTGCTGCGGTGCTGATCGAATTGAAGCGGACAAGGAGGCTTTCAAGCTGCGTCCGCAGCGCCTCTGCTTCGCGCTCGAGGCCCGCATATTCGATGGTCTTGTCCTGCTCGACCAGTGCTTCGCCGGTAACCGAGTTGAGCTCGCCGGAAAGCGCCGCTTCCTGGTTGCGCGCGATCACATACTCGCTGCGAATGGTCGACTTTATGTCGCGGCCGATCTGTTCGATCTGCGCGTCGATCTGTTCGATGCGCGAGAGGATTTCCTGTATTTCGGGGAATTGGTCGTTGTAGCGTTGGCGCAGATTGGTCAGCTGGCCGGCAAGCTCGGCGCGCTGCTGGATCAGGCCCTGTATCGCCGAATTGTTCTGGACTTCGGGCAGTTGCGAAGCAGGGAGGTTGGAAACCGAGCGCCATTTCTGCTCCGCAGCGATGCGTGCGGCGCGAGCTTGTGCAACCGTCTGGTTAATGCTTGAAAGATTGGAGCCGATGATCGTCTGGCCGTTATTCTCCTCGTCGGAGCCAACCGTTCCCGGCGTGACGATGCCGACACTGCGGGCATAATCGTTGGCTGCCCGCTCGGCTTGATCGAGTTGAGCACGCACATCCTCGATCTGTTCGGTCAGATATTCGCGCGCATAGCTGTTGCTCTCAACGTTGCGGCGCGTATCGGATTGTTGGAAGGCCTCGGCGTAGGCATTCGTGACTTCCGCAGCGAGCACCGGATCTTTCGATTGGAAATTGATCGCAATGATCTGGCTGTTGATCGGCACTTCCGCGCTTACCCGCTCCTGAAGTGCGGTTATCGCCATGCGCATCTTATCCTGGTTCCATTCCTCGTCGCTGCGCTGCGGAGGTCGGCTCTCGTCGATGTCGGAGCCAAGCAAAGCATTACGCGTGCCCAGATTGAGATCGTTGGCGACCACCTCGGCAAGGTTGCGACTCTCGATCACCGTACCCTGCGTTTCCATGAAAAGGTCGATTTCGTTGGACGATGCGATCGGCGTCGATACGTCCTGCCCTTCCACGATGTAATTGCCCCAGGGCTGGATCCTCACCGTGGCCGTTGCTTCGTAGATCGGTGTGGTGAGCAAGGTTATGATCAGTCCGACCAGCAGCGAGGCCAGGATTGTGCCTCCAATCAGCCAGCGCTGACGGAACAAGGCACCTCGCAGCCATGCCGTGTCGATCTGGAACCCGGCAGGTTGCTGCGGCTCGACCACATCGCCCGGCATGTAACGGTCGACCCACAAATCGCGCCCGGAAAGATCATTCGAGTGTGTAATGGAGCGTTCGTTCATGACTTTATCGAGAGGGTCGCCTTCTGGGCCGGATCAATTGTTATCGTCGATCAAATTAATACCGGCCGAGGCGAAGACGCCAAATGCCGGAAGGGCGGTTAGGAAGTCCTGCCAGAAAACCGACATGCCATCGGTGCCCACGACCACCCGGTCCCCAGGCTCGAGGATTGGGTCAAGCATCGTGCCCTGACTGACTTGAGAATAGTCGAACTTCGCCACCGAAATCCCATTCGCGGTCTCGCGGAATACGGCGACCTGGTCACGTTTTGCTGTACGCGAGGTGCCACCGCCCATGGCGATAGCGGCAGAAAGCCTTGCCCCGGGCTGGAATGCATAGACACCGGGATCTTCCACCGCACCTTCGACGGTTACGAGATGCGAGGCATATTCGTTGACGTTGACCGAGACCATCGGCTGACGAAGTCCGGCAGCAGTCAATCGGCGAGCGACGTCCTGTTCGAACTGCGCAGCGGTCATCCCGGCAGCCTGGATCGAGCCGAGCATTGGCAACGACACGTCGCCACCCACGCCGATGCGCACGTTCTGGAGGCTGAAATCGGGTTCACGGAACACGTTGACCGAAATCTGGTCCGATGGGCGCATCAGATAGGTGTTGGAGCGCGTGACCGAGTAGCCTCTCTGGCCAAGGTCGGTGCGCGGGGTCGAGGCGGCGGGCCCGATGACCGGTTCAGGGGTCGATGCACACGCCCCCAATGACATGGCTACTAAAGCACAGATACCGAACTTGAAATCGCCAGCTTTGGTCAAGATCACGGGTCCCTCCATTATTGAGCAAAGACGCGTAGCCCCTTAGATGCGGCAGCGCAACACGCTTTGCCCGCGTCTTGGACGCCCCTAGTCAAACTGGGACAGAGCGCGCTTTGCATGCGGTAAAGCTTTGTGCAATCGCCAATTTCCGATTCAACCGAAGCGGTGCAAACTAGGGCAATTGCTTCTTCAGCGGTGGATACTTGCGCCCCAGAAGGAAGGAAGTATTTCCTGGGTTTCGCAATGCCACAGCAGCAAGGATTACGCAGATGGAGCACCACATCTCGACGCTCAGCGCCGCAGCGGTTGGTTTCTACGCCATGGTTCTGCTTGCCTGCGCCTTTGCGGCCTTATCGGCTTCTCATAAGCTTCAGCCGCGCTGGCACCTAGTGGTTTGGTCTTTGCTTGTCGTATTGTTCGGCATTCTCATGATTTCCCGGCTGACAGGTCTCGAGGAGGGTTTCAGGGAGTCGTTCCGGGAAACGATGCGCTCGAGCGGCAAATATAGCGGCCGACGTTCGGTCCAGGGGATTGCAATGTCGGCCTTACTAATAGCCTTCTTCGGCTTGGGCATTTTCGCATTCGCGCGGATTTCCCGCGTGATACGGGGCCGCCGAGACCGTTTGGTGGTAATGGCACTGTGCGCTGGATCTGTGATGGTCGTGCTCGTATCGTTACGGCTCGTCTCGCTGCATATGATCGACCGGGCGCTCTACGGCCCGCTCAAGCTGAACTGGATTGCTGATGCAGGCAGTTCCCTGCTGATCATTGGGGCGGCCGTCTTCTATGTGAAAAGGATCGGGGGCCGGTCTTAATCGTGGAGCAGATGCGCATCGGCTATCAGGGCTGCGATGCGCTTTGCTGCCATGCCGTCGCCATACGGATTGTGCGCTTGTGCCATCGCTTTATAGGTCGATTCATCGTCCAGTAAGTGGCTGGTTTCACGTATAATTCGGTCCTTGTCGGCTCCCACGAGCAGTGCCGTTCCCGCCGCCACGCCCTCGGGCCGCTCGGTGGTATCGCGCATCACCAGAACCGGCTTGCCCAGGCTCGGCGCTTCTTCCTGGATGCCGCCTGAATCCGTCAGCACGAGATCGCTCGCCTCCATCATCGCGACGAAGTTGAGGTAGTCGAGCGGTTCGATCAGGGCGACGTTGGCATTGTCCTGCAAGGCTGGCCGCATCACTTCAGCGACGTTGGGATTGGGGTGCATCGGGTAGATGATCGCAACGTCGTCGCGGGCGGCGAGCTGCGTCAGCGCGGCTGCGATCTGGTGCATTCCCTCGCCGAAATTCTCGCGCCGGTGCGCGGTGACGGCGATAATCCGTTTGCCCTCAAAGCGTTGTTTCAGCGGGGCAATTGCCGGAGCGAGCGCAGGGTTCGCGGCCAGTTTCGCGCGCACCGAAAGCAAGGCGTCGATGACCGTGTTGCCCGTGACATGGATTGCGCGCTCGGCGACATTCTCCGCGCGCAGGGCTCTTGCGGCTTCCTCGGTCGGGGCGAAGTGCAGGTCCGAGACGACACCTGTGACCTTGCGGTTCACCTCTTCGGGCCAGGGCGCATAGATGTCGCCGCTGCGCAATCCTGCTTCAACGTGGCCGACGGGTATTCGCCTGAAATAGCAGGCTAATGTCGCCATCATCGTGGTCAGCGTGTCGCCATGGACAAGCACACGGTCAGGCTTCTCTGCATCGAGCGCTTCGCCGAAACGAGTGATGATGCGCGCCGAAAGCGCATCGAGGCTCTGGCCGGGCTGCATCAGGTCGAGGTCGATGTCGGGCGAGATTCCCGCGATATCGAGAACCTGGTCGAGCATCTCGCGGTGCTGCGCGGTGACTGCGACCCGCGTGTCGAATCCGCCATGCTCTTGCAGGGCGCGGACCACGGGAAACATCTTGATCGCTTCGGGCCGGGTTCCGAAAGTGACCAGAATCCGCGGATTTCGGCTCATTTTTTCAGCATTCCGCGCGTGTCGAACACGAGCTTGCCCGCAAGGTCGGCGGGCAGGAGGTGTTTGAAGGCGGTGTGATCGACCAGCACGACGATGACTTCGGCGGTTTGCAGCGCTTCGTCAAGTTCGACCAGCTGCGCGCCAGAACCGGCAAAACCGGCAGGCAATTCAGTGGCATACGGCTCGACCACCATGATCCGCGAGCCGCGCGTTTTCGCAAGGCTCAGTGCGATCTCCATCGCCGGGCTTTCGCGGAAGTCGTCGATGTCGGGCTTGAAGGCGAGGCCAAGCAGCGCGACCTTTCCGGGCACCGCATCGAGCAACGCGCGCACGCGGCGTTCGGTGTATACAGCCTTGAAATCGTTGACTTCTCGCGCAGTGCGAATGAGGTTTGCCGCCTTCGGAGAGGAGGCGACGAGGAACCACGGATCGACTGCGATGCAATGCCCACCGACACCCGGGCCCGGCTGGAGGATATTGACCCTAGGATGGCGGTTGGCGAGCGCGATCACGTCCCACACATCGACGCCGAGATCGTCGGCTATCACGCTCAATTCATTGGCAAAAGCGATGTTGACGTCGCGGTACGAGTTCTCGGTCAGCTTGACCGTTTCGGCAATGCGGCAATTGGTCGTGAGGCAGTCGCCCTCGACAAAGCTCTTGTACAACGCTCCGGCGCGGCTCGCGCAGGCCGGGGTGATGCCGCCGATCACGCGGTCGTTCTGTACCAGTTCGCGGACGATCTTGCCCGGCAAAACCCTTTCAGGACAATAGGCTAGCGCGATATCGCCCGGCTCCTGCGAGCCGTAGACGGGCAGTTTCAGGTCGGGGCGCAGCTCGGCGATGATCTGCGCAACGCGCTCGGTCGTGCCCACCGGTGAGGTGCTCTCGACTATGACGCAGGCACCCGGCTGGACCTGTGGTGCGATGGCGCGTGCAGCGCTTTCTACATAGCTGATATCCGGGGTTTTTTCCTCGGTCAGTGGGGTCGGCACGGCGATCATGTAGAAGTGCGCGCTGGGCACTTCGAGCGACGCGGTGAGCTTGCCACTGTCGGAAGCCTCGCGCACCAGCCGGTCGAGATCCTTTTCCTCGATATGGATGCCGCCGGCATTGACGGTTTCGACAACCTTTTCAGACACATCCACGCCGCAGACATCCCAACCGTAACTGGCCAGGACAGCGGCGGTGGGAAGGCCGATATAGCCAAGCCCGATGACCGCGACCTGATGATCGGGCGCGGGCTGGACATTGGCGGCCGGGCCAATCGCCGTTGATGTGTCGAAAGGGGCGTTCATATGGCTTAAATCCTCGGCTTTTCGCGTCGAGGACATGGCCGCAAAGGGGTAAACATCGCGTTAGGCTTGATGCGATTTTCGCAGTCTTACCAAAAGGGGGCTAACGCGACCTAAAAGGTATTGAACGCGCTCAAGGGAGATCGAGCGCCTGTTTGTAGGCGGTCAGCAGCGGGTCGATCTGGTGCTGCCAGTTGAGCTTGGTCACCACACGTTCGCGACCAAATTCGCCCATCCGCGATCGCCTCTCCGGATCGTCGACCAGCTCGCAAATCTTGTCCGCCATGTCGATCGGATCGTTCGGCTTTGCGTATAGCGAAGCCTCGCGGGCGGAGAATTTTCCCTCGGTAACGTCGAACTGCACCATCGCCTTGCCCAGCGACATGTATTCCATGATCTTGTTCATCGTCGACTTGTCGTTCATCGCGTTCACCCGGTCGGGATTGACGCCGATATCCATGGTCGAGAGAACTTCGAACAGGTCCTTGTCCGGCGCGCGGCCGGTGAAGGTGATGAAGTCGGCGAGGTCGCGCCTGGCGGTCATCGCCTTGAGGTCGTCGAGCGCGGGTCCGCCGCCGACCAGCACGAACTGGATATCCTCGCGCCGCTTTTCGCGCACGATGTGCTCGACCGCGTCGATCAGCAGGTCGATGCCTTCCTGCTCGCCCATCACGCCGACATAGCCGACCATGTGATCGCGGCCCTTCTTCCAGTCGGGGACCGGAGCGACCAGCTTTAGCTTCGACAGGTCGGGGCCGGAGCGCACGACATGCACGCAGCTCGCTTGCATTCCGCCGCGCTCAACCGCGATCCTCTTGTAGCTTTCATTGGTCGCGATCGAGACGTCGGCGAACTTGAATGTCAGCTTTTCGAACAGGCGCATCAGGTCCCAGAAAAAGCCGCGTTTCTCGAACTTCGCCTCGTAGAGCTCGGGATTGATGTCGTGGTGGTCGAAGATGTATTTCACGCCCAGCAGCTTGAACGGCGCGGCGACGAGGAAGATCAGGTCGGGCGGGTTGCAACCATGGATCACGTCGATCCGGCGTTTGAAGAAGATCTTCCACGCCAGCACCGTTTCCCAGAACAGCGCGGCGCCATATTCGGCGAGAAAGCCGAGCGCGCCCTTGGCCTCCAGCGGAAGCGGATGACGGTGGATCTCGATGCCGTCGATGACCTCGAAGCGGCTTTCGTGCCCCTTGCCGGTTGGACAGATGATCGAGATATGCGCACCGGCTGCCTTGAGCGTGCGCGCTTCCTGCCAGACACGGCGGTCGAAGGGCAGGGGAAGGTTCTCGACCACGATCAGGGCGTGCTTGCCCTTGAGCGGTTCGCCTTCGATCGTCGCTGGAATACCCTCCTCCGCGCTCACGGAATCGCGCTCACATCCACGACATTCGCCCCGTCGAGAGAAAGCGTGTCGATCAGCCTGTTGGTCGCGATGACGAGCGCGTAGTCGCCGCTTTCCGCCGTCTCCTTGGTCACGAGCAGGTCGTCGATCCGCGGCAGCCACGCGGTGGCATAGCCAAGGTTCTGGCCGACGAGGTTCTCCGGATCGATCTGCGGGTCGTAGACATCGAGTTGGAAACCGCCTTCGAGCAGCTTGCGCGCCATGTCGACCGCCGGGCTTTCGCGCATGTCGTCGGTTTCCATCTTGAAGGCGAGGCCGACCAGCAGCACCTTTGCCCCGCGCGGGAGGCCGGCGGTGGCTTTGAGGAACTGGTGGTGCTTGTGCGCTTCGTTCGAGCGGATGAGCGAATCCACCAAATGCGTCGCCGAACCTGTGTCGGCGGCGATATATTGCAGGGCGCGCACGTCCTTGGGCAGGCACGACCCGCCGAATGCGCCGCCGGGGCGGGTGTAATAGGCCGACAGGTTGAGCTTGGTGTCGCTCTTGAAGATCGCGTGGACATCGCGCGCGGAGATATCGAGGTTCTGGCAAACCCGACCGATCTCGTTGGCGAAGGCGACCTTCACCGCGTGCCAGCTGTTATCGACGAACTTCGTGATTTCCGCTTCGCGCAGGCCAACCTCGAAGACCGGCGCCTCGATCCCTTCGTGCAGCGCGTGCATGTTGGGCGAGGACTTTCCGCCCAGCGTTCCGATCACGATCTTGGGTGGGGCGAAATAGTCGGCGATGGCGCTCGCTTCGCGCAGGAATTCGGGATTGTAGACCAGCTCGACAAGATCGGATGCCGTGTCGCCCAAGGCATCTTCGATGATCGGCCAGATGATGTTCTCGCACGTGCCCGGCCGCATGGTCGAACGGTAGGCGAGGGTCAGTGGCTTTGCGCGACCCGGCTTGAGAGCGGCGGCGATATTCTTGGTCACCTGGACGATGAAACGCATGTCATGCGCGCCGTCCACTCCGCTAGGCGTGCCGACGCACACGATGGCGAGGTCGCAATCGTCCAGCTCGTCGGTCAGCTCCGCCACCGCGCTGATCCGCCCGGCCTCGCGCGCTTCGGCGATCATGTCGTCGAGGCCCGGCTCGTAGACTGGAGCGCGCCCGCTATTGAGCGCTTCGACCTTGGCTTCGCTGACGTCGATGCCGACCACCGTATGGCCCTGGCTGGCGATGCAACCCGCAGCAGTCGAACCGACGTAGCCGAGGCCAAAAATGGCGATTTTCATGTATTTCGGTTCCCGTTGCGTTGCCTTGGGCGGGTAGGGGAAGGCGCGTAGCAATGCCCCCTGACTGTTGCAACGCACAATCGGGGTGAGCCGTTTCGCCGCCCCCTTGCAAGCCTGTTGCGGTCGCGCCAGAAGGTCGCGCAAACAAGGGAGAGATGCGAATATGAGCAACGCCGCCAACGGTCCGCTGACCGGTCTGAAAGTCGTCGAATTTGCAGGGATCGGACCGGGGCCGCATGTTGCCATGCTGCTCGCCGATCTGGGCGCGGAAGTGGTGCGCATCGACCGGCCCGGTGGCGGCGTGATGAACCCGGTGGTCGAGCGCGCACGACACCGCGTGACGGTCGACCTCAAGTCCGAAGAGGGCAAGGCGTTCTGCCGCGACGCAACGAGCAAGGCCGACGTGCTGATCGAAGGGCTGCGTCCGGGCGTCATGGAACGTCTGGGGCTGGGTCCGGACGAATTGCTCGAAGCCAATCCGCGCCTCATCTATGCGCGCATGACCGGCTGGGGGCAGGACGGACCGCTTGCCAAGGCGGCGGGTCACGACATCAACTATATCGCGATCACCGGCGCGCTCGACGCGATCGGCAAGCCGGGCGAACCCGCGATTCCGCCGCAGAACCTCGTCGGCGATTTCGGCGGTGGGTCGATGTATTGCGCCTTCGGCATCATGGCGGCGCTGTACGAGCGCGAGCGGTCGGGCAAGGGGCAGGTCGTCGACGCGGCCATCGTCGATGGCGTGACCAGCCTGATGAGCTTTTTCTACGGCCAGCCCAAGGGCGCAATCCGCACGACCGAGCGGGGCAAGGGCCTGCTGGGTGGGGGCGCGCATTTCTACCAGTGCTATGAGTGCAAGGACGGCAAGGAAATCTCGCTCGGTTCGATCGAGCCGCAATTCTACGCCGAACTGGTGGCGCGCGCCGGACTTCCCGAAGATGTCGCGACCACGCAGATGGACCCGTCGAAATGGGAAGAGAACAAGGAAAAGCTCGCCGCCCTGTTCAAGACCAAGACGCAAGCGGAATGGAACGAACTGCTCGAAGGCACCGATGTCTGCTACGGCCCGGTCCTCGGCCTCGACGAGGTGCGCGAGCATCCGCACATGAAGGCACGCGACGCCTATGTGGAGCATGACGGCAACTGGCATCCCGCGCCTGCGCCGCGATTCGACCGCACGCCCGGTATCGTGCGTTCGAGCGCGGATGACGGGGACAAGATCGTGGCGGGGTGGAGTTCCGCGAGCGACTAGGCACACAGGCGGGGCGGATTGCCGCTATTCTTGCAAAAAAAGCACCGGTTCCGGAAAGACCTCGCGTCTCACGCATTGTTAGCGTGAGATGGCTGAGGACAACACCAAGGATGCTGAATCGATCGGCGACGTCGTCGACGGGCTCGACGAGCTTGCCGACGAGGTCGACGAGGAAGTCTGCTTCGGCGACGTCCTTGAAAAGTTCGGCTCGCGCAGTTTCGCGCCGGTGATGATGGTCCTCGCCCTGACCGAACTCAGCCCCATAGGCGCCATACCGAGCGTGCCGACGCTCCTTGCCTTGGGCATTCTCCTGATCGCTTCGCAAATGCTGTTCGGGCGTGAGCATATCTGGGTGCCCGGCTGGATCGAGAAGCGCAGCGTGTCGAAGGGCAAGATGCACAAGGCGACCGACAAGATGGACGGGATCGCAAACTGGCTGGACAGCTGGTCGGGCAGCCGGCTTGAAGTCCTGACGAAGGGGCCTGCCATTCAGGCCGCGGCGCTGCTGATCATGATCCTGTGCGTTTTCGTCGCGCCGCTCGAAGTGCTGCCGTGGGCAAGCGCCGGGCCGATGCTGGCGATTTCGATCATTTGCCTGGCGCTGATCGTGCGCGACGGGCTGGTTATGCTGATTGCGTGGCTGATCGCATTGGGAGCGATTTCCGGGGCGGTCTATTATGCCATTTCCTCTGGCCTGAGCTTGGCCGACTTCAACCCGCTATAAGCTGCGTCACGGCGCGGTTTCGTCGGCTTGTTCGACGGAACGCTCGCTCAACGCTCCACCGCCGAGTGCCTGCCACAGCAGCACGCGCGCGCGGCTTGCCCGGCCCATGGCCAGCGCCGCGCGTTCGGATGCTCCATCGGCTGCGCGGCGCGCTTCGAGCACTTCGAGGAAATTGGTCAGACCGGCGCGGAAGCGGTCATTCGCGAGGTTTGCGGCGCGTTCGAGCTGATCGCGTTCGCGGACCGCCAGCCTTGCCTCTTCATCTGCGGCGGCAATCAGGCCGTAACCCGCTTCGGCATCGCCGAGCGCGGTGAAAACAGCGCCGCGATAGGCCTGAAAGGCAATCCGCTTGTTCGCCGCAGCATTGTCGATCTGTGCGCCGACCCGGCCGAAATCGACCAGCGGCCCGGCGACCCCGGCGGCGAGCGATCCGATGATCGAGTCCTCGTCGAGAAAGTCACCGATATCGAATGACAGCAATCCGAGCACTGCCGACAAGGTCAGGCTCGGAAAGCGCGACCGTGCGGCAGCGGCGAGTTCGGCATCGGTAGCGGCAAGCTCGGCTGCGGCGGCGACAACGTCGGGCCGGTTGGCGAGCAATTCCGAAGGCAGGCTCGCAGGCGAAGGCGGTGGAGTGAGGACCGGATGGGCAAGACCGAGCATCTTGCGCACCTCACCGGCGCTTTCACCCGTGAGCGTGACCAGCCGCCCGACGATGCGCACCCTCTCGCTTTCCAGCGCGGCAAGGCGCGAGCGCGACTGGCTGGCCTGCGCCTCGGCCCGGACGCGGTCGAAACCCGGAGCGATCCCGGCTTCCTCGCGCGTGCGGCCCAGGTCGGCAAGGCGCGTGGCGGCTTCGATGTCGCTGGAGATAGCGGCACTGCGGTCCTGCAATGTGCGCCAGTCGATCACGCTTCCCGCTATCTCGGCAAGCAGCGCGTTGCGCACCGACGCGGCAGAGGCATCGGCGGCGTCGATGCGGGCGATGGCGGCGCGTTCCTGCGCGCGCAGGCGACCGAACAGGTCCACGTCCCAGCTCGCGGTCAGGTTGGCGCCGTAGCGGACCTGCTCGGTCTCGATCTGCGCGGCGAAGGGATTGTCGCTGCCGAACTGGTTGGGGTTGGTACGGGTGCCGGTGACGCTCGCATCGTAGCCGATTGCAGGCAGGCGCTCGGCCCCTGCGCCGCGCGCGCGGGCACGGGCAGCGTCGATCCGGGCGAGCGCTTCGAGCAGGGTCGGTCCGCCGGTGAGTGCCGCTTCGGACAAGGCGGTGAAAGCAGGATCTCCGCCGGGCAGAAGCGCGGCGACGTCCATCACCACCTCGCGTTCGGGGGCATACAGGAAAGCCGCGGGCAGTTGCGGCGTCGGCGTCGCGATTTCGGGCGGGGGTCCGGCGACGCAGGCCGCGAGGCTGGCGGTGGACGCGAGCAACAGCAGGCGAGAGGGAACGCGCATCGGCTTATTCCCCCTCATCCGTCGCGCCATCGGATGACCTGTCGGCCGGGGTTTCGGCGGCGGGGATGAAGGCATCGATCTGCTGGCCGACGCGGAAGACCTCGGCCTTGGTGGTGTTGGGCAGCTCGTAGATGATCTGCAGCACGCGCACATCGACCCGCTCTGCGGCCGTGTTGGTCAACTGGCGTTTGGGAACGACCAGCGGTTCGACCCTCACGAAGCTGGCCTTGACCTGGATGTCGGCTGCCCCGCGCGGCGAGACGGTGGCGGGCGCGCCCAGCCTTACGCGCGCCGCCTCGTTTTCGTCGATATCGACGCGCACGTGCAGTGGGTTGGTCTCGCCCATCTGGATCAGCGGAGGCGCATTGCCGCCGCCCTGCGTTGCGACGAATTCGCCGGGCCGAATGTTCACCGCCAGGATTTCGCCGGCAATCGGTGCGCGCACGGTCAGGCGACCGAGTTCGGTGCGCGCGCTCGATGCACGGGCCTGCGCCGCGTCGAGCCGTGCGCGGGCGAGCCGCAGACGGGCGGCAGCGGTCTCGGCCTCGCCTTCGGCACGGATCACTTCGGAGCGGCTGACCGCAGCGGGGTCCTCGATGCTCTGGTACAGCGCCAACTGGGCGCGGGCGGTTTCGAGCGAGGTGCGCGCTTCGACGATAGCGGCGCGCGCCTCGCCGACCGAAGCATCGGCCTCGCGCAGGGTCGAGCGCACTGCGCGCTCGTCGACGGTGAAGAGCGGTTGCCCCTTTTCCACCCGGTCGCCCGGTTGCACGCGCAGGTCGGTGACGAGGCCCGATAGCGCCGAGCCGATGTCGATCACCTCGCTCGCCGGTTCGACGATACCCGAGCCTGCGACCCGCGCCGAATTGGCCAGTTCGCCGGTCGCCTTGGGCGGTTCCTGGTCGGGCTCGCTCACTTCGCGATTGGGCAGGTCACTGAAAATGTAGAGCGCCGCCAGGACAAGCCCGACAAGCGCGATCACCGGCAGGACCTGGCGCGAGAAACTGATATTCGAAGGGAGCAGGGCCATGGAAAACCTCTCAGTGTCCGTCGGGCATTTCGGTGCCGTCATGGGTGACGCGGCCATCCTCGAGCACGAGGATGCGGTCCGCGAGATCGAAGATGCGGTTGTCGTGAGTAACGATGATGCAGGCGCGGTCTTCTGCCACTGCGACTTCGCGCAGCAGGTCCATGACCTTGCGCCCCGAATTGGCGTCGAGCGCAGCGGTCGGCTCGTCGCAGACCACGAGACGCGGTTCGTGGACCAGCGCGCGGGCGATGGCGACGCGTTGCTGCTGGCCGCCCGATAGCTGGTTGGGCAGCTTGTCGGCCTGATCGCCGATATTGAGCGCCTCCAGCAATTCCTTCGCTTTCTCGCGCGCCGCGTCGATGTCCATCCCTTGCGCGATCAGCGGGACAGCCGCGTTGGCCGCGGCGTCGATCGAGGGGATGAGATTGTACTGCTGGAAGATGAAACCGATATTGTTCAGCCTGAAATTGACCAGCTCGCTGTCCGAAAGGCCATAGATGTCGGTGCCGAACACCTTCACCTCGCCATCGGTCGGCCACAGGATCCCGCACATGATAGAGATCAGCGTCGTCTTGCCCGACCCGCTCTCGCCCACGACATAGGTCATCTCGCCAGATTTGATGTCGGCGTCGATGCCGTGAAGCACGCGGATCGTGGTCTGGCCCGCCTTGAAATCGCGGGTGATGCCGCGAGCGGAGATTGCGCTGTCGCCCTTGCGGGTTGCCGCGATGCTGTCGGGTGCCTCGTTCTCGCTCATCGCATCACCTGAACACCGCCGCAGGCTCGGTGCGCATCACGCTGCGCAGGCCCAGCCAGCCGGTCATGACGAGGATGACGACCACGGCGACCACGCTGATGAGCGGGATCTGCCATGGGATGTAGAACCCCTTGAAAGTGGGCACGCCGGAAAAACCGTAGATGAACAGCACGGTGCCGATCACGCCCAGCGCATAACCGATCGACCCGACCAGCGCGGCCTGCGCGCTGACCATCTGCACGATCTTGCCATTGGTCACGCCGATCGCTTTCAACGCGCCGAACTGCTTGATGTTGTCGCGGATGAACAGGCTGAAGGTCAGGCCGACAATCGCCACGCCGACGACGAAGCCCAGAACCACCGTGATCCCGAAATTGGTCGGGATGCCGGTATTCTGGATGATGAAGTCGATACCCGACTGCGCGAAATCTTCACGCGGGAGGGCTTTCAGGCCGGTCTCTTCCTCGATGCGCGCGGCAACGCCCTGGGGCGTTTCGCCCTCGCTCACCCCGGCCAGAACGAAAGAGAGGCGGTTGCGCGTTCCGGGGACGAAGTTCAGCGCGTTGGAATATTTTGTGTAGAGCGTGACCTGGCTCGTGAAGCTGGGAATCGCATCCGCCACCCCGCGAATGACGGCGCGCTGGTCGTTGAGTTCGAGCCGCTGTCCGATGGGGTCGGTCCCGTCCTCGAACATGTTGGTTACGCCGACATCGTCGATAACCACCGTATCCGGGCGCGAGAGGACATTCTTCGACCCTTCGGCCATGTTGCGCGGCATCCCGATCAGCGTCGCATCGTCGACCCCGATGATCGCCACCCCTTCGAGGTCGCCCGTGCTGGTGCGAACCGAAGCGGAGGCTCGCAGATGCGGCACCGCCCATTCGACCCCGCGCACGCTGCGCACTTCGTCGAGGGCGGTGGAGGGCATTTCGTATTTGACATCGGTGGTGCGGCTGACCGGGTCCATCACCCAGATCTGCGCCTCGGGCGCGTTATAGACGCCGCTCGCCCCGCGCTCGATCAGGTTGACGAAGATCGTCAGCTGCTGGGTTATCAGCAAGGTCGAGAACGCGATCCCGAACAGCAGCCCGTAGAACTTCTGCTTGTCGCCGGTGAGCATTCGGATGGCGATCCAGAGCATGCGCGAAGGGGACCTTTGCCGACGGATGGGGTTGCGAATCGGAGGGCGACAGCCCAATATTGAACGGTGTCGTTTAAATGAACGGAGCCGTTCAGTTTGTCAATTGGGAATTCATCGCAGCGAAAAAAACGGCTTGGTCGGCCCACCGACGAGGCCAAGCGCGCAGCGATCATAGGGGCCGCTTCCCGGCTGTTCTTCGATGAGGGGTTCGCGGCAACCTCGATCGAGCAGGTCGCCGCCGATGCGAATGTCTCCAAGGTCACGATCTACAATCAGTTTGGCGACAAGCGGGGCCTTTTCGCAGCAGCGGTCACGCGCGAATGCGAGAAGATGCGCGGGCATTTCAGCCTCGACGAAATGCCGCCCGGGACGATCCGCGAACGGCTCACCGTGATTGCGCAGGCGATGTTCGACTTCCTGTCGCGGCCCGAAATGATACAGTTCGAACGGCGCATAGCCGCCGAAACCGAGCATGAACCTGCGATCGGCGAGGCTTTCCTCAAGGCCGGCCCGTGGCGGATGAAGAGCGCCTTCAGCGCCTATCTCGAACATGCATCGGCCCGAGGGGAACTGCGCATTGAGGACCCCGTTCTCGCCGCCGAACAATTCGTCTCCCTGTCAAAGGGAATGGGCGACCTCGAACGCAGGTTCGGGGTTACGCCCAGCGATGCGGACAACCAGCGGCGCATAGCGGGCGCGGTGGACGTCTTCCTTGCAGCCTACGGCGTGCAGGACACGTAGTTGTCTGCAACGACCCGGTTGCGCGCGATGCGCAGCTTGTTCGCAGCGACGCATTAGCTTGCCATTCATTCGCCCGTGCCTACATTGGCCGGTCGAGAAAGGACTCAATCCCGATGAGCGATCAGAACGACCCCAACCAGCAACCTCCCGAGGGTCAGAACCCCTGGGTCAAGCAATTGATGATCTGGGGCGGCATCTTCATGGCGCTGCTGCTGGTGGTCTCGATTTTCAACGGGTCGGGCGCAACGCCGGGCACGCAGATCCGCTATTCCGATTTCCGCGACCAGGTCGCGGCGGGCGCGGTACAGGAAGTGCAGATGGGTGACGATGCGATCACCGGCGTGCTCAAGAACGGCGAGACCTTCAACACGGTCCCGGTTCCCGGCGACACCGGCATCACGCAGCTACTCGAAGACAACAATGTCCAGTTTACCGGCAAGCCGCGTGAAGAAGTGAGCGTGCTGTGGGTCATCCTGCTCCAGGCGCTGCCCTTCATCCTGATCCTCGGCATCGCCTTTTTTGCCCTGCGCCAGGTCCAGAAAGGCGGCGGCGGCGGCGCGATGGGCTTTGGCAAGTCCAAGGCCAAGATGCTGACCGAGCGTTCCGGCCGCGTTACGTTTGACGATGTTGCAGGCATCGACGAAGCGCGCGAGGAGCTCGAGGAAGTCGTGGAGTTCCTGAAGGACCCGTCGCGCTTTTCCAAGCTGGGCGGCCAGATTCCCAAGGGTGCGCTGCTGGTCGGCTCGCCCGGCACCGGTAAGACGCTGCTTGCTCGCGCGATTGCGGGCGAAGCGGGCGTGCCGTTCTTCACCATTTCCGGCTCCGACTTCGTCGAGATGTTCGTCGGCGTCGGCGCAAGCCGCGTGCGCGACATGTTCGAACAGGCCAAGAAGAACGCGCCGTGCATCGTCTTCATCGACGAAATCGACGCGGTCGGCCGCTCGCGTGGCCACGGCCTCGGCAACTCGAACGACGAACGCGAGCAGACGCTGAACCAGCTGCTGGTCGAGATGGACGGGTTCGAGGCCAATGAAGGCATCATCATCGTCGCCGCGACCAACCGTCCCGACGTGCTCGACCCGGCATTGCTGCGTCCGGGCCGTTTCGACCGCCAGGTCGTCGTGCCGATCCCCGATATCGACGGACGCGAGAAGATTCTCGGCGTGCACATGAAGAAGGTGCCGCTGGCCCCCGATGTGAATCCGCGCACCATTGCGCGCGGCACTCCCGGCTTTTCGGGTGCAGACCTCGCCAACCTCGTCAACGAAGCCGCGCTGTTGGCTGCTCGCCGCAACAAGCGGCTGGTCGCGATGCAGGAATTCGAGGACGCCAAGGACAAGGTCATGATGGGCGCCGAACGCCGCTCGATGGTCATGACCGACGACGAGAAGAAGATGACCGCCTATCACGAAGCCGGCCACGCGCTGGTTTCGCTGAACGAGCCGGCATCGGACCCGATCCACAAGGCAACGATCATCCCGCGCGGACGTGCGCTGGGCATGGTGATGCGCCTGCCCGAGCGGGACAGCTACTCCTATCACCGTGACAAGATGCACGCGAACCTCGCCGTCGCCATGGGTGGCCGCGTGGCCGAAGACATCATCTTCGGTCATGACAAGGTTTCCAGCGGCGCGTCCGGCGACATCCAGTACGCCACCGAACTTGCACGCAACATGGTCACCAAGTGGGGCATGAGCGAGAAGCTCGGCCCGCTGCAATACGAGGAAAGCCAGGAAGGCTATCTCGGCATGGGCCAGACCGCGCGCACGATGGGCGGGGCGGAAACCAACAAGTTGATCGACGCCGAGATCAAGGAACTGGTCGAAGGCGGCCTCAAGCGAGCCACCGAGATCCTCACCGATCAGGAGGACAAGCTCCACCTGCTCGCACAGGCGCTGCTCGAATACGAGACGCTGACAGGCGACGAGATCGACACGCTGATGAAGGATGGAAAGATCGACCGTCCCGACGAGCCGCGCGGTCCCGCAGTCGTCGTCCCGGCTCATGGCTCGGCCATCCCGAAGGCCGGCAAGCGCTTCGGATCGAAGGGCAAGGGCAAGGACGATTCCGGCGAGACCGGCAGCGATGAAGGACCGGCGCCGCAGGGGGCCTGACCAACACGACAAGACACGTGAAACGGGCGGAGAAGCGCATAATCGCGC
This sequence comes from uncultured Erythrobacter sp., assembly GCA_947494705.1. Taxonomy (GTDB): domain Bacteria; phylum Pseudomonadota; class Alphaproteobacteria; order Sphingomonadales; family Sphingomonadaceae; genus Erythrobacter. The sequence continues at coordinate 826,513 of CANLVN010000002.1, forward strand.
TTCTCCGCCCGATTTCGTCTATCTGGAACATTAGAGGAACATTGTGCGTCGGGAAGTGTTGGTGTGGTAAAGGAGACTACCCATGAACGATACCGCCAACTCCCGCCCCAAGGCTGATCCCGCCGGCAATGCCGAGAAGAAGCCCGAAAACTGGACGACCGGCGAAGAGCCGATGACCGGCGCGCAGGCCAGCTACCTCAAGACCCTGTGCGAGGAAGCCGGAACGCCTGATGAATTCGACACGGAACTCACGAAGGCGGAAGCCTCGCTGAAGATCGACGAGTTGCAGGACGCGACAGGGCGCGGCGAATAGCCAGCCGCGTTAACGGCAATCCGACTAGAACGCGCCGAGCAATATAAGCGCCTGGAAGAAGAGCCCGATCACGATCCAGATGAACGCGCTCACGGCGAAAAGCCGCCAGATCGCCGAAAAGCGGGAAAGGTCGTAGGTGTAGCGCAGCTGTTTGTAGACGTGGATCGGGGGCACGAAAACGAGCAGCAAGGCCGCGATCCAACCCCAGCTTGGTACCAGCACGAAGAGCGAGGCGGTGATGAAGAGCAGCGACATGAAGCTGAGCGAGTAGGTGACGAAGATCGCGTGGTCATACGCCTTGAACCGGCGTTTCCATGCGAAGATCAGCCACACGAAGGGGATCGAAAGCGGGATGAGGAGCCAACTGAACTTATACCCGTTGGCTTGCAGCTTGTAGAGCATTAACCCCGGATTATCTTTCCACTTCTTGATGATACCCTTGTCGATGGCCTCGACACCGGTGATGTTGGCGTTGAAGCCGTCATTCTCCCTGATGGCGATGGGAAAGCTGTCTTCTTCGAGCTCCTCATTCGCCGCAGCGTCAGTCTCAGGAGTTATCGTGCCGACGGCGGCTAGGCCGGTCTGCTGGTCGCGAAGCTCGGTCTGCCGTTCCTCCAGCCTCGCTCTTTCCTCCGGTGCCAGGTCCGCTCCTTCGAGTTCCCTGTCGACCTCTTCGAGCGCAGCGTCCACCCGCTCGGCCTGATCGTCGACGGCCTGCTCGAACTGCGCAGGGCTAAGGCCGCCCAGGTCGCTTGGCACGGTCAGTCCGACCATCTGGAACACGGCGAACATCGCGAAGACGGTGAACAGGAACATCGCCATCGGGCTGACGAACTTGGCGCGCTCGCCGTCGATATAGCGGCGCGTAAGCTGGCCCGGCTTGAACAACAGGAGCGGCAGGGTCGACCAGAACTTGCCGTCGAGATGCAGGACGCCGTGAAGCAGGTCATGGCCGATGGCGGCAAGAGACCGGTGGACATGCCGCTTTTGCCCGCATTCGGGGCAATAGGTGCTGGCGACGGTTGCGCCGCAATTGGCGCATTCCTGGGGCTCGAAATGACCGGCATCACCGGCATTCTTGCCGTTGTCGCGCTCGACAGCGCGGCCCGCCAGCGCGCCCTCGATCGCTCCGCCTATTCCTTCGGCAATCTCGTTCATCGCGGCCGTCCCCTGTCGTGCTGCGGTGCACTATAGGGCTTGGATGCCATCGCGCAAAGTTACCCCTTGGCGAGTTTGCGCTCGATTGCGGTCCAGAGCTGGGCAAAAGCGCGAGCAGCCGGGGAGCGCGGAGCGAAAGCGCCGACCGGCTTGCGTTCCACCGCGCATTGCTCGATCGCGCTGGCCAAGGGCACGACGGGCCACTTCGGATTGGCTTCGCGCACTTGCTTATGCAGGTTACGGCGCATGTCGATCATCGACAGGACCGGCAGGATCGGCGGGTGGCCTTTCCCGCTCCCACGCACTTCCTCGACAACGAGATCCAGAGCGCGAGCCGATAGCGGGGAGGGCGGCAGCGGCACGATCACCACATCGGCGGCGCGCATCACCTGCTGGCTCACCTCGTTCAACACAGGCGGGCAATCGAAGATGATCCGCTCATAATCCTTGCGCAGCGTCTGGGTCAGTTTGTCCAGCCGCTTCTTCTTGCCGATCCGGTCGAATTGCCGGTCTAGAGTACGGATGCTTTCGTCGGCGGGCAGGAGGTGAAGGTTGTCGTAATCGGTTTTCTGCACCAGCTTGGCGGGATCGCGATCGCGGTCGAAAACGCTCTGTGCCGTGCGCTTTCTCCTAGGCTCGACGCCAAGCAGGAACCCGGAACCGTTGGCCGGGTCGAGATCCCATAGCAGGGTTTCGCGCCGCGAGATGTTCGACGCGCACCAGGCAAGGTTTACCGCAAAGGTCGTCTTTCCGACCCCGCCCTTGACGCTGTAGACTGCAATCGACGCCATTGCGCTAGCGCTCACTCTCCCTTGTGTGACGCCTTGGTCACAGGATATTTTGTTACCTGCTCGCCGCGTAATCGCAAGGCAGCGCGCGCGAGTGTAACAATCCTGTCACGTCACCCGATTCTGTCATAGGCATAGAGCGCAAATACGAAAAAGGCCGCCAATCAGGCGGCCTTTTCATTTCGGGACAGTTTGTCCCAATCGTTGGAAGTCGATCAACCGTCGTAATCGGCGCCGATCGAGGTCGAGCGGGTCGGTGCGCTTGCGGTGATGCGCAGTGCCTCTGCCGACTGGCTCAGTGAACCGATTTCATCGGCGTCGTCTTCGTCGTCGGGCAGGATCTTCTGCAGGTTGGTGACCAGCGATTCCTGCAGTTCCTTGGGCTTGACCGTCTGTTCGGCGATCTCGCGCAGGGCGACGACAGGGTTCTTGTCACGGTCGCGGTCGACGGTCAGTTCGCTGCCACCGGAGATTTCGCGCGCACGCTGTGCGGCGAGCAATACGAGGTCGAAGCGGTTGGGAACCTTGTCGACGCAATCTTCAACGGTAACGCGTGCCATCCTGGGCGATCCTTGCAAAACAGTTTGTCGGGAAGACACCCACCTAGGGAACCGACCCTCGCTAGTCAAGAAAATGCAACCAAACGCGCTTCCGTTGGTATCATTCCCGTGACTTCCAAAAACAAGCCAGAATGGTCGAAGCCCTATAGCGACCCCGAGCCCTTCGAGGTCTCGGCGCACGGGCATACATTCACATTTTACCCCAAGGGGGCGGACCGGCTCGAAGCTCTGATCGACCTGATCGGCTGGGCCAAGGAAACGCTCGACTGCTTCTGGTTCCTCTACGACGAAGACGAGACGGGAAAGCGGGTGCTCGACGCGCTCACCCAGGCGGTAAAGCGCGGTGTGAAAGTACGGCTCTATATCGACGCCTTCGGAAGCGGCGCCGAGCCGGAATTCTTCAAGCCATTCGAGGAAGCCGGAGGAACCTTCGCGCGTTTCCAGGCCCAGAAGTCGAAGCGTTTCCTGATCCGCAACCACCAGAAGATGGCAATCGCCGACAACGAGCGCGTGATGGCGGGCGGGTTCAACATCTCCGACCACTATTTCGCACCGCCGTCCGAGAACGGTTGGAACGATCTGGGCGTGCACATCACCGGGCCGTTGGTCCAGCGATATACCGACTGGTACAAGTGCATCCACGAATGGGTCAGTTCGGACGGGTCGGAGTTCCGCCGGATCCGCGAGATGGTGCGTGACTGGGACCCGGGCGATGGCCCGGTCCGCCTGATCATGGGTGGGCCGACTTCGGTCACCAGCGCGTGGGCGCGGGCTTTCAAGCGCGATCTCGCGGCAGCCGAACGGATCGACGTGGTGACCGCCTATTTCTCCCCACCGCGCAGCGTGCGACGGGTGCTGCGACGGGCCGCGACGCATAAGAATCTGCGGATGATCCTCGCCAGCAAGTCCGACTTCGAGATAACGGTGCTCGCCGCGCGACTACACTACAAGCGGTTGCTGCGTGCCGGCACGAAACTGTTCGAGTATCAGCCCAGCAAGCTGCACATGAAATTGTACGTTCTCGACGATGTCTGCCATTTCGGCAGCGGCAATCTCGACATGCGTTCGGTGCGGCTAAATCTCGAAGTCATGGTCCGGGTCGAGGATGCCGAAATGGCCGAAAAGCTGCGGGGCCTGATGGATCACATGGAGGAGCGCAGCCGCCCGATCGACAAGACGTGGTACAAGCAATATGCAGGCATCACCGACAAGGCCCGCTGGCTTGTCAGTTCCTTCATGCTCCGCTTCCTCGACTACAAGCTCAGCCGCGAGTTCAATCTCGGCCCCTCGAAGCTCAAGAATGCCAGCCTCTCCCACAAAGGCGAGAAAGCCGACAACTAGCGCTGGCTACTCCTCTACGTTCCAGCTCGAGTAGTCGCGCATGTTGGGCGAGGTGAACTTGGTGATCTCGCTCTGGAAGTGGAGCGGGACATTGCCGGTCGAACCGTGGCGCTGCTTCGCAACGATCAGCGTCGCCTTGTTCTTCACCTCGAGATACTCGGCCTCCCACTGCGCATACTTTTCCTGAACATCGATGCTGCTCGACCCGTCGGGGTTGGGCATGTCGGGGCGCACGGCTTCCTTGTAATAGTCGGCGCGGTAGATGAACCAGACCATGTCGGCGTCCTGCTCGATAGAGCCGGATTCGCGCAGGTCGGAGAGCATCGGCTTCTTGTCGTCGCGCTGCTCGACCGCACGGCTTAGCTGCGAGAGTGCGATTACCGGCACGCTCAATTCCTTGGCGAGCGTTTTCAGTCCGCGGCTGATTTCCGAAATCTCGTTGACGCGGTTGTCGTTGGCGCGGCCCGATCCTTGCAGCAGCTGCAGGTAGTCGACCACGATCAGGCCGATATCGTGCCGCCGCTTCAATCGCCGCGCGCGGGTGCGCAGCCCGCCGATGGTGAGCGCCGGCGTGTCGTCGATGTATAGGGGCAGTTCGGAAAGGCGCTGGCTGGCGAAGCTCAGCTTCTGGAAATCGTCGCGGGTGAGCGTACCCGAACGCAGCGCTTCGGAAGACACTTCGGATTGTTCGGCAAGGATACGCGTCGCGAGCTGGTCGGCGCTCATTTCGAGGCTGAAAAAGGCGGTCGGCGCGCCGTAATTGTGCTCGCCTCCGTCGCGTTGCCACCTCAGGTGTTCCTCGGCGCAGTTGAAGGCGATGTTGGTCGCAAGCGAGGTCTTGCCCATGCCGGGCCGCCCGGCGAGGATGATAAGGTCGGATTCGTGAAGACCGGCGGTCTTGCTGTCGATGGTTTCGAGGCCGGTCGTCTTGCCAGACAGTCCGCCGCCCGAATTCATCGCCGCTTCGACCATCTTGATCGCGGTCAGCGACGCTTCCCGGAAGGTCGAGGCCTCGTTGCCGCTCGCCGCGCCTTCGGCCACGCGGAACAGGTCCGCCTCGGCCTGACTGATGCGATCCATCGGGTCGGTTTCTTCCGAGGTGTCGAGCGCCCCTTCGACGAGGCCTCGCCCGACGCTCACCAATTCGCGCAACAGCGCAAGGTCGTAGATCTGCTGCGCCAGTTCGCGCGGGGCCAGAAGCCCGGCGCCGTTTGCGGTCAGCTGCGCCAGGTATTTCGGTCCGCCCAGCTCCTTGAGCGCCTCGTCCGCCTCGAAATGCGGGCGCAATGTCACCGGCGAGGCGGTGGCGTTGCGCTCAATCATCTTGAGGATCCGGTCGAAGATTCGCTCGTGCAGCGGCTCGAAGAAGTGATCGGGCCGGATCGGGGTCTGCAATTCCTCGATCACGCGGTTGTCGATCAGGACAGCACCCAGGAACGCCGCCTCGGCTTCAAGGTTCGAGGGAAGCTTGCGCGCGGTGTCGGTCGAGTTTTCGACGAGAGAGAGTGCAGTGGGTTCGGACATTGGCCCTAGATGCGCCCGTCCTGCCATCCGACGCAAGCGCTAGAAGCATCTATTTTCGGTTCAGCCATTGTGGATTGCGGGGATGGAATGTCGAAATGCTTGAAACCTGCCCCCTGCATCTGCGAAGGCAACGCCGATGACAGCCCCGCCAACCGATTCCGCGAACGCGCATCGCATTGCCCACATCGAGCTCGATGAAGAGACGATCCTGTGGCGCAATGCCGATGTCGAACAGGAACGGCGCGTCGCGATCTACGATCTGATCGAGGAAAACACCTTCAAGCCGGTTCGCAGCGCCGAGCGCGGGGCGAAGGGCCCATACCGGTTGAAGCTGGCGGTGCGAGACGGTCGGCTGGCGATGGAAATTGCCGACGACGATGGCGCGGAGCTGGAAACGCTCCTCATCGGCCTTGCGCGCTTCCGCCGACCGATCCGCGAATATTTCGCGATCTGCGACAGCTATTACCAGGCGATCCGCAAGGCGACTCCGGCAGAGATCGAGACGATCGACATGGCCCGGCGCGGCATTCACAACGATGCTGCAGAATTGCTGGTCGAGCGGCTTGAGGGGAAGGTTGAAACCGACTTTGCCACCGCGCGGCGGCTCTTCACGCTCATCTGCGTCCTGCATATCAAAGGCTGATCCGTAATGGCGCGCCGGGGGCGAAAGCGAAGCCGCAGCAACGGCAGGGTCGGGCGTTGGCTCGTGCGGCTGGTCGCAGTCGTGACGCTGGTCGCTATCGTCTTTGCGGTCTGGCTTTGGTGGGACATGCGCAGCTGGCGCCCCGACCCTTCGCTTTATCCCGAACAAGGGGCGGTGGTGCCAACCCAGCCGCATTACACCAACCTCGTGACGCTCAAGGCGGTTGGCGCGCAATTCGCCTATCTGCGCCTTGCGCCCGATCCGCGTTCGCCGGACGAGGATTTCGGCGACCGATATTCGCGCGCGCTCGAAGCGGGCATCCCGGTCGGGGTGCTCCTGCCCTTCGACCCGTGCATTCCCGCCGATCCGCAAAGCGCGCTATTCGTCCAGATGGTCCCGCGCAACGATGCGCTTATGCGGCCTGCGATCGAGCTTTCGCACACTGCCGCAACCTGCGCTTCCGAGGTGAGCGATGCGGCTGTCGAGAGTGAGTTGCTTATCCTCATCAACCAGGTCGAGCGTCATGCCGGCAAACCTGTCATCCTCAAGCTATCGCGCGAATTCGAAGACGAATATGGCACCGCGCGCACCACGGCGCGCGACCTGTGGCTGGAGCGCGACCGGGCGCGGCCCGATTACGCCGGGCGGCCCTGGCTGCTATGGAGCGCGAACAGTCAACGTGTGACCGAAGCGAGCGAGGAGCCGCTGGAATGGGTGGTGGTGCAGAAATGAGCGTAAGCGAGAAGCAATTGATCGAAGCCGCGCGTGTGGCGCAAGGCAATGCCTATGCCCCCTATTCGGATTACCGTGTCGGCGCGGCGCTGTTGTTCGAAGACGGTGTCATCGTCACTGGCGCCAATGTCGAGAATGCAAGCTACGGCCTGTCTCTGTGTGCGGAAACCAACGCAGTTTCGAACGCGATGAATGCGGGGCGGCGCGGCGGTCTGGTCGGCGTTGCGGTAGTAGGGCCTCAGGACAAGGGCGACGGCGCACCGATCACTCCGTGCGGACGATGCCGACAGGTCCTCAACGAACTGGCTGCGCTGGGCGGAACCGACCCGGAGATTGCGTGCGTCGGTCAGGACGAAGTGCGCCGGGTCAAGCTGTCGGCGCTGCTCCCGCATGCTTTCGGGCCGGATCACCTGGACTAGTCACGCCAATGGCATCGCGCTGCGGTATTCGGCGTGGTGGCTTGCCAAGGCACAAAACAACGCCCTGTCCGTTGCAGATGTAACAACAAGGAGACGGGCCATTTTTGTAGAAGCTTCCTTTCCGGACGCAATCCTTCGTGGACTCATCCTCGCGGCGGTCGCGCTGTTCTGGATGGTCCTTCTCATTCGACTGAACGGGCTTCAGACGCTTTCGAAGATGACAAATATCGACTTTGTCGCGACGATTGCCTTCGGCTCGCTGATCGCCGGTGCTTCGCAGGCGACCGAATGGACCGGATTTGTGCAGGCGCTTGCGGCAAATGCCGGGCTGCTCGGGCTTCAGGCGATTATCCTGACGGTCAGGAAACACTCGAAAACGGTCAGTACGGCGCTTGGCAATGAGCCATGCCTGATCATGAGGAACGGTGAGTTCCAGCGTGACGCGATGATGGCCAATGGTGTCAGGCGTGAAGACGTGATCGCCAAGCTGCGCGAGGCGAACGTCCTGCAATTATCGGAAGTGCGAGCAGCTATCCTCGAGACGACGGGCGATGTGTCGGTGCTTCATGGCGAGGCCGAGCTCGACAAGATCCTGCTCGAAGACGTGCGCGGGACTTAGCCCGCCCCTATTTCTCCGCCGTTTCCAACCATTCCAGCAACGCTGCGAGGCAGTCGCGAGCGAGCAGTTTGCAGCGTTCGGGCGACCAGCCCTGTTCGGGCTCGGGAAACTCCGCAAGATCCTTGTACGGCATTTCCAGCGTCATCGCGCAGGCGCCGAAGCGTTCGGCGACCTGATTGGTCGAGATCGCCAGGTTGGCCTTGCCCGCCGGAGTGACGGGATAGCCCAGCTTGGTCTGGAAATCCGGCGTGCGGCGGTCGAGGATGCGCTGGTAGCGGTAGAATTGCTCGCCCTGTTCGTCGGTCCAGCTCGGGATGCCTTCAAACCCGGCGAGGAAAACCGCCGGAATCGCTTCATCGCCATGGACGTCCATCGCGTAATCGACGCCGATTTCGTCCATCTTCGCACGGATGGCGAGGACTTCGGGTGACTTTTCGGCACTCGGCTCGGCCCATTCGCGGTTGAGGTTGGTGCCGACCGCATTGGTGCGCAAATGGCCGCGTCGCGAGCCATCGGGGTTGCAGTTGGGCACGATGTGCAGGCGGCAATGCTTGCGCAGGCCACGCGCAATCGGATCACCCGGATCGGTCAGGCATTCGAGCGCGCCTTCCATCCACCATTCAGCCTGCGTCTCACCGGGATGCTGGCGCGCGTAGAACCAGACCTTTTTGTCGCCTTCCCCCATCTCCAGCATGTCGAGCGGCTGGCCGTCGAGCGTGGTGGTGAGGCGAACGAGGTCGACGCCTTCACATGCAGCAGCCTCCGCGACGAGATCGTGGTGCCGTTCCATCGAATAGGGCGCGAAATAGGCGAACCACGCGGTCGGCGCGGCGGGCATATACCGGATCGTCAGCGTGCCGTTGTCTTCATCCTTGTCGAAGGAAGACGCCGCGCGCGCCCAGTATTCGCGATCCTCGGAGACGCATGCGTCGTAGTCGGGCCAGCCGCCGGGATAGGCGCTGTCGTTCAGGCCCGTGATCTTTAGCGTGACTTCTTCTCCCATCGCGCCGGTCACCCGGAAGTGAAACCACTGCGCGAATTCGCTCATGTGGTCCTTCGGGATGGCGAGGCGCGCTGTTCGTCCGTCGATCGACAGCACTTCGATATTGCCGCTGTCGAAGCCGGCGTCGATGGCGATTTGGGTCATTGGGTTTCCTGAAGTTCGTCCGCTGGAATGGTTATGGTCTCGCCATTGCCACCGGGGAAGTCGCGGAACAAGGCCGCAGACAGCGCGCGTGCGCTGGCGTCCACATCGGCCAGCGGGCTGTCGGCGGAAATTGCCTGCGTGGCGCGGCCTTCCCACAGGCTGGCCCCGTTCGCGCCCGAAATACGCACCGAAAGCTCGCTCACCGCGCTGGGCGGGCTTTTCCCGCCGCCAAGGTCGATACCAACACCCAGTCCGACGCCGCTACCATAGCTGCCCGTACCCGCGCCGACGCCGACATTGACCGGTCCACGCGAACGCGCCGCGGCGATGGGCTCGCGCGACGTGCGCACGGTCGCGACCTGGATGCCCGGCCCTTCCTGCCGCACCAGCGTATAGCCAAGACCGCGCAACTCGTTCTGGATCGCGGTGGCAAAGGCGGCCTTGGCGTTCTGGTTCGAAAGTTCCTCGGGGAAGTAGATCACGATCGGACCCTGGCCGAGCGCAGAGCGATCTTCGGCGACGAAGCGGGTGACCTCGACCGGGCCGGTAAAGGCGCTGGTGCAACCGGCAAGGGCGGTAGCGGTCAACAGGATTGCGAATGAGCGTGGGATCGTGAGCATGATATTCTTTCCTCTCGGTTTTCCCATACAGGCGCGCATTGTCCGGGGCAAAAACATAAGTTGGCGACGGCCTTAACTGGCGATCATGGGCGTTGGATAGCTAAACGGTTTGAAAAGGGATTTGGTTTACGCCCGTGTCCCATGAATATTGCAACCCGACTTCCTGCCAAGCCTTGCGTCCTGGTGACGGGCGGCGCGGGCTATATCGGCAGCCACGCGGTGCTGGCCCTTCTCGATGCGGGCTGGCCCGTGGCGGTGATCGACAATCTGTCGACCGGTTTTCGCTTTGCAGTTCCCGAAGGCGTGCCGCTTTACGTGGGCGATATCGAGGATACCACGCTGCTCGAACGCATCTTCGCAGAGCACGAAGTCGCCGCGATCATGCATTTCGCTGGCTCGATCGTGGTGCCTGAAAGCGTTGCCGACCCGCTGAAATATTACCACAACAACACCGCCAAGAGCCGTTCGCTGCTCGACGCGGCGGTGAAGGCTGGCGTGCCGCATTTCATATTCTCCTCCACCGCAGCGACCTATGGGATGCCGGAGGCGGGTGCGGTGAGCGAAGAGACGCCGCAAGTGCCGATCAACCCTTATGGCTGGTCGAAGCTGATGACCGAGCAGATGCTGGTCGACACCGCCGCTGCGCACCGCATCAATTTCTGCGCGCTGCGCTACTTCAACGTGGCGGGCGCCGACCCGCAGGCGCGCACGGGCCAGTCGACGGCGGGGGCGACGCATCTCATCAAGGTCGCGCTCGAAGCGGCATTGGGCAAGCGCGACCATGTCGGCGTTTTCGGCACCGACTATGAAACAACCGACGGGACGGGGGTGCGCGACTATATTCATGTCAGCGACCTTGCCCAGGCGCACGTGCTGGCGCTCGAAGCGCTCATCGACAAGCCTGAGCGCTCCTTGCGCATGAATTGCGGTTACGGGCGCGGCTTTTCCGTTCTCGAAGTGCTCGACGCCGTCGACCGCGTGACGAAACAAAAGATCGAGCGCCGGATGGAGCCGCGCCGCCCCGGCGATCCCGGAATGCTGATCTCAGACCCCTCGTTGATCCGCGCGACGCTTGACTGGCAGCCGCAATATGACGATCTCGACACCATCGTTACTCACGCTCTGGCATGGGAGCGCAAACTGGCGCAGCTTCGCGAGAAGGTTGACTTCAACCGATTCGCTGCTTAAGCGCGCGCCTTGAATTTCCGGCATCGGGGACTATCTCCGATGCCTGTTTTATTTTCGGGAAAATGTCATGAAGATCCGCAACAGCCTCAAGTCGCTGAAGAACCGCCATCGCGATTGCCGCGTCATTCGCCGTCGCGGGCGCACCTATGTCATCAACAAGACCAACCGTCGTTTCAAGGCCCGCCAGGGTTAAGTAACGATGTGGCCGGTCGCTCGGGTGAGTGACCGACGAAAGCAGCGGCCCGCCTCCACCGGAGCGCGGGCCGCAGCCTTTTGGGCGACAGGTAACGTTCGGAGTTGGTGATTTGGACAAGGCAGTGGTTTTCGATGTCGGGCGCGTGCTGTTCCACTGGCAATTGCGCGCGTTGTTCGAAAAGCTGATCGAGGATCGTGAGGAGCTTGACTGGTTCCTTGCCAACGTCGTCACCGAGGAATGGCATTTCCAGCACGATCGTGGCGTCCCGCTGGCGCAGATGCTGCCTGAGCGGCTGGCGAAATATCCCGACCAGGCGCTGCGTATCGCCGCCTATGCCGCGCGATTCAACGAAACCTGTTACGCTCCGATGGAAGGCGTGCACGAATTGGTCGGCCGGCTTCATGGCCGGGGCGTGCCGCTGTTCTGCCTCACCAATTACGGCGACGAACTGTTCGCGCAATTTCGCGCCAGCGAGCCGATTTTCGACCTGTTCGAGGATATCATCGTGTCCGGCACCGAGCGTATCGCCAAGCCAGACCCGCGAATTTACGAGATCGTCGAGAAGCGCAGCGGGCGCGATGGTGCGGCATTGTTCTTTACCGATGACAATCCGACGAATGTCGAAGCCGCCAAGGCGCGCGACTGGGACGCGCACCTGTTCACCAACGCCGGAGCGCTGGAGGCACAGCTTACGGCGGCGGGCCTACTCTAGATCAACAAAGAAAAACCCCCAGCCGCGCTCCGCAAGGAGGCGCTGCCGGGGGCTGGACAGTTGGCCCGCGTCTAGCACGGGCGGGTTGACCGAAAGCGCTGCGGGGAGAGGTTTTGCAGCGCTTTCGAGAAAAGGTCAGTTACCGTTGCAGCGGGCAATCTGCTTGGCTTCGAGCGCTTCGCCATCGGCGCGGAACTCGGTGATTTCGCCCATTTCACGGGCGAGGCCACGGCAGATGCGGGCAGGGCGTGACGAGCCCTTGTTGGCGACGCAGGTCGTGCCCTTGCATGCCCAGGCGATGCCGCCAGCGATGGCACGATCGTCTTCGGCCGGCTGCGCGAGGGTCGCGGTGTAGTACGGCGCGTTTTGCGCGGCGAGCGGCGCGGTCGAGGTCGCAAGGCCGAAAGAGGCGGCGGTGTAGACGAGCGCCGACGCGAAGATGGCGATACGGCTGGCGGTACGAACGGAGAGGGTCATCACAGGTGTTCCTTTCGGTGGAGGGGCCCGAATTTGGGTTTTGCGATGCAAGGCTTCGGAACGAAACCAGTTGCGAATCGCTACCTATGATACTAAGTTTTAAGTTGCAACTAAAAACTGAAAACTTTTCGCGACATTTTAGCGCTTCGAAACGTGTCGATTTTGCGATTGGCCGACAATGCGTTAGATAGGTTGCAGTGAGAGGACTGAAAGTATGGGCGACATCAGAGAACCACTGCGCGAATTGATCGAATGCGGCCTGCCGCAGGCACTCGAAGTCATGGGCGAACGCTGGTCGTTCATGATCCTGCGGGCGAGCTTCAACGGTCTCAAGCATTTCGAGGAATTCCTCACCGAACTCGGTATCGCGCGGAACATTCTCTCCAATCGCCTCGCCAAGCTGGTGGAGCACGGCATCCTCAAGCGTGAGCCGTGTGCCGACGACCGGCGCAAGATCGAATATCGCCTTACGGCCAAGGGTTTCGACCTGCTTCCCGCCATGCTGGCGCTGCGCCAGTGGGGGCAGAAATACGGCACAGAGATGGTCGAGAACCCTGTGCTGGTCGACGAAAGCGACCGCTTGCCCATTGGTCCGATCTCCATCCTGTCGCACGACGGACGTGTCCTGGGTCACGAAGATCTTCTGCTCGTGCGGCGCGAAGACCTCGGCAAACGTGTCGACGGATCGGTCGCAACCCCGGGAAGCGGAACCAACCTGGGCGATGTGGTCGATATCGAGGCCGCGAAGAAAGTCGCCGCTGGCTGATTCGACGCCGCTCACCACCCCCGATGGACGCTATATCGTCGTGCGCGGACGGCTGTGGCGCGCGAGCAATCCTGCGCTATCCGAATCCGAGCGCCAGCGTCATGTCGGCGAACTGATGGATGCAAGGCGCGCTGTCGGGGAAGCCCGGCGCAACGACGATGAAGCCGCAGAAAAAGCCGCTCGTGCCCGCGTCCACGCCGCGAAACTGGCGCTGGGCGAACGGGGGCCGGTGTGGTGGGACGATGGCGCGCCAGACGAAAACCGAAAATTGGTGAGGAATTCGACCTACGCCGACTGGTGGCGGGACGATGGGGGCTGTAGCGAGGCCTGACCATGGCCGACACCGTCTCCCCCGACATCCACGAGATCCTTCGCCGCACATTCGGCTTTGCGGGCTTTCGCGGTCAGCAGGAGGCGGTCATCGACCGCATCATGGCGGGGCAGAACACGCTCGCGCTGATGCCCACGGGGGCGGGAAAGTCGCTGTGCTACCAGATACCGGCTATCGCCCGGCCCGGCACCGCTATCGTCGTTTCGCCGCTGATCGCGCTCATGCACGACCAGATCCGCGCGGCGCGGGCGGTGGGCATTCGCGCGGCTTCGATGACCAGTGCCGATATGGACAAGGCCGAAACAGCAGAGGCGTTACGGCGGGGCGAGCTCGACCTGCTTTATGTCGCGCCCGAGCGGGTCAACACGACCGCCTTCCAGTCGCTGCTGACCGCCGCCGACATCTCGCTATTCGCCATCGACGAAGCGCATTGCGTTTCGGAATGGGGCCACGATTTCCGCCCGGACTACCGCGAACTGCGCCCCATGCTCGACCATTTCGGCGATGTCCCGCGCCTCGCGCTGACTGCGACCGCCGACGAGGTGACGCGTGCCGATATCCTGAGGCAATTGGGCATTCCGGACGAGGGCCTCATCAAGGCCGGGTTCGACCGCCCCAACATCCGCTACACCATCTCCGCCCGCAACAGCGTCGGCAGGCAGATCGCCGAACTGATCGAGCGGCTGCCCGGTGCAGGCATCGTCTACGCGCCGAGCCGCAAGGGCGCTGAGGACCTGGCCGAAAAGCTGCGCGCAACCGGCAGGCCCGTCGGTGCCTATCACGCTGGGCTGCCGCCCGAGCAACGCGCTGCGACGCAGTCGGAGTTCGTCCGCTCCGAGGACATGGTGATCGTCGCGACCATCGCGTTCGGCATGGGAATCGACAAACCCGACGTGCGCTTTGTCATCCACGCCGGCCTGCCCAAGTCGATCGAGGCCTATTACCAGGAGACGGGCCGCGCCGGACGTGATGGCGATCCGGCACAGGCGCACATGTTCTGGAGCGCGGCCGATTTCTCCAAGGCGAGGCAATGGCTCGGCGATGTCGAAGAGCACCGCTTGCCCGCCGAACGCGCACGCCTGAATTCACTTGCGGCTCTGGTCGAGAGCGCTGGGTGCCGCCGCGCGATCCTGCTTAGGCATTTCGGCGAGGACCCACCCAAAAGCTGCGGCAATTGCGACAATTGCCTCGATCCCCCCAAGGTTCTCGACGTGACGACGCTCGCACAGAAAATCCTCTCGGCTGTGTATCGCACCGGCCAGAGCTTCGGCATGGGGCATGTCGAGAAAGTCCTGCTGGGCCGCGACGATGATCGCGTGAGCCAGCGTGGGCACGACAAACTGTCTGTCTTCGGTATCGTAGAGGGCGAGGACGCAGGCCTGTTGCGCCCGACGATGCGGTATCTGAGCGCGCATGCCATGCTGGTGAACACCGAGCATGGCGGTCTCGCTCTGGGCCCCGAAGCGCGCGACGTGCTGAAGGGGGATCGCGCCGTGGCGATCGCCGAACCGCCCAAGAAGAAGCCGCGCCGCGGACGCTCGGGAAGTGGCGGTGCTGTCCCCAATCCGGTTGGTGACCCGCTATTCGAGGCCCTGCGTTCGAAACGCGCTGCATTGGCCAAAGAGAATGGCGTGCCCGCCTACATCATCTTCCACGACAGCGTCCTGCGCGCCATCGCCGCCGACCGCCCCGGCACGCTTGCCCGGATGGGCGGCATCCAGGGTGTTGGCGAGAAAAAGCTGGAGACCTGGGGCGGGGCGTTTCTCGAGGTCGTGCAGGAGTTCGAGGCTCAGTAGCCCTCGGCCTGCGCGGGCGTGTAGGCCTGCGGATCGGCGATGCGACCCAGGAACAGCATCGCGTCGGTGTCGAGGTCGCGCAGCACCACGATGAAAGGCCGGTCGACGACGAAGGGCACCGCACTGCGCGTATCGGGCGGCGGTGCGCTGGTCCGGCGAATGGTGACCACGGTCACCGCCGCGGCCCGCGTTCCGGAGTCGAATATCTGGAGCTTCGCAAGCTGCTTGGCTCCGCCGATATAGAGGTTGCGCGCTCCGCTCGCGCCGATCCCTGAGAGATCCGCACAGCTTCTGTCGAACGGTAGCGTCAGGCCCAGCGACTGAAGCGGTGCGATCAGATCGAAATCGGTGTCGATTTCGAAGCGGGGCAGCTCCATATCGACCAACTGTGGCCGGGTATCGGAAAGAAGCGCCCCGAAATCTTCGATGGTTTCGAGATCGGGGGCGCTTTCCATCACCCGGCGGCGTTCGGGCATGATGATGTCCATGGCGTAGCGCTCGTCCCGGTAGGGCAGCCGAACCGCACGCCATCCGTCGCGATCGATCGTGCGCAATTCCATGCGCTCCTGCATCAGGCGGAAATCGCGATCCGTTCCGTCCCCGAACAGGAAGGGCTTTTCTTCCCAGTCCTCGAACTTCGTCGCCCAATCGCCGTCGAAAAAGATCGCGTTGGTAACCAACAGTGCAAGGTCGGAGCTGATGTCGGAAGGGCTTACTACCTCGGGGATCAGGCCGTCGGTATTCTCTTCAGCCCACGCATTGATCTTGCGCACCGCCTCGTCTGGCTGGTTCTTGTCGATCGGTTCGGCCCCCGCTGCGTATTGCCGCTGGGCGGCATCGACGAAGGCAGGGCGGATGGAGAATTGCCGGTCGACCCAGAGACGGCTCGCAAGACGCAGCTCAACACCCTCGCCATCGCGAATATAGTCGCCGGGCGAGCGGGGCGGCGGGAGCACATCTGCGAGCTGCTGCGCGGTTTCACCCTTGGCTCCGAGAGAGACAATCCCAAATGCGTAATCGACGCTCAGCGGAGAAAAGAACACGTTGGCGGCCGGACCTGCTTGCGCGTCCAGTACCGGCAGCAACTCTGCCGCTCCCGAAGGGTTCGCTCCCACCGGTCCATCACCCGGCGTATCGTCGGCGGGCCTGCTGGCGCAGGCGGTCAGGCAAAGCGCGGTGAAGACGCAGATCAGGCGGTGAAACATGGGCCAGGTCCTTGAGACATCATTCTTTTCAAAACCGTCCCGGCTCTGCCCGGTTCCTTCGCTCTAGGCGTCGACCGCTTCGAGCAGTTCGACCGATTCGCGCGTTGCCGGCATTGCGTCGTCGGGGCGGTAGGACGTGTTCAGCTTTTTCGCGAGGTCGCGGGTGAGCAGCGCATTGAGCGCATTGCCCAGCGCGGGTCGCTTCGCGCTGAGTTTGTGCAGCTTGTCGGAGTCCCACTCGATATACCGAACACCCTCGGGTGCAACGGTGGTGGCCGACGTCTTGCGTTTGAGGACGAAGGCGACCTCGCCCACGAAATTGCCCTCGGGCAGGCGAAAGCGTCCGCCCTTCTTCTCAACCGAGATGATACCCTCGAAGACATAGAACAGCGTGCTCGAAGGGGCATCTTCGAGCGTCAGGACCGTGCCTTCGGGATCGCTCGCGACTTGCCATTTGGCCAGCGTAAGAAGCCGTCGGAACTGACCGGGCGTCAGTGTCTCAAAGGCGTCGTACAGCCGTTTCTCGTCTTCCGATAAACGAAAGGTGGTGCGTTCCAGCGCGATCTGGCCGAGCACCCAGAAATTGATGAGAACGAAAAGCACGCTGGTGAAAATCGGGTCCCACAAAGGCCCGGTCGGAAGCAGGAAATAATAAGCGATGTAGACGAGAGTCGAAAGCACGATGAGCACGCGCAGGCGCAACTCGTCGCGGATGCCGTAGGCGATCAGGAGCAATCCTGCGGCCAGGTATATCAAGAAGGAGTGCCATTCGATCATTACCGGCCGACCATCTGCCGATAAGATAGCGCCTCCGCAACATGAACACGTCCAACATGGTCCGATCCGGCCAGGTCTGCGACGGTTCGTGCCACGCGCAGGACGCGGGTATAGCCGCGAGCGGACAGGCGGAGCTTTTCGGCGGCTCTCATCAGCAGCGCGCGGCCTTCCTCATCAGGCGCGGCATGCGATTCGAGCGGATCGCCTTCCAGCTCTGCGTTGCACCGAACGCCTCGTTGCGATGACAAGGCGCGCGCCGCCGCGACGCGCGCCGCCACTTCGGCGCTGCCCTCGGCAGGCGGGGGCAGGGCCATGTCCATCGCGCTGACTGCGCCGACCTGCACGTGCAGGTCGATCCGATCGAGCAGCGGGCCGGACAGCCGATTCTGATAATCGCCGACACAGCGTGGATAGCGATTGCACTGGTCCATCGGCTCGCCCGCATGGCCACACCGACACGGGTTCATCGCCGCGATCAACTGCACCCGTGCCGGGAAAGTGACGTGCGCATTGGCGCGCGCGACATCGACCTGTCCGGTTTCGAGCGGCTGGCGCAGCGAATCGAGCACCGGGCGTTGGAACTCGGGCAGTTCGTCGAGGAACAGCACACCGAGATGCGCAAGGCTGACTTCGCCGGGACGCACCTTCAATCCGCCCCCAGTCAGCGCCGCCATGCTCGCCGAATGGTGCGGCGCGCGAAAGGGTCTGGCGCGGCTGATCCGGCCCGATTCGAGCATTCCGGCAACCGATTGCACCATCGACACTTCGAGCGCCTCGGATGGCGTCAAATCTGGCAGGATGCCCGGCAGGCAGGATGCGAGCAGGCTCTTGCCCGATCCCGGTGGCCCGACCATCAGGAGGTTGTGCCCACCCGCCGCGGCGATTTCGAGTGCGCGCTTGGCGGTTTCCTGGCCCTTCACCTGCTTGAGATCGGCGGCGGGCGGTGGATTCTCGACTTCGCCGCGCTCCGGCTCGCCCAGAACCTGCGTGCCCTTGAGATGGGCGAGCAGTCCGGCAAGGTCGCGCGGGGCGAGCACGGGGACTCCGCTTGCCCATTTGGCTTCGGAGCCTTGAGCGGCCGGACAGATCAGCCCGGCTTCCTCACCGCTGGCGTATAGCGCCGCGATCAGCACGCCGGGGGAAGGCACGACCCGCCCGTCGAGCGACAATTCGCCCACCGCGATCCAGTCGTTGAGTTGCTCTGCATCGGTCACGCCCATCGCCGCCAGCAGCGCAAGTGCAATAGGCAAGTCGTAATGCGAGCCGTCCTTGGGCAGGTCGGCAGGCGAGAGGTTGATGGTGATCCGCTTCGGCGGAAGCGCGAGGCCCATCGCCGAAAGCGCGGCCTGAACCCGCTCGCGGCTTTCGCTCACGGCCTTGTCCGGCAAACCGACGATCGAAAAGCGCGGAAGGCCCGGCGCGACCTGGCATTGGACTTCCACGCCGCGCGCTTCGAGCCCCAGATATGCAACAGTTCGGATGAGTGCGACCAACCCGAAATCCCCTGTATTTATAGGGGCGTCCCGTCCCCATGATTTTGCGCACAAGTGCATGGTAAAAGACAGTTTGTCGACCACCTAGGCACGGGTCCTAAAGGATTTTGCAAGCATAAAACTTCGCAAATCCTGAACCCGCTAAACCTATTCCCGGTGGCATGAACCGAATTGCCGCCTTCCTAGCCGCTCTGTTCACGATCGGTCAGCTTGCTGTTGCGGGTAGCCCTGCCGTGGCGCAAGTCGCAGGCGAGCGCCATGCAGGCTTTAGGACAGTGGCGGTCGAAAGCTGGGTCGAGGAATGGGACCCGGTCTCGCGCCGCTGGGTGAAGGTTGCCGAGGACGAGGCTCCTTCCGGTTGGGCGCAGCACCCCCTCCCGACCATCACCACCACCATCATGGACGGCGAGGTAATCGCTCGGGACCGTGGCGATGCGCGTGAAGCCGCGCGGTTCGCCGTTCCTTCGGCGCAACGCTCGCAGGATGAGAAGCTCGCGCAGTACGGGCCGTTCATCGTGACCGGCCAGACAATCGCCGCGATGGTCGGGCCGACCGACAGCCATTCGCCGCACCACTTCGCCGCGATGCTGCGCGATTTCCCCCAAGTGGCGAGGCTCGACATGATCGAAGCGCCCGGCACCACCAACGATCTGGCCAACCTTGAGCTGGGCCGCATGATTCGCGCCTCCGGCATCGCGACCCATGTGCCAAGCGATGGTTCGGTTCGCTCGGGCGCTGTCGAGCTTTTCCTTGCAGGCGCCACCCGCACACTGGAGAAGGGAGCGCAATTTGCAGTCCACTCCTGGCTCGACAATCACGGGCGCGAGGCGGACGACTTTGCCGAGGATCATCCCGCCCACCGCCTCTATCTCGACTATTATGTCGAAATGGGCATGAGCGAGGAGCGCGCGCGGGCCTTTTACAGCATGACCAATTCGGTCCCGCATTCGGGTGCCCTGTGGCTGCGGGCCGAAGACATGCGTCCCTGGATCGCACCCGAGCGGGAGACGCTGCACGTGGCCTCGCGCATGATGGAGGATCGCCTGATTGAGGCCGACGCGATGTGGGACGAACTCGCAATCCGCTCGGACCGGGCCTTCATTGCGGCGCAGCCGGTGCTGGCCTATGGCGATCTGGACGACGTTTTCCTTGCTCAGCTCGACCTGTCGCGGCTTGACTCACGCATGGCGTTCCCATAGATGCGCGCGCCTGATCCGGGCGCTTTGACGAGCGGCCACACCCATGGTCGCCGCCGCGTATAGCCCAAACGGTTTCGCGCGAAGGCGCCGATTGAATTACTCGAGGACGATATGAAGCGGACTTTCCAGCCAAGCAATCTCGTGCGCGCCCGTCGCCACGGTTTCTTCGCACGCAAGGCGACCCCCGGCGGTCGCAAGGTCATTCGTGCACGCCGCAAGCGTGGCCGCAAGAACCTGACTGCGTAAGCCGGACCCGCGCTTTCGGGCGCGGTCGAGGCATTGACCATATGGGTCGCGTGATGCGGGCTCCCATCGGGGGCCCGTTTCGCGTATCTGCTGCTCTCACGATGCTTACCACCCTGACCAAGCGCGCGGACTTTCTTGCCGCCAATAAAGGCCTGCGCAATGCCAAGCCGGGCTTTGTCCTGCTGACCCGGCCCAATGGCGGTGAGGGTGTGCGCTTTGGCATCACCGTTACCAAGAAGATCGGCAATGCGGTGGTGCGCAACCGGATGAAACGGCGTTTTCGCGAATTGCTGCGGGCGGCGCTTCCCGAACAGGGTCTGGCCGATCACGATCACGTGCTGATCGGACGGACCGGCGGGGTGGAGCGCGATTTTTCCCGCATGTCCGAAGAGCTCGGCGCGGCACTCGCCCGCGCTGCCGAGAGTAAGGGCGACAGCGCCCGCGGGCGCCGGCCGCGCAAGGGTAATCGCGGCGGAAATCGCGGCAAATGAAGTACATCCTCATCTGGATCGCGCGCGGATGGCAGCTCGGCCCTTCGTTGATCCTGCCGCCCACCTGCCGATTTTCGCCCTCCTGCAGCCAGTACGCGATAGAGGCGCTGCGCAAATATGGTGCGCTCAAGGGTGGATGGCTCGCGATAAAGCGTATAGGGCGCTGCCATCCGTGGGGAGGGCATGGCCACGATCCGGTTCCTTGAAAGGGGTTGGACGCAGGCGGTGTCGCACCTACATAATACACTTCAGAATCAGAACACCTAGGGCTTAGTCTTGGACAACCAGCGCAATATCCTGCTCGCCGTCGTGCTTTCCGGCCTGCTGATCCTCGGATGGGATTTCGGCATGCGGTATTTCTACCCGCAGCCCGATGAGCCCGCGCCCAGCGAAGTTATCGCAGGCACCGCCGAAGCGCCAAGTCCGCAGGACGTGGCTGCGGAAGGGGCTGCGGAAGGGACTGTCAGTGCGGACAGCGACCTCGGCGAAGCCAGAGCAGCAACCGGCCCGGTCGACCTCGACACTGCGCTGGCCAGCGGCAATCGCGTCGCCATCGACGCCCCGCGCGTGTCCGGCTCGATCAATCTCGTGGGCGCACGCATCGACGACATCACGCTCACCGATTACGACGAGACCACCGCGAAGGACAGCCCGCCGGTCCGCCTCTTCGCCCCCGAACGCACCGATGCGCAACATTTCGCAGAATTCGGCTTCGTGGTGGGTGGCGAGCGCATTTCGAGCCGCGCGATCTGGCAGGCCGATGGTGATCGGCTGACGCCCGAGACCCCGGTCACGCTGACCCGGACCGACGCGAACGGCATCACCTACAAGGTTCGCTTCGCGATCGACGACAATTACATGATTACCGCAGAACAGACCGTCGAGAATGCGGGTGGAAACGCGACGATCGTCCAGCCTTTCGCCTATATCAAGCGTACCAGCGCGACCGCGTCTCCCGACCAGTTCATCGCCCATGCCGGTCCGACCGGAGTTTTCGATGGCTCGCTGTTCGATCCGCATTCCTATGAAGAACTGGCCGAGCTTGGACGCGAAATGCCCACCGGGCCTGCAGCCTGGCTGGGCTTCACCGACAATTACTGGGCCTCCGCGCTCGTCCCCGGCGCGGGCGCGACCGACGCGGCGGGCTGGCGCTCCTTGGGCGACGAACTGTTCCGCGCGGACGTGATCTACGACAGCGCGACCGTCCCCGCGGGCGGCACGCTTACCCAATCGACACAGCTTTTCGCTGGCGCCAAGGAAAGCGTCATCCTCGACCAGTATGAGGATGCCGGCATTCCCTATTTCGGCAAGGTCATCAGCTGGGGCTGGTTCGAATGGTTCGAAAAGCCGCTTCTGTGGCTGCTGCGTACGTTCAACGGGCTCGTCATGAATTTCGGCGTGGCGATCATCATGCTGACCATCGTGGTGCGTGGCCTGATGTTCCCGGTCGCGCAGAAAGGCTTTGCCTCGATGGCGTCGATGAAGGCGATCCAGCCGAAGATGAAGGCGATCCAGGAACGCTACAAGGACGACAAACAGAAACAGCAGCAAAAGATCATGGAGCTGTACAAGGAGGAGAAGGTCAATCCGGTCGCCGGGTGCCTGCCCATGCTCCTGCAGATCCCGATCTTCTTCGCGCTCTACAAGGTGCTGATCCTGTCAATCGAGATGCGGCACGAACCGTTCCTTTACATCAAGGACCTGAGTGCGCCCGATCCGGCGACGATCCTGAATGCTTTCGGGCTGCTTCCTTATGAAGTGCCCGGCTTCCTGGGCATTGGCGTGCTTGCCGTGATGCTGGGTGTGACGATGTGGCTTACCTTCAGGCTCAACCCGTCGACGATGGACCCGATGCAGCAGCAGATTTTCAACATCATGCCTTGGATCCTCATGTTCGTGATGGCACCCTTTGCCGCCGGCCTCCTGCTGTACTGGGTAACGTCCAACATCCTGACGCTCGCTCAGCAAAGCTATCTCTATTCGCGCCACCCGCAATTGAAGGCGGCGGCGGAAAAGGAGAAGGCCGACGCCGCGAAGAAGAAGGCGCGCGAAGACGCGGAAAAGAGCAAAGCGTGACACCCGAGGAAGAGCGCGAACAGCAACGCCGCGAACGAGCGGCGACGCGCCTGTTTTCCGGGCGGGTCGACTTCCTGCTCTCCGCGCCTCAGCTGAAGTTCCTGCCCGACCCGGTCTGCCCGGAAGTTGCCTTTTGCGGGCGCAGCAATGTCGGCAAGTCGAGCCTTCTCAACGCGCTGACCGGGCGCAAGGCGATCGCCCGCGCTTCGGTCACGCCGGGCCGCACGCAGGAACTGAACTTCTTCGATGTCGGGGGCGAACCCGGCTCGCAGCCGTTACTGCGCCTCGTCGACATGCCGGGCTATGGCTTTGCCAAGGCGCCCGTGAAGGTGGTCGAACGCTGGAAGAACCTGGTCAAATCCTATCTGCGCGGTCGCCCCGTGCTCGCGCGCAACCTCGTACTGGTCGATAGCCGCCACGGGCTGAAAGATGTCGACCGCGAGATGATGAAGATGCTCGACGAAGCAGCCGTCGGCTATCGCATCGTCCTGACCAAGACCGACAAGATCAAGGCCAGCGAACTGGAGCGGGTCGCGAACCAGGTGGCCGAAGAAGCGAAGAAGCACGTCGCCGCCTATCCCGAGCTTCACCTCACCAGTGCCGAAAAAGGCATGGGGATCGAGGCGCTCAGGGCGGCCGTCGTCTCCGATGCGCTGGGCGAGGGATGGCTCGAGCGCTGAGGTCGGGATAGTGCTGGCGTGCTTTTGGGCTAAGTGTCTTACGCCTGTTTCGCGAACAGTTGCCCCATGTCGGCAAATGCCTTGAACTCGAGCGCATTGCCCGATGGGTCGCGCAGGAACATCGTCGCCTGTTCGCCCGGCTTTCCCTTGAAGCGCACAGTCGGCTCGATCACGAAATCCGTCCCTGCCGCTTCGAGCTTCTGGGCAAGTGCCTTCCAAGCCTGCATGTCCAGCACCAGCCCGAAATGCGGGACGGGGACATCGTGCCCGTCGACGGGAGTGGCGACGCGGTCGCCGGCTTCACCGCTTCTATGCGCGACGATCTGGTGGCCGTGGAAATCGAAGTCGATCCAGTCCTCGGCGCTACGACCTTCGGTGCAGCCGAGCAGATCGCCGTAAAAGGCGCGCGCGGCTTCAAGGTCGTGGACGGGAAAGGCGAGATGGAAGGGTGGCAGGGTCATGCACGTATTCATGCCGCAAGCCCGCCGACAACTCCACAATTTCCTACACGTGCCGGTTTTGCCATGCGACGGCTACCATGGACCGTGACACCGCCCTCAAGCAATTCGACCGCGCATTTCTCGCCCTGATGTGCGAAAGCATTTGTCCCCCTGGACAGCGTTCCACCTGTTCCACCATTCAGCGTCGACACCGCAAGGATGAACGGATAGAGCGCTCGCCAGACGTCAGGTGGAACGGAAATCGCATGAAGCTGATCATCGGCAACAAGAACTACTCGAGCTGGTCCCTGCGCGGATGGCTCGCCGCCAAGCAGTCGGGTCTCCACTTCGAGGAGATAACTGTGCCGATGCTCGGTGAGGAATGGGAACAGCGCAAGCAGGACGACCAGTTCCAGCCCTCGAGCGGCAAGGTTCCGATCCTGTGGGACGGAGACACCGTCATCTGGGACAGCCTCGCGATCATGGAGTACCTCGGCGACAAGGTCGGGCGCGAGCGCTTCTGGCCCAAGGACGAGGCCGCTCGCGGGATGGCCCGCGCGATGGTTGCCGAAATGCACTCCTCCTACGCCTCGCTGCGTGCAGAGATGCCGATGAACGTGCGTCGCCGCATCGAGATCCGCGACCTCTCCGACCAGACCAAGAGCGAGATTGTGCGCATTCTCGGCCTGTGGGCTGAAGCCCGCGCCCGCCATGGCAGCGCGGGGCCATTCCTGTTCGGGACATTCGGGGCAGCCGACATCTTCTACGCACCCATCGTGTCGCGCTTCATCACCTACGGCATTGGCGTGCCGGGTTTCGCCCAGAGCTACATGCAGGCGATCTGGGAGCACGACTGGATGGCGAAGTGGATCGCGGCTTCCGAAGAGGAGGAGTGGGTGATCGAACAGTACGAGAGCGTTCAGTGAGGCCGATCCTCTCCACCTTGGTGCTTCCGGTGCTGGGCGTGCTGGCAATGCTCGTTTCGGCTGTCCTGCCCGCTCCGGCGCAGGCCTGGGGCCTTTATGCGCATCGCAAGACCGCCGAAGTCGCACAGGCCAACGTGTCGCCCGAGGTGCAGGCCAAAATCAGACGCCTGCTGCGCGCCGAAGCGTTGCTCGGTACACACGATTGCCCCCTGTCCAGCCTCGAAGATGCCAGTGTCTGGCCCGATTGCGTGCGCCGCGACTATTGGCGCTGGGGCTATACGGCAGCGTGGCATTACCGCACGGCCCCGATCTGCGAGGCATACAATGCGCGCGAGAACTGTCCCGGCGGCGCTTGCGTCACAGGTCAGATCGAACGCGCTGCTCTTGCAGGGAGAACACCTGCCGAGTGGGGTCGCGAAAGCTGGGCGATCAGCCGCGACTTCATCTACCCCACGGCCTTTGATCGCGAGGATGTCTGCTCCGCCGACCTGCCGGGCGAAGCCGCATTGACGCAGGAGGACATCGTGCGCGGCGTCCCGATAGCGAAACGCCGCGTACAACAGGCCGGTTTGCGTATCGCCGAACTGCTCGAAAGCGCATTCGCACCCGACCCCCTTCCAGAACAGGAACGCTGATGAGCCAGTCGCTCGACTACGCACGCCGGCTGATCGCCGAACCAAGCGTCACCCCCGCGACGGGATCGGTGTTCGATGCACTCGAAGCTATGCTGGAGCCGCTGGGTTTCGACATCCACCGTTTCCGGCGCGGCGAGGGTGAAGAGGGCAGCGACGAAGCTCCGGTAGAGAACCTCTTCGCGATCCGTAGGGGACCCGAGGTATCGCGCCACCTGGCCTTTGCAGGGCATCTTGATGTGGTCCCCCCGGGCGAGGGGTGGGCCTCGGACCCGTTCGAGCCGACCCAGCGGGGCGAACTGCTTTACGGGCGGGGCGCGGTAGACATGAAGAGCGCCATCGCGTGCATGGTCGCCGCAGTCGCCGATGTGCCCCGCGACGCCGGCACGATCAGCTTCATCATCACGGGCGATGAGGAAGGCCCCGCGCTCCATGGTACTCGCGCGCTGATCGACTACATGCAATCCGAAGGCATCGCGCCCGACCTGTGCCTTGTCGGGGAGCCGACCAGTGTCGACCGGCTGGGCGACATGATGAAAATCGGACGGCGCGGTTCGGTCAATATCTGGCTCACGGTCGAAGGTACGCAAGGCCACGTCGCCTATCCGCATCTCGCCGATAACCCGATCCCCAAGCTGGTCGCGATGCTGGCCGAACTGGATGCATTGACGCTCGACACCGGCACCGACTGGTTCCAGCCCAGCAATCTCGAGATTACCGATATCGAAGTCGGCAACCGAGCGCACAACGTCATCCCGGCGGAGGCGAAAGCGCGCATTTCGATCCGCTTCAACGACCTGCATTCCGGAGCCAGCCTGTCCGAGCGGATTGCCGCGATCGCCGAAGAGCATGGCGGTCGCGCGCTCCCCATCGTCAGCGGCGAGCCGTTTCTCACCGAACCGGGAGCATTCTCGAACATGCTGGCCGACGCGATCGAAGCAGAAACCGGGCTGAAACCCGAGCAATCGACCACCGGCGGCACGTCGGATGCACGGTTCCTGCGTAGCGTTTGCCCGGTAATCGAGTTCGGCCTATGCAACGCAACCATGCATAAACGCGACGAGGCAGTGGCCATACCCGACCTCGATGTGCTTACTCGCATATATAAGCGTGCGGCGCGGGGAGCGCTGGCGCTCGATTGAGGGATCGACACACATGAAAGCCTGGTTTGCAATTCCCCTGTGGCAGCGCGTCATAGCCGCGCTCATCCTGGGCATCATCGTCGGCTACCTGTGGGGACCGGGCGCCGAAAGCATCAAGATCATCGGCGACATCTTCATCGCCTTCATCAAGATGCTCGTCGTCCCGCTCATCTTCTTCAGCCTGGTCGCAGGCGTCGCAAGCATCGGCGACCTGAAGAAGCTCGGCAGTGTTGGCTGGCGCGCGCTCTTGCTATTCGTGGTGACTGGTCAGCTGGCGGTGTGGCTCGGCCTTGCCATCGGCACCTTCGTTCAGCCGGGGTCGGGTCTCGATACCAGTGGCATGGACATCGACGCCGCGGCGCTTGAACGCGCGCAGGCACGTCAGGATACGGGCGTCACGATCGAGCAGATGGTGCTCGAAATGGTGCCGTCCAGCCCGATTCAGGTGATGGCAGACGTCAACGTCCTGCCGCTCATTATCTTCTCGCTGTTGATCGGGATCGGTATCCTGATGGCGAAGGAAGAGGGCGAACCGGTCCTCAAGATCTTCGATAGCGGCAGCGTCGTCATGCAGAAGGTGACGATGATCGTGATGGAATTGACCCCGTTCGGCGTCTTTGCACTGATGGCCTGGGTCGCCGGCACACTCGGGCTGGAGGCGTTGCAGGCTCTGGGGGTCGTGGTCCTGCTCAACTATATCGGATGCTTCCTGATCATCGGCCTGATCTATGGCGGGATGATCAAGTTCCTTGCCAAGCTGCCCGTGATCGATTTCTTCCGCGGCATCGTCGACGCGATGGCGGTGAGCTATTCGACCGCCAGCTCCAACGCGACCTTGCCCGTCACCTTGCGCTGTGCGGAGCGGAACCTTGGCGTGTCGAATTCGGTGGCGGCCTTCGTCATCAGCCTTGGCGCGACCATCAACATGAACGGCACGGCAATGTATCTGGGGCTTGCGACCCTGTTCGGCGCGCAGGTCTTCGGTATCGACCTGACGTGGAGCGACTACTTCCTGATCTCGATCCTCGGCACGCTGGGTGCAATTGGCGCAGCCGGCATTCCGGGCGCGGGACTCATCATGATGGTTCTGGTCTTCGGCGCGGTCGGCGTGCCTCTGGAAACCATCGCGCTGGTCGCAGGCATCGACCGCATCATGGATATGATGCGCACCACCACCAATGTCAGCGGAGACGCGGCGGTGGCGACGACGGTGGCAGCGATGACGGGCGAGCTCGACCGAGCAGAGATGATCTCGGCGGACGACGTGTAGGGAGCACAGATGACCCTGGACTGTTTGTGCGGTGGCGTTCGCATAACTGCCAACGCCAAGCCCGACTTTGCCCACGAGTGCAATTGCACGCTTTGCAGGAAGAGCGGCGCACGCTGGGCCTATCTGCATCCGGGCGAAGTCGAGGTCTCCGGCACCACGATCTCCTATCGACGTACGGACAAGGCAGTGCCAGGAGCAGAGGTTCACTCCTGCCCATGCTGCTCGACAACGACCCACTTCGTCCTGACCGAGGAGGCCATCGCCAAGCACGGCAACAGCGTCATGGGCCTCAACATCAACCTCGCGGAGCCCGACGAACTCGAGGGCATTGAATTACGATACCCGGATGGCCGTGGGTGGGACGGAGTAGGTGAGTTCGGTTATTTGAGGGAAGCCAGGACGCTCTAGTCGGCGACGTCGTCCTCGAGATACTCAACCGGGACGAACTCGCCCAGGCCGCATCCCGCGCCCTGTCGCACAGTGCCTCCGGTCTGTTCGAGGACGTAGATGATCTCCTGCTTGCACAATTGGTTGAGAGAGGTGCGGTAGGAAAAGGCTTCCTCGAAGCCGAG
This sequence comes from uncultured Erythrobacter sp., assembly GCA_947494705.1. Taxonomy (GTDB): domain Bacteria; phylum Pseudomonadota; class Alphaproteobacteria; order Sphingomonadales; family Sphingomonadaceae; genus Erythrobacter. The sequence continues at coordinate 854,992 of CANLVN010000002.1, forward strand.
GCCGCCGCACCGGTTCGGCAATACACTGCGATAAGTCTTGCCGCCTTGCATCTCGAAATCGATCACCTGGTCGCTGCGCACATGGGTCTCGCGGATCTGGTTGGTACGCAGGCAGTTTTCGGCCTCTCCCACGACCGTGACCGCCGGACCGGCAAGGGCAGGATCGGCGCGGGTTTCTCCATCCATCGGGGCGCAGGCGCTGGCGGTCAGAGCGCTCAGGGCGACAATGGCTACGGGGGCGATGCGGGTCATGTGACGTCTCCTCTTACGCCAATTCAACGCAGTATAGCGCAAATAGTGCCCTGATCCCGCCCGGCTCACCGCCCCTTCGGCTTCTCCAGCACCTTCTTCCTGAAGCTGCACAAATCCACCACCGGACACCGCCAGCACTCCGGCGTCCGCGCCTTGCAGATATAGCGCCCATGCAGGATCAGCCAGTGATGCGCATGCAGGCGGAAGGGCTGGGGAACGCGTTTTTCCAGTTTCGCCTCGACCTGTTCGGGCGTCTTGCCCTTCGCCAGCCCCGTGCGGTTGCCAACGCGCAGGATGTGGGTGTCGACCGCAAAGGTCTCTTGCCGGAACCAGCAATTGAGCACGACATTCGCAGTCTTGCGACCCACACCGGGCAGCCGCACGAGGTCCTCGCGCGTGTCCGGAACCTCGCCGCCATACTCATCGACCAGCAGCTGCGAGAGAGCGATGACGTTCTTCGCCTTGGAGTTGAACAGGCCGATGGTCTTGATGTGCTCGACCAGCCCGTCATGCCCCAGATCGAGCATTTGTTGCGGCGTCTCCACTTTTGCGAACAGCGACCGCGTCGCCTTGTTCACGCCCACGTCGGTCGCTTGCGCCGACAGAGCCACGGCCACGACGAGCTGATAGGCATTGCCGTATTCGAGTTCGGTCTCAGGCTCGGGGTTGTCCTCGGCCAAACGCCGGAAGAACTCGAAAATCTGATCCTTGGTCATGGATGGGGATCACAGGCCCAGCACGTCGTTCATCGAATACCGGCCTGCATCCTTGCCGATCAGCCACTCCGCGCCGCGCACCGCTCCGCGGGCGAAGATCATGCGGTTTTCGGCCGAGTGCGACAGGGTGATGCGCTCTTCTTCGCCCGCAAGGATCACCGAATGTTCGCCGGCTACGGTTCCGCCGCGCAGGGCCGCGAAGCCGATCGCGCCTTCGGACCGCGCGCCCGTATGTCCGTCGCGTCCGCTTTCGCGGTTCGCGTCCAGGTCAATCCCGCGTCCGGCCGCCGCCGCTTCGCCAAGCAGCTTGGCAGTGCCCGACGGCGCATCGACTTTCATCCGGTGGTGCATTTCCAGCACCTCGATATCCCAGTCAGACCCAAGCCGCGTCGCCGCCTCACGCACGAGAGCGGCGAGCAAGGTTACGCCGAGCGATGTGTTGCCAGTCTGAAGCACGGGAACGGTCTTGGCCGCCTCCTCGATCATCGCGAAATGCGACGCTTCGAGCCCGGTCGTGCCGATCAGGATCGGAATGCCGGCGGACGTCGCCGCATCGAGGTTCTCCTCCAGTGCGTCGGGTGCTGAGAAGTCGACGATGACGTCACACCCGCTCACCAATGTGCCCGGAGAATCGCCCATGTCGACACCTGCGGCCATGCGATGCCCTGCGGCCTCGATCGCCCTGGCGAGCGCCCGTCCCATGCGGCCCATGTGACCAATTACTGCGAAGTCTGCCATTGCGTCCCTTGTCTGCCCTGTGTTTCAAGGTGTTCATGGCAGAGTTCGAGAGCATCGTCATCCTGACAGGAGCAGGAATTTCCGCAGAGAGCGGCATCGATACGTTTCGCGATGCCGGTGGATTGTGGGAGCGCCACCGGATCGAGGACGTGGCGACGCCCGAAGGCTTTGCCCGCGATCCCGATCTCGTGCTCGGCTTCTACGATTCGCGGCGCGAGGCACTCGCCAAGGTCGAACCCAACCCGGCGCACCGCGCGCTGGCACGGCTCGAACGCGAGTTCCCGGGCGACCTGTTGCTTGTCACGCAGAATGTCGACGATCTTCACAAACGTGCGGGCAGTTCGGAAGTCCTGCACATGCATGGCGAGTTGCTGAGCGCGCTGTGCACATCTTGCGAGATGCGCACGCCCTTCGATGCGACCATGTCGAACCGCCCTCCATGCCCGGTCTGCCAGGCACCGACCCTGCGCCCCGATGTCGTATGGTTCGGGGAGATGCCCTACCAGATGGATCGCATCTACGCGGCCCTGGGCAAATGCGACCTGTTCGTCAGCATCGGGACGTCGGGTGCAGTCTATCCCGCAGCAGGTTTCGTGCAGGAAGCGCGGCTGGCGGGTGCGGCGACGCTCGAACTGAATCTTGAGCCTAGCGAGGGCTCGCACTTCTTTGCCGAATCGCGCCACGGCCCGGCGGGACAATTGGTGCCGGAATGGGTCGAGGAAGTGCTCGCAGGGTAGGCCGCGGCCCTGACCCGATCACCTCAATTCGGCGCCTCGATCGCCCACATGCCGATTGCGAGGCAGAAGCTTGCAAAGCCCATGGCGGAGGCAATCAGGCGCAATTGCTGACGCTCGATCGGCGAAGCGGAATGCGCCTCCACACGCGACTGGACTGCGCAGCCCTTTTTCTGGGCTGCCCAGAAGATGAAGATGCCGATCATTATGAAAAGCGTCGCGATCGCCCGCGGAATCCAGAACGGCTCCAGCTTTCCGAACAGGGCGTTGAAGCCAAGGCCGATGCCGACCGAGGCAAGGCCGGTGCGCATCCAACCGGCGAATGTCCGCTCGTTGGCCATCAGGGTGCGGTCTTCGGCCCAGTCTGTGCGATCCTGCGCGAGGTCGGTGCGTTCTTCGGCGAGATCGTTGGAAGATTTGTCGTCAGCCATCGTTCGTCCCGCAACCCTTGCAGGCCGGGTCCTTTGCTATCGTGAGTGTCCGCATACCCGGATTCATTCCGTCGAGAATATGCAGCTTGCCCCACATGGGATCGCCGAACCGGCTGGCACCGGTGAGCAACACGCGCACCGCCTGCAATGCGGCAAAACTGCCGGCCCATCCTGCCATCGCACCGAGCATCCCGTCTTCAGCGCAGGTGTCGCAGTCTTCCGCGTCGAATGCATCTCCGACAAAGCAGCGGTAGCATGGCTGACCTGCAAGATGCCCGGCGAAGGCGCCCACCTGGCCCTGGAACCGACCGACCGCAGCGGAGAGAAGCGGCGTGCGTTCCGCCACGCAGGCATCGGAGACCGCAAGACGTGTGGCGAAATTGTCGGTCCCGTCGAGAACCAGGTCTGCGCCCGCGATTCGGTCGCCCGCGGTTTCCGGAGTGATGCGGGTGTCGCTGATCTCGATCTGCAGCGCTTCATCGAAATTGGCGAGCCAGCGACGGGCGCTGGTTGCCTTGCCGTGCCCGACATCGCGGGTGGTGAAGATGGTCTGGCGCTGGAGGTTGGAGACATCGACCACATCGTCATCGACCAGCGTCAGGCGACCGATTCCGGCAGCTGCGAGATATTGCAGCGCGGGTGAGCCGATACCGCCAAGGCCTATGACGGCGACATGCTTGCCCGCGAGCGCAACCTGACCGGCGCCTCCGATCTCTGGCAGCACGATGTGGCGCGCAAAGCGATCGAGGCGGGCGGGCGAAAGGCTCACGGTTCGTCGGGACTTTCGACGGCACGACGCTCCTGAACGAAGGCGCCGATGCCCCACCACCACAGGAACGCGATCACGCCGCCTTTGACCGGCTGGAGCATGGCGATGAGCATTGCGACCGCGACCGGCAGGATGATTGCCAGCGTCAGCCACGCGGACAGGCCGAACGTGCCGATCATCGCGATAACGACCGGGGCGAGCAGGTGGCCGACCACGAAGATGCCGATATAGGCGGGGAAATCGTCGGCCTGCTGGACCGACCAGTCCTGCTTGCAAGAAGCGCAGGTGTCGACGGGCTTGAGCCATGCGCGGAACAGCCGGGCCTCGCCGCAACGCGGGCAGGTGCAGCGAACGCCCCTGACGAGCGCTTGCGCGGCGCTTGCGGGCAGGTCGAACTGTTGTGCGGAAGTCTGTGGTTCACCCATGGAGAAGCTGTTGGCAGCATGTGCACAGCCTGTCGACAGCCTTGTGGGCAAGGCTGTCGATCAAGCTGTTGAAACGGTGCGTAAGGAGAGTGGAGATCAGCTCTCGAGCTGACGCAGCAGGCTGCGCACATCGCCGTCCATATCGGCATCGCGCTGGCGCAGGTCCTCGATCAGGCGAACCGCGTGGATAACCGTCGAATGGTCGCGCCCGCCGAACTTGCGTCCGATTTCCGGGTAGGAGCGCGGGGTCAGGACCTTTGACAGGTACATCGCCACCTGACGCGGGCGAACCACTGCGCGCGCACGCCGCTTGGAGGACATTTCCGACCGATCGATACGGTAGAACTGGCAGACTGTGCGCTGGATCTCGTCGATCGTGATCCGGCGACGGTTGGCCGAAAGGATATCGGTGAGCTGCTCCTCTGCGAGTTGCAGCGACACTTCCTGACCTGTCAGCTGGGCATAGGCGATCAGCTTGTTGAGGCCGCCGACCAGCTCGCGGATATTGCGCGTGATGGTGCGGGCGAGGAAGTCGATGACGTCCTCTGGAACCGAAAGCGGTGCAAAGCGCGACAGCTTCGATTCGAGGATCTTCTTGCGCAGTTCGATGTCGGCGGCCTGGATATCGGCAACCAGACCCATCGACAGGCGCGAGAGCAGGCGCGGTTCGACACCGTCGAGCGCCTGAGGCGCGCGGTCGGCGGCAAAGACCAGTCGCTTGCCTTCGGCCAGCAGCGCGTCGATCGTGTAGAGCAGCTCTTCCTGCGCAGACGCCTTGCCGATGATGAACTGGATGTCGTCCACCAGCAGCAGGTCGAAGCTGCGCAGGCGCGCCTTGAACTCGATCATCTGGTTGGCTTTGAGCGCCTGGACGAATTCGACCATGAAGCGCTCGGCCGAGCAGTAGAAGATGCGGGCGCGCGGATGCGCCTGCAGGAAAGCGTGGCCGATGGCGTGCAGAAGGTGCGTCTTGCCCTGTCCGGTCGCAGCCTTGAGATAAAGGGGCGAGAATTGCGGCTGTTCGGTCGCGGCCATGCGCTGTGCGGCGTTGCAGGCCAGCACGTTGGCTTCGCCAGTGACAAAGGCGGCAAAGGTCAGCGACGGGTCGAGGCCGACGCTCGACGTGAAACCGGCGTCGCCGATCGTGCCGGCAGCAACCGCAATCGCGCTCGCACCGTCATTGGCCGGACGGCGACCGTCGTCGATGCGAAGCTCGGGCAGCTGGCGGCGGCCCGGGTGCACCTGGATGTTCACGCGGCGCACGTCGCTGCGCATGATCTTCCATGCGAGCTGCAGCCGGTCGTGGAAGCGATCCTTGACCCAGTTGGCCGAAAATTCAGTGGGGAGGAACAGGTCGAGAGTGCCCGATTCCTTGTTGATGCTGCCAACCTGGATCGGCTTGATCCACTGGCTGTGCAATTGATGGCCGAGATCTTTTCTGAGCCCCTGGCTGATATCGGCCCAGTCCGCCGCCAGGTTCACTGCTTCTGCATCTTCCATTAAGTCATCATCCTGACGGCGCGTTGTCCGCGCCTTATTGTCTTTGTGCAACATTGAAACCCCACTACTCTCCTGGCTTCGGAATCGATGTTCCGAAGGGCGACTGAACAATGCGGCAGAGGTCAGTTCACCCACCCACGAAAAGCGTTCCGCGAGGTGCCCCCTGGCTGCTGAAATGTGTGACCTTCAAGCTGTCCCGTCCCGAAGGTGTCTCTTTTAAAGGCTCGAATGAGATCGAGTGCAAGGCGGGAAATGCAATAAAACCGAAATAATGTTGTTGACTTGCCGCTAGCCCGCAGACTTGCGTTCAAGTCGTTGAATTAATACATTTTTAATGATTTTCGCGCGCGAATCGTAGGGATTCCTGACATTCCGCAGGCTGCCAATTGTTGCATCGGTCGCAAATGAAAAGGGCCGCGCCAATCGGCACGGCCCTTATCCACAATCGCTTAGCGAAACTACTTAGGAAACGCTCACCGGTCGGTCAGCGAACAGCGAATCAGAGCGCTGCGACTCGCTTCGACAAGCGCGACTTTTTCCGCGCCACGGTGTTCTTGTGCATCACGCCACGGGCCACGCCGCGGTCGAGTTCGGGCTTGGCAGCCTCGAGAGCAGCCTTGGCGGCTTCCTTGTCACCGGCTTCGACAGCGGTCTCGACCTTTTTGACGTGGCTGCGGATGCGGCTCATGCGCGCGCCGTTCACTTCGGCACGGGCGTTGTTGCGACGGATGCGTTTGCGGGCTTGCGGCGAATTGGCCATATCTGTGTCTATCTCGCGTCTGTGGATCGCCGCGATGCCGCGGTCGAAATTTCTTGGGTTTGTTAGAATCTGATGGTCGTGGGCGATTCACCGCCCGAAAGCGCGCCACATAAGCGGCAGGGCCCGCCGGGTCAAGGATTTGCTTGGCCCTGGCGTCGTCACTTCTGACAGCGTGGACAATACCAGGTGCTGCGCCCGCCTTGGACGATCCGCTTTATTACGCCGCCATCGGAGCGCCTACAGGCTTCGCCCGTGCGGCCATAGACATCGAAGCGTGTCGCGAAGTATCCCAATTCTCCATCGGGAGCAGCGTAATCGCGCAGCGTCGACCCGCCGTCCCTGATCGACGCCTCCAGTACGTTCTTGATGGCCGGGACAAGCCGTTTCAGTTGCGGCTTGGTCACCTTTCCCGCCTGTTTGGTCGGACGGATGCCGGACCGCCATAGAGCCTCGCACACATAGATATTGCCAAGTCCGGCGACGATCCGCTGGTCCAGGAGGCACAGCTTGATGCTCTGCGTCTTACCTTTAAGCGCTGCCTTGAGGTGTTCGGGTGTGAGGTCGGGTCCAAGGGGTTCCGGGCCCAGTGCGGCGAATTGCGGCCATCGCTCCAGCTCATCTGTCGTGACCATGTCGACCGAGCCGAAGCGGCGCGGGTCGCACAAGGCGAAACGGTGACCGCCCGCTTCGATCAGCAGATGGTCGTGCCGGTCCGGTAGGTCGGGGTCGATCCGCCAGCGTCCGCTCATCCCGAGATGGAAGATGACCGTCGCATCGCGATCAAGGTGGATCAGACCGTATTTGGCGCGCCGCGAAAGCCCGGAAACACGAGCTCCGGTCATCACCTGCACCAGTTCAGGCGGGAAGGGGCGGCGCAGATCAGCGCGGTTCAGGACCACGCGATCTATGCGTTCGCCGTCGAGAAACTTCGCTAGTCCCCGGACCGTTGTTTCGACTTCAGGCAATTCAGGCATCGCAACGCGCTCTAACACCCTTTCCGCGTCGCACAATTCAATCTAGGGCAACTCGCATGAGCGAACCAAACGACGACACCGTCTCCTTCGGCTACGAGAACGTCAGTCCCGAGGAAAAGACCCGCCGCGTAGGCGAGGTCTTCACCAGCGTGGCGCAGAAATACGACGTGATGAACGACGCGATGAGCCTCGGCATGCATCGCGGGTGGAAGGACAGGTTCGTGCGTCGGGTCAAGCCGCAGCCGGGCGAGAACATTCTCGACATGGCGGGTGGCACGGGCGACATCGCGTTCCGGATGGCCGATCGCGGTGCCAATATCACGGTTGCCGATATCAACCAGGAAATGCTCGACGTTGGCGCACAGCGCGCCATGGAGCGCGACGAGAGCGAAGAGGCAGGCAGCCTCGTCTTTACCCGGCAAAACGCCGAAGAGGTCGATTTCGCGAGCAATTCCTTCGATGCCTATACGATCGTGTTCGGCATCCGCAACGTGACCTTCAAGGACAAGGCGCTCGCGGAAGCGCATCGAGTCCTGCGTCCGGGTGGACGGTTCTACTGCATGGAATTCTCGACCACCCAGTGGTCGGGTTTCCGCGAAATATACGATGTCTATTCCGACCAGCTTCTCCCACGCATGGGACAGATGATTGCCGGCGATGCCGACAGCTATCGCTACCTGGTCGAATCGATCCGCAAGTTTCCCAAGATGGCCGAATTCGAGAGCATGATCGCCAAGACTGGCTTCGTGAACACGAAGGTCGAAAGCATTCTTGGCGGCGCAGTGGCCATCCACTCGGGCTGGAAAATCTAGGGCTCATGCCAAGGCCAGCAACGCATCTTTTCCGACTCGCGCGATGGGGCATCACCCTTGCCCGTCGGCGTGCGCTTGTCGGGATAGAGGACGACCCCAATGCGCCTGCGCAGGTCAGGCGGCTGGCCAGGCTCGCCCGGATCGCGACCCTTACTTCGAAGAGGGGCGAGCGCGATTACGCCGGAGCCTTCCGTGCGATCGGGCCTGCGGCGATCAAGCTTGGCCAGTCCCTAGCCACTCGACCGGACCTCGTCGGCGATGAGGCCGCTTACAATCTGCTGAGCTTGCAGGACGACTTGCCACCGGTGGACTTCAACACGATCCGCAAGGCGATCGAGGCAAGCTTCGACCAGCCGCTCGAATCGCTGTTCGCCGAAATCGACCCCGTTCCTGTCGGTGCCGCTTCGATCGCTCAGGTTCACCGCGCGACGACCATAGACGGGCGGCAAGTCGCGGTAAAAGTCCTGCGCCCCGGCATACGCGAGAAATTCGCACGCGACATCCAGACCTATGAATGGGCCGCTGCGCATGTCGAGGCTATGGGCGGTGAGGCCAGCCGACTGCGCCCGCGCCTGACCATCGCCAACTTCAAGCGGTGGAGCAATTCCGAACTCGACCTGCGGCGCGAGGCTGCCTCAGCCAGCGAATTGGCCGAGGAAATGTCAGGCGTGGGCGGCTATCGCATCCCGGCCATCGACTGGGACCGCACAAATGGGCGCGTGCTTACCATCGAGTGGGTCGATGGGATTAAGATCGCCAACCGGGAACAGCTGATCGCTGCCGGTCACGATCTGGAAAAACTCGCCGAATGCCTGGTCATCAGCTTCCTGACGCAGGCGATTAGCGCGGGCTTCTTCCACGCCGACATGCATCAGGGAAACCTGTTCGTCGAAAGCGACGGGACCATCGTTGCCATCGATTTCGGCATCATGGGGCGCATCGACCGGCGTGCGCGACAGTGGCTCGCGGAAATCCTCTACGGCCTGACGACGGGCAACTACCAGCGCGTCGCCGAGATCCATTTCGAGGCGCAATATGTGCCCAGCTATCATTCTGTCGGCGAATTCGCGACTGCCCTGCGCGCGGTTGGCGAGCCGATGCGCGGCAAGCCTGTGAAGGAACTCAGCGTCGGGCAGATGCTCGACGGGCTGTTCGCGATTACGCGCGATTTCGACATGCAGACCCAGCCACACCTGCTGCTGCTGCAAAAGACGATGGTGATGGTCGAGGGTATCGCGACCCAGCTTAATCCCGACATCAACATGTGGGACACCGCAGCGCCCTATGTGCGCAGCTGGATTCGTGACGAGCTGGGGCCCGAGGCCGCCGTTGCCGACCGTATCAAGGAAGACACCGAGACACTGTTCCGCCTGCCCGGCCTGATCCGGCGGCTGGAAGAGAAGTTCCCGCCCAAGGGCGGTGCACCCGAACCTGCGCCGCTTCCTGAAATCAAGCTGATGACCGACCGGCGCGAAGGCTCCGGCGGAGGCTGGCTAGGCTATTTCGTCGCCGGACTGCTGGGTGCCGGTGCGGTCTACGGGGCCGGGCTCGCAGGCCTGATCTAGAAGGTCGAGGACCTCAGTGTAGAGCGGGGCAGCACCCGGCTCGCGACCAATGCAACAATGACAGTCAGCGCTTCGACCGCCATCGGGCCGTACCAACCGTCATAGGGTCCATCGACGAACAGGCTGATCGCGCGCACGATGAAAGTGATGCCGAGCAGCGCGACGGCAATCAGCAAGACATCACCCCTGCGCCGCCACGCGCCGAACAGGAGCGCGCCGCCCGCGACCCAGAAATAGGCGGTGAAGTCGGCGCGCAGGCTCGACAGGCCCTGGTTGCCGACCGCTTCGAGACCGAAATCCGGTCCCATCGTCACCGGGTTGGTGAGGAAGCCGAAGCCGACTCCGACAAGGGCGATCCCCAGCAAAATCAGCGTAAGGCGCAAAAACAAGATCATCTTCATTTCCCTTCTCTCGTTTCGCCTTATGCAGAGCCGACCGGCTAAGGACAATCTTAACCATCCTGTCGCAAGGCAAACCCGGGCTTGGCGCGCAACGGGCGGACCGCTAGGAAGGGCCTAAGCGCCTGAACCCACGCGCGCAGCAAGGAGTGAAGCGGGAATGAGTTCGAAAGGACCGAAGATCCTTTTGGTCGTGGGCGGCGGGATCGCGGCCTACAAGTCCTGCGAGCTCGTGCGCCTCATCCGCAAGGGCGGCGGTGATGTCACTTGCGTCGTGACCAAGGGCGGGCAGCAATTCGTCACCCCCATGTCGCTCGCCGCGCTCAGCGAAAACCAGGTCTATACCAGCCTCTTCGATCTCAAGAACGAGGTCGAGATGGGGCATATCGAATTATCGCGTGAGGCCGACCTCATCGTCGTGTGCCCCGCTACGGCCGACCTGATGGCGAAGATGGCCGCGGGGATTGCCGACGATCTTGCGACCACACTGATCCTCGCGACGAACAAGCCGGTGATGGCCGTGCCTGCGATGAACGTGAAGATGTGGGAGCACGAATCGACGCAGCGCAATGTCGAATGGCTGAAAGATGCAGGCGTTACCGTCATGCACCCCGACGAGGGCTCTATGGCTTGCGGCGAATTCGGCTACGGTCGTCTGCCCGAACCACACGCCATCTGGCGCGAAATCGCTGCGCATTTCGACATCGAGGTCGAGGACGAAGCCCCTGCGCCGGTCGCGGCCAACGATCCTGCCGAAATCGAGGCGATCGAACCCGAAGACGAAAGCTCTTCGAGCGGCGGCGGTCTGGGCGGATTGCTTTCCCGCATTATTCCGCGGTCGACCGACAAACGCAGCGCCGAAGAGATCGAAGCGGAACTCGATGCACTCGGCGAAGAGGAAATGCCCGAAGACTTCGATGCGGAGCAGTTCGAAGAGGAAGACATCGAGTTCAATCCCGATTTCGAAGGCTCGCCGCTTGCCACGAAGGGCAAGGGCAAGGCAGCACCGCCGATCGATCCCGATGCGCTCAATCACGAGGTGGACGACAGGCGCCTTGCTCCCGAAGCATTGCCCGAGGATGACGAAGCGCCCGCGAAACAATCCGCCAAAGCCGCTGCCAAACAGGCAGCTCCTTCAAAGGCAGAAGCGATCGAGGCAGACGAGGAGGAGGTCGTCGCGGCCAGCGTCGATTCTTCCTACAGGCCGCTCGAAGGTCGCAAGGTGCTGGTGACGGCTGGGCCCACGTGGGAATCGATCGATCCCGTTCGCTACATCGCCAACCGCTCCAGCGGGAAACAGGGTTTTGCCATCGCCGCCGCCGCCGCCGCATTGGGGGCAGAGGTTACGCTGGTCGCAGGGCCGGTCGCGCTCAAGACCCCGGCGGGATGCAAGCGCATCGATGTCGAAAGCGCCGAGGAAATGTCGAGCGCAGTGAAACGCGCCATGCCGGTCGACGCAGCGGTAATGGTCGCGGCGGTCGCAGACTGGCGGCCCAAGGAATATCGTGACGAGAAGATCAAAAAGCGCGGCTCGGCTCCGCCAGCGCTTATGCTCACCGAAAACCCCGACATCCTCACCAATGTCGCCGCCGGCAGCAACCGGCCCGAACTCGTCATCGGCTTTGCCGCAGAGACCGAGAACGTGATCGACAACGCCAAGAAAAAGCGCAAGCGCAAGGCCTGCGACTGGATCGTCGCCAACGACGTGTCGGGCGATGTGATGGGGGGAGATGCCAATTCGGTCCACATCGTCACCGGTGACGGGGTCGAGAGCCTCGAGAAAATGCCCAAAGGCGACGTCGCCATGGCGCTGGTCGAGCGGCTGGCGAACACGCTTCAGGCCGAGGCAGCCGAGTGAGTTCTGACAGTCAGGGAGCAGGCGGCAGCGCGTCGGTGAACGTCGAAGTCAAAAGGCTCGCACATGGGGAAGGCCTGCCTTTGCCTGCCTACGCCACGCACGGCGCGGCCGGCATGGACGTTGTCAGCGCAGAAGACGTGACGATCGCCCCGGGCGCGCGCCATCCCGTCGCGACAGGTCTGTCTGTGGCAATACCCCAAGGCTATGAAATCCAGGTGCGTCCGCGCTCGGGCCTTGCCTTCAAACACGGCATCACCGTCCCGAATACTCCGGGAACGATCGATTCCGATTATCGCGGTGAATTGAAAGTGCTGCTCATCAATCACGGCGATGAGGATTTTGCTATCGCTCGCGGCGATCGCATCGCGCAACTCGTGCTAGCTCCCGTGGTGCAAGCGGCTTGGGTCCAGGTTGATGAACTGGATACCACGGCGCGGGGCGAGGGCGGCTTCGGTTCGACCGGCGGGCATTCCCGGCTCTAGGCTTTAAGCCGCTATCAGCTTTCCAGAATCAGAGAGGGCGGCGCTGATCCCTTGCGCCGCCCTCTTCCCGTCCAGCGGGTGATTGGTGGATGCTCTCCCTTAGTCGAGATCCCTGATCGTCGTTTCGTCCTCGCGGATCGTGATGCGAACGGTTTCACCGTTGCTGCCCGGGAAGTCGGTGAACATGGCATCGACCAGGTTCGGCACCAACCCTTGCAGGCGGTTCGAGCGGGAAACGGCCTGAGCCTGCCCTTCGAACAGGCGCTCACCGGTCGCGGTGTTGTCGATCTTCAGGTCGATCTCGGAGGTGTAGACCGTGTAGCTGCGTACATCGGGACCGCCGAGCCACGGATCGTAGAAGCCGAAGGCATAGGCGCGGCGATAGCCGAACCCGCCGAACCGACCCCACGGGTGGAAGAACGGATCGCGCGCAAAGCCGGTCGAGCGGACGCGTTCGCGGCCATTGTCGACGCCGTAATCGAAGCGGACCAACAGGTCGGCCGTTTCGGGAGAAGCGGCGCGGGCATAGCCCAGCTCAGCCATCTCGCCGGCGACTTCATCGGCGTAAAGCGCGAATTCCAGCCCGCCAGCCAGTTCCGGATCGTCGGCGACGACCGCGAAGGTCTGACCCTGGGGTGCGGGCAATTGTGTCTGAAAGCGTGAGACGTCCGCGCTGAAGGACGGCGCACAGGCAGCAAGTCCGAGCGCGAGCCCGCCAGCAACGGCGAGGCGCTTGATCTGCGCGAACGAGGTGGATTGCGAGGTCATGTTCGAGTCCTTCATGGCATAATCTTCATAATATCACCAGCGCCATCCTCCCAACAGGGGGCACGGCGCGACAATGTCCATCAGCGACATCGGGCCAAGTCGATCTGGTAAGAAATGGGCGATCCCGGACGAAATCGGATTGCGCGTACGGCAACATCCGGTCCGTGATCATGACGTGCGACCTGTCACTGAACGCTGCCACAATACACAACGGGGCTGAACCGAATTTGAACAGCGATGAGAAGAGGTTAGCCGCGCACCAGCCCCAGAGCCTTGTAGACCGCGTCGAGCGTCGGAATCCCGCGCTCGCGCGCTTGCGCCGCCCCGCGAGCGAGAATCGCATCCAGCGCTTCCTCGTCGCCCTTAAGCTCCACGAAGCGAGCGTTGATCGGGGCAAGCGTCTCGACCAGCAACTCGCCGAGCGCAGGTTTGAAAGCGCCGAATCCCTGCCCGCCATGTTCGGCCAGCACTTGTGCAGAGGTCTTGCCCGATAGGGCGGCGTAGATGCCGACGAGGTTCCTCGCCTCCGCGCGCTCCTCCAGCCCCTCTTCTTCCGAAGGCAGCGGCTCGGGGTCGGTCTTGGCCTTCTTGACCTTCTTCATGATCGTGTCGGCATCGTCGGTAAGGCTGATGCGGCTCATGTCGCTGGGGTCGGACTTCGACATCTTCGCGGTCCCGTCGCGCAGGGACATGATCCGGGCAGCGGCGGGGGGGATGTAAGGTTCGGGCAGCGTGAACAGCGGTGCGTCCTCGGCGCAGAAGTCGTTGTTGAATTTCTGCGCGATGTCGCGAGCGAGTTCGAGGTGTTGCTTCTGGTCCTCACCGACCGGCACATGCGTAGCCTGATAGAGCAGCACGTCAGCGGCCTGGAGGACGGGATAGGTGAATAGCGCGACCGACTGGCCTTCGCGGTTCTTGCCTGCCTTGTCCTTCCACTGCGTCATGCGGTTGAGCCAGCCCATCCGCGCCGTGCCGTTGAGCAGCCACTGCAGCTCGGCATGGGCGGGGACCTGCGCTTGGTTGAACAGGATGGTCCTGGCCGGATCGACGCCGCACGCGACCAGCGTCGCCACCATCTCGCGGGTATTGCGCGTCAATTCAGCGGGGTCGTGCGGCTGCGAGATCGCGTGCAGGTCGGCAAGGAAGATGAAACACTCCCCGCCAGCAGCGTTCGCTTCGTCCTGCAGCTTCACATAATTGACGATCGCGCCGAGATAGTTGCCGAGATGAGGCTTTCCGGTGGGCTGGATGCCAGAGACGACGCGCATGTCAGTTTGCTTTCCTAGTGAGTGTCTTGATCCGCTGGCGGTCGATTGCGCCAATTGCGAAAGCGATGCCGAAATAGACCACCGCCGCCGCGCCAACGAGCGCCAGCAGCGCCCCGAGCCGCGCGAACAGGCCGGCGGAGTACCAGCCGGTTAGCAGGTCGGTCGTATAGAACAAGGCCGCACCCATGGCCGCGGCGGCTACGCCCTGCTTCGCAATACGCCACAACAGGACCGGTGGGATGAGATAATGGCCACGCTTTGCAAGCACCACCAGCAGGAAGCCGACATTGATCCACGCTCCGATCACGCTGGCGAAAGCGACGCCGACGACGCCGTAATCTGCAATCAGGAACAGGATCGAAGCCACGAACACGCCCAGCGAGATGAAGGCCGCGACCACCGGTGTGCGGGTGTCGGCCCGGGCATAGAAATTGGGCACCAGCACCTTGACCAGAACATAGGCGGGCAGGCCCAGCACGAGCGCTGCTAGCACGTTCCCGGTCGAGGCAGCGTCGGCGAGGTCGAAGCGCCCGCCCTGGAAGATCATGGTCACGAACGCCTCGGCACAGATCGCCAGCGCCACTGCAGCCGGAATGGTCAGCAGCATGGCGAGCTCGATCGCATCGGACTGGATCCTGTCCGCGCCTTCCTTGTTGTCGCCGCCGACGAATTTCGAAAGCGTCGGCAGGATGGCGGTCGAGAGCGCGATCCCGATAATGCCGAGCGGCAGCTGGTTCAGGCGATCGGCGTAGTTCATGTAACTGACCGAACCGTCCTCGAGCTGGTTGAGGAAGTAGAGCTGCACCAGAGTGTTGATCTGGTATGCACCGCCGCCGATCGCTGCGGGCAGGGCGATTATAGAGAGGCGCTTTACCTCTGGCGTGATGCGCGGCCACAGCAGTTTCGGACGGAAGCCTTCCACCCGCGTCCAGTAATACAGCCATGCCAGCTGCATCACCCCCGCACCGGTCACCGCCCAGGCGATGCCATAGGCGATCTGTTCGACGCTGGCGCCGGTCGTGTTCGCGAACCACTCGCCGGTCAGCAAGGCTGCGATCAGGACGATGTTGAGGATGATCGGAAAGCTCGCCCCCGGCGCAAATCGCGAAACCGAATTGAGCATGCCCGTGAACAGTGTCACGAGGCTGACGAGGATGATGTAAGGAAACATGATCCGCGCGAAATCGACCGCGAGCGGATAGGTTTCAGGGTCGACGGGCTTTTCCGAGAGCAGCCAAATGACGCCGGGCATCGCCAGCTCGAAGACCGCCACCAATGCGATCAGCACTGGCAGGAAGACGCTCAGCACGTCGGTGCTGAAGGATCGCGCTTCCTCGAGCCCTTTCTCCGGGTCGTCGTGTCCGTGCAGCCGCTTCGAGAACATGGGCACGAAAGCAGCGGAAAACGCGCCTTCGGCGAACAGGCGGCGGAAAACGTTGGGAATGATGAAGGCCTGGAACCAGGCATCGGTAACCGCACTCGCCCCGAGAACGCGCGAGAATATCATCTCGCGCGCCATCCCGGCGACGCGGCTGACCATGGTCAGACCGCCGATCGTCCCGACGTTCTTGAGCAGGCTCATGCGATCAGGCCCGCGTGATCAGCATGGGTGCTGGTTCAGGCGTTGCCGCTGGGCGGAGGCGTCTCGCCACCGGCACCGGCTTCCTGTTCACGGCGCGCCTGAAGCTGCTGGGCATAAAGGCCGTTGAAGTCGATTGGATCGACCATCAGCGGCGGGAAACCGGCGTCGCGCACGGCATCGGCAATGACCCGACGTGCAAAGGGGAAGAGGATGCGCGGTGCCTCGGCGAACAGGAATGCGTGCGCCTGTTCGTCGGGAATGTTGCGAATACCGATCAGCCCGCAATAGCTCAGCTCGATCAGGTATGCGGTGCCTTTGTCGGCAGTCGCGGTGACGTTGATCTTGAGTTCGACTTCGGTAACCTCGTCACCCTTGGGGTTCGCACCGATGTTGAACTGAACATCGATCTTCGGCTGATCGGTCCACTGGAACACTTCCGGCGCGCTGGGATTCTCGACCGACAGGTCTTTCACATATTGCGTGATGATCCCTGCCGCAGGCTGGTTGTCGGCGCCATTGGCACCCGGATTCGGGTTGTTGAGATCGGTAAGAACGTCGCCTTCGTCGGCCATGATTGTCGGTCTTTCGATTGAGCTGCAATTAAAGTCGCGCGCCTAGCAGGGGCCGGGGAGAGAGGCAATGGGCAGCGGCCGGCGGTGGCGAAACGGGCAAGGACAGCGGCGCGGGCACTTCATTCGGGGCGTTACAAGAGCCATGAACTGCGCCACATTCGCGACAGATTCGCTACGGAATGGCACCGATTGGCCGTTGGCGAATTGAATTGAATGCCTATTTATGGGACGAAGCGCATCCTGTATGGGTACACAACGTAGCTGTTGGTGACCGAAATGAGTTAAGGTGATGTTCGCCAAGCGCCTGTTACGACAGACGGGAAGCAGCGCCGAAAGGGTATCAAGGTACAAACGTGATTTTAGAAATCGTCATTCTCGCCATGATCGCAGCGTTTCTGGGGCTCCGCCTCTATTCGGTGCTGGGCCGACGGGCCGAGCATGAGGAGGAATCGGTGCCGCAGCGTTTCGATCCTTCGGAGAATGCGCCCAATCAGGCACCCCCGGCCTCTCCGCAGGCGCAGTCAGCGCCTGCCCGTGTCATCGAACTCGAAGGCGTGATGCCCGCGGTTGAGCGCGGTGTGCGTGAAATCGCCGCTGCCGATCGCAACTTTGATGTCGCGCAATTCATGGATGGCGCCAAGGGTGCTTACGAGATGATCCTGGAGGCCTTCTGGGAAGGCGACAAGGAAACGCTCCGCGAGCTTTGCGACGACGATGTATTCGCCGGGTTCAGCGCTGCCATCGATGCGCGCGAGGAAGCCGGGCACACGCTCGAGAACAAGCTGGTCCGGATCGAGGAAACGCGCATCCATTCCGCGTCGCTCGACACCAACCGTTTCAGCAAGGTTGCGCGGATCGCCGTGCTGTTCGTTGCCGATATCGCAGCGGTCACACGCGACGCCGACGGTAATGTCGTTGCCGGTTCGCTCGACGATGCGGTTGAAAGCCGCGATGTCTGGACCTTCAGCCGCGACCTTTCGTCGCGCGACCCCAACTGGGTCCTCGACGAAACCGACGAAGGTTAAGGGCGCATGGCCGCGCGGGCCGGTAAGGTCATTCGGCTGGATGGCCCGGATACGCCCCTGCGCCATCCCCGTTCGGTAAATGCCGGTGCCGCAGCGCTTGCCGCGCTGATGCTTCTGACCGGTTGCCTCAGACTGGTGCCCGAAGGCTCTGCGCCCGGTCCGGCAGTCACCGTACCACCCGCCGGCGCCGCGACGGCCGTAAGCGCGGTCATGGCAGGCGTTGTTGCGGGGCCGAGCGTTGCTTCGCTGGGCCTGACCCGACAGGATGCGAGCAGCGCGCTTTCGAGCTTTGTCGAATCCTGCCCACAGCTTCTGCGCCGCACCGATGCGAGCGGACTGGCAAGCGGTGCGGATTGGCGCGCCGCCTGCGATGCCGCCGTGCGCTGGTCCCCGAACGATGCGCCCCGCTTCTTCCAGACCTATTTCGAAACGGCCCGCGTCGGCGATGGCAGCGCCTTTGCCACCGGATATTTCGAGCCCGAGATCCTCGGCAGCCGTACACCGCGCCCTGGCTATGTACCGGTCTATGGCATGCCGCGCGACCTTGAGCGGGGCTGGCCGGACGACGTTCCGCAATCCGAACGGACCGGTCGCGCCCCGCTTTCGCGCCGACTGCCCGACGGGTCCTATGTCCCGTATTTCGAACGCGCCGAGATCGAACGCGGCGTGCTCGATGGACGCGCCCCGGTGATTGCCTACGCTGCCGATCCGGTCGAGTTCTTCTTCCTCCAGATTCAGGGATCGGGCCGCATCCGCACCGATACCGGGGAGATCATCCGCATCGGTTATGCCGGACAGAACGGACGCGGCTACACCGGCATCGGCGGGGTCATGCGCGAGCGCGGACTGCTCGGTGACGGGCCGGGCCAGTACTCTGGATCGATGCAGGGCATCATGGCCTATATCCGCGAGAACCCGCGCGAAGGCGCCGATCTGATGCGCATGAACAAGAGTTGGGTGTTCTTCCGCGAATTGACCGGTGACGGGCCGCTTGGCTCGATAGGCGTTCCGGTCAGGGCGCAGAATTCCGTGGCGGTCGATCCGCGCTTCGTGCCCTATGGCGCGCCCGTCTTTCTCGATCTTGAGCGGGATATCGCCGATGGCTTGTGGATCGCGCAGGATACCGGCGGCGCGATCAAGGGTGCAAACCGCTTCGACACGTTCTGGGGTGCGGGTGCGCGAGCGCGCGAAATCGCCGGGGGGATGAGCGCGCGCGGTACGGCTCTCTTGCTGCTGCCCAAGGGAACGGTGGCCCGCCTGAACGCGCGTCGATGAGCGCCCCGCGCGGCCTCTCGCCCGAAGAGCAGGACGCGTGGGCCGCACTTGCGCAAAGCGTCACGCCCCTGCGTGGCAAGGCTGCACCGGTAAGGGCTCCTTCCAGTGGTGCAGGTGTGGGGAAATCCGCCCCCAAGCCTGCGCCCCCATCAAAGGCAAAGACGCCGCGGCCGAAGCCGCCAACGCGCGCATCCGCAGCGCCAGCACCTCCTCCGCCAGCCCCGCCGAAAAGAGCCTTCAACTCACAACTCGACGGGCAGTGGAACCGCAAGCTGAAGTCGGGCCAGATCGCGCCGGACTACACACTCGACCTGCATGGTCACACGCTCGACGGGGCCTACTCTCGTATTATTGACGGGATCGACCAGGCGCGCAGCATGGGCGCGCGCGTGGTCCTGGTCGTAGCCGGGCGCGAACGGCCGGTCGATCCTGCCGACCGCTCGCACAGGCGCGGAGCGATCCGCGCCAAGCTGCTGGACTGGCTGGCGGCGAGCCATCATGCCGATGCCATCGCCGCCGTGCGCCGCGCGCATATCCGCCACGGTGGGGAGGGGGCGATCTACCTCGTTCTCAAGCGCCCGCGCTAGCAATCAGCCAAGCAGCATAACGTTCATCAGCCGACCCGGCAGGACGAAGGCGAAGATGCCGGGGATCATCAGCGCGGTCAGGAACAGGCTGACGATCTCGGCCTTGTGACCCTTGATATCGCCGCGCCGAGCCTTGCGGACCGTGAGCCATGCGGCGCGATAGGTGAGCGGCACGAAGATGTGAATCCAGGACAGCGCCATCCCGTCATGGATGAACAGGGTCGAGGTCGCGGTAACGACCATCAGGGCGATCCACAGCTTGCCCAGTTGCTTGTGCATCTCGGTGCCCTTGCGGGCGAGCAGAAGGTAAAGCCCCAACGGTACACACGGCACCACTGTCACGACATGCAGCATCACAGCGGCATTGGTGAGGTGCGGCAGGTCGCCTGCCATTCCGAGCGCGGCTCGCGCAATGGCGAGGAAGCAAAGCGCGCTCATCACACAACCGGAAAAGAGTACAAGGCCGCGAGTGACGGGGCCAAGGTTCATCACACCCGAAGGCTGGTTGAACCGCTTGAAGGCTGCGAGCGGGTTGGAAAGGGTGGCGGCTGTCATGTCGAGAACTCCGTTTGCGTCTTGCTGTTGGAGCCAGAATGCCGTCCGTCCGTTCGCGGACAACGCAGTGTGCGCCATCCGGCGCGTGTCTTCGCGAACGGTCCGGGAAAAGCGCATATTTGCGCCTCCTTGCCACTTTACGAAGCGCGAATGGGCAGGCATCTGTGCCCACCATGACAAGCGCAGGCGATGAACGGACAATCGGTAAGCGCGCCGCATTGCTGCGCGAATTGCTGAGCGATCTGGCGATCATGACGGTGATCGGCCTGTTCCTCGCGATCCTCGGTCCGTTCGGCACCATCGACATGCCCCTGTCGGTCCGGCTGCTCACCTGGCTGGCCTTCGCCTTTATCGGATATGCCTGTTACCGGCCGCTCGCACCTTTGGTCGATTGGGCGGAGCGGGAGCTGGACCTGCCGCGCACAGGGTTATGGATCGGCGGCGTGGTGATTGCGACCGTTCCGATGACGGTGGCGGTGCTTGCGGTCGGCAATCTGCAAACGTCGCTTCGCTGGCCGGGGCTCGAGATCGCGCTGACCAGCTATTTTTACGTGCTGGTGGTCGGCGGAGCCGTGACCTTGCTGTTCAACATTCTGACGGCGCGCCGAGAGCGGCTGGACCGCGAGGCGGCGCTGGCCGAGCCTGTACCCGCACCCGCACCCGCACCCGCACCCGCACCTGCACCCGCACCTGCACCCGAGCAAGCGACCGAACCCGTTACAAGCTCCCCGGTCCAGGCGGCCAACCCGCTGCTCGACCAGTTGCCGCCCGCTCTCGGCAGCGAAGTGATCGCGTTGGAGATGGAGGACCACTATGTCCGTGTGCACACCGCGCTCGGGTCCGAGCTGGTGCTGATGCGTCTGCGCGATGCGATGGCGCATCTGGACGACGTCGATGGGCGGCAGGTCCACCGCTCATGGTGGGTCGCACGTCTCGCAGTGGAGGATGTACGGCGCGAAGGACGCAATGTCCGGCTGGTCCTGCCCGGGGGCATCGAGGCCCCGGTCGCGCGCGCGCAGGTTGCAGAGTTGAAGGCGGCGGGCTGGATCTGAACCGGCCCACCGCCTCCGGTACTGTTTGTTATTCGGCGGCTTCCGCCACGGCATCGATCTGGGATGGCATGGGCGCGTCCTGACGCTCGGAAATGGATTGGGCCGACATCATGCCCGGCGCTTTCGATTCGCCTCCGATCATGTCGCGCACCTTGTCCTCGATCCGCTTTCCAATCGCCTCGTCCACATTGCGCCAATATTCGAAGGCACGCTTGAGCACCGGCTCGCTCACGCCATCGGCGAGGTGTCCGGAGACGTTGGAGACGAAGCGGTCGCGCTGGGCATCGTCCATGACTTCGGTGACGAGCGCGCGGGCCTGCGACCAGTCGTCGTCATCTTCGCGCAGCGTGTAGGCCTGTCGCACCATGTCGCCATCCGAATGCCATGTTGCCTCGCCGCCCACTTCGGGCTGCGCGGCGGGGCCACCATAGGAATTGGGCGCATAGACCGGGTCGACCGCGTTCTGCGTGCGCATGTGCCCGGCGCGGCTGTAGGAATGCACATCGGCATTCTTGGGCGCGTTGACCGGGATCTGCTTGTAATTGACGCCGAGGCGCGCGCGGTGGGCATCCGAATAGGAAAATCCGCGTGCCAGCAGCATCTTGTCGGGCGACAGGCCGATGCCGGGCACCATGTTGTTCGGCTCGAACGCCAGCTGTTCGATCTGCGTATCCCAGTCGACCGGGTTTTGGTTCAGCGTCAGCGTGCCGACTTCGATCAGCGGATAATCCTCGTGCGGCCAGGTCTTGGTCAGGTCGAACGGGTTGATGCGATAGGTCTTGGCATCTTCGAACGGCATGATCTGCCATTTGAGCGTCCAGCTCGGGAAATTGCCGTCGGCAATCGCATCGAACAGGTCGCGGCGGTGATAATCGCTATCCTCGCCCGCCTTCTTGACCGCTTCGTCCTGCGTCAGGTGGGCGTTGCCGCTCTCGTCACCGACATTGGTGTGGAAGTGGAACTTGACCCAGAACTTCTCGCCGTCCTCGTTGATCAGCATGTAGGTGTGGCTGGAATAGCCATTCATCTCGCGCCAGTTTTTCGGCACGCCGCGATCGCCCATCAGGTAGGCGACCTGGTGCGCGCTCTCGGGGCTGAGCGTCCAGAAATCCCACATCATGTCGTGATCGCGCAGGCCGTTATCCGCGCGGCGCTTCTGGCTGCGGATGAAGTGCTGGAACTTCAGCGGATCGCGGATGAAGAAGATCGGCGTGTTGTTGCCGACCATGTCGAAATTGCCATCCTCGGTGTAGAACTTGACCGAAAACCCGCGTGGATCGCGCCAGGTATCGGGGCTGCCACGCTCGCCCGCCACGGTCGAGAAACGCATCGCGGTTTCGCACTCGGCACCCGGCTGGAAGATCTTGGCCTTGGTGTATTTCGAGACGTCCGCGGTGGTCTTCCACGTGCCGAAAGCGCCCGAACCCTTGGCGTGCGGCTGGCGCTCAGGGATGCGCTCGCGATTGAAGTTTGCCATCTGCTCGATCAGGTAGTGATCGTTCAGCACGATCGGACCATCGCGGCCGATGGTTAGCGAATGTTCATCGGACTGCACCTTGATACCGGCGTCGGTCGTGGTGGCGGGGGATTTCGGATCGGTCATGGGGGACACCTTTGCACGAAGGGATTTGTCGGGGGTGTTGACTCTACGCCCGGCGGGCAGGCCGGTTCCTTCGGTTGGGCCGAACAAACAATAGGTTACGTCGCAAAAGAAAGGCCCCCGGCAGCATGTCGCGCCGGGGGCCTCTTGCGACCCTGACCCGGCTTCCTCCCGGTCAGGGTTTATAGAGGGGTGCAGTTACTTCAGATCGAAGCGCCCCGCATTCATCACCTTGTTCCATGCGGCGATGAAGTCGTGGACGAACTTCTCTTCCGATCCGCTTTCGGCATAGACCTCGCACTGGGCGCGCAGCTGCGAGTTCGAGCCGAAGATCAGGTCGGTGCGCGTCGCACGCCATTTCTCTTCGCCGCTCTTGCGGTCGGCGCCGACATATTCCTCGTCACCGCTGCCATCGACCGGGGTCCACTTGGTGTTCATGTCGAGCAGGTTGGTGAAGAAGTCCGGCGTCAGCTGGCCGACCCGGTCGGTCATGACGCCGATGGTCGAGCCGTGATCGGCATGTTCGCTCACCGCGCCAAGCGCCCGCATCCCGCCGACCAATACGGTCATCTCCGGGATAGACAGGCCGAGCAGGTGAGCCCGGTCGATCAGCATGTCCTCGGTTTTCACGTTGGCCTTGGTCTTGAGGTAGTTGCGGAAGCCGTCGGCAAACGGTTCGAGCGGTTCGAAGCTCTCTGCATCGGTGTGCTCGTCACCGGCATCGCCGCGACCGCCGGTGAAGGGCACGCTGACATCGAAGCCCGCATCCTTCGCCGCTTTCTCGACCGCCGCGCAGCCAGCCAGCACGATGGCGTCGGCCATAGAGAGATTGCCGCGCAGCTCTTCGATCTTCGAGAGGACTTTCGACAGCTCTTCCGGATCGTTGACGGCCCAGTCCTTTTGCGGGGCAAGGCGTACGCGCGCTCCGTTGGAGCCGCCGCGATGGTCGGACTTGCGATAGGTCGATGCCGATGCCCAGGCCGCCTTGACCAATTCGCTGACCGACAGGCCACTGGAAAGGATCGCGTCCTTGAACGATGACACGTCGCTGCCCGACGGCACAGTGCCAGCGGGAACCGGGTCCTGCCAGAGGAAGTCTTCCTCGGGCACTTCAGGTCCCTGGTAGCGCACCTTGGGGCCCATATCGCGGTGGGTCAGCTTGAACCATGCGCGCGCGAAGGCATCGTCGAGCGCCGCCTGGTCGTCGCGGAAGCGTTCGGAAATCTTGCGATATTCCGGATCGCGCTTCAACGCCATGTCGGCGGTGGTCATCATGGTCGGGACCTTCTTGTTCGGGTCGCGCGCATCGGGTGCCATGTCTTCGGGTTCAGGATCGATCGGCTGCCACTGGTTCGCGCCTGCGGGCGACTGGACCAGTTCGTAATCGTATTTGAACAGCAGCCGGAAATAGTCGCCGCCCCACTGGGTGGGATTGGGCGTCCATGCCCCTTCGATACCCGAAGTCGTGATGTGGCCCTTGCCGATCTCGTCTTCGTCATTCAGCCAGCCGAAGCCCATCAGGTGCAGCGCCTCGCCTTCGGGCGCGTCGCCGAACGTGTCGGATGGCTGTGCGCCATGGGCCTTGCCGAAAGCGTGGCCGCCAGCGGTCAGGGCGACGGTTTCCTCGTCGTTCATGGCCATGCGCGCAAAGGTTTCGCGCATGTCGCGGGCCATGCCCTCGGCGTCGTGCGGGTTTCCGCCCGGACCTTCGGGATTGACGTAGATCAGGCCCATCTGGATCGCTGCGAGCGGGTTTTCGAGCGCCCGGCCTGCATCGGGTTCGATGCGGGTTTCGGCGCCAGTATCGACCCACTTCTCCTCGGTGCCCCAATAGACCATTTCCGGCTCGAACACGTCCTTGCGTCCGCCACCGTAGCCGAAGACGGGACCGCCCATGCTCTCGATCGCGACGTTGCCGGTCAGGATGAACAGGTCGGCCCAGCTGATGCCTTTGCCGTATTTTTGCTTGATAGGCCAAAGCAGGCGGCGCGCCTTGTCGAGGTTGCCGTTGTCGGGCCAGGAATTGAGCGGGGCAAAGCGCTGCTGGCCGCTCGACGCGCCGCCGCGCCCGTCGCCGGTGCGATAGGTGCCCGCGGCGTGCCACGCCATGCGTATGAAGAACGGGCCGTAATGGCCGTAATCGGCGGGCCACCAGTCCTGGCTATCCGTCATCAGGGCCTTCAGGTCGTCTTTCAGCGCCTGATAATCGATTGCGTTGAAAGCGCTGACATAGTCGAAGTCTTCGCCATAGGGGTTGGCGGACTTTCCTTCCTCGGTCAGCAGGTCGAGCTGCGTTGTCTCGGGCCACCAGTCTGCATTTGTCCGGCCCAGCAGCGAGCGCGTGCCGCCGTCGCCACTGAACGGGCAACCACTCATTTCACCTGTCTTAGCATCCATCGGGGTTCTCCTCTCTCATCGGGGACTCGAAGGTTATTCGAGCATCATGGCAAGAGGATGATGGAGCGCGGCTAATCAGTCCAATCGATTAATCCGGGATTATTGATCGAATTGGTGAATGGAGGGCGGTGCTCTGGTCTGAAAAAGGAGAACGCCGGGAACCTCGTCTGAGGCTCCCGGCGTTCGCGGAGGAAAAGGGGTTGGAGGTTACGCAGCCTGCGCGATGTCGTCGACCGGCTCGTTGCGGATGAGGTAGTCGAATGCGCCGAGGCCCGCGGTTGCGCCGGTGCCCATGGCGACGACGATCTGCTTGTCCTTGACCACGGTGGCATCGCCTGCAGCATAGACGCCCGGCAGGTTGGTTGCGCCATGATCGTCGACCACGATCTCGCCGAACTTCGACAGCTCGAGGCCGGTGCCCTGAAGCCATTCGGTGTTGGGCACGAGGCCGATCTGCACGAACACGCCTTCGAGTTCGATGCGGCGCTCCTCTTCGCTTTCGCGATCCTTGAGGATCAGGCCGTTGGTGCGCTTGCCATCGCCGGTGATCTCGGTTGTCTGGCCGTTGGTGATGATCTCGACGTTGTCCATGCTGCGCAGCTTGCGCTGAAGCACTTCGTCGGCGCGCAGCTTGGCGTCGAATTCGATCAGGGTCACATGGCCGACGATCTTGGCGAGGTCGATTGCGGCTTCGACGCCGCTGTTGCCGCCGCCGATCACCGCGATACGCTTGCCTTTGAACAGCGGGCCGTCGCAGTGCGGGCAATAGGCCACGCCCTTGTTGCGGTATTCGGCCTCGCCCGGAACGCCCAGATTGCGCCAGCGCGCGCCGGTCGAAAGGATCAGCGAACGCGCTTTCAGAACCGCGCCATTGTCGAACGTCACTTCATGCATCGCGCCCGGTTCGCTTGCGGGCTTGAGCCCGGAGGCGCGGGCAATATCCATCACGTCGATCTCGTTCTCTGCCACTTGGGTGCGCAGGTCGCCTGCCAGCTTGGGACCTTCGGTGTAGGAAGTGCCGGGCAGGTTCTCGATGCCGAGCGTATCCTGCAACTGGCCGCCGAATCGTTCTGCGGCGATGCCGGTGCGAAAGCCCTTGCGTGCGGTGTAGACACCGGCAGCCGCGCCAGCAGGACCGCCGCCGATGATGAGAACCTCGAATGGCTCCTTGGCAGACAGTTTCTCGGCCGCCTTTTCATCGGCGCCGCTGTCCAGCTTGGAGAGGATTTCGGGCAGCTCCATCTTGCCGTTGTAGAAGCTTTCGCCGTTGAGGAAGGTCGCAGGCACAGCGAGCACGCCGCGTTCCTCGACTTCGTCTTGGAACGTGCCGCCTTCGATCAGAGTAGCGGTGATACGCGGGTTTTCCAGCGCCATCAGCGTCAGCGCCTGAACCACGTCCGGGCAGTTGTGGCAGCTGAGCGAGAAGAACATCTCGAATTCGTAATCGCCTTCGAGCGCGCGCACCTGCTCGATCACGTCGGCATCGACCTTGGGCGGGTGTCCACCGGCCCAAAGGAGCGCGAGTACGAGCGAAGTGAATTCGTGGCCCATCGGCAGGCCGGCAAAACGCACCCACTTTTCAGCATCCGACGCACGCCGGATGATGAAGCTGGGCTTGCGATCATCGGTCCCGTCGAAGCTGGCGCTGACCATTTCGTGCAGTTCCGCGATCTCGATCAGGAGCTCGCGCGTCTGCGTCGATTTCTCGCTGTCGTCCAAGGATGCGACGAGCTCGATCGGCTCGCGCAGGTTGGCGAGATATTGCTTGAGCTGGGTCTGCATATTGGCGTCGAGCATGGATCAGGGACCTTTGCTTGAAATGGGATGAAGGGATGGAAGAAAGTCCGGGACCAGCAAGGGGGGGAGGGGGGTGTGGCCCCGGACTTTCCAGCGACCCGGCGTTAGTTTTTAACAATACCGGGCTTTGGGCTTATCGGCTTAGAGCTTGCCGACGAGGTCGAGCGAAGGTGCGAGGGTGTCCGAACCTTCTTCCCATGCGGCGGGGCAGACTTGGCCGGGGTTCTCGCGGACATACTGTGCCGCCTTGATCTTGCGGGCCAGTTCGTTTGCATTGCGGCCCACGCCTTCGCAGGTGATTTCCATGATCTGGATCACGCCATCGGGATCGACGACGAAGGTCGCGCGGTCGGCAAGGCCAACGCCTTCACGCAGCACGCCGAAATTGTTGGCGAGGATGTGGTTCTGGTCGCCAAGGAACGGGAACTTCAGCTTGCCGATCTTTTCGGAAGTGTCGTGCCATGCCTTGTGGCTGAAATGCGTGTCGGTGCTGACGCCGTAGACTTCGACGCCTGACGACTGCAGCATCTCGTACTTTTCGCCGAGGTCTTCGAGCTCGGTCGGGCACACGAAGGTGAAGTCCGCCGGGTAGAAGAAGAACACGGCCCACTTGCCTTCGATGTCCTTTTCGCTGACATCGAAGAAGTCCTTGCCTGCCTGAAAAGCGGTGGCGGTGAACGGTTTGATGGTCGATCCGATAATACCCATGGTGTTTTGATCCTCTTTGGCTTTGGGTTGAAAGGTGACGGGTAACTGTCTCAACCCGCCAGATAAGGTTTGCTGCGTCGCAAAAAAGTTGATTGTTGCGATTGCGAAGATCGGAAAAATTGATCGAAAACGTCGGAACCTATCGGACCCCTCGATAAAGCCTGCTATGAATATGGCGCGCTAGGGGAGGGAATAATGGCGACGCCCGACGAAATGGCCGCGACGATGATCGCGAACATGCCGGAAAAAACCGGAAAGCCACTGGGAGACTGGCTCGATATCGTGAAGCAGTCGGGGCTCGACAAACATGGCAAGATCGTCGCCATGCTGAAATCCGATCACGGAATGAGCCACGGCTTTGCCAATCTTGTCGCCGCCCATGCGCTGAAATCCGATGAGCCCGTCGACCTGGTCGCAGCTCAATATTCCGGGGCCAAGGCTCCCCTGAAGCCGATCCACGACGCCATCGTCGATTTTGCCAAGACGCTCGGCGCGGATGTCGAGATTGCGCCCAAGAAGACCAGCGTCTCGCTGCGCCGCAAGAAGCAGTTCGCGCTCATCATTCCGGCTACCCGGACGCGGGTCGACCTGGGCATCGCGCTCAAGGGTGAGGAGCCCGCTGGGCGGCTGGAGAAAGGCGACGCGATGTGCAGTCATCGCGTGCGGATCGAGAGTGTCGCCGAGTTCGACGACGAAGTGAAGCAATGGGTGGCCGAGGCCTACACCCGCGCAGGTTGACGCGGCCTAGCGTTCGACCACGTCGCCGGACATGGGCGCGAGTTTCGCCAGCAGCTTGTTCTGCGCAGCAAATGGCACGTCGGCCTCGCGCATGGCCTGCTGGAGGTTCTCGACCAGCGCGTTGAGGTCGGCGCGGGTTACGCCCATGCCATCATGCGCACTCCGCATGTCGCGGCCCGAATAGCTGCACCCCGCATTGAGCAGATAGCAGAACTGCTCGCCAAGCGTGCGCTTCAGACGCACCATGTCGTGCGCCACGAATATCTCGGCGATGCGCTGGTCCGCCTCGGAAATCTCGACGGTGCGTTCGGCGATGCGCTGGATGCCTTCGCGCCCCCCGAAAGCGGCGGCGAGGCTTGTGCTGTCATAAGGATCGGCGCCCGCATTGGCATTGTCCTCGACATAGGGATCGACGGGAAGCTCTCCGGTGACGGGGTCGCGCACCTCCTCTTCGACACCGAACTCGGCATCCCAGTCGACATTGTCGGCAGGCGCCTGTTGCAGGATCATCAGGATGGCGCTGGAAGCGGTAAGAAGCATGGTCTTGCCCTTTGGAAGAGAGGATCAGAACGCGATCTGCGCCTGGAGAAAACCGCCGCGCTGGTCCTCGAAAGTCGCGATCGAGCCTAGGTCGACATAGGCGGCGGACAGGGTCAGGTGGTTGTTGACGGCATAGGCGGCGAATATGTCGAGCCAGTCGTCTTCGCCCAGCCCGAGATTGTCGGGCTTGGAGCGGTATTCGGCGCCCACGACTGCGCGGCGCGAAAGCATGTAGGCGAGCGAACCCTCGACTTGCACCTTGTAACCGTCGGCGGCGCTGCCGAAGCCGAGCAGGCCCTGCTGGTTCGCCTTTGTCAGGCGCACCGTCGCGTTGACCAGCAACGAATGTTGCAGCAGCAGCTTGGTGGCGCTCAGCGTATAATCGACGCCCTCATCATCGCTTGCGCCCAGTAACGCTGTGATCGCGCCGTCGTGGTTGCGCTTGTATTCGGCGCCGATGGCAATCTGCGGCAGCACCGGCGAGCCGTATACGGCGTCTCCCGCCACGCGCAGTTTCGCCGCCCATACGTCCTGATTGAAAGTGTAGCCGCGTCCAAGGCCAAGCGCTGCGCCAGCGGAGCGCGTATCGAAGTCCTGCCTTACATAGGACAGCTCGACCCGGTCCGAGATGCCAATGGCCGCGCCATAGGAGCGCCAGCCGAAATCGGGCAGTTCGATGGCGGTGAAGCTCCCCTGCACGCCGATCCCGCCCTTCATCTCGCGGCCCGCAATCGTGGCCCACGTGGCAATCCCGCCGCCCGAGCCGCCCTCGATGGTGGTGATGCCATTAGTGAGCAGTAGCTTGCCGCCTTCGAACAGGTCGATATCGACGCGCGCTCCTGCCGCCGACGCCTCGCGGTCGGGCGGCTTGATCGCGGGCACCCCCGCAGCGCCTGTATTCGCTACCGCGGGAAGCGTGCGAGGAATGCTGGCATCCGTGCTGCCATGCGATTCCAGGACGCGGGCATAGGCGATGGCGTGATCCGTCGGCTCTGCCTGCCGAACCTCCAGCACGTCCGAATAGGGTATCGCGACCGGTCCTGGCTGGTCCGGCGTCGCCGTCTCGCGGGCGTGCAGCGCCGGAACGATCGCCATGCTGAAAACGAAGATCGGATAGAAAAGAAACCGGGTCATGGCGCGTTCGATTAGGCGCGCAAGGTTAACGCGCGGCTAAGCACACCTTGAAGCTTCCTTAAGTTTCGCGGGCTAGTGCAGCCCTCAATGCGACCTGAGCGAACGATCCCCTCCCGATTAAGCAATATTCCTGCGCTTTCTGGCATCATCCTGATGGCTGCCGCGTTGTTTGTTATCATGCCCGTTAATCTGTTTGCGTCTTCATACGTAAATCAGAAGATCCAGATTACCGATGCGCGGGGCTTGCCGATACGCGATGCCGTGGTCGAGGTGCACCCGGCGACAGGCGTGTCCGGACCGATCCGGTTCCCCTGGCGCATGGGGATGGCGCAGCGCGATTTGCAGTTCACACCGGGTACGCTCGTCGTTGCGAAGGGCAGCACGGTCGCCTTTCCCAACCTCGATAAGGTGCGCCATTCGATCTACAGCTTCTCGAAACCGGCGCGGTTCGAGATCGACCTGTATGGTCGCGACCAGACCCGCACTCAGCGGTTTCCCGTCACCGGCAGCGTTGCGCTCGGATGCAACATCCATGACAATATGCGCGGCTATATCCGCGTGACCGACACGCCTTTCGCGGCCAAGACCGACCGCAACGGTTACGTTTCGCTCGATCGCCTGCCACGCGGCACCGCCAAGGTGACGGTATGGCATCCGCAATTGCGCGCGCCGGGCAACGAGCACCGCTCGCAAATGCAGCTCGGAGCCGGGTCGATGCATCGGATCAAGGTCCGGCTGCGGTGATCGCACCGCGCAACATATCGGATCGCTTCTCAGGACTGGTCAACTTGCGCTTCGGCACTTTGCAGCTGCGCATCGCGGTGATTTATGCCGGGGTGTTCGCCGCTGTGCTTGCCCTGATCGTGGCTCTGGCAGGCGGTGGGCTGGCGAAGTTTGGTGAGAGTTCGGCGACGCGCGATCTGCAATCCAACGCCCGCGTCTTCAACGAAATACTCGACCTGCGCGCTGGCCAGATGACGCAGAGCGCCGAGGTGCTTGCCCGCGATTTCGGCTTTCGAGAGGCGGTGGCGACCTATGACGAAGCCACCATCGCAAGCGCGCTCGAAAGCCTGAAGGCGCGGTCGAACACCGATCTGGCCTTCGTGCTGACGCTGGATGGCGACATCCTTGCGGCGGAAGAGACCGAAGCTTCCGACCCGGAAAGTCTGTGGTATCGGCTCGACGACGGTGCAACGCGCGGAATCATCGATACGGATGGCCGTTTCGCGCTTGCCGCCGCCGCACCGATCCTTGCGCCCGATGCGATCGGCTGGCTGGTCATAGCCCAGCCGCTGACCCGGACCGAACTCGACAAGCTGGTCGAACTCGCTGCAATCCCGCTTGATGCAAAGGTCGTGCGCCAGAGCGAGCAGCCCGACTGGATCGCGGGCCAGCCGAACGGCCGCGTATTCGAACGCAGCGACGAAGAGCGCATGCTCTATCACGTGTCCGATCTGCCGGTTCTGCAGGACGGGATTTCGCCGCAACTGGTGCTCAGCCACTCCCTCTCGGCAACACTTGCCGATTATGCCTCGATGCAGTGGCTACTGGTCGTGCTCGCAGTGCTGGGTATCGGGGTGGTGATCGCGCTCAGCTGGCGTGTGGCGCAGACGGTCACCGGCCCGTTGAACAAGCTCGACGAAGCGACCCGCGCCATCGGCGAGGGCCGCGACATCGCCCTTACCGTCGACACCGATGACGAGATCGGCCGCCTCGCGAGCAGCTTCAACACGATGGTTTCCAAGATCGAGGAACGTGAGCGCGAGATCATCCATGTCGGGCTGCATGACGGGTTGACCGGCCTGCCCAACCGCAAGCTTTTCACCGAACAGCTGCACAGCCTGCTTTCGCGTCGCCGGGAGAACGAAAAGCTGCTGATCGCCTATGTCGATCTCGACGATTTCAAGGTCGTCAACGACACGCTCGGCCATCCGGCGGGCGATGCGTTGCTGCGAGATGTTTCCGACTATCTGCGCGAAGTCCTCCCCGATGCCCTGATCGCGCGACTGGGCGGCGACGAATTCGCGATCCTGATCGACAATATCACCGAGGAAGAAAGCATTGCGGCAATCGCCGACAACCTTCTAAACTGCTTCACCCGCGAGCTCAGCATCGATGGCCAGCGCGCGAGTAGCTCGGCCAGCTTAGGGATCGCCCTGGCCCCGACCGATGGCAATGACGGCGTTACGCTCATGAAGAATGCCGACCTTGCGCTCTACCGCGCCAAGCAGGAAGGCAAGTCGACCTACCACTTCTTCGAGGAATCGCTCGACGAAGCGGCGCGCATTCGCCGCCAGACCGAACTGGACCTGCGCACCAGCCTGAAGGACGGTGACTTCGAGCTGCATTTCCAGCCGCTCTACAACATCAGCGAACAGCGCGTGATCGGCTTCGAGGCGCTGGTCCGCTGGAATCACCCGACGCGAGGGCAGGTAAGCCCGGCAGAGTTCATCCCGCTGGCCGAAGAGACCGGGCTCATCCTGCCATTGGGCGAGTGGGTCCTGCGCGAGGCCTGCCGCCAGGCGTCGAGCTGGCCGGACGGCATGTCTGTGGCAGTCAACATTTCGCCCAAGCAGTTCACCTTTCCCGGCCTCGCCAGTACGATCCTGCAGGCGCTTACGAACAGCGGGCTCGAACCGGGGCGCCTCGAACTGGAAATCACTGAGAGCATCTTCATCGCCGATGTCGACAAGACGATGGCGACCCTGCACGGCTTGCGCAATCTGGGCGTGCGGATCGCGCTGGACGATTTCGGAACCGGCTATTCCTCGTTGAGCTACCTGCGCAGCTTCCCCTTCGACAAGGTCAAGATCGACCGCAGCTTCATCGAGGACCTTGGCGCCGACGGATCTGGCCATGCCGTGATCCGGGCGATCACTGCGCTTGCCGATGCGCTGGGGATGGAAACGCTTGCCGAGGGTGTCGAGGAGATCGAACAGTTCGACGTACTCGTGCGCGAGGGATGCCAGTATATCCAGGGCTACATGTTCTCCAAGCCCGTTCCGGCGAGCGAGGTTTACGGCCTGATCGGCGCCCGGCGCTGGATCGAGGAACGCCGGGCGGGCTAGGGCACGCTATTCGCCCTCGGCCTCCGGCTCCCAACCGTCGGCATAGCGTTCGAACCAGGCAAGGATCGCCGAGGCTTTGGCGGCGCTCTGCGAAGGGCGCGCGGTGAAACCGTGGCTTGCGCCCGGCACGCGGACAAAGGCGGTCGGCACGTCGAGCAATTGCAGCGCGGAATAATATTGCTGTGCTTCGGTCACGGGCGTGCGGAAATCCTGATCCCCGACCACGACGAGCGTGGGAGTCTTCACATTCCCGACGAGGCTTAACGGCGAGAGGTCCCAGAACTTCTGCGGGTTCTCCCAAGGGCGCGAGCCTACCCAATAACGGCCGAAATAGCCCGTTCCGTCGGCGGTCAGCGCCTGGGTGGTCCAGTTGATGACCGGCTTTTGCGTCGCCGCAGCCTTGAACCGGTCGGTCTTGCCAACGATCCAGCTGGTCAGCACCCCGCCGCCCGATCCCCCGGTTACATAGAGCCGCTCGGGATCGGCAATGCCCATCGCGATGGCCTGGTCGACGATGCTCATCAGGTCGTCAAAGTCGCGCCCCGGATAGGCCTTGTCGATCTCCTGCGCGAAAGCCTCGCCATAGCTGGTGGAGCCGCGTGGATTGGCCGAAAGCACGGCGTAGCCGGCAGCGGCATAGAGCTGGTTATCGGTCGCGAAATGCGGGCCATAGGCGGCAAAGGGGCCGCCGTGGATTTCCAGGATCAGCGGCACGCGCGTCCCCTCGGTATATCCGGGCGGAAGCGTGAGCCAACCTTGCACTTCCTGTCCGTCGAAACTGGAGCCGACGCTGATTTCGCGCACTTCGCCCAATTGCTTGGTCTCGAGCAGGCTGGCGTTGAGATTGGTGAGGTAGCGCGCATCGCCGCGCGTCTTGACCTTCACCTCTGCCGGTCGCGTCGGATTGCCGCCGGTGAAGGCGATGGTGCCGTCATCGGCGACTGAAAAGCCGCCGCCGGTATAGGGCCGGTCGAGCCCGCCGCCCGAAAGCCCGTCCACCAGGTCACGCACCGATCCATCCAGACCCATGCGCGCAACGCGGGTCTGTCCGCGCACGTCGTACTGGACATAGAGCGCGCGCGAATCCGCCGACCACTCCATTGCCGCGGGCGAGAAGTCCCATCCGTCGGTGATGATCCGCGAATTGGAGCCATCGGCATCCATCAGGTAGATCTCGGCCTGCTCGTAAGCGCGTCCCTCGTCGTCGAAGCCGGTATAGGCGATGGTGCGCCCGTCGGGGGAAACCAGCGCTCCGCCATCGGGCCCGTCGCGGCTGGTCAGCTGCGTCAGGGCAAGGTTGCGCGTGTCGACCGACCACACCTCGCTCTCGACCGGGTCCGTCTGCCAGTCGTCGTTGCGATTGGCGCTGAAATAGACCTTCGTGCCGTCGGGCGAGAAGCTCAAGGGGCCGCCATCATGCGAGGGGCCGAAGGTCAGCTGGCGCGGCGCGCCGCCGGTTGCGGGAATGGTGAACACCTTGGAATAGCCGGGAGTCAGCTCACCCGCGCCGTCCGCGCGGAAATTGACGAGGTCGGTGATCTGCAGCGGATCGGCCCATTGCGCGCCTTCGGGATGGTTGGACGGGGCCGAGCCAAGCGAGGGCGCGGCATCGTCGACCATCATGGTGTAGGCGAGGATCCGACCATCGGGTGACCAGGTGATGCTGCCCGGGCTGCTGGGCAGGTTGTGCAGCTTCACCGCTTCGCCATTGGCGACCCACTTCACCCACAATTGCGCGCTGCCGCCGCTCGTCGAAACATAGGCGATGCGCGATCCGTCTCGCGACCAGCGCGGGCTGAACGCAGCGCCTTCGCCTGCGACGAAGGGCATTTCCTTGCCGCTGGAGACATCGATCATCCAGATGCTGGGCACCGCGCGGTCGGTCATGATGTCGTTCTGCCGCCGGACGTAGACGATGCTCTCGCCATCCGGGCTGATCTGCGGATCGCTGGCATAGGCGAGGTCGAACAGGTCTTCTCCCGTCAACTCGCGCACCGGGCCGGATCGTTCGGACCCGCGTGCGGTGTCGGGATCGGGCATGTCCTGCGCGGCGACTGGGACGGTGAGAAGCGCAAATGCGCTGGCGGCAACGAACAGGGATTTCATCGAACAGGCCCCTCCAGGAGAATGAAGTGCCTGTGGTAACGCGGCTGTGCGCAGCGTCAATCGGCGCGCTACTTACCGGCCTGGGCGGAAAGCGCCGCGTCTTTCCCGCGATCGTAGAGCATCTGCATGAATTCGGGATCGAACAGGTCGGCATCGGGATCGTCCGCCATCGACCCGATCGAATGCACTTCAAGGATCAGCCCGGTCTCGTCGGCGCGGCGCTGCAGGGCGCGGATCGAGCGCTGGTCCGCCGTCTTGAGCGCAGTGGTCAGCGCGCGGTCGAGCAACGAGAAGACCGTGGGCTCCGAAACACGGAAAACCGGCTGCAACGCGCCATTGTAAAGGATGGTGACGCGCCCATCGGCATGGCCCTCATCGCCATCGGTCGAAAACAGGAAAGCAGGCGGAATGGCCACCAGGCTCGACACGGCAGCCCCGTCGACATGGAGTTCGGAGAAGGCCGCATCGCCGCTGGTCACGTCGATCAGGACCGGGGGAAAGAAGCCGGGAATGCTTGCCGAGGCCAGCAGGATGCGCCGGAACAGGTCGTATCGCGCGGGATTGTCGCTCGCCGCGATTGCTCCCATGTCCCACACCACGCCGCGCTCGGCATCGAGGTTCGTGGTCTGCACCAGCAGCCTGCGCCCGCGCCGATGCTCTCGCGCCACCGCATCGATCATGTCCGCATTTGCATAACTTTCGATCAGTTCGACCAGCGGCTTCGTGCTGGCCAACGATGGGCCACCCAGCAGGGCCTTAAACGGTGTGGCGTTGTAGATCGCGTCGGAATCGATGGTCGTATAAAGGCTTGTCAGGTGCGGATCGTAGGGCGTGCCGAGGAAAGCGAAGGGCGCGATCAGGGCGCCGGTGCTCACGCCCGAAACGATGTCGAATTGCGGCCGCGTTCCTGCCTCGCTCCAGCCATTGAGGAAACCCGCCGAATAGGCGCCCTTGTCCGACCCACTCGAAATCGCGAGTATTTCCAGCTGCGACCTGCGCCCGGTTTCAGCGCGCTCGGCAAATAGCTTTTCGCGCCAGTCGATCCACGCATCGCGCGGAGCGTCGTCCCAGATGCGAATCCGTTCGTAGCCGGGCACCTGCGCATCGGCCTGGTCGCTCGCCGTGACCGGCAGCCGTTCTGGCCACGAGGCACAGGCGGAAAGGCTCAGCGCAAGCAGCGTCGCGATCAGCGATTTGAGCGTATCGCGCCGCATTCCGCGTTTATCCCACCTGCGCCCGGTGCATCAGCTTCGCGTCGGCCAGCACCAGCGCCATCATCGCCTCCACCACCGGTGTCCCGCGAATGCCGACGCAGGGGTCGTGGCGGCCCTTGGTCACGACTTCGGTCGCTTCGCCATCGGCAGTGATCGATTTGACCGGGGTGAGGATCGAGGAGGTCGGCTTGAACGCGACGCGGCAAACGACCGGCTGGCCCGTGGAGATGCCACCAGCGGTCCCGCCCGCGTGGTTGCTGGCAAAGACAGGCTTTCCGTCAGGACCCGGCGACATCTCGTCGGCATTCTGTTCGCCGGTCAGGCGAGCGGCTTCGAAACCGTCACCGATCTCCACGCCTTTCGTGGCGTTGATCGTCATCATGGCTGCGGCGAGTTCGCTGTCGAGCTTGGCATAGATCGGCGCGCCCCATCCGGCGGGCACGCCCTCGGCCACACATTCGACCACCGCGCCCAGCGACGATCCGTTCTTGCGCGCCTTGTCGACCAGTTCTTCCCAGCGCTTCGCCGCCCAGCTGTCGGGGCAGAAGAAAGGGTTCTGGGAGATCGTTTCGTAATTGATCGCATCGCGCTCGATATGGTCGCCGCCCAGTTCGCAGACGAAGCCCGTGATGGTCACTTCCGGGATGATCAGCCGCGCCACCGCACCCGCCGCCACCCGCGCGGCCGTCTCGCGCGCCGATGAGCGCCCGCCGCCGCGATAGTCGCGGATGCCGTATTTCGCGTCATAGGTATAGTCGGCGTGGCCGGGGCGATAGCTCTTGGCGATCTCCGAGTAATCCTTGGAGCGCTGGTCGGTGTTCTCGATCATCAGGTGGATCGGCGTACCGGTCGTCACCTGCTCGCCATCACCGTTCTCGAACACACCCGACATGATGCGCACCTGATCCGGCTCCTTGCGCTGCGTGGTGTACTTGCTCTGACCGGGCTTGCGGGCATCCATGAAGGGCTGGATGTCCCGTTCGCTCAAAGGGATGCCCGGCGGTACGCCGTCGAGTACGACGCCAAGTCCCGGCCCGTGGCTCTCGCCCCAGGTGGTAAAACGCAGCATCCGTCCGAAAGTGTTGAAGCTCATGGGACACGAGCCTTTAGCGAAAGCACCGCCCGTGTCGAGATTTCCGCCGCATTTCCTACCCGCGCGCGCGGCAATATGATGCGGGTTTAAGGCAAATTGACGGGCGGCCGTTGGGCGCAGCCGCCCTGTTGGAGATCGGAAGTTGACACATTTTGCATGCCAATCTGGTGATTTCGTAGCAATGTCAGACCCTTGGGATGAAAAGTGGGTTTTTCAAAGACCCCCCTTCGCCGTTCCACCCGCAACTGGCGATAAGCGGCACAAGGGTCTGGCGCACGGGGCGGCGATGCGGCAGGAACAAAGCATGGTCACAGCACAGTCAAAGACACGGCTCGCATGATTGCCAAGCTATCCGGGCGGCTCGACGAAGTCGGTGAGGACTGGGCGATCGTCGACGTGCAGGGCGTGGGCTATCTCGTCCATTGCTCGGCACGCACGCTAAGGGCGCTGGGTGAAGTAGGAGAGGGGTGCACCGTCCACACCGATCTGCAGGTGAGTGAGAACGACATGCGCCTGTTGGGCTTTGCCGAAAGCGCAGAGCGCGACTGGTTCCGTCTGCTGACCCAGGTTCAGGGGGTGGGCTCGAAGGTCGCGCTGGCGATCCTGTCCGCGCTCTCGACCGGCGAACTGCGCGATGCCTGTGCCGGTGGCGACGCGGCGAGCGTGGCGCGCGCGAACGGCGTCGGGCCGAAGCTGGCGGGACGGATCGTCAACGAGTTGAAGGACAAGGCGGGTGCGCTGCCCGGTGGCGGGATGGCGGGCGCGACAGTCGGCGCTGCAACCCCGGCAGGCGGCGCGAGCGCCGATGCGGTGAGTGCGCTTGAGAACCTCGGCTTCAAGCCCGCCGTGGCCGCTCAGGCGGTGGCGAGGGCTCAGGCCGAACTGGGAGAAGGAGCGGGAGAGAGCGACCTCATCCGCGTGGCATTGAAGAAGGCGGCAGGATGAGAACGGCAATTGCAATCGCAGTGGCAGCACTCATGATGTCCCCGGCGGCAGCGCTGGCGGGCATGGAGGGCTTCAGCACCGGTCCCGTCTTCGAGGACTTCGGACCCCATGCTCCGGTCGAGGGCGCAGAGCCGCTCGCCAGCCTCGAACGCTTTGCCATCGCCTTCGACGTGGCGGCCAAGGCCGACGAAGGCGCACGCAATCGCGGCTTCGAGAGCGCGGCGCGGTTCATGAACATGCATGTCGCCGCCGGGGTGCCCAAGGACCGGATCGAGCTTGCGGTCGTGGTCCATGGCGGTGCCGTGCGCGACCTCGTGTCCGCTGACGACAACGCGTCGAAGGCGATGGTCGAGGCCATGCTCGCGCAGGGCATCCGCTTCATCGTCTGCGGCCAGAGCGCAGCGGCGCAAGGCATCGCCAAGGCCGACCTGATCGACGGTGTCGAGATGCAGCTATCCGCCATGACTGCCCACGCGCTCCTCCAGCAGGATGGCTACACGGTGAACCCGTTTTGATGTCATGGAAGCGGTTCTTTGGTTGGATCGTGCGTCTGCTCTTCGTTGGAGCCGTTACCGCCTTGGCTTGGTTCCATTTGGCTGCGTCGATTATGTTCGTGTGTTCCGTCGTTCTCATAGCGATCGGCGGTAAGCTGGAATCGCTCGTTGAATTCTCCTTCGGTCCGCTCCGTGCAAAGATTGAGCGCAATCTATCGGAATCGGAGAAGCTGCTGGATGGGTTGAAAAACCTCGCTTCCATTCAAGCGAGATCGCTGAATGCAGCGAGCGTGCACACTGGAAGATTCGGTTCAGCAGATGACTGGATCTTCCAGAGTGTGAAGCGCAATGAAGCAGGACTTCGCGCGATTGGGCTCAGCGAAGATGAAGTGCGGGAAGCCCGTTCAGATTTTGTTCGATTGACGGTCAGAGATGCAGGCCAGGCAGCGATTGGCGGAGGCTACGTTCCTCAGAAGTTGGGAAAGATTGCTGTCGCTGAATGGCAAGAGCTGACTAAGGACAGTGTAGGCGATCCCGACGCAGTTGAAGCTTTCTTGATCAAGTGGGATGCATTGAGTCCTGAGAGGCTTGAGAGGATCGAAGACATGAGATGGATGATTAAGCATCAGGATGTTCGAGATTCCGAGCAGTATATGAGAGCGAATTCTGGTGTGGGCTGGGACTGAAATAGCATGACCGACCCCGTCCCCCTCCACACCCCCGAGCCGCAGCCCGGCGATCCCGACACGGCGCTGCGACCCAAGTCGCTTGCCGAGTTCATCGGGCAGGAGGCGGCGCGCGAGAACCTGCGGGTGTTCATCGACAGCGCAAAGTCGCGCGGGGAGGCGATGGATCATACGCTGTTCCACGGACCGCCGGGGCTGGGCAAGACGACGCTCGCGCAGATCGTCGCGGGCGAGCTGGGCGTGGGCTTTCGCGCGACCTCCGGCCCCGTCATCGCCAAGGCGGGCGACTTGGCCGCGCTGCTCACCAATCTCGAACCGCACGACGTGCTCTTCATCGACGAGATCCATCGCCTCAATCCCGTGGTCGAGGAAGTGCTCTATCCTGCGATGGAGGACCGCGCGCTCGACATCATCATCGGCGAGGGGCCCTCGGCGCGCAGCGTGCGGATCGACCTGCCGCCCTTCACCTTGGTCGGTGCCACGACGCGCTCCGGGCTGCTGACCACGCCCTTGCGTGATCGCTTTGGCATTCCGGTGCGTTTGCAGTTTTACACCCATGACGAGCTGGACCTGGTGGTGACGCGCGCGGCCAAGCTGCTGGGCCTGGACATAGACTCCGCAGGCGCGCGCGAGATCGCCCGGCGCTCTCGCGGCACGCCGCGCGTCGCGGGACGCTTGCTGAGGCGCGTGCGCGACTTCGCCCATGTCGCGGGGGAGGGCACCGTGACCCGCGCGATGGCCGACGATGCGCTGACCCGGCTCGAGATCGACCGGCTGGGACTCGATGCGATGGACCGCCGTTACCTCACGATGATCGCGACAACCTATAAGGGCGGACCCGTAGGCGTGGCGGCGTTATCGGCTGGCCTTGCCGAGCAGCGCGACACGGTCGAGGAGGTGATCGAGCCGTATCTCATCCAGCTCGGCCTGATTGCGCGCACGGAACGCGGTCGGATGCTCAACGATGCCGGATGGCAGCATCTGGGACTCGACATGCCGGCCCCGCGCACACCTCGTCAGCCGGGCATGTTTGACGAAAACGGCTAACCATAGGCCGTTTTTCAGTGTCAGAACGGGACACGGGCCCGGAAATCTCGCGGATTTGGGCCGTTTTGGGCGGCTAACGGCCTTTGAACATGGTTAACCGTGTTGCCGTGAACCCTTCTTAAAGATCATGACTCCATTGGAATTGGTGAAAACTGCGGGTGCGCCGCAAACCGCCATGAATTGAAGACAAGGTTGAACGGTTTATGTCGATCAAACTGGCTGTAGCAAAGCTCTCCGCCACCGCTGCGGGTATCGCTCTCTTGCAGGGCGGTGCAGTGCGTGTGGCCGAGCCGTTGAACACGGAGCAACCGCAATACACCACCAATGCCGATGGCAAACTGGTGAAGGGCGCGCCGCTTCCGGTCACGCAGCCGGTTTCGGAGCCGCGCTACGTGAAAACGGACCGCGACCGCTTCTTGCCCCCGCTTCCCGAGCCCGAGCGTCGTCGGCGGATCGTGGAGCGCACCATCGAATGTCAGCCGATTCCCGGTGGCTATGGTAATGTCGCACAGGGTGCCCCGCTGCCTGCGGGAGCAACGCGCGCCTATATCGACCCGGCCGAATGCCCTCCGATCGCGCAGGTTGC
Organism: uncultured Erythrobacter sp.; assembly: GCA_947494705.1. Taxonomy (GTDB): domain Bacteria; phylum Pseudomonadota; class Alphaproteobacteria; order Sphingomonadales; family Sphingomonadaceae; genus Erythrobacter. Next base: position 896,243 of record CANLVN010000002.1, read on the forward strand.
CTATGCGCCCGCTCCGCTTCCCCCGCTTCCGCCGATCAGCGGCGGTGGCGGAGGCTTCGGCGGCGGCCCGGTCGTCGTTGGCGGTAGCGGCGGCTTCGGCGGTTTCGGCGGCGGCTTCTTTGGCGGTTTCTTCGGCGGTGGCGGCTCATCCTCGGGCGATGTTGCCGTCAGCACGACCACGACCACTTCGGGCGGCAACTTCTCCTCGACCACAAGCGGCGATTTCAGCTCGACATCCTCGAGCTCGGGCGGCTCCAGCTCGACATCTTCGGGTGGTAGCGGCGGCACGTCGAGCGGCGTCAATATCGACATCGATATCGACAACTCGACCTCCTCCGGCACGATCTCATCGACCACCGGCGGTTCGGGCACTATCTCGTCCACCACGACATCGGGCGGCGTGACTTCGACGTCTTCGACCGGATCGATCAGTTCGTCGACTGGTCAGGTTTCGTCGAGCACCGGCGGAGTATCGACCTCGACGACATCGGGCAATGTATCGAGTTCCACCGGCCAGGTTTCGAGCAGCACCGGCGCGGTTTCCAGTTCGACCGGACAGGTTTCGAGCAGCACTGGCCAAGTTTCGAGCTCTTCCGGTAACGTCTCCAGTTCTTCCGGCAATGTTTCGAGCAGCACTGGCAGCGTAACCAGCTCGACGAGCAGCTCATCGGGCAGCGTGTCGAGTTCGACCTCGACATCGGGCGACGTCTCGAGCTCGACGTCCTCTTCGAGCAGTTCGAGTTCATCGTCGTCGAGTTCTTCGTCCTCCTCCTCTTCGGGTGGTTCGAGCGGCAAGCCTTGGACCAGCAGCGGGGGGTCGGGCTCGTCTGGTTCGTCTTCGTCCTCCTCGAGCAGTTCTTCCTCGTCGTCTGGTTCCTCGGGTTCAAGTGGCTCCTCGGGTTCAAGCGGCTCCTCGAGTTCGAGCGGATCTTCCAGTTCCAGCGGTTCTTCAGGATCCAGTGGTTCGTCCGGCTCGAGCTCTTCCAGTTCGTCGAGCTCGTCGTCAGGTAGCAGCAGCACATCGAGCTTCGGCGGATCGACCTCGTCGTCGAGCAGCAGCTCTTCCTCGTCTTCGAGCAGCAGCTCCAGCAGCTCCAGCTCGTCTTCCTCGTCGACGAGCAGCAGCAGCGGCGTGGATGTGCCGGCACCGCCTATGATGCTCCTGTTCGGCCTCGCTGTCGCCGCAGTCCTCGGTCGTCGCAAGTTCCTGGCAGAAGACGACCGCGAGGCGGCCTAGGCACCTCAGATTGTTAAAAAAAGGGCGGCATTCCGATCGGGAAGCCGCCCTTTTTCATGCTCGCTAAAAATCGGGCGTTAGTGCGCCTCAACCGGCTCGCCCGCATCCTGCCAAGCGAGAATGCCGCCCTCCAGATGCTGTGCGGATTCGCCGATATGGGCGGAGAGGGCCTGTGCCGCGATTGCTGAACGACGTCCCGAGCGGCAATAGAGCACCACTGCACGACCATCGGACAGGTCCAGTTTTGCGGGATCGAAGCTGTCCAGTTCGATATGCTCCGCCCCCGGAATAACGCCTTGCGCGACTTCTGCATCGGTGCGCACGTCGATCAGGCGTATCTCGCCTTTATCAAGCTTCGCACGCAGTTCCTCGACGCTGAGGTCGACGACCGACGGAGCTTCTACAGCGCTGTCCTTTGCTTTCGCGAGTTCGTATCGCGGCAGCGGACCCGCGGCATCGTCTTTGCCGCTCGGCGCACATGACGCGAGCGCCAGCACACCGAGCGAAGACCAAAGGAGATGCGCGCGGTTCATACCTGCCTCCCTTACGCCGCCAGCTTGCGCAGGACGTAATGGAGGATGCCGCCGTTGCGGTAATATTCCATCTCGTTGGCGGTATCGATGCGGCACAGCGCGTTGAAGGTGAAGGTCGTGCCATCGCCGCGCGTCCCTTCGATCTCGACGGTCTGCGCCGGTGAAAGGTCGGCAAGACCCTTGATGCTGAAGGTGCAGTCCGCATCCAGCCCAAGCGTTTCGCGCGTGGTGCCTTCCTCGAATTGCAGCGGGAGGACACCCATGCCGACGAGGTTAGAACGGTGGATCCGCTCGTAGCTTTCGACGATGACGGCGCGCACGCCCAGCAGGATCGTGCCCTTGGCCGCCCAGTCACGGCTGGAGCCGGTGCCGTATTCCTTGCCGCCAACGACGATCAGGTCGGTGCCGTCTTCCTTGTGCTTCATCGCGGCATCGTAGATCGGCATCTCTTCGCCTTCATAGGTGGTGTAACCACCCTCGATGCTGGGCACCATCTCGTTGCGGATGCGGATATTGGCGAAGGTGCCGCGCATCATCACGTCATGGTTGCCACGGCGCGACCCGTAGGAGTTGAAGTCCTTCTTCTGCACCTGGTTCGACTTGAGGTATTCGCCTGCGGGCGAGTCTTCCTTGATCGAGCCGGCGGGCGAAATGTGGTCGGTGGTGACGCTGTCGCCGAGGATTGCGAGTGGCTTTGCATCGATGATGTCGGTGATCGGCGCAGGCGTCATTTCCATGCCTTCGAAATAGGGCGGATTGGCGACATAGGTGGAACCGGCGCGCCACTGGTAGGTGTCCGAAGGTTCAACCGTGATCGCCTGCCAGTGTTCATCACCGTCATACACGTCGGCGTAGCGCGACTCGAACATCGAGCGGTCGATATTGGCCGCGCGGTGCTTCGCGATTTCAGCGTTGGTTGGCCACAGGTCGGCAAGCATCACGTCGTTGCCGTCCTGGTCCTGACCGAGCGGCGTGGTGGTGATGTCCTCGGTCACGGTGCCCTTCAGCGCGTAAGCCACCACGAGCGGCGGCGAAGCGAGGAAGTTGGCGCGTACGTCGGGGCTCACACGCCCTTCGAAGTTGCGGTTGCCCGACAGGACCGAGGCCGCGACGATGTCGTTGTTGTTGATCGCCGCGCTGATCGGCGGGGCGAGCGGGCCGGAATTGCCGATGCAGGTGGTGCAGCCATAGCCGACGAGATCGAAACCGATCGCATTTAGATCGTCCTGCAGACCCGATTTGACGAGGTAGTCGGTGACGACCTGCGATCCCGGAGCGAGCGAGGTTTTCACCCAAGGCTTTGGCTTCAGGCCCTTTTCGTTGGCTTTCTTGGCCACGAGGCCGGCCGCGATCAGAACGTCCGGGTTCGAAGTGTTGGTGCAGCTGGTTATGGCAGCAATCACGACATCGCCATCGCCGATGTCGTGATCCTTGCCCTCGACAGCGGTGCGTACCGGTGCATCCTTCTTGTACACCGTCTTGAGGTCGCCGTTGAACAGCTCGCCGACCTCGGGAAGGATGACCTTGTCTTGGGGACGCTTGGGCCCCGCGAGGCTGGGGACGACCGATGCCATGTCGAGGTCGAGGGTCTTGGTAAAGACCGGCTCCGCCTCCGGATCGAACCACATGCCCTGCGCCTTGCAATAGGCTTCGACCAGCGCGATATCCTCTTCGCTGCGGCCCGTCAGGCGCATATATTCGATGGTTTTGTCGTCGATGCCGAAAAATCCGCAGGTCGCGCCGTACTCAGGTGCCATGTTGGCGATCGTCGCGCGGTCGGCGAGGGTGAGGTTGGCGACGCCCGGGCCATAGAATTCCACGAAACGTCCAACCACGCCCACTTCGCGCAGCATCTGCACGCAGGTAAGCACGAGGTCGGTTGCGGTCACGCCCTCGGCCATCGCGCCTTCGAGGCGGAAGCCTACGACTTCGGGGATCAGCATCGAGATCGGCTGACCGAGCATTGCGGCCTCGGCTTCGATCCCGCCGACGCCCCAGCCCAGAACGCCCAGGCCGTTGATCATCGTGGTGTGCGAGTCGGTGCCGACGCATGTGTCGGGATAGGCGACCATCTGCCCATCGGGGCCTTCGCTTGCCCACACGCCCTTGGCGATATGTTCGAGGTTCACCTGGTGGCAAATGCCTGTGCCCGGAGGAACGGCGGAGAAGTTTTCGAAGCTCTTCGAGCCCCACTTGAGGAAGTCGTAGCGTTCCGCATTGCGCTCATATTCGAGCGCCATGTTGGCTTCCATCGCCTTGGGGTGGCCGAACTCGTCAACCATAACCGAGTGGTCGATCACGAGGTTGACCGGCACCTGCGGGTTGATCTTCGCAGTGTCGCCGCCCAGCGCCTTGATCGCATCACGCATCGCGGCAAGGTCGACGACGCAGGGCACGCCGGTGAAATCCTGCAGCAACACGCGCGCCGGGCGATACTGGATCTCGCTGCCGGTCTTGGGATTCTTCTGCCAGTCGACGATAGCTTTCACATCGTCCTTGCCGACCGTGAACCCTTCATCCTCGAAGCGCAGCATGTTTTCGAGCAGCACTTTCATCGAGATCGGGAGCTTGCTCACATCGCCCATGTGCTCCGCCGCTTTATCAAGCGAGTAATAGGCGTAAGTTTTGCCGTTCACATCGAGGGTCGAACGGGTCGAGAGGGTGTCCTTGCCGGTGGCAGTCATAGGGGGTCCTGTCCTTTGCGGTCTGGCCCGCTCGAATAATCGGGATGGCGGGCGAAATATGTACGTCTGCAAGTGCTAGTTTGAGAGGGGAAGGTCAAGGGTAAGCCCCGGATTTCGGGCCTTTTGCGAGTCGGTCGCGACTAGAGCGCCTTGGGTGCCTTTACGGAACGCTTGCGACCCGGATTGCGCGTAGCGATCCAGCATCCGGTCACGATCAGCGCGGTCCCCGCAATCGTGGGTACGGTTACCGCCTCGCGGAAGAACGCCCAGCCAAACAGGCTCGCCCATAAAAAGCCCGAATATTCGATAGGCACCAACGCCTGCGCTTCGGCGCGGGCATAGGCCCAGGCAATCGCCATCGCACCTCCCAGGGTCAGCAGGCTCGCACCTAGCAGCGGCCAGACAGCTTCAGCCACCACCGGCGTTGCGAGAAACGGCGCGAGGACCAACAGAACCAGCCCACCCACACCCGAATGAAACGTCGCGACCTCGACCGGCCCGGCAAGCTGCGACTGCTTGCGGATGACGATGAAGTTGTAGGCGTAGAGCACTGCCGATACCCCCAAAGCCGCCAGTCCGAGAGCTGTCTCTTCGTCGAAATTGCCTCGGCCCACCTTTCCGCCGACGATCACCAGCGTGCCCGCGAAGCCCAGCACGCTCGCGAACACGGCTTTGGGCTGGACCACTTCACCCAGCAAAACCCGCGCAAGGTAGAGCGCGAGCAGCGGCGCAACGAAGCTGATCGCGATCGCCTCTGCTATAGGTAACTTCGTCAAGGCGTAGAAGAAGCTGAGCGCCATGAAGGCCGAGATGATGCCGCGCTCGATATGCAGTTTCATCGTTGCCTTCGCCGGCCAGGCCTTGCGACGCCACAGCCAGAACGGTGCGATAATCGCTGCTGCGACCAGCGAGCGCAGCACGGTCGCGGTGTAGGTGCCGGTCGTCAGCGCGGCCTCTTTCATGAAGGCGTCCATCAGTGACAGGAACCCCACGCCTGCAGCCGCCGCGAAAAAGGGCAACAGTCGCGTGAGAAAGGACGGATCGCTCATGACAGCGCGGCTCCTAATGCGCCTTTTTCGCGAGGTCACGTCGCTTCTTTGCGACATATGCGCAGGATTCATCGCACCGTAAGCTCGCATGCTTGATAGGGGCACGTGAAACACGATATATCTGAGACTTACAGCCCGACCATGTCGAAAATCGGCGCAGCGGGCGCGAAGGGATCTTACAAATGCGCAATTTGACCAGCAAACTCACCGCCAGTGTCGCCGGTGCCGCGCTCGTCGCGAGCGCCGCGCTTGCCCAGGACGCGCAGGATGTGGCGACAGGCAGCAACGTCGAAAGCGATGCGAGCTTTGACGAGGCCTTCCCCAACATGGTCAGCGAAGAAGTGGTACAGGGCGATCTCGCTCCTCCCGGACCGATGGTCCAGCCATGGAGCGTCGACAACGCCGCCGCGCTGATCGCAGTGATCGAGGCCATCGGTGATGAGGGGCTCGACCCCGCCGATTACGATCTGGGCCAGTTGCAGACACTCGTCGCCGCAGGGCCGGGCGAAGAGCTCGACAAGCTCGCTTCGAGGAACTTCGTGTGGCTGGTAGAAGACCTGCGCGATGGCCGGACGCCGATGGATGCGCGCGAACAGTGGTTCGTGGTCGATCCTGACCGCGACAAGTACCGCACCGGCGACCTGCTGGCCGAAGCGCTCGAAACCGGCGATGTCGCGGGCGTTCTGGCACGGCTCAATCCGACGCACCCCGACTATGCGCGCCTGCGCGAAGAACTCGCAAACACTCCCGAAAGCGCCACGTCAAAGCGCAAGCTCATCCGCGCCAACATGGACCGCTGGCGCTGGCTCGCTCGCGACCTTGGCACGCAGTATCTCATCACCAACGTACCTGAGTACCAGCTGCGCCTGACGGTCGGCGACAAGATTATCTCGACCTACAAGACCATCGTCGGCAAGCCCGGCCGCACCGCGACCCCGCAGCTGGCGGAAATGGTCGAAGGTGTGGTTTTCAACCCGACATGGACCGTGCCGCAATCGATCGTGAAGGGCGAAGGGCTGGGCGAGCGCGTACTCAGCAACCCCTCATGGGCGCGCGCCAATGGCTACAAGGGTACACGCGGCGAGAACGGCTGGATCAGCGTCGTTCAACAGCCCGGACCCGGCAACTCGCTGGGCCGGATGAAGCTCGAAATGCCCAATCCGCATGCGATCTTCTTCCACGACACGCCTTCGCGCCATCTGTTCAACAATGACAACCGCGCGCTTTCGCATGGCTGCATCCGCACCGAGCGTGCGCTTGAACTGGCGATCACGATGGCGATCCTCGGCAAGGGCGCGACCCGCGACGAAGCGGTAGAGATTGCGACCTCCGGCGAATACACCAAGGTCATGGTCGAGAAGCAGCTGCCTGCCTACATCACCTATTTCACGATGGGCGTCGATATTGACGGCAATCTGCGCACCTTCAAGGACATCTATGGCCGCGACGCACCGGTGCTTGCCAGCCTCGACAAGCCGCGCGTTCAGAACCGCTCAGGCGAAAGCGACGACGAAGTCATCGTGATTGAGAACGACCCGCGCGGAGAGGCTTAGGTTTCTACGAGGGCGCTGGATTTTCGCGCGGCGATGATATCGTGGCGGAAATAAATCGCCGCCGGGATAACGTAGGCGCAAGCCAGCAAGAAGGCGAAGCTTTCAACATGGGTGGCCCAATCCATCGGGCCTATTCCAACCACATTCGATGCCACATAGGCAGCGATCGGCGCGGTGAACAGGAGCGCCACCAAGCTTTTATACGAGCCCATTCGCTCGCGCAGCAACCACGCGAGCGGAACGCCGATAGTGATCAGGTAAAAGCCGCAAAAGGCGATGCCGATTGGCACGCCGACGAACAGTAATCCGGCTACGACCGATAGAACGGCAAGAGCAATCTCGCCGGCAAACTCGGCAGTCCACTGCCAGAAGCGCGCTGCGTCGAAAAATGTAGCAGCCGCCCCCGCAAAAGCCGAGATCACTGAACCGATAAACGCCGCGCGGATCGCGGCGGGCACAACCGATGCAACCACGGTTACAAGCGAAAATTCGAGGCCTTCGACAGGAGGACGGTTCAGCACCGTCCTAATAAACCCCCGGATTGTACCGCTGCATCGCGGTCGGATTCTCGGGCTTAAGCATCGCCAATTGTTGTTCGCGACTCAGCATCGCGCCGTTTTGCTGTAGCCCAAGGCTGTCGGCGTAGAGCAGCCGCCCGCCCGACAGGTTGAGCAACGCGTGGCGGAAATTCTCCTCGCCGAAAGCGAAGCACCCGTTTGAGCGGCCGAGGCGACCCCAGCGTTCGACATGCGAAGGCTCGGCATAGGTCGCGCGGTGCATCACGATGTAGCGTTGGAGCGCGTTGTCGTTGGTCTGGTCGAGCCCGCCGAGGCGCACCGAAGTGCCGTAGCGGCCCGTATACCATTCCCAGGTCACATAGGCGCCCCTGCTGGTCGCGTTGGAGCCTTCGACATTCGAATAGGAATTGAGCCAGCCATCATGCTCCGGGTCGGAGCCGGTGCCATGGCTGCAGTGGGCTGTGGTCACTTCCTCGCGATTGAGGTTCACGAAATAGAAGCGCTGCTCGGAGGAATGCACGCCAAAATCGGCGATGCCGACGATGTCACGCCGCCAGATCGCATCGCCAGCACGGTCGAGTTCGCGCTTGGCAATATCGAAAAGCGCTCGGTCGCGTGGGCTACCGCTGCGCGGCTGCGCAGGTAGCTTGATCGGCAGCGTCAGCGCTGCACCGGCGGCAAGGGAGCCCTTGAGAAGATCGCGTCGGTTCATGGCTACACCATAGATAATCGAAAATGGCGGCTCAGTGAATGGGTTATTCGGCACCCGCTTTCATCGAGCTTTCGTGGAGCGCCTTGGCCGCCATGCCCAGTCGTATGACGCCGGGCATGTTTTTCTGGATGGCGGGACCGACCTTCATCAGGTCGGCGAGGCGCGGATCGTTCTCGGCGATCATCTGCGCCACGGCCGGCGCAGTGGGATGTAGGCGGCTCTTCGCGTTGAAGGCATTCGTTTTCTCGTTCTTCGAGAGGATCGCGGTGCTCATCAGGTTCGCCATCACCGCATAGGGATAGGTCGAGGTGGAATCGGTCAGCGGAGCCGGCGGCAGGAGGTTGTTCTTCTCCTCGTCGGTCTCGAAATTGGTCTCGATGAAGGCAGCGAGAGCCGCGCTGTAAGGAACAAGAGGGGTCTGAGCGAGCTGGAGCGTGATCGTATCGCCGTCAAAGAAGGGGCGCGTCTGCGAGCGCGTTTCAAAAGGGACCGCCGATGCGGTGCAGTCGACGAAAAGTGTGCGCAACGGAAGCTCCACCCGGTCCTCGCCGAAATGCATCGCACCCGGCTCGACCCGCGTCACACGCGCGCCGCGATGGACTTTCGTGATGCTTCGGAGCAACTCGACTTCGGCCTCAGAGATGACAGCGAAGTGGAACATGCTCGGGGTCACTTCCGGATCGATCCGCAGCATGGTCCCACGCTCGTCCAGCATCGCGAACATGGCATCGGCGTCCTGTGACGCATTGGCGCATTCGACGAGATCCAACTGGAAACGGACCAGGCTCTCGATCCCGTGCTTGGCGGGCTGGAGAAGCTTGCGGTTGAACATCCAGCTGTCGCGCGGGCGCACCCATTCGATCCGGTCGGGTGCGACTCCAGCCTCCAGCAGCCAGACGGCCGTGTCCATCGCGGTCTTGCCGCCGCCGATGACGAGGTAGCGTTCGGGCAGGTCTTCGGCGTCTTTCCAGAGCTCGGGGAGATCTCCCGGAACGGCAAAATCCGTTCCGGGCATTACCTCGAACCCCGGCGTGTGGGTCGAGGGCACCGACGTGTTGAACCAGGTCGCATCGACCAGCTTGCGCCGCACAGTGAAGGCGTGATCCTGATCCGAAACGATCCCGCGCGCGCGGTGTACGTCGCCATCCTTGCCCAGATATTCGGTCAAGCGGTGATAGGCAACGCGCCCGCTCGGCAGCATCCGCTCGGTCATCAGCCTTCCGTAATAGGCGAGGATTTCGGCATGTTTTGCGAGTGGATACATCCCGCGATTATGGCCGTGCGTGTCCACGACGTCGGGGCACAGCTCCATCGAATTGACGCCATATGTTGCGCTAGGCTGGTGCAGGGTGACGAAGGAATATGCGTCGTTCCAATGCCCTCCGGGCGCAGCATGCTTGTCGACGATGGTGATGTGGCAATCCGCGTCTTCGTCGAGCAGCGTGTCCGCAAAGGCCAGGCCCACAGCGCCGCCTCCGATGATCAGATAGTCGGTTTCGTGGGCTGTCACTTCGCGTGCCTCCGGTTCTCGTCGGCCATTGCTAGCATCGAGCGTGCATGGCGGCGAGCCACTTCGCGCTGGTCGTCGCCATATCCTCCTCCCAGCGCCGATGCGATCGGCAAGCCACGATTGCGCGCCTGACCGACAACGAAGCGGTCACGACGGACAAGGCCTTGATCGGTCAGCGCGAGCCGTCCCAGCTTGTCCTCCACATGCGGATCGACGCCGGCCTGGTAGAGGACGAGGTCGGGCGCAAAACTCTCAAGTGACTGCACCAGGCTCCGTTCCAAGGCCTCCATGAAGCCATCGTCGTCCGTGCCATCGGCGAGCGCGACATCGAGGCTGGAACGCGCCTTGCGGACCGGAAAGTTGCGTTGGGCATGGAGAGAGAGGGTGAAGATGTCGTCGCGACCTGCAGTCAGGCTCGCCGTGCCGTCCCCCTGGTGCACATCGCAATCGACGATCAGGATGCGCCGCGCATCGCCTTGCGCGATCAGGCGATTGGATGTGACCGCCAGATCGTTGAAGACACAATAGCCCGCGCCCGTATCGGCCAGCGCATGGTGGCTGCCCGCCGCGCTGTTGGCGGCATAGCCATGTTCGAAGGCAAGCTGCGCGGCCAGCCATGTCCCGCCATTGGTATGGCGAACGCGGTCACGGATATGCTCGGTGACGGGGAAGCCGATGCGGCGCTCCTTCTCGCGCGGGACCGCGACCGCGAAGACTTCCTCGACATAGGCCGGGTCGTGCACCGCTTCGAGCCAATCGCGGGGCATGGGATCGGGCGCATGCTCGGTCATGTCGGCCCCGCTGGCGCGCAGTTCTTCCATTACGAGGTAATACTTGTCGAACTTGAACGAGCCGCGTTCCGGGCGAGGGGCCATGTAATCGGCGTGGTGGACAACGTGCAGCATGAGTCAGAGCCAACCCGTGTGCTCGGCCACGATCCTGCAGCCGAGCGCAATCAGGATGATGCCGCCCAGCACCTCAGCAGGCCTCCCAAACCGCTCGCCCGCGCGTCGACCCAGCTCTACCCCGCCGAGCGAAAGTGCCAGCGTGACGAGCGCGATCACCGAAGCGGCGAACAGCGGCGCGACATCGAGAGTGGGCAGGGTGATGCCTGCGGCCAGCGCATCGAGGCTGGTGGCGATGGCGGCAGCGAACAGCGCCATTCCCCGCAACGGTCGCAGCGCCTCCTCATGCTCGCCTTCGCGGATCATCTGAACGCCGATGAAGGTCAGCAGCGCGAAGGCGATCCAGTGATCGAACGCGGCGATATGGTTCAGCACCGCCTCGCCCAAACCCCAGCCAATCAGCGCCATGCCCCCCTGCGCCGCGCCGAAGGCCAGCGCGATAGCGAGCGCCGCGCCCAAGGCAGGGCGAACCCGCGCTCCTTGCACCAGCGCCACTGCGAAGGCGTCCATCGCCAGCGCGACAGCCAGCAGTATCGTCTCTGCCATGCTGTGCCTCAGCCGTTCCTGTCGCCCCTTGCAGCGATCGCCTCGTCCACCAATGCGCTCGCCTCTTTTTCGTCGCCCGGATCGAGCAGGTTCACCTTGCGGTCGATCATCTCGTTATAGGTGCGGAAGAACACGCCCAGTTCCCACATCATGGTTTCGCGCATGTCGCTCAACCGTTCGATATGGCCGAAAGTCTGACTGAGAGGCGGGACGCCGACGAGCCGGTCGTTGCGGACCATTTTCCCATCTTCCTCCTGCTCCATGCGAAGGATCGCAACGGGGCGAACGCTCACCAGCGTACCCGACGGCAAAGCTCCGCCGGTCAGCACCATCACGTCGAGCGCATCGCCGTCCTCGGCGAGGGTTGCCGGGACGAAGCCGAAATTGGCGGGGAAGGTAAGCCCCTCGGGCAGTTCGATGGCCCAGCGGAAGATGCCGAGCTTTTTGTCGAGGTCGATCTTGTGGGTGTTCCCCTTTGGGCATTCGATGAAGGCGTGCAGCAGACCATCATCGTCGCGGGCGGGAATGCGGGAGAGATGTTCTGCGTCGATCATGCCGGAACTTCCGAAGCCAGCCTTGCCAATTCATCATGGATCGCTTCTTCGCTGCGGCTCGACGCATCGCGCCAGCTTGTCGCGCTGTCGGCGTTGACCAAATAGCCCTCGCTGGTGATTACCAGCAGATTGGGCGTGCCGGGCAGATCATCGAGACCGAAGCGGCGGGCAATGTCGAGATTATGCCCGTCGCCCATTTGCGGCATTCCGATATTGACGAACACCAGTTCATATTCGCGCTCGATCAATCCGGCGATGCGCTCGCTTTCGAGCCATCCGGCAAGGGCGCGGCTGTCGTGGCACCAGTTCGCGCCCATCACCAGCAGCACGCGCTTGCCGTTCGTGCCCGCGCGTTCGAGAGCGCGATCAACGTCGCCCATCGCGTCATCGCTGACGGTGAAGCTGGCCGCTTCCGGATAGTCATGCGCGGCGTGGGTGCTGTCGGCCACCGTCGCACAGCCGACGAGAAGCAGGCCAGCGGCAAGACCGGCGACAACCGCTTTTATCATTCGGCTGCCTCGGCCGCATGCGGATCGAACGCAGTTGCTTCGCCTGCTTCGATCTTGGCTGCCTTCTCCTCGACCAGGCGCACGATGTGGTCGAGCATGTCCTCGTCCTCGATCGTGTGCGCCTTCACGCCGGACAGGTAGACCATGTGCTTGCCCGAACCGCCGCCGGTCAGGCCAATATCGGTCTCGCGCGCCTCGCCGGGGCCATTGACGACGCAGCCCAGTACCGAGAGGCTCATCGGCGTCTTGATGTGTTCGAGCCGTTTCTCGAGCGTTTCCACGGTGCGGATCACGTCAAAGCCCTGGCGCGAGCAGGAGGGGCAGGAGACGACCTTCACCCCGCGCGTCCTCAGGCCCAGCGCCTTCAGCATGTGATAGCCGACCTTGACCTCTTCCTCGGGCTCGGCGGACAGCGAGACCCGGATCGTATCGCCGATCCCGGCCCACAGCAAAGAGCCCATGCCGATGCTCGACTTGACCGTCCCGCCGACCATGCCGCCTGCTTCGGTGATGCCGAGATGCAGCGGGCAATCGACCGCATCGGCCAGCCCGTGATAGGCGGCAACCGCGAGAAAGACGTCGGAAGCCTTCACCGCGACCTTGAACTCGTGGAAGTCGTGATCCTGCAACAGCTTGATGTGGTCGAGCGCGCTTTCGATCAGCGCCTCGGGGCATGGTTCGCCATACTTCTCGAGCAGGTCCTTTTCGAGGCTGCCCGCATTCACGCCGATGCGGATTGCGCAGCCATTGGCCTTTGCCGCCCGAACCACTTCGGCGACGCGATCATCGCCGCCGATATTGCCCGGATTGATGCGCAGGCAGGCTGCACCGGCGTCGGCGGCTTCGAGCGCGCGTTTGTAGTGGAAGTGGATGTCTGCGACGACCGGGATGGTGGCGGCGCGCGTGATGAGCGGCATCGCTGCGGTTGCGTCCTCGGTCGGGCAGGAGACGCGGATTATGTCGCATCCGACCTCTTCGCAGCGGCGGATCTGATCGATCGTCGCCGCAGCATCTTCAGTCGGGGTGTTGGTCATCGTCTGGACCGTGATCGGCGCGTCGCCCCCCACGGGGACGTTGCCGACCATGATCTGGCGGCATTCGCGGCGTTCGATGGTGCGCCAGGGGCGGATTGCGTTCATGAAACTCGTCAATTCCTACAGGATGGAACACATGGAACACGGTCCTGGGACCAAAAATAAGGCCTCTGCAAGAGCGGGTTCGCGTGCCCCATATGGCATTTGTGCTGCGATTTTGCGACCTTTGCCATGCTAGCTCTCCTATCACGGTGAAACGATAGTAGGAAAACGCGGACCGCTGCGCCATGGTCTCGAGGTTATGAAGAATCCATACGAACAGGACGGGCCGCTGCTTTTCGGGCGGGTGCTGGATGGAAAAGGCGGGGGTCGCCCGGTCGACTGGGCCGAGGCGAAGACCTGGCAGCCCGGTGGCGCGGACGAGGTGCTATGGCTCCATTTGTGCCGCAACGAGGACGGCGTGCAGGCCTGGCTCGAGCAAACGCTCGGCATTTCCGAACCGACCGCCGAATTGCTGGTCAGCGACGAGACCCGCCCGCGCGCTTTCCGCGAAGCGAACACGCTGGTTGCCACCCTTCGCGGCATCAATTTCAATCCGGGTGCCGAGCCCGAGGACATGGTCTCGCTGCAATTGTGGAGCGACGGGCGGCGGTTGATAACGCTGCGCCGCCATCCGCTGCAAACACCGCGCGACGTGCTCAAACGGATCGACCGCGGCACCGGTCCGAACGATGCAGGTGCAACGATTACGCTGCTCGCCGAATTCATGATCGCCCGCATGAATCAATCGATCGTCGACATGAACGAGCATATCGACGCACTGGAGGCTGACGATCCTGAGGAAGATGCCGAGGAAATGCTCAAGCGCATCTCGATCATCCGCCGCAACTGCCTTTCGCTGAAGCGCCACATGTCTCCCCAGCACGAAGCGCTGGAACGCATCTCGCGCGAGGCGCCTCCCTGGTTCGAAGATCACGACCGGCGCGAAATCGCGGAATCGATCGACCGCCTGCGCCGCTATCTCGACGACATCGACATCAGCAAGGAGAGCGCGCTGGTGATCCAGGACGACCTGCGGGCGCGCAGTCTGTCGTCGAACGAACAGGCGACCTACATGCTCACCATCGTCGCAGGGATATTCCTGCCGCTGGGTTTCATCACCGGGCTGATGGGGATCAATGTCGGCGGGATGCCGGGCATCGAGGACGGCGATGCCTTCTGGATCGTGGTCGCCGTGTGCCTTGGCATCATGGCGCTGCAACTTATTCTGTTCTGGCGTTGGAAGTGGCTCTGAGCCGCAGCTTTCGCAATCACCACCGGATCAATGGAGGCACTGCAACCCGCCCGATCAGTGCCGCAACCGCGACCGGGGCAATGTGGACGATGCCGGTGTGGCTGGCCGTGTCCAGCGGGCAGGTGATGCCATAAGCGAGGGAGCCTAGCGCACCGCTCGCCACGCCCGTCATCCACCCTGCGTGTTCGAGCGAAACGGGAGCTCCCCGACGCAGGAAAGCGACGGCTGCAATCGCGACCAGCGAACCGGCGGCGAGCGCGTAGGCAGAACATTCCCAGTGCCATATGACCGGTTGTGCTCCGCGCTCGGAAAGGATCGACAGCAGTCCGGCGATCGGAAGTACGCCGATCATTGCGGCGCCCCAGATCGCGGCATTGCTACGCTGGCCCACGCGCGGCAGCGCCGATGCGACCACCGCCGCGGCGCTCCCCCCGCCGAGCATCGCGAGCAGGCCGTTGGTGATCCAGAAATAACCCGACGCTTCCCCGGAAATCATGCCCGTCCAGAACCCGAAAAAAACGATCGAAATCAGTCCGGCGACCAATGTGGCGGCGCCTATCGACAGTCCGCCACGCATGGGCCTGATCCGCTGAACAGGTGCGATATCCTCGGTCAGGGTCGCGATAAGGTCGGCACGGGTTCGGGAGTTCGGGGTAGGCATATCAATCGGCTTTCTCGACCATTGCGGAGAGCTTTTTCAGTCCGCGATGAATGTTGACCTTGACCATGCTTTCGCTCTGGCCGGTTTGTGCTGAGGCTTCGCGGATCGACAATCCGTCGATCTTGACCAGCTGGATTGCCGAGGCCTGCGTCTCAGGCAGCTGTCCGAACAGCGTTTCGAGGCTGACCCGGGCCATGACGACGTCCTCCTCGCTGTCCGCAATCCCATCTTCTTCGAACAGCTCCTTGCTGTCGTGCTTGTAGACCTTGCGCAGGTGGTCGACCCAGCGATAGCGCGCGATGGCCGCAAGCCATGGGAGGAAAGGGCGGCTCGGGTCCCACGTGGCGCGCTTGGTATAAACCGCCAACAGCACGTCCTGCACCAGATCGTCGATCGCGTGCGGCGGAACGCGGCGATTGAAATACCGCTCGAGCCACATGCCCACTTCGGACAGCAGCACGTTGCAGGCGGATTTGTCGCCTGCCTGTGTTGCCGCCATCAAGCGGGCGAGGGTGGGTTCGTCGGCGAGCATTGCGCGGCTGCTTTACTGCGCAGGTCGACCGCTGGCGAGATCAGGAGGTTGCTCGAGGCGGGCGGTGATGCAGGCTGCGGGGGCAAGCGCGCTGGGGACGGCGATGGAAAGTGGTTCTATGGCATGTCTCCAGCTGACGTTTGCGAATGATCCGGGGCAGCCGGACCTAACCGGAGTTCGCGCCGTTTCGCTTGTTGGTTACAGGGCGGGGTGCGATTTTCTTCGGCTGTGGCGATGTGCTGGGCTGTTGGCTGCGTGATGGGAACGTCACGGCCATTGAAGCTTGACTTGACCCGGCCCGGCATCTCTCCTGCTGCAAAAGGGAGAGACTATGCCAACCGGAACCGCCATCGAACTGCGCCGCGCAAAGCCAAGCCTGATGCTGCGCGTGATAAAATGGGTGATGGCAAAACGCAGCCCCGTATTCCCGCACACAGCGCAGGAGTTCAAGGCGAGCATTGCAGAGCGCTCTTTGCCTCAAGATGCGCCGATGCCATCGAGTTTCGCGGACAAGTATCAGGTCCGGGAATGGAAGGCGGAGGGGCAGAAGGTCATCACGCTGCACCCCAAGGGCGGTCCCGGTGTTTGGCACATGCTCTATTTCCACGGCGGCGGCTTCGTCCTGCCGATGTTCAAGGAACACTGGCCGCTTGTCGCCGCCATGATCGACCGGCTGGGGGTCAGCGTTACCGTCCCGATGTACGATGTCGTCCCCGAAGCGCCAGCTTCGCGGCAGGACGCGCTGGCCGACGCGGTCTTCGCCGAACTGGCTGCGAACCATGATCCGGCGAAGATCGTTCTGAATGGCGACAGCGCGGGCGGGCACATGGCGGTCGCGCTCGCGCTGCGTCTTTCGAAAGCGGGCGGTCCGCAGCCGGGCAAACTGGCATTGTTCGCGCCATGGCTAGACCTGACGCTGGCCGATCCTGCCATCGCTGCGGTCGAGCCGAACGATTTCATGCTCAAGATCGGCACCTTGCGAGCCTGCGGCGAAATGTTCGCCGGAGAACGCGCCCCTGACAGCGCGCAATGCAGCCCGCTCTACGCCGCGAAGGAGGACCTCGCCGCGCTGCCGCCCACGCGCATCTGGACCGGACGGCACGACCTTTTCATCGTCGATTCGCGCACGTTCACGGGCAAGCTGGTCGAGGCAGGGGTAGATGCGAAGCTCTACGAATACGAAGCCGCGCCGCACGTCTTCATGGCGATCGTCCCCACTGCCGAAGCGAAGGATTGCCTGAGCCTGCTAGGGGAGTTCCTCGGGCGCTAGGCTCCTAGCCGTAGCTTACCCCGGTCATTTCCTCGCTCATCGCCCACAGCCGCTCGGCATTGTCGGGGTCGACCGCGTAGGAGCGAACGCCGCCCGTGAAGTTCTCGTCGTCGACTTCGGCGACGTGGCAATCCTCGCAATAGAGGCCGCCGCGCCCTTCCAGTTCGTCGGCAGTCGCAGCCCAGCACTGGGTTGCCGCACCTTGCGGGATGGTCTTGAACCCGTCGGAGCCACTTTCGCCGCTTTCACCACTTTTCTCGGCGCTCTTGCGCATCCGCTCGCGCATCCACTTCATGTCGTCTTCGCTCATATGCCGTCCGAGGTTGGTTTGAATACCGCCCGGATGGACCGCGATGGCGTGGATACCATCATCGGCGAAACGCTGTTCTAGCCCGACGGTGAAAAGGACATTGGCGGTCTTTGACTGACCGTAGCTTTGCCATTTGTCGTAATCGCGGTTCTTGAAATGCGGGTCTTCGAAATCGACCGGCGCGATGTGGTGGCCGCGGCTCGACAGGTTGACGATGCGCTGGTCGTGGCCCTTCCTGACCAGTGGCATGAGGTGCCCAGTCAGCGCGAAGTGGCCCAGGTGGTTGGTGCCGAACTGCATCTCGAACCCGTCGGCGGTGTGGCCGAAGGGGCATGCCATGACGCCTGCATTGTTGATCAGCAGGTCGATCCGGTCCCATCGCGCATTGGCCTGCATCCCGCAGGCGCGCACCGCGTCGAGCGAACCGAGATCGCACAGAATGGTTTCGAGCTGCGCGCCGGAAACCTCGTTCATGATTGTGGCGATTGCCGCATCGAGCTTGCCCTGGTCGCGGCCCGCCAGCACGACATGCGCGCCTCTGGAAGCCATCGCCCGGCCCGTCTCCAGACCCAGCCCGGAATTGCCGCCGGTGATGAAGACCAGTTTACCGGTCAGGTCCTTGCCCGCCAGCACATCGTCGGTGGTGCTCGTCTTGCCGAAATCGCTCATCGTGTTCTCTCCCGTAATCTACGCTTGGGTAATGCCCTGAATACCTTTGGTCCTACAAGCCATGACACAGACAATTTGATCCGTGTGCCTTCTCTGACCCGAGAAAAAGGGCGCACCGGCATCGCCGGCGCGCCCTTTCCCGTACGAAGTGAAGCGCGATCAGGTCGTCGGGGTTTCCCGGTCCATCTCTTCGAGTTTCCTCGCAGCCCATTCGCGTCCGCCAAGGCCGAAGGCCTGATGCTTTCGCCAGTGCCGGTCGTGCGATTGAGAAAATCAATCCGATCAACGAGCTTGGCGAATGCCCATTTCGCTGCCTTGGCGAGAAGCCAAGTAATGATCAGAATACCTATTGAGAACACGGCCTTGGTGCCGAGCTCCATCGCGAGTTGCGGGTCGAATTCGTACCTTGATAGTTGCAGGATATCCCCTTGTTTCGTTTGCCAGATACGTCACGCGCGGTAATATGCCGGACGAGATTTTCTGCCCCGAAGAATTCCAGTCCCTGCGCTGGAATTGAGCGGTACTGTAGGGATTGGGAACAATGATGCGCAACCTTGCTCTTTTTTTTGGCTCTTTCTTGGTCGGCGCGCTTTCACCGGCGATGGCACAGGATGCGCCTGAACGCTGGTCGATCGCGATCCATGGCGGGGCAGGTACTATCAGCCCGGATCGAATGACCGAAGATCAGCGCGCCGAGTACGAGGCGGCCCTGCAGGAAGCGCTCGATGCGGGCGCGGCGATCCTGGCCGAGGGCGGCAGCGCAATGGACGCGATCCAGGCGGCGATCCTGCCGATGGAGGACAGCCCGCTGTTCAATGCGGGCAAGGGCGCGGTGTTCACATGGGAAGGCGCGAACGAGCTCGACGCCTCTATCATGGACGGACGTGATCGCAGCGCGGGCGCTGTGACGGGGGTGACCACGGTCAAGAACCCGATCCTGCTTGCCGACAAGGTGCGTACCGACAGTCCGCACGTATTTCTGATGGGCGAGGGTGCGGAAACTTTCGCTATGGAGCAGGGCTTCGAAGTGACTCCGCCCGAATATTTCGCGACCGAGCGGCGTCGTGAAGCGCTTGAGCGGATGAAGGCCGACGCACTGTCCGCGATGGACGTCGATCATAAGTTCGGCACCGTAGGCGCGGTGGCTCTGGACATGGACGGCAACCTCGCCGCGGGCACCTCGACCGGAGGCATGACCGGCAAGCGCTGGGGCCGCATCGGCGATGCACCGGTGATCGGTGCGGGGACCTATGCGGACAATCGCAGCTGTGCGGTTTCCGCGACCGGTTGGGGCGAGTATTTCATCCGGGTGGGCGTTGCGCAGGAGATTTGCACGCGGCTGCGGATCGAACGGGAGAGTTCGCGCCGGGAAACCGAGTGGGAAGCGTCTCGCGCTTCGAACGAAAGCAACCCGAGCAATATTACCTTTGTCCATGTGAACTCGGTCCAATTGGGCGCTGAAGTTGGCCAGGACATCGCCGATGAGGTCATGGCCGAAGTCGCCGAACTCGGCGGCGATGGCGGGGTCATCCTCGTCACGCCTGAAGGCCATGCGATCTACAGCTTCAACACAACCGGCATGTATCGCGGCCGCGCGACCAGTGAAGGCGTTAACGAGGTGGCGATTTTTGGCGAAGGTGTGGTCGAAAGCGACACGCCCGACCACTGATAATCAGGTCGGTTGGGCTAAGCACTTATCCAAGCGAAATCGCGCAACACCCGGCCCACCTGTGCCAGCACCTCTTCCGCGCGCGGGTCCATCCCGTCCTTTCGCTCGGGCGTGCGGTAATAGGTCGCAAACGTGATGGGTGCTTTCCCCGGCGGGATCGCAAATCCGATATCGACATAGAGGCCGCCGATGCGCGGATCGGGAAAGGGCCAGATCGACGTGCCGGTCTTGTCGCCTGCGATCCAGTCTTCAGGCAGTCCAGCGCGAACCCGGCGAACGCCGGTAGGTGTGTCGATCATCCACTGGCGCAACTGCGCGCGCCCGGTTTCGGGCAGGACCTCGCCAAATGCCAGCTTCGCCACGGTGCGAGCCATTGCGCGCGGCGTCGTCGTATCGCGAGCCTCGCCCGGCGGAACATCGTTCAACGCAGGCTCTAGCCGGTCGAGCCGGCTGACCTCATCGCCGATGCTGCGCCAGAACGCCGTCAGTGCCTCCGGCCCGCCAAGTTCGCGCAACAGGATATTGGCTGCGGCGTTGTCGGAGTATTTCTGCGTGAATTCGGCCAGTTCGCGCAAAGTCGCGCCTTCCTTCAGCCGCCTTGTGGTGAAGGGAGAGACGGCCATCAGGTCGTCCTTCGTCCACGTCACCCGCCGGTCGGCGTCGATTTTGCCGCTCGCATCGCGCGCCAGCACCATCGCGGCCAGCGACATCTTGAAAGAGGAACAATGGCCAAAGCGCATGTCGCGATTGTGGCCGATTGCCATGCCGCTGCCGGTATCGAACAGCTCCGCGCCCAGTGTTCCGCCTGCCTGCACCTCGATCAGGCGCAAGCTCGCGGCGAGACGGCCCGGCATGGTCCGGTCGATCGGCACGCAGGCGGCCGTTGCCATGGCCAGCGCACCGCCGACGAAGCTGCGCCTATCCACGCTTCCTCGCCTGCTCATAGGTGCCCAGAATACGCAATTCCTTGGAATGGAAGGCGCATTCCTCGAGCGCGCGGTCGACCGCCGGATCGCCCGGCACGCCGATGATGTCGGCATAGAACTGCGTCGCGGAAAAGCTCGTGCCCAACTGGTAGCTTTCCAGCTTGGTCATGTTGACGCCGTTCGTCGCGAACCCGCCGAGCACCTTATAAAGCGCGGCGGGGATATTCTTCACCTCGAACACGAAAGTCGTCATCAACGGTTTGTCGCCACCCGTCTCATGCAAGACCGGTTCGCGCGACAGGATAACGAAGCGGGTCATGTTGTCCGCCGCATCCTCGACATGTGTCTCGATGATCTCGAGACCATAAAGCTCCGCCGATATGGCTGGAGAAATCGCGCCGATGGCCGGATCGCCAAGCTCGGCGACATGCGCCGCCGCACCGGCGGTGTCGATATAGCTGAGCGGCACGATCCCACGCTCGCGCAGGAACCGGCGTGACTGTCCGAGCGCCTGCGGGTGGCTATAGGCGGCGGTAATGGCGACGTCCCCGATATTGGATGCCGGGGCCATCAGCGCATGATGGATAGGCATGAAATATTCGCCGACGATCGACAGGCCGCTTTCGGGCAGCAGGAAATGGATATCGGCCACGCGGCCGTGCTGCGAATTTTCGATCGGGATGATCGCGTGTCCTGCGCGACCGTCGGTCACCGCGTCGAGCGCATCCTCGAATCCGAAACACGGCAGCGGCGCCATTTCAGGCCTCGCCTCCATCGCGGCGCGGTGCGAATTTGCTCCGGGCGAACCCTGGAAAGCGATTGCGCGGGCGGGATCGGTCTCGGCCTTGGCTCGAAGGCGCTCGACGATAGGCATCGCAAGATCGGGAAAACTCGACATCTTGACAGCCTGCTAGAACCGGGGCGGCGGGGAGGCAAGCGGCGTAGGCAAACCGGGTTGCAATTCATGCACCAATTGTCGATGGGTTTCGCCTTGCCTAGGCCCGAGGGGGTCATTATGGGAACCCCGCGATGACACAAGACAACTCTTCTGACGCGACGCCTTCCACCGAATCGGGTTCGGGCGATCTGTTCAACACCGCCGCCGGGTGGGTGCTGTTTGCTGCGGGTCTGGGCCTTGGCCTGTCGATCCTGAGCGGCAAGTATTTCCACGCCAACGATCCTGAGCGGCCCGAGCAGCTCGGTTACGTGATCGAAGGTGTCGAGGAAGAAGGCGGCGGGGCCGCCGAAATCAGCATCGAGGAAGCGCTTGCTTCGGTCACACCGGCCGATGGCGAACGCGTCTTTGCCAAGTGCCAGGCCTGCCACTCGATTGAGCAGGGCGGCGCGAACGGCATCGGTCCGAACCTCTACGGTACGATGGGCGCGAACAAGGCGAGCCATGCAGGCTTCGCTTACTCCAGCGCGCTGAGCAGCTTTGGTGGCCAGTGGGGCTGGGACGAGATGAACCAGTGGCTGGCAAATCCGCGTGGTTATATCGACGGTACGTCAATGGGCTTTGCGGGACTCTCCAGCATCGAGGATCGCGCGGCGGTTGCTCTGTATCTGAACGAGATGGGCGGCAATCTGACAGTGCCCGAATTCACGCCGGCCGAGGAAACCGAAGCTGAGGAAGCAGAGGCCGAAGCGGACATGGAAGCCGAGGTCGAGGCCGAGCAGAACGCGGCGGAAAGCACTTCGGAGTCGACCGAAGCAGCCGCATCTGGCGAATAAACGCTGACGGGGCGCGAGAGGCGCCCCTTCATTGGCGATGGTCGGCTAGTCCGGTCGCCCCTTGAACCCCTGAGCCACGACATACCATTCCGATGAGCCCTTGCGGCTTGCGGGTGGCTTGGCGTGCTTCACGGTCTTGAAGTGTTGCTTGAGCAGCTTGAGCAGGTCGGCGTCGGTGCCTCCGGCCAGCACCTTTGCAACGAAGGCTCCGCCTTCCTCCAACGTTTCCACTGCGAACCACGCGCCCGCTTCGACCAGTCCCATCGTTCGAAGGTGGTCGGTCTGCTTGTGGCCCACCGTATTCGCCGCCATGTCGGACAGGACGAGGTCGGGCGGCCCGCCCAGCGCGTCCTCCAGCGCGGCAGGCGCGTCGTCATCCATGAAATCCATCTGGAAGATCGTGACCCCGTCGATCGGTTCGACTTCGAGCAGGTCGATGCCGACCACTTCTGCCTTCGGAGCCTTGGCCCGCACGACCTGGCTCCACCCGCCCGGCGCGATGCCGAGATCGACGACGCGTTTCGCGCCTCGGATCAGACCGAATTTCTCGTCCAGCTCGATCAGCTTGTAGGCCGCGCGGCTGCGATAGCCATCGGCCTTGGCCTGCTTGACGTAAGGGTCGTTCAACTGCCGCTGGAGCCAGCGGGTCGAGCTTTCGGATCGTTTCTTCGCTGTCCTGACGCGCTTGTCGGGATCGCGGCCTGAGCGAGCCACGGCTCAGGCCCCCCGCGCGCGCAGTTCGTGCAGCGCCTGGAGGCTGCGTTCGGACTGTCGTTCGGAGGCCATGAGGCTGCGCAGTATACCTTCGCGAATGCCGCGATCGGCAACGCCCAGCCGCTGTGCAGGCCAAAGATCGAGGATCGATTCAAGTATCGCGCATCCCGCAACGACGAGGTCGGCGCGATCCTGTCCGATACAGGGCAATTTGCTGCGTTCGGCCGGCGACATGCCCGAAAGCCGCGTGCTGATGGTGCGCATCGCCTCCGACGGCACGATCAGCCCATCGACCGCCTTGCGATCGTAGTGTGGCAATTCCAGATGCAGGCTTGCGAGCGTTGTCACCGTTCCGCTTGTCCCCAGCAGACGAATGTCGTCGCTCGCCGCCGCCTTGGAAACGCGCTCGGCAAAGGGCGCGAAGCTCTCCGTCACCAATCGCCGCATTTCGCGATAGCGCGCCAACCGTCCTTCCGGTCCGGGCCGGAATACCGCATCGGGTCGCCGTACCGTATCGGTCAGCGAGACCACGCCCCACGGCACGCTCTGCCAGTCGATGATGCGCGGAATTTTCTCGCCCGCCTCGACCAGCACCAGTTCGGTCGAACCGCCGCCAATATCGAAGATCACCGCGGGGCCATCGCCTTCCTCGAGGAGGATGTGGCAGCCAAGCACCGCGAGCCGCGCCTCTTCCTCGGCGCTGATGATGTCGAGCACTATGCCGGTTTCACGCCGCACCCGCTCGATGAATGCCTCGCCATTGACTGCCCGGCGGCAGGCCTCTGTCGCGACCGAGCGCGCCAGGCGAACCTTGCGGCGGCGCAATTTCTCGGCACAGATCGCAAGTGCCCCGACCGCCCGGTCCATTGCTTCGTCAGAGAGTCGTCCGGTCGTGGCCAGATCCTCGCCCAGCTTTACCACCCGGCTGAACGCGTCGATCACCGTAAAGTCGCGGCCCGAGGGGCGCGCGATCAACAAACGGCAATTGTTGGTGCCAAGGTCGAGAGCGGCATAGGCCTCGTTACCTTTCGGGCCATGACGGGGAGCGGACTGATGAGCCGGTTTGCTCGCGCCATCGCAGTGAGTGTCGCGTCGGGCAGGCTGCGAAACACGCGCCTCGCCATTTTTCGTCTGACGACTCTTGGGTCTGCCTCTCACTTGCTGACTGGGGCGCTTGTAGCGAAAATCGGCTACCTTGCCGGACCTGTCGCCCCGTTTCCTGTCAGCATTCCTGTTCTCGTCCGGCGGAAGCGGATCCGCCATAATTACATCTTTCCAAATCACTGAAGCCAAATCGGCATCAGCACCTGAAGACGAGGCTAACCCAAGCCGGTGATGCGTGCAAGCAAGCTCGGTATTGACCGCAGCGACGAGCAAAACTAGGAGGCGCGTCTCGCGAGGGCGTGGGGCCGATTCTGATCGCCCGCTTTACCGCCCCGCCGTGATGCCCCGTCGTCTAATGGTAAGACTACGGACTCTGACTCCGTCAATTGAGGTTCGAATCCTCACGGGGCATCCATTTCCTCACACAATCATCGGTTTGGCGAGCATCCATAGGCCCATGCCGATCATGAACAGGTTCTCGGTCAGCGAGACGAAGCCGAGGGGCACGTCGCTGTCGCCGCCGACGCAGGCGCATTTGAGTTCGCGTTTGTCGATATAAACCGCCTTGAACACGCTTGCCGCGCCTATTGTGCCTATGAACAATGCCACCGGAATGGAGATAAAGTCGAGTACATGGGCGGTCATCAGCACGCCCGCCAGTCCCTCGGCATAGGGGTAGATGTAGCCGTAGGGGACCCATCTGCGGGCCAGCAGGTCGTAATTGAGAAACATGGTCGAAAAGCTCTCGACATCGCGCAGCTTGAGATAGGCAAGGCCGCACATCGAGAAGCTGACGAACCATTCCGCGGTGAGAATCGACAACCACTCGCCGGTCGCCACCCATCCTGCGCCGATAGCCATCAGGGCCATCATTGCGAACAGCACCATGACAGGGCGGTATGTCGTCCCCTGTTTGTCGACCGGGTTTCCGAAATGGGCGGCCAGTTCGCTGTAGCCGCCGATCCGCTCACCACCGATCCACACCTGCGGCGTGGTCTTGACGCCGTGCTTTTCCTTGAACGCGTCGGTTTCCTCGCGGGTGGTAAGGTGATGGTCTTCGATCTGGTAGCCGTTGCGCTCCAGCAGCCAGAGTGCCTTCTGGCCATAGGGGCACAGGTGATCGGGCATCACCATGCGATAAAGGGTGGCTGTCTTGGGTTGTTTCATACTGAATTAAGCGACCTGCACGGAGATGGTTCCATGCGCGGATATGGGCACAAGCTGTCTTGCCCACGCCGAACGGCGCGCCTAACGCGATCGCCATGACAGACAAAGACCTCACCGATCATAAATTCTATCACGCGAACGAAGAAAGCCAATTCGCCGAATCCGCGCCGGAGAAGACTCCGCAAACCGAGCACCCGGCCTACAAGCTGGCGTTCCGCGATACCGATTTCCTTCTGCGTGACGAATTGCGCCCGGTGCGCTTCCAGCTGGAGCTGCTCAAGCCCGAGATGTTGCTGGACGAAGCGCGGGTCGGATCGACCATGGTGATGTACGGATCTGCGCGCATCCCCTCGCCCGAACAGGCGCAGGCAACGATCGACGCGGCGAAGGATGGCAGCGAGTGGGACCAGAAGGTCGCGGCGAACCTCGCGAAGAAGGCGAAATATTACGACGAGGCGCACAAGCTCGCAAAGATGGTCTCCGACAAGGCGATCATCGAGGATGGCAAGCGGCAGTTCGTGGTGTGCTCGGGCGGTGGCCCGTCGATCATGGAAGCCGCCAATCGCGGCGCGAGCGATGCAGGCAGCGAAAGCATTGGTCTCAACATAATCCTGCCTCATGAGCAGGCGCCCAATTCGTATGTGACGCCCTACCTGTCGCTGAACTTCCACTATTTCGCGCTGCGCAAGATGCACTTCCTGCTACGCGCGCGGGCGGTCGCCGTGTTCCCGGGCGGGTTCGGCACGTTCGACGAGTTCTTCGAGCTGCTGACGCTGGTCCAGACAGGCAAGATGAAGCCGCTGCCGATCCTGCTGTTCGGCAAGGAATTCTGGACGCGCGTCGTCGATTTCGAGGCGATTGCCGAGGAAGGGACGATTTCGAAGAAGGACCTCGACCTGTTCAAGTGGTGCGAGACCGCCGAGGATGCATGGAAATGCATCGCCGACTTTTACGATCTCGAAGCCTAGTCCAGCTTCCTCACCGCATGATGGCCCAGCGGGCCGTTCCCCTCGCCGAATCCCGGCGCGGCCTCTATCGCGGCGCGCACGAAGTTGCGGCTTAGTCGCACGGCGTGTTCGAGCGGCTGACCGTGGCCCAGCAACGTCGCGATGGCAGACGATAGCGTGCAGCCGGTGCCGTGGGTATGCGGGGTGTCGATCCGGGCATGATCGAACTGCACCGCGCGTTCGTTGGGCGCGGGCTCGTACAGGATGTCGATTATCCGACTGTCGCCGGTATGTCCGCCCTTGGCCAGCACCGCCGCGCCGGTCTTTTGAGAAAGCTCTTCCGCCGCCTCGGCCATCTGGGAGCTGTCGGTAAGGCTGCGTTCGAGCAGGTGCGCAAGCTCGGGCAGGTTGGGGGTGATGAGCGTCGCGGCCGGGAACAGCCGCTCGCGCAAGACCGAGATCGCCTCCGGATCGATCAGCGCCGCTCCGGTTGTTGCGATCATTACGGGGTCGAGAACGATGGGCGCTTGCACGCCCTCAAGCGCATCGGCCACCGCGTTGATGATTTCCGCATCGTGGAGCATCCCGATCTTTATCGCGTCGACACCGATATCGTCGAGGCAGCTGGAAATCTGCTGCGCCACCACGCTGCCCGACATTGGCGCGATGGCCTGCACGCCTACCGTGTTCTGCGCAGTGATCGTGGTGATCGCGGTCATGGCATAACCGCCGAGCATCGAGATGGTCTTGATATCGGCCTGAATGCCAGCGCCTCCGGAGGAGTCGGAACCGGCGATTGAGAGGATGCGGGGAGGGGTGGTCACGATTTGAACCTGCGTTCGCGGCTGGGTGGATACTTTTCCTGCAACGCCGCCGTCCGTGTGGGGCGGTCCATCAATTCGCCGCCGCAATTAGGGCAAATGTCGTCCAGCGTCTCGGCGCATTCGGCGCAGAAGGAGCATTCGAAAGAGCAGATGAACGCGCCGGGTGCCTCGGCAGGCAGGTCGGTCCCGCAGCGTTCGCAATCGGGGCGCATTTCCAGCATCAGGCGGCCGACCTGACAGCGTCGCACACCCTGTCGACCACGTTTTCGACTTGGCTCGCATCGTCCCCTTCGGCCATGACGCGGATCACCGGCTCGGTGCCTGACGGGCGGATGACGAGGCGTCCCCTGCCTTCAAGCTCGCTTTCGACCGCCGCGATCACCGCCTGGACTTCTCCATTTTCGAGCGGGGCGCCCCCCTCGTAGCGCACATTCTTGAGCAGTTGCGGGACCGGGTCGAACAGATGCAGGATCTCGCTCGCCGGTTTGCCGGAGCGAACCAGTGAGGTCAGCACCCGCATTGCGGCGACCGTCCCGTCCCCGGTTGTCGCGTGGTCAAGCAGGATCATGTGCCCCGACTGTTCGCCGCCGACATTGAACCCGCCTTCTTTCATCCGCTCAAGCACATAGCGGTCGCCGACCTTGGTGCGTTCGAGCGAGAGGCCGATGCCATCCAGGTAACGCTCCAGCCCGAGATTGGACATCACCGTTGCAACCACGCCGCCGCCGGTCAGTGCGCCTTTCTCATGCATACGGGTCGCGATGAGCGCCATGATCTGGTCGCCATCGACCTTGCGCCCCTTTTCGTCGACCACGATCAGGCGGTCGGCATCGCCATCCAACGCTATGCCGATATCGGCGCTCTCGGCCACCACCTTCGCCTGCAGCGCCTCGATGGAGGTCGAACCGACGCCGTCATTGATATTGGTCCCGTTGGGGGTGACACCCAGCGTGACGACCTCCGCACCCAGCTCCCAGATCGCCGAAGGGGCTACCTGGTAGGCGGCACCGTGCGCGCAATCGACCACGACCTTGAGGTCGTCGAAGCGGATTTCGTCCGACACCGACTGCTTGACCGCGTGGATATACCGCCCGCGCGCATCCTCGATACGGCGTGCGCGGCCGATATTCTCGGCATCGGCGAGCGTCGGTTCGACGTCGAGCAGCGCCTCGATCTCGGCCTCGGCTTCGTCGGAGAGCTTGAAGCCATCGGGTCCGAACAGCTTGATGCCGTTATCGGGAAACAGGTTGTGGCTGGCCGAAATCATGACCCCTAGGTCGGCGCGCATTTCTCGGGTCAGAAGCGCAATGGCGGGCGTGGGAAGCGGGCCGGTCATGATCACGTCCATCCCCACGCTGGTGAACCCCGCGACCAGCGCGCTTTCCATCATGTAGCCCGAAAGCCGCGTATCCTTGCCGATCACGACGCGGTGCCGATGTCCTCCGCGCACGAAGTAATTGCCGGCGGCCTGCCCCACGCGCATCGCGGTTGCAGCCGTCATGACGCCGGCATTCGTGCGCCCCCTGATCCCGTCCGTGCCGAAAAACTTGCGTGCCATATCTGCCGTAACGCCCCGGTGTTGCCTTTGAAGTTGCCTGCGAGAGTTTGTCAGCGCGTTCTGGCGCGGTTATCGCGCGAATGGAAGGGCAGCCCCCGAAAATTAGGGCCACAATATGGGACCGGATTGTTGAGCACTGAAGCAAGAGACGGCGAGGGCGGGGCACCCACTCTCGAAAGCGGGTTCGAACTGGTGACAATCCGCCTGCCGGTGGTCGCGACGTTTGCCGCGCTGATCGGCGGTCTGGCGCTGGGCGTGGCACTGTCCGGTGCCGAGCTTGCGCAATGGCTGACCGAGGCGGTGGCGCTGGTCGGCACCTTGTGGCTGCGTGCCCTGCAGATGACGATCATCCCGCTGGTTGCCGCGCTACTGGTGCTCGGTCTGTCGCAGATGGTGCGCGCGGCGAGCGCGGGCAAGGCAGCGCGTCTGTTCCTTGGGTTGGTGCTGGGCGTGGCGATTGTGGGTGGGCTGTTCACTGCGCTCGTCCTGCCTGTCTTGCTGGCAGCCTTTCCCGTTCCCACCGATGCGGCGGGTTTTCTCGCCGATGGCGTCGGGGAGGGGCAGGAAGTGCCCGAAGTGCTCGAATTCCTCAAAAGCCTGATCGCGCCGAACATCATCGCCGCAGCGGCAGAGACGAACATGCTGCCGCTGACCATTTTCTTTGCGCTGTTCGCCGTAGCGATCACCCGCCTGCCGGATGCGCAAGGAACGACGCTGCTGAAGTTCTTCCACGCGCTCGCCAACGCCATGCTGCTGATCATCGGCTGGGTGCTGTGGGTGGCGCCCCTGGGCGTGGCGGCGCTGGCTTTCGGAGTGGGCCTCAGGAGCGGGGACGGGGCCTTCGCCGTGCTGGGCCACTATATCCTCGTGGTTTCGGCCATGGGCGGATTTATCTGGCTGCTCGCCTACGTCCTTGCGGCGACATGGGGTCGGGTCGGGTTGCTGAATTTTGCCCGTGCGATTCTGCCTGCACAGGCGGTGGCGCTTTCGACGCAAAGCTCGCTCGCAAGCCTGCCCGCCATGCTCGACAGCGCCTCGCGGCTCGGATTAAGATCGACCACGAGCGAATTCGTGCTGCCGCTTGCTGTCGCGATCTTCCGCGCGACCAGCGTCGCGATGAACCTTGCCGTGGCTCTTTATGTCGCACAATTGTCGGGTGTCGACGTGCCGTTCTCGCTGATGATGATCGGCATCCTCGTGGGTGTGATCATTTCCATCGGCTCGGTAAGCCTGCCTGGGTCAATCAGCTTCGTCATCTCCATCGGCCCCATCGCGCTCGCCATGGGCGTGCCCATCGAACCTTTGGTGCTGCTGGTCGCGGTTGAGATGCTGCCCGATATCATGCGGACCTTGGGCAACGTGACCATGAATGTCGCGGTGACGAGCGTGGTCGACCGCAGTCGCGATTAGGTGTGAGTCTTAGCCACGAGGCGGCGCCCCGGCCTGCTCGTCCTCCAGCCCGCGATTTAGAGCCTCTCCGCGGAAAAGCGGTTCTCCGAACACGAAGCCGACAAGGTTCGGGCTTCCGATATGCTCGAAAAGGGCGGTCAGCGTTATCAGGATAGGCACCGACAAAAGCGCGCCGGGCACGCCCCATATCCAGGTGAAGTACGATAGCGCGATTAGGATCATCACCGGGCTCATGGTGAAACGTGCGCCCAGGATAGATGGGGTAACGACATTGGCCTCCACCGTATGCAAGCCGATATAGGCCGCTGCCGGGATCAGGCCGAGCACCACCGTATCCGCCGTGCCAAGCCCGAACAGGGCGAGCAGGCCGAACATCGCAATAGGCCCTACGTAAGGAATGAAATTGAGGATCGCGGCAAGGCCGCCCCACATGATCGGCGCATCGACCCCCAGCGCCCATGCGCCGGCCGCTACGACCAGTCCGACGCCCGCATTAATGAGACCTACGGTGATGATATAGGCACCGACCCGGTCCTGAACCTCACGCATGACCCGCGCCGCCTTGACGCTCGACCCGAAACTGGCCCTGTCAAACAGCAGGTGCCTTCGCATTCGAACGCGTGCCTCGATCATGAAGAACGCCATCAGGAACATGATGAGCACTTCCACCACGACGCTGGGCGTGGCGAAGGCAATCTCTTCGAGAAAGCTTGGCGTGGCGAGCACGACTTCGCGCCCATCGGGGTCGCCCATCAGGCGGGCCAGTTCCTCGTTCGCCATGGCAACCCAAGCAAATTCGTCGCGCAGTTCGGAAAAGCGCTCACCCACTTGGCCGGCAATCTGCGGAATTTCGTCAAACAGCGTTACAGCCGGCTGGAGGATGAGAGCGAGAGCGGCGATGAGGATACCGAGAAACACAGCGAGCGCGCCGAGTGACGCGAGAACGTTGGGCAGACCGAGCGCGGCAAGCCTGTCGGCCAGCGGCGACAGAAGGATCGTCAGTAAGAGTGCGGATACCAGCGGCAGGAAGACGACCGAGCCAATCGACAGAACGAAAGGCAACGCGAGGAACAGCCCAAACCCGATGAGCAGCACGAGCGCACTCATCAACCGCAATTCCTGCTCGGCGAGCATCATGCGCCGCTGGTTGCGCGCCCTTGCGGTGTCCGACTGCGCCGGGCTGGCGGTTTGATCGTTCTTTTGCACCGGCTTGTTCATGGACGGATGTCACCTTCGCGAAACCGCCCTATGCCAGCGCTTCGCACCCGCGCCAAGTCGGCCTTGCTCAGTCGTCGTCTCCGCCATCTGACCCGGAGGCCACGACGCCATCGAGTTCTTCGAGGATGGCGCGGTGCGCGGTATCGTCGTCGATCGAGCGTTGCGGGATGGTGCCTTCGTTGAGCATGTCGGTCAGCGCTGCGCGGGCGCGGCCCACGCGGCTCTTGATCGTGCCGACTGCACATCCGCAGATGTTCGCTGCTTCTTCGTATGAGAAGCCGCCTGCGCCCACCAGCAACAGCGCCTCGCGCCGCTCGGGCGGAAGGGTCAGGAGCGCGCGATGAAGGTCGGAAAGGTGGATTGGCTCCTCCTGCCCCGCCGGAGCGGTCAGGATGCGTTCCGCCACGCCTTCATCGTAGTCGCCGCGAAAGCGATTGCGCCTCATGTCAGTGAGATAGGCGTTGCGCAGGATCACGAAGGTCCAGGCGCGCATCGAAGTGCCGGGATTGAACCGCTCCTGTGCGGCCCATGCCTTGAGCATGGTTTCCTGCACGAGGTCGTCGGCCATGTCCGGCCGCCCGCACAGACCGCGCGCGAATGCGCGCAGGTGGGGCACAACCTCGGTAAGCTCACGCTTGAAATCAGCCTTGTCGGCAGCCGTCCGTTTTGGACGCGTCTTTTCGTCCGCCATCAGGCTTTCTTCCCCATATCGGATGGTTTTTTGCCTGTCGGATCACTTGCTGAACCCGCTTCCGGGTTGCTGTCGGTTTCGTCGAGTTGGGCGAGGAGATCCTTGAACTGGTCAGGCAAGGGTTCGTCGACCACAGAATCGTAAAGCTGTTTCAATCCGCTGGTCCATGCAGGCGTCTCCGCGGGGTTCGTCCCCTTGTCGTTGGAAGACTCGCACTTCTTCCCGCTCTCGGGACTGTCGTCAGATGAAGGCATGATCAGAATTTCTCAAATTGCGCTCGCTTGTTTGATGATGAGCATTTCCACCCCCGGTATGGGCAATTTGCTCGGCGCCGCACCGAAATGGCGTGGCGACTAATATTAGGGGGAACGACAGCGGCTGGATTTTGTTCCGTCAAGGCAATGCCCAAAAAGTGCGGGCTATTGAAAACGACTTTGCCGTGGAGACAACGATCAAATCGCGCCCTGTAATATCAAGTGAACCAGCGCAGCAAAATGCGCCTGAAATCAGGAGGACAGGGCCGTCGGCGCGCGTTCACGCCTTCCTGCTGAGCTATCCGCGTGCATTTCCGGCGTTCATTTTCCTTGCGATTGTCGCGGCGACCCTGATCGGGGTGGCCAGTACCGAGATCGAAGAGGACCGCTTGGCGCAAACCGAAGCGAGCGTGGATGCCGATGCGGTCGCCGGCGCAATCGAGCGGCGCGGAGAGAGGTTCGCTTCGCTGCTCGAAATGAACCGGACGCTGTTCTCTGCCATCGGTTCGGTTTCGGATGAAAGGTTCGGCATCCTGATCGCCGAAGTGGCGCGCGACATGGAGGTTCGTGGGGCAAGCAGTTTCGGCTGGATCGAGGTTGTCGACAGCACTGACGCGCAAGGAGAGCCGATCGCGTCTCTCGCCTTTCTGGCACCGAACCGACCCTCCAATGAGGCCATCGTCGGCACCGACTTGAACACAGATCCCATTTATGCCGATGCGCTGCGCGAAGCGGCGCGCACGAATGTGGCGACCCTATCCGGAATCAGGCGCACAGGTTCGGGCGACGAGGGACAGGCAAGCAGCTTTGCCATGATCCTGCCGGTCTACGCGGAAAGGACTGGCGGCGGCGTCGAACAGGGCGATCTTACCGGGTATTTCTACACCGGTTTCGACACGCGCCGGTTCCTCGCGGATTCTATCGCTCCACTCGACCAGTCCTCCCTTCCTATCGCGCTCTATGACGGCGAGATCGCGCCCGAGAACCTGCTCGCGGGCAACGCTTCACAATCGGAATCAGCGCGGCAGGAGGAGCGAACTATCACGCTGGGCGGTCGCAGCATGACTCTGGTGGTCGAAACCCCTTTCCAAAGTTCGCTGACCCAGGTTTCCATGGCCTTGTTGTTGTTCGGTCTCACGCTGGCGTGCCTGCTGATGCTCGCCGCCCAATGGCTCGCCGATCGGGCGGGCGACGACCAGAGGCGTCTCGCTTTCCTCGAAGAACAGCACTCGATCCGCAATTCGCTAAGCCGTGAACTTAATCACCGGGTACGCAACACGCTGGCTAGCGTGCTTTCGATCCACGCACTTACGCGGCGTCGGTCGAAGACCATGGATGAGTTCGCGGACAGCCTCGAACGGCGCATCCGCTCTCTGTCGAACACCCACGATTTGCTCGCCGATGTGGAGTGGGGGACCACGCCGATCCGGGACGTGCTGTCGACCGAACTGGCGCATTACGTCGAAGAAGGACAGACCGTCGTGCTCGAAGGGCCGGGATTAGAACTGGCACCGGCAGAGGCGCTGTCCTTCGGTCTGGCCATTCACGAGCTGACCACGAACGCCGCGAAATTCGGTGCGCTGAGCGTCCCCGAAGGCCGGGTTGAGGTTAAGTGGTACCTTGACGAAAACGTGGCGTCGGACACAAAAATCGCGGTGGTCGAATGGATCGAGAAGGGCGGACCTCGTGTCGCGGAAGAAAGAACCCGCGGGTTCGGTTCCGACCTGATCGAACGCCTCGTGCCCTCGCAGCTCAACCATCAGGTCGAGCTCGACTTTCGGGCCGAGGGCGTTCGCTGCAAGTTCGGCGTGCCCGTGCGAAAGGTTAGCGACTTCACCCTGCGAAAGACGCCGCTGCGGTCCTGATTCCGTGCGCGAAAGCCAGTTGGTGCGGTCAGACGGCCTTGGCCGGCGACCCGAAGAACAAGGCCTGACTGATCGCTGCGCTCACCGATTGCTCGCGGAACGGCTTGGTCACGAGGTAGGTCGGCTCGGGCCGGTCGCCGGTCAGCAGTCGTTCGGGATAGGCGGTGATGAAGATGATCGGCACCTTCCCGATGGCGAGGATGTCATCGACTGCATCGAGACCTGATGAGCCGTCGGCCAGTTGAATGTCGGCCAGCACCAGACCAGGCCGCGTTTCCGCGACTGCGGCAACGGCTTCCGATCGCGTCGTGGCAGTGCCACTGACCCTGTGGCCCAGCGACACGACGAGGTCTTCAAGCTGCATCGAGATCAGCGGTTCGTCCTCGATGACGAGCACGGAGGTCTTCTGCTCTTCCTCGATCTCGCGGATTGCCGTGGCCACCAGTTCCTCGATCCGGCTGGCGTCCGTGTCCATGATCTGCGCGGCCTGTCCGAACGTAAAGCCTTCGAGCGAGGTCAGCAGCAATGCCTGGCGGTTGGTCGGAGTGACGAGGCCGAGTCGCTTCTGCGCGTTACCTTCGGGAGACGACTCGTCGAGCGATCCCTCTTCGGCGACCGCATCGGTCCAAAGCGAATGAAAGGCACGATAGAGCGCCACCCGCCCACCATCCTGCAGGTCGGCCTGCAGCGCGCGGTCGGCGACAACGGCTTCGAGGGTCTTTGCAACCCACTGGTCCCCCTTGTCCTGAGACCCGCAAAGGGCCCGCGCATAGCGGCGGAGGAAAGGCAGGCTGTCTGCAATTTGCTGACCAAGGCTCATCGTCGTCTCCAGAAATCAATATCGGTGCCCATGACACAAGCGGACAATCACGCCAAGCTGGAAGCGTCGCGGACGGTCCGAAGGCCCAATTAGCGGTCAAAAAGCACAGGGCAGTGCTCGCCGACACAAAAATTTTTGGGCTCCCGGGAACCCAACCAAAGGCTCCCGCATTACCCTTTTGTCACCGCCGACCCCCCTCCCGTCCAAATGGCTGGTGATACGATCCCGGAAGGCCTTCACTCGCGACAGTGGAGGCCTTCCTTTTTCCGGCGATCAATCCTCGCGCGATCAGTTTGTGCCCAGCGATTTGCGGTAGATGGCATATTCCCGGTTGATCGAGCTTCCGATCGCATCGGCGATTGCGACCATCCCCTGATTGTCTTCGAGAATCCAGCCGATTTCAGCGCGCTTCGACTTGAAGTTGCCGACTGAATTTTCGCGGATCTGGCTGATCATCGAAAAAGCAAGCTGGCTTGCGAGCCGCGAACCCTGAAATTCTTTGAGCACGCCCATCAAGGGCACACGCATCTCGGAGCCGACCGGTTTGCGGACCCACCGCAGCAGGCGCAGCCACCCGAAGGGCAGCATCCTGCCCTTGTTCTTGAGCAGCACGTGATTGATGTCGGGGAAGGTCAGCATGAACGCCACAGGGCGACCATCGAGCTCCGCGATCATGTTGAGCTCTTCGTGGATGATCGTTTTCAGCTTCTTGCCGGTATGTTTCACTTCCTCGGGCGTCAGCGGTACGAAGCCCCAATTGCCCGACCAGGCGTCGTTGAGGATGGAAAGTATGATCTCGGCGTCTTCGTCCCAATGGTCCTTGCGGACATAGCGCACCTTGATCCGATCGTTCCGTGTCGTCGACTTTACGATCCGCTGCACGATTGGCGGGAAGTCTACGGTGATGTCGAGGTCGTAGGTGTAAAGCGTCTTGGCGCGTTCGTAGCCGCAGGCCTCGATCCAGCCCGCATAATGCTCGGGATGGTGTCCCATCATGATAAGCGGGGGGTGATCGTGGCCACGCACCAGCAGACCCGGCTCTTCCCAGATCGACATCGAGATCGGGCCAACCACCCGGTTCATACCCTGATCGCGCAGCCAGTCTTCGGCGGTGCGCAGCAGGACCGTGGCGACTTCGGAATCCTCGGCATCGAAATAGCCGAACATTCCCGTGCCCGGCCCGAAGCCCTGTTCGGGCGGCATATCCAGCGCAAGTTCGTCGATATGCGCAGAAATCCGCCCTACTGCGCGGCCATTGCGATGTGCGATGAACAGTTGCGCGCGTGCGTGCCGAAAGAAAGGGTTCTTGTCCGGATCGACCAGTTCGAGCTGTTCGCCGCGTAATTGCGGGACCGCGTTCTCGACCTCTGCCGAAAAGGCGCGGCCCAGGTCCACGAAACGCGCGCGCCCCTTCTTGTCGGTGATAGGTTCAATTCTTATCTGCGCATCCGTCACGCCCGAAACCTCGTAATTTCCGCTCACGTCGTTTGTCTAAAGTCAAAGCGTCTGTGTCGCGCATTGGCTACCGGCGCAAGCCACTCGATCACTCTTATCATCACAGCGCGTTTGCCCCGACCGCTTCACATGCGGTAAAGCGGCGCACGACTATCGTACCCGAACCATGACCATGCACCAGCCAATCACCGATCCTGCCTCCAACGCGACCGCCCCAAAGCGGGCGACCCGTGTCGACTTCCTGAGCGAAGACGACAAGGACATGCTGCGCGCCGCCCGTGACCTGACAAGGGACCTCGGCGAAGCGAAGGGGCGCATCTACTGGACCGACATGCTGATCTCGGCCGGGCTGGGATATGGTGGGATCGCGCTGGCGATCCTGACAGAAAGCCTCGCGGTGGCGATAATCGCCGGTCTGGTCGCATCGCTCGCCTTTTACCGGGCGCTCATGTTCATTCACGAGCTGACGCATATTCACAAGAATGCTCTGCCCGGCTTTCGCACCGGGTGGAACCTGATGGTCGGCATCCCGCTTCTGACGCCGAGCTTCATGTACGAAGGCGTGCACGTCATCCACCACAAGCGCACGCAATACGGGACGATCGAGGATCCGGAATACCTGCCGCTTGCTTTGATGAAGCCTTGGAGCCTGCCGCTATTCGTGATCGTTGCACTGCTCGCGCCACTGGCGCTGATCGTGCGCGCAGCAGTGCTCGTGCCGCTGGGCGCTGTGATCCCGGCAGTCCGCAAATTCACCTGGGAACGCTTTTCGTCGCTCTCGATCAATCCCGACTTTCGCCGCAAGCCACCGGAGGGCACTTTCGCCGGGCGTGTGCGATGGCAGGAATTGGGCGTATTCGTTTGGTCGTGGCTGCTGATCGGCAGCATCTTCGTTTTCGGCTGGAAGCCGTTGCTCGTGGCCCTGGCGATCCTCTCGCTCACCGCTTTGCTCAATCAGCTGCGCACATTGGTGGCGCATCTTTGGGAAAATGAAGGCGAGCCGATGACGGTGACCGCGCAGTTCCTCGACAGCGTCAACGTGCCGCCTCCGGGTTTCGCCGCCGAAGTCTGGGCTCCGGTGGGTCTGCGATATCACGCTTTGCATCACCTGATGCCCTCCATGCCTTATCACGACCTGCCTGAAGCACATCGTCGCCTCGCGCGCGAGCTGGGCGTCGGTTCGACCTATGCCGGGGCGAACCATCCGGGCATGGTGGTGCTGGTGGGCAAGATCGCGCGCAGCACGATGATCCCGCGCCCGTAACCGGATCAGTCGGCGGGCTGCACTTTGGAGCCTTTCGGCGGAGCGGTCATGCCGGGCGGGTTGCTGCCACTTTCCATCGTCGATGGCATTTCGGAAGGCTCCGTCTGCGGCTCCGGGTTCGTTTCGGGCGTTGCCTCGGGCTCTTGCTCGGGGTCGGCCTGCGCTTCGGCATCGACCGGTATCGTCTCTTCGATGTCCGGCGCTTCCTCAGGCTCGTTCTGGCAGCCGGCAAGCGCCAGCGGCAGGGCTAACCCAACGACAATCGCAGTAGCTTTGATCACTCGGTGTCTCCTCGATGAAAGGCACCATAGCGTCTCGCAGCGGTCAGAGGAAACGCACCATCGCGCAGCGCCGCTCGATCGGCAGGCCATCGTCGGCCTCGTTCGCCAATTCGCCTGCGAGCCGCGGATGCGCATCGAGCGCCACGACTTCTTCGAAACCGAGCCGTGCATAGAAGGGCGCATTCCACCCCACATCGCGAAAGGTCGTCAACGTCACTGCCGAAAAGCCGGAATTGCCCGCATCGATCAGGCAGGCGCGAACGAGGCCGGAGCCGATGCCGCGGCCCTGAAAGTCGGGCAGGACATCCATCTCCCAGATATGCAGCTCACGCCGAAAGGGTTCGCAGGCGAGAAACCCGACCATCTGCTCGCCGACATGGCTGACGAGGCAATGTCCCTTGCGGATCAGGCGCTGCAGTTCGGGCACTTCCCACGTATCGTCGGGGTCAAGCGCTTCAAGCCCCGGTTCCTCGGCAAATCTGCGCGCCGCAGCGGCTTCGATTGCAGGCATGAAGTCGGCATCGGCGGGCTGGGCGAGCCGCAGGCTCCAGTCGCTCATTCCTCGGTCCTGATGAGAACCGTCTCGCCCACCAGCAGGAACAGCAGGAAAGGCGCCCAGGCGGCAAGGAAGGGCGGATAGCCGCCGAAACTGCCCATGGCGAGTGCCGCATTGTCGACCACGAAGTAGGTGAAGCCGAGCGCCATCCCGATCACCGCGCGCACGAACAGCTGCCCTGAACGCGCAAGGCCGAAAGCGGCAACCGATCCCAGGAGCGGCATCAGCACAGCCGACAATGGCCCTGATATCCTGTGCCACCACTTTGCGCGCATCTCCGTCGTGCGTCGTCCCGCTTCCTCGAACGTGTCGATCGTCTCGCCCAGTTCCCAGAAGCTGAGCGCATCAGGGTCGACCGATTGCAGGTCGATCTGTTCGGGTGTGAGGGTATCGCCGACCACCAGGTCGCCCGCATCTTCGGATATTGCGCGACCGACATCGAACCGCGTGGCGTTCTCTAGCCGCCAGCCCGGCGCTGCATATGTCGCAGATGGCGCCTTGATCGTCTGGGCAATGATTCCGCCGGGCGCGCGCTCATACCATGTCACGCCCGTCAGCTGGGTCGCTTCGCCCGATCCCGCCAGCGATGTTGCGGTCAGGATATTGTCGCCATCGGTAAGATAGACGTTGGAGCGCAAGCCGCTGACTTCGGGGATCGGTCCGTAATCGGCCGCCGACCACGCCTTTAGCGAGGCGGTGGCGCGCGTCACGACCCGTTCGTTGAAGCCGAAGCTGAGCACAGACACGATGAGCGCAGTCAGGAGCAGGGGCGAGAGCACCTGGTGCGCAGACAGCCCAGCCGCCTTCATCGCAATCACCTCGCTGTTCTGGTTCAGCGCTACCAGCATGATCAGCGTCGCCAGAAGCACCGAATACGGCAGAAACTGCGCGATCAGTTGTGGTACTCGCAGTCCGGCATAGCGCAGGATCTCTGCCTGGCCGTTGCCTGCGGGAGCAAGGATGTCGCCCGTCTCGCCCAGCAGGTCGAGTGCCAGCAAGACCACGACCAGCATCACCAGCACGGCGAGGATCCGTGAGATGAACATCTTCGCGAGGTAAAGCGTGAGCGTGCGCGAGGGGAAGAAATCGAACTGCATGGTAAAACGCGCCTGCCTTATTGAGCCGGAGCCATTTGGCCCGGTCCCATCGGGTCCTGCTCGCCATCATCGACCAGTGCAGGACCACGTTTGCGGCCGAGCAGCTTACCCACCTTCTTCGAAAGCTTGGCGAAGCCGGTTTCGAGCGCGCCGAGCGCCTGCCCGCCGGGAACGTGAGCGGTGCGATAGTACATCCACAAGATCAGCGCGGCAAAGATCACGAACGGAAGCCACAGCCCGATCACCGGATCGATCCGGCCCAGCGACGCGACGCTCAGCGCATATTGGTTGATCTTGTGATAGGAGACGACAAGCACGATGGAGACGAAAACGCCCAATGCACTGGTCGAACGTTTGGGCGGGATTGCAAGCGCTACCGCCAGAAGTGGCATCAGCAGCATCATGACGACCTCGACCAACCGGTAATGGAAAGTCGCCTGCACGGTGGCGCGGTCGGTTTCCCCGTCGGGTACCGGATCGTCGCTCCACCCCACGCGCAGCAATTCTGGCAGGATGTATTCGCGCGTACCGTCGCCGCGCGCGCGGAATTCCTCGATTGCAGGCAGGTCGATGGGCAGATCGTGGCGGCTGAAGGAGAGGACGCGTGGCGTGTCGCTGCCGGTGTCCTGCACGATGGTTCCCTCGTTCAGACGCAGGATAATCGTGTTGGGGTCGTCAGTGGTCGCCAGGAAGGCGCCTTCGCGTGCGCTGATCGAGAGTACCTGGTCGCGATCGTTCGCAACGCGGGCGAAGATGCCCATCATGCGCTGACCACCATCCTCGCTCGCCTCGATGCGCAGCGCCATGCGGTCGGCAAGGGTGGTGAACTCGCCCACCTTGATCGAGGCCCCAAGCGCGCCGGAGCGCAGATCGTATTCCATCTGGTTGTAATAATAGCGGCTGATCGGCTGGATATAGAAAACCAGCGCGATGTTGATCGCGATCAACACAGCCGTGATCGCGTAGGGCACGCGCAACAGCCGCCAGTAGGACAGGCCCACCGCGCGCATCGTGTCGAGCTCGCTCGATGTCGCCAGCTTGCGAAACGCGAGAAGCACGCCGAGCAGCAGGCCCAGCGGGATCGCGAGGCTCGCATATTCGGGGATCAGAGCGCCCAGCATCTTGAACACGACGCCTACCGGCCCGCCTTCGACCGCGACGAAATCGAACAGGCGAAGCATCTTTTCCAGTGTCAGCAGCGAAGCGGCGAGGGCAAACACGCCCAGCATCGGCACGATCACCAATCGGAAGATGTAGCGGTCGATACTGGGAAGAAAGTTCAGCACATCTCGTCCGTTGGTTTCGCGCGAAAGGTTGCGCCGGATATGCCCCTAGCGTCAATTCGCGGGCGCGTCATGCCCGAATGCTGGAGCAGCAAGGAGAGCGTGAGCGGGGGAGGCTTTACCAGAACTGACTGCCCGGCCCGCCCTTGAAGGGCTCTGCTTCGTACTGGCTGATCCACCCGCCATAGAACTGGCTGGGCTGGGAGATGATGACCTCGCCATCGACCAAGGATTTGTCGAGCGGATAAGGATAGAAAGCGAGATGGCCGGTGATCCCGCGGAATGACTGCATCGGGTCGGCATAGCTCCATGCGCCAGCCTCGATCCGGTTGTCGCCAGTTACGATGTCGTAATAGCGCGCCTGCCCGCTTTCCTGTCCGGTTCTGATCGGATCAGGGTCGGGGCGCGGTTTCAAGCCTTCGCGCTTCTTACGCCTTTTCCAGCGTGCATTGGAGCGGGTGCTGATTCTGACGCGCGAAATCCATGACCTGATTCACCTTGGTCTCAGCGACTTCGTAGGGGAATATCCCGCAGACGCCGACACCCTTCTGGTGAACGTGGAGCATGACGCGTGTCGCTGCCTCCAGATCCATCCCGAAGAAGCGCTTCAGCACCATTACGACGAATTCCATCGGAGTGTAATCGTCGTTGAGCATCAGTACCTTGTACTGGCTCGGCTTCTTGGGCTTGGTGCGGGTCTTGGTCGCGACGCCGGTCTGACCGTCTCCGTCATCGTCCTTGCCTCCCTTGTCGCCGTCATCACCGGCCATCACTGCCGCATCCAGCGAGAGCTGGAGCACAGGGGCGTCGGCCATTTCGGCGAGCGAGGGGAGATTGCAGGGCATCGGCTTCCATTATGGGATTCGTTTGCGGGGACGCAAGGCAGGAGTCTTGCGCTGCGTTTCTTGGCGAAAGATTAAACGCCTCAGATGCCTGCGGCAGGTCGCGCAGTATTTGCGTTCGCGGGCCCGATTTCCCGGGTAGGGCTGGCGCGATGCTGGCAAGCGCCCAGAAAACAGAAAAGGGCCGGACAGACCATTCGGTCCATCCGGCCCTCGCGCGTTCGCGCGCTTTCGTAAGCCGGGTTTGGGAGAGAGAGGAGAGGCCCGGCCTAGAAATTCGT
This sequence comes from uncultured Erythrobacter sp., assembly GCA_947494705.1. Classification (GTDB taxonomy): domain Bacteria; phylum Pseudomonadota; class Alphaproteobacteria; order Sphingomonadales; family Sphingomonadaceae; genus Erythrobacter. Next base: position 938,280 of record CANLVN010000002.1, read on the forward strand.
GTTTTCGCTTACGCGGCCTTCGAGAACTTCTCGGTGGCGACGCTGACGCGGTTCGAAATCGGTGCGAAGGCGTCGTTGTAAAGCTTCATGATGGCTTCGGTGCGCTGCGAGCCGAACGAGACGGCAGCGTCGAAGTTGCGACGAGCGATCTCGCCCTGAAGTTCGAACAGTTCGCTGGCCGACTTGACCGAAGTAACCTTCTTGGCGTCTTCCTGCACGGTTTCGAGCACGGTCTTGCCGTTTTCGACGTCGGTCTTCACCATTTCCTGTGCGCCGTTGAGGAAGATCTTGCCGCTTTCCACGACAGCTTCGAGGTTGGCCTTGCTGAACTCGCCAGCGTCGGCTGCGAATTCGGTAGCCTTGCCATAAGCGCCCTTCATGCGGGTCTGGACTTCGGCGGCCATTTCCTTGGCCTGGGCGGTCATGTCGTTTTTCTTTGCAGTAGCCATGATGGTTTCCTTGAGTTTTGTAACGGTGTTGGTGTCAGTGCTGGTTTTGGCGGCTGGCTTCGCAGCGGTCTTGCGCGCTGCCGTTGCCGGGGCCTTCTTTTTCGCGGCGGTCTTGCGGGCCGGCGTTTTCTTGGCCGGAGCCTTCTTCGCAGCAGGCTTGCGTGCGGTTGTTTTAGCCGCAGTCTTCTTCGCCGCAGTTTTCTTTGCCGGAGCCTTTTTGGCTGGCGTTTTCTTCGCCGGAGCGTCGACCGCTTCCTTCACGGAACTCACGCTCGCCTCTTCCTTGGGGGCATCGGCTTCGACGGCTTTCGCAACCTTCTCGGCAGTCGAGCCCTTTGCGGCCGCGTCGGCATACGCCTTCTCGGCAGCGGCATCGATCTTCGATTGTGTTTTCACTTCAGCCATTGCGTCCTCGTTTATGTTGCAGTGCACAAAATAGGCATCTGAGCAACAAAGTCAAGGATTTTTGTGCAGTGCACAAAAACAGGCTAAGCCTTTGATATCATGAGTGGTTGAGCACGAGACGGGCCCAACTGACGCAGAAATTTCGCAGGTTACCGCGTCATTACATAGCTGCCCGGGGCATCGCCAAGAACCCGATCCCCGCGACCGCCCGGCTTGCGCTTGCCAGTTGCAGGGACCTTGTCATTGCCCTGATTTTCCAGCCATTCGAGCCAGTGAGGCCACCAGCTGCCAGGATGCTCGTTCGCGCTTTCGATAAAGTCGTCGAGCGATGCCGCCGCGCTGTCGCCGAGCCAGTACTGGTACTTACCGGCATCGGGATGGTTGACCACACCCGCGATGTGGCCCGATCCCGCGAGCACGAATTCAAGCGGCCCCTTAAAATGTTCGGTCAGGCGCCACACGCTGGCAGCGGGTGCGATATGATCCTCGCGACCTGCCTGTATGAAGGTCGGGGTGTCGACCTGCGTCAGGTCGATCGGCGTCCCGTCAGCTTCGAGTGCGTCCGGTACGACCAGCTTGTTGTCGCGATAGAGGTCGCGCAGGTAATCGCTGTGCCACTTGGACGGCAGGTTCGTTACGTCGCCGTTCCAGTGAAGGAGATCGAAGGCGGGATAGTCCTCCCCCAATAGGTAATTGTTGACCACGTAATTCCAGATCAGGTCCTTGCTGCGCAGTGCGTTGAACGTCGCGGCAAGGTATCGTCCGTCAAGATAGCCTTCGCTCGAAAGGTTGCCGATCAATTCCAACTGCCCGTCGTCGATGAAGTGCTTCAGGTCGCCGCTACGCTCAAAGTCGACCTGTGCGGTGAAGAACGTCGCGCTGTTCACCTTGTCCGCTTCGCCGCGCCGGGCAAGGATCGCCAGTGTCGCGGCCAATGTGGTGCCGGCGACGCAATAACCGATTGTGTTGACGCTCGGCACGTCCAGACGGTCGCGAATGATGTCGATCGCTTCGACCTGCGCGCGGATGTAGTCGTCCCATACCACATCGGCGAGGCTTTCATCGGCCGACTTCCAGCTTACTACGAAGACCGTGATCCCCTGGTCGACCGCCCATTTGATGAAGCTTTTCTTCTCGTTGAGGTCGAGGATGTAGAACCGGTTGATCCACGGTGGGAAGATCACCAGCGGCACTTTGTAGACGTCCTTGGTGGTCGGGGTGTACTGCAGCAGCTGGAACAGCGGTGTTTCGTGAACGACCTTGCCGGGCGTCGCCGCGAGATTCTCTCCGAGCTTGAACGCGTCGGGGTCGGTGTGGGTCAACTGACCGCGCTCCAGATCGTTGATCAGGTGGCGCATCCCGCGGACCAGATTCTGTCCGCGCGTTTCCATCGTTCGCTTGAGGACGACCGGGTTCGTGAGCAGGAAATTGTCCGGGCTCAGCGCTTCGGTCAGCGAAGAAACCGCGAACTTGAGCTGGCGCTTCTTTTCCGGATCGAGCCCCTCCATGGAGGAGGCCGCCTGCTGAAAATACTCCGCCAGCATCAGGTAGGTCTGGTGAAGCAGGGCAAAGGCGGGGTGTTCGCGCCATGCCGGATCGCGGAAGCGCTTGTCGCTGCGCGGCAATTCATCGGGTTTGTCAGTCTCGTCGGCCGCGCCCAGCGGGTTCGTCATGTAGCGACCCATCACCCCCTGCCACAATTGTAGCGAATCCTTCGCCAGTTGCGCCTGTGCCTCGAATACGCCCGTCGGCATTTGTTTGGCCATGCTTTGCGCGATCATCATGAACTGCGCAGGGTCCAGGGGGTTTCGTCCGCTGCTGGCATCTCGCGCGGTTTTCTGCGCCTGGCTGGTGACGAAGCCCAGCCACATGGTCTGCAATTCGCCCCCGGCCTTGGCCCAGTCGGCGATATCGCCGGCCTCCAGGCCATTGGCGAACATAGCGCCTAGCGGGCTGGCTTGAGACTCGCCATCATTTGCGCTTGTCGGCATGGCAGAGGCGAACAACGTGCGCATCGCCTCTCCCTGCATATCGAAAAAGGCATTGAAGGGCGCCATCGCATCAAACATGCCCGCTCCACCCTCTTCGGTTCCTTTTCCGCCGTTTTCGTCCTTGCCCGCCATGTCGCTTCGCTCCTCGCGCATTTGTTGAGTGTTGCTCTAGCGCAAAGCATCAACCACTTCGACCGCAAATGGGTTCTGGACTTCAATGGGCTTATGGGTGGCCTTTGTGCCGCTGCTCGCTCATAATGCGACCAAAGCACGTATTAGAGGCATTCGATGGACGAACAATTTTACCGCATGAAGCGGCTGCCGCCCTATGTCATCGCAGAAGTCAACGCGATGCGCCACGCGGCGCGACAAGCGGGGCAGGACATTATCGATCTTGGCATGGGCAATCCCGACCAGCCCCCGCCGCAGCACGTGATCGACAAGCTTTGCGAAGTCGCGGCCAAGCCCGACGCCCATGGCTATTCGCAGTCAAAGGGCATTCCCGGACTGCGCCGCGCTCAGGCGAATTACTATGAACGGCGTTTCGGTGTGGATCTCGATCCCGAGAACGAGATCGTCGTGACGATGGGCTCGAAGGAAGGGCTGGGCAGTCTTGCCACTGCGATCACCGCACCGGGTGACGTGGTGCTGGCTCCCAATCCGTCCTATCCGATTCACACATTCGGCTTCATTATCGCCGGGGCGACGATCCGCTCCATCCCGACGACGCCGGACGAGGAATACTGGCGCGCGCTGGAAAGCGCGATGAACTTTACCGTTCCACGCCCCAGCGTGTTGGTCGTGAGTTATCCGTCGAACCCGACATCCGAGGTCGTCGATCTCGCTTTCTACGAACGCCTTGTCGACTGGGCGCGCGACAATCAGGTCTGGATCCTTTCCGATCTTGCCTATTCGGAACTTTATTATGGGGACGAGCCCACCCCATCGATCATGCAGGTCGAAGGCGCGAAGGATGTCGCTGTAGAATTTACCAGCATGAGCAAGACCTACTCTATGGCGGGATGGCGCATGGGGTTTGCCGTCGGCAACAAGCAGCTCATCGCCGCTCTCACGCGGGTCAAATCCTATCTCGACTACGGAGCCTTCACCCCGATCCAGGCGGCAGCCTGTGCCGCGCTGAACGGGCCGCAGGACATCATCGAGAAAAACCGCGAGCTCTACCGCAAACGCCGCGATGTCATGGTCGAGGCATTCGGCAGGGCCGGTTGGGACATCCCGCCGCCACCGGCTTCCATGTTCGCCTGGGCCCCCCTGCCTCCGGCCCTGAAGGAAATGGGAAGCCTGGAATTTTCGAAGCAATTGCTGACCGAAGCGCAAGTCGCCGTCGCGCCGGGCGTGGGTTACGGGGAAAAGGGCGAAGGTTATGTGCGTATCGCAATGGTCGAAAACGAGCAGAGACTCCGGCAGGCTGCCAGGAACGTGAAGCGATACTTGTCCTCACTGGGGATCAATAGCTCCGCCGCGTGACCATGCATGAGAACGGGTTGGCTGGGCCCGCTTTCCGTTGCGTAACTTTCATGCAATGATGGCTTGTTGCGTCACGCCTTTGTTTTTCACTTGATGTGAGGGGAATGGATCCATGTCGTCCGAAGCCACGCGGCCGCTTACAGAGCGACAGCAGGCTGTCATGGAACGTATTGACCGGCGCATGCCCATAAAGGTGATTGCGCAAGAGCTTGGCGTTTCCGAAACGCGGATCAACCAGCATATCCGAGCCCTCAAGGACATTTTTGGAGTCGGAAATCTCGGCGACTTGGTGGAGGCTTATCGCGCAAGTCTGCCGCCCGAACCCGATACGGTCGCTCAGGCATCGGAACCGTCACAAGGCGGCGCTGCCGAACCTCAACTGAAGGACTTGAGCGAACCTGTATACAGCAAAAAGCAGCTCCCTGAAGGAACGCTGGTAGGCCACATCTCCGAGGGCAACGACCCGGGCGAACTCGTATTGAGCGATGTTCTTCCGCTGATGGAGCAGGCTCCTTGGCTGGACGCTGGAGAGCCTCGGGTCGTAGCCCGGGTGCTCGACGGCGAGCACGCTGTCTGGTTTCGCCTCGCGGCTATCGTCGGGATCGCATTTGGCTTTCTCTCGGCGATCGTTCTGACCGTGACTGCTGCAGTCACGATCAGCGAGGCGCTGGACGGTCGCGCTAGTGTCCCGGTTGACGAACAAGGCTTCTCCTGACGAGCCAGGCGAAGCTCTCGGAGACCAATTCCATGAACGACCGTATCACGAGCGACGCCAACAACCTCAAGAAGCTGATGCGCGAAGCCGAAGCGCTTGCCGACGAATCGATGATTGCATTCGCCCGCCTGAAGCAGGCAATGCTCGCCGCGCGCCAGAATCCCGGCGTCGAAGTCCACACCGGCCAGCGCGCGCTGATGCGTCTCAACCAGGCCGAATCTCAGGCGATGGCCATGTCGACCAACCTCCTGCGTGTCCATGAAGAGCTTAGCAGCATTGCGCGCGAAACGATGGGCCCGGACACCGGCGTTCCCACCGAATTCCCCGAACAGGCGCTGGCGACTGTCGAAAATCCGGTTTCCGAGGACGCGTAAGGCCGCTGATTGATGCTGGAACTGCTGGCTTCGGAAAACAGAGCTTTTGTTCAGGACCTGCTCGCCTGGAGCGTTTGCATTGCGGCGCTGATCTGGGGAGCAGGTCCGGAACGGGCCGTTGCAGCGATCTGGCTGATCTTCTTCGAAGTCCTGACGGACTGGCTCTGGGCCGACTCGGTCGCGTACCGCTATTACGATATCGACGTTTTCCTGGCATCCATCGACCTGCTCGCGGGATGCGCCTGGATCACCGTGGCCCTCTATGCCAACCGCAATTACCCGTTGTGCATTGCGGCCATGCAATTGCTTTCCATGACGGCGCATCTGGCCAAGGGTCTGGTCGAAACGATCTCCACCATCGCCTACGCTTTCATGGTGGTTGCGCCCGGTTGGTTTCAACTCCTGTTCCTGGCTGTCGGTTTGAGCCGCCACATCCTCAGGAAACGGCGTTTCGGCCCCTACCGCGAATGGCGCAGGGTCAAATCGCCGCAGGGATCATTTTCGAAGGCGTTCGGGGCAGAAACCAGCAAAGACTGGCTGTCGAAGGGAAGCGCAAGCTGGAGAGATACTTTCAAATGAACGCTCCATTTCAACGAGTGGTGCCGGCCCCGAAGCCTTCGGGCCAGCGCCAACAAGCTGTTATCGATTTCTTGCGCGCCATGGTGGTGGGTGAACATGGCACGATCGAACGGCTCCACTCGCTCTTTCTCGACGAGAGTGGCAATTACGTCGGCGACGCGTCTCTGGGTCATGGAGCCCGCAGTGCTTTATCGCTGCGCATGAGGGAATTGTTCGGCAGGGCGCTCAGCATGAATGCCAAAGGCATGGTCATTGCGCATAACCATCCGTCGGGCTTTTGCCGACCCAGCCAGAGCGATATAATTGCGACGCACCGCATCCGCTCCATCGCCGAAACTCTCGACGTCGAACTCGTCGACCATCTTATTTTCACGCGCGACACGGTCTATTCGATGCGCGCAGGGGGCAATCTTTGATGCCTGGTCGCAAATCCCCTCTCTTTCCCGACAGCGACACGATGATCCCCAGGTTCCGGGAGGCGGGCGACCTGACGCTCGACCTGCTTCATCGAGATGGCCGGGTCGACGATCGGTGGCTGGGCTTTCATCCACGCGAGTTCGAGTTGCTCTGGCGCCTTGCTGAACAACCTGGCCAGCGCATGACCCGCCGTGAGCTCTTGCGCGATGTCTTGCGGATCGAACACGAACCGGAAACGAACAGCGTCGCCGTGCACGTTGCGCGCGTGCGTTCCAAGCTGGAGCCTTTCGGGCTTTCGACGATCCTGGCGACACATCCCGATGGCGGGTACTATCTCAATCCTCCCTCGACCAACCTGCACTTCCTTCAGAACCACTAGCGTCTGGACAGGCGTGCGGCCATCGGCCACCTTTGGGAAGAAAACAGATCCAGGGGAAGATATTCATGTCGCAGAACCAGCTCATGTCAGACAACCAGCGCCTTTCGATCGAACTCGGCGAAGATGGCGTCGCACAAGTGCGTCTGACACGCGCGGACAAGATGAATGCGCTTGATCCGCAGATGTTCGAGGCGATCATCGAGGCAGGCAGCGTGCTCGGGGATGCGAAGGGCTTGCGCGCAGTAGTCTTGTCAGGCGAGGGACGATCCTTTTGCGCCGGGCTCGACACGTCCAGTTTCGGGCGACAGCCCAGCTCCGCAGAGCCGGATCTCACCGAGCGCACCTATGGCAATTCAAACAAGTTCCAGCAGGTCGCGACACAGTGGCGAAAACTGCCAGTGCCGGTGATCGCGGCGGTGCACGGCGTGTGTTTCGGCGGCGGCCTGCAGATCGCCAGCGGAGCGGATATCCGCATCGTCCATCCCGAAGCGCGCATGGCGATCATGGAGCTCAAATGGGGCCTTGTGCCGGATATGGGCGGATATGCGCTGTGGCGCGGGCTGGTGCGCGACGATGTGCTGCGCGAACTGATCTACACGAATCGTGAATTCTCGGGCGAGGAAGCCGAGAAGCTGGGCCTTGCGACCTATCTCGACGAAGACCCGCTCACCCGCGCGACCGCGATCGCCACCGAAATTGCCAATCGCAATCCCCATGCCATCCGCGCTGCCAAGCGTCTTCAGGCGGGCATGATGGACCGCGACACCGACGCGATCCTGCTCGAGGAAAGCATCGAACAGCACGCGATCATGCGCACCAAGAACCAGATGGAAGCGGTCATGGCAGGCATGCAAAAGCGCGCGCCCAAGTTCGAGGACGTATAGGCCTAGCCGAACACCGCGACGCATTGCAGGCCGTCGAGCACCTGGCGTCCCTCGACATCCCACATCCGCAGACGCTCCGAAGACAGGCCGTGATCTGCGTGCTGGCTGGAATTCTCTGCCAGATACCACCCGCCATCCGACTGCGATGCGGGCTCCAGTACGTTGAAGGACCAGTTGATTGAACTGATCGGTCCTACGCGATCCATGATCCGCATCGCGCCCGGCGGCATGACGTCTCCCATGAGAACTAGCTTGCTGACCGGATCGAGCGCGTGGTCCTCAGTGAGGCGTGCCCAGCGGCGCACGGTTGCACCGTGGTCCTCGCCTTTCTCCTGGCCATGACGAAGCTCGAAATTGTTCTGGATGAAGCTGGGCCCCTGGCCTTTCATCGCCGCCGCGCATTCTTCGGGAGGTCCCGGCCATTCCTCCGGAGGAGACGAAGCGCGCACGGCATTGGGCTCGCGCTCCGCAGCGAAAAGCCAGAACGCGGTCAGCGCGACGCCCTTCTCGTTATGGATCTCGCTGCGCACCTGGGTCACGTTGCGCCCCTGGCGTACGATCTCGGCAGAGAGAGTGACCTGCTCACCAACCGGTGCGACGAAGCCGATTTGCGCGGCGCGCAAAGGGGGCAGGTCGGGAAAGGCGCGCATCGCCATCGTGTACGCGATCAGCGAGGAGGCGCCACCATACATGGTGCGGCCCTGCATCCAGTCTGAGGCATGGTCGAGCCGGACGGTGGCCGGTTCGCCCGTAATGGGTTCGATAAGGCTGGCAATGGTCATGGAATGGCTGTGTGCCGACTTGAGCACGTCCGGTCCAGAGTGACGTTGCGTAAGGCTGCGCCACTGCTGTGTGCTTTCGCAAAAATGCGCGATTGTCGTGTGGGCAGCGAAAGCTGCATTGCCTTTGAGCCGACGAATCGCTAGTGCCCCGCTTCCTCCCGTTGAAACGGGCGGCTCGGCCCGATGGCGGAGTGGTTACGCAGAGGACTGCAAATCCTTGCACGCCGGTTCGATTCCGGCTCGGGCCTCCACACTGCCTGCACGATCGCGTGCAGAACATGAGTGCCGCTTTAGCTCAGTTGGTAGAGCACATCATTCGTAATGATGGGGTCAGAGGTTCGAATCCTCTAAGCGGCACCACCTCTTTCAGAAGCATCGAAGAGCGCATTGAAGCGAAAGGCCCTTTGGCTGGTCCCGGCTTTGGGTCCTGTTTGGGGCGCGTTCGGTGGGAAACCGGGCCACGCCCACGCAGCGACTGATCCAGTAGGCTAGGCCCTAATGACCGAAACTGGGCCGGAAGCGGGCTGTCCGCTCTTGAATTCACCTTCGGCAAAATAGACATTCGCGGGGCCATAAGCCGGTGTGAGGCGTTGCTATAATATGACCATGCACCATACGCGCACGGGGCGCGGAAAACCCCTTCTCCTTGTCCACGGGCTGGGGGCTACCTCTCGTTCGTGGGACACGATCTCGCCTGCGCTTTCTCAAGCCAGGGAGGTTATTGCCGTAGATCTGCCTGGTCATGGGCAGACGCCCGAAGAGAACGACAGCGGCACGTTTGCAGGACTCGCGCGCAGTCTGGATGACTGGCTTAGCGCGGAAAGTCTCACAGGTATCGACATGGTTGGAAGCTCCTTGGGAGCTCGCCTGGTGCTCGAGATGGCGCGGCGCGGCCACTCGGGCGCGGTTGTCGCACTGGACCCGGGCGGTTTTTGGCAGGGGTGGGAGCGGACTTTCTTCAAGACCACGATAACGCCTTCGGTTGCACTGGTTCGCGCACTGCGACCGGCGCTTGCTGCCATCACCGGAAATGTCGCAGGACGGACCGCACTCATGGCCCAGCTTTCTGCAAGGCCGTGGGCGCTCGATCCGGCATTCGTCGCACGTGAACTGAAGTCGTTGGCGAATACGCGCACCGTCAATTCGCTTGTGAAGGACCTCGCCAATGGCGCAATGCAAGAGGGCCCTGCGGCGACGGATGCGCCCGTTGTCATCGGCTGGGGACGCAAGGATCGGCTGTGTTTACCGCAGCAGGCGGACCGCGCGATGAAAGCCTTCCCTCAAGCAACGCTGCACTGGTTCGAACGTAGCGGACACTTCCCGATGTGGGATCGGCCAGACGAGACCGTTCGCGTGATACTGGCTGCAACGAGCACCGCGGCACCGGAATAAAGCTACAATTGGGCGATTAGCAAGACGAGAGCTGACGCAGGGCTTGCGGCCCCATTGTAACGTCCTTCGTTGGGCCGGGAGCCGATGGTCCGCTCTTGGCCAGCTTACCGCTGCAAGCTGCCTTTTGCGGAGCACCGGAGCACCCCCATTCTGCAGACTTTGTAAGCCACAAATCGCTGGGATGAACCGCAAAGCCGGTCTGAAATGTACACCGCGCGGCGATCATCAAAAAGCTGCGACGCGTTCGAGGATGCGCACTTGCTCGAGCTTGCTCAGAGGCTGTCATGCATCCTCGGGCCTGGCCGCCACCTTTTCGGTTGCAAGATGATGCGCGCCGTGCAACGTATTATCCTGTTGACACTTTGTTGTGTCATGTATGTTTGACGACCAGAGGGAGCCCGGCCACCGTGTCGATGCTCAGTTTCGAACGGAAGTACCGTGTGGCCGGCGGCACGCTGGTCGGCGGAGACCTATTCGATTTCTGGGTCGGCCCGTTTTATGTGGGCTTCTTCGGCGTCACCACCGCGATCTTCGCCACGCTGGGCACCGCGCTGATCGTCTACGGCGCGGCGATCGGCGATACGTGGAACATCTGGCAGATCGACATCGCCCCGCCCGCGATCGAATACGGCCTCGGCCTCGCCCCGCTTCGCGAGGGCGGCCTGTGGCAGATCATCACGGTCTGCGCGATCGGAGCATTCGTTTCATGGGCGCTGCGGCAGGTCGAGATCGCGCGCAAGCTGGGCATGGGGTTTCACATCCCGATTGCGTTTTCCTTCGCGATCTTCGCCTATCTTAGCCTCGAGGTTTTCCGCCCGATCATGCTCGGGGCATGGGGGCACGCCTTCCCCTACGGCATTTTCAGTCACCTCGATTGGGTCTCCAACGTCGGCTACCAGGGGCTGCATTTCCACTACAACCCGGCGCACATGCTGGCGGTGACGTGTTTCTTCGGCACCACGCTGATGCTTGCGATGCATGGCGGCGTCATCCTTTCGGCGGTCAACCCGCCCGAGGGGGAGGAGGTCAAGCACGGCCAGCACGAAAACCAGTATTTCCGCGACACCATCGTCTATTCGATCGGCCCGCTCGGCATCCACCGGCTGGGCTGGTTCGCCGCAATGAATGCGGGGCTGTGGAGCGCTGTCTGCATCCTGATCAGCGGGCCCTTCTGGGTCGGCGGCTGGCCTTACTGGTACGACTGGTATCTGCAGCTGCCCTTCTGGAACGACATGGGCCTGGGAGGGCTGGGCTGATGGCCTCTTTCCATAGCCTCTATTCGCAAATCCAGATCCACGGACCCTACGACGAAGGCATTCCACTGGAAGGCAACGATTCGCCGCGCGTGCTCTCGCCGGTGCTCAGCCGATGGATCGGCAAGATCGGCGATCCGCAGATCGGGCCGACCTATCTGGGTGCGTGCGGCATCGCATCGCTGATTTGCGGCTTCATCGCGATCGAGATCATCGGCTTGAATTTCTGGGCCTCGGTTCACTGGAACCCGGTTGCCTTCATCGAAGGCATGGCATGGCACCGGCTCGATCCGCCGGAAGCGAAATGGGGATTCACGCCTTTCGTCCCGCTGACCGAAGGGGGCTGGTGGATCTGGGCTGGCTTCTTCCTCACTGCCTCGATCCTGCTGTGGTGGTGCCGCATGTATCTGCGGGCCAAGGCGCTGGGGATGAGCACGCATGTGGCTTGGGCCTTCGCCAGCGCGATCTTCCTCTACCTCAGCCTCGGCTTCATCCGCCCGATGCTGATGGGATCGTGGCACGAAGCGCCGCCCTTCGGCATCATCCCGCATCTCAACTGGACCGCCAGCTTTTCGGTCCTCTACGGCAATTTCTACTATAACCCGTTCCACTGCTTCTCGATCGTGTTTCTCTACGGATCGGTGCTGCTGTTCGCGATGCATGGGGGGACGATCCTCGCGGTTTCCCGCTTCGGCGGTGAACGTGAGACCGAGGAGATCGTCGACCGCGGCACGGCGGCGGAGCGCGGCGCGCTGTTCTGGCGCTGGACCATGGGCTTCAACGCCACCTTCGAGTCTGTCCACCGCTGGGCCTACTGGTTTGCGATCCTCACGACCTTCACCGGCGCGATCGGGATCCTCCTAACGGGAACGGTGGTCGACAACTGGTACCTGTGGGGCGTGAAATGGGGGCTCGCGCCCGAATATCCCGCGACCTACCCCGACATGACCCTCCCCCCCGAGATTGCCGAACAGGTGCGGGCGGCAAGTTCGGCGGCGAACCCCTCAACAGGTCCCGATGCTTCGCTAGAGATGCCACCCCCGGCAGGCGAGGCTGCACGATGAAACCGCTGGAACAGCGCCCCCGCTCGAGCCTGTTGGGAATCTTTGTGCTCGCGGCAGCAGTGGCGACGCTGCTGTTTGTCCTGCTCGTTCCCAAATACGATCATCCGTGGGACCCGATCGAATCGCGCGAATGGGGTTGGCGCGGGATTGCGATGAACACCTTCACTTCCGAGCGGACCCGCAACGATCCGCTCAACATCGTGCCCGCCGCAATCGAGCCCTTCGAGCCGACCGGTGTCGCTGCGGGCGAGGTGTACGAGAACGTCCAGGTGCTTGGCGATCTCGACGCGGCGCAGTTCGATCACATGATGCTCTCGATCACCGAGTGGGTCGCGCCCGACGAAGGCTGCAGTTACTGCCACAAGCCCAACGCGAGTTTCGCTGCCGACGATCTCTATACCAAGCAGGTCGCGCGGCGGATGCTGGGGATGGTGCGCGACATCAATACGAATGCCCGCCATGTCGGCCAGACCGGCGTCACCTGCTACACCTGCCACCGCGGCCAGGCCGTGCCGCCCAAACACTGGTTCAAGGCTGCGGAACCCACGCCGCCCCTGGGCGGGATCGTCGGCAAGCCGCCGCCATGGAACCGGACGGCGAAGACCATGCGCGACTTCTTCCCGCGCCGGCCTTTCGAGGACTACCTGCTCGACGACAAACCGATCACCGGGGCGCAGGCGCGCTCGGTCTCGGGAGAGGTCGCCGATCTCGCCAAGCTGGAAGACATCTATATCCTGATGATGCAGATGTCCGACGGGATGGGGGTCAACTGTACCTTCTGCCATAACAGCCGGGCATTTGCCGACTGGTCGCAGAGCACGCCCAAGCGGATCAACGCCTGGTACGGCATCCGCATGACGCAGCGGATCAACCAGGATTACCTGACCGACATGCAGAGCCTGTTTCCGCCCGCAAGGCTGGGGCTGCTGGGCGATGTCGCCAAGGTCGATTGCGCCACCTGCCACAACGGCATGTCGCGCCCGCTGGGCGGGGCGCCAATGGCGGCCATCTACGAGGGCCTGCACGGTCCCGACGGCGTTCGACCCATCCAGCGCGAAACCGCGTTCGAAACGCGCAAGGCTCGTCAGGCGACGATCAGCGCGCCGCCACCCGATCCGGCGGGTCTCGAACAAAACAGCAAGTAGGAGGGGCTAGCCCGTGGTGGTGTCGAGATAGCGGGCGAAGGCCCTCGCGCTCGCCTGTCCGAAGCCCTGAAGCTTGACCGTGCGCCCGGTGTCGGGATCGGCCAGCTCGATGTGCCCGGCATCGTCGCGCTGGACCAGCAGGCGAAACTCTTGCGCCACTTCCCGGTCGTCGCGCTGCATGGCGAGAGCACGCACCGCGGCCATTGTGAAAGTGTCCCCCTCGATAACGAGGTGCGCGATGGGCTCGCGCTGCGCGCTCAGCACCATCATTTCGCCGTCGGGAAGCGGTTCGAAGATCAGCATGCGGCGGTCCTGCGCCTGCGCGGTCTCGACGGTCAGGCGGCCGACATCGTAGTGGCGCGCGGTGGTGATCGCGGTCATGGTAAGACTGATCAGGATCGCTGCACCGACCAGCGCGCCGCGCGGGACGGTAATGTCAGACATGCTGCTGTGTCCGGCCGTTCGCAGGAACGCTCGCGACTGCAGCCTCTTCTTCACGCGTCGGCTTGTACCGGATACCGGGTGCTGCTTGCATGATCGCATCAACCAGGATCCCTCCAACCGGGCTGTCGATCGGGAGGCCGCGCATCATGGGGACCGGATGGGCGAACTGCAGGCCGCGTGCGTGGGGCCAGAGGGCAAACCAGGCAATCTTATTCGGACGGCGAAGCTTTAGCGCAATGTCCAGAGCGCGTGCGCGCTCGCGCGCGGACACGTCTGCAATCAGGGCCAACGGGATGTTGACGGTGCGGGTGAAAGCAACCCCCACCTGCAAGACCACGCGCCTGTCGGTGACGATATAGGTCGATGTCCGCGCGAGCAGCACCGCGCTCGCAAACACCGCGAGCGCCACCGGCAACGCCAAGGGCAGGAGCAGGAGCGGGCTGAACACGACTTGCGCGAGGCTCCCCCCCGCCCGCGCGGTCGCGAGGATCGGGAGTAGCGCAAATACCGCGAAATAGGCGCTCAGCAACGGCCAGCGGAACAGGTAGCGCAGCAGCGCGGCGCGTTGCGGGTTGCCATGCCAAAGCACGCGCTCGCCATCGGGCAGTGGGCCGGGCAGGCCGAGCGCAATGGCGATGGGTTCCTCGCTCGTCACGCCGGCCCGCTGGTCATGCTGGATCGTGGATCTGACCGCCGCGACCCGAGAAGCGCAGGCCGCCGGCGTAGAAGCCATTGAGGCGATCTTCCTCGCGCATCGTGATGCAGCTGTCGTCGGCGCGCACGGGCGTGCGGCGCATGTCTTCCGCCACCAGCGTCGTCGCCCTCACCGCACGGTCGCGAGGCAAGGCCTCGGCGAAGAAGGCGGGCACCAGGCGGCGGCCATCCGCCCCTTCGATCGAGACCTCGTAATAGCGCAAAAAGAACTCGGCGCGGTTGAACCAGAGGTCATGGACCGTCCCGACCCGCTTCTCGTCCGCTGACAGGAGCACCCAGCCGCGCGGGTCGGGGTCGCCGTCAGGAATATAATAGTCGGAATGGTCGTTGAGCGAGATCAGCTTGGGTTCGCCATTCACGTCGAGATCGGGCAGCTCTTCCCGAATGCGGGTATAGGCCGCCGCGCCCACGCCTTCATTGAGGGGATCGGGCCCGGGATCGAGCGGGTAGGCCATAGGCGGCAGGTCCTGACCCGGGCGGACCGGCTCGGGCGTTTCGATGCGCGGTGCCTGCGCAACGCCGCGATCGTGCGGACGATAGAACAGCTTGGGTTTGGGAGTGGCGGGAAAGCCCTGCGCGCTCTGCGTCCTGCCGAACACCCCGGCGACCTCTACCGGATAGCCCTCGCGCTTGTCCTCGCGCCGGAGATGCACGAGCAGCCCGGCAAAGAAAATGACGAACGCGATCACGCACAGGATCGCCACATCGAGGTTTCCAACGACGTCATGAGCCATGTCCGATCGATAGTCGGGATGGGCACGGTTGTAAACCGTATTAGACACTTTCGATTGTAAACGAGACAGGCGTTTTTCGTGGTCTCGGAAAAGGCTGATGGCTGCTTTTTTGGCGCACCCCTCGATCGAGAATCCTCTGTCCCAGCCCTCAAATCCTGGTGGCAATTGCTGTTGGGACCGCTTCATTGACTTCGGGATTGGTCAGGCATGCGTATGCGATACCGCTTGGCGCACCGCGATCGCCGACCGATTTCAGGCAAGATTCGCGAACGCCTCTACGGCCGAAACTGGGGCGCAAACCAGCCGCGCAAAACCGGGTATCTTATATGAGGAGGCCAAATCTGCTGCCCCCTCCCCACCCACGAAGCCCTCGGATGATCTCCGGGGGCTTTTTCTTTGGAGAGATACCCGTGCTCATACTGACCTCGGCGAGGGCGATCCGCCACGCCACGACTTACTGCGCACAAAGCGTGCCTGTTCACAGGCTCAACCACTACGCCGTGTTGCTGGACACCGAGCCGATCGGCTGGCTGTTCATCATCCAACCCGGCGACACGTTGGCCTTGCTCGATGCCTTGAGAGGGCGTCCCCTTGAAGGAGCTGAGTTCATCGACTTGGAGAGCGGCTGGTACGAGGCCGTGTTCATCCTGAGCGACGATGGGTTCGGTCACATAGTTTTCGCGCCGGACCAGCCGGACATCGATCCCGAGCTGCGCGATCTTCTGACCTAACAACCGACCCACCAACAGACACCAAGCGTCCAGGCGATCCGCCTCGGGCGCATTTTTTATGTCCGAAAGGAATTACTCCATGATCGATCTACCCAATACCGAGGCTTTGCGTTGTGCGCTCGACCAGCCGCTCGGTCCCATCCTCAAGACCCTGCTGGGCGATCGCCTCGCTGACACGCTCGAGTGCGGCTTACAGGATCTCACGCACGTGCTTGTCGTCCAAGCTGATGATGACGAGCGCTCGATCGTCAATGCGGTGGGGTTCTCCCCGCTGCGCTCTCGAATTGAAAACCAACCGAACTCACCCGACTGGGACTGGCTGGAGCGCCACGACGGCTGGTGGGAGGCGCTCTATTGCATCGGTGTCAGCGGGTTCGCCTACATTCTCCTCATCGAGGACGCGGACCGTTCGCCCTTTGCCAAGCTTTGCCGAAAGGGGAAGAGCGCATGAGGGCGGTTGGCTTTATCCTGGGGGCGGCCATGGCTTTGGCTGCCCTCAAGGTCGCTGTGCAGCTCAGCCTTGCGATCCTTGCGATCATGCTGGTGGCTGCGCTTATCCTCGATCCCATAGAAACGCTGATCCGACTGGGGGCGCTGGCGTTGCTTGCTGCCTTTTTGTCCAGTCGGGCGGCTGCACTGTTGCTTCTGATTGCGTACTTGCTGGCGGGACTGCTGGCAGCGCACGTGAGCGACCATCGCTCGGATTAGATCAAGATGTCTCTCGCAGACGGCTTCGTTAGGGATGAGCCTGTGGGGACGGCAGCACGGCGTACTCACCTCGGATTCGTCTGCAGTGTTGAGGGCATGAAGGGTCGCAAGAACGGCGCGGAGCTTACCCCCCTCTTAAGATGAAAGATGGGCCTCAAAGTTGAATTTTTAAGAGGCAACTAAAACAAATAAATACAGTGACTTATGAAGTCATTTTTGTATTATATGGGCAGCGATGCAGCAAACGTCGTGAACCAGCCTCGATCCCGCTGAGAGTGGATCGCCGAAACCTCAGGCGAAGGTTTCGGGTTCTTTGAAGGCCGGATCAGCCGCGGCCACATGAATAAAAACAGGAGAAAAATATGACCCAAAATGCGTGAAAAATCCCTGCTCAGTTCAAGAGCAGGAGCCACAATCCAAAACCTAAGAATGAGAAAGGCAGAAAATGTCTCAGAAAATACAAAACAATACCTTGCACCAAGAGAAACTCGATCGGGATGGTTTCCCAGACCAGCCGAACTCCCCAGCGAAGTCCCTCCCGGCGACCGTCGAGAACTTCGCTCATCTGCTCAATGAGCACGACATAAAGGTTCGCTTCAACAATCTTAAGAAGCGCGTCGATGTCCAGATTCCTGGATTTGAGCCTAGCATGCAAAACCGGGATGAGGCCATCGTCGGTCACCTAGAAAGCCTTTTCGCACGCAACGATATGTCGCACAAAATGATCCAGCGATATCTGTTGTTGATCGCGGACAAGGATCCCTACGATCCCTTTGCTGAGTGGATCGACAGTAAGCCTTGGGATGGCCAAAGCCGGTTAGCTGAGATCGTTGCGACGCTGACACCCGCTGAAGACTACCCCGCTGAACTGGCGAGGGTGCTCATCGAGAAGTGGCTGCTCAGCATCGTGGCCGCCACCTTCAAAAAGGGCGGTTTCAGAGCGCGCGGTGTTCTGACGCTCCAAGGACCTCAGGGTCTCGGCAAAACAACTTGGATCGGCAAGCTTGTGACACCTCACGGCCTTCGTGAAGAGATTGTCTTGCTGGGCTTCAGTTGGGATCGCGGACGCAAGGATGCCAGGCTCAATGCCATCCGGCACAGGATCGTCGAACTGGGGGAGCTGGATGGCTCGTTCCGCAGCGCGATCGCCGGCCTCAAAGCCTTCATCACCGAGACAGTCGACAAGATTAGACCACCGTACGGGCGGCTCGAAGCCGAGTATCCGAGGTCGACAATCTTCGCGGCCTCAGTGAACGATCCGCAGTTCCTTACCGATCGAACCGGAAATAGCAGATTCTGGACCATCGCGGTCAAGGAGATCGACTATGACCATTGCATCGACATGCAACAGGTGTTCGCGGAACTGAAGGTGCGGTTCGAGGCCGGTGCAGAGTGGTGGCTCACGCCAAGCGAAGAAATGCAGCTTGCGGAGGTCAACCACCAGCATCAGTCTCTGACGGCGATTGAGGCCAAGATCGAAGAGGGCCTCGATCTCGGGCGGAAAGGTGAGTTTGGCCTGCCCCGACTTACCGCCAACCAAGTGCTGGAACGGCTAGGCTATCACAAGCCGACCAATCCTCAGTCCAAGGAAGCCAACTGGGCCCTGCGGCACCACTTGGGAGAGCCCAAGCGGATCAAGGGCCAGAATAAGTGGTTCGTGCCCTGGAAGAAGCAAGAACCGAATGGGACCGAGTACCGCGACGACCCCGCAACTGAAATCTACTAACTCGGTTTAGCGCTCCCCCTCCCTCCACCCGCTGTCCGGCGTGCCTCACTAGGCGCTCGCAGGGTGGGGAGGGGGTAGCAAATTTAGCGAAGCTCGGACGCACAGGAGCCATCTCTTGCTCGCCCGAGCTTCGCCCCTCATCAAATATGGAGAAATCCTATGCCAACACAGAAGTTGGATGCGGCTTTCTGTCTTGCAGCCACCTGTCGCCCCGGCAGGAAAAAGACAGACTACTACGACACCGTCACCACAGGCTTCGTGCTCGAAGTCCGAGCGAGTGGCGGAAAAACCTACTGTTTGCGTTACTCCGATCCCAACGGTCGGCAGCGTCAACTCAAGATCGCTGGCTTTGAAGACGTCACCTTCGCACAGGCTCAGAAAAAGGCCAAAAAGCTGCGGTCGGAAGTGGTCATGGAGGGCGATCCAGCCGCACGCAAAGAACGCAAGAAGGCTGTGCCCACTTACGCCGAACTGGCCAAACGGCACATCGACCACGCCAAGACCTACCTTAAGCGTCCAGAGAACACCGAGGCTGTCATCAACAACCATCTGGTGGCGCGATGGGGCAAGCTTCGGCTCGACGAGATCACCGAGGAGGACATCTCGAAGTGGCTCGGGGAGAAGCGCCAGACCCTCGCCCCGGCGACGGTCGAGAAGCTGCGTGTTACGCTCGGGAGGTCGTTCGAGCTGGGGCGGCGCTGGAAGATCCCAGGAGCCGAACTCAACCCGGCGAGGGGTGTGCCCCGGTTCCGGTTCGACAACGCGCGGGAGCGCTACCTGTCGGCCTCTGAGGCCCAACGGCTGGTCGCGGCCTGTGAGAGCTCCAGCAACCCGCAGCTAAAACCGATCGTGCAGCTCCTGCTTTACACCGGAGCTCGCAAGACCGAGCTCCTCACCGCGAAGTGGGCGCACGTGAACCTGGAGCAGCGGTTCTGGCTGATCCCTGACAGTAAGACGGGCAAGGCGAGGAGGGTGCCGTTGTCAGGTCCGGCGGTTGCAGTGATCGAAGGGCTGGTCGAAATCGATGGGTGCCCTTGGCTGTTGCCCAACCCGCTCACCCTGAAGCCCTACAGTTGCATCAAGCGGGCGTTCGCCACAGCACGAAAGGAGGCCAAGCTATCGGGCGTTCGTATTCACGACCTACGGCACTCAGCGGCTTCGGCCATGATCAACGCCGGGGTCGATCTGTTCGCCGTTGGGCGCATCCTCGGCCACGCCGATCACCAGTCGACCATGCGGTACGCTCACCTTGCTAACGACACGCTGATGAAGGCGGTTGAAGCCGGGGCGGCTGGCATCCTTCAGGGAGAGGCAGCATGACCTTGGGGGAACTCGACGCTGGCATGCGCGCCGCCGGGGACACGACCCAGTTCGATCGGGTTCTAATTCTGATCGAAGCTACTATCGAAAGTGGCATCACCAAAGGCGCTGAGATTGTGAAGACGGTTTCGGCTTTTGGCTACAATGCACGGTATGTCGGCATCCAGCTCGAAACGAATGCTGGCGCAAATCCAGAGAAACACCGCTGGTTTAAGAATGCGGAGGGCCACTACCGCCTGCACTAATGAAACTCGCCCCAGTCTTGTTCGGTTCGCGCCGGGCAGGGCTGGGGCATTTTTCGTTTTTTTGCCGAAAGCGGACAGTCGCCTATCGACCCGCGTGCAGAAATTCTCTGTTGGTGGCGCGCTGCTCTCTCCTCGTCCTAGATAGAAATCCTCAGCTTAGTTGGCGCCGTCTGCAGCGACGCCATAAGCCGCCAAGAGATGTTCGATCACATAAGACGAAATTGGGTTGATGAACTTGAAACCAACTTCACCTGACTTGGACCAGCTGGCAATTCCCGCTTGCACTTCGAGCCCGCCAAATTTGATGCAGTAGGCGCGACTGGTTTCCAGCCTGGTCCAGTTGCTCAACTCAACACCGCACCCACTCTCGGAGAGGTTGATCACTCTCGAGCGTATACGTGTGCCATAAGAATCCAAGACAGTGGCTTCCATGCTTACAGAATGGCGACACCCGTCCCGCCTTGCTGGGCAAAGGGATGATGCTCTTTCAGTGCTCATGCTACTCACCGGAACTAGAAGTGCTCTTGGCGATATGATCGATCACGTAGGATGCGAATGGTGACACGAACTTCAGTCCGGCATTCTTTTGATCGGACCAGATAGCTTTCGTCGCCTGCGTCTCGAAACCGCCAATCTTGATGCAGTAGAAGTCCGTTTCCGAAAGGATGACATCGCTTTCCAACGAAACTGCGCATCCTTCTTCCGACAAGTCGGTAATTGTTACTGGAAACTTGGAACCCGAAGCGTGGCTTAGCTGGGTCTCGATTTTCACTACGCGCCTGGATGTTCTGCGCTTCTCGGTCCGCTTTTCAGCGTTTGCAAACTCCGCCATGTCACTTGATCCTGTTCAAGTCATCACGCGGTTGATCGACGATAGCCCTGTCGGACCCTCGGCGATCCGAACCGGAGCGCCTTTGCCCTTTACGCCGATCCGGGCCTTGAAAATGGAGGTCCGCAGTTCTGCGTCCGGCTTTCCGCCTGTCTTCGACCCTCGCCGATTCATCAGTCCGTTGTATAGTCATGTTGGTCCCCCTGCTATTGAGAGACTAGGGTGGACTCCTGAATAAATACTTGCTCGAGAATAAATAGTTTGTAATCGTTATTTTCCGGGTAGTTAGATCAAACGCCGCCTAGCGATACAGCAATTGGTTGTACGGGCATGGCAAGATCATCGCACAATCAGAAAGCTGCCTGAGCATAGAGCCAAGGCCAAGGGGGCGCTGGGGAGCGGTAACAGCTAGAGAGGCGATGATCGCCGTCACGGCAGAGAAGAGCGGGCTCGCAAACGCCCGATAATAACGGCGGCCTGCCAACGTCTGCTCTGCACCCCAATAGCTCTCCTTAATCGCTCGCAGGTGCTATATCCTGTAGGCGGTCTGGCATCTGCGCCACGCTACCAGCCAAAACCAGGCTGGCATCTGACGACGCTAGTTGCGGACAAATTTCTTTTCGATTCATTTGGCCGCGGATATACGCGATCGGTGTCGACGTTACGTGATCCCATCCGATTGATTCCGCTCTTATTCTCGGGTGCGATCCTTGTTGGCACCTTTTTCCTGTGGTTACCCTTCTCGACTGCGGACGGATCGCGGACTGATCTGCTGACGGCTTTCTTCACGGCGACTTCTGCAGTTGCTGTCACAGGACTCATCACCGTGGACACTGCAACTCATTGGTCAGGCTTTGGCCAAGGCGTAATCCTCTTGCTGTTTCAGATCGGCGGCTTCGGAATCATGACGGCCGCAACTTTGTTCGGCTTGATGGCCGGTCGCGGCTTCGGATTGCGCGAAAGGATGGCCACGAATGTGGAGCGGAGTCGTCTCGAAGTGGGCGACGCGAAATCAGTTCTGAAACTAGTATTTCTGATCACTGTCTGGGTCGAGATTGTCGTCGCCGTGATCCTAGCTGCCCGACTTATGCTCGCTTACAATCATTCCTTCGGTGAGGCGCTGTGGCATGGCCTCTTTCACGCGGTCAGCGCTTTCAACAATGCCGGATTTTCCAGCTATTCCGACAGTGTGATGGGCTTCCAGTCCGATCCGTTTATTCTCGTTCCGATAATGTTCGCCGTCATTCTGACCGCGCTCGGCTTTCCGGTCATGCAGGACCTGAAGCGCCACGGCTTCACATGGAAATTATGGACCCTGCATACGAAACTGACCGTGACTGGGACCATCCTGCTGCTCGTCGGCGGCTTCATCGGGGTGCTCGCGATGGAATGGGACAATCCGGATACCCTAGGACCAATGGGAATCTCTGCAAAGTTCCTCAATGCCGCCTTCCACTCGGTCATGCCTCGAACCGCCGGTTTTAACAGCCTCGACGTGGGAGCTTTTCACGACGAAACGCTCATAACGAATTACTTCCTGATGTTTATCGGCGGCGGTAGCGCTGGCACTGCGGGTGGTATCAAGATCACGACATTTGCAGTCCTGATTGCGGTTGTGATTTCCGAGGTCCTGCGACGTCGAGACGCCAATGTTTTCAATCGCCGCTTCAGCCACGAAATCGAACGACAGGCGCTGACAGTCATCTTGCTCGCGGGAATTCTGATATTCGCAGCCACGACCTATCTTTCGATTATCACACCGCTCGAATTCGAGGACCTTTTGTTTGAGACGATCTCGGCGTTCTCGACGGTCGGACTTTCGACCGGCGTGACTGCAGAACTACCTCCAGCGGGGCAATTGGTGATCATCATGCTGATGTTCGTCGGCCGAGTTGGAACCATCACCGTCGCGACTGCGCTTGCTCTTGGCGGTGAACCACGCCCCTATCGCTACCCTGAGGAGAATCCCATTGTCGGCTGATACACGCAATCCAGTTCTCGTTATCGGGCTGGGGCGCTTCGGTGGCTCGGTTGCCCGGACTTTGCAGCGCATGGGGCACGAGGTGCTTGGAGCGGACATCGATGAAGCGAGAGTGCAGCAGTACGCGAGCGAGTTAACGCAAGTCGTCGAAGCTGACTGCACTGATTTTCGCTGTCTGGAGAAGTTGGGGGCCAAGAGCTTCACATCGGCAGTCGTCGGCATCGGAAACGGTATCGAGGCGAGTGTGCTTACAGTCCTTGCGCTATCAGATCTCGGCGTCCCGAACATCTGGGCCAAGGCAACCAATCACAAGCATGGAAGGATTCTCGAACGGACTGGCGCTCACCATATCGTTTTTCCCGAGGAGCGAATGGGTGAACGTGTCGCGCGGCTTCTTAATGAACGTCTGCTCGATTTCATCAGCTTCGGAGACGAATTCTCGATAGCCAAGCTTGTCGCACCCGAGCCAATCATCGGCCTTCCGCTCGTGACCAGCGAATGTCGCAAGAAGTTCGACGTGACAGTCATCGGAGTAAAACGAGAGGGCGAGGACTTTATTCACGCCGTTCCGGACACCCTGATCATGCCAGGGGATGTCCTCGTTGTCTCGGGCCAAACCGACAAGATCGAAGCGTTCGCATCGCTGCACGCCAAGTAAGCCGCGGATTCCTATCCTATTAGCATCCGGGACTCCGGAACAAACGTCCGCTTCCCATCCCGACAGCCGCCTTTGGCCATGCCCTGCTGAGAACCTGAAAGCCGTCAAACAGACAGGTGGGGCGGGTAAATCTCTAGGTCGAGTGCATCGGACACCGGCGGCGATCGTCCGCGTAGTTGCTAACCCAGTTTTCCGCCCACGCGTGAAGCGACGGCGCGCTATCGGTATGCGATAGGGGCGCATGCCGAATCTTTTTGGTGCAAAGAGCATAAGCTGCTTGGTGTCGAGGAGAGCAGTGAGTTCTAGTCATTGCAGGACTTACTTCGTCTTCTTTGTTTGTGGAAATTAACTAATAAATTGATGTGTTGTTAACCATAGTCCTGCAAGTGGCTGGTTGCTCAATTCAGAGCAACTTGAAAGGACATCAAATGAAGACACCGATTTTCTTGGTGGCGGTCGCAGCTAGCGCATTTGCTACCCCCGCTTTCGCACAGGATGATGACACAGTAGGCGGAAAGCTCGTTGCTGGCGCAATTATTGGCGTGGACAGCGTCGAACTCGAATTCGACGGTATTTCCGATAGCGAGGAGGACCTGTTGGTTGGTCTGACTGTTGGCTACGACTATGAGACCACTAGCGGCCTCGTTTTTGGTGTCGAGGGCGAATATACAGACTCCAGCGTTGGCGTTTCGGCGACCGACGTGATCGATGTTGGCGACTCGATTTCCGTCAATGCAGGCCGTGATTTTTATGTAGGTGCTCGCCTCGGGTTTCGCCCCGCTCGCAATGGTATTCTATATGTAAAGGGCGGATACACGGATGCTTCGATTGAGGGTGAGTATGACGACGGCACTGGCGCGCTTTCAGATGAAATTTCCTTCGGCGGCGTCCGCGTAGGCGTCGGCGGGGAAATCGACTTTGGCTCCAACTATGCGATTCGGGTTGAGTATCGATATTCAGATTACGGGAGCATCGAAGCTTTCGGTGTCGATTCTGGTCTCGATGCCAGCCGTAATCAGGGCGTCCTAACGCTTCTCGGAAAATTCTGATTCGCCTCAGCGATTAGTGATTGAGCGGGCCTTGCTATCAGTTTTGGTGCAAGGCCCGTTCGTAATTGGGGCGCGGATTTGCGACTATCTGTGATCAAGGACGCAAGAAAACGGTTGATTGCTTTCGGAAAGCAATGGGGCGCAAAAAAGCTTTAGCCAGAATATTAATTAAAATGACCGATTTCTTCGGTTACTAAGATACTGGTCACTCGACCAATTTAAGAGGGGCAATTCATGAAAACTGTATTTTTCGCGGCAGGAGTCGCGCTTTTGGTGTCTCCGGCATATGCGCAGGACGCGATGCCGCTTCCAGTCCAGCGGGTAGATGAGGCACCAACCGGCAATGCCGTGCTTCCGGCAAACACTGAAATCATTCTGGAAATGAATCAGGAAGTCACGACCAAAGGCAGAACCTGGGCTGAGGGTGACCAATTCAAGCTGACGGTCGCAGATGACGTGACGCTCGGTGATTACGTTGTAATCCCCGAAGGAACGCCAGCTTACGGGCGCATCACTTGGCTGACTAACAAGGGAGCGTTCGGCAAGTCGGGCAAAATGGATGTCGAACTCGAGTATCTCGAGCTGGCTGGGCGGCGTATCAAACTTGATGGGACATATCGGCAAGAGGGTGAAGGCAATACGCTCGCAACCGTTGGGGGCGTTGTCGCGGCTGGTGTTTTTGCCGCCTTCATCACTGGTAAGTCTGGTCGCATTCCAGCCGGTCGCGAATTGACCGCCACGCTCGAAGAGGGCTTGGAATTAGCAATTCCTGCTAGTGCTGTTTCTCAGCCGCGCGAAGTTGCGCCTATTGCTCGACCCGGGACAGTCACCACGGTCGCGGCTGAGGCTTCAGTCGAAGCGGACGCTGTTCCGCAAGAGGAAGCAACCGAAACCGAAAGCCAGTAGGCGCTACTAGGGAGGGGGGAGGTGCAACTCCTTCCTCTCTCGCCTTGCACACCGGCGGCAATCGCCCGTTTTATTGCAAAGTCAGTTTTCGTCGCGCGTGTGCGCGAGGTTGTTGCCGTTGAGCGGGGGTTGATGGCGCGGAAACCGGCGGGCAGGTCATCGGAAAACGCTGGGGCGCACACAGAGTTTGGGCTGGCAAGCCAATATCACAGCCCGAAAGCTGACTGTCGGCTAGCGGCCGGATTGGGACCGAAAGGGCTACCCGCTGATGACCCGATCGCTCAGCGTACTTTCTCTGAGCTTCGATCTGCGCAAGCGATAGCACCATATCTAACTAGAAATCGCTCGCAGACTGGATTTTCGGCTCTAGGAGCGAAACCTTAGATGAAATGACACTTGTCGACGATTTGGAGGATTCCGATGAGCAAAGAGATAATCGGGGACTAGACGCTGACGAAATATTTGCAGTGCGCGACAATCTCGAGGCCGCACTGAAGCTAAAGAGTGGGCCTCCAGCACGAAGGATCCCAGAGAGCCTATGCATGGAAATCCACCAGTTACTTTATCTGCTGGAACTGGCCGTGCGGCGACAGCAAGAAATCGAGATTGACTGAGGCGAAAGAGATTTAGAGTTATCGGTCAGCATCCGACCGGGATTGGGTTTGAGTTGATGACTCCCAATTTCCGTCTGCCCACCGATCTCTGACGACTGGTGTCCTTCGGTTTCTCGCCATTACCTGCCGGTCAAGTAGGTCTGGCTGAGGTCGTGTTGCCACGCTGGACCGAAGCAAGGTGTTTTCACTAGGAAACGAGCATCGGAAGACGTGAGCGGACTTTGGGTCGTCTATGGGTCGGGACAAGTCTGATGCTTTCAAGGGCAATTAAGACTTTGACAAATAACGCTTAGTCGCAAACCTTTCCCTAAATTCGTAATGATGGGGTCACAGGTTCGGATCCTGTAAGCGGCACCATTTCTTTCCGTAAAGAGATCCGAGATTTGTTGCGTTGGGCTCTTCCAGCTTGGGGCCTTGGTCCAGGCTTGGTGGCGTCTGCGGAAGAAACCGTTCCCTGCCACGCGGAGGCTGGTCCAGTTGGCCAGGCGATACGGTCGAAACTGGGCCGAATGCTCACGTTTAGCGAGGCGCTCATGACGTCCTCATTGCGCCCCATATATCTGTCATCGAGCGACTCGATACACGAACCCCAACGCAGCCATTCGCAATACTGGACGATCATTCGACAACCTTTTGTCAGCTGCGTTTTTGGGTATCGCGCTCGTTCACTGAAGAGCGCCGTTTGACGCGAACTCGTCGTCCCAGCGATCAAGTATTTCAACCCAGCTTGGCGAAGTTGGCTACCCCGGGTGCTGGCGTCCGCGACTGGCGCGTCGGCATGGCGGAGAGCGCGGCAAACTCTCCCGTCGCGCTGGCGACTTGCGTGAGTTTGCTGTCGTCGATGCGATAATAGACGAGCTTGGCGTCCTTGCGGGTCTTCACCAAACCCGCCTTGCGAAGGACCGCCAGCTGCTGTGAAAGCGTTGGCTGGCCGATTTCCGCTGCTTCGTCGATCTCACCCACGTTCAGCTCCGTGCCGGTCAGGGCCTGCATGATCCGAAGACGCACCGGATGAGCCAACGCCTTCAGCGAATCCACCAGCTCATCATCCGTCACTTCTTCGACCCCTGCCTGGCTTCCTTCATGAACCAATCGGTCTGGCCCTTCGCCGAGAACACCGTGTCGAGCAAGGCATCGGGCTGAGCCAGCAAGGCCTCACCCGGCTGCCAATTCGCGGGCGCGAGGACGGGGCCTTCATCGACCGCCTTCAACGCATCGAGAGTACGAAGCATTTCTGGTGTCGAGCGGCCCACGCTGGCGGGATAGCAGGTCATCGCGCGGATGACCCCCTGCGGGTCGATAAAGAACGTCGTTCGCACGGTCGCGCTGTCGTTATCGTGTGGCGAAACCATGCCGTAAGCGCGCCCGATCACGAGCGTCGGATCTTCCACGATCGGAAAGCGCACTTCGATATCGTAGCGATCTCGGATCAGGCGCAGCCACGCGAAATGCGAGAACAGGCTGTCTACGGAAAGCGCCATCAAGGCGCAGTCGCGTTTTTCGAACTCATCCGCAGAACCGGCCAGAGCCACGAACTCGGTGGTGCAGACCGGTGTGAAGTCGGCGGGATGAGAGAACAGGATAAGCCATCGCCCACGGTATTCGGAAAGGCGAACATTCCCGGTCGTGCTGCGCGCTGTGAAGTCGGGTGCCTCGTCCCCGATGCGAAGTCCGCCACAAGGCGCTTCTCGCCCGGCATCTTCGTTGTTTGTCTCTGTCATTGCACCTTCATACCACTTGACATTCCAATGGCAATACATATACACGATTTATGTAAATAAATGGAGATAAAGCCATGGCTGGCGATCAGAGCCTCAATCGCGCTGCCGCACAGATCCAGCGCGCCCAGGAAGATAAGTGCCTGCGCCCCTCGATTGCGGGATTTTTCGATGAAGCGACCAACACTGTATCGTACGTGGTCCACGATCCCAAGACGGGCGAAGCGGCGATCATCGATTCGGTGCTGGACTTCGAAGCGGCTTCTGGCCGCACTTCGAACGGATCAGCCGATCGTGTTGTTGAATACGTCACTTCGAATAAGTTGAAAGTGACATGGCTTATCGAGACCCATGCGCACGCCGATCATATTTCCGCAGCGCCCTACTTGCAGGAAAAGCTCGGCGGAAAGCTGGCTATCGGCCGCGACATCGTGCGCGTGCAGGAGGTGTTCGGGAAACTCTTCAATGCGGGCACCGATTTCGAGCGCGACGGATCGCAGTTCGACAAGCTGTTCGAGGATGGCGAAACCTTCAGGATCGGCGAACTGGAAGGCATCGCCCTCCACGTTCCCGGCCACACGCCAGCCGACATGGCATTCATCATCGGTGATGCCGCTTTCGTGGGCGACACGATCTTCATGCCCGACTTCGGGACTGCGCGTGCCGATTTTCCGGGTGGGGACGCCGGCCAGCTCTATCGTTCGATCCGACGCCTGCTTTCGCTTCCGGAGGAAACAAGACTGTTCCTCTGCCATGATTACAAGGCACCGGGCCGGGACGAGTACGCCTGGGAAACCACCGTCAAGCAGCAACGCGAGCAGAACGTCCATGTGAAGGATGGTGTGAGCGAAGAAGAATTCGTGGAGATGCGCACCACTCGCGACAAGACGCTCGCCATGCCGAACCTGATCATGCCTTCGGTCCAAGTGAATATTCGAGGCGGGCGCCTGCCCGACCCGGAAACCAACGGCGTCAGCTACATCAAGATCCCGGTGAACGCGGTATGAGCTTGCCAGGTTTTCCAGAAGCCGCACCGGTCGCCGGACTGGCAGGCGGTGTGCTGATCGGCCTTGCCGCAGCAGTGATGCTGCTCGGCCTCGGGAGGATCGCCGGTGTCTCCGGGCTGTCCGCCAAGGCGGTCGGCCTCGGCGGAAGCGGAATTGCCCGCAGCGGTGCGTGGATGTTCGTCATCGGGCTCCCTCTCGGAGCGTTCGTAGTCATGCTGGCGACGGGCGGTATTCAGGCTAGTTTCGCGGACCCGATCACACTTGCCATTGCCGGACTGGTGGTCGGGATCGGCACGCGGCTCGGCAGCGGCTGCACCAGCGGGCACGGGGTCTGCGGCGTAAGCCGTCTTTCCGCCCGTTCGATTGTCGCCACCTTGACGTTCATGGCCACCGGCATTGCGACGGTCGCCATCATGAATGCACTCGGGCTGGAGGTGCTGTGATGCGGACCGCGCTCATTTCTCTGGTATCCGGCACTCTTTTCGGCGCAGGCCTTGCCCTTGGTGGCATGACCGATCCCGCGCGTGTGCGAGGGTTCCTCGACGTCTTCGGCGACTGGGACCCCACGCTTGCCTTCGTCATGGGCGGTGCTGTCATTGTCATGGCGGTCGCGTGGCGGATCGTGCCTCGCATGGCCGAACCTATCATTGCGGGGAAGTTCCACCTGCCGACCAAATCCGATCTCACACCGCGCCTCGTTGGCGGCGCGGCTTTGTTCGGTATCGGCTGGGGCATTGCGGGGCTTTGTCCGGGACCCGGCATCGCCGCGCTCGTGATCGAACCTGCGGCTGCCGCGATCTTCGTCGTCGCCATGATCGCCGGGATGGCTGTCGTGCGGCTTGTGGAAGGCACCTTGTCATGAGGCTCGCAGAAGTGAGCGAGACATTCGCTGTCTCGCCCCAGATCGAGCCCGGCGACGTGCCAAGGCTGGCCGAAGCAGGATACCGAACGGTGATCTGCAACAGGCCCGATGGCGAGGAACCTGGTCAACCGACTGTGGCATCGGTGCGTACAGTTGCTGAAGCCTCTGGCATCGCCTTCCATCATCTCCCGGTATCGGGAGGTGAATTTCCCGCAGCCACGATCAGGTCTTTCGCCAAGATCCGCGAAGAGGCGGACGGCAAGGTGCTTGCCTTTTGTCGCACCGGGACGCGATCCATCACGCTCGATGCGCTTGCCAACATCGAGAACATGACCGCCGATGAGCGCATCGAACGCGCCAGGCGCGCAGGCTACGATCTTGCCGGCCTGCGAGAGCAGCTCGGCCAGGAATAATAAACACACGGGAGAGTTTTCCATGGCCCAGACGCTAAACCACGAAGTCGTCATCATAGGCGGGGGATCGGCCGGGATCGCGACCGCCTCCTCGATGCTGAAGCGGCGACCGTCGCTCGACATCGCGATCGTCGAGCCTAGCGGGGATCACTACTACCAGCCCGGCTGGACCATGGTTGGCGGCGGAATATTCGAAGCGCCTGTCACCCGGCGACCGATGGCAAGCGTGATTCCGGAAACAGCCACCTGGCTGCGTCAGGCGGCCGCTTCCTTCCAGCCCGACAGCAAACAGGTGACCCTCGCGGATGGCACGACGATCACCTACAGCGTCCTGATCGTCGCTCCCGGCATCCGGCTCGCGTGGGAAAAGATCGAAGGGCTGGAGGACGCCCTCGGCAAGAACGGGGTGACATCCAACTATCGCTACGATCTTGCGCCCTACACCTGGGACCTCGTGCGCAATCTGAAATCGGGGCGCGCGATCTTCAGCCAGCCGCCGATGCCCATCAAATGCGCTGGCGCACCGCAAAAGGCGATGTACCTGTCCTGCGACGCCTGGATGGAGCGCGATGTGCTGGACGACATCGATGTCGAGTTTCGCAATGCCGGCGGGGTGCTCTTCGGAGTGAAGGAATATGTCCCTGCCCTGATGGAATATGTCGAGAGATACGGCATCGACCTGAAGCTCAACCAAACGCTGATCGCAGTGGATGGGACGGCGCGCAAAGCCGTGTTCAAGACCGAGGCGGGCGAGGAAACCGTGGAGTTCGACATGCTCCATGCGGTTCCGCCGCAGGTCGCGCCGCAGTTCATCGCCGACAGTCCGCTCGCGAACGCGGAAAGCGGCTTTGTCGATATCGACAAGTTCACGCTGCAGCATGTGCGCTACCCCAATATCTACGGGGTCGGCGATGCCGGCGGCACGCCCAATGCGAAGACTGCGGCCGCGGCGCGCAAACAGGCGCCGATCGTTGCGGTCAATGCACTTGCAACGCTGGACGCGAAGCAGCCCGTTGCGGACTACGATGGCTATGGCTCGTGTCCCCTGACGGTCGAGCGCGGCAAGATCGTGCTTGCCGAATTCGGATATGACGGAAAGCTGCTGCCCAGTTTCCCGAAATGGGTGATCGACGGCACGCGACCGCGCAAGCTCAGCTGGCTCCTGAAGTCCGAGGCGCTGCCCTGGATTTACTGGAACGGAATGCTCAAGGGTCATGAATGGCTCGTCAAACCGCAGGTCAAGAAGGCAGCTTGAACGTGAGCGACAGCACCGAAGACGCGGCAGGCGAGCCGTCGGGCTTACCGCGCCAGCGAAAGCCCGGGCTGCTCGCGCAATACCTGCCGATCCTCGACTGGGGCCGGACCTATAACGGCTCGGTCCTGACCAACGATCTCGTTGCGGCGATCATCGTGACGATCATGCTGATCCCGCAAAGCCTCGCCTATGCGCTGCTTGCCGGACTGCCTCCGGTCGTCGGCCTCTACGCCTCGATCCTGCCGCTGGTCGCCTATGCGATCTTCGGCACCAGCCGGACGCTCGCGGTGGGCCCGGTCGCGGTCGTGTCGCTCATGACGGCGAGTGCCGCCGGTGCGGTGGCAGCGCAGGGAACTGCGCTCTACCTCGAGGCCGCTATCACGCTGGCGGCCCTGTCCGGCGTGATGCTGGCGGTGCTCGGGGTCCTGCGTATGGGCTTCCTCGCGAACCTCCTTTCGCATCCGGTCATCAGCGGGTTCATTACCGCCAGCGGGATCCTGATCGCGACGAGCCAGGTGAAGCACATCCTGGGCGTATCGGCAGGGGGCGACAACTGGCCCGAAATGCTCGGCGGTCTCGCTGCGGCCATCGATACGATCAATCCGTGGACGCTCGCCATCGGCATCCCGGCAACGCTGTTCCTGTTCTGGGTGCGCAAGGGCCTGAAGCCTGCCTTGGTCAAAGTGGGGCTTACCCCACGCGCTGCCGACATCGCGGCGAAGGCGGGGCCGGTGATCGCGGTGATCGCCACGATTCTTACTGCCATCGGTCTCGATCTGGAAAATCGCGGCGTGAACCTCGTGGGTGCGATCCCGCAGGGCCTTCCTCCCTTTGCCCTGCCGTCGACCGACCTTGGACTGATCGGACAATTGTGGGTTCCGGCGCTGCTGATCTCGATCATAGGCTTTGTCGAAAGCGTATCGGTCGCGCAGACCCTCGCGGCAAAGCGCCGCCAGCGGATCGCGCCCAACCAGGAATTGATCGGTCTTGGTGCTTCGAACATCGCGAGTGCGTTTTCCGGCGGCTACCCGGTCACCGGCGGCTTTGCCCGGTCGGTCGTCAATTTCGATGCCGGGGCGGAAACACCGGCGGCGGGTGCTTACACCGCTGTCGGTATTGCGCTTGCCGGAATGTTCCTCACCCCGCTTCTCTACAGCCTGCCGATCGCAACGCTGGCAGCGACGATCATTGTAGCGGTGCTCAGCCTCGTCGATCTGAAAACGCCGGGCCAGCTTTGGAATTACTCCAAGGCCGATTTTGCCGCGCATATGGCGACCATCACCATCACCTTGCTTGCAGGCGTCGAGATGGGCGTCATCGCGGGCGTCGGCGTCGGCCTGCTGCTCTATCTGTGGCGGGCGAGCCGACCCCATGCAGCCATCGTCGGGCGCGTTCCCGAAACCGAGCATTTCCGCAATATCGACCGGCATCGGGTCTTCACGGTCCCGCACGTCCTGTCGATCCGGATCGATGAAAGCCTTACCTATCTCAACGCGCGGTGGCTGGAGGAGTATGTGCTGGAAGAGATCGCCGATCGCGCCGAAGTGCGCCACGTCATTCTGATGTGCAGCGCCATAAACGAAATCGACGCTTCCGGCCTCGAAAGCCTCGAAGCGATCAATCACCGCATGATCGATGCAGGTATCGGCCTTCACCTCTCCGAAGTGAAAGGACCGGTGATGGATCGCCTCAAACGCACCCATTTCGTCAAGGACCTCAACGGAACGGTATACCTGTCGCAGAACCGCGCTTTCCGAGAGCTCGCGGCCAATGGCGGCCCGCCCGAGGAACCGATTGCCGATGCGGCGAGAGGGATGATCTGATCCCTGCCATCTCGCACCGGCCCCACATCTACTAGTATAGGAGGCACCATGCTTCTCGAAAAAATCAAGACACCCGGCCTGTCCCACCTTTCCTACCTTGTCGGCTCTGGCGGCAAGGCAGCGGTCATCGATCCGCGCCGCGACTGCGAATGCTATGTCGAAATGGCTCGTGCCGAAGGGCTGGAGATCACCCATATCTTCGAAACCCATCGCAACGAGGATCTGGTGTCGGGCGGGCCGATCCTGAAGGAACTGACGGGAGCGCGCGTAATTCACGGCCCCAACGCGGCGGGAACGGTCGAATATGCCGAGACAGCGCGTGAAGGCGATGAATTCGAGATCGGACAGTTGAAAATCGGCGTGCTGGAGACACCGGGCCACACGGACGACCACCTCGCCTTCGTGTTGCACGACACGGCCTATCCCGATGGCCCGGTGGGGGTGTTCACAGGGGATGCGCTGTTCGTCGGCGATGTCGGTCGCACCGACTTCTATCCCGACCGCAAGCGCGAGGTTGCCGGTCTGCTCTACGATTCCCTGCAGAAATTGCTGGGGTTGGGCGATCAGGTCATCCTCTATCCTGCACATGGGGCGGGTTCCGTATGCGGATCGGGTATGGCGGAGCGCGAATTCTCGACGCTCGGCCATGAACGCGCCAACAATCCACGTCTTCAGTTCGAAAGCCGGGACGCCTTCATCGACTTCAAGGTGGACGAGAACCACTATCAACCGCCCTACTTTCGCCTGATGGAGCGGCTCAACCTGGAAGGCGGCGACGCCGCGCCTCGCGTGATGCGACCCGAGCGCCTGTCACTCGCCGCCCTCGACAATCTGAACGTCGATCATCTGGTCGATGTGCGCGAACCGCTTGCTTTCGCTTCAGGTCATCTGCCCAGATCCATGAACCTGCCGGTCGGTATGATTTCCGCATTTGCGGGATGGTTCATTCGCGAAGGTGAGAGCGTTGCTCTCGTGGCTTCCGACGAAGATCAACTCAAAGCCGCCATGACGCATCTCGTCCGGATCGCTCTCGACAATATCGAGGGTGGCTATGTCGGCGTTGTGCCCGCTGCTGCTCAGGGCAGGACGATGCGGACCATCCCGATGATCGGAACCGAGGAGATCGAGCGCCGCCTTGCGGACGGCAAAGAGGGCTGGACGCTGCTCGATGTAAGGGACGCGGACGAGAGGGCGCAAGCGTCCATCGAGCAGTCCCGGCACATTTACGTCGGCGAACTCAACGAACGTTATCGCGATCTCGATCCGGCTGCGCATTACACGCTGATGTGCGCCAGCGGGATGCGGGCCACGGTCGCTGCGGGATGGCTTGCGAGCCGCGGTTTCGACAATCTGGAGATCTATCTCGGCTCGATGGGAGCCTGGAAAGCGTCTCATGGCTGAACCGGGTCAAGCCGGATTCCGGGACGAGCGTAACGTGCGGACTGCTAGTCTACTCAGCTATCGTTATCGTATCACCTTGGCGATGTGCTTCGACTTCATCAGGTGTGAAGGGCAGGCGATGCCACTTCTTTTCTGAGTACAGTTCCGTCTGGTCCGAATAATGCTCCGAGGCCGGATCGGTCGATTGCGAATAGCTCAGGATAGCGTCAGCCACCGGGCCATCCTCGTCAAAGCCGACAATCTGGATGTAGCTCGAACCATGGACGGGCACCATTCCATCCTCGACGAGGCGGCCGCGCTGCATGTTAAGAACGCCGGCCACGCCGGGCCCACCATGCAGCCCGATACGCCGCTCGCCATGACGTCGCGTCAAAAACTCCCCCCACGGCGTATCCAACGCAATCCCGGCCTCATCGAGATCATTGGCCGCCTCAGCGAGCGCATCAAGCAAGGCTTCGCCGCGGTCGCCTTCGGTCGCGAGCGTATTCGGTGTGTTCACCGGATCGCTTGCATCGAATGGCACTTCCCACAGCCCGTCGGAGCGCCGCACCTTTTCCCAGAACGCCTCGAACAGATATGCGCCCCGGCTCGTTTTCTCGAATTCGCGATCCCATCCGCCAATTGCTTCGCAGGCGTCAGCGACCTCTTCTCGGTCCACGCATAATTCAAGTAGCGGCTCGACCACCATGTCAGCGGCAAGGCTTTTGTTGCCGAACACCAATGCCTTGGCAGCCTTGTGGTCCATCTCAACTTCTTTGAGTAACGCTTCGGTTTCGGTGAAATTCGAGCGCGTGCGCAATGACAGCGCTTCTTCGAAGTCGCCGAGGATCGGTGAAAGTTCACGATAAGGCTCGCGCGGATTGCTGATCCAATAGCTGTCATTGCTGTTGGTGACGTAATCGCGCCGGATGCGCGATGCCTGATCGGTTGCGGGCAGAAGACCCGCTGAAGAACTATTGGCCCCCCTACGCCAATCACATTGCTCGCGTGTGCCATCAAGCAACGTCAATTGGCTGGCAACCAGCCCGGAAAACGGTGTCTTGCACGACTGCGCCATCTCGACCGAGACGCCTGGAACCGCCGTAATGTCGGCGTGCAATGCATCTCCGTAGCGGTCAGCCGCAATCGTGTTGACCCAGGGGATGCCGAGTGTTTCGGACACAGCCGCTTCGATCTCACGGACATTCTTTGCCATCCCGATCTGAAGCCACGTGTCGATTGCACGCTGATTGCCGGAGTTGGCATCGCGGATGGCGAATGCCGTTCTCTCGCTCCAGTTCAGTGGCGATCCTGGCAGTGTGACAATGGGACCGAAACGCGTCGAATAAGTTTTGCGAACGACCGGATCGGCACCGTCGGGCATGGGGATGGTGACGTCGGTCGACGTCATTCTGACGGGCTGACCGTCAACGAGATAGACGGTGGGGTCTTCTGGCGAGAGAGCAAGCATGTAGACCGTGAAATGACGCGCGGCAGTGACCGTGTGCGTCCATGCCACGTCCTTGTTGAAGCCGAGAGTGGGTATCGGTGTTCCGGCAATACCAACGCCCATCACGTCATAGTCATCCGGCCCCGAGACATGCATCTGCCAGAACCGCGCCGGCCCTTCCCAAGGGAAATGGGGGTTTCCGATCAGCAATCCCCGGCCATCGGCTGTTTCTTCTCCGCCAAAGGCCCAGCCATTGCTGGCGGGCACTTCGTCTTCATGGGGGCGGAAATTGAAGTGAACACTCGCCGTCTCGACCGGTCCGGGAGGAGCAGCGGTTGCGATGCCTGGAGCCAGTGCAAGCGAACTCGCCAGCAGCATCTGTTTCTGGTTGAGGCGAAGGAGGTCGTCGCGGTCAATTTCGCGAACCCAGTCCTCGCCTGCGCAAGCTTCCGGCAGGTTTTCAATCCCCGTATCGCGCAAGAAACGATTGTATCCTGCGATATAGCCATCAAGCAATTCGCGTGCGGCGTCGCTTTGATCGTGCCAGCCCGGGCGGAGCGCTTCGAGATCGATCTGGCTGCGAAAGAAAACGTCAGAGGTGACGTTATCAACCTCACTGAAGCCAAGCACAGAGGAGTTTTCCGGCCCGAAATAGAGCGAGCGCGTACCGGCCACGGTCGCGAATTCCTCCGCCATCAGACAGATATTGTCCTGCGCGTATGCATAAGCGACCCCGTAGCCCACGCCGCCCCAGCTATCGGACTTGATATGAGGTATATTGTAATCGGTGCGCGTGATGTCCGCGCTGTAGTCGGTTTGCGCTGACAGCGTCTGCCCTACGGTGCCGATTGCCAAAGCCGCGACTACGGTTGAAAGCCTGATCATTTTATCCTCATCCCACTCTAGCTTTGCATCCAGTGCCTATGTGTATCGGGAAACGGTGGCAAGCTGAGTCATGTATTAGCTGGAGGGTTTGGCAAGCAGGGGGCTCTTATCCTTCATGTGCAGGCCCCGGGCGGATCGTCAGGCTCTGCTGGCTGCGGTCTTACCCGACTGTCACGCCTCTGCTGGAAACCGGTGGCAGCCTCCCTCTCGTCCGCTTCCCACCCAGAGTGTGATATTCTCCATTGATCGGGAAGCTAACAATAACCGACAGGATGCTCTCGCTTTCAATCCAATCCGGTCCGGGCTGTCGGCTCAGGCTCTTCAGACCATTGCAGGTTGCCTTTGTAGCGCTGCGATAGCCTGCCGTGCTCATCGATCACGAACAGATGGAGCCAACAATTGTCGAATAGCTCGCGGACCTGAGGATGGCTTTCGAGAATTGCGGTAACGGCTTCGACCGGGGCTTCGACACAGACCGACAGGCGAAGCGGTTCATGGATCAGCTTATCGCCGTCATGGAGCGATTGCCAGGACAGGCCGGCGCGCATGTTTCCGCCATTGCCCTCCAGCACGCCAACCCCGCCGACGACATTGTGCAGCAGCTTGTTGCCTGCGCCGAACGCCGCTGGCGCAACGGTCGAACCGTAATATTGCAGGCTGATCCAGCTGGCGACGACCACCGGTGCGGTCATGATCAGTTCGAGCACCGAAAAACCGTTCGCCTCATCCTGGCGCCAGTCATAGTCGTGAAGGAAGGCGCGGCCTTCAAGCGCGCGTCCGCTCGTCCGATGGCGCGGCGCGGCGATGAACGCCGTGCATCCCGCAAGTGCCCATTCTGGCCGAACCTCCGCCCAATCGCGCGCGCGCCGGGCGATACGGGATGCGTCGGAAGCGTGCGGCAAGCGCGGTGCACGCTCAGCCCTGGCAAGCGAACCTGCGACATCGAGCCAGAGGCGGACCTGCTCAAGTCCTGCAGGAGAGGGGGCGTCAAGATCGCCGTCGTAAATCTTCACTTGGTCGGTGGTCGTGTCATGAAGCGCTCCGACGAAGACCGTGTCCTCGGGTATCGCAATGCCGCGATGCGCAAGCGCCGTGCGAACCTCGTCATCGTTGAGCAGACCCGCGAGCAGCCGCGCATTCACTTCACCCGAATACCCGCCGCAAGCGCCGCAATGCAGTCCGCTGGCGTGGGGATTGTTGGTGACTTTCGCGCCGTGGCCGGCAATCAGCACGACGGGTGCGAAGTTCGCGGTCAGCGACATGGCCTTGAGGATCGTCTCCGCCGCGTCGGTGCGTGCATCGAGCGGCAGGGCGGGCGCAAGGCGCGGTGTGGGTTCGTCGGGCAGTTCGGCCTTGCCGAGACCCAGCGCATCGCGCAGCAGCTTCATTACATAGAGTGGCCCGGTTGCCTCGACGAAGGCGAAGGAGGAGACGGCAGCGAACTTGAAGCGTCCCCATGCGCGCTTTGCGCGAAGGGTGAAGCGGGTCTGGCGATCCTCTTCTGCGTCCGCCTCTTCACCTGACACCGAGGTCACCGACGGATTGAGCAGGACCGGCAGGCGCCGTTCGGCGATGTCGGAGGCGAAACCGCGATGCTCGGCGGCAACGCCGAAGAAACCAGCGAAGCCGAGCGTCTGAACAGAGGGGTCGGCGCTTTCGAGAGCGCGGCGGAAGACCTCCGAGCGCACGTCGATGCAGAACGCGGCCTGAAGCGCCGGGCGATCCCCGTGAGCGGGAGTTCCGGGGAGGGCCAGCGTTGCGCCAAGTTGGCGCTGCGCGGCGCGTTCGGCGGCTTCCTGAAGAATTTCATCGACGACATCCGACGGCGTCGCGGCGGTTCCGCTGGCATGTGCCGCGCGGACCTGCTCCCACCGCGCGTCGATTGCGTCGCAGTGCTGGAGATAAAGTGCCTCTTCCCAGAGCAATCGGATTGCGAGCAGGTCGGACAATATTGCACTCGTCCCGCCGACGAGTTCTGCCTGCCAAAGCTTGTAGCGTGCGAATTGCGCCCAACCGCCAAGCGAAAACAGCATCTGATGAAAGAAGTCGGGCAGCGCCTCTGGCTGCAGGCCCAGCGTTTCGACCGCGCGCGCGATTAGGCTGTGCGGGTCCTGTGGTGCGTCGGCGACGAAACGGGCAAAACCTCCAAGGCCCATAATTTCCGGAGTCAGATCATGCGTTGCATGCGTGCACCAGGCTTCCCATGCCGATCGTGCAGAGATGGCGGGCCACAACGCCTGTCCTTGATCGAAATAGCTGCTCGCCCAAGAACCGAACCGGTCCGACAGGATACCGGGCCAATCGATCCCGCTAGCCTCTGCCGCCAGTGTCGCAACGTCGGGCAGGGCCGTGGCTGTCGGGCGCTCACCCTCAAGTGCCTTCAACAGCGCATCGAGGCTCTCGGGTCTGTCCTGATGAGGCGAGGCAGAGAGGGCTGCAGCGAGATCGCTGGATGTGATCTCGCCGCTTGCGATCTGCTGGCGATACCACTCGCGCGGCATCGTCACCGGCGTCCCGGCAATGGAGCGCAGCTTTGCAGCGGTTTCAGCGAGCGTCTGGCCGGTCTGGCCCAGGAAAGGGTTGACCGCGACCGAGGAAGCCAGAGGCCAGACGGGCGGAATCTGGAGCACCGCGTGTTCGACTGCGGCCTTGACCGCTTCGGCGGAGATCGTCGCATCGAACTGGGTTGCGTGGGGCCGGGCGTTCATCTCAATGGATCCTTGCATCTGGAAATCACCGGGGTGTGCGGGCCGACCAATTGCCCACGAGGCGGTCGAACACAGCGTTGGCGTAAAGGCCATTGGAGAGGTGGACGCGTAGTCCGGCGGTGGACGGGTGCACGGCCCAGCGCGGAAAAAATGCCTGTGCCACCGCGACGAGGCCGAAGCTTGCGACCGCGAGCGCGATCAGCGTCCACTCGAGCGGGCCAGGAGCCGGAGTATCGGGAAGCGTTCCGGCAGTCAGCCATTCAGATCCTCGCTGCAAGCCGAAATAGCCAAGCGAAGCGAGCACGGAATAGAATGCGGTCTGGCGGGTTAGCTGGCGCGGTGCCTTGTCGGCGAGACCCTGTGCGAGCAGATAAGCTACGCCGAAGACCAGGATCGCACCCAGCGCGATAGCCTGCGGGCTCTTGTCCGCCAATCCGAACAGCGCACCGATCACGGCGTAGATTGCAATCGCAAGGCCAAAGGCGAGTGCGACATTCGCGCCGCTGGGGACCGCAATCGGCCCCGGCCTGCGTATCGAGGTGACCACGTCCACCGCCGAGCCAGAGGAAAGGAAAGCGTGGGCCTTGTAGAAGGAGTGAGCGACGATGTGCAGCAGCGCGAGCGGAAAGAGCGCAAGGCCGCACTGCATGATCATGAAACCCATTTGCGCGATGGTCGACCAGGCGAGCGAGTTCTTGACCGCCGACTGGCTGAGCATGGCGAGTCCGCCTAGCAACGCGCTGAATCCGCCTACCATCACCAGGGCCGCAAGCACTCCGGGCGAGAGCAGCATGACATCGGCAAAGCGCACCAGCAGAAACCCGCCGCCATTTACCACCCCCGCGTGAAGCAGTGCGGATACCGGCGTCGGAGTGTCGACGACTTCGGTCAGCCAGCCATGCATAGGAAACTGGACCGACTTGAGCACGGCAGCGAAGGCGAGCAACATGGCAGCGCCGACCACTGCGTCTGAGCCTATTCCCGCCCGGGCATCGTCGAGGATCGTGGCTAGATCGGGCGTGCCATAAGCGATCCAGAGCAACGCGACCGCGCCGATCAGCGCGACATCGCCCAGCCTGGCGACGATGAACTTCTTGCGCGCACCGCGGATCGCCTGAAGCCGCTCGGGATAGAACAGCAGCAGGCGGTGGAGGCAAAGGCTCGTCCCGATCCACGCGAGTGTGAGATGGACGAGGTTGCCAGCAAGCACGAACAACAGCACAGCTGCGAGCGTCGCCGACATCCATCCAATGAACGCGCCTTGCCGCGCTTCTCCGTCAAGATAGGTCGCACAATAGCGCAGCACCACCCAGCCGATTACCGCAATCATCGCGAGCATCGTGACGCTGACTGCGTCGAGCCGGGCCGAGATACCGATCTCACCAAGGCCCAGGACGGTGGACGTGGCCGGGCCTGTGAGCGCCAGTTGCACGATGCTGGCGATAGAGACCGCGATTGCCCCAAGCGACGCAGACTCTGCCATGCGAGTGAGCCAGACCGGGCGTCGACCGGAACTGAAGATGGCCATAAAGGCGACCAAGGCGAACAGCAGGGGCGCTGCAAGTGGCAGGAGGGGGTGGATCATGGCGCCTTCCGATGTCTTGCGAGTGACGATTGGCCAGCCTGTTAGGCTGAGCCCAAAGTTAATAAAAATACACTGTTCGTTACGTTACGTTCTGTTTTAAAGAACGGTGTGTCCGAGCTGAACTATCATCACCTGCGCTATTTTCAGGCTGTCGCGATCGAGGGTAACCTCACCCGCGCTGCGGTCAGTCTCAACGTATCGCAATCCGCCGTCTCGACCCAGATCCGCGCGTTGGAAGACCGGCTGGGGCAACAATTGTTCGAGCGACGCGGGCGCGCGCTCCTTTTGACCGAGGCGGGCCGGATAGCGCTCGACTATGCCAATTCGATATTTGCAAGCGGCGATGAACTGGTCGCCACGTTGCAGGCAAGCGGGCGACAAAGGCGGGCGCTGCGCGTCGGCTCGCTGGCAACGTTGTCGCGCAATTTCCAGCTGAAGTTCCTTCGTCCCTTGCTGGGTCGTAGCGATGTCGAGGTGATCCTGCGTTCGGGCAGCGCGGGTGAGCTGTTTGCCGCTCTCGCGGACCTGCATCTGGATGTGGTGCTGACCAATCAGGACCCGCCGACCGACACGCTGACTCACTTCGTGGTGAGGAAATTGGATGAACAGCCGGTCAGCCTGATCGCTACCCCTGAGCTTGCCGAAGGCGACCTCACGCTCGAAGAACGAGTTTCGCTTCATCCGATGATCCTTGCGACGTCTGGCACCGCTCTCAGGATGGGCTTCGATGCGTTTGCCGATCGGGCAGGCATCAGGCCGCAAATCGCCGCGGAAGTCGATGATATGGCAATGATGCGCCTTCTGGCGCGCGAAGGGGTCGGTCTCGCTGCGCTCCCACCGATTGTCGTTCGTGACGAGCTTGCGACCGGAGAGCTTATTGAATGCGGGGCGTTGCCCGGCTTTGTCGAGAATTTCTACGGTGCCACGGTCGAGCGGAAATTTCCCAGCCCTCTGCTCGGTCTTCTCATGTGACTTGTGGCGGCTTTCTTGCCCAGAATGGCGATTGCCGCTTTCCCACCTGCGAATTTGGCTAGTGTCTGCCTTCGACCTGTATGGAATAGGGAGGCACGATAGCAGGACAGGATAATTATGCGACAGGTCGATCATTTCATTGTTGGGGCGAGCCCCGAAGCCACGCGCACTCACGAGATCTGGAACCCTTCGAC
>CANLVN010000003.1 GCA_947494705.1 uncultured Erythrobacter sp.
GGTCGTGGCGGTGGCAACGATCGCGGCGAGGATGATGGCAATCCCGGTCGTGGGAACGACGACGCCCGCGATGACGACAGCAATCCCGGTCGTGGTGGCGGCAATGATCCCGAAGAGGATGACGGCAATCCCGGCCGTGGAAATGACGACGCCGGCGACGACGACAGCAATCCCGCTCGTGGCGGCGGGAATGATCGTGGCGACGGCGATGGCATTAACGGTCATGGGAATGACGCCGGTCGCGATGACGACAGCAACCCCGGTCGTGGCGGTGGCAACGATCGCGGCGAGGATGATGGCAATCCCGGTCGTGGGAACGACGACGCCCGCGATGACGATAGCAACCCCGGTCGTGGCGGCGGCAATGATCCCGGCGACGATGACGGCAATCCCGGTCGTGGTGGCGGCGGTGATTGACCAAATCCGCCTCAGCATCGTGACCGTGTCGATTGGCGCAGCGTGATTTAAGCTGTCGAGCCATGGGGGGAAAATCGAGCAACAAATCCGGCACCCTCGCGATCCTCATCGCGAGCATATGCTTTGCGGTAGTATTCGCGCAAACTCCGTGGTCGCGTTTGCTGGAAAACGAGCAACTCGCCGCTATTGCCCAAGTAGGTCAAAGAGATACCTCCGGCCAGGTCCACCTCGTTGAAATCGATGCTAAAAGTCTAGTAAAGGTCCAGCGCTGGCCATGGCCGCGAGACCATTATGCGCGTCTCATCCGCCAGCTCGATGAAGCCGGCGCGCGATCGATCGTGTTCGATATCGACTTTTCCTCAGCATCCTCCGCGGCAGAAGATGCTGAGCTCGCCGAAGCGATCGCGGGTGCTCGAGCGTCGGTCGTCATGCCGACTTTCTCTCAGGCTGCATCCGAAGGTTCTGGCCGCCGCCTGGATGCGCTTCCCATCCCGGCCTTTCGCCAGCACACCACGCTGGCGTCAGCATCGGTTCTGGCTGACGCCGACGCCCGCGTTCGACGGATGGTCTACGGTACCAAGACTGACGGCCTTCCGCGTCCTTCACTGTCAGCACAAATCGCTGGCGCCGCCGGGGCAATCGATACGAGCTTTGCGATCGACTACAGCCTCGATCCGTTCTCGATCCCGCGATACAGCTTTGTCGAGATCGAAGAGGGGAGTTTTGACGCGGCCTCCATTGCCGGCAAAGACGTGCTGGTCGGCGCCACGGCCGTCGAACTGGGTGACCGCTACGGCGTGCCTATCCACGGTGTAATTCCCGGCGTCACGATCCAGGCGCTCGCCGCAGAGACACTCCTGGCAGGTGGCGTCCTTGAGCTTGGCTGGCTGCCCATGTTGCTAATGGCCGTCTTCTTCGCGCTCTGCATCGTTCTTGCCAGGAGTTACAGATCTACGATCTTGCGCGTATTTCTGGCTCTGACGACGATAGTCGCCATCGAAACCATCGCCCTCCATTTGTCGATGACAGTGCTCGAAGTTATCCCGGCGGCCATCCTCGTGGTATGCGCAGGTGTGGGGCAGGCGGCGCGAATTGCGCGCCGTGAACTGCGCGAAAAGTCTTTGGTCGACAGCGAAACGGGTCTCCCCAATGCACAGGCTTTCGCCCAAGATGAGCACCCAGAGACGCAATTCGTCGCGGCGGTGTTCATCAAGGACTTCGATTCAATCCAGGCGGTGATCGGTAAGGAGAATACCGGAAAATTCGTCGAGCGCGTACTCGACCGGATGAGTTCCGCTCACGCTCTAGGCCAGGCGTATCGGGCCGACACGCGCGTCTTGGCGTGGGTTCATGATGGAGATTACCAGCAGCTTCTGGACGCTTTCGAGACGATCCTCGAAGCAATCAGAAAGCCGATCGAGGTCGCAGGACGGCGGATCGACGTGGCTGTGAGCTTCGGGGTTGCTTCAGGCGGCGCACTGGCTGCGGCATCTCGTGCTGCGAGTTTCGCGGCCCACGATGGATTGCGTTGGCACGCACACGAAGACGCCGAAGCAGCCATCATCGAGCAGCGGGTCTCGCTTATGGGAGAACTGGATGAGGCGATCGATGCAAACCAGCTCGACGTTCTCTACCAGCCGAAATTGAAGCTGGCGAATGACCGCATCGAAAGCGTAGAGGCTCTGGTCCGCTGGGAGCATCCGACACGTGGCTATCTTGGGCCCGACGTCTTCATTCCTCTCGCAGAAGAAACGAACAGAATCGAGGCGCTGACGCTTTTCGTGCTCAAGCGCGTTATCGCGGACCTGCAGGAATGGTGTCGTTCGAAAATTGTCGTCACCGCTGCGGTCAATATTTCTGCCAGCCTGATCAGCTCGGAACCCTTCGTGCGGGCGGTGGAGGGGATTCTCAACGAGAGCGGCGTGCCCCGCAAACGCCTGATCTTCGAAGTTACAGAATCCGCAACCATGCGCGATCCGGACGTCGCCGCACGCAACCTCAGCCGGTTCCGGGATCTGGGTGTAAAGATATCCATGGACGATTACGGCACAGGGCAATCAACTCTCAGCTACTTGCAGAAGCTACCCTTGAGCGAGCTGAAAATCGACCGCGCGTTCGTCCAGAATGCTCATCGGGATCGCAGCGACGCACTGCTTGTTCGCTCGACAATTCAGCTTGCACACTCGCTCGACCTGCAGGTGGTCTGTGAAGGCGTCGAAGAGCAGGCCTGCCTCGACT
The DNA here is from genome assembly GCA_947494705.1 of uncultured Erythrobacter sp. Classification (GTDB taxonomy): domain Bacteria; phylum Pseudomonadota; class Alphaproteobacteria; order Sphingomonadales; family Sphingomonadaceae; genus Erythrobacter. The sequence continues at coordinate 2,656 of CANLVN010000003.1, forward strand.
TCCTCGAAGAGATCGGATGCGACTACGCGCAGGGATATTACATCTCGCGACCAGTCAGCGCGTCGGATTTGAGCCCGCAACTTCCGAGAAGTTTAGAGCGAGTAAGCTAAAGCCGGCGCGATATTGCGCCTTCCGGGCGGACTACCTCACCACGTCCATTTCCTCGATCAGGTTCTGCGCGCCGTCGACCTTTTCCATCACCCACAGCATGTAGCGCGTGTCGACATGAATCGAGCGGGTCGTGCGCGGGTCGAAATCCCAGTCGGAATTGACGCTCTCGAAGGTTCCGTCGAACAGAAGCCCCACCAGTTCGCCATTCGCATTGAGGGTGGCCGAGCCGCTGTTTCCGCCGGTCACGTCGAGGTCCGAGAGGTAGTTGACCGGAACCGAACCGATCGTTTCCAGCTCGTAATCGCCGTAATCCTTCGCATCGATCAGATCGAGTTGGCGTTGCGGTGAGTTGAACGGGTCTTCGCCGGTATCCTTCTGTGCGATCCCTTCAAGCGTCGTGAACGGAAGATATTCCATACCGTCGAAGGGCGAGCCGCCCATCACGTTGCCGAATGTGATGCGCAGGGTCGAATTGGCATCGGGATAGGGTAGCAGGCCTTCTTCCGTCTGCCACTGCGTGATCGCCTCCATATAGGCAGGTCGCAGCGCCAGTGACCGGCCCGCGCGCTCTTCGCCTTCGGTTTCGAGCGACCGCTCATAATCGTAAAGCGCGACGGCAAGCTCGATGAACGGATCTTCGCTGGCTTCGAGGTCGGCAGCATCGGCTTCCATCAGGGCAAGCCGCGTTTCGGCATCACCGAGCGTAGTCCCGGCATAGTAACGCTCGATCAAACCGGGCAGGTCCGCTGCGGTCGTGTCCGCGGTAATGCCCAGCGCGTCATCGAAGACCGCGACGCGCTCGGATTCGGGTTGCGCGATGTAGCCGGTCAGGAACAGTACCCATTCGGCCTTGTCGACCGCCGGATCATAACGCCGGTCGAGCGCCTGCAGGCCTTGGCGGAAGAAGGTCATGTCGCGTTCCTGGTATCCGCTTTCGCGCTCCGCATTGGAAAGCTCGCGTTCTTTCGAAAGGCGGTAGAGACGCTGTGCGGCAGAAAGCAGCTGTGGGCGAGTGGCGTTGTTGTACCAGAAATTTGTCCGCGACGCGGCGGCGCTTTCAACCGACAATTCGGTCAGTGCGGCAATCGCTTCGCCATAGCCAGCGCGTGACGGGTCGGCGGCGATCCATTCGGCAAGGGCCTCTTCGCGTGCGCGACGACGATCGACAAGCCCGACGCGGCGTGCGCCTTCGATCTGACCGCGCAGGTTCTTCTCGTAGTTGTTGAGGCCGGCAAGGCGGCTTTCGTATTTCACGCGCGCATCGGACCCCTCGGGTGCGGTGTTCTCGATCGTCGCGATCCAGCTGGTCAGCAGACCCTGAAAGGTGGGATACTGCCAATCGAACGTATTCTCGACTTCGGCCAGCAGCGTATAGCGACTGGTCGACCCCGGATAGCCTGCGACCATCACGAAATCGCCATCCTCGACGCCAGCAGCGCTCACCTTGAGGTGATGTTCCGGCGAGTAGGGGACATTGTCTTCATCGAAATCCGCCGCCGAGCCATCGGGCGCGACATAGGCGCGGTAGAAGGAGAAGTCGCCCGTGTGGCGCGGCCACATCCAGTTATCGATGTCGCCGCCATACTTGCCGATGGAATCGGCGGGCGCGTAAACCAGTCGCACGTCGCGCACTTCGAGCCGCTTGATAAGCGTGTATTCCGCGCCGCCGTAGAAGCTCGCGACGAGACACCGGAAGCCTGGGTCCGCCTCGCATTCGGCGGTGATGTCCTTGCGGCGCTGATCAATGGTTTCGTAGCGGGCGAGCGGCTCCATATCCTCGGTGCCTTCGCGCATGCGCTGTGTCACGTCGGTCAGTTCGGTGGTCACATAGACGCGCGAACCGGGCGCTGCGGGTAGTTCGGCGTCCTTCGTTTCGGCGAGAAAGCCGTTTGCGAGATAGTTGTTCTCGGCGGTGGAATTGTACTGCACCGATCCGCGAGCGCAGTGGTGGTTCGTCACCACCAGACCTTCAGGGGAGACAAAGCTGGCCGAGCAGCCACCCAGCGAAACCACCGCACCCATGGGAAAGCCGGTCAGGTCGGTCAGCGTTTCGGGATCGAGTTCAAGTCCCGCCTCTTCAAGCTGCTCGGCAATGTCAGGTAGCTGCTGCGGCGTGAACATGCCTTCCTTGGCCACAGCCGGAACGGCGAGAGAGGAGCCGAGCAGCAGGCCCAGCGTGAGCAGTTTTGCGTTATTCATCTTCGACCCTTTTTTGGCGGGGCGCTCTTTCTGGCGCTCCTCTTGTCAATTCATTGTTTGTGAACGGTTCGCTCCGGGGGTTGAGGTGCGCGTGGCAGCCACATCAACGCCGTAGCCCTTTGCAAATCGGCCACCTTCATGTCAATGATATCGTATATCATGGACTCGCTTTCAAGGTGAGCGGATGGATTGGTGCGCGACTGGAGCGGTCCGCAGACGATCGAAAACCCGGACGTGATCGGATCCCTCGAAAAAATCGTGCCATATAAACAAGCCTGGCGTTCACGATGCCGCGACGAGATCCAAGTTTCGGTTAGTCGTCTTGAACGCTTTTCAAAAACTGGGTATGCTCTTTCCAACGAGCGCACAAAATGCGCCGATGGGAGAGAGATATGGCTTGGGATTTCGAGACCGATTCTGCGTTTCAGGAGAAGCTCGACTGGATGGAGGAATTCGTCCGCGAGAAGGTCGAGCCGTTGGGCATGCTCGGAATACATCCCTACGATGTCAAGAATCCACGCAGAAACGAGCTTGTCCGCCCCTTGCAGCAGGAAGTTAAGGACAAGGGGCTGTGGGCATGCCACCTCGGTCCGGAGCTGGGTGGCCAGGGATATGGCCAGGTAAAGCTGGGGCTCATGAACGAAATCCTCGGCGGAGCGACTTTCGCGCCGATCGTGTTCGGTTGCCAGGCCCCGGATACCGGCAATGCCGAGATCATCGCGCATTACGGGACGCCGGAACAGAAAGAGCGGTATCTTGAGCCCTTGCTCGAAAACGAGATCGTTTCGGCCTTCTCGATGACCGAGCCGCAGGGTGGGTCCGACCCCACGAATTTCGTCACCCGCGCCGAGCTCGACGGGAATCACTGGAAGATAAACGGCGAGAAATGGTTCTCGACCAATGGGAAATGGGCGGATTTCCTGATCGTCATGGCCGTCACCGATCCCGACGCGCCGCGGCACAAGCGCATGAGCATGTTCATCGTGCCTGTGGACACGCCCGGCGTCGAGATCATCCGCAATGTCGGGGTCTACGGGCAGCAGAACGGATCAGAGAGCTACATCAGCTACACCGATGTTCGCGTTCCTGCCGATCATCTCCTGGGCGAGCAGGGTGGAGCCTTCGCCATTTCCCAGACCCGCCTTGGCGGCGGACGCGTTCACCACGCGATGCGCACGGTCGGCAATTGCAAGCGCCTGCTCGATGCGATGAGCCGACGCGCGGTGAGCCGCAAGACCCGCGAAGGGGTGGTCGCCGACTACCAGACCGTGAAGATGCAGATTGCGGACAGCTATATCGAGCTGGAACAGTTCAAACTGTTCGTGCTCAAGACCGCATGGATGATCGACAAGTACCAGGACTACCTCAAAGTTCGTAAGGACATTGCCGCGATCAAGGCGCTGATGCCGACGGTCTATCACAACATCGCGCAGCGCTGCATCCACATCCACGGATCGCTCGGCGTGTCGAATGAGATGCCCTTCGTCGGCAACCTGATCGGCTCGATGGTCATGGGGATCGCGGATGGACCCACCGAAGTGCACAAGGTGACCGTCGCGAAACAGCATTTGCGCGATTACAAGGATGTCGCCGACCCGATGTTCCCGGACTACTCGCTGATTGCGAGACGGGCGCGGGCCAAGGAGATGTACGACCCCCTGGATGAACTGACCGAGGCGGCGGAAGCAGCAGAATGACTGCGGCAACTCAAGCGGCGGGCACGGCTCCGCCTCTCTCTGTGGTCAATCGTGTCTCTTATGGCACCGGAGCGATGGCCAACGGCATCAAGGGCGCTGCATTTTCCAGCTACCTGATGCTCTATTTCAACCAGGTCGTCGGAGTCCCGGCGTCGATCGTCGGCACGGCGCTCGCCTGTACCTTGCTGGTCGATGCGATCGTCGATCCGTTCCTGGGCCGCTGGGCGGATATGACGCACAGCAGAATGGGGCGGCGCCACCCGTTCATGTATGCGGCGATAATTCCGACATCCATATTCTTCTTCCTGACGTGGTTCCCGCCCGACGGGCTTTCGCATCTGCAACTTGGCTTCTGGATTTTCGCCCTGGCCGCTGCGACGCGCGCCTCTATCAGCGCATTCGAGATCAACACTTCGGCGATGGCGCCGGAACTGACCGAAGTCTACGCCGAGCGCACCAAGCTGTTCAGCCTGCGGTACTGGTTCGGATATGTCGGGGCCTATGGCTTCACAAGCTTCTGCCTCGCTTTCATTTTCATCGAGACGGAAGCTTTCCCCCAAGGCCAGCTCAACCCTGCGAGCTACGAGAGTTTCGCCTTGCTGGGAGCTGTGCTGATGTTCCTTGCCATGCTGATCTGCAGCCTGGGGACGCAAAACCGGGTGCCCTATATGAGGCAAGCGACCTTTGTCGCAGAGGACGATAAGCTGTCTTTCAAGGAGCATCTGGGCGAAATGCTTGCCGCGTTTCGCAACCGCGGCTTCCTTGCGATCTTCGGCTTCGGCGTGTGCAAGTATTCCGCCATCGGGCTCTACAGCGCGACTACCCTCTATTTCGGCACTTATCTTTTCAAGCTCAACACGGTGCAGCTCGCGATCCTCACGGTCGACAGCCTGGTGGCGGCGACGCTCGCCGCTCCACTAGCGCCCGTTTTCTCAAGGCTGATCGGCAAACAGGCAAGTTCGATGATCTTTGCCGTGGTCGGAGTGTCGATCGGCGTTTCGCCGCTCATCCTGAGCTATTTCGACATGTTCTTCGTGCCGGGCGATCCGCTGTTGCTGCCCGTCCTGTTCGCTATCGGGGCGATTTACGGGGCGATGGTGGCGATCTCGCTCATCAACACCTCGGCGATGCTCGCCGACGTGGTCGAGGATAGCGCGGTCGAAACAGGGAGGCACGCCGCAGGCACATTCTTCTCGGCATCGAGCTTCATGCAGCAATGTTCCAATGCGGTCGGCATCTTTCTCGCCGGGCAGGTGCTGGCGTTGTCGAGCTTTCCGGAAAGAGCGGACCCTGCGACGATACCCGCTTCCACGGTCGACAGCCTGATCCTGCACTATGTCCCGACCTCGCTGTCGCTTTGGACGATCGGCGCTCTGATCCTGATCTTCTACCCGATCAACCAAGCGCGGCACGAGCGCAACGTCGAGGTGCTGCGCGCCCGCGAAGCGGAAGCGCGAGAGCAGCAACTGCGTGATGCGCCCATCGGCGGACCGGCACGGTAGGGGGCAGACATGGTCACAGATTCTTCCGCTCCGAAACTCGGCTTCTTCACCAAGCTTCTCTACGGAACCGGGTCGATCGGGTATGGCATAAAGGACGTCGCATTCCGCTCGTTCCTGCTGTTGTATTACAATCAGGCGATCGGCGTGCGCGCCGAACTCGTTTCGCTTGCGATCCTCGTTGCACTGGTGGTTGATGCGATCTCGGACCCTGTCGTGGGTCAGTGGTCGGACACCTTGCGCACACGATGGGGGCGGCGGCATCCCTTCATGCTGGCATCCGCCATTCCTGCGGCAGGCAGCCTGTTGTTCCTGTTCTTCCCACCGTCGGGCATGAGCGACTTCCAGACGTTCTGGTACATCCTGGTGGTGGGGTGCTGCGTTCGTACGTTCATCACCTTTTTCGAGATACCGAGCTCCGCGCTCGCTCCCGAATTGACGAGCGACTATGACGAACGCACCTCGATTGCGAGCTATCGATATTTCTTCGCCTATCTGGGCGGGGTCGGCATGGCGTTCCTGACGTTGCTGGTCTTCCTCGCTCCGACTGAGGATTATCCGTACGGACAGCTCAACCCTGCCGGCTACCAAACTTTCGCGATCGTCGGCGCGGCCGTCATGTTCGTCGCTATCATCGCCTCCAGCCTCGGCACGATCCACCGGATCAAATATTTCAAGATGCCTCCGCCGCGCGAGAAAATCGGTGCAATTGGCACACTGCGTCAGATGGGCGGCACGTTTTCGAATAAGGGCTTCCTCGCGATCCTCGCATTCGGCGTGCTCAAATACACATCCGTCGGGATGACTTCGGCGCTGAACATCTATTTCGGCACCTATTTCTGGGGCTTCAGTTCCGCCCAGCTCGCGATCCTCACGCTAGACTCACTTGCGGGTGCATTCCTCGCGCTGTTCTTCGCCCCCTGGGTCTCGCGCAAGATCGGGAAACGCAACGCGGCGTTCGTGCTGGCCATCGTGGCGGTGTGTTTGGCGAGCGCCCCGTATATCCTTCGTTTGAGCGGGCTATTCTTCGATAACGGCGACCCCAAGCTCGTCGCCGCCGTCTTCCTCTTTTCAATGATGTTCCAGCTATGCGGCGTATCGTCGGCAGTGCTGACGCATGCGATGATCGGAGACATTGTCGAGGAAAGCCAGCTATTGACCGGCCGCCGGTCCGAAGGGCTGTTCTATGCCGCCAACACCCTGATGCAGAAATCGACTTCGGGGCTGGGCGTCTTCGCAGCAGGGATGCTGGTTGCTTTCGTCGGGATCGTTCCGGGATCGGACCCGCGCACGCTCGATCCTGAAATCCCGCGCATGCTGGCACTGGTTTACGTGCCCACGCTCATCACTCTCTACATCGGCGGGGCAGGTTTCCTGTTCGCCTATCGGATCGACCGGGCAAGTCACGAGGCCAATGTCTCCGAGCTCGAAAAACGCGAACGCGATCATCCGGTCAAAATCGAAGAGGCGACCAACCCGGCAGAATAGGCCGACCGCTCAAAATCACTCTGAACTGACACACGACGAACAGGTAAAAGGAACAGACGATGGCTACCCAACCTGACCTCGCAGCCAAAAGCGAGACCGATGCCTTCCGGGAGGAAGTACGCGCCTTTCTGGCGGAGAATTTCCCGGAGGAACTGAAGGGCAAGGGCAATCCCATGGCTGGCGTCGAAAGCGCCATGCGGGAAAGCGATGCGCAAAAGGCATGGCGCGAAGCAATGGGCGCGCGCGGCTGGGGCACCCCGACCTGGCCGAAGGAATATGGCGGCGGCGGATTGTCGCGCAAACAGGCCGCCATCCTGAACGAGGAAATGGCACGGGCCGGCGCCTACAATCCGATTGGCGGAATGGGCGTGATGATGTTCGGCCCGACCCTGCTCGAATACGGTAACGAAGAGCAGAAGAAGGAACACATTCCCCCGATCTGCCGGGGCGAAATCCGTTGGTGCCAGGGCTATAGCGAACCCAACGCCGGCTCCGACCTCGCCAACCTGCAGACGACTGCCGAGGACAAGGGCGACCATTACCTCGTCAACGGACAGAAAACCTGGACCAGCGGCGGGCAGTGGGCCGACAAGTGCTTCTGCCTCGTGCGCACCGACCGGTCTGACAAGCACAAGGGGATCAGCTTCCTCTTGATCGACATGGACACGCCGGGCGTGGAAGTGCGCCCGATCCAGATGATCAGCGGCATGAGCCCGTTCTGCGAAACGTTCTTCACCGATGTGAAGGTGCCCAAGGAAAACCTTGTCGGCGAAGAGGGGCAGGGCTGGACCATCGGCAAGCGCCTTCTCCAGCACGAACGCACCAACCTGTCGGGCGGCGGCAGCACGGCGCGCGGGATGGGTGTGAGCCTGTCGAACATCGCCAAGAAATACGCCGAAACCGACGAAAACGGCGAACTGGTCGACAAGGTCCTGCGCGACCGGATCGCGGACTTCGAGATCCGTTGGGGGGCCTTCCTGCTGACCGCTCGCCGCGCGACGGAAGAAAGCAAGGCGCAGGGCGGTGTTTCGGAAATCAGCTCGGTGCTCAAGAAACTGGGCACGAAGCTGGGTCAGGAACGGTCCGAAATGCTGATCGAGATCATGGGCCTTCAGGGGCTCGGCTGGGAAGGCGACGGCTTCACCGATGCCGAGCTTTCCGGTGTCCGGGGATGGCTCTTCGGCAAGGCAACGACGATCTACGGCGGCTCGACCGAGATCCAGAACAACATCATCGCCAAGCGTGTGCTCGGCATGCTCGATCACCAGTAAGAAAGGGAGGCTGGAAAAATGGCAGTTCTGAACGAAGAACAGGAAATGCTGCGCGACATGGCGCGCGAATGGGCCACCCATGAAAGCCCGGTGGCTGCATTCCGCAAAGTGCGCGCGAGCGGCGACCCCAAGGCCTATGACGAAGGCGCATGGTCGGCGATGGCCGAGATGGGTTGGGCAGGGGTTATCATCCCCGAAGAGCACGGTGGCTCCGATTTCGGATGGCTTTCCGCAGGCCTCGTCGTCGAGGAACTCGGCAAGACGCTGACCGCAAGCCCATTGGTCGCCACGACCATCGCAGCATCGGCTATCATCCTTGGCGGGAGTGACGAGCAGAAGGCGAAATACCTTCCGGGCCTCGCCAGCGGAGAAGCAATCGGAACGCTCGCCGTCGATGAAGGCGGGCGCCACGATCCGGCAAAGATTTCGACCAGCGTTTCAGGCGGCAAGATCACCGGAACCAAGCGTTTCGTCCACGAAGCGCACGCCGCCACCATGTTCATCGTTGCGGCCACGGATGGTCTCTACGTCGTCGAAGCGGGTGACGGTGTCTCGATCTCAGACCGCAAACTGGCCGATCAGCGCAGCCACGCCGACGTGACCTTCGATGGCGCTGCGGCGCACAAGCTTGAGCGCGGGGGTGATAGCCTGCTCGAAGATGTTCTGGATCGGGCGCGGATACTCACCGCGTGTGAAATGCTCGGCATGGCGCAAGCCGTGTTCGACACGACGCTCGATTACCTGAAACAGCGCGTGCAGTTCAATCAGGTGCTCGCGACCTTTCAGGCATTGCAGCATCGCATGGCGGATCTCTTCGGCGACCTCGCCATGATGCGCTCGGCTGTCGAAGGCGGGCTTCAGGCGCTGGACGCAGGATTTGCCGTTCCGCGTGCCGCAGCCATGGCGAAAGCGGAAGCAAACCGCGTCCTGCACACCATGAGCCGCGAAGGGGTCCAATTGCATGGCGGGATCGGGATGACCGACGAATACGATGTCGGCTTCTACCTCAAACGTGCCCGCGTGCTCGAAGCGAGTTGGGGAAGCACCGCTTTCCTCAAGGATCGCTTCGCGACTATCGGCGGCTACTAGACGTTGGATCCGGTTGAGGGACTGGAAATAGCAAACCCGGCCAGCGCGCAAACCCGTGCGCTGGCCGAACATGCACGCTTCGTCGACGAGAACCTGAAGCGCAATTACCGCGCGAACTTCATCCATGGCGTGCTGGGGATGACAGGCTTTCGCCTGATCTACGCGCCCACCATCATTCCTGCCTACCTTCTGCTGTTGACCCAGAGCACCGCCGCGGTGGGGCTTGGCGCAGCATTGCTGCAACTCGGCGCCACGATCAGCCCGATCGCAAGTGGCTCACGGATCGAGCATCGCAGCCATATTCTGCCTTATGCGATCAAGGTCGGCTCGCTGATGCGACTGATGATCTTGTGCCTCGCGCTTGCCGGGTGGTTCCTGACCGGTGACCTTCTGCTCGCCGCGACCTTCATCAGCTTCCTGTTGCTCGGCTTCTTTACCGGCGCTCAGCGCGTCGCGTTCCAGATGCTGATGAGCAAGCTCATTCCCATCCGCCAGCGAGGGCGGTTGCAGGGCTATCGCAATTTCGCAGGCGGACTGATTGCCGCGATCCTCGCATGGGTCGCCGGCAATTACCTGATCGCCGATGAGTGGCTGGGCAATGGCTATGCGACGACTTTCCTGTTCGCCTTCCTGTTGACGAGCGCCGGGCTGGTCGTGCTCCAGACGATGATCCGTGAACCGGCCGCCCCCATCTCGCGCCCGCAAATGCCGATGCGCGAACGGATCAAGGAATTCCCGATCCTTTTGCAGGACAGGGACTTCTCAGGCTTCCTGGTCACGCATTGCTTTGCCACGATGGCCCGTGTGGGCGCACCGTTCTGGACGGTCTATGCTGGCATGCAACTGGGTCTCGACGGGGCGCTGATCGGTGGCTTGAGTCTTGTTTTCCTCGGCTCCGATACGGTGTCGAACATATTCTGGGGGCCGCTCGGCGACCGGTTCGGGTTCAAGGTCGTCTATGTCGCTTCGCTTATCAGCTCGATTGCGGGCGTCACCCTGCTCGCCCTCGGTAGCAGCGCAGCACCGATTTATGCGGCGTTCGTGATGCTGGGCGTGGGAGCGTCGGGCTGGATGCTCGCCTCGACCACGATGGTGCTGGAGTTTGGATCGAGCGAAGATACGCCGATGCGGCTGGCTTTCGTAACCACCGTGGAAGGTGCGATCTCGGCCATCGGACCGGTGCTTGCGGGCGTCCTGGTCGCCTTTCAGGGATTCGTGCCGCTCTTCGCGATCGTGCTGGGTGCGCTGATAGTTGCGGTAGTGATCCTGACGCTGAAGGTTCGCGAACCGCGCGATCTGACGGCGACGTGATGTGAGCCGTCAGTCGTCGCCCAGCAGGCCTTCCGCCAGAACCGAGACATAGGTGCGTATCGCGGTTTCGCGATCGTCGAACCGGCTGGCCCAACGGCGGGCTTCATAGGCGCTGTTGAGCGTCGACATGATGATCTGGCTCGCCACCAGAGGGTCGATCGCCCGCACGGACCCGTCTGCAATACCGTCGATCAACATGCCTGCAAAACGCCGGGCAAGGCGGTTCGAGCGCGTGACGACGTCCCGGCGATGGTCGCTTTCCAGAGCTTGCAGTGCCGTAGTGCGCAGCAGCGGTGTCGGATCGGAGAATTGCAGGTCGAGCAGCTCGCGCAGAACGCTGGAAAGACGGGTCCAGTAATCGCCTTCAACCTTGATCGCGGCCATCTGCGCGGCGGACAGACGATCATAGCTGTTCTGGAAACAGTCCAGGACAAGGTCGTCTTTCGCCTCGTGGTGGTGGTAAAAACTGCCCTTGGTCACGTTCAGCGCCTCGGCAATGCGATTGACCGACGCGCCGCGATAGCCGCGCTGGTTGATCATCATGGTCGCAGCGCGCAGGAATTCCTTGTTCTGGTTCGCCTCGATATCGACATCCGTGCGCCAATTGCGATTTTCCAGCATGGCGGGGCCCCAGCAGCCCCGTTTCGCAGGGATCCCGTGCGCAAGGATATCGACCATCCGTTTCTCGACCCGCGGAAAATCGAGACTCGAATAGCGCAGCGACCAGACCGGCCACCACATCATCGCTTCGAGAAGGATATGCGCACGCGCCGAGTTCAGCGCGCGCTTTTCGCCATTCTCGGACCCATCGAAGAATTCGCGGACGATGCCGACGACCCCCGCATACCGCTCCAGCAGAGGTTGCTGACGTTCTTCGCTGAGGGTTCGTATCTCGGACAGAGCCGTGATCAGGCCACGCTCGCCGCGCCTGATGCGGGTTCGCAAGGCAACATGCAGCGCCACATATTTGCGAAGCCTGGCCTCAGGCGTCGGCTCGGCGAGCGCTTCTCTCGCCATGCGCTCCATCCGGTCGAGAGTCTCTTCGTAAACCGCGACGACCAGTTGGTCCTTGCGGGAAAAGTAGTAGGTTATGCTGGTCGCATTGAGACCGATTGCGCGGGCGACTTCGGAAAGGGTGGTAGCCTGAACGCCGACTTCGTTGATGAGAATGGAAGCGGCATCGACGATCGCCTGGCGCTTCTCGCCGAACCGTTTCGTGCTCTTCCCACCGCCTGACATATCCCTGCCTACCACCGTTTTTCCCCGCTTTCGAGCGGCCCTCGGGTCAAATTCCCCATCTTAGAATAGCGTGGCAAGGTCCTTCTTGAGTATCTTGCCATTGGCATTGCGCGGAAGCGTATCTTTCGAGAAAACGATCTGCACCGGCACCTTGAACTTGGCAAGTCGGCCCGCGACCCATTCCTGCAATTCGGCCTCGGTCGCAGTGGTCCCCGGCGCGAGATGCACCACGGCCGCCGGTTCTTCGCCCAGTTGCTTGTGCGGCAGGCCGATCAGAGCAGCGTCGGTGACCGCCGGATGGTCGTAAAGGACGTTTTCGACCTCGGAGGAGTAGATGTTCTCGCCGCCACGGATGATCATGTCCTTCGCCCGGTCGGCGATATAGCACCAGCCTTCCTCGTCGAGCCGTGCAAGGTCGCCGGTTTTCACCCACCCATCGACGAAGGTTTCCTTCGTGGCTTCGGGATTCTGCCAGTACCCTTTCACCACCATCGGCCCGCGCGCCCACAATTCGCCGATTTCGCCGGTCGGCATCTCGCGGGTCCCGTCCTCGCTCATTATCTTGAGGTCGGCGACGGCGACTGGCGGGCCGCAGCTGTCGGGGCGGTTGAGGTAATCCTCGCTCGAATGTCCGGTGACGGTAGCCATCGTCTCGGTCATTCCCCAGCCATTGCCGGGAAGTGCGCCGAATTCCTGCCAGATCTTGCGCACCAGTTCAGGGGCCGCAGGCGCGCCGCCATAGGCGACCGCCTCGATGCTCGACAGGTCGTAATTCGAGCGCTCGGGATGTTCGAGAAGCTGCCAGGCGATAGTGGGCACGCCACCGGTCACATTGACTTTCTCGCGCTCGATGATCTCGAACGCTTTGACCGGGTCCCATTTGTGCATGAAGATGAGCTTGTTGCCCGCCGCGATATTGCCCATCAAACCGGCGGAGCAAGCCGTGACGTGGAACAGCGGAATGACGGTCAGGCCGGTGCGCGGAGTAGGCTCGGGTATCTCCTCGCCGCGCCGGTACACGGCGCAGGCCCCGTTATAGCCGCTTGAGAGAATATTCGTGCACAGGTTGCGATGTGTGCCGAGCGCTCCCTTGGGTCGCCCGGTCGTGCCGCTGGTATAGAAGATTGTCGCATCGTCATCGGGCTCAATCGCGACGTCGGGCAGGCCCTGCTGCGCAAGACCGGCATATTCGTTCGGCGTGCCGATTACCGATTCCAGCGTGGTCGCGATCTCCTGGGAGCCGGAGCCGCGGGAAATATACGCCTTTTCGAGCGAAGGGATATCGGCCAAGTGCGGCGCGATCCGCTCCCATCGTTCGTGATCGCAAATCAGCACCTTCGTACCGGAATTGTCGAGACCATAGGCAAGCTCGTCACCGGTCCACCACGCGTTGAGTGGAACGCAGATTGCACCGATGGTCGCCGCGGCGAAGAATGCCACCGGCCATTCCGGCAAGTTGCGCATGGCCAAAGCCACCCGGTCGCCCTTGCTCACGCCCTGGCCTTGAAGTTCATGAGCCAGCGTTGCCACCGCCTTGAACCACGCGCCATAGGTCACGCGCTCGTCCTCATAGATGACGAATTCACGCTCCGCATATGCGAGCCCGGCCATCGCAATCACTCTCAGGCTCTGGGGCGCATTCTTCCAGACGCGGGTGGGGACGCCGCGAATGTCGACCGTCTCCATCTCGAAACGCTGGCCCGGTGCCGTTAGCAATTCCCGGCATTTGTCCCTGCTGATCGCTGGCCATCCGGCCGGGGGCGTCCAGCCGATCGATTGTGCCAAAGTTGCCATCCCGCTCTCTCCTTCGGTTAGTTCTTTTCTGTCCGGGTGCTCGCGCGGTTATCTCCGCGCAGCGATGTTACAGCACCTCGAAGAGGCCAGCCGCTCCCATCCCGCCGCCGACGCACATCGTGATCACGACGTATTTCTCGCCACGCCGCTTGCCTTCGAGAAGGGCGTGGCCGACGCAGCGCGCACCGGTCATGCCGAAGGGGTGGCCGATCGAGATCGAACCGCCATTGACGTTCAGTTTCTCGTCCGGAATGCCCAGTTTGTCGCGGCAATACAGGACCTGCACGGCGAAAGCCTCGTTCAGTTCCCACAGGCCGATATCATCCACCGAAAGGTCGAATCTCTTGAGCAGCTTGGGAATGGCGAAGACCGGTCCGATGCCCATTTCGTCGGGCTTCGTGCCCGCGACAGCCATGCCGATATAGCGGCCAAGCGGCGCAAGCCCGCGCTTTTCCGCAAGGCTCGCTTCCATCAGGACGCTGGCCGCCGACCCGTCGGCCAACTGGCTCGCATTGCCCGCGGTAACGGTGCGCCCTTCGCCCATGACGGGGTCGAGCTTCGCCAGCCCCTCCAGCGTGGTGTTCGGACGATTGCAATCGTCCATCGCAATCGTGACATCCTTCGAGGACACTTCCCCGGTTTGCTTGTCCTTGACGGACATGGTGGTGCTCACTTCGATGATCTCGTTGTCGAACACGCCTGATTCTTGCGCGGCGGCGGTGCGTTGCTGCGATTGCAGCGAATATTCGTCCTGCGCCTCGCGGCTGATGCCATAGCGTTTTGCCACCACTTCGGCGGTGCCGATCATCGGCATGAAGATGTCGGGATGCATCTTTAGCAGCTCTTCGTCCCGAACTGGCGGTGCGCCGCTGGCCGAGCGGATAGCGCTGATCGATTCGACGCCGCCTGCCACGCAGACATCCATGCGGTCGACGATGATCTGCTTTGCGGCGGTGGCGATGGCCATCAGGCCCGAGGAGCATTGGCGGTCGATCGACATGCCCGAAACCTCGACCGGCAGGCCCGCGCGAAGCGCAATCTGGCGACCGATGTTGAAGCCCTGCGCGCCGCCCTGGCTCGCTGCGCCCATCACCACGTCGTCGATTTCGTCGAGCGCGACGCCCGACCTTTCGACTGCGGCTTCGACGGACCACGCGCCGAGTTGCACAGGATGTGTTGCGTTGAATGCCCCGCGAATGGACTTGGCAAGCGGGGTGCGTGCCGTCGATACAATGACTGCGTCGCGCATATCAGGTTCCTCCCAGAACGTTTTTGATTCTCTTTGTCGCTATTTATGCAGAACAGCGGTCGCGAAACAAGCACGAACGAGAAAATTTGAATTTCAGGTATGAGGGTTTATTGAGCGGGAAAATAGTTTAGAAGCCGCCATCCGGAAAAGCGGTATGGGCGCGTCGATGCGACCCAAGGGAGAGACAGATATGGAATTGGCGAAAGCCGAGGAGCAGGGTTTCGACGCCGGGCGCCTTGCCCGGATCGATGAATTCCTCAAGTCGAAATACATCGAAAACAACAAGCTGCCCAACGCTCAGATACTCGTCGCGCGCGACGGTTTGCCAGTTCATTACGCCCATTTCGGGACGCTGCGCGACGATGGGACCGAGATGCGGGAAGACGCGCTTTTCCGTATCGCGAGCATGACGAAGCCAGTTACGTCGATCGCGTTCATGCAACTGGTCGAACAATGCAAGGTCGCGGTCGAGGACCCGGTCAGCCGAGTCATTCCCGAGTTCAAGGATCTGGGCGCTTACGCCGGCGGCGGAGGTGCGGTGCCCTTTGCCCCGACGAAGCGAGGGCAGCCGATGCGGTTTGTCGACCTGCTTTCCCACATGAGCGGCCTGACCTATGGTTTCCAGAATCGCACCAGCGTTGATGCAGCATACCGCGAGGCGCGCCTCGACCTTTCGCGGGGCAAGATGACCTCCGACGAATATATCGACGCGCTGTCGAAGATCCCGCTGGAATTCACACCGGGGTCCTCGTGGAATTATTCGGTTTCAACCGACGTGCTCGGTGTCGCGGTAGAGCGGATTTCAGGCATGTCGCTGGGCGACTATTTCCAGGCCAATATCTTCGAACCGCTCGGCATGAAGGATACCGGTTTCGACGTCGATCCGGCCAATGCAGACCGGGTCGTCGACGCCTATAGCTACCGGCCAGGGCACCCCCCACAGCTTGTCGAGCGCGCAGAGGAAGGCCGACTCGTGCAGCCCGCGAAGTTTCATTCCGGAGGAGGCGGTCTTGTTGGCACGATCGGCGACTATCACCGCTTCACCTCGATGCTCCTGCGCAAAGGTGAACTGGACGGAGCGCGTGTCATCGCGCCCAAGACGCTCGACCTGATGACCGCCAACCACCTGCCGAACAATGCCGACCTGACCCAGATCAGCCAGAGCCTGTTCAGCGAGGCAAACAATGCCGGGACGGGCTTTGGCCTCGGTTTCGCGACGGTCATTGATCCGGCCCGCACGTTGATGCCCGCGAGCAAAGGCGAATTTTACTGGGGCGGCGCCTATTCGACCGCCTTCTTCGTCGATCCGGTCGAACGGATAACGATGGTCTTCATGACCCAACTCTATCCTTCGTCCACTTACCCGATCCGTCGTCAGCTCAAGACGCTGATCTATTCCGCACTCAACCACAGCTACGTTTGAAAAGGAGACTTAGAATGTCATCCCCTATTCGCACCGAACGCCACGACAACGTTCTCGTCATCATCTCCGACAACCCGCCGGTAAACGCCCTTGGACAGGCCGTGCGCGCCGGTCTGGTCGACGGTATCGAACAGGCGCTCGGCGATAACAGCGTCGAGGCGGTCGTGATCCGCTGCGACGGACGCACCTTTTTCGCTGGCGCCGATATCACCGAATTCGGCAAGCCGCCCAAGGGACCCAGCCTGCCAGACGCGCTCGACAAGCTCGAAGCGAGCGACAAGCCGGTCGTCGCGGCGATCCACGGCACTGCCCTTGGCGGAGGGTGCGAAGTGGCACTTGCCTGCCATTACCGCGTCGCCGTGCCGAGCGCGAAGATGGGACTTCCTGAAGTCAAGCTGGGCTTGATCCCCGGCGCAGCGGGCACGCAACGCCTTCCCCGACTTGTTGGCGCGGAAGCCGCCCTGCCGCTGGTCGCCATCGGCAATCCGATCCCGGCAAAGAAAGCGCAGTCCATCGGGCTGCTCGACGAACTGGTGGGCGAAGACAGCCTCGAAGCGGATGCAATCGCCTTCGCCAAGTCGAAGGTCGGACAACCTGTTCCGCGCTCAAGTGAAGGGCAGGCGAATCAGGACGGCGTGAAGAACCCCGACATCTTCGACGAATTCCGCGCCAAGAACGGCCGCAAGATGCGCGGTTTTGACGCACCGAATGCCGCGATCGAAGCGGTCAAGGCCGCGGGCGAGCTCGACTACAAGGACGGCGTCGCCAAGGAGCGCGAACTGTTCACCAAGCTGATGACCGGCACCCAGTCGAAGGCCATGCGCCACTATTTCTTCGCCGAACGCGCCGCGAACAAGATCGACGACGTCCCGTCGGACACCCCGCTGATCGACGTGAAGAAAGTCGGCATTATCGGTGCGGGCACGATGGGCGGCGGTATCGCCATGAATTTCCTGTCGGCTGGCATTCCCGTGACGATCCTGGAGATGAAGCAGGAAGCCCTCGATCGGGGTGCCGGCGTCATGCGCAAGAATTACGAAAATGCCGCAAAGCGTGGCCGCATGAGCGCAGAACAGGTCGATCAGGCGATGGGCCTGCTCACGCCGACGCTGGACTATGACGATCTTGCTGACTGCGATCTTGTCATCGAGGCGGTTTACGAAAGCATGGACGTCAAGAAAGAGGTCTTTTCCAAGCTCGATGAAGTGGTGAAGCAGGGAGCGATCCTTGCGTCGAACACCAGCTATCTCGACATCAACAAGATCGCGATGGCCACCGACCGTCCCGGCTATGTGCTGGGCCTGCACTTCTTCTCGCCAGCCAATATCATGAAGCTGCTCGAGATCGTGCGCGGTGACAAGACGCGCGACGATGTGCTGGCGACTTCGATGAAACTGGCGAAGAAGATCGGCAAGGTCGCTGCCGTGTCCGGCGTGTGTCCCGGCTTTATCGGCAACCGCATGCTGTCGAAGCGACAGGAGCAGGCCAACAAGCTCATCATGGAAGGCGCGAATTACTGGGACGTCGACGACGTTCTGCTCGAATTCGGTTTCCCCATGGGGCCGTTCCAGATGGGTGACCTCGCCGGGCTGGACATCGGTTGGCACCGCGATCCGAGCAAGGTCACGACGGTGCGCGAGGCGCTGTGCGCCGCAGAGCGGTTCGGCCAGAAGAACGGCAAGGGCTTCTACGACTATGACGAGGCGCGCCAGCGCACTCCGTCCGATGAGGTGAAGCAGATCATTGCCGACTTCGCGGCCAAGGAAGGCAACGAACAGCGCGACATCTCGAAGGACGAGATCCGCGAGCGCCTGCTCTATCCGATGGTCAATGAAGGCGCGAAGATACTCGACGAAGGCATGGCGCAACGTGCCAGCGACATCGATGTGGTCTGGATCAACGGATATGGCTGGCCGCTCTACACAGGTGGTCCGATGTTCTGGGCCGATACGGTCGGCCTTCCCGAGGTCGTGGTCGGTCTCGAACGGCACGGTCTGGAAGTAAGCGATTACCTGCGCTCGAAAGCCGAGGCGGGCGAGAGCTTCAACTAGTTTTCCATTACTTCGAGTGGCGTCCTTGAGGGCGCCATTCGAAGGCCCGGTATGAGCAGGGCGGGACGACGCGGTGATGCGGCATCCTCGAGTATGAGGATGCACGCATCATCAGCGCGCCTCCCGCCTGCGCGCCCTGCGAACAGCCTCGACCGCTTTTGTCACACCGGTGCCGAAATATTTGAATAGTGGCTAAAACCGTCTTGACATAATCGGTCTCCGCCTCTCAATTTCGACAAATGGGTACGTCCCCGGACGAGGGAGGCCCATTGGGAGAGGAGAGAGTAATGAGGAAATTCCAGCTGCGCCGCAGCTGCGCCCTGATGGCGCTTGCTGCAGGCTGTTCCGCGACCCCTGTGTTCGCTCAGGAAACCGAACAGCCACAAGAGTCTCGCGACGAAATCGTCGTAACCGGCTCGCTTATCAGAGGGACCCCGGAAGATAGCGCTCTGCCAGTCGACGTGATTTCGACCGAAGAGCTGACGGCGGAAGGGCAAACCAACCCGCTCGACTTCATCAAGGACATTCCGTCGGTCGGCGCGGTGCTGGGCGATTCCAACCAGTTCTCCTCGGCAGCGCAGGGGCTTGGCGGGGTTGGCACGATCAACCTTCGCAACCTTGGCGCGACCAGAACGCTGGTTCTGTTGAACGGTCGACGCACTCTCGTTTCGCCGGGCGACGGCGTTTCCGACACCAACTTGCTTCCGCTGTTTGCCTTGCAACGGGTCGAGCTTCTGAAGGACGGCGCTGCCGTGACTTACGGCTCCGACGCGGTTGCCGGTGTTGCCAACTTCATCACCCGCACAAATTTCGAAGGTATCGAGGTTCAGGGCGATCACACTTTCGTGATGGATAGCGATGGCGACTATACCGCCAGCATCCTTGCAGGGTACAATCTGACGCCCGACGTGAACGTCATGGCAGGCTTCGGCTATCGCCATCGCTCGCAGCTTGCCGCGGTCGATCGCGAGATCGCGAACCTCGATTACTTCACCAATCCATCGGGCTTCTCGACGGTCACGCCCTATGCCTATTACCCAGCGCTGCGCGTATCGGGCCCGGTTCGCGGAACTCCTGCACCCGCCAGCCTTGGGGCAGCGTCCTATCGCGGCACCCTGCTTGCCGGAGCGCCGGGCGGACTTGATCCCGATTGCGATGATGTCGGCGGCCTGCCGGTCAGCATTTTCTGCGGCTACCAGTTCACCGATTACAACAACCTCGTCGAGGATCAGGACTATTACCAAGGCTACTTGCAGGTAACTGCCGACGTTAGCGACAGGCTGCGTTTCAACGCCGATGGCCTTTACGCCTTCAGCCGGATCGAGACGGCGCTTTCGCCATCCTATCCGACCACACAGGGTTTGGCGGGGCCGGGCGCGACGTTCCAGTATTATATTCCGTTCACCAACCCGGCCTTTGCCGATTTCGCATCGCGCGTCGGGTTTCCCACGTCGATTGATACCGATGGCGACCCCACCACGGCTCCGCTGCCGGTCACTGGGGCGCAGGCGCTGGTCTTCCGTCCGTTCTCGCTCGGCGGATACCCGCTGGCGACGGAATCGCCGTTCGGCCAGGATGACAGCTTCTCCGAAAACGAGAGTTTCCGCATATCGGCTGGCTTCGAATACGATCTGGGTCCGGATCTCGTCATGTCGTTGCAGGGCACTTACGTGAACTCGAAGTCACGCTCCCAGGTGCCGGACGTCTTGCCGCTGCGTATCCAGCAGGCGCTCGATGGCCTTGGCGGACCTAATTGCGATGTTGCAACCGGCACGCCGGGACAGGGCGATTGCTACTACTTCAACCCGTTCTTCAGCGCCGTGCCGAACAACCCGGCACAGGGGATCGAAAACCCGAACTTTAATCCTGCGCTGGCAAATCGTGACGATGTCGTTGCCAACCTGTTCGGCAACACGGGCACGCTTCAGAACGAGAAGCAATTCATCGCGGACTTCCTGATCAACGGCAACGTTGGCGATGCCGATTTCGGCGGTGGCCCGCTCGCATTCGGGATCGGCGCACAATATCGTTCGTCCGATTTCAGCAGCAGGCCGCGCAACGACCTGAACAGCCTCGATCTCAATCCTTGCGCCGTGCCCGGCGACACGACCTGCACCATTCAGCAGGGTCCGTTCTCGTTCCTTGGCCAGTCGCGCAATATCTCGGTCGATCAGGACGTCTATGCACTGTTCGGCGAAGTGCTGGTGCCGTTCTCGCCGAGCTTCGAACTGACCGTGGCCATGCGTTTCGAGGATTACGGAGACCCGATCGGTTCGACGCTCGATCCCAAGGCGAGCTTCCGCTGGGAAGCTAATGACTGGCTCGTCCTGCGCGGTTCGGTCGGCACCACCTTCCGAGGCCCGCTTGCCGCACAGGTCACTCAGTCGCAGGTCACCGCACTCCAGCCGATCGACGCCGCTGGCGGCGGCTTCCTTTCGGTCGACGTGCTGGGCAACCCGAACCTGACGCCGGAAAGCGCCTTCACCTATAATATCGGTGCGGTCGTTCAGGCCGGAGGTTTCACCGGCTCGATCGATTACTGGAGCTACGAGTTCACGGACCAGATCGTGGTCGAGGACTCCAACGCAATCGCCAGTGCGGTTGTCCCGACGCCGAACGGGCTCGCCGATTGTTCGAACCCGCTGGCCTCGCAGATCGTCTTCCAGGGCGGCTGCGTGCAGGACACGACAACGGGCGGCGATATCAGCCGTGTGATCACGAACATCGTCAACGGCTCGCCGATCACGACGACGGGTATCGACTTCGAGGCGAGTTACGCCTTCGATGTCTCGCCCGATGCGACGTTGCGCCTGGGCACCAACGGAACGTGGACGCTGACCTACGATGTCGAGCCGTTCCAGGCGCAGGGCATCACGATCCAGCCCGCATTCGACGGTGTCGGCTTCGGCAACTTCGACCGCACTGCACCGGCGATTTCGGAAGTGCGCGCCAACCTTTTCGCCAACCTCAGCCTTGGCGGACTGAACGCGCGCTACACCTTCCGTTATGCCAGCGGCGTGACTGATGATCGTTACGACTCGCCGACTTTCGCAACGATACCGCGTACCGCACAGCAGTCCTTCTACGCACAGGAATCGGGTGATTTCACGCAGAGCGACCTGACGGTTCTCTACGATCTCCCATTCGACGCGATAGACATCCAGCTTCAGGGATCGGTGACCAATATCTTCGACGAAGATCCGCCGATCGCGCGTTTGGAATTGGGTTACAACCCGTTCCTCGGCAATGCAGTTGGACGGACTTTCCGGATCGGTGCCAAAGTGCGCTACTGACCGGATAACTTGAAACATGGGGAATGCCCGGTGCTGCAAAGGACCGGGCATTCCCTTTTTTACGACGGCGAACGCCAGACCGAAAACAGGAGTATAGTCCGATCTCGAACCTCATCGAACTCTTGCAGCCGATCAAGCACGCGGACGGTCATTATGTCGGGGCGGCTACCCCTGCCTTCGGCCCACGTCTGTTCGGGGGACAGGCGATTGCGCAAGGCTTGCTTGCTGCCTGTGCAATGGAGGACATGGATCGCCAGCCGCATTCCCTACATGCGAGTTTCCTGCGTCCCGGACAGGCTGAGGACGAGGTTCACTATCACGTGACCAGCCTTGCCGAAGGGCGCAGCTTTGCGATGCGCCGGGTCGATGCATTTCAGGGGCAAACGCTGCTGCTGACCATGACCACGTCCTTTCACATCGACGAGCCGGGCTTCCATCACCAGAGCGATACGTCGCATTCGCTCGATGTCGACGCTGCACTGGAATCGCTCGAAGCGTGGGTCGAACACAACAGCGAAGCCGCGCAGGCTCCGATCATCGACCGCCTCGAGAAACGCCCGATCGCGATCGTACCGCTCGACCCCGGATCGCTGTTCGGAGCGCGCGAGCGCGAACCGCGGACTGCCTCTTGGATGAAGCTGCGCAATGCGCCCAGTACGGATCCGGCACTTCAGCGTGCGGCTCTTGCCTACGCATCCGACATGATGTTCCTGCGCAACGCGCTGTTACCGCACGCTATCCGTCCCGGATTCAGCCAGGTGCAGGCCGCAAGCCTTGACCACTCTATCTGGTTTCACGAGACGCCGGATTTTTCCGAGTGGCACCTGTATGCCACCGAAAGCCCGTGGGCGGGCAATTCACGCGGACTCAACCGCGGCCATTTCTACAACCGCTCGGGCAAGATGGTCGCCAGTGTCAGTCAGGAAAGCCTGATGCGCCCCAAGGGCGAGGCGCTCGGCCGATTGCACGAAATGCTAGCCGATCAGGGCACCACCTGATCCCCGCCATACTTTACCAAGGAGAACACGCATGTCCCTCTTCGACCTCACCGGGAAGGTTGCAATCGTCACCGGTTCCAGCCGCGGGATCGGCCGTGCCATCGCGCAGCACCTGGCTGAGCACGGCGCCAGCGTCGTGATATCGAGCCGCAAGCAGGAAGCCTGCGACGAGGTTGCCTCCGAAATCAACGAGGCGTGCGGCGCTCAACGCTGCATAGCCATCGCAGCGAGCATTTCGGACAAGGCGCAGCTGACCGACCTTTTCGAGCGGACGAAGGCGCAGCTGGGCCCGGTCGATATCCTCGTCTGCAATGCCGCCTCGAACCCGTATTACGGATCGATGGACGGGATCGAGGACGAGCAGTTCCGCAAGGTGCTCGACAACAATATCCTGTCCAACCACTGGCTCATGCAACTTGCGCTGCCCGATATGCGAGCACGCAAGGACGGGGCAATCGTGGTGATCAGCTCGATCGGAGGACTGCGCGGTTCGCCGACAATCGGGGCGTACAGCGTCTCGAAGGCTGCCGACTTCCAGTTGGTGCGCAACTACGCGGTCGAGAACGGCCAGCACGGCATCCGCGTCAACGCCATCGCGCCCGGCCTCGTCAAAACCGATTTTGCGAGGGCGCTCTGGGAGAACCCCAAGGCGCTTGAGGCGACCGAGGCGCGTTTGCCGATGCGGCGGATTGGTGAGCCCGACGATATTGCTGGTGCTGCGGTGTACCTGTCTTCGCCCGCGGCCAAGTGGACCACGGGCCAGATGGTGGTCGTCGATGGAGGGGCAACGATATGAGCGGTCGTCTTTCAGGCAAGGTCGCCATCGTCACCGGCGCGGCTTCGGGCATTGGCCGGGCAAGCGCAATCCTGTTCGCGCGAGAGGGGGCTTCCGTGGTCGCGTTCGACCGCTCGCCGGACGTGCATGAAACCGCCAAACTGGTCGAAGGTGCTGGCGGCAAGGCGCGGGCGCTGACCGGTGATGCCGGTGAGGAAGGCGACATCGTGGATCTCGTTGAAAAAGCGAAAAGCGAGTTCGGCGGCCTGCACGTCATGTTCGCCAATGCGGGGATCACGGGCGGCGTTCGCGGCGGGTTCTTCGATGCAACGCCGGACCAATGGGCGGAGGTGCTGCGCGTCAACCTGATAGGGCCGTTCCTGGCGGTTAAACATGCCGCACCTGCAATCCGGGAAAGCGGCGGCGGCGCAATCGTGTGCACGGCATCGGTTGCAGGGCTTCGGTCCGGGGCCGGGCCAGCGCAATATTCCGCGAGCAAGGCCGGGGTGATCAATCTCGTGCAGACTGCGGCTCAACAACTTGCCGGGACCAATGTCCGGGTCAACGCGGTGCTGCCGGGCCTGACCGAGACGGGCATGACGAAGCCGATGTATGACGGCGCTCGTGCGGCAGGAAAGGAGGACAGGATCGGGCAACTCAACCCCCTGCTGCGCGGAGGCGAGCCGGAAGAGATCGCGGCGGCTGCATTGTTCCTTGCCAGCGACGAGGCCAGCTATGTCAACGGACAGGCTCTGGCAGTCGATGGTGGCCTGTCGAGCTCGCATCCGACCTCGCGCCCACCGGGCGATCCCAATCGGCCCAGTTCGTAAGACAAACGGCTCGATTCTGGCGATTTCGGCCACGGCTGCTATGCACTAATCCGGTATGCAGCCAGCCGAAGCGAGTTTTTCAAGGACCTGCGCCGCTACGGCTTGCTGGCAATCGAACACCAGTTGCCTCAAACCCAAGCGAAGGGGGTTTGCGAGCGGCGGTGTGCATGGCACAAGGGTGGCCAAAGACAACTTATTCGGAAGAGGCATTCAGTCATGAATCTTGAGTTCACCCCCGAAGAGATCGCCTTCCGCGAGGAAGTGCGCGCTTTTATCGAAGAGAACCATCCCGAGCATCTCGAAGGGATGGGAAGCCGCGAGGACATGTCGCCTGAAGACATGACAGCGTGGCACAAGATCCTCGGGAAAAAGGGCTGGTCCGTGCCTGCATGGCCGGAAGAATATGGCGGCACCGGCTGGACAGCGACGCAGCGCTACATCTGGTCTGAAGAGAACGCGCGCAAGGGCACCTTCATGCCGCTCCCGTTCGGCGTGTCGATGGTGGGTCCGGTGATCTACACTTTCGGCAGCGAAGAATTGAAGAACAAGCACCTGCCCGGCATCCGCTCGGGCGAAGTGTGGTGGGCGCAGGGTTACTCCGAGCCGGGCGCAGGTTCCGACCTTGCCAGCCTCAAGACGACGGCGGTGCGCGAAGGCGATCATTACATCGTCAACGGCCAGAAGACCTGGACAACGCTGGCGCAGCATGCCGACTGGGGCTTCTTCCTCGTGCGCACCGATCCCGATGCTGCGAAGCCGCAGGAAGGCATCAGCTTCCTGCTGATCGACATGAATTCACCCGGCGTCGAAGTGAAGCCGATCAAGCTCATCGACGGTGGGCACGAAGTCAACGAAACCTGGCTCACCGACGTGAAGGTGCCGGTCGAGAACCTCGTGGGTGAAGAGAACAAGGGCTGGACCTATGCCAAGTTCCTGCTTGCCCATGAACGCAGCGGCATTGCCGGCGTGGCCCGCTCGAAGCGCGGCGTGGAAAAGCTGCGCGATATCGCCGCGAAGGAAAAGCTGGACGGCAAGCCGCTGATCGAAGACTTCGATTTCGCGCGCAAGGTCAGCCAGCTCGAGATTGATCTCGCCGCTCTGGAAATCACCGAACTGCGCACGCTTGCCGGTGAACAGGCGGGCAAGGGGCCGGGGCCGGAAAGCTCGATCCTCAAGATCAAGGGCACCGAAATCCAGCAGCGCCTGACCGAGCTCACGCTTGAGGCGGTCGGTAGCTATGGTACGCCGATGTACGGTTCGATCGCGGATTACGGATCGAACGAATATCCGATCGGTCCCGAATATGCCGAGCATTCGGCGGCGACCTATTTCAACATGCGCAAGACGTCGATCTATGGCGGATCGAACGAAATCCAGCGCAACATCATCACGAAAATGATCCTGGGCCTCTAAGGGCACTCACAGGACTGAGAGGAACTGCAAGTGGACTTCAACTTCACTGAAGAACAGGACATGGTGCGCGACGGATTGGCGCGCCTGGTCCGCGAGGAATATGGTGCCGAAACCCGCCGCGAAGTCATCGCGAGCGACAGCGGATGGCGCCCGGAAATCTGGGCGCAGCTGGCTGAGCTGGGCATTCTGGGTATGCCGTTTTCCGAAGGGGATGGCGGCTTTGGTGGCGGCGCGATCGACGCGATGGTCGTCATGGAGGAGTTCGGCAAGGGGCTCGTGGTCGAACCCTTCGTACCCACCGTGGTGTGCGCGGGCGGCTTCCTGAAGCATGCCGGGACCGTGGCGCAGAAGGAGGAGCATATCGGCGGCATCGTTTCCGGCGAGCGCGTTTACGCGTTTGCCTATGCCGAGCCGCAGGGTCGCTACGACCTCTCCGACATCCAGGTCACCGCGAAGAAGGAAGGCGATGGCTATGTGCTGAGCGGTCACAAGGCCGTTGTGATCGGCGCACCATGGGCCAGCCATCTCGTCGTCACCGCGCGCACTGGCGGCGATCGCAACGACAAGGAAGGCATCTCTGTCTTCGTCGTGGCGAAGGACACCGACGGGATCGTCACCCGCGACTACGCGACGGTCGATGGTCGCCGGGCTTCGGAAGTCTATTTCGAGAATGCCAGCATCCCCGCCGACGCCCTGATCGGAGAAGAGGGAGCGGCATTGCCGCTGATCGAACGTGTCACCGATGAAGCCATCGCCGCACAATGCGCAGAAGCCTGCGGGGCAATGAAGGTCGCCAATGCAACGACGCTCGAATATTCGAAACAGCGCAAGCAGTTCGGCGTGCCGATCGGCAAGTTCCAGGTGCTGCAGCACCGCATGGTCGACATGTACACCGAGTATGAAAGCTCGGTCTCGATGACCTATCTCGCGACCCTGCGCCTCGGCGAAGACGAGCGCACGCGCAAGCTGGCTGTGTCTGCCGCAAAGGTCCGCGTCGGGCAGGCGGCGACGAAGGTTGGGCAGGAATCGATCCAGATCCATGGCGGCAACGGCATGACCGACGAATATGCCATCGGGCACTATTTCAAGCGCCTGACGATCTTCAATTCCGAGTTCGGCGATGTCGACCACCACATGAAACGCCACGTGGCGCTTTCCTCTGACTAAAGCTCGCTTTCGAGGCCCGTTTATTGGGAACGGGCCTCGAGATGCTTTCTCCGCACAGCTTCAGTTCGATAGCGAATACTGCATTACGCTGCCCGCTTTGCGGCGCAGCGCGCTCTAACGTGCTTAAAAGGCGGGAAATCGGGCTATTGAAGGTTGCATACTGATCGCAAGCTTGGAATGATCGGTGAAAGGGTTTCGAGGACACGAGAGTCGGATGGCGTAGGGGCAATGTCTACGCCTTCGGTTTGACGGGAGTATACAAGCTTCAGAGGGGAGCTTGGCGCTAGAAGCGAGCTGAGGGTTAGGGCCCTCACGTGCAAGTAAGGGCTTGCACAGCATCGCGAAAGGCGCGAGAGTCAGAACATCTCGTGGGGGGTATGAGATGATAGGTTCAGGGCCGGTTCGGGAATGGCTTGCGCGGCTGACGGGCGCGCGTGCTGGCATTATACGCCTTTTCGCCGTCCTCGGCCTCGTGGCGATCTACCCGGCTGCGACCGCTTCCAGCAATGCAACTTTCGAAGGTGTGGCCAGCTGTGCGGGCTCCACCTGTCATGGCCGTGCCGAAGGCAACGGCGCAGTGGTCCGGCAGGACGAGATCGCGACATGGCAGGAGCCGTCCTCGGCCAGTGGCGCGCATAGCCGCGCCTATGCGGTGCTCGCCGGTCGCCGGGGTCAGCAGATTGCAAGCAGCCTTGGCCTTGGCTCGGCAACGCAGGCTCCCGAATGTCTCGGTTGTCACTCGACCTTCGTGCCTTCCAGTCAGCGTGGTGCGCGTTTCCAGCTTTCCGACGGCGTGGGCTGCGAAAGCTGTCACGGCGCGGCAGAAGGGTGGCTCGCGACGCACTATGCCCGCCCCGCGACCCATGCCTCGAATGTCGCCGACGGCCTCACCCCACTCGAAAATCCGCAAGTCCGCGCAAACGTCTGCCTCGATTGCCATTACGGCTCGACCAAGACCGGGCAGTTCGTCACGCACTCGATGATGGCAGCGGGCCATCCGCGCGTTTCGTTCGAGCTCGACCTGTTCAGCGCGCTTCAGCAGCACCACAATGTCGACGCCGACTACACCCGTCGCAAGCGCCGTCCCGATGCGGTGCGGTTCTGGGCGGTCGGGCAGGCCGAAGCGGTCAAGCGCGCGACCTCGCTGTTCGCGCAGCCGAAGTTCGCGATGGAGGGGGTATTCCCGCAATACTACTTCTTCGACTGCCATTCGTGTCACCGGGAAATTCAGGATTCAAGCCAGCGGCGACTGACGTTCGAGGAGAACCCCGCGCGTCCGATCCCGTTCGGCAATGCGCCGTTCAACGATGAGAACATCATCATGCTCTCGGCTGTCGCGGGCGCGTTGGTGCCGGGACAGGCGGACTCCTTCCGTAGCGCCAGCAGAGACTTCCACGCCGCGCTCGGCGGGCGGGGCAACCCGCGCAGTGCGGCTCAGGAACTGAGCGCACGGGCAGGGGCGCTGTCCAACGCGCTGAGCCAGCGCGCCTATATCGATGCCGACGCATTCAAGGTGATCGGGATCATTTCGGACACTGCCATTCGCAGCCGCTTCACCGACTATTCGGGCAGCGTGCAGGCGGTGATGGCGATCGATACGCTGCTCAACGGCCTCGTGACCAACGGCCGCATCACGGCAGGTGCGGCGGCGGGTATTCGCTCGAACATCAACAAGGCCTATTCCGCGGTCGAGGAGCCTAACGCCTACCGCCCCGCTGATTTCCGCACCGCGCTCGCCAGCGCGACCACTGCCATTCGCAGGTTGCAATAGAGATGCGCGGGACATGGAAAGCCTTGGCCGGTGCGCCGCTCCTGATCCTCGCCGCATGCGGGGGAGGCGACAGCAGCGCGCCTTCGGGCGGAGGCACGGGTAACGCTCCGCCGCCATCGCCGCCACCGGCACCACCACCTGCTGGCCAGGTCTATTCGGTGCCGGCCGCCGAGAGCCTCTCGACCGCCGATGTGCAGGCCGTGATTGCGCAGGCGGCCACGCAGGCCACCGCACAGGGCACGCCCGCCACGATCGCGGTTGTCGACCGGGTCGGCAATGTGCTGGCCGTATTCAAGATGACGGACAGCCGCGATTTCGTCGCGATTCCCGAAGCGCCCAACGGCGATAGCGAAGACATTCAGGGCCTCGATGTTCCGGCCGCCGGAGCGGCCATCGCCAAGGCGATCACCGGCGCCTATCTGTCGAGCGGCGGCAACGCCTTTTCCAGCCGCGTCGCCTCGCAGATCGTGCAGGAGCACTTCCCGCCCGCACCCACGACGGTCGGCCTCGAAAGCGGCCCGCTGTTCGGTGTGCAGTTCAGCCAGCTTCCGTGCTCCGACCTTTCGGCCCGCGCTGTCGATGGACTGATTGGGCCGAAGCGCTCGCCGCTCGGCCTGTCGGCGGACCCCGGCGGCTTCCCGCTTTACAAGAACGGGGTCATTGTCGGCGGCGTCGGCGTGGCTGCGGACCCGGACTATACTTTCGATCCCAACGTGCTCGACGTCGATAGCGACGTGGACGAGTTCATCGCGCTCGCGGGCACTGTCGGGTTCGAGGCACCGCGCGAAATCCGGGCAGATCGCATCTCTGCGGACGGCACCTCGCTGCGCTACACCGATGCGACCTACAACTCCCTTGCCAATGTTGCCGGGGCGAGCTTCGCAGGTCTGCCGGGAATGCTGATCCCGGTTAACGGTTACACCGATGGCACGCTGCGGGCAGGTACCGCCTACGGCACCGAAGGGTCGGGCATCCGTCCCTCGACTGCGGCGGAGTTCTCCAACCGCGACGCCTTCATCCTGACGAACGGGGCCGGGATGAACCGTTTCCCCGTGCGCGGCGGCACCGATGGTGCGGATATCGCGCAGCCGATCACCGCCGCAGAAGCCGCTGCGATCCTCGAAGAGGCTTTCGCTGTGATGAGCCGCGCACGCGCGCAAATCCGCCGGCCGCTCGACAGCCGGGCACAGGTCTCGATCAGCCTCGTCGATACGCGCGGTCGGATTCTGGGCATCGTGCGTTCGCCCGATGCGCCGATTTTCGGCACCGACGTGAGCCTGCAAAAGGCCCGCACCGCAAACTTCTTCTCCGGCGCGTTCGCCGCGAACGAATTGCTCGCAGCGCAAGGCGAAGTGCCGGAGTTTGTCGGGCGCGTGCGCAGCTTCCTTGGCGATCAGAGCGCGCTGACCGGGACCTTTGCCTTCGCCGACCGGTCGGGCGGGAACCTGTCGCGGCCCTACTTCCCCGATGGCGAAGTCGGCACGCCCCACGGTCCGCTGTCGCGGCCGATCGAGAAATTCAACCCGTTCTCGACCGGGCTGCAATCGGCGCTCGTGCTGCAAAACCTCGCTGAACACCTTGCCTTCGTGCTCGGTCAGTCCGCGACCGACACCAATCGCGGTTGCTCGAAGCTGCCCACCATCGCAGGTCAGGGCACGCGGCTCGACAATGGCATCCAGATCTTCCCCGGCTCGGTCCCGGTCTATCGCGGCAGCCAGCTCGTCGGCGGCATTGGCGTGTCGGGCGACGGCATCGACCAGGATGACATGATCAGCTTCCTGGGCCTCAACAACGCCGGAGTGCGCACGGGCACGATCAACAACGCGCCGAACGATATCCGCGCCGACCGGATCGTGGTGAACGTGAACGGACGCAATGTCCGGTTGCGGTACATCAATTGCCCGTTTGCGCCCTTCCTCGACGATCCGGCGCAGAATGTGTGCGAGGGGCTGTAGAACATGGCGTTCTCGCTCCTTCCGCTGGTCGTCCTTTCGCAGCCCGGAATGCAGGCCGAAGCGCCGCCTCAGCCCGCGCAGGTCGAAGAGGGCGTGCAGGATAGCGCCGAGGAGAGTGAGGGCCTCAACACCACGATCAAGGAAGAGCCCGAACCGCTAGACAACCAGATCATCGAAGGTCGCGAACGCCCCGGTTTCAACGATGAACTGCCCGACGCGATCGAGCAGGAGAACGAAGGCGCGATCCGCGCGCCGCCGCCGCAGGCCTTCTCTCCCGACCAGGTGCCAATCCCCGATCGCTGGCGACTGATCGAGGGGCTGGGAGTGGTCGAGGAAGACCTGCTCGATCCCTACAACCAGAACACCTACAAGGGTGATCGGCCGATCAACCCGGACAAGGTGCCGTGGCTTCCGATCAAGGGCGACGACTGGTTCTTCGTTCTCAATGCGATCAGCGACACAGTATACGAACCGCGCACCTTTCCCATCCCCGTCGGCATCCAGACGACCGAGGACCCGGACCGGCTCGATGTGTTCGGCAATGACTTCTCGAACGTTCTGTCACAGACCTTCATCGTCGGTGCGGCCCTTTTGAAAGGCTCGACCGCCTACAAGCCACCCAGCATCGAATATCGCCTGACGCTGGCTTACAACGTGAACTACGTGACCGTGCCAGAGCGGCGCGTGTTGTTCGTCGAGCCATCCAAGGGGACGACGCGCCTCGACCACTTCCTCGGCGTGCAGGAAGCCTTCGTCGATTACCACTTCACGCAGTTCGATAACGACCGGTTCGACTTCATCTCGATTCGCGCCGGTATCCAGCCGTTCCAGGCCGATTTCCGCGGCTTCCTGTTCAACGACCAACAGCTGGGCGTGCGCCTGTTCGGCAATCGCGACAACAACCGCTTCCAGTTCAACCTCGCCGCGTTCTGGCGGCTGGAAAAGGACACGAATAGCGGCCTCAACTCGGTGGTTCAGAGCCCGCGCGACGATTTCGTCTTCATCGCCAATGTCTATCGCCAGGATTTCCTGATCCCGGCACTGACCAGCCAGTTCACCGTCGCCTACAACCGCAACCGCGAAGGCGACGATATCGAAATCGACGACAACGGCTTCCCGGTGCGCCCCGCCTTGCTGGGCGATCTGCGTGGACGCGATTACGACGTCGTTTATCTCGGCTACAACGTCGACGGGCGCGTCGGACGGATCAATGTGACCGGCAGCGCCTATTGGGCACTGGGTGAGGATCGAAACAACTTCTTCACCGGCAGGCCAGCCGACATCAACGCGCAATTCGCCGCCGTCGAATTCAGCTATGACCGCGACTGGATGCGTTTCCGGCTGTCGGGTGCATATCAGAGCGGTGACTCCGATCCGTATGACGACAAGGAAACCGGCTACGACGCGATCTTCGAAAACCCGGTCTTTGCCGGCGCGGACACGTCGTACTGGATCAGGCAGACGATCCCGTTTGCGGGCGGCGGTCGCGCGGTTTCGGTGAACGGTCGCAACGGTATCCTCAACAACCTGCGATCCTCGAAGGAGCAGGGACAGTCGAACTTCAACAATCCGGGCCTGTGGCTGGTCGGGGTCGGCGCTGATTTCGACCTGACACCGGAGTTTCGCCTGTCGGCCAACGCCAATCACCTCTGGTTCGAGGACACGACGACGCTGGAGAACCTGCGTATCGAAGGCTCGATCCCGAGCGAGATTGGCTACGACCTCTCGGCAAGCGCCATCTGGAGGCCCAAGGCGAACCAGAACATCGTGATGCGCCTGTCCGCTGCCACGCTCATATCCGGTGACGGGTTCAGGGACCTGTTCGACAATCTCGGCAACCAGGACGAGTATTACTCGGTCCTCGCAAACGTGACACTGACCTATTGATGCGACAGCTAAGCCGCCTTTCTCCGAAACACCTGGTGCTCGCATTCGCGGCGATGCTGCTCGGCGTGTCGATGTTCCAGGTCGAGACGCAGGCCGCCGACAAGGAAAAGCCGGTCAAGCGGGACTATTCGCTGGTCATCGCGCCGCCCGCGCCCGCGCGCCAGTCGCAGGCACAAATGGATGCGAAGTCGGAAGGGTGCTACACCTGCCACCTTCAGACCGACGCGCCGACCATGCACACTACGCCCGCCGTGCGCCTCGGCTGCACCGATTGCCATGGCGGCAATGCGAGCGTGCGCGGCAATTCCGAGCTGCCGCAGGACCATCCCGATTACATCGCCGCACGCGACAAGGCGCATGTCCTGCCGAAATATCCCGACAGCTGGCACTTCCCCTCCTCGGCCAATCCGAAGCGGTCCTATGCGCTGCTCAACAAGGAAGCGCCCGAATTCATCAAGTTCGTGAACCCGTCGGACTACCGCGTTGCGCGCGAGGCATGCGGGTCGTGCCATATCCAGTCGATCGAGGCGGCGGAGCGCTCGATCATGGCGACCGGTGCGATGCTGTGGGGCGGGGCGACCTACAATAACGGCATCCTGCCCTTCAAGAACTACATCCTCGGCGAGGCCTACACCCGCTCGGGCGACCCGGCGACGGTTGCGGGCATCGCCAATGTCATTTCCTCGCCCGGCGAAGGTGAGGAAGGCGGCCTGAGCGAAGAGCAGAAAGCGCGAGGCGTGCTCGAACAGCTTTATCCGCTGCCGACCTGGCACGTCATCCCGCCCGCAGACGTGTTCCGCGTGTTCGAACGCGGCGGGCGCACGATCAACTCGCAATTCCCGGAGATCGGCCTGCCCAGCCCCACCGGGCAGATCCAGCGTCTCGAAGAGCCGGGTCGTCCCGATCTCAAGCAGTCCAACCGCGGTCCGGGCACGGGCCTGCGCGTCGCGATCCCCGCGCTCAACATTCACAAGACCCGCCTGAACGATCCCTTCACCTGGTTCATGGGCACCAACGACCAGCCGGGCGACTATCGCCATTCGGGCTGCGCATCGTGCCACGTGGTCTATGCCAATGACCGCGAACCGCGCCACAGCCTCATCTACGCGCAATATGGCCGCGACGGGCAGACGATCACGGTCGACCCGACGATCAACAGCCAGATGGAAGATGACCACGGCTACGGCGAAAAAGCCTCGGGCCACGGCGGCCTCAAGCAGCCCGGAGACTCCCATGACAAGGAGCCGATGAAGGAAAAGGGCCACCCGCTCCAGCACGTCTTTACCCGTTCGATCCCGACCGCGCAGTGCATGAACTGCCACATGCACCAGCCCAACATCTTCCTGAATTCCTATCTCGGCTACACGATGTGGGATTACGAGAGCGACGCTCCCGCGATGTGGCCCGAGGATCAGAAATACCCCACCGCCGAGGAAGTGCGCGAAGTCATCGCCCGCAATCCCGAGGGCGCTGCACCCAAGGGCAAGTGGGCCGATCTCGATTTCCTGCGCAACGTCTATGACCTGAACCCCGACCTCGAGCACACGCAGTTCGCCGATTATCACGGCCATGGCTGGAACTTCCGCGCGATCTTCAAACGCGACCGCGACGGCAACATGCTCGACGCCGAGGGCGAAATCCTGCGCCCCTCACAGGAAGGCGACACGCCTGAAGAGGCCGCGTATCACGACGAACGCTGGCGCCAGCGCTGGCGCAAGGATGGCGAGGGCAAGTTCGTCCAGCCCGGCGCCAATCCGGGCGAAGCGGTCCACATGATGAGCATCCACGCCGAAGTCGGCATGCAATGCGTCGACTGCCACTTCGAACAGGACACGCATGGCAACGGCCTGATCTACGGCGAAGTTGCCAATGCCATCGAAATCGGGTGCAAGGATTGCCACGGCACGGCCGACGCTTACCCGACCCTGCGCACCAGCGGCCCTGCGGCTCCGCCCGAGGGTCACAACCTTGCCCTGTTGCGCAATCCGGATGGCCAGCGTCGCTTCGAATGGATGGAGAACGAGGAAGGGCGCCGCGTGCTGATCCAGCGTAGCCTCGTCGACCCCAGCCTCGAATGGGAGATGAGCCTCGTCAAGGACTCGGTCGATCCGTCCACCCCGGTCTTCAACGCCAAGGCTGCGCGTTCGAAACTGATGAGCCGCTATGGCGCGGAAACCGGACGATTCGAATTCGGCACCGGCATCGAAGTCGGCGACCGCGCGCACCGCGACGAGGAAATGGCCTGCTTCACCTGCCACCTGTCGTGGTCGACTTCGTGCGGTGGGTGCCACCTGCCGATCGAGGCGAACTGGAAGACCAAGAGCCACCGTTACGAAGGCGGCGAGACGCGCAATTTCGCGACCTACAACCCGCAGGTCGCGCGCGACCAGATGTTCCAGCTGGGCATCCACCAGACGACCAAGGGCAACCAGACCGCACCGGTCCGCTCGTCCAGCGCGCTGGTGCTGACCTCGACCAACATCAACCGCGAACGCATCTATGTGCAGCAGCCGCCGATCAGTGCGATCGGCTTCTCGTCACAGGCCTTCGCGCCGCACTTCCCGCACACGGTGCGCCTGACCGAGACCAAGACTTGCACCGATTGCCACCTGTCCGAAGCGGAGGACAACAACGCGATCATGTCGCAATTGCTCCTGCTCGGGACCAATTTCGTGAACTTCGTCGGGATGCACGCCTGGACCGGCCTCGAAGACGGGATCACCGCCGTGCGTGTCACCGAATTCGACGAGCCGCAGGCGGTGCTGGGCTCCTACCTGCACAAATATTCCTACCCCGATTACTGGCGCATGCATGTCGAGGACAATGATCGCGAACTGAAGGACTGGGTGCGCGGGCAGGCCTTCGACGAAGACTTCTCCGGCGAAACCAAGCCGTTCGAGGAATTCGTGAACGTCCACGAAGGCACGCGCGACCGTGTCGGCTGCCTGCAACTGCGCGGCGAATACCTGTTCGTGGCAGAGGGCAAGGGCGGCTTCCGCGCCTACGATGTCGCCTCGATCGCGAACAAGGGCATATCGGAGCGGATCATCACCGCGCCCTTCTCGCCAATGGGTCACGACACGCATGTAGACAGCCGCAACGCGACCTGCATGGCGCTCGCCACCAACCAGCCCATCGCGCCCCAGCGCAACACCGAGGCGATGCGCGAGATGAACCAGGAGCAGGCCTTCCTGCCGATTTACAATTACGCGGTGGTCACCGATGCCGAAGAGGGCCTGATCCTCGTCGATATCAACACGCTGGCCGACGGCGAATTCCGCAACAACTTCTTCGAGCGCAAGCAGTTCGCGAACGGCGGGGATGCGTGGAACCCGGATGGCGTGCTGAACGGCGCGAACCACATCCACCTCGCGGGCGAAATTGCCTACATAACCGCCGATCGCGGGCTGGTGGTGGTCGACCTGTCCGATCCGGGCTCGCCGCAACTGGCAGCTGTGCGCGAGCTGCCGGGAGCCAAGGCAAGCACGATCCAGTTCCGTTACCTGTGGGTCAGCGATGCCGAAGGCGTGAAGCTGTTCGACGTCACCGACCTGCGCGCGCCGGTCGCGGTGCCCGAGGCCACCGTGCCGCTCGCCGATGCGCGCCGCATCTATGTCGCGCGCACTTATGCCTATGTCGCGGCCAAGCAGGACGGGCTGGTCATCATCGACGTGGAGAATCCGCGTGCGCCCCGCATCCACCAAAAGGTGACGCTCGGCGGGACGCTCAACGACGCCGAGGACGTGATCGTGGGTTCGACCAACGCATCGCTCTTCGCCTATGTCGCGGACGGGGTGAACGGGATGAAGGTGCTGCAACTCACCTCGCCCGACAGCCAGCGAAATTTCTACGGCTTCTCGCCAGCGCCGGTCCCCGAACTGATCGCCTATGCGAAGACCTCCAGCCCGGCGATCGCGCTGTCAAAGGGGCTCGACCGCGACCGTGCGGTGGATGAGACAGGCGGGCAGATGGCGGTGTTCGGGCGGCTCGGCTCACGGCCCTTCACGCGCGAGGAGATGGAGCGGCTGTTCATGACCCGCGCCGGCGTGCCGTGGAAGGTCACCGACGAGGTCGACATGAACCGCTGGGTCGGACGCGAAGCCGGACCGCTGCGGCGCAATGCGCAATATGATGCAGCGGGCGAGAATGTCGGCGGCGAATAGAGGCTAGGGCCAGTCCCGGAAGTCACGCGCTTCCTGCTGGCTATCCTGCCGACTTTCTTTCCTACTGAAGCATGAGCGCGATATTATGATCGCCGCTCTTTGAAACCGTGGATCGTATCGCGCACCGCCAGATCGCCGCGTCGCGAAAGCCCTTCTGAAAAGTCACACTTTCGGTCGGGATAGCAGCCGGTTTTCGGCACAAAGCTGAGACTTTGGCTGGGGTCGAGAAGATTTCGAAAGACCAGGCTTGGGTGTTCCACGCATCGAGTTGGAGCGCGCCATGCTGCACGCTCACTCGCGCTCGGCGAACAGGCCCCGCATCATTGGCTTGAGGTGGTCCTCGAACCGCGCCAGCGTCTGCCAGTGACCGACCGGCTGGAAGTGCGAGACGAAAGTCCCGTGCTGCCACAGATGCAGACTGTAAAACGGCGGCTCGGCAGCGACGATGGGGCGGCTGTCGGCGACCTCGGCATCGATGGGCCTGAGATCGAGCGCGACCGCAGGAGCAACCGCAGGTGTGACGCTGAGCGGGATGCCCTCGACCGTGGCGTGAAGCGGACGGTGCAGGTGTCCGGCCTGGATCGAGAGGATCTGGCTTTGGCCGCGCACGGTGTCATGGAACCGCTTGAACCACCCTTCGTCCGGTTTCGGGTCCATCCAGTCGATCCCGGCAACGACCGGCGGATGGTGCATGAACAGGACAGTGGGCGTGTCGGAATGCTCCTCCAGCTCGCGCGCAAGCCACCCTGCGCGCGTCGCGCAAAAGGCGCCGCCGTGGCGGCCCGGCTCAAACGTGTCGAGGCACAGCAGGCGCAGCTCGCGACCCTCCGAATCGGCCACCTCGATCGCAAACTGTGCGAAGCCGTCCGCGACCGGGCATTCAGGGAAGGCGGCCAGCATCTCGTCGCGGCTGTCGTGGTTGCCCGGCAGGATGTGCACCGGGAAAGGACAATCGGAGATGAGGTCGCGGATGCGCAGGTAGCAATCGGCCTGCCCGCCATCGACGAGATCGCCCGACAGGATCAGCATGTCGGGTTGCACACTCTGGCTCATCAGGTGGCCGAGCACGTTGCGGAAACGCACGAAGTTGAACTCGTTCTCGCCAGCCTCCGGCTCGAACCCGACATGCGTGTCCGTGATCTGTGCGATCAGCACGGCCCCGTTCTTCCCAACCGTCATACTATCGTCGTAAACTGCTCAGGATCGCAGCAACAGTGTCGTTGCCGCCATTTCCGGGGAGATCGTGGTCTTCGGGCCGCCATGGCGCGGTCGGCGTGTGATAGCCGTGGCACATCGCGCAACTCGACGGAACGATCTCCTCGGTTTCGACCGCGCTTTCGCCGAGGTGGCAGTCGCGGCAGCTGTCGAGGTCGGGGATCAGCAGGTCGCTTGCCTCGTCCGAGGTGTCGGTGGCATGGCAATCGACGCATTCGGCGACATCGTCGTCATGCGCTGCGTGGTTGAACGCGCCTTTCATCAGGAAGCGGTGGGGCAAGTTGACCGGGATGAGGTCGCGCCGACCGTTGGTGGTGGTCGGGATATGGCACTCGCCGCACACGCCGGTCTTCTCGAGCGCGCGGTTGACCGCGATATAGGCGCTCATTGGGCGTCCGAAATTGACGCTGTAGCGTCCACCGCGTCCGAAATGGCCGGGCCGGTCCCGCACCGCGGTGACAGGCTGGCGCGGGCCGCGGTTCATGGTGGCGAGGTCGGCCATCAGGTCGTCGACGTCGCCATGGCGAAGATTGCGGAAGTTGGGACCCGCGCGGTCGAAGACCAGGCTGTGGCAGGCCTCGCACGATTCCTCCATATTGACGGGTGCGAAGTCGCCAAAGTCGCTGGGCTTGCCTCCCTGTTCGGTGACCTTGACGATCAAGGCCTCGTCGCTCCACTCCGAATGACAATCGCTGCATTCGAGTGGCTCGCCATACTGATCGAGGCTGATGGCCATGCGCGCGACGCCGCTGTTCTCATCGACATGCACATCATGCGGGAAGATCAGTCCACTGCGCTCAACCGGCTTGTTCGAGAAAGAGATGCGCTTGGGCTTGTCGGCCGAATAGGCGGTGAAGAATTGCGGGCGGAACTGCGGGTGCTTGTCGCCGAAATCGGCAGCATTGCCAAAACTGACATCGGTGAGTCGCGCATCGAGATCGGTGTGGCAATCGGCACAGAATTGCTGATCGGAGGCCTCAAGCTTGATCGGCCCTTCGTGTTCGGAGTGGCACGACACGCAGCCCAGCGGCCCTTCCTTGCCGAGCGTCTGCGCGATGTTCCACTGGATTGCGTCACCAGTGCTGAGCGGCGGCATGCCGTTGGCAAGGCGCGGCATCTCGGCATGCTCGCCCAACTCCTCGTGGCAGGTCAGGCAAGTCTCGTCCTGCACCGAGACGAAGGGAGTGACGTGGCAGGCTTCGCAGTTCTCCTCGAGCTCGTGGTGAGCGAGAGAGAGCTCTCCGGTCGACCACGTGGAATCGAGGGCTACCTGGCCTTTCGTCAGGTTTTCAGGATCGTTCTCGACCGGATCGCGGGTCAGGTGAGTGACAATCGGAACGCTTAACAACAGGACAAGAATGAGCGCCGCAAAGGTCCACGCCATGGTGCGCTTTGACGGTAGCGCGCTGGCGAGTTCGAACCCGACGAGCGCATCGGCGGCGCCTTCGTCCTTTTCGACCTGCTTGATCGTGATCTGAACCGGCGCCCCGGCCTCGCGCGATATGACCAGTCGTGCCGAACCAAGTGCAAGTTCTGCACCGACACTGGGGTCGATGCTCGCCGACTTCTCGGTTCGGCCATTGATGCCAAAGCCAAGACCACCGATCGACTCTGCGCCCAGCATCCCGTCCCCCGCTTCGAACAGGCGAACATGGCGCTGCTCGACGGCGAGGTCTGGCAGGTGGATGTCGTTTTCCGCAGCGCGCCCGATGGTCAGTTCGGACTGCTCGATCGTGCGATCGCGCACGATTTCGCGTCCGGCGGCCGTGAAATCGATGGTGCGGATCAGGAATGCCATCGTGCCCGCCTCACCAGTAATAGAACACGCTCACGACATGCGCGAGCAACGCGGCGAGCAAGGCAATGGTCGCCGGAATATGGATGAAGAGCCACACTTCGAGCAGCGCACGAATGCGCAGGTGGCGACGGATTTGCGCGAGCTGGTCGCTGCGCTTGGAGAGCAGAGTATGGACGCGTGCCTCGGCTTCGCTGCCATTCGGGTCGATGCGCTTGAGCGCGCGCTTCGTCTTGCAGCCGGGATAGGCGCCGGTAAGGCGGGCCAGCGCGCCACCATAGAACACATCCTGTCCAAGGGCGTCGATCACGAGGTCGGACTGTTCCCGATCGAGCGGCTGTGCAGCGGCTTCAAGCTGGCGGTCGAGCGCCGTCAGAGCCTCCAGCATTTGCGCGCGCGTCATCTCCTTGCGGTTGGATGAGAGGCTCGATGGCAAAGTGGCGTAGGTGTAGACGCCATAGATACCGCTGATGATGACGATCAGCATCAGGACGTAGGCAAGCGTGTGGACGTTCCACCCGATCTGGAAACCGGTATGAAGCGTGCCGATCACGATCAGGGCAAGGCCAAGATAGACATGGGCCGATGTCCAGGCTTTCAGGCTCCATTGCCCCTCGGTAATCTTGCGTTTGCGTACGCCGAGCAGCGAAAGCCAGACGATCAGCAATAGCCCGATCGTGCCCAGCGTATAGCCGTACCAGCTGCCGCCATTGGGGCGCGGTTCCTGATCGATGAAGGCGTAGCCGACGATACTCAGCAGGCTGAGGATCAGTGCGACCCAGAGATAGCGAAAGCGCTTGTGCTTCAGGAAGCTGACATGGTCGGCGCTGCGACGCTTCTCGTCCTGCGCGTACCGGTTGCCGGGGATCGAGGCCATTATTCGACGTCCTCGGTGAGCTTGGTGAAGGTCAGGAACTTGTCGGGCGATACACGGATCGCTGCTCCCGTCGGGCAGGCGCGTACGCAGGCCGGACCACCGTCGATACCGGAGCACATGTCGCACTTGATCGCCTGCTTGGGCTGTTCAGGGTCGCCATGCTGCTTGCGCCACTTGTACGATGCCTCGCCCGGTCCCGGCCCGTTTCCGAAGAATAGCCACGACAGAAGCGAGGGCTTCTTCGGTGGCTTGGGATCCATACGGATCACGCCATAGGGGCAGTTGCGCTGACAATTCCCACAGCCGATGCAGGTGTCGTCGATCACGACCTCGCCATCAGGCCCGCGCTTGATCGCGTTCGGCGGGCAGTCGGCCATGCAGTGGGGGTGCTCGCAATGGCGGCACGACGTGGGAACGTGCAGGTGCGCGTAAGTGCGTCCCGCCTCGCGGTCCAGTCGTGACAGGCCTTCATGCGCATCGGCACAGGCACGCTCGCAATTGTCGCAACCGATGCACAACTTCTCGTCGATAAGCAGGACGTCGGTCGCCTCTCCGAGCCCTTCGTCGACGAGGAATTGTGCAGTTTCGGAATAGAGATCGACCGCGCCGCCGAATTCATCCTTGCGGCTTTCGATGAAGGCGGTTGTCTTGCGACGACCCTCCATCTCCTTGAGAGCCTTCTCGCGCAGCGCCGGATTGCGATCGAGCAGCGCGACAAATTCTTCGCCTGGAAGCCGGATCGCTTCGGATTTGATCGCGGCCTTGACCGTCGCGGTCCGCTTCGACCCGTCGATTGCCGCCATTTCCCCGACGTAAGAACCTGCGGGCAGGTAAGAGAGGAAAACCGGCTTGTCGCCCAGCGCCTTCTCGACGATCATCGAGCCGCGCCGGATGATGTAGACTTCCTTGTCCTCGGCCCCTTCGTCGATGAGAACCTGGCCAGCGCGCAATTCGATGACTTCGGCGGCCTCGACAAGCGGGGCAATGTCCTTCGGAGTCAGGCCGGAGCCGAACATCTGCAGGAGCTGCCGCTCGATCGCGATGCGGTTCACGGCATCGGAGGCCTCGGGCGAAGTCGCAATCAGCTTGAGCGCGGCGTTGCGCGCGAGTTCGATGGCAACAACCTGCTCTGCCGCGCGGATCGTCGAACCGCGCCGACGCCCGGAGATCAGGCCGACTTCGCCGAAGATCGAGCCTTCGCCGATGGGAACTGTGATCGAGGGGTCGTTGGGATTGATCTCCACCGCGACCGATCCTTGGGCGATGGTGAAGAGCGAGGAGCCTGGCTCGTTACGGCGAAAAATGACTTCGCCCGGTTCATAGGCATGCACCGTGCTGTCGAGCATAAGCTCGCGCAATTGCAGTGGCGACAGGCCCTGGAACACCTGCACGTTGCTGTTGAACACATCGAGCCAGTGCTCGACCGAATGGTTGCCCGGAAGGCCCGCGAACTTTTCTTCGAGGATGGGCTGATCGGCAGGCTTGAGATCGGTGTTCCCGTTCAGGAATTCGATCACGTCGTAACCCTGATTCATGCAGTGCTTGATCAGCGGGTAGCCCGCCAGCGCTCCGATCACGTGGATGCCGGGCTGGGTGGTCTCGAAAGCAGGCGTGAGTTTGGGGAAGGCACCGCGATCCTCGCTGGTGAACTCTATCCCCATTGCCTCGACAAAGCCGCGCGGCGGTTGTGAACCCGTGCGCGCGATGATGCGGTTGCACGGGATGGTTTCCTGGCCGTCGCGGGTTTCGAGCACGAGTTCGCCGTCCTTGACCTCGGCAGGCGAGGTTTCGCGGCGCACGCTGATCCGGCCATCGCGCTCGGCTTCTTCGAGCAGGGCCACGTTGGCAGCCTTGGCGCGCGCAAAGCTGTCGCGGCGGTTTAGGATGGTAACGATATTGCGCTGAGCATCGTCGGCGGCCAGGCCCAGCGCGTTCTCGATGCCAGCATCGCCGGAGCCGACCACGGTGATGTGTTCGTCGAAATATTCCCCCGGATCGTCCAACTGGTACTGGATCATCGGATGTTCCGAGCCCGGACAGCGCAGCATGTTGGGATTGCCCTGAGTCCCGATCGACAGGACGATCGCCTCGGCCCTGACGGTCTCGCCGCCTTTCAGGTGGATTGTGAAATCGCCCTTGGTCCCTTCGACCTTGGTTACTTCAGCGTTGAGTTTGACATTGAGAGTCTGACCGGCCGATTGCTCGTCCCAAATGCCAAGGATCGTCTCGCGCTTGCCTGCATCGAAATCGAGATCGCTGCGCAGCACCAGATTGGAGGGCGTCGCCATGACGTGCTTGCCCTTCTGGTACTTGAAAATCGTGTCGGAGAGGTGGTCGGTCTTTTCGAGCAAGACGTGGCTCATACCAAGAGCGGCCGCGCGTCCCGCAGCACTCAATCCGGCAGGACCGGAACCGATAATGGCGACTTTATACAAATCCACAATCTATCCCCCCCTTCGGATAGATTTTCCCAATTAGCGCACCATACTCAATGTGTTCTTCAATGCCAGAGTGAATTGCCGTTTTCTGCACTGCTTGCTAGGGCCAATTGTCATGGGATCGGATACAAATCAGAGCGATGAACGCTCAACGGGGGGCGCGGGAAGTTCACGCGCAGGTTGGTTTTTGCTCGGTGCGGCTGCGCTTCTGGCGGCGGGGTCGATCGGGTACAACGTCTATGGCGGCGCAGGTGGGGATGATGCCACCGAGATTGCGCAAGACGATGCGCCTTCGATCGAGGACCTGCGGGTCGCGGCGGAAAATTCCGATGGCGATGCGGGCGCATGGAGCGAGCTCGCCTTCGCCTATTATAATCAAGGTGATTTTGCCGAAGCCGCCGGAGCTTATGAACGCGCGGTCGAATTCGATCCCGATGAAGCGGTCCTGTGGTCGGCGCTGGGCGAGGCCCGCGTCTATGCCAGTGAGCGCGATCCCTTGCCAGCGGGTGCGCTGGAAGCTTTCGAACGGGCGCTGGAACTCGAT
The DNA here is from genome assembly GCA_947494705.1 of uncultured Erythrobacter sp. Taxonomy (GTDB): domain Bacteria; phylum Pseudomonadota; class Alphaproteobacteria; order Sphingomonadales; family Sphingomonadaceae; genus Erythrobacter. Next base: position 46,198 of record CANLVN010000003.1, read on the forward strand.
CCGCAGGATCCCAGAGCGCGCTATTTCCTGGCGGTGAAGCAGGATATCGAAGGTGACCATGAGGCCGCGATTGCTTCGTGGCTCGCGCTGTTGGCCGACACGCCGCCGGGTGCCCCTTGGGAAGGCGATCTGGTGCGCACGGTCCAGCAAGTCGGGGCGATCAACGATATCGATGTCGAGGATAGGCTGGCCACTGTCATGCAGGCGCGCGCGCCTCAGGTCGCGATTCCGGGTTCGGGAGAAGCGGCTGGCGCTATGGGACCGGGGGCTGCGTCGTCCAATCTGCGCGGGCCAACTGCTGCGCAAGTCGCAGATGCGAGCCGCATGACGCCAGGCGAGCAACAGGATATGGTCGCGGGGATGGTTTCCAGTCTCGAGGCGCGGCTGGAAAGCGAACCGGACAATCTCGATGGCTGGGTGATGTTGATGCGCAGTCGCATGACGCTGGGCGAAACCGGCCGCGCGCGTGAGGCTCTGGCCAAGGCGATCGCCGCCAATCCAGGCAACGAAGCCGAATTACGGCGTCAGGCGGAGCAGTTGGGCCTGTAAAGGAAAAAGGGCGCCGGGAAGGGCGCCCTTTTCCGTTAATGCAGGTTGTTCGTTCAGACGACGCCAAAAGCCAGCATCGCGTCGGCCACTTTCTTGAAGCCCGCGATATTTGCGCCCTTCACATAGTCGACATAGCCGCCCTTGGTGGAGCCATATTCGGTGCACTTCTCGTGAATGCCTTCCATCAGTTCGGTGAGCATGTCGCCAAGCCGCTCCTGATTCCAACTGATGCGTTCGGAGTTCTGGCTCATTTCGAGACCCGAAACCGCAACGCCTCCTGCATTGGCCGCCTTGCCGGGACCATACAGGATTTCGGCATCATGGAAGACTTTCACCCCTTCGAGCGTGGTGGGCATGTTCGCGCCCTCTGAAACACCCTTCACGCCATTGGAAACGAGTGTCTTGGCTTCGTCTTCGTTGAGTTCATTCTGTGTTGCGCAGGGCAGGGCGAGATCGGCGGCGATACCCCAGGGGCGCTTGCCATCATGGTATTCCGCACCCTTGAACTCATCGACATACTCGCTGATGCGGCCGCGCTTCACGTTCTTGAGATGCTTGATCCAGTCGATCTTTTCCTGATCGATTCCGTCGGGATCATGGATGAAGCCGCCGGAATCGGACAGCGTCAGGACCTTGCCGCCCATCTGCGTGATTTTCTCGGCCGCATGGGTGGCGACGTTGCCTGATCCCGAAATGACCGCAGTGTGGCCCTCGACGTCCATCCCCTGGTGCTTGAGCATGTTCTGCAGGAAATAAACGGCGCCGTAACCGGTCGCTTCGGGGCGCATCTGCGACCCGCCATATTCGATCGCCTTGCCTGTCAGCACGCCTTCCCAGCGGTTGGTGATCCGCTTGTATTGGCCGAACATATAGCCGATTTCGCGACCGCCCACTCCGATGTCGCCGGCCGGCACGTCCGTTTCGGGACCGATATGGCGATAAAGCTCGGTCATGAAGCTCTGGCAGAACCGCATCACTTCGGCGTCAGACTTACCCTTGGGGTTGAAGTTCGCGCCGCCTTTGCCGCCGCCCATGGGCAGGCCTGTGAGCGAATTCTTGAAGGTCTGCTCGAAAGCGAGGAACTTCAGAACGCTCTCGTTCACGCTGGGGTGAAAGCGGATGCCGCCCTTGTAGGGGCCGATCGCGTTGTTGTTCTGGACACGCCAGCCACGCTGCACACGGATGTTGTGATTGTCGTCTTCCCAGCAAACACGGAAAGAGACGATCCGGTCCGGTTCGGCAATACGACGCAGGATCTGCGCCTCGTGATACTGGACCTTGTCCTCGATAAAGCCGAAAATGTCCTGCGACACTTCGTGCACGGCCTGGATGAATTCGGTCTGTCCTGGATTGCGCTTCTTCACGCCTTCCATGAACTGTTCGAGATTGACGTGATCGGATACGGGCATTGTCTACTCCCCCCATTGGAAACAACGCGACCAGATTTGTTTTTTGATTTATGTCTCTATCCTCTCAAAGCCTCTGTTGCGCAAGAGTTTTAGGCTTTCGGCACCGGCAACGGGGTTGCAAAAGCGTGTGTGCCGCCTAGAGATGCCCGCAATTGAGCGCCGCGCAGTTTTTCGGCAATTGGCTCGTATCCGGGTTAATCTTTGCCGCTGCGCATGATTGGGCATCCGGCCATATCGCGCGCCGGAACCTAGCAGGCCTTCCGAGTTGCATCGCAGCCGGGCCAAGACAGGAAATCCATGAGCAGCGAAACCGCTGACGTACCACCGGCCAAAGACTACCCTATCGATCCGCCGGTCGTCGAACTGCCGATCAACACGCACGACAAGGGCTTCTACGATGGGTTCAGCCGCGAAGTAGCGATCCCCGGCAAGATCATCGTTTCGCTCATCATCTTGTGGGCGATCTTTTTCCCTGTTGCCGCGATGGAAACGCTCGAGGTTGCCAATTCGACCATCATCTCCGGCTTCAGCGGTTGGTACGTCTATCTCGTCGCCGCGCTCATCATATCGTGCTTCGTACTTGCCCTGATCCCGCAAACCGGGAGCCTGCGGCTCGGCGCTGCAGACGAAAAGCCAGAATTTTCGAGGCTTTCGTGGTTCTCGATGCTGTTCGGAGCGGGGATCGGGATCGGGATGCTGACATTTTCGACCGGCGAGCCGCTGGCGCATTTCTCCAACAGCCCTGACATTATTCGCGGTACCGTGGAGGCCAGAAGCGCCGAGGCGGTCCGACCCGCTTATATCTACACCTTCCTCCATTGGGGTTTCGGTGCGTGGTGTTCCTATGCTCTGGTCGGGCTGGGCATTGGCTATGTCGCGCATCGGCGCAACCTGCCGCTCACCATTCGGTCAAGCCTCGCGCCGTTACTGGGTGACAAGCTGTCCGGGTTTCCCGGTCACGTCATCGATGTCGTCGCGGTGGTCGCCACCATTCTGGGTGTCGCTTACACGCTCGCCTTCGGGGTCGAGCAATTCGTTGCCGGTCTCTATCGCATCGGATTTGGCGACTGGCTTATGGTCGAAGCTGAGGACGGCACCGGTCTAACCCCTTCGAGCGCGGCCATTGTCGCCGCTCTGGTGGTGCTGGTCGGCGCATCGACGATTAGCGCGCTTTCGGGCGTCGGGCGCGGGATCAAGTGGCTGTCCAACATCAATATGGGGCTTTCCTTCGGCCTGCTCGCCTTGTTCGCGGTTGTGGGGTCGGGTCTGTTCGGCCTGCAACTGCTCGGCGTCGGACTGTGGGACTATATGGTCAACTTGCCGCAGCTCTCGCTCTCGCTGTTTCCCGATGATGGGACCGAGATGGGTCAGGCCCTGGTCGATTGGCAATTGGGCTGGACAATAATGTACTGGGCATGGTGGATCGCATTTGCGCCGTTTGTCGGCATGTTCATCGCGCGGATTTCTCGCGGGCGGACCCTGCGCGAATATATACTGGGCGTTGCGATTGTCCCCTCGCTGATGTGCTTCATCTGGATGGCGTTGGTCGGTGGCACGGCCATCGATCTCGAACTCAGTGGCGCGGCAGGCGGAGCCATTGTCGATGCACCGATGGCGGACCAATTGTTTGCGACGCTTGCAATCCTGCTCGATCCTTGGGTTGCCTCCGTCGTCTCTGCCCTCGTGGTCGTTCTGCTGATGACCTATCTCATCACCTCTGCGGACAGCGCAATCCTGATCGTCAACACCATCAACGGTGCAGGCGACGACGAGGGATCTCGCCGGTTCCACATCATTTTCTGGGGTGTTGCGCTGGCATTCGTGGTGGGTTCGATGCTCATCCTGGGCGGGACCGAGGCGATCCGTATAACCATGATCATCGGGGCGCTGCCGTTCTCGCTGGTTGTGGCGGCAATGGTAGTGAGCATCATCAAGGCCGTGACCTATGACCTCATCCGCAAGCGCCACGGCGTACCGACGACCGCCCAGGGGTGCGAAGAGTGGGACGGTGAAGTAACTCCGCGCCTTTAGTTTGCGGGCACCACTTCACGCGTTTAAGTAAAAAAAGATGTGTGCTTTGCACGATTTGAGAAACCCTGCTGATCGTAGCAGGACAATCAAATAACATGTGATCTATATTTGAAAAATAATCGGGAAGCGCCGCAAACCATCAAGTTGTTGCTACGAAACTGATCAATGTTGTATTTACGCAACAGACTTCGAAAGCTTTAGAAAAAGGCGCGGCAACCGGTGGCCAGCGCTCGTTCAGCTTGATAACCGGCCGGTCAAGTGTGTGGGAATGCCCAATTCCCGCTGCATTTACTGAGGTAACGCGCGGTCAATCCCGCACCGCGATCCGCTTCAAGCTCTTACGAGGTGTTTCAAATGAAAAAGACTATTGCTGGTGCGTCGATCGGCGCACTTGCCATTGCAATCGCTGCGCCCGCTTCGGCGCAAACTAACAATCAGACCACGACCCAGCCCGCACCTGCTCCGGCTCCCGCTGCGCAGCGGCAGGGCGGGGTGCAGACCATCGTGGTGACCGCACAGCGTCGCAGCGAAGACCTGCAGGACGTGCCCGTTTCGGTCTCGGCTATCGGCGCCGAGCAGCTCGAAGAGCTGAACATCGACACTTTCGAAGATTATCTGGCGCAGATCCCGACCGTGACCGCCGGCGGCACCGGCCCGGGCCAGAACACGATCTACATTCGTGGCCTCGCCTCGACTACGCCTAACCTGACCACGGCGGGCGTTGCCGGTCTCGCCCCCAACGTCGCGTTCTACCTCGATGAACAGCCGCTCGCACAGCCGGGTCGCAACCTCGATGTTTACGCTGCCGACCTTGAGCGGATCGAAGTTCTCTCCGGTCCGCAGGGCACGCTGTTCGGGGCGAGCTCGCAGGCGGGTGTCGTGCGCCTGATTACGAACAAGCCTGACCTTTCGGGTTTCGACGCTAGCTTCTCCGCCGGCGTCGAATTCACCAAGAGTGGTGAGACGAGCTACAACGCCGAAGCCATGGTCAACGTGCCCGTCACGAATACCCTGGCGCTGCGCGGCGTCGTCTATCTTGATGACCAGGGCGGATATATCGACAACATTCAGGGCACTCGCGACCTGCGTGAAAGTGCTCGCTTCCGTCCCGCTGGAACCGTACGCGCCAATGGCGTTCCGGTGAGCGGCGCTCGTGAAGGTTTCCAGGTCGACGATCCGACTACCCCGGGTATCAATGAGAACCCGGCCGAGAACGACGATGTCACTTTCCTCGAAGCCAACAATGCCAGCCTCGTGGAAGACAATTTCAATGACACGCAATATGCCGGTTTCCGCGCGACCGCGCTGTGGGAGGTGACGCCGGATTGGACCGTTACCGTCGCTCACACTCGGCAAAGTCTTGAGACCGACGGTGTCTTCTTCGCCGACCCCGAGCTCGGTGGCCTCGACGACCTTGAGATTCAGCGTTTCGAAAATGATCGTCTGGAAGACGATTTCTCCAACACCAGCTGGACCGTCGAAGGCCGTATAGCGATGCTCGATATGGTTTATACCGGAGCGTATACCAACCGCGAAAGCTCGCAGCTGATCGACTACACCGACTATCTCTTCGTCGGTCAGTATCTGCCGTATTACATCTGCGACGGATCGGTTTCCTATCCCGCGTTCAATGCGGCCCCGAATGTCGGCGATCCGTTCGGCACTTGTCAGGAACCGAACCTGTTCGTGACCTCGGATAGCGAAACCGAAGTCTTCACGCAGGAGCTGCGATTCTCGACGCCCGACACCTGGCCGGTACGCGCCACTGTCGGCGGGTTCTATTCGGACCTTGAGCTGAAGGAGCGCAACGACTTCGGTTATCCGGGCAACATCGATGCCGCGCCTTTCGGCGGGTTCGCGCCCAATTTCCCGTTCCCCGGTGTCTACAATTCCGACGCTGGACCCTTCCCAGCCTCGACCATCTTCCGCAACGACATCCGTCGCACGGACGAGCAGTTCGGTCTGTTTGGTGAAGCGGCGGTCGACATCGTACCCGACCTCCTGACTGTGACCCTCGGTGCTCGTTATTATGACATCGAAGTCGACCTCGAAGGCGGCGCCAACGCAACGTTCTGTAACACCAGTGGTGTCGACGAAGACGCTTTCGGTACCAACATCTCCGATCTTTATGACGGCGATGGAAACTTCTTCTTCAACCTCTCCTGTTCGGAAGCGCTACGCCAGAACTTCGATGAGAGCGACACCATCGACGACATCATCGCTGCGGGCCTTTCGCCGGCACAAGCGGAACGTGTCTTCAACTCGGTTCGTGCGCCGGATACCGCGAATACGGATGGCGTGATCTTGAAGGGCACGGTCACATTGACCCCGACGCCCGATACGCTGTTCTACCTGACCTACTCGGAAGGCTTCCGTCCGGGTCTGCTCAACCGTCCGGGCGGCGCCACCAACGGATCGGGCTTTACCGTTCCGTTCGAGCTTCAGACCGACGAAGTGCAGAACTACGAATTCGGGTGGAAACTTGACCTGATCGATGGTCAGCTTCGCCTGAACGGCAGTGCCTTCTACGTCGATATCTCGAACCTTCAGACGACGATTTTCGACCCGTCGATCACTAACCTGTTCTTCTCGGCGAATGCTGCGGATGCAGAGATCTACGGGGTCGAAGCGGACTTCACGCTCGCGCCTTACTCGGTGCCCGGACTGACGATCGCGGGTGCGATCTCGATCCTCGACACCGAGATCACCGACGTGCTGATCCCGACCAACGACGTGGTCGAAGGCGAGGAGCTGGCGTTTGCTCCCTCGTTCCAAGGCAACCTTCGGGTGCGCTACGAGTTCGACCTGAGCAGCACGCTGGGCGCTTACATCCAGCCGCAGGTCACTCACTCTGCGTCAAAGTTCACCGACATCATCGAGATCAACAAGCTCAAGCTCGACAGCTACACGACCGTCAATCTCGCAATGGGTCTGGAACGCGATTCCTGGAATTTCGAAGTCTATGCCGACAATCTGTTCGACGAGCGTGCGCAGATTTCGGGCAACTTCGTCAACGACCGCGCGCGGATCGTGACCAACCGTCCGCTGACCGTCGGAATGCGGGTCGGTTACTCCTACTGATCCGATAACAGTGCAAATGTAAGGCGGCGGGAGTGGCACGGTTCACTCCCGCCGTTTTGCTGTCTAAGGCGGACTGATGGAAACGCGCGAAGATCGACTGAAGCAGGCTCAGGCTGCGCTGCAATCCGGGGAATTCGAGGCCGGGCTGCGAAATGCGCGCGCGGTGTTGGCCGAGGATGCGGGTGACAGCGACGCGCTCTATATCGCAGCGGTTGCTTCGCGATATCTAAAGCGTTTTTACGAGGCGAAGGACCACCTCGCGCAACTTCACACGGCGATGCCCGAATATGGGCGAGGCTGGCAGGAGCAAGGGCATCTCGCTGTTGCAATGGGGGACAAGCCCGCAGCGCTCGATGCCTATGTCAAGGCGACCCGCTTCAACCCGGCGCTTGAGGCAAGCTGGCGAGAGCAAGCGCGATTATTCGCCGAGATGGGCCGCCCGGCCGACGCGCAGATGGCCGCCTCCCAGCAACAGCGGTTACAGAACTTGCCACGCGAACTGGTCGCGGTCACGCACCACCTTGCAGAAGGCCGACTGCTCCGTGCCGAGGAAATCTGTCGGCACTTCCTGCGCCAGCATCCGCGTGACGTCGAGGGGATGCGACTTCTGGCGAAGATCGGTATCGAATTCGGCGTGCTCGATGAAGCGGAGTTTCTGCTGGAAAGCGCCGTTGTATTCAAACCCGACGATGTGCAGTTGCGCATCGACTATATCGACGCGCTTCGCCGCCGCCAGAACTTTGCCAAGGCCATGGAAGAGGCAGAAGCGCTTCACGCGCGCGACCCTGAAAACCCGATGTTCCAGTCGCGTCTCGCGATCGAGGCTATCCAGATGGGCGAGTATGACCGTGGCCTCGACTTGTTCGACCAAGTGCTGGAAAAGCTGCCCGGTGATCCGTCGAGCCTGACCAGCCGGGGCCACGCGCTCAAGACCAAGGGTGACAGCGAGAACGCGGTCGCCAGCTACCGCGCGGCAATTGCTACAAAGCCCGATCACGGCGATGCATTCTATTCGCTGGCCAACCTCAAGACCTACCGTTTCGACAAGAAGGAGGTCGATGCCATGCGTGCGCTGACGCAGCGCAGCGATCTGGCTTTCATGGACAGGGTCCACGTCAACTTCGCGCTGGGCAAGGCGCTGGAAGATGCGGGTGAGTACGAGGAGAGCTTCGCTCACTATAAACAGGGCAATGACCTAAAGCGCGCGCAGACCCGGTACAGTGCGGACAAGATGTCCGAAGAACTGGCAAGACAACGCGATCACTGCACGCCCGGCTTGTTCGAAAAGCACGAAGGCGCTGGGCATCAGGCGCCCGACCCGATCTTCATTCTGGGCCTTCCGCGCGCAGGATCGACGCTGTTGGAGCAGATCCTGGCCAGCCATTCCCAGATCGACGGGACGCTGGAATTGCCGAACATCCTCGCGCTCGCGCACCGTCTTCGCGGTCGAGTGGCCGGGAAATCGCGCTACCCGGAAATCCTCCACGACCTGACCGGCGAGCAACTGGAAAAGTTCGGCGAGGAGTTCATCGAAAACACCCGAATTCACCGTCAGGGCGCCCCGTTCTTTATCGACAAGATGCCTAACAATTTCCGGCATATCGGCCTCATCCATCTGATTTTGCCGAACGCAAAGATAATCGATGCGCGCCGCGCGCCGATGGATTGCTGCTTTTCAGGCTTCAAGCAGCTCTTCGCCGAGGGGCAGGAATTCACCTATGGCCTGACCGAAGTGGGGCAGTACTACGCCGACTACGTCGAGTTGATGGCGCATTGGGACGAGGTTTTGCCCGGCAAGGTCCTGCGTGTGCAGCATGAGGACGTGCTGGACGATCTCGAAGGGCAGACACGGCGAATGCTCGACTATCTCGAAGTGCCGTTCGAGCAGCAGTGCCTGGCGTTCCACAAGACAGACCGCGCTGTGCGGACCGCGTCGAGCGAGCAGGTGCGCCAGCCGATCAACCGCAAAGGCCAGGATGCTTGGAAGCCGTTCGAGCCGTGGCTCGATTCGCTGAAAGAAGCCTTGGGCGATCTCGCCTAGGCCATACGCGAGCCGTTGGGCACGACTTGGTCTGGTGAGGCGAGTACGATTGCGCCGTTTGCATCGGGAAAGCCTAGCACCAGAACTTCGGACATGAACGGCCCGATTTGGCGCGGGGGGAAGTTGACCACGGCCGTCACCTGCCGCCCGACCAGCCCCTCAGGTGCATAATGGTCGGTGATCTGCGCGGAGCTTTTCTTCACCCCTATCTCGTCGCCGAAATCCACCCACAGTTTGATCGCGGGCTTGCGTGCTTCGGGAAAGGTTTCCGTCTCGATTACCGTCCCGGCACGGATATCGACCGCCATGAAGTCTTCGAAACCTATCGTGCCCATGGCCACTCACTTCCCTTCAATACCGAATTCCGATAGATTGCCGATAGCAACTCAAAAGCGGGTTTTCAAAGAAGTCCGGGGGCAATCAAACATGGCGAGTTTCATCCTTAATGGGGAGCCGGTGTCGATCGACGCTGATCCCGCAATGCCGATCCTGTGGGTCGTGCGCGAAAAGGCGGGGCTGGCGGGGACCAAGTTCGGTTGCGGCATCGCTCAGTGCGGAGCGTGTACAGTGCATCTGGACGGGCAGCCGGTGCGATCATGTTCGACCCCGGTCAGCATGGCCGAGGGGCGCGAGGTCACCACGATCGAAGGGATCGCCGGGCCCAATGATGAGCTTACGGCAGTGCAAGAGGCATGGATCAGCGAGCAGGTTCCGCAATGCGGATATTGCCAGTCGGGTCAGATCATGAGCGCGACCGCGCTGCTGCGCGACAATCCAGACCCCAGCGACGACGACATCGACGCGGCGATGAGCGGCAATATTTGCCGCTGCGGCACCTACAAGCGCATTCGGCAAGCGATCAAGGTCGCTGCCGGTTCCGCCCAGCCGCGTAACGAGGAGGCATGAGATGAACGACATGACTCCTGAAAAATCCGGAAAAAAAGAACGCAGCAAACTTGCCAAATGGAGCCGCCGCGGATTCATCGGAGCAGGCGTGCTTGCGGGCGGAGGCCTGTTGATCGGTATCGGCGTGCGTCCCGGAAACCCGATCGACAAGCTCGCGCCGAAGGTTGCGGCGGGCGAGGGTGAGCAGCTGGTCAACAGCTGGGTCAAGATCGACGCCGACAATGTCGTCACGGCGATCGTGCCGCATTGCGAGATGGGGCAGGGCGCGCACTCGGTACTGGCGCAAATGCTCGCCGACGAGCTCGACGCCGACTGGGATCTTGTGAAAGTCATGCAGGCGCCGACCGACGGCAGCTATATCGTCAGCGACACCGCGCGCATGTTTGCTGCACCCTTCACCCTCAATGCCGCCAACTGGATCGAGCCGACGTGGGACGGCCTTTTTACCCAGCTTGGCCGGTCGATGGACCTGATGATCACTGGAGGCTCGTCCTCAATCCGGTCGACCGGGCAATATTCGATGCGCATTGCAGGGGCAGCGGCGCGCAAGATGCTGGTGGGCGCGGCGGCGGATGCATGGGGCGTGCCCTCAAGCGAAATCGTCACGCGCGACTCCATGCTGTTTCACGAAGCGAGCGGCAAATCGGCGACCTATGCGCAATTCGCCAGCGCTGCCGCCGAGCAGCCGATGGACGCGACCCCGGTGCTCAAGAAGGCGAAGCAGTACCGCCTCATGGGCAAGAGCAAGGCGCGCACCGATATCCCGGCGAAGGTCGATGGCACCGCACAATTCGGTATCGACGCCGTTCCAGAGGGCCTCGACCTGTCATACGCCGCCGTTGTGCGTCCGCCCGTGCCGGGGACGGAAGTGGTTCGGATGGACGTCGGCACGGCAAAACAAATGCCGGGCGTGCTTCAGATTCTGAACATGGGCGATCACGTGGCAGTAGTCGCGGAAAGTTACTGGCACGCGCAGCAAGCGGCGAATGCCATCTCGATCGAATGGAGCAAGCCTGCGAGTCCGATCAGGACGATGGACGATCAATACCAGGTATTCGCCAAAGCGCTCGACGAAGCGGGCGAGACCGGCGGCGAGGAAGCGGCGGCCCGCGGCGATGCGCAGGCCGCGCTCGGCAATGCTGCAACCCGTATCGACGCTGAATACCGGGTGCCTTATCTCGCCCACGCGCCGATGGAACCGATGAACTGCACCGCGCATGTCGAAGGCGGCAAGTGTGATATCTGGACCAGCACGCAAGTACCACTGGCTGCGCGCAGTGAAGTTGCAAAGGCGCTCGGCATGGGCGCGGACGACATCACCATCCACCACCCCTATCTCGGCGGTGCGTTTGGACGGCGGCTGGGCGCGGAATATGTCGCAATGGCTGCGCGCGTGGCGAAGGCGACGGGCTATCCGGTAAAGATGATCTGGAGCCGCGAAGAGGACACGCAAAAGGCGCTCTACCGCGATGCCGATACGTGTCGGATGCGTGCCGGGATCGACGATGGCGGCAGACTGGTTGCCTTCGACAGTTTATTCACCCAGCGCCACGACCCGCCTGAGGCATGCGTCCCGGCGATGTACGACATTCCCAACACCAGCATTCGCGTGGCTGAGGCCGAACTCCATTTGCCGTTTCAGGCGTGGCGCTCGGTCGACCATTCGAAGCAAGGCTTTTTCATCGAGAGCTTCATCGATGAGGCTGCCCATGCTGCTGGTGCCGACCCGCTCGACTTCCGCCTCGCGCTATTGTCGGAGGCGCCGCGTCACAAGGCGGTGCTGGAAAAGCTCGCCGAGATCAGCGACTGGCGCGGCACTCGGACGGAAGGCACCGCGAAGGGCGTGGCGATTGTCGAGAGTTTCGGCACCATCGTCGGCGAGGTGGTCGAAGTCGACATGAGCAGCGGAAAGCCCGAACTGGTCAACGTATGGGCGGTCTGCGATGCGGGCTACGTGATGAGCCCCGATGGCTTCCGCAACCAGATCGAAGGGGGCATCGTCTTCGGCCTGACTGCCGCTCTTTATGGCGAACTCGACCTTGAAGACGGGGCAATCGTGCAGAGCAACTTCCATGATTACCGGATGCTGCGCATGGACGAGATGCCCGAGATCGAAGTTGCGATCATCAACAGCGGCGACGTGCCGATTGGCGGCGCGGGCGAGCCCGGCCTGCCGCCTGTCGCTCCGGCTCTCGCCAATGCGATCTTCGCCGCGACCGGCGACCGAAAGCGGACCTTGCCGCTGGCAAAGCAGTTCACCTGAAGCATCATGCGCCTTTTTGCGGTCTGCGCGATCATGGCGTCCTCGGTCACGGGCGCATGTGCCACGTTGGATGACAGTGTCGTTTCTGTGTCAGACCCGATGATGGTTGCGCGCGGCAAAGATGCATTTCAACGCTGCACGGGGTGTCACGCCGCTGCACCCGGTGCGCGGTCTCAGGCGGGGCCGAATCTTTATGGAACAGTCGGACGGGTCGCCGGCAGCCATCCGGGCTTTCCCTATACCGATGCGCTTGCCGCTTCGAAAATCGTTTGGGACGCGGAGACGCTGGACGCCTATCTCGCCGATCCTACGGGCACTGTTCCGGGCTCCGAAATGCAGCGCGGAACCGTTCGCGATGCCGATCAGCGCGCAGCGATTGTTGCATATCTGATCTCGCTGAACCACTAGCTGTTCGATGGACCACGAGACGGTTTTCCAGTTTCTCGAAGCGTGCGGTGAACGCGGCGAACCGGCTGTTCTGGTGCTCGTATGCGCAGTTCAGGGATCGTCGATGCGCAATCCGGGAACGGTCATGGCGGTCGGGCAGGATGGCAGTTTTGCCGGTTCGCTATCGGGCGGTTGCATCGAAAATGCTGTGGTCGCCGAAGCTCTGGATGCGATGTCAAAAGGCAAGGCACGGATTGTCCGCTTCGGAGCGGGATCACCCTATCTCGATATCAAGCTGCCGTGCGGTGGCGGGCTGGACGTGCATTTCGAGCCGGTCGCAGCAGACGCGCAACTGGGCCGTGCATGTGCAGCATCGATATCCGCGCGCCAGTCTTTTTCGCTGGTTCGGTCGGACGGAGCATTGTCTCACCACGCGCGATGGCACGCCCCTGCCTTCGACGCGCAGAGCGGCGACTTGGCGTTCGGATACTGGCCTGCGCCGCTGCTCCAGATCATTGGTCATGGGGCCGGCGTCGAGGCGCTGTTCCGACTTGCGCGAGCATTTGGATGCCTGCCCAAGGTTTTCACACCCGATGAACGGGTCATATCTGCCCTCGAAGCGGAAAGGGCCTGGGTCCACCGGCTTAGTCATGCTGACAGAGCTGACATGCTGGACGGTGATCCATGGACTGCGAATGTCTTCTTGTTTCACGATCATGATTGGGAAATCGCGCTGTTGGAGCGCGCGCTCGGACTGCCACATTTCTATATCGGAGCCATGGGCGGGCGACGCGCCCACGCTTTTCGCAGTGAGGCGCTCGGCGCGCGCGGAGTGAGTAAGGAGGCGATTGCCACGATCCACGCGCCCATTGGCCTGATCCACTCCTCGCGCGATCCGCAGACGCTGGCGCTTTCGACTTTGGCGGAAGTAATCCGCGCCTATCAAACCACAGAATTCGAGGCGGCGATTGGCTGACCCCTGGCATATCGGCGTCGCATTACTGGCAGCGGGTTCTTCGCGTCGGTTTGGATCGAGAGACAAGCTGGCGCAGCCGTTCAGGGGACGGCTTCTGGGTGAACATGCTGCCGCAAATCTACCGGTTGAGCGGTTTCGCAAGGCTTGGGCCATCGCTTCGCGCAGGGATCACCCTTGCGTGTCGGCTTGGGAGGATGCCGGGCTAGAGGTCATCGTCAATCCGCAAGCCAGCCTCGGTCAGGCAAGCTCGGTCAGGCTGGGCGCCCGGCTGGCCGCGGAGGCAGGCTGTGACGCCCTGCTGGTGGCGCTGGCAGATATGCCGTTCGTTCGCGCCGCCCACTTTGGCGCGCTCGTCGACCTTTCCGGGCGTCCGGGCGAAGTGCTTGTGTCGGTCTGCGAGGATGTGCGCATGCCGCCTGCTATTTTTGGGAGCGAGCATTTCACCGCATTGTCCGGACTTGAGGGCGATCGGGGCGCGCGCGATCTTCTCGCCTCCGGACAAATAGTCGAATGCCCGCCCGAATGGCTGATCGACATCGACACGCCGGAAGACCTGCGAAACCATGGACAATAGGCCCGCCCCGGCCCTAGATCGGGGGCGAAGAGGAGAACGCAGATGAATGGCTTCGTCAAACGCCCGCAACACGATCGCACCAGCCATTGCACCGGAGTGCAGTATGCCGCGATGTACGAGCGCTCGCTGGCGGACCCGGACAGCTTTTGGCTTGAACAGGCTGAACGGCTCGATTGGTACACCGACCCGAAAGAAGGCGGTGAGTGGTCGTTCGACCCGGTCGAGATCAAGTGGTTTGCCGATGGCTCGCTCAACCTGTGCCACAATGCAGTCGACCGTCATCTCGACTCGCGGGGCAACCAGCCCGCGATCATCTTCGAACCCGACGATCCCACTGACGAAACGCGAACCCTGACCTATCGACAGCTCCACGCAGAGGTCGTCGAGATGGCCAATGCGCTCAAGGCCATCGGCGTCACAAAGGGCGAGCGGGTGACCATCTACATGCCCAACATCGTGGAGGGTGTGACGGCGATGCTTGCGTGCGCCAGGCTGGGCGCAATCCATTCAGTGGTTTTCGGCGGGTTCTCGCCGGAGGCGCTGGCCGGAAGGATCACCGATTGCGAAAGCCGCTTCGTCATCACTGCCGACGAGGGCAAGCGTGGCACCAAGAGCGTGCCGCTCAAGGCCAATGTCGACGGCGCACTGGCGCATGACGGCGTCAGTGTCGATGGCGTGCTCGTGGTCAAGCATACTGGTCTCGATGTGCCGATGGTTGAGGGCCGCGATCACTGGTTTCACGATGTGAAAACCGACGACGAGTGCCCGTGCGAACCGATGAAGGCCGAGGACCCGCTCTTCATCCTTTACACCTCCGGTTCCACGGGCAAGCCCAAGGGCGTGCTGCACACGACCGGTGGATACGGGGTCTGGACCGCGACGACCTTCCACTACATCTTCGATTACAGCGAAGGCGAGGTCTATTGGTGCACCGCCGACATTGGCTGGGTCACCGGTCACTCTTACATCGTCTACGGTCCGCTGATGAACGGGGCGACCAGCCTCGTCTTCGAAGGCGTGCCCAACTATCCCGATTTCGGGCGTTTCTGGGACGTGGTCGAAAAGCACAAGGTCAACATTCTCTACACTGCCCCCACCGCGATCCGTGCGTTGATGCGCGAAGGCGATGAGTTCGTGACCAGCCGCGACCGTTCCTCGCTGCGATTGCTGGGCAGTGTCGGCGAGCCGATCAATCCCGAGGCGTGGCGCTGGTATTTCGATGTGGTGGGCGAGCAGCGATGTCCGATCATCGACACCTGGTGGCAAACCGAGACCGGCGGCTGCATGATTACAACGCTGCCCGGTGCGCATGACATGAAGCCGGGGAGCGCAGGGCTGCCGATGTTCGGTATCCGTCCGCAATTGGTCGACAATGAAGGCGCGGTTCTTGAAGGTGCCGCCGAGGGAAACCTGTGCATCACTCATAGTTGGCCTGGGCAGGCGCGCAGTGTTTATGGCGACCACGACCGCTTCGTGCAGACCTATTTCTCGACCTACAAGGGCAAGTATTTCACTGGCGATGGCTGCCGCCGCGACGAAGATGGCTACTACTGGATAACGGGCCGTGTCGACGACGTTATAAACGTCTCAGGCCACCGCATGGGCACTGCCGAGATAGAGAGCGCGCTGGTGCTGCACCCCAAGGTCGCCGAAGCCGCAGTGGTCGGCTATCCCCACGACGTGAAGGGGCAGGGCATCTATTGCTACGTCACCACCAATGCCGGGGTCGACGGCTCCGACGAGCTTCACGCCGAATTGCGCCAGCACGTGCGCAAGGAGATCGGGCCCATCGCGACCCCAGACCTGATCCAGTTCACCGATGGGCTGCCCAAGACACGTAGCGGCAAGATCATGCGCCGCATTCTGCGTAAGGTAGCGGAGAACGACTACGGCTCGCTGGGCGACACGTCCACGCTCGCCGACCCCTCACTGGTCGAGCGGCTGATCGAAGGGCGGCAGAACACCTGAGCGGCCCCGACCATCTCCTTCTGGTCGGAGGCGGCCATGCGCATGTTGCGGTGCTAGCCGACTGGATACGGCATGGCCTTCCATGCAAACGCGCGACCTTGCTGACCCCTTCCCGGCAGCTCAGATATTCGGGCATGGTTCCCGGCTGGATCGCAGGCCAGTATGAACGCGACGAAGGCACGGTAGACGTCGCTGCCCTAGCCGAGCGGGCAGGAGTGCGACTTGTGCTTGGCCGCTGCACCGCGATCGAACCCGACGCTCACCGTGTCCGTATGGCGGGTGGACAATCGCTCGAATTCGACATCGCCTCTCTTGATACGGGTGGGGTAGGACGGGCGGACGACGTGCTGGGCGAAGATCCGCGCGTGATCGACATTCGACCTATCGACCGGTTCGTCGAGCGGCTGAAAGCGGCTCCTGAGACGAACCGCTTCGCGGTGGTGGGCGGCGGAGCAGGGGGAGTGGAACTGGCTTTCGCGCTTCGCAACCGGTCGCATCCGGCCCCGACAGTCACGCTGGTGGCGGGTGCCGAAGGGCTGGTCCCGCAACTGTCATCGGCCGTGCGAAGCGCAGTGGCAAAACATCTCGCCCGGCAGGACATCGACGTGATCGAGCAGGATGCGCGGATCGAAGCTGGACAATTGCTCGCTGGAGGCAGCTCTCTCGAACAGCCCAGCCTGATCGTGGCCGCGCTGGGAAGCGATGCTCCGGACTGGGCACGCATCGGAGGGCTGGCGGTGGATGAGGTCGGCTTCATCGCTGTCGATAGATACCAACGCTCAACCTCGCATCACCACATCTTCGCGGTCGGCGACGTCGCGGCGCGCAGGGACCGAGAGGTGCCCCATTCGGGCGTCCATGCAGTTTTCGCCGGGCCAAAGCTCGCGGCAAATTTGCGCGCCGTTATGCAGGGGCGTGAGCCGACCGAGATCTATCGCCCTCGCTGGAACAATCTTTATCTCATGTCGACGGGAGACGGGCGTGCAATTGCCAGCTATGGCCCCTTCGCTGCGCACGGTCGCTGGGTCGCGCGACTGAAGCATTGGATCGACAAACGCTGGATCGACAAATACGCGCGGCTGGCACGCGGCGAGTAACCAATTCGCACGGACCTGCGAACCCCGGGGGACACTCAGGCACATCATGAAGAAAATTCTCATCATCCTTGCGCTCGCCGCGCTCATTGTTGCCTATTTCGTTTTCGATCTCGGGTCCTACCTGACGCTCGACGGGATCAAGCAGGTCGCCGACGATGCGAGTGCTTTCTATGCCGAGAACCCGGTGGGCGTACTTGGCGCGTTCTTCCTGATTTATGTCGCGGTTACCGCCGCCTCGCTTCCCGGAGCGGCGATCATGACGCTTGCGGCAGGCGCGCTCTTCGGGCTGGTCACGGGCACGATCCTCGTCTCCTTCGCCTCCACGTTGGGCGCGACCCTTGCCTTTCTGTCTTCACGTTACGTCCTGCGAGACAGCATCGAAAAACGGTTCGGCGACCGGCTCAATGCGATCAATGACGGTCTGGAGCGCGACGGGGCGTTCTACCTGTTCACCATTCGCATGATCCCGCTCTTCCCGTTCTTCGTCGTCAATCTCGTCATGGGCCTGACCCGCATCAGGACTTTCACCTTTGCATGGGTCAGCCAGGTCGGGATGCTGCTGGGTACGGCGGTTTACGTGAATGCGGGCACCCAGCTGGCCCAGATCGACAGCCTGTCCGGCATCGCCTCGCCCGCGGTCATTGGCTCTTTCGTGCTGCTCGGCATCGCGCCGTGGATCGCCAAGGGCATCATCGGCCTGATCCAGCGGCGCAAGGTCTATGCCGGATTTACCCGGCCCAAGAGCTATGACCGCAACTTGATCGTCATTGGCGCAGGGTCCGCGGGCCTGGTGAGCGCCTATATCGCGGCGACGGTGAAGGCGAAGGTGACGCTGGTCGAAGCGAACGCGATGGGCGGAGATTGCCTCAACACTGGCTGCGTACCGTCCAAGGCGCTTATCAAGAGCGCCAAGGTCGCGGCCACGATGCGCAATGCCGACCGCTACGGACTGAAACCTGCCGAGCCGCAAGTGCCGTTTCGCGAAACCATCGCGCGGGTCATGGACATCATCAAGACCATCGAACCGCATGACAGCGTGGAGCGCTACGAAGGTCTCGGCGTCGATGTGGTCGAAGGCTATGCGACCATAATCGATCCATGGACCGTCGAAATCGCGCGTAAGGATGGCAAGACACAGCGGCTCACCACGCGCTCCATCGTGATCGCCAGCGGAGCGGAGCCGGTCGTGCCGCCAATCGAGGGCATGGAGAACAGCGGCTACCTTACCAGCGAAACGATGTGGGACGCCTTTGCCCAGATGGACCAGGCGCCGCGTCGCATCGCGGTACTGGGCGGCGGTCCGATCGGATGCGAGCTATCTCAGGCGCTTGCGCGGCTGGGCTCGAAAGTGACTCAGGTCGAGATGGACGGTCATGTCCTGGGGCGCGAGGACGAAGACGTCTCCGACCTCGCGCAAGCCGTCCTGGAGGAAGCTGGAGTGACCGTTCTGACCGGTCACAAGGCCGTGAGGATAGCCGACAGCATATTGATCGCCGAAGGGCCGGACGGCGAGGCCCACATCCCGTTCGACGCGCTGCTCGTAGCGGTTGGGCGAAAGGCGCGGCTGACCGGTTTCGGACTGGAAAAACTGGGCATCGACACGGACAAGACGGTCAACACCGACCCCTTCCTTGCGACCAAGTTCCCCAACATCTTCGCGGCAGGCGACGTCGCGGGACCTTATCAGTTCACTCACGTCGCCAGCCATCAGGCCTGGTATGCCAGCGTCAATGCCCTGTTCGGCCAGTTCAGGAAGTTCAAAGCCGACTATAGCGTGATTCCGGCTGTGACATACTTGGACCCGGAGGTCGCCCGCGTCGGACTGAACGAGGCCGAAGCGCGTGAGCAGGGCAAGGAATTCGAAGTCACCACTTATGACCTCGACGATCTCGACCGTGCCATTGCCGAAAGCGAGACGCGCGGCTTCGTCAAGGTGCTGACGCCGCCGGGCAAGGACAAGATCCTGGGCGTCACGATAGTCGGCAGTCACGCGGGAGAACTCCTCGCCGAATATGTGCTGGCGATGAAGCACGGCCTTGGCCTCAACAAGATTCTCGGCACCATTCATTCCTATCCGACCATGGCCGAAGCCAACAAGTTCGCGGCAGGTAACTGGAAGAAGGCAAACAAGCCCGAGGGCCTGCTGAAGTGGGTGGGCAAATATCATGACTGGATGCGCGGATAATCCGCAAGACCACACGCACGGATGGTTGTTCGTGAAAGGACCAATCACATGCTGACCAAGCTTGCTCTCCTGATCATGCGCGTCGGCACGGGCGGGCTGCTCGTTGTCTGGGGACTGGTTCGGGTGGTGGGGGGAGCCGGAACAGGGCTTGCCGAAAAATATTACAGCGGTGTGGGCGCGCAGGACACGTTCCAACTCGCTTACGGCTACGCGGAGATCGCTTTGGGCGTGCTCGTGATCCTTGGCCTGTTTCGCAAGTACACGCTGGTTGGCTCGGCGGTAATTCTTGTCGGTGGTGCAATGCCGATCTGGCGACACTTCATCGATCCGTTCGGGCGGTATCTCTTCGCCAGCCCCGAAGAGGCAAACATCCTGTTCTTCCCTTCGATCACCGTCGCGGGGGCGGCGCTGGCTTTGATTGCCTTGCGAGAGATGGACACGCTGGCGCTCGACAGACTTTTGGGCAAGAAGGGCCAACTCAACGGCTAAGGGGCGCCGACTTGGAATTGTTTGACCAATTGCGCGGGATCGTCGGGATTGCCGTGTTGCTCGGCCTCGCGTGGGGACTGAGCGAGGACCGCGCGGGTCGACCGACTGCGCTGTGGATCGCCGGCGCGCTAGCCTTGCAGGGGGCGCTCGCGTTGCTGATCGTGCGCGTGCCATTTGTGTGGGACGTGGTCGGGCTTGCCAACGAAGCGGTCGCCGCCATCGAACGCGCGACGCTCGATGGATCGTCCTACATGTTCGGTTATCTCGGCGGGGCGGACCTGCCCTTCGAATTGAGGGAGGGTGCCCAGCCGCCGCTCATTATCGCGTTTCAGATATTGCCGCTGGTGATCGTCTTTTCGGCGCTCGCGGCGCTGTTGTGGCACTGGGGGGTGCTCAAGTGGCTCGTCAACGGTCTGTCCTACGTTCTGCGGCGAACGCTCGGGGTCAGCGGGGTTGTCGGCCTTTCAGGGGGCGCGAACATGTTCCTGGGTGTCGTTGAGAGCCCGTTGGTTGTGCGAGCCTATTTCGCGCGGATGAGCCGCGCGGAACTGTTTCAGGTGATGGTTCTGGCAATGGCGACGATCAGCGGTGCGATCCTCATCCTGTACGCTACCACGCTGCGCGAAACCGTGCCCGACGCGGTGGGGCACATGATCTCCGCTTCTCTGGTTTCGCTTCCGGCGGCCCTGCTGATCGCAAAGCTCATGGTGCCCGGTTCGCCCGATGACGCTGCAACGGAGACCGAAAAGGACGAGCCCGGCCTGAGATACGAAAGCAGCATCGATGCGATCATCAAAGGCACGATGGACGGGATGCAGCTATTTCTAGCGGTTATCGCGGTCATCATTGTCATTTTCGCGCTGGTCTCGCTTACCGATCAGGTGCTTGCACTGTTTCCCTTGGTCGGTGACGAGCCGATCACGCTCAAGCGGGTGTTCGGATGGATCTTTGCGCCGTTCATGTGGCTTATTGGAGTGCCATGGGGCGAAGCTCAGGCCGCTGGCGGATTGATGGGCACCAAGGCAATCCTCAACGAATATGTCGCCTATCTCGAATTGGCCGCTTTGCCGCTCGGTACCTTCAGCGAGCGCGGGCTGCTGATCGTGACGTATGCCCTTTGCGGTGTGGCGAACCTTGCGAGTGTGGGCCTCCTCGTCTCGACAATAGGTACCTTGTGCCCGGAACGCCGCGCCGAGGCAGCAGGGCTGGGGATGAAGAGCTGGGTCGCGGGCAATATGGCTACCGCGATGACCGGCGCATGGATCGGGCTGGTGACGTTCTGATGCTAGACGCGAGACTGCGCCCGCTGATCGATCCGCCGCTGAACCGCGCCGGGCGCGCATTGGCGAGGGTAGGGGTCTCTGCCAACGCGCTGACTTTTACCGGGCTCGCGATCGGACTGGGCGGGGCTGTTGCGATTGCTGTCGGGGATCTGTGGCTGGGGCTCGCGCTGATCGTCATCAATCGGTTGGCCGATGGGCTGGATGGAGCAGTGGCCCGGGCACGCGCGCCGACGCCGTTGGGCGGCTATTTCGATATCGTCGCCGATTTCGCTTTCTATGTGTCGGTGCCAGTGGGTTTTGGCGTGATGGATCAGTCGAACGCACTCCCTGCACTCGTACTGGTGGCCAGTTTCGTCCTGACCGGAGTCAGCTTTCTGGCCTTCGCAGTGGTCGCTGCCGAACGCGGGGACGAAACCCAGGCTCATGGGAAGAAGAGCTTTTTCTACTCCACCGGCCTCGCCGAAGGTACAGAGACAATCGCGATCTTCATCGCCATGTGCATCTTTCCCACTTGGTTCGGCATCATCGCATATGTCTATGCGGGCCTATGCGTAGCGACCGTGTTTCAGCGCAGCGCCATGGCGATAGCGAAGTTTCGCTAGCCCGATCAGTGGTCCTCAGCGCTGGCCAATCTGCTCAGCGACTCGGGTCCGCAAATCGGCGATCCGTTCGGCATTGGCGCCAAGGTCGCTGCGACCCACGCGGCTGACAGAGCGGAAGTCGATTTCGTTCTCGCCTACTCGCGCAACTACGTCGTCGCGAAAGCCGAACCAGAAGGTCTCGGCAACGCCTTCAACCCTGCCTGCCTCGACATCGGACCGGATATCGACAAACCCCATATTGCCCATCGCCGCAGCTATTGCGGCCACCGCATCGGCCTTGCTCGCACCCGCCAGCGGGAGCGGCGAAAGGTTGGCATAGGTGTCGTTAATGATCTGCGCGTGGCTTTTGATCTTAAGTTCGGGAGGGCTGTCAGAGAACATTTCGATCTCGCTCAGCGGCACCTGGTAGTCGTGGATCGGATTGGCCCCGGCCTCGCGTCGCTCGGCCAGTGTCTCTGCAGAAAAGCTCGGCGGGTTAGCGGTGTCGGTGGCGATATCGTGGATGGGATTGTCGGATGCGGTGCTGCGAGCCGACAGGAATCCGGCAAAAATCACTGCAGGAAGGACAAGGCCGATCACAGCGATGGTGATGGCGATCCGGCTGCGCGGTTTCTTGAGCAACGCAATGATAAGGGAGACCAGCGCAGTCACCGCCACGATCCCGAGCAGGATGGGCCCGGCGGTGAAGGTCATGCTCACCAGCCCCGTGACCCAGCTCCACAGCCCGATCTTGGTGCCGAGCGCGGCGATGATGAAATATACCGGCAGGAACACGATGAGCGCGCCCACAAGCTTGCTGTGCCAGGGTAGTTTGGTCATGGGCTGTCTTTAGCGTGCGCGTCGCGCTTGGCAAACTTTTGCGTGGTGAGGGAAGTTTGCAGCGTCTCTGCAAATGGCGGCTCAGCCGCGAAAATTCGGAACCGCTTTGGACGATCGAGCGTTGATCACGTACGCCCGATGAAGGTCGACGTTGATGCAACGGCATTCGGGGGGTATACCGGCCATGGGATACGACACTCTCCGGAGGTTTGCGGCTAACAAAGCAAGCGTCCGGTGCATGTAGAGGGAAAGAACAAAATATGCGCAAGATTTTCCAGAGCACAGTGGCCGTTGCAGGCCTTTTTGCCTTGGCCGCCTGTGGCAGCGGTCGCGATACGACGGAAGAACCCGCCGATAGTGCCGAAATGGCCGAAGCCGAAGAGGCTCCCGCTGAAGAAGAGCCCATGACCGATGTCGCCTTCGCCGACCTGACCGGTGACGCAAGCGCTGGCGAAACCGTCTTTGCCCAGTGCCGCACCTGCCACCTCGTCGAGGAAGGCCGCAATGGCGTGGGTCCGTCGCTTTACGGTGTCGTAGGCCGTGAAGCCGGTTCGATCGAAGGCTTCAATTATTCGGATGCCAACGCCAACAGCGGTGTCACCTGGACCCCGGAAGTGCTCTTCGAATATCTCGAAGCGCCGCGTGAGTTCATGCCCGGCACTCGTATGGCGTTCCCGGGTCTCAGCGACCCACAGGATCGCGCCGACGTGATCGCCTATCTCGACTCGACCGACGACTGATCGTCTGACCGGGCAACCGGTTACATCAGAAAGGGCGGCGTGGATTGCCACGCCGCCCTTTTCTTTTGCTCAGTGCTTTTTTGCTACGCCGCGATCTGCCTGCGGGCCAGTTCGCATTGCGACCAGATTTCGCTCAGCGCATCGGTGAGCCGCGTGATGTCACCTTCGTCATGCACGGGCGAAGGCGTCAGCCTCAGCCGCTCGGTGCCCACAGGCACGGTCGGGTAATTGATCGGCTGAACGTAGATGCCGTGATTGTCCATCAGCCAGTCGCTGATCATCTTGCACTTCTTTGCATCGCCGACCATCACCGGGATTATGTGGCTGGGATTGGGCAGGTGAGGGATGCCCAAAATGTCCAGTTGGCGGCGGACCTGCGCCACGCGCTCGCGCTGCAATTCGCGCTCGGCATTGCTCTGCTTCAGGTGGCGAATGCTCGCTGCCGCGCCCGCTGCTACTGCCGGGGGCAGGGCGGTTGAGAAAATAAAGCCACTCGCGAAGGTGCGTACGAAGTCGACCAGGTCGCGGCTTGCGGCGATATAGCCACCCATAACGCCGAAAGCCTTGCCCAACGTCCCCTCGATCACGGTGATCCGGTCCATCAGCCCTTCGCGCTCGGCGACGCCGCCGCCGCGTGGGCCGTACAGACCCACCGCGTGAACTTCGTCGATATAGGTCATCGCACCATGCTTTTCGCAGACGTCCAGAATGTCGGCGATGGGAGCGATGTCGCCGTCCATCGA
This sequence comes from uncultured Erythrobacter sp., assembly GCA_947494705.1. Classification (GTDB taxonomy): domain Bacteria; phylum Pseudomonadota; class Alphaproteobacteria; order Sphingomonadales; family Sphingomonadaceae; genus Erythrobacter. The sequence goes on from CANLVN010000003.1 coordinate 70,341, forward strand.
GTAGACGCTTTCGAAGGCGACCAGCTTGGGTACTTCGGGCCCGTACTGTGACAGCATGGCGTCGAGGTCCTCGACGTCGTTATGCTTCCAGATCTTGTAAGGTGCCCGGCTGTGACGGATACCTTCGATCATCGAAGCGTGGTTGAGCGCGTCTGAAAAGACGACGCAGCCGGGAATCTTGCTCGCCAACGTGCCAAGGCCCGCCCAGTTCGAGACATAGCCGCTTGTAAACAGCAAGGCCGATTCCTTGCCATGCAGATCGGCGAGCTCAGCTTCGAGTTCGACGTGGTAGTGGTTGGTACCCGAAATGTTGCGCGTGCCGCCCGCACCTGCGCCACATTCATCGAGGCAGGAATGCATCGCCTCGATTACCTTGGGATGCTGGCCCATGCCCAGATAGTCGTTGGAGCACCACACCGTCACGGCCTGAGTATCTTCGCCGACAAAGCGCGTCGCATGAGGGAACTTGCCCCGATGCCGCTTGATGTCGGTGAAGACGCGATAGCGTCCCTCTTCGCGAACGCTTTCCAGCTGCCCTGCGAAATACGCTTCGAAATCCATGGGTGTTCCCCTCGTTTCCCAGTTCTCGTGTTCCATGTTCATACGCCTGTGTCTTGTCGGTTCGCGTCAAAACGATGGCGCGAGAAAGCCCAGCCCCACAACATTCCGTCGCGGAACGGCAAGGCCAGAAAAAGGTGCTCGAGCGCACCGAGCAGCGCGAGCGCAGTCAGCAGGCTCGCGCCGATCATTTCCGGGCTGCCCGCAGGTGCCGCGATAGCCAGGCCGGCAAGCCAGGCGGCTCCAGCGAGGATCGCGACAATAGAGACCGGCAGCCAGCCTGTCATCCGGTTGCGCCCGAAATAGCTTTTCAGATAGCCGAGATGCTCGGGCATCATCTCGGTGGTCGAATTCGGCACGCCCACGAACAGGTTGATCTTGGACGAAAGCCGCAGCGCGAACATCAGGACAAATACCATCGCCCCGATCTGATTGGGGGCATTCCACGTCAGCGAAACCAGCATCAGCGCAGTCAGTGCAAGTGCGACCTCGTGATGGATGACCGTTGCGCTTGCCTGCATGAACCGGTCGAGCCCACGTGAGCCTGGCCGACATTCGGAACGACGCGGCCCTGCAGCGGCCCCGGTCAGGAAAGCGATCTCGTGCCAGCCCCATACTGCCAAAGCCCCGATGAAGGCGAGATAGACGCCCCAGGTGCTGACCGAAAAGGATGCCGCCATGATCGCAACGAGGCCGAGAATGCCGATCACACCGCCAATCGCGACGCTGCGAGCAAAGCCCGCGCGGCCGCGATTGTCCGTACCGATCGCAACCGAAAGCGCGATAAGCCCGGTCGCGACGAACCAGATAGCCACCGTCACGATAAACGGCAGGACATGGCCGCTCCAGCTTACCATGCAGGCTGGAGCCGAATGGTCTGCGGTAGCGCATTGGCCTTGGGCGACATGAAATACATCCGGGCGAAGTTATAGCCCGCACCAGCCATTCCTCGTGCTCGTTTGACGAGACCCCCGATACCGCCCTGCGCCTTGCCGTCCTCGATCATGAGCGATGCATGGCGCAAAGCTTCCATGCGTGCGCGGAACTTGGGACTGTCGGTGTCGAGTTCGACCGGGAAGACCTGCTTGCTGATCTGGGTGCAGATACTGAAGACCTTGTAGTCGTATTCGGTCGGATCGATGCCCAGCGCCTTGTGGAACACCGGTCGCGCGTGATCGCGGACATACATCGTCGCATAGACCGAAAGCAGGAAGAACCGGATCCATAACTTGTTGCGACCCTTGAGCAGATCGGGGTCTGCGCGCATCAGCATTGCAAAGGCCTCTCCATGGCGGAACTCGTCGTTGCACCATTCCTCGAACCAGTCGAAGATCGGGTGAAACTTGTTCTGCGGGTTTGCCGCCAGGTGCCGGTAGATCGTGATATAGCGCGCGTAACCGATCTTTTCGGACAGATAGACCGCGTACCAGATGAATTTCGGTTGGAAGAAAGTGTATTTCTTCGTCTTGGTCAGGAAGCCCAGATCGACGCCGATCCCGGCATCCTTGAGGCTCTCGTTGATAAAACCGGCATGGCGGCTTTCATCGCGGGCGAGCAGCTTGAAGAGCTGTTTGACATCCGGGTTTTTCGTCCGCCGGGCGATCTCCGCATAGAGGACGCAACCCGAAAACTCGCTCGTCATCGAGCTCACTAGGAAATCGGTGAACTCGGCGCGCAGTTCCGGCTCGAGGCCTTCTATGATGCCCGCGAAATCGTTCTTGTGGCGGAAGTGGGTCTTGTTGGGGTCGCCCACCATGTCCGCGATCAACTGGTCCCATTCCTCGCGCACCAGACTGACATCGATGGCATCGAGCGCGTCGAAATCGGTGGTGTAGAAGCGCGGTGTAAGAACGGTGTCCTGAGTGGCAAGTGCCATCGCTTCTTCGCTGGTCATCATCGCGTCTGGCGCGGCTTTGATCTTTGTCTGGGCGTTCATTTGATCCTCCCTGCGTTGAAGCTCACTTCGTAGAGTTCAGCGAGGTCGAGATAGGCCGCGAAACGCGTAAGGAGGCGCCTGAAGGGGCCGGCGCGCGTCACCGTTGCGGTTCGCTCGAACACTTCGCGGCTTCCGAAGGGTATCGAAATGGGCTTGCCGTGGACCCGCACCTTGTCGCCCGGCTCCATGGTGATTTCTTCGGGCAGTTCGACATGGGCGTGGAAATGCAGCGAGCTTTGCTCGACGGTTATCTTGCAGGGCGTTTCAAAGACCCTTGGATTGACAGTCGATCCCTGGACTATCGTGTTCATGAGGCTGGCTCCCTTTCGAGCATGTCGGCAAAGGTCTTGCGGTTTCCCGCTCCGAACGATGCCATTTCGGCGGTGGCGCCTGTCGTGTTGTCGATTATGGTCAGGTCGCCATTGTCCCATTCGATCAGTTCGAACGGCGTTTCGCGACCGATCCCGCGAATACGGCGCTGATGGGCGAAGCTGCGCATAGTGGTGCGTACAAAACCGCCCGTGCCCGGACCGAAGCGTGAGATCACGTCTCCCGATAGGGCGTCCTCGACGCGGACAGTGCCATCGGCTTCGTCGTAGAACTGCAGCGTGCGGCTGGCGACTTCCTGTGTGCCTGCTGCAGCGCGCGTTTCGCCAGGTATCGACTGACGCTCGAAAAAGCCGGTGGTGGTGGCTGCGGTGAGGGCCAGAACCGATGCGATCAGCGCGCCCGCCATTATCAACGGAACGCGGTGGACGGTGATTTCGTCCTTCTCATATTCGCGAACAATCATACGTGAGCCTCGTCAAATCTGCCGCGCAGACCCTGACCCTGGCGCGTTCCATCAAGGGAGCCTTGCGGCATCTTCGAAGTAGCGTCCTTGATCTCGATCAATTTTTCTTGGGTCGGAGCGTTTTGTGCGCATCGTTCCGCAAGCAGCCTGGCGACCTCTTGTGCATCGGGCAGTGCTCGCAGCATCGGTTCGGGGCGAGCTATGCGCCACGGACGTACATGCGGCCAGAGAAGCAGGTAGCCCAGTAGCCGCTCGCCGCTGAGGCTGAGTGCGATATCGCCGCACTGCTTGTCGCGCATGCGCAGGTCGGCGCTGATGACATGCTTCAGGGGGACGTTTATCCGGGTCTCGAGCGCCATCCCGATGCGCATCATCAGCCGTGTGTCGGTCAGGATATAGAGCGTCGTGCGTCGGCAATGCCATGCCATTGCGTAAAGCACCGCCTGTGCAGCAAGCGCCAGAACGGCGCACGTGATCGCGACATTGGTATTGTCCATGATGAGGGACACCGCGATCAGGATGAGGAAGTAAATCCCAACACTACGCGTGTGAAACGCGGTGCGTGCAAGGACCGACAGATCGGGTCGGCCCTTCCACACGATGCGTTCATCACGCGCTGGCGTGGCCATGGGGTCGCCAAAGGCCGCAGGGCCGGCTTCCTCGAGTGCCTGTACGGCGGCGTCGCTCGGTTCCACGGTTACAGCCACGGCTCAGCCCGCTCTGCAGTCGCATACATGTAGCCACCGCCGTAATAGGCCTGGATCTTGTCTTCCTCGAGCCGGGTGATGGTTCCGGGTGTGGCAATGGCCGGGACAGCGTCGAACTGATCCGAACGCAGCGCCTCGATGTCCGCCAGTGCGACCTGATCGTCTACCAGCGGGGTGATACCTCCGAGGAAGCCTTTGCCCTGGATCGCGACGAAACCCATCGGGGCAAGCACACGCTTGCCCGAGTTTGTCGTGACCTCGAGATAACGGATCATCGATTCGGACTGGTCGACCCAGATGTCGCTGACCGTGCCAGCCTTCTTCTTGTCGGCACCGTAGACCGGCAGGCCTATCGGGTTCACGTCTTGCTCCGCGACCATCATGTCGTGGCTGTCGCCGATCGGGACGATGCGAGGCAGGCCGTCCATGGTGAGGTCGGGATAGTCCTGGCGGTTGGCGTAGGCTGCCGGGCCAAGACCGTCGATCATGGGATCGCCGGACGGAACGAAAGGCGCGCCGCGTCCGGGGAAAGCCTGTTTGGCGGCGATGTTCACCGGATCGCGCGGAGCATCCTCGGGCACGTAGGTGCCTCGGCCATGGGGCAGGTGAAAGACCTTCTTGCCGCCATCGGTAAGCGGAGTGCCGCGCATGACAAGGCCGGTCTGCTCGTCCTCGAGCGGATAACCTTCACGGCGGCTTTCGCGGTTGAGGTAGATGACGAGGCCGACGAAGAAGATGAAGAAAAGGATGAAGGCCAGTTCGGCAACGTCGAAGACGCCGACGATATAGGCCGCATTCCCCAGCAGGTAGGTGGCAGTCATGGTAGTTTCCTCTCAGTGGATGAAGGGCTTGTGCCGAAGCCCTTCGAGGCGGCCGCGCTGACCCCAGTAAGCGCAGTCATGTCGGGAACTCGCGCAGGCCGAATGGCTGGCCCGCGCTGTCCGTCGAATTGGTGGAAGTTTTCGAACGACCGACAAGCGGGCCGATCGCGGCTAGTCCTGCAAGCAACAGCAGGATTTCGATGATGTAGACCGATGTGTATCCGGTCGCCCGAGTCGCGGTTGCGGCGGCGGGATCGGCAGCGATGGCATACCAGGCGATAAGGTCGCGCAGAGCTCCGCCGACGGCGATGCCAGCCCCCGCGCACGTCGCCTGTACCGCGCCCCATGCCCCCAGAGCGAGGCCGGCGGTTTCGCTCTTGGCGAGAGCCATGGCCTCGATCAGTGTGCCGACCGAGAACAGGCCGAGCCCCAGCCCGATCAGCAGCGCCCCGGCATAAAGCATCGTGGGCGAGCCGAAGGGAGAGGCGAAGACTACCAGCAGGAATGCGTTGAGGCCTGCGACGAGGCCGAGGCCCGCAATCCTCAGAGGATCGGCCCCGCGTCCCAGCGCACGGCCCGAATACATGAAGCCCAGCAGTGCCCCGAGCGCCCATGCGCCGGTCAACGCGGTGGTCGCGCCGACCGATAGGCCGAGGATTTCGCCGCCATAGGGCTCAAGCAAGGCATCCTGCATGGCAAAGCCCGCAGCACCGATGCCGATGGCGGTGAGAAGGCGTGCATTGCGTCCATCCTTCACGAAGGCATTCCAAAGCACGCCAAAGCTCGGTGCGTCGGGATCGGGCTTGGTGCGCTCGGGCGCGCGGGCCTCCTGTTTCCACAGTGCCACGATATTGAGCACCATGGTAAGCACCGCCGCGCCCTGGATCACTTGAACGAGACGCGTGGGCGAGAAATCGATGAGTAGACCGCCGATGACAAATGCCGAGATCATCATCCCGACCAGCAGCATGACATAGAGCAACGCTACCGCCCGCGGTCGCTTGTCTTCGGGAGCGAGGTCGGTTGCAAGGGCGAGGCCCGCTGTCTGGGTGACATGAAAGCCTGTGCCGGTAAGCAGGAACGCAGCAGCCGTTGCCACAAGGCCCAGTTCGAAGCGCCCCTGAAGCTCAAGCAGCAGCAACGCGAAGGGCATGATGGCCAAGCCGCCGAACTGCAGCATCGTGCCGAACCAGATATAGGGCACGCGCCGCCAACCGAGCGCGGAAACGTGGCGGTCGGACCTGTGTCCGATGAGCGCCCGAAACGGCGCGACCAGCATGGGGACCGCGATCAGCGTCGCGATGAGCCATGTTGGCGTGCCGAGTTCAACTACCATTACCCTGTTGAGAGTGCCCGAAAGCAGGACCATCGCCATTCCGACGCTCACCTGGAACAGCGACAGGCGCAAAAGGCGCGAAAGTGGCAGTTCCACGCTTGCCGCATCGGCAAACGGCAGGAAGCCCGCGATCATGCGGGCGAGGGTGTAGGAAGGGCGGCCGTTATCGCTCATCCGCGCCGGACCAGTTCGAGCGCTTGCGACGTATAAAAGCCGCTGGAGACCCGATGCGTGCGACCGATTTTCCAGTCGGACAGACGACCAAGACGAGCGCGCAATTCGGTTTCGGACACTGGCACGATGGCCGGGGAGCGATCGCTCTTGGGAAAGACCTTACCCACCGAGTGCATCGCACCCAGCAGGCGCGTATGCGGTGCGAAGGTGAAAAGGATCGAGCGGCAAGTTCGCATCGCCAGTTCCTCGACCGCATCGACGAGGTCCGCCGGCGTGTAGTGGATCAGCGAATCCATCGCGACCACGTGCTCGAAGCTGCCCCAGGCTGGATCGAGCATGTCGCCCGAATGCCAGCGCACCTTGCCGTGGCCGATGAAGCCCGGTGCACGGTCCCTTGCCACTTCGACAAGACCGCCGGCGACATCGACAGCGGTCACGTCCGCCCCGCGACAAGCCACGTCGATGGCGAGCGCTCCAGTGCCGCATCCCGCATCAAGCACGCGGTTGCGACGCATGTCGTCGGGTAGCCAGCTCACCAGTGTCGAGCGCATGGCTTCTCGCCCTGCGCGTACGGTGGCGCGAATACCGCTGACCTTCGCGTCGGAGGTCAGGTCGATCCATGCCTGTTTGGCGGTGGAATCGAAATAGGTCGCCAAGGCTTCTCGGCGGACGGTGTATGGTGTGTCGTCGATCCGGGTTGCCATCATTCGAACCCCAGAAAATCGAAGATGTCGCGGTCCTTCATCGGCGTTGCGGTCGATGGCTCGACGCCTGCCCACAACATGGCGGCAAGGCGCAGGTACTCGTCCTGCGCAGCGACCACCTCAGGATCGTCGCCCATTTCGAAAAGCGTGCATTTCTTGAGGCGCGAGCGGCGGATCGCATCGACGTCCTTGAAGTGCGCGAGACGATCCATGCCGATCCGGTCGCAGAAGCGATCGATCTCGTCGGTCTCGCGGCTGCGATTGGCGACCACGCCTGCGAGACGCACGTCGTAGTTCTTCGACTTCGCAGCGATCGCCGCGACGATACGGTTCATGGCGAAGATGGAGTCAAAATCGTTGGCAGCGACGACCAGTGCGCGTTCGGCATGTTGCAGCGGCGCGGCAAAACCGCCGCATACCACGTCGCCGAGCACGTCGAAGATGACTACATCGGTATCCTCGAGAAGATGGTGTTGCTTGAGCAATTTTACCGTCTGGCCCACGACATAGCCGCCGCAGCCGGTCCCGGCAGGTGGCCCGCCTGCCTCGACGCACATCACGCCGTTATAGCCTTCGAACATATAGTCGTCGGGTCGCAATTCCTCGGAGTGGAACTCGACCGTTTCGAGGACGTCGATGACCGTCGGCATCAGCTTCTTGGTCAGGGTAAAGGTGCTGTCATGCTTGGGATCGCAACCGATCTGGAGCACCCGGTGACCGAGCTTGGAGAACGCTGCCGAGAGGTTGGACGAGGTGGTCGACTTGCCGATCCCGCCCTTGCCGTAGACCGCGAAGACTTTCGCACCCTTGATCTGATCGCGCGGGTCCAGCTGGACCTGGACCGATCCCTCGCCGTCGGTGCGGTTGAAGCTTTGTGTTGGTCTGTGAAGGTTCATAGTTTCGATCCCTTAATTCTCGGCCACGAAGACGCCTTCGAGGCGGTCCTCGAGCTCGTCATTGGCTTCGCGCAGGGCTGCGAGAGTGGCCTCGTCGGGCTCCCACAGCTGGCGATCGCACGCTTCGAGGAGGCGCCCGGCCACACGGGCCGATGCCTTTGGATTGAGTTCGGCGAGACGGCGGCGCATCTCTTCGTCGAGCACGAAAGTTTCGCTGATTTGCTGATAGACCCACGGCGCAACCTTTCCGGTTGTCGCCGACCAGCCGAGGGTGTTGGTCACGTGCATTTCGATATGGCGCACGCCTTCGAAACCGTGATCGAGGAGTCCCTCGAACCACTTGGGATTCAGGGTGCGGGTGCGGGTTTCAAGATCGATCTGCTCGGCGAGCGTGCGAACCTTTGCATTACCGCGCGTTGCATCGAGGATATAGACCGGCGCTTCCACGCCCTTGGCCCGTGCTACGGACCGGCTGACCCCGCCCAGACCGTCGACATACTGGTCGATATCAGTAATCCCGACTTCGATGCTTTCGAGATTCTGATAAGTGAACTCGACGTCTTTGAGCGCGGCGGTGAACAATTCGCGGCGCTGGACCGGCTCACCCGTTACGCCATAGGCATAGCCCTTGTGCGTCTCGAAGGCGTTCGCGAGTTCGTCCGGGTCGGCCCATGCGCCGCCATCGATCATCTGGTTGACCTGAGCGCCGTAAGCCCCTTCCTGGTTGGAAAAGACCCTGAGAGCTGCGGTTTCGAGGTCGATGCCATGGGCCTCGGCATGGGCAAGGCTGTGCTTGCGAACAAAGTTGGCGCGCGGTTCTTCGTCGGCCTGCGCGGCGAGCAATGCAGCCTCGGCGAGCATGCGTGTTTGCAGGGGCAGGAGGTCGCGGAAGATGCCCGAGAGCGTCATCACCACGTCGATACGGGGGCGGCCAAGCTCCTCAAGCGGGATCAGTTCGGCACCGCACAGTCGGCCATAGCTATCGCGCCGGGGACGGGCGCCGATCAGCGTCATCGCCTGCGCGATCTGGACGCCTTCCGATTTCATATTGTCGGTGCCCCAGAGGACCATCGCGATGCTCGACGGAAACTCGCAGCCGCTTTCGACATGGCGCGCGATCAGGCGTTCGGCCTGCTGAGCGCCCTGCTTGCAGGCATAGGTGCTGGGGATGAGGAAGGGGTCGAACCCGTGGATGTTGCGTCCGGTGGGCAGCACGTCCGGATTGGCAACCACGTCGCCGCCGGGAGCTGGTTGGACATAGCCGCCATCGAGCGCGTGGATCAGCGCGGCCAGTTCGTCGCTCGCATCGAGACGATCGCCCAGATCCTCACGATCAGAACTTTCCGACGCCTCGACCATCGCATCCAGCATGGCCTCCCGCCGCTCGCCTTGGGGATTGACACCCAGCACGTGCAGGCCGTGCGGGATGAGCGCCTGCTCCATCTCGTAAAGCCGGGAAGTGAGGCCGGAGATGTCATCGCATTCGATATCCAGCGCATCGCATTGGCTGATGATAATTTCGGCGAGGTCGGCCAGCTCCTGCGGATCACTCGCAAGCCGCCAGCGTTCGACGCTCGCCTTGAGTTCGCTCAGCCCCTTGTAGAGCCCGGCCTGTGCCAGGGGCGGGGTGAGATAGCTGACCAGGGTTGCCGCGCTGCGGCGTTTGGCCAGCATGCCTTCTGACGGGTTGTTGGCGGCATAGAGATAATAATTCGGCAGGTTGCCGATGAGCCGTTCGGGCCAGCAATCGCCGCTCATGCCAGCTTGCTTGCCGGGCATGAATTCGAGCGCGCCATGGGTGCCGAAATGAAGCACGGAGTGCGCGGCGAAATCCTCGCGGATGTACCGATAAAAGGCGCTGAAGGCGTGCGTGGGAGCGAAGTGTCCGTCGAACAGGAGGCGCATCGGGTCGCCCTCGTACCCGAAGGCGGGCTGGATCCCGACGAAGACGTTGCCGAAATGCGCGCCCAGGACCTGGATGTGAGAGCCGTCGGACTGGGCCTTGCCCGGAGCAGGGCCCCATTGCGCCTCGATCTCGGCAAGGTGCGGTTCGCGGCGAACATGTTCGTCAGCGGGCACTCGATGCGCGACGTTGGCGTCCGCTCCGAAACGTTCGGCATTCCCGGTGAGGATAGCGTCCCGCAAGGCTTCGACGCTTTCCGGCACGTCGACTTCATAACCCTCGGCGGCAAGCCGCTGGAGCGTCGCGTGCAGGGATTCGTAGACGGCGAGAAAGGCTGCGGTTCCGGTTGCACCGGCGTTGGGCGGGAAGTTGAACAGCACCACCGCGAGCTTGCGCTCTGCACGCTGCGAACGGCGCAGTGCGATCATCTTCGCGACCCGCGCGGCCAGAGCGTCGCAGCGTTCCGGATCGCCAGCCATCGTGCGAATAGGCGAGCCGGGTTGGGCGCTGCGGCCGCCGAACACGCTGGGTGCAATGGCTCCGTCGAGTTCGGGAAGCGCGACCATCATTGTCGCTTCGAGGGGGAGCAGTCCCTGATCTCTGGCACGCCAGTCTTCGATGCTCTGGAACTCGATGGCGTGCGCCGCGATATAGGGCACGTCCAGTTCGCCAAGCACCTCGCGAGCAGCCTCTGAATCGTTGTAGGCGGGGCCGCCAACAAGGCTGAAGCCGGTGAGATTTACGATGGCATCGACGACCGGACGGCCATCCTCCACGAAGAACTTGTCTATGGCAGGCCGCGCGTCGAGACCGCTGGCAAAGACCGGCACAACCTTGATGCCCGCTGCTTCGAAAGCCGCAATCGCCGCATCGTAATGGCCGCTATCCTGACCGAGGAGGTAGGAGCGCAACAGGATCAGCCCAACGGTCCCGTTCTTCGCTTTCCCGCGTGGAAGCAGGCGCAGGCTCTCTGATATGCGTTGCCGCGTCGCTGGGTGATAGACGCCGACTTCGGGATATTCCACCGGGGCTTCAGCCTTGGTCTCCCCACGTCTGGCTTCCCGCTCACCTGCGGCATAGCGGTCGATCAGGGCGCGGGTCATCGCAATGACATTCTCTTCCGAACCGGCCAGCCAATATTGCAGGGTCAGGAAATAGGCGCGCACGTCCTGTGCGGTGCCGGGGATGAATTTCAGGATTTTGGGCAGGCGGCGCAGCATTTTCATCTGCCCCGCGCCCGAACTTGCACCCGCCTTTTTCGAACCGCGCAGTTTCTTCAGCAGCGCCAGCGGCCCCTTGGCCGGAGCGTCCATGCGATAGCCACCCATGCGGGTCAGCTTCACCACTTCGCCCGCGCTCATCAGGCAGACCATCGCGTCGCAGTCTTCCCGGCGAGCTTCAAGCGCGGGCAGGATCGCGCGGACATGGTCGTCGAGAAACAGCATGGATGCGATGACGATATCGGCTTCGGCGACTGCCTTTTCCGCCGTCGCCAAGGCGTCGCCCGCGCTGTCCCAATCGGATGCGGCGTGGAGCGAAAGGCGAATGTTGTCACGCGCCAGGACTTTGTCCGCCCGCTCGACAGCACCTCTCAGGTGGTTGTCGAGCGTGATGATAGCGACCCGTACGACCGCGTCCCCCGACGCATTCGAGATGGAGGCCTTACCGGGCATAGTGAGCCTTGGCATCGTAAAGCGTATCGAGGTCGATCTGTGCGCGCCCCTGATCGGCGGCATAAGCCTCCGTATTGCGGCGCGCCTTGCCCCGGACGAAGAACGGGATTTTTTTGAGCTCGCGCTCGGCCTCGTCGGTCCACAGGTTGGCGTCGTTCGCGGGAATGACCGGTTGCGGCGCTTCTTCGGTACGCTCAGCCAGCTTCGGCCCCGATGTCCGGGGCGAATGGGCGGCATGATGGCTTGCGCCAGCCTCGTCCGAGAACTCGAAGTCCTCGCGGAACATGGTGAGCAAATGCTCTTCGAGACCCATGACCAACGGATGGACCCAGGTGTCGAAAATCACGTTCGCACCTTCGAAGCCCATCTGCGGCGAGTGGCGTGCAGGGAAGTCCTGAACGTGGACCGGTGCGGAAATGACCGCGCATGGCATGCCGAGCCGCTTGGCAATATGCCGCTCCATCTGCGTGCCCAGCACCATTTCGGGTGCAGCCTCGATGATCGCGTCCTCGACTGCCAGATGATCGTCGGTGATGAGCGGTTCGACACCGTAGAGCTTGGCGGCTTCGCGCACGTCGCGGGCGAATTCGCGGTTGTAGCAGCCCAGGCCGCAGACCTCGAAGCCCAGCTCGTCCTGGGCGATGCGGGCAGCCGCGACAGCGTGGGTGGCGTCTCCGAAAATGAAGACACGCTTGCCGGTCAGGTACGTCGAGTCGATGCTGCGGCTCCACCATGGCATGCGGGAATTGGTGTCGCCGAGGGCAGGCGTGGGATCTGCACCTGCCAACTCGGCGACTTCGGTAATGAACGCACGTGTGGCGCTCACACCGATAGGGATTGTGCGGACCGCAGGCTGCTTGAACGTGCGTTCGAGCCAACGGGCCACCTCATCTGCAATTTCGGGATAAAGAACGATGTTGAAGTTGGCCGCGCCGATGCGCGAAATGTCCGACGGAGTCGCGTTCAGCGGCGCGACCAGATTCACCTCGATGCCCAGCGTGTCGAGAATCTTGCGAATTTCGACGAGGTCGTCGCGGTGACGAAAGCCCAGAGCGGTCGGGCCGAGAATATTTGCGCGTGCCGGACGACCTTCGCGCGGCTCGGCAACAATATCCTTGTCCGCAAGGTGCCGCACGACCTGGTAGAAGGTTTCCGCTGCGCCCCAGTTTTCCTTGCGCTGGTAGCTTGGCAGTTCGAGCGGGATAGCGGGGCAGGGCAGGTCCATCGCTTCCGTCAGACCACCCGGATCGTCCTGGATAAGCTCGGCAGTGCACGAAGCGCCGACGATCATCGCCTGCGGCTTGAACCGCTCGGCTGCCTCACGCGCGGCATCCTGGAACAGCTGGGCCGTGTCCTTGCCGAGGTCGCGTGCCTCGAAGGTCGTATAGGTCACCGGCGGACGCTTGCCGCGCCGTTCGATCATGGTGAACAGCAGGTCGGCATAGGTATCGCCCTGGGGTGCGTGGAGGACGTAGTGCAGCCCCTCCATCGCAGTCGCGATGCGCATCGCACCGACATGGGGCGGGCCTTCATATGTCCAGACGGAGAGCTGCATCTCTACACCTCCAGCCTGTCGCGCCGGCGCATGGGCCGTGCGAAGAGTTCTGCGAGGTCGCCCGCCTGGTCGAAGCCGTGGATCGGCGAGAAGACAAGCTCGATCGCCCACTTGGTGGTGAAGCCTTCGCTTTCGAGCGGGTTGGCAAGGCCGAGCCCACAGACAGTCAGGTCGGGCTTGTCTTCGCGCACCCGGTCAAGCTGACGGTCGACATGCTGGCCTTCGCTGATGCGCGCGCTGGGCGGAATGAGGTCTAGCTCCTGCGCGCAATGGGCGCGGTGGAGGTAGGGCGTGCCGACTTCGACCGGCTCCATCCCCAATTCGGTCGCCAAGAAGCGCGCCAGTGGGACCTCTAGTTGCGAGTCGGGCAGGAAGGAAATGCGTTTGCCTTCGAGAGCCGCGCGGCTGTGCTCGATTGCTCGCTTGGCGCGTTCGCGACCCGGCGCGACGACGCGATTGAAGTGCATCTCGTCGATACCGAACTCGCGCGCGGCGGCGTGGAGCCATCCGGTGGTTCCTTCGGCGCCGAACGGGAACAGAGCGTCGATCCGCTTCGCTCCGCGACCCTCCAGAGCCATCGCCGTGTCGGCGAGGAAGGGCTGGGCGAGCAGGTAGCGCGTATTGGGTCCGACGGGCGGCAAGTCGCGGGCATTGCGAGCGGGCAGAACGCCAACATCGTCGATGCCAAGCTGGTCGAACAGCCGCAGGAACTGGTCCTCGACGATATCGGGCAACGCACCGACGATCAGCAGTTGTTTCGGGGCGTCTTTTGCCTGCCGCGGCATTTCAGGAACCAGAGCCGCCAGGCAGGCGTCTTCACCCTGGGTGAAAGTCGTTTCAATCCCGCTGCCCGAGTAATTGAGTATGCGGACCTGAGGCATGTGACGAGCGCCGAGTCGTTCGGCTGCCTTGCCAAGGTCGAGCTTGATCACTTCGGACGGGCACGAGCCGACCAGAAACAGCGTCTTGATATCCGGGCGGCGCGCCAGGAGGCGGTTGACCACACGGTCGAGCTCGTCCTGGCAATCGACCATGCCAGCTAGGTCGCGCTCTTCCATGATCGCTGTGGCGAACCGCGGTTCGGCGAAGATCATCACGCCGGCTGCCGATTGCAGGAGGTGTGCGCAGGTGCGCGAGCCGACTACGAGGAAGAAGGCGTCCTGCATCTTGCGATGCAGCCAGACGATACCGGTGAGCCCGCAGAAAACTTCGCGTTGGCCACGCTCGCGCAGAATGGGGCGGGCTTGCTGGCTGTCGCAGCCGGGAAGGGAAGTGGGCGCGTTCATGCCGGTGCCACTTGGAGCGAAGCGCCCTGCCGCCTGGCCATACGCAGCTTCCACAGGAATTGCCCAGCATTGACGACATAGGCTCCGTAGCCAGCGAGCGCGACGAGCAGGCGTTGCTCCACGGTGCCAATCGCTCCGAGCAGCATCACGAGGTAAAGCGTGTGCAGCGCCAGTACGAGCATGGAGAACACGTCCTCCCAGAAGAAGGCAGGAGCGAACAACCAGCGCCCGAACACGACCTTCTCCCAGATCGAGCCGGTTATCATGATTGTGTAGAGGACCAGCGTCTTCACCACGATCGACAGATCCGCAGAAAACGCCCCTTCGCCGGTCAGCAAAGTGCGAACGACGAGCCCGAGGCTCACGAGAAAAACGAGAAATTGTAAAGGAGCAAGGACACCCTGGACTGTCGTCCAAACCGACTCGTCCCTCCGCCGACGCTCCTCTTCTGAGTAGAGCGCCCCTTGTTTCCCCTGGGTCCGGCTTGCCAGCTCGCTCGGCTGGCTCTGTCCGGTCGGAGAATTCGGGCGGTGCCGGGTCATCCTCATCAACAGCCTTTGTTGTCAGAGGTGGAACCTACGCTCCTCCTACCCAGAGTGTCAAATTAATTAGACGTAAAACCAACTAGACACTCGTAATGCGCAGAATGCCGTCGTTTGCGGGTGAACATTGCGCAGGCATTGTGATTCGTGTTAGAAACTTGTTGCTGGCGAAATAAAGAGTCGGAAATCGTCCGACCCCGTCGGCCTCGACGCAAGTCTGCGCCATTCCCGGAGACTATCAGCCGGGAGCCGGGAGGGGATTTGCATGCCGGAATCAAACAGGATCAATTCGACAGGTGGTGGTGTAATTGGTGCAGGCTCTGCTGCCTTGCGCCGGGCGATAACAAATCCTTTGTTCAGGAAGGCGAAGGCCAACGAGCTGGACGGACCTTCCCGCAGCGCTTCCAACGACTCGATCAATTCAATCATCGAGGGCGAGATTATTCCGCGCCTGCTGATGGCCCACGCCTCTGGCGAAGCGAACACCGATCGCGATCGCGGGAACGGCGCCACTTCGATCAGCCCTTCCGCCGCGACTCGCTTTGCGCAGCTTCCGCTCCACCTCGAAGTCACCGGCCTAATGGATGAGGTCGAGGCTTTTTTCGACGAAGGCGTCAGCGTCGAGTCGGTTTACCTCGACCTGCTTGCCCCGTCGGCTCGTCGCCTCGGCGAGATGTGGGAATCCGACGAATGCGATTTCATCGACGTGACCATGGGCCTGTGGCGCCTTCAGGAGGTCATGCGCGAAATTTCGGCTCGCATCCCCATGCACCCTGGCACCGTGGGCGCGAGTGCAAGCCGTTCGCTATTCGCATCTGTGCCCGGTGACGAACACTCTTTCGGTGCGCTGATGCTGGACGATTTCTTCGCCCGCGCCGGTTGGAACAGCACCGTCATCTCGCAACCTTTGCGCAAGGAATTGCTCGACCGGGTATCGAAAGAGCCGTTTGACATCGTGGGATTGACCCTCTCGCGTGATTGTCCTAGCGCCGCCGTAACAAACATAATCAAGGCGATGCGTAGCGTCTCCTGTAACCCTCACCTCTCCATTCTCATCGGTGGTCATATGATCAACCAAAACCCTGCAATTGTTGCCGAAGTGGGAGCCGATGGGACCGGCGCCGACGCTCGTGCCGCCCTCGAGGTGGCAAACGCGTTGGTACAGTCCGCCAAGGTGCGTGCACATCTGATGCTTTAGGAGGGGCAGTCATCTCATGCTGACCCGCAAGCACTCGATCGAAGGCAAGGATACCTTCGGCAAGGCCGCAGAGCTTTTCAACTCGCTTGACGCCGATGCGGCGATGAAACTCGCGATGGTCGCGGGCGATATTACGCTCGTGCTCGACGACAGCGGCACGATCCTCGACACTGCATTCGATCCCAAGGAATTCCCCGGTTTTGAAGGCTGGGAAGGCAGCAACTGGATCGACACGGTCACGGTGGAAAGCCGCCCCAAAGTGATGGAAATGCTCGCCGCAGCGCGCCGGGGCGAGGTGCAGCACTGGCGCCAGGTCAATCATGCCTCGCGCGATGGCGATGTGCCGATCCGCTATGCCGTGCTCAGCGTCAATGGCGGCGAGCACCGGATTGCCTTCGGTCGCGACCTGCGTGAGGCGGGTCGGATGCAACAGCGTTTGCTGCAAGTCCAGCAATCGCTCGAGCGCGACTATCTGCGCATGCGCCAGCTCGAGTCGCGCTATCGCCTGCTGTTCGATGAAACCGGCGAAGCGATCGTGATACTCGAGGCGAATACCCTGCGTATCCGCGAAGCCAATCCCGCAGCGCACAATCTTCTGGGCGCGCGGGCCGACAGCCTTCCGGGCAAGAAGATGCCGACACTGGTGGACAAGGCTTCGCGTGATGCGCTGCAAGGGCTCGTCGCGGCAGCGCTCGCGTCCAGCACGGCGTCCCCGGCGACGCTGACGCTGGCCAGGGGCGCGCGCGAAGTGGAGGCATCTGCCGTCGGATTTGCGCAGGACCGAGGCAAATTCGTGCTGCTGCGCCTTCCGGTGCGTGCAAGCGGCGAGGACGAGGAAGAATCCCCCGTTCTCGACCTCATCGATAACATGCCCGATGCCTTCGTGGTGGCCGATGGCTCGATGGAACTGGTCTGCGCCAACGCCGCCTTCATTGAGCTTGTGGGTGCGCCGGGCCAGGATCCTCTGGTCGGTCGCAACCTGTCGACCTGGATCGGGCGGCCGGGCATCGATCTCGAACTGATCGAGGGGCAGATCGACCAACATGGCGTCGCCCGCAATATCAGCACGGTCTTGCGCTCGGGCGACGAACTGGAAGGCGAGCAGGTCGAGCTTTCCGCAGTTCGCAGCGCGGGTGACGCGCCGCTCTACGCTTTCGTGATCCGGCCGACCGCGCGGCGTCTGCGCGATCTGCCGCCGGGCTCGCAGGACTTGCCGCGTTCGGTCGAGCAACTCACCGATCTGGTGGGTCGTATGTCGTTGAAAGACATTGTCCGGGAAAGCACCGACCTGATTGAACGGCTGTGTATCGAGGCGGCTCTGCAATACACGTCGGACAATCGCGCCAGCGCCGCAGAAATCCTGGGCCTGTCGCGCCAGAGCCTTTATTCGAAGCTGCACCGCCACGGTCTTGGCAATCTCGGCAGTGACGGCGACTAGGCGACCTTTCCTGCAGCGTCCGTGTGGCGCGGTCTAAAGGCCTCTAAAGGGCCACAACAGCATCACATGGGTACCAACCGGCTCGCCTACGCCCTTAAAAGTGGCACCGGGCGTCAATCGGTTTCGCACCGTCAGTGCACAGGCCAAGCCACTCATATTGCGACGAAAACCGTCCTACACGGCATCGAATCCAGCCATATCTGGAGCTTGTTGGATTTTTAGTGTCCAATTAATTTGACGCACCCCCCTGTCAGGCATACCTTCGTGACATGGAGAGGTCTGCAATTTCGACTCGTAGTGGTCCGGTATCCGGATCGCTGGGTGCTGGGCCGTTACGGGCGCGACCTCGTCCCGGTGACGTCCTCGAACTGCTCAAACCGATCACCTGGTTTCCCCCGATGTGGGCCTTCATGTGCGGCGCTGTCTCTTCCGGAGCGGGTCTCGACGGGCGCTGGCTGTTCGTTCTTGGCGGCGTGATGCTGGCCGGTCCGCTCGTGTGCGGGACCAGTCAGGCGGTGAACGACTGGTTCGACCGGCATGTCGACGCGATCAACGAACCCGACCGACCGATCCCCTCTGGCCGAATTCCGGGGCGCTGGGGGCTGTATGTCGCGATCATCGCAACGCTGGTGTCCGCAGCGGTCGCATGGCTGCTCGGCCCGCTCGTCTTTGTCGCCGGATTGGTAGGCCTCGCGCTCGCATGGGGTTATTCCGCGCCGCCATTCCGGTTCAAGACTTCGGGCTGGACCGGGCCGCTGGTGGTGGGGCTGACCTATGAAGGGCTGAGCTGGTTCACCGGCGCCGCCGTGATGCTGGGCGCGATGCCGAGCGTGGAAGTCCTGACGGTGCTGGTTCTCTACAGCATCGGCGCGCATGGCATCATGACGCTGAACGATTTCAAAGCGGTCGAAGGGGACCGCGCAACCGGCCTCAAATCGCTGCCCGTTGTCATGGGCGTTCGCAATGCCGCGCTGCTCGCCTGTGCGGTGATGGCGCTGGCACAAGTTGCCGTCATCGCGTTGCTCGCGGTCTGGGGCTTCACATTGTCGGCGTGGATCGTAGGCGGCGTGCTGCTTGCACAGCTTGCCGCGATGCCTCGCCTGCTGGGCAATCCGAAGAAATACGCGCCATGGTATAATGGCGTGGGCGTCACGCTCTATGTCCTCGGTATGCTCGCGGCCGCGCTCGGCTTGGGGGGCTATATCTGATGAACACGCCCGCTGCCGCTCCTCAAGGCCTCGGTTGGTTTGCGATTATCCGCATCGGCCTTGTCCAGGCGAGCATCGGGGCGATGGTGATGCTGACCACGACGGTGCTCAACCGGCTGATGGTGGTCGAATACACGCTCGCCGCTGTACTCCCCGCGGGGCTGGTCGGCTGGCACTACGCCGTGCAACTGAGCCGGCCGCTGTGGGGTCACGGCTCGGACAAGGGCGGAAGCCGGGCGCTGTGGATCATGGGCGGTATGGGCGTGCTTGCGCTGGGAGCGCTGCTCGCGGTCGAGGTTACTCTGACCGCATCGGCAAACCTCGCCCTCGGCATCGCTCTGGGGGTGCTCGCTTATACCCTGATCGGCATCGGTGTCGGAGCGGCGGGCACATCGGCGCTCGCGCTGCTGGCAAGCGGCGTTTCGCCCGAACGGCGCGCGGCGGCTGCGGCGGTCACTTGGATCATGATGATCGCAGGCATTGTTGTTTCGGCGATCGCTGTCAGCCAGCTGATCGACCCCTTTACGCCTCAACGGCTGTGGTGGGTCGCCTCCGGCCTGCTCGCAGTCTGTCTCACCGTGGCCGCGCTTGCGACCTTCCGTCTCGAACCCGAGGCAGGACCGGTCTTCGCGGAAACTGCGAAGTCGCACGCGGCCCCTTCGTTCAAGGACGCCATTGCCGAGATCTTCGCCGAAAAAGCCGCGCGGCGCTTCACGCTTTTCATCTTCGCCTCGATGATGGCGTTCAACATGCAGGACCTCATTCTCGAACCGTTTGCAGGCCTCGTTTTCGGCATGACTCCGGGCGAGTCGACCGCCTTGGGCGGAATGCAGAGCGGCGGCGTGCTCGCAGGCATGATCGTCGCCGGGATCGGTGGCAGCGCCTTTGCTGGCCGCATGCCAGTCGAACTGCGCCACTGGATCGTCTTCGGCTGCCTCGGATCGGCGCTTGCGCTGGCGGGGCTGGCAACCGGGGCCATGGTGGGGACCGGCTGGCCGATCCACGCCAATGTTTTCGCGCTGGGCTTTTGCAACGGGCTGTTCGCGGTGGCCGCGATCGGCGCGATGATGGGGCTGGCGGGAGCGGGTACGAAAACCCGCGAAGGCGTGCGCATGGGCGTGTGGGGCGCGGCACAGGCCATCGCCTTCGGTCTTGGCGGACTCGTCGGAGCGCTCGGAGTGGATTTCGCGCGCGCGGCTTACGGGGCGGATGGTCCTGCGTTCCAGCTGGTCTTTGCGATCGAGGGCGCGGTCTTCGTGCTCGCGGCATGGCTGGCGGTGCGCGCGACTGAAAAGGGGCTGGCGCCCGGTGGCGCTGCAAATATCGGAAAAGCGGAGAGTTTCGCATGAGGGAACAGATTTACGATGCCGTGGTGATCGGCGGAGGCCCGGCGGGCTCTACGGCGGCGCACGACCTTGCGATGGCGGGCCATTCGGTGCTGCTGATGGAGCGCGGCGGTCGGATCAAGCCATGCGGCGGAGCAATTCCGCCGCGCGCGCTCGACGATTTCGATCTGCCCCAGTCGCTGCTCGTCGCCCGTGCCCGATCGGCGCGAATGATCGCGCCTTCGGGGCGCGCGGTGGACATGCCGGTGGGAGAGATCGGCTATGTCGGCATGGTCGACCGTGAACACTTCGACGAGTGGCTGCGTGAACGCGCCCGCATGTCCGGGGTTGAGCGCCTCACTGCGACCTTCGAGAAGGTCGAGCGAGACGAACACGCGCACCCCATCGTCACCTATCGCCGTGAGCGCGGCGGGCCGGTCGAGCGTATCCGAGCCCGTTGCATCGTGGGCGCCGACGGCGCGCGGTCGGCGGTGGCGAAGCAATGCCTGCCCGACGCCGAGCGGGTCAAATGCGTGTTCGCCTATCACGAGATCATTGCAGCCCCGCAGTTGGACAATGAGGATTACGATTCCAACCGCTGCGACGTGTTCTACCAGGGCAAGCTCTCACCCGATTTCTACGCCTGGGTCTTTCCCCACGGCGACACCGCGAGCATCGGCGTGGGCAGCGCGAACAAGGGCTTCTCCCTGCGCGGCGCGGTTTCACAGATGCGCGGCGAGCTCGATCTCAACCGTTGCGAGACCATACGTCGCGAGGGCGCACCGATCCCCCTGAAACCGTTGAAGCGTTGGGACAATGGCGCGGACGTGATCGTCGCAGGCGACGCGGCCGGCATCGTCGCGCCGGCCTCTGGCGAGGGGATTTACTATGCGATGGTCGGCGGACGCTTCAGCGCCGCAGCGGCCAGCGAGATGCTCAAGACCGGCGAGGCCAAGGCGCTGAAACTCGCCCGTAAGCGCTTCATGAAGGAGCATGGGCGGGTTTTCTGGATCCTCGGGATGATGCAGTATTTCTGGTATTCGTCCGACAAGCGGCGCGAGCGTTTCGTCGACATGTGCGACGACAAGGACGTGCAGCAGCTCACCTGGCAGGCCTACATGAACAAGAAGCTGGTGCGGAAGAAGCCGATGGCGCACGTGAAAATATTCCTCAAGGACACCGCGCACCTGCTTGGCCTTCGCCCGGCAAGCAGCTAGGCTCGCAAGCGGAGAGGGATCGACCGCATGAGTATCGGAAAGACGTGGATTCTGCCCGCCGTCGTGGCGGCGATTGCGGCGGCTATCGTCGCAGTGCTGGGGGCGACGATCACCGATCTCGGCCCATGGTATCAGGGTCTTGAAAAGCCCGACTGGAACCCGCCGGACGTCGCTTTCCCCGTCGGATGGACGATCATCTTCGCGCTCAACACCGCCGCCATCGTCAGCGCCTGGCGCGCGGCGCCCACGCCCAAGGTGTCGGACACGATCATCGGCCTGTTCGCGCTTAATTGCTTCCTCAATATCACCTGGTCGATGCTGTTCTTCCGCATCCAGCGGCCCGACCTCGCGTTTATCGAGGTGCTGCTGCTGTGGCTCTCGATCGCCGCGCTGATCGTCTATTGCGGACGCTATTCGCGCATTTCGGCTCTGTTGTTCCTGCCCTACCTGCTCTGGGTGACATTCGCCGCCGCGCTCAACTGGTCTGTGGTGGAACTGAACGGCCCGTTCGGGTGATCGCGGATTTCTTTGCAAGCGGCCATGCGGCGGACCTCGTGCTGGCGGTGCTCGCGCTCGAGGCCGCTTGGTTGAGGCTCGCGAAGGGTTGGGGTTTTGCCCGCATCCTTGGCCTGATCGGCCCGGCAGTGTTCATCGTCCTCGCGCTGAGAGCCGCATTGGTCGGTGCAGGCTGGGAGTGGGTGGCGGTGCTGCTCGCGCTATCGCTACCGCCCCACCTGATGGATTTGCGGGGGCGATTGTCGCGCGGTCATTGAAGCCCGCTCAGGCCCACCCCGCCGGATCGAGGGCGAGGAGCTTCGATAGCTGCGAATAGAGCGCGGGTTCCTCGTCGCGCAGGTCCTGCGGTTTTTCGAAAAAGGTCACGATCGCTTCGGCGAAGAACTCTTCGTGGTTGGTTGCGCCATAGGGGTCGATCAGGGTCCGCTGGTTGCTCTCGACCCGTTCGAGGTGCGAATTGTAGGCATCCAGCATCGCCTTCTCCCAGTTCGCATAGGCTTGGCCCTTGCGCAGGATCGGAATGCCGTTCGTGTGCCCGGTCAGGGCGTCGAGCTGGTGCGCGAATTCGTGGATGACGACGTTGTACCCGTCCGTGTCGTCGAGCCCGCCTTGCAGCGCATGGTCCCAGGACAGGACGACCGGCCCCCGGACCCAGCTTTCGCCAGCCATGTGAAGGTCATGTTCGCGAACCAGCTGGCCATCGTGCATTTCGCGATTGGAGCGGATCGTGGACGGGTAGATCAGCACGTTCCTGAGCGTGTCGTACCAGACCGGGCTGTTCACGATCAGCAGGCACGCCTGCGCGGCGATCGAAAGCCGCATTTGCTCGCTCACCTCGATCCCGCCATGACCCCGGAATGTGATCTGGTCGAGGAACAGGTTGATCTTGCCCTCCAGCTTCTTGCGCAAGCCAGCGGGTAGGCGGCGAGTGATCGGGACCAGTTCGGCGACAATTCTGCGCTGCGCCTCGTCCAGCGGATTCGCCAGAAGCTGCTCGCGCCTGCGCTTTTTCGACCAGTGGCGGTATCCGAAAAACGCGGCAATCAGCAGGCCGATCACAAGGAAGGGGAGAAGCGACATCACCCGATAAATAGGTTCGCATGGACAGGTTGGGTAGGGCGCGCCGCCCAAGCCAATGAAAAAGCCCGACCGCGCAATCCTGCGCAGCCGGGCCTCTCGATTTCAGGACCTATGGTACCTTACCTGTCGCCTCAGTTGGGTGGAGCGTAATGATGCTCCTGCGCC
The DNA here is from genome assembly GCA_947494705.1 of uncultured Erythrobacter sp. Classification (GTDB taxonomy): domain Bacteria; phylum Pseudomonadota; class Alphaproteobacteria; order Sphingomonadales; family Sphingomonadaceae; genus Erythrobacter. The sequence continues at coordinate 93,372 of CANLVN010000003.1, forward strand.
CACAGGTACCAGTTGTCGACCACCGTGCCCGAAAGCAGGATGCCGATTCCGCCGGTCAGCGTCGTCAGGACCGCGAACCACCACGCCCAGCGGTGGATCGATTCCATCGTGGCGTTGAAACCCATGGTCCAGCGCCAGAACAGGGCGCCGCGTTCCGATGCCGTGCCGCGGTCGGTGATCTGCTCGATCTCGCGCTCGCCGCCGTAACGGCCCAGCGCGAGGATCGAGGCACCATGCATGGCGAACAGCACAGCCGAGCCATACAGGAACACGATCGAAAGCGCGTGGAACGGGTTGTAGAATAGGTTGCCGTGGACGAGCGAGAAGTTGTTCGTCCAGTCGAGGTGGCTGAAGATGCCGTAAGGCACTGCTTCGGACCAGCTGCCCAGCAGGAGCGGGCGGATGAAGCCCAGCACCAGGAACAGCCAGATCGCCGAAGCGAAGGCCCACGGAACGTGCATTCCCATGCCCAGCTGCTTGGCCCGCGTGTAGGTTCGCACCCACCAGCACAGCACCGCAGTGGTGAGGAACGCGCCGGTCAGGATGAACCAACCGCCTTCGTTCAACGGCACGAACGGGCTAAAGCCATATTCCGGCCCCGGAGGATCAAGCGAGAGCCAGAACAGCTCGCGCATGAATGTCTGCGGGTTATAGCCGGCCTGCGCCCAGAAATTGAGCCCGATGATCAGGATCGCGGCGGTTCCGAAAACCAGCGAGATCAGTCCTGACAGGCCGAGATAGAACGGGCCGATCTGGGCCTGTCCGATCTTGCCCAGCCAGTAGCTGTAGCCGGTCTGTTCGATCCGACCCTCGCCGCGGTCGGCCATTGGAACGCCCAGTTCGGGCGGTCCCTTGACCTGGACCTGCGTGAAGATGTTTTGATAGCTAGCCATCAGATCGGTTCTCCTTCCCAAATCGGGATCGCCCGCCAGAAGTCCCACCACTCGACCCAGCTGCCGGTCATCAGCGTGCCGGAAATCACGATACAGATCGCGCTCCAGAACCCTGCGTTGAGGGCCAGGAACAGCCCGACGCGGTGAATGCCGAGCGTGCCGACCGAATATCCGATGAAGTCGCGGAAATAGCTGTCTTCATATTCGGGCGAGCGGACTTCGTTGCCTTCACCGGTATTCACCGCCGAGAGCACCAAGCCGCCATGCAGGGCGAGCGCGAGGCAGTTCGTGAAGAAGAACGTGATCGCGAGCATGTGCACGGGATTGTAGTGGAAGTTCACGTAGTTGTAGCCCGTGTACGAAACCCAGTCGAGGTGCGACCAGATGCCGTACGGGAAGGCGTGACCCCATGCGCCCATCCAGAACGGACGGATCACATTGAGGGTGATGAAGGCGAAGACCGCCACCGAGAAGGCTATCGGGATGTGATAGCTCATGCCCAGCTTGCGGCTGATCTCTGCCTGCCTCAACACCCAACCGCTGAAGGCGAGGACCGCGCAGATCGTGATGACCTGGTGGTATCCCCCTTGCGAGAGTGGTGCGAAAGCGAGCCCGGCTTCTATCGGCGGTGGCTGGATGTCGATAAGCCAGGGGTTGAGGGTCGGGCCCTGCGTGGCAGCGGCGAAGATCAATGCAGTGCCCAGAAGAGCGCTGATTGCCACCACTACACCGAAGAATCCGACATAGAACGGCCCGACCCAAAAGTCGAAAAGGTCGCCGCCGATCAATGTGCCACCGCGCACGCGGTATTTCCGCTCAAAACTAAGGAGCGCCATAGGTCCATCCTTCCCACCCCAAGGGCAGGTCATAGTTGTGCGTGTCGGTATGTGGGAGGCAGGCAGGCGAACCTGCCCCCTCACGAGATTTCCCTGTCAGTCGGGAAAGCCTACCGGATCAGCGGTTTAGCTGAGCCAGTTGTAGCTTTCGGTGCTGAGCAGGATGAAGTGAATCGTGAACGCGAGAACCGCGAGCCCCACGTGGAGCGCAACGAGTGTCCGGCGAACATCGAAATGATGCCAAATCTTGTACATGATTGTTTCCTTGTTCCATTAGCATGTTCTGCCGGGATGCATCCTGCGAACAGGGTGCGGATCGCCGGCAAGTCAGGCGGTTTGGAAGATCAGAGCGGAAGCCAGGGCTTGTTGATCCAGATGAGGACATGAGCGACTACCGCAATTGCGACGTAGAGGCCGAAAGTGCCCATGAACGCGCCATGGATCTCTTTCGCTTCCTCGTCTGTCAGATACGTCCCCACGGTGGGGCGATCAGTCGGATCTGCCATTATAGTATCTCCATACATTTACATTGGAGCGGGAGCAGGATTGCCCCCGACGGTATCCGCGCGTGATCCCCCACGCAGAATGCGGATGCCCGATACATTCAGGCAAAACCTTGAGCCCGGCCGCGGCTGTCATCGAAGGTATTTGAGCGGTCATACGCCCTCCCTTTCGAGCAGCGCCTCGGCGAGGCAATCTTCGGATACTGTTTCGGCGCCCATTGCCCTCGCGGTCGCCTCGGCGGCGTCGCGCATGCGTTTGGCAGCGGAAATTCGTACGAGTACCGGCTGCTTCTCGACCAGTTGATCGAGCCGCGTCTTGGCCTCTGTGTCCCATTGAATCTGGCGTTCGGCCCTGGCCGGAGTGGCCTCGCCCTTGTCCATCTCGGTGCCGAGCGGGAGGATGTGGAACAGCGCATCGAACAGCGCGTTGCAGACCTCCTGCACCAGGTAGGTCGCGCCCGAATAGCCCATGAAGGGCGTACCGATATGACGACGGATCGCGGCACCGGGGAAGCTGGCGGGGATGAACTGGCCTTGCGGCCCGTGTGCGCTGCCGCCTGCCTCGGCCATATACATGCGCTCGTTATAGGAGCCGAACATGACCAGCGGCGGGTTTGCATGGATGGCCGCGCGCACTTCGTCATTGACCGGTTTGACGCCGGCGCAGCGCGAGAAACTCAGCGCGCAGGGCAGGCCCATGTCGTCTTCGAGGAAGTGACGGATGCCGCGCGCATAGGTCTCGTTCGCGACGATGCCGAAACTGGCGGTCGCAAAGAAATCCTGCGTGACGCTGCGCCACAGGTCCCATAGCGGTTTGATCGTGGTGTGCTTTTCACGCTCGATGAAGGGTTCGGGGTCAAGCCCCAGCTCTTCGCCCAGAGCGCGCAAGAACTTGGTGGTCTGCGACAGGCCGACGGGCGCCTGGAAATAGGGCCGTTCGAGCGTTTCGCACAGATTGCGGCCGAACTCGCGATACATGCAGACATTGGCGTCAGCCATGCCCAGCTTGCGGATGTCAGCGAGGTGGCAGCCCAGCGGGAAGACCACGCCGACTTCTGCGCCGATTCCTTCGACCATGCGGCGGATTTCCGCGAGGTCGGATGGCATGTTGAACATACCGTAGGACGGGCCGATGATGTTGACGACGGGCTTTTCGCCTTCCTTGCGGGCCTTGACCTGCGGGGTCTTCTTCGGCCCGAACTCGGTCCATAGCCAGGTCAGCGCGCGGTCGGCGCTCTGCCATTGATCCTCGTCGATCGTGCGCGGCAGGAACCGCTTGATATTGGTGCCTTCGGGCGTAACGCCGCCGCCGATCATCTCGGCGATGGAGCCGGTCACGACGACCGCCGGCAGTTCGGGGTCGAGCGTTTCCCATGCGCGCTTCATCGCGCCTTCGGTGCCGGTCTTGCCCAGCTCTTCCTCACCCAACCCGGTGACCACGATGGGCAGTTCATGCGGGGGGAGGGCATCGGTGTAGTGCAGCACGCTGGTGACGGGCAGGTTCTCGCATCCGACGGGTCCGTCGATGATGACCTGCAGGCCCTTCACCGCGGTAAAGACATAGGTCGCGCCCCAATAGCCTCCGGCGCGGTCATGATCGAGGACGAGGGTCATGTGCCCACCGCCTCGGCGGCCTTGCGCGCCGCTTCGTTGAGGGCCGCATATTTCTTGCGGAACTTGGGCCGGTCGACGGGGGTGTCTTCCCACACGCCGACTGCGTGGCCTTCGCCAACGCCTTCGAAGAAGTCGCGCATATTGTCGAAGCGCGCCTTGTTGCCGATCGCCGCGTTGACGACGGTCGCGAGGCTACCTGCACCCGCCGGACCCATCAGGGGCCGCGCGGAGATGAGGTTGGTGAAGTAAAGCGCAGGGATCGCCTTCGCCTTCGCATGCTGCACCACCGGGGTGGTGCCGATGGCGAGGTCGGGGCGGAACTCTTCGACCGCGGCGATGTCCTCTTCGAGGCTGGCGCGGAAATTGACGTGGATGCCGCGCGCTTCGAGCCATTCGCGGTCGGCGTCGGACCACTTGGTCTTCGGGCAGGCAGAGCCGACATAGCGCACATCGGCGCCGCTCTCGACCAGCAGCCGCGCGACCAGCAGTTCGGAGCCTTCATAGCCGGAAACGGTGATTCGGCCCTTGATCGGCATTTGCGACAGCGCGCCTGTGCAAGCGCCGATCATGGCGTTCTTCACGCCGTCGACCTTGTCCTGTGGCAGGCCGAGCGTATCGCCGACGCTTTGAAGCCAGGCCGCTGTGCCATCCGCGCCGACCGGAGCCGAGCCGATGATCGGGCGACCGGCATGTTCGAATTCGCGGATACTCGCGGTGTAGAAGGGATGGATCGCAGCAACCGCCGCGCAATCCAGCGCCGAATAGAGTTCACGCCATTCGCGTGTGGGCACGACCGGCCCGGCAGCAAGGCCGAGCGGTTCGAGCATTTGCCCGATCACCACCGGGTCGGCCGGGAACATCTCGCCCAGCAGGGTGATGGTCGGTTTGTCGGTGCGCGTAGTCGGCGCGGCAACGGGGCCTTCTACAGCCTCTTCGCGCGCATATTTGAGCATTGCGCCCGCCAGTACGTCCTTGGCTTCGGCGTGTGTCGGAATACCGAAGCCGGGCACATCGATACCGATGATGCGCACGCCGTCTATCTGCTTGGGCAGCAGGCGCAGCGGCACGCCGCTGGCGGTGGGAACGCACAGATTGGTGACGACGATGGCGTCGTAGTCCTTGGGGTCGGCGAGATCCTCGACCGCTTCCTTGATGTCCTCGAACAGCTTGCCGGTGACGAGCGTCTCGGAGCTGAACGGCACGTAGCCGACGGTCCGACGCGCACCGTAGAAATGCGAGGTGAAGGTAAGACCATAAACGCAGCAGGCGCTGCCCGAGAGTACGGTCGCGGTGCGCTTCATGCGAAGGCCGACGCGCAGGCTCCCGAAGGCAGGGCACATGCTCTGCGGCTGGTCATGCGGGCCAACGGGATAGTCGGCTTCGTACTGGTCGAGCACGTCGCTCTTGCCCGCCTTGCGCGCAGCATCCTTCATCGTGGCTGTCGACGAGCAGCCGCCTTCAGCCGCGCCCATGTCGAGCGTGTCGGGTTTGCGCGTCGCAGTTTCCTGGGCGTTCGAGGCGGGAAGGTCACTCATGCGTCGTCGTACACGACCTCCAGCGAAGGCTTTTCTTCGTAAGAGCCGCCGCGCATATCGGCCTGTGTGGCCGGGATCAGTTCGACGTTCGCGCCGGTTTCGTCCGCGCTGAACAGGTTCAGCAACCCGTCCTGGTCGAGCGGTGCGGGTTGGCGCGGCGGGGCTTCGGCGACGTTGATCGCCAGTTCCTCGAAGAGGCTTGCCCATTGACCGCCGGGCAGTCCGATAATCTGGTAATTCGCGCTCTTGCGACGGATATCTTCATCCGCCGGGATAGCGGTCAGGACCGGGATGCCGACTGCGTCCGCGAAGGCGTGGGCCTCACCCGTGCCGTCATCCTTGTTCACGATCATGCCGGCCACGCCGACATTGCCGCCCATCTTGCGGAAATATTCGACCGCGTGGCAGACATTGTTCGCGACATAGAGCGATTGCAGGTCGTTCGAGCCGACCACGATCACCTTCTGGCACATGTCGCGCGCGATCGGCAGGCCGAAGCCGCCACACACCACGTCACCCAGAAAGTCGAGTAGGACGTAGTCGAAGCCCCATTCGTGAAAGCCGAGCTTTTCGAGCAGTTCGAAACCGTGAATGATCCCGCGACCACCGCATCCGCGGCCCACTTCAGGGCCGCCAAGCTCCATCGCGAAGACACCGTCGCGCTGAAAGCACACATCCTCGATGGTGACGTCTTCGCCAGCGAGTTTTTTCTTCGAGGAGGTCTCGATGATCGTGGGACAGGACTTGCCGCCAAACAGCAGGCTGGTCGTGTCCGACTTGGGGTCGCAGCCGATAAGCAGCACGCGCTTGCCCTGCTGCGCCATCATGTAGCTGAGGTTGGACAGCGCGAAGCTCTTGCCCGAGCCGCCCTTGCCGTAGATTGCAATGACCTGCGTTTCCTTGGTCACTTCGCCGGTGTGGACGGGATCGGGTTCCTGCGCGGCTTCGTCGCGCAATGCCTGGTCCTGTGTTTCGAGCATAGTCATGCAGCTTCGCTCCAATCGAGAACCATTTTGAGACAATCTGGATCGCTGAAAGCCTGCGGATAGGCTTCTGCGGCGCGGCTTGCGGGGCTGTGGTCCGTGATCAGCCCGGCAAGGTCGAGCCCGCCGCTGTCGATAAGCGCAAGGGTCTGCGCGAGGTCGTAAGGTTGCCATTCCGCGGCGACGCGAAGATGCGCTTCCTTCATGAAGGCGGGCGCAAAGGCGAAATTGATGCGGCTGGAATAGAAGCCGGCCAGCGTGATCTCGCCGCCCTTGGTGAGCCTGCCCACCAGTTCGTCGAGGATGCCCGCATCGCCGCTCGCATCGTAGATAGAGCGGTAGTCGCGGCGCGCATCGGCCTCAGCCGTGGTGACGGTGTAGCCGGCGGAACCATCGCAGCGCGCGGCGCTCTTTTCCCAAACGGTGGGGGCAGGTGCGCCGGTGGCGATGGTCAGCCGCGCAAGCAGACGACCCAACACGCCATGTCCGATGATAAGGTCGGGCGCTGCACCGCCATTGATGGCATGAAGCGCCGTCGCGCAGAGCGCGCAAAGCACGCCGTCAGAGCCGAGCCGTTCGGGCACGGGCATTGCGCGGGCCGAAGGCAGGACGAGCGTTCGCGCGGTACCGCCGAACAGTCCGCGCGCATCGGCAAAACAATTCGAACCGGGCACGAAAACCCATTCGCCGACGCGCTTTGTCACGTCCTTGCCCGCATCGACGATCCGCCCGACCGACTCGTAGCCGGGAACCAGCGGGTAACCCATTCCGGGAAAATCGGGCATCTGCCCTGTCCATAGGAGTTTTTCGGTGCCCGAGCTGATCCCGCTCCAGGCGATCTCGACAACGACATCGTTCGGACCGACCGGATTGAGCTCGAGTTCGCCGAGCGCCAAGCGCTCAGGTCCTTCGAGTATCACGGCCAGTGTGTGCATCGTTGCCTCAACTCCCCTTGAGCGAACTCTCTTCCGGCCAGTGTTGCGACTCGTGCAACGCTCTTGGGATGGTTTCGCTCATCCGTGTGCTACGCCTTACAAGTCAAAGTGTCAAACAAAGCGGACACTGTCCCATGTCAATTCTGTCAGGCAGTCGCGACGACGATGCTGGCGTTGACCGGTTGGGGGGTGTCGATCGCCCGTGTGCGTGCGAATCCTGCTGTGCGCGCCATCTGGGCGATTTCGTCGCGCGAGCGCGGGCGGCCCGATCCCATCGCCCATAGGTAGAGGCCGAAAAACGCCTCACCCATGCCCTCTGCGCCGGGCGCGCGAGCCATCGGTTCGGCAATCACGAGCTGGGCACCGGGGGCCAGCCTCCTGTGGATATTCGCGAGCAGGTTGGCGGCCGGTTCATCGTCGTGGTCGTGCAGGATCCGCACGAGGCTGACGAAGTCGTAGCCTGCGGGAATTTCGTCTTCGAAGAAATTTCCCGGATGCGCAGCGACCCTGTCGTCGCCGAAGCGGTCTCGCAGGATCTGCCCGCCGGTTTCGGCGACTTCGGGCAGGTCGAACAGGCCGAGGTGCAGGCTTGGAAAAGCCTCCCCCATTCGGGAGAGGAAGGCGCCGTGTCCGCCACCGACATCAAGCAGCCGCGCCCCTTGCGGAAAGGCGAAGCTCGCCAGCACCTGATCGGCGACGAAGCCCTGCGAAGCGGCCATCAGCTCGGAATATTCGCGCGTGTCCTCGCCGCGCTGGGCGGCGCCGTGAAGCGCCCCGGCATAGGACCAGTATCGCGAGAGCGCAGTCGGTTCGCGCCGGTCGGCCTTCAGCAGGGCGAGCGGATCGGCGAGGTCGGCATAGAGCAGGCGGTGGTGGCGGATCATCGCCTGCGCGCCTTCATCCGCCGCCAAGACCGCGCCCGCTTCGCCGAGCATCCAGTGGTCGGCTGCGGGTTCTTCGGTGAGGTCCAGGGCCCGGGCTGCGCGCAGCAGGGTCAATGTCGCCGCTTCGCTGAGGCCGAGTCGCGCGGCGATCTCACTCGCGCCCAGCACAGTTTCGGCGCGCAGCAGGTCGAACAGCCCGCTCTCCACACAGGCGCGCAGAGTCTGTGAATAGGTAAAGCCTGCAAGGATATCGAAAGCCTGTCCCGCGCGGGTCGTGGCGATGCGCCGGATCAGCGGGAGTTTCGCCGCCCAATGCTGAAAGCGCGGAGAGGCAAAGACGCGGTTGCGGCGCGCCACATAGCGCAGCTTCCACGATGAAAGATCGCGGCTGTCGCTCACGGCTTTTGGCTGGCTTTACAGAACATATGTCAAAATGATTGGACAGATGCTACACTCCCGTCAATCATATTGTCCTGCGAGTCCCGATTACGGGCCGTTCGCGAGGAGAGGGGAGGACGGCCACGCGCATGCCCGCGAAGATCGTCATTATCGGTGCCGGGATCGGCGGGCTGGCAAGTGCCGCCCGGCTTGCCGCGCGCGGAATGGATGTGACCGTCGTCGAGAAAGAGCCCGAAGTCGGCGGCAAGGCGCGCCGCGTCCTTGTCGGCGGCCACGAGGTCGCAGGCGGCCCCACGGTCTTCACCATGCGCGACGTTTTCGATCAGCTTTTCCGCGAGTGCGGAACGCGGCTCGAAGATCATGTTCGCATCCGCCGCTCAGAAGTCATCGCCCGCCACGCCTGGGGCGAAGGGGAGCGACTCGACCTTTTCGCCGACCCGTTGCGTAGCGAGGAAGCCATAGGCGACTTTGCCGGGGCCGAGCAGGCGCGCCTTTATCGCGAGTTCAGGGCCACCGCCCGGCGCATCCACGATATCCTGGACGAACCGATGATGCGCGGCGACAACGTTTCCAGTCCCCTGCCTCTGTTGTGGCGTATCGGGCTGAGCCGCGTGGGCGACTTCGCCGCGATGCGCCCGCACCAGTCGATGTGGAGCGCGCTGGGCGAGTTCTTCCCCGATCCGCGCCTGCGCCAGCTGTTCGGGCGCTACGCCACCTATTGCGGCTCGTCCCCGTTCAGCGCGCCGGCCACCTTGATGCTGATCGCGCATGTGGAGGCGAAGGGCGTGTGGGTGATCGATGGCGGCATCCATGCGCTTGCCCTTGCCTTGCGCCGGTTGGCCGAAAGCAAGGGCGCGAGGTTTGAAACCGGCACGTCGGTCGCGGAAATCCTGACCGAGCGCAGGCGCGGTGCGCGCGGTGTGCGGCTGGCCAATGGCGAGCGGTTCGAGGCGGACGCGGTGGTCTGCAACGCCGATCCCAATGCCATCTCGCAGGGAAAGTTCGGTCCGATGGGCGCGCGCGCGGTCGCTGGCCTGCCGCCCGAGAAGCGCTCGCTATCGGCGATGGTGTGGTTCGCCCATGCGCGCTGCGAAGGCTTCGACCTGACCCATCACAACGTTTTCTTCTCGCGCGATTACCGACGCGAGTTCGACGAGATCGCCAGCGGAAAGCCGCCATCCGAGCCGACCGTTTATCTGTGCGCGCAGGACCGCGGCGCACACCAGAACGATGCCGCGAACCTCGTCGATGGCCGACGAGAGCGCATCCAGGTCATCGTCAATGCGCCCGCCAACGGCGACACCCACACCTATTCACCCGAGGAGAAAGAGCGATGCACAGCCCATATGAAAGGGACGCTGGAACGCTGCGGCCTGACGCTGGAGCCGGACATGGAGCAACAGCTCGCCAGCCCGAACGAATGGGAGGCGCTGTTCCCGGCCACCGGCGGGGCTCTCTATGGTCGAGCGTCGCACGGCTCGGCGGCATCCTTCCTGAGACAGGGGCCGCGCACGCGGATGCCGGGGCTGTATTGCGCAGGCGGAGCGACTCACCCTTCGGCCGGGGTTCCGATGGCCGCCTTGTCCGGGCTGCTGGCGGCGAGCAAAGTCGAACAGGACCTCGCTTCGACATGGCAATCGAACCGGGTGGCTATGCCTGGTGGTATATCGACGCGATCAGCGCGGACGGGCGCCACGGGCTGACCATCATCGCCTTTCTCGGCAGCGTTTTCTCCCCCTATTACAAGCGGAGCGGGCGCGGCAATCCGATCGATCATTGCTCGCTGAATGTCGCGCTATATGGGCCGACGCATCGCTGGGTCATGCATGAGCGCCCCTGTGAAAGCGTCACCCGCGACGCGCGAAACCTGCAGATCGGGGCGAGCGCGGTTCGGTGGGACGGCGACGTGCTGGAAATTGATATCGAGGAGCGCGACACACGGCTGTTCAATCCCGTCCATCGCCGCGTAGCGGGCAAGGTCCGGGTCCATCCCGAAGCGCTCAATCCCGCCAGTTTTGCGCTCGACCCTGCGCAAAACCATATCTGGCACTGCATGGCTCCGCGCGCCACGGTCGAGGTCGACATGGAAGAGCCGGGGCTGTCGTGGTCGGGGCAGGGATATTTCGACCACAATCGCGGGCGCGAGCCGCTGGAGAGCGGCTTCAACGTATGGCACTGGTCGCGAGCGCACATGAAGCGCGGGGCGGTCGTATGTTACGAGGGAGAACGCGGCGACGGGTCGGTGTTTGCGAGCGCGATCCGCTTCGATGCCGAGGCGATTCCCGTCGAGGTCGACCTGCCCGCCATCGCGCAATTGCCGCGCAGCCGCTGGCGCGTCGAACGGCGCACACGCTCAGAGATCGGCATGGCGAGGGTGCGCAAGACGTGGGAGGACACGCCCTTCTACGCGCGCTCGGAACTCGCCTCGAAACTCTATGGCGAAGAAGTCATCGCGGTGCAGGAAAGCCTCGACATGCGACGATTTGCCTCCCCGGCGGTTCAGTTCATGCTGCCGTTCCGGATGCCGAGGCAGGGGGGCTAGTCTTCGGGGGGCTAGTCCTCGGGCGTCTTGCGCGCGGCCTCCTCGGCTTCGCGGGCCTCACGTTCGGCGCGCATTTCGCGCACTTCGCGGCGCATCTTGGACCATTGCCAATAGCACACAGCCAACAGGATCGAATAAGGCACGACGATCTCGAGCCAACCCCAGTTCATGCGGCTTCTCCCAGTGTTTCGGCAGCGAATTCGCAGATGTGACGTGCCGCGAGGTCGGGCGCTTCCTCATGGGCGAGATGACCCAGGCCGTCGAGCACTTCGAGCCGCGACGTGGGCAGCCAGCCATGCGCCTCGCGCGCCCAGTCGAGCGGGATTGCGGCGTCCTTGTCCGAGTGGACCAGCAGGATCGGATTGCCGACCTCTCCCATACGCGTGCGCAAGGCGGGCAGGTCCCAGTTCGCCATCATTGCCAGCGCTCCCTTGGTATGGCGCGCGTTGCTAAGCAGCGTTTCGTAGCAGGCCAGGCCTTCGCGATCGATCTGCGAGGCTGTCGCCTTTGCGAGGAACCGATCGGTGTCGCCGGACAGCTTTGCCATCCCCGAAAAAACGCGCGGGACGAAAGGGTTGACGAACAACAGCTTGGCGAAAGCGGGAAACAATTGCGCAGCGGGTCCGGGGAACGGGCGCAGCGCGGAATTGAGACCGACGATCGGCCCGGCATATCCGTGGTCGAGCGCCAGTTGCAGCGCCAGGGCGGCGCCCGCCGAGTGACCGGCCACGATGTCCGGCACGAAATCCGCCTCATCGATCAATCGCTGCACCGCGCGCGCCATCGCGGGGAGAGACGTGGCTTCTGGCGGATGACCGGTGGTGAAGCCATGGCGAGGCAGGTCCATCGCCAGCATGTCGAACTCGCTTGCCAGCGCCGGCATCAGTCCGCGCCAGCTGTGCACGCTCGCACCGGTGCCGTGGAGCAGCAACAGGCGCGGCGCCCCGGCCTCGCCCATGCGTTGAACGTGCCATGTGGCAGAGCCTACGCGCACGAAATCCGAGGTCTCGCGATGCGGCCAGATGCGCCCTTCGCGGTTCCAGTCGAGCGGGCGGCTCATGCCGGTTCTCGCGTGCTGGCGCTGATCGCGGAATGCAGCGCTTTCGCATCGGCGCGGGGCAGGGCGAGGTAGCGGCCCTGCATTGCGGCGGCGAGCGCGGGGCCTTCGTGACCGGGGCGCGCTGAGATATCGACCACCAGTGCATCGACACCGCTGCGCGCGATAGCCTTTGCGGCGGCTTCGGCGTCTTCGGCGGCCTGTTTGCGGCCCGGCTGGCCGTTCGCGTCGAGATTGGCCCGCCCGTCCGTCAGGACCACAAGGCTCGGTGTGCGCCCCCGGCTGCCGGAGGCGCGGGCGAGGTCGTGTGCTGCGTTGAGGCCCATTGCAAGCGGCGTTCCCCCGCCGCCCGGCAGTTCGGCAAGCGCACGCCGCGCTCTGGTGAGCGAGCGGGTAGGGGGCAAGAGCAGTTCGGCGGTCTCTCCCCGGAACGCGACAAGCGCGACTTCGGATCGCGTGACATAGGCCTGCGCCAGCATCAGCTCGACCGCGCCCTTTGCCTCGGCCAGCCTAGCGGCGGCAGCGGAACCCGAGGCGTCGACCGCGAATATCGTGACCCGAGCGGCCTTTTCCTCGAAGCGACGGATGCGCAGATCGTCCTTTCGCATGAGGATCGGTGCATCTTTGTCCGCCCCCGCCTCGCGTCGCCTCACCGCCTGCCACGGCACCGCCGCGCGCAGCGTGTCGATCATCGCCAGTCGTGCGCCGCCTCTGGGCATTCCCGGCCTCGCTCCCAGCGGCTTGCCGCGCAGGCCCGATTTGCGTTTTTGCCCCGTGCCAGCCGCGCCACGCCTTGGCGCGTTGCCCTTGGTGAGCTGTTCCAGCAGGTCGCGCGGGATCGAGGCAGCAGCGGCCTCGACCAGCATCTCCTCGAGCTGTTCGGGTGTGGGGGTGTCGCTATCCTCGGACTTGTCGCCACTCTCGGGTGGTGGCGGGGGCTGCTCCTCTTCTTCATCCGGGGGAGGTTCCTGGGGCGGCAATTGCGTTGCGCCCGGGGCTAGCACCAGCCGCGATGCGGCTTCGAGATCGGCTTTAGCCACCTCGTCGCGCCCGGCGAGCGCCGCATGGACCCGGGCCGCTTCACCCGCATGGATGAGGGGCCGCAGCGAATGAACGCCCAGCGCTGCCGCCGTCACCGCAAGCGCACTCATAGCATCTTCCTTGAGCGGCGCGGCCTCTCCGGCGGCGCCATCGAGCACCACCGGCCCCACCTCGCGAGACGCGGCAAGGTCGCAGTGAAACGCGAGCCGTTCCGTCAGCGACGCGGGCGGGCCATCCTCGACCTCGATCCCGTCATCGAGCAGCACCAACGCAACGGTGCCCGCGTCGACGGCCTGCGCGAGCCGCCCGGTCAGCGCTTCATCCAGCCGTTCGGCCATAGGCACCACCAGCGCGCCGCCAGCCGCTTCGGCCAGCAATCCGCGCGTCTCCACCGGCTTGCCCGCAGCAAGGCTCGCCGCGATGTCGATCCCACCCAGCAGCCGCTCGTCGTCGACATGGCCGGGCAGGCGGCGGCAGGGAAGCGCAGTGCCGAGCGCCGTTACCAGAGCATCGCGCGCCGGGCTGGCCCCGCGCAGCACCATGCCGCCGAAAGTATGTGGGGAGATTACGAAAAGCCGCGCGGCCAGAACCGCTTGATCGAGCGGATCGGGAGCGCTGTCGCTCACCCGAACAGCTCGTCGATCGCCCGCATTATCCGAACGGTGGACCCCGTCTCGTCGAGCACGTCGCGCCGCAACCTGTGGCGAAGCGCGGAGGGCGCGACCGCGATGAGGTGCTCGCGCTTTACCTTGCGCGCGCCCTCGAGCGCGGCGATGGCCCGTGCCGCGCGCATCAGTGTCAGCTCGCCGCGTAAGCCATCAGCGCCAACGGCCATGCACAGATGCGCCGCATCCATCAGCACGTCCTCGTCCGGCTCCAGCTTGGCGAGCCGTTTCTTGCCGCTGGCGACCTGTTTGAGGATCTTCTCGTCCTCGGGTGCCCATTTCTTTGCGAAGCTTTCCGGATCGCGCTCGTTCGCGGCGACCAGTTTCATGATCTCGACCCGCGTTTCGATATCGGTCGGCGTGCGCACCTCGACGCTGAGGCCGAAGCGGTCGAGCAATTGCGGACGCAGTTCCCCTTCTTCGGGATTGCCGCTGCCGATCAGTACGAAACGCGCCGGGTGGCGTACCGACAGCCCCTCGCGCTCGACCACGTTTTCGCCCGATGCCGCGACATCGAGCAACAGGTCGACCAGGTGATCTTCGAGCAGGTTGATCTCATCGATATAGAGGAACCCGCGATGCGCCTTGGCCAGCAGGCCCGGCTCGAATCCCTTTTCCCCGCTACGCAATGCGCGTTCGAGGTCGAGACTGCCGATCACGCGGTCCTCGGTCGCGCCGAGCGGCAAATCGACGAAGGGCACGGCGCGCTTTCGCAACGGTCCGCCGCCGCAGACCTCCGGGTAGCGTTCAGCGTCCTCTTTCGAGCCGCCATAGGGGCAATCCTGATGCGCGGTGATCGGCGGCAGCAGTCCGGCCAGCGCGCGCGCCGCGGTACTCTTGCCGGTGCCGCGATCGCCGAACACCATGACGCCGCCCACGCTCGGGTCGACCGCCGCGATCAGCAGCGCCTGCTTCATCTCGTCCTGTCCGACGATTGCCGAGAATGGGAAACGGGCCATCGACCAGCCTTTTGAACGCTCGCGGCCTATTGGACAAGTGCTAGTGACAAAGGAAGTTTACACTTTACCGTTTCGGCGTGCGCATCAGCAGCAGGACCGGCAAAAGACCCGCCGCCAGCAGGATCAGCGCGGGGATCGAGGCTTCCACCAGCCTCTCGTCGCTGGCGAGGCGATAGGTGCGCGTGGCCAGCGTTTCGAGATTGAACGGGCGCAGAATCAGAGTCGCGGGCAGTTCGCGCACCGTGTCGATGAACACCAGCGCGGCCGCAGCGGCGAGGCTGCGCGAAAGCAGCGGCGCGTAGATGCGACGCAGCACCTTTGCCGGCCCTGCGCCCAGCGAACGCGCAGCGGCGTCGAGCGATGGTGGTATCTTGCTCATCCCGCCATCGACGCTGTTATACGCGACGGTGAGAAATCTCACGCTGAGCGCGTAGATAAGCACTGCGCTCGTCCCCGTCAGGATGAGTCCGCCGGTATAGCCCAGCGAATCGCGCGCAAACCGGCTTAGCGTCAGGTCCAGCGCGCCCAGTGGCGCGAGCAGTCCGACCGCGAGCAGCGCACCGGGCAAGGCATAGCCAAGGGTCGAAACGCGGATCGCAGCGCGCGCGGCGGGGCTTTGCGAGCGGGCGCGGGCGAAGACGAGCAACAGCGCGGCAAACAGGCACACGATGGCGGTCGCAACGCCCAGCCACAGGCTGCCGCCTGCATAGCTCCACAAATCGCCCGATGCGCCAATGGCGGTGTCGCTGACCGCCATGCCCGCAAGGTGGAGCGCCGGGATCAGGAAGCCGAGCAGCACCGGCACCGCGCAGGCGAGGGTCGCCAGCGCCTTGCCCGTGGGCGAGAGTTGTACCAGCGGTTCGTTGCTGGCACGCGCATCCTTGCTCTCCGCGCGGCCCGCTCGCGTTGCTGCCTCCAGCGCAACCAGCGCAACTACGAAGACCAGCATCATCGCCGCCAGTTTGAGCGCGGCCTGCTTGTCGCCCATTGCAAGCCAGGTGCGGAACACGCCGGTGCTGAGCGTCGGGATGGCAAAATAGTCGGCGACCCCGAAATCTGCGAGGCACTCCATCAGCACCAGCGCAAGCCCGCCCGCGATTGCAGGACGTGCGGCGGGCAGGGCAACGCGCCAGAATGCGCGCGACGGAGTGGCACCGAGGCTGCGCGCGGCGCGGAATTGCGAAAGGCTCTGCGCGGCAAAGGCGGCGCGCGCGAGCAGGTAGACATAAGGATACAGCACGATGCCGAGCACGAAGGCGCCGCCCCAAAGCGAGCGGATCTGCGGAAACCAGTATTCGCCAAAGTCCAGCCCCGTTGCGCTGCGCAGGCCGGTCTGCACGGCCCCGGTGAAGTCGAGAAGATCGGCGTAGAGATAGGCCGCGATATAGGCCGGCACCGCAAGCGGCAGGACCAGCGCCCATGCGAGCACGCCGCGCCCGGGGAAGCGGGCCGCGCTTACGAGCCAGGCGCATCCCGTGCCGATCACCGCCGCCAGCGCGCCGGCCAGACCCATGAGAGCCAGCGTGTTGAGCGTGTAGCTGACCAACACGGTGCGCGCGAGATGGGCGATTGCGTCCATGCCGCCTTCCGGTGCGCTGAAGAGGATGGCAATGACCGGTACGGCGGCAAGGGCTGCGATGATCGCGGCGGCCACGGCCCAGCCATCCAGCTGCCCGAAGGACCGCCGGATCGAAGAAAGCGGACTTGCCGAGGGGCTTGCAGTCTGCGTAATGCCTCTCATTTGCAAATCAGCATCATCTTGCTGCACGGGACGATCATTTGAGCCTCGAATTTCGACATATTGCCCATGCCTACGGGGAAGTGACGGCGGTTGGCGACGTGTCCTTTAGCGCCGCTGCCGGAGAAATCACCTGTTTGCTTGGCTCTTCGGGCTGCGGGAAGTCAACCTTGCTCGGCCTTGCGGCGGGCATGCTGAGCGTTCAGGCGGGCGAGATACTCGTCGATGGCGAGGTGATGGCCGCACCCGGCCTCAACCCTCCACCCGAAGCGCGACCGGTGGGAATCGTGTTCCAGGACGGGGCGCTGTTCCCGCATATGACGATAGCCAGGAATGTGGCCTTCGGTCGCCCCGGCGGGGGTTCGGACGAGGTCGAGGCATGGCTTGAACGGGTCGGGCTTGCCGGGCTTGGCGCACGCTATCCGCACGAACTTTCCGGCGGGCAGCAACAGCGCGCTGCGCTTGCCCGCGCGATGGCACCGGGGCCGGGCGTGCTGCTAATGGACGAACCCTTTGCCAGCGTCGACATCGTCCTGCGCCGCGCCCTGCGCCGCGAATGTCGCCGACTGTTGCGCAACCGCGGGACGACCACGGTGATGGTCACCCACGACCCCGAAGAAGCCCTCGACATCGCCGACCGGATCGCGGTTATGGCCGACGGGCGGATCGTGCAGGTGGGCACGCCCGACGACCTCCATGAACGCCCCGCGAGCGCCGGAGTGGGGGCGATCTTCGGCGGAGCGCAGGTGATGGCGGCGCGGCGCGAGGGGGAGCGGCTGGCAACTCCGTTCGGCCTCTGGCCACTGTCATGCGTTGCAGGGGAAGTGCCCGAAGCGCGCTCGCTCGATTTGCTGATTCATGCGGAAACGCTCGATTGCGAACCCGATGAAGCGGGGCTCGAAGTGCTCGACGTCCATCCGCTCGGCGTCGCGACTCGCGTGCTGGTTCGCAGCGCCCAGGGTGAAGAAATCACCGTGCAGACCACGTCGCCGGTCGACGAAGGGTCGCGCTACCGCATCGTACCGCGAGAGCACGGGATTCGTGCCTTTGCACGCGACGACTAGCCGCAATTAGCGGTTGCATTCGAAATCCTACTATTGCAACGCATTCGCAAGAATGACGGAAGGACATCCATGAAGAAGCTGATTCTCGCCGCTACGCTTGCGCTGACGGCCACCGCATGTTCGCAAACCGAAGAGAGCGCGGGCCCGGTTGCCGACAATGGAGAGGTCAACATCTACACCTCGCGCCATTACGACACCGACCTCGATCTCTACGAGGACTTCACCGAGCAGACCGGAATCCGGATCAACCAGATCGAGGCCGATGCCGACGCCCTGATCGAGCGCATTTCCAGCGAAGGCGAGTTCTCGCCCGCGGACATCTTCATCACCGTCGATGCCGGTCGCCTGTGGCGCGCGGAGGAAGCGGGTATCCTCTCTCCCGTCCAGTCCGAAGTGCTGAACGAGCGTCTGCCCGATTACCTGCGCCATCCCGAAGGGCTGTGGTTCGGCCTGTCGACCCGCGCGCGCATCATCATCTACAACAAGGAGCAGGGCGTGCCCGAAGGGCTGACCAGCTACGAAGACCTCGCCGACCCGGCATTTCGCGGCGACATCTGCATCCGCTCCTCCTCCAACATCTACAACATTTCGCTGCTGTCGAGCATCATCGCCAACCGCGGCGAAGAGGCCGCGCAAGAGTGGGCCAACGGCGTCGTCGCCAATTTCGCGCGCGATCCGCAGGGCAATGACAGCGCCCAGATCGAAAGCGTCGCGGCGGGCGAGTGCCGGATCGCCGTGGTCAATTCCTACTACCTTGCGCGCTATGCCGGGGGCGATGCCGAAGACCAGGCGGTGTTCGATGCGCTTGGCGTGATCTTCCCCAATCAGGACAGCGAAGGCACTCATATCAACCTTTCGGGGGCGGGCGTGCTGGTCAACGCGCCCAACCGCGAAAACGCGATCCGCTTCCTCGAATACCTGACGTCGGAAAGCGCGCAGCGTTACCTTGCCGATGGCAACAACGAATATCCCGCCGCAATCGGGCTGGAAGCCAATTCGAATGTCGAGCAGATGGGCGAATTCCGGCCCGACACGCTCAACGCCGCCCAGATCGGTCGCAATCAGGCGGCGGCGGTGCAGGTGTTCGACCGTGCGGGCTGGAACTGAAGCCTCGCTTTCGGACACAATCGACAATCTAACTTGATGCGCGGGCGCAAAACCTCCATCTGCGCCCGCAACCAGGGCAGATATATCCGAGGCTAAGTTTTGACCGAGACGAGCACCAGCAACCCGATCCCGCCACGCGACGCCTTCAAGGAAAGCGGCGCGGTTTCGGTTGAGACGATCACCCACGTCCACCAGTGGAACGACGATCTGTTCAGCCTCAAGATGACGCGGCCGCCCAGCTTCCGTTTCCGCTCTGGCGAGTTCGTGATGATCGGCCTGCCCAAGGAAGACGGCAAGCCGCTGCTGCGCGCCTATTCAATGGCCTCGCCGTCCTATGACGAGGAATTGGAGTTCCTCTCGATCATCGTGCAGGATGGCCCGCTGACTTCGCGGCTCCAGCACATCAAGCCGGGCGATCCGATCTATCTCGGCAAGAAGCCGACCGGCACGCTGGTCACCGATGCCCTGCTTCCGGGCAAGCGGCTGTTCATGCTTTCGACCGGCACCGGCCTTGCGCCTTTCATGAGCCTGGTTCGCGATCCGGACGTCTACGAGATGTTCGACGAAGTGATCGTGGTCCACTCTGTCCGCCGCGTCGCAGACCTTGCCTATCGCGAATTGCTGGAATCCAAGCTCGAAGGCGATCCGCTGCTCGAAGACGATCAGCGCGAACGCATGATCTACGTTCCCACCGTGACCCGCGAAAGCTTCCGCAATCAGGGCCGCATCCAGACCATGATCGAGGACGGCCGCCTGTTCGAACAGTCGAAAGGTCCGCAACGCTTCGACCCCGAAACCGACCGTGTGATGCTGTGCGGTTCGATGGCGATGATCAAGGATCACGCAGCCGACCTGGAAAAGCGCGGCTTCGAAGAGGGCGCGAACAACAAGCCGGGGCAGTTCGTGATCGAGCGCGCGTTTGTGGGGTAGTGTTTCGCCGCGGCGCTTGATTTGAACTTTATCGGTTCGTGAAATATACTCCTCCCGTACCCAGTCGGGGGGCAATATGACCAGTTCCAACAGGACCGCAGGCGCGCTTCTGGCACTTTCGGCGCTTATCTGGATCGCGATGATTGCGATCTGGCCATTATTCATCGGCACGCGTGAAGGCGCTGCGACAGGCGAAATGGCCGTGGTTTTGGACCGCGCAACGCACCTCGTGCAAAAGCAGACTGCCTTCCGCGCCATCTGGATTGTCGAAGCTGCCGGGGCGATCGGCATGGCGATCTCCGGTTTTGTGCTCATGCACCGCAGGCAGACGAGGAATAGTCTTGCCCCGCTGGGTTGGGCCGCCGTGGGAGTGGGCGCGACGGTCTACATTGCAATGTACGGCGTAATGCTCGGCACCTATTGGCCTGCCGCTCAGATGGCGGCGGAAAATCCCGCAATTCTGGCCTCGGCGATAACCGGCGCCATGGCGCTGTTCTTTCTATCCAATATCTCTCTCAATCTGGGTTTCACAATAAGTTTCGCGGTCGAAGCGCGATCTGCGAACCCTGCAACACCGCGCTGGCTAGCCTGGATTGGTGCAGCGATTTCGGTGCTGGCTTTTCTGGCGTCGATCATGGGCCTGATCGCTCCGCCAACTGTCTCGGCGGTCGGTGCGCTCGATGCGGCTGCGCTTGTCGCGGTTGCCCATTTTGTCTTCATTGCCGCACTGGGTTTCGGGATAGCCCGTGAGCGGGAAGCGTAACGCATCGGATCGGGTAATCGCTTTACAAATCGTCCGCACCTCTCTCCAATCCACCAAAGGAGAGAACCCACATGACCAACCCACTCGATTTCACCGGCAAGTCCGTCCTCGTCATCGGCGGCTCGTCCGGCATCGGCAACGGCATCGCGCAAGGGTTTCGCGCGGCGGGTGCGGATGTCACGATTACCGGCACGCGGCCCGATGCGGGCGACTATCTCGAAGCCGAGGATAGCGACATGCGCGGACTGGCTTACCAGCGGCTCGACGTGAGCGAGGCGGGAGCGGTCGATGCTTTCGACTGGCCCGAACGGCTCGACGTGGTGGTGTTGTGCCAGGGTATCGCGCGCTACAACCGCGAGGAGTTCCGTCGCGAAGCGTGGGACGAGGTCATGGCGGTCAATCTCGACTCCCTGATCGACTGCGCCAATGCGGTGCGGCCGAAGCTGGCCGAAACCGGCGGCTCGCTCATCATCATCAGCTCGGTCGGCGGGTACAAGGGCCTGATCGGCAATCCCGCCTATGCCGCGTCCAAGGCGGGAGCGATCAGCATGGTCAAATCGCTTGGGCTGGCTTTCGGAGAGCAGGGCATCCGTGTGAACGGCATCGCGCCCGGCTACGTCCACACCAAGATCAATTCGGCCTTCCTCGGCGATGAGACATTCCAGAAAGGCGTCATCGCAAAGACCCCGCGCGGGCGGCTTGGCCTTCCCGAAGACATGGCCGGCGTCGCGCTTTTCCTTGCCTCTGAGCTGGCCGACTTCGTGGTCGGTCAGACGATCAGTGTCGATGGCGGGATCGCGCTGGCATAGCGCATGGCCGCCGCTTGTCTTTGCCGTGCGGCGAAGGCGAATTTCCTACTCTTGTCCCACCTTGTAGTTACGAAGAAATACCCCCCATCCACCCCAAGCCGAGCGCTGCAAATGGAAGTTGACACATCGCAATACACTGAATGCGTCATTATCGTGTTGTGTCAGTGGTTTGCGCAGAAATTCGACTTTTCCAAACACCCCATATGCGCGTTCCACCACAGGAGCATCCAGCCATGAAATACACCCGTCTCGGAACCACCGGCCTCAAGGTCTCGCGCCTGTGCCTGGGCTGCATGACTTACGGCGACACGAGCAAGGGCTGGCACGGTGACTGGCTGCTCGGCGAAGAGGAAAGCAGGCCCTTCTTCCGGCAGGCGCTGGAAGCCGGGATCAACTTCTTCGACACCGCCAACGGCTATTCGGGCGGCGCATCTGAGGAGATCACGGGCAAGTTGCTGCGCGAAATGGCCCGGCGCGACGAGATCGTGGTGGCGACCAAGGCTTACCTGCCATGGCGCGGCGCGCCTAACACAGGCGGGCTGTCGCGCAAGAGCCTGATGCATGCGGTCGACGACAGTCTGAAGCGGTTGGGGATGGACTATATCGACCTCTACCAGATCCATCGCTGGGACGATGCGACGCCGATCGAGGAGACGATGGAGGCGCTGCACGACATCGTGAAGGCGGGCAAGGCGCTGCATATCGGCGCATCCTCGATGTATGCGTGGCAGTTTGCCAAAGCGCAGGAGACCGCGCGCGCGAATGGATGGACCCCGTTCGTTTCGATGCAGAACCAGCTTAACCTGCTCTATCGCGAGGAGGAGCGCGAGATGCTGCCCCTGTGCGAGGACGAGGGGGTGGGTGTGATCCCGTGGAGCCCGCTGGCGCGCGGGCGGCTGGCGCGACCAAGGGACGAGGAGACCGTGCGCAGCAAGACCGACGGCGTTGGCAAGTCGCTCTACGATGACGACGATGCCGCCGACGCGGCGATCATCGGCGCGCTGGAGACCATGGCTCAAGAGCGCGGCGATGCGATGGCAAGCCTTGCGCTGGCATGGCACTTCACCAAGCCGGGCGTCACCGCGCCGATCGTCGGGGCGAGCAAGGTCCACCATATCGAGGCGGCAGTTGCTGCGCTCGATATCGAGTTGTCCGATGACGAGGTCGAGATGCTCGAAGCGCCCTATCGGCCCAAGGCACTGACCGGGATGGGAATGGGACTTCCGCCGATGGACAAGGTGTCCGTGCTGGACCCGGACCGCGGTTAGAGGCAAGGGCGAGAGCCGCACGTAAGCTATTGTGACAAGCATGCTGTGTCGGTCGCAAACGCGTCACGAATGCGTCACACCCTTGCATCACAACCCGTCCAGATGCCGTGTGAAACGGGGCAGCAGGGACGCGGTGCGGGCATGGATGTCGTCAATATCTTCCTCACCAATGTGCTGGGCGAAAGCCTTGACGATTTCGTCCATGACGGTCGTCGCTTCACATTCGACCGCCTGGGCGCCGATGGGCCTCGCAGGCTCCTCGATGGGCCAATGTGGGTGTTCATCGATTGGGTGATGGACGATCTTGCTGGCCTCGAGATGTGCCGCCGCCTGCGCGCCGACCCGCGCACTCTCGAAGCTCACATCACGATGGTCCTGGAAGAGGACGACCCCGACGATCGCCGCCGCTCGTTAAAGGCCGGCGCGGACGACTACATGGTCGGGCCGCTCGACCGCACCGCTGTGCTCGACAGGGTATTCGCGCTCCAGTCGCGCCAAGGCGAGAGTCATGCGACGCGCAGGTTCGAGATGGGCGATCTGTCGATCGACATGGCTGCCTTGCAGGCGCGTTGGGACGGAGAGCCGATCGAACTACGGCCCAACGAGTTCCGGTTGCTGCGTTTCTTCGCCGAGAACCCGAACCGGGTGCTGAGCCGCGAAGATCTGATCAATGGCCTGGGAAAGCGCGAGCCGCCGATCGACGAGCGCACCGTGGACGTCTGGATTGGGCGCCTTCGCCGCGCGATGAAGGCGGCGGGCGCCGGGAACCCCCTGCGCACGGTGCGATCCATGGGCTACGTCTTCGACCTGGGTTGAGCATGGCAAAAGGCCGCCCCGACAGGAGCGGCCTTCCACCACGTCAACCGGTTTAGTGAGCGATCAGAACTCGGCGGAGAGCCCGATCGAGAAGCTTGTGCCGACATCGAAGGTGTTGAGGTCGATGCGGTTGCCGTCGAGTTCCTGAAACTCGAAATTGTCGCGCCCGAAGATGTTGCGCGCCTCAAGGCTAAGCTCCAGCGGAATACCAAGCGTGAAGGCGGTACGGGCGACGATATCGACGCTCAAACCGGGGTCCTCGACAGCATCGGGCTGGATACCCAGTCCGCGCAGGGTCGGACGTTCGCTGGCGTAATTGAACAGGACGGTGAGCTGCTGGGTTTTCTCGAAATCCTCAATACCGATCGAGACATTCGCGATATGGTCGGACTGACCAATCAGCGAGGCACCGTCATCGAAAATCGCTCCGGCGCAGGTGTCCGGTGAACCTGCGATAGGCGCGAGAACCGGGCAGCTGGCCGGGTTGATATCCGGGTCCACGTTGAGGCTCGATTGGGTGTAGGTGTAGTTTGCGATGAAGACGAGATCCTTGGTCTCGAAGAAACCGCCACCGAGGCCCGAGAGGTCCGAGCGATACACTAGGTCGAGTTCCACGCCGTAAAGTTCGGCCGCCGGAGCGTTGGCGAAGCTGACGACCAGCGCGCCCGGCGTAACCGTATTGAACGGTTCGATCGGGCTGTCGATGTCCTTGTAGAAGCCGGCAAGGCTCACCCGGTTGCGGCTGTCGAGATAATACTCGGCGCGCGCTTCGAAGTTGAGCAGTTCAGTATCGGTCAGGAAGGTGTTGCCGCGGAAGGTGCGGTTGGATTCCGGATCGAAGTACGATTGCTCGATCAGCTCGCGGAATTGTGGGCGGGCGATGGTCTTCGATGCCGACAGGCGAAGCTGGAGATCATCGATCGCTTCCCAGGTGATCGTTCCGCCCGGCAGGAAGTAGTCGTTGTTGAGGTTTGTGGACGGAGCATTGGCCCCCAGCACGACCGGGTCGAAATTGGTAGGCACCAGCGTGACGAGCTGTTCGGCGTCCTCATAGCGAACACCGGCCTCGATCGTGATGCGGTCGGTCGGGACCCAGCGCACAAGGCCATAGCCAGCCTGGATGTCGAGCCCGGCATCGAAGCGCGGGAAGGTGGCGATCTGGTTTACGTTGACCTCGCCAAGCGCGAGCACATCGGCGGCAAACAGACCGCCGGGCTGACGGAAACCGAAGGCCGGGATGAACTGCGATGAGTTGAACAGGACGTCGCCGGTATCCGGATCGAGAACGTTGGTTCCGCTTACCGAGGGGCTGAAAACCAAACTGATCGAGGTGCGGTCGGTTTCGTTATAAGCGTAGCCGACCGTTACGGAAACATCGTCCAGAACCTCGTAGCTGAGGTCGACGCTGCCGAAATAGTTTTCCTCCTGCAGGTCGTCGAACTGCGACAGGACCGCGTTACCGCCTTCGAGGCGTTCGGCTGTGTCGGAGATGAAATCGGTTCCCCCGAACGGCTCGTTCGCGTCGTTCAGGCGCAGATAGTTGACTTGCGTGTTGTAAGGCGCCTCGCGATCGGTGCGGGCATAGCCTGCGCGAACGTCGACCTGGAGCCGGTCGAACTCGAACTCGCCGACCAATTGTGTGTCCATCAACTGGCGTTCGAACCAGGCAGTGCGCTGGTTGAGCTGGTCGATGGGGGGATCCTGGTTGAGGACCTGCGCCTCTTCAAGACGGGCGGTCTTGAGCGAGTCGCGGATGTAAAGGTTGGTCCAGCGCACCGTGTGCGGGCCGAAGTCGAGGCCGAAGCTCAATAGGCCGTTCACCAAGACCCTCTCATCGGTGATGAAGGTCTTGGAGGAGAACAGCAGCTGATCGAGAGTGTTGTTGCCCTCTTCGGAGAGCACCGACCGGTTGCGCAGCTTGTTACTGATGCCGGCGGTCGCGATGATGCCGAGGAAGGTGTCGCCGCCCAGCTCGAACGAAGCGCCACCGGTGATGCTACCCGAGAAATTAGGGCGCTGAGAGTTGTCCTTCTGCAGCGTTACGAGGTTCACTGGCAGAAGCTGCTGGGCCAGACGCTCTTCGTCGCCATCCGGAATGTCGTTGAACGCGGTCGAGCCTGAAAACAGCGGGCGAATGACGGTGGGCAAGTCGCGATTGCCATTATCGAAGCCGAACGAATCCCAGTCGGACCCGAAATAGGTCAGGCCGTTCTCGAATGTCGTTTCGGTGTCGCCGCTCGCGCCGACAGATATCTTGAGGAAATCCTCGGTTGGCACGGCGCGGGTGGTCAGGTTGATCACGCCGCCGCCAAACTCGCCGGGATAATTTGCCGAATAAGTCTTCTGGACGATCGAGGAAGCGACCACATTGGTCGGGAAGATGTCCAGCGGCACCACGCGACTGAGCGGTTCGGGGCTGGGCAGGGGGAGGCCGTTGAGAAGCGCGAGCGAGTAGCGGTCGCCAAGGCCGCGCACGAAGACGCGGCCATTGCCGACCAGGCTCAGCCCGGTGACACGGGAAAGCGCGCCGGCAATGTCGCCTTCGCCCGACCGCGCGATATCGGCTTCGGTCAGGACATTGAGCACCTGAGTGGAATTGCGCTCCGGATCGCGATTGCGACGTCCGGTCACGATGATGCCGCCGCCCGGGACCGAGATCTCGGGTTCTTCGGTCTCATCCTGAGCGTCGACGCCGCCGACGTCCTGAGCGAGTGCGTCATCTTCCTGTGACGGGTTTGTCTGTGCGTGAACGACACCGGGTACAGTGAGCGACGTTGTGAGAAGCAGCAGCCCTGCCAGGCGCGCGCCGGTCGACATATTGCGAGACCCCCTCATGATTAGGCCCTTAGGATCGGCCCGCTGAAGGGCCGTTGGATAATGCGGTGAGATCGGGGCGGCCTCAAAAGCCGCCCCGATCGATATCAAGCCAACCTGGCCTTATGCGCCGGGCAGCGAAGTGCACGCGCCGGTCGCGCTGCCGAAGTCCAGCGTCGCCGAGTTGCAGGTCCAGTCGCCGAAGTTCTCGTCAATGTCGCTTTCGATCGCGCCGACATAGCCGAAGTCGGTGAAGAACGAGGAGCGCACTGTGGCATCGAAGCTGGGATGTGCGTTCTCGTTTGCACCGTTGACCGCGCCGTTGAGCGTGATGTCGAAGCCGAGATCGTTGTTCGAACCGGCGTTGACGGCCGCTTCCGTCCCGGCGGCGAGGCCGGCGAACGGATCGACACCGCAATTGGCAACAACCGAGTCGATCTGGAAGTTGTCGACATTGCCTTGTTCGTCGAGACGGAAGCAGGTGTTGCCGTCTGCTGCGGTGCGATCACGCTGAATGCTCATCACGCCATTTGTGAGGCTGAGCGCAACGCCGCCACGAGCGCGCACTGCGGTGTCGCGGCCCATACCTTGCAGGAACGTGAAGTTGTTGATCTGCAAGTTGGTGCGCGGGATGGCATCAGCCGGACGCTGCGCGCTGTTATCGGAATCGAGCTCAATCATGTGGTCGCCGGTCGAGTTGCGCTGCGCGACGAGCACTGTTTCCAGATTGACCTGAGCACCGGTGTCAACATCGAGCGAGTCATCCGAAGCGCCGATCACCGCAAGGTTGCGAGCGTTGAACTGGCCACCGAAGAACTCGACGCCGTCATCCGAGCTGTTGAACGACATGACGTTTGAGATCGTCGTGCCAGAACCGACGCCGCCGGTCGTGAGCGACTGCAATTCATTGTCCGGCTCGAGCTCGAAGCCCGAGAAGCGGATCTGGTTGAAGGTGAATGAGCCAGAGCTGTCATCGGCGACCTGGCCTCCGAACAGTGTCACCACATCGGTGCCTTCGAGCTCCTGTTCGCAGTTCGGGTTGGGATTGCCCGGGGTGTTCGCGCCGCCGGTGCGGCAGTCGGAAACCGGAGCACGGCCCAGAAGGACAACGCCGCCCCACTGACCCTGCGATTCGTCGGTCAGCGTTCCGCGAACGTTGTCGGTCGCGGTCCAGATGATCGGATTTGTTGCGGTCCCGTTGGCGCGGATCGTGTTGCCGCGCTGGACAACGAGAAACGAACGGTTGGCTGCAACGAGGATGACGCCCGGCTCGATCGAAAGCTCCACGCTGTTCTCGCCAGCGGTGGGCGTCGCCCCGAGGTCCTGGCCGACATTGACCTGGCCGAAGATGCGATAAACGAGGCCGTCGATCTGCGGCAGGTTGGCATCCGCAGTGAAGGTCGAAGGCAGCTGGCAGACGCGATATTCACCGGTCGGCCCGCTGATGGTTGCCTGATCGAGCAGCTGATCGGAGCCGTTGACCTGCGGACAACTTGCGGCGGGCTGCACGAGTGTCGCACCCGGGGTTGGGGTGGGAGTGGGAGCCGGCGGGTTCGTGATGTCGACATTGATCGGTGCGGTGGTGCCGGGCGAGACGATTTCGTCCGCGCCGCAACCGGCGAGTGCCACGACGCTAGCGCCGAGAACGAGAGTGCGATGGAAATTTTTCACAGCGAGCGGTCCCCTCAAAAAACCGAGAATCAGAAATGCGCGATTTGTTGCGCACCGGTTCCGCTAGGGTCCGCGAATGACACAATTCTTTCAGTAAGGCGGCGAGTGCGACAGTGCTGTCACATGACCAAAAAAAGACAAATATGACCGAAAATAATTTCAATTTTGCCATAAAAATGAAATATCATGGGCAGCGTAAGTCGTTGATAAATCACGATTTATGGGGTTATGGCTTCAAAAATATGACAATGTTGCAGTTGTATTGCATTTTGATGAAACTTGGCCGATGTTCTTTCTACGACAGAGGAGAGAAAGACCATGCGTTTCATTATACCCGCACTCACCGGCGTTGCGACTTCGCTTGCCGTTGCGGCAGCCCCGGCGCTGGCGCAGTCCGACCAATGGGGCGATAGCATGAACACCGTAGGACTTGCCGCCCAGACCCTAGCCGATGGCGAAACGACTCGCGCAATCGCCCTTCTCAAGGCTGAGCTTGCGCAAGATCCCGATGATCCGGCACTCCTGATCAATCTCGGTATCGCGCAGGCTCAGGCAGGAATGGAAGAGCAGGCCCGGGCCTCGTTCAATTCAGCCCTCGCTTCTCGCAATCCAGTCGAGCTCGCAACTGCCAATGGCCGCCTCACGGATTCCAGAAGCCTGGCTCGACAAGCAATTGTAATGCTCGACCGTGGCGAATTTCGTTCGACAAGCCAGCTCACCCTTCGCGATTAGTCGCCTCAATAAACGGCTCTCAGAAGCCGCTAACAGCACCGTCCGTCACGATCGCGAAGCGCGCGCACGTGACCGGCGGTGCTTTTTTTTCTGATGGCGTGGATCGCGAAGACATCTATTCAGGCTCCTATAATAGGGCCTGTATAACAAGGCCTGCCGCATGATTGAGGCGGCTTGAGTTGGCCGGGCTGTCACCTCCCTGTCATTTACGATAGACAAAGGGGGGTGTGGAGGAACGGGAAGATGATTCTCGCGCATGCGAGCCGACTTTGCCTTGCTGTCACAGTCGCATTTGCGGCGACTGGCGCGCGGGCCGATGTGATGGAAGTCAATTCTGACGGCGCCCTGTGGGTGGCCGGCGGGCCGGTTGTGTCTGCAGCCAGCACCGGGGTTCTCACCGTTTCAGAGAGTAACGCCGATCTGAGTGCGCTCATCGTCGATGAGCGCAGCGTTGCAAACACGGCAGCAAACGCTTCGGCGGTTCCGCTAGAATACGCAGCCAAGATAACCGAACTCTCTCATCGCTTCGATCTCAGCCCCGCCTTGCTCGAAGCGGTCGTGTGGCAGGAAAGCCGTTGGCGCGCCAATGCGGTGAGCCATGCGGGCGCTCGCGGACTGGCGCAGCTCATGCCGGGAACTGCTCGCTATCTCGGGGTCGATCCCGACGACCCAATGCAAAATCTCGAAGGCGGCGCGCGGTATCTGCGCGAACAGCTCGACCGGTTCGACGGGGATCTGGAAAAAGCGCTTGCCGCCTACAACGCCGGCCCGGGCCGGGTAATCCGCGCCGGAGGCATTCCCGACATTCGTGAAACCAAACTCTATGTCGCTGCAATCATGGGCCGACTGGCAAACCACTCGCGTCCGCTCGGGCAATAGGTCCGGGGAACGAACAGCCTCCCATTGAAGGAAAATGGAATACTTGATGATTTCGCTTAAAAGCCTCCCGGCGCGTTTTGCTGCTTTTCTCGCTATCCTGACAGCGCCAAGCGCCGCCTATGCCCAGCAAGCCCCAGGCACTGCGGGCGATCCGGTTACCAACGCGCTGTTATGGATGCAGTCGATCCTGCTGGGACCGATTGCGACGACGCTCGCTGTGATGGCGATTGCGGGCGTGGGCTTCATGATGCTCACCGGTCGTATGAACTGGCGCTACGGCGCGACGGTCATCATCGGCGTCTTCATCATTTTCGGTGCACCGCGCCTCGTCGCCACGATCGGAGCAATCTGAGCCACGATGAGCGATCTCGTCCGCCACCCTGTGCACCGCACTCTGACCCGTCCGCAAATGTTCATGGGCGTGACGATGAATTTCTTCATCATCAACATGATGGTGACGACCATTTCGTTTCTGATCCTGAATTCGTTCTGGATCGTGCCGATCCCGTTCATAATGCATTTGATCGGATACTTTGCTTCGCTGCGCGAACCGCGTATCTTCGACCTCTACATTACCAAGGTGTCGAAGTGTCCGCGCATCCCCAATTATTCGCGCTGGGGCTGTAACAGCTACGCGCCGTGACGCTTCGAGAATGAGACCTCTTAGGGAGGGCCACATATGGTGAAATGGATCGGACCCGCTGCATGGAGCGCCAAGGAAGCGCGCGTCGGCGATCGCCTGCCTTACGAGCGGCTGATCGACGAGAGCACTGTGCTGTTGCGCGATGGCTCCGTCATGAGCGCCATTCAGGTGCCCGGCCTGCTTTTCGAGACCGAAGACAGCGATGCCCTGAATGCGCATACTGCGACACGGGAAGTCGTTCTCCGCTCGACCCTCGATGCGCGCTTCGTGCTCTATCACCACGTCATCCGTCGCCGGGTCGAAGTTGAGCTTGATGCGGAGTTTCCCGATCCGCTCAGCCGCCACATCGATGCGCGCTGGAAGGAACGGCTGGCGGGTGGGGCGCTGTTCATCAACGACCAGTTCGTGACGCTGATCCGCCGACCCGCGCGTGGCAAGACAGGCCTGCCAGAACGGGTCTCCAAGTTCTTCTCGCGACAAGGCAAGGAGGAACTCGAAGCCGATCCGAAAGACCTGCGCAGCCTGAAGGCGGCTATCACAGGATTGACCGCCTCGCTGTCCGCTTATGGCGCGACGGTTCTGGCAGATTATTCCTCGCCCTCGGGTGGGATCAATTCGGAAATGCTCGAGCTGCTCAGCGCGCTCTACAATGGCGAAATGCGCCCTGTGCGGCGCCCGGCGGACGACACCGATATTGGCCACATGTTGCCCTATCGCCGCTCCAGCTTCGGCCTCGATGCGATGGAGCTTCGCGGTTCGGGCGAGCCAGACTTCGCCGCCATCCTTGGACTCAAGGATTACCCCGAGGCGACCTCTCCCGGCCTGCTAGACCCGCTCCTGCGGCTGCCCTACGAAATGATCGTGACCGAAAGTTACGCGCCCAACGAGCGAACAACGGCGCGAGAGCGGATCGATCTCGCGCTGCGCCGGTCTCGTTCGGTCGACGAGGAGGCCGCCACCGAACGCGCGGATATGATGGCCGCACGCGATGAACTGGGTAATGGCTCGGTCGGCTTCGGGGACCATCACCTGACCGTGCTGGTGCGCGAACGCTCGCTCGACCGGCTCGACGATGCGACCGCTGCCGCCGCCGCTGCATTGGCCGATACCGGCGCGATTGCGGTGCGCGAGGACACGAATCTCGAACCGTCATTCTGGGCGCAATTCCCCGGTAACGAGGATTTCATCGTCCGCCGCGCCCTGATTTCCAGCGCCAATATGGCAAGCTTCGGCAGCTTCCATGGCTTCGCGCTCGGCTCTTCGGGCAACAACCATTGGGGCGATGCGGTCACGCTGTTGGAAACGACCAGTGCGACCCCGTTCTTTTTCAACTTCCACCACGGCGACCTCGGCAATTTCTCGGTCATCGGACCGTCTGGCTCGGGCAAGACGGTGGTGATGAATTTCCTCGCCGCGCAGGCGCAGAAGTTCAAGCCGCGCACAATCCTGTTCGACAAGGATCGTGGGGCAGAGCTGTTTATTCGCGGGATCGGCGGGCGCTATGATCGGATAAACCCGGGTGAACCAACCGGCTTCAATCCGCTTGCCTTGCCCGATACGCCGTCAAACCGTGCCTTCCTACGCGACTGGCTGGGCGTTCTGCTCAAGGCCGAAGGCCCGGAGGAATATGCGACGCTGAGCGCGGCGGTCGATGCTACCTATGCAAACGCGCCGGACCTGCGTCGCCTGCGGCATTTCAAGGAGCTGCTTGCGGGGGCGCGTCGCCCCGAACCCGGTGACCTTGCCGACCGATTGAGTGCGTGGATCGGCAATCCAGCCGGAGATGGCGGCGAACATGCCTGGTTGTTCGACAATGAACGCGACATGCTCGACCTCGACCAGCGTGTGCTTGGATTCGACATGACGCAGCTGCTTGAAAATCCGCGCCTGCGCACGCCGACCATGATGTATCTGTTCCACCGTATCGACCAGCGGCTGGACGGTGAGCCGACCATGATCCTGATCGACGAGGGCTGGAAAGCTCTTGACGATGAGGTGTTTGCCGCACGCATACGCGACTGGCTCAAGACTCTTCGTAAACGCAATGCGCTGGTCGGTTTCGCCACCCAATCGGCTCGCGACGCGCTCGAAAGCCGCATTTCCACCGCATTGGTGGAGCAGACCGCAACCATGGTCTTCATGCCCAATTCCCGCGCCCGGCCAGAGGATTATTGCGACGGCTTCGGCCTGACCGATCACGAACTCGCGCTGATCCGCAGTTTGCCTGCACATAGCCGCTGTTTCCTCGTGCGGCAGCCCGATGCGAGCGTCGTGGTGCGGCTCGACCTTTCGGGCGCTCCGGAGGTTCTCACCATCCTCTCGGGTCGCGAGGCCGCCGTGCGCCGCCTCGACCTGCTGCGCGAAGCGGTGGGCGATGCGCCGAGCGAATGGTATCCTGCACTCACCAATCGCGCATGGCCCGATGGCGGCAATGGCGAGCTTGGCGATGACGGACTGCCCGTCTGGCAGGCGGCGGAATGACGACGAGTTGCGATCTCGCCGCCCAGGATATGGGCACCGGTGTCGCAGGCGCGCTGACTGCGGTTGACTGCATCGCCGGTCAGGTCAGCGAGCAGGCATTCAACCGCCTGTTCGGCCCCGAGGGCGAACTCGGTACGGTCCTTCCGATCCTGCTGACGCTATACGTCGCGTTCTTCGGCATCAGCCTGATGCTGGGTCGCTCGAACCTCTCGGTACGCGCGGTCATCCCCAAGATGATGACGATTGGCCTGGTTCTTACCTTCGCGACAAGTTTCGCGGCGTTCCAGACCGTGTTCTACAACCTGATCGTGCTCGGCCCGAACTATATAGCCGGAATCATCACTGACACCGGCGGAGCGGACGCGACGGCGAATTTCGCGGCCAAACTCGATATCGTATTCCTCGCCGTTCAGGAGGCTTCGACCGGCCAGGAAGACATCAGTGCCTTTTCGCCGCCAGGTATGATGTGGCTGGGCGCGATGCTCTTGCTGCTCGGCACGGTCGGCTTGCTTGTGACGGCCCGCATAGGTCTGGCTCTGTTGCTGGCGGTGGGGCCGATTTTCGTGGTGCTGGCGCTTTTCAATGGCACGCGCGGACTGTTCGTGGGCTGGCTCAAGGGGCTGGTGATGCTTGCGCTCGCGCCGCTTTTCGCGGTGGTGGGCGGATCGATCATGCTTGAGATGGCCGTGCCAATCCTTGCCGCGTTGGTCGCCACGCCGGGCCAGATCGACCAGCAGGCGGCAATGGCTTTCTTCCTAGTGGGCGCGGTCCATATGGCGCTGATGTTCATGATCCTGAAGGTAGCGACGAGCATGGTTGCAGGGTGGGAGGTCTTTGGTCTTGCGACACCCGATAAGCTGGATGAACGTGCTTCCGATGTGTCGCGTCCAGCTTCTGCCCCATCGGCGGTGCAACCTGCCCCGGCACGTGCGGGACAAGTCGCCCCGGCGGCCAGCAGCGTTGCCGCGCAACGCCGGGTCAATGTCGCCATGCCGACGACGAGTGCGGCCAACGACACCGGCGGCGCCAGTGTGACGACACGCGAAACGAAGGTCTATGCGACTTCTTCAGGCAATGGTCAGCCGGTGCCATCTAGCCAAGCCGCCTCGCGCACGCGGGGGATCGGCAACCGCTTCCGCACGGCGGGGCAGAAAAAGACACTTACGGAGACACGCAGATGACGCGCGCCGACACATCTCGGCTTCCCCTGATCTTGCTGATTGGCAGCGTGGCGCTTGCCGCGCCGCTTGCCGCGCAGGGCACGGCCAATACAACAGATGCGGTCGAGCGCACTGCACCTGTCGATCCGAGAATTGTAACGAAGGTATTCGACGAAGCGCAGGTCTTCACGATCAAGGGCAAGGTCAAGGTCCAGACCACGATCAAGTTCGCCCCCGACGAAACGATCCAGAATGTCGGCATCGGTGACAGCAACGCCTGGCAGGTGCAGCCCAACGCGGCACAGACGCTGCTCTTTATCAAGCCGCTCGCGCCCAGCGCGCGCACCAACATGACCGTGGTGACGAACCGTCGCACCTACCTGTTCGATCTTGTTGCCTCGCCCAGCAATTCGCCGCTTTACGTGATGCAGTTCCGCTATCCGGAACTCGAAGCGGCTGCTGCAGAGGCCGCACTCGCCGCTTCGGAACGCGAAGAGCGCCGGGAGGCAAACTCGGTCGAGCTTGCCGCCGCCAACGACCCTTACGCGGTCAGCGATCCCGCCTCGCTCAACTTTGCATGGGAAGGCGACGGCGAAACCGATCTGCTGCCCGCGCGTGCCTATGACGACGGTCTCGCAGTATTCCTAACCTGGCCCGCGGACACAGCCATTCCGGCAATCCTCGTCACGAACGCCGATGGCGAGGAAGGGCCGGTGAACTTCACCGTTCGCGGAGAAACGGTCGTGGTCGACACCGTCCCGGCACAGATTATCCTGCGCTCAGGCGGGGAAACTGCTACTCTGACGAATAATGGGTCCGCTGGTTCTCGCAGCGCCAGCGCTACTCGCGAAAGGCGCCGTGGATCATGACAACCGCCTTTGAAAAACTGCCCGTTACCTACACTGCGGAGATGGAATAATGCGTCTTGCCATGCGTCTTCCGCCCAAGAAGGGCGACACTACAGAAGTCGATCCGCGCGAAGGCGAATCCGCCGACGTTATCGACCTTGCAAGCCGGAACGGCTATTCCGCTGTGGCCCAGCGAAAGACCAAGACGGAAGGATTGGGCCTGGCCGCTGGCGTGGCCATTGTCGGTCTGCTGGGGGCTGTCACCTTCTGGGCAATGAACGCGGCGCAAATGCCAGAGCCGGAAACGACTGGAAATCCCGTGCCGGCCCAGGCTGCTGCGCCTGTCGCAACCCCGGCTGCTCAACCTGCCGCCCCGGTGGCCGAACCCGTCGTGTCGCGCCCGGACCCTGCGCCCGCGCCAATTTACGCCAATCCGCCCAGTGTTTCGGTAGGAATCGCGTCCAACCCGTACGACAGCCCTAGCATGGTGTTCGACGCCAGCCGTGCGACCCGGTCGAACCCGCTTTCCGAAGCAGCCACGGCGAATGCGGCCGCCGGTATCGGTGCGGCAGCGGGGGATTCCGCAGCTGGCGGCGCGGCTTCGGCTTTCGCAAGCCGGATCGGCGGTGTGGGTGGCGCTCCGGCACAGGCGCGGGCGATGACCAATCCCTCGACCACGGTGACCGAAGGCACGATGATCCCCGCGATCCTCGAGACCGCGATTAACACCGACGTGCCCGGCTATGTCCGGGCCGTGGTGAGCCAGGACGTACGCAGCTTCGATGGCACGCGCGTGCTCGTCCCGCGTTCGTCGCGCCTGATCGGCCAGTATCAGTCGGGCGTCCAACAGGGTCAGAAACGAGCCTATGTCATCTGGACTCGGCTGATCCGTCCCGATGGCGCTTCGGTCAACATCGCTTCACCCGCAGTCGCGTTCGACGGCACAACAGGCCTCGCTGGAAATGTAGACAACAAGTTCTTCAGCCGCTTCGGCTCGGCCATGTTGTTGTCGGTGATTGACGGGCTTGCGGCGGTTGCCTCGGGCGGTGCCTCGCTCGTCCTTGGCGGCGGGCAGAGCGCGGCTAGCACAGCGCTTCAGCAAGACGGCCAGATCGGCCCGACCATTCGCGTGCGGATGGGCGAACCGATCCGGGTGTTCACCGCGCGCGACCTGGATTTCAGCCAGGTTGGCGACTGAGCCCGCGACCCTGCGACAACCATGACCGCCGATATCCATCCCTTTTCCGGCACACCGCATCCCGGCAGCGAGCCGGGTGATGGAGCCGATACGGTCAAGACACCAACCGACGCTTTCGCCGCGATCGGAGGTGAGCGCAGTGTCTACCTCGAAGCCTATCTGGCGCCGTTCAAGCGCTGGCTCGACAACGACAGCGTGACAGAGATCATGGTGAACGGCCCCGGCGAAGTCTGGATCGAGGATGCCAGCGATCCCGGGATCAAGAAAATTGTCACCCCCGAGATTGACGACCGCCTCGTGCAGCGTCTGGCCGAACAAGTCGCGCGGGTCAGCCATCAGGGTATCAACCGTGAACACCCGCTGCTCGGCGCGACATTACCCGACGGTGCACGTATTCAGTTTTGCGGCCCGCCAGCGAGCCGCAAGCACTGGATCATGGCGATCCGTCGTCACCGCAGCCTCAATCTTCCGCTCGACGCTTACGACACGGGGCCTCTCGCTGGCGAGCAAGTCATCGAAATGCCCGACCCCCAGGCTCAGCCGATCAACTATTTGCGCGAAGCGATCCGTCATCGCCGCACGATCCTGATATCGGGCGGGACGAGCACCGGTAAAACGACTTTCCTCAACGCCATGCTCGGCGAGATCCCGCCGCATGAGCGTGTTGTGCTGGTCGAGGATACGCCTGAGCTCAAATTCCCGGGCGAGAACTCGGTCGGCCTGGTCGCGGTCAAGGGCGAGCTGGGTGAAGCGAAGGTCACGCCCAACGAGCTTCTGCAAGCCGCCTTGCGTCTGCGTCCCGACCGCATCGTTTTAGGTGAGCTTCGCGGTGCGGAGAGCGTGTCATTCCTGCGCGCGATCAACACCGGTCATCCGGGCAGCTTCTCGACCATACACGCGAACAGCCTGAAGGGCGCGCTCGAACAGCTGTCGCTCATGGTGATGCAGACCGGCATCGGGCTGACCCGATCCGACACGATTGAATACGCCGCTAGCGTGATCGACGTGATCGTCCAGCTGGGCCGCGACGCCAATGGAAAGCGCGGCATTACCGCCATCGCGGACAGCAAATCGCTGGTCTGACGCGGCGCGGGCGGCGGAACTGACAATCATGTGACAATCACCATCCGGTGATTTACACGATGCGCGTGGACGAACATGGGGCGGAGAAACGCCAGAGCCGACCGGAGCCAAACCGACGCGATGAACATCCAATCCCCGACCAAGGACCAACCGGTTTCCGCCGCGTCTCCGCCGTCGGCGCCATCTGCTACGATAGCGCATGGTGGAGAGGCCTATTTCAATCGCGAACTGTCCTGGCTGGCCTTCAACGAGCGTGTTCTCGCAGAAGCCTGTAACGAGCGTTACCCGCTGCTGGAACGACTGCGGTTTCTGTCGATCTCGGGAAGCAATCTCGACGAATTCATGATGATCCGCGTAGCGGGTCTGGTGGGACAAGCGCAGCGCGGCATCATCAAGCCGGCGATCGACGGTCGCACGCCGACGCAGCAACTTTCCGCAATTCGCGAGAAATTGGCCGAGCTGTCTTCACGGCAGCAGGATATCTGGCGCGACCTGCACCGTCGACTTGCCGATGCCGATATTCACATCGCCGATGAACAGCGGGTCAAACCTGCCGCGCACAAATGGCTCGAAGCGTTCTTCCTCGAAGAAATCCTTCCGGTGATCACCCCGCTGGCGCTCGATCCGGCTCATCCCTTTCCCTTCGTCCATAACGAGGGGATGGGTCTGCTTTTCACGCTGACCCGCGATGCCGATCAGGAGCAGATCGTCGAAATGATCCTGATCCCCACTGCCCTGCCGCGTTTCGTGCGCGTGCCGGGCGATATCGCCGGTGCTGGCGAAGCGCTCTACATTTCGATTGCGAGCCTGATCCAGCGTTATGCCAAGAAGCTCTTCCCCGGCTTCACCATCGAGGGCGACGGTTTGTTCCGCGTGCTGCGCGACAGCGATATCGAGATCGAGGAAGAGGCCGAAGACCTCGTGCGCACCTTCCGAAGTGCAATCCAGCGGCGCAGGCGCGGACAGGTGATCCAGCTAGAGCTCGAAGAGGATTTCGACCCACAAGCCGAGGCGATGCTGCTCGAAAAGCTCGGCGTCCACGAAGCGGCGGTTATCAAGACCGACGGCATGATCGGGATCGACGGTCTGGCCGAGATTGTTGATGAGGATCGTCCGGACCTCAAGTTCGATGCCTATTCGCCCCGCTATCCGGAGCGTATTCGCGAACATGACGGCGATGCGTTTTCCGCGATCCGGGAAAAGGACATCGTCATCCACCACCCGTATGAGAGCTTCGAGGTGGTGGTCGACTTCATCCGCCAAGCGGCAGCCGATCCTGATGTGGTTGCTATCAAGCAGACGCTGTATCGCGCAGGATCTCAATCTGCGGTCATCAACGCGCTGATCGAGGCGGCGGAGAACGGCAAATCGGTGACTGCCGTGGTCGAGTTGAAGGCACGTTTCGACGAAGAGCAGAACCTGAAATGGGCGACCAAGCTCGAACGCGCCGGCGTCCAGGTGATCTACGGCTTCACGGATTGGAAAACCCACGCGAAAATTGCCATGGTCGTGCGCCGCGAGGAGAGCGGTTTTCGCACTTATTGCCACTTCGGCACAGGCAATTATCACCCCGTCACGGCTAAGATATACACCGACCTCAGCTTCTTCACTGCCAATCCCAAGCTTGGGCGCGATGCAGCGAAGATGATGAATTTCGTGACCGGCTATGTCGAACCGCACGAACTCGAACTGATCTCGATCGCACCGCTGGACCTGCGACAGGAAATCTATCGCAGGATCGATATCGAGATCGCTAATGCCGAGAAAGGCAAGCCAGCGGCGATCTGGATGAAGTGCAACCAGATTACAGACGAAGGCATGATCGACCGGCTCTATGCGGCGAGCAACGCCGGTGTGCAGGTCGAACTGTTATGCCGCGGTATCTGCTGCCTGCGTCCAGGCGTGGAAGGTCTGAGCGAGAACATCCGGGTCAAATCGATCATCGGTCGCTTCCTTGAGCACAGCCGCATCTATGCCTTTGCCAACGGGCGGGCGATGCCGGGGGTGCATTCGGCCGTCTACATCTCCTCGGCAGACTTGATGGGGCGTAACCTCGATCGCCGGGTCGAAAGCCTGATCCCAATCAAGAACCGGACAGTCCACGACCAGATTTTGCAGCAGGTGCTACTCGCCAACATGCTGGATACCGAGCAAAGCTGGTGGCTGCACGCCGATGGCAGCTATTCGCGCGTCGAGACAGCGATGGATGACGGGGGCAAGCCCTTCAATTGCCACCGCTATTTCATGACCAACCCCTCGCTTTCGGGGCGTGGCGGCTCGCTCGAAGCGGGCGGGGTGCCGAAACTCTCGCTGCGCAAGGGCCGAGCCGGATGAATTTGACGCGCAAACGCGCCGATCGCGATGGTATCTTCGCCGGAAGTACTCCCGAACGGGCCATTATCGACATCGGTTCCAACACCGTTCGTCTCGTGATCTATGGCGGCTCCATGCGCGCGCCGACTGTGCTGCTGAACGAGAAGGTCACCGCCAAGCTCGGCCGCGACATTGCAGAAAAGGGCATCCTCGCCGACGAGGCAATCGAGCTCGCGCTGCGCGGACTCGAGAGGTTCGCGCTGTTGCTCGAAGACCTCGAAATTGGCGAGGTCGATACGGTCGCGACCGCGGCAGTGCGCGAAGCGAGCAATGGCGGCGAGTTCGTCGAGACGCTGCGCGGCCTCGGGCTCGATCCCCGCGTGATTTCTGGCGAAGAGGAAGCGTGTCTGAGCGCCAGCGGCGTTGCAGGCGCATTCCCGGGAGCGACGGGGACGGTGGCGGACCTTGGCGGCGGGAGCCTCGAACTGGTCGAGATCGACGATGGCATACCGGGCGAAGCGGTTTCCTTGCCGCTCGGGACCCTGCGCCTGCCCGAACATCGAGGCGACAGTCGCAGCGATATGCGCAAGAGCATCGAGAAGGTGCTGAAGAAGGGCGCACCGAACATCAAGCCGGATCAGCCGCTTTACCTTGTCGGGGGGACGCTGCGCACGATGGCTGTGTATGCGATGCAAGAGGAAGGCCATCCTCTCACCGACCCGCATGGTTTCGAACTCGACCCATCGGGAGCGCGCACGCTTCTGGGCAAGGCGCTGGGCAGCGAAACGGTCGATAGCCTCAAGGCTCGTGATCGCATTTCCTCGATGCGGGCGGAAAAACTGCCCGATGCCTCTGTCCTGGCCGAAGCGATGCTTTCGCGGTTCAAGCCGAGTTGCCTGGTGTTTTCTTCCTGGGGTCTGCGCGAAGGCCTACTCTACGACAGCCTGCCCGACCATTCGAAGGCGCAGGATCCATTGTTGGCCGGGATCGGCGTTTTCGCGAATCAGCGCGGCGCGCCCCCAACACTTGCGACGCGTATCGCCGGATGGACCGCAGATGCCGCGCCGGCACAAAAGCACGGCAACGCGCGGTTGCGGCTGGCGGCCACGATGCTGTCCCTTGCCTCGATGCAGATCGAGCCGAACCTGCGCCTGCCGCAAGCGATCGATTGGGCGCTGCACAAGCGCTGGATCGCCGTAGACGGCAAGGAGCGCGCCATGCTGGCGGCCGCGATTGCGGCCAACGGGAACGCTCTCGACTTGCCGGATGAGGTCATCGCGCTGGCGGGCGAAGATGCGCTCGAAGAAGCGATTTGCTGGGGCCTGGCGGTCCGCCTTGCCCGCCGATTGGGCGCGCGCTCGCGTCGTTCGCTTCAGGTCAGCAAGCTCTTCACGACGCAGGAGATGCTGGTCCTGCGCCTCGCGAAAAGCCACGCAGCCTTGTCAGGTGTCTTGACCGAAAAGGACATGAAACTGCTCGCGGGCAGGCTCGGACTGGACTGGAGGGTCGAGATTGTCTCCGACGAGGAATTGCACGCCGAGCAGGAAACCTGACTGCTAGCCTGCGGTGCCGGCGCGGCCCTTGCCCGAGAAGGGCGAGAAATCGGTATCCGTATCGTAGAGGTCCACGCCCTCGGCCCGTTTGAGCTTGGCTACGACGACATAGGTGACGGGAGTGAGAAGCGCCTCCCACAAGACTTTCAAAAGCCAGTTGGTCACGATTACGGTGAGGACATCCTGCGTGTCCCAGATGCCCAAAAAGGCCACGGGATAGAAGATCAGGCTGTCGACACCTTGTCCGAATATGGTGGACCCGATGGTTCGCGACCAAAGGGCTTTGCCCTTGGTCCACACTTTCATTTTCGCGAGGATGAAGGAGTTGACGAACTCGCCCGCCCAGAACGCGATGATCGATGCGAGCACGATCCGCCAAGTGCTGCCGAAAACCTGTTCGTAGGCGGCCTGGCCGTCCCAGCTCGCTGCCGGTGGCATGGCGACCACGACATAAGACATGAAAGCCATGAAGATCAGAGCGGCAAACCCCGTCCAGATCACCCGCCGCGCGCGGCCATAGCCATAGACTTCGGTCAGGACGTCGCCGATGACATAGCTGACGGGGAAGAAGAGAATTCCGGCACCGAACGTATAACCGGCAATCGTCGAAAGCTTGGCCGCGCCGATTATGTTCGACAACAGCAGGATCGCGACGAAGGCCGCCATGACATATTCGTAGAATCGGAAGGTCGTCGGCTCATGGCTGGTTGCCGCGACTCCATCATTGGGGTCGCGGTCGAAAGCGGCTGCCGGATCGATCTTTTCCATCGCCATCGGACTAGCGCGATTTGATTGCCACGCAAAGCACGCTATTGGACCCGCTCGTGCGCGCCCTTAGCTCAGCTGGATAGAGCACGGGACTTCTAATCCTGAGGTCGCAGGTTCGACTCCTGCAGGGCGCGCCATCACCCTTGGGACGTTTGCTCCAGTAACCACGGCAGGATCGCATCGGCGTCGAGCGCGTGCGTGCCAACGCCGAGCCGCGTCGCCGCATCGAAGCGTTCCTGCGGTTCGGCATCGTCAGGCCGCTGGGCGAAGGTCGTGTTGCCCGCGCTGCCCAACATCTGCATTCC
The DNA here is from genome assembly GCA_947494705.1 of uncultured Erythrobacter sp. Taxonomy (GTDB): domain Bacteria; phylum Pseudomonadota; class Alphaproteobacteria; order Sphingomonadales; family Sphingomonadaceae; genus Erythrobacter. The sequence continues at coordinate 135,161 of CANLVN010000003.1, forward strand.
TTTCGTGCCGTCCATTCCCGGGCCGGTCATGAGGCCGGCCAGTGCGGGGACCTGGCTGCGGACAAGTGAGCCGAACAGGAGGTCTGCCGAAGGGCGAAAACCGCCGATTGGATCGCGGTCGACCATTCTGATGCGCAGCGGCGCGCCGGATTCGATCATGACATGCTGCGTGCCATCGGGCGCGAGGATGACCTTGCCCGGTTCAACGGACAAATCGTGGTTCGCCATCTCTACAGTGCATTGGGCGCTGCTTGCGAGTGCGGCAATTTCACCTTCGACCGCGTCGCGCGGGGCGTTCACGATCACAACGGTGGGCGGACATTGGGGAGGGTAGTTGGCGACCATCTGTTTCACATGGGCAAGCCCTGCAATGCCGCACGCGATCACCACGGGCTTCCCGTCAGAAACATAATTGGTGCAAGGCGAGGACTCTGCGCCGTCGCTGTAAGATTCCGGTTCGGTCACCTCTTCTGCCCCGTCGCCCGAAACTGGCTCTCCGCGCGCTGCGCGCAGCACGATATCGCCAAGGCGTTTGACCGTTTCGTCGAATTCGGTGCCCGAGCAGTTGAGCGGCTTGGGAAAGCAATGGACAGCACCCAGTTCGAGGGCTTTCTGGGTCGTCCCGGTGCCCTCCTGCGTGATGCTGGACAGCATGATGACCGGCATGGGGGAGGTTTCCATGATCTCGCGGAGGAAATCGAGTCCGCTCATACCGGGCATCTCGACGTCCAGCGTAAGGACGTCGGGGCTTAGTTCGCTCATCTTGTCGCGCGCTTCGCTGGCGTTGCACGCCGTCCCGCAGACATCGATACCCTTCGCGTTTTCCAGGATACCGCAAAACAAGGCCCGCATTGCTGCAGAGTCGTCGACGACCATTACGCGCGTGTTAGACATTCGATAGTGTTCCAGTGACGGTCAGAGATAACGAAAAGGCGGCCGGAAACTTCAGGGTCGCCTCCAATCACCCACGTGATTAGGGCCGCTACGCCAACAATCGCTCTAAGCGCTCTTAGGGACCTGCCCGTAGACTCAAGCCAATCCGAATTTCATTCAGCTCCGATATCCATCCGGCATCTTCTCAAAAAGGGAGCCTCCCGTGCCCATGGATACGATCAGCCTGGAACAGCTCAGAACCAAGGGGATGCGATTCGTAATTGCGTTGGCATTCGCCAATCTTCTCGCGATCGGGGCCTTTTCGATATTCACCGGCCAATGGGCTGGTCTTGTTCTCGCTGTCCTTCTCAGCTTGGCGCCCGTCGTCATGTCCGCCATCAGCAAGGACAACGTATTGCCCCGCCTGATGATGGGAGCGGTCTTTCCGGTTTATGCTGCGATTGCCTGTGCTCTTGCCGCGGGAACGTCCTGGCAGATCGACATGCACATGCTGTTTTTCGGCTATCTTGCCGTGCTTGCGATCCTGGCCGATTGGCGTGTCATTGCGATTGGCGCAGCCGTGACCGCGATTCATCACCTCCTTCTCAATTCGTTGGTTCCCGAACTGGTGTTCGCGGGCGGATCAAACTTTGCGCGCGTCGCCTTTCACGCGCTGGTGGTCATCATCGCAACTGGCGCTCTCGCTACTCTTTGCGTGCAAATCTCGTCACTCGTGAATGGGCAGATCAAAGCGCAGGAAAAGCAGGCGGCAATCGAGGCCGAGAGCCGTCGCGAGCAGCAAGAGCGATTCGATCAACAAGAGCGTACTATTGCCGATTTCAACGCGGCCTTGGGTGAGCTTGCGAAGGGCAATTTCGTTCATCGTATCGAGGTCAATGCCAACGACAACGACGCGCATCGCAAGCTTAGCGCAGTCTTCAACGAAGCTGCGGAAAACCTTTCGCAGACCGTTGGAAACGTCCGCAGTTCGGCGCTCAGCGTCAGCACAGGGTCGAATGAGATCCGTGCTGCTTCCGACGATCTTGCAGTGCGCAACGAGCATCAGGCTGCAAGCCTCGAGGAAGCTGCGGCATCGATGAGCCAGGTTACCGAACTGGTCAAGAAAACTGCCTCCAGCGCGAAGGAAGCACAGGGCTTCATGCTCGAAGCGCACCGCCAGGCCCAGGACGGCGGTAACGTGGTCGAAAAGGCAGTGGGCGCGATGGCGTCGATCGAGAAGTCAGCGACGGAGATCACCCAGATTATCGACGTCATCGACGGCATCGCTTTCCAGACCAACCTGCTGGCCCTCAACGCAGGGGTCGAAGCTGCCCGTGCAGGCGATGCTGGCAAGGGATTTGCCGTGGTCGCCAACGAAGTCCGCGCCCTCGCTCAACGCAGCGCCGAAGCCGCGCAGGATATCAAGCAACTGATCTCCACCAGTACCGCGCAGGTCTCCGACGGCGTCACACTGGTAGGTGAAACCGGATCGCTGCTCGATGCCATCGTCGAACAGATCGGTTCGATTACGGCGCAGGTCAGCGACATCGCCGAAATGGCCGGCACGCAGGCGACCAACCTCGACCAGGTGAACAGCTCGGTCGGCGCGATGGACAGAATGACCCAGCAGAACGCCGCCATGGTCGAGCAGACCACGGCAGCCGCGCGCAACTTGGCCAGCGAAGCGAGCCGGCTCGAAGGGCTGGTCGGCCAGTTCCGGACTCACGCATCGCCTGAAGAACAGCTCGCCCTGCCGCCCATCGATGAGGTCGGGAAACCAGCGCCAGAAGCGCGCGATCCCATACTCGAGCGCAGTGCCGTGCCCGCCATTTCCGGCAACCTTGCGCTCGCGCACGAAGAGACGCTTGTCGAAGACGATCAGGACTGGAGCGAATTCTAGTCCGACCGTTCGCATTGCTTTTCCTGCACCGCAGATTTCCCGTCGACGAAAGACAGCCAGATGAACACCTTCGAACTTCCAGCCATCGGCGACCGCTCCGCAGCGCGCGCCCTCTACCTCGACCTGCGCGATGCTGTGGGCCCGCAACCATTGGCGATTGATGCGAGCAAGGTCGAACGCCTCGGCCAGGCGATGCTGCAATTGCTCGTGTCGGCTTCGCAAAGCGAGGCGGGGATCGCGATCGAAGCACCTAGCGAGGCCTTCCTCGACACGATCCGCCTTGCCGGGCTTGAACAGGCTTTCTCGACGGAGAACGAGCAATGAACGACGATGATATCCAGCAGATCTTTTTCGTCGAATGCGAAGAAGCGATAGAGGCCACCGAAAACGGACTGAGCGCCTGCAAGGCGGGCACACAGGATGACGACACGATCAATGCAATCTTCCGCGGAGTGCATTCGATCAAAGGCGGGGCAGGGGCATTCGGCTACGACGCTCTCCAGGCCTATACGCATTGTTTCGAGAACCTGTTGGGCGATGTGCGCGAGGATGCCGTCCCGCTCACGCCCGATCTGGTAGACCTGCTGCTGCGCGCGCTCGACCTGCTGCGCGATCATGTCGATGCGGCGCGAAGCGGCGATGCCGCGCCCGACGATGCAGCAATCATGGCCCAGCTCGAAGCGGCGCGCGGCGGTGAATCAGCCGCAGCCGATGTGCCGGAAACTCCACCTGTTGCCCCAGTCGAACCCGCAATCGCCGATGCCCTGGAGGACGATCTGGGGGCGCTGCTTGACGAGTTGACCGGCGGTGCGCCGTCGGGCTCCGGGCCCGAGGAATCGCCGGACGAGTCCGAATGCTGGAAAGTTCACCTTCGCCCGCATGCGGGTGCGATGGATAACGGATCTGAACCCCTCCTTTGGTTGCGCGAGCTCGAACGCCTTGGCGGCACTTGTGAGGTTTGCGACACCACGCAGGTTCCCAACTTTGGCAGCCTGAACGTCGACGAAGGCTATCTCGGCTGGACCTTTTCCATGCCAGCGGACGTCGGGCGGGAGGATGTCGCCGAGATCTTCGATTTCGTCGGTGATGATTGTTCGGTCGTCTATGGAGAGGATGCGGCAATCCCGCCGGTTAGCTCCGGCGAGCCCGCAGCCCACATCGAGGAAGAAAGCAAGGTAGACGCCCAGCCCGATGCAGCTTCAGGCGAAGAGGCCGTGAAGGTGGCGGATCCAGCAGTGGCGAAAGCCCCGGACCGGCGTGCTGCTCCGCCCTCGGCAACGCAAAGCGTGCGCGTTGACCTCGCAAAGCTAGACAAGATGATCGACGGGGTCGGGGAACTCGTCATCGCGCAGGCCATGCTGGCGCAGCGGCTCGATAATGAAGGGTTCTCCCATATCGAGGAACTGGCCATGCTCGAAAGCCTGGTGCGCGACATCCAGGAACGCGCCATGGCTTTCCGTGCCCAGCCGATCAGTTCTGTCTTCGGGCGCGTCCCGCGCCTGCTTCGAGAGTTGTCCGCAAGTACCGGGAAGCATGTGAAACTGGAAGTCTCGGGTGAAACCACGGAACTCGACAAGACCGTTATCGAGCGTCTGTCCGAGCCCATGACCCACCTGATCCGCAACGCCATCGATCACGGCATCGAAGCGCCCGAAGCACGCGCCGCGGCAGGCAAGCCTCCTGAAGGTACGCTTTCGCTCTCGGCTGAACAGAAAGCCGGTCGCATCGTCATCAAGATCAGCGACGATGGACGCGGTATCGATCGCGACCGTGTGCTGCAAAAGGCGATCGAAAACGGAGTGATCACGCAGGATAAGGAGCTTTCCGAGGACGAGATCAACCAGCTGATTTTCGAGCCGGGCTTCTCGACGGCCGCGTCGATCACCAGTGTCTCGGGTCGGGGGGTCGGGATGGACGTGGTCAAATCGAATGTCCGCGACCTGGGCGGGCGGATCACGCTTGCCTCCGAGCCGGGCAAGGGCACCAGCTTCACCCTCGCACTGCCACTGACTCTGGCGATCTCCGACGGCATGATCGTCCAGACCGGGGACCAGTCTCTGGTCATCCCATTGCCCCATGTCCTTGAGAGCCTGCGACCGGGCGAAGGGGAAATCAAAGGAATGGGCACGAAGGGCCAGATGCTCAATGTGCGCGGCAATTTCGTGCCCGTGATCTCGCTCGGTGAAATGACCGATGCGACCGGCTGGGAACGCGATGCTTCCCGCGGCGTGCTGGTTCTGGTCGAAACCGAAAGCCATGGCCGGGCCGCACTTCTGGTCGACGATATCACCGACCAGCGGCAGTTCGTCATCAAGACTCTCGATACGCATTACGAGACGGTTGAAAGCGTTGCCGGTGCAACGATCCTTGGCAATGGCCGTGTCGCGCTGATCCTGGACATCGACTACGTGGTTCAGGCGGCGAAAGCCTCATGCTCCTCCAGCCATGTCGCGGTGGCAGCATGACCATGCAGGAAATCCGTCAACGACCGGGGCGGCCATCCGTGACCGACGAGGCGATCGTGCCGGGCGTAAGTCCGCAGGTCTACGGCCTGCCAGACTTCGAGCGGATCGCTGCCTTGCTGCGCGCGGAGGCGGGCATCGTGCTGTCCGACCAGAAGCGCATGCTCGCCTATTCGCGGATTGCGCCGCTGGTTCGAAAAAGCGGGTTGCAGACATTCTCCGAATATCTCGATTTCATCGCCGACGATAGCGCGGCACTGACAAGAACGATTGCATCGCTCACGACCAATCACACCTATTTCAACCGCGAGCCTCATCATTTCGAGCACTTCGCCCAGCAAGTGCGCGCCAGATTGATTGCTCGCGCGCAAGGTGGCGAAACCGTCCGGCTGTGGTCGGCTGGTTGCTCCAGCGGCGAAGAAATCTGGACGCTGATGATGACGTTGCTGGGAGACGACCGGGCGGAGGGCACCCGGATCGCGAGTGGCAAAGTTATCGCGCTTGCGAGCGACCTGGCCGACCATGCTGTCAACGCTGCAAAGACGGGAATCTATGAATCCGAGGCGCTCGAAGCGATGCCCGCGCGCCTGACCGAGCTGTGGTGCAACCCGGTCGCCGATGCAGTGCCGCCAAAGCTTGCTGTCGGCGAAACCTTGCGCCGGATGGTCCGGTTTCGCCAGCTCAATCTGCTGCGACCCTGGCCGTTTCGCCAGCAATTCGACGTCATCTTCTGCCGCAACGTGATGATCTATTTCGATCAGCCTTCCAAGGAACAGCTCGTCGCCGCGCTCGCCCGGCAATTGAGGCCCGATGGCTTTCTTTACATCGGACATTCGGAGCGCGTTTCGGGCGAAGCGCTCTCGATGCTCGAGATGGTCGGACCCACGATTTACCGCAGGAGGGCGCAATGAGCGTGCGGGTGCTGGTCGTCGACGATTCGGCGGTGATGCGCGCGCTGATTACGCGCAAACTGGCGTGCGAGGGCGACATCGAAGTGGTCGCCGCCGCCGCCAATGCGGCTGAAGCGCGCGCGCTGATCAAGCAGCATGATCCCGATGTCGTCACCCTCGATATAGAGATGCCCGGGATGGACGGGCTGGCTTTCCTGGAGAAGATCATGGCGCTGCGGCCCACACCGGTGGTCATCATCTCCGGTTCGACCGGCGAAGGTGCTGCTGCAACTACGCGTGCGCTGCGCCTCGGTGCGGTGGGCTGCTATGCCAAATCGCAAGGCTCGCGTTCGATCGGCAGCGATGACGGAGGCGAGCTTGCAGAGCTGGTACGTGAGGCCGCGAATGTCGATCTGAAGCGACGGCCCGCGCCTGCAACCGAACCTGCGGCCAAGGCGACCGTACAGCCTGCCACGCCTCTTCCGACGCACAGCACCGGATGCGCGCGGCGCGCTCCCGAACTGATTGCCATCGGCTCGTCGACAGGAGGGGTCGAGGCTCTTCATACTCTTCTTGCCGGGTTCCCGGAGGATTGCCCGCCCACGCTGATCGTCCAGCATGTCCACGCCTCTTTCGCCCCGGCAATCGTCCAGTCTCTTTCCAAGATCGCCCGCCCGCAGGTTGCGCTTGCCGAGAGCGACGTCGTGCTGCGGCCCGGCATGGTGGTGGTGGCACCGGGCGGAAAGCGCCATCTGGCGGTCCGGCCGGCGGGTGGAAATGGTTTCCGAAGCGTGCTGCGAGAAGGTGAACCGGTTTCAGGACATTTGCCCAGCGCCGATTGTCTGTTCGCCTCGGTCGCCGAGTGCCTCGGAAATCGTGCCCTCGGCATCCTGCTGACGGGGATGGGCGAGGATGGCGCGCGCGGGATGAAGGCGCTCGTAGAGGCAGGCGCTCACACGATCGCGCAGGACGAAGCCTCCTGCGTCGTTTTCGGAATGCCGCGTGCGGCCATCGCAATGGGCGGTGCCCGCGAAGTCGTTCCGCTCGACCGGATCGCGGATGCCGCATTCGCGGCGCACCCCAGTATGGAAAGGGCCGTGTGATGACTGTTTCACCTTTATCGGAACGCAAGGAGACGATCCTGCAGGGAGACGTCCGGGCCAGCGCGGATGCCAATCTTACCTTGAGCACGGTCTTGGGCAGCTGCGTCGCGATTTGTCTCTACGACCCGCTCAACCGCATCGGGGGGATGAATCACTTCCTGCTTTCCACGCCGCAAAACCCGGCAACCGCCAGCGATTGCGACACGGATTATGGGCTGTACCTGATGGAGCTGCTCATCAACGAGATGTTCAAACTGGGCGCGAACAAGACCCATATGAAGGCGCGTGCCTATGGTGGGGCGAACATGAATCGCGACCTTGCGCCTATCGGCCAGAGCAACGCTGCATTCGCGCGCACCTTCTTGCGCGATGAGGGAATTTCCCTTGTATATGAAGACCTTGAAGGCGAAGTCGCGCGACGTGTCGACTTCCGCCCGGCGACTGGGCAGGTGCGCGTGCGCCGTATCGCTTCGGTCGACCCGGCCACCCTCCCTACGCAAATCCCACAGGCAGGCCGCAAACGCGACCTTGGGACTGTCGAACTATTTTGAAAAAGATGGAGCGAATGATGGATCAGACGAGCGCCGAGCAGGCGATAAGTGTGCTTACCGTGGACGACAGCGCGAGTATTCGTGCGCTGCTGAGAGTGGCGCTGACATCGCGCGGTTTCGCCGTGCAGCAAGCCGAAGACGGGCAGGAAGCGCTCGAATGGCTGGCCGCAAACGAAGTCGACGTGATCATTACCGACATAAACATGCCCCGTCTCGACGGCTTTGGCCTCATCGAGAAACTTCGCTCCAGTGCGCTCCATGCCGATCGTCCGATCCTGGTCCTGACCACGGAAAGCTCCGAGGAAAAGAAGACCCGTGCCCGCAGCGCCGGAGCGACCGGCTGGATCGTAAAACCATTCGATGCCGACAAACTTACCGCTGCGCTGCGTCGGGTTGCGCATTGACGCGTTGCGGCACGCCGCCACATCAAGAGGAAGACCGGTCAAATGTCCTATGAACTGATCACATTCGGCATATCGAACCAGCTGTTCGGTATCGATATCATGGCCATCCGGGAAATCCGGGCATGGTCGCCTACCACCCGGCTTCCGCGGGTGCCCGACTATGTTTCGGGCGTGGTGAACCTGCGCGGAGCTGTCCTCCCGGTGATCGACCTGTCCATTCGCCTTGGCTGGACGGCAACGGAGACCACGCCGCGAAACCCGATCGTGGTTTGCGAATATGAAGGGCAGTCGCGCGGGCTTATCGTCCATGATGTCAACGACATCGTGTCGATTGACCGCGCCGACATGCAGAAACCCGACACTGGCGTACAGGACGGGGTTACGCAATTCCTCGAAGGCGTGGCGCCGCTCGACGAAGCGATGGTCATGGTGCTCGACCTGAAGAAACTGATGGTCGCCGACGAGCTGGAACTGGCTGCGTGAACCAGTCCGTCGCCTCTCTCCCGCGCCAAGAATCAAGCGGCGCACTCCACCCCGCATCCAGCGTCCTCACAGCGGCTATTGCAGAGCGGCTGCACGCGCTGGCTGCGGAGGTCGAGGCACTTGGCGCGGATCTCTGCACCGACGAGCATGTCGTGGACAGGCATCTGTCGAAGCTCCAGGGTATCGATCACCTTGCGCAAAGCCTCAATCAGATCGGCTCGGTCCTTACCGCTTCAGATGCAAGCGCTGCAGTCGAAACCATAACGCTGCAGAACTTGAAGGAAGACCTGAACCGCGCTCTTTGGGCGGAAAGCGCTTCGTTTACCGAGAATGGCGACAAGGTCCGCCACGCCAGCTAGTTCAGGATATCCTGGCGAAAAAGCGCTCCCAATCTATCCGCGGGCGACTGTATCCAGCAGCTCGGCTGTGATCGGGTAGCCTGCATCCTCCATGATCGTCAGCATCGGCTTGCCGCTGCTGTCATCGATCTTCGGTATGATGGTCTTGACCGGGATCGCCTCCGCCTGCGCGCGCGCTTCGGCAAAGCTGCGGAACAGGGCAAGGCGTTCGAGGTTGCGGCGAGTGGGGAAGATCAGCTTGATCTCACCCGCTTGCGCCATGTCCAGTGCGCCCTGTGCGCTGGTCCAGAACAGTCGGGTCGTCTCCGAATTGTCGGGCGAGACCTCGACTTCGCCAGTGCCAAGGTTCGCTAGGTAGAAGCGGGTGTCGTAAACACGCGGTAATTTCTCGTTTTGTGGAAACCAGCGGGCGAACGGGACGATCTGGTCGAGGTCGAGCTGCCAGTCGAAGGCATCGATTACAGGCGACAGAGCGCCTTTCTCTTCCAGCATCTTCCGCGCATCGGCTGCACGCTGTCCATCGAGATCGCCTTTCAGGCCGAGCGCGAGTCCGGTTTCCTCAAGCGTTTCGCGCACTGCCGCGATCTGGTGTGCGGCTTCGTCGGCGCTCAGCCCGGCCTGCGCCGCGACTTTCTCGCCCAGGGCATAATCCGCGTCGTCGACGCGTCCCCCGGGAAACACTGCCATACCGCCTGCAAAGGCCATCGACCGTGAGCGCACGGTCATCAGCACCTGCGGGTCGCCCCCCTCGGGACAGTTGCGGAAAATGATGATCGTAGCCGCAGCTATGCCTTCGGTTGGGAGTTGGGATTCGTTGCTCATGGGCGACGTGATGGAGGCACAGCCGCCTCTTGCCAAGTGGGTGGAGGCACCCCGTGTCGGAGTATCTTACAGTCGGGAGCGAGGTGAATTTCCGTTAACCAGCATAACCCGCAGAAATCCCCCATTCTTCATTTTTGGCACGGGGGATGCATAGTAGAGAGCGAAGAAAGTGGTCTTCAGCTTCGAGGTGGAACCTTCCTGGTCTTTGGGTTTCACCTCCCCGTAAAAAAGCCGCCTTGCATTTACCCGGTGCAAGGCGGCTTTTTCATTTTCGGTTGAAGCAGCGTAGCTGAGGAAGTTACTCCTCCATCTTGGCGACGCCCTTTTCGTCCATCATCTGCGCCAATTCGCCCGCTTCGAACATCTCCATCATGATGTCACTGCCGCCGACGAATTCGCCTTTGACATAAAGCTGCGGGATCGTCGGCCAATCCGAATAGGTCTTGATCCCCTGGCGCACTTCCATGTCCTGGAGCACGTCAACGCTTTCGTACTGGACGCCGCAATGATCGAGGATCGCGACCGCACGGCTCGAAAAGCCGCACTGCGGGAAAAGCGGAGTGCCCTTCATGAACAAGACGACGTCGTTTTCGCCGACCATGGATGCGATGCGGGTGTTGATGTCTGCCATTATGCGGACCTTTGAAACTGAGTGAAATGTTGCGTGAAGCTCACGTGACGCTCAGGTGGGGACCACGGTGGTGACTTGCAAGGCGTGCAGTTCCCCGCCCATGCGCCCGCCGAGTGCCGAATAGACCATCTTGTGCTGCTGCACACGGCTCTTGCCCGCGAATTGCGGCGCGGTGACCGTCGCAGCCCAGTGATCGTTGTCGCCCGCGAGATCCTTGAGTTCCACGCGCGCGCCAGGCAGGGCGGCGAGGATCGCCGCTTCGATATCGGGACCGGACATGGGCATGGCGCGATCAGCTCTCGCTCATGTACTGGCGCCGCGCCTCGATCGACATTTCCTCGAGCTTTGCCCGAATGTCGGCCTCGCTTACATCGGCGTCCGCTGCGGTCAGGTCGCCCAACAGTTTACGGATCACATCCTCGTCGCCCGCTTCCTCGAAGTCAGCCTGCACGACAGCTTTCTTGTAAGCGGCGGTTTCTTCTTCGGTCAGGCCCATCAGGCCCGCAGCCCATTCGCCCAGCAGTCGGTTGCGGCGCGCCGCTACCTTGAAGGCGGTTTCCTCGTCCATTGCGAACTTGGCTTCTTCACCGCGCTGGCGGTCTTTGAAATCGGTCATCGAGTGATCCCTCTGGCAAATTGTCTCTTGCGAAATAGGCACCGCGGATGCGCGCGGCAAGTTAATCCGCCCCGAGTCAATCCATCGTGACGACCAGCTTGCCAACCGCTTCGCGATTTTCCAGCTTGGCGATGGCATCGCCCGCGCGTTCCAGCGGGAAAGTTTCGGAGACCAGCGGGTCGATCTTGCCTGCCCGCATAAGGTCGAACAACTCGCTCACCTGCTCACGGAACTTTTTCGGCTCGCGCTGGGTGAAGGCTCCCCAGAACACACCGCAGATATCGCAGCTCTTGAGGAGCGTCAGGTTGAGCGGCATCTTGGCAATGCCGGCCGGGAAACCGACCACGAGGAAGCGGCCTTCCCACGCGATGGCGCGCAGGGCAGGCTCGGAATATTGGCCGCCGACGATATCGTAGACGATATTCGCGCCTTCGGGACCGCAGGCTTCCTTGAACTTCTGGCTCAGGTCCTTGGAAGCGGCCTTGTCCATCTCCTCGCGAGGATAGATGACCACTTCGTCAGCGCCCGCCTTGCGCGCTACGTCGCCCTTGGCTTCGCTGGAAACTGCGGCAACGACACGCGCGCCGAACGCCTTGGCAAGCTCGACCGCCGACAGGCCCACGCCGCCCGCTGCGCCGAGGATCAGGACGGTGTCGCCTTCCTTGATGTGGCCGCGATCCTTCAATCCGTGAATGGTCGTGCCGTAGGTCATCAGAAGCGAAGCGGCCTTTTCGAACGGCACGTCGTCGGGCACCGGGAACATCCGGCCCGCCTGGACAATTGCCTTTTCACGCAGCCCGCCATTGCCGATCCCCGCCATCACGCGGTCGCCGACCTTGAAGCCTTCGACACCTTCGCCGACAGCCTCGATCACGCCTGCGATCTCGCCACCGGGAGAGTACGGCCTCTCCGGCTTGAACTGGTAGAGATCGCGGATCATCAGCGTGTCGGGATAGTTGATCGCGCATGCCTTGACCGCGACCAGCACTTCACCCTGGCAGGGTGTAGGCGCGTCGATCTCGTCGAGCTTGAGGGTTTCGGGACCGCCGACCTCGTGGGTCTGGATGGCTTTCATGGCTGTATCTCCCTTATGTATTGGTGCCCTGCGTCAGCCAGCCCTGGCTGCCCGCGCGGCGTTGTTCGAATGTGCCGATGGCCTCGCTGCGTTCGAGCGTCAAGGCGACCTCGTCCAGTCCGCCGATCAGGCAATGCTTGCGAAACGGGTCTATGTCGAACGCGAAGCGGTCCTGAAACGGCGTGGTGACAGTCTGGGTTTCGAGGTCGACGTGGATCTCATGGCCTTCGCGTGCGACCTCCATCAAGCGGTCGACCGCATCTTGCGGGAGGACGATCGGCAGGATGCCGTTCTTGACCGCATTTCCTGAGAAAATGTCGGAATAGGACGGCGCGATCACCGCGCGGATGCCGAGATCGCCAAGCGCCCAGGCCGCATGCTCGCGGCTCGACCCGCAGCCGAAATTGTCGCCTGCGAGCAAGATCGGCGCACCCTTGTAGGCAGGATCGTCGAAGACGTTGTCGGGATCGGCGCGGACCGTCTCGAACGCACCTTCGCCCAGGCCTTCTCGGGTGATGGTCTTGAGCCATTTGGCGGGTATGATGATGTCGGTGTCGACATTCTTCGCGCCGAAAGGAATGGCGCGGCCTTCGACCTGAGAGATCGGTTCCATTGCGACGCTCGCGTTTAGTCGGTTTCGGGCGGTTCGCCCGAAGGCACCGTGGGTGCCTTTGGTTCGGGCTTCTTGCGGAAACGCTTTCCGGCATAAAGCAGCGCGGCAGCAACTGCGGCGGAGCCGATGGTTGCGGCGGCGCCGATGGCGGCGTTCCGGCCGGTATTGGATTTATCGGTCATTATTCACTCATGCTCTTGGCGGGGTAGGGTTGCAAGGGGAGTAACGCGCGTCGCTCAATCCAGTTCGCGCACATCGGCGAGCCGCCCCGCCACTGCGGCAGCCGCCGCCATTGCGGGTGAGACGAGGTGGGTGCGAGCCCCTGGACCCTGGCGGCCAACGAAGTTGCGGTTGCTGGTCGAAGCGCAGCGTTCGCCAGGCGGGACCTTGTCCGGGTTCATGCCGAGACAGGCTGAACATCCCGGCTCGCGCCATTCCAGTCCTGCCTCGATGAAAATGCGGTCGAGGCCTTCCTCTTCTGCCTGCCGCTTGACCAGACCGGAGCCCGGTACGACGATCGCCCAACGCACATTTTCGGCCTTGCGGCGACCCTTGAGGACTGCTGCTGCGGCGCGCAGATCCTCTATGCGGCTATTCGTACAGCTGCCGATAAAGACGTTCTCAATCGGCACATCGGTCATCGCCGTGCCGGGTTCGAGCGCCATGTAGTCGAGGCTCTTGGCAGCGGCGGCTTTCTTGCTCGGATCGGCAAAGCTGTCGGGGGAGGGGACCTGTCCGGTGATCGGCACCACGTCCTCTGGGCTTGTTCCCCAGGTCACGGTCGGCGCAACATCGGCCGCGTCGATGGTGACGCTCTTGTCGAAGCGTGCGCCGGGGTCGGTGCGCAATTGCTTCCAATAGGCGACCGCATGGTCCCAAGCCGCGCCCTTGGGTGCCATCGGACGGCCTTTAAGATAGGCGAAGGTTGTTTCGTCCGGAGCGACAAGGCCGGCGCGTGCACCCGCTTCGATGCTCATGTTGCAAACGGTCAGGCGCTCTTCGATGCTCATCGCCTCGAAGACCGGTCCGCGATATTCGATCACGTAGCCCGACCCGCCGGCCGCGCCGATAACGCCGATGATGTGGAGGATCAGATCCTTGCCGGTAACGCCCGGCCCCAGTTCGCCCTCGACAAGGATTTCCATGTCCTTGGAGCGTTGCAGCAACAAGGTCTGCGTTGCGAGCACGTGCTCGACCTCGCTTGTGCCGATGCCGAACGCGAGCGCGCCGAGGCCGCCGTGGCTCGCCGTGTGCGAATCCCCGCAAACGATTGTGGTGCCGGGCAGTGAGAATCCCTGTTCGGGGCCGACCACGTGGACAATTCCCTGCTCGGCATCGGCATCGCCGATATAGCGAATTCCGAAATCGGGGGCATTGCGTTCAAGCGCCGCCAGCTGCGCAGCGCTCTGTGGGTCGGCGATGGGGACTTTCGCGCCAGTCGCATCGCGCCTGGCCGTCGTCGGCAGGTTGTGATCGGGAACTGCCAGGGTCAGCTCCGGGCGGCGTACCGTTCGTCCGGCCATCCGAAGCGCTTCGAATGCCTGCGGGCTGGTCACTTCATGGACGAGATGCCGGTCGATATAGATTATCGCCGTGCCGTCTTCGCGGGTTTCGACGACATGATCGTCCCAGATCTTTTGGTAGAGCGTGCGGGGGGCACTTGCCATTGCGGTCTCTCATTATGCTTTCGCTGCCGCGACTAGCGCCCGTCGGGCACCACTGACAAGATAAAGGACGATTTTGCGCAAGATTATCATGGAAACGAAATCATTTCGCGCTTAACTGACATCCATGTCAGCAGGCCGCCCCTATACTCATCCGATTACCGTCGCACCCGAAGACATTGATTTCATGGGGCACGTCAACAATGCGCGCTACCTGAACTGGGTGCAGGATGCGGTGCTTGCGCATTGGCACAAGATCGCTCCGGACGAGGATATCGCAGCCAAGGCATGGGTCGCCCTGAAGCACGAAATCACTTATCGCAAACCCGCTTTCCTCGAGGACGACGTGTTCGCGAAGACCGTGCTCGAACGCTACAATGGGGCGCGCGCATTCTATCACACGGTGATCGGGCGGGGTGAGGACGTGCTGGCCGAGGTCAAGTCGAGCTGGTGCTGCATCGACGCCGAAACCCTGCGACCGGCCCGCATTGGCGAGCATCTGCGTGAATTCTTCTTTCCCGAAGGGTGAGAATTGCGATTCGCGGTTTGACAGCTATACGAACCCAAATGGCCGGTTCGAACGTATCTTCTGACATGACACTGGCGCGATACACTCTGCCGGACCGCGCTGCGCAAGGCGCAATCGGGCTCGCGCTCGCGGCTCTTGTCGCGGGGGGCTGGCTGGCGATCCATTTCTACGCGATGTTCGTTTTCGAGCTGACATGGGCGAATCTGCCTTTCGCACTGGTGCTGGCGGTGGTGCAGTGCTGGTTGTCGGTGGGCGTATTCATCGTCTGCCACGATGCGATGCATGGCTCGCTCGCGCCGAGCCGTCCGAAGTTGAACACCGCGATCGGTACGGTCCTGAGCTTCCTGTATGCCGGTTTCACATACACGCGCCTGCGCGATGCGCACCATGCGCATCACCGGATGGCGGGACACGAAGGCGATCCCGATTTCGACGAGAATAACCCGGCGGATTTCTTCAGGTGGTATGCGACCTTCTTCAGGCGCTATTTCGGCTGGCAGTCGCTGGTGTTCGTCCATGCCGTTGTCGGGCTCTACTGGCTGGTCCTGGGTGTACCGATGGTTCAGATCGTTGTTCTGTATGGCGCGCCTGCATTGCTGTCCTCGCTCCAGTTGTTTTATTTCGGCACCTGGCGCCCGCACCATCATTCAACCGATGCGCCATTCGTCGACAGGCACAATGCGCGCACAAACGATTATGGCACCCTGGCAAGCCTCGCCAGCTGCTTTCATTTCGGCTATCATCTCGAACATCACCGGAGACCCGACGTCCCATGGTGGGCACTGCCCGGGGCCAAGAGGGCCGGTGTCGGACTAGTTGAACAGGACAACCGGGAAGCCACAGCATCATGACCTGGCTCGAATGTATCGCTGTCACGCTGGGCGCGCTGATCTTCATGGAGTTCTTCGCGTGGTACGCGCACAAATACATCATGCATGGTTGGGGCTGGGGCTGGCACCGCGACCATCACGAACCGCACGACAACATGTTCGAAAAGAACGACCTGTTCGCGGTCGTTTTCGGCACCATCAACGCCGCCATGTATATTTTCGGCGCGCTTTACTGGGATGCGCTGTGGTGGGCGGCGCTGGGAGTCAATCTCTACGGCGTGGTCTATGCGCTGGTCCATGACGGCCTCGTTCACCAGCGTTTCGGCCGCTACGTGCCCAAGAACGCCTATGCCAAGCGGCTAGTGCAGGCTCACCGGCTCCACCACGCGACAATCGGCAAGGAAGGCGGAGTGAGCTTCGGCTTTGTGCTGGCGCGCGATCCGGCCCGCCTGAAAGCGGAACTGAAGAGGCAGAAGGAAGCCGGCTTAGCCGTTGTGCGCGACAGCGCGGGGGCCTGAACCAGGCAAAATCGGTGTTTGCGATGCGGGATGCCCCGGGCAATTGCGGTCGCGATTTCGACTATTCCGATGCCAGCCGCGCGGCGTGCTCCTTTACCAAGGCGATCATGTTGGGCACGCCCTGAGTGCGGTTGGATGAAAGCTGGCTCTTCAGATCGAATGGCTCAAGCGCGCCGACCACATCCATCTGCGCTACTTCGCTGGCGGGCTTGTCCTGAACCGCCGCGATGACCAGCGCGACAATCCCCTTGGTGATCGCGGCGTTGCTGTCGGCGAGGAAATGCAACTTACCTTGATCAGCAGTGTCGGTGGGATAGACCCAGACCGCCGCCGAGCATCCCCGCACGAGGGTCGCATCGGTCTTTAGCGCGTCGGGCATGGGTTCGAGTTCGCGGCCCAGTTCGATCAGCAGCGCATAGCGATCGTCGCCTTCGAGGAAGTCATATTCTTCGTAGATGTCATCGAGTGTTCGCATGGGGCGCACTTAATGAGTGCGAGTGCATGAGGGAAGGCCCTAGAGTTCGACTCCGCTCGCGATCGCTTCAAGCTTCTTGATGCGCTCTTTCATGTCGGCCAGCTCGATCCGGGCCGCGCCGACGCCGCCGGAGCTATGAGCGCCCCCTTCGATCTCATGCGAGGCATTGCGTGTCTTGCCGCGCTCAATTTCTTCGCGCTTCAATTCCAGCCAGCCCTGCCAGGCGCGCAATAGCGCGAGAGCGACAACGCAGATCCCGACAAGGCAGGTGGCGGCGATAACGAGTATGGGGTCCATCATTATTTGCTCTGCTCCTTCCGGTCCGCAGGTGTCTGGTCGGTCATTTCCGTTCCAGTGGATTGCTTTTCGGGGTTTCTCAGTGCCTCGATCTCGGCGGCGATGCGGGCGCGTTCGCGCGCTTCGCCCGAATTCTTGTCGGTAGCTATGCGTTCGAGGACATGAAGCCGCTCGCGCAATTGCTCGATTTCGCGGCGGGTTTCTTCCGCCTCGGCGCGGCTTTGGTTGTCGCGCGGGACGTAGGTCTCGTTGCCCTCGGCATCAGTCGTGATGCCGGATCGAGCCTTGGCCAGCTGGACGATGCCCCAGACGACGATGGCGACAACAGCGACGAAAGCCCATCCGCTCATGACCGCGCGCTCCCTGTTCGCGCTTCCGATCCGCGCAAGGCGTCGATTTCTTCGGCCAGGTCACTCGAACGGTCGGTGGCGATCCGCTCAAGGACCTCGACCCGTTCTTCCAGATCGGTCCGGGATGGACGTGGTGAGGGCGCGGAAGGTTGGCGACGGCGCACCAGCAGGAAAGTCAGGCCTGCGGCAACGCCTGCCAAGACCGCAACCATGGACAAGGCATCGAGCACCAGCGGTGTATCCGCGCCAAACATCAACCGTTCTCCTTCTCGCGCAGCTCGCCGCGCACTTCTCGCAGCTTTTCAATTTCTTCGGACAAAAGCGAACCGCGATCGGTGGCGAGCCGTTCCAGCACGCGCACCCGGTCTTCGAGATGGGATTGCACCTCCTTGTCGGCAGAATGCTGCCCTCGGTTCGCTTCTGCTATCTGCAATTCAAGCTCCAGCTTCTGAATCTTGTGCTTGCGGCTTCGCTCGCCCGCAAAGGTGCCGAAGGCCAGGATGATGACTGTCATCACGGCAATGAATGCGAGGATATCGCCGTCCATCATGCGGTCCCTTCATCCTGGCGGTTTTCGAGGGCAGGGCCGCGCAGCTTGTCGATCTCGCTGGAGAGGTGATAGCCGCCGTCGGTGACGATGCGCTCGACATTGGCGAGCCGGTCTTTCATCGCGCCGATTTCCGCGCGAAGTTCGGCGTTTTCCTGGGTTAGCAGGGTGACGCGCTGTTTAGCCTGATTATCGGTGACGGGCGTAATCGACTGCCCCCATGCGCCTTCGAGTGGATAGCCATGCTGGATGCGCAGGCGGGTGGTGTAGACCCAGCCCAGGACCCCGGCTCCGCCCACCATCAGCGCACCGCCGATGATCCAGGGCAGATGGGGAATAATTGTTGCAGCGGCATCGACGCTCATGACTGTTTTTCCTTGGAAGCGAGGTTGAGGGGCACGCCGCTGTCATTACGGCTGTCGGAAAGTTCGGGTGCGGGCACGTCGCGCAGGGCCTCGATCTCTTCAGACAGCGTGTAACCGCGGTCGGTGACGATCCGTTCAAGCACCACCATGCGGTCCTGCATCGCGTCGAGCTTGTTGTTCAGCTCGCTGTTCTCGGCGCGAAGGCGTTCAGTCTCTGCGTTTTCCCGCTCGGTGTTGCGGGGAGAGGTCTTGCCGCCCCATTCATCTTCGAGGTCGTAGCCATGTTTGGCGCGGATCCAGTTGTTGATAAGCCACGCGCCATAGGCAACTGCCATCAGCGCGACGACAAAGATCGGGCTACCAAAATCCATTATGCTTTTTCCCTCGTTTCCATATTCAGCGGGACACCGCATCCGCTATTCTCGGTTTCGCGGGTATCTCGCAGGGCTTCGATCTGGGTCGCGATGTCATATCCGCGGTCGGTGACGATGCGTTCGAGTACGGCCACGCGATCCTCGAGCTTGGCAACCTGACTGGCATATTGCGCGGCCTTCTCTGCCGTTGCGTCGGCGGTGGAATCGATCTGCATCTCTGCAAGCTTGCGCTGGTGCGAGGTCCAGATCGCTACGATCGGGATCGAAACGCCGATGATCGGTATCAGATAGGCCCAGTCCCACATGGTGTTTCCCTTCTGGAGCGCTTCAGCGCAGCTGTTCGATTTCTGCGGTCAGGCGCGGATTGTTGCTGACGTAGTAGGTTTCGACGTCGGCCAGGCGGCGGTCGATGTCGCGGAAGCGGGCGCGGATCTCACGCGCGGTGCGCTTCGGGCTCTGCCGGACGCGCTGCCAGTACTGCTCTTCCCTTGCATCTTTGTAGAGATGCGCGGGCTTCTTGTTCAGCAGGAAGCCGGCGATGAAGTAGGCGGGCACGGTCAGGCCCTGAGAGATGAAAATCGACACGACGGCGGCGACGCGGATCCACACGGTTTCGATACCGGTGTATTCGGCGATGCCGGAGCAGACGCCCATCAGCTTCGCATTGTTCTTGTCACGATAAAGGGTGGTGCGGGGGCTGTTCATTGGCTCGCTCCTTTCTTTTCGGCGATCAGCTGTTCGAGTTCGCGCAGCTGCTGGTTGTCGGTTTCCTGGTCGGCCTGAAGGCGCTTGACCGGGCTGTATGAGGGGTCGTCGGTGGCGACCAGGCGCTCCACCGTGTCCATGCGCTCATCGAGCCGCTTGGCGAGATTGTAGAGCTCTTCGAGCAGCACCTCGTCATCGGACGTGATGGTCGCGGCGGTTTTCCACTTGGTCACGTAATGCAGGATCAGCCACGGCAGGCCGATAAGCAGCATCGGGACAATGAAAACGGCTTCCCATTCCATGGCTTATTTTCCCTCTTCGTCAGCGTCGGGCTTGCCGAGCGCTTTTTTCATCTGTGCAAGTTCATCGTCGATCGCATCGGCGCCTTCGAGCGCGGCAATCTCGTCGGAGAGCGATGGTTCGCCCTCGCTTCCAATCGCAATCGCATCGGCACGGCCTTCGGCATAGTCGACACGGCGTTCCAGCTGGTCGAAGCGGGATAGCGCTTCGTCCGTGCGTTCCGTGCTCATCAGCGTGCGCAGTTTGACGCGGTTTTCAGCGCTTTCGAGGCGCGCGGCGATCTGCGTCTGACGGCTGCGCGCTTCGCGGAGGCGATGCTGCAGCTTCTGGATGTCTTCTTCGTATGCGCGCAACGCGTCGTCGAGTACGGCGATCTCGGCTCGCAGCTGTTCGGCCATGCCGGTCGCCTTTTTCTTCTCGACCAGAGCGGCGCGGGCGAGGTCCTCGCGGTCCTTCGAAAGCGCAAGCTGCGCCTTTTCGCCCCAGTCGGTCTGGAGCCGGTCAAGCTTGACCACGTGACGGTGCATTTCTTTCTGGTCGGCAATTGTGCGTGCGGCGCTCGCGCGGACTTCCACCAGCGTATCCTCCATCTCGAGGATGATCATGCGGATCATCTTTTGCGGATCGTCCGCCTTGTCGAGCATGTCGGTAAAATTCGCGGCGATGATGTCACGAGTGCGGCTAAAAATGCCCATGAAGGCTACTCCATCGAGGAACGGATTGGTTTCGGTTCGGCGCGAGTCGTCCCCTGTCTCGCTTCGTCCACGAGTTTGCGTCGGGGTTGGGCTGCGGCGCAAGGCCTCGATTTCCTGATCGAGGCGCGAAAGCAGCTTGCCCGGGCCAGTTTCCTGGCGGGCCGAAGCGCTGCTGGCCGTAGCGTCGCGCTCCGGGGAAAACGCGTCGCTGTCGGCGGGGCTGGCAGGGGACTTGCCGCCCTTTTCTTTGGAGCGCTCCGGCCCAAGAGGGAAATCGTCTCGTTTGCTCATTATTGTCTTTCTCAGGCCAGTTCGACGAACATCGTCGACGAGCCGTGCGGTTGGGCGACTTGCGACTCCTGCGCGACAAGGCTCATCTGGCTGGTCATCGCGATCATCGCGGTCATGGCGATGATGCTGGCGAGCGAGGCCTGGCCCAGCTTGGTGCGGAAGAATGCCTTGTCGTACATGGTTCGAAGTCCCCTCTGGGTCATTGTTTCGGTGTTGCCCCAATCTTTGCAGAAGCCGTGCCAAACCTCGAAATCCGCGCAATTCCGCCATTTTTCGATGACGTTAAAATGACAATGATGGTTTCTATTGCCAACACTTGGTGAAAATTACTATACCTTGGCTATCGACGCCGAGCAGGAGGGAAGGCCGTGGAGCGCGAGAACCAGTTCATCGGCCAATCGGGCGCTTTTCTCGACGCTGTCGAGCGTGCCAGCCGTGCCGCTCCTATGTCTCGCCCTGTCTTGGTGATCGGCGAGCGCGGAACCGGCAAGGAACTCATCGCCGAACGTCTCCACCGCCTTTCGACCCGCTGGGACGAGCCGCTGGTGACGATGAACTGCGCAGCGCTGCCCGAAACTCTTATAGAAGCCGAACTTTTCGGACACGAGGCCGGAGCCTTTACCGGTGCTACCAAAGCGCGCGCAGGAAGGTTCGAGGAAGCCGACAAGGGCACCTTATTCCTCGACGAACTGGGTACGCTTTCGATGGGCGCTCAGGAACGCTTGCTCAGAGCCGTCGAATACGGCGAGGTCACCCGCATCGGCGCCTCGCGCCCGATCCGTGTCGATGTGCGCATTGTCGCGGCTACGAATGAAGATCTGCCGGCCCTTGCGGAAGACGGCGAGTTTCGCGCCGACCTGCTTGACCGGCTGAGTTTCGAGGTCATCACCCTTCCGCCATTGCGTGTGCGTGAAGGCGACGTCGGCGTTCTGGCCGAATATTTCGCGCGGCGCATGGCCGCCGAACTCGAATGGCACAGCTGGCCCGGTTTCTCCCCGCATGTGATGAAGCAGTTGGAGGATCATAGCTGGCCGGGCAATGTGCGCGAGTTGCGCAATGTGGTGGAGCGCGGCGTGTATCGCTGGGACGATCCGGAAACGCCGATTGCGCATCTCCAGTTCGACCCGTTTGAAAGCCCATGGAAGCCTGCGTCTCCGTCGCACCGCAAAACGCAGAGCGAGGCGCCAGCCGAAGCGCCCGCTGCCACAGCCAGTATCGGCGGAGTGGATTACGATTGCGACGACCTGCGCGCCGCGGTCGATGCTCATGAGCGCGCAATTCTCGAGCACTCACTGGGCAAGCACCGCTGGAACCAGCGCCAGACAGCAAAGGCACTGGGCCTCAGCTACGACCAGCTGCGTCACGCGATCAAGAAGCACTGCCTGATGGAGGAGAGCGACTAGGCTTTCTGGCGCGCGTGCATGTTGCGTCCTTCGTCAAACCTTCATATCGAACGTGAAAACGGTCGGGGGTTTCCATCATGCTTTCAACGCCTTCCATCTTCAATAGATGGCTCGTATCGCTTCTCGCGCTCCTTCTTGCTGCGCCGGTCTTCGCCCAAACCACCGCCCCCGATGCGGATCAGTTTACCCGCGACGTGATCGCGCATGAAGGACACATCTTGAAGCTGGGCGCGGTGCGTGGCAAGGCTATGCCCGCCAACAGTCTGCGCACGGTTCGCGGGGTCGCCCAGATGCTGACTCGCGAATACGAGCCGCGGCCTCCCTGCGGATCGCGACGCCCGCCCAGCACCTCACACCCTCGCTATCGTCGCTGGAAAATCAGCTGCGGCGGATGGGTGCCCTATCCAGAGAACAGCGCGGTGCTGTTTGTCGCTTTCGATGACAGCGGCATGCGCAGCTACCTGATCGATGGCGAGGGGCTGGCCGCCTCGGCCGCGACTGGAACGACGCTCGACGAATTGCGCGCTGCGGCAATCGACCTGCGGATTGCGCTCGACGTCGACGGGATCGAGAATGTGCGGGCCCCGCGCTTGCGTTCCGCCACCGACCACCCGCCGCGTGCATCGAGCGGGGATGTAGTGATCGATGAGGCGACCGCTTTTCTTACAGAACTTCTTTTCCCGCCCCGGATCGAGCAAGCTCTGCGCGAAGTCGATCACCTGCTGGTTGTCAGCAATGGCGTCGTGTCCTCGATACCCTTTCCACTGTTGCCTTTCGGGAAAGGTATGATGGTCGATGCCATGACTGTCACGACGTCGGCAGGAATGTACGACCTCGACATGGTGGTCGCGCCATGGGATCGATCCGATTTTACCGAAATGCTGGTGGTCGCCGATCCGGTGGTGCCAGAACTGTCGCGGTGGGAGGTTCCGCCGCTGCCCGGTGCGCGCAGGGAAGGGCGCGAGGTCGCCGAAGTACTCGAGGCCGGCCTGCTGGTGGGCGAAGATGCTGTCAAATCGGAGGTAGAGACCCGCGCTCGCGATCTCGATCTGCTCTACATCGCTGCCCACGGAGTGTCCGATCCCGACAACCCGCTCGACGGCGGCCTGCTGATGCTGGCTGGTCCGAACGAGGACGAGGCATTGTGGACCGGGCGCGAGATCCAGAACCGCACGATGGGCCGTACCCAGCTGGTCGTGCTTTCGGCCTGTCAGACGGGCTTGGGAATGCCGCATGAGGGCGGCATGATCGGCCTGGCCCGCTCGTTCCAGAAAGCGGGCGTGCCGCGTGTGGTGATGAGCCTGTGGAGCGTCGATGATGCCTCGACCTATTACATGATGACCCGCTTTAACGTCTATCTCGCCGACCATCCTCCTGCAGAGGCGCTGCGCCGCGCTATGCTTGATGCCCGCGCCGAATTTACCGAGCCGCGCCTGTGGTCGGCCTTCACGGTCTTCGGTACGCCGCGTTAATCTATCTCACAGTGCGGCTGTCAGGGCGGCAAGCCGTGGCGACTTGCATCGGGATATCCGGGAAAACCCCTAGGTCGTCCTACGCGCGCGGTTGAGTCCTACACCCTAGGTCGGCGGGGTGATGGGTTATTCTTCAGCCAATACCAATCCGCGCCACGTCCGTCCCGGTAACGTGAAGACCGGTCGCCGCAATGCACCACGCTTGCGGCTGTCGATACCCGCCCACCTCGTATCGCTTTATGACCGGCGCCGTTGCATTCTGATCGACCTTTCACGCACCGGCGCGCAGATCGGGCTGGAGGAACCGATGCGCGAAGGCGAAGGGGTGGTGTTGCAAGTGGCCGGAGTGGAGCCCTTCGGCGAAGTCGTACGCCGATCGACTGGGCCGAATGGTGGAGTCAACGGCCTCGTCTTCGATCCGCCGATCCCTGACGAACAGGTGCTGGAGGTCCGCAGCTTTTCCGAAGTCTACCGCGAAGACGAAATGCGCGCTTTGCGTGATGAAGTGCGTCGTTGGGTCATGGGGGCCTAATTCGCGCACGGAACTTGGCTCGCTATAAATGCAGCGCCGCGGTCGGCGGCTCTTGCCAAAGCGCTACTTAGCGCCTAACTGCAATTCATCCCGACATCGTCGATACTTTGAAGGGGCTGGCGCCGCGAGGGGCCGGCACTGATCGGCTTTGTCATATTAACAGAGTAATTCCTGACTGCATGACCGACATTGCGCGCCTGACCGACCTGATCCGACCCGAAGCCGAAGCGCTCGGGTTCGAACTGGTGCGTGTGAAGATGATGCCATCCGAAGCTGGCGATGGCGGCCAGGCTCTGCAGATCATGGCGGAAGACCCGGCGACCGGGCAGTTGGTGATCGAACAATGTGCCGAGCTGTCGCGGCGCGTTTCTGACGCGATCGACGGGGCCGAGGAGTCGGGCGAGGTTCTCATCGAGGGTGCTTATCACCTCGAAGTGTCATCGCCCGGCATCGACCGCCCGCTTACCCGCGAAAAGGATTTCGCGAACTGGGCGGGGCACGAGGTCAAAATCTCCATGGTCAAGGGCTATGACGGCAAGCGCAACCTGCGCGGCAAGCTGCACGGGATCGAACCGCGCGGCGATGCGACCGCTGTCGGCATAGAGAATGCCAACGGCAGCGTCGACTTTGTCCCGCTTGCAGAAATTCACAGTGCAAAGCTCGTCCTGACCGACGCGCTGATCGCTGCTACACAGCCGCTCGATTCGAGCGGTGCCGAAGACATCGTAGAAGACACAGAAGAAAAGGCAGACGACTGATGGCCAGTGCCATTTCCGCCAACAAGGCAGAACTGCTCGCGATTGCGAACTCCGTTGCGTCCGAGAAGATGATCGACAAATCCATCGTCATCGAGGCGATGGAAGAAGCGATCCAGAAGAGCGCGCGCAACCGCTATGGTGCGGAGAACGACATCCGCGCCAAGCTCGACCCGCAAACCGGTGACCTGACGCTGTGGCGCGTGGTCGAGGTGGTCGAAGAGGTCGAGGACTACTTCAAGCAAGTCGATCTCAAGCAGGCCCAGAAGCTTCAGGACGGCGCTTCCATCGGCGACTTCATCGTCGACCCGCTGCCTCCGGTCGACCTTGGCCGTATCGACGCACAGAGCGCCAAGCAGGTGATCTTCCAGAAAGTCCGCGATGCAGAGCGCGAGCGTCAGTTCGAGGAATTCAAGGATCGTTCGGGCGAAGTCATCACCGGCGTCATCAAGTCGGTCGAATTCGGCCACGTGATCGTCAATCTTGGCCGTGCCGAAGGCGTTATCCGCCGCGACCAGCAGATTCCCCGCGAAGCTGCGCGTGTCGGTGAACGTGTCCGCGCTCTCATCACCAAGGTAGAGCGCAACAATCGCGGTCCGCAGATCTTCTTGAGCCGCGCCGCGCCCGATTTCATGCGCAAGCTGTTCGCGCAGGAAGTGCCCGAAATCTACGACGGCATCATCGAGATCAAGGCCGCTGCCCGCGACCCCGGTTCGCGCGCCAAGATCGGGGTCATCAGCCATGATTCCTCGATCGACCCGGTCGGCGCCTGCGTCGGCATGAAAGGTAGCCGCGTTCAGGCCGTCGTGCAGGAACTGCAGGGCGAGAAGATCGACATCATTCCGTGGTCGGAAGACACCGCGACCTTCGTCGTCAACGCGCTCCAGCCCGCGACCGTGGCTCGCGTGGTCCTCGACGAGGAAGAGGGCCGGATCGAAGTCGTGGTTCCCGATGACCAGCTGTCGCTCGCCATCGGTCGCCGTGGCCAGAACGTGCGGCTCGCCAGCCAACTCACCGGTCACCAGATCGACATCATGACCGAGGAAGAGGCTTCGGAGAAGCGCTCCAAGGAATTCGCCGAGCGTTCAAAGATGTTCGAGGAAGAGCTCGATGTCGACGAAACGCTTTCGCAGTTGCTCGTCGCCGAAGGGTTCTCAGAACTTGAGGAAGTCGCCTACGTCGAAATGGCCGAACTCGCTGCCATCGAAGGCTTCGACGAGGAACTCGCCGAAGAACTCCAGAGCCGCGCAATCGAAGCGCTCGAGCGCCAGGAAGCCACGCATCGCGAGGCGCGTCGTGAACTGGGCGTCGAGGACGACCTTGCCGAACTGCCGCACCTGTCCGAAGCGATGCTGGTCACGCTCGGCAAGGCGGGCATCAAGACGCTCGACGATCTTGCCGATCTCGCCACCGACGAGTTGATTGCCAAGAAGCGCGAGGCTCCGCGCCGCCGCAACAACGCCGACGGCCCGCCGATGCGCCGTCCGCAACGCGAGCAGGACAAGGGCGGTGTGCTGGGCGAATACGGCCTGAGCGAAGAGCAGGGCAACGAAGTCATCATGGCTGCACGCGCGCACTGGTTCGAAGACGAGGAGCCCGCCAAGGCCCCCGCCGCCGAGCCTGACAATCAGGAGGCCGCCGATGCGGACTCCACCCAATGAGCGCGTAAGTTCCGACATCGTTGACGAGGCAGCTCCCGGACACGCTTCCGGGAGCGAACGCCGCTGCATCCTTTCGGGCGAAACGCACCCGCGCGAGGAACTCATCCGGCTGGCGATTGCGCCGACCGGAGAAGTGCTGCCCGACCCCAACGCCAAGGCTCCTGGACGCGGCGCTTGGATCGCGCCCGACCGCGCTGCGCTTGAAAGCGGCATCGCCGATGGCCATCTCAAACGAGCGCTGATGCGCGCATTCAAGGGTGGGCCCGACGGGATAACGCTTTCCTACAGCGAGGATTTGCCTCTAGCCGTGGAATCGGCGCTGAAACGCACGCTTGCGGATCGGCTCGGTTTGGAACTGCGTGGTGGCAACATCGTGCTGGGGTCGGCCAAGATAGAAGAACACGCCCGCACGGGACGGATTGCCTTGCTGCTCCATGCAGCCGACAGCAGCGAGGACGGGCGTAAGAAACTCGACCAAGCGTGGCGTGTAGGCCTGGATGAAGAGGGTTCAGGACGGCGCGGCATCGTCTTGCCACTGGACCGGCACGCTTTGTCTGTGGCATTGGGCCGGGAAAATGTCGTCCATCTGGGCGTTTCGGGCACGCGAGGCGCCAATTCGGGCGCGGCGGGCCGGGTAGGGCAGGCAGTGATGCGCCTGTCGCGTTTCATGGGGAGTGATCCTCCCGATTAGCGCCCTTGATCGGACGAATAGCGCGAAGGAACGTCCTTTGCGCGGATATGAGATTTTGAAGGACTGAGCGAAGCTAGAATGAGCGACGAAGAAAAAAAACCTGCACGTAAACCGCTGGGCCTGAAGAGGGCGGTCGATGCTGGCGAGGTCAAGCAGACCTTCAGCCACGGCCGCACCAACAAGGTCGCGGTCGAAGTGAAGCGCCGCCGCAAGCTCGTTAAGCCCGGCGAGACGCCCGAACCCGAAGCGGCTCCTGCACCCGCACCGACGCCCGCACCCGCGCCTGCGCCGACCCCGGCTCCGGCGGCGAAGAAACCTGCGGCCAAGAAGCCATCGGCTCCCGCCGGTGAGACGCCGCAGGAACGCGTCGCCCGGCTCCAGCGCGAGGCCGAGGAAGAGCGCCTGAAGCTTACCGAGGAAGCCCGTAAGCGCGACGAAGCGCGTGCAAAGCAGGAAGCCGAAGAGGAAAAGAAGCGCGCCGAGCAGAACAAGAAGGCCGAAGCCGAGGCCGAACAGCGGGCCAAGGAAGAAGCCGAGGCGTCTGCCAAGGTTGAGGCTGAGAGCGAGGCGGCGCCCGAAGCCGAAATCGCCGCTACCGATGACGAGGCCAAAGCCGTGCCGGCCGCGCGCAAATTTACTCCGGTCGCGCGCCCCGAACCCAAGCGCCCCGAGAAGAAGTCCAAGAAGAAAGACGACAAGGGTCCGGCTCAGGATACCGGCGGTGGCAAGGACAAGCGTCGCTCTGGCAAGCTCACCGTCACCAAGGCACTGAACGAGGACGAAGGCCGTCGCGCCCGCAGCCTCGCCGCGCTCAAGCGTGCGCGTGAAAAGGAGCGCCGCATGCAGGGCGGCGGCTCAAACAAGCCGCGCGAAAAGCAGGTGCGCGACGTTATCGTTCCCGAAGCCATCACCGTCGGCGAACTCGCCAAGCGGATGGGCGAAAAGGGCGCGGACCTCGTGAAGGAGTTGTTCAATCTCGACATGATGGTCACCGTCAACCAGACCATCGACCAGGACACTGCGGAATTGCTGGTTGAACAGTTCGGCCACAATATCGAGAAGGTCTCTGAAGCTGATATCGACATCGTCGCGGACGAGGATCAGGATCCGGAAGAAACGCTGAAAGAGCGTCCTCCGGTGGTCACGATCATGGGACATGTCGATCACGGCAAGACCAGCCTGCTCGATGCGCTGCGCGGTACCGATGTAACCAAGGGTGAAGCCGGCGGCATCACCCAGCATATCGGCAGCTACCAGATCACGACGAAGGACAAGCAGAAGATCACCTTCCTCGACACACCCGGCCACGCCGCATTCACCGAAATGCGTCAGCGCGGGGCGAATGTCACCGACATCGTGGTCCTCGTGGTCGCGGCGGATGACGGCATCATGCCGCAGACGATCGAGGCTATCAATCACACCAAGGCCGCAGGCGTCCCGATGATCGTCGCGATCAACAAGATGGACAAGGAAGAGGCCAAGCCTGACAATATTCGCAATCGTCTGCTCGAACATGAGATCATAGTCGAAAAGCTTTCTGGCGAAGTGCAGGATGTCGAAGTTTCGGCCAAGACCGGCGACGGGCTCGACGCGCTGATCGAGGCGATCACGCTGCAGGCCGAACTGCTCGAACTGAAGGCACGTCCCGACCGTGATGCCGATGCAACGGTGATCGAAGCGCAGCTCGACAAGGGTCGCGGACCCGTTGCAACAGTACTGATCACGCGTGGCACGCTCAAGCGCGGCGACACCTTCGTCGTCGGCACTCAAAGCGGCCGTGTGCGTGCCATTGTCGATGACAGTGGCAAGCAGATCAAGGAAGCTGGGCCTTCGATGCCTGTCGAGGTACTTGGCCTTGGCGGCGTGCCGTCGGCGGGTGACCAACTGACTGTCGTCGAGAACGAACAGCGCGCCCGCGAAGTCGCCGAATACCGTCAGGAAAAGGCGACCGAGAAGCGCACCGCGCTGGCTCCGACCAGCTTCGACACGATGTTCAACAACCTGAAGGCGGACGTCATCGAATGGCCGGTTCTGGTTAAGGCCGATGTTCAGGGCAGCGTCGAGGCGATCGTCAACGCGCTGCACAACATTTCGACCGACGACATCAAGGCGCGAGTTCTTCATGCAGGCGTCGGGGCCATCACCGAAAGCGATGTTACGCTGGCGGCGGCTTCAAACGCCCCGATCATCGGCTTCGGCGTGCGTCCCAATGCAAAGGCACGCGAACTCGTCAAGCGCGATGGCGTGCGTATGATGTACTACGATGTGATCTATAATCTGACCGAAGACGTCGCCAAGGAAATGGCGGGCGAGCTTGGGCCAGAGCGGATCGAAACCGTCGTCGGACGTGCTGCGGTCAAGCAGGTTTTCCGGTCGGGCAAGAAGGACAAGGCCGCCGGCCTGCTGGTCGAGGAAGGTGTTATCCGCAAGGGTCTGCACGCACGTCTCACCCGCGAGGATGTCATCGTATCGGCGACCACGATCGCCTCGCTGCGGCGCTTCAAGGACGACGTGGACGAAGTCCGCGCTGGTCTCGAATGCGGCGTGGTGCTTGAGGACACGAACGACATCCAGCCGGGCGACCAGCTTGAAGTCTTCGAGGTCGAAGAGCGCGAACGGACACTAGAAGTCGGCTAAGAGCTCAAGGCGTTGGCAAGTTCATCTCCTTTCCCCGAGGACGCAGGCTCCAGCCCGCACACCGCGCTGCTCGGTTCCGAGTTCGTATCGTTCGACGAGGCGACGCAGACCGGGACAATGCGTTTCACCGTGCGCAAGGAGATGACGACAATGCGTGGCGGCGTTCAGGGCGGTCTGGTCGCGGGCTATCTCGACGACGTGATGGGGTATACTTTCGTCGCGGCGACGGGAGGCGAACTTGCGCCGCTCAACCTTGACATCTCGATGAGCCTCATCCGGCTGATTCCCGCAGGATCGACGATCATCGGCACCGGACGCGTGGTGAAGGCCGGTAGGCGAGTGGTCTTTCTCGAATCTGAATTGAAAGGCGAGGATGGAACGTTGTTCGCTCGAGCCACCTCGACTGCGATTCCGACCCCCAGGCCTTCTCTGAGCGAGAGCGGGACGGGGAGCTAGTGCCGGTCTACCTCGCGCTTCTGGGTAGCATCAATATCGGCGGTAATCGGATCAAGATGGTCGATCTCAAGGCCGCTCTCGCCGACGAAGGGTTTGACGATGTGACCACCGTCGCGGCGAGCGGAAACGTCATTTTCTCCGACCGGCGTAAGCCTGCAGCCCTGGAACGGGAGCTGGAGCGCATTATGTCCGAACATTTCGGCTTTGCCAGTTGTGCGATGGTACGAACGAAGAGTCAGGTTCGTGCAGCCGTCGATCGAAACCCGTTCCACGGAACCGACGCTGAGCATGGTTCTGACAAGATGGTGCACTCGATATTCCTCAGCGCACCACCTGAGCAAGAACGGTTCGACGCCCTGCTAGCCGAGCATCGGGGTAAGGGAAGCGAACGGCTCGCTTTGGGTGACCGCGTGCTGTTTCTCGACTATGTCGATGGCGTGGGTGTGTCCGATCTGTCGAGCAAGTTTCTTGAGCGGCGGCTTGGCGTGAAGGGGACCGCTCGCAACATGAACTCGCTCAAGAATATACTTTCGAAGATGGACTAGCTCTATGGCCCGCCGCAACGATTTCACCGCCGAACAGCACTCCGTCCGCGTTCTCAAAGTGGGCGAGAGGGTGCGTCACATCCTCAGCGAATTGCTCGCGCGTCAGGAGGTGCATGACGAGACAGTCAGCGCCTCGAACATTTCCGTCACCGAGGTGCGAATGACCCCGGACCTGCGTCACGCAACCGCTTATGTGAAGCCGTTGCTCGGCGCGGGAGAGGACGAA
Source organism: uncultured Erythrobacter sp. (assembly GCA_947494705.1). Classification (GTDB taxonomy): domain Bacteria; phylum Pseudomonadota; class Alphaproteobacteria; order Sphingomonadales; family Sphingomonadaceae; genus Erythrobacter. The sequence continues at coordinate 166,261 of CANLVN010000003.1, forward strand.
GTGGTCACTGCGCTTCGCCAGAATACCGCTTTCCTTCAACGCGAGGTAGCCAAGCGGCTCGGTCTCAAATTCGCGCCCAAGCTGAAGTTCCGTAAGGATGAAAGCTTCGCCGAAGCCGACCGCATCGAATCGTTGCTCCGCGATCCGAAAGTGGCGCGCGACCTCGATGACGGTGAGGAAGAGTAGCGCCTAGCGCGGCACCATCCGGGCCTTCAGGCTAATGTCGACGGTGTTGCCAACAATCAGCTGGTAGCTCTTCATGCCGTAATCGCGACGGTCTATTTCCATCTCTCCGGTAAAGCTCACCGGGCGGCCATGTGACTTGGCCGGGTCATTGGCAAAGGTAACGTCCAGTGTCTCTCTGCGCGTCACACCACGTGCAGTCAGTTGACCAGTCACAACGCCCTTGGTCGGCGATGACAATTTGATCGAACGCCCGACGAAGCGGACCGTAGGATAGCGCTCAACCCAGAAGAACTTCTCGCCACGCAATCGCTTTAACGTTGTCTCGTCCGGCGCCTCTATCGCCACCGCGTCGAAAGTAACGTCGATGGTCGCACGTTGGGGTGCGCCTGGGACGATGGTGACGTTGCCTTCCATGCGCGGGAACCGCGCGGTCTTGCTGGCGAGCCCGAAGAAGGAGACCTTGGCCGAGACGTTGCTGGCCCTGGCATCGAGCCGGTAGTCAATAGCCGACGAGCTTTGCGCCAGCAGAACAGCAGGGAGCATCAGCGCGAAGGCGGCGAACAGGCGGGCAAGGGCAGGGCCGAACATGACCTAACTACGCGTGGGCGCAGCAAACGGTTGCAGGCTCGTTCTCAGTCCTTGCGCTCAATTCGCCGTGTTCGCGGTAGGGATCTCCATAAACACTTCGGCCCCCGGACCCAATGGCAGGTCGAGAACCACCCAGCCTATGGTCAGCGCAAGCCCCGAAACCATGAGCCCGATCGAGAAGGGCAGCATGACCGCGGCGAGGCTGCCGAGGCCGAAATCCTTGTCCCAACGCTGGCAGAAGATGAGGATAAGCGGGAAGTACACCATCAGTGGGGTGATGATGTTGGTCGCGCTGTCGCCGACACGATAGGCAGCAGTGGCCATTTCGGGCGAGATGCCAAGCAACATCAGCATAGGCACCATGACCGGGGAAATGAGCGCCCACTTGGCGCTGGCCGAACCGACGAACAGGTTCAGCAACCCGGACACCAGAATGATCGCTGTCAGCAGCGCCCATGGCGGCAGGTTGGTGCTCCCCAGGAAGTCAGCCCCATTGACTGCGAGGATCAGCCCGAGGTTCGACCATGCGAACATCGCGACGAAGTGCGCGGCGGCAAAGGCGAGGACGAGGTAATAGGCCAAGTCCTCCATCGCGCCGGACATCATTTTGACCAGATCGCGGTGGTCCCCGATGGTGCCCGCGCCCTTGCCATAGGCCCAGCCTGCAAGGAGGAAGAGAACGAAAAAGCCGGCGACAAGGCTGCGATAGAACGGCGTCATCTGCGCTTCGGCGCTTGCAGTCTCGTCGATCAGCGGAGTGCCGGGCCCCCATGTCATGAGCACCCAAAGGGCGATCACGGCAAGCGCCGCGAGCCCCGCATAGCGAAGGCCCTTCTTCTCCGGTGCGGTTAGCGGGCGATCGCTGTCCTCGTCATCGGCGGGCTGGCCTGCACGCTCGGCGTTCCACTTGCCCAGCTTGGGCTCGATGATCTTGTCTGTGACGTACCAGATGACAGGCAGGAAGACGAAAGTCATCGCCGCGATGAAATACCAGTTGCCGGCAATGTTTGCGGTGAAGTCGCCGAATACGGTTTCCACGCTCGCCTCGGTAATACCAAACAGCAGGGCGTCGAGCTGGCCGGGCAGCAGGTTGGCGGAGAACCCGCCCGAAACGCCCGCAAACGCGGCGGCGATACCGGCGACCGGGTGACGTCCGGCCGCATGAAAAATGATCCCGGCAAGCGGGATGAGCACCACATAGGCGGCATCGGCGGCGAGGTTCCCCATCATGCCCGTGAGCACAACGATCGGCGTCAACAGCCCCTTGGGCGCGTCGCGGACGCCCGCACGCATGGCGGTACCGAACAGCCCGGCGCGCTCGGCGACACCGGCGCCAAGCATCACGACGAGTACGTATCCGAGTGGGTGGAAGTGCGTGAAGGTGGTCGGCATCTCGACCCACAACCGCTGAATATTTTCGGCGGACAACAGGCTTGCCGCAGAGACGACAACTGACGCGCCGGTATCAGGATCAATCTCGGTCGGGTGGGTCACCGCGACGCCCGCAGCGGCGCAGATGACAGAGATCACGACGAGGATGAAGATCAGCCAGAAAAACAGAAAAACCGGATCCGGCAGCTTGTTTCCGCTGCGCTCGACCCAGCCCAAAAAGCCGGTCATGCCTTCATTCGGTTTGGTCGCGTCTGCGGCCGATGACATACGATCTTTCCCCGTTATTAATCCCTCATGGCGGGAGCTAGCATTGCGTGCGACACCTGTCACAGGGATTAATCAACAGGGCGGTGCATCGCGCGCTGGCGCGGATCATGGGTGCTCGTTAGTCATCGGCGATGGCCAAGCTCTATTTTTACTATGCCAGCATGAACGCCGGGAAGTCGTCATCCCTTCTTCAGGCCGATTTCAACTATCGAGAACGCGGCATGGCGACCATGCTGTGGACCGCGGAACTCGATACGCGCTCGGCGGGGATGGTGCGAAGCCGGATCGGGTTGGAAGAAGGCGCGCACCTTTACACGCCGACGACCGACTTGCTCGCCGAGGTTAGGGCGCAGCACAATAAAGCTCCGCTGGGTTGTGTGCTGGTCGACGAGGCGCAATTCCTGACTGAAGAGCAGGTCTGGCAACTGGCCTCGTTGGCCGACACGGTCGGCATTCCGGTGCTGTGCTATGGCCTTCGGACCGATTTTCAGGGCAAGCTTTTTCCCGGTTCCGCCGTGTTGCTGGGTATCGCCGATGCGCTCGTCGAGCTTAAGGCCGTGTGCCATTGCGGTCGCAAGGCGACGATGAACTTGCGCGTAGCCGAAGACGGCGAGCCGGTGAGCGAAGGCGCACAGACAGAGATCGGCGGTAATGACCGCTACGTCGCGCTCTGCCGGAGGCACTTCAGCGAGGCGCTGGGGGACTGAGGCAGCCCGGCACTGGTGCATGACGGACCCGCACCCCATATGGCATCCATGGCCGAAACGCTCGCCTTTGCGGCAATCTTCATCCCCTGCCTTGTCATCGCCATCGTTTTTCACGAAGTGGCACATGGTTACGTGGCCAAGGCGCTGGGTGATCCCACGGCAAGTGATCTTGGCCGTCTCACACTTAATCCCATAAAGCATGTCGATCCGATCGGTACGCTGGTTGTACCTGGTGGCCTGCTGTTGATGGGGGCTCCTGCCTTTGGTTGGGCCAAGCCGGTGCCGATCAACAGGTTCCGCCTGTCCAATCCGCGTTTTGGAATGATGGCGGTCGCGGCTGCGGGGCCGGCGATCAATTTCGTACTGGCGCTGGTGGGCGCGGTAATTTTCGGGCTGGTTGGTACTCCGGGCGCTATGTGGGACATCAGTCCGGCGGGTTTCCCGATGCTGATCGGACCGGACGGGGCAGAGCTGCCGGTGGCGACCGCCATGTATCTGTTCATCGCGATCAACGTCTTTCTCGGCCTGTTCAACCTGCTGCCGATCCCGCCCTTCGACGGTTCGCACATCGTGGGCGGATTGTTGCCGGCCAAGCTGCGCTATTACTGGGAGCGCTTGCAGCGCTTCGGCATGGTGCTGATTGTCGCGGTGATCGGGCTGACCTGGTATTTCGGCACTGGCTGGCTGGAGGTAACGGTGTTGCCGCTTGTGAGTACGGTCATGGGCTTTTTTGAAGATCTCGCAAACACGGTGGCGCGCCTTGCGTAGCCGTTGCAAGGCAACCAGCGGCATTGGCCCCCGGCCTCCGGTCCGCTAGGGCGCGGGCGTGACTTCGGACAAGAAACCCGCTCCCCACGGATGGATCATTTTCGACAAGCCGCGTGGTCTTGGCTCGACGCAGGCCGTGGGCGCGGTCAAGCGAGTGCTGCGCGAAGGTGGCTATGCGAAGACCAAGGTCGGCCATGGCGGCACGCTCGACCCGCTGGCGGAAGGGGTGCTTCCGATTGCGCTGGGCGAAGCGACGAAGCTCGCGGGGCGGATGCTCGACGCGAGCAAAATCTATGAATTCACCATACAGTTTGGAGTGGAAACCGATACACTCGATGCCGAGGGTGAAGTCGTCAGGCGCGTTGACCGCTTTCCGCCTATCGCCGCAATTGCAGCGGTCCTGGAGCATTTCACAGGAGAGATAGAGCAGGTGCCGCCCGCTTATTCCGCGCTCAAGATCGATGGCAAGCGAGCCTATGACCGCGCAAGAGCCGGCGAAGAGGTCGAGATGAAGACGAGAGCAGTGACCATTCACTCGCTCTCCCTGTCATCCGGCCATCCAGGCGATGCAGCGGAACTCGGTTCCACCTTTCAAACCACCGCTGGCCGTCCCGATCCTTACGATCCGTCAGCACCGCTGGAATTGGTCGAGTCGGTGACCCTCACGGCCCATGTGTCCAAGGGCACCTATATCCGCAGTCTTGCACGCGACATCGCTCGCGCCCTTGGAACTTGCGGGCACGTTACCTATCTACGTAGGACAAAGGCCGGTCCGTTCCGCGAGGAACAGGCGATTTCGCTGGACAATCTGAACGAAATCGCTAATGGCGCGGCCCTTGAAGACCTCCTCCTGCCGCTAGAGGCGGGGCTGGACGACATCCCGGCCCTTCATCTCGACCAGACAGACGCGCAGGCGGTCCGCCAGGGCCGGGTCCTGTCTGGAATGCCCCAACCATCCGGGCTCTATTGTGCGATGCTGGACAATGTTCCGGTGGCGCTGATGGAAGTTTCGGATGGGACCTCGAAAGTGGTCAGGGGTTTCAACCTTCCCGATGTCGCGGAGTAAATGAAATGTCGGTAACCGCCGAAAAGAAGCAGGAAATCATCAAGGACAACGCACAGGCCGAGGGCGACACCGGTTCGCCGGAAGTCCAGGTCGCGATCCTTACCGAGCGTATCAAGAACCTGACCGAGCACTTCAAGTCCAACCACAAGGACAACCACTCGCGTCGCGGTCTCCTCATGATGGTCAACAAGCGCCGCAACCTGCTCGCATACCTCAAGAAAAAGGATGTCGAGCGGTATAACGCCCTGATCCAGAAGCTGGGTCTGCGTAAATAAGAGTTTCGTGAAAGGCGGCTCCCACGGGGCCGCCTTTTTCGCATCGGGGCCGGGCGAAATCCGCCGGTCCTGCAAAAAAAGGGGCAAGGTTTCGCAATCCGGCGAAGCACGCCTTGGGGCAAAGTTCACAAGCCCCATACCGGTCCGGGCCGGTTCAACCCGGAAACTGTAGGCCCCGCCGCGCAATAAGGCCTGGCGGGTCAAAAAGGAAAATCCATGTTCGACACGAAAACTGTAAGTCTGGAGTGGGGCGGAAAGACCCTCACTTTGGAAACCGGCCGCATTGCCCGTCAAGCTGACGGCGCGGTCCTCGCCACCTATGGCGAAACTGTTGTTCTTTGCGCGGTCACCGCTGCGAAAAACGTCAAGGAAGGCCAGGACTTCTTCCCGCTCACCGTCCACTACCAGGAAAAATTCTCCGCCGCAGGGCGCATCCCCGGTGGCTTCTTCAAGCGCGAAGGCCGCGCCACGGAGAAGGAAACGCTCACCAGCCGTCTTATCGACCGCCCGGTGCGTCCGCTCTTCCCTGAAGGGTTCTACAACGAAATCAACGTCATCTGCCAGGTCCTGTCCTATGATGGCGAGACCGAGCCCGATATCGTCGCGATGATCGCGGCATCGGCTGCCCTGACCATTTCCGGCGTGCCCTTCATGGGCCCGATCGGCGCGGCACGCGTCGGCTTCTCGAACGATGGCGAATACATCCTCAACCCCACCGTCTCCGACGCGCTGGGCGAAGATGGTCGTCTCGACCTCGTCGTTGCCGCGACGCAGGACGCGGTGATGATGGTCGAATCCGAAGCCAAGGAACTGACCGAAGAGGAAATGCTCGGTGCCGTGATATTTGCGCACGAAGAAAGCCGCAAGGTCATTGGTGCGATCATCGATCTGGCCGAACAGGCTGCGAATGATCCTTGGGAAATCGACACCACCGACAACACCGCCGAGATCAAGGAAAAGCTGCGCGGCATCGTCGGCGACGACATCGCCGCTGCCTACAAGCTTACCGACAAGTCGGCCCGTTCGGACGCTCTGAACGAAGCTCGCGCGAAGGCGAAGGAAGCCTTTGCCGACGAAGAACCGCAAACGCAGATGGTCGCCAACAAGGCGGTCAAGAAGCTCGAAGCGGAAATCGTTCGCGGAGCGATCATCAAGGACGGCACCCGCATCGACGGACGCAAGCTGGACCAGGTTCGCCCGATCGAAGCGATGGTCGGCCTGTTGCCGCGTACCCACGGTTCGGCGCTGTTTACCCGCGGTGAAACGCAGGCGATCTGCACCACCACGCTGGGCACGAAAGATGCCGAGCAGATGATCGATGGTCTGGAAGGCCTGTCGTACAGCAACTTCATGCTGCACTATAACTTCCCGCCCTATTCGGTTGGCGAAGTGGGCCGCTTCGGCTTCACCAGCCGCCGCGAAACCGGTCACGGCAAGCTCGCATTCCGCGCTCTACGTCCGGTTCTGCCGACAACGGAAGATTTCCCGTACACGATCCGCGTTCTGTCGGACATCACCGAGTCCAACGGTTCGTCTTCGATGGCGACCGTTTGCGGCGGTGCGCTGTCGATGATGGATGCCGGTGTTCCGCTCAAGCGTCCGGTTTCCGGCATCGCTATGGGCCTGATCCTCGAAGGCGATGACTTCGCTGTCCTGTCCGACATCCTGGGTGATGAAGATCACCTCGGCGACATGGACTTCAAGGTGGCCGGCTCGGAAGAGGGTATCACCTCGCTCCAGATGGACATCAAGGTCGCCGGGATCACCAAGGAGATCATGGAAAAGGCGCTCGAGCAGGCCAAGGGTGGGCGTCAGCACATCCTCGGCAAGATGGCAGAAGCGCTCTCGGGTGCTCGCGGTGAAGTGTCCAAGCACGCTCCGCGCATCGAGACCATGCAGATCGCCAAGGAGAAGATCCGCGACGTCATCGGCACGGGTGGCAAGGTCATCCGCGAAATCGTCGCGGAAACCGGCGCCAAGGTCGACATCGACGACGAGGGCACGATCAAGATCAGCTCTTCCAACGCAGATGAAATCGAAGCCGCGAAGAAGTGGATCGAAGGCATCGTCGAGGAAGCCGAAGTCGGCAAGATCTACACCGGCAAGGTCGTTAACATCGTCGATTTCGGTGCATTCGTGAACTTCATGGGCGGCAAGGACGGTCTCGTCCACGTCTCCGAAATGAAGAACGAGCGTGTCGAGAAGCCGACCGATGTCGTCTCCGAAGGCCAGGAAGTTAAGGTCAAGGTCCTCGAGATCGACAACCGCGGGAAAGTCCGCCTTTCGATGCGCGTAGTCGACCAGGAGACCGGAGAAGAGCTCGAGGATACCCGTCCGCCGCGTGAACCACGTGGCGATCGCGGTGGTCGCGGCGGAGGCGGTGGTGGTCGCGGCGGCGATCGTCGCGGCGGCGGCCGTGGCCGTGGTCCACGTGGCGGCGGCGACAATGGCGGGAACAATGACGGCCCCGCTTCGATGCCCGACTTCCTCAAGGACTAAGCGCCTTTTTTACATCAATCGATCAGGGCCGCGGCGATCATCGTCGCGGCCCTTTTCCTTTGCGTGACAATCAATTGCGTGCCATCGCGAGGCGGATGGAGGAAGTTCCGCAAGACCCTCGGGATGCCAACCGCTCGTCCTTGATCGGGCGCTTGCCTCTTGCCCGCGACTTTCCGATGATTGGTTACGGCGTCGCGGTGCTCCTGGCGGTCGGTGCCTGGTATCTTCGATGGGTCATCGGGGAGGGGTTGCCGCCCGGATTTCCCTATCTCACCTTTTTCCCCGCCGTCATCTTTACGGCGTTCTTCTTCGGCGCGCGTCCAGGCATCCTGAGCGCAGCCATGTGCGGTGTGCTGGCTTGGTACTTTTTTATCGAGCCGCGAAACAGTTTCGGCCTCTCTTTCAACTCCGGCCTCGCCCTTGCTTTCTATGCTTTCATTGTCACGGTCGACATCACTTTGATCCACTGGATGCAACAGGCCAATCGACGGCTCGTTGCCGAGCGCGAGCGCAGCGAACGGTTGCGCGACAGGAGCGAGCTTCTTTTCAGCGAACTTCAACACCGGGTCGGCAATAACCTGCAGATGGTCGCATCGTTGATCGCCCTGCAGCGTAACCGGCTCGGCGACGAAGCTGCGCGCGCCGCGCTGGACGCAGCCTCGCATCGGCTCGACCTCATCGGGCGAGTGCATCGGCAACTCTACGATCCAGGCGGCTCCCTGCTTGGGCTCGCCGCCCATATCAGGGAGGTCTCGCATGAGGTGATCGCCGTCGCTGGCCGCGAAGAAATCAAGCTCGACTTCGAGGCAAACACCGATGCTTCTCTGTCGCCCGACAAGGCCATACCAATCGCGCTGGTCGTAACGGAAGCCTTGAACAATGTGCTGGAACATGGCCTTCCTCCCGGTGTAGCAAAGGGCCACATCGCGGTGACGATCGAACCGCGCGGAGAGCGTGTGGCGGTTGTTATCGAGGACGATGGCAAAGGCGTTCCGCAAGGCTTTGATCCCGAGGATACCAACAGCTTCGGCCTGCGCATCATACGCTCCCTCACCGAATCTCTGGGCGGCGAATTCACGCTGGTTCCCGCTGAAAAAGGCGAAGGTGCAGTGGCCACCTTGACGATTACACCGGACGGCCCGACACCCGATTGGACATGATGCAAAAACGCGACCGACAATGCTGAAACGTGAACTGATCGACACCGCCGAGATCGAGCGCGGCGAGACGCTCGAACTTTACAGCCATGGGCACGATTTCATGATCGTGCTGGGCCGAAACGAGTTGATGTCGACCCGGATGCAGTTTTCCGAGGAGCAGCTTGCGGAACTGACGCTCGATCGGCTGGATCGCGATGATCCGCGCATTCTGATCGGTGGCTACGGGATGGGTTTTACTTACCGCGCAGCGTGCGAGCGTGCGGGGGAGGGTGCCGAGATCGTTGTCGCCGAGATTTCAGAAAAGATCGTGGAATGGGCGCAGGGGCCAATGTCGGACCTGACTGGGGAAACTCTGTCCGATCCGAGGCTCGACCTCAAGATCTGCGACGTGGCCGCGTTGATCGATGATGCCAACGATGGAACCTGCGAGAAATTCGACGCGATCCTGCTCGATGTCGATAACGGACCGGACGGTATGGTCAGGGCCGACAACAACCGTATCTACAGCCGTACCGGGCTCGGGAAAGCGCGCGACGCGCTCAAGCCTGGCGGGATCGTCTCGGTCTGGTCCGCTGCCCCCGACCACGGTTTTCGCCGCAGAATGAAGGAAGCGGGCTTCGAGGTCGAGGAACGCACCGTCCGCTCCCGACCCAACAACAAGGGCGCGCATCACACGATCTGGTTCGGGCGGAAAGTGCGCTAGCCGGATTTTCGAGCGCGTGGTTCCCGCCCGTTAGGAAATCTAAGCCAGCGGCCGAGCCTCCATCCTATGCAGCTGCACGTGCCGAGGCTTGATCGACCGCTAGCGCCTCGCCCGGCTGTTTCGCCTGCAAGGCCGTCCGGGAGTCTGCGACCCGGAACGCGCCGACCAGCTGGCTCAGCACGCTGGCCTCGCTAACGAGAGAGGCGGAGGCAGCGGTGCATTCTTCCGCCATCGCCGCGTTTTGCTGAGTCGAGCGGTCAATGTCGCCCACCACCTTGTTGATATGGGCAAGGCTTTCGGCTTGGGATTCGGTTGAGGCTGCAATGCCCTCGACTGCCGAGGTGAGCGACTCCACGGCATCCTTGATCGCCTCGAAGGCAGCACCGCTCTTCGAAACGAGATCGACGCCTGCAGACACGTGCTGGTTCGTCCCGGTGACGAGCGAACGGATTTCCTCTGCTGAATCCGAGCAACGCATGGCCAGCGCACGAACTTCGTTAGCGACGACCGCAAATCCCTTGCCGCTTTCGCCCGCGCGCGCTGCTTCGACCCCGGCATTGAGCGCGAGCAGGTTCGTCTGGAACGAGATACTTTCGATGACGCCAACGATATTGGAGATATCCTGGCTGGAACTCTGTATCCGCTCCATCGCTTCTGCCGCTTCAGCGACCGTCTTGGACCCTTCGCCGGCCCTTGTGTTGCTCTCGCGGATCGTGCGCCGCGCATTGCTCGCTTCTTCGCGGGCTTGATCTACCTCGTTCGTGACCTTTGCGATTGCGGCGGCCGCTTCCTCCAGGTTCGCAGCCTGTTGCTCGGTTCGCTGGGCCAGATCGTCGGAGGCGCTTCGGATCTCGCTCGAACTGGCCGAGATGGTCCCAGCGCCGTTCACGACCGCACTGATCGTGTCGTGCAGCGAAGCGACCGTCGTATTGAAGTCGGCACCCACACGCGCATATTCCGGTGGCAGGTCAATCGCGTCGATGTCGAGCTTACCATCGGCCAGCTTGGCGAGGGCTTCGCCGAGGACGACATTGAGCGAATTGACCTTGTTGTTGATATCGAAAAAGTACGACGATAGCGCAATGTCCATGTCGAGCAGCGAAACCTTGACGAGGGCCGCAATCCGACGTGCCTGGGCCCGCTTCCACGGAAGATAGCGCTGCCAACCCGGAGCGATCATCTGCGTCAGCAACTCGTCCAGGATCCTAGCATAGCTTCCCACATACCATTTGGGTTCGAGGCCGATCTTCGCGTGGACCCCTCCGATATGGTTCGAACGCTTCAGGAAGGACTCGTTCAGTCCTTCGGTGAATGCACCTTTCCAATGCTTTGCCTGCGCTCTTCGCGCCCGGTCGATCGAGGCGGAGTCCTTGAACTTGGCGGCAAGGTGGTCGCGCGATCGAACCTCGGCGTAGAAGCCATCGAGCGTCGGTTCGATGAATTTGTCGAGCGCGTTGGCAATGCCCTTATAGGCGGGATCATCGCCTTGCAGGCCATAGTAGTTCAGGCGTTCGGAAAGGGTACTCTCAGTCATTGGATGATGCTCCATCGGCCTCACTCTGCCGGATTCCATGCAGCAAATGACGTTCTGGAATTCTAAGCGCTCACGCGCGGGGCGAGAGCGCTTCGTTCCCAATCGCAGCTCCCATCATGGCGACAGGGTCCGAAACGTCACAAGCGATACGATCCATGACGTTAAGTATCGCGAATGCCTGAAATCTTCGGTTTGCTCGATTAAGGGGAACTACCGGATGATTTTCGTCGGTCAGTCAGCGGGGTGCGATCTAAGAGCGGTGGTAACCAAGGCGAACGAATTGGGGCGGTGTAGCCGGGAATAATCTCCGCGGAGCATTTCGGCCGCCTTGGCGTCGTTAGAAGTCGTAGATGATCGTAATCCGGCTCAGCGTGTCCGTCTTGACGGCTCCTACCGGCGGATTGGTGTCGTGCTCGATCGTGTAAGACAGGCGCGCGCTCAGGCTGTCGCTCAACTTGGCGTTGAGGCCGGTCACGAGGTTGATGCTGGTGTTGTTACCGTCGATGATGGCAACTGCGCTCCCGCCGGCTTCGGCGACAGCATTGGTATCCTGGGTCAGCTTGAGGCGATCCGAAATCTCCCAGTCGAAATCGACGCCGATCAGTCCGGCAATGCTCGACTCAGAAGTGCCATCGACGAATTCTGTCACTCGGTAGGCGGGGCCGACCTTGGCCGACAATTTGATACTGTCGTCGTCGATGATCCGGTAGCCGAGGCCGCCCGAGACCGCATAGCGTCCCGAGAAGCCCTGGAAGCGGTCGCGCTCATACTGGGCCAGCGCGTAGGCGAAAAGGCGATCGGAAAGCTTCAGGTTTGGCTCGTAGGCGGCGAGAAACTGCTCGCGCGTAGTTACGCCGTTGGAGCGCTGGAAATCTCCACGAAGCCGCAACTTGTGGCGCCAGTCGATGCCTTCTCGGGTAAGTCCGATTGATGCGGTCAATCCGGTGTTCGAGGAATTGCCGCTCGAATTGAACGCACCGAATTCGCCGCGCCCGCTCCAGTTGTCGAACAGCCCGGCGTTGCGGATTTCCATTTCCTCGGCGCGCTTCTCCTCCGCTTCGCGTGCGGCGAGTCGCGTTTCGACGCGGGTGCGGTAATCAGCGAAGATCGCGTTGAGCTCTTCCGAATTGCCGGGGAATGTCTCGTCGGCGAGGTCGATGATCACCTGCATCGCCTCGATATCATCGCTTTCCTGCGCTTTCTCGATCATCGCGCGCACAGGATCGGGCAGTTCGGCTTTCGCAGCCGATGGCACGAGCGCAAGCGTAGCCGCGCTGGCGAGCGCCAGTGACAGTCTGGTCATTACATCACCCCTGTTTGAGGCGCATCCGGCCAAGGAAATCGGTCTTGCCGATCTCGACCCCCAGATGGCGGGCGATGGAATAGGCCGCGCTGCAGTGGAAATAAAAGTTCGGCTGGCTGAAGCTCAGCAGGAAGTCCTCGACCGTGAAATCAAGTCGCGTGGTCTTGAACTCAAAGCGCATGTCGCGCCCCATCCACTCTTCCATCTCGTCTTCGGTAAGCCGTTCGAACACCGCTTTCGCGTCGTCGAGCTTTTCGCGCAGGCCATCGAAGGTGCCCGGCGGCGGGCTGAGGTCCGGGCCGTAAACACCCTGTCGCACACCGGCGATGGCGCCTGCGGTGTGTTCGGCCACACTCTTGATCTGATAGCTGAAGGGCAGCATGTCCTCGATCAGGCGCGCCTCGAGGATCCGGCTCGCATCGCATTCCTGCTGAGCGCACCAGCTTTCCGTCTTGTCCAGCAGGTGGCGGGCGGTTCCGAGCATTTGAAGGCCACTCGGCACGAAGGCTGCGTGAAGCGAAATCGGCATATTCTATCCTCTCTTGTCATGAAAAAAGCCCGGAAGCGCGCACTGGCACCACCGGGCTTTTATTCTCAATTCGTGTTCAGCGGACGCGTGGGCCACCGAAGGGAAGCGGGGGTGGGGGACGCCGCGCGCCGCGCGGCAGCTGTGCCTGATAGGCCCGCCCGCAATGTTCGACGCAATAGGGGAAGCCGGGGTTCACCTCGTTCCCGCAGAAATGGAAATCGGGCTCGCCCGGATGGCCCATTGGCCAGCGGCACACCTTGTCCGACAGGTCGAGCAGGCTGGTCTTGTCCGCAATCGACGGGTCGGGCTTTGCCGGCACGAGGCGGCGCGGCGGAGCGGGGGGGATCGGCGCCTGCTGGTCGCCAGGACCCTGACGCAGGAAGCCACCGGGTCCGACAGAGACGATCTTGGGCAGGTCGGGCGTCGGATTGGGAATGGCCTGGTTATTGCCGCCCGTATCCTTCGCGCTGTCTTTCGCCTCGACAGGAGCCGGCGCGGGTGCAGGCTCGGCCTTGGGCGCAGCCGGTTTTGCCGCAGGCTTGGCCGCTGCGGGCGTTGCCTTCTTGGCAGGAGTGCTCTTGGCGCTGGTCTTCTTCGCGGTCTTCTTCTTATCGTTGGCCTTAACCGGGGAGGGGCGCGACTTGAGACCGAGGCGGTGAGCCTTGCCGATCACGGCATTGCGGCTGACCCCACCCAATTCATCGGCAATCTGGCTTGCGGTCGATCCGCCTTCCCACATCTTCTTGAGCGTTGCGATGCGCTCGTCCGTCCAACTCATAAATGATCCGTTCTTTCGTTGCGTGGCCTTACAGATAGGCAGCTTGTCACAAAGTGCCAGAGGGCCTAGCGGTGCGCCCATGGCAGACGAGCTTTCCGCAAAATCCGTAAGCAACGCCGTATCCAAGGCAAATTTTGCTCCGCGCGGCGTACCGATCATCACCGGGGTCAACCGCGTGGGGCTTCTTGCCCTCTATATGAAGGAGGTGCGGCGGTTTCTCAAGGTCCAGACGCAGACGATCTGGGCTCCAGCGGTCACGACGCTGCTGTTTCTGGTGATCTTCACGGTTGCGCTGGGGCGGGGCGGGCGCGAAGTGCTGGGGGTGGAGTTCGCCAGCTTCGTCGCGCCGGGCCTTATCGTGATGGGAATGATGCAGAACGCCTTTGCCAATTCGTCCTTCTCGCTGCTCTCGGGCAAGATCCAGGGTACGATCATCGACCTGTTGATGCCGCCGCTTTCGCCGGGCGAATTGATGGCAGGAATCGTGGCCGCAGCGGTGACCCGCGCGGTTGCGGTGGGGTGCACAGTGGCGGTGGCGATGATCCTTTGGCCGGATGTCACGCTGGGCATGGAGCACGCCTGGGCGATCGTTTGGTTCGGGCTGATGGGTGCGATCATGCTCGCATTGCTGGGACTTGCGACCTCGATCTGGGCGGAGAAGTTCGACCACAACGCGGCGATCACCAACTTCATTATCGCCCCGCTCTCGCTGCTGTCGGGCACGTTCTACGTGATCGACAACCTCGCCCCCGCATTCCAGGCGGTGAGCCGCGCGAACCCGTTCTTCTACGTCATTTCGGGCTTCCGCTATGGCTTTCTGGGCGAAAGCGACATCGGCACCAGCAGCGCAGTCATAGCGGCAGCGGCCGGGCTAGCGATGTTTAATCTGCTGATGGCGGTCGCAGTTTACTTTGTCTTGCGCTCAGGCTGGAAGCTGAAGAGCTGATTGCCCATTCGCGGCCCTGGCATCGCGCCAGCGCCGAAATGAGACTAGTGTGTCAGCGAACGCCGCATCGTGTAGCGGCCATCCTTGAACTGTTCGAACAGTTGCGGGACGGTCGGATGATCGACAGGATCGCCGCTGGCATCTGCCACAAGGTTACCTTGGCTTACATAGGCAACGTAGCTCGATTCATCGTTCTCGGCGAGCAAGTGATAAAACGGCTGATCGCGCGGCGGACGCATGTCTTCAGGAATCGATTCGTACCACTCCTCGCTGTTCGCGAAGACCGGGTCCACATCGAAAACCACGCCGCGAAAGTCGAGCAGGCGATGGCGCACGACGTCGCCGATACCAAAGCGGCTACGCGAGGAGCGCGGGGCGTTGATGGTGCGTCCCGCCTGACTGGAGAAGAAGTGAGCGCGTTCCATAGAGGGTCGAATATGGACCTGTTATTCGGCAAAACAAGCACATTGAGCAGCACGACCTCGAGATATGCCCGCATTTTGCGGCAAAGAGGGGGTGATCGGGGGTTGGCAAGCCCGATGGCCTGCGCTAACGGGCGCGCTTCCGAAGGACGGCCTGACCAAGCCGCCACGCTCTATCCGCCCCAGATGGCGCGGCGGTTGAGCGAAGAGGAATGCGGAGAGGTGCCGGAGTGGTCGAACGGGGCAGTCTCGAAAACTGTTGAGCCTTTACGGGTTCCGAGGGTTCGAATCCCTCCCTCTCCGCCATTTTCCGTTCTTACGCGACCTCATGCGATCTACCGCGAACCACTCAAAGCCGTGTAATAACTTGCTTTCTTGCAATTAATCGGATCGCTGCAGTTCGTAGCGCTTCGCGCTAGACCGCATTCAAGATTATGACGAATATTATGACTTGTCGTCTTGCTTGGACAGTGTCATGCACTCACAATGCACACGCGGAACAAGCTCAACGTCAAGAAGATCGCCTCGCTGACCACGTCAGGTGTCTACGGCGACGGCGGAGGGCTATATGTGCGAGTTAGAGCCTCTGGCAGTCGTTCATGGATATTCGTGAAGATCGTAGACGGCATTCGACGTGAATTAGGTTTGGGCTCACTATTCGATGTAAGCTTGGCGGAAGCCCGAGAAGAAGCGGCTCGTCTGAGAAGGACTTTTCGGGAAGGTCGCGATCCGGTCACTGAACGTCTTGCGGCCAAAAGGGAGGCAACGCCAGTTCTAACGTTTGGTGACTTTGCTGAGCCATTCATCGCGCGAATGATCCAAGCTCACCGAAACGAAAAGCATCGAAAGCAATGGCTATCAACCATCCGGACTTACGCTGCTGACCTTTACCCACAACCTATTGATTCTATCGAAACCAAAGATGTCCTTGGCGTCCTGGAGCCGATCTGGCTTGAGAAAGCTGAGACTGCGAGCCGTGTCCGTCAGCGTATCGAAAAAATTCTGAACGCCGCTAAGGTCGAAGGGCACTTTGCGGGTGACAACCCTGCAAGGTTGGTCGGGCATCTAGACCAGTTGCTTCCGCGTCAGCCCAAGTCAAAAGGGCACCATAGCGCGCTGCCCTATGCAGAACTTCCAAGCTTCATGGCTCAGCTTCGCACTCGAAAGGGAGCAGCAGCAAGGGCTCTAGAATTCACGATCCTCACGGCGGCAAGGACCGGAGAGACACTTCATGCGACCTGGTCCGAGATCGATTTTAATGCTGCGATATGGACCATGCCAGGTGATCGCATGAAGGCGGGGGTAGAGCATCAAGTGCCTTTGAGCTCTGCCGCAATTGATGTCTTAACCCAGCTTAGCCAAGACCGCTGCGATCCTAGCCGCAAAATCTTCCACAATGGCAAAGGGTCGTCGCTCTCCAACATGGCCATGATGCAAGTCTTGAGACGGATGAAGCGGGACGACATTACTGTTCATGGCTTCCGCTCAACTTTCCGCGACTGGGTCGGTGAAGAAACGCGCCATGCTCGTGAGGATGCTGAGATGGCATTGGCACACCAGGTCGGAAACAAAGCAGAGCGAGCCTATCGTAGAGGGCGTTCGCTGGGCAAGCGGCGGGAGATGATGCAGGATTGGGCAGCGTTCGCGACGCAAAGTTAGGTAGCGTTGAGCGCGGTGATTGGCGGTTGGCCATTGTGGTCTGAAGCGCGGAAAGTCGCGCATCCGCTAGCGAAAGGGAGTTTCCGATTGATCTGTAGACCAACTTCTCGAAAGCGCCGCGTTTCTGGGATTTGATCGAAAGATAGGTCTCTGACGCTTCGAAAGAGTCAACGTAACTGGCCATGAATCAGCTGCTCGTCGTTGCCAAGGCTCACGAAGGAGCAAGTGCGCATGCGGTACATGAAGATCAAATTGCTTAGAAATCGTCGCCAGCGCAAACAGTGCAAGTGGCGATGATTCGGAAAATTCTGGCAAACTGACTGTTCATTTCTCGGTGGTCCTGAATCGATTCTGAAATCCCCCAAGTATTTGCCCTTAAGATTTTGTGTAGGGGTGGACGTCACGTGTCGCAGAAACTTGGGATTCTAACCGGCCGATAGAAGTTGCGAGGTGAGTTTGGGGCTTGAAAACGGCTTGGCAATCGCGTGACTTGTGCGCGACTTTTAGAGGGGTGGCACGATCAATGAACAAGAACCCATCGGTTTTCGTCGGCACCTCCATTATCGCCTTGACGTGCGCATCTGTCGCGAGCGCTCAGCAAGAGACCAAAGACTTTGTATACGATGCGTTGGGGCGCCTGACCACGGCCGAGGCGACAGGCGGTACGAACAACGACGATACGCGCACGGTCTGCTATGACGCGATGGGCAACCGCCTTGAGTTCATGACGCGCAACGATGGTTCAATTCCAGTTTGCGCCAACTTGCCCACGGCCACGCCTACTCCCGGTCCAACGCCGACCCCTACTCCAACGCCAACACCGACACCCACAAACAGCCCGCCCGATGCAATTCCCGATATTCTTACGGGTCATTGCTACACGAGCCAGTTTATCGACGTCACTGTCAATGACAGTGATCCTGACGGGGATTCACCCCTCACGGTCACGTCGGTTGCCAAGGATTACGGCGCCGCAGGCGCGTCCCTTTACTCAAGTACAACGATCCAGGTCAGTTTCGGTCCAGCGAATGATTTGTCTGAATTCACCTACACCTTAGAGGATCCATCCGGGGCAACTGATACGACCTGGCTGAAGGTGAGGACCTTAAGCTGCGGTTGGGGAGGAGGTGGTCAAGAGCCATGATTCAGCTTCGGACAGTTCTGTGATTTGTTGCCAGATGGAGGAAGCAGGCATGCGGTTTATTCATTTCACAGGAATTCAAGGCGTTGCGTTAGTAATGCTCCTGGTTTCCGCTGTTCCTGCAAGTTCGCAAAGCGCCAGATCAGGAGTTGGAGGCAATGTTGAATTGCAGCGACTCTGCATGGCCAGACCCCATGCAAACGTAGCTCAAGTCCCAGCCGAACGGCGCGGTCGCGATTTCTATATTCTCGCAGTTCCCGTCTCTGCGGAGGATTTCAAAGCAAAGGGCTTTCGAGAGGTCTCTTGTGAGCAGGCTGGGCTGAACAATGATCGGGCCCTTATCCGCTACCGCAATCGTGTCTGCACTCTGGCCACAAAGGGAAACGAGCCGGTTCAAGGTCAGCTGGAGAGTGCCCTAGGCGCCAAGCCTTCAGTCTTGTGCGCGAATGCACAGCTTCTGACAAGCAGATGGTCGGGTGAGAAAGAGTTGGCGGACGAGTAATCTGGTACTCTGCCTCACCCAAGAATTTTGAAGAAATAGAATGCCGAAAAAGGGGGCCGGAATGAAGGTCAAGCATCTCTACCTTGCAACCACCGCTGTTCTTGCGCCCGCCATACTGGCTCATGGCTCGGCAAGTGCACAGACTACCTTGGCAGAACCCGGTATCCGCTCGCCAGTCGACGAGTTCGGTGTAGATGTAAGCTCAGGCCGCGTCTTCATGCCTTCGCAGAGCATCGCGATCGGAGGCAGCAATGGCCTCGCCCATGTCCGGACGCGTGTCGAAAACGGCTGGCGGCATAACTATCTTATTTCAGCAGAGGTTTCTTCGGGAAGTTCAACGGCGTTTGTGAACATGGGCGGAGCTCGAATGACCTTTGAGCTCGAGAATGGCGTCTATGTTTCTCAGCAAGGAACCGGCGAGACGCTTGCAACTGATTTCTCGTCCGGCCTTCACACGCTGACTCTTCGCGATGGGACGCAAGTGATTCTGAAAGAGAGCTATGTGACAGCTGGGCAGAGCTATTACGGCTCAGCCGACGCCCTAGGTGAGAAGATAATCAGGCCAGATGGTCATGAGACTACACTGCACTACGAAACTCAGTATTACGAAGAATACGTCGGCTACTGGCTTAGTGTCTATGTGGTGAGGCTCTCGTCGGTAACGACCAATACATCGTATCAGCTGCTCTTCGAGTATGCGTCCGGGAATCCAGCTGTGCCAGATGACTGGTATGAAATATCGAAAGTGACTGCAGTCAACAACTCGGTCGACTATTGCCCGACCAACGGTGCTGCATGCACCTTCAGCCAGACTTGGCCATCGTTAACATACTCAACTTCTGCCTCTGGTACGGACACACTGGAGACTGTCACCGACGTCCTCTCACGCGAGACCCGATACCGGACTGATTCCTCTGATCGACTGACCGGGATCAAGCGCCCCGAAGACACAAACGACGGCATTGTTTACACCTACGATAACGATGACCGCGTTACATCGGTTGTGAACCAGGGGAACTACACTCGCTCATATTCGTGGGCAGAGACGACGTCCGAACTGACAGCAACGGCGAATGACTCGCTCGGGCGCGAGGTGGTAACGACGACCGACATTACCTCCGGCCTTCTTCTCTCAACCGAGGATGCATTGGGCAACCTCACGCAGTTCGATTACGACTCTGAGGGGCGTATCACGTCGGTCGAAGCCGAAGAAGGCAACAAGATCGAGTATGATTACGATGACCGGGGGAATGTCACTCAGGTCACCCGCATCGACAAGAGTGGACTGAGCGCAAATGACATCGTTTCCACTGCCAGTTATCCGACCTCTTGCACCAATCCGATGACCTGTAACAAGCCAACGAGTACGACCGATGCCAACGGCAATGTCACCGATTACACCTACAGCGCGACCCATGGCGGCCTGACGAAGGTAGAGCTTCCCGCGGACGAGAACGGTGACCGGCCCACGACCGAAATCAGCTACACCACCCACTACGCTCGGAAGCGGAATTCGGGAGGGACGCTGGTTCAGGAAACGAATGGTGTGGTTCTGGCGACAGGCACGCGCCAATGCCGCACGAACGAGACCTGCTACGACACTGCCAATGAGAGGATGGTCGCGCTTGAGTTTGACAACACGATCTCGGCCAACCTCAATCCGACGCGCCGGGTCATCCGGGCTGGGAACGAGACTTTGCACAATGTGGTCGATCTGACCTACACCCCGCTGGGCAGAATCGCCACGGCTGATGGCCCGGTACTGGGAACGGGCGATACGACTTCTTATCATTACGACCTCGCCGGTCAGGTCATCGGCGTCATCTCCCCCGACCCCGATGGCGGAGGCTCGCTGGATCGCCTAGCGACCCGTATGACCTACAATCAGGACGGTCAAGTCACGCTCACGGAGAACGGCTACACCAGCGGTACTGGCCTCAGCGACCTCAATTCCATGACGGTCGATACCGCTGTCGAGACCACCTATGACGAATTCGGGCGTACCGAGACCTCCGCGCAAATTGCGCCCGGAGGCACCACGGTCTACTCGCTCATGCAATATGGCTATGACGCCGCCGGACGCCCGACCTGCACGGCGCTGCGCATGAATGTCAGCAGCACCGCGACCACGCTCCCCACCGATGCCTGCGTCGGCATGACTCCGACATCGGGGAATGAGGACCGCATTTCGATGCGCGTCTATGACGCCGCCGACCGCGTCACCGAACTCTGGGCCGGCGTCGATACCGATTACCAGCACCAATCCGCCGCCTTGTCCTATAACGGCAACGGCACCGTTGCGTGGGTCGAGGATGGCGAGGACTTCCGGACCACCTACACCTATGACGACCACGACCGGCTCATCCGCACCCAATTTCCCGACCCGGACAACACGAGCACCTCGCTGTTCTCCGATCGCGAAGAGCTCACCTATGACGACAATGGCAATGTCCTGACGCTGCGCACCCGCGCGGGCGAAACCTTCAACTTCGCTTATGACGATCTCAATCGTCTTATCGAAAAGGACGTGCCCGCCCGTACGGGGATCGCCACCCACACCCGCGACGTCCACTATGAATACGACCTTCTCGACAGCCTGCTCGAAGCCCGCTTCGACAATGCCAGCTTCGGCAGCACCGGCGACCGCATCGCGTTTGCTTATGACGCTCTCGGTCGCCCGGTCACCGCAACGCAAATTATGGACGGCAACATGCGCGCCATTGGATACCAGTATGACAATGCGGGTAGGCGCACCCGGATCACGCATCCCGACGGCCCCTACTGGACCTACAATTACGACACGCTCAGCCGCCTTTCGAGCATCGTTGATGATGACAGCATCACCCTGATCACAAATCAGTATGGCGATGCGGGACGCCTCACCGGGCAAACGCGCGAAGGGAGCGCGCCCGACGAGACCTATACCTATGACGCCGCAAAACGGCTCGACGGCATCGCGCTCGATCACACCAGCAGCAGCTATGACGTCGACCGGGACTACACCTACAATTCCGCGAGCCAGGCGCAGTCGGAAAGCATCAGCAACCAGCTCTATGTCTGGGACAACCATCCGGGCGGCAGCACCGACGCCGACTACACGCCGGACGGGCTCAACCGCTACGAGGATGTAGACGGCACGAGCTTCACCTACGACGCCAACGGCAATCTCACCTCTGACGGCACTACGACCTACACTTACGACACCGAGAACCGCCTGATCGCTGCCAGCGGGGGCAACACGGCCGATCTGCGCTACGATCCGCTGGGGCGCTTGTACGAGATCGAGGATGGCAGCGCGAATATCGAGCGGCTGCTTTATGACGGGCAAGACCTGATCCTCGAATATAACGGCACAGGCGCGCGGCTGCGGCGCTATGTGCACGGCGTCGGGGGCGGTGATAATGCGCTGATCCACTATGAGGGCGTCAGCACCGGGCGCTCCAACGCTGCCTATCTTTATACTGACCGAATTGGCTCGGTCGTGGCGAGCTTTGTGCGCAGTGGGGCGGTGAGGGCGATCAACTCCTATGACGAGTTTGGCGTGCCCGGCTTTGCGAGCGGGACGCAGAACAACGGAAGGTTCCGCTACACGGGCCAGATTTATATCCCCGCACTCGGCCAGTACCACTATAAGGCAAGAGCGTACTCCCCCGGGCTAGGGCGGTTCATGCAGACCGACCCGATTGGGTATGGCGATGGGTTGAACATGTATGCCTATGTCAGGAACGATCCGGTCAATGCGGTGGATCCGACAGGGTTGTGTTCATGGGTAACGACAACCTGGTGGTGGGTTCCAGAAATTGATGGCAAACCAGCTCCTGAAAAGGCGTACCCATATGATTGGGAGACTGATTTCCTCGGTTGTAAGTTTGGCGTTCCTGAGGAACGCGGGTTTAATGGCGAAGGAGGTGGGGCAAACCTAGGAAAGGCCGATGGCGGTACAGCGCCGAGTTCTCCGATTCCTACGATGCTGCCTTGTGTAACCGCTCTCGCGGCTGCCAAGGGCGCAAATGGACAACTTTTGCCAGAGCTACAGTTCATAAGTCACACTTCGCAGGTAGGTAATCCATTCGGCCCCAGGCATCCTATCGAATATGGAGTGCTTGGCGGATTCGACTCATCTGGCAACCTCATACTCTCCAGTCATTTCTCATCTGGTGATCAGGATTCTGTTGACCGAAAGTTGATTCAAGGAAACAGAAGGGCATTCGAAAGAGCCTATGGTATTCCCGCAACTGTTTTCTTTCATACACATCCAAATCTTGGTCCGCCAAGTCCAGTTAGCTCCGGAGATGTGCGTTTCGCAAATGACAGTGGGCTTACGACTGTTGCAATTGATAAAGCACAAAACTTAAGTTGTACTACAGGGAGTTGATACCATGCGGGCACAGTTTTTAATCGTTGGAATGGTTTTCATTGCATCCTGCTCGGAGCCGTGCGACGACGCGGCTGGAAAGGCTGTCGAGCCTGATATGCTTTTGGCAAATCTAAGCGCCAAGGACGTCCTAGATCAGTGTCGAATAAATGCCCAGCCTGTTGATGGATATGAATTCATATCGATGGACCAAGCAAAGATTTTCCTTCAGGCTAGGTACCGCGGTGAGCGTTTAACGGCCCACCTATTGCCAAACAAAGTATACTGTTCATTGCGAAAAAGTGAGCAGGATAGGCGCTGCTTCAGAATATTTCCACTATTGGCAGAACCGGGAGGAATGCTGAATTTTTGCATACGAGGAGATGACACGGTGGAGTCTTTCGACCTCTCTGAGTGAATGCTGTGTCGGAGTTTGCCACACTAGATTTTCCCCGCTCAATGATCACATGCGCTAACCGCGACGGCGCAGTACAGGCTGGCATGCGCTATTCGCTGTGCCGAAAAGAGGCCTGCGCGTAAGGATTGTAGTCTGATGGCTCCAGCGGCGCTCGATTTGGTTGTGAGGGCATTACTGCGATTGTAGCATTTGAGTAATGCGAGTCGCCGATACTCACTCCGAGAAACATGGCGGCCATCACCGGCGCGCTGAGAAGGACCGCACAGCCGATAACTATGCGACCGCCTCGCTGCACTAGTAATCGCCCAGACATTAGGCCAACGCCAAGCAGCGCCACCGCGAGCACGCAAAGCATTGTCACAACCTCGCTAAACAGCACCGCGTCAATCCAGCGCGCCCCGGCACCGAAACTGCTCTTGCCATCCGCATCAAACAGGCTCGCCTGCAAACTGAGAAGACGCACTATCACTCTGCCACCAGAATCTGCGCGACCCGCCGCTTGCCGCCGCGCCGCTCAAGCTGCACGAACACATCGACGCTCTGGCGCACATAGTGCCGCACATCCTCGCGAGAGAGTTTTGATCCGGCTTGCAGGACCAGCAAAGCAAGCTGCTCAATCGCGCGGGCGGGGGTGTCAGCATGGATGGTGGTCATCGAACCCGGATGCCCGGTGTTGACCGCGCGCAGGAACGTAAACGCCTCCACCCCACGCAGCTCCCCCAGAATGATCCGATCAGGCCGCATGCGCAGCGCCGCGATGAGCAAGTCTTCAGCGGTGATTCGCGCTTCACTTAATTCTCCGCGCGCTGCGATCAGCCCGACCGCGTTTTCGTGGGCTAGGTGAAGCTCGGCAGTGTCTTCGATCAGTACGAGACGTTCTTCGCGCGGGATTTCAGCGAGGAGCGAGTTGAGGAAGGTCGTCTTGCCGGTAGAGGTGCCGCCTGCAACCAGAATGTTACGCCGCTCAAGCACCGAGTGCCGTAAAACTTCTGCCGCCTCTCGCCCACCAAGCGAATGAAAGCTCCGCTCACCCGTCGGCTCATCGTCGCCCGCAACCGCCTCATCAAACGCCCCCGCCTCTTCCCAGTCCCCCAGCGCCAGATTGGTGGAGACATGCTTGCGGATGGCATAGGCATAGCCAATGCGGGTCGCTGGCGGCGCAGCAACCTGCACGCGTGATCCGTCGGGCAGGGTCGCGGCGAGCAGCGGCTGCGCGCGGCTGATTCCCTGCGAAGAATGCGCCGCGATCTGGCGCGCAAGCCGTTCGAGCAGGCGCAGGTCTAGGTTCGGTTCGGCAATCCGCTCGATCCCCCCACCAATGCTTTCGACCCAAAGCTCTCCGGGCCGGTTGATCCAGATATCGGTCACATCTTTGCGCGCCAGCACCGGAGCCAAGGGTGCAAGGAAGCTGCCGAGATAATACCCCGCCTCGGTCGCTGGCGCTTCAGGGCTCACGGATCGACACTCGAAAAATCAAGATCGCGCGCAACAAAGACTGAGACGCTAGTGCCGTGCTTTACCTTGAGCGTGGGCTGGATCGACTGGGTGTCTGCGACCTGCACATTCTGGGTGCTGCCGGGCAGTGCGACGATCACGCCATCAGTTGCCTGATTGACCGCGAGCCCGACCCCGACATCGAGCACCGAGTTCAAAAGCGCACCGCCGAAACGCTGCCAGAACTTGCCATCGACATCGCCCTCGATACCTGCCCGTCCAAGTGGATCGGACGAAGGGGAGTCGAGCGCGATGGTCACGCCATCTGGGCGGATCAGACGGGTCCACTGAACCAGTGCACGCTTCTGCCCAGGCTGAAGATTGGCCTCATACTGGCCGTATAGGCGGCTGCCGCGCGGTACGAGCACGCGTGTGCCATCAAAACTCGAGACATCGCGCTGGATCAGCGCACGCACGCCTCCGGCGCGGGTGGAATCAAGTGCGGTCTCCAGGACAGCAGGGATAACTGTGCCTTGTGGAATCGTGCGCGAGGGGTTGCGCAAGCGACGCGCTGAGACGCGGGCGTCGGCTTCGGTCTCGCGCGGCCGCGCCCCTGTCGGTTCAGCGCGTTGTGGGGCCTCGTAAACAATCTGCGGCCCATGGGGCCGTTGCGGTTCAGGTGGCGGCACGGGTTCGGGTTGAAGCGGCTGCGCGGGGAGGGTGGGCGCAGGAGACACAATGCGCGGCACAAATGGCGGCTCGATGCGCAGCACTGCGGGCGCCAGTGCTTCGTCCGGGGGCATTCGGGAGCGCGTTGTGGTCTGAAGTCGGGGCGGAGTTTGCAACGGCGCCGGCGAAGCAATCTGCGCGCCACTGCGCCCTTCAGGCGCGAAGACCGAAGGCACTTCAGCAGCATCCTCCGACGCACTGAGCGCAGAATAGATCATGAAGCCGCCCACTGCGAGAACCCCGGCAAAGACAATTGCGCCCCAATTGCCGGGATTGCTTGTCGCTATGACGGGGCGGACGTCCTGCACGCCGCCAGCAGAAGCCACCGACTCGTTCATTGCGCCTCATCCTGTTCGCTATTGCGCCTTGCGGTCGCATTTTCGCGGTCAATACGGAACACCAGTTCTTGATGCACACGGTCGATCACAAAGACGTCGCCGCGCATATAGCCGTCGACCACCTCTTCATCGCCCGTCGGCCCCACTGCGAATACAGCTGGCAGAGCCTGATCCGGTGCATAGGTAATAATGGTCTTCTCGCCATTGTCGCGCACCGATACCGGACGGACTTCGTGATCCCCGCGCAGGCGATAAGACCAGGTGAGATCGGTTACGGGCTCGAGGTCTGATTGGGGGCCTTGGCCGGTTACCGAAACCGGGTCGGTATATTCGAGACGGACGAGATAGGCGGCCATAAGGCCGAGCCCGATCTCAAGTGCGAATTCATAGGTGCGACCATCGGTCTCGACAATCAGTGTCGCGGGCGCAGCGCCCTCGCCTGCCGTTACCTGAAAGCTGTCGCGTTCCGCCGAGACACTCACGTCCCACACCTGGCTCCCCGAAAGCGAGGCCCGCTTGATCGCTTCGCCGGGCTCAAGCATGACGGTGAGGGTGGTCTCCGGAAGCGCTGTTAGTACGATAGGCTGGCCCAAAGACCACCGCACCGTCTGGATCCTGGGAGACTCTTTACCCGGCGTCGGAAAGGTCTGAGCCGAGACGCTGCTGGCACTCAAGATCGCGGCAAGACCAATCAACCCCCTCATCATGGCGCCTCTCTGACACGCTGCTGATTGGGAAGGCTGACGCCGTTGACGATGCCCTCTTCGGGCAAGGTTTCGGCGTCACGGCGATAGCTTGTTACCTGAAAGCCGAGCGGATTCACATAGCGGTCAGCCTCGCTCATCGCCGCCGAGGTGAATTGATAGCTGACGATTGCGACCCAATATTGCGGGGGCTGAGGGTTGGCTCCCTGATCGGTCCGCGTTGTCGTAAACCGAACCATGGCCCGGCCCTCAGCAAGTCTTGAGACGCTTCTGATCTCGGTCTGGATCGTGGCACCAGCGGGCAGATAGGTCAGCGGAGATTCCGGGCTGCCGGCTGCCATCTGGTTCTGATAGCGTTCGGCAACCCGGCGCTCGGACAAGAGCGAGACCTTGCGATAATCATCTTGGACTGTGTCGAAGGTGAAGCTTTCGCGCGCGATGACATATTGCACGAGGAAAGAGCGCGTGAGCGCTGCATCAGGTGCAATGACTTGCGCGTTGAGCGGAGCGAGGGTTTCGACGTTGCCGGTCTGGCGGTCGACCAGGAGCGTATAGGGTTCGACCGTCTTGAGTGGGATCAGGAATACCAGTGCCAGCGCTTCCAGCACCGCGATGATGGCTGCTGCAATGGCCACAAACCAGGCGCGGCGGTTGGACCGCTCGAGGTTCTGGGTAACGCTCGTTGCCCAGCTTTCGGCAACGGGCAGGTCGGAAAGATCGAGATCGGGTTCAAGGCTCATGATTGCTGATCCCGCATGCGGGCTGCGCGCGAGGTGCGCAAGCTCGAGCGACGAAACGAGCTACCGAGCTTTGGCGGCTGCCCGGCACTCTTGTCTGCACTTTGCAGACTCGTTTGGACAGTATTTGTCTGTCGCTCAAAGTGCGGGCTCGTCAATTGCCGTTCGCGCCGGATCGAGCTTTCGACCGAATTGCTGATCCGTTCCGCGCGGAGGATTACAGGTTCGCTGCGTGGCTGCTCGATGGTAGCCGGTTGGCTCCGGTCCCAAAGAGGCCGCAGCGGTTCGGGAATGTCAGGCAAGGTCAGCCAACCGCGATAGAAGACAACCTTGGCAAGCAGCCACAGCATTGCGAGTTGAACAATGGTAAAGGCGAGCATGATTGCGAGTAATTCGGTCGGAGCCGCCGGGGTCGCATAGCCAAGACTGCGCACTCGCAAGGCATCGGCGAGCCAGGGCTCGATAATGGCAAGCTCGACAGCGAGAGCCAGCGTGGTGCCAATCGAGCCGACAATCGTGAACGCAAGCCCTTTGAGCCAGCCTGCAAATATCCCGCGCGACTGGGTGAAGAGCCAGAGGCCAGCGGCAACGGGCGCCAGTGCCAGCAATAGCCCCGCACCAATGCGCAAAAGCCCAAGTGTGCCGATGATGCTGGCAATATAGAGAATGCGCGCGCTCCCAAAGCCGGTATCGTCTTCAATCGCCGCCGCCCGGAATGTGCTGCCCGAGTCCTCCCCTTCGACAAGCGCGGCGGCATTGCGGCCAGAGCCAACCGTCGTGAGCGTTACAACCGCATTGTCAGCAGCCTGCAAGCGGTAGGCAAAGTCTGCCGCGCGTCCATTACCGCTGCTCGACTGCACGACATTGGCGATCTCAGCAGGGCCTTTGAGAGTGACATCGTAGATGACAGTTCGAAAGGCAGGCCAGGAGAAGGCGAGAGTAAGCACGATCCCGATCTTGAGAACACCGAACACCGCATCGCGTGCGTGTGGCGATGGTCCAAACATGAGGCGGATGCCGAACAGGGCGATAAATAGGGTGAGCAGGCTGGTCACCAGGATCGAGGCGGCCGAGCCCGGTGACCCGAGGGCCTGGTAGCCATAGCTGCCGATCAACTGCGCCTGACAATCGATATGAGCGAGGGTGCGCCTCAGAAACTCCTCACCAGTGATGATAGGAGGACAGGCCATTACGCTGCCTCCTCAATCAAGCGGTGGAGCCAATTGGCAGGATCTGGCCCTGTCTGCGCGACCAATTGGTCGAACAAACGCACGGTCTTCTCGCGCCCTGAGAGGATGGTGAGAAGGTCGCTCTCACCCGACAGCTCAAGCCGCGCAACAACGCTTTCGCGGCCATGTTTGATCAGGAAGCAATGCGAGCTGTCTGGCAGGCTTCGCACGAGCTCGAACTCGTGCCTGCTGAGGCCAAAACCGTTGATATAGTCCTCGGCTCGCGCCTTCGGATTGATCATGAAGATCTGGGTCGCCGCTTGCTCAATGATCGCGCTCGCAATCTTGCTCTCCAGTGCATCCGAAGCACTCTGGGTCGCAAAGCCGACGATCCCGTTGCGCTTTCGGATCGTCTTCTCCCAGTCTTTGATCCTGCGCACGAACACATCGTCATCGAGCGCCTTCCAGCCCTCGTCGATCACGATGATCGAAGGGTCGCCATCAAGCCGCTCTTCGACACGGTGGAAGAAATAGAACATGGCCGGTGTACGCGCTACCGGGTCATCGAGGATCGCGGTCATATCGAACCCGACCGTAGCGGCATCAAGGTCAGTGAGGTCGCGCTCATTGTCAAACAGCCATGCGCGCTCGCCTTCGCCCCACCACGGGCGCAACCGCGAATACAGATCGTCAGCCTCAGGGCGCGCGCCGCCACGGAAGAGCTCGATAAGATAGCGAAGCCTGCGCTTTGCAGGAGGCTGCGCAAAGCTAGTGTCGATCGCGTCGCGAATGGCGTCGAGCTCGTTGGTGCTCGTGCCGCCCGCAAGGATAGCAATCCAACCGAGGAGGAACTGCCTGTTTGCAGGCGTGTCATCGATTTGCAGGGGATTGAGGCCGGAAGCAGACCCCGGGCTCAACCGGTCATATTGTCCGCCGATAGCGCGGATGAAGAGCTCGGCGCCACGATCCTTATCGAAGAAAATGATGCGCGGATTGAAGCGGCGCGCCTGAGCAAGCAGGAAGTTTAGAACGACCGTCTTCCCCGAACCCGACGGCCCAATCACAGTGAAATTACCCAAATCCGCCTGGTGGAAGTTGAAGAAGTATGGGCCTGCAGCCGTGGTCTCGAACAGGGTCACGGCATCGCCCCAATGATTACCCTTTGAGCGTCCCACCGGAAAGTTGTGCAAGCTCGCAAGGCCAGCGAAATTGGTGGTAGAGACCAGACCACGCCGCCCGATATAGCGGAAATTGGCAGGGAACTGCGCCCAGAACGTCGGCTCGAGCGCGATGTCCTCGCGCACCGCGTTGATCCCCAGATCGGCAAGCAGCGCGATCACTTCGGCGACCTGCTCTTCGAGCGACTTCAGATCATCGGCATGGACTGCGATGGTCGAGTGGTGCTCCCCAAATCCAGCGCGGCCTGCTGCAACCTCGTCCTTCGCCTCGGTCAACTCTCCGCGCAACGACAGCGCCTCGTCCTCGACCGATTGCATTCGGCGCAGCGCCAGATTCATGCGGCCCAGCGCCTGTGCTCGCTCGACTAACGCGAAGCTCTGAGCAACATGGAGCTCGAACGGGAGGCGATAGAGCTCGTCGAACATGCCCGGAAAGGTCGAACCCGGATAATCCTTGACCGACACCATCGCGACAAAGCGGCGCGGCAAGTCTCCTGTCTGACCGAGCTCTACGCAGTCCTGACCGAAACTCACTCGCCGCGCTGGAATATAGTGCCCAAGATCGCCTCGCGGCAGGGCAACGGGGCGCATATCGGCGTTGAAAAGGCAGGAGAGGAACTCGAGCGGCTCGGAACGTTTGCCGTCGGGCGTATCGTAAATGCTCAGCACCTGCGGGTCATAAGAGCCAAGTGACGCCACCAGTGCCTCGCGCGCCCGGTCGAGAGCGTGCTTCTCGGCAGCGATAAGCCCTGCGTTACGATTAGCGCTCTTGGCGAACCACCCCCGCATCCGGTCGACGATGCCGATATTGCCTTGTAGCGGCCTGCGGATGATCGTCACGAATAGCTCGTTAACAAAGAGCTGCTTTCCTTCGAGCTTTCCGCGCCATTGTGCATCGAGCCGTGCCGAGAAATCATCCGCCGTCACGCGTTCGAGAGAGGCATCGGCCCTGCGCAGACCGGATCCTGCTTTCTGCTGTCTATGAAGCGGGAGGTTGGGACGCCGCATTCAAGCCGTGACCCTGCCAGTCCGACTTGTTCTATTTCGTTGAAGCTCGAAGCCGACTATTGAATGATCAGGCATCGACCGGGAAATGACCGATCCATCGGGCAACGCAAATTTTTCGCCGCTCCATCCCGGTTGCTGGAAGCGAGTGACCCGATGAAAACCGGTCATCGAGTTAACATGACTCTGAATCTCTTCGAATTGTTCAACGGTCGGGTTCAAACCCGCTTCGTCTAGCGCAGCGATTGCCTTGCGACCTTTGCCACGGAAATCTGACTGCTTCTGGTATTTCGCTTTCCTTGGACCCACTCTGATTTGGACCCAATTTGTACCGTCTTGATCACGGCCTTTACGGATGAAGACGTGAGTACCGTCTTGGAATTTTGTTTGGGGTACGTATCGCATTTTACCTTACTCCTACTTTTTCGAGCGGGGAGGTCGGGGAGATCGGGGAATAGATCTGCATCAGACACGGCACCACTTCGCGAAACTCGACAGTGACGCGCTTCGAGGAGCCGAAAACTCCCGGATCATACAGCCCAACCAGGCCTCGCTAGTTTTGTTGATTTTCCAACGCCAATTCACGGATATGCGGCACTTGGGATAGCCGTAGACAGCGGAATTGAGCGATCAGATCATGAATTAGTATACTGCCATGTTACGCGCTCAGAGCCAGCACACCCCCTTTCACGTGGACGTCCATCAGGATGAAAAGGTCCTCAGGGCGGTGTCGATCGAGGAACAACATCGATCGGGTATGCTCTTCGCCTTGCAGGCGCTTTGCCTGTGCGGCATTTCGGAGTTCCCAATAACCTTTCACGCTGTAGGCGAACGCCCGTGAGGCTTCACCTAGATCGAGCTGCGGGTTCACGACGGGGTGCCGACAATCGGGGATTCCATTAACACCGGTCCAAGGGCGATAGGGCTCACGGCCCTTCAAGGCGTTGATCGCGTCGACATAGTCGTCGGTCGCCAATAGGTGAGCGTGAAACTGGTAACATTGTGGGTCGATGTCGTAGGACGCTTCAAAGCGTCCGATTAGGAAGCCTTCAGCAATTTCGACACCAGTGTCCGCGATGTTCTTGCGCAATACCCTCTTGAACGCAGCGATATCGACGTTGTCTAGGTCAGCGGGATGGCGGGCCCAATCTTGCCGGATGATGGTGGCGAAGCTCGCTCTGTCGGGCAACTCTTCGGCAATGAGGGCATTCAGGTTGCCAACGATGCGTTCGCGCAGGTCTCGCCAGTAGAGCTTGCTGGCCAACGTGGGCCAAGGATAACGGCGGCTCGACGCACAGAGGCGCGCCGACAGGTCGCGTGCTGCATCTCCCCAGTCACCTTGGTGCTTCGTCTTTTCCAACAGCCGGGCTCGTGTCTCGTCCTCGTGCAAACAGGAAGCTTTACTTTCGAAGTCGCTTTGAAGCGTACTCGGCCAAAATTCCTTCGCTGGGAGCAAGAGGCTGGAGACGCCGGGTCGCCCCGGTTTCGGCTGGCGAGCATTTAAATACGCGTTTTTTGCCTCACAGTTCGTGACTGGCCTGTGATTCTTCCGTTTCGTACTCACCTTCATCTCGTTCCTCGCTTTCGAACGCAGGTAGCGCTTGTCTGAGTGAAGAAATTGAGGTGCGGCCCTATGGGCCCGATATCGATGCACCAGATCAAGGTTTCGTAGGCGTTGTCGCTCGGAGTCACAGGACGGCTCTGCATCCCAAGATCGCTGGAAAACTGCCGATCGTTGGAGGAGAAATTTTCGGTCATTAGCTCTTGCCCGCCCTAGGCTTGTGATGACGCCGCCTCTCTTTCGCCAGCTGGCGTTCGATGTAGGCATCAACTTCGCTTCGCTTGGTCAGTCGCTTGCTCGACCCTAGGAAGGTTTCGAATTCACCTTGTCTGCGCAGTTTGTTGAAAGTCGTCTTGCCGATTGACAGGTAAGCGCAGACATCCTTGACCGATAGGCATTGGTCGGGCTCGGAAGTGGCAGAAGACGCTAACTTGTCAGCGTCGTGAGGTTGATCGGTATTGCTTGGCATTATGAGCCTCCTTTGGATTGGAGGCCCAACAGTGACTCGGGCAGAGCGCGCTGGCCAATGAGCTAATGTTTTAAGTTTTGCGCTGTTTGGTCTCGGTTGCCGCAAGCTCGTTTAGTCGCTTGAGGACTTCACTTGCGGCAGGACCCATTGTCGGATCTTTGCAGGGCTCAAGGTCCCAATTTTCAAGTCGGTTGTTGACTTCATCTAAGACCTGTTGCTGGGTCAGATTTCCGTGAACAATATGGTCCTTCACGCAGGTGGTGAGAGCAGCGATCCACTCGGGCCATCTCGCTGTGCGCTTTCGTTGGCGAGACTTCTTCGGCACCGTGGCCCGCTCAGGATCGAATTTTCGTACCAACGCATTGACCGTCTTCTCTTCCAGTTTGACCGCAGAGTAAGCGTCTGGATCGGAGTCCGAACTGAAGACAAAGCCTTCTTGTAGTCTCCACTTGTCCACTTCTGATGGATATGCATCGGTCCAAAAGCTGCCCGGAATTGCAGTCTCTGAGCCATATTTCGGTGGTTTAAAACTAGTTGAGATATCCCGGAGCAACATAGGATCTCTTTTTTGGCACGACGGAGGTTCGGGCGGAATCGGTTTGCCTCGCGCAGGAAGTTCTTCGCTTACCAGTGCATCGATCAAGATCTGGCGCGCCCGTTCCCTGGAGCCCAGCACTGCGTTTAGTTTTCGCACAGCAATCTCGGTCGAAATATATCCGCCTCTAGCCATAAGCTTCCCTTCCTCCGAGTACATGCATCGACTAAGCGAAGCGACTTGGCAATTCTGTTTCGATCAATGGGCCATGCTATCCGCTCCCGTTGCTACCATGCTGAGTGTGCGGGTTGTTAAACCTGAAGCTTTTCGGCCACGATCAATCTAACTCAATTATGACCATAATTATGACCTGGCTCATTGAGGGCACACGAATCCAAGTATTTCTGGGAAAACAGTGCGGACTCCCTCTCCGCCACCCACCCCTGCACTCGTCTCTGGTTTCAGGCGGCTAAGCCGCTCAGAACAGGCGGTTTTTGTGGTCCAATCCGTAACGCGCGCATCATTCTTTTGGTCTCTCGAGCCGTATCAGGGGGCATTTCCGAGCACCGTCTCTTGGCTTGCGAACATCGGTTCAGTTTGGGTGGATTTCCTCGTTTAACAGGCAAGAACAGAGAACTTTTGCAAATTTGAGGCCCGAAACAGGTCCTCGGACTGGCGATGCTGCTGGTCCTGATGCTGGCAAATCTCAGCAGTATCGTTAGCATGCTTCAAGGCAACGTGGCCACGATCATCCACAATTTCGGTTCGTCCATGCGACGCTTCGGATTTGCCGGAGCAGTGGCGATGTTATGCCTTATGGCCGCGTTCATCATCGGGTTTGCGACCGAGGATCTCTATATTCGGTTTTACTCCATCGTCGCCTTTTAGGAGCGGTCTTGGGACCATGTGTAGGCGTGCTTCTGGCGGACCGGCTTGTGTACTGATGAAACAGCGTTTCAGTTCGGAGCGGTGACATTCATTGCTGAATCTCGATGACGGCTAGTTCGATTGTCCGGTTAGTTTGCACAAGTTCATGCGCTCCTTCAGTGGAGCAAGGCGATATTTGAGCGAGATAGCTGGCAAGTCGTAACGCTCAGCATAAGCCTGATAGAGCGCGGCAGATTCTCGCGCCAGATTGCAGGCTTGCCCCCTTTCTTCGTTGATCCAATAGGCCTGTGAAGCTTCATGCAGTCGGTGGGCATAATTCAGCGAAGGGACCGTTTGCACACCCTCTGGCCATTCACTTTGATGGGCTAATTCCAAGCCCTTGGCCAGCAGCCGGTCTGCTTCAATGTGGTGACCACCCTCCGCTGCGATCCGGCCCATCACAATACTCGTAATCGCCAGGCGACGCTTGAGATCATTGTCGTTGGGATCGGAATTGTGAGCATCGAGATTACGAATATGGGTGGCACCCATGACCGAACGGGCTTCGTCGACCTGACCGGTCCTGAGGTAGGTTCGGGCCAGATTTGAAGCGATGGTCGCTTCCAGTCGGTGATCCTCAGGCGATTTGGTCTCCTGTGTAAGTTGGCGCTGCGCTGTCAACGCCAGCCGAAATGGCTCGATTCCGAACTCATCCCCCTTCTTCCAAATCTCAATTCCGGCGCTCAGGTTCAGAAGATCGTTATACGATCGACGCACAGTGTGACTTGATCGAAACTGCTCGGGAGCGCTTTCGATTTGGTCCAAACCTCGCTCTATCGCTTTAATTCCTTCTGCCTCTGCTCCGTTACAACATATAAGTGCGTCGCCCAGATACCTCTCGGCACGGCCGAGCTCGGCAATGGACTCGGCGCTGGGCTCAGTGATTGAGAGCAGAAGCTTTCTTGCTCTTTTCAGGAGGACAACCGAACCGGGTGGATCGGTGAAAGTTTGCAACTTGTCGCTCGAAAGACCCACCAATGTCTGTGCCAAGGCCAAACTTGAATCATCGCTGGGAGCTTCGGCATGAAGTTGCTCTAGGATTTGCAACGACCGCTCGTAGAGGGCCAGACCTCGCGAAATGTCGCCGCTGTTCCCACTACCAAGAGAGCCTGTCGCCTGGGCCAGTCGAGCAAAGCCACGACCGGCAGCAAGCCTTGCATCTGGTGAGGCTTTCGGATCAGAAGCCAGTTCATCCAGGTATTTCTGAGCATTTTGAGCTACGAGGAGCCTGGCTTGCGAATTCCCGGATCGGCGGCTCACTTCGTCGAATACATCGAACATCATAGTACTTGCGAGCTGTCGAGTGTCTGCAAGACTTTGTTCGGCAGCCAGAAAAGCGACTTCGGTTTCGCGATATGCTTGGGTGACAAGCACGAACGCACCTGTAATCGCGATTGCAGCGGCGGCCGCAGTGCCAACAAGCAGCTTTTGCCTCCGGGCGAATTTGCCCGCGGCATAGGCCAGGCCGCCTCGGACGGCTGAGACCGGGCGCATGCTTGTAAAATTATCGAGGTCTTCGATCAGGGCCGAAACGGAGGGATAGCGATCTTCGGCACGTTCTGCGCTGGCCATGCGGGCAATTGCAAGCACTTCGGATTGTTCGTGACCCGAGATCAGCGTCAAGAGCAATTTCCCCAGCGCATATACGTCCGTGAGCGTCGAAGCCGGCACGCCTGACCGCTGCTCGGGTGCTGCAAAACCGGGTGTGTGCTCAAAACGGCTGTCCTCCTCCCTCTCCCTTTGAGCGTTCTCGGAACGTGCAATCCCGAAATCGATCACTTTTACAGCGTTCTGCTCTGTAATCAGCACATTGGGCGGGGTCAGATCGCGGTGGATGATCAATCGCTGGTGAGCCGCTTCGACAGCGACACAAATCTGCCTGAATATCTGAAGCCTTGCGCTCAGATCTCGCGGTTTGGTCTCAAGCCATTGACTCAGGGGAACACCATCGACGAACTCCATGACGAAGTATGGCGTGCCATCCTGTGTTTCCCCTCCATCGAAAAGCCGCGCGATGCCCGGATGGTTCAGATCAGCTAGGATCTGTCTTTCGTGGCGAAAGCGTTCGACAATCGCAGGATTAGTGAGGCTCTTTTTTATGAGCTTGATGGCGACGGCGTGATTGAAATCTTGCGCAGCGCGCTCGGCGAGATAGACATTGCCCATCCCGCCCCGACCTATGAGGCGCAGGATACGGTAAGCGCCGATCCTGTCTGGCATGACGTCATCTTCCAACCCCGTCGCTGCGCCGCCCGTCATGATGCCTGGAAAGGAGGACTGGCTCACCGCAAGCAAGTTCAGCGCACGAACTTTGGCCGCATCGCTCAGCATGGGCTCGGACGCGAGATAGGCCTCCCGATCGCAGGAGGGATGATCGAGAGCTTCTTCGAGCGCTGCGATCGCTTCGCGTTCGGTGTCTGAGTCGTGCCGGTCCATCGCCCCGCCTAGCCTGCCATGCGGTCCTGTAGCCAGATGCGGCTCGCCTGCCATCGCCGTTTCACGGTCGCGACGGACACATCGAGAACGGTCGAGATGTCCGTCAACGACATGCCGCCAAAGAAGCGCATCTCAACAATGTCCGCACGTTGCGGATCGATCTCGCGCAGTTCGTTTAGGTGCATATCCAAGGCCAGCAGTTCGATCGGCATCTGCCATTCGGCGATATTGGTCTGCAGCGTCACCTGCTTATGGTAGCGTTTGTCCGCATGGCGGCGCCGGGCCTGGTCGATTAGAACCTGGCGCATGATGCGCGAGGCCAGAGCAAGGATATGCGCGCGGTCCTGAAACTCTATCTGGTTCAGCTTTGAAAGGCGGATGATCGCTTCGTTGATCAGATCTCCGGTCGAAAGCGATGAGTGCGGTTCCTGTGATAGTTTGGCGCCGGCAATAACCTCCAACTCGGCGTAGATTTTCTTGATCAGCGAGCTACCGGCATCTGAATTGCCGGACTGCCAATCCGCCATAAGATCCGCATGATCCATCACTGCCCCCTTGCCGTCGAGGCGAGAGAATACACCCGTTTCAACAGATTACCAGCACAAGCCCCATCCTCAGCGGCGCCAGAGGGGAATGTCATTTCGTTCGGCTAAAGCGATCAGGTCTTCCAGTTTGCGGTCAATCCTGTTTCGTTCCTTGAGCTTGACCTTCAACCACTCACGACGATTTGCGACTGGCTGAGCGAGAGCTTCTTCCAGCAATTCGAGCAGCTCTCGCTCAGCGTGTGGGTCGAGTTTTGCCACGATGCCCTTGCAAACCAACCTAGAAGCGCCAGCCGACCGTGGCAGAACCAGATACATCGTCTTGGTCTCCGCCCAGGAACGTTTCAACCTGAGCGCTCAAAGTCCAGCCATTGCCAAGCTCGACGAGCGCCGAACCCGACGCGGAAACGCCACTTCCGTCCGTGACCGGCGCCAAGACAGTGAACGGTGCATTGCTTCCATCTCTGAAAGCGAGCGGAACACCGACTGTGTTGGAGGAAGCTTCGACATATTGCGCCGAAAGATCGAAGGTTGCATTCTTGCTTTGGTAATTGGCGAAAAGCCCGGCACCAAAACGTGTCTGACCGTCCGAAGCATCTGCCGATGTCAGTGAGACACTGCCCGCACCCGTTTCGCCGTCAAGCGACAGATCGCTGTTAGAATGCAGTACGGATAGGACAGGTCCGGCGGCCCAATTCTCACCCAGGCCAAAGCCATAACGCGCTTCTCCGCCGAGCGCTGTCGTGTCGATATCTGCCTCTCCTGTGGCTGTGCGGGTCATCGCATTGATGGTGAGAGTTCGCGTGACCTGAGCTTCTGTTTGGCCAAAACTGAAGACGCCGCTGATTGTGGCGCCTTTCCCGCCGGTACCATAGCGGGCATGTCCGGCCAGGTACCACGTGTCGTAATCAGCAAGGCTGTCCCTTTCAGCAACGCCTACTTCCCCGTTCCGCACGCCAGTTGAAAGGCCAACTGCCCACTGATTTTCGCGACCCACATAGTCGATCCCGAAATCGAATCCGAAATCGTCCTGTGTGACTTTGGCCGCGTTGCCATCACCGTCGATCGAGCTGTCCGAGAAACTCGCGCCGCCGCGGATGCCCCATCCTTCTGCTGCCGCAGTGCGGGCGTAGGCGAGGCCTTCGCGTGAACGGCGCAGACCATCGTTGCCTGCCTGCGCGATAAGCGAGGCATAAATCTCGCCTGATGCGCTATCAAACGCGGCAAGCGCCTGAGCAGTGTCGGCAAAGATCAGCTGTTCGATTACGTCGTCCAGATCGCCCATCGCATCCGGTTCGAGTGTGTCGAAAGCTGCGGCTACAGAGCGCTGATTGGGCGTCATACCGAGCGAGGCGAATGCGACAACCGGCCCTTCGCGGCCAGCATTTAGGATCACATTGTTGCCCTCATAGGTGAGCGACAGGTCGAGGAAGGGCAGGTCCGCGTCGATCCCGCTGAACTCCCCGGTGAGCGTGCCGTTAGCATCGAGGATAAGGAACTGCGCCGATCGGTCGAAGTCTCCTTCTGCAGTCAGCGAGGAAAGGGCGAGGGTGGAATTACCGATGGTGATGTCGCCATCGACCGTGATCCGGTCCGACCTGAAGTAGCCCGAAGCGCTCGTATCCGCTGCCATCCCGTCGATATCGATGAGCAACCGCGATCCGTCTGCGAGCACAAGATCGCTGCCGATCGCGGTGGTCTGGATCGGGCCCACGCCGCCCGGCGATAGATCGCCTTCGACGGTGATCGCATTGCCCATGCCGAGCAGGATGGAGTCGAGCGAGTTGAACACCCCGCCCGCGCGCACGAAGATCGCATTCGCGCCGCCGCCCATATCGATATTGCCGGTGAACGTGCCAGAGTTCTCGAAAACGTCATCGCCTTCGCCGAAGATCACATTGCCGTCGATGGTGCCAAGATTGAACGCGCTTTGTCCGTCATCCACCGCAGCAAAGTTCAGCGCAAAGCCATCGGCGGACGTAACGCTGCCGGTTTCAGTGATTTCGAATGCGTTGATGTAGCTGTCGGACACGATCCCGTCCGAGCCAGCACCCGAGACGTCGATCGCCCCGGTGACAGTGACAGTCGAAAAACGGTTCGAGCCGGTGCGACCGGTGGCATTGGTCGAGCCTGCGTCGCCCCAGCCGCTACCGATCACCACACCATGCGCGCCGTCGCCGGTGGTCGTGATCTCCTGGGTCTCGATTGTCAGCGTGACATCGGCGTTGTCGGCTGCGTCGAACGCGGGAAGATCGCCGATCTCGATCCCATGCGACCCGCTGCCCGAAGTCGTAACCGAGAGCGGTGCCACATAGACCCCATAAAGCGGGCGAATATCCGTCGTGCCATCGCTGTCGATGAAATCGCCGGTCAACCCGCCAAGCAGCACACCGACCGCATCGTCGCCGGTGGTTGCGATGGAGAGTTCGCCGACAACGACGATCTCGGCCACGGCATCGACGAAATCGCCATTCATCGCGGCAAACTCGATACCGTGAGATCGATCGCCCTCAGTGGCAATCGTGCCGTTGCCAAGGAAGAGCAGGCTATCGCTCTGGGCCAGGCCATCACGGAGAGCGTTGACGAACACACCGCGGCTGTCGGCGCCCGTGGTTTGATAATCCATGAAATCCATCGAGAGCGTATGCGATGCCTGGAAGCCGATCCCCGCTTGCGTGCCGATGCTGACCGCGTCGCTGTTCGCGCCTGCAGTGCTGATCTGGTTGTCGCTCATGCTAATGACGGTCGTCGTCTGGTCGCCGGCCAATGTCGCGACATCAATCCCGAGGCTGTTGTCGCCCAGCGTGCTGATGGTGCCATCCGTGATAGAGGTACTGAAGAGTGACCCGTCCGCAGCGCCAATCGTGCTGAAAACACTGCCGTCGTTCAACGTAATTGCCGTGCTGTTTGCGCCCTGTGCGCTAAAATCGCTCGAGGTGATCGTTACCGATTTCACGGCATCCCGGCCCAGTGCTTCGGTAATAACGACGCGGCTGTTCTCACCGCTCGTCGAAAGGCTGCTATTCGTGATGGTCGTAGAGCTGACGCTGCCGCCCAGCAACGAACCGACAAAGAATGCATCGCTATTCGCGCCGGCGGTCGAGATATCGACGTCGTCCAGCGTAAAAGATGTAGCGCTCACACCCGTATCGCCGCTCGCATTGCCGATCCGCTCGAAACGGAATCCGGACGCATCATCGCCCTCGGTCGCAATGCTGCTCTCGGCAAAAAAGAAGGTGTGCGATGACTCGCCCGTCGCCTGATCACCCTCCACGATGATTCCGCCCGAACCGTCGCCGTTGCTCGCCAGTGTGCCACCGATCATTACAACGTTGCCGACATCCGATGTTTCGCGACCGGCGATACGCAGAAGTGTGCTGGCATTGCCTTCGCTACGCAGCTCGGAATCCGCGATAAGAATGTTGTAGTCACTCGCGTCGCCCGTATTCAGCCGGACCACATCGCTGCCGTTGCCGCTGGTACTCACCAGCGTGTCCAACAGTTCGAGGCTCGCGGAGCTCGTGCCGCCCATGTTCATCAGGATGGCCGCTGCGTTGGTGCCGGCGGTCGACACCTCGCTGCGGCTGATCGCGCCGGTGAAGGTGCTGCTCTCGGGGCCATCGAAGCTGATTGCGCTCGAACCGGCGCCCGTGGTCGAAACGACGCTCGGCGCGGCCAGATCGTTCGCGCTGAGGACCAGCATGCCGATACTGTTCGACGCCCCGCCGCCCAGCGCCAGCGCATCGCTCCCTGCGCCCGTGGTGGTGGCGGTGACATCGGTCAGCTGCGCCAGCACGGATGTGCCGTCACCCGCATTGCGCTCTGTCACGTGGAGCAGCGGCGCGTTGTCGCCGGTGCTCGACAGGGTCGTATCGCTGGCAACCAGCGCGAGTGCCTCGACCGCGCCGATGACCGCCGCATCGTCGCCCCCGGTGCGGATGACCGCACCAGTGGAGCCCATCAGCGCCAGTGAACCATCGGCGACGATCGCGCCCGCGCCCATCGTGGATTCTACCGTGCCATCGTCGACCCACAGCTGCGTGTCGACACCGCTCAGATCGGGCGCATCGAAGGCGAGGGGATCGACTGCCGCTGCGCCGCCCCCCACTGCAGCCAACGTCTGGACGCCGTCAGTGGGCGCGCTGCTGGTGACATAGTCTGTGATCAGGCTCATCGACCGATCCGCAAGCCGTGCCTTCAGCACCGTCGCCTGCGCGGTGATGTCGTCGGTTAGCGCGCCATCCGCCTCCAGCCCCATCAGCCGGATCGCATAGGCATCGCCCGTGCCACCCGAAACGGTTGCGCCATCGCCCGCCCGAAGGAATGTGCGGTCCTGCTGGGTGATGCGGATCGCGTCGGAATTTAAACCGGCGGCAGTGATATCCGCGGTTGCATTGATGACGATGTCGGCAAAGACGCCGCCCGCTGTGATGTTCTCGCGGTCCCCAATCGTGGCATTTTGCGCACCGATGATCTCGATCCCATGCGCGCTTTCGCCTTCGGTCGAAATTTCTACGCCGTTAACGAGAATGCCGAAGTCCGAATCGGATGCCCCGTCCAGCTTGCTGTCGATGAAGATGCCGGTGCTGCGATCTCCTTCGGTCGAGATGCTCGTATCTTCGATCGAGATGGTTTGCGAAGTTCGGTCTAGCGGCCCGGTGGACGCCGTACCGACGGCAAAGGCGACGCTATCATCGCCCCGTGAAGTGAAGTTGGCATTTCCGACGGTAAGAACGCTGATCGAGTTAGTCTGGATGAAATTCGCAATTTCGAAGACTGTGCTTGAATCACCTTCTGTCAACAGCGTGGTGTTGAGCAAG
The DNA here is from genome assembly GCA_947494705.1 of uncultured Erythrobacter sp. GTDB lineage: Bacteria > Pseudomonadota > Alphaproteobacteria > Sphingomonadales > Sphingomonadaceae > Erythrobacter. Next base: position 208,042 of record CANLVN010000003.1, read on the forward strand.
TTCACGTTAAGTACGGAATCGATGCCGGCAAGACCGCCGATGAGGACAGCATGGCCGTTGGCGCTATCCGAGCGGGTAAAGATCGAATTGGTCGCATCAATCGTCATTGCGCTGCCTTGCCCGATGGCGGCAATGCTGACCGTGTCGGAGGATTGGCCAAACGTCGACAATACCGAGTCCCGGATGGTGAATTCTGTATTAGTGCCTTCGCCCAGCTGCTCGACCAGAAAGCCATTGCTGCCGGTGCCGGTGGTGGTGAGGACAATCGTATCCAATACCATCGAAAGCTGGGAAGCGTCGGCCAGCGGTTCGATGACAATCCCGTTGGATTCATCGCCAAGGGAACCGATCACGGTCTGATTGAAGAGCGCACTGATTTGCGCCGGGCCACCCGCACTGCCAAGCCGAACCACATCCGATTGATCACCCTCAGTGAGCAGCACGCCGAGATCGTCGATCAAATCGATCTGATCTGCGACCGCAACGATCGCACTCCCCGCGCCCATCTCGATTTCGCCGCTATTGGTCAGCGTGACGCGGCTGTTCCCGTCGCGCGTCTCGTTCGCGTCGATTTCGGCTGCGGTCACGAAGATGCCTATGGACTGGTCTTCGGTGCTGGCTGAAAGATCGATGTCGCCGCTGTTTTCGATCTCGGCGACGAGATTGTCCCCGGTCGTCACATCGACCGTTATGCCGTACGCGAACGGAGAATCGAAAGTGATCGACCCCGTGTTTTCGAGGAAAACCGTATAATCGCCATTCGATGTGGCTCCGGTCGTGGACAGGCCAATGCCGCGCATGGCCGCACCGCTGCCCGTGATGGTTCCACCATTGAGTACGTCGAGGAGCCCCAGCGCGGTCTGGTTCCAGGCAAAAATCCCGGTGCCGGTATCGTCAGTTGCCGTCATGTCGATATCGGAAGAGCTTTGCACCGTCACCGCGCCACCGGTTCCCCCGACCTGAGCAAGGACGCCGTAGCTGTCGTCTCCATCGGTCGATATGCTGCCGGAAGTGTTGATAATAACCGTTCCAACCTCGAAGACGCCATTGTCTATTTCGAAAACGGCGGTCCCGGTATACTCCGCAAAGCCCACGATTCCGTGGGTCTGGTTGCCGGAAACGACGAGGGTAGCGTCGTTCGCGATATCCACCGACGCGTCCGTTGTATTCGCGAAGGAATTGGCAACGATCGCTCCTGCTATACCGTTGAAGTCGGTATCGAAGGCGTCGGAGCTTGTGGAAACGGTAATGTCGCCGATGTTGGCGATGGCGACACTGCTACCCACGGAGAAGCCAAGGATGCCCGCGGTTACAAATTCACGTTCACCTGTTTCCTGAGAACGCGCCTCGAGCGTGCCGTTGTTGGCGATGGAGACTCCCGCTCCGCTTTGTGCATTCGAGCGTCCCTGCAGGGCGATGGCGGAGTCGCCCGTTGTCGTCGCGACAATGTCGCCCTCGTTGCTGATGCCCACCGAACCGCCGCCTTGCGCAATCGCTTCGATCCCGAACGCAAACTGGCCGTTGCCATCGGCAGTGATATCGGCGGCGGATCGGAGGGAAAGATCGAACGCGTTCTGCGTGATGGCAATGATACCCTGGGCGGCACCGCCGATATTCGGATCATCGAAAACGTCGATGACGATCCCGTCTTCGATCACTGCATCGAGGTCGCCATTGTTCTTAACCAGGCCGATGCCGAAATAGCCGGGAGGCGCGATCGGCGCTTCCGCATCGCGGATGACGATCCGGTCGAAATCCGGCGTGCCGGGAAAGGCGTTGATGCCGTCTGCCAGGTCGCCTTCGCAGATCGCTACATTCGCGCCGTCAATCGCAACGATGGGACATTCCGGACTGGTGCCGGGGACCACTTGTTGCGCCTGGGCGCCTGTTGGAGAGAGCAGGAAGGCCAATCCAAGGACGCTCGATGCCGAGCTCAATTTTAGCGTGTTGCGATAGCTTCTTGTCCGACGAGCGTGCATGCGAAATTCTCCAACTTGGCGACCGGAAAAAATGGTCGCTCAAGGAAAGAGGCGCAATCGACGCGCAAAATGGCTCAAAAAAATTTTGAGATCACCGGAAAGAGAGTGCGGATACCGATTCCGGCCTTGGTCATTTGCGATCCTGGCATCGCTTGGAAACGGGCCTGGCTCACAGCCAGGGCGGTAAAACTGCCGGTAGATGAGGTTTTTGCGAGGCCAGAAGAGCCCGTTCTGGCTGGCGTTATCGTTAATGTCTTCTGATCCACTAACACTCCATTTACCGCATTTTGGTATTCCGGCCACTCACAGGAACGCTGGTCAGGTACGAATTGTCTGCAAACTCCTTCTCAGGCGAACGTTCGCGCCATGCATCCATCGCGATTGCTGTGACGCTTGTCGTCTGTCTCACTTTGCTCTTGAAGCCGCTGGATTTCACTATCTCGGCCTTCCAGTCGAAACTCTTCGATCGTGACGCGAGCGGAGAAATCGTCTTGCTGTCCGTCGCGGCTGGTGCAGACGCCGACAAGACAGCCAGAACACTCAACTCTGCAGTCAGAAACCTCCAAGAGAACGGTGCCCGAAGAATTTTCGTAGACGCATCCCTGATCGAGAATGGTTCGCCTGCGACTAATAATGATCTTCTCCGCGTGCTGAGGTCGAACCCTCAGGACGTTCAGGCTTTCTATCCTTCGCCAGAATCAGGCGACGAAGAGGTAGATCAGACCCGCATTGATGTTACTCGTTTTCGTGGTTTGAATACTCTGAATAGCAGGCTGAACCGAGACTTTCTTAACTTTGCCTGGTCTGTACCCGCTGTTGCAAATGACGGTCGTACAACTCTTGGGCATGCATTGGCTGATACTGAGAAGAAACGAGATCAGGTTGCAATAGATGTGACGATCGATCCGGACTCAATTCCGCGGATCGACCTGACTATGCCCCTCACTTCCCAATGGGATAGCGTCAGAGGCAAAACTGCAGTGATTGCGGGCAAGCGCACCGCTGATGATGTGAGGCTCGTGAAATCTGGCTCGGAACAAGCTGCCGTCGCGCATATTCTCGCTGCCGAAACTCTCTTGGCTAAGAGAGGTCAGTCAATTCCAGTTGGCTTTCTTCCATTAATTTTCGGCCTGCTCCTGTACGGTTGCGCACAGTTCTCGAGCAAGCGGCGACGCAAGGTCGCCTACATCCTGCTCATCGCTTCTATGGGCGCACTCGTTCCGATCACCGCCTTGTTGGGCGTTCAGGCCTTCTTTTCCTATCCGATGGTGATGCTCGGGATTTACGCGGCCCTGCGGAGCGTATCGCTTTACGAGCAGCGCCACCTGTTGGTGGATTCCATCACAGGGTTACCGAATTTTGCCGCGCTTCGTCGTGACTTGCGCCAAACGGATGAAACGAGGCAAATCGGTGTCGCCGTGATAAAAATCCTGCGATTGGACGGGATCTTCGCCACTCTCACGCTGCGTGAAAAGCGGCATTATCTGAAAATGATAGCGAGACGCCTTGCTGTGGTCGATCCGACTCAGAAGGTCTATTTCGATGACGGAAAGTACTTTGCATTCTTGACGCAGGATGCAGGAGAAACGGAAAACAAGTCGCACCTGACCGGCCTGCGAGCCATTGTGTCTCAGCCAGTCGAAGTCGCAGGGAGATTGATAGACGTTGCGATCACCATTGGAGGCGACTTTCGCTTTGAAGATTCAGGAGAAGATCGGCTGAGTTCCGCAATCTCGGCCGCAGATCAGGCGCGCGAAGCCTTCCGGCCGGTGTTTCTGGTTTCCGACTTCGAAAACAGCGAGGATCACTGGGATCACGGGCTGACCTCGCGGCTTGCCGAAGCTCTCGCTCAGGACCGGATCAAGATCAAATTGCAGCCGCAAGTCGACCTGCGGACTTCCCAATTCGTGGGTGCGGAAGCCTTGGCGCGCTGGAAAGATGAAAGCGGGGGAGAAATCCCACCGGCGAGTTTCATTCCTCAATGCGAGCGCATGGGACGGCTCGACGAGTTAACGAAACGGGTTCTCGAGAGAAGTCTGAACAGCCTTCAGGTGCTACAGAACGCAGGGCATGACTTGCCGATTTCGATCAACCTGTCTGCTATTCAACTCGTCGATGATCGGATTGTGGAGATTATCGAAAGCCGCATCGCAAGCTCTGGAATCGTTCCATCGAAGCTCAAGCTCGAAATCACCGAAACGGCGCGCATCGAAGACTTCGCTGCTGCGCGATCGGTGATGGAGAAGCTGCGGGCTTTGGGCATCAGCTTCTCGCTCGATGATTTCGGTGTGGGTAGTGCAAACCTTGAAGCTGTTCAACGGTTGCCGTTCCACGAGTTAAAGATTGATCGATGCTTCGTCAGCGAACTGAGAGAGTGCAAGATGTCCCGTGCCATTGTCAGTGGAGTTCTAAGGCTTGCTGAAAGCGCCAATATTTCCACCGTGGCGGAAGGAATAGGTGACATCGAGACATATGATCTTCTGGCAGACATGGGCTGCGAACGAGGACAGGGCTTTTTTATTGCCAGACCTCAAGTGCTATCCCAGCTCGTATCGACCCTTGACCTAAGGAAAGGCGGTTTGTTCCACAAGTCGGTTGGTTAAGGCTTTACTAATAGGATTGGTTAACATAAGGTTGAGTCTCTCGTGAAAGGAGATTCAACATGTGGAGTTTTTGGGACTGGCTTTTTCCGCGTTGAACGCGACGTTCAACCCGATTAAGCACAATGATAAAAGGGCCTCTCTCGAGAGGCCCTTTTTGCTTTCCGCAGTAATGCGGTAGCTATGCGTCAAATCTCTCGGGATTCCGCCAGCTCGCGCTTTTGCCGAAGCAACCTTGCGAAAGACAGACCACGCTTGTTGGGGAGCACGCCACCGTGAGCTGCTCGGAATGGCACCCGCAGATCGTCGGCATTCAAAAGACAGGCGGTTCGTCCAGTCCCAACTTGTCGAGCTGCATCGAGGCGGCGTTATACTGGATTTCGGCGCGGCGACCGGCGAATGCAGCGCGCACAGCGCGAACCTGCGCATCGGCGGCGTTTTCCTCGCGAACATTAACCAAGAAGAAATTGCCGGCACCCAACTCCACTCGCCGCCGCTCGGCCCTTGCCATGCGCTCGGCCTGATCAACTTCTGCCCGTGCCAGCCTGGCAATCCGCAAGGCTGCGTCCAGTTCGACCAGCACGTTCTCCAACTCGATTGCCAGTTCTTCCCCCAGCCGTTGCTCGCGCAACTCGATTTCGCGCAATTCGGCCTCCGCCTGTGCGAGGCGCCCTTGGGCAGCGCGCCGCTGAAGCGGGACGGTAAAGGTGAAGCCGACCTTGAGATCGGTGGAATCGCGCGAAATGCCGCCCTCGGCAATCGGGCCGAAATCGCGCGACAGTTCTGCGCCCAGGTCGAACTGCGGCTTCAGGTCGTTTTCGCGCAGCGCGATGGTGTTGCGCGCGCGCTCGCTGGCGATGCGCAGCTTGCGAAGTTCGGGGCGAGTCGCCAGCATCTCGCTCGGCCGTGCAGCGAGCAATTCCGCGATATCGGGCAGGGCGGCGAGGCGGTCCTCGTCCGGCACCAGCTGCGCCGCGGGGCGCAACGGCTCACCGTCTTCGCCGCGCCAGTAGAACGACAAGTTATTGGCGGCGATGCGAAAGGCGCGCTGGGCTTCCGCCAGCAAGGTGCGGCGGCGGATGAGGTTCTGCTCGTTCTCGACCAGCGCAATCTCGGCAATCGCGCCGAGCCGGAATTGTCGCTCCAAACCCATCTGGCGCGCTACGGCGAGCGAGAGCAGGTCTTCATAGATCGTGATCTCGCGTCCTGCGGCGACCCATTTCCAATAGGCATCGAGCGCACGGTGCTGAACCACGAGCTGGGTCAGCAGCACGTCGAGGCTTGCCTGCCGCGAGGCCAGGCGAGTGTCCTCGATTGCGAAGCGCTCCGCATCAATGGTCGAATTGCGCATCAACGAATAGAGCCCGCCAATTTTCAATTCGCCCAGTTCGTTGGTGAAATACTGGTCTTCGTAGGTCGGGAAGTCGCCGTCGGACAGGCGATAGCCGCCATAAATTTCCGCGCCGACGTCACGTAGCCTGCGGCGTGCTTCTCCCTCGACGACCGTGCCGCCATAAAACCCGGTCACGCGGCTAAACCCTTCCGCGCTCAACACCAAGTCGAATGCGCCCAGAGCGGACATTTGCGCGCCGCGCGCAATCGCCTGGCGTTCAAGGCTGGCAAGGATGTCCGGGAAACGCAAAGCGGAGGAAGCCAGCACGTCTTCGGGCAGCAGGACGGTCTGTTCCCTTGGCGCCTCAGCGGGCGGTTCGGAGGGGACATCTTGCGCGCTCAGCGGCCCCGCTGCCAAGGCAGCGCAGCCCATGGCCGTCAGCAGCGCGCACCGGACCATTACGGGCTCCCCGTACTGGATGGCTGACTCGATGACGATGAAGACGTCGATGCCGTGGGCGAACCGCTCGTGTTCTGCTGCGGAAGTTGCGGCGGGAAATTATTCAGCTGGCGCCAGATCTCGAAGCCCACCGGCACCGTCTCCAGCAATATCCATGCGCGCACGCTCGCGCCGAAGCGGACATAGCGTTCCTCTGGCCAGGGATTTTCGGCGGACGGATGCTCGGCGATCAGGACGCGGAAGCGGCCATCGGGCTGGGCGGAAGGATCGATCGAAACGACGTAGCCTTCGAAAGTTCCTATCGCCACCGACGGCCAGCCGCTGAACTGTACGGCGGGCCAGCCTTCGAATTGCAGCCGGGCGTCCTCACCGGTCTGCACCAGCGCCACGTCACGTCCGTCGATGAAGACCTCGACGATGCGCGTTGTGGTCTCGGGCACGAAGGTCGCCAGAACGTCGCCTGCGCTGACGATCGTCGAGGTATCTCCGGCATTCAGACTCTGGATGAAGCCATCGCGCGGCGCGTAGACGGTCTGCTCCGACTGCCGAGAAAGTTCGGTGTCGATGCGGGTGAGATTGGCCTCTGCCGCGGCAACCCGCCCGCGAAAATCCTGGACGCGGATTTGCGCCTGCTCGAAATCGCGCCGCGCGGCGAGGCCTTCGCGAAACAGTTCACGGCTGCGGTCGAGATCGAGCTGGGCCGTGCTCATGCCGTTCTGCGCGGCGGAAAGCTGGATCTCTAGCTGTGCGCGCTCGGCCTGGAGACGTTCGATAAGTTGCGGATCGAGATCGGCGATACGCGCAATCGGATCGCCTTCCTCGACGGGGCTACCATCGCGCACGAACCATTCCTCGATCCGCCCGCCGACCATCGCATTGATCTGCTGTTGGCGATCGTCGGGGTTGATCGCAGTGACCTGTCCAGGACCCGATGTTGTCTGCACCCACGGCACGAACATCAGGAACGCTGCGACCAGGATGCCGCCCGTCAGGATGAGGAAGAGCACCATGCGCATTATCGCGGGCTTTTTTATCTCCTGCAGAACAGTGAAGTGCGCCATGTCCTTGTTATTGATCGCCATTGTCCCGCGCCCCTATTCCGCCGCTTCGCCAGATTCGCCGCGCCGCAGGACTTGCGCGACGCTGGCTTCGCGGGGCGGCTTGCCCGTGCTGGCAAGGCAGAAATCTTCGAACCGGTCGAAATAACGCTGCTGGCTCGCTTCGATGTAGAGGAACCGATCGTAGCCAAGGTCGATCCGGTGGTTGGAAAAGTGAATGACTGTGGTCGACTGGTTGGCGCGCATCTGGGCGATGGCGGCGGCGAGGTAATCCTCGTCAATCAAGTCGAACAGGCGGCTGAGCACCAGCACGCGGGGCTGTTCTAGAAGGACGTTGGCGAGCTTGAGCTGTTGCAGCTCCACTTGCGACAGCGGCCAGCCGGTCTGGGCGATTTCGGTGTCGAGACCCTTCTTGAGGCTGGAGACGGCGGGTGTCAGGCCTACGGTTTGCAGCGCTTCGACCATACGCGGCATTTCCGTATCCGGAGTCGCGAGCCTCAGATATTCGCGAATGGTCATGCCGACAAAGGCAGGCCGTTCGAGCACATGAACCATGTGCCTGAGCTGATAGGCTTCGATATCGGACAGATCGATACCGCCGATGGTCGCAAAGCCGCCGGTGGGCAGGGTGTGCATCCTTAGTATGCTGGTGAAGAGCCGTTGCACGCCGTATTGGCTCGCTGAGGCCATGATCGTCGATCCGGCGGGAATTTCGAAATCGAATAGCACCTCTTCGTCGCGCGCCGTGCCGCGCACCTGGTTGAATACGACGGTGGCATCGGAAATGGTCAACACGTCCTGTCCCGATGGCTCTTCCTGTTCGACATCATAGAACAGGGTCAATTCTTCGACCGCCGCGCATAGATCGTAGAAATAGGTGAGATAGGTTCCCAGCTGTGAGACGCCGAAAAATGCGACCGAGAGCACCAGTTCGGCTGCCACCAGCTGTCCCAGGGACAATTGCCCCTGAATAACCAGCCAGCCGCCTAGCCCGAGCAGCGCCGCGCTCGCCAGCGCATAGAGCAGCAGGAACGAAATCGTCTGCGCAAAGGTGTTGCCGAAGTGGCGCTTGTGGTTCTCGATATATTGGTTGGTGAAGTCGTTTGTTCGATCGAGAGCAAAGTCGACGCGGCGCTGCGACTTGAAGAAACCGTTCGAGGCACCGAGCTGTTCGAGCCAGGCAGCGGTGCCGTGCTTGGCATGGCTCAGCTCGATCCCGGTGCGGATCGCGCGTCCGCCCCAGATCAGCCAGATCGCCCAGATCAGCGCCGACATGACGATGGTGAAAACCAGGAACAACGGGTGGTAGAGCGACACCAGAACGAAACCGACCGCGACCTGCAACACCACCGAATATCCTCCGATGAACAGAACGGGGATCGCCTTTTCAACGTTGATGACGTCGAAATAGCGATTGAAGAGCCAGATGCGGGTGTTGTCGGCGAAAAAAGGGTTCTGCGCATAGACCGAGATCAGCGAGATCTCCGCCACCATCCGCGCATAGAACCGCCGCGCGAATAGTTCCATCAGGTGGACCCGCAGCGCGTTGAGCAGGCCAAAGATCAACAGCAGCCCGAACAATGTCAGCGACAACATGATCAGCGGCGCTGTCAGCTGGGTGTTAGCGATCGTGTTGATGAGGAATTGCACCGAGATCGGCGTTGCCAGTGAAAGCAGGCTAATCCCGAGGCCGTAGACGATGGCTAGCCAGTAAAAGCTCGCTTCGGGCCTCAATATCTCGAAGAAACGCCGGAAGAACTCGCGCAGCGAAAGGCGTGGATATTCACCGTCATGAGCCTGGGCCACGAGAGCCTCCCGCTTTCAACGGTCGTCTATTCGTCCGCTGAGCCAATAACGATCCCAACTGCATAATGCGGCATGATGGGCCGACACACAACGTCTTTCACGCATGGCAATCGGCGGCCTTCCACTTTGGGAAACCACGGAACAGGCTTCAGCTCTCGGTTGGCGAACCTATCGCGGTGAAGAGCGTGACATAAGCCTGAGCAAGATCGGAGCGGGCATCAATCACCGCTTCGCGGCTGGAGATCAGCTGGCGCTGAACATCGAGCACTTCGAAAAGGGTGGCGAGACCTTCGCGGTAGAGTGCATTGGATTGCTCGAAGGCGGCTTCGCTTTCCGCGACGGCATCATTGAGGTCGGCCAGCCGATCGCGTGCCGATGCGATACCGACAAAGCCGCTCTCCGCATCGGAAAGGGCCTCGAGCAGGCTCTGGCGATATTCGGCGAGCGCCGCGTCGAGATTGCGCTCGGCTGCGGTGACTTCGGCGCGGCGCCGACCGCCATCGAAGACCGGCAGGTCGAGCGCTGCGCCAATGCTCAGAAGCGCGCTGGAGAAGATGTCGTCGATCCCGCCAGACCCGCCGGTGAGCAGTCCCTGGATTGCGAAGGAGGGGGCGAGATCGGCGCGCTCGATCCCGACCACTGCTGCCGCACTCGCCACGTCGGCTTCCGCGACGAGCAGATCCGGGCGACGCCTCACGAGGTCTGCAGGCACGCCGGTCTCCGGGCCCGCGACGAATTTCGGAATATCAGCATCGGCGCTGCGCTCGGGCAAGGGGGAGGGCGGGTTGCCGGTCAGCACGGAGAGCGCATTGGCGGCGCGGGTGCGCGCCAGAACCAGTGGCCCGCGCTGCGCCTGTGTGCGCGCGAGGTCGGCTGCGGCGCGGCGCACGTCGAGATTGGAGGACAGCCCCGCCTCAAAGCGCAGCTGCACGATTTCGAGCGTCTGGCGCTGCAGATCGGTCGACTGGTCGAGCAGGTTGAGCCGCGCCGAAGTGCGCTTCAGCTCGAGATACTGATTGACCACGGCGGCCGCGAGCAGTCGGCGCTGGTCGGCTACGAGATAGGACGCCGCATTGGCATCGGCAATCGCGGCGGCGCGCTCGGCGGAGAGGCGCCCGTTTATGTCGATCAGCCAGACGCCGCCCAGCGAAACGCCCGCAACGTCTCCGATCCCGCCACCATCATCGATATTCCCGTCGAGCGTTGCGCCGGCGCTGACATCGGGCAGGAAGTCCGATTCCTCGGCCACGACGAGCGCGCGCGCGGCGAGAAGACGCTGGCGGGCGGCTTCGAGCGACTGGTTGCGTTCGATCGCGCTGGCGACGAGCGTGTTCAGTTCGGGACTTTCGAAGCCGGTCCACCACAAGTCGTCGATCCCACTGGGAGGACGGTAGTCGGCGAGGTAGTCGGTGGCGAGTGGCACTCCGGCCGTTGGCTCGACCTCCGGAATTGCTGGCGCAAGACAGCCGGTGAGGGCGAGCGTGGTTGCGGCGATCAGGGTGAGCCTCATGCCGGCACCGTTGCGCCGGTCGATGCCTCGCCGGGTGCTTCGCTTTCGCGTGCCTTGTGCTCCTCCAGCTCGCGCGACAGGCGTTCAAGATCGACGCTGCGCGGCTTCCCGAAGGGTGCGATCAGCGTGTAGAGTGCGGGGACGAGGAACAGCGTGAACACACCCGCGATTCCGAGCCCGCCGAAAATCACCCAACCGATCGACGTGCGCGCCTCTGCACCTGCACCGGTTGCGATCACCAGCGGGATCGCGCCGAGTATCGTGGAGATCAAAGTCATCGCAATCGGTCGCAGCCGGATCACGGCAGCGTCGACGATGGCCTCTGGTACGTCCGCCCCTTCCTCGCGCCGCTGATCGGCGAATTCGACCATCAGGATGCCGTTCTTCGCCATCAATCCGATCAGCATGACCAGCCCGATTTGAGAATAGATGTTGAGCGACGTGCCTGAAATGAACAGCGCGAACAGGGCAGCGGCGAGCGCGAAGGGAATCGAGCACAGGATCACGAACGGGCTGGCGAGACTCTCGAACTGCGCGACCAGCACGAGGAACACGATCAGCAAAGCAAAGGCATAGGTCAGCAGCAATTCATTGCCGCTTTCCTCCAGCTGCTCGGCCTCACCGCGCAGCACGACGTCGATATCCTCGGCCAGTGTTTCGTTGGTCAGGCGCTCCATTTCCGTCACCGCATCGGCCAGCGGTGTGCCCGGCGCCATCGATGCCTCGACCTCGATTGCGCGGCGTTGTTCGGTGCGGTCGAGCTCGGCTGCGACGCCTTCCTCAGTGAAGGTCGTCAGCGAGGATATCGGGACCAACGCCCCGCTTTCGCTGCGCACGAAGAGATTGCCCAGGTCGTCTGGACCGCCGATCTCGCTGGAGCCGGCAGTGAGGAAGATCGGGATTGCCTGATCGTCGACATTGAGATCGACTATGTCTGCGCCGTCCACCATGGCGCGCAAGGTCAGGGCAAGGTCGTCGTAGCTCACACCAAGGTCGGCGGCCCGCGCGCGGTCGATGCCAATGGAAAGCTGCGGCTGGGTCGGCTGATAGGAGATTTCCGCGTCGGAGAGGATGTCCGACTGGGTGTCGATCGCTTCCGACAGCTTCTTGGCGGATTCGTAGATGCCCTGATAATCGTTACCCAACAGGGCGACCTGAATCGACCCGCCGCCTCCACCCCAGCCGCCGCTAAGCGTCCCTCGACCGAAAGCGCGCACCCGCGATCCGGGCAGTTGGTCAAGCGGTTCGCTGACTTCCTCGACAATCTCGGATTGACTGCGTTCGCGCTCTTCCCAGTCGGCGAGGGTAGCGGTCACGAAAATGCGATTGGGGTCGTAACGCCCGACAATGGACAGCGTGGAGGTCACCTCGCCACTTTCGAGCAATGGGTCGAGGACCTGCTCAATCTCGTCCATCTCGCGGTCCATGAAATTGAGGCCCACACCATCAGGCCCGCTAGCCCAGATGAAAAAGGTCGAGCGGTCCTCATCCGGCGTCAGTTCCTGCGGGATTTGCGTATAGGCCACCCCGGCCAGCACCAGCGCGAGAAATGACAGGCCGAGCGTGGCTAAGGGGCGCGCGACCGCTCGCTCGACCCCGTCACGATATTTGCGCGCGACCCGGCCTGCATAATGGGCGAGCCGCGGATTGGGTTCTGCCTTGTCGCCGGCCAGGTCGATCTTGGCTGCAAGCGCTGGGACCAGAGAGACCGCAACAAAGGTCGAAAGGATGACGGCGATGGCGAGCACGAAGCCAAATTCGCGGAACAGTCGCCCGGTTTCGGATGGCAAGAAGCTGATCGGCACGAACACCGAAATGAGCACTGCCGTGGTCGCGATAACCGCGAAATAGACCTGTCGCGTGCCGAGCACGGCGGCCGACTTCTTGCCCAGTCCCTCTTCCTTTTGCAGGCGCTGCGCGTTTTCGAGCACGACGATCGCGTCGTCGACTACGAGACCCGTGGCTAGAACCAGCGCCAGCAGGGTTAGCAGATTGATCGAGAACCCCAGCATCCATATCCCTGCGACCACCCCGATCAAAGCAATAGGAATGCTGGCGCTCGGTATCAGCGTCGGCTTGGCATGGCCGAAGAACAAGAAGATCGTCGCCATCACCACCGCGACCGTGATTAGCAGGGTGGTCAGCACCTCCTGCACCGAAACGCGGATGAAGGCCGCGTCGTCGGAAATTATGCGGATGGCGATATCGTCGAACCGCTCGTCGAGCCGCTCGACCGCGACCTGCGTCGCATCGGAAATGGCGATGGTGTTGGAGTTTGCCTGACGGATCACACCCAGCCCGATCACCGGCTCCCCGTCGAGCCGGACATAGCTCGTCGCATCGGCGGGAGCATAGTAGCTCTCCGCTACATCGCCGATGCGCACTTCGTCGCGGATCACGACATCGGCGATCAGCTCGGGCGTGGCGGCGGTCGCTTCGGCCCGCACGATCAGGTTCTGCGCGGCGGAATTGAGCGAGCCGACCGGCGTGTCGAACGGTGCCTGTTCGAGCGCATCGGCAACATCGGAAATTGTCAGGCCAAACCGAGCGAGACGCGCCGGGTCGAGAGCGACGCGCAACTGCCGCTCACGCGTCCCGAACGGGTCGATACTGGCCACACCCTCTGCGGCGAGCAGTTCGGGGATGATGTCGTTCTCGACGATGCGAGTCAGCTCGCTCACGTCGTACTCGTCGCTCGACACCGCGATCGTGATGATCGACTGCGCGTCCTCGTCGGCCTTGACGACGCGAACCTGTTCGACGCGGTCGGGCAGTTCGCGCGAAACACGGCTGACCGCCTCGCGGATATCGGTGGCCGCGCCATCGAGATCGGTGCCGGGCACGAACTGCACGCGAATGCGAGTGTTGTTCTCTTCGCTCGAACTGCGAATCTGCTGTACCCCGTTTACGCGAGCGGCCGCGTTTTCGAGCACCGAGGTCACTTCGGCGTCCATGGTCTCGGGAGCGGCGCCGGGAAGGGTCGCGGTCACAGTTACGGTCGGGCGGTCGACATTCGGCAGTTCGCGCACTTCGGTGCCGAGGAATGCCGCCGCTCCCGCGATTACGATCAGCAGGTTGAGCACGAAGATCAGCAGCGGCCGCTTGACCGCCAGCATCGGCAGGTCGTTCACCGCTGTTCCCCGCGCGCATCTGCGACTTCGACCTCGGTTTCGGGGCGCTGCGGCGCATCGACGATCTCGACCGCCTGCCCGGTGCGCACTTTCTGCACGCCTTCGACGATGACGAGCGTGTCCCGGTCGATATCGCCATCGAGCAGGACAATGCCGTCACGTCGCGACGAGATCGTGACAGGGGTGCGCTGCGCCTCCCCATCCTCGACCGTGAAGACCGCCGATCCGTCGCCATCCCAGACGACTGCGGCTTCGGGCACGGAGGGCAGCTCGACCCCGGAATCCACGAAGCGCACCGAGAAGCTCATACCGGGGCGAAAGGCGTCCTGCGAATTGCCGATCACGGTGCGGACCGTGTAGCTTCGCTGCTCCTGCTCAATCGCGCTATCGACCGCCTGAACGGTGGCCTTGATGACGCGGTCGGGATCGGAGAAGGCCACGACGTCCACCGTCTGACCTTCTCCCAGCCGATTGAACACCGCCTCGGGAGCGGCAAAGTCGACATAAAGCCGCGAGCGCTGGTCGAGCTGGGCGATAAGCGTTTGCGGGCTGACGCTATCGCCCGGATCGATCTCGGAAAAGCTGATATGGCCCGAGAACGGCGCGCGGATCGAGCGGCGGGCGAGCGCTACTGCGGCCTGGTCGCGCTCGATCTTCGCCGCCGCCAGTGCGGTTTCGCCTGCCTCGATCTGGCTTTCCGAAAGCGCTCCGGTGTCCTCGATCCGCCGATATCTCGCGAGCAGCTGCGCGGCTTCTTCGACCCGCACTTCGGCAAGTCGCAGCGCAAGGCGTTCGGCGCGCGCGTCGAGCTCGACCAACACCTTCCCCTCGCGCACATAGGCACCGGGATTGAAACGCACGGCGGTGACCCGGCCCGAAACTTCCGAATACAATTCCGCCGAACGGACCGCACGAGCGGTGCCGATGGCTTCGATCACCTGCTCCTCTTCGACGAACTCGGGTTGCTGCGCGACGACACTGACAGACCGCTCGGTCCTCTCGCCCTCTTCGGATGAGCATGCGGTCACTGCCAGCAGCAGCAGGGCAGTCAGGAATGGGCGCATCGAATGAGGGGGTCCTGAGAAGGCGAAAGCATTGTTGAGACTACGCAAACCGAGTGGTTTCGGATGCAAGGGATAGCAGCAGGGACCGGCATCGCAACCGGCACGTGGCTGCGGGGATCGCAAGGGAGCATTCACCGACCGGTTGCGCGGCATCGGGACTCACGACTTTTACTTGGGTCTTGGCCTAGGCGATGCCTGAAAGAAGAAAAAGTCAAGTGCAGATTCAAGTGCTCAAAAATCGGTACTGGACATTGCGAAACTAGATTGTGGCAGGAAATTTTCAGGTCAAATATCCATCTGACTGAACTCAGGGGTATAACAAATGACTCGTTTTGACTTGAAAATGAATGCATTCCTTACTTCGACTGCACTTGTGGCCATGAGCCATGGTGCAGCCCTCGCGCAGACTGCCGCCCCCGAATCCGCCGCACAGGGCGAAGATACGGACAGCGAAATCGTGGTAATCGGGACACAGATTCAGGGCGCCCAGATCAACGATGTGCTGCCCGTTACCGTGCTTAGCGAGGTGGATATCGAGAACACGGGCGCGTCGTCGGGCGACGAGCTTTTCCGCAGCATCCCGCAGGCCGGGACTGTCGCTTTCAACGAACAGAATGCCACGACTCAGAACAGCGCGCGCGGTGATGTCGGTTCGATCAACCTGCGCGATCTGGGCACGGGCAACACGCTGCTGCTGATCAACGGCCGACGCATGACGCTGCATCCGGGCTTCCAGACCGAACTGCTCGTTCCGGTCGTCAGCAGCGACACCAACGAAATTGCCCCGGGCAGCGTGCGTCGCATCGAAGTTCTGCGTGACGGTGCCTCTGCCATATATGGCGCGGACGCGGTCGCGGGCGTGGTCAATACGATCCTGCGCGGCAATCGCACCGGTGGCTTCCTCGAAGGCGACTGGCGTGCGTCGGATGGTACGAGCCTCTACTCCTATTCCTTGAGTGGTGGCTATGGCTTCGATTTTGCCGACGGTCGCGCGAACCTCACGCTTTATGGAGGCTACTACTACGAGAACGGCCTGCCCGCATCCGAGCGCCGTTATGCTGGCGAAGAGGATCGCCGCCCGCTCGTCGTCGGAACCCCGTTTGAGGACGATGCCTCTTTCAACAATCGCAACACGTTCGGCCCCTTCGGCCAGTTCGACATTCAGGCGCCGTCTAGCCGCACGCCGATTGGGGACGATGACTTCTATCTTCAGCCTTCGAGCTTCCCGGGCTGTCGTCTGGACTTCGGCAACGGCGTTTGTGCGCGCAACGGCACCACGCCGACCAGCGCGGTGCGCTACAACACCAATTTCGGCAACAACTTGATCAGCGAGAAGAAGCGTTACAACGCGATGGCGCTGCTCAACTATGAACTGTCTAACAGCCTCGAAGCCTATTTCGAGGGCAGCTTCTATCGGTCTGAAAACCGCCGCAATATCGAAGCATCAGCAATTCTGAGCGCCGTTCCCGTCGGGATCGCCGCAGACGCATACTGGAATCCGTTTGGTCCGGTCGGCAGTCCGAACCGCCTCACCGATCCGGGCATCAGTATCGCAGCGGATGGCGCGGACCTAATCATGGAGCGTTATCGGTTCGTTGATGTCGGCAACCGCGACGTGAGCGTCGACAAGGACACCTACCGCCTCGTCGCAGGGTTGAAAGGCAATCTCGGTTCATGGGACTTCGACACCGGCTTCCTCTACTCCGAAGCCGATCTCGTCGACCTTGCGCGCAATCGCGTTTCGCTGACCCTGATGCAGAACCAGATCAACCTGACCACTCCCGACGCGTACAACCCCTTCAACGGCGGCTGCGTGGACAGCGATCCGGGGCTGGGCGATTGCACGCCCAACCCGGCGAGTTCGATCGATCCGTTCCGCATCGATGTTTTCCGCAAGGGCGGTACCAGCCTCGCTCTGGCTGACTTCAAGATCAGCCGCGACGACCTGTTCGAGCTTCCCGGCGGAAATCTTGGGGTCGCTGGCGGGGTCGAGTGGCGGCGTGAGACCTTCTACGACGACCGTGACCCGCGTCTCGACGGCACGATCACCTTCACCGACAGCGTAACCGGAGAGTTCAACGGTTCGGATGTAGCGGGTACCAGCCCGTCGCCTGATACCAGCGGTAACCGCAACGTCTATTCGGCATTCGCGGAGCTATTCGTGCCGGTTGTAGGTCCGGAAATGGGTATCCCATTGGTCAACGAGTTGAACGTCCAGATCGCAGGGCGGCTCGAACACTTTGATGATATTAACGAAACCGCTGCGGTTCCCCGTGTGGCGGCGTCGTGGACTACTGTCCCCGGCGTAACGTTCCGCGGTGCATGGTCGCAGGGTTTCCGCGCTCCGAACCTCGTGCAGGTCAATGACGAAGGCACGACGCGTTCGAACACGCGCGACGACTTCGTGATCTGTCAGGCACAGGTGGAAAAGGACATCATCGAAAATCTGGGCGCTTGCTCCGGTGCTGGTACGATTAGCTTCCGTTCGGGCACCGACCAACTGGTCCCTGAAGATAGCACTAGCATCAACCTGGGCATCGTGCTCGAGCCGGGATTCATCCCGGGTCTGACGCTCACCGCCGATTACTGGCGCGTCAAGCAGGAGGGTCTTGTTGGCACCTTCGGCGATGACAACGCGATCGCGCTCGACCTGTTGCGCCGCCAGAACGGCAGCTCGAATCCCAATGTCATTCGCGATGCTCCGACCGACGAGCAGCTTGCCTTGTTCGCGGGTACCACCCTCGATCCGGTGGGTTCGATCATCCAGGTGCTCGACCCCTATCTCAACCTCGATAGCCGTATTTCGAAGGGCTGGGACTTCGGAATGTTCTACCAAGTGCCTGATTTCGGCTTGGGCGACTTCCGTCTGCGCTTCAACGCGGCGCTGCTCGAAAGTTTTGTCCAGTCGGCCGGTCCGGACGGACAGGAACTGCTCGACGGCATCGCCTCGGGAGCGCTCCCGACCGATGTCACTGTTGGTGGCCTGGGCGAATTGCTGGAGATCGAAGGACGGCCAGAATGGCGCTTCAGCGGAGCGATCAACTGGGAAAGCGGGCCGGTCGATGTCGGTTTGTTCGCCAGCTATGTGGGTGAGGTATGGGACACGAGCGTCACTCGCGACGTGCTGCTCGAAACCGACGACCCGAACGGTAATTTCTTCCGGGTCGACGACTTCCTGACCTTCAACCTGTCGGTATCCTATACCATCGAAAACAACACCGCGCTCGACGGCACACGCCTGCGCTTCGCGATCAACAATCTGACCAATGAAGATCCGCCGCTCGCAGATGAAACCTATGGCTATTTTAGCGAACTACATTCCGCACGCGGTCGCGTCTTCCACGTGGAGTTGCGCAAGAACTTCTAGAGGAGGCTCGCAAACCTCCGGGAGCGGGAATGTCCCGCTCGCGGCTCGGAGGGATTGCTTTGGCGCAGCCATCGCGGCACGGTCAGGACATGGGAGGGAAAATGCCGAACCATTTTTTGACATGGGCCGCGATGGCCGCCTGCGCATTGGTGCTCCCGGCCCAATCGACATTCGCGGTGGCGGGGCAGACATCGTCCGCGCAAGGGCTGGCTGAAGGCAGTGCGAATTTCGTTTTCAGCGGCTGGGAAGGCCCGGCTCTGACGGTGTGGACGTATGTGCCGGCCGGCGTCGACAAGGCCACCGCGCCCATCGCGATCATAATGCACGGTGCCAATCGCAATGCTGACGATTACCGGGATGCCTGGGCAGACGAGGCTGAGAAGGGAGGCTTCATCGTCGTCGCCCCCAGTTTTCCGAAAGACGATTTTCCCGGTGCTCGAAGCTACAATATGGGCGGCGTTCTCGATCAAACGGGCAACCCGCGGCCACGCAGCAGCTGGAGTTTCTCCGCCATCGAACCGCTTTTCGATGATGTCGTGGCGCGGCTGGGTGGGCATCAGACGCATTATACGATTTATGGCCATTCGGCAGGCTCGCAATTCGTCCATCGCTTTTTGTTTTTCATGCCCGATACGCGGGCGAAGAGGTTCATGGCAGCGAATGCCGGCTGGTACACCTTCGTCGAATTCGAGACAGCCTTTCCCTTCGGTCTCGACGGGACCCCGGTGAACGAGGATCGCCTGCGCGACATACTTGCAAAGGATCTCGTAGTGCTTCTGGGTGATCGGGACACCGATAGCGATCATCGCCTGCTCAACCGCAGCCGAGAAGCCATGAGGCAGGGCCGGCACCGGTTCGCGCGCGGTCAGGCCTTCTACGAGAGCGCCAGAAAGCTGGCCAAGGAGAAAGGCTGGGCATTCGGCTGGTCCCTCAGGGAAGTAGAGGGCGTGGTGCATTCCAATTCCGGCATGGCCGAAGGCAGCTGGGACCTCATTGAATAGAGATTCAGCCGAAGGTCAGACCGAGAGCCATTCCGCCAAGCAGGTAAACGAAGCCTGTCACCAGCGCGATCCCGATCAGGTTCAGAACCAATCCACCGCGCGCCATCTGGCCGATGGAAACGACCCCGGTGCTGAAGACGATAGCATTGGGAGGTGTCCCCACCGGTAGCATGAACGCGCAAGTCGCCGCCAATGCAGCAGGAATCAGCAAACTCATCGGGTCTGCCCCGATCCCGAGTGCCACCCCACCAAGTACCGGTATGAAGGTGGCGGCGGTTGCGGTGTTGCTGGTCACTTCGGTTAGGAAAAGAACAATCGCTACGATCGCTGCAATCAGGAGGATTGCGGGCAGGGCGGCCAATCCGCTCACTTGCTGGCCGAACCAGTCGTCGAGCCCGGTTCCCGCCACCGCTCCGGCAAGGCTGAGCCCGCCACCGAAAAGCAGGAGCACTCCCCACGGCAGGCCTTCTTCTGCATCCTTCCAGTCGAGCACCATGCGGGTGCGCCCTTCGCCGGGGAGGAAGAACAGGGCAATTGCTGCGGTCATGGCGATGACAGTGTCATCGAAGCCGCCGAGCCAGGGCGCGGCGGAAGTCACTGCGGGCAGTTCGGCGAGAAGGCCTGGCGCCACCCAAAGGAACGCCGCCGAGCCGAAAGTCAGTGCCACCATCCGTTCACCCTGGCTCATCGAGCCGAGTTTCGCGATCTCGCCCTCTATCAACTGCTCGCCGCCCGGGATTTCGTCGAGTTCGAAGCGGTACAGCAACCTTGTCATCAAAGCCCAGCCGATCATGATGAACGTCACGGCCAGCGGGAAGCCCAGCATCATCCAGTTCACAAAGCCAATTTCGATGTCCAGTTCGTCGCTGGCATAGCCTGCGATGATTGCGTTTGGCGGGCTGCCCAGAAGCGTGCCCAGGCCTCCCATGCTCGCCGACCACGCGATCGCTAGGACGAGGCAGGTCCCAAAAGCGGCAACTTCGGGGTCTATGTCGCCGGTCAGCAATTGCTTGTCCGCCTCGGCGCTGCGCCCCGACATTCCCTTGCCCGATACCAGAGCGAGGACCGAAAAGCCGATGGGCAGCATCATCAGGGTGGTGGCGGTGTTCGACACCCACATCGAGAGGAAGCCGGTGGCGATCATCATGCCCAGCACGATCCGGGTTGGCGACACCCCGACGCGTGCCAGGGTATGCAGCGCGATGCGGCGGTGCAGGCCCCATTTCTCCATCGCGATGGCAAGCATGAAGCCGCCCAGGAAAAGGAAAACGATGGGATTCGTATAGGCTGAAGTGGTCTCGGCCACGCCGCGCTCTGTCAGTGCAGGGATGAGGACGATCGGCAGCAGTGATGTCACCGCCAGCGGTATTGCCTCGCTGATCCACCAGAACGCCATGAGCGTAGCTACCGCCGCTACCATCCTGGCATCGGGGTCGATTTGCGCGCTGCCCATCAAGGCATAGACGAGCAGCGCCAGCGCGATACCCGCAATACGCAGGATCCAGATCACCGAAGCACTACGCTGGCTCTCAGCTTCGCTCACGGCTGGTCCCCTTTTGCGGCGGCTTCCCGAACGACCCGTTCAACCTGCTCGATTGCGGGCGCCTCGATCTGTGCGGGGTCGAGCAAGGCATCGATCCGGGCGGGTGAGAGATGCGTGGTCACGCGATTTTCCGCCTTGAGTGCGCTGGCGAAATCCGTGCCATTTGCATAGGCCGCTTTGATCACCTTCTTGACCAGGGCCTCGGCCTCTTCGCGAGGCATGTGATCGGCGAGGGCGAAAGCAACGCGCTGTGACAGTGCAAAGCCGCGTGTCAGGTTGATGTTCGCCATCATGCGTGCCTCGTCCACCTCCAGTTCTGCCAAAAGCGTGTTGAGCGTGCGGGCCGCAGCGACGGAATCGACAGCAATCTCTTCGATGACCGGGGTCATGCGCGACGTGTTATCACGCTCAAAAAGGTTGACGACGTCGTCGAGCATCACTTCTGCGAGGCGAGGGATCGTGCGCCCTGCATGGACGAGACGTTCGGGTGCACGTGGATTGCGTTTGTGTGGCATTGAGCTCGATCCGACCGTTCCCTCAGGCTCGGCCTCCCGCACTTCTCCGATATCGGTGCCCTGCAGCAGAAACAGCTCCTGACCGATCCGCTGATGCGACCGCGCGATCAACGCGAGCGTCAATGCGTATTCGGCGAGCACGTCGCGCGTGCCGTTCCAATCGGCGGCATAAGGCGTGTCCATCCCGAGTTCTGCGGCGAAGCTCTGCTCGACCGCGATGGCCTCGTCGCCGAGACCCGAATAATTGCCGACTGCACCCTTGAGGATTGCAGACCGGCGCAGGCGCGCGCGCACCTCGGACAGCCTTTCACGGTGGCGTGCATATTCGCCGATCCAGACACTGACCTTCTTACCGAAAGTAATTGGTTGCGCATGCTGGCCCAAGGTGCGCCCGATCATAGGCGTCTGCGCGTGAGCCTCGGCCAACGAGCTCATCGTTTCGATAGTGGTGGCAAGGCAGTCGTCGAGAGCATTCAGAGAGCGTTCGGCCTGGATAATCGTCGCGGTTCCATAAATGTCGACGGTAGTTGCGCCGAAATGCACATACTGGTCACCGGCATCATCGAGGCTCTCGCGCCATACGTTCAGCAAAGCCACCATGCGGTGGTTCACCACGTCGTATTCCGCATCGAACGCGGCTTCGGGCACGAGCGCGCTTCGCGCCTTTCCGGAGATGTCGAGCGCGGCCTCTTTAGGGATCACGCCATGCATCGCCTGGGCGCGTGCCATGGCGGCCTCGACGTCGAGGATGATCTGGGTCTGCTCCTCGTATTCGAACAGAGAGCGTACCTCACGTGGAGAACAGGTTAGGGCCGAAGCAGGAACCGCCAAAAAGGCCATTCCGGTGGCCAGCACACACATCGCGAGTTTGCGAATATTCCCTCTCCCTCTCACCCGCTCATAGACCGCATTTATACGCCTCCCGTCAATTGCTCGTAGCGCTAAGGAAGCGCAAACTTCACCATTGCCGAAATAACGCAAAAAGGGACCGGGTTTGGCGCGCAAGGCAGTAGTTATCGGGGCGGGGGTGATCGGGGTTGCGTCGGCCTATGCGCTGGCGCGGCGTGGCTGGCAGGTTGTGCTGCTCGATCGCGAAGAAGGCCCGGCGATGGGGGCAAGCCATTCGAACGGCGCGCAGCTTAGCTATTGCTTCACCGACGCGCTTGGCAGTCCGGCGACTTTTGCCGCGCTGCCCAGGCTTGTCATGGGACGCGGTGGCGTCTCTTTTCGACTGGACGCGCGGCCCGATTATCTTGCCTGGCTGCTCGCCTTTGCGCGCAATTGCACCTTCGGGAGGTTCCGCGAGAACACGCTGGCGACCTATGCGCTGGCACAGGAATCGCGCACGGCGATGGAGGCTTTGTGCGAGAATCACGATCTCGATTTCAGGCACCACGTCGCGGGCAAGGTTTACTTGCTCTACACGGATAGGGACAAGCGCCGCGCCGAGACGGTCCGCACGCTCAAGCGTAAGGCTGGCTGCGAACAGCACTATGTCCCTCGAGAGGAGCTGGCTCAGCTCGATCCTGCGCTGGTCGGCCTCGATCCTGAAGTTACTGGCGCGATCTCCACCCCTTCAGAGGTGGTCGGCGACGCACTGCTGTTCTGCCGCGCATTGCGCTTCGTGCTTGAGCGCGAATACGGCATGGTCTCGCACTTCGGGTCTGAAGTGCGCAGCGTCGATCAGGGCGAGGGCGGGGCCTTGGTGACACTGGCGAGTGGCGAAACGGTGACAGGCGATGTCGCAGTCATTGCCGGCGGCAGCGACAGCAACCGCTTGCTTGCACCGCGTGGAGAGCGGGCGATGATCGAGGCAATGAAGGGCTACTCCTTTGAAATCCCGGCTACCGCATGTTCGCCGCATATTTCGGTCACCGATTCCAAACGGCGACTGGTTTTTACGCGGCTCGGCGAGAAGGTACGTGTCGCCGGGATCGCGGAATTGGGCAACGCCTCGCGCGAAATCGAGCCTGACCGGATTGCATGGTTGATCGACGCGGCTCGCGATTGCCTGCCTGATGGCGGCGACTATTCGCGCCCGACTCGCGAATGGGCCGGTCTTCGCCCTATGACACCCGATACGCAGCCGATAATCCGCAGGGCCGGACCCTCCCTGGCGATAAACACGGGGCACGGCGCCTTGGGATGGACGCTGGCGATGGGATCGGGCGAGCGTCTCGCAGACCTGCTCGATCAGTCCTGACAGTCCGCGTTCGCTGGGGCAGGTTTCAAGAGAGGCCGTCCCGGAAGATCGCCTGTCAATGCTCCGTTCTGGATCAGGGCCTTGCCGTTGACGAACAGATGCATGACGCCGCTCGATAGCTCACGCGGCGCGGAGTAGGTCGCGTTTGGCACGAAGCTTTCGGGATCGAACGCAACAATATCAGCGAAAGATCCTTGGCGCAGATAGCCTCTTCCGGACAGTCCCACGATATCGGCGGTGCGCCCGCTGCTTCGCCTGATGAAACGCGCTAGATCCATACCCGGATCACCCTTCACGAGATCAAGGTAGGCCTTGGGAAAACTGCCAAATTTGCGCGGGTGCCCGGTCGACCCGTCAGACCCGGTCACCACCCAGTCGCGACTGGCGAAAGCGGCAATGTCGGCGGGGCTCATATTGAACGAGGCAAGTCGGGCGTCACCCTCGGCCAGGATGGCGAGCGCGGCATCGACGGGCTCGACATCGTCCCGATCGCCGATCTCGGCCAAGGTTAGGCCAACGGGTGGCTGAGCGCCGTGGAGCCTGCCAGTCACGAGCAGGCGATCCGCGCCACCGCGGCGCTCTATCGCCTCGATCATGGCTTTGCGGATAGCCGTGCTCCGCTCGGGGTCGGCCAGACGCTCGCGGAGTGATTCCAGACCACCTTCAAGTGCTTCTCGCGGAACCAGTGCGGCGCTGATCCGCGTTCCGGAGGCTTGCCACGGATATTGGTCGGCGGTCACGATCTGGCCCGTGCCCTGCGCATCTTCGATCATCGCGATCATGCGGGCGCTATGCCCCCAGACCGCTGGGCCGAGGGCCTTGATATGCGCGATATGGACGGGCAACTGCGCGTCGCGCCCGATCCGCAGCGTTTCGCTAAGCGCCCCTGTCACCGTGACGTTGTAGGTACTCTCGTCGCGCATATGAGTGTCGTAATAACCGCCCATCTCGCTCGCGACCTGGGCAAGCGCGATGACCTCTTCGGTTTCCGAGTAGCTCTGAGGCACATAATACAGCCCGGTCGAGAGCCCCCATGCGCCTTCACACAGTCCCTTGCGGACAAGGTCCTGCATTTGCGAAAGTTCTGCCGCATCGGGTGCGCGGTTTTCAGTGCCCAGAACAGCCCTCCGGACCGAGCCGAAGCCGACAAGATAGGCGGCGTTGGTGCCGATGCCCTGCGCTTTTGCCTCCCCGGCCTGCTGGGCGACCGTGTAATCCCCCCCGCCATCATTGCCGACCACAACAGTGGTCACGCCCTGAAATGCAAAAGCGGCGTTGGCACGGCGCTCGGCATCGTCGGAGGAAAGGTCTGACCCCGCATGCGTGTGAGGATCGATAAAGCCGGGCGCGACGATGAGGCCGCTCGCATCGATCACGGCTTTTGAACCGTAGAGCGAGCGCGCATCCGAGCCGACAAAGACAATTCGATCCCCGCGCACCACGACATCCGCAATCCTTCCGGGACTGCCTGCACCGTCATACACTTCGCCGCCTGTGATTATCAGGTCAGCGTGTTCCAGCGCGGAATGGTCCACGCTTTGACAGCCGGAAAATGCCGTCATTGCGCCAAGAAGAAGGGCGCAACGCAGTTTCACTCGTCTGATGCTCCTGGGATTGGTGCTTCGAGCATCGTGACCATCATCGCGGTCGCCGCTTCGCGTCCAATGCGTTTGAGGAGCTTGCGATCGGTCTCGTCTCCGAGTTCGAAAGTCACGCCGGGAACGCCGTATGTGTCAAAAGCATAGGCCTTGGATACCGGACGGCCCGGAACGTGGCGGGCATCGCGTTCTACCTCGTATCCGGGCATCCGCTCCTGATAGAGTTCGAGCCACTTTTTCGTGAAGAGCTCGGGCTCGGTTGGGAACTCATCCGGGATCGTGTAGAACACGTCGCGTCCGGTCGAGTGGAAGTCGATCATCGCGCGTATAGTGCGGCCGGGGTCGGCTTCGACCTCGTCCATCAAGCCTTTCATCAGCTTGGTTTCGGGCTGGGTGAATGGTCCCCAATCGCGGTTGAGGTCGACCCCTCCGGTATTATGCCTCCAATGGCCGCGTACCACCCCATCAGGGTTGAGCATCGGCACCACGAGAGTCTCGAACCGGGCACGATAGGCGCGCGCCAGATCGGTATCTCCCATGATCGTCTCGACAAACGAAAACATGGTGAGCGCACCGGTGACTTCTGGTGGATGCTGGCGTCCTACCAACACCACGGTTTCGCGCTGGGCCTTAGCAGGAGCGGCAATCCGCAAGAGTTCGATATCGCGTCCCTCGGCCGACTTACCGAGCAGGCTGCGCGTGGCAAAAGGCTGTCCTACAAGCGTGTCGAGCCACGCATCATAGACCGAAGGCGGAAGGATTTCCTGAGCCGCGACGAAGACCGGCTTGTCCTTGGAGACCTTGAGTGAAATCAGCGCGGTGCGTTCGCCTCGCTCGCCTTCAATGGTCACCCTCTTTTCAGGCATATATTCCCAGTTAACGCCGTCGCTGCTGGTCTTCGGCCAGTAGCGGTGGCCGCAGGCTTCGTAATCCAGTTTGACCGTGATCCGCGTGCTGCGCGCCGGGGTTACGCGGAAAGCGTACCACGGGCTGCAATTGATATCCCCTTCGTCCTCGGGGACGATGGTGAGAGTAAATCGTTTTTCCCCCAAAGTGTCGCAAGCCCCATACGCTCCGGTCGGGAAATTCTTGTCGAGAGTCGCTGATTTCGTCGTGCAGGAGTCGCTGGCTTTCGGCTCATCGATGTGGGCCTTCGCCGCAACCGGTGAGGTCGCAGATGCCAGTAGAATGGCGAACAAAATCGAGTGCACGCGCATGCGTTGTGCTCCCTTCGCAAAAGGACGGGTTCAAAGGGCCGCAGCGTAGCCGCTGCGGCCGTTCGAGAAGGATCAGAAGTTCTTGCGAATGTCGAACGAAAACTGGCGTCCGCGCCCGCTATGCAAACTGCCGTAATAGCCGAAGCTTTCATCGGCGATGGGCGGGTCTTCGTTGAAGATGTTGTTCACACCAAAGCGCAGCCGCAGGCCGTCGATCGCAGAGTCGTCTTCAATCGTGTAGCTGATGCCGAAGTTCATGGTGAACCAGTCATCGACCGGGAAGAAGGCCAAGTTATCGTCTTGCGTCGCGCTGGTATCGAAGACCTTTCCAACATAGCGACCGAAGAAGTTGACCCGGACGGGACCGCTTTCCCAGGCCGCCGATCCGCTGAAACGCCACTTGGGGCGTCCTTCAAGCTCGATCAATTCGCCGAAACCGAATGGGATGAGCGCGCCGACATCGGCGGTCGAGAGTTCAGGGATCTGCTGAAGTCGGGGCGTCAATTCGTTGAACAGCCTGGCCGCAAGCGGACCTGCAGATTGCTCAAACCCGATCAGTCGCGCAGCATTGACCGAGAAATCGAAATCCCCGAAGTCGGTGCCAAACTCGTACATCACGCTGAAGTCGACACCTTCGGAGGTGCGTTGGTCGAGGTTGGTATAGGGATTGAGAACCTGCACGATGTCCCCGGCAGGCAGAATGCCCGTCCCGTCATACAGGTCGATCTGTTCATCGGTTGGCGCGTCGCGGATGATATTGGGATTGGTCTCCCCGTCAAAGCGCAGCAGCAGGTCGAGCAGAAGGTTGTTTTCGCTACCGAAGATGCCGACCAGCCCCTCTTGCTTGACGCGCCAGTAATCGGCCGTGATCGTCAATCCCGGGATGAAGCTCGGACTGAGGACGACACCGAAGTTGACGCTTTCGGTGTCCTCCGGCTCCAGGCCGGGACCGCCCTCGCGGAAGTCGATCGTTCCCTGCGTGCCGCAATCGTCGACATTCTCTTCAATTCCCTTGATGATTTCGGCCACACATTCGACCACTTGGGTAATCGAGTTCGAACGCGTCGTGCCCTGATCATTGATCTGGACGAGGTTCGGCGCGCGAAAACCTTGCGACCAGGCGCCTCGAAGCAGGATATCGGGGATGGGCCTCCATGCCACTGCAGCGCGCGGGACAAACGCGCTTGAGGAGTCAGAGAATTCCTCGAAGCGGGCGGCCAATTGGACTTCAAGTTCACTGACCAATGGAATTTCCATGTCAGGTGAAACCAGTGGAACGAGCGCTTCGGCAAATGCCGAATACACTTCACGATCGCCGCTCGTATCAGGCGAAGGGCTGGAGCCGAGGACGTCGCTACCGAAGAAGTCGCCATTCACGGCATTTGTGAAGGTGATCGTGCCGTCCAGACGCGGATCGCGGTCGTCCTTGAAGGTTTCGCGGCGGAACTCGATGCCTGCCGCAATGCCAACTCCACCAGCGGGCAGCGCGAACAAGTCGGGGCGCGAAACCTTGAAATCGGCGAGGGTGAGTGTCGTCTCACTCTTACGGAATACGTCGATTGTGATGTCATCAATGACGCTTTGCGGATTGGGCGTGCAATCGGTCTGAAGTCCGAAGCCGGGATCGCTGGGGAAACAGCCGCCATTGAAAGGGTTGTAGGCGCTCGGGTCCGTCCGATTGATCGCCGCCTGTGCCAAGGTGCTCGAGATGCGGTTCTCCGTCAAATCGGTCGTATTGGCCTGGGCGTAAAGAAATCCAGTGTCGTAGTCCCATCCGCCAAAATCGCCACGAAGGCCGAGCACCAGCCGGAACTCGTCCTTGGTCACCGAACCGCGACGAGGACCAGCATCGATAAAGCGATAGTCTTCCATCAGGAGCGCCCGACCGTCTTCGGTGACGCCTGAGCCGATGCCGTTATCTACCCGATTGGGGTTCGGCGAACCATCGCTGAGCGTCGTGGCGCCGAGCGGGTTGTAGTAAGCGGTTGCTTCCACTCCAAGCGGCACAGCACTGAGCATCGTGCTCTGCTCGCGCTCACGGAAGTTTTCCGAACGGTAGTAGGAGCCTTCGAAATAAAGCTCGGCACTGTTGCTGATCTCGTAGTTGAAGAGAGCCTGAGCGTTGTAGCGGTCCTTTTGCGAATAGAGGAACCTGTCCGCCCCTATATCCCAGCGCAGGACCCGATCAACGGTGCCGCCATTGTCCGCGCACAAGCCATTGCCGAGGTCAATAACGCGCCCATCGCTGTCGGCGGCTCCATTGGGACCGAACAGCACACAAGGCTGGATATGGAAATCATCGTCTCGCAGGTCGGTGGTACTCGACGACGTGGACCCCGATCCCTGAATATCGAAGGCGCCGAAGGGGGTGTTAATCGAGCGATTGTCGAACTGAGTGTCGCCTTCGAAATCGGTGCCGACCAGGAACGGACGCAAGTCGCTCGAAGCGGAGAAGGGCTTCTCGGTCGCGCGCAGGCCGTTTTCGTGAAAGTAGCCGCCATAGATGGTCAGGTTGCCCCGTCCATCGGCGAAGTCGAAGCCGAAGCCTCCATTGATGCGATAGTTGTACAGGCTGGTCCCGTCGGACATGCGGTAATTGCCCTGAAGAAAGCCGCCAGTGCGTCCGCCGCGAAGGATGGTGTTCACCACCCCAGCAACAGCGTCCGCACCATAGACCGCAGATGCACCATCGCGGAGCACTTCGACTCGGCGCACACTGCCCGGGGCGATCGTGTTGGTGTCAGGGGATACGACGGGAACGAACAACTCGGTCTGGAAGCCAGGATTGAGTAGCATGCGCCGCCCGTTGATCAGCAGCAATGTGTTGCCGGTACCTAGGCCGCGCAGATTTATCGAGGCAATATCGCCGCGCGCGCCATTGACCCCGCCCGCGGTGCTCTGCTCGTTGAATTCGACGGCACCCGCTTGCGGGATCGCTCGAAAAATCTCGTCGCCAGATGAGGGATCGATGGAGTCGATCAGGTCTTCGTCAATCACAGTCACAGGCAAGACATCATCGACTTGCGCGCCCCGGATCTGGGTACCCGTGACGATGATCTCCGGACCCACGTCCTCTGCTGTATCGCTCGTGGTTTGTACCTCGGTTCCGGTATCCTGCGCGTGGGCATTAGCACTGGCGAGCGCGACAAATGACGCTCCGGCGAGCGAAAGAACACGTTGGCCAACCTGCATTTTTCAAATCCCCCTATAAATCTTCGTTATACCGCATGCCCCAACGGCGTCCGTGGATTGTTATGTTTAAACTCCAAAGAGCCCATTTGCGCAATAGTCTTGCGGCAGATTATGCGGATAAGGTCATAGCCATATGCTATGGCAATCGGCGTTCGACGAGCGCATGACGGCTAGGGGTCGAACCGACCGGTCAGGCCATTTGATGCGGGATCAGCCGAACAATTGATTGAGGGTCGATAGGCTCGCTTCGATCAGATTGCTGTCGCTCCGATCGGCGAGAGTCAGTGCGACGAAGGGCAGGGCCGGAGCTCCTTCGAGCTTGAAGGCAACCAGGTCTGTTCCTGTAAAACGCTTAGCCGTGAAACCGTCGACGATCGCCACTCCTGCGCCAAGTTTCACCAATTCGGCGGCGACATAATAGGTCTGCGCGGTGATCGCGACCGAAGGACGAACTTCCGCCTGCTCGAGATATTGTTCGAGCCGATCGGCTACGGGTCCGCTGTCGCGCAGCCCGATCATCTCCCGCCCGTCCAGAACCTTTGGCGAGACTGTGTCTACATTTTCGGGAAACTCACCGCGCCGTGCCAGAAGCGAAAGACCGACGGCGTTGATCGTGCGCGCGCGAATGCGCGGATCGAACTCGTCGTCGAACCCGATGCACAGGTCCAACCGCTTTTCGACCAGGCCCGGTGTCACCTCGTCGCTGTGTAGCGTTGTGAGATCGAAGCTGAGGAGCGGATCGGCTTCGCGCATCGCCGCAACCATGGGCGGAACGACGGCAAAGCCCAGTGATGGCAGTACGCCAATTCTCAGGTGACCGCCCTTGCGGGTCCGGATATTGGCCGCCGTGCGGTCCAGTACGGCGACCCGTTCGTAAATATCGCTGACTTCGCGGAACAGCTCACTCGCCGCATCGGTCGGATAGAGTCGTCCCTTGCGCCGATCGAACAGCGCAAAGCCAAGCTGGTCCTCGGCGTGGCGCAGGACCTTGCTGACCGACGGTTGCGAAACGAACAGGATGCGGGCGGCCGCACTGATCGAGCCTTCCCTGTAGACGTGATAGAATACTTCGATGTGACGCAAGCGCATGGCGTTCGATACACGCGCCGGGTCCTGAATCACAAGCGGGTTCAGCCGGGCCGGGGCGTGATCGAGAATAGTTCGAGCGGACAACCAGGTGGCGGCATTGCTGTGGGTATTTGCGCTACGAAGTCGTCCCGTCCAGGGTCGAGCAAGAGGATGTGGGACACATTCCATTGCCTCAGAAAGTCGCGCACTTCCTCTTCGGCGAGCCTACCTTGTGCCATGTTGCGCGGCTCCATCATCGTCGCGATACCGCCCAATGCTCCGGCTCGAGCGGCGAAATTGTCGTCGCCGATGACGAGGATGCGGGCTGCGCTGTCCTCGCCGACGCAGGCTTTCAGTTGCGCAATATCGGCAGGCTCGTCGAATTCCGCAAAATTGGGCGTATCGAGATCGCCTTTCGCGGAGGCGCTCATCAGGGTGATGGCCGAGAATGCGACGGCGATGGCCAGCACGATGATGCAGGCAATCCGGGCGAAGATCGCGCGCTGCGCGGTTGTCGTTCCGCGCAGCACCAATGCACTCAGGGCCAGCAGGATGACCGTCCATGCAGGCGCGCTGAAATACCGGTATTCGAGATATCCGGTCGCAATCTGCGGCCCCAGCATGATTGCGCACGCAATACTTGCGCCTAGAAGGAGATGGAGTTTGCTGCTCCGCAGGATCGCCGGCGAATTCGCATCCGGCCTGCCTGATGCCAGATATTGCAACCCGCCCAGGACCGCCACCGCCCCAGCAAAGGCGAGCCCCATGAGGCTGATAGCCAGCGCCGCTGCGGTCCAGGCGAACTGTCCAATATTTCCTAGCACCTTGCCCAACCATGAGACTGGATCGTCAGTCATGCCGGGCTGTGGTTCGGGCCACCAGTCCGTGACAAATGCGCTTGGATCGAGCGCGGTGAGCACCCCGGAATTATCGCTGGCAAACACCGTGCCGAAAGTCGTCCAGGAATAGGCGATCCACGGCAAGACCGCGATCACCGATCCCGCCATTACCTGCGCAGCGCGCATAGGTTTGGCTGATACCCACGCAGCGCCCATTGCTGCTAGGAGCGGCAAAGGTAGCGCATCGAAACGGTTGAGCACAGCAAGCCCTGCCGCAATTCCGATCCCAAATGCTCCAACAACGGTGATCCGCTCGCGGGCGAACAGGCCCAGTATTATCAGCGCATAGAAGCACAATTGCAGGGGGATGGTGCGTCCCGCCTGAAGCTCGACCAGCAGCATCTTCGGGCCAAGCAACAAGAGCAGCGCAGCGGCCAATCCGACACCGGCTGCTTTGGTCACGCGCCGCCCGATTGTTTCGGAAAGGCCTGCAAATGCGATGAAAGAAGCAAAGGCAATATACAGGCCCGTTCGCGCGCCCGTTCCGAACATACCGTCGACCAAAGCTATCAGCGTCGGGTAAAGGGGCGGGAAAGCGCTCGAATAGGGCGAGGTGTCGGCGTAACTGCGGAAATGCGAGAACCGGTAGAAGTCGCCGAATACGGTCTTGGAAAGCTCGTAGAACGCCCAGGAATCCGGCGTGTAGGGCGGCATGACCCACACGGCGATCAGCAAGGGTAGCGCCACGAGCGCGGCGATCACGCTGGCCCAAAAGGGCGATGCAGCTTTGCGGGCGGCCTCATCCGGAGTGTATCCACCGGTTGCCGCATGGACCGTCTCGCCCAGCAGCGCCATCTTCGATGCGAAACCGCCAATCTTGGTCGGGACCTTGCCATCCTCAGGGTAGCGGCGTTGGACCGGAACGTGGCCGACCTTCAAACCCAGCTGGCCCGCGCGTACCGTCAGGTAGAACAGCAGGCCATAGACCCGGAACTCGTCGCGAAACGGCCTGACGTCGGGATGAGTCAGGTAGCGCGCCGAGTAGCCGCGAAACCCATTGGTCGTGTCGGTAAACCATTGATGTCCGGCAAGGCTCAGTAAGGGCGCATGAATCAGGCGGTTGGCAATGGTCCGTTCAAGCGGGGTGTTCTCCGCCTCACCGCCGGGCAGATAGCGCGAGCCCTGGACATAGTCGCAGCCATCCTCGAGCTTTGCGACCATGTCGGCCACCGCTTCGACCCCGTCTTTGCCATTGCCGTCTATGGTGACCAAGCCTTCATAGCCTTCGGCCAGACACCACGCATATGCCATGCGCAGCTGTGCGGAGAGCTTGCCCGGCCCGGTCTTGGTGAGCACGGCGCGGACATTGGCGGTCTGGATGAAATCGGGCTCGAGCGAGCCATCGGTCGATCCGCCATCAGCGACGATAACATCGACGGGCAGGTCGGCGGCCATGATGCGCAGTAACTGGCCGCGAAGGCGCTCCCCTTCGTTGATGACGGGGATGACAAGCGCGTGGCGAGAGCGCTTTTCACTGTAAAGAGCGACTTCATGAGCGGGCACGTCCCAGTCTTCCGGCCAGCGGTTCATGACGCCTCCCGTGTCCGGTCTGCGAAGACCACGAACTTGCTCAAGGTGAAATTGACGAAGAAAGAGACACCCGCCCCGAGGATCAGGATCAACAGCGCTGGCTCACCGCCCCACAGCGTCTCAAGCAGCGCGACGACCGCAATTCGCGCGACCAAGGTGGCCAGAGCGGCTCCAGCATACTTGAACGCTCGGTCGGCGGAGAGTTGGCGCGGGCCATTGCGAAAGCTCCACAATTGGTGAGCGACATAGTTGAAGCTCGCCGCCGTCACGAAGCCGATGCTTGCAGCAAGCCAAAGCGGCATGCCGAAATATGCTGCGAGCGCATAGGCGAGCGCGATGTCGATGAGGACGCCTACGACCGTCACCGCAAAGAAGCGCATCAACTCGCTCATGACCGCAAACTTTCGAGATACGCGTCGATGCCTTCGGGAAGCGTGGGCAGGTGGTCGAAGTCGATGGGTTCGTGCCCCAGAGCAGAGCATCTTGCAGAGCCTGCATCCGATCCGTCGACCATCGCCAATGTGAGCCAGCTCTCGCTCCCCTTTTCGACCGGTGCCAAGATCCGGACGGTTGGCGCGTTGGGCACGCCGTAGCGCGGAAAATCGGTCCAGGCTGGATCGCCTGCGCGGCGGGTGAAGGGGGAATCCTCGGTCACGGTCAGCATTGCGGTGCGGCCGATGGCGAATTTGCCGCTCCGATCAAGCCGGACCGATGCGAGCCCCGGTCGCGGTGCAGTGAGCCTGATTTGCAGCCTGTCGCTTGCGGGTTGCGAGACCTCGCACTCGACTTCGAACCTCGACAACTCGCCGTCGCCCGTGACCCAAAGCACCTGCTGGTCGCTGCGCGCAATCGGATGGTAATTGTTGCGCAAGGCTTCGAAGAAGGGCCAGTTGGCGCGCAGGTTCCAGCCTTCCCAGCCGCTGTAATCGGGAGCGATGGTGGTGACAGCGGCGACCTGCCGATCCTCCACCAGCGCGGTGAATTGCTCGCGATTGCGGGCGCCCAGCGCATGGATCAACGAACCTACCGGCGAGGCGTTGTCGCTTCCCGCCGCGATGTCGAGGACCGAGGTGTAGACCGAGAGAAGTTGCCGGTCCGCCGGAACGCCTCGCCCCTCCAGATCGCGAGCCAACCGCTCCATGGCCTGCAAATCCGCTCCCACCTCGGGCGTCACGTAAAAGCCGAGATTGCGGGCAAAATACGTGCGTTCGGTACCGCTTACGACGTCGAAGGCGCGCGCACCTTCGGCTCCGATCAGAGCAAGCGCAGCGAGGACAGTGGCCGCAACCGCGCCTTTCGGGCCGAGGAACCGCACTGGACGGCGCGCGAAACGGAAGGCGAGACGCGGAAAAACCACCAGCGGTGCAGCGAGGCCGAGCATGAAGGTGATCGCGTTATAGCTGCCGTCGACATGCCCGCCGATCTGCGGGATGAGGCTGGTTCCCACGGTGCTCGCGCCGACCATCGCAAAGGCGGCAAGCCGAACGGGCGAGCCGCGGCCTCTAACGAGCTTGAACGAGGCTACAACGAGACAGAACAGTAGCACCAGGAGGCTGACGGTCGTCACCGGATCGCCGCGCGTCACAACCTGAGTCAGATCGAGCGGGCCAAGGATACGCGTCGCGCGATCCCACGGCGCGAAGTACCAAAATTGATCCCCCGCCACGTCGACGAAATTGTAGCGCAGCCAGCCGCCGGGCTCTCCGTGCGTGACCAGAAGGATCACGGCAACGGCGCTCGCTGCAGTTCCAATCGTGAAGAACGCGAGGGCCTTTGCGAGCCTTGTTAAATTGCGAAAGAGAGCAAGAGTGAGCGCGATCACAACTGCGATGACCAGCGGTATGCCTGCGTCGTTCGACCAGAGCAGTCCCAGCCCTGTGACACCGCCCAGAGCGATCGCTGGCACCACGCTCTTGCCACGCAATATTGCGCGCAAAGCGATCACGAAGACCGGCATCACGGCAAACACCAACGCACCGCGAACCGGCCTCAGCGACACGCCCGGGTCGAAGGACAGCGGATAGCGCAGCCCGATCCCGTCGGCTACCAGCGATCCGAAGAGGTAGAACACGAATACAAGGCCCACGGCGACCATCCAGCGCGCCCCCGGCTGCACCCAGCTGATCATCCACGCAATCGCATAGGCGCTCCCGAAAGCTCCTGCGAATACCGCGACATAGGCGGCAAAGGTTGAGGCGTAGAGCGTCTCACCCATCGCCCAGAAGACAGGCAACAGCGCGAGGATCATCGTCACGCCGAGATAGGACTGAAAGGCGTGGCCCAGTTGCTCGCCTTGCGCAAAGTGGCTCAGCGCGAACCACGTCTGCATCGCGCCGTCGATCGAATGCAGGCTGTGGTCGTAGAGCAGCGCCGAGCCGCGCAGGCAGAGCAGCGCTGCGCACAGGGCCATGATCGCCGCTGGACCCACCCAGGATGGAGCGCGCATTGTCTCAGGCATATTCGCGGCCGAGCAAGTGGTTAGGCTTGAGGTTGGCGAATTCGGGCGCGGTGTCTTTCACCGCTTCGAACAGGTCGTAGATATTGTCTATCTTGCCGCCGAGGATCGAGATGACGCGGCTCGTCGCGGGCTTCTGGTGATAGAGGATCGGACGCCCGTCATCGGCCTCGTTCTTGATCAGCACCGTTTTCACATCGAAGAACGACTTGCGATATCGCGCCGCACCGATGCCGGGCATATATCGCTGCGCATCGCGCAGCATGAAGGCGTATCGCGTCTGGGGTTCGCTCGCGGCGAAGCGGGCGTAGGGATCGGAGCGCCCCTCCGCATGGCGCGCATCGTCGATCCAGCTTTCATGCGGCGTATATCGGACATGGGTCAGCGAATGGAGACCCTCAGCGGGGTAGGGCATGCAGGAAAAGAACGGCCCGTCCATCACGGTCACACCCAGTTTCGCAAGTTCGGGCGGCGGTTCGACCATCGCGAGTTCGGCGATCTCGTGCTTCAGGCTGGCTGGTGGCAGATCGAGTTTCGCGAGCACCGAATTGATCTGCGAATAGGTGATGTTGAAGGCATAGCGCGCGGCGACCTCGCTGCCGTCCGACAGTCCGACGACGATCCCGTGCCCGGTTTCGGCAAGCGCTGTAAGATTTGTGGAAAGCCGCAGATCGACTCCTGCCGCATCCAGTCTTTCGGCCATCAGGCGCGCGAGCACCGAATGGTCGAAGGCGACTTCGTGACACGAGAAGACTTCCTCGATCATGTCGTCGTCGAACAGCGCCCTTTGGCTGGGCGGGGCGGGCCTGATAGGCGAACCCATGTCGCGGAACATGCGATGGAACTTCTTTGCCGTCACCTTTGAACGGCGGCGCGCGATGGCATAGACCATCTCGAAATCATCGACGATGGCCTCGGGAAAATCCTTGCAGAACCGCTGGTGGAGCAGCATCGACTTCACCGCCGTGATTGCCGAGCGTGGATAGTGAAAGCCGGTATGCACCCGCGCCTGATTGACCCGAGAGGCGCGCGTCATCAGCCGGTCGGCGGCCTCGACCAGCACGACCCGGCGGGAGATCGACCGCAGGTAGAGCGCAAGGCAGCAGCCATAAAAACCGCCACCGATCACGACATAGTCGCACTCGTGTTCACTCGCACTCGCCATCAGCCTTCATCGCGTGACAGAGAAGCCGGCTCGCGGTCGAGTTCGACGTTAAGGTCATCGGAGACCTTGCCGAACAGGTCGATGCGGTTGACCTCTTCGGACACGCGCTCCAGCCGATCCTTCGCGTGCTGTTTGAGGAGGTGTTGGAGGGCAAGACTGAGGCCGAGCGTGGAGACGCCCATGAACACAGCGCTGACCGACAGCATGACCGAGGTGGTCAGCCAACCGGGCGCGAGCGTATCGATCACCATGACCGCTCCCACGACATAGGCAGCATAGGCAAGGCCAAGCAGCGTCAGCAGGGTGGAGGAAAAGGCGACGATCGAGAGGATCGCGGGCGCGAGATAGACCAGCATGGTCTGGAACAGCTGCACGCGGCGAGAGAGATGGCCGAATGCGCCGCTGGCAAAGGCGCTGCGTCCCGGCACCTTGCTAACCGCGACGAATGTCTCCGAGGGCAGGCGCGGGTCTCGCGGGGGAAACCGCAGCGCGAGGCGTGGCTCGTCATGCGCAAGAAGGTGGTTGAGCATCGTGCGCGGCATGGCGATGGTCTGGAAATCGCTGGGATCGACTTTGAACCCGGCAAGCCGGCCAAGCACGACGAAAGGGGTGGCGAGCGCGCGCTTGATAGGCCGCCGCGCCTGTTCGTTGGCCAGCGTGATCGCGCCCGATTGCTCGGTCTGATCGAGGAAGGCGAGAACGTCCATGTGTTCGATCTCTTCGACATTGCCGATCAGGACGAGGTCGCCGATCGCTTCCTCGGCGGCGATGACACGCCGCTCGTAATATTCGGTACCGCGCCGCACGACGAACAGGCGCAGGTCGCGCACCTGTTCGACCAGCGGCAGGAAAGCCTCGCGCTCCACGTCTTCGACCACCAGCACGATCTCCCGAAAACGGTAGATCGCGTCGAGTTGCTGCGCGAGTTCTTGAATAGTGCGAAAGGTCGCCTCGCTCGCGGTCAGGTCGGAAAAACAGACCGATAGGACAACATCTTCGCGCGGGTTCTGAAACTGGTCGGGTTTCGGCTCACGCATGGGCAGCCTCCCTCCACTCCAACCCAGCGCGCAGGCGTGTGACGGCAGCTTCGAATTCGCCGATACCTCCCTCGGGCCGTTTCATCTCGATAGAGATGGCTTTTGCATAATCTGCCGCTTCGAGCGCGCCGAGCACCGGGGCAAGGTCGGTATCCGGGCCGGGAGCAGGGGCCAATTGCGGCTCGCTGATATGGACGTGGTTGAGGCGCGGCATCAGGCCATCGATGCGCCCCGGCACTCGGTCGAATTCGCCATTCATATGCATCGCGCCCATGTCGAGGATGGCGACGATCGCGGGATGGTCGACGCGTTCGACGAAGGCGAGGGCGTCACTCAGATTGGTCAGGAAGTTCGTGCCGTAAGCCGCTGGATTGGCTTCGATAGCTATGGCGGTGCCTTCGTGCTGAGCGATATTGCCCAGCCTTTCGAACACCTCGGCGGCTTGTTCGATGGCGACTTCCATTGCCATGTCGTCCGGCACGCGGCGCTGGGCTGGTGAGCCGAAAACGCAGTTGGGAATGCCGAAGCGGCCTGCGAGCTGGATGGCGCGGACCATGCCCCTCTCAAAGGCGGCGCGCGGCTCAGGTCCTTCGAACAGGGCGGCACCCGAAACGCCGAATAGCAGCGATTGCATCGACACCAGCGACAGGCCCGAGGCCTGCGCCTCGTCCAGGGCGCGGCGTGCGCTTGCGGCGTCGGGGACGAAGGGATCATCGGCCTCGTGAAAGAACAGGCCCGGCGCGATCTCGAGCCCGGTGAAGCCGGCGCTTTCGAGCACGCCGTATGCTTCCAGCCGCTCATCAGGCAGCCATGCAATGTTGGAGGCACTCGGTATCATGCGGGCGCCTTCTGTCGTGCGAAGAAAGCTTCCAACCTGTCGAGCGTCGTCTCGGCATCCGCGATGTAGGGGCCATTTGTGCCCCACAAATCGGCATGGCGCGTATGCATGTCCTCGTGGTGAGGTCGCGCGCCAGTCTCGGTCATCGCACGCCCGGTCAAACGCTCATGGATGCGCGCGGCGGGCAGCGGTTCGTTGACGAGATGGATGTGCGACAGGCCCGCTCCTAGCGCGATCCCGATATCGGCCCAAAGTCGCTCGATCCCGTAATATTGATAGGTCGTCTCGCGATTGTGGAACCGCGTCGCCGAATATCCGAGTGCGATGGCAGACTGTTCCAGCGTGCGCTTGTGTGCATTCACGGCAAGCGCCGCTCGGTCGAGCACCACCATGCCATTGTCTGGATTGGGTCCGTAAAGCCCGCGCAGTGTAGCAGCCAGCGATCCGCCAAGCTCATCGGTCCAGCGGTCCAGAAGCTCGGGCGTAAGCATCGTGGGCACCGGATTGAGCAGGTCGAACACGAAGTTCTTGCGCAGCCCTTCGCCGAAGAGGGCGGGCAGGCGCACGATCAGGTGGCTTGGGAAACGGTCCTCCACGAA
Source organism: uncultured Erythrobacter sp. (assembly GCA_947494705.1). Lineage (GTDB taxonomy): Bacteria > Pseudomonadota > Alphaproteobacteria > Sphingomonadales > Sphingomonadaceae > Erythrobacter. Next base: position 247,209 of record CANLVN010000003.1, read on the forward strand.
CGCTTCGAGTTCGCGGCGATGGCGGCCATATGCTAGCTCGGTCTGGAACGCCTGTGTGCCCTCATCCTCGCCGCCGGCAAAATCTGCCAGCACCGCGATCGAGGAGATGAGGATGAAGCGGTCGACCTCGACATCCGCCAATCGCTCCATCAATGCGTGAACCTTTGCGCGGTCATCCGCAGGGCGCCGGTTGGCCTCGAACATCGAACCGGGTGCAGCGGCGCAGACAAGAGTGTCGAAGCGACCACCCGCGATCTCGGCTATATTGGACGAGTTGAAGCAGGCATCGAAACGGGATTGGCGCAACAGCGCACTGCCGACAAAGCCGGTATGGCCTACAAGGCAGGCCGTTCCTGGAGTTCCGGTTTCATCCATCCTTACGTCGCCTGATCGCGGCGCGCCGGGGACGCACGCCATCCGCGCTCCAGCGGAAAACCCGCCGGTTCGCGCAGGCTGACATAGCTAACAATGCTCTCGAAACCGTTAAGTACAGTGCCCTTACCGGGTTATCCGCTTGCTATCGGATGACCAGCTTGAGCCAGTTGCGGCCCTCGCGCCGCTCATAGGCCATGTCCGCCCCCCAAGCCTGCACGATGGCAAGACCGATCCCGCCTCCGTTGGTGGGGGAAGGGCGAACGCGGGGGAGCGGATCTGTGGGATCGAACGGCTCGCCGCTGTCTTCGAGGAGGATCAGCACCCGAGAACCCATGTCCTCAAGATCGAGCGCTACGTCGACGTCACGGTCCTGTCCGCCATGCCGGAGGGCATTGGAAACAAGTTCTTCGACCACCACTGCCAGTTTGAAGCGTGCGCGCTCATCCAAGCTGCATTGAGCGAGGAAGGCGTGCGCAAATTGCAGCGCCGCCAAGATGACGGGATGCGGATCGCGTCCTTTGGCCACGAAGGCCGAAAATCGTCTCCCTTGATGCATGATTTTATGCTAACACATCTGCGCACTGGGGAGGAAATATGCGAAAACTGAGCATTCTTCTGGCTGCGACCGCATGTCTCGCGGCGCAGCCCGTTTGGGCCGAGATCGGCCGTATCAAGAACGTGACGGCGGGGGTCGAGGTGATCCGCGATGGCCGCGCTATTTCGGCACGACCGGGCCTGAAGCTGGAAGAAGGTGACGTCATTTCGACCGGATCGCGTGCGCGCGTCGGTATCACTTTCGTCGACAACACGCGTATGGCCGTTGGGCCGGGCAGCCGCGTAACGCTCGATGAGTACAAGTATGACCGGGCACGCCGCACCGGTTCTTCCATGACGACCGTCAATCGTGGTTCGCTGGGCGTGGATTCGGGCAATATCACGCGCTCGGGCCGCGACCGGATGAAGGTGCGAACGCCGACCTCCACACTGGGCGTGCGAGGAACGACCTTCGTCGTCGAAGTGAGCGAGTGATGCGCGCAGCATTCGCGCTCGCCGGAGCGCTCCTCATCGCGGGTTGCGCGGGCGGTGAACGCGTGACCTTGCTGCCAGCGGCGCAGGATCGCGGTGTCGGCGCGGTGGCAGTGCTGGGCGAGGATGGCTCGGAAACGGTGCTCGACACGGCGAACCAGCAAGCGCGATTGTCCGGCGGAACGCCCCGCATACGCCAGCTTGGCGAGACCGATCCTGCCTATGCTGCGCTGATCGCCGACCTGCCGCGCGCCGAAGCCGCGCGCTCGGTGGAATTCCCGACATCCGAGTTTCGCCTGACGGATGCGCAGATTGCTGCGCTCCAACAATGGATTGCCGAGGACGAGGCCCGCGGCGAGCGGCCCGGTCGCCAATTCGTGATCCGCGCCTATGCCGACAGCTTTGGTAGCGAAGAAGAAAACCTCACTCTCTCGCGTCGTCGCGCCGCAGAGGTCGCCGCCCAGCTTCGAGCGGCGGGGATCGAGGTCGAACCGGACGACGTCGTCGGCATGGGCGAATATGCCGCGCAGGCCGAACTGGGTGACGGGATGCGCAGCCAGAAATACCGCCGCGTGGATATCGTCATCCGCTGACACGGACCGGCCACTCAACCAAGATAACGGAGCGCAAGGATCGTCAGGTCGTCGCTGGGGTCGCTGCTGCCTTCGAACAAACGCACCTGTTGGGCCAGATGCGCGGCGCTCTCCGGCGCTGTCCCGTTCTCGGCATTGACTAACGCGCGCGTCACGCCCTCCACCCCGAACAGCGCATTGGAAGGATTGGCTGCCTCGGTCGCGCCATCGGTGATGATGACCAGCGTCTCACCCACTCCAAGGGACAGGGCTTCGGCTTCATAGGGAAAGTCAATCACGCAAAAAGGCGGTCCACCGCGCATCGCGACGGTTTCGACCGAACCGTCGGTGCGTACCAGCAAGGGGTTCTCGTGGCCCGCATTGACCATCTGCACCGCCCCGCTCGTGCAGTCGATGACGCCTGCCAGCATGGTCAGCCCCATTTCCTCGTCGGCCTCCTCCATCAATTCGCGATTTAGGGCGCAGACTGCCTCTTCCAGCCCGTCCTTGGCGCGGGCCAGATTGCTCTTCGACAGCGTCTTGGAAAGCGCCATGAAAAGCGCGGCGGGCACGCCCTTGCCGGTCACGTCACCGACGAGGAAAAGCAGTTCGTCTTCGCCGATCCTGACCGCATCGAAGAAGTCGCCGCCCACCGACTTCGCCGGTTCCAGAACCGCTCCGATTTGGGCGCGCGGGTCAAGTCGGGCGAGGGCGGCGTTGCTGGGAACCATGCTCATCTGGATGCGCCGGGCGGCTTCGAGTTCGCCCTTGGTCTGCGAGGCCGCGACCCGTTCCTCGACCAGCTGCGCGCGTGCGGTGACAAAGCGGGCGACACCGAAAGCGAGCGCCGCGAAACCGGCAACGAGGAGCGGCGCGACCGGGCTGAGCAACAGCCCACCCCCGGAAAAGGCGGCGAACGAGGCGAACGAGGCGAACGGTAGAGCCAGCGCGATCGCCAGCGCCGCGATCAGCAAGCCTTTTTGCCGCAGGCGCGCAGCGGCGAGGATCAACAGGACAAGGAGTGCGGCAAGGCTCCACTCTGCCCAAACCGCCCATGTGGGTCGCGCCAGCCATCCGCTCTCGAGGATCGCGTCGACCGCCTGCGCCTGCACCAGCACGCCATAGGCCTCGCTGGCAAGCGGGGTCGCGACGATGTCGAATGTGCCGGTCGCGCCGACGCCGACCAAAACCACCTTGCCCGCAAACGCCGCCGGATCGACAGCGCCGCGAGCGACGGCGGAGGCGGAATAGACCTGTTCGGGCGGGAAGGTGCCCATGTGCAAAGCCATCGCTCCGCTTCGATCTGCGGGAACCGCGCGCCCGTCCACGCGCATCGATTGGCCGTCCCAGCGCAATACTTCCGCGCCCGACGCCACGCGCGCCAGCTCCAGTGCAAAGCCAGGCGCCTGCATCTCGCCGACCCCGACGGCCAAGGGCACCCGCCGCACTACGCCATCGCTATCGGGCGGGCCGTTGACCATGGCATGGCTCAGCGCCGCACCATCAATATCGAATGTGCTCGCGACCATCGCCTGCGCGCGCATCGCACCGTCAGGCGCTTCGCCTTCGACCGTCGAATTGTAGAACAGCTCGTCGCCCGCATATTGCCCCGCATCATCGGCAAAGCGTGCCAACACGACCGGGTGCCGCGAGATCACGTCGGCCAGCACAAGGTCGAAATTGGGCAGAGCCATCACCTGCGCGCGGGCTTCGGCGTTCAGCTCCTCTTCGAGATAGAGGCCGGCAAAGGCTTCGGGACGCAGTGGATCGGGTTCGGTGAAGTAGATGTCGACCCCGATCGCGGCGGGCCGGGCCTCTCCGATCGTCTCGATCAGCCGCGCGACGAGGTAGCGCGGCCAGGGCCACGACCCTTCCGCCTCGACGCTGGCGTCGTCGATCAGCACCACCGCGACGTTGTCGGCGCCCACGTCGCGTGGGGCGAGGCGTTGCCAGGTGTCGAAAACCGCGCGCTGCATCGCTTGACCGGCCAGCAGCACCACAATCATTCCGGCCAGCGCCCCGATCAGCACCGCGCCGATGGCAAGGCGGTTGCGGTCCGAACCCACCGCCCCGGCAATCTCAGAGTTCGACACAGAGCCCGTCATAGGAGCAGAGAACTTGGAGGGCATCGCCGCTGCGCGTCAGTTCCTCGTAGCGGATTGTCTCTTTGTGCATCCGCTCGATATCTGCATCGGTGTAGGTCGGTTCGTGGTGGAATAGGGCGAGCCTCTTCGCGCCCGCTTCCCGGCAAAGGTCGACTGCGACGATGTTGGAGGAATGTCCCCAATCCTCCTTCATCGAGACGCTGTCGGCGAGCGAATACATCGTGTCCGCGATCACCAGGTCCGCCCCTTCGATGAAATCGACCATCGCGCCTTCGTCTTCCATTCGGTCGATCTTGTATTCGGCGTCGGTCGAATAGACTGCGCTTGTCCCGTTCGCGTCGGTGAAGCGGAAGCCATAGCTGGCGTGGCTGTGCTCCTGCTCGATCATTGCGACCGAGAGTTCGCCGATCTCGTAATTCTCGCCCGGTGTGAGAGTGCGAAACTCGATATCGGCCTTCAGCCAGTCGAAGGGGACGGGGAAGGAGATCTCCTCCTGCTGGCGGCGCAGCGCCTGTTCTGCATCGGAATGGCCAGCATGGATCACGACTTTCGCACCATCGACGAAGGCGGGGACGAAGAACGGGAAGCCCATGATGTGATCCCAGTGCAGGTGCGACAGGAAGAAGTGCCACTCCTTTGCGCGGGTCCCGTCGGAGAGGCGCTTCAGGCTGTCGAGCCCGAATTCGCGCAGGCCCGATCCCATGTCGCACACGACGAACGCGCCGCCGCCGGTATCCACCTCGACACACGAACTCGCTCCGCCATAGGTTTGTCCTACCGAGAAGGGCAGTTGGTCATGCGCGAAGTCGAGCGCGGCCTGTTTGTCGGTGAAGCGCTTGCCATCTGCTGCAAGCAATGCCTCGGCGATCTTGTCCGCTATCGTCGTGGCTTTCTGCGCGACCGGCAAAGATCCGCGCGTTCCCCAAAACCGGATCTGCATACCTCCCCCTTAAGCTTCCCTAGTTGGCTGTCGCGTCCTCGATCGTATCGGTGACCTTGAACACCATGTCGTAGCGGCTGATGGCGAGGATTTCGCGCATGGCTTCGCCCGGTCGGGCGAGTATGATCGTGGTGCCGTGAGGCTGGCCCGCCCTCTGCGCCAGAGTCAGCGCGCGCAGGCCGCGCGACGACATATATTCGATACCCGAGAGGTCGATAATCGCGAGGTCCGGCCCCGTTTCCACGGCCTCGACAAGTCGTTCGCGGAACGCGTCGGCGGTGGATTCGTCAACCCTGCCAGAGGGCGCAAGGACCAGCGCGGTACCGCGCCGCTCCTGTGTCCAGCCAAGATCGCTATCGGCCATGGAGAAGGCATAGCGCGGCTTTTCCAGATTGCCAATTGCAGCCGGAAAACCCCGCGGTGACGGGGAGGTACCGCTCGCCAAATTGAACGCTCCGAGGATCGGAGCATATCGCGCGATATTGTCCATGAATTCAACTTCTCCGGTTGCGCCCGGGACAACATGAGCACGCATTGGTGATTTTTTCCTTACTCCGATGGGAGGAGGCAGTGGCAGCCACCGGTCGAATTCGGCGATCAGGCACCCGACTGGCTGAGTCACTTGTTCAAATGCGACAATCTGCCGAAGGCTGTGGCGAAAGCCCGCCCTTGGGCTTGTTTTCAAACGGGGAAAGCGTATCACACCGCCAGCAAGGGGTTGTTAGAGAAAACAGGCTGCGGGCATTCCCAAGGGCCTGTTTCTCGGCACATTAAAGGTCGCAGACAGGCTTTTCGGCGCACGTCGTCGGAGAGCTGCGACGATTTGGGGGGCAATGTTGGCTAAGTTTGAACAGTTCTCGAATTGCGTTTCGCGCAAGGGTGCCGCGCCTTCGGCATTGCGCGCCACGTTGCTTGGTACGGCAGCGGTGGTCTTCGGCTTCGGCACGGCTTTGGGTACAGCGGCTCAGGCCCAGACGACCAATCCACCGCAATTCACACCCCCGACCCGCGACCAGCTTACCCCGCCCGAACAGGTCGTCGAGGATCGCAGCGTCACGCTTACCATCGATGGCGATCTTGAGCGCACGCCCTGCGTGCTCGACCGCGCCGAATATGCCGATATCACGCTGACACTGAGCGGTGTCGAATTCAGCGGACTGCAGGCGGTTCCGGGGCTCTCGCTGGCCGAAGCGTCCGACGGCTATCTGGGGCGCGAATTGCCGCTGGCGGTGCTGTGCGACATCCGAGCCAAGGCCAACGCGATCCTGCGCGACGAAGGCTATCTTGCGACGGTTGAAATCCCCGAGCAGAACCTGTCGGACGGCGTGGCCGACTTCGGTGTCGTCTTCGGGCGACTGACTGGCCTGCGCGTACGCGGCGATGCCGGCCCCTCGGAAAGGGTGGTCGCATCCTATCTCGAGCAACTGACCGATCAGCCGGTGTTCAATACCCGCGATGCGGAACGCTACCTCTTGCTTGCGGACGACCTGCCGGGTGTCGATGTGCGCCTCTCGCTACGACCGGCGGCTGGCGGTGCGCCTGGCGACCTGCAGGGGGAAATCGCGGTCGTGCGGCGGTGGGGTAAGTTGGACATCAACTTCCAGAACTTCGCCTCGCGCTCGGTCGGGCGTTTTGGCGGGCTTTTGCGCGGCGAACTCTATGACCTCACGGGCATGGGCGACCGCACCTCGTTCTCGGTCTACTCCACGCTCGACTTCGTCGAACAGCAGACTTTCCAGTTCGGCCACGACTTCGCGGTTGGATCGGAAGGCCTTCGCCTCGGCGGGCAATTCACCGTCAGCCAGACCAGCCCCGACCTCAATCTGGCCAATGTAGATCTTGAATCGGAGACGGTCGTGGCGGGCGTGTTCGCCTCCTATCCGATCAAGCGTACGCGCTCGTCCTCGATCTATCTCGACGGCGGTTTCGATCTTGTCGACCAGGACGTGACTTTCAACGACATCCCGCTTTCGCGCGACCGCGTGCGCACAGTCTTCCTGCGCGCTTCAGGCGACGTGAGCGACATGGCGAGCATTCGTCGCTTCGGCGGGTATTCTCCCTATGAACCGAAGTTCCGCGCGCGCTGGGCCGCCGAACTGCGAAAAGGGCTGGACGTGTTTTCCGCCAGCCCGGACTGTCGCGCCACCCCCGCTGCATGTGTCGGGGCTGGCGCTGTGCCGCCGAGCCGGATCGAAGCCGATCCCGACCCATTGCTGTTCCGGGCGGATCTCGGGGTGGAATATCGCCCCGATCCGCTGCTGACCTTTTCGCTGGCCACGACGACGCAGTTTTCCAACGACCCGCTACCGGCTTTCGAGGAATTCGCCGCTGGCAGTTTCTCGGTTGGGCGAGGATATGATCCGGGCGCTGTGCTGGGCGATAGCGGGATCGGGGTAACGCTCGAGACGCGCTACGGCTCGCTCGCCCCCGAAGGTCCGCGCGAACTGGCGTACCAGCCCTATGTTTTCACCGATGTTGCCTGGGCATGGAACGAGGACCCGAGCCTGCGCGGTGGCAACCCCGACCGGCTGTGGTCGGCGGGCCTCGGCCTTCGCGCGGTCTGGGGCTCGATGATCCAGGCCGATGCCTTTGTCGCCGTTCCGCTCGAACGGCCCGACTTGCGCCCTGATCGTGGCGACGTGCGGTTCATGTTCAACGTGACCGCCAAACTTTTCCCGTGGAGTTACTAAGATGGCCAAGCTGACCAAGAACCGCTCGAACCTCATGCTCGGCTGCGGCGCGGCTGCGCTTGCCATCGCACTCGCTGCCACCCCCGAACGCGCGCAGGCACAGGCATTTCAGGCAACCGAGACGGTGCAATCGGGCTCTGCAACGCGAATCCTCACCGGAACCGGGACGGAAACCATCGAAGTCGCAACGCCGACCGCGATCATCGATTGGACCCCGGATGAAGATGGGCAGGGCAACGCACTCGACTTCCTGCCGACCGGCAACACCGCGACCTTCCAGAACGATCCGAGCAACCCCAGTTTCGCGGTGCTCAACCGCGTGCTGCCCGCTTCCAACGGTAACGTCACGGTGTTCGACGGGACGGTCATTTCGCAGATTCTCGACGGACAGGGACTGGGTACTCCCGGCGGGACGGTCGTGTTCTATTCGCCGACCGGCATCCTCGTCGGCGATAACGCGGTCTTCGATGTCGGCAACCTGCTGCTGACGACGCTCGATCCCGATCCGCAAAGCTTCGATAGTTTTGCCGCCGGGGGCCAACTCGACCTCTTCGGCACTGAAGGGACGACCGCCAGCGTCGTCATCAATCCAGGGGCGCAGATCTTCGCGGTTGAGGAAAGCTCCAACTTCGCGGTGACCGCAGCCCAAATCCAGATGCTGGGTACATCGGTTGTAAACGGTTCCACCGCATTCATCGCAGGTGAAGCAGTAAGCATCACGATCTCGAACGGGCTGTTCGATATCCAGATTCCCGTCGGGACCAACGTGGGCAGTGCGATTACCATCGACGGCTTCGTCGGCGGCCCGTCGAGCACCGGGGTTGGCGACAACCACATGATCTATGCGGTTGCTGCGGCTCAAAACAATCCGATTAGCATGTTGTTCTCCGGCAATCTCGGTTTCGACCCCGCGCAGAGCGCTGGCATCGTCAATGGCGAGATCATCCTGTCGGCCAACTATGAAGTGTTCGGCCGCGATGTCGACGGCGGAACGATCAGCGACGGGATCGGTGCGACCTTTTCGGAGAATTCCGAATTGACCGATGTTTCAGGCTTTATTTTGATCGATTCATTCGATGCGACGAGCGACCTGCTGGCGATCGCCAATGATACGACGTCCATCGATGGCGATAATACGAACAACAGTGTCGACGGAAACTTGTTGCTGGTGGGGCGAAATAGCGCGCAGCTCAATTCCGAAGGCGATGCGCTTCTTACAGTCAGCGGCGACGTGCTGGTGTCTTCGCACGGTTTTGGCTCAAACTCGCAGGGTGCACTTGATGCACAGGGCGGATTTGCCTCTATGGCAGCGTTCGACAGCGGCAGCATCGATATTTCGGGAAGCGTTCGCGTTACCGCTGATGCAACCGCAGGGTTCGACACCGATTTCCGTATCTATGGCAACGCCGCTGGCGGTTCTGCGCAGATCAGGTCCGAGGGCTTCATCAACATAGACGGCTCTGCTGAAGTAAGCGCAGATGGCAACACGAATTTCTTTGCAGATGGCGTTGATGTTGGTGGCGTCTTCACTGCCGGCAATGCCGGGATATCATCGGACTTCGGCGGAAGCGTTCTCATCGCAGGCGATGTCGGCATTTTCGCAATTGGTGATGCGGGCGGTGCCGGCAACCCGGGCTCGGACCTTGTCGAAGCTTCGTCGGGGATCGGGGGCACTGCATCGCTGAATGTTTTCACCTCTGGCGATATCACTATTGGCGGTGATGTCTCTGTCGATGCATACGGTATCGGGAGCGATAGCGATTCCTCCAGTCCCGGCGGTACGGGCCAGGGCGGATTTGCAAACCTGTATATCCGGGATGCCGGTCTCATCCAGATTGACGGCGACCTAGGACTCGAAGCGTTCGCACGCGGTGGCGACAATTTCTCCGATATTGGGGGAGACGCGCTTGCCGGCGCTGCGCGCGCCTTTACCGAATTTGGCGGCACGGTGAATATCGGCGGCGACTTCCTCGCCGAGGCCGATGCGGTCGGAGGCAACGGCGTTGGCGGCGGAGAAGCCTTTGCCGGGTCCGCCGGAATCGAAATCCGCGTCGGTGAAATGACGGTGACCGGCAGCGCCAGAGCGGACTCAACCGGCACAGGCGGTGATTCCGTCTCGTTCGGGGGCTTTGGTGGAGATGGCGGCGCTGGGAATGGCGGCCTTTCCTTCTTGCAGGCGACCGCCAACCTTCAGGAAACCGCTACACTAACAATCGGTCTCGATGCCACTGTGGATTCCAGCGGCTTTGGCGGTAGTGGCGGCAATGGCGGCGTCGGTGAACAAACGGTCGCTCCCGGGGCGGGTGGCGATGGCTTTGGCGGGTTCTTTGGCGATACAAACCCGGCCGATCCCAACTTCAACAACGGCGCTTTTATCCTCGGGGGAGGTGACAATGGCATCCTGTCGATCGGTGGCCTGACCACGATCATCGCCAATGGGCGAGGTGGTGCTGGCGGAAATGGCGGGCTCACCGGACAGGCCGGCGCCGATGGCGGCAATGGCCGCGGTGGCACGGCGCAGGCTGGACAAGCTCTGCTCGGCGGAACGGGGGCAACGGCGCTCGGCACTGTCGATGTCGGCGCGGTCAATTTAAATGCGGATGGGTTCGGCGGCGATGGCGGCTTTGGCGGCACCACCGGCGACCCACGCGGCAATGGCGGCGATGGCGAGGGGCTACTGGCCCTTTGGCAGGCTTCCGCAGGCACGGTCACGGCCGGAGCGGTGATTGCGCAGGCCATGGGCAACGGGGGAGAAGGACTCAACGGCGGCGCCGGCACGGGAGGCAGCTTCGTCGGAATGCGGACCTCGACCGGTGGCACCCTGACCGTCGATTATTTTGCTGGCGTTGCATCAGGCCAGGGCGGATTTGGCGATGGCGGCGATGGCGCAACAGGGCAGGGCGGTACCGCCTTCGTCCGGTTCGACAGCGGCACAACCCAGGTATTGGGTGACATCCTCGTTAATGCAGACGGGATCGGCGGCTCTTCGAACGGAGGGAACGCCGGGGACGGTTTCGGCGGCTTCAGCGAGATTTCGGTGCTTAACCCCGACACGGGCAGTGGATTGGCCGAAGGATTTACGAGTGTCTATTCCAACGGCCTCGGTGGCGAAATCACAAGCGGGCTCGGTACAGCCGGAGCCGGCACCGGCGGCGAAGCATTCATTCAGTCGCAGGCGGGCAGCACGATAACCCTGAATTCGGCTCAGGTTCTCGCAAGCGGACAGGGCGGCGCTGGAAACTCGGGTGTCGCAGGTGAAGGGATCGGCGGATTTGCCGACATCCGCAGCTTCGATGCTGGCAGCAGTATTGTGATCCAGACCCTTCCAACGGCAACTGTCGGGCAGCTTTCCCAAGGACCCTCGCTGCTTGGCGCGAACGGGATTGGTGGAAGTGCGGGCAACGCTGATGGTATCGGCGGTCTTGGTACAGGCGGCGAGGCGGTCGTCAGCGCCGCCAATGGAGGCGTGATCGAGCTTCCCACGGGAGACACCCTCGCGATGCGTATCACAGCGCGCGGCGCTGGTGGAGGGTCGGGTATTGACGGCGGTACAGGTGGCGACGCTGTTGGCGGGCTCGGCGTAATCGAAGCCGATAACGGCACCATCACTGCCGGCAACACCCTGTTTTCAGTTTTTGCCCCGGGCGGAAGCAGTACCAACGTAAACCTCGATATTTCGGGTGGTAACGGAGATGGCGGTGATCGCCAGATTATCGTCCGCAATAACGGCGAACTCACCATCGAGCTTTTTGGCGGCACCGCTGGCGGCTTTGGTGGCTTTGGTTCAGGATCGGGCACCGGGGGCAATGGCACGGGTGGTTTGGCATCGCTGGTGGTAGAGGACTCGACGGTCAATTTCGTCGGTCGTTCGATCATCACAGCGCAGACCTCCGGAGGTGACGGATCGATCGGCGGCATCGGTGCTACTGGAGACGCCACTGCCACTGTCACGAACGGCGTGATCAACATCCTGCCCAATGATCAGGATCAGGCGATCCTTCTCATCAGCGCCTTGGGTAGCGGCGGCATCGGCAATTCCATCGGAGGAGATGGCGATGGCGGAGATACCACGGTAACAATTGCCAACAGCGAAGTCGCCGGTGGCAGTCTCATTATCGCGTCTCAGGGCTTCGGCGGTGCAGCTGACACCAACACCGGCACAGGCGGCCGTGGCCGCGGTGGCCGTGTCGATTTACTGGTCACGGATACGTTTCTCGACTTTGCCGGCGAACTGAACATCAACACGACCGGCGTCGGCGGCACCGCTGCCAATGGCGGAGACGGTGAAGGCGGGGTTGCCGTTGTCGATCTTTCGAACACCGGGCTCACAATTTTGGCCGCGAATTCGACGCCCGGAGCGCTCAACGTCTTGGCCGAAGGTCTCGGCGGTGGGGGCGAAATCCAGCTCGGCGGTGCCGATGGCGGCAATATCAATTTCAACGCGAACGACTCCGACCTGACGATCGACGAGATGCTCTTCTCGACCAATGCCAGCACGTCATCAACATTTACTGGTGCTCCCGCGGGCAATGTGTTCGGCGGGTTCGCCTCCGTCTCCTTCAATGACGCCTCGACTGTCGATGTCGACCTTCTGACGCTCCAATCCGAAGCGTCTGGCGGCGACCTGGCGATCGCGCTCGGTGGTGCTATCCAACTGGTGCTTGGCACGACTGGCGGAGCGGGCAACCCGCAGGTCGACATCGTCAACATCGATCTGTCAGTCGATGCAGATGGCGCTTTCAACAGCGGGCCGGCAAATAACCCCGGTCAGTTCTCGGTCGATGTACTCTCCGGCGAGTTGCGCGTTACAAATTTCACTGGCAGCGCCGTCGGCGACACTCTCGGTCTTGGAGAGCAAGGGCCCTCGTCCATCTTCGCGAACGATTCAGATTTTCTCGTATCGGGGAACCTGATTATCGAGTCACTGGACGACTTCGAGGTCCGCACCCAGGCATTCGGTCTGATCGGCGGGCCGGATCCGCTCGCTCCGACTGCCAACATCGTCATCACTTCGGCAGGCACCATCCGTATCTTTGGAGACGACGACAATCGCATCAGCTTTGGCGGCGCATCCTTGGGCTTAGCCTCTCGTGATATCTTGATCGATGCGGAGGCGGTGATCGGGGCATTCGACGTCACCTTGATCTCACTCGAAGAAACAAATCCCGCGATCATCGGCGGTCTCAGCGATACCGCAAAGGCGACCGGGGAAGGCTACGTGCTTAGCCAGCAGGAAGCAGGCAGGATCGAAGCCGGTTCGTTCTCGTTCCTTCAGACGGTGCTTCAAGGGAACGGTGACAACGACCCCGATATCATCCTGCGAGACATTCAGGCCTTCGGATCGCTCGACGACGGTGTTTCCTCGATCTCGATCGGCACGGAAGAGACCGGGATCGTGCGGGTGGAAGGCGAAGTCCTGCTGGTTGAGGCGGCTGCAACGGATTCCCTCAACATCGTTACCGACCGTATCGAGATTGTGACGCCGGGCGGCATCGGCATCGTCAGCCCAGACATCATCCCAACCGGTATTCTCAACCTTACGGCCAATGATATCTGGGTAGCCGACAGCGCGACCATCGCTCAATTGCAGGACGATATCGCATTCGCCGGACGCAACGACCAACTTTCCACGGCGGCTCCGGGTAGCGATGACGCAATCGGTTATGTCGTGGCCGGGTCGGTAAACCTCGGAGTTGGAAATTCGTTGTTGGTGCGCAACACCGGTACCACGACGGCGCAAGGGGGCATAACCGTTGCGCAGGTAGGCGGGTTGTCCATCGTAAATGTTGATGGCGACAATCCAATCGACGTCTTCGCTTATGGCGCGCGGTTCGATCCGCAAACCGAAACTCTCGTCACAGGCGAGGATTTCTTTGCTGAGGTCGATTTCAACGACTTCTCCGGATCGACGCTCTACACCGAGACATCGGAATTCAACGATTGTCTGATCAATATCAGCGAATGCGCCGGAGGAGGTAACCCCGATCCGGACCCCGATCCCGATCCCGATCCCGATCCCGATCCGGACCCCGATCCCAACCCGCCGGGCGAAGGCGGCTCTCCGCTCGATGAGCTGCCCGAAGAGCAAGTCGAGATTGTCGAAGAGGAAGTGGCCCAGATCACCTCCGCAGCCGTCGTCGAGGCCGCTACAGCAACGGTCCAGCAGGTCGAAGTGACCGAACAGGAAAGCGACAATGACTTTGGTCTCGACTTCCCCGGCTTGGTCGAAGCGGGAAGCCTCGAGGATGAGGAAAATGTCGAGGACCCGGTCGCCAGCGGCGGCGATAGCTCGCTCTATGGTCAAGGCGTGACCGGCACCGTCGAAGTGGAAGGTGACTGAGATGACCCGTAAGCCGTTGAAAACAATCGTGTCGCTGTGCACAGCTGCGGCTGTCGGAGCGACTGCCCTATGGGCCGTGCCCGGCACGACGCAGATGGCGCAGCAACGCTCCTTGTCCTTGCGCGACACATTCCCCGTCGGCTCCAACGGGCTGTGTGAGGCGCAGATCCAGGCTCCAGAGGCAGGCGCAGGTCTGTTCGATCGCAAGTACAATGTCCTGTGCCGCGATGCAGCGGCTTCGATCGGGACCTTGTGGGTGGTGCGTGGCCAGCTTGCCAATGAGGCCGCCGAACGCTTCATCGGTCCCGGCGCATCGTGCACCGAACGCGATGGCGCGGACATGCCCACTGGCCTCGCCGACGGCAAGCGTCTGATCTGCACCAGCGAAGGCAGCATTATCCGCACTGAATTGCTGGTCGGGGAACGTGGCAACCGCACATATGCCGCAACCGGGCTTGCCGCTTATGGCAAGGCACTGGAGCTCGGCGTCGCTTCGCTTGCCACCGACCAGGTCGTGCCAGGAACCGTCGACATTCCGTTGACCCAGACGACTGACACGATGGCTTTCGTGCGCCAGCAGGCCGAGAGCATCAACGCCGATCAGGCATTGGCCGAAGCCTATCGCCGCGCCAACAGCGGGGAGTTCGCGGAAGCTGCGGAATTCTTCTCTGTGTCGGCTCAGTCGATGACCGGCACGAGCGAGACTGAGGCACGGCTAAACGAAGGGTTGCTGCAATCGAACATCGGCAACTTCACCGAAGCCCGCCGTCGTTTCGAACAGACGCGCTCCGACGCGAGCGGGAGCCCGGTCCTTGCCCGACTCCAGCGAAATTACGAAGCCATCGACGCGCTGAACCAGAAGCAGCCCGGGCGTGCGATGGAGATACTGAACACCCCGCTCACGAACGACTTTGGCGATACGTCGGCTCTGCGCGAATTGCGGATCGGCCCGGCTATGGCTCGCCGTCTTGCAGCGGAAAGCGAGTCGATGACCGATTCGTCTATCTCGCAGGGACTGACCCCTCTCGAACGCGCGCAATTGCTCGACGGGCAGGCAGAATATCTGCGTGCCACGGCACTGCGCCTGTCCGGCGACACCAATGCCGCGGCAACCCGGCTGACGAGCGCCAACGCGACACTAGCCGAAGTGCGCGGGGGGCGTATCTCGTCGATCGTGTGGCTTCGCGCGCAAGTCCTGGGTGAGCTGGCCGAGCTTTCGGAGCTTTCCGGACAGACCGCCGAGTCAGAAGCGCTACACAGTCAGGCCATCAACCTGCTCTCCATAGCCTATCCCGACTCGCCCGCGCTTTACAGCGCACAGGCGCAATTGGCCGGGCTCTATTCGCGCACCGGGCGCGAGGGTGACGCGATCGAGCTGTATCGCACCATCGTATCCGAAGCCGAAGGACGTCCGACCCCGTCGCTGCGCAACTATATGGCGAACTACTTCGCACTGTTGCTCGCCGATGGAGCCAGCGCGGAAGCGGCCAACGACATGTTCGCCGCCAGCCAGTTGCTCCTGCGCCCCGGCCTCGCCCAGACGCAGGCCGTGCTGGCACGCGAGCTTTCGGGCGGAAGCGACGAGGCCTCGGCCCTGTTCCGCCGCTCGGTCAATCTCGGCCGTTCGATCCAGCGCACCCGCGCTTCGGTCGTGGAGCTGGAACCACAGGCTGCGGTCAATCCGCAGGCTGCGCAAGCACTGGCCGAACGCCAGGCGCGTCTCGAATCGCTGCTCGAACAGCAGAGCGAGGTGCTCCAGAAACTCGCCGAATATCCGCGTTTTCGTGCGGTATCGGGCGGGGCGCTCGACCTTGCCGGGATGCAGGAAATCCTGCGCGAGGACGAAGCTTATGTGAAGATGGTGACGCTCGATGACAGCGCCTACATGATGTACATCACGCCTGCGGACGCTCTCGCCTATCGTGTTGATGCGACGCCTGAAGAGCTTGAGGACATGGTCTTTGGCATTCGCGAAACCATCGCGATTGCCGATGGTGGACAGGTTCTGACCCTGCCGTTCGACCTCGAAGCTTCCCGCGACCTCTATACGCGCCTGTTCGGGCCGGTGGCTGACCGGCTGCCCGGCAATCGCCACATCGTTTTCGAACCGGATGGCGCGATGCTCAAGCTGCCGATCAATCTGCTTGTCACAGACGATGACAGCGTTGAGCGGTATAACGAGCAGCTCGCTCAGCCTGACGGCGATGACTACGATTTCCGGGGCGTCGCGTGGCTTGGCCGCAATTCGCAGATCAGCACTTCGGTCGCGCCCGCCGCATTCCGCGACGTGCGCGCTGCGCCGGCGAGTTCTGCGAACAAGTCCTATCTGGGCCTTGGAGAAAACGTGCCGATTTCGGAGACGCCTGGCGTTTCGAACGGCACGCGTTCGGCGCTGGCGGGCGGAGAAAACTGCCTGTGGTCCGAGGGAATCTGGTCGAACCCGATCAAGGCGGACGAACTCTACGACGCGGCTCAGCGCTTCGGCGGGGCGCAGTCTGGTCGCACGGAGGTGCTGACGACAGGTAACTTCACCGACAGTGCGATCAAGGCGCGCGATGACCTGAACGAATATCGCATCCTGCATTTCGCAACCCACGGTCTGGTCACCGCGCCGCAGGAAGGCTGTCCACCGCGTCCCGCTCTGCTGACATCTTTCGGCGACGATAGCTCTGACGGGCTGCTGACCTTCGCCGAGATTTTCGGACTGCGGCTTGATGCCGACCTCGTCATCCTCTCGGCCTGCGACACGGCAGGGAGCGCGACGGTGGGTGCTACTCTCGAAGCCGGGATCACCTCGGGCGGTGACTTCGCTCTCGACGGGCTTGTGCGCGCTTTTGTCGGCGCGGGCGGGCGTACGGTCCTGGCGAGCCACTGGCCCGTGCCCGACGATTTCGACGCGACCAAGCGGTTGATTTCGGGGCTTTTCGAAGAAGGCAACACAGAGACGGCAGATGCCCTACGTCGCTCGCAATTGGACCTGATGGATGATGCGGATACCTCGCATCCGTTCTATTGGTCGGCTTTTGCAGTGGTCGGTGACGGGGCCGTGAAGGTTACGCGCTAAAGCATCGCAAAGGGGGGCGAGCGTGTCAGAAGAGGGGGCTAAGGCCTCAAAGCGGGGGTCGGCGCTTGCTCGCGGGTGGCGTTCGATACAGCAGGTCGGCACAGTCCAGCTGGTGGCCACCGCTCTGCTGGTTCTTGCTGCTCTCTTCATCGCTCGCTTCAGTTGGGTATTGCCCGGCACCGAAGATGCGCCGACGCCGCTGACCAATGATGCCGAGATCGCGCTTTACGATATGCGCGCATGGCTCGCAGCGGACCTCGTCGAGCAGGACGATCGCATCGTGCTGGTGGTGTTCGACGACGAAGCTCTCATCAACTTGGAAAAGCGTTCGCCCCTGCCGCGCGATGCGCTGGCCGAAGCGCTGCGCAATCTCGACCAGATGCAGCCCAAGGCGATCGGGATCGATATTTTGTTCGACCAGCCTCAGGCAGAGGATCAGCAGCTCGTCGATACCTTGCGTTCCATGGAGACGCCGACCTCGGTTGCTTACGCCAATGTCGCGACCAATGCGAATGACATCGGTTATGCGCAACAGCTCTATCTCGAAGATTTCATGGCCGCGCTCGAGGGCAGCAATTCCAAGCCGGCGAGCATCCGGCTCGATGAGCAATATGGCGGCACGCGGATCTGGCCGACTATCGTTCCCGAGCTCCCTCCGCTTCTGGGGCGCTCTATGCTGGCCGATGCGGGCGGCCCGTATGAACCTTTTTCAGGCTATGAAGGCGCGATTGAATACCGGCGTGCGCTGAAGGCCGATTTCGAGGAAGTCGGCGCCGATGGCGAGACGGTTGAGGTTTCCGTCGAAGAGCCGCTGTTCCAGACACTTTCGATCGAGCTGTTCCTCGATCTCGACCCCATGGTTGCCGAGTTCGTCGCCGATCAGATCAGGGGTAAATATGTCCTGATCGGGGGTGACATCATCGATTATGACCGGGTGGAGACGCCGTTCACTTCGTGGACCGGCTTCGAGCCTTCGGGGCTGTCGGTGCATGGTGAGATCATCGCGCAGATGCTCGACGGTCAGCGCCTGCCAGCCGTGCCGTCGGCCCTGATGTGGGTTATGGCCATAGCGGTGATCGCGACCGCCGTATTCGCAGGCTTGCTCGAATGGCCCGCGCGCAAGCTGGTGCCGCTTTTGTTCGGACTTGCCGTGTTGTTCGTCGGGATACCCTTCGTGCTGCACTTCAGCGATGTCGACACCTATGGGCTTCCCGCCGTGGGGTGGCTGGTCGGATGGATCATCGCCTTTACCGCCGTCACCGCCGCCGCTCGTTCGGCAGGGGCGGCGCAGCGCAGCTTCGCCCAGGGGGCGCTGGGCAAGTATATCCCGCGCGACATCGCAGAGGCGATCATCGACGAGCCCGAACTGCTCGAACTCGGCGGGCAGAAGCGCGAAATCTATGTGCTGTTTTCCGACCTCGAAGGCTTCACCAAGATGAGCCATGCGATCCCGCCGGAAATGGTCGCCAAGCTGCTCAATCGCTATCTCGAACTCCTAAGCAAGGTGGTGCTCGATCATGGCGGCGTGATCGACAAGTATGTCGGCGATGCAGTGGTCGCCTTCTGGGGCGCGCCGATCGCGCGGCCCGACGATGCCGAGCGCGCGGCCAAGGCAGGTTATGCCATGTGGAAGGCGGGCGAGGACTTCCGAGCCGAAGTCGCAGCGATGGATGCAAGCCTGCCCAAGATCGGCAAGACCCGCGTTGGTTTGCATTATGGGGAAGCGGTGGTCGGCAATTTCGGCGGCGACACGCGCATCCAGTACACTGCGCTCGGCGATTCCATGAACACCGCCGCCCGGCTTGAAGCGGCGAACAAGCCACTTGAATCGAACGTTTCCGCCAGCCGGGAATTCATCGAGAAGTCCAATCCCGACTGGTGGGTGCCGATGGGTCGCATCGTCCTTCGCGGGCGAGCAAGGCCAGTCGACATCTACCACCCCAAGCCCGGTTTCCCAGAAGAGGATCGGCGCAAACTCGAAGAAGCTGTTCAGGTTTCCGACACCAACCCTGAACTATCAATCAAGCTCGTAGACGAAGTGGCTGCTGGCCATCCGGATGATTTAGCGCTACAAAATTACAGCAATCGCATTCGCAATCTGAATGATGGGGGAGCATATGTTCTCGGATAAAATCAAGGCCCGCATGGGCGCCCTAGCGCTGGCAGGCGCCGTTCTCGCAGCACCCGCCATGGCAAGCGCCGGCGTGGTGGTGAAATCCTCGGGCCCGTCGTCGGGCACTTACCCCGTTGGCAAGAAGGTGGCCGACAGTTCGTCGATCACTCTACGCGCGGGCGACCGGATCACCGTTCTCACCGATGACGGCACCAAGGTCATGCAGGGACCGGGCACGTTCCGCGTGGGCGAAGGCGCAACGCGCACCCGCGCTCGCTTCTCCAACCTTACGCGTCAGAACGCTGCACGGCGGGTTCGCACCGGGGCCGTTCGCGGCACCGGCGAAGGACCGGTGCGCAGCCCGAACCTGTGGTATGTCAATGTCGCAGCGAGCGGGACGATGTGCCTTTACGACCTCGCCTCGGTACGCCTGTGGCGGCCCGACGCGACTTCAGGCCAGACCTTCACCGTCACCGAAGCGAGCACCAATTCCTCGCTCGACGTCGAATTCGTAGAGACCGAGGCCGTGCGCTCGCTCGATCCGGAAAATTTCTCGCTGACCAGCGGCAGTTCGTACACCATCAGCGGCCCTGCAGGCGAAGATGGGACGCCATCGAACGCGAATGTGACATTCGTCGCATTGAGCGAAGATTACGACGCGCCCGATGCGCTGGCTGAAGCGCTCATCGCCAACGGCTGCACGACCCAACTCGAATTGCTGGCCGACACGATGGAAGCCTCGGTCCGACGCTGATCGGGCCGCGGCAGTTTCGCCCGGACGCAACTTTCCCACCGCAGCGCGCGTATCTTCGGCCATGAAGGAAACGCGCGTAAAAGTCTGGTTCGACGGCGGTTGCCCGCTGTGTCAGCGCGAGATTGCGGCGATGAAGCGGCTCGACCGTGGCGGCCGTATCCGCTTCGTCGATGTCTCCCAGGATGGACCGGCTGACTGCCCGGTCGAGCGAAGTGAACTGCTCGCCCGCTTCCATGCCGAAGAGGATGGAGAGGTGCTGGACGGCGCAGCGGCCTTTGCTGCGATGTGGCGCGCTATCCGGGTGCTCAGGCCACTTGGGCTGCTGGCCCGCAATCGCGCGGTGCTCGCCGCACTGGAGTGGCTCTATCGCCGCTTCCTGAAGGTGCGCCCCGCGTTGCAGAAACTGGTGAGCTAGCTTTCACGAAAACGCTTGCCCCGCTTCGCTGCATCGTCTTTCCTCTCCGCAAAGAGAGATCAGAGAGAGGAGCCGTGCGATGAGCAATTTCGGCGGGATGCAGAACGAGATCTACAATGCCGGCCTGCAGGGTATCCTGCCCGATTATCCGGTCGATTTCGCTACTTTGGAGGCGCGCGCGCATGAAGCGCTCGGGCCGATGCTGACCAATTACGTCGCAGGCGGATGCGGCGACGAACACACGCAGGACACCAATGCCAGCGCCTTTCACCACTGGGGCATGGTCCCTCGAATGATGGTCGACTGTGCTGAGCGCGACCTTGGCATCGACCTGTTCGGGATGAAACTGCCCACGCCACTTTTCATGGCACCGATCGGGCTCAACGGTGAAGCCACACAGGATCGCCACGGCGACATGGCCGCAGCGCGCGCTTCGGCGCAGACCGGGGTGCCGTTCTGCGTTTCGACGCTGAGTAACGATCCGATGGAGGATGTGTTCGGTGCGTGTGGCGACACCCCCGCCTTCTTTCAGCTTTACACCCCGCGCAACCGCGAACTGGCCGAGAGCCTTATCAAGCGCGCTGAGGCTTCGGGCGCGAAAGCGCTGGTCGTGACGCTCGACACCTGGGTCACTGGGTGGCGTCCGCGCGACCTGAACGCGTCGAACTTCCCGCAACTGCGCGGCAAGGTCATGCAGAACTATTTCACCGACCCGGTCTTTCGCTCGCTGCTCGACAAGCCGCCCGAGGAAGAACCACGCGCTGCGATCATGCTGTTCGCGGCGATCTTCGGCCAGGTGCTGACCTGGGAGGACATGGACTGGTTCAAGTCGGTCACCGACCTGCCCATCGTGCTCAAGGGAATCTGCCACCCCGAAGACGTGCGCAAGGCCAAGGACCACGGCGCGGATGCGATCTATTGCTCGAACCATGGCGGGCGTCAGGCCAATGGCGGGATCGCCACGATCGACCTGCTGCCCGATGTGGTCGAGGCGGCGGGCGACACGCCTGTCCTGTTTGACAGCGGGGTGCGTTCAGGCACCGATGCGGTCAAGGCGCTGGCCATGGGCGCGACGGCGGTCGGGGTGGGGCGGCCCTACACCTATGGCCTCGCGATTGGAGGCGATGCAGGCGCGGCGTGGGTTCTGCGATCAATCCTCGCAGAGGCCGACCTGCTGATGGCGGTAAACGGCTATCCGACACTGGCCGACGTGCGCGCGGCAGGGGTCCGGCGCTGCTGACAGGCATCGACTTGCGGCGAAGCAACTGAACGCAAAAACCACAACATCGCAACGAATTGCATGCGCTGGAGCAGACTGAGCTTGACTCGCGCGGCAAAAAATTTCGGCCAAAACCAAATTGCGACTCAGTTTTCCACAGCTTGGGTGTTACTTTACGGCGACCTAACAACGCGACTCGGGGAATCGTAGAGTGGAAAAGCCGACAATCATCTCATCCGGACCAGATGCGATGGGCCGGACTGTCTGTTTCGGAGACGAGAATTCACGTCGCGCGCGTTATGGGCGAATTCGCCCGATGCCCCGCAGAAGCGGAATGGGTCGGATGTTCGCAAGCTTTCTCTCGCGCCGCTGAGCCCGTTCGGGTCGCCACAAGCGACGAGACAACGCCTCCATCATTTGTTTCAATTGAAACCTTGTTGCGCGACCTCTATCGACGTGCTGACCGGATTCGATAGGAGAGAGCGATGCTCGTCGGCGTCCCCAAAGAAATCAAGAACCACGAATATCGCGTCGGCCTGACTCCCGAGGCAGCGCGCGAATATATCTCAAACGGGCATCGCGTCATGCTCGAGACCAATGCGGGATCGGGCATTGGCAAGACGGACGACGATTATCGCGCTATCGGCACCGAAATCGTCGACACGCCGCAAGAGGTCTTTGCCAGTGCCGACATGATCGTGAAGGTCAAGGAACCGCAGCCGGGCGAATGGGTCCAGCTGCGCGAAGGCCAGATCCTCTTCACCTATCTCCACCTCGCGCCCGACCCCGACCAGACCCGCGGCCTGATGGAAGCGGGCGTCTCGGCGGTGGCATACGAGACGGTGACCGGCCCCAATGGCGGACTGCCTCTGCTCGCGCCGATGAGCGAGGTCGCCGGACGGCTCTCGATAGAAGCGGGCGCGCATGCCCTGCGTGCGCATAATGGCGGACGTGGCACGCTGATGGGCGGGGTGCCCGGCGTGCTCCCGGCCAAGGTGGTCATCCTTGGCGGCGGTGTCGTCGGCACGCAGGCCGCGCGCATGGCGGTGGGCCTGGGCGCGAATGTCGAGATCTTCGACCGCTCGCTGCCGCGCCTTCGCGAACTCGACGAGATGTTCCAGGGTCGCGCCAGCACACGCTATTCGACCGCCGGCACGATCGAGCAGGCGATTGCCGATGCCGATGTCGTGGTCGGCGCGGTACTAATCCCCGGCGCAAGCGCTCCGCACCTTGTCCAGCGCGAGGACCTAAAGCTGATGAAGCCGCGCGCGGTGCTGGTCGACGTTGCGATCGATCAGGGTGGTTGCTTCGAAACCTCGCACGCGACGACGCATGAGGAGCCGACCTATGAAGTCGACGG
Source organism: uncultured Erythrobacter sp. (assembly GCA_947494705.1). Lineage (GTDB taxonomy): Bacteria > Pseudomonadota > Alphaproteobacteria > Sphingomonadales > Sphingomonadaceae > Erythrobacter. The sequence continues at coordinate 270,182 of CANLVN010000003.1, forward strand.
GATCATCCATTACTGCGTCGCCAACATGCCCGGCGCGGTGCCGCTGACCTCAAGCTACGCGCTCAATAACGCGACCTTGCCCTTCGGCCTCGCGCTGGCGAACAAAGGTCTCAAGGCCTGCGAGGACGACCCGCACCTCAAGCTTGGCCTGAACGTGCATGAAGGCAAGATCGTCAACGCAGCTGTGGCGGAGAGCCTCGGCTTCTGAGGCTCAGGCCTCCACCACCGTCTGTTCGATGCTGCCGAAGATCGAGTGGTTGTCGGCATCGCGCATCTCGACCTTCACCGTGTCGCCGGGCGCCATGAAGCGTGTCGTCGGTTCGCCGTCGCGGATCGTCTCGATCATGCGGATTTCGGCGATGCAGGAATAGCCCGCGCCACCTTCGGCGACAGGCTTGCCTGGGCCGCCGTCCTCGCCCTTGTTCGAGATCGTGCCCGACCCGATGATCGAACCTGCGCATAGCGAGCGCGTCTTCGCGGCGTGCGCGACCAGCTGCGCCATGTTGAAGGTTGCGTCCTGACCGACCTGAGCGCGGCCGAATGGCTCGCCATTGTAGTCGACCATCAGTGGCAGATGAATCAGCGAGTCTGCCCACGCTTCGCCCAACTCGTCTGGCGTAACCGCGACGGGGGAGAAGGCGCTTGCGGGCTTGGACTGGAAGAACCCGAAGCCCTTCGCGAGTTCGCCCGGAATCAGGCCGCGCAGGGACACGTCGTTGACCAGCATGATGAGCTTGATGTGTTTCGCGGCATCTTCGACTGACACGCCCATCGGCACATCGTCGACCACCACGGCGACCTCGCCCTCCATGTCACAGCCCCATGCTTGGTCGCCCAGCGGGATGTCGGCGCGCGGCGGCAGGAAGCCGTCGCTGCCGCCCTGATACATCAGCGGGTCGTGGTAGAAGCTGTCGGGTACCTCGGCATCGCGCGCTTTGCGCACGAGCTCGACGTGATTGATATAGGCGCTGCCATCGGCCCACTGATAGGCGCGGGGCAGGGGCGAGTGCGCGTGCCGCTCATGGAAGCGCTCGCACGGCACCGTTTCGTGTTCGACATCGCGCGCCAGCACTTCGAGTTCGGGCGCGATGCGCTCCCAGTCGTCGAGCGCGGCTTGCATCGTCGGCGCGATGTAACCTGCCGCACAGCAGCGAGTCAGGTCCTTGGAGACGACGACGAGTTTGCCGTCGCGCGTGCCGTTGTCGATTGTTGCGAGTTTCATGAGGCGGTCTCCGGATTGTCTTTCTGGTTGTCGGGGTGCGCGCGCTCGAAGGCGGGCAGGGCAAGACAAGCCGCCTCGATCCGCGCGATGTGGGGGTGCGCGTCGATGTCATAGGCGAAGCGACGCGCATTGTAGCATTGGGGAAGCAGCACGACTTCGAACAGTCCGGGTGCATCGAGCAGGCAGTCACCCGTTCCAAGCTGAGCCAGCCGAGCCTCCAGCGGCTCCAGCGTCCGCGCGAGCCAGTGGCGATACCACACACCGATCTCGTCCTGCGATTTGCCGTATTCGTCCTTCAGCCACTTCAGCACCGGCAGGTTGAGCGGCGCATGCAGCTCGGTCGCGATGGCATAGGCCAATTCGCGCGCGGTGTAGCGCTGTTCGATGTCGGCGGGCAGCAGAGGGTTTGCGGGATAGGCTTCATCGAGCCATTCGAGCATCGCCATCGACTGCGCCCGGTCGCGGCCATCGGCTTCCAGCATCGGCACGCTGGCGAAGGGGTTGCGGCTCGAATAGGCCTCTCCCTTCTGCTCGGCCTTAAGCAGGTTCACGGGGCAGTTTTCGTATTCCAGCCCCTTCAGCTCAAGCGCGATGCGCAGGCGGTAGGAGGTCGATGAGCGGTAGTAGCCGTAGAGCTTCATGGCGTGCCTCCGGTCATGGGCCAATTCCTACAGGATGGAACACATGGAACACTGCCCAGGGCGCGAAAAACCGAAGCTTTGTCAGTCCATTCGCGCAAGCGTTCCACAGGTTCAGCGATGATGGCGGCGAATGGTTCCATGCGCGTCCGATAGAGGGTCGCGGGCGCGTAGGATAGCGTAGCCGACCTCAAAACGCCGCGATACCCGTGATGCCCCGGCCCAGGATCAGCGCGTGAACGTCGTGCGTGCCCTCATAGGTGTTGACCGTTTCGAGGTTCACCATGTGGCGCATCACCTGGTACTCTTCGGAGATACCATTGCCGCCATGCATGTCGCGCGCCGTGCGAGCGATATCGAGCGCCTTGCCGACATTGTTGCGCTTGACCACGCTGATCATGTCGGGGGCGAAGCGGCCTTCGTCCATCAGGCGCCCGACGCGCAAGCTCGCCTGCAGGCCCAGAGCGATGTCGGTCAGCATGTCGGCGAGCTTTTTCTGGAACAGCTGCGTTCCGGCGAGCGGGCGGCCGAACTGGGTACGGTCCAGACCATACTGGCGTGCGGCGTGCATGCAGAACTCCGCCGCGCCCATCGCGCCCCAGCTGATGCCGTAACGCGCGCGATTGAGGCAGCCGAACGGCCCCTTGAGCCCCTGAACATTCGGCAGCAGGGCCTCGGCTGGCAACTTCACCTCGTCCATCATGATCATGCCGGTGGTCGAGGCGCGAAGTGAGATCTTGCCTTCGATCTTCGGCGCGGAAAGCCCCTCCATCCCCTTTTCGAGGATGAAGCCGCGAATGCCCCCGCCATGCGCTTCGGACTTGGCCCAGACCACGAAAACATCGGCAAAGGGTGAGTTCGAAATCCACGTCTTGGAGCCCGAAATCACGAACCCGTCGCCGTCCTGCTTGGCGTAGGACTTCATGCCCGCCGGATCGCTGCCTGCATCGGGTTCGGTCAGGCCGAAACAGCCGATGAGTTCGCCGCTGGCGAGACCGGGGAGGTACTTCTCGCGCTGCTCCTGAGAACCATAGGCGTAGATCGGGTGCATCACGAGGCTCGACTGGACGCTGGCCATCGAACGATAGCCGCTGTCCACTCGCTCTATCTCGCGCGCGATCAGTCCGTAGGAGACATAATTGGCGCCAGCGCCGCCCAGCTCTTCCGGAATGGTCGCGCCCAACAGGCCCGCCTGTCCCATAAGCGGGAAGAGTTCGGGCGCGGAAACTTCCTCTCGATAGGCCTCGATAACGCGCGGTTGCAGCTCATCCTGCGCAAAGCCGCGCGCGGCGTCGCGGATCATGCGTTCCTCTTCGGAGAGCTGGCTTTCGAGGTCGAATGGGTCTTCCCAGTTGAACGGAACGATACCGGCGCTGGCAAGATCGGGGGAAGGCGGGGCGTGCAAGATGGTTACTCCTGAAACTTGATGGCTTTCTCGCAGGGATGGCGTGCCCTTTCAAGGGACGCACCGTGCCAGAAAGGCGAGGCGGGCCTCGGTCGCGGCTGGGGTAAATGGCCTGCGCGACAATGCAAGTGCGCATCGAGATACGACAGATTACCGGCCCGGATGCAGCGTCCGGGCGCGCGGGTGCCGATTGCCTTCAGGCTGCGTTGGATTGCATGTCGAAAGTGCCAACCGTCTTGAGCACCTTGGCCGGAGGGCAGGGCTTGAGCAGGATCGGCTTTCCGGGAAAATTGCTCCGGATGGACTCGCGCGAGTGCTGGCCTGAATGGAAAACCACTTCGACGCCGTTCGCCACCAGCGTTTCCGCCAGCGTGTAGGAAAGATCATCCTTCAACGAAATGTCGAGCAACGCGATATCCGGCTTGTGCCGCTCCATCGCGCGCAACGCCGTGGCCACTGTCGCGTATGGGCCGTCGACTTCGAACCCGGCTTCTTCGAGTGTTTCGCACAGGTCGATGGCGATGATCATCTCGTCTTCGGCGACCAGGATCCTGGATGAAGTGGTAGTCATAGCGAATCATTCCCGCTCACGTTTCGATCCCGGTGCGCAGGAGTGTAACACAGATTGGACGGATTGCCGTGTCGCTTTTGCTCTGGATCAAGTGTTCCCGAACTTGGAGGCGAAGCCGGCTTCGTCATTGGTCGCGAGAAGCTTGGCCTGTTCGACCCACTGATCTCGCTCGATCCGGCCTTTGAACCGGCCAAGCGTCGCATCGATCCGGGCGATGTCTTCATCGTTCCACGCGGCGATCTGGTCGAAGCGGGTGATGCCCTTTTCGTTCAGCATAGTCACCAGCTTGGGACCGACGCCCTTGATGCGTTTGAGATCGTCGGCGTCGCCCGAAGGTGCAGGTGCAGGAGTAGGGGCTGGGGCGGGAGTGGGCGCGGGAGCGGTCTCTTGCGCTTCGGAAGGTCGGGGCGGCACAGGATCGCCGACGGTCGGGGCAACAGAAACCCCTGCCTCTGCATCGGCATCTTCGCCGGCCGCGGCGATCTTGTCCGAATTGGCGTTGGCGCTGGTCTGCCCATATTCCTTTGCGACGGCAGAGGGCGCGTCGATCAACGCCTGATTGCGCGTGGCTTTTTCCGAGCCTTCGTCGAGCACGTCGCCTTCGGTCCGGTCGATCACCGTAGTCTTGCGGCGGGTGGCGAGGAAAATCAGGATCAATGCTGCGAGCAGCACGACCCCGAAGATAATCATCGGGAGAGCTTCGGCGAAAGTGGCGGGCATCGGTAAGCCTTTCGGTTATCGGTAGTTTGTCCGCGCTTTAGCAGTATGATCGAAGCCGCTGGAAGCCCCTTTTCCCCGCCAGCATCATCCCCCGGTGCGTGCCGATGCCGCAATCGAGTTGAGTTCGAGAAACTCCTGCCGCCAGAAATCGCTCTGGCGCCCGGCCAGTTCCCCGATATCGGCATGGCTGAAGCCCATCATCAATTCGTCGCCGCGCAGGAGCTGGCCGAAGGCGGCAACCGCAGCAGCAAAGGCGAAGTCGCCGCGCGGGGCCTGGGCCGAATGCAACGTTTCGCTGCGGACCACGGTGTCGATCAGCTTCGAGGTTTCGCCGTCAGGCATCTTGTAACGCAGCTTCACATGCGCGGCCTCTGCCATGCGACGGGTGGCTTCGCTGTCCGGCTCGTCTTCATAGCGGCGCGGGGCGATCCAGCCCTTGGTACCCGTGGGCACGATCTCGTAGATCGCCGTCACCTGGTGCCCTGCGCCGATATCGCCTGCATCTACCGCGTCGTTGTCGAAGTCTTCCTCACGCAGCGCGCGGTTCTCGTAGCCTACGAGGCGATACTGGCTGACCACCGCCGGGTTGAACTCGACCTGGATCTTTACGTCCTTGGCAATGGTGAACAGGGTCGAGGACATCTCGTCGCCCAGCACCTTCTTCGCTTCCAGGGCGCTGTCGATATAGGCGTAATTGCCGTTCCCGTGATTGGCGATCTGCTCCATCATCGCCTCGTTGTAGTTGCCTTGGCCGAAACCGAGCGTGGTGAGCGTGATGCCGCGATCGCGGTTTTTCTCGATCATCTCGATCAGCGCGTCGCGGTCTGACACGCCGACGTTGAAATCGCCATCTGTCGCAAGGATCACGCGGTTTACGCCGCCCTCGATGAAGTTGTCCTGGGCGATGTTGTAGGCAAGCTGGATACCCGCTCCTCCGGCGGTCGAGCCGCCTGCGGAGAGGTCGTCCAATGCGCGGCGGATGGCGCGGGTGTCGTTGGTGGGTTCAAGCACGAGGCCCGCTGCGCCCGCATAGACGACGATGGAAACACGGTCCTGTTCGGTCAACTCGCCTGCGAGGCCGCTCAGCGCGGTCTTGACCAGCGGGAGCTTGTCGGGGCGGCCCATCGATCCCGACACGTCCATCAGGAAGACGAGGTTCGTGGCCGGACGCTCATCGCGAGCGATGTCATAGCCGCGAAGGCCGATGCGCATGAGATAGGTGTTCGGGTTCCACGGGCTGGACGCGACATCGGTGGTGACGCTGAACGGCACCTCGCGGCCGGTCGGGCGGTCGTAATCGTAGCGGAAATAGTTGATCATTTCCTCGGTCCGCACCGCATCGCGCGGCGGGGTGCTGCCCTGACGCAGGAAGCGGCGGGTGTTTGCGTATGCCCCGGTGTCGACATCGACGCTGAAGGTGGAGACCGGCTCGGCACTGGTCAGCTTGACTGGTGAGACTTCCTCCCCGTTATAGCGCTCGCGCCCCGGATCGGTGGGGACGACGACCGGGGGGACGTAGCTGGGCGAGGGCGAGGCAAAGCGCGCAACGCTCATCTCGGAACTTGTGCTGGGTGAGACCGGCGGCGGGGGAGGGGGAGGAGGTGGCGGCGGCGGAGGTGGAGCGTTGGTCGCGGTGCCAGCATCGCTGCCCGTGACGACGATCTGTTCGTCCTGTTGCGCGCATCCGGCGATGGCCAGACCCAGAACGAACACTCCCGTCAGCTTCACGATACGCATGGTATTTTCCCCGCAATTGAACCCACTCCCGAAAGTCGTGGGCAGCCGGTGAATAGCGACTGAATGTGCTGTAGCGGCGGTGAAATGACGCGGTGCAGAAGCTTGGAAAGCGCCGGTTTAGCGCGCGTCGTGAGGCTCTTGCTCTTCGGCAGCCGGGACCACATTCTTGCGAAACAGCACCTTGTCCGCCTCGTCGAAGCCGCGATGCCAGATCACGAAGAGATACACCGCCAGGATCACCGGTCCACCGATGGCGAGCTCGACCCATTCGGGCGTGAACTCGGTAAAGACGAAGCCCACCACAACCGCAGGCGCGGCGGCAAGGACGAGCGCCCCGCGCCAGTTCGATACCGGAGCCTTGAGCAAGGTCTTGAGCACCAGCGACTTGACCACGCTCGACAGGGCCAGCGCCACGAACAGCGCGAGCGCAGCGCCGCCAGCCTGGAACCCTTCGCCGAGGCCATAGGCCTGGGCAAGGAAGATGAACCCGACGGTCAGCACGCCCTGCAAAGTGATGACCCCGACCGAGATCGCAAGATTGCGCTTTCTCGCGATGTAGACGAGCACCGCTTCGGACACGACTGCCATCGACGCGACGACCTCGGCGGCCAGCAAGATCGCCAGCGCGCCGGTCCCGCCGACGATCGCAGGGCCGCCTAGGCCCATCACCGCTTCACCCGGTATCCCCAGCATCAGCGCGATGCCCAGTTGCAGGGCGATGATCCAGAATCCCACCTGCCGCACCTGTGCCGCGATGGCGTCCATGTTGCCGCTTTTCAGGTTCTTGGTGATGACCGGCGAAAGGATCGGCTCGAAACTGGTCTTGAGCTTCTGCGGCAGGCTGACGACTTCCTTCGCAAACCAGTAGATGCCCACGGTCGCCGCCGAGGTTGCCTGGCCGAGCAGGAACACGTCGAGCAGCCGGGTGCCGCGTTCGATCACATCGGCGCCGATGAGAGGCAACGCCCGCCATATCATACGGGACAGATATCGAGGGCGGGGTCGCCAGCCCCGAGGCAGGCCATAGGTGCGCAGGAACGACCATGCGGCGGTCACCAGCGCGGCATAGATCGAGCCGATAAAGGCCAGCGCGATCCCGCCACTCGCCAAGGCGGGCAGGAAGAACAGCCCGCCGACGAGAATCGACTTGGTCCACGGCTCGACCACCGCACGGGCGCGCACCGTCGTGGCGATGTCGTATTTGTAGGCCTGCGCGGCGAGAAGAATCTCGGTCAGCGCAAAGGCCGGGATCGCTGCGATCATCCACATGTCGAATTCGGAATTCGTTCCGCTCGGGAATATGACGACCGGGAAAATCACCAGCAGCGCGCAGACCACGATCGACACAGCCACCGAGGCGAGCATCCCGTCGAAGACCAGATTGACCTTGCGCCGGGTCGCTTCGGGCCCTTCCTCCTCCGCGCCTTCGGTCAGGCGCTGTGCCAGCCCACGTTTCTCGCCAAGGGCGCAAACCAGCGCGAAAATTTCGATCACCACGAATGCGGCGGCGAAACGGCCCATTTCATCGACGCCATAGAGGCGGAAGCCGATGAACAGGAACGGGATGCCACCGAGCAGTCGCAGCACGAAACCCAGAGTATTGGTACGCCCGCCCTTGGCAAGCGTCGCCATGTCGTCGCTCTCAAGATCGCCGGGTGCGGCGCCCGAAGCGGGCTGCGGCTGGTCGGCCGGGGGATTCTTGCTTGGCGGGATACTCATGGAGCGAGGGCGCTTACTCGGCCTTGAGCGGACGGGCCAGCAATTGTGCAACCACCTCGCGTGGAGCTGCCCCGTCAAGTATCGCGTTGACGCTGTCGACGATCGGCATGGCCAGCCCGCGCTCCTGCGCAAGCTGCGCCAGCACCGGTGCGGTGGAAGCCCCTTCGGCAACGGTTTTGCGGTCGGCCATCAATTCTTGCGCGCTCTTGCCTTCTCCCAGCGCCTTGCCGAGCGAGAAATTGCGGCTGGAGGTCGAAGTGCAGGTCAGCACCAGATCGCCCAGGCCGCACAGGCCCGCGAGCGTTTCTGCCCTTGCGCCCATGTCCTCGCCAAAGCGCAGCATCTCGGCATAGCCCCGCGCGATCAGCGCGGCGCGCGCATTCTGTCCCAGAGCCAGCCCGTCGACCACGCCGCAGGCTATGGCGAGGACGTTCTTGATTGACCCGCCGATCTCTGCGCCTGTCACGTCATCGGAGTAATAGGGGCGGAAAGTCCGGCGGGCGATAGCGGGGGAAAGCCGCTCCCACTGCTCCTGCCCGCCTTCGCAGGCGAGGGTGACCGCGGTGGGCAGTCCGTCGGCGACTTCATGGGCAAAGGTTGGGCCGGACAGGACCGCGATTGCGCTGCCGGGACATGCAGCGCGCGCGACGTCGTTCATCAGCCGCCCACTGCCCGCCTCGATCCCCTTGGAACACAAAACGAGGTCGCGAGGGGCTTTGCCAACTCCTTCGAGCGTCTGGCCGAGCACTTGGGCCGGCGTAACCACGAGAACGACGTCGATCTCGGCAAAGTCGGCAAGATTGCCCGTCGCGCGGATCGTGTCGGAAAGGTCGGCGCTTGGAAGATAGAGCGGATTTCGCCTCTGCGAGTTGATCGTCTCGACGACCTCCGGCTCGTAAGCCCACAGCAGAATATCGCGCCCGTCGCTCGCGCACACCTGGGCCAGCGCGGTGCCCCACGCTCCTGCTCCGATTACACCGATTGTCTGCTTCATGCCTTTACTCCAGCACCCCGCACCGCTTCGGCTTGAGGGTCTAGCGGCCAGCGCGGGCGCGCTTTCAGGTCGAGCGGGTCTCCCGCGAAATCGGGCTCCTGCTCGAGCCGCTCGCACCCCGCCCATGCGATCATTGCGGCGTTGTCGGTACACAATTTGAGCGGTGGGGCGACAAAGCGCATGCCGTGGCTGGCGGCGAGGCTTTCGAGCGCAGACCGGACCGACTGGTTCGCGGCAACCCCGCCTGCAACGACAAGCGCGGGCAGGGGACCATGTTCGCGCAAGGCCTTCTCGAGGCGGTCGGTTATGCAATCGATGGCCGCCTGCTGGAAACTGGCGGCAATGTCGGCGCGCTCGTGCTCGCCGCTCTCGAAAGCGCGCAGAACCGCGCTCTTGAGACCCGCAAAGGAGAAATGCGGTTCTTTCGACCCTTTCAACGGGCGGGGCAGGGAAACGGCTTTCGCATCACCTTCCAGCGCGAGACGCTCGACCGCCGGGCCGCCGGGATATCCAAGCCCAAGGATCTTGGCAGTCTTGTCGAAGGCTTCACCCAGCGCATCGTCGATAGTGGTCGCAAGGCGGCGATAAGTTCCGACCCCCTCGACCGCGAGGATCTGGCAATGCCCGCCGGAAACGAGCAGCAGCAAATAGGGAAAGCCAAGCTCACTATCGGCAAGGCGAGGGGAAAGCGCGTGCCCTTCGAGATGGTTCACCGCGACCAGCGGCTTGCCAGAAGCCATCGCCAGCGCCTTGCCGCTCACCAATCCGACCATCACCCCGCCGATCAGCCCCGGCCCGGCTGTCGCAGCGATTGCGTCGACGTTATCCAGCGAAAGCCCCGCATCCTCCATCACCGCCTCGATCATGGGTGCCAGCCGTTCGGCATGGGCGCGGGCGGCAATTTCGGGGACAACGCCGCCATAGGGGGCGTGCTCTGCCTCCTGCGACGCGATCCGCTCGGCCAGCACGCGGCGGTCCGCCGTGACCAGCGCCACGGCGGTCTCGTCGCAACTGGACTCGATGCCCAAGACAATTTTTGCGGTCTCTCCCATCGCGCTTCCATCTAGTCTATGCGCGGGCTAGGGCAAGCGTGACGGAGGGATTTTGCATGACGGACACACCGGGAAAACCGGCGCGCCCCGAACCACGGTTGCGTTTGGGTACGCGCAATTCCCCGCTTGCGATGGCACAGGCTTACGAAACGCGCGAACGGCTATGCGCCGCGCATGGGTGGGCGCAGGACGAGGTCGAACTGGTTCCAGTGGTGGCGAGCGGGGACAAAATTCTCGACCGCCCGCTCGCCGAAATCGGTGGCAAGGCACTGTGGACCAAAGAACTCGATGCATGGCTGTTCGAAGGGCTGATCGACGTGGCGGTGCATTCGGCGAAGGATGTGGAGACCATCCGTCCCGACGCATTCCGCTTCGCCGCTTTCCTGCCGCGCGCCGACCGCCGCGATGCTCTGGTGGGTGCCAAGAGCATCGACGCTATACCTCAGGGTGCGGTCGTCGGGACGAGCGCCCCGCGCCGCGCGGCGCAATTGCTGAACCTGAGGCCCGACTGCAAGGTCGTGACCTTTCGCGGTAACGTCGCGACGAGGCTGGGCAAGCTGGAGGCGGGCGAAGCCGACGTCACATTCCTTGCCGCTGCCGGGCTCGACCGATTGGGCCAGAGTGAAGTTGGCGAACCGCTGGACGAAAGCGCGTGGATTCCGGCTGCGGCGCAAGGTGTGATCGCGCTCGAATGCCGCGCGGGTGACGAAGCGGCTGGCGCCGCTCTTGCCGCCATCGACCACGCCGCGACCCGCGCCGAACTCGAAGCCGAGCGTGCTCTGCTCGCGGAGCTGGGCGGAACCTGCCATTCGCCCGTCGCCGTTCTATGTCGCGGACAAGGCGAAGGCCTGACAATGCGCGCCGCTTTGTTCAGCCCCGACGGGACTGAGCGTGTCGAGGACGAAACGAGCTTTGCGCCTGGCGACCACACCCCGGTTCGCACGCTCGCCGCCGAGTTGCTCGCACGCGCCACGCCCGGCATCGCGCCGCATTTCGGGAAAGCATGACCCGCACCATCCTCGCTGTGCGCCCGCAGCCGGGACTGGCCGCGACGATAGCGGCGGGTGAGGCGATGGGGTTGACGATCGTGGGCTATCCCCTGTTCGAAATTCGCCCGCGCGCATGGGAATGCCCCAATCCCGACAGCATCGACGCGTTGCTTGTCGGCAGCGCCAATGCCATTCGCCATGGGGGCGAGGCGCTGAGAGAGATCACCGGCAAGCCGGTCCACGCGGTGGGCCAGGCTACTGCGGACGCGGCGCGTGAAGCGGGGTTTACCATTGCTTCGACCGGGACAGGAGGCTTGCAAAAGGTCCTCGACAAGATTGAGCCGCCTGCGCGCTGCTTGCGCCTTGCGGGCGAGGAGCATGTGGTGCTTACCGCGCCCGATGGGGTGACCATCGATACCCGGATTCTATATGAGGCCGCACCGCTGGAACTGCCTGAACCGCTGCGCGCGCTCGCCGAGCCTGGCCTCGTCACGCTGCTCCATTCCGCCGCAGCCGCGCGCGCGTTCGACCGGGAAACGCGCCGTCTCGCGATGGATCGCAGCCGGATCAGCCTCGCCGTCATCGGTCCGCGCGTTGCCGAAGCTACTGGGGACGGGTGGCACTCTATCCACGTTTCCCCGACCCCCAGTGATTCCGCCATGTTGGAAATGGTGCGCGTAGCGTGCATATAGGGGGCGCAAGCCCGCACCTGCGACCATCCCGAAAGCGGGCCCGAATGAAAACGGAAGACTGATGGAATCGAAATATGGCAGCCGCAGGAAGCCCGCGTCGACCGGGCGGTTGTTGCTACTGGCGATCGCCTCTTTCATAATCGGCGGTGCTCTGGTGGGGTACACCGTGTGGTACAATGTCGGCGGGTCCGAGCCGGAGCAGACGAGCGTGGCCGGAGCGGTGGCGCTCCCTGAGACTACCGCCTCGAACGCGCCTGCGGGCGAGCAGACGCCCGGACCCGTCGCCGCTTCTCCCAGCCCCATGGCCGAAGCGGTGGCTGCGCTTGAGGATGGCGACACGCAGGGAGCGGCAGAGGCGGTTACACGCGTCGTGGACCAGCAGGGCGGCATCGACCAGCGCCTGGCCGCCGCCGAACAGCGGCTCGCGCGGCTTGACCTGCAGGCGCAGGCGGCGGCGGGCAACGCCGCACGGGCCGAAGGGCTGCTGATCGCATTTGCCACGCGCCGCGCGATCGAGCGTGGGGCAGAGCTGGGTTATCTGGCCGACCAGTTGCGGCTGCGCTTTTCCGACCGCTGGCCCAATGCGGTCAGCACAATTATCTCCTTTGCGCGCGATCCGATCCGCATCGACAACCTCACCGCGCGCCTTGACGGGCTGGGGCCTTCTCTGGTCGAGCGGAACGAGGGCATGAGCTGGGAACGGTTCCAGCGCGAGCTTGCGCAGTTGTTCGTGATCCGCCGCGAAAGCACGCCTTCGCCGCAACCCCAGCTGCGCCTCGAGCGCGCGCGCACCGCCTTGGAGCAAGGGCGCTACCAGAACGCGATCGACGAGATAAAGGCGATGCCGGGCGCGGCCGAGGCGGAAAGCTGGATCGCTGACGCTGAGCGCTATCGCGATGCGATGGAAGCGATGGAAGTGATCGAGACCGCCGCCGTTCTCAACCAGAGTGGCCTGCGAGACGGGGCGGGCAATGTGGTGGGTCAGCCCACGCTCGAAGAGGCGGAGGCGGACTGAAAGGCCGAGTTCAGGCTTTCAGCAATTCGGGGAGGTCCCCGCTCACGCCGCGCGCTTCGTCCATGAAGAAGGTCTTGAGCGCCGGCACGCGCTGCACGCCTGCCATGCCGAGCCTGCGAACCGCCGAGGCCGCGCCGCCCGGCACGCCGAACAGGCGCGTGAGGCCATCGGTCGCGAGCGCCACCATGAAACTGTCGAGCCCGCGCCAAATCTCGTATTTGCCAAGCACCTGAGCGTCGCCCGGATCGAGCCCGATCCGCGCTCCGTCAGCCAGCACTTCGACCAGGGCCCCTACATCGCGCAGCCCAAGATTTAGACCCTGTCCTGCAATCGGGTGGATACCATGCGCCGCATCGCCCACCAGCGCGAGGCGCGTGTCGGTGATCTTTGCGGTGTGGTGAAAGCCGAGCGGCCAGCTCGAACGCGGGCCCACGCTGGTGACCTCGCCCAGCACGTCGCCCATGCGCTTTTGCACCTCGGCGATAAAGGCGCGATCGCCCAGCTTCGTAACCGCGCGGCCATCGGCCTCTGACACCGTCCACACCAACGAGGAACGGTGCGTGCCGTCCGCATCGTCGTTCATTGGCAGGAGGGCGAACGGACCGGCAGGATAGAAGATTTCCCAAGCGACATTGTCGTGCGGTTTGGAATGAGTCAGCCCGCAGATCACGGCGCGGTGCTTGTAATCCCACTTGGCGATGGTGATCCCGGCTTCCTCGCGCGTTGGAGAGACGCGCCCTTCGGCGGCGACCATCAGGCGACCTTTCAACTTGCGCCCGTCCGCCAGCACGGCGGCGACGCCGAATTCGGAGCGCTGGCGATCCGTGATCTCGGCTTTGCTCGCCCAGTTGATGAGCGGTTCGTCTGCCGCCGCTTCGAAGAGGGCGAGGCGCAGGCGGCGGTTGGGGAACATGCGACCCAGCGTGCCTTCATGCGGCTCGGGCGTAAAGTCGAGCCGTCCGGGCTTGTTCTGGTCGGTCACCGCGATGCTGGCGATGTCGCAGGCAAACGGTTCGAGGCTCTCGGCAATCCCGATATTGCGGAACAGGTGCCAGCTTGCGGTCGAGATCGCGGTGGCGCGGTCGTCGAAGCCTTCGGCGGTGAGGTCAGCGGGATCGGCACGGTCGACGACATGGCTCGAAAGCCCTTGTTTGGCCGCTGCCAGCGCGAGCGTCATACCGACAAGACCTCCGCCCAGGATCAGGAGGTCACGGGTTTCCCCATCTGCGTTGGCTTGTGCTTTGTTCATGCTGCGCGTGTAGCCCTTCAACCAGTCTTTGCCGAACCCTATCTGGCCCGCTAGTGCGCTCCTAGATTGACTGACCGACACGAGGCAAGCCAGAGATCATGCTGTTCGCTGCACCGCGCTTTGCATTGCCTGCATGGCTGATGACGCTTCTGGCCGCGTTCCTGCTGGCTGGCGGGGCGGCTGCGCAGGAAGCGGAAGCGCCGCGCGAGGCGCGCTATGGTGACGACAATATCGCGGCCGCGCTGTTCGCCGATGGCGCGCCGCGTGCTGGCGAGACATGGATGCTGGCGATGCGCTTCACACCGATTGCGCCCGAATGGCACGGCTATTGGTCCAACCCCGGCGATGCGGGGCTGGGCATGCAGGTCGAGTTGAACCTGCCCGATGGCTGGAAGGCGGGAGAGCCACTTTATCCGGTGCCTGAGACACTGGTGATCTCAGGCTTGATGAACCACATTTACGAAGGCGAATATGCCGTCCTGATCCCGGTGAGCGTGCCAGAGGGCGCGACGATCGACGGCGTGCCCGAAGTGACCGGATACGCCGAATATCTCGCCTGCACTGACAAAATCTGCGTGCCGCAGGATGCCGTTCTCGAGAGCAGGCAGGGTGGCGATTTCGCAAAATGGCGCGCGGCAATCGCACCCACGCTCGATGCGCGTGGCGCTTTCCAGATTGTGGACGAGACGCTGCGCCTTGCTATTCCCCTTCCTGCCAGCGTCGGTCTTGCCGAGCCGCACACTTTCATCGCCAACACCCGGCTTGCCGATTACGCCGCGACCCAGACTTTCCGCCGTGATGGCGACACACTCGTGGTCGAGATTCCGCTCGACGAATATGGCACCGGTGAAGCCGATGCGGTGAGCGGGATGTTGTCCTTCGGCGGCGGGGCGGGCGTTGTGTTCATTGCCGAGCCGGGCACGGTCCCGACCGGTGGGGAACTCATCGCCGGACCGGTCGGGATGGAAACCCCGCCTCTCTGGACCCTCATTCTCGGCGCGCTGGTGGGCGGGTTGATCCTCAACATCATGCCCTGCGTTTTCCCGATTCTCAGCCTCAAGGCATTGAGCCTCGTGCGCGCCGGTGGTGGCGAAGCGCAGGCGCGTGCCGAGGGCGTCTCCTATACTGCGGGTGTGGTCATCGCCTGCGTCGCGCTGGGCGGCATCATGCTGGCACTGCGCGCAGCGGGGGAGCAAGTGGGCTGGGCGTTCCAGTTGCAGGAGCCGGGCGTGGTGGTCGCGCTGCTCGTACTCGCTACGATTATCACGATGAACTTTGCCGGGATTTTCGAATTACCGAGCGTGGACACCGGTGGCCAGAAGCGCGGCGCCTTTGCGACCGGTCTGCTTGCGGCGGTGGCGGCGACGCCGTGCACGGGCCCATTCATGGCGGCGGCGTTGGGCGCAGCGCTGTTGTTGCCGACGCCTCTTGCCCTCATGCTGTTTGCGATGCTGGGACTGGGGCTTGCGCTACCGTTTCTCGCTATCGGCTTCTTGCCCGTCCTGCGCCGAAGCTTGCCCAGGCCGGGGCCGTGGATGGAGACATTCCGCCGCGCAATGGCGATCCCGATGGGGCTTACCGCGCTCGCGCTCATCTGGCTCACAGTGCAGATCGGCGGGCGCGGCTTTGCGCTGTTCGCGCTGGTCATGCTGTTCGGGGCCGTGCTGGCCTTGTTCGTGGTCGGTCGCTTGCAGCAGGCCGGCAAGATGGCATGGCCAGCATTCGGCCTCGTCGCCGCGCCGTTCCTGATCTTCGGAGCCTTCGCACTGCCCTATTCCTATGAGGAAGGCGGTGACCGGACGGCGAGGGAGAGCATCCACGCACCGCTACCCTTCAGCCGCGAAGCGCTGGCCGAGGCGCGCAGCACGGGCCAGCCGGTCTTCGTCTGGTTCACCGCCGATTGGTGCGTCACTTGCAAGGTGAATGAAAGCGTCGCCATCGAACGCGAAGCTACGCTTGAGGCGTTCGAGCAGGCGGGCGTTGTCACAATGGTCGGAGACTGGACTGTGCGCGACGAAGAGATCACCGCGTTTCTGAGCGAGCAGGGGGTGGCAGGGGTGCCGCTTTATCTGTGGTACGAGGCCGGCGAAGGAGCCGAACAATTGCCGCAGGTCCTGACCGCCGACATGCTCGCCAATCGCGCCGCGCGCCAGCGTTAGTCGGTATCCTCGCCAATCCGGCAGCCCTCAATGAAGCGGCCCGGCAAGGTGCTCGCCTCCATTTCCAGCATGCCGGCGCCGGGCACCGTCAGCGTCAGCGCGCGTGGGCCGGCGAGCGGCTCCCACACCAGGTCCGAGGCAAGCGCCTCGCCGAACCACACGCTGCGCCCGCCGATTTCGGTCGCGTTGACCGGGAGACGCCCGATATGCCCGTTGCCCACCATCGCCAACAGCGCGCCCGCGCCTTCGTCAGCGGGCGCGATGCGGGTGATGCGAAGGCGCGGAAGCGGGCCTTCGCTGTCGCATTCGAGCGCCAGTAGTGCGGGCTGGCCCGGTATTCCAAAGATTATCCGCGCCGCGTCCTGGGGCGAGGGCACCCACATCGCCCCTTGCGTGTCGGGTGAGGGCAGCGGGTCCGAGGCAAAGGTCGGCTCGGCCTCCGGAATCTCGCGCAAAAGCGCGTCGTCCGTCGGCGGCGGCTTGCAGGCCGCAAGCGCGAGCATCGCGGTAAGGACAATCGCCCTCATCGCGCGCGGATGAACTCGCGGATATCCCGGCTGAGCTCGGCGCGGTCTTCCTCGCGGATATACATCATGTGGCCTGAACCGTAATATTCGAAGGTCAGGCGATCCTGCGGGATACCGGGGCGATTGAGCGAATATTCCGCACCAAAGAACGGCGTAGCGAAATCATACCACCCTTGCGCGTTGAACACCCGCAATTCGCTGTTCTGCCGCATCGCACGCCCGATCAGCGGGGCTACGTTGAGATAGGCGTTGCGGCCCCAGCCGCTGCCCATCGACCAGTCCCAGTTCGACCCCGGCTCGCTACCGATCGAGTTGTATCCGCGATCCGTTTCAAAGCCCAATTCATCGCGTGCCCATTCGTTGATCGCGGCGGTGTAGCCTGCGTCGATCCCGTAAAAGCTGGGATCGGAATCGGGGGTTTCGCCTGCATTGTCGAAATCCTCGCCGGTGTAGCGCGAATCCAGCCGCCCGATGGTCAGCCCGCGGTCGCGCAGCAACTCCTTGTAGAAACGCTGGTCGGTGACGCGCAGATTGGCCTGTTCGAGATATTCTTCCGACAGGCCCGTCAGGCGTGACAATTCCGCGCGCACCGCCTCACGTTCGGCCTGTGGCAGGTCCTGCCCCTTGAGCAGCGCGGTGGCGAATGGGCCGATGGCGAACTCGCGCGCTTCCTGCGCTATGGCCTCGACGGAGGGCGCTTCGACCTTGCCATGAAACCATGCCGCCGTGGCCATATTGGGCAGGGTCACGACATAGGCCATCTCGTTACCTGGCGTCGGCTCGCGCGCGGCAAAATCGAGGATGGTGGAGATCAGGATCAGACCGTTAAGCCCCACATCGTTGTAGGTCGCGCCCTCAAGCTCATCGACCACCATAGCAGTGCGGGTGGTGCCGTAGCTTTCCCCGCCGAGATATTTGGGGCTGCCCCAGCGACCATTATCGTTGATCCAGCGGCGAATGACCTCGGCAACCGCGCGCGCATCCTGGCGCAGGCCGTAATATTTCGATGGGTCGGTTCCCTCGGTCAGATAGGAATAGCCCGTTCCCGGCGGATCGATGAAAACGAGGTCGGCGACGTCGAGCAGGCTGTCCGGGTTGTCGCGCAGAGGATAGGGCGGTGCGCCGTCGTCACGAGCATCGCCGGGTATATCGACGCGTTTGGGGCCGAATGCGCCCATCTGGAGCCAGACCGATCCGGAGCCGGGCCCGCCATTATAGATAAAGAAAACCGGACGGCTCTTGTCCCTGGGATCCTTTACATAGGACGTGGTGACAATCACCGCCTCCTGTTTGCCGTCATCGCCGGTCAGAATCGTCTCTCCGATCGTGGCGGTGTAGGACATGCGCACACCGCCAAAAGTCCCGGAGTGCTGCGTGGTCCGGACCTGCGGCTCTATATTCGATGAAGATGCGGCGCTTTCCTCATGCGCATCGGCGAGCGCGGGGGTGGCGAAGGTTGTGGCGAGAAGCGCCGAATACAGCGCGGCCAGGATGGGCTTTTTCATGGTCTGTCGAGTGGCAGCAAAGGCTGCAAACCGTCAAGGCTTGCCCCCCATCTTCTTGAACCGGGTTTTGCCATAGCGCGTTTTGCGTGTTCCCGGCTTGCCTTCGTTCGAACGCCCGACCCTCGGCGCTTTCTTCTCGTTGTCCGGCAGACCGAGTTCATCGTTCTCCAACCGCCGGATTTCGTCGCGCAAACGGCCTGCTTCTTCGAATTCGAGGTTCGCGGCGGCATCGCGCATGCGTTTTTCGAGATCCTCGATGTAGCTGCGCAAATTATGGCCAACCATGTTGTTGGCTTCCTCGTCGCCGGTATCGATCGTCACACCGTCCTGCGACGCGGTATGGGCGACGATGTCGGCGATCTGACGCTTGATAGTCGTGGGCGTGATGCCGTGTTCTTCGTTGTAAGCCTTCTGCTTTTCACGGCGGCGGTCGGTTTCGGCCATCGCCCGCTCCATCGAGCCGGTGATGCGGTCGGCATACAGGATCACACGACCATCGACGTTACGTGCGGCGCGCCCGATGGTCTGGACCAGCGAGGTTTCCGAACGCAGGAACCCTTCCTTGTCTGCGTCGAGAATGCAGACCAGGCCGCATTCCGGAATATCGAGCCCCTCGCGCAGCAGGTTGATCCCGACCAGCACGTCATAGACACCCATGCGCAGATCGCGAATCAGCTCGATACGCTCCAGCGTTTCGACGTCGGAGTGCATGTAACGAACCCTTACGCCCGCCTCGTGCATGAACTCTGTAAGGTCCTCCGCCATCCGCTTGGTCAGCGTAGTGACGAGGGTGCGATAGCCCTTGGCGGCTACCTGTTTGCACTGTTCGATACAGTCCTGCACCTGGTCTTCGACAGGGCGGATTTCCACCGGCGGGTCGATCAGCCCGGTTGGGCGAATGACCTGCTCGGCAAAGACGCCGCCGGTCTGCTCCAGCTCCCATGAGCCCGGCGTTGCGGAGACGCAGAAGGTCTGCGGGCGCATCGCGTCCCATTCGTTGAAGCGGAGCGGACGGTTGTCGATGCACGACGGCAGGCGAAACCCGTATTCGGCTAGCGTGATCTTGCGCCGATGGTCTCCGCGCGCCATCGCGCCGATCTGCGGCACCGTCTGGTGACTTTCATCGACGAACAGCAGTGCATTCTCTGGCAGGTATTCGAAAAGGGTGGGCGGTGGCTCGCCCGGCAGACGGCCTGTCAGGAAGCGGCTGTAATTCTCGATCCCGTTGCAGCTGCCGGTGGCGGCAATCATCTCGAGGTCGAAATGGGTGCGCTGTTCGAGCCGCTGGTGTTCCAGAAGCTTGCCCTCTTCCTCCAGCTCCTGAAGCCGGTGGGCGAGCTCGAACTTGATCGCCTCGCTCGCCTGTTTCATCGTCGGGCCGGGGGTGACGTAGTGCGAATTGGCGTAGACCCGCACCTTGTCGAGCTTCGATCCGGTCTTGCCGGTCAGCGGATCGAATTCGGCGATCTCCTCGATCTCGTCACCGAAGAAGCTGATGCGCCACGCCATGTCTTCATAGTGGCTGGGAAACAGTTCGAGGTTGTCCCCGCGCACCCTGAACGATCCGCGTGCAAAGGCGACATCGTTGCGCTTGTATTGCAGCGCGACGAGCTTGCGAATCAACTCGCGCTGGTCGACCACGTCGCCTTTCTTGATGTCGAAGATCATGGCCGAATAGGTTTCGACCGAACCGATGCCATAGAGGCACGAAACCGACGCAACGATGATGACGTCGTCGCGTTCGAGCAGCGCCCGGGTGGCCGAGTGACGCATCCGGTCGATGGCCTCGTTCACGCTCGATTCTTTCTCGATATAGGTATCGGAACGCGGGACGTAGGCTTCGGGTTGGTAATAGTCGTAATAGCTGACGAAATACTCGACCGCGTTCTCGGGAAAGAAGCTCTTGAACTCTCCGTAAAGCTGCGCGGCGAGGATCTTGTTGGGGGCAAGGATCAGCGCGGGCCGTTGCAGTGTCTCGATCACTTTGGCCATGGTGAAGGTCTTGCCCGAGCCGGTCACGCCTAGCAGGGTCTGGGTCTGCTCGCCTTCGCGTGCGCCTTCGACCAGCTCGGCGATGGCGGTGGGCTGGTCACCCGCCGGTTCGTAATCGGAGACGAGTTTGAACGGGATGCCGCCCTCGACCTTTTCGGGTCGGGCGGGGCGGTGCGGGGTAAATTCCTCCCCCGTTTCGGGCTCGTCGAGCCCCTTTCGGATTACCAGTTCAGCCATGCTTGCGAATATGGTTGCCGCATTGGCCATTGTGAAGCGGCGATCGCGCAGCTAGCTTCCATGGCATTGCAATGTGGAGGGAATACCAATGAACCTGTCGATCCAAGCCGGCGCGCTCGCGCTCGCATCTGCCTTTGCCCTGACCGCCTGTGGCGGCGGCTCTTCCGATGCCGATGGCGACGGTGAGATCAGCGCTGCGGAAATGCAGGCCGAGGCCGAACGCGCCGGAGCCGATGTCCGGCCCGACCCAGGAAAATATGCGGTGACAATGGAATTCGTGAAGGCCGACATTCCCGGCGCCCCGCCTGAAATGAAGGACATGATGAGCTCGATGATGAGCAATTCCTTCGAATATTGCCTTACCCCCGAGGAAGCGGAAAAAGGGTACGAGGAAGCACTGCGCGAAGGGCAGGACGAGAGCTGCACGATCCAGCGCTTCGAGCTGGATGGCGGCGATATCGACATGGCAATGACCTGTGGCTCACCCGAAGACGGCAACATGAACGTGAGCATGACAGGCAACGTCACCTCGACCAGCTCCGAGATGAACGTCGTTTCGGAAGGGACGCTCGAAGGTATCGGCGAAGCGAATATCGAGATGCAGATGACGCAGACCCGCGTCGGCGACTGCGACTGAAATAGATAGGTTTCTGCAAGCCTGAAGGGGCGGTGAAGGGGTGCCTTCGCCGCCCCTTCGCAATTCTTGGCTAGGGGGTTGGAACGAAACACCTTCACCACGCATTCACGGTTCGAAGGTATATTACAGTTCCATGGCAAGCCGCGCGTCCATATTCGATACTTCGCGCGCCGCGTTCGGGGAGACCGAATTTGCGCGGCGGATAGCGCTTGCGCGGGAAGAATATCCCGATCAGGAACACGGCAAGCCTACGCTTTTTCGGTTGCTCGGCGAACTCGACCTGCTGCTCGAACCAGCGCGGCGTCTCACTCGCACGGTAGAAGTTCCCAAGGCGCGCAATCCTCAAACGATCATCCTGTTGCCCGGCTTCGGCACGGGCCCACGCAAGATGCGTTACCTGGCCAGCCATCTGGAGCGCGCCGGACATCGGACCAAACGCTGGGGGCTGGGACGCAATATGGGCGTTGCGAGAGAAGCGATGGAGCGGCTTGAGGATCGTTTGATCGAAGTTTCCGAACGCTATCAGGAGCCGGTTGCCCTCGTCGGATGGAGCCTTGGCGGACTGTATGCACGCGAACTGGCCAAGCGTCATCCGATCTGCGTGTCCAAGGTCATTACCATGGGCTCGCCGTTTTCCGGATCGCCGCGCGCCAACAATGTCTGGCGCGTCTATCAGGCGATCGCGGGTCATCGGGTCGATCAACCGCCTATCGAAACCGTGCTGTCCGAAAAGCCGCCGGTCGAAACCGTCGCGCTGTGGAGTCCCAATGACGGGGCCATCGGACCGCGCAACGCTGCGGGCCGGCCGGGAGAGCGCGACCGCGCCATAGCGTTGCGGTGCACGCATGCAGGCTTCGCCTATGCGCCCGAATGCATCCAAACCGTCCTTGCCGAACTGGACCGCCCAAAGGAAGGATCGTCGGTCGATTGAATCCTTTGCTTTTCTTTTGGTCCGATATGGTTAGACTACGTAATCACGATCCAGCCACATAGCGGGGACAAATGGCGGGCACTGCGCCACCAAAATCGGATAATTTCGACGAGATGACCGACGCGGGCGGATCTACCCGCGATGCATACGTAGATTATTGCCGTTGGTACGAAGGGCAGGAGCCCGGACTTCTCAAACGCAAGAACTCCGAGGCCGATGAGAGCTTCCGCCGCACCGGTATCACTTTCAACGTATATGGAGAGGACGAGGCCGAAGAGCGCCTGATCCCCTTCGACATGGTGCCGCGCATCATCACTGCGGGCGAATGGCGGCGGCTGACAAAGGGCATCGAACAGCGTGTGCGCGCGCTCAACGCTTTTCTGGCCGATCTCTATCACCGTCAGGAAATCATTCGCGCTGGGCGCCTGCCAGAACGGCTTTTGCACAATAACGCTGCGTGGCTGCCCAATATGGTCGGCATGACCCCGCCGGGCGGCATTTACACGCATATTGTCGGCATCGACCTGGTTCGCACCGGTCCTGACGAATTTTTCGTGCTGGAAGACAATGCCCGCACGCCTTCGGGGGTCTCCTATATGCTGGAGAACCGCGAGACGATGATGGCGATGTTCCCCGACCTGTTCAGCCAGGTCGCGGTAGAACCGGTCTCCAAATATCCCAGCCGTCTCGCGCGCAGCCTTGCCGCCTGTGTTCCGCCAAAATTCGATGCGTCGAACGGGCGCAAGCCCAATGTCGCAGTGCTGACGCCGGGCATCTACAACTCCGCCTATTTCGAACACGCCTTTCTCGCCGACCAGATGGGCGCCGAACTTGTCGAAGGCAGCGACCTTCGCGTCGTCGACGGGCGGGTGCAGATGCGCTGCACGCGCGGATATGAGCCGGTCGACGTGATCTATCGCCGCGTCGACGACGATTATCTCGACCCGCTTACCTTCGAGCCGGATAGCGTGCTGGGCGTGCCGGGCATCATGGACGTCTATCGCAGCGGGGGCGTGACCATCGCCAATGCGCCGGGCACCGGAGTGTCGGACGACAAGGCAATCTACTCGTTCATGCCCGAGATCGTGGAATTCTACACCGGCGAGAAACCGCTCTTGCCCAATGTCGAAACGTGGCGCTGTGCGGATAAGGACAGCCTTGGCTACGTACTCGACAACCTTGAAGAGTTGGTGGTCAAGGAAGTGCACGGCTCTGGCGGCTACGGCATGTTGATCGGACCGACCGCGAGCAAGAAGGAAATCAAGAAGTTCCGCGCCAAGCTGGAGGCGAATCCGGAAAATTACATCGCGCAGCCGACGCTGTCGCTTTCGACCTGCCCGATTTACACCTCCAAAGGGCTCGCTCCTCGCCATGTCGACCTGCGCCCCTTCGTGCTGTGCTCGCCCAACGGGATCGAGATCACGCCCGGCGGCCTGACGCGGGTGGCGCTCAAGAAGGGATCTCTGGTGGTAAACTCGTCGCAGGGCGGTGGCACCAAGGACACCTGGGTATTGAAGGACTGATGCCAGCCCCATGCTAGGACGCACAGCCAACGGATTGTTCTGGATGTTCCGCTATCTCGAGCGGGCCGAGAACACTGCGCGTCTGCTCGATGCCGGTCTGCGCATGGCGCTCACCCGCGACATTCGCAGCGCGGAGGAAGAATGGCGCTCGGTCGTGTCCACGCTGGGGTTCAAGGCGCAATACGAGTCCGTGAACGACAGCTATGACGGGTCGTCGGTGTGGAACTTCGTTCTGCGCGACAGCGCTAACCCGGCCAATGTGCGCGAGATGATGGGGGCCGTGCGATCCAATGCGCGAACCGCGCGCACCAGCCTGTCGAGCCAAACCTGGGAAGCAGTCAACGAAAACTGGATGAAGCTCGAAAAGACGCTGGCGCGTCCGGTCAGCCAGTCGGGAATGATCGAGGTCATCGCACGACTGCGTCGTACGGGTATGCAGGTTCACGGTGCGATGGACACCACCATGCTGCGCAACGAGGGCTATCATTTCGCCCGCGCAGGCACCTTCATCGAGCGCGCCGAGAGCACCGCGCGCATTCTCGACATGAAATATTACCTGCTGCTTCCTTCGCTCTCCTATGTCGGGTCGAGCCTGGATAGCGGACAGTGGGACCAGGTGCTGCGTTCGGCTGCCGGGGCCAGTGCGTATAGCTGGCTGAACAAGGGCAATATCGATGCCCGCGGTATCGTCGAATTTCTGGTGCTCGACGAACGTTTCCCGCGCTCCATCGCCTTTTGTCAGGGCGCGCTGCGCACCAACCTTGTGGAATTGTCCCGACTGCACGGCGGGGATGGCGAGTGCCATGCTCTCATGGCGGACGCCGACACCCATCTGGCCGATATGACCGTGGAGCGCATTTTCGAGCGCGGGCTGCACGAATACCTCACCAATTTCATGCTTCGCAATGCAGCCATCGGCAATGCGATCGCAGAAGATTACAGGTTCCTCGCGTGAAACTCTCGATCCGCCACACCACCCATTACAGCTTTGCCGAGCCGGTGATTCACGCTCTCCAGCGACTGCGCCTGACGCCCAAGGAGACGCAGGGGCAGTCGATCCTGAACTGGAAAATGCATTACGAAAATGCCCATCCGGAACTCGAATACGAAGACCAGAATCACAACACCGTGACCCTTGTCGCGGTTGAGCCCGGAACGAGCGAGGTCACGGTAACGTGCGAGGGTCGGGTCGAAACACAGGACAATGCGGGCGTGATCGGTTCGCATTCGGGGCACATGCCGCTGTGGAGCTTCCTCGGGCAGACAAAGCTGACCAAGCCGGGGCCGAAGATGCGCGCAATGATGCGTGAGCTCGGCGCGCCTCAGGAGGACGCGAAACTCGATTTCCTTCATTCGCTGTCCTCGCGCATCATCGAGCAGGTCGAATACGAGACCGGTACAACGCAGGTTTCGACCACTGCCGAAGAAGCGGTCGCCAATGCCCACGGCGTTTGTCAGGACCACACGCATATCTTCATCGGCTCTGCGCGAGCCTGCGGTATCCCTGCCCGCTACATTTCGGGCTACCTGATGATGAATGACCGCATCGAACAGGAAGCAACCCACGCCTGGGCCGAGGCACATATTGACGGGCTGGGCTGGGTCGGCTTCGACGTGTCCAACGGCATCAGCCCCGATCCTCGATATGTCCGCGTGGCCACCGGCCGAGACTACCGCGATGCGGCGCCAGTGACCGGAATCAGCTTCGGCAGCACCGAACAGGCGCTGACGGTCGATGTGACTGTCGAGCAGCAGCAGGACCAAGAACAATAGCAATTGTTGTTTGCGCCCGGTCGCTCATGCTCTAGCGCGCTCCGCAGCAACGGAGATTTCCAAATGACATACTGCGTCGGCATGGTCCTCGAGAAGGGCCTCGTCTTGATGAGCGACACCCGCACCAATTCGGGCGTCGATAACATTTCGACATTTCGCAAGATGTTCTCCTGGCAGGTGCCGGGCGAGCGGATGATCGCGGTCATGACGGCGGGCAACCTCGCCACGACACAGGCGGTTGTCAGCCAGCTCGAAGAGCGCACCAAAGAGCCCGAAGATCGCGAGACCACCGTTCTCAACGGTCCGACCATGTTCAACGTCGCAACCGAGATCGGGCGTCTTCTGCGCAGCACGATCAAGTCGGTGCAGACCGCCAATAACAGCGGCAAGAGCAGCTTCACGGCGTCGATGATCGTTGCCGGTCAGATCAAGGGGATGAAGCCGCGCCTTTTCATGATCTACCCGGAAGGCAATTTCGTCGAAGCGAGTTGGGACACCCCCTTCTTCCAGATCGGCGAGACGAAATACGGGCGACCGATACTTATCCGGTCTTATGATCGCGACATGAGTTTCGAGCACGCGATCAAACTGTTGATGGTGTCATTCGATTCCACACTGAAGGCAAACCTCTCGGTAGGCCTGCCGCTCGACCTGCTTGTGATCGAAAAGGACACCTTCGCCCCGACGCACGAGCACCGGGTGACCGCGGAAGATCCGTATTTCCACGAGATATCTTCCGGGTGGGGCGATGCACTAAGGGCTGCGTTCCATTCCTTGCCTGACTACAATTTCGAGTCTGCGAAGCGCGACGGGCCCGGTGAAAGGGCGTAGGAGCCTCACTTAGGGTTTACCGCTTTCACCTAACAAATTTAGGGTTCGTTTTGGAGCAATTAATCCCCGCGATTGCGCGGGTTGCTCGGTGTTGCAGGGTGTCTTGCTCCAAATCGGGTTAGCTGTCGCGTGAATTGGCTGGCGCTAGGCCGCATCAAGCTGGCCATGACACGCAAAGCATCACTCCACTTCATTGACTCCAACAGCCGTCATCGTGCGGAACTTGCCCGTGTCGGCTTTTCGCTGGGCTACCATTCGGAAGTCTACGGCGAGTTGTCGGAGCTATCGGCTCACCCCCCGCGCGAGGGAATTATCGTCGCCCGCGACACGCCCGAAGAAGGCGGCGTGAGCATGATCCTCGAACGATTGAGCAAGCTCGGCATCTGGCTTCCGCTGATTGCGATCGATGCAGAACCGCGACCGGGGCGCATTGTCGAAGCGATCAAGGCGGGGGCGCTCGACTACCTGCCACTGCCGATCGATCCCGACCGCTTCGAACGCTGCCTCGCCCGTATCGCCAAGGAAGCAGAGGTATTCGGGGCAACGCGCCGCCGGATGATCGAAGCGCGCGATCGGATTGCGTCGCTCTCCGTGCGCGAACGTGAAGTGCTCGACTGGCTCGCCGAAGGTAGCAGCAACAAGGTGATCGCGCGCGAGCTCGATATCAGCCCGCGTACCGTCGAAATCCATCGGGCCAACATGATGAACAAGCTGGGCGCGCGCCACGCCGCCGAGGCGGTGCGTCTGAAGCTCGAAGCGAAGCTCGAACCGATGATCACCGCCTAGCCGTCTCGGGTCGCGACAGGGCACGCTGTCCGAGTCCCCCCTCTCATTCGTGCCCGAGTGGCCCCGGTATCGCGGTGATGCCGGGGCTGCGTCGTTTAGGGCTCGTTCGATAGCAGCACGGACGAGCCCTTTTCGCGCGCCAGCGCAGTATTGGGGCCGCGAACTCGGTTACGGCGCTCCACAAGTCGAACTGACTCAACCAGTTAGCGGCAAAAGCTCGAGCCTGTTCCCTCAAGATGGAAATGATCGGCATGGGCGCGATTATAGTCGGGGCCAAGCACCGTGCCGAAGCGCTTGCAGGCGCTTTTGTGCACAACGCGCAGGAATTCGCGTTCCGCAGCCGTTCCGCCATTCCAGTCGTTGACCAGGCTGATACGGCGGCCATCTTCCAGCACGAAACCGGACACATCTATCGCCTCGGCCCGCGCATGGGCCGAGCGGCGGGTCGATCCCGCCACGTTGCGGCATGCATAACTGCCCATCGTTTCGATCCGCGCTAGCGAGCTGCCGAGAAGCTGCCGAGCTGCGCGGTCGACCCCGAAGCGCGCCCAATCGCTGAAAGTGCTGGCCACGTGGCATTGGACGGGGCCGATATTGCTCACACCAAACTGCGAGCTGTCGCCTGACAGGGCCATGAGCTGGACCGTACCCAGCTTATTGCAACCTGGCGCTGCATAACTGTCCGGCAGAGGATCGAAGCGCGCACCTGTCTGGCCAAGGTCGGAGAGGCACGCGCGGTCCTCTGGACGGGGCGCGATGCTTTGCGGGGCGGAGGGGACCCGGCGCGGCGCGCTGCGTGAGTAGGTTGTTCGCTCGGGCCCGTCCCCGGCGGACGCTGTTCCTGAGCCACTGCTGACAGGAATGACCGAGCCACAACCGGACAGCGCAAGCGCGGTGGCAATCGTGGCTAGCCCTCTGGAGATACGCGTTGTCTTCATATTTCAAGACGATAACGCGCAAATGGTTAACGATGTGGTAACGCCGATTGTTAAGCACGTTTCGCGGTTGCGCGAACGAGCTCGCGCATCGCCGAGCGGATTGTCAGGGCAACTCTTCCGCGACCTGCTCCCACAGTTCGATCTTCACTCCGTTGGGATCTAGGATCCATGCGAATTTGCCATAGCCTTCATCGGCGGTGCCGTGGATCTCCACGCCCTTTTCCTTCAAGCCATCGACGAAACCGTCGAGGTCGTGAACGCGCAGATTGATCATGAAATTGCCTGTGCCCGGACTGATGTATTCTTCATCCTTGAAATGGCTGATGAGCGAGTAGGGATTGGCCTTCGGATCGTCGGCCCAGGCGAATTGCGGGCCATAGGCGCCGTCCACTCCCAGAACATCGCGATACCACGCGCGAGTCGCATTCGGGTCGGCGGCGACGTAGAAAACGCCGCCTAGTCCTGTGACGCGTGGCCCATCTGTGTTGCTCATCCTGCCCTCCTGTGCCGCCATCATGACGCATGGGGAGGATTGAGAAAAGCCTTACTCGGCGGGCAGGGGGTTGTGGGTTCCCTGCTCGGTCGCCTTGCTGACCACGATGATCGCGATCCACGCGGCGATAAATCCAGGCACGATTTCGTAGAGCCCTTCGCCCCCGAGGAAGCTCGTATTCCAGCCCAGCGCGATCCAGACGCCCACGACGAGCGCGCCCGTCACCAGCCCGGCAACCGCTCCGGCCCCCGTCATGCCCCGCCATGTGAGCGCCAGGATGATGAGCGGTCCAAACGCCGCTCCGAACCCGGCCCATGCATTGGCGACGAGGCCAAGCACCTGGCTGTTTGGATCGCTCGCCATCACGATCGCCGCAATAGCGACGAGGGCAACGCAGATGCGCCCGACATTGACCGCTTCACGCTCGCTCGCCTGCTTGCGCAGGAACAGGCGGTAGAAGTCCTCGGTCAGTGAACTGGAAGACACCAGCAACTGCGAGGAAATGGTGCTCATGATCGCCGCGAGAAGCGCTGCGAACAGGAAGCCCGTGATCGCCGGGTGGAAGAGCAGTTCGGACAGGACGATGAAGATCGTCTCCGAATCCTCGACCACCAGGCCGTTGCGTTCTGCATAGGCGCGGCCTGCGAGGCCCATAGCGACCGCCCCGATCAGCGAGATTGCCATCCACGACAGGCCATAAGTACGCGCCCGCGCGACTTTCTTGACCGTGTCGATCGCCATGAAGCGCACGATGATGTGCGGCTGTCCGAAATAGCCCAGTCCCCACGTCACGGCGCTGATGAATCCCATTAATGTCAGCCCTTCGGTCAGGCTCAGGAAGCCATCCACCGGCACTTCCGAGAGGCTCTCACCCGCTTCGCCGCCGCTGCCGAACATCACCACCAGCGGCATGATGACCAGCGCCAGCATCATGATGATCCCCTGCACGAAGTCGGTCAGGCTCACTGCGAGGAAACCGCCCACCATCGTATAGGCCAGCACGATTCCGCAGGTGATGAGGATGCCCAGCATGTAGTCCGACAGGCCGGTATCGGGCAGCAGACCCGCAAACGCGGTCTCGAACAGCTTGCCGCCGCCAACGAGGCCCGCTGCGGTGTAGACGGTGAAGAAGACCACGATCACCAGCCCGCTGATCACACGCAGGTTGGTGCCCTGATCGGGGAAGCGGTTGGCGAGGAACTGCGGTATGGTCAGCGCATTGCCGATCCGCTCGGTCTGTTCGCGCAGGCGCGGCGCGACCACGACCCAGTTGACCACGGCTCCTGCAAACAGCCCGATCCCGATCCACGCAGCGCTCAGGCCGCTAAGGTACAGTGCACCGGGCAGACCCAGCAGCAGCCAACCCGACATGTCCGATGCGCCCGCGCTCAATGCCGCGACGGCAGGCGGCAGGTTGCGTCCGGCGAGCATGTAGCCTTCCGACGTATCGGTCGACCGCTTCCAGGCGTACAGGCCGATGCCGATCATCAGGATGAAGTAGGCGGCGAGGCTGGCGAGGGTTGCTGTTTCCATGGGTCCCTTGTCCGTTGGGTTGCGTTGCGGACCGGTTTGGTCCGCTGGGGTCGATAGAGTGTCGGTTGTCGTGTCCGGGCAGGATGCTCGGCGAGGCGGGGAGGTAACAGAGCCGTGGCCCCATGGCCACACCGGCGCCCCACTTCGCAAGCCTTGTTCCCGCTCCTCCGCTTTCGGCTAAAGCTGTTGCTGCTAGCCGCTCTCTTGAGCAACTATGCGTCGCTGAGCCTCCCTTGGCACAAACCGGCCTGTGTCCCGTTGACCACCCATACGGCCATCCAAGGAGAGAGCACCCATGACCCAACTCACCCGTTTCGCAGGCAAGACCGTCATCGTCACAGGCTCGTCGGGCGGGATCGGCGAAGGCATCGCGCGCCGCTTCCACGACGAGGGCGCCAACGTCATCATCAACGCCCGCAACGCCGACAAGTGCGCCAAGGTCGCCAGCACGCTCGACGCCGACCGCACACTGACCGTTCCCGGCGATGTCAGCTCCAGCGGCTTTGCCAGCGAGATCGTGAGCGCCGCGGTGGAGCGTTTTGGCGGGCTCGACGTGCTGGTCAACAACGCCGGCGTCGGCGGGGCAGGGATGCTGCACAAGACCGACGACGACACCATCGACCGCATCATCGATATCAACGTGAAGGGCGTGCTCTACATGTGCCGCGCCGCCATCCCCGAGCTGCGCAAGACGGGCGGCTCGATCACCAACATCTCGAGTGTCTCCGGCATCGGCGGCGACTCGCTGATGGCGGTGTACAACGCATCGAAGGGGGCGGTGACCAACCTCACCCGCGGCCTTGCGCTGCAGGTCGGAGGGATGGGTATCCGCGTCAATGCCATCAACCCCTCGATCACGCGCTCCGACATGGTGGGCGAGATCCTCGACAACGAGGAGATGGTGCAGGCCTTCATGCAACGCGTCGCGCTCGGCCGGATTGGCGAGCCGGAGGACATCGCCGGAGCCGCCGCCTTCCTCGCCAGCGAGGACGCCGCGTTCATCACCGGCGTCAACCTGCCTGTCGATGGCGGGGTTAGTGCCAGCAACGGCCAGCCCAACTTCCTCGCGCATATGGGCTAGTGAGGGGCCGCTGCCCCTCGCAGCGTTCCCTACAGGATGGAACACCTGGAACACCCTCCAGCGAGAAAACACACGAACTGTCACCCTGGCACGCCAAAAGTGTAACCCTTCGCGCCAGAGTGTCACCTTACGCCGCAAAAGCGTGACCCTTACGCGCAAACTGTGACCCTGCAGCGCCGCAAAGTGTAACCTTTGCAAGCCCGAGCCGTAACCTTGCCGCGCCCCAAAGTGTGACCTTGGCGGTGGCGAGGCGAGGATGATTACGCTTGGGTGCCGGATAACCATGGCGCGCGCCATAGTTGGCCCTGCGCGAGTAGGAAATCTCTCAGCGACGCTTCTTTGCATCGAGCGCTTGACATATATCCATCACGGATATAACTAAGACAAACATTAGATCAAAGGTGTGTGGATGACCGAAGCCGAGTTCCTCGAAGGGTACGATCCCAATCAATTTCCGCAGGTGGCAATCACTGTCGATCTGGCATTGATCGGAGTGGTCGATGCAAAGTTGTGCGCCATCCTTCAGCAACGCTCCGAACATCCTTTCAAAGGGGCCTATGCACTTCCGGGCGGTTTCGTTGGAGAGTCCGAAAGCATCGATGAGGCCGCGAACCGCATTTTGTCGGCCAAGGCGCGCCTCGACCGCGTCTGGCTCGAACAATTGTACACGTTCGGAGATCCTGGCCGCGATCCGCGAATGCGGATCATAACGGTCGCGCATTACGCCCTGCTGCCTGCCGACCGATTGCTGGAGGTTTGCGAGGGCGCGGACGACCTCTTGCTCGCACCGATAAGGACCGGGCGCAGCGAGGAGGGCGAGGAGCGAGCATGCGCGATTGCGAGCGACGGCTCCGCGCTCAAGCTCGCTTTCGACCACGACGCGATTGTCGATACCGCCATTTCCCGGCTGCGCGGCAAGCTCGACTACGCGCCAATTGCGTTCTCCCTGCTTCCACGCGAGTTCACCTTGCGAGAATTGCAGGAAGTCCACGAGGCGATCGTCGACCGGACGCTGGCTAAGCCCGCCTTTCGTCGTCGCATGATCGACACCGGATGGATCGCGCCCACAGGAAAGCTGGAAACCGGTGCCTCGTTCCGGCCCGCAGAACTCTACACTTTCACCCCCAAGGCAGGAGAATAGACATGGCTACCATCACCAATTTCGGCCCGATCGCGCGTTTGCGCGCCGATGCCAGTCAGCATGTCCTGCGCTATTCCAACGGACAATTGCGCCAGAGCGGCCGCGGCCTTGTTCTGTGGTTCATGCCTGACAATTCAAGCCTCGCCGAAGTGCCGCTCGACGATCGTGAGATGGCGCTGTTCGTAAAGGGGCGCAGCGCCGACTTTCAGGACGTGAACTTGCAAGGTGTGATCGGTTGGCGCGTGCGCGAACCGGAACGCGCCGCCGACCGCATCGACTTCACAATCGACGTGCGCGACGGGAGGTGGAAATCGCGTCCCCTCGACAGCATTCAGACGCGCATAAGCGGGATCGCCAGTCAGATCGCACTGGATCACTTCGCAAAAGCCAGCGTCCGGGCTCTGCTCGATGCCGGGATCGACGCGATCCGCGAGCAATTGGACAAAGCTCTCACCGCCGATCCGGCGCTGACTGAGATCGGGGTTCAGGTGGTCAGCGTCCGGCTGTCCAATATCACGCCAAGCAGCGAACTCGAACGCGCGCTGCAAACTCCGACTTTCGAGGCGCTTCAACAGAAGGCGGATGAGGCCACTTTCGAGCGACGCGCGCTGGCAGTCGAGAAAGAGCGCGCCATTTCGGAAAACGAGCTTTCGACCAAGGTTGAACTGGCCCGTCGTGAAAAAATGCTGATCGCCCAGGAGGCCGCCAACGAGCGTGATCGGGCAACCGGTGCGGCGGAAACCGAATTGATCGCCGCAAACGCTGAGGCAAATCGGATCCGTGAGATCGAAGGCGCCAAAGCGGAGGCGGAGCGCATCCACATGGAAGTTTATCGTGACCTGTCGCCTGACGTGTTGCTGGGGCTTGCGGCGCGGGATTTTGCAGCAAAGGTCGACAGGATCGAACACCTCAATGTCACGCCCGATCTGCTGGCAAGTGTTGTCCAGCAATTCAACGGGGCACGCGGCGCGTCCGCCGCGCGGATCGAAAGCTGATCCGTGGCTGGTGTACCGCCTCGCGCCGTCTTCCTCACGAGGGAGACCGAACTGGACCTCCTGCTCGCACGTCACGCGACGCGCGAGCAGGTGCGTTTCTTTCTCGAGGCGAGGGGCCAGACCCTGACCGAAGTCGAAGCCCGCCATGCGGTGCAGGAAGATGCGCTTGCAAGCGCGATGCGTCAGCTTCCCGAAGACTGGCGACATGCACAGGTCAGCCGCCGCAATCTCGATCGGTTCATGTTCGCCCCTGAAGATGTTGTCGTGCCGGTGGGTCAGGATGGTCTTGTTGCCAATGTGGCCAAGTACTTGAGCGGACAGCCGGTAATCGGCGTCAATCCGGACTTGGATCGCTACGATGGCGTGCTTGTTCGTTTTTCGCCCGAACGTGTCGGCAACGCCTTGCGGCGCGCGTCACACGGCGACATCGACTTTCAAGACCTGACAATGGTCGAGGGGCACCTGGATACCGGAGAGACGCTGCTTGCGCTCAACGAACTGTTCGTGGGGCATCGTTCGCACCAGTCGGCGCGCTACGATATTACCGTTGAACAGGGCGTTGAATCGCAAAGTTCGAGCGGTGTCATCGTGGCTAGCGGGACTGGCTCGACGGGATGGGCGCGTTCGATCATGCTCGGGACAGGGAGCGATCTGGCGATCAACCCGATAGCGCGTGAGTTGGGATGGTTCGTTCGAGAGCCTTTTCCCAGCCGTGCGACGGGCACTTCGTTACGCGCGGGCAGACTAGCCGGCGGACAGCCGATTGCGATCACCAGCCGCATGAATGATGGCGGCGTGGTGTTCGCAGACGGTATCGAGCACGATTTTCTCGGCTTTGGCTGGGGTCAGACGATCAGGATCGGCGTGTCGGAGAAAACTCTCCACCTTGTGACCGGCTGATTACCCGCCCTTGCTGCGCCGTGCCTTCTTGCGCTCATGCGGGTCGAGCAGGGTCTTGCGCAGGCGGATCGACAGGGGTGTGACCTCGACCATCTCGTCATCGTCGATATAGGCGATGCTCTGTTCCAGCGTCATGCGGCGCGGCGGTGTCAGGCGGATCGAATCGTCCTTGCCCGAGGAACGGATGTTGGTCAGCTGCTTGGCCTTCATCGGGTTGACCTCGAGGTCGTCCGGCTTGGCGTTCTCGCCGATGATCATGCCCTCATAGAGCTTCATCTGCGGCGCGACGAACAGCTCGCCGCGTTCCTCCAGCATGTTGAGAGCATAGGCGTTGGATTCGCCGTCGCCGTTGGAGATCAGGACACCGTTGGTGCGGCCTTCGATCTGACCTTTGTAGGGGCCGTATTTCTCGAACAGGCGGTTCATGATGCCGGTGCCGCGCGTGTCGGACAGGAACTCGCCGTGATACCCGATCAGCCCTCGCGAGGGGGCGGAGAAGGTGATGCGGGTCTTGCCCTGGCCCGACGGCTTCATCTCGGTCAGGTCGGCCTTGCGGCGCTGCATCTTCTCGACGACCGTGCCGGAATGTTCGTCGTCGACGTCGATGACGACGGTTTCATACGGCTCGAGGCGCTCGCCGCCCTCTTCCTTGAACAGCACTTTGGGACGGCTGATGCCAAGCTCGAAGCCTTCGCGGCGCATCGTTTCGATCAGCACGCCGAGCTGCAATTCGCCTCGGCCTGCGACTTCGAACGCGTCCTTGTCGTCGGCTTCGGTCACGCGGATGGCGACGTTGGTTTCAGCCTCGCGAAGCAGGCGGTCGCGGATCATGCGGCTGGTGACCTTGCTACCTTCGCGTCCGGCGAGGGGGCTGTCATTGACCGAGAAGCGCATGGCGAGCGTCGGCGGATCGATCGGCTGCGCTGCAATCGGTTCGGTGACGCTGGGGTCGCAGATCGTGTTGGAGACGGTGGCCTTTTCCAGGCCGGCCAGCGCGATGATGTCGCCGGCCTGCGCGCTTTCGACCGGCACGCGGTCGAGCCCGTCGAAGCTCATCAGCTTGGTCGCGCGGCCGGTTTCGACGACCTTGCCGTTCATGTCGATTGCGTGGATCGGGTCGTTCACCTTGAGCGTGCCGGACTGGACGCGGCCGGTGAGCACGCGGCCCATGAAATTGTCGCGGTCGAGCAGGGTGGCGAGGAAGCTGAACGGCGCGTCCACTTCAAGGCCCGGAGGCGGAACGTGGTCGACAATCAGCTGGAACAGCGGGTTGAGAGTGCCTTCGCGGGCGTTCTCGTCTTCGCTGGCATAACCATCGCGGCCTGAGGCCCACAGCGAAGGGAATTCGAGCTGTTCGTCATTGGCATCGAGTGATGCGAACAGGTCGAACACTTCGTCGAGCACTTCCTGCGGACGGCCGTCGGGGCGGTCGATCTTGTTGACGACGACGATCGGCTTGAGGCCGAGCGCCAGCGCCTTGCCGGTGACGAACTTGGTTTGCGGCATGGCGCCTTCGGCGCTGTCGACCAGCAGGATGACGCCGTCGACCATGCTGAGGATGCGTTCCACTTC
Source organism: uncultured Erythrobacter sp. (assembly GCA_947494705.1). Taxonomy (GTDB): domain Bacteria; phylum Pseudomonadota; class Alphaproteobacteria; order Sphingomonadales; family Sphingomonadaceae; genus Erythrobacter. Next base: position 305,739 of record CANLVN010000003.1, read on the forward strand.
GGCGCCGAAGTCGGCGTGGCCGGGCGTGTCGACGATGTTGATGCGGGTGACTTCGCCAGACGGGGCTTCCCATTCGACGCTGGTGCACTTTGCAAGGATGGTGATGCCGCGCTCTTTTTCGAGGTCGCCGCTGTCCATCGCGCGCTCTTCGACGCGCTGGTTGTCGCGGAACGTGCCGGACTGGCGGAAAAGCTGGTCGACGAGCGTGGTCTTGCCGTGGTCGACGTGAGCGATGATAGCGACATTGCGCAGGGAGGAAGGGACAGCGGACATGGTTGCGGGGCTTTCTTGGGAGGGGGCACGCATGCAGGCGGCCCCATAAAAGGTCGCGTGCCCCCTAGAGAACATTGTGCGGTGCGGCAAGCGGCAAGGGGGGAAGGCAGGTGCGGTGCATTGCGCCTGCCATAGCGTTAACGAAACGCGGGATGCCGTAACGGCAAGTCGACCAACTCTCTGGCTGACCGATCGGTAGGAAACGAATCGCACTGTGTCGGACATGCAACAATGCCTGCCAAGCCGCCAGATTCCCGCGCTTAGCGCCTTGTCCGAGATGCAACACTCAACTAAAAGCACCGGCGATCGAGGCTCGCCCTAAAGCGGCATCCGAGGATGCATCTAGAACGTGCTGGCGGCCTTCGATGGGATGTTTGATGAGAGGATTTTCCATGAGTTCACCCGTTTCCCGCTCCGCCGGGGCGTTTCGCATTGCATTGTTTTCAAGTGCTGCAGCCTTCGCATTGGGCGCGCCGGGCGTCGCCTTCGCCCAGTCGAACGAGCCGGTCGATTCCGACGACGCCGACCAGCTGACGCTCGAGCCCGACGATACGTTCAGCTCCAACCAGATTATCGTTACCGCGTCGAAGCGTGAGCAGACGCTTCAGGAAACGCCGATCTCGGTCAGCGTGACTTCGGGCGAGACCCTGGAGCAGGCGCAGATCCGCGACGTGCTGGATCTCCAGACCGTGACCCCTTCGCTGCGCGTCAGCCAGCTTCAGACCTCGTCTGCCTCGACCTTCATCATTCGTGGCTTCGGTAACGGCGACAACAACTTCGGCATCGAGCCGTCCGTCGGCGTATTCATCGACGGCGTGTTCCGTTCGCGTTCGGCCGCGGCCCTGTCCGACCTTCCCAACGTTCAGCGCATCGAAGTCCTGAACGGCCCGCAATCCACGCTGTTCGGCAAGAACGCGTCGGCTGGCGTCATCTCGGTCGTGACCCGTCCGCCGCAGTTCGAATTCGGCGGCAGCGTCGAAGCGGTCTATGGCAATTACGACACCGTCGTTCTAAAGGGCGACATCACCGGCCCGATCAGCGACACGCTCGCCTTCTCGATCGACGGCAGCTACCAGCGCCGCGACGGCTACGGCGAGATCGTCAACCTTGACGAGGACATCAACGATCGCAACCGCTGGGCCGCACGCGCACAGCTTCTGTGGGAACCGACCCTCGACCTGTCGGTCCGCGCGATTGCCGATTATTCTCAAATCGATGAAGTATGCTGCACGGTTGGCACCGTCGTTGCCGGTCCTGCCGCCAACGCGATCAACGCGCTGGGCGGACAATTCAGCCCGCCGGAAGATTTCTTCGAGCGCGAAACGTTTCTCAACACCGTCCCGGAGAACAAGGTCGACAACTACGGCGGCTCGATCCAGGTCGATTATTCGACCGGTCCGCTCAGCTTCACCTCGATCACCGCATATCGCGAACTGGAGAACTTCTTCCAGTCGGATATCGACTTCTCGAGCGTCGACAACTCCACCGAAGTGCGCGACCAGAAGGTCGAAACCTTCACTCAGGAAGTGCGCATTACGTCGGATTTCGACGGTCCGCTCAACTTCCTGCTCGGCGGTTTCTACTTCAACGAATCCATCTCGCAGCAGAGCCAGTTGCAGAACGGTTCGCAGATTCGCGACTTCTTCGAACTGCTCGCCGGTGCTGACCCGGTTGCCGTCCTTACCGGCCAGCCGAGCCTGTTCAACCAGGTCGAAGCCGGTCTGGGACTCGAGCAGGAAAGCATCTTCACCACCGCGCTGCTGAGCGACGAGAACTTCGGTTTCGACAACGAATCGTGGTCGATTTTCGGCACGATCGATTTCGAACCCGTCGATGGCCTGGTCTTCACGGTCGGCGGTAACTACACCGACGACAAGAAGGACTTCGAGCTCAGCCAGACGAGCTTCGACCCACTGGCGAACGTGAACCTCGTCGATGCGTTCATCACGCTGGCCACCGCTGGTGGCGTGACGACCCGCGACCAGTTCCAGGCATTGCCAGAAGCTCAGCAGGCAGGATTGCTCGCCGTCGCCACGACGCCGTGCCCTCCGGGGACCGCGCCGGGCGATCCGACCTGCAACCCCTTCGTTGCCCTGCAGCCGTTCCAGTTCATCCCGCCCTTCCTCAACGTGCCGAATGCGGTCGAGGATGGTCGCACGCGTGACGACAAGTTCACCTACCTGCTGCGCGCGGCGTATCAGATCTCGAACGAGGTCAACGTCTATGCGAGCTACGCAACCGGCTTCAAGGCGAGCTCGATCAACCTTTCGCGTGATAGCCGTCCGTCGAACATGGACTTCATCGCCGGGCCGGGCGGATCGACTTTTGCGGCGCCGGATTCGGCGATCATAGACGCAGGTCTGGCCATCCCGAACCTCGCCAGCGGTTCGCGTTTTGCCGGTCCTGAGGAAACCGAGGTCTACGAAGTCGGCATCAAGGGTCAGTGGCCGGGCTTCGGCTTCAACCTTGCGCTGTTCGACCAGACCATCGATGGTTTCCAGAGTCTCGCGTTCACCGGTACCGGTTTCGCGCTCCGCAATGCCGGTTCGCAGTCGGTGAAGGGCTTTGAATTCGACGCCACGGTCAATCCGGCCGACGGCCTCGTCTACACCTTCGCGATGACCTATCTCGATCCGCTGTTCGACAGCTTCCCGGGTTCGGTTCTCGGCGACCTGTCGGGCGTGCGCCCGGCTGGTATCCCGGAATTCTCCATCGCGACGAGCCTCACCTACACCCACGAGTGGGACAGCGGCACGCGCCTCATCAGCCGCGTCGACTACAACCACGAGAGCGAAGTGCAGATCAACAACGGTCTGCCGACCTTCGGTCCCAACAACTTCACCCGCGAAGTGAACCTCGTGAACGGCTCGATGACGCTGGCGCTCGCCAACGGGTTTGAAGTTGGTGCCTATGTGCGCAACCTGCTCAACGATGAGTATATTCTTACCGTCTTCGACGGCGTCGCGCAGAACGGCACGGTCCTGGGTTACCCCAACCAGCCGCGCACCTATGGCGGCGTGGTTCGCTACAAGTTCTGATCCGACCGATCGGATAGGAAACAGGAAAGGCCCCGCCAGCGATGGCGGGGCCTTTTTCTTTTGCGTGTTCCGAAAGTGCGACCCGGAAGGGTGGGGCCTAAAGCTCCCTCAGCGCCCGCGCCGGTTTCGCGCGCAGCAGGGGCAGCGAACCGCCCAGCGCAAAACCCATCACCATCAGCAGGCCCAGGCCCAGAACGCCCAGCACTGCGCCCCAATCGGGCAGCCAGTCGAACTCGAAAAGTTGGGTGATGATTACCCAGCCCAGCACCGATCCCAGCGCCAGCGCAACCAATGCGAGCGCGCCCGCGATAAAACCGTATTCGGCGAGTTGAAGGCCGAGAATCTGTCGCCGACTGGCGCCGAGCACGCGCAGAACGACCGTGTCGTAGGTGCGCGAGGCGCGTGCGGCGGCAATCGCGCCCATCAGCACCGCCAGCCCTGCCAGCACTGCGACAGCGGCCGCGGCTAGCGTCGCCAGCCCCACCTGCTCCAGAAGCACGCGCGCCTGCACCAGTACGTCGTCGACTTCGATTACCGAGGACGAGGGGAACTCGCGCACCAGCTCGCGCAGCAATTGGGATCGCAATTCGCCGTCTGCGCCATCGGGCAAGTCGATTGTCGCGGCGAGCTTGTGCGGGGCATCGGCGATTGCGTTGCGCGAGAAGACAAGGGTGAAGTTGAAGCCCATGCTCTCCCATTCGATTTCGCGCAGGTTCGCGATGCGCACGTCGCGCTCTTGCCCGAGGATGCCGATGGTGAGCATGTCGCCAACCTCCAGCCCTGCCGCGTCGGCGAAGTCGCGGTCGACCGAGACGAGCGGCTCGCCCGAATGGAACGGGCTCCACCACTCGCCCTCGACCACGCGGCTGTTCGGAGGCGCAGTGTCGGAATAGGTGATGCCGCGCTCGCCGTTCAGAGCCCATGCGCCCTCGGGGATTTCCTCGAGGTCGGCGGTGCGCTGCATGTTGCCCTCCGGTCCGAAGGCGAGGATCGCACCGCGCATCGAGGGCACCGAGTTGATGGTTGCCTCCGGGAAGCGCGCGGTGACGAGATCACGGAAATCCTCCTCGCGCTCAGGGGGCACGTCGAGCACGAAATATTCCGGCGCTTCCTTCGGGACATTCTGCTCGATATTTCCGTCGATCGAGGTCTGGATCGCGGCCAGCAGGACGAACGCGGCAAGCCCGAAGCCCAGCGCGGTCACGAGCGCCGAAGTGGGCGCACCGGGGCGATGGATATTGGCAAGCGCGCTACGCAGGAGCGGGTTGGACGGGCGCGGGGCCTTGCGCGCCGCATATTGCAAGCCGAAACCGAGCAGGGCGAGCAAGCCGAGCGCTCCGGCTGCCCCCGCCAGGAACCCCGCGGTGAGCCACAATTGCCCGGTGGTCGTCAGCGCCAGCACGCAGATCGCCAGAAGGCCGATGCCCGTCACGATCAGCGCCCGCCGGTCGCGCGAAAGCGGGACTATGCGGCTGCGCATGAGCGCCATTGCGGGATAGGACCGCGCACGCAACAACGGCGCCGCAGCAAATGCGAAGGCAACAAGCAGCCCATAGGAGCCGGCCAGCAGGAGCGGCGCAGGCTCGATGACGAAGCCGCCCTCGACCGGCAACAATCCCTCCAGCGCGAGCCCGAGCAGAGGCGTCACGGCAACCCCGGTCGCAAGGCCCAGCACGCTGCCCACCACGGCGGCTACCGCGATCTGCAGCGCATAGATGCGCACGATATCGCGAGAGGATGCGCCGAGCACCTTGAGCGTGGCGATGCTCGCGCGGCGCTGATCGAGATAGGAGGAAACGCCGCCCGCGATCCCGATACCGGCGATCACCAGCGCGGCGAGCCCCACCAGCGTAAGGAAGTCGCTCATCCGCGAAACGAACCGATCCGCACCGGGCGAGGCGCGGTCGCGGGTGCGGAAATCGAACCCCGCATTGGGGAAGGCCTCTTCGAGCGTTTCCTGAACCGCTTCCGGGTCGGTTGCGTCATCGGCGAAGGCGACGCGCACCTTTGTCTGGTAGAACGAACCGGGCTGGATCAAGCCCGCCTCCACCGGCACGTCGCGTGCGACCAGCAGCGTGGGGGCGAGCTGGAATCCTTCGGACAGCTTATCGGGTTCGTTGCCGATCACTCCCCGCACGGTCAGCGTGGTGGTTCCGATGCGGAACGTGTCGCCGACTTCGATGTCGAGCCGTTCCATTGCGCTTGTCGCGAGATAGGCGTCGGTGCCGGTCGGAGCGCCCGGTTCGGTGCCATCGATCAGGGTAAACGTACCGAAGAGCGGCCAGTTGGAGCCGACCGCCTTCAACTCGACCGGCGCGGCCATGTCGCCTGTACGCGCCATCGCCTGCATCCGGTATCCGCTCGACAATTCACCATATTCGCCCAACGCGGCGGTTTCGTCGGGACTGAGGTCGCGTTGCCAGACTTCGACTTCGAGATCGCCGCCGAGCAATTCCTGCCCGCTGGCTTCGAGTTCGCGCTCGATCGAGGCGGTCAGCGTACCGATCGCGGCGAGCGCGGCGGTGCCGAGGAAGATGCACACAAGCAGGAGCCGCAGCCCCTTGAAACGGGCATTCAGATCGCGTCGCGCAATCGTCCACGCCTCGCCCCAGCCAAGGCCGCTGGCATTCACTCTGCGGCCTCTTTGTGCGACGGATTGCGCGTGTCGGAGACGATCAGGCCGTCGGCCATGGTCAGCACCCGCTCGCATTTCGCGGCCAGCGCAGGGTCGTGCGTGATGATAAGCAGCGTCGCACCCGTTTCCGCGCGGCGGGCGAAGAGCAGTTCCACGATCTCTTCACCGGTCGACACGTCGAGATTGCCGGTCGGCTCGTCGGCGAAGATCAGGTCGGGGCGCGGCGCGGTGGCGCGGGCGATGGCAACGCGCTGTTGCTCGCCGCCCGACAATTGGGTGGGATAATGCCCGATGCGGTGGCCCAGGCCGACCGCTTCCAGTTCGGCTTCGGCGCGCTCGCTCGCATCCTTGCTGCCCGCCAGTTCCATGGGCGTGGCGACATTCTCGGTCGCGGTCATGGTCGGCAAGAGGTGGAAAGCCTGGAGCACGATCCCGATCCGTCCACGGCGTGCAGCGGCAAGGCCATCTTCGTCGAGGGTTGCGAAGTCCTGTCCGGCCACGGTCAGCGACCCGCCGCTGGCCCGTTCCAGCCCCGACAGCACCGCCATCAGCGAGCTCTTGCCCGAACCCGACGGGCCGAGCAGCGCGACCACCTCGCCATGCGCGATGTCGAGGTCGATACCCTTGAGAATATCGACCGGCGCCGCAGCGTTGCCGAGCGTGAGCGTGAGATTGCGAGCGCTGATCGCGGGACCGGATGCGCGCTCGGACGGGTGTGGAGAAGGGTTTGTCACGTTCACCAAATGGGATAGGAGCAGGAAGGAGGCAAGTAACAGCCGGTATCAATCAGGACTTTCGCAGATCGATATGAACTTTTTGCAGAACAATTGCCTTTCGATACGTACCAGATGGGCGCTCGGTTTCATTTCGGCGCTCGCTTTGGCCGGTTGCGGGGCCGAGGCTCCCGTCGAGGAGCCCGACGGCACCATCGCCGACAATGAGATGGCGATTCCGGTCATGGGCGAGGAAGTGCGCATCGTGGCCTTCGGTGACAGCCTGTTCGCAGGCTACAACCTCGCCGAGGAGGAGGGTTATCCCGAGCGCCTCGAAGCGGCCCTGCGCGGGCGCGGAATCAATGCACGGGTTATCGATGCGGGCGTTTCGGGCGATACGAGCGCGGCAGGACGCGACCGGATCGATTTCGTGCTGGAGGCGCAGGAGGAAAAACCCGACCTGTTCATTCTCGAACTGGGCGGCAACGACCTGATCCGCTCCATCCAGCCCGACGAGACGCGCGCCAATTTCGACGCCATGCTGAGCAAGCTGGAAGAGGCCGACATTCCCGTGCTCATCATGGGTATGCGCTCGCCCGCCAATTACGGCCCGGAATATCAGGAACAGTTCGACTCGATCTATGCGGACATGGCGGAGAAATACGACACTGCCCTGATCCCGTTCTGGCTGGAGGATATCTACCAGGACCAGACCCTGTTCCAGGACGACCGCATTCATCCCACTGCGGAAGGGGTCGAGACGCTGGTGGCCTCAACCGTGAACGAGGTCGAAGCCGCTCTGCCGGAGGATGGCGAAGAGAGCTAAAGCCGTTCCAGGCTACCTGCGCTGACCCGCCACACCGCCGCTTCGGCTTCGATGTCGGAAAAAGGCGCGAGTTCGGTGCCTGTCATCCACACCTGCGCCTTTCCGGCGCGCAACCGTTCGAACAGGGCGCGGCGGCGGACCGGGTCGAGATGGGCCGCAACCTCGTCCAGCAACAGCACGCTGGGGCACCCCGACGAGGCGAGCACGCCATGCGCGAGCGTGATGGCGATCAGCATCGCCTTTTGCTCCCCGGTCGAACACGAGGCGGCGGGTTGGCCGGTTCCGTCCATCACCACCTCCAGCTCGTCTCTATGAGGGCCGGTGAGCGCACGCCCGGCTGCCGCATCGCGCGGACGGGCGCGCGCGAATTCGGCCAGCAGCTCTTCGGGCGTGGTCGGGCCGCCGGCACGATAGGTCAGGATCGGGCGGGCAAAGGGTTCGGCGGGCAGGGCGGAAAGCTCGTCTGCAAGCCGTGCGACCAATGAGGCACGGGTCTGTGCCACGCTTGCCCCATGTTGCGCGGCCTGCGCCTCGATCGCGTCGAGCCAGCGTGCATCTTTGCGCTCTTCGAGCAGGCGGTTGCGCTCCCGCAGGGCAGTCTCCAGCTGGTTGACGGCGCGCGCGTGACCCGGTTCGATTGCCAGCGCCATCCGGTCGACAAAGCGTCGCCGCGCGCCCGCGCTGTCTGTGAACAGCCCATCCATCGCCGGGGTGAGCCATCCGACCGCGTGCCATTCGGACAGCGCGCTGGCGCTCGCATCGGCGCCGTTGATACGCACCAGTCGCCGATTTGGCCGAGCCGGGTCGGTATAGGTGCCCATGCGCGCGGAGACCTGACCCTGTTCGATCAGGCTGGCGCCGATTGCAAAGGCACCGGTCGCGTCCTGCTTTGCCAGTTCGGGCAGGGCAGCACGACGTAGGCCGCGACCGGGACTGAGCAGCGAGATCGCTTCGAGCACGTTGGTCTTTCCCGCGCCGTTCTCGCCCACCAGCAGGTTGAAATGTGCGGTGTCGACCAGTTCGCTGGCCGCGTGGTTGCGGAAGTTCTGGAGGGTGATTTTCGCGAGCGCCATGGTCGGCGCAGCGGGTAGCACGGGCGTTGCGAAAGGCCATCACAAACAGGCCGAAATTGCCCATCCTAACATATGGCAAATTTCCCCAACCTTTCGGATTGATGAACGGACAGTTCAGGTTGCGTGGGTGTCAAGACCGCAGAAATCAGCCGTTTTTCAAGTTTGGCACGCCTCCTGCAATGTTGTTGGTGTCCCCCGGATGGACCGGGAGAACACAAACAGGAGACTTAAAATGACTACCACGAACTTCTCGAACCGCCTGACCGCCGCCGCTTTCTCGCTGGTCATCTCAGCCGCGATGTTCGCCTACGCCATCGTTCCCGCAACCCCCACGCTTGCCTGATCTGACGCAAGCCACTTCATCAAAGGACCAAGACACCATGTTCAATTCCGATGTCGCCAACCGCCTCGCCGCAGCCGCTCTGTCGGTCGTGCTCAGCGCAAGCGTTTTCGCCTATGCGATCATCCCCGGTAACCCGCCGATCGCCTGATCCCACTCTTTCCCGAGGACCCCAAAAGATGTATTCCTTCTTCGAACTTTCCGGCAGCCGCGCGGCCCGTACCGCAGCCGCAGCCGCCGGTTCGCTGATTATCACCGCTGTCCTGATGGTGCCCACATTGTCCGGCGCCTTCGCCCCGGCCAGCCCGACCGCAACCCTGACCACCGGAGTGCTCGCATGAACAATCTGACCAACAATCCGGGCGGTGGCCCGCCTTCGAACAAGTTCCGCCTCGACAAGCACAATGCAAAGCTGATGGGCGTATGTTCGGGCCTGGGCAATTACACCGAGACCGATCCGATGCTGTGGCGTCTGGGGTTTGTCGTCTGCACCCTGCTGGGCATCGGTTTCCCGATCCTCATCTACCTGGCCATCGGCCTGATCGCAGACTGATGCGCGTGGCACCTTAAAAGCTGAACCCGGTTTTCGGGCCAGCCACGCCTACAGAATTGGAAAACCGGGAGGGGCCTTTTCGGCCCCTCTCTTTTTGGCGCTACATAGCGGAAATGCCGCCATCCAGCTTGATCTCCGCGCCCGTCATAAAGCGGCTTTCATCGCTGGCCAGATAGACCACCGCGTTGGCGATATCGTTCGGCTCTCCAACGAATTTGAGCGGGATCTGACGAGCCAGCTTCTCCATCAGCACATCCTTGTCGAGGCTATGCGCGCGCGCCGTGCCGTCGAGGATCGGCGTATCGACAAAGGTCGGATGCACCGAATTGCAGCGGATCTGCATGTTCTTCTTCGCACAATGCAGCGCGATCGACTTCGACAGCATCCACACCGCCGCTTTCGACGAATTGTAGGCGGGCATGGTGTCGCTGGCGATCAGCCCGGCGATGCTGGAGATGTTGATGATCGAGCCTGGCGCGTGCTCGCGCATCAGCGGCAGGGCCTTCTGGCAACCGTGAAAGATCGAATCGACATTGATCGCAAAGCAGCGCTTCCAGCCTTCGAAATCGCATTCCTCGATATTGCCCGGCACGCCGATCCCGGCATTGTTCACCAGCACGTTGAGCCCGCCCATTTGATCGCGCGCGGCGTCGACGGCCGCTTCCCACGCGGCGGGATCGGTGACGTCGTGAGCGATGCTGAACGCGGTGCCGTCGCCCATCTCGGCGTTGACGATGTCAGCCGTCTGCGCCGCGCCTTCGCCGTTGATGTCGGTCGCCAGCACCCGCGCGCCTTCCTGTGCCAGCCGGATGCAATGCGCGCGGCCAAGGCCCTGTGCAGCGCCAGTCACCAGTGCGAGTTTGCCTTCGCAGCGTTTCGTCATTTCGTTGGTTCTCCCAGATATTCAGGTGTCATCAGCATCGCAATGCGCACATCGACGCCGTGTCCGGCTTCGCGCCATTCGGCAACGAAATCAGACAGGCCGGATAGCGGCACGCGGTGCACGACAATGTTCTCGCTGTCGGTCCCGCCGCCTTCGCTGACCTTGGTCAGTCCGGTCGCGCGAAGCAGGGTGAAGCATTCGGAGACCATGCCCGGCGAGGAGTAGAACTCGCCCAGCACTTCGAGTTTATCGGCAGCATAGCCGGTCTCTTCCTCCAGCTCGCGCGCAGCGGCCTCGGTCGCTTCCTCGTCATTCTTGCCATCGTCGTCGCCCACCAGGCCGGCAGGAATTTCGAGGCAGAACCGACCCAGCGGCACGCGGTACTGGCTCACGAGGATGACGTGGCGCGTGCCGTCCGCGTCTTCGTCCAGCGCGATGATCGCGGCGGCACGGATGCCGCGCGCGCGACCGACATACTCCCACCGTCCGCGCTGTTTGGCGACGATGAATTTGCCCTGCCAGCGCACCTCTTCGGGTTTGTCGGCGTCAGGGTCTCTCTGCATGTCGGAAAAGCTCATGGGAGCCAGCCCTAGACTTCGATCAGGCGGTCCGGCAACTCGTTTTCGTCGTGTTCCTCGCGCGGGAAATGCTGCGCAAGGACCCAGCCGACATCGCGCACGCCCGCCGCCATGCCATTGGCGATGCGACCGCGTTTGATGAGGCCCAGCATATCGCCCATCGCCTCGCCCCAGACTTCGGCATCGACCTTTGCCGCGATGCTTTCGTCCGCGACGATCTCCGCGCGGTGTTCGCGCATCGAGAGATAGATAAGCACGCCGGTGCGGCCATGGGTGCGGCGTTCGGCGCCGACCTTGAAGTGCTTGATAGCCTGAGCGTGGGCGCGCGAGGTCTTGAGCGGTCCGGGGATCAGCGCGAATTTGAGCGGCTCGATCAGCTGCATCGCCCAGCCGAAAACGAAGGCGATAAGGCCGAGGCCGATCGTCATGCTGGCAAGCTCACCCGTGGTCCATTCATGGCTCCATCCGCCGATCAGCGCGTCCCACAAGTTCAGGAAGGGCCGGGGCAGGGCGGCAAATAGGCTCATCGCGGTAAACGCCAGCGCCGCAGCCCACAGCAGGGCCACGTCATGATAGTCGTCGCTGCGGTCGGCGAGCACAGTGACGATTTCGCCCGATGTCTGCGTTTCGGCTTCGCCCACTGCGTCGGATACGATCTTGTGTTCGTCAGGTGTCAGATAAGCCATGTCTTACCACCCCCCGGAGGCGCCGCCGCCCCCGAATGAACCGCCGCCGCCGGAGAAGCCGCCGCCAAAGCCGCCGCCTCCGCCACCGCCGCCGCCGGACATCGCGCCGCGCGCAATCGCGCTGCCGATTTCCCACAGGATGATATTGCCGACCACGCCGCCCATACCGCCGCCGTCATCGTCATCGTCGTGGCGCTTGCCCCATGGGCCTTTGCCCTTGGAGCGGTACCTGCGCTTGCGACGCGAACCGCGGATGATCGGAAGGACGAAGAAGAAGAACATGAAGCCCAGCCAGATGAACGCTCCGACCGGGAAGCCGCCATCGCTCGACCGCGCCTCGGTCGCTTCCTGCGCGACGCGAGCGGCTTCTTCGGGGGGTAGTTGCAGTTGGTTGACGATGGCATCGGTGCCCGCGACGATACCGCCGGGATAGTCGCCATCGCGGAACTCGGGCAGGATCTGGTTCTGGATGATGAGAGCGGACAGCGCGTCGGTCAGATAGCCTTCGAGCCCATAGCCGACCTCGATCCGCACCTTGCGTTCGTTCGGTGCGACCAGCAACAGCGCGCCGTCATTGCGCTCTTCATCGCCCAGACCCCATTCGCGGCCCAGCTGATATCCGTAATCGGAGATGTCATAGCCATCGAGCGTGGGCACGGTGGCAACGACCAACTGCCGCTGCGACTGCGTCTCCAGCGCCTCCAGCTTCGCGGTCAGCTGCGCTTCGACATCGGCGGGAATGATATCCGCATTGTCGACAACGCGCCCCGTGAGCGCGGGAAACTCGGGCTGAGCGGCCGCGGGAGACGCGACGAGCGCCAAGAGTGCAGCGAAAAGGAGAGCAAGGCCTCTCATGCGGCTTCTTTCGATTGGTACGGTGTCACCTCAACGATCAGACTGTCGACACCGGCATCAATTCCGATCTCAAAATCGCCATTCTCAAACTGCGGAATCATAACTCTGCGTATGATTTCTGCCGCTTCTTCGTCCTTCACGCTTGCTTCCAGCCCCCTCCCCACCTCGATCCGAACCGTCCGTTCATTCGGTGCGACGAGGATCACCATCCCGTCGTTCCGCTCTTCGCTTCCAAGGCCCCAGTCATTGGCGAGGTCCAGTGAATATTCTGAGATATCGCGACCTTCGAGATCGGGTGTGGTGGTCACCACCAATTGAACCAGAGTATCCTGCTCGAGCATCAACAGTTTTTCAGTCAATTGCTTCTCGAATTCCGGTGAAAGAATACCCGCCGCATCGACCACCCGTCCCGTCCGCTCTAGCGCAGGTGGCTCCACTGCTGGCTCTTCGGCTTCGGCGGCGCACCCCATTGTGAGATGCGCCGCCGCAATGGCGATGCTGAAGCGTATCACTCTCAGTTCGACGTCATGTCGATTTCAGGGGCAACCTCTGCGCCTTCGGTCACCGACGTGTACGGCTCCAGCGGCTCTGCGCCGTGAATGATGTTGGCGCCGATCGTGTCGGGGAAGGTGCGGATGGTGGTGTTATACTGGCGCACCGCTTCGTTGTAGTCGCGGATGGCGACGGCGATACGGTTCTCGGTGCCTTCCAGCTGGCTTTGCAGCGCGAGGAAGTTCTGGTTCGACTGGATCTGCGGATAGGCTTCGAAGCTCGCGAGCAGTCGGCCCAGGCCCTGGCCCAGCTGACCCTGCGCGGCGGCATATTCCTGCATCGCTTCGGCATCGCCCAGATTATCGGCCGAGATGTTGACACTGGTGGCGCGCGCACGCGCCTCGGTTACGTCGGTCAGGATGCCGCGCTCGTTCTCCGCTGCGCCCTGCGCGACTTCGACGAGGTTGGGGATGAGGTTAGCACGACGCTGGAACTGTGCCTCCACGTCGGCCCACTTGGCCTTGGCCTCTTCCTCGGCCGCGGGGACCGAGTTGATGCCGCAAGCAGCCAGCGTCAGTGAAACGGCGGCAACCACGAAGGCGCGCCCGAAATTGCGAAGATTCATCTATGTCCCTCCAATGGCGCGCGGGCATGGGGATGGGTCGCGCGCTTCTGTATTGCTTATATAGCACACCCCAGCCCGCTTTCAAGCGATGCACAGCGCATTGCGTGGCGCTTCACAAAGCTTTTCAACGGTGCAAATGAAGTGTCGCAAACACCATGAAAGGGGGATTTCCATGCTAAGTGAGTTCAAGGAATTCATCGCCAAGGGCAACGTCATGCAACTTGCCGTTGCCGTTATTATCGGCGGTGCCTTTGCGACAATTGTCAAATCGCTGACCGACGAAGTGATCATGCCAGTAGTCGGGGCAATCTTCGGAGGGTCGGATTTCTCATCCTACTTCATCCTGCTCTCCACGCCGGAGGGCTATGACGGCTCGATGACCGACTATGCCGCGTTGAAAGAGGCCGGCGCGGCGATGGTCGGGTATGGCGCGTTCATCACTGCGATCATCAATTTCCTCATCCTTGCTTTCATCATCTTCCTGCTGGTTCGCTACACGATGCGGGTGATGGAGCAGATGGAGAAGAAGGAAGAGGCGACGCCGCCAGAGGAAACGGCTGGTCCGACCGAGATCGAACTGCTGACCGAAATCCGCGACTCCTTGCAGAAATAGGCGCCGCCTGCGGGCAATTTGCGGGGAACCCCCTGTTTCCGGTAGCCGTTGTTGAGCGATTACCGGGAACAGGAGGAACCCCATGAATTTCGTCGCCGAATTCCGTAAATTCATTGCGCGTGGCAATGTGCTGGACCTTGCGATCGGGGTCGTGATCGGCGCGGCCTTCGGCAAGATCGTCACGTCGCTGACAGAGAGCATCATCATGCCGTTCATCGGCTGGCTGTTCGGCGATGTCGATTTCTCGAATTATTTCCTGCTGCTGGGCGCTATCCCGGAAGGCTATGATGGAAGCATGACCAACTACGCCGAGCTGAAGGAGGCCGGTGTAGCGATGATCGGATATGGCGATTTCCTCACCCAGCTGGTCAATTTCCTGATCATCGCCTTCGCGCTTTTCCTGCTGCTCAAGACGGTGAACCGCGTGCTCGACGAGATGCAGGAGAAGCAGGGCGAGGCCGAGGACAGCACGAAACAGGACGAAATCCCCACCGATCCGCAGCTCGACGTGCTCAAGAAAATCCTTGCCGAAATGCGCGGGGAGGGCGGAGCGACACAGCCTTCCGAGACATAATCCGGGGCCTTGCTCACTTCACATTAAGGCGAAAACGCCTATGTAGGGTGCGTCGGGCAACCGACTATGGTGATAAATTGCAGCGTGCAATAGGCACAACGGACCCGGGGGCAGTACCCGGCGGCTCCACCAAAAACGGCGGTTTTCCGCCACTTTTGACGGGGCCGAACTAGGATCGACGTGGGCTGAAAAGCGTTGTTTTTGCCCGGGCTGAAAACCCCGTAAAACTGTTCAAAACTCATAAGTGCCAACGATAACGAAGCACTCGCTCTTGCAGCGTAATTTGACGGCCTAACGGCCTGAATTTACAAAGCTAAAGCGCGGTTGGACCCACCGGGCAACAGAAGCGGATTCCGGGGCTCCGGGGGTAGCTAGCAACAGAAACCCCCACCTATTTTATCCGAAAATTCTCGTAGTGCAGGTAGCTGTCACAGGCGCACCGTCGGGTGCTGGCCGCGCGCTTTCGCGCTTACGACAAGGGCAGGTCGGTCTCGCCCACCTGCGCCTTCAGCTCCGCCAACTCCTGCTTCGTCTTGAGCGAGTCGAGAATTGCTGCGCCGCCCAGAAACACCGCGCCGGTCGTCGCCAGGAAAAGGGCCCAGCCCCAGCCGCCCGGATATTGCTCCAGATAGGCCGAACCGCGAGCCGTTGCACCCAGCGCCAAGGCGTAAATGATCACGAAGGCTTCCAGCCTGTTCTTGATCACGAAAAGTCGCCCGATTTTGCGCAGCATGGTGTCTCCAAACGTTAATCGTAACCAACGCAAACCCTGTGCCAACAATGCGTGGCTGCGGGGTGCTCTGGTTAACGTGGAGACGACTGTAAGCGCATCCGACGGATATGCGCAAACGCGTTAACCGAGTTCGGACAAATCCAGCGCGGCGAGCAGTGCAGCGCGCGCGGCGATCACGTCGGCGGCGAGATTGTCGCTGCTCAGATCGGCCGGATCGATCTGCTCGGGCCAGGTTCTTGCGATGACCTGTTCGATCCTGTCCGCCTTCGCTTCGTCGAGAAGGAAGCGCGGATCGACCGTGGCGGGATCGCACACGACCCGCAAACGCAGGCAGGCCGGGCCGCCGCCATTGGCCATCGATTGGCGTACATCGACCGGGATCACCTCGCGGATCGGTCCGTTCGAGGCCATCATTCCCTCGCACCAGTTCCATACGCTCGTGCTCTCGCGGCATTCCTCGGGCACGATGAGCGCCATGCTGCCATCGGGCAGGGTAAGCAGCTGTGCGTTGAAAAGGTACGTGCGGATCGCTTCCTCCAAGCTGACCGCGCTCGATGGCACTTCGACCACTTCCAGCGCCGGGAAAGCTGAGCGGATTGCGTCATAGGAGCCCTGCTGGTCCGCGAAAGCCTCTTCATGTGTGAACAGAACACGCTCGTTCGCGACCGCCACGACGTCGTTGTGGAATGCACCCGCCTCGATCGCCGCCGGGTTCTGTTCGATGAACACACATTTGTCCGGATCGAGTCCATGCGAGCGCCTGATCAGGCGGAAAGCCTGTTCGTGCTGACGCGCAGGGAAGCGGCCGCCGGGCTTGCCATAGACGAACACCTCGACCCCGGCATTTCCATGCCCTTCGCACAGGCGCATGTGGTTCGCCGCGCCTTCGTCGCCGAAGGTCGGTGGAACCGGCCCGTGCACCGCGAAATGCCTGGTGTCGCTGAACGCGATCTCGAGCTGGCGCAGCGTGTCGGGCCATTCCTGCGCGCGGTGGAGCATGGTCACGAGGTTGGCGACGGTCAGATGGCAGCGACCGTCGGCGGTGTCGGGGGCGGGTGAAACGGTTGCAGCATTGGCGGTCCACATGGACGACGCCGACCACGGCGCCGCGCGCAGGGGCGGTGCCTCGGTCCCGTCGAGTGCCAGCACATTCTCCAGCAGGACGTTGGGGCGGGGCAGGGGCAGCAGGAAACCCTGCACGCCCAGCCGGGCGAGGTTTCCGCGCATCTTCGCCACCCCCTGAAGCGCCGCAGCGCGCGGGTAGGATGGGTCGCCCTTGTGGCTGGCGCTGGCAATATTGCCCAGGCTCAGACCGGCATAATTGTGGCTCGGCCCGACAATCCCGTCGAAATTGATCTCGGTGAGTAAGGTTTGGCCGGCAGTCGTTTCGTTTTGAACCATGGCCGCACGCCATAAATGACCCGGTCAACAAGTCCATATATGAGTAGCCGCATGAACCTCAGAACGCTCGCCTGCACGGCGCTATCCAAACGCTTGATGACCCCGCCCCAGGATCGCATGGCCGACGTCGGCGGCTATCACGAATGGCGCGACGAGGCGCTGCTGGCGAGTTGGCGGCATTTCGACGACGAGGAACTGCTGGGTCTCGACGTGCTCGACTTCGGGTGCGGGGCCGGGCAGCTGGCGTTTCACTTCGCCTCAAAAGGGCTGGCGCGCTCGATCGTCGGCGTCGATATCGACACCGATGCCCTGGCGCGCGCCGAGCGACGGCTGGCCCAGCACCCCGAATATGCCGAGATCGTCCGCTTCGTCGAAGGCGATGTCGCGGGAATGCCGCTGGCCGACGAGAGCGTCGACCTGATCACCGCTTTCGATTGTCTCGAACACGTCATGGATCCGGCAGCAATCCTCGCCGACTGGGAGCGCGTGTTGCGACCGGGCGGGCGCGTGTTGATCGAGTGGTTTCCCTACAAGGGGCCTTGGGGCCCTCATATGGAGGCGCTGGTGCCGGTGCCATGGGCGCATGTGCTGTTCGGCGAAAAGGCGATGTTCCGGACCGCCGCCACGATCTACGACGATCCCGACTTCGTGCCGCGCCACTGGGACATGAATGAAGATGGCAGCAAGAAGCCGAACAAGTGGGCCCAGTGGAGCAGCTTTGCCGAGCAGGGTTACATCAACCGCCTCGACATCGCGACATTTCGTCGGATGGTTGCCGATCACGGCCTGCGCATCGACCGGTTGGAGCGCTCGGGCCTCGGTCACGCGGGCGCCAAGAAGGCGATTGGCAATGCGCTGATGGCGCTACCGAGGCTGGGCGAATATGCGACCAGCTACACCGTGATCGCGCTCGAAAAACCGGCCAGCTAGCGAGCGACGCTCCAGACCGTATCGCCCTTTGTAACCTCAAGCGCGTCGGCGGCAGCGGAATCGATTGAAATGCCGCCGTTACCATCGAGCACGCGCGCGCCGTAACAGGCGCGGAAGGTCGAAAGCCTGCCGGTTGCGAGGATCGCGCGTTCACCTTCGGGCGCATCGAGCTGGGTGACTTGCGCTTCGACGCTTGCGGCAACGCTCTTCACATTGTCGGTATGCGCGGTCATCGAAGGCCCGCCATCGAAAATGTCGACATAGCCTTCGTAGCGAAAGCCCTCATTCTCCAGCATCCGCATCGCCGCGCGGCCCGTTGGGTGCGGCATTCCGATGACCTTGCGCGCATCCTCATCCAGCATCGCGACATAGACGGGATGCTTGGGCATCAGGTCGGCGATGAACTGGTTGCCGTTGATCGCGTTGAAATAGTCCGCTTCGTTGAAGGTCATTCCGAAGAAGCGTCCTGCGACATTGTCCCAGAACGGCGAATCGCCGCGCTCGTCGATGATGCCGCGCAATTCGGCAAGGATGCGGTCGGCAAAGCGGTTGCGGTGCATCGCGACGAACAGGTAGCGGCTGCGCGCGAGCAACATGCCGAGGCCTCCGGCGCGTTCATTGGGGTGGAGGAACAGCCCGCCTACCTCGCTGGACCCTTCGAGGTCGGTGACGAGATTGAGCATTTCGGTGCGCACCGTGCGTTCGAGTTCCTGACTGTACTGCGTGAGCGTGTTGAGACGATAGGAATAGAACGGCCATTGCTGGCCGACCTTGGTCATCAACTGGCAGGTGCCTCGGATCGCGCCGGTCTCCCGGTTTTCGAGCACAAGCACGAACTGTTCGTCGACCAGCTCGTCTCCGGTATTGTCGAAGGCATCGGCGGCACGTTCGAGCTTCGCGGTGAGCGCGGCCCGGTCGGCGGGCAGGTTGGTAAACCCGCCACCGGTCAGCTTGGCCATCTCGTAAAGGTGCTCAAGGTCGGTAAGGCGCGCAGCGCGCAAGCGAAAGCTCAAGTGATGGCTCCTTCGGAAAGCCTTTGGATGACCCTTGCGGAAAGCGCGGCGCGTTCGGCGAGGCTGGCGGTGATGAGGAATTCGTCTGCAGAGTGGATCGAGCCGCCGCGAACGCCCATCGTATCGACCACGGGCACCCCGCAGGCCGCAATGTTGTTGCCGTCGCACACCCCGCCGGTGGATTTCCACGCGATCTCCTGGCCCAGCTCGGCACCGCATGCCTTGACGAGATCGAACAGCTTTTGCGCGTGCTCGTCGACAGGTTTGGGCGGGCGGGTGACGCCCCCGTGACGGTGGATCGAAACCTCGTGTGCGTTCTCTACCTCGCCCAGCAAGTTATTGAGGGTGCTGTCGAAGCTTTCCATTGCCTCGGTGCTCTTTGGACGGATGTTAAAGCGCAGGATAGCGTGGTCGGGCACAACGTTGTTCGGCCCGCCGCCTTCCAGCTTGGCGGGGTTGATCGTGATGTCCTCGGCTTCCAGGGCTTTCAGCTTAAGGATTAGGTCGGCGGCGGCGACGATGGCGTTGCGCCCTTCTTCCGGATTGCGTCCGGCATGGGCGGACTTGCCGGAGAAGGTGATCGAATAGTTGCCCGTCCCTCCGCGCGAATGGGCGAGAGTGCCATCGGGCAGCGCTGCGGGTTCGTATGTCAGGGCCGCCAGTTTGCCGCGCGCCATCTCCGCGATGAGGTCGGAACTGGCGAGCGATCCGGTTTCCTCGTCCGAATTGAGCATCACGTCATAGCCCAGCGATCCGGCGGATGCGGTTTGCTCGAACGTCATCAGGGCGTGGAGCATCACGGCGATCCCGCCCTTCATATCGGCGACGCCCGGGCCGTTTAGCACGCCGTCTTCGAGCCATGTCAGGTCCTGAAAGTGGTGGTCCCTGGGAAACACCGTGTCCATGTGACCGGTCAGCAGGATGCGGCGGTTCGCCGTCGGGCGAACGCGCAGGACGAGGTGCTGACCATGCGCCTTTTCAAACTCGCTGCCATCGGCGGCAATGGCGGTGACCGGCGCAGGGTCCACCAGTTCGACCTCGCCGGGAAGCACCGAAAAGGCGTCGCAGAGCACGCGGGCCTGCTCGGCCAGCCCTTCGATATTGGCGGTGCCGGTGTTGATCGAGCACCATGACCGGACCTGATCCAGCATGGCCGTAGCGTCAATGTCGTCGAGTGTTGCTTGTTTCATCGGAAACCACCTCTAGCGGCGCGATTTCCTTCTGTCCAAGGCGTTGCAAAAGCGCTGCTGCCTCGCCATATCGCACTCGTTCTCCTCCCCCGGACCTCAATCCCTTCCATTGAGTCTCGAGGACACACATGACCGATATGATCGACCGCGCCGGCCTTCAGGTGGACCAGCGACTGGCAGACCTGCTTGAACGGGAGGTCTTCCCCGTGCTGGGTCGCGATCCAAGCGCCTTCTGGGAAGGCTTTGCCAAACTTCTTGACGAATTCGCCCCGCGCAACGCGGCGCTGCTCAAGACGCGTGAGGAACTGCAGGAAAAGATCGACGCGTGGCACACCGATCATGCGGGTAAGCCAATCGATCAGGGCGAGTATCAGTCGTTTCTGAAGGACATCGGCTATCTCGTCCCCGAGCCGGGCGATTTCCAGATCGGCACGCAGAATGTCGATCCCGAGATCGCGACGATGGCAGGGCCGCAGCTGGTGGTGCCGATTCTCAATGCGCGCTTCCTGTTGAACGCCGCCAATGCGCGCTGGGGCAGCCTCTATGACGCGCTCTACGGCACAGATGCGCTCGATGCGCCGCCCGCAAAACCCGGCGGCTATGACGAAGAGCGCGGCGCCGCAGTGATCGCGCGCGGACGCAAGGTGCTCGACGAAACCCTGCCGCTCGCCAGCGGAAGCTGGACCGACGTCACCGGTCCCGACGCGATCACTCTCGCGGACCCGGACCAGTATATCGGTGAGACCGAAAAGGGGCTGCTGTTCCGCAATAACGGCCTGCATATCGAGGTCGTGTTCGATCCCGATTCGCCCATCGGCAAGACCGACAAGGCGGGCATCGCCGACATCAACATGGAAGCCGCGCTCACCACCATCGCAGATTGCGAGGATTCGGTGGCGGCGGTCGACGGCGAGGACAAGCTGCTCGCCTATACCAACTGGCTCGGCATCATTCGCGGGGACCTGCAGGAAAGCTTCGAGAAGGGCGGCAAGACGCTCACTCGCAAGCTGGCGCGCGACAAGACCTATACCGACAGCGACGGCGGCGAGCATGCTTTGCCGGGGCGCAGCATGATGTTCGTGCGCAATGTCGGCCATCTAATGACCAACCCGGCGATCCGGCTTGCCGATGGTGGCGAAATCCCCGAAGGCATCATGGACGCGGTCTTCACCAGCGCCATCAGCGCGCTCGATGTCGAAGGCCATGCCGAATACGGCAATTCGAAGCACGGCAGCATCTATATCGTGAAGCCGAAGATGCACGGGCCGAAGGAATGTGCCTTCACCAACGACCTTTTCGACGCGGTCGAGGATCTGCTGGGCCTCAAGCGCCACACGATCAAGGTCGGCGTCATGGACGAGGAACGCCGCACCAGCGCCAACCTTTCCGCCTGTATCCACGCGGTGAAGGACCGCATCGTCTTCATCAACACCGGTTTCCTCGACCGCACAGGCGACGAGATCCACACCTCGATGCGCGCAGGCCCGATGATGCGGAAGGGCGAAATGAAGTCCTCTGCTTGGCTGAAGGCCTACGAGGCGCGCAATGTCGGCATCGGTCTCGCGCATGGTCTCTCGGGCCGTGCACAGATCGGCAAGGGCATGTGGGCCGCGCCCGACCTCATGGGTCAGATGATGATCGAGAAGATCGGCCATTTGCGCGCCGGGGCGAACACCGCATGGGTCCCGTCACCAACCGCCGCGACGCTGCACGCGCTCCACTATCACCAGGAGGACGTCTTCACGATCCAGAAGGGCCTGCCGGATGCCGCTGGTCTCGACGATCTGCTGACGATCCCGCTGGCGCAGGGTGCGAACTGGTCCGAAGACGAAATCCGCGAAGAGCTCGACAACAATTGCCAAGGCCTGCTCGGCTATGTCGTGCGCTGGGTCGATGCAGGCGTCGGATGCTCCAAGGTGCCTGATATCAACGATGTCGGCCTCATGGAGGACCGAGCGACCCTGCGTATCTCCTCCCAGCATATCGCCAACTGGCTGCTGCACGGCGTGGTGAGCGAAGAGCAGGTCATGGACAGCCTGACCCGCATGGCGGCGAAGGTCGACGAACAGAATGCGGGCGATCCGGACTACATGCCGCTGATCGGCAACGAGGACGCACCCGCCTTCAGCGCGGCCAAGGACCTGATCTTCAAGGGTGTGGAGCAGCCCAGCGGTTACACCGAGCCGCTCCTGCATCACTGGCGGCAGGTCAAAAAAGCGGGATAAACCCGGCGCCGCGCTGGTTTAGCGCATGTGACGATTATCGGCCGCATCGCGCGACTTGCGTTCTGGACCCTCATCTTCGGCGGTGTGCTGTTCGTGGTGTGGCAACGCGACCTGCTGCGCGCTCCGATCGCCATCCTCGATCCGTCGTCCCAAGCCGCGTTCGAGCAGTGGCTGGCCGAGGACACGCAGCGCCGCGTCACTTACCAGCAATTCGAGGCGTTCCTGCAGGAACGAGGGGTCGCCGACATCGTCCCCCCGTGGCAACTCGCCCGCATCGACCGCTTCTATGCCGAGCGTTGCGATCTGCCGATATGGCGCCTGCCGCCGCGTGAGCTTTGGCCCAACGTTGTGCCTGCGCTGGAGCTGGTTCGCGAATATGTCGAACCGACAGTGGGCGAAGTTGCGGTGCAATCCTCGTGGCGGACACCCGAACTCAACGTGTGCGCAGGCGGCGCATCGCAATCGCGGCACCTCGATTTCCAGGCGTTGGATCTGAGGCTGGTCGAGCCTGAAGGGGAACTCGAAACGCTCTATCGCGAGCTGTGTGCGATGCATGAGCGCGCCGGTCGGTCGAGCCGGATGGGCCTGGGCGCATATTACGATTTCAACGATGAGGGCTTCAATCGCGGCGGTCGCTTCCACATCGACGCGGCGGGCTACCGCACCTGGGGCCGGACCTATTCCTCAGGCAGCAGCCCATGCAACCGCTTCGACTAGTGCTCTAGTCTCCCGACACCAGCCGCCCACGCTTGCGGCCCATCTGTATCCGGCCGACATCGGCGACGGGTCCTTGCGGCTGCACCTGCTCGGTCGCAATCGCGGCTAGCGTGGTGTCGAGCAGCGGGTTTTCGAATTCCACTCCGCATTTGCCTTTGTCAGACCACTTCACGGTGCAGAATATTTCGGTTTCCCCCATGGTCAGGCAGGCCGCGATGCCCGCGGGCGGGGCGTTATCTGTCTCGATCATCGCGCCCTGATCGGAGATGTTCGAAATATGGCAGGGCCGCTTGCCGACCACGGTCTGGATGAAGGCTGGAACTTCGACAATGAAGCGCGCCGAGCGACGGCGATCCTGCTGTGCGGCTTGCTTGCGAAAGTCGAGGCTGCTCATGGGTTTCTCCCGTTATGCGCCGGACATTTGCAGCCCTGACGCGCGACACCGAAAGCCTGTCTTACAGCCCAAGCTGCCACCGCCCGGTTCCCAAATTTGCTTACCCGATCTTAAGCAGACGCGAGCGGCGTCGCGCGACTTGTCCGTCAGTCGCCCCCGTTGCCATCAATGTCCTGCTTCATGCTGTCCGGCGAGTGCAATTTGCCATCGACGATGACGGCTTCGATCTGACGGGTCGCGGCAATGTCCTCGAGCGGGTTGGCACCAATCAGGACAAGGTCGGCTTCCTTGCCTTCGTCCACACTACCCAGCCGGTCGGCGACGTCTATAAACCGGGCATTGACGAGCGTCGCTGCCCTGAGGGCTTCGGCGGGGGTCATCCCTGCGCGGACGAGCATGCCCATTTCGGTATGCATCGAAATGCCCGGAATGACGAAGGGATTGGTAGCATCGGTGCCGACGAGGATGGTCACGCCTGCATCGTGCATTCGGCCGACCATTTCGCTGCGCAAACGGGTCGCATCCAGGGCATCCTCGACCGAGGAATAGGGACCCAGCACGTCTTCCGGAGGCGTGGTGATCCTCTGATAGATCGGCGATAGTTCCTCGACCAGCGCCGGGTCGGGCATGGCGGAGGGAAACTGCCAGCGCGGATCGTTGAGGACGACGAGGGTCGGTACCATACCCACATCGTTGGCCTTGAGAACCTCGAACAGGGCGGCTTCCTTTGCAGGGTCGCGGGTCGCCGCCATTTCGGTCAGCTTGCCGTTGGTCAGATTGTATGTGGCAATCGGTTCGAGCTTGGCAGCTTCACGCGCGAACTCGGCGCGCCAGCGCTCCTCTTCGGAAGAAACGTCGATGAATATCCCTCGCAGGTGCTCGGCGGTGTGCAATCCGGCTTCAGCGGCGGCCGCATAGCCAACCTGGCCCGGAACATGCCCTGCAAAGCGCAATCCGCGCCTTTTGCTTTCCTCGGCGATCGCATCGAAGACATCCGGGTCGAGATCGGTATAGACCTTCACGAAGTCGCCGCCCGCATCGGCCACCTGGTTGACGAGCTCGCGACCCTCCTGCGGTGTCCCGATCGAGGCAAAATGCATCGACCAGCGTGGATTGCGGGGGATGTCGCCATCCAGAATGCGCAGAGCGAGGATCGGCTCGGGCCCTTCCAGTGTCCCTGCCGCGATTTCTTTGCGAATCGCCAATTGCCCGCCCGAATCCGGTTCGAGCGGAGCAAAATGCGTACCCATGTCGCGCACGGTCGTGACACCGAAACGCAGGAAAAGCGGCAGCGAACCCCGGTCCATGTGGACATGCATGTCGATCAGGCCGGGAATGACGAACTTGCCCGCGCCCTCGATCGTCTCGACGGCGTCGGGCGGGGCGGTGTCAGCGGGAGCGATCCGGCTGATCTTGCCGTCCGAGACGAGGATCGTCCGATCGGCCTCTATCGTGCCGGTTTCGACATTCACGACATTTACGTTGGTGATCGCAAGGTCCGCCTGCTGGGCACTCGCCGGGCTCGCCATTGCGAGGGCAATGAGGGAGAGATTGAGACGACGCGGCACGGCTTTTCTCCTTGCAGTTCGGCTAAAGGTTCGACCCTTCCGGCGGTTTGGATGCATCGGCGAGCGATCCATCCAGCGTAGCGGCGAGCGCGACGAATTCCGGCACGGACACCGTCTCGGCGCGCCGGGTCTCGTCTATCCCGACCTTTGCCAACGCCTCGAGCGCGCCGGGCACGCCCTTTAGACTCTGGCGAAGCATCTTGCGACGCTGACCGAAAGCGGCCTCGGTGAGGCGTTCGAGCGTGCGTGCCGAGACATCTTGCGGCGCAGTGGCAGGGGTCACGTGGACAATCGCGCTCATTATCTTGGGCGGCGGAGTAAAGGCACTGCGATGAACCTTCATCGCGAGCTTGGCGGTGCTGCGCCACTGCGCGAGCACGGAGAGACGGCCATAGGAAGATGTGCCGGGCTTTGCCACGATCCGCTCGGCGACCTCTCGCTGGAACATCAGCGTGAGGCTTTGCCACTGCGGCGGCCATCGCTCGCCGGACAGCCACTTTACGAACAGGGCAGTGCCGACGTTGTAAGGCAGGTTGGAAAGGACGTGGAACGGCTTGCTCTGCATGATTTCGCCATGATCGAGCTTCATCGCATCGCCTTCGATCACCGTCAGCTGACCCGGGAATGCTTCGTCCAGTTCGGCGAGGGCGGGGAGGCAGCGCCGGTCCATCTCGATGGCGGTGACATATGCGCCCGCTTTTAGCAGCGCGCGTGTCAGCCCACCGGGACCGGGACCGACTTCGAGCACGCGCGCGCCGGTAAGGTCGCCGGGCAGCGCGGCAATGCGCCCCAGCAATTGCTCGTCCAGCAGGAAATTCTGCCCCAACGCCTTGGACGCGGAAAGGCCATGGCGCTGGATGACATCGCGGATTGGGGGGAGATCAGCCATCGGCGCGCAGGGTCGCACAGCTATCGGCGAGGCGGATTGCAGCCACCATCGCGCTGGCATCTGCGCGGCCGGTGCCCGCGATGTCGAAGGCGGTGCCATGGTCGGGCGAAGTACGGATGATCGGCAGGCCAAGCGTGACGTTGACCCCTTGGTCGAACTCGATCGCCTTGATCGGGATCAGCGCTTGGTCGTGATACATGCATAACGCCACGTCGTAATCCGGGCGCATGATCGGGGTGAACAGCGCGTCGCCGGGTACCGGGCCCTTCACGTCGAGGCCATCTTCACGCAGGGCGGCAATGGCGGGTTCGATCAGGCGGCCTTCCTCGTCGCCGAACATGCCGTTCTCGCCCGAATGCGGATTCAGTCCGGCGATGGCGATGCGCGGATTGTCGAGCCCGAAGTCGCGCTTCAATGCGGCGGCGACGATCTTCGCCTTGTGGATGATGAGCTCGCTCGAAAGGATGCGTGGCACATCGCCTAGGGCGACATGGACCGTGAGGGGCACAGTGCGAAGAGTAGGCCCGGCCAGCATCATCACCGCATCGTCGGGGGCAAGGCCGCTGACATGAGCGAGAAATTCGGTCTGGCCCGGATATTCGAAGCCGACGGTTCCCAGCTGTGCCTTGCTGACCGGGGCGGTGACAAGCCCGGCTGCGCGGCCCAGCAGCGTGCAGCGCGTCGCTTCCGCAAGCGAGTGAAGTGCCAGTGCTGCCCCTTCCTCGTCGGGGTGGGCGGGGCGATATGCCGCATCCATGTCGCCGAGCACAGGCAGGCCCGTGGCGAAAGCCTCGGCAGCGTCCTCGGGAGCGGCGATGCGCACCGTGGGGCAGGGAGAGCCGTTCTTCGCGCCAGCGGCCTCAAGCACGGTCGCCCCGCCGACGACGAAGAACGGGCGTTGCCCCTCTTTCAGCCGTGCATAGCTGGCGCAGACGATCTCCGGCCCGATCCCCGCCGGATCGCCAAGGGCGATCGCTAGCGGTAAATCGGACCCGGAAGCCGTTTCAACTGCCACTGTGGCCGCGGCCTCAGTTGTACTGAATGTAGGCGTCGTTGCGCAGGTCGCGCAGATAACGTTGCGCGCGCTTGTTGATGCGCTCTTCCTCGATCGAGTTCATCACCGACTGGAAGGTTGGCTTGCCAGCCTCCTCCGGATCGTCGCGCCCGCAGAGCATCAGCACCCGCACGCCTTCCTCGGGGCTGCCGAAGGGCGGAGTGGTCTGCCCGACCTGCATCGACAGCAGGATGTTCTGGAGCTGCTCTGGAAGCTGGCGCGCAACGATAGCTTCGTTGGTAACGACCTCCGCGCCCAGCACGTTGCGGGCAGTCTCGGCGTCAGCACAGCTGCGCAGCGACGAAACGAAGGTGTTGAATTCCTCGAGCTTGGCGATCGATTGGGCTTCGCTGGCCTCGCTGTCGAAATCGAGCGAGATCTGCTTGAGGCTGAGCACTGCATCGCGCGGATCGGCAGTCAGCACCTGGCGTTTGTCGATCAGGTACATGATCGTGAAGCCGCCGGGCACTTCGAGCGGGCCGACCAGCTGGCCCGGCTGCATCTGGCGTGCGGCCTCGGCCATGGGCTGGGGCAGGGTGCCCAGTCGCAGGAAGCCGGTATCGCCGCCAACTACGGCAGTGCTCGCTTCGGAGAACTGGCGCGCATAGGCAACGAAGCTGCCGCCCTGCTGCAACTGTTCCACGATGCGCTGCATGTTCTGGACCACCGCGTCACGATTTTCGCGCGTGGCGCTCATGTAGATCTCGCCAAGACGATATTCCTCGGTACCGCGAGATTCCTCGAGCCGCTTGAGCACGTCAGTCACTTCTTCAGCCGAGACATTGATGAACGGCTTGATGTTCCGGCGCAGCAGGTTTTCCCACGCAAGTTCACCTGCGATCTGGCGCTTCAACGCGTTGGGCGAGGAGCCGATGGAGTTGAGATACTCATCCATACGCTCGGGATTCTGGCCGAAATTCTGTGCGGCCAGTTGCTGATAGGTCTCTTCGACCATAGCCGCATCGACAGCCATTTCCTGCGCTTCGGCTGCCTGGATCTTGAGCGTTTCGTCGATCAGGTTGCGCAGCACCTGAACGCGCAGACGCTGCATTTCGGATTCCGGGAGTTCCGTCTCGGAATTGGCCGTGACCAGCGCGACGCGCTGTTCGATGTCGGTGCCGGTGATAACATAGCCGTTGACCATCGCGGTCGCGCTGCGGCGATTGGGGTTCTCGCTGTCGAAGAAGGTGAAGTTCTCCGGAATGCCAAGCGGGTTTGCCGCGGATGACATCGGGGCTGCCTCAGGAGCGGCATCTTGCGCAGCCGCAGCTACACCGATCGTTCCTGCCGACACGGTCAACGCGGCCAGCGCTGTTGCAGCCAGAGAGACACGGATTATCGAAAATACCTTCAAAGTCACGTTTCCAATCCCGGTAATTAAAATCTGCGAACCGCCCGCCATGTGCGCCCGGTCCATTTCCCCCGAAGCGGAGCTCTGAAGGCTCCGATAGTGTCCTGTCCAAACGCGTGACCTTCGGGGATGCACTGCCTGTTGGCGCTTACTGGCTTAACGCAGGCTTAGCATCGCAGACCACAGCGTTTCGAAGGCCCCTTAACTGCTTTTGGCAAGGATGCCAACGCGTCAGGGATACCAGCGCCGGGGGAGTGCGTCGGGCGCGGACCGCTCGGTCACAACCCGAAATTGCGCAATGCAAAGAACAGCTGGAATGAATTGCCGCGCCGCGCGTCCCCGGCGTCGATGAAATCACGCCTCCACGTCGCGCCGAATTCAATGCAATCATCGCGATAAGCAACGCCAAGCCGTGTGCGGATCGGTTGGAAGCCGTCCGAATCGAACAAGGGGTCTTCCTCGGCATCGGTCAGGTTGAAGACGCCCGAGCCGAAGACCGACCAGTATCGTCCGATGGTGAAGCGCCCTGCGGCACGGATTTCCTCGCGGTCCTGAAGGTCCTCCACCGTCTGGATGTCGCGATCGAGGCGCAGATAGCCGACTTCGACATAGTTGCGCTGAGAACCGATGGTCGCGTCGATCTCGTTGCGCCGCACGGCAAGGTTGTCCTTGTCGAGGCGGAAACGGTGCGTGAAAGCGAGGAAGTTGCGGAAGCGAACTTCGGTTCGCCCGACGAAATCGGAGACCTGTTCAGAAAGGCCCGTGCCGTCGGGGAACAAGCGATCCTCGTCGTCGCTGAAATTGTAGGACTGGCCTACCGTGCTCTTCACCCTCCAGCCCGGCTTGGTCAGTTCCCAATCCACGCCCCAGGTGATCCGTGAAGTGTCTTCGACCCGGTCATAGCCGGGGAAGCGATTGAGCGAGAAGAGGTTGGAGTCCTCAAGGTCGATTGCGCGAGAGTCCTCATTGGGGATGGCAAGGTTCTCGATCGGCGGGCTTACGACCAACTGAATGCGGGGCTTGAGTACCTGCGTGCCGCCGAAAGCCTCGCCAACGAAAGGCCATTCGACGTCGAGCGCGGCGATTGCGACGCCGCGCGAGCTCCAGCCCTCGTCGCCGCGATAGGCGATGGTCGATGTGAGCGATGTGTTGTCGGCATGGTAGACATCGCCGCGCACCAGCGCGGTCAGAGTGACGACCTGCCCCATTCCGGTCAGCGTGCGCAGGTCCCACTGAGCCCCGGCAAAGGCGCGCTGTGTATCCTGCCCGTCATTGCGGATCAGGTTGAGCGAGTTGGCCTGCAGCTGGATTCTGCCACCGAACACGGGTTCGTCGATATTGTGGCGATAGTCGATCACGGGCAGCGCGACCGGGACTTGCCCTTGCTGAGCGTTGATCCTCAGCGTTTGCGTCGCCCAGCCGGCGACGCTGAGATAGGACTCCTCATCGATCCTTTCGAGATTGATGGTCGAACGCAACCGGTCGTCGCGCGTTATGTCGTAGCGACGAAGAAACGTCCGGTCGGAGGCCACCCTGATCGATCCGGTCAGGGTCCATTCGGGCGAGAACTGGAATGTACCATTGGAAAACAAGTATCCGCGCAGGTCGTTCGTGCTCGTGGGCGTGACGCCGAAATTGGAGACCCGGTTGCTGGCGGTCAGGTAGCCGGTGACTTGATAGGCCCCCTTTTCCGTCAGATGCCGCCATTGCCCTTTCGCCATCGGCAGCGCGTCCGTGTAGACGCTTGCTCCCAGGGTAAGGTCCTTGTTTTCGTCCAGCCGCCAGTAATATTCGCCTGACAATTCCAGTCCGTTGACCTGATCGAAGCGGATATCGGGCACCAGGAACCCGCTTTCGCCTCTGCCATCGGTGCGCACCGAAAGGCCGGGCAGCGGCAGGATACGGGCACCGAACAGTTCAAGCACGGCGCCGCGAAAGGTGATGCGCGCTTCGTCGGGATTGTAGATCACCCGATCGGCGGTGATGCGCCAGCTCGGACTGCGATCGCATCCGTCTTCGTCGGTCATTGCGCATGCGCTGTAGGCGGCGTCGGTCAGCATCACTGACCCACCCTCGCCGCGCTCGGCAGAGCGGGCCGCGAGCCTGCCCCCGGCGCGCAGGGCGATCAGCAGATCCTCCATCGCGCCGGCTTCGAACGTATCGGTCAGCTCGACCCTCTCGGTGAACAACTCGTTGCCCGAACGGTCGACGAAGCGGACGTTGCCGGTGGCCAGGATAATGCCAGTGTCCCGGTTCCACACGACCTCGTCGGCGCGCACCGAGCCATCGGACGAACGCAGGATCACAGTGCCACGCGCGGTAATCGTGTCGGCGTTGTTGTTGTAGGTGACCTCGTCCGCTTCGAATTCGATCGGTTCGTTGACCGGATTGGCGTCACTGTCGACGTCCGGCATGCTATCGGGATCGGAGCTCGCCGGCTGTTGCACGGACGCGGACATCTGTTCGGGTGCAATATCCTCGGGACGCTGGTCCTCGAACGGCTCGTCCTGAGCAAGCGTCGGCGCGCTCCACGCCAGCGGGCCGAGCGCCATTGCAGCCAGCGTAGCCTTGCTGGTTTTTGTGCGCAGACGATTTCGGCAAATCACTGGGTGGACGACCTTAGGAAACTCCCGACATGGCTTGCCTATTGCACCGCTCGCGCTTAATCGCAATCTCGTTTCCCGGACCCGTCCCCGCGCGCGGATGAGATGTCGTCCCAAGCCGGTCCGGACGTTCTTCTTTCAGGTCCAACGCGGCCATCGAAATGCCAATCGGAGCCCCCATGCAAATTCATTTCACCGACACCCCGCCCGCCAAGCTTCGCCTTCACGCACGGATCGTCAATCAGGACGCCGACCTCTCCGGGATCGATTCTGCGCTGGTCGAAGGCGCCTCTGCTTCGCGTTTCAAGGGCAGCACGGGCCAGGTGTTCGAGGGGTTTGCGAGCGTCGATGGCGCGGTGAAACGGATTGCGCTGGCCGGGGCGGGTGAGAAAAGCGCAGACAAGCGCCGCCTCAATCTAGAACGCGCAGGTGCTGCCTTGACTGCGAAGTATTTGCGCTCGGGCGAGACCGAGATGGCGGTGGACCTCGGCAAGGCAGGGCTTTCAGCCGAGGATGCGGCAGCTGTGCTGCTAGGATTGCAACTGCGCAGTTGGACGCATGACCAGTATCGCACCAAGCTTTCCTCCGACAAGAAAGTCTCTCTCGACAAGGTGCACGTCACCGGTGCGCCTGAAGGAACCGAGGCCGCATGGGAGCGCGAGGCTGCGATTGCCAAGGGGGTCGAATTCACAAAGCGCCTCGTCACCGAGCCTGCAAATGTCATCTATCCGGAGAGCTTCGTCGCACTCTGCAAGGAAGCTTTCGAAGGCACTGGCGCGGAAATCGTCGTGCTCGACGAAGCCGAGATGGAAGAACTCGGAATGGGCGCGTTGCTTGGGGTAGGCCAGGGCTCCGCGCGCGAATCGCGCTTGCTCGCGATCCGCTGGAACGGCGGCAAGGAAGGCGACAAGCCGAGCGTCTTTGTCGGCAAGGGCGTGACCTTCGACACTGGCGGCATCTCGATCAAGCCAGGGCCGGGCATGGAAGACATGAAGTGGGACATGGGCGGCGCAGGCGCGGTCGCAGGCGGGATGCTCGCGCTGGTCAGCCGCAAGGCGAAGGCCAACGTCATCGGTGTCATGGGACTGGTCGAAAACATGCCTGACGGCAACGCGATCCGCCCCGGCGACGTTCTGACCACGATGAGCGGGCAGACGGTGGAAGTGCTCAACACCGACGCCGAAGGGCGGTTGGTGCTGTGCGACGCGCTGCACTGGGCACAGGAACAGTACGATCCCGCCCACATCGTCGATTTCGCCACCCTGACCGGTGCGATGCTCGTCGCGCTGGGCAACGAACATGCCGGGGTGTTCTCGAATGACGAGGATCTTGCAAACAAGCTGCTCGGCGCGGGCAAAGTGACCGGCGACAAGCTGTGGCAGATGCCGCTGGGTTCAGCCTACGACAAGTTGATCGACTCGCCCATCGCCGACATGAAGAATATCGGCGGACGCTGGGCCGGATCGATCACCGCAGCACAGTTCCTGCAGCGCTTTATCAAGAAGGGCGTTGCCTGGGCGCATTGCGACATCGCGGGGATGGTCTGGGCGGACAAGCCGGGCCACAGCTGGGACAAGGGTGCAACGGGATATGGCGCGCGCCTGATCGACCAGTTCATCGCCGACAACGTGGAGTAGCGCTTCGTGTCCTCAAGCAGCGAAGCGATAGGACACGAATAATGCCACGGATGCGCAAAAAGAGCGATCTTCCGTCCAAGACCTGTGAGAGCTGCGGGCTGCCATTCACATGGCGCAAGAAATGGGAGCGCGACTGGGATAACGTCCGCTATTGTTCGGAAAGGTGTAAGCGAAACCGGAAGGCGGCAGTGTGAAGATCGATTTCTGGCTCCTGTCCCGCGACCCGGTCGAAAAAGTCGTCGCTATGATCGCAAACCGCGTGATGGGCGAGGGCGAGCGGCTGCTGGTGGTAAGTAAGCACGCCGACCAGCGCGATGCCATTTCGCGCGCGCTGTGGTCTGCAGGGCCCGAGAGTTTTCTAGCTAATGGTGCCGCGGGCTCGAAGGGCGAGGAGCGCCAGCCGATCCTGCTTTCCGACGGGCTTGAGGCGCCCAACAATGCCAGCCACGTCATCTTTGCCGATGGCGAGTATCGTGAACCTGAAGGCTTCGCCCGTGCTTTCCTGTTGTTCAACGAGACAACGACAGAGGCCGCGCGCGAAACATGGCGCAGCCTTGACGGGACCGAAGGGCTGGAGCGATCGTTTTTTCGCCAAGACGGCGGGAAATGGACAAAGGTCGCCTGATCGTCAAAAATAGGGCCTGCAATCGGGGAGACATTTATGCGTATTCCAGCACTGATCACCGCCGCCTGCGCACTCGCGCTCACGGCCTGCGGATCGGAAAATTCGGGCACGTTCGAAACCGAGGACGGCGAAACCGGCGAATACACCATCGACGACGAGAGCGGCGAATCCACCATGACCGTGACCACGCCCGATGGCGATGTCACGATGCGCTCCGGCGCGGAGGTGCCTGTCGATCTGCCTGGCGGCTTCTCGCTCATTCCCGGCGCGCAGGTGGTCAGCAACACCCTTATCAACCAGAGCGAAACGAAGGGTGCGCTCGTCACCTTTCTAAGCGATCGGACGCCAGAGCAAATTGCAGATTATTATCGCGAGGAAGCCGAAGCGGCCGGGATCGAGATCCAGATCGAAACCAGCATGAACGACGGCAGGATGCTGGGCGGCGAGAACGAGGAGGCTGGCATGACCTTCTCGATCACCGCCTACCCGGGTGAAGAGGGAACTACCGGCCAACTGACCATCAGCGAAGAGGCGGGCTGAGCTAAGGCTTGAATTGATTGCCGCGCGGGGCTATCGGCGCGCCGACTTCTCCCTCGCGCGCAGCATTGCGTGCACCCCCTCAAAATTGCGCGCGACCTCGCTCGCACCCATCACCACAAAGGAAAACGCCATGGCGGTCACCCGCACCTTTTCGATCATCAAGCCCGACGCGACCAAGCGCAACCTGACCGGCGCCGTCACGAAGATGCTGGAAGAAGCTGGCCTTCGCGTCGTCGCTTCCAAGCGCATCCATATGAGCAAGGAACAGGCCGAAGGCTTCTACGCCGTTCACAAGGAACGCCCCTTCTTCGGTGAACTGGTCGAATTCATGATGAGCGAGCCGGTCGTCGTGCAGGTTCTCGAAGGCGAAGACGCCGTGAAGCGCAACCGCGACGTCATGGGCGCGACCAACCCCGCCGAAGCCGATGAAGGCACGATCCGCAAGGAATACGCACTGTCGATCGGCGAAAACACGGTCCACGGTTCGGACAGCGAAGAGAATGCCGCGATCGAAATCGCCTATTTCTTCAACGAAGACGAAATCGTCGGCTAAGCGCGACGCGTTTCAAAGACTTTGGAAGGGCCGTCCTGATTGGGCGGCCCTTTTGCTATCAGGCGTCCGCGAAGCGGCGAAGCTGTTCTGCATGGTCCGCATGGCGACCGCTCTCATTGCCCGCCATCTGCGCACGCATTGCGTCTAGCGCCTCTGGCGTGAGTTCGAGCCCGAGCTCGCCATAGCAACGCGTTATCTCGCGCTCCCAATCCTCACCCAGGGCGGTGAAGTCCATCCGTGAAATCGGGCCGTCCCAATTCGCCAGAGCTGCCGCCATCCGGCGATCGCGCAAGCCGATCTTGTGCCACCAAAGCTTTTCGATCCGTTCCAGATCGCAACTGTCGGACTGCACCGCCATTTGGTTCGCGCACAGCGAAACCGCGCTGCGATGAACCGCTTCGCGCTCGCGCCCCGCGATGACGAGCCGCGCCTTAGGGAACTGCCCCAGCAAAGTTGGCAGGTCCTCGGCAAAAGCGGGGACTTTCATCACGCGCGGTAAGCCGGCGTTGCCCCGATGCGCGGCATCTGTCCGCAGGATGCGCGCCATTTCGCGGTAGATTGGTCCGGGGTCGCGCGCTTCGCTCCAGGCCGAATAGCTCGGAATATGCCATTGCGATTCGTAGATCGAATGATGGAGCGCAGCCGAAATCCACGCTAATTCTTCCTCGACTTCGGCAGGCGCCATCGGATGGATCGACTGCAACCACGGATTAAGCGCGCCGAGCATGGCAAGGTCCATCGCGGCCTTTACCCGGTTCATGCCGAAGCGCGCCGGGACGGGGTGAAAGGCATCGCAATAGCGCGTGTACGAATGTGCGGGATCGGCGGCGAGCAACTTGTGAATGCGCGTCGTGCCGCTGCGCATGTGGCCGATAATGATGATTGGCGGGGCGAGCGGGGTCTCGATGAGCTCGGGGCTCTCGCGCCAAAGGTTTCCCAACGCGAGTCGATTCCTGACCACGCGGGACAGCTGGCCCCACGCCATGGCCTGGCCCAGCGAGTTCAGGTCAGCCTCTGCGCGAACAGCCCTGCAAAGCCGGTCGAGCCGTTCGCGAAAATCGGCGACGTCCTCGCTGGAGCGCCCACCCGTCTCGTCCTGCGGGTCGAAGGACTTTCCCGCATCGGACCACAACTTGTCGGCGTCGAGAGACGGGGTCGGCAACCATCCGCGCTCCCATGCGCGTTCCAGAAAGGCATTTGCCCGGTCCGCCAGTTTACCGCGAGCGAGGGGGTGATGCCGCGGGGGAGCGGACATCAAAAGCTGTCAGCCGCGTCGAGCAACTTTGTAATGCGCTGCGGCGCAACGCTGCGCCAACTGCGACCAAGCCACTCGCCGACATGGTTCCAGTCGACACCCTCTCGGTTGAGGATCAGTCCGACCCAACCGCTTGCGCCATAATAGGCGGGCTTGAAATAGGTCTCCGGCTGCGTCTCGACGAGGTTGATCAGCTCGTCCATCCCGTCGGTCTTTACCAGCACCGCGATATGTTGAGAGCCGTGATGCTGGTTGAGAAAGTGGGCGAAATACTTTCCCGATTTCTCCGTCCCGACCCGAAAGCCGGGCGAACCGTGACTCTCGCGCTCATGCGTTTCAGGCAAGGCGAGGGCAATGCCACGCACCTTGTCGAGCAGCGCGTCAGGATCGGTCCCGCGCGCAACGAAATCCGTGAGCGCGCGCGGGTAAAGCTGGTGCTCGGCATGCTTGACACGCTCGGCGAGGGTTTCGGGTGTGTCACCGGGCAGGATCGCGACGCGGATCTGTGCAAGGACCTCTCCCGCGTCGAGCTCGGGGGTGACGATATGTACGCTCGATCCCGCATGGCTGTCCCCTGCCTCGATAGCGCGCGCGAAAGTGTCCAGCCCCTTGTATTTGGGAAGCAGCGAGGGATGGATATTGAGGATACGCCCCTGCCATCTTGCAACGAAAGCGTCCGAAAGGATGCGCATGTAGCCCGCAAGGACAATCAGCTGCGCCCCTGCATCTTCGACCGCCGCTTCCATCGCAGCGTCATGTTCCTCGCGGCTGTGCCCCCGGTGCGAGTGAGTGAAGGTCGCAATGCCTTCAGCGCGCGCAAGCTCAAGTCCGCCTGCATCGGTGATATTACTGGCGACCAGCGCGATTTCGTAGGGACAGCCTTCAAGGCGGCTAGCATAAAGCAGCGCGGCGAGGTTCGTGCCGGTGCCCGATATGAAGACCGCGATCTTCACGCGTTCAGCCAAGGTGGGAAGCCTCCCAATCAGCCTGTCCCGACCAAGTGCCCTGCGAGCCGCGCACGGTGCATCCGCGCTGGCCCTCTTCGATCTGCCCGACGTGCACGACTGTTTCACCAGCATCTTCGAGCCGCTGGGTCACGGCTTCGACATTGGCTTGAGCGACTGCCAGCACCATCCCGACGCCGCAATTGAAGGTGCGCGCCATTTCCTCTGGCTCGATATTGCCCTGCGCCTGCAGGAACGCCATCAGCATTGGCTGTTGCCACAGATCGGCATCGACCCGTGCATGCGCGCCTTTCGGAAGGATGCGCGGTATATTCTCCAGCAGACCGCCACCGGTAATGTGCGCGAGGCCGTGAACCAGTCCATCGCGGATGAGGGGCAAAAGGCTCGCCACATAAATGCGCGTCGGCTCGATTAGGGCGTCGATCAAAAGGCGCTCCTGATCGAACAGGGCCGGGCGGTCGAGCTTCCAGCCTTTGTCCCGCGCCAATCGGCGGACCAGCGAATAGCCGTTGGAATGCACACCCGAACTCGCAAGGCCGAGCAGAACGTCACCTGCGGCAACAGCGTCTCCGGTAAGTTGCTCGCCGCGTTCCACCGCGCCGACGCAGAACCCGGCGAGGTCGTAATCGCCGGCTGCATACATTCCGGGCATCTCCGCGGTCTCGCCCCCGATCAGGGCGCAACCGGCTTGCTTGCAGCCCTCTGCGATACCCGCGACCACACGCTCGGCGACGCCGTTCTCCAGCTTGCCGGTGGCGAAATAGTCCAGGAAGAACAGTGGTTCTGCGCCTTGCACGATAAGGTCATTGACGCACATCGCGACCAGATCGATGCCGACCGTGTCATGTCGGTCGTAATCGATCGCGAGTTTGAGTTTGGTGCCAACGCCATCGTTCGCGGCGACGAGCAGGGGGTCTTCATAGCCTGCCGCCTTGGGGTCGAAGAATCCGCCGAAGCCGCCCAGTTCGCTGGTCGCACCGGGGCGCGCGGTGGCCTTGGCAAGCGGGGCTATCGCCTTGACCAGCGCATTGCCTGCATCGATCGAAACGCCTGCATCGGCGTAGGTATAGGAGGATTTGTCGTCGCTCATGCGCAGTCCTCTAGCTGTTCGGGCTTGGAATTACACTTCGCTTTCGGCAAAGACCGGTCAGATTTCCCCGATGAGTGCATCCACAACCCTTTCTGGCCCCGAATCAGGCGGCATATCGAGCAGCTTAACGCGCTTGCGCTGGTTCGTGGCGGCGGCGCTTGCGGTGATGCTGCTTGGTGGCGGCTACGCGCTGGTGCTCGCGCAGGTTGCGGGCGAGCGTGGTATCGCGCCCACCGCGTCATCCGCCGACATCGAAGTGCGCGGGATCGAAGTCGATGTGCGCGCCGATACGGGCGTAGAGGCGCGCGATCAGGCGTGGCGAGAAGCACAGCGCAAGGCGTGGGACAAGGTCGGCGGCCCAGCCATCTCTGACAGCCAGCTTGCGGGGATGGTCTCGGCCATTGTCATCCAGCGCGAACGCATCGGTCCGAAACGCTATGTCGCGACGCTGGGCGTGACTTTCGACCGTCAGCGTGCCGGGCGTTTCCTCGGTGGCGCACGGGCCTCGCGCAATTCCGCCCCGATGCTGGTTATCCCGGTGATGGTCAGCGGCGGTGTCTATACAGCGTTCGAGGTCCGCAATCCGTGGCAGCGCGCTTGGGCGGAGTTCAATCCGGGCACGAGCCGAATCGATTATGTTCGTCCTTCGGGCGCAGGGGGCGATTCGCTCTTGCTCAGTTACGGCCAGACCGGCCGCCGCAGTCGCGCCTGGTGGCGCAGCACGCTCGACCAATATGGCGCGGCGGATGCGCTGTCGCCGATCGTGCGGCTCGAGCATGCCTTTCCAGGCGGTCCCGTCACCGGCACCTTCACCGCGCGCTATGGTCCGGACAGCACCGCAATCGAGACCTTCACGATGGAGGCCAATTCACCCGGAGCGCTGCCGGAAATGCTGACCGAGGCTGTCGTGCGGATGGATTCGATCTACGAAGCGGCGCTCGAAAGCGGCAAGCTACAGCCTGACCCGACACTGCGCCTCGGCGGTTCCGGACGGGTCGATCCGGCGCTGCAACGGCTGATCGAGATTGGCCGCGCGATACAGGCGCGCGATCGTGCCGAGGCGCGGGCGGCTGCCAACGCGGCAATCGTTCCCGATCCGGCCACGCAGCCGGACAGCCAACCCACTCAGGCTCCCGCTGCGGTACGTTCCGTGACAGTACAGTTCGCGACACCCGACGCGGTTACCTTCGATGCGACCTTGTCGACCATGCGCCAGGTTCCTGGCGTGCGCGGGCTATCGGTAACCAGCACCGCCATGGGCGGCACTTCGGTGATGAGCGTCAGCTTCAGCGGCGAGCCTTCCGCGCTTGCCGAGGCGCTGCGCCAGCGTGGCTTTGCCGTGCGCGAGGGATCGGGCACGCTTGCGATTTCACGCTGAGGCGGCGGGTCGATGGCCAGGAAATCCGCAGATGCTGCTTCCCAGATCGCGCTGCCTCTGACCCCCGCCGGGTCGGGCGAGCCGGGCCGCATCGTCATTGGCAACGCCAACACTCAAGTGATCGAGGCACTGCGCACTCCGCAGAGCTGGCCGTTCCACACCGCCATCCTCACCGGCCCTCAACGCAGCGGCAAGTCCTTGCTGGGGCGATGGGCGCAAGGACAGGGGATCGAGGTGATGGACGGCGTCGATAGTGCTGAAGAGTCCGAGGTATTCCACCGCTGGAACGCGGTTCAGGAAGGAGGGCTCAACGCGGGGCAGCCCTTGCTCCTGATTGCGGATGCGACTCCGTGGGAGGTCACGCTGCCCGACCTGAAATCGCGGCTCGGCGGCTCGCTGCAGCTGGCCATCGGTGATCCCGACGACGTCATGGCCGGCGCGCTCATCGAAGCGCATGCCGAGAAACGCGGGCTGACCCTGGCTGAGGGCGCGGCAGACTATCTCGTGCCGCGCACCCGTCGCAGCTTCGCCGCAATCGAAGCGCTCGTCGCGGCAATCGACCGAATCAGCCTTGAACGACAGGCCCCTGCCACCATGTCGGTCTGGCGCGCTGCGCTGGAAGCTTTGCATGGGCCTTCCCAAGCAAAACTGCTGTAACGCGAATTTGCATTTTCAGGGGTTTGGTGGGAGAATTTGCCCATGTTCGACAAGCTCAAGTCCTATCTGGACTCCGTTCAGGCGCGCGATCCGGCACCGCGATCGCGTTGGGAAGTGTTGCTCTATCCGGGCGTTCTCGCGCTCGGGCTGCATCGCGTGGCGCACTGGCTGTTCGATGCGAAGCTGTTTTTCCTTGCGCGCTTCATCAATCATTTCAGCCGCTTATTGACCGCAATCGACATCCATCCAGGTGCGACCATCGGCAAGAACTTTTTTATCGACCACGGCTTCACCGTCATCGGTGAGACCGCCGAGATCGGCGATAATGTGACCATCTACCAATGCGTAACGCTGGGCGGGACCAATCCGACCAACGGGCAGGGGGGCAAGCGTCACCCGACCGTCGCCGACAATGTCATTATCGGTTCCGGCGCGCAGGTCATTGGACCGATCACAGTGGGTGAACGCGCAAGGATCGGAGCCAATGCAGTGGTGATGGAGGACGTGCCCGCCGGCGCCACCATGGTCGGTTTCAAGGCACGCTCGACATTGGTCCCGGCCGAAGAGTGGATCAAGGAATTCATACCCTATGGCACGCCATGCGAGGATGCCGAGGGCAACCGCGTGGACTGTATCGAGAAACTCGAAAACGAGCTTTCGGCGATGCGCGCTGAAATCGCCGAGTTGAAAGCGCGCGACGCGGCGGCGCAAAACCCGGTCCAGCCGAGTCTCGACCTTTCGCAAAAGAGCGGGACCGGTAGCAGATGAATTCGGCTTTTCAGGGCGGAGTTGCCGGTCAGGTCGTTGCCTTTCCGGGTAGAAATGCAGGGCAGGTAGGCTTCGACCGCGAGGAATTGCAGCGCATTCTCGACCTTTATGGCCGCATGGTCGCCGCCGGTCAGTGGCGCGATTATGCGATGGACTTCGAGCGGCACGCCGCCACCTTCTCCGCATTCCGCCGCGCCGCCGAACGCCCGCAGGCGCGGATCGAAAAACGCCCGAGCCTGCGCAACAAACAGGGCATGTACACGCTCTATGGCGAGCATGGCCAAGTGCTCAAGCGCGGCTCCGAACTCGCCAATGTCCTCGCCCCGATGGAGCGAAGACTGGTGAAAGCAGTCGACGACTAGACCGTCGCCGCAGCAGTCAGCGCCGGGTCCTCCGTAGCCGGAAGCTTCGCCTGCACGTGCTCGGGCAAGGCGCCGACGATTCCGCGTCTGATCGGCTGCCAGAAGGCCGATAGGCTTAGCAGTGCCGAGCCGATGACCAGCGCCGTTAGCGCGAAGTTCAGCTCCACTGCCCCGAACTCGCGGAACAGGAAGGTCAGCGCGAACAGCACATAGGCGAGCGCCGAGACCAGCAGCGCGCGCCGATCGATGGCCAGTGCGAACAGGCCGAAGACGACATAGACCGCAAGCACTCCGAAGGCAGCGCCCAAGCCGGGATTGTCTCCCCCGGTCACGCCCAGCATGGCAAAAACCGGATGCGCGATCATTGGTGCGGCGAGCAGGTGAAGCCAAAACGCCACATCGGACCGGCGCGTGGTGCGATCGCGGTCGGATATGTCCCAGCGCATTGCAAACGCGAAGACAGCAAGGCCCGCGACGAAGACCAGCGGGAAAACTACGTTCTCATTGATGTTGTCGGGTCCGATAGCGGCGAGCAGCAATGCGATCACGGTGCCTGCAATACCAGCAGTCCCTGCCGCCACCGTTATCGGCACCATGAAGCGCCGCCAGTGCAGATAGGCCACTCCCGCTGCGATCAGGGCCGCAAGCGAAATCATCAGCGCACCGACCCGGGCATTCCCGTCGACCGCGAGCGCCATGCCCGTTCCCAGCACCGCGAAGAACGCTCCGCCGACAAAGGCGAGTAGCAGCAAGATTGAGGGCAGGGCCATGCGACGCTTGCGCGTGAAGAATTCGGAAAGCGGCCAAGCGGATGCGGCAACGAGCAAACCGGCAAAGGCCATACTGACGGCATCGTGGAGCTGTTGCTGGCTGAGGTTCTGCGCCATCGCTTCTTCGGTCATTTCACCGTTGAGGCCAAGCCAATCGATTGGTGGCGCAACTACACCGGCGATCGCCTGACCGATCGCGCCAACTGCGATCAGCAGGATGACGATGCCGATGCTCACGAAGATGTCGTTGAAGCTGTTGATCAGCCGGACATTCTCCTCAGACCCGCGCGGCAATTCGCGCACCTTGGTCATGTAGGAGCGGAAGCTCGCAGCTGCCTCGGCGCTCAGCGCGCCCGCGTCTACGGCGGAGTTGATGTCGTCTTCTGAATACATTTCGGGCCCAGCCTCCCTCGCTGAATTGCGGTGGAGGCTAGGCCCGGTGTGTTAATACGTCAATACAGTAGGTTCGACTTATCCGCGTGCCGAACCGGGGCCGGTGCCGGTGACTTTCTGCATCGCTTTCAGGATGTTGCCCGATTGCTCGGAGCCCGACTGCGGAGCGACGAGGTTGGAGAAATCGCTGATCTCGTCCCAACGCGCAGCAAAGCCTTCCACCGTGCGGTCTTCGTCTTTCAGCCAGACGGCATCGTTCATCACGGTCCACGAAGAGTGGAAGCCACCCGCGCCAGCGCCGACGATGGCGTTGGTCGGTGCATCTTCGCTGACGAGGAAGAGTGCGGCGGGAACCACGTTCACCGGATCGAACAGCTTGAACGCTTCTTCGGGGAAGAGGTCTTCGGTCATGCGCGTGCCGGCGACCGGCGACAGCGTGTTGACCTTGATACCGTACTTCGCGCCTTCGAGCTGGAGCGTCTTGGTGAGGCCGGCAAGACCAAGCTTGGCCGCGCCATAGTTCGCCTGACCGAAGTTACCGAACAGGCCGGTCGAGGACGCGGTCATCAGGATGCGGCCATAGGTCTGCTCGCGCATGGTCTCCCAAACGGCCTTGGTGACGTTTGCCGAACCGTTGAGGTGGACGTCGACCACGAACTCGAAGTCATCCATCGTCATCTTGGCGAAAGTCTTGTCGCGCAGGACGCCAGCATTGTTGATGACGACGTGCACGCCGCCGAACTTCTGCTTGGCATCGGCGACCATCTTTTCCATCTGCTCGAATTCGGTGACGCTGCCGCCGTTCGACATCGCCTCGCCGCCCATCTTTTCGATTTCCTCGACGACCTGCAGCGCCATGTCGGAATGGCCCGTGCCATCGCGTGCGCCGCCGAGGTCGTTGACGACGACCTTCGCGCCGCGACGGGCGAGTTCGAGCGCGTATTCGCGGCCCAGGCCGCCGCCTGCGCCCGTGACGATGGCTACTTTATCCTTGAAGTCGATGCTCATGAAAAATGTCCTTTCAGTCGTGCATTCTCGCGGTTGACGCGAACGTAAACTAGGGTTGGGGCGCTGGGTGACAGGAATCGCGGGGCGATGCAACCGGGAGGATTGCCAATCTGCACTGACGTAGCGTCGAGGCGTGCGACTACAGCTTTTCGAGGGCGGGAATAAGACCGTCGAGCGAATCGATTTCCGTATCCGCTCCCAGTTCGCCCGGGGGCTTGTCGCAATAGCCGTAGGCGGCACCGATCACGGGCACGCCTGCGGCGCGCGCGGCTTTCACGTCGTAGGTCGAGTCGCCGACAAAAGCGAATCGACCGCCGCCGCATGCTTCCCGCGCTTTCAGAACGGGTTCGGGGTGGGGCTTGGCGAGATACTGACCGTCATCATCCTTGCCGAGGCTGTCGCCGCCGATCACTGTCTCGAAAGGCGCAATGAAGTCGATCTGCGTGAGGATCGACCGGGCGAATTGCTCGAACTTGTTCGTCACGACCGCGACCTTGATGCCGCGCGCCTTCAATTCGGCGATGACTTCCCTGGCATGAGGGTAGGGCGCAGTGTGAACCGCGTTGTGATCGGCGTAGTAGGCAAGCATCGCCTTGTAGAGCCGTCGGAATTCGTCCTTGGGCAACCCACCTTGCTGCTCCAAAGCGCGCGCCAGCATGATCTTCGCTCCGCCGCCGATCAGGTCTTTCGAAGATTCCACCGAGACGCGCTCGAACCCGCCTAGCTCCAGCGCATGATTAACCGCTTCGCCAAGGTCACGAAAACTGTCGACCAAGGTTCCATCGAGGTCGAAACCAACTGCGTCGAAAGGGAAATCCGTCATGGGGGCAGCGGGTGGCATTACCGACTTCAAATCGCAAGCATTTGCTGCCAATCGCTGGCGGCACTAAGGGAGAACGCATGACAGATTTCGCCGCCATCATCCTTGCCGCGGGTAAGGGCACCCGCATGAAGAGCGACCTGCACAAGGTGCTGCACCCGATTGCCGGCAAGCCCATGCTGGAACACCTGCTGGACAGTTTTGCCGACCTGTCCCCACAGCGAACTGTCGCGGTGGTCGGCGACCGGCGCGAGCAGGTGGATGCGGCACTCGAAGGGCGCGGAGTCACGACCGCATTGCAGGACCCGCAGCAC
This sequence comes from uncultured Erythrobacter sp., assembly GCA_947494705.1. Taxonomy (GTDB): domain Bacteria; phylum Pseudomonadota; class Alphaproteobacteria; order Sphingomonadales; family Sphingomonadaceae; genus Erythrobacter. The sequence goes on from CANLVN010000003.1 coordinate 349,699, forward strand.
GGCACCGCTCATGCGGCCTTGCAGGCGAAAGAGGCGCTGGACGGCTTCAGCGGCAATATCCTCGTCGCGTTCGGAGATGTCCCGATGGTTCGTGCCGAGACCGTGCGGCGCCTGCTGGACGCGCTAGACGGCGGAGCAAAGGTCGCCGTGCTCGGCTTCCGTCCCCTGGATCCCCTCGCCTATGGACGGATCATTGCCGAGGAAGACGGGACAGTCCTCAAGATGGTCGAGTTCAAGGATGCCACTGAGCAGGAACGCGCGGTCGACCTGTGCAATTCCGGCCTGATCGTTGCGCATTCGGACGCGATGTGGCCGCTGCTTGATGCGGTCGACAACAACAATGCGCAGGGCGAATATTACCTCCCCGATGTCGCGACCGGAGCCATCGCGCGCGGGGACAAGGTCGTGGTGGTCGAGACCGATGCTGACGAGGTCGCCGGCATCAATTCCCGCTCCGAACTCGCCGCCGCCGAAATGCGCTGGCAGGCCGCACGACGCGAAGAAGCGATGGCGCAGGGTGCGACCCTGAAAGCACCGGACACCGTTTTCTTCAGTCATGACACGGTGTTGGGGCGCGATGTTACAATCGAACCTCATGTGGTCTTCGGCCCCGGTGTCAGCGTTGCCGATGGCGTGCATATCAAGGCCTATACCCATCTGGAGGGCGCGTCGCTCGCCTCCGGGGTCCAGGTCGGCCCCTTCGCGCGGCTACGGCCCGGTGCGGTGCTGGAAGAGAACAGCTTTGTCGGCAATTTCGTCGAGATGAAGAAAGCCACGCTCGGTCCCGGCGCGAAGGCGAGCCACCTTAGCTATATCGGCGATGCAACGGTTGGCGCGAAGGCCAATATCGGCGCGGGCACGATCACCTGCAACTACGATGGCTACTTCAAATATCACACTACGATCGGCGAGCGTGCCTTTATCGGCTCGAACAGCGCGCTGGTCGCGCCGGTGACGATCGGGGCGGACTCAATCGTTGCAGCCGGTTCGACTGTCAGCCGTGACGTGGCAGCGGGTGAGCTTCGAATGGTGCGAGCCGAGCAGCTGGTGAAAGACGGGTGGGCGGATCGGTTCCACGATACAATGTCGAAGAAGAAAGAGGCGGCGAAGAAGAACCAAGACGGGAAGCCGTGAGCGAGCAGCTGCAGACCTGCTGGCTGTGCGACCGAGAGTTCGAGACACGGATTCAGTGGCATCACCCGGTGCCCAAGTCGAAGAAGAGGCGATCCACGGTCCCGGTCCATCCGATCTGCCATAAGACGATCCATCTGCATTTCACTAATGCCGAGTTTGCGCGGATCGGGGACGATCCGGAAGCCATTCGCGCGCATCCTGCAATTGCGAAGTTTGTGCGCTGGATCGCGGGTAAGCCCCCCGATTTTCACGCGCCGACGCGGCGCTGAAGCGGGAACGTTTACTGCGCCCGCTCCTTGATTAAGCAAAACACAATCGAAGGAGTACGAGCATGGCAGTTCGCAGATGGATCGCAGCAGGAGTTGGCCTCGCCGCCGTGGGAGGAGCTATCGCCTACGCACAGTATCGCAATATCGAGAAGCCCGCCTATGACTCGCTGTATTCGGACGGCGAGTTTTCCGTGCGTCAATACGCGCCGATTGTTGTCGCCGAAGTCACTCATTCGGGCAAGCGCAGCAATGCGCGCGAAGCGAGTTTCAAGCGGCTAGCCGCCTACATATTTGCTGAGGACAGGCCCGAAGGCGGCGACAAGATCGCCATGACTGCGCCGGTGCTGCATGAAGAAACGGCGACCGACCAGTGGCGCATGCGCTTTGTCATGCCGACCGAATACACGATGGAGACGCTGCCCAAGCCGCCTTCGGACATATCTCTGCGCGAAGTGCCACGCCGCCGCATGGCAGTGATCCGCTTCGGCGGAAATGCCAGCGAGGCCGATTTGATCGTCGCCGAGACGCGGCTGATGGACTGGATCGAAAGTGAGGGATTGAGCGCGGTCGGCAAGCCGGAATATGCTTTCTACGATGCGCCAATGGTGCCGGGACCTCTGCGGCGCAACGAGGTGATGATCGAAGTGGCGGCCGAGTAGGGGGCAACCCGGCCGCCATTCCGGGGGTACTGCTTCAGACGCGTTCCAGCGTGGTCGAGCGATCCTGCTCGCCGGTCGAAAACTCGCGTTCCCAATCCTCGAACTCGCTGCGAGAAAGCAGGTAGCGTTCGCGTGCCTCGTGGAAGCTGATTGCGCGATCATGCACGGCACGAACGACATCCGCCTTCTTCGCGGGCGACCAATGGACGCGGTGTGATTTCGGCAGGCCATAGCGCTTGATAGCGTCAGCAATGGAGATGTTGCGGGGGTAAGCCATCTTCGGTTTTGCTCCTTCGTAATCCCGGTTCTCGAGCGAGATTTTGCCATCAGACTTAACCGCGGCCTTCCGAAGATGGTTAATTTTGCGTTGAGGACGCCTCGTGTGCCTGGCTTGCGATAAAGCGAGGCAAAACTGTCGGGATGTTTTACATGATCGATGGACGCTACGACAAAGGGCGGTTCTCCAAAAAGAGAAACCGCCCCTTATCTCAGTAGTTTACAAGCGTCTAACGACGATTAATCGCCGCCGATATCACTGTCATCGCTGGCTGCACCGTCCATCAGTTGCTGCATCAGATAGACATATTGCAGGGCCTGCAGCTTGGCGCGCTGTTCGTTGTCGACACCGCCCGAGTGGCCGCCGACCGTGTCTTCGAAATAATAGTAGGGGTGTCCCTGTTCCTTGAGCTTCGCAGCCGCTTTGCGAGCATGCGCTGGGTGTGTTCGGTCGTCGGCGGTGGAAGCCCAGAGGAATGGGGTCGGATAGTCCTCGTCTTCCTCGATCATCTGGTAGGGCGAATAGCCCTCGATCCAGGCACGCTGCTCGGGAATGCGCGGATCGCCATATTCGCCGATCCACGAAGCGCCGCGTCCGATTAGGTGATATCGCAGCATGTCGAACAACGGGATTTGCACGATCGCAGCACCGAAGAGATCGGGCCGCTGCGTAAAGGCGGTGCCGACCAGCAGACCGCCTTGCGAGCCGCCCTGGATGCCGAGATGCTCTGGCGAGGTGAAGCCGCGGTCGACAAGATCCTGACCCACCGCGATGAAGTCATCCCAGGTGCGCTGCTTGTTCTCGCGGATCGCGGTCTGGTGCCAGCCCGGACCGAACTCGCCACCGCCACGCAGGTTCGCCAGAACATAAGCGCCCCCACGCTCCAGCCACAGCTTGCCGGTCGAGCCGAGATAGCCCGGAAGACGCGGAACCTGGAAGCCGCCATAACCGCTCATCAGGACCGCCGTTTCGCCATTCATCGCCATGCCCTCTGGCTTGACGATGAAATAGGGGATCTTGGTGCCGTCGGCGCTGGTCGCTTCGTGTTGCTCGACCTCCATGCCATCTGAAACGAAATAGGACGGCGATGTCTTCAGCACCTCTGGATCGCTCTCACCGTCCGAATAGTAGAGCGTCGTAGGCTGCAGGAAGCCGGATACGGTGTACATGATCTGGTCGGTCTTGTCCGAGCTCGCCACCACGCCGACGGTGGCATTGTCGGGCAAGGCAACGCTCGATTGCTGCCATGCGCCGTCCTCGTAATCGAAGCGCACGACCTTGCCGGTCACATTGTCGAGCATGCTGACGAACAGGGAGCTGCCGGTGATCGCGCCGCCGCGCTTCGTCTGGCGGTCTTGTGGGGACCAGACAAGCGTCTTCGCCGCGCCATTGGGGTCGGCCTTCCATTCCTCGAGATCCACCGCAATGAGGCTGTCTGCAGGGAAAGTCTGGCCGTCCACCTCCCAATCGACGTCGGTCGAATAGAGCAGATGGCCATCGACGATCCCGTAGGGCGAGGCCATCAGCGGAATGTCGAGCCGCACCCATTCGCCGTCGTGCTCGACGTAGTATTTCGCTTCGTGGAAGCTTACTCCGCGATTGGCGATGCGGGCGTGGACCACATCGTCGCTGTCGCGGAGCAAAGAAGCGCCCGCCCACACATCGCTCGATTCCCCGCGGAAGATTTCTTCGGCATCGGCTATATCGGTGCCCCGCTTCCACAGGCGCGTGGTAAAGGGGTACTCGCTGTCGGTAAGCGTGCCTTCACCGAAATCTCGACCGACCAGCAGCGTGTCTTCATCAAGCCAGCTCACTCCGCCCTGGCTCTTTTGTTCGAGCCTGAAGCCGTCCTCGACGAATTGCTTGGTCGCCGTATTGAATTCGCGCAGGATGGTCGCGTCCTCGCCACCATCGGACAGAGCGATCATGCACAGTTCAAGACCGGGGGGCAGGCAGGTGGATCCCTTGTAGACCCATTCCTTGCCTTCCGCTGCGGCCAGCGCATCGATGTCCAGCACTGTTTCCCATTCGGGCTCGTCTGTCTGATAGCTCTCCAGCGTCGTGCGCCGAAGGAGGCCCTTGGGGTTCTGCTTGTCCTGCCAGAAATTGTAGAGGCCGTCGGGGCGGAAACTGACGAACGGGATGCGATCCTCGCTGTCATATATCGCCAACGCTTCGGCCTTCAGCGTCTCAAAACGCGGATCGTTTTCGAGCGCTGACAATGTGCGCTCGTTCTCTGCCTCGACCCATTCAAGCGCACGATCGGAGCGGGCTTCCTCTAGCCAGATATAGGGGTCCTCATCGGGGCCGGGAATGCCATCTTCGGTCGGCTCTGCGCCTTTTTCCATATGCGCGTCGGCATGAGCGGGAGTGACAACGGTCATTGCGAGCGCGGCCGTGAGTGCGAGTGTCGATACAAGGTTCAAAGATCCTCTCCTCGAAGGAAAATGCTACACTGCCATGTGGCGGCGAAACCTCAAGTTGTGAAGGGCTGGACGCGTATCACGAGTGCGTTGTCAGCCTTCCATCGCCACCTCGCGCTCGCGCGGAAGCACCGAGGGTGTCGGATCGTTGGCACAGGCTGCGTCAAGCTCGGCCGCAAAGTCGAGAATTGCTTCGCGCAGCCGGCAATGCATCAGCCAACCCGACTTCGGTTCCTCAGCGCGCGCCATGAATCGCACGACCTTTCCGGTGGCCTGATGGTCGATGACCTGCACCTGCGCGTCTTCGTGATCGATGACGCCGTCGTCCTGTTCTGTCAGCTCGGCGAATTTTTCTCGCAGTGGTTCAATCGGTGCGCGGTGGTCGAGCACCAGTTCGAAATGCATCATCAGGCTGGCATCGGACTTGGTCCAATTCTCGAAACTCTCGCCGATGAAACTTGCGACCGGAGCCATCAGGCGGCGTTCGTCCCATGTCCTGAGGCGCAGGTGGGTAAAACCGATGCGTTCGACATAGCACCATTGCCCCTGCCAATAGACCGCGTCACCGATCCGCGCTGTCTTGGCAAAGGCAATCTGGATGCTTGCCATGAGGTCGCCCAACGCCTGGCGAGCGGCGAAAACGAGCACCAGTCCCAGCACGCCGGCAGAGGCGAGCAAGGTGAACCCCATGGTGCTCGCGATATCGGTCTGCAGAAGAACGATGGCCGACCCGACCAGCACGACAAGCACGGCGATGATCCGGCGACCGGCGTCGAGCTTGGTGAAATAGTCCCGGCTGCCTTCGTTGTCGGGGTCTTCGAGTTCTTCGACGCGCCGTTCGGCGGCGAAGTTTATGATCGCGTCGACGACTTTCAGTACGATGGCGAGAAACGCCGTGACGAACAGCGTAATCTGCAGCGGGTCGAGAAACTGCGCGAGCGCGCCGGAGAAGTTGAAGATCGAACTGCGCAGGACGGCAAACGCCCCTGCCAGTACCACGAGGGCGGTAGGCAGGTGCAGGGCGCTTATGATCGCGTACCACAAGCTGTCCGGATCGCGCATGTCGCGCAGTTTTCGCAGCGCCACATAGGTTATCGCGGCCGCCAACAGCGCCACTGCCAGCACGAGAGGAAGGGCGATCACCTCCCACCACGCCAGTGTCCAGAACGCCTGCTGGCGGAGACGATCGGGCAGTGAGCGCTCGAAAGATGTCGGACCGTAACGCTGGTATAGCGCGGGGATATTCTGCATCGTCTGGCGGCTCACCATCCAGACCGGATCCTGCCCAGGCGCCTTCAGCCGTGCAATCCGGAACGAGTAATCGCGATCCTCCGCGTGCAGATGACCCAGAACGATGCTGCGTCGCGGCTCTCCTGCGAGTGGCTCCTTGTTGCTGGCGATCACTTCCACTGCGTCCGGCCGGTCCGATATCGAGCGCCAGTCGATCGCGATTGAACGATGGAGTATCTCGAAAGTCTGCCGGGCGAGTTCGGGACCGATCTCTGCCTGTTGCGCGGCGGTGAGTTCGGACAGGTCGAGAGCGGTCGCGACACGCTCCCAATCTTCATCCAAGCCTGCATCGAGGATGCTTTCGACCAGCGCTTGAGGGGTTTCCAGGTCCAGGGGCTCTGACACAGGTGGCAGGCCGGGATTGATCGCGTCGATCTCGTAAACGTTCGGATCGGCCGCGGCGGGAATATCGTTGGCGGACTGCGCACACAGGGGCGCCGCTAGCGGCAGCGCGAGCACGCACAGCGCCAGTGCGAAAAGGGTGCGGAAAAAGGCAGTGATCGTTTCGCTCTCCTTGTACGTCGGAGAACCAACGGCTCGGTAAGTATCGAAGTTCCGAGACAAATAAAAAGGGCGACCCGCGAGGCCGCCCTTTTGCAATTCAGATCTGCGAAACGCGGCTAAGCCTCGACATGCTCCGCGAGCACGGTGAGACCGTTTTCGCCCACTTCGGCAAAGCCACCGCGCACCTCGATGCTCTCGGGAGCGCCGTTTTCGGTCTTGTAGACCTGCACGGCACCGTCGCGGATCGTGCTCATGAAAGGCGCATGGCCTTCCAGCACGCCGAATTCACCTTCGGAACCGGGAACGACCACCATGTGGACGTCTTCCGAGCGGACCAGCTTGGCCGGCGTTACGAGTTCGAAGTGGAGTGCCATGTGAGCTATCAATCCTCGGCGAGCTTGCCGGCCTTCTCGACCACGTCGTCGATGCCGCCGACCATGTAGAAGGCCTGTTCCGGCAGGTGGTCGTATTCACCGTCCACAACCGCCTTGAACGACTTCACAGTGTCTTCGAGCTGCACGAAGATGCCGTCGATGCCGGTGAAGACCTCAGCCACGTGGAACGGCTGCGAAAGGAACTTCTGGATCTTGCGCGCACGGGCAACGGTGAGCTTATCATCTTCCGAAAGCTCGTCCATGCCCAGAATGGCGATGATGTCCTGAAGGCTCTTGTACTTCTGCAGGGTTTCCTGAACGCGGCGAGCGGTCTCGTAGTGCTCCTGACCGACAACGCGCGGCTCGAGAACGCGCGAGGTCGAGTCGAGCGGGTCAACTGCCGGGTAGATGCCCAGCTCGGAGATCGCGCGGCTCAACGTTGTCGTCGCGTCAAGGTGAGCAAACGAGGTTGCAGGTGCCGGGTCGGTAAGGTCGTCCGCAGGGACGTAGATCGCCTGCACCGAGGTGATCGAACCCTTGTTGGTCGAGGTGATGCGTTCCTGCAGGTTACCCATGTCGGTCGACAGGGTCGGCTGATAGCCCACGGCCGAAGGAATACGGCCAAGCAACGCCGACACTTCCGAACCCGCCTGCGTGAAGCGGAAGATGTTGTCGACGAAGAAGAGAACGTCCTGCCCTTCCTGGTCGCGGAAATATTCCGCCATGGTCAGGCCGGAGAGAGCAACGCGGGCACGTGCGCCGGGAGGCTCGTTCATCTGGCCGAACACGAGGGCCACCTTCGAACCTTCGGAGATGGCGTTGCCATCTTCGTCCTTGGCGATGACGCCTGCGTCGAGGAATTCGTGGTAAAGGTCGTTGCCTTCACGGGTACGTTCACCAACACCGGCGAAGACGGACACGCCGCCGTGACCCTTCGCGATGTTGTTGATAAGTTCCTGAATCAGAACGGTCTTGCCGACGCCTGCGCCGCCGAACAGGCCGATCTTGCCGCCCTTCGCGTAAGGGGCGAGGAGGTCGATGACCTTGATGCCGGTGACGAGAATTGCTGCTTCGGTCGACTGGTCGATGAAAGCCGGTGCCTCTGCGTGGATCGGCGAGGTCATCTCGGCGCCGATGGGACCGCGCTCGTCGATGGCTTCACCGACGACGTTCATGATGCGGCCCAGCGTCTTGGGGCCGACGGGAACGCTGATTTGCGAGCCGGTGTTGATGACTTCCTGACCGCGCACAAGGCCGTCCGTGCCGTCCATCGCGATGGTGCGGACAGTGCTTTCGCCGAGGTGCTGCGCGACTTCGAGAACGAGCGTCTTGCCATCGTTCTTGGTTTCGAGTGCGGCGAGGATCGGCGGCAGTTCACCTTCGAACTGCACGTCGACGACAGCGCCGATGACCTGGCTGATCGTGCCATTGGTGGTCTGGTTGAGTACGGGTGCGGTGGCCATTTGGTTTGTCCTACTTGGCTCGGGTTTAATTCTGTCTTTTACAGGTTACAGGCTGCAGACGGTTTCGGGATCGGAAAGGACCCAGCCATCGTCTACCACCGAAAGCGTGGCGTCGTTGCGAAGAAACTCATCGTCGCCGAGGCCGAACTCGCATGAAGCGGTGTCGGCGCCCATGGCGCGCCTGCAGACCGCGGTATTGACCGGTTCGGCGTCAGGGCATGTTTCTGCAAAAAGTTCCTTGAACAGCGCTTCGTCTGCCGGTGCGAGAGTCGAAACCGGCTCGGGCGCGACCGTCTCGGTCGGTTCGGGCGCAGGCGCAGGTTCGCTGCCGCAAGCGGCGAGGGCGAGAACGGAAAGAAGGGAGAGGGGGGCAAACTTTTTCAAAGAAGTAATCCTGGTGTTCTTGTTATTCGGGCTGCGTATCGACCGAAGTCTGTGCAGGTTCATCGGCCATGGCGTTGGCTCGTTCGAGCGAAGAGCAGAATTCGGGCTCTTCGGCGACCGTCCATGCGGCGTCATCCTGAGAAATCGAGAGTTCGCGGGTGGTATTGGCGGGATCGCTTTCGAGAGCGAATTCGCATGTAAAGCTCTGCCCGAGGTTGGCGGCCTGGCACATCGACGAACGAAGATTCGTGCCAAAACCGGGACACGCTTCGTCGATGGCCATGCGAACCGTTTCCATGTCCGGAGCTTCGCCGGCATTGCCGATGGAGTCGTCGGTAGCGGTATTGACGGTCGCGACTTCCTCGGCGTCGATTCCGTCTTCTTCTTCGGCAGGGGCGGCGCAGGCTGCGATCGTGAGAGAAAGAGCGCTGGCCGCGGCGGTGGCAATGAGCTTGTTCATAGGGCTTCGGCTCCTGCGATGATCTCGATGAGTTCGGTAGTAATCGCGGCCTGGCGGCTGCGGTTATACTGCTTGTTGAGGTCCTTGATGAGGTCGCCTGCGTTGCGCGTGGCGTTGTCCATCGCGGTCATCGAAGCACCTTGCTCCGATGCCTCACGCTCGAGCAGCGCGCCAAAAATCTGCGTCTTGACGTAGCGCGGCAGCAATTCCTCGAGGATTTCCTCTTCGCCCGGCTCGTATTCTACCACGGCGTCGGATTCGTCGGCGGTTTCCGGGGCGGGGACGGGGATCAGCTGGTTGACGGTCGGGTCCTGGACCAGCGCCGACTTGAACGTCGGGTAGATCAGGTGAGCGACGTCGTATTTGCCCTCGTCGAACATCTCGATCAGTTCAGCGGCAATCGCGTCGGCTTCCTCGAAGCCTGGTGTCTTGACGTCGCTCGTGTCGAAATGCTTCCCGATCTCGCTCGCGAAATCGCGTTTAAGCGGCGCGCGGCCCTTTTTTCCGACGAGGTAGAATTCGATCGACTTGCCGTCAGCGAGGAGCTCTTTCGCCTTTGCCTTGGCGGCTTTGACGATGTTTGAGTTGAGACCCCCGCACAGGCCCTTGTCGGTGTTGACGACGACCAGCAGGTTGCGTTGGCTGCTGCCGGTTCCCGCCAGCAGCTTGGGAGCGCTGTCGCCGGAAACCTTGCCTGCGAGGCTCGCCATGACCGAGGCCAGACGCTCTTGATAGGGTCGGGCAGCTTCGGCGGCAGCCTGCGCACGGCGAAGCTTGGCCGCAGCGACCATCTGCTTGGCCTTGGTGATCTTCTGGGTCGACTTGACCGAGTTGATCCGACCTTTGAGTTCCTTGAGTGAAGGCATCTCTTCAGCTTTCTAACGGTTTTACTTCGATGAATTCCGGCGCGCTCTGGAGCCAGTCTTCATATTTGGCAAAAACGTCTTTGGTGTAGTCTTGAGAATGGTGAAAATCGAACGCAGTCTGATCTGCCCATTCCTCGAAAATAATGATGGTGCTGGACCCGTCCGCTGCCCGGCGAGGTTCGAATGCAAGGCATCCGGTTTCCTCTTGGGTCGCGGGCACGATTGAGGAGACCGCACTGCAGGCCTCCTCCATGTGCTCCGGCTTGACCGGGATTGTTGCGAGATAGGTCAGCGACATTCTTCGGCCTTACGCGAACTGCTTGGCGAAGGCTTCGAGCCCGGCGACCACGTCAGCCTTGGTGTCGTCCTCGAACTTGCCGGTGTCGCGGATGGTCTTGAGCACGTCGCTATGCTCGCTGCGGAAGAAGGCAAGCATCTGCTCTTCGTATTCGGTCACACGATCGACAGCGACGTCGTCGATGTAGCCGTTGGTGCCTGCGAAGATCGACACGGTCTGCTCTTCGAACGGCATCGGCGAGAACTGAGGCTGCTTGAGCAGCTCGGTCAGGCGCGCACCGCGATTGAGCAGCTTCTGCGTCGAGGCATCGAGGTCCGAACCGAACTGAGCGAAGGCAGCCATTTCACGATACTGGGCGAGGTCGAGCTTCATCGAGCCCGAAACCTTCTTCATCGCCTTTGTCTGGGCGGCGCCACCAACGCGGCTGACCGACAGACCGACGTTAATCGCCGGGCGGATGCCCTGGTAGAACAGGTCGGTTTCGAGGAAGATCTGGCCGTCGGTGATCGAAATTACGTTGGTCGGAATATAGGCCGACACGTCGCCTGCCTGCGTCTCGATGATTGGAAGAGCGGTCAGTGAGCCACCGCCTTCGCTCTTGTTCATCTTCGCCGCGCGTTCGAGCAGGCGGCTGTGAAGATAGAACACGTCACCCGGATACGCTTCGCGACCCGGAGGACGACGAAGAAGCAGAGACATCTGGCGATAGGCAACAGCCTGCTTCGAAAGGTCATCGTACACGATCACGGCGTGCATGCCGTTGTCGCGGAAGAATTCACCCATCGCGCAGCCGGTGTAGGGCGCGAGGTACTGAAGCGGAGCGGGCTCCGAAGCGGTCGCGGCGACAACGATGGAGTATTCCATCGCACCGTTTTCCTCGAGCTGCTTCACGATCTGCGCGACGGTCGAGCGCTTCTGGCCGACTGCAACATAGATGCAGTAGAGCTTCTTGCTCTCGTCATCGCCCGAATTCGGACCCTTTTGGTTGATGAAGGTATCGATCGCGACGGCGGACTTGCCGGTCTGGCGGTCGCCGATGATGAGTTCGCGCTGGCCACGTCCGACCGGCACGAGCGCGTCGATGGCCTTCAGGCCCGACTGCACCGGCTCGCTCACCGATTCGCGCGGGATGATGCCGGGAGCCTTGACCTCGACGCGGCTGCGCTGGGTCGTCTCGATCGGGCCTTTGCCGTCGATCGGGTTACCCAGTGCGTCGACCACGCGACCGAGCAGCGCCTTGCCGACGGGCACGTCGACGATGGTCTCGGTGCGCTTGACGGTGTCGCCTTCCTTGATCTCGGCGTCCGAGCCGAAGATCACGACGCCGACATTGTCGGCTTCGAGGTTGAGGGCCATGCCCTGAACGCCGTTGGCGAATTCGACCATCTCGCCTGCCTGGACCTTGTCGAGGCCGTGGATGCGGGCGATCCCGTCACCCACGCTAAGCACGGTGCCGACTTCGCTGACTTGCGCTTCGGTGCCGAAGTTGGCGATCTGGTCCTTGATGACCTTGGAGATTTCTGCGGCGCGGATTTCCATGTTCGTAAGTCCTTTAGGCCTTCATTGCCTGGGAGAGCGAGTTGAGACGGGTGCGGATCGAGGCGTCAATACGCTCCGACCCGATGGTGACGACGAGACCGCCCAGAAGGTCGGGATCTTCGTCCGCTGTAAGAATGACCGTGCGGCCCACACGGGCGGTAAGCTTGTCCTTGAGCGCGCGAACCTGCTCGTCGGTGAGCGCGTGGGCTGAGGTAACGGTCGCGCTGACCTCGCCGCGCTGGGCAGCGGCGATCGCCTTGAATGCTGCGATCATCGCAGGCAGCTTCGACAGGCGACGATTGCCGGCGAGCACGCCGAGGAAGTTCGTCGTAAGAGCCGAAAGGCCGAGATGCTTTGCCACAGCCTCGACCGCTTTGGCCTGCTCGCCTCGCGAAAGTTGCGGGTTGCTGGTGGCGTTTGCGAGATCATCGGATTCGCGCAGCGCCTCACCAAGCGTTTCGAGATCGGTCTCGACCGCAGTTACGCTCCCGTTCTCGGAAGCAAGTTCGAACAGGGCCGAGGCATAACGGCCTGCAAGGCTAGCCTGAATACCGGCGGAAATATCCACGCGTTTGATGTCCTCTTTGAGGAGTGAAGAATATCGTTACAGCTCGGGGGGAGCAGAGCGCATCGAGGCGCTGCCGCCTAAGCTGGCGCGCGCCTAGCAATTCGATTCCGATTGCGCAAGCCGGAGCGGTGATGGATGCACCGGGTTATGGACTGGACGGAGTACTTACCGATTGGTAAGTAAGGGGTGAGAAGGAGAGGAAAGATGCAACTTACACCCATGGCACCGAAATGCGGTGTCGAAGTCGGCAACGTAAAGCTCGCAACATGCAGCGACGACGAGATGGATGCGATACGCGAGACGATTTATGAACACGGGGTCGCCGTGTTTCGCGACCAAGAGTTCGGCCCCGAAGACCACATTCGCTTCGGAAAGCGCTGGGGCGGGATCGACGTCAACAAGTACTTCCCGCTGACCGACGACTTTTCCGAGATCGCAGTGGTCAAGAAAGACCCCGACCAGCAGACCAATATCGGCGGGGCCTGGCACACCGACCACTCCTATGACCAGGTACCCGCTATGGGATCGGTGCTCGTTGCGCGCCATCTGCCGCCAAGGGGTGGCGACACGATGTGGGCGCATATGGGGGCCGCCTATGATGCATTGTCAGACGAGCTCAAAGAGGCGGTCGAGGGGCTAGAGGCGTTCCACACCGCCGACCATGTATATAAGGCCGATGGCCTCTATGCGCAGACCGACATGGGAAAGAACCTGCGGGGTCAGGACGTGAAGACCGGCGCAGTCCATCCGGTTGTGATCCGTCACCCGCATACGGGGCGCAAGCTCCTTTATGTCAACGGCGCCTTCACGATCCATTTTGTCGGCCAGACCCGAGAGGAAAGCCTGCCGCTGCTCCAGCAGTTGTTCGACGCAGCGCTGACCGGCGACAATGAATGCCGGTTGGAATGGAAGCCGGGCACGGTGGCCATCTGGGACAATCGCACGACGTGGCACAATGCCATGAACGATTATCAAGGCCACTACCGCGAGATGCACCGCATCACACTTTCAGGCGAGGCGCTGGCGGCCTGATCGGGATTCCTACTCGGAGCCCCCGATCACCCCGTCGCGCTTCGTCTCGCAATTGTAGACCAGCCGCTCGTTCGGGCGGTCGGGTAACAATGCGAGCAATGCCGATTGCTGCTCGGCCAGCTGCCGCGCGGCATCGGTGACGCCACAGGCGGGGGGCGTGTATTCGCGGCGGGCCTCGCGCGCGGCCTGCATGTCGGAACGCCCGAGCAGATAGCGGTCTGTCTGAAACGTGCGCGTCTCGGGATCGTAGCTGCTGACCGACACGGCTTCTTCCTCGCGGGGCACAAGGACACGGGTCCAATCGCCGCCGACAAGGCCATATTGGGTGCGTTCGTTGACGCAGCCATCTGCATTCCAGTCGAATTCGACATCGTCGGTGCGCGCGACCGTAACCCGGCTACGGGCGGGGTCGAGTGTGCACAGCAACGTTCCATCGCCCGCCTGTGCCAGTGTGGGGTCGACTGCCTCATCTCCGTCGCCCGCTTGCTCGCCCATCAGTTCGGCCACGCGGTCCTCGATCGTGTCGAAGCCGGGCCGGGTAATCCATATGAGCGCCGCCCCGATCAGCGCTGCCCCCGCGATCCCGGCGGCGATGAGAGCGCGGTTACGATTATCGGGGTTCTCGGCCAGTCCGGCGCGCAGTTGCGCTGCTGCGTAACCTGCACCGATTGCCACCAGCAGCAGCACCATCGCCATCGCCATGGCGTTGTCGCGCGCATCCATGACCTCGATCTGCGCCTGCATCCGCGCCGTGTCGCGCGCCTCGCGCTGTTCGGCCTCGCGTGCCTCGATCAGCGCCTGGGCCTCAGCGCGCTGCGCTTCGAAGCGTGCGCGTTCGGCCGCATTCAGCTCTTCGATCGAGCGGCAGGGCAGGGCGTTGACGGAAGGGTCGACATCGTTCTCGCGCAGGAACGGCAGCAGTTCGCGCAAGGACACGGCAAAGTAGAACTCCGCATCCGAGCCGGCGGAGTCCGCTCCGAAACTGTTCACGCCGAGCACGCGCCCGCACCCGTCGAGCAGCGGTCCGCCGGAATTGCCGCGCGCGATAGGGGCGGTGTGCAGGATCGTGTCGAACTGGCGCGAGGGGCGCTCGCCTGACAGGAAGCCGCGGCTCTTCACTGGCGGTTGGGCGCGAAAGATGTCGGCCATCTCCAGCCCTTGCGCGAGGTCGACATTCATCGGGTATCCGACCGCCGAAACCTCGCCCATGTTGCTGCCCACGCCGCCTGCCAGGGACAGCGGCGGCAGGCGCAGCGAACCGTCGGTTACTTCGAGCAGGGCCAGATCGTTGCGCGGGGATACCGCAACCGGAGTCGCGAAGGTCCCCGCATCCCCCTGACTCGGCACGATCCCGATGCGTAGGGTGTCGTCGAGCAGCGCTTCGCGGATAACGTGGGCGTTGGTGACGATCATGGTCGGCGTCACCGCAAAGCCGCTGCCATGAGTGACTGGCACCACCTCGTCGCCCGAGCGATCGATCAGCACCACGCGCACAACCCCGCGTGCCGCAGCGTCGATATCCGCAGGGTCGGCTGCAGCGGGAACGGCGAGCGCTAGCGCGACAAGCGCGGTGAGGAGGCGAAGGATGGCTGTCATCAGTGGTGCCTTTAGGCGGGCTGCGACATTGACCGCAAGCTTCGGGATGCGCTTATGTCGGGCAACAGGCAAACCGACACCATGACCGAGCAACCCACAAACAGCCAGAGCCTCACCGACGACCAGCGATGGCGCATCGCGATGGCCAAGGACCGGCGCTATGACGGGGCCTTCGTTACCGGAGTGCATTCGACCGGCATCTACTGCCGTCCCTCGTGTCCAGCACGCGCGCCCCTGCGCCGCAACGTGCGCTTCTACGCCAGCGCGCAGGACGCCGAGGCAGCGGGCCTGCGCGCGTGCAAGCGTTGCTCTCCCCACACCCAGAGCGCTGAGGAGGCCTGCGTTCTCGCCGCCATCGCTGCTATCCGCGAGCAGGGCGCGATGACGCTCGACCAGCTTGCTGAGCTGACCGGCTACTCGCCCGCCCACTTCCAACGGCTGTTCAAGCGTACCGTGGGGCTCTCCCCCGCCGCCTTCGCCCGTGCCCTGCGCGAAGAGCGGGTGCGCGGCGCACTGCAGGAAGGGTCGAGCGTCACGCAGGCGCTCTACGATGCGGGCTACTCCGCGCCATCACGCTTCTACGCGGACACCAAGGGGAGACTGGGCATGGGCGCCAGCGACTGGGCAAAGGGCGGCGAGGGCCGCACCATCCATTGGAGCGTGATCGAGACCTCGCTTGGCGACATGCTCGTCGCCGCGACCGACAGGGGCGTGTGCTGCCTGTCCTTTGGCGAGGGCGAGGACGAGCTGCGCAGCCGCTTCCCCAAGGCCGAGCTGGTGCCCGCAGGCGAGGCCTTCGCCGCGCTGTTCGCCGAGGTTGTGGCGGCGGTCGAGCAACCGGGAAGCGACAGCGCCCACATCCCCCTCGACGTGCAGGGCACCGCGTTCCAGCAACGCTGCTGGGAGGCGCTGCGCACCATCCCGCCGGGCGAGACGCGCTCCTATGGCGAGCAGGCCGCCATGCTCGGCAACCCGAAGGCCAGCCGCGCAGTGGGCAGCGCGAACGGAGCCAACCACATCGCCGTCCTCATCCCCTGCCACCGCGTCGTGCCCGCAAGCGGCGGTGTGGGCGGCTACGCCTACGGACCCGAGATCAAGGCCGAACTGCTGCGCCGCGAAGGCGTCGACAAGCCGTGATTCCCTACAGGATGGAACAGGTGGAACACGGTCCAGGACCAAAAACGCCAAACTGTCACCCTGGAGCGCCAAAAGTGTAACCTTGCGCGCAAAAGTGTGACCTTAAGCGTGCGAAGTGTAACCTTGCACTGCGCCGGGTGTAACCTTGCAGCGCCAAAACCGTGACCTTGACGCAGGCAAAGTGTCACCCTTGATCGCCCTGTGTTCGACGATCATACGATGGGAAAGAGCCGCGCGTTCCATGCCAGCTTGGGCGGCCTGTAGGAAAGCGGGCCAAGGTCAGCACTCTTACGCCCGCAGATAGGTCGATCAGGGGCGGATTTTCGGTGAGGCGCGGGCGTCATCAATGGCGTGCACCATTCTTCCCATTTGCAGTAATCAGAACCAGAAACGCAGGCCAAGCAAGACAGCCACGCCGTCGGGGTCTTCCCCGGTGGCGCGGATGTAGTCCGCCGTCTGCCCGGTGGCCGCTTCGTATTCCACCCCGATGTAGGGCGCGAACTCAGGCACGAATTCGTAGCGCAATCGCGCGCCCACTTCGACCTTCGAAAGGCCCGTGCCCACGCCGCGTTCGGGAATATCCTGCGCGGACAATTCCGCTTCGATACGTGGTTGCAGGATGAGCTTCTGCGTGAACTTCATGTCATGCTCGGCCTCGATTCGTGCGGTGATATCTCCCTCGTCAGAAACGAAAGCCGCGGCGTCGAAGTGGATCATGTAGGGCGCAAGGCCCGCAACACCCACGGCGAGATGGGCCGTGGTATCCGGCTCCACGTCCACGCGCATCCCGGCCTGCAAATCGATAAACGGGCCGATGGCGTGGCCCCAGAGAAGCTGCATTTCGGCGTCCTCGACAGCGCCGCCATCAAGCTCGCCTTCGCCTTCGGTCTTGAACACGATCTTGTCGATGGAGGTGCCGTACCAGGCGCTGACGTCCCAAAGGTAGGCGTCATGCCCATCCGAAAGGCGCGCTTCGAGCCGTTCGGCCAGCACCGTGCCGGTGGTCATATTGCCGTGGGAGACGTGGTTGTATGCGCGGGCGGCGGCCATTCGTTCGCGGTTGAAGAACAACTCGGCGGCGTGATCAGGTCCTTCGAAGGCCCGCGGCGGAGGCGGTCCTTTGGGGATTTCCATTTCACCGTGCTCCATCTGAGAGTGATCCGTCTCGCCGTGGTCGATGGGCGAGTGGTCCATCCTCTTGTGCTGCGACTGCTCCATTTCCTTGTGTTGCGAGTGGTCCATCTGGCCATGAGCGGAATGGTCTTCCTGCGCCGGGGCTTGGTGGCCTTCATGCGCGGAATGGTCCTGCGCGGCGGCAGGTGCGGCGATCAGCGCGGCGGTGGCAAAAAGCAGCGCGCGCATCAGGCCTCTCCCTCTTCGGGGAAGGGCCGCACGGTCACGGTCTGCATCATCCCTGCGTGCATGTGATAGAGCAGGTGGCAGTGGAAGGCCCAGTCGCCTGGCTCGTTCGCAGTCAGGTCGAACGTCGCCGTGCCGCCCGGCTGCACCACCACTGTGTGCTTCAAAGGCTGGTTCATCATGCCAGCACCGTTCACCAGTTCGAAGAAGTGTCCGTGCAGGTGGATCGGGTGCGCCATCATGGTGTCGTTCACCAGTTTGACCCGTACCCGCTCGTCGTAACCGAAGCGGATAGGATCGTCGGTGACGGCGCTGAACTGCTTTCCGTCGAACGACCACATGTAGCGTTCCATATTGCCGGTGAGGTGGATTTCCATTCTGCGGGTGGGCATCCGGTGCGGGTTCGCGTTCTTCGCCTTGAGGTCGGTGTAGCGCAGCACACGGTGGTCGACGGTATTCAGGCCGAGGCCGGGGAAATCCATCCGGTTCATCGGCATCGGCGCGACCATGTCGATGCCGGGGCCAACTTTTACGTCAGGCGGCAGCAGCGAGGTATCGCGCATGGAGTGATCCATATCACCACCCGCATCGGCGGTGCCGTGGTCCATCCCTTCCATGTTTCCGTGGCCAGAATGGTCCATCCCGCCCATGCCCATGTCGGCCATGGTCAGCGTCACCGGCTCGCGCAGCGGCGGCGGCGTGGCGCGGTGGCCTGCATGCGAGGTGAGGCTGGCGATGCCCATGCCCGAACGATCCATCGCCTCTGCCACGAAAGCGTAGCTGCCTTCGCGCGGCTTGACGATCACGTCGTATGTCTCGGCTACGCCGATCTGGAACTCGTCCACCGGCACCGGATCAACCTCCTGCCCGTCGGCGGCGATCACGGTCATTTCCACGCCGGGTATGCGCACGTTGAAGAACGTCATGGCCGAACCGTTGATGATCCGCAGACGCACGCGCTCACCCGGGTCGAACAAGAACTCAAGATCGTCCGCCGGGCCATGGCCGTTGACGAGGAAGGTGTAGGTCGCCCCCGTCACGTCCGAGATATCGCGCGGGTTCATCCGCATCGCGCCCCACATTAGGCGATCCTCGAGGCTCATCTCGCCGCTGCCGACCGTCATCATCTGGCGGTTGAAGTAATGCTCCCCCACCATCAGCTTGCGCGCGATCTCGTGCGGGTGGCGCGGAGTGAATTCGCTCAGCAGGACGACATAGTCACGGTCGTAGCGCGGGTCCGGCATGTGGTGGGCGTGCTCGCCTTCGATCACGATGGGGCCGTAATGCCCGGCCTGTTCCTGCAGGCCGGAATGGCTGTGCCACCAATAGGTGCCGGTCTGACGCACGGGGAAGCGATAGGTGAACGTCTCTCCCGGACGGATGCCGGGGAAGCTGACGCCGGGCACGCCGTCGAACTGGAACGGCAGCAGCAGGCCGTGCCAGTGGATCGAGCTGTCCTCATCAAGGTTGTTGGTGACGTTCAGCGTCACTTGCTGCCCCTCGCGCAGGCGGATCAGTGGGCCGGGGACGGTGCCGTTGACGGCAATCGCATGGCCACTGCGCCCGCCGGTGCTGAAATGATGGTTGCCGATGGAAAGGTCGATGGTGTCGCCCGAAAGCTCGCCGAAGCCTTGCTGCGCGTGTGAGAGCGACTGGCCGCGTGCCCATGACGGAATGGCCAGACCGGCGCCCGCCAGTGCGCCAGTGCCCAGCAGTCCGCGCCGGGAGATGAGGGGTTGTTTCATACGCTCCAGCTACATACCCTAGGGGGGTATTTCAAGGGAACGAAAGAACGTGGTCCAGCAAACGAAGTCACTGATAAACCGCCTAGGCCGGATCGAAGGCCAGGTGCGCGGCGTGCGCGCCATGGTGGAACAGGATCGCTACTGCATCGACATCCTGCACCAGATCCAGGCGGTGAAAGCCGCGCTCGCCAAGGCAGAGGACGAAATCCTCAAGAGCCATGCCTCGCACTGCGTGGCGGAGGCAATCGAATCGGGCGATGTAGAGGAACAGCGCGCCAAGTTCGGGGAACTGGTGGACCTTTTCGCCAAGACGAAACGCTAGAACCAGTGGAAGGAGGCAACATGCAATCGGAAGGAAACTACAGGCGCTTCATGGTGATGGTGGGCACGTCCACCGTAATCATGTTGGGGCTGATGTACCTCAACACCTACGTGATCGACCATGTGTTCTGGAGCGAGACGCGCTTCTGGATGATGTTCGTGATGGGCGCCGTCATGACCGTGGTCATGCTCGCTTTCATGTGGGGCATGTACAAGAACAAGGCGAAGAACTGGCTCATAATCGGCGTGGCCGTGGTGACATTCGCGGTTTCGCTGTTCCTCGTGCGCAGCCAGACGACGATCGACGACAGGGACTACATGTCGGCCATGATTCCACACCACTCGATCGCCATCCTTACAAGCGAGCGTGCCGGGATCGAAGACGTGCGCGTGCGCAAGCTGGCGAACGACATCATCCGCGCCCAGCGCCGGGAGATCGACGAGATGCGTTGGCTGCTGAAAGACATCGACGAAAACGGCATTGCCGCGACCGAGGCAGAGGCCGAAGCGCGCGCCGTTCCCGATTTCAAATCCCAGGTAAATCCCGGTACGCCGACCCCAGGCGAATAGCTGTTGGTCCGCAGCCGTCTATCTTGCAGACAGTCCGATTTTGGCAAAAAAGGGATGAAGCTGACAACTCTTTGGCCAATTTCGGCCTTCCAGAAGCTGTGACGATCACGCCTCCGCCTGATCCGACAACCAGGCCAGAAATTGGCGCACCTTGCGCGTCTCGGAATGCCCGGACAGCGCAACTGCCGTGTATTGCAGGCCGGGTATCCGGGTGTCGGGACGCAATTCCACGAGCCAGCCTCGTTCGAGCAAGTCCGCAACAAGCAGGTTGCTCGCCAGGACCATTCCCTGTCCGGCAAGCGCAGCCTGGATCGAATGTTGCTCTTGATCGAAACTGCGCCGGTTCTCGAACCTTGCGGGATCAAGCCGCTGTGCCTCCAGCCAATCATCCCAGCCAACCTGCCTGAGCGACTGCGACCGCCATCGAGTCTCGATCAAGACGGCATCCTCGATACCGGCACAGGCCTGAAGCAGATCCGGATGAGCGAACACGCCGAATGTCTCGTGCGCCACCGGAGAGACTGCTAACCCCGCCTGTTCAGCCGCACCGTATCGGATTGCTACATCGACCCGCCGGTCACGCTCGAGATCGAGCATTTCGGTGGAGGTTTCGGCATGGACGCTTGTCGCGGGGTGCCGTGCTTCGAAATCTGCTAGGCGCGGGACAAGCCAAAGCGCCGCAAAGGCGGGAGTGGTGGTGATCGTCAGGCGCGACGACACGTCGCGCAAGTCGCCAAGCGCATCGTAGATCTCTCGAAAGCCCTTTGAAGTCGCCGCAGCGAGCCGGTTGCCTTCCTGTGTCAGGACGATCTTGCGGACCTCCCGAACAAACAGCGCGACGCCTAATTGGTCTTCAAGCGTACGTATCTGGTGCGAGACCGCGGTAGGGGTAACGCCCAATTCGGTCGCTGCATCCTTGAAACTGCCCGTTCGCGCCGCCGCATCGAAGGAGCGAAGCGCTGGCAGCGAGATCGACGAGACGTTCACACGGGCATCCCATAAATGAATTCTGTTCATGCATAGCTGAGCTCTTACCTTTTGTCGAACCGGCGTCAGGCAATCATTCTCCGCCCTCTACCGAGCGTCAAAGCTCGCTCGGATCAGGATATTCGAGGAGACCATGAATTGAATAAAATTCTTCGCATCGACGCCAGTGCACGGACCTCCCGGTCGCTCACCCGCACGTTGGCAGACAGGTTCACCGACAGCTGGCTTACGCGGCGTCCCGGGGACGAGGTCATCCTGCGAGATGTCGGGAGAAACCCGCCTGCCATCATCTCCGAGGATTGGATCGCGGCCGCCTTTGCCAAGGAACGCACGCAAGAGCAGGAGCAGCTTCTTGCTGCTTCGGAGGAACTCATCGCCGAAGTGGCAGAAGCGCAGATCATCGTCTTGGCAGCACCGATGTACAATTACGGCATGCCGGCCGCGCTTAAGGCTTGGTTCGATCAGGTCGTCAGGGTCGACAAGACCTTCACCTTCGACCTTGCCCGGGGCGACGCGCCGCTCGAACCGGTTTTCTCGGGCAAGACCCTTATCCTGCTTACCTCGTGGGGCGAGTTCGGCTTCGGTCCGGGAGGGCCAAACGAAGGCCGTGACTGCCTTACACCGCATGTGCGCACGGCAGCGCGCTATCTTGGAGTGGAGACATTCCACCATATCGGGATCGAGTTTCAGGAGTTCGGCGATGAACGCTTCGAGGCATCCCGTGAGTCTGCCTTCACCGCAATCGAGCCATTGGTCGAAAAGCTAGCCGGTCCGGATGGTCAAGGCACCGAGAATAGGAAGGCAGCGGCCTGACCAACATGCTATTCGCGATCTTCGCAAACGTCTGCTCTTGGGTCGTCAGCTGTCAGACCGCTTTTATGAGGAAAGCTCGGATAGCGGCCTGTCCGGTCTCGGGTGATCGAGAACCGTCCCCGAATTTCCGAGATTGGGGTGGGAAGCTGCCGTTCTGCCGGATTAATCTAGGCGCCAGCCTGGCCTGCTCTCGCATTCAAGCGCATGAAGAAATCATGGACTATCAATATCTAAGAGCTCGGTGACTAACTGGAACCACTCATCATTGCGCGGAGAGTGGATCGGTTCGAAAGACAAACGGCTCTCGGTGCCCAAAAGCGCCAGATACGTATATCCAATTACGAAACGTGGAGCGACCGGGCAATGTGTTCCAATTGCCGTGACCACGCCGATCCCGCCGGGCCCCGTCTGAGCGAACTGCCGATGAGCGTTAGCAATCTCACTATGCCTGACGCCCAGCTCGAAATACAATTGCGGCGGAATTGGATACGGAGTTGAACCGTAGACGACGACCCTTCCTTGAAGCCCTCCCTTCAATTCTGTCCCCGTCGACGAAAGAACATAGTAGCCATCGTATCCTTCGCGAGAGTTGTCAGGAATGAACTCGGCAGCTGTAGCAAGGAAAATGGTATGGGACTTGGCAATAACCTCGTTGACCGGGCGACGCTCCCACTCGACGTAGCCAGTCTTGCATGTTGAGATTGATCGCGCAGCGGCAGCTGGTGTTGCCGCCACTTGAATGCATGCCGCTAACGGCACGATGGCCCATAGAAGATGCCTGATTTGCATCGGGTTAGCATAAAGCCAAGCCGAATGACCGCAATCGGGTCGTGAGCGGAAAATCCGGTTTCGGCTCAAACCGTGGCAAAGCTGCCAGTCCGCTATCGGGTAGATCGCCCTCCATGCCGAATGTCTGAATATGGGGTGGAAACCAGACATTCGGCTTTATGTCTGTCGCCTCAACCAAGCTGTCCTCTCAACCAATCGCGCAACCGTCCAAATGACCGGACTGCGGAGGGTTGCGGAAGATCGCTGAGTTTGCTTCCGTTATAGACATTCACCGACCTGCTCACGGAGATGTAAGGCCCGGTGCGCGGCTCGAAGCTCCATCCTGCAAGATACATGTTGGCCTTAGCAGCCGTTTCCCACACCAGTGGAACCGCGCTTGTGAGCCAATCCCCGGTAGGCATGATGTCCTGCCATGCCTCAATGCCGCAGTGTCCTCCCACGTAATCAACATCAAAGTCTTGACCACAGTTTTCGAACTCGCGCTTCGCAAGCTGGCAATACTGCGCCTCCATGCCCCAGTTTTCGTCATCACCTGACGTGAGGGGGTAAAGGTGGAAGCAGACCTTTGGCCCAGAGATGGTTTCATCGGCCGAGTTTGCTATGTCCCGGATCGCTGCTCGCCCATGCAGAAGGTGATCCTCCAGCGTCCAATCCGGCTCGTCCATCCTCGCGTCCATCCTCACCTAGCGCCTCTCGCGGAAGAGCGTAGTGGTTTCTAGAATAGGGGACAACGGTTAGAGCCGACGTTCCTCAACGTCTGTTTCTGGGTCGCAAGCGGACAGTCCGCTTTTAGCTCCTACCGTTGAGAAGCCGTCATTCGGCTTTCAGGCATTTATGCGGGTTGCTTGGGCAAGTGAGTTTGGGGCCGGTTGCGGGCCTCCTGTGATCAGGACGAGATGCGATAACTGTGGATCTGGGACATCTCGGACGCTGGCTGACTAAGCTCGCAGCGACAGCCCGGAGATACCAAGCGCCTGTACAAACCCTCAAAGACCCCGGCGTACCATTGCAACAGCGATTCCGGCAGCAGGATCGGATCATCGGCGCCGCTGCGATCTATCTCGAACTCCCACGCGCTGCTGAACCGGATGCGCCCTGCGCCTATGAACGTCCATGCATGTTGACGTATGGCTCGCATCAGCAGGGCACCCGAAAGCGCGGGCGGCAGAGCCTGCAATAACCGCACTGCCATCGACGGGATTCGGTTGGCGATGATGTAATCGGCGGTTCGGCGCGCAGCCTCTTGCGTGATTACGAAGCAGTCGAGCGGTTCGCGCAGCGACAGCCAACGGTGCAATCGCAACACGTCCATTTCCGGTATCATCGCGTCGCCCGTGGGGATTTGCGCGATCTGCGAATTGGCGAGAATGGCGTTTGTTTCCTGCTCGCCAAGGCGTTCGCGCATGGCGATTACGGCGTGGATGACCGCATGGGGACCGATCATCGCGGGCGCGTCATCCCTGGCCATCGAAAGCTCATGCGACGCGATGGGGGGCCTTTCAATCAACATTGATACGGTCCCTTTCCCGGCTCTCGGCCCTGCGTTCGCCGCGCTTTTTCATCTGGACACGGACCGCCTCGCGACGCGCCCTGGCCTGCGCCGCCTTGTCGGCATTGGTCTGCCAGTCGGTTGCGGCATCGGCGGCCACTTCGCGGGCTTCGTCAATGTGCCAGTCCAGCTGCTTCTTCGTCTGGGGCCCCCAGTAACCCGCCTTGCCCAGATCGTAGAAGGTGCGTTTGAATCCAGCCCTCAGGAAGGCGTAGAGGCATCCCAGCAGATAGCGCCGCCGGAAACCGGTGCCGCGCAAGGGATAGTGGAACAGCGCCTTTTGCATGTAGAACCGGCGGTAATTCTTCATCACCCCGTCGAGCAGTTCCCCGCGCTCCATCGCATCGGGCTTCATGATCGGGGTCACGAAATTGTATTTCGAGAAATCGTGGATTTCGACCTGGTCCTTGATCTCCTCGAACAGCGGGGTGAAGGGCCACGGCGTGTACATCGCCCAGTTGGCAAGATCAGGCTGCCAGTCCCACGCCATGCGGTATGTTTCCTCGAGCGTTTCCGGCGTTTCGTTGTCCAGCCCGACGATGAACTGCGCTTCGACGAATATGTCGGCATCGCGCAGCAGCTTGATTGCCTTCTTGTTCTCCTCGACCTTGGTTTCCTTGTTGAAACGGTCGAGCTTCATCTGCGCCGCCGCTTCAGTGCCGAGGCTGACATGGACCAGCCCCGCGCGGCGATAGAACGAGAGCAGTTCTCGGTCGCGATAGATGTCGGTCACGCGGGTGTTGATTCCCCATTTGACCTTGTCCGGCAGGCCGCGGTCGATCAGCTCCTGGCAGAACTCAATGAACTTCTTGCGGTTGATTGTGGGTTCCTCGTCCGCGAGGATGAAGAACCCGACACCGTGTTGCTCGTGGAGCTCCTCGATCTCGTCGACGACGTCCTTCGGGTCGCGGATGCGGTAATCGCGCCAGAACTTCCATTGCGAGCAGAACGAACAGGTGAATGGGCACCCGCGAGCCAGATTTGGGATCGCGACGCGGGTGCCCAAGGGGAGGTAAGTGTAGAGGTTCCAGTCGAGCACGTCCCAGTCGGGCTTAAGCGTCGACATGTCCTTGACCGTATCGGCGGCGGGGGTCGCGATGATCTTGTCCAGCTCGCGATAGGCCAGACCCTTGATCCTTGCTGCGTCACGCGGCCAGCGGCCTGCGTCGATCGCGCCGAATAATTCGAGCGCGATTTCCTCGCCTTCGCCGCGCACGATCACGTCGATATGCGGGGCTTCGGTCAGCACCTGCTTGTACATGAAAGTCGCATGGACCCCGCCCAGAACGCGCACGGCCTTGGGTACGGTGAGCGCGGCGATCTCCAACACGCGCTCGGCCGCGTAGATCGACGGGGTGATCGAGGTCGTGCCTACGACATCGGGCTGCAACTCCTCCATTCGACGCGCCAGTTCGTCATCGTCGACCTCTTCGGTCATCGCGTCGATGAAGGTGATGTCGGTGAAGCCTGCGCGCTTGAGAGGCCCTGATAGGTAGGCGACCCATGCGGGGGGCCATGTGCCGGCGATCTCCGCTCCGCCCGACCGATAATTGGGATGGACAAACAATATCCGCATGGTTTCGCTCCCTCCAGCGAGTGTCAATTGCGTCGATCCCTGCGCACAGATGTGACGGGCAGGAAGGGACAGCGCATTGAGATGGATCAAACAGCGAAGGGTCCCGCCGCGCGGCAGATCGGCGAGGGCGATTGGAGGATACAGCCCATACCGGCGCATTGCGGCAAGTGACGCACGGACGTTGAAAGTTGTCGGTTTTGGTTCCGGATCTGGCGTGCCGGCGATGCCGGGCTCAGGCCCTCAAACGCGCCGCTACGCCGCCAGCTGCTTGGCCTCGCGGAAGGTTACCATCCGCCTTTGCTCTTCATCCCACAGCGCCAGCCGGAACGCGCCCAGCGAATTTCTTGCCGTATAGCGGTTGAGATCGTGCAACGCCGGATGCGCCTTCAACACTTCGGGAAGCCGGTAGAAGGGGATCGTGCTCGACAGGTGGTGGACGTGGTGGATGCCGATATTGCCGGTAAACCAGCGCAGCACCGGAGGCAGGTCGAGATGCGTGCTGCCTTTCAGCGCGGCTTCGGCAAAGGACCAATCCTGTTTTGCGTCCCAGTGCGCGTGTTCAAACTGGTGCTGGATGTAGAACAGCCATACGCCCGTACTCGCGGCGAACAGCAGGGTCGGCAGGAATACCGCTGCGGTCACTCCGAACCCGGCAAACCAGACCGGCACGGCGAGGATAGCGAGTGTGACTAGGTTGGTACCCAGCGCGCTGATCCAGAATTTCCACCCTTCGCGCATATGCCCGACCGGCAGGCGGTGGCGCAGCAGGAACAGGTAGGCCGGGCCGAAGCCGAGCAGGGTGATCGGGTGGCGGTACAGGCGATAGCCGAACTTCTGGAGCCGAGATTTCTCGCTGAACTCGCGGACGGTCAGCGTATCGACATCGCCATAACCGCGCTTGTCGAGATTGCCGGTCGCGGCGTGGTGGCGCGCGTGGCTCTGGCTCCAGCAATCATAGGGGGTGAGGGTGAACACGCCCATCGCGCGCCCGAACCAGTCATTGCCCTTGCGGCTGCGCAGGAACGCTCCGTGGCCGCAATCGTGCTGGATGATGAACAGGCGAAGCAGGAACAGTCCGGCTAGCGGGGTGAGGGCAAGGGCGAGCCAGTACCCGGCATTCACCGCCACGATCATGCCGGCGAACAGGGCAAGGAATGGCAGGATCGTGATCGCCAACTCCCAATAGCTTCGCGCCGGGCTTGGGTCGCGAAACGTCTGGAGATCGCGCATCAACCGTTTCGGGTCGATATGCGCGTCATCGGATAGGGGCTGGGTTGGCGTGGAGGTGTTCAAATCGATCCCGCTGGTAAGAGAAGTAATGCGTGTCACGCCGGTCTGGCGCGTGCCGCAAAGGTTGCGAAGAGTGGTGGCGGCGGGGCCATTTCCGGTCCCGCCGCCACCTCTATATAGTGTCGTTCCCTATTGTCCGACAGTGCGCGGCGGAAGTTCGCCATCGGAGACGCTTTCGGCATCACCTTCGGAGCCGCCGGTAAGTCCGCGCGCTTCCAGCATCGGGGTCACGTCGGGCTGACGCCCGGCGAAGTTCTCGAACATCTCGAAATAGTCCATCGTCCCGCCGCGGCTGAGCACGGTTTCGCGATAGTGGTCCCCATTTTCGCGGGTCAGGCCGCCATTGTCGAGGAACCACTTGCGGCTGTCCCGGTCGAGCATTTCGGTCCACAAATAGCTGTAATAGCCAGCCGAATAGCCCGCCGGGTCGCTGAATATGTGGTTGAAATAGGTGCTGCGATAGCGCGGCGGGACGAGGTCGATTTCCAGACCCAGTTCCTCAAGGCTGCGGCGCTCGAACGCGGTCACTTCCTCAGGAGTGTCGATCGCGGCGGCTTCCTCGGCCGACAGGGCGCTCCATTTCATGTCGAGCAGGGCGGCTTCGACAGTCTCGCCGAAATCGTAGCCCTGATTGAACTTGGAGGCTTCCTGGATCTTCGTGACCATCTCCATCGGGATGGTCTCGCCGGTTTCGTAGTGCTTGGCGTAGTTCTGCAGCACTTCCGGATAGGTCGCCCACATCTCGTGGACCTGACTGGGATATTCGACGAAGTCGCGCGCGGTGGCCGTGCCCGACAGGCTCTCGTAACGCTGGTCGGCGAAGAAGCCGTGCAGCGCGTGCCCGAATTCGTGGAACGCCGTTTCGACCCAGTCGAAGCTGACCAGCTGCGGTTCGCCCTCGGAAGCCTTGGGGATGTTGAGCACGTTGTAGATCACCGGCTTGGTGCCCCACAGGTCGGACTGGTCGACGAAGTTGCTCATCCACGCACCGCCACGCTTGGAGGGGCGCTGGAACGGGTCGAAGTAGAACAGGCCCATTTCAGAACCGTCGGCGTCGAACACGGTATAGACCCACACGTCGGGGTGATAGGTCGGCAGGTCGGTGCGACGTTCGAAGGTGAGGCCGTAGAGTTCCTTGGCCATGTAGAACACGCCGTCCTCGAGCACGCGCTCAAGTTCGAAATATTCCATCATTGCGCCTTCATCGAGGTCGTAGCGCTCGGCCTTGACCTTGTTGGCGAAGCGATACCAGTCCCACGGCTGGACCTCGTAATTGCCGCCTTCCTTCGCGATTTCGGCGTTGAGCAGCGCGGCTTCCTCGCGCTGGGTTGCGGCGAGGGCGGGGACCATCTGCTGCATGAAGTCGAGCGCGGTGTCCGGGGTTTTCGCCATGCGGTCATACATGGCGTAGCTCGCCCAGTCGGGCTCGCCGAACAGGGCGGCCTTCTCCGCACGCAGGGCCGCGATCTTCGCCAGCAGGGTGCGCGTGTCATATTCGGGATTGGTCCCGTCCGCGCGGTGATAGGACTGCATGAACAGCGCTTCACGCGTTGCGCGGTTTTCGAGGTTGGGCAGGGAAGGTTGCTGCGTCGTGTTCTGCAGCGCGATCGCATACTTGCCCGGTTCACCCTTTTCGGTGGCAAGGTCGGCTGCGGCGCGAATGTCCGCGTCGGAAAGCCCGGCGAGTTCCTCCGCCGTGTCGACGATCAGCGGCTGTTCGTTGGTCGCGGTGCGAACGGTCTGGGCAAATTCGGTGGTGAGGGTGGAAAGCTCGGTGTTGATCGCCTTCACCTGCTCGCGCTCTGCATCGGTCAGCATCGCGCCGGCATGGACCATGCTGTCATAGGTGTTTTCGAGCAGCTTGGCGTCCTCGACCGTCATCGCCATGGCGGCGCGATTGTCGTAAACCGCCTTAACCCGCTCAAACAGCGCAGGGTTGAGCGTGATAGAGTCGCTGTGGGCGGAGAGCTTGGGGCTGATTTCGGTGTTGATCGCGTCGATCCCGTCGGTCGAAACCGTACCGGTCAGCGCGAAGAACACCCGCGCGACGCGGCCCAGCATGCGGCCCGACTTTTCGAGCGCGACGATGGTGTTTTCGAAGGTCGGTTCGGCGGGGTTGTCGATGATGGCCTGCACTTCGGCCTTCTGGATCGCCATGCCCTGTTCGAAAGCGGGGATGTAATCGTCTTCGCTGATCTTGGTGAAATCGGGCGCAAGGAACGGCAGGTCGCTGTCCGAAGCGAAATAGCCCGTGCCTTCCGGAATTTCCGGCGAATAGTCGGCGACGGCAGTGTCGGTAACGGATGTGGTCATGTCGGTTTCCTCTCCGTAGGCGGAGCAGGCGCTGAGCAGCGCGGCTGCGGAAACGGTCGAAAGTATGTGTGCCAGCTTCTTGGCCATTATCTGAATACCCCTTGAGTGGTAGGTCCGGTTGTATCCCCCCGGTGAAATGCCGTCTTGCTTAGCAGACGGATTCTGGCGCAGACTTGAACAGCGCTTTGCAATGAAATGCAAGCTATGCCGGACTAAAGCCTAAAGCGTATGGCGGGCCGGTTTCTACGGGGGTAGCACATGCGTCGATGACCGACTTCCTGCTCCTTGCGACGATCCTCCTGGCCGTGGGCGTGATCGCGGTACCGATTGCCACCCGGTTGGGCCTTGGATCGGTGCTGGGTTACCTGATTGCCGGCATGGCGATCAGCCCGGCGCTCGGCTGGCTGGGTGTGGATGTTGTCCAGATTCAGCACTTCGCCGAGTTCGGCGTGGTGATGATGCTGTTCCTGATCGGGCTGGAACTGGAGCCAAAGAACCTGTGGGAGATGCGCACGCGCCTGCTCGGCCTTGGCGGCGGGCAGGTGTTCATCACCATCCTCGCCTTCGCGGCTGTGTCCTATTTCATCATGGGCGATGCGTGGCAGACGGCGGTAACGATCGGGATGATCCTTGCGCTGTCGTCGACCGCGATCATCCTCCAGACACTCGATGAAAAGGGATTGATGAAGACCGAGGGCGGGCAATCCTCCTTCTCGGTCCTGTTGTTTCAGGACATTGCGGTGATCCCGATGCTGGCGCTTATCCCGCTGCTCGCAGTTCCGGAAATCGCGAGCGAAGCGGCGGCCCATGCGGGCGAGCATGCTGGCGGCGATCATGGCGGGGGCGGGATCAATATCCTCGAAGGATTGCCCGCATGGGCCGCAGCCCTTGCGACGCTCGCTGCCATCGCATTCGTCGTTTTGGCTGGCAATTACCTCACCCGCCCGATTTTCCGCTTTATCGCGATGGCGGGCCTGCGGGAGCTGTTCACGGCGACCGCCCTGTTATTCGTCACCGGCATTGCCCTTTTGATGAGCGTGGTGGGCCTTTCCCCTGCGCTGGGCACCTTTATCGCGGGCGTGGTGCTGGCCAACAGCGAATATCGCCACGAACTCGAAAGCGATGTCGAGCCGTTCAAGGGGCTGTTGCTGGGCCTGTTCTTCATCACGGTCGGAGCCGGCATCAATTTCACGCTGCTCGCGCAAAGCTGGCAGAGCGTGCTCGGCTGGACCGCCGTGCTGATCGCGACCAAGATCGCAGTGCTGTATTCGCTGGGCGGCATGTTCGGGATCAGGGGACAGGACCGTTGGCTCTTCGCCCTCGCGCTGGCGCAGGCGGGCGAGTTCGGCTTCGTCCTGCTGACCTATGCGACCGGCAATAACGTCGTGCCGCAGGCTCTCGCCGATCAGCTGCTGCTGATCGTTGCCATGTCGATGCTGGTGACGCCGCTGCTTTTCATCCTCTACGACCGCGTAATCCTGCGCAGCTTCCGAAAAGGGCGCGAGCGCGCCTTCGACGAGATCGGGCACAGCAGCGACATCGTTCTCGCCGGGCGCGGGCGCGTGGGCGGGATCGTCGAACGGATGCTGGACATGGCCGACTACAAGGCGACCGTGATCGACTATTCGAGCCTCCAGATAGAGCGGCTCTCCAAGTTCGGCATCCGCACCTATTACGGCGACGCGACGCGCCCCGACCTGCTCAAGTCAGCGGGGATCGAGAAGGCGCGACTGCTGATTATCGCGATCGACGACAAGGAAGCGACCAACCGGCTGGTGAAGCACGTCGTCAAGCACTACCCGCAAGTTCACATCCTCGCACGCGCCTTCGATCGCATGCATGTTTACGAGCTGTGGTCGCTGGGCTGCCGCGACATCATCCGCGAAACCTATGACAGCTCGCTTCGCATGGGCCGTTCCGCGTTCGAGGCTCTGGGCGTCACTCCCGAACAGGCAGAGGGGATGACCCGCCTGTTCGAGGAGATGGACCGCAAGTCGATGGTCGAGATGGCCAATGCCTTCGACTTCGACACCCCGCCCTGGGAGAACGAGGAACTTATCGCACTCTCGAAGAAGCTGAGGTCAGACTGGGACCCATTGCTGCGCGACCAGATCGACCAGATCATGGGCCGCGACGATTTGCGCGACGCGGCGGAATAGGGCGCCCTAGTCCAGCTTGGGCGGCATACCCGGCTCGGCCTTGGCCATCGCGCGCTGATACGCCTCGCGTTCCCCGATCCGCTTCAGATACGCCTTGAGGTTCGGTTTGTCGTCGATGGAGAGGCCGTTGAAGGCGCGGCTGGTGGTGAGCTGGAACACCATCATAATGTCCGCCGTGGTCAGCTGTGAGCCGCCGAAATAGTCCGCTTCGCCCAGCCGCTTTTCCACCTGTGCCCAGGCATTGTCGACGCGAGCCTGCAGCGGCGGGGGCATGGTCGCCCCAGCATAATTCACCGCGATCTGCATCATGCCATTGGTCATGAACGTCGCGTTGGCGAAGTGGAACCAGTAGAGGTGCTCGGCGAAATCGGGATGTTCGGGACCGGGGACGAGGTCCGTATCGGGCGCGTACTTGCCGACGATATATTCGACGATCGCGCCGCTTTCGCCCAGCACGGTGTCGCCATCCTCGATCACCGGTGCAATCTGCATCGGGTGGATCGCCTTTAGCTCTGGCGGAGCGAGCCGCGTTTCGGGGTCGCGATTGTAGAGCTTCAGGTCGTAATCCAGTCCCAGCTCCTCGCACAGCCAGACGATGCGTTCGGATTGCGAAATGCGAAGGTGGTGGATGGTCAGCATATGGGTCTTTCCTCTCAAACAGGCGCGGTGAGCTTGCGCCTTGTCTAGCCGATTGCGGTGCAGTCGAAAGCGATATTGGTGATCCGCCCGCGATCGCGCCCGACAATATCCGCGGTGAAGCCGGGTCCGTCCGGGTTGGGCGCCAACTGGATGATCCGGCCTGAAGAGATCAGCAGCGTCTGCTTGATATCGCGTCCGGCCTTGGTGAGCAGCTTGCTCGATATCGTTTCCGAATAGGTGGAGCCTAGCGGGGACGTGAGCACGATCTCGGAATTGGCGAAGTCGACCTTCAGCGCGTTTTCGGACGGCATGTTACCGCCCTGTTCGCGCGCCGGGTTGTAGGCGCTCAGGGTCGTACCGGTGCATTGCAAGCCGGTGTGCCGCTGCCAGACGGGGTTTGGAACCGAGACGTCATCGCTCTGGGCCCCCAGAACCGCCACCGTATCATCGGCCCTCTCGATATGACGATATTCGGCTTGGGCCAGAGCCGGTCCCGCCAGCGCCGCCAATGCAAGAACCGTGGTGGTCGAAGCGGTGCGAGCTGCAAGGCTGAGCATGCTGTATCCCCCTGATCTAATGAAGTTTCGCGCAGGCCTATGACTCACAATGACGGGAAACGCAAAGCGGAGCTGGGCTCGTCCGCGTTGAACGTCGATATCGCCGAGGCACTCGGCCGATCCAAGTGGTGCGGTTGCGCTTGTGACACCACATGAAGCCGAAGCGATCTTGCCCTCATTCGCCCCGTGCCCAGCCTTTTCTCGCCGGGGTCAGGCTTTCCAGAAACCTCTGCGCGCTGTCGAGATATTCGCTTTGCTTATCCTCGCCCATCCGGTCCCAGTTCGAATAGATCCGGCCCACGCGGTGATTGCTTTCGAGCCGGTCGCGATGACGGTCCATGAAGTGCCAGTAGAGCGGATTGAACGGGCAGGCGTCCTCGCCGGTTTTCTTGCTGACCGAGTATCTGCATTCCTTGCAGTAATTGCTCATCTTGTTGATGTAATTGCCTGATGCCGCATAGGGTTTTGTCGCCAATTGCCCCCCGTCGGCATAGAGGATCATCGCGCTGACATTGGGCAGCTCGACCCACTCATAGGCATCGGCATAAACGACCAGGTACCAGTCCTGCACCTCGCGCGGATCGATCCCGGCGAGAAGGCAGAAATTGCCGAGCACCATAAGCCTCTGGATATGGTGAGCATGGGCGTTGTCGCGGGTCGAGCGGATGCAGTCGGCAAGGCAGCGCATGTCGGTTTCGCCGGTCCAGAAGAACTCGGGCAGGCCGCGCTGCGCGTTCAGCTTGTTGTCGCTGGCGAGGCCCGGCATGTTCAGCCAGTAGAAGCCGCGAATATATTCGCGCCAGCCGATCAACTGGCGAATGAAACCCTCGACCGAATTGATCGGCGCGCGGCCTTCTTCATAGGCTTTCTGCGCAAGCTCGCACAGGTCGATGGGATCGAGCAGGCCAAGGTTGATGCTGGTCGAAAGCATCGAATGGTACATGTCGTCCTGCCCATGGACCATCGCGTCCTGAAAGGGTCCGAACTTCTCGATACGCTCGGCGAAAAAGGCATCGGCGGCTTTCTCGGCCGCGTCGCGGGTGACGGGCCAGCGGAAATTTTCAAGGCTGCCGAAATGGTCGGCGAAGCGGTCCTCGACCAGCTCGATCACCTCGCGGGTGATGGCGTCCGGCTCGAACTTTGCGACCGGCGGCGGGGCCATGTCGTCCTTGGGCGGCTTGCGATTGTCGTGATCGTAGTTCCAGTCGCCGCCCTCCGGCTTGCCATCCTCTGTCATCAGGATGCCAGTCTTGCGGCGCATTTCCCGGTAAAAATGCTCCATGGTGAGGTGCTTGCGATCTTCGGCCCACTCGCGGAATTCGGCGTGCGAGCAGACGAACCGGTCGTCCGGTAGGATTTCAACCGCGCAGTCAAACTTGTCGGGCCATTCCTCGATCGCTTGCTGGACACGCCATTCGCCCGCCTCGACCACGCGAACCGTTTCCGGAGAATGCCGTTCGATGGCGCGCGCGACTTCGCCGGTGAAGCTGCCCGCATTGTCATCATCGTCGAGCTTCACGTAGTCGACGCTCCAGCCGGCATCTTCCATCTCGGCGGCAAAGTGGCGCATCGCGGAGAAGATCAGCGCGATCTTCTGTTTGTGGTGTTTGACGTAGGTCGCCTCATCCCAGACCTCCATCATCAGGATGACGCTGTCATCCTTGGTCTGCCCGCGAAGGCTCGCAAGAGTGCGGTTCAGCTGGTCGCCGAGGATAGGGATCAGGGTTTTGACGGTCATGGCGACCTAACGCGTAACCTCGGCCTCGGTGCCACCGATACCGATGCGAAAGCTGCAACCCCCTAATCTAGGACGCGCAACTTCGTCTTGGGGATCGCGAGATAGACAGTCGTGCCATCGGAACTGCTCTTTACATTCAGATCCGCGCCCAACCGCTTGGCGAGGTCGCGCACGATCCGTGCGCCAAGATTGCCTTCCTGCGGCCAGTTGGAGCCTTCGGGAAGCCCCTTGCCATCGTCGCAGACTTCCAGGCACAGGACATCCTCCTCGTGGTCCCAGAGACGCACCTTGATTTCGCCCTCCTGCCCTTCGTCGAAGGCATGTTGCATGGCGTTGGTCAGCAATTCGGACAAAAGCAGGCCGACATGC
This sequence comes from uncultured Erythrobacter sp., assembly GCA_947494705.1. Lineage (GTDB taxonomy): Bacteria > Pseudomonadota > Alphaproteobacteria > Sphingomonadales > Sphingomonadaceae > Erythrobacter. The sequence goes on from CANLVN010000003.1 coordinate 384,746, forward strand.
GAGGCCGCATCGATCGAGGCGTCGAAGCTCTCGGTGTCGATGTTGATGCGCACTTCACGCTGGCCGTCGAGCAAGTTGAGCGCGCTGCAAACGCGCGAAACGTAGGAGCCAAGCGCAATCTTGGACTTTGTCGCCCCGGCACCCTTGCTAAAGCTGTCATACAGCAGGTTGAGCGCTTCGACCCGGTTGGCAAGCACGCCGAGCGAGGCCTGCGGATCGGTCGCGCGCTTCGCTTCCATCCGGATCAGCGCGAGGAGCATCGCGAGGTGGTTCTTGACGCGATGCTGGACCTCGCGCAGCGATTCATCGAGTGCGCGCGCCTCGCCTTCGAAATCGAAGGTTTCGGGCTGGGGCGACTGGATACCGAGGAAGTGGGTGACAGTCCCGTCCGAGCCCTTCAGCGGCGAAAGGAGGAGGCGGTTGAGAAATCGCGTTCCATCGGCGCGGTAATTGATAATGTCGACAGCCACGTCGGACTTGGCTTCGATCGCGGCGCGCAGCTTCTCGCGCGCTTCCGGAGAGGTTTCTTCACCTTGCAGGAAGCGGCAATTCCGGCCGATGGCTGCTGCCGAGGAATAGCCGGTCATCCGCTCGAACGCGGAATTCACGTAGATCAGCGGGTTGTCGTCAAGTCGTGCGTCGGACAGGGCGATGGAGAAGGGCAGAGTCTCCATCGACGTACGCGAAATTCCTTCGGGAACGTCAGGCGGATTGTCCGGGTCGAATGCCCGGACGTTCATGCCCTCTTCCATGTCACTCACGTGTATTCTCCATCGATATATTGCCGGGCAATACAAAATTTTTCATTTTATACAAACGAGTATGGATCGATATCAACGCCGACACGGATGCCTGGCGGAAAGTCCTGCGTATCGAGCCAGTCGCGCAAAGTGGCCTGAAGATTGGCGCTTCGCCTCGCGTTTACAAGAAAGCGATAGCGATAGCGGTTTCGCAGCAGCGCCATGGGCGCAGGCGCCGGGCCGAGGATCATTACATCGTCGAGATGCGGCCGGGTGTCGCCCAGTCGCGCGGCGGATTGCCGAGCTTCGCGTTCGTCTTCGGACGACAGGATGATCTGCGCCCAGCGGCCGAAGGGCGGGGCGCCCGCATCGCGGCGTGCTTCCGTCTCGGCCTCGTAGAAAGCGTCCCGGTCGCCATCGGCCAGTGCGGCGATCACGGCGGCTTCGGGGTGGCGGGTCTGGATCAGCACTTCGCCCGGCTTTGACCCGCGCCCTGCGCGCCCGGCGACCTGCGCGACTTGCTGGTAGGTGCGCTCTGCCGCGCGCAGGTCCCCGCCTTCCAGGCCGAGATCGGCATCGACCACGCCCACAAGCGTCAGCTCGGTAAAGTGAAACCCCTTGGTCACGAGCTGCGTGCCGACGATCACGTCGATGGCCTTTGCCTGCACCTGTGCGAGAAACTCAGCCGCGCGTTCGGGCGTGCCGAGCGTGTCGGAGGTGGCGACCGAAACGCGCGCTTCGGGGAAAAGCGCCGCGACCTCGTCGGCGATGCGTTCGACACCGGGACCGCAGGCGACGAGGCAGTCCGCCTCGCCGCATTCCGGGCAAGCCTGCGGCGGGCGCGTTTCCAGCCCGCAATGGTGGCATGCGAGCCGCGAGGACAGTCGGTGTTCGACCAGCCACGCGCTGCAGTTCGGACACTGAAAGCGATGACCGCAATTGCGGCACAATGTCAGCGGCGCATACCCACGCCGGTTGAGGAACAGGAGCGACTGCTCTCCGGCCTCCAGCCGCGCCTCGATCCCTTCGATAAGTGGCGCGGCGAGCCATTGACCGCTCGCGGGCTTCTCGATCGTGAGGTCGACCAGTTTGATCTCGGGCAGTTGTGCGCCGCCGAAACGGCTCGGCAATTCGAGCTTCGTGTAAGTCCCGCTATTCGCCATGTGCAGGCTTTCAAGCGCCGGGGTCGCGCTCGCCAGCACGACCGGGATACCCTCGAACCGCGCGCGCATCACGGAGACGTCGCGGGCGTTGTAGCGCACGCCGTCATCCTGCTTGAAACTGATTTCGTGCGCTTCGTCGACGACGATCAGGCCGAGATTGGCATAGGGCAGGAACAGCGCCGAGCGTGCGCCGACAATGACCTGCGCGGAGCCTTCCGCAATGGCCCGCCACGCCCGCCGCCGCTCGGTCGACTTGAGCGAGGAATGCCACTGGACCGGTGCGGCGCCGAAGCGGTCCTCGAAACGGGAGAGAAAATTCTCGGTCAGCGCGATTTCCGGCAGAAGGACAAGCACCTGCCTGCCCATCCGGATCGCCTCGGCCACCGGCTCGAAATAGGTTTCGGTCTTGCCCGATCCGGTGACGCCATCGAGCAGGAACGGCTCAAAGCTTCGCGCCTCGACCGCCTCGACCAGAGTTTTCGCCACGCGCATCTGGTCTTCGGACAGGGCGGGCTGGTGGTAGTCGGGATCGGCGGGAGGGTAAGGGCGGTCGATGGCGACCTCCACCGGTTCGATCACGCCCTGGTTGACCAGGCCGCGCAAGACCCCCTCGGACACGCCCGCTATGCCGGAAAGTTCGCGGATCGTCCCCTGTTCGCCCTCCAGCGCTTCGATCGCGGTAATGCGCTGCGGGGTCATGCGCTCGGGCGTGCCGCCCGACAGCCGGTATTCCGTCATCGTCGTAGGCCCGCCCAGCGCTCCGCCGCTCGACAGCACCATCCGCGCCACGCTGGCAAGGGGTGCGCAATAATAGTCGGCGGTCCACTCGATCAGACGGCGCAGCGGAGCGGACAGGGGAGGGACCGGCACGACTTCCCGAAGCGCGCGCAGCTTTTTCGCGTCCACTTCGACGCCGGGCAAGCGCCCTTCGTCCCACACGATCCCCGTCACCGTTCGCGGCCCGAGAGGCGCGACCACCACGCTGCCTGCTTCCACGCGCATCCCTTCGGCCAGCTTGTAGTCGAGCGGGCCAAGTGCAGCATTCAGGACGAGTAGTCGGACGCGGTTCATCGGAACCCGAACATAGTGGCGGGCGTTTCGAGTTACCACGAGAGGATGCGAGATATGACCGGACTGTTCGATACCCCCACCAGCCGCAGGGCGATGTTCCGGGGGACCGCGGGCGCTGCCCTTTTGATCACGATCCCCGCTTGCACCGGCTATGCGCCGTGGAGCCTTGAAGAAGCGATCCGCCGGTTGCTGCTGCGCTCGTCCGAGAATGCCTTTGCTCGCCTGACCGAGCCCGATGGCTTTTGGGACGATCAGGTCGCACGGCTTGGGCTGTCGAACCTGCTGGGAACGCGCGGCGATGTGGTGGCGCGGATCCTGACTTCGGCGCTTTTCAAGGATCGGCTCGAAGGGGAGTTTGCCGATATCGCCATTGAAGGGTCATATCGCGCAGCGCCCATCGTTGCCGATGCCGTGCGGGTGATCGGCCTCAGGAACGCGGTCGACCTCGTTCGCGGTGGGCCTCAAGCAGCAACCACAGCATTGCGCGGAGAGATGGGCGGCCAGTTGATCGATGCCATGGTGCCCGAACTGGGCGAAGCGATCCGCGTGGCGTCGGACCCGCTGGTCGCCGAACTGCTCAACGCCGCCACCGGCGCGAATGTCGGCGGTATCGCACAAAGGCTGGCTGGCAATATCGACGATGCGATCTGGAGAGAGATCGGCGTCGAGGAAGCCGCGATCCGCGCCAATCCGCAAGCCACCGGCGATCCGGCGCTTATCGAAGTATTCGGTACCGGCGCGCGGTACTGAGCAAGGCGTCTCAGAAGGAGAAGTCGAGCTCGAACAGCGGTGCGTGGCTCACCTTGTCCGGGCGATTGTCGCGCAGGCTCTGGGCGCGCAGATATTTTACGCCCAGCGTGAAATTGCCGCTGAAATCGTAGGTGAAGCCAACGCGCGTCTCGACACCGGTAAGGCCGGTCGAACCGCCATCGCTGGTTGCGCGAGCCGTGTAGAACAGCTCACCATCGGCCGAGGCCGTAAGCGCGTCGTTCAATGGAACGCGCACACCCACGCGCGGGCGGATGCGAAAGCCCATCCGGCCGCCATTGCTCTCGATGAAGCGCTCTTCCAGTCTCAGGCGAGCGCGCAGGATTCCCTGTTTCGCACCGATCTGCTGGATGACGCGGACCTCGTCGTCACCCTCGTCGTTGATCCGATATTCCGCCGCTCCCGAAAGCGTGAAGTTGTCGGCAATCTTCTGATGAACCCAGCCACGGGCGTAGTAGGTGTCTGCGCGACCGCGCGACTGGTCGCGAAAACGCTGTGCGGTCTGCAACTCCACCGATGTGTCGTCATCGATGTCGGTCGCGAAAGACGGACCGAACCAGATCTCCCCGTCCTCATCTGCTGCAAGAGCGGGCTGGGCAACAAGGATCGAGGCGCCGACGAACAGAACGGCCAGATTTCGAAATGCGGTCAAGACAGGTTCCATTCGCGTGATTTTCGTCAATGATTCGAAGATTGCGACCCCCGTATGACCAAAGTGTGACCGGTAAGAGACGCGCAGGTTGCACTTTTGTTACCTTGCACAACTGTGCACATCGCGTGATAGCACGCCGCCTCGTCCTAGCCCGGTGGCTAGCCAGTCCTTTCGCCTTGTGCCAATCACAAACGACGATTCGACCGCGCCCAAACCAGGAGCCTCGCAGCCATGAAATTCTTCGCCGACACCGCCGAAATCGAACCGATCAAGGAGCTTGCCGCGACCGGACTGCTCGATGGCGTGACCACCAATCCTTCGCTGATCCACAAGTCGGGCCGCGATTTCATGGAGGTGACGAAGGAAATTTGCGGAATCGTCGATGGCCCCGTGTCGGCAGAAGTGGTCGCGCTGGACCATGAAACGATGATGAAAGAGGCCGAGGTCCTGCGAAAGATCGCGGACAATGTCTGCATCAAGGTGCCGCTGACGATCGACGGGCTGAAGACCTGCAAGGCGCTGACCGACGATGGCACTATGGTCAACGTGACCCTGTGCTTCTCGGCCAACCAGGCGCTGCTCGCGGCCAAGGCGGGGGCGACTTTCGTTTCGCCGTTCGTGGGACGGCATGACGACAACGGCTTCGACGGGATGGACCTGATCCGCGATATCCGCCTGATCTACGACAACTACCTCTACGACACCGAAATCCTGGTCGCGAGCGTGCGGCACACGACCCATGTGCTCGAAAGCGCGAAGATCGGTGCCGACGTGATGACCGCGCCGCCCAAGGTGATCATGGCTCTCGTCAACCACGTCCTCACCGACAAGGGGATCGAAGGATTCCTCAAGGACTGGAAGGCGACGGGACAATCGATCATCTGATCCCTATCTGAGCGCGCATGGCTGAAGAATCTCCTCTCGATCTGTTCAAGCAGGCCCTGACCGGCGCCAGCCGCGCCATCGCGAAAGATGGCGAGGTCGAAGTCGCGTGGAGCGCCGACGTGCCCGGTGCGAGCGGCAACCGTTTCCGCGTTCCGCTGCCGGGCCGCGACCTGCCTGCCGACCAGGTGACCGAGGCGCGCGGTTTCGCCGACTCGTTCGCCTTGAAGCTGCGCCACCACGATACCGGCCTTCACGCCCGCGGCGCGCCGCCTGAGCCGGTCGCGCGCGCCTGTTACGACGCCATCGAACAGGTCCGCTACGAAGCGCTGGGCGCGAACCGGTTCGACGGCATCAAGGCCAATCTCGACAGTGCGACAGAACTGCGCATGGCGAGCGACCCCATTGCCCGCGCGCAGAACGCATCCGAAGTGCCGCTCCAGACCGCTCTATCGCTGATGCTGCGCGAGCAGTTGACCGGCGAGGCGATCCCCGAGCGCGCGCAGGCGGGCGTAGAACTGGTGCGCGAGGCGATCGAAAAGGCCGTGGGCACCGACATGAGCGGGCTCGCCGACCAGCTTTCCGATCAGCAGGAGTTCCAGAAACTCGCGCTCGACCTGCTGCGCGACCTCGACCTGACCCGACCCACGGACGAGCCCGACCCGACGGAGAACGACGATTCCGACGAGGATGATGGCGAAGACGACGAGCAGACCGGCGACGAAGAGCGCGAAGGCGAAGCCGATCCGCAAAGTGCCGAGGCTGCCGGCGAAATGGCCGAAGGCGAGGGCGACGGCGAGGCCGACACCGAGATGTCGGGCGAAGACGAGATGGACGAAGGCGAACCGGGCGAGGAAGGCGACGCCTCCAACGCCCCCGTGCGCCCCAACCGTCCGCAAGCCGACATTCCCGATGGGCTCGATTACAAGGCTTTCACCACCCGTTTCGACGAGGAAGTCGAAGCGCCCGAACTGTGCGATGCGGAAGAACTCGACCGGCTTCGCGCCTATCTCGACAGCCAGCTGACCGGATTGCAGGGCGTGGTGACGCGCCTCGCCAACCGCCTGCAACGCCGCCTGATGGCGCAGCAGAACCGCAGCTGGGACTTCGACCAGGAAGAAGGCGTGCTGGATGCCGCACGCCTGTCCCGCGTGATCGTCTCGCCGGGAACCGCGCTGTCCTACAAGGTCGAACGCGACGTGGATTTCAAGGACACGATCGTCACGCTGCTGATCGACAATTCCGGCTCGATGCGCGGACGGCCCATTTCCATCGCCGCGATCAGCGCGGATATCCTCGCGCGCACTCTGGAGCGGTGCGGGGTCAAGACCGAGATTCTCGGCTTCACCACCCGCGCGTGGAAGGGCGGGCAGGCGCGCGAAGCATGGCTGGCCGACGGCAAGCCGCAGGGGCCAGGGCGTCTCAACGACCTGCGCCACATCATCTACAAACAGGCGGACGAACCCTGGCGCCGGGCGCGCCGCAATCTCGGCCTGATGATGCGCGAGGGGCTGCTCAAGGAAAACATCGACGGCGAGGCGCTCCTATGGGCGCACAGCCGCCTGATCTACCGCCCCGAAGAACGCCGCATCCTGATGGTCATCAGTGACGGCGCGCCGGTGGACGACAGCACCTTGAGCGTGAACTCGGCAGGCTATCTCGAAGCCCACCTGCGCGGCGTGATCGACTGGATCGAGAAGGTGTCACCCGTCCAACTGGTCGCCATCGGCATCGGCCACGACGTGACGCGGTACTATCGCCGCGCGGTCACGATCATGGATGTCGAGCAACTGGGCGGTACGATCATGGAACAGCTTGCGGAATTGTTCGAGGATGAGAAGGGCAAGGGGCGGCGGTGAGCTTTACCGTCACGCACAGGTGCCTTGTCGGACCCGAGTAGCCGTCGCTGATCGGAGATTGTCGGGACAATTGAAGTGCCGCAATCCTTCCCTGATCGAGCGAAAAATGTTTCGGCGCGCAGCACGCAAATTCTGTTGACGTCTTTTGAGAACAGGCAGATATCTCGGCCCGGTTAATCTCAAGGGGTTGAGGCGCTGATAGCTCTTACATTGGCGTTGCTGGTGCAAGCTGCACCGCAAGGCGATTTCGAAGCGGCCGATGCCGCCCCTATGCAGACTGAAGAGACTGCTTCCGATGCAATCGTGGACGGCGATGCGGTGCTCGATGCGCCTGAAGAAGCCGATCCGTCCGAGCTTTCCTCGCAACCCGCCGAGATGCTGGTGCCCAAGGGCCACCAGATCCTCATTTCGGTCGAGGGGCAGGTTGGCTCCAAGATCAGCCAGGCCAAGGATTTCTTCCCGATCAGGCTCGCCGCACCCGTCGTCATCAACGATGTCGAAGTGTTGCCCGCAGGGTTGGTGGGCGAGGGCCAGGTGATCCATGCCGCCAAAGGCGGGTTTGCCGGAAGCGCAGGCGAATTGCTGTTGGCCGCCCGCTATCTCATGCATGGCGACCGCAGGATCGATTTGCGCAGCTTCAAATTCATCGCGGAAGGCGACGAGATTCCGGTCAAGGGCAAAGACAATTCCGACGCCGTGATCGCAACGGCCGCGATTCTCGGTCCGGTCGGGTTCCTGATCGGCGGCGGCAATACGACGATCGAACCGGGAACGGTTGCGACTGCGAAATTCCGCAATGATGAGGTTTTCGAAGTTGGCGCTGGGGCATCCGCCGCAGCGGATAAAGAGATCGCCGCAGGCGAGGATCGCTCTGAGGTCGATGGAGAGGCTGATGATGGCGAAGCGTCCATCGAAGCCATTGATTGAAAAGGTACGGATAATGAAAAGGGTTTTTGCAGCATTGGCGCTCTCGGCCGCCGCACCAGTGGCGATGATCGCCACCGCTCCGGTCGCCATGGCGCAGGCGGATGACGAAGAGTATCAGATCCCGGCACCGCCCGAAGGCATGGGGCAAATCATTTTTTATCGCACGGGCGGTCTCGCCGGTGCAGCGCTGGGTTGCGCGGTGTTCAATGTCGGTGAGGAAGACAAGCTCAGTTCGCTGGCTTCGGGCCGGTATTTCGTGCTTCAGTCGGAGCCGGGTGAGCGCAATTTCACCGTCAAGTCGCTCGAGACCAAGGACGCGCTCACGCTCGAAGTCGAAGAGGGTGAAACGCAGTTCGTGCGGTGCAAGATCAAGGCAGGTTTCCTCGCGGGCCGCGCCAACATTTCGCCGAGCACGGAAAAAGAGTTCCGCAATAAGTACAAGTCGCCCAAGCTGGTCGATGCCAACGACATGGCCGCTGAAGTGGCAGCGATGAACTATGCCGAAACGTCCCCCGCTTCTGGAGGATAACCTGCGGCCACCGGGCAGCGGCTAGCCCGGCTGCACTGGTGAAAAGAGCGATTGGGTTGGACGACGGGTTCTTTCTTGATACCCGGCGTCCAACCTTTTTTTATTTTTATCGTCAGCCCAACCGAGGTTCGCAAAATGAACGTAACCGAAGCCGTCACCACCCGCCGCTCGATCCGCGAGTTCCTCGACAAGCCGGTTGATCTCGAGACCATTCAGCGTGTCATGGACAAGGCCCGGTGGGCAGCTTCGGGGTGCAATTACCAGCCATGGGAAGCCTCCATCGTCACGGGCGAGCCGCTGAAGGAGCTTCAGGCCAAGATCACCTCAACGCCGCCGCAGGAACTCGAATATGACTGGGATGCGCCCAAGCAGGAGGAGGCTTACAAGGAGCGGCTCTACGGCATTTCGAAAGGCATGTTCGACGCGCTCGGCATTGCGCGCGACGATGGCGAGGCGCGGATGAAGGCGATGGGGCGCAACGCCACCAGCTTCGATGCGCCGGCGGTGATGTTCGTATACTTCCCCCGCTTCATGAAAGCGCCGCAATGGTCGGACACGGGGATGTGGCTGCAGACGGTCGCGCTGCTGCTGCGCGAGGAGGGACTGGATAGCTGCTACCAGGAATTCATGGCGTTCTATGCCAACGTCATCCGCGACTTCCTCGGCCTCGATCACGAACGCTACATGTTCTTTTGCGGCATGGCGATCGGCTATCGCGACCCGGATGCCCCGGTGAACAATTTCGAGCGTGAGCGCGTGCCTCTCGACGAGCATGTAAAGTTTCTGGGCTTCGACTGAGCCCTAGTCGCGCTGGTCCTCGCTGACCTGCCGGACGATGTCGGGGTCGTCCCAGATCATCACGCCCATGGTGATGAACCAGAGCAGCTTCATCCCTGCGAGCGCGCGCTCATAGAGGCCATCCCACGCGGTCGGGACGAAAAACAGCGCCGGGCCCAGGATGGCCCACGCCAATCCGCCTGCATACAATGCGATGCCCAGCTTGCGGTTGATCTCCCAGAACTGCCCCGCAGTGAGCAGCACCGTGAGCGGGAAGGCGATACCCAGAACGTAGACCAGCCGATAATGGATCACCGGGCCGTCTCCGGTCGTATAGGCTTCGTATCCCGCGATCAGGGTTACGCAAATCGCCACCACCACGAGCAGTGCCGATCCGATCTTCCAGTCCAGCCGGTCGATCCGCCAGCGCAGCAGGCCATACGTGGTCGCCAGCACCGCAGCGACGAAGGAGTAAAGCCCCACATCGGCAATCTCGTCGACCACGGTGTTCTGGCTGTTCGCGGCAAGGTCGCTGATCGTGTCGCGGACCATGCCCACCCGCTCGGTCAGGCCGAGGCCGATCATGTCCATGGCAATCGCGATCAGGCAGCCCGCAATCGCGATACCCCCGATGATCCGCGATTGCGTATCGGTGCCGCTGTCGGTGCTGATATGTCCCTCCTGTTGCGCGCTTCGCTCGATTGTCGCATGGGCGCATCCATGGCCGATCAACCGCTAAAGCTCTTCAACTCTCTCAACCGCCAGATGGAGGTGTTCGTTCCGGTCCATCCGGGCGAGGCGCGGGTCTATACGTGCGGACCGACGGTCTATAACTATCAGCATATCGGCAATATGCGTGCCTATGTCTTTGCCGATACGCTGGGCCGCGCCCTGCAATTCAAGGGTTACAAGCTCACCCATGTCGTCAACATCACCGATGTTGGCCATCTGACCTCTGACGCCGATGAGGGCGAGGACAAGATGGAAAAGATGGCGAGCCGGCAGGGCAAGTCGGCATGGGACATTGCGAAGTTCTATCAGGAAGATTTCGAGCGCGACCTGACGCGGCTCAACGTCCAGCCAAAGCAGCACCCGCGCGCTACCGAATATGTCGATGCGATGATCGAGTGGGGTAAGCAAATGGCGGACAAGCACTGCTACGAACTCGAAAGCGGCCTCTATTTCGACGTTTCCACGGTTGAGGATTATGGCCGTCTCGCGCGTGCCGTCACCGACGACGGGGAAGGCCGGATCGATACCGTCGAAGGCAAGCGCAACGCAGCCGACTTCGCGATCTGGCGCAAGACCCCGGCGGGCGAGACGCGGCAGATGGAATGGGACAGTCCGTGGGGGAAGGGCGCGCCGGGCTGGCATCTTGAATGCTCGGTCATGGGTGAGAAGCTGCTCGGCTTCCCCTTTGACATCCACACCGGCGGCATCGACCACCGCGAAATCCACCACCCCAACGAAATCGCGCAGAACCAGGCGTTCTGCGAATGTGGCGGGCTATCCGAGGCGACGAATTCGGGCGCGAAGATCTGGATGCACAATAACTTCCTCGTCGAACGCTCGGGGAAGATGAGCAAATCGTCTGGCGAGTTCCTGCGCCTGCAATTGCTGGTCGACAAGGGCTTCCACCCGCTCGCCTACCGCATGATGTGCCTGCAGGCGCATTACCGCAGCGAGCTGGAGTTCAGCTGGGAAGGGCTGGAAGCGGCGCTCACGCGGTTGAAGCGGATGGTGATGGCAGCCGAACGTCTAAGCGACGCCGAGAGCCAGCCGATGGCAGAGCACCCCAAGTTCAAACCAGCGCTCGACAAATTCGAGGAAGCGATCTCGGACGACCTCAATACGCCTATTGCGCTTACCGCGCTGGAAGACGCGATGGCGACCAAGAAGGTCGATGCCGGGATAAAGCGCGCAGTGGTCGAGCATATGGACGCAGTTCTTGGGCTGGGCCTGTTCGACCTGACCCGCGAGGCGCTGCGTATCCGCCCGGAGAATGCGAAGATCACCGAGGCCGAAATCGAAGAAGCTCTTACCCGCCGCAAGGCCGCGCGTGCCGAAAAGGACTTTGCCACCAGCGACGCAATCCGCGACGAGCTCACAGCGAAGGGTGTCGATGTGATGGACGGCGACCCGCTGGGCTGGGAGTGGAAGCTCGGATAATCGAGAGAGGACAACGCATGACCACCCTGGCAATCTCCGGCCTGATCCGCCCGCTGCTGGAACAGCAACTGCCCAAAGACCTCGACGTGCGCTGGTTCATGTCGCCTGAAGAGGCGCAGGACGCTGTGAAGGGCGCGGAGATCGGCTGGTTCGACATGAACGACAAGGATGCGATGGTCGCGACCTTGCGCGCGGCGACCGATCTGAAATGGCTCAACTCGATCTATGCCGGGCTGGACTTCCTGCCGATGGACGTGTTGATCGAGCGGGATATCACCGTCACCAATGGCGTCGGCATCAACGCCATTACCATCGCCGAATATGTCGTCATGGGGATGCTCAACATCGCCAAGGGGTATCGCGACGTGGTGCGGGCGCAGGACCGCAAGGAGTGGCTACAGGATAGTCCCGGCAAGCGCGAGCTGTCAGGATCAAAGGCGCTGCTGCTGGGCTATGGCGCGATCGGCAAGCTCGTCAAACCGCGTCTCGAAGCCTTCGATGTCGAAGTCACCGTCGTGCGCCGCTCGGGTGGTGACGGAGTGCTGGGCCCGGATGAATGGCGCGGAAAGCTGGGCGAATTCGACTGGGTGATCCTTGCCGTGCCTTCGACGCCCGAAACCGATGGGATGATCGGCGCGGACGAACTTGCGACGATGAAATCCGACGCGGTGCTGGTCAACATCGCGCGCGGCGAAGTGGTCGACCAGCCCGCATTGGTCGAGGCGCTCCAGAGCAAGACCATCGGCGGCGGCTTCCTCGACGTGACCACGCCTGAGCCGCTGCCCGAGGACCACGTGCTTTGGACGCTCGACAACGCGCACATCTCGATGCACCTGTCGGGCCGCGCGCAGAACAAGATGTTCATCCGCAGCGCGACGCGTTTCCTCGACAATCTTGCGCGATACCAACGTGGTGAGCCGCTCTCCCCGATCTTCGATCCAAAGCTAGGTTACTGAGGCGCCTTTCGATTTTTTGCACCTTCGTGCTTGGATTCTGGCGCATTCCTGCAATACTCGCCGGGCAAGGGGTAGCATGACGCGCTAACAGTTCGCGCATTTGGGGGGCATTCACATGACCGATACGAAAAAAGCATCCGACGTTTTCATCGATTGTCTGGAGGCCGAAGGATGCGAGTATATCTTCGGCGTGCCGGGTGAAGAAAACCTCGATTTCCTCGACTCGCTGGGCAAGTCGGACAAGATCAAGCTGATTCTGACCCGCCACGAACAGGGCGCGGGCTTTATGGCCGCGACCTATGGCCGCCACACCGGCAAGACCGGCGTATGCGTCGCGACGCTTGGGCCGGGCGCCACCAACTTCGTCACCAGTGCGGCCTATGCGCAGCTGGGCGGGATGCCGGTCCTGATGATTACGGGTCAGAAGCCGATCAAGAAATCGAAGCAGGGCCGCTTCCAGATCGTCGACATCGTCTCGCTGATGGAGCCGGTCACCAAATATTCGATCCAGATTGCTGCCGGCGACAATATCCCCAGCCGGGTTCGCGAAGCCTATCGCCTCGCCGAAGAGGAAAAGCCGGGCGCGACCCTGATCGAATTGCCCGAGGATATCGCCGAGGAACAGGCTACCGATTTCAAGCCGCTGCCCAAAAGCGTGGCGCGCCGCCCCAGCGCGGAGGCAAAGGCCGTTCGCGCGGCGGTGAAGGCGATCGAGGAAGCCAAGAGCCCGATCATCGTCATCGGCGCAGGCGCCAACCGCAAGAAGGCGGGGCGCATGCTCGAACAGCTGGTCGAGAAGACCGGCATTCCCTTCCTGACCACGCAAATGGGCAAGGGCGTGATCGACGAGCGGCATCCCAAGTTCGTAGGCTGCGCGGCCCTTTCGGCGGGCGATTTCGTCCACCGCGCGGTGGAGGCCAGCGACTGCATCATCAATGTCGGCCACGACGTGATCGAAAAGCCGCCGTTCTTCATGAAGGACAATGGCGTCACCGTGATCCACGTCTCGACCAAGACCGCGGAGGTGGACCCTGTCTACTTCCCACAGATCGAGGTCATCGGCGATATCGGCAACGCGATCTGGCAGATCAAGGAAGATGTCACCACCAACCGCGACTGGAATTTCGACCACATCCTAGCCTATCATCAGGCCGAACTCGAACACACAGGGAAGCTTGCCGAGGATGCGCGTTTCCCGATCTTCCCGCCGCATCTGGTCAAGCAGGTGCGCGACTGCATGCCGCGCGACGGGATCATCTGCCTCGATAACGGGGTCTACAAGATCTGGTTCGCGCGCGGCTACACGGCATACCTTCCGAACACCGTCCTGCTCGACAACGCGCTGGCGACGATGGGGGCAGGGCTTCCGTCTGCCATGATGAGCGCGATGCTCTACCCCGATCGCAAGGTCATGGCGATCTGCGGCGATGGCGGCTTTATGATGAACAGCCAGGAGATGGAGACCGCGGTGCGCCTGGGTCTCAACCTCACGGTTTTGATCCTGCGTGACGATGCTTACGGCATGATCCGATGGAAGCAGGCGAATATGGGCTTTGACGATTTCGGACTGACCTATGGCAACCCGGATTTCGTCGCCTATGCCGAAAGCTATGGTGCGAAGGGGCACCGTGTGGAATCGAGCGAGCACCTTACCGAACTGCTCGACCATTGCCGCGACACGCCCGGCGTTCACCTGATCGATTGCCCGGTCGACTATTCCGAGAACGACCAGATTTTGAACCACGATATCAAGCGCCTGAGCAAGGAACTTTGAGATTGATCGGTAAAGGAGAGTAACCCATGCCCAGTCTCAAAGACACCTATCCGCTCTACCTCAACAACAAGGCTGCCCAGCCTAACACCGACCTCGAGGTCACCGACAAATATACCGGCGAGGTGGCCTTCCGCACCGCGCTGGCGACGCCGGACGTGATCGAGGAGGGTATCGCCGGGGCCGTGCGTGCGGCCGAGCCGATGGCCAAGATGGCAAGCTTCGAGCGGCAGGACGTGCTGCAGCACTGCGTCAAGCGGTTCCGCGAACGCTATGACGAACTTGCCTATTCGCTCTGCGTCGAGGCGGGCAAACCGATCAAGGATGCGGAAGGCGAGGTCGACCGCCTGATCGACACCTTCAAGATCGCTGCCGAAGAGGCCGTGCGAAATTACGGCGAGGTCCAGCCGCTCGACATCAGCGCGCGGGCGAAGGGTTATATGGGGATGTGGAAGCGCGTGCCGATTGGCCCGGCCAGCTTCATCTCGCCATTCAACTTCCCGCTGAACCTTGCCGCGCACAAGATCGCACCGGCGCTCGCGGTGGGCTGCCCCTTCGTGATGAAGCCCGCCTCCAAGACGCCGCTGGGCGCGCTCATCATGGGTGAGGTGCTGGCCGAGACCGACCTTCCCGAAGGCGCCTTCTCGATCTTGCCGGCAAGCCGCGACGGAGCGGACCTGTTCACCACCGACGAACGGCTCAAGCTGCTCTCCTTCACCGGTTCGCCGGGTGTGGGCTGGGACCTGAAGGCCAAGGCGGGCAAGAAGCCGGTCGTTCTGGAACTGGGCGGCAATGCGGCTGTGATCGTCGACAAGGATGCCGATCTCGACCACGCGCTCGAACGCATCATCTTCGGCGCGTTCTACCAGTCGGGTCAGTCCTGCATCGGGGTGCAGCGGATCATCATCCACGAGGAAATCTACGATCGCTTCAA
The DNA here is from genome assembly GCA_947494705.1 of uncultured Erythrobacter sp. Lineage (GTDB taxonomy): Bacteria > Pseudomonadota > Alphaproteobacteria > Sphingomonadales > Sphingomonadaceae > Erythrobacter. Next base: position 399,944 of record CANLVN010000003.1, read on the forward strand.
GGATATGCTGGTCGAGAAGACCAAGACCCTCGTCGCCGGCGATCCCAAGGACCGCGATACCTTCATCGGGCCGATGATTTCGGACAAGGAAGCCGGGCGCCTCAAGGGCTGGATCGACGATGCTCTGGAGCAGGGGGCAAAGCTGCTATGCGGCGGCGGACTTTCGAACGGCAACATGCTGGAGGCGACGCTTCTGGAGGACGTGCCGACAAAGGCAGACGCGAACTGGGAGGAAGCCTTCGGTCCGCTCGCCAACCTTTCGAAGTTCTCCGACTTCTACGAGGCGCTCGACCAAGTGAACAATTCCAAGTTCGGCCTGCAGGCGGGCATCTTTACCCGCGACCTGCACCAGGTGCTCGATGCATGGGACACGCTCGACGTTGGCGGTGTGGTGGTGAACGATGTTTCGTCCTACCGCGTCGACAACATGCCTTATGGCGGCGTCAAGGATTCCGGTCTGGGCCGCGAAGGTATCCGCTTTGCGATGGAGGACCTGACCGAGATCCGGAATCTCGTCATCCGCAGGAACTGAGCGAACAGCGTCGTCCCGGTGCGGGGGCCGGGACGACGCGCGCGATCAGGTCTCCTCAAGCAATAACAGCACCGCCGTCACGACCATCCGCTCGTCAGCGCCGAAGCGGTGGTCGACTTCGCGTATCGTTGCATCGGCGACCAGTTGGCCGGGAATTGTGAATTCGTGTTCGGGGAGTTCTGCGATGAAATTCTCGCCCGCCTTGCCCGCTTCTGCACCCTCGAAGGCAATCGTCACCTCATGACGCGTGCCGGAGAAGGTGATCGAACTCCACGATTTTTCCTCGTGGCTCAGAAACGCACCACGCCCTCGGGCAAGAGTGGAAACCGCCTCACGCAATCGGTCTGATGTCGTGCGGCGAGGCCGATAACGTCGCGCGTGCGTCATGGAGCGAGTGGGCGCGTCGGCGGATTTGGTCTCGATCGGTGCGGTGTAGGCCGATGCTAGGTCGGATGGAGCGTGGTGCGACAGGCTCTCAAGCAGCATAGGAAAATCCCTTTGTTTCGAGCGCATCGGTGCGTGCGGTGACGTGCGTTTCGAACAGGCGGATCCATTCCAGCGTGCGTGCTTCCGTGGCACTGCGCGGCATGCGTCCCATGCGCAGGTCGAGCACAAAGCGCGGGTCATGCGCGGCGAGCCGCCCGAAGGTGGTGGCGGGCATGTCGTGCTTCCGCAGGAATTGTTCGACTTTTCGTAGCAGCATTTTTGATCCCCTCAGATGAAATGCAAAGCCGGCGAATCGGCTTGTTCCATTTGTGTTCCATGGCAAATCCTACTTGTTTAGGAAAAATCTTTCATGCAGGAAGAGTTTTGAACGGCTCGATCTTGAGCCATCATGGAGAGAGCCTTGGAAGATCCGATCGATCCACGTGAACGCCTGCTCGAATTGTCGCGCGAACGCGGAGCGAGCCTGGCAAGCCTGTCCGAGTTGCTCGGGCGAAATACCAGCTATCTCCAGCAATTCATTAAGAAAGGCTCGCCCCGGAAGCTGGAGGAGGGTGACCGCCGCACGCTCGCGGAATTCTTTGGCGTGCCCGAGGCGGAGCTGGGCGGAACAGGTTCTGCCGAAACATCAGCGGCGAGGGAAAAATCCTACACGACCTCCCGCAGCCGGCCAGAACCGGAGTGGGTCGAGGTCCCCAGGCTGGCCATCGGTGCGTCGGCGGGTCCGGGCGCTCTGCCCCTCGACGAGGTTGCCTTTGATGCCTTTTGCTTCTCGCGCCGCTGGCTCGCCGAACATGGTCTCGAAGGCGCGCAGCTATCCGCCATCATGGTCGAGGGCGACTCAATGGAGCCGCTGCTACGCGACGGCGACGAAATCCTCATCGACCGATCCCCACGCCCTTTCCGCGATGGTGTCCACGTCGTGCGCCTTGGCGATACCCTGATGGTAAAGCGTGTCGCCCAGGCCGGGGCAGATCGCTTCTCGCTGCTTAGCCAGAACCTTGCTTATCCGCCGGTCGATGTCAGCGCGCAGGATATCGAGGTCATCGGGCGGGTTGTATGGAAGGGCGGGCGCATCTAAATCCTGCGCCATGACCGACAAACCGACGCCCCCCATGAAAGCCGCGATTATTCCGGTGACGCCGCTTCAACAGAATTGCTCGCTGATCTGGTGCACCCAGACCAATAAGGCCGCGCTGATCGATCCGGGTGGCGATCTCGACCGGTTGAAGGAGGGCGTCGCCAAGGCGGGCGTCGATCTGGAGAAGATATTCATTACCCACGGCCATCTGGACCATTGCGGGCAGGCGGGCATGCTGGCGGAAGAACTGGGCCTGTCGATCGAGGGGCCGCACAAGGACGACCAGTTCTGGATCGAACGGCTGGACGGCGATGGCGCGCGCTACGGTATGCAGGCGGCGAGCTTTACGCCCGACCGCTGGCTGGAAAACGGAGACACCGTCACCCTGGGGGAATTGACGCTGGACGTCATCCATTGCCCCGGTCACACGCCGGGCCATGTCGTGTTCTTTCATGAGCCCAGCCGCTTCGCCATCGTCGGTGATGTCCTGTTCCAGGGCAGTATTGGCCGCACCGACTTCCCGCGCGGCAACCATCAGGACCTCATCGACGCCATCACCCAGCGCCTGTGGCCGTTAGGCGACGATGTGATGTTCATCCCCGGCCATGGCCCGACCAGCACCTTCGGCCAGGAACGCAAGACCAACCAGTTCGTGAGCGATTACGCGTTGTCTTGATCGCGCAGCCGCCTGTGCGGCTGCGTCTTAGCTAGAAGTCCTGCGCTTACGGTCGCCAGCGCGACCGGATCTCTCTACATTACCCTTGCCGCGATCAGCGCCGCAACGATAGCGAGGCCCAGCAGGGTCAGCATCGAGATGATCGTGCCGATCATGCGGCCGATACCCAGCGACCCGCCGTCCATGCCGAAAGCATGCGCTATCCGGCCCAGCATGAAAACGGCCGCGACATAGCTCAGCCACGGATCGCCCTTACCGGTAATCTCGATCGCCGCGATAAGGATAAGGACGAAGGGCGCGTTCTCCACGAAGTTCGCCTGTGCGCGCATCCGGCGCACCAGCGGTTCACTGTCCTCGTCGCCGACAAAGATCTTCTCTGCCTGCCTCACCGCGCCGATGCGGGTCATCAGCCAGATGTTCAGGATTGCCGCCGCCGCCGCCGTGGCGAGCGTTACCGGTAGAAGTGCCATGATTTACGATCCCCTCTCGATTATCTTCGCGCGTTTGCTACGGTGTCCGGTGTTACCGCGCAATGGCGGGCGTCGTGGCTGATCGCTGGGCTTGCAACCTTCGATTTTTCCGCTATATCGCGCGGCTTCCCGCCATGACCGGCTTGGACGTAAAGGCGCAAGGCCAATGACCTTGTGCGCAGTGCGACCTTGCCGTAAGGGCGTCACCGAAACATACGGTACGGAAATTCCGTCCCTTTAACGCATTTACCCGAGGAAATGGCTGAGCCATGGCTGTCCCCAAGAGAAAAGTATCACCGCATCGTCGCGGAAACCGTCGCGCCCACGATTCGCTTACGGTCGAAGCGCACCAGGAATGCTCGAACTGCGGCGAACTCAAGCGCCCGCACCACATGTGCATGGCCTGCGGCTATTATAACGGTCGCGAAGTGATGGTGCCCAAGGGCATCTGAACCGTCTTTAAAGAAGGACCATGCGCATGAAGCTCCCGCGTATCGCGATTGATGCGATGGGCGGCGATGAAGGCGTGCGCACCATGGTCGAGGGCGCCGCGGTAGCGCGCCGGGAACACCCGGAATTCGAATTCCTGCTGGTCGGCGACCGGCAGCGAATCGAACGCGCGCTCGAGAACCATCCGGGCATGGCGGGCGCGTCCGAAATCCTCCATTGCGATGATGTCATCAGCGGCGACGAACAGCCGTCCAAGGCGATCCGCCGTGCCAAGACCACGAGCATGGGCCTTGCCGTCAACGCGGTGAAGGAAGGCCAGGCCGGAGCGGCCGTCAGCGCCGGAAACACCGGTGCGCTGATGGCGATGAGCAAGCTGGCGCTGCGGACCATGCCGGGGATCGACAGGCCCGCGCTTGCCGCCATGATGCCCACTCTGGAACCGCATGACGTGGTGATGCTGGACCTTGGCGCAAACACCGAGGCGGATGCGCGCAACCTCGTCCAATTCGCGGTCATGGGCGCGGCCTATTCGCGGATCGTCAATGGCTTTGAAAAGCCGACCGTGCGCCTGCTCAACATCGGCACTGAAGAGATCAAGGGCACCGAAGCGCTGCGCGATGCCGCCGCTCAGCTGACCGCAGCGACCGGCGATGGCGAAAAGGGGCTGGCGCTCAGCTTCGATGGCTTCGTCGAAAGCGACAAGATCAATCGCGGCGAAACCCATGTGGTCGTGACCGACGGTTTTTCGGGCAATATCGCTTTGAAGGCGATCGAGGGGTCGGCGCGGTTCGTCACCGACCTGCTGCGCCAGGCTTTTACAAGTTCGCTACGCTCGAAGTTCGGCTTTCTCGTCTCTCGCCCTGCGACCGAGTTGCTCAAGCACCATCTCGACCCCAACAACCACAATGGCGCGGTGTTTCTTGGCCTAAACGGTGTCGTCGTCAAAAGCCACGGCAGCGCCAATGCGAAAGGCGTCGCCAATGCGGTCGCCGTCGCTGCCCGCCTGCTCGAAGACAAGCTGACCCAGCGTATCGCGCAGGACCTTTCCAGGCTCGGAGAAGAAACCCTGCGCAACAACGGTAAATCCACTGGCGATTCCAAACCGCCGGAAAGCGGAGCTGCGGCGTGACGGGATCGCGAGTGCTGGGTTCGGGTTCGGCCTTGCCGGCCCGCGTGGTGACCAACGCACAGCTGGCGGAAAAGGTCGACACGTCGCACGACTGGATCGTCGAGCGCACCGGTATCCATCAGCGGTACATCGCCGGTGAGGGCGAGACCACCGCGACGCTCGCCACCGACGCTGCGCGTGCCGCGCTGGCCGATGCAGGGGTGGACGCGAGCGATATCGACCTCATAGTGCTTGCCACCGCAACGCCTGACAACACCTTTCCGGCGACCGCCACCAAGGTCCAGCACGCGCTGGGATGCCATGGCGGAATCGCATTCGACGTAGCCGCAGTGTGCTCGGGCTTCCTCTACGCCCTGACCACTGCCGATTCGCTGCTCAAGACCGGCTCTGCAAAGCGCGCGCTGGTTATCGGGGCGGAAACTTTCAGCCGTATTCTCGATTGGGAAGACCGAACCACCTGCGTGCTTTTCGGCGACGGGGCCGGGGCCGTGGTGCTGGAAGCAGCAGACCCGCTCGGCGCTGGCCTTCCCGGTGCTGCCGGGATCATCGCAAGCCGCCTTCATGCCGACGGAGCGCAGCACGATCTGCTCTATGTCGATGGCGGCCCTTCGACCACGCAGACGGTCGGCCATTTGCGCATGAAGGGCCGCGAAGTGTTCCGCCACGCGGTCGTCAATCTCTCCGGTGTCCTGGGCGAAGTGATTGAAGATGCAGGGATTTCGGCAAGCGACATCGACTGGATCGTTCCCCACCAGGCCAACAAACGCATTCTCGATGCGACCGCCAAGAAGCTTGGCATCCCACCTGAAAAGGTGATCGTGACGGTCGATCAGCACGCGAACACTTCGGCGGCTTCGGTGCCGCTAGCCTTCGATGTCGCCCGCAAGGATGGGCGGATAAAGTCGGGCGATTTGGTGATGTTCGAGGCAATGGGTGGCGGCTTTACGTGGGGCGCTTCCCTCGTTCGAATGTAACGGCTTTTACTGGCCTGCGGGAATCTTTGCACAATTCTGGTGAAACGTTCGACCACAAGTTGCGATATTCCCGTAACTTAGCTAATGTTAATTTCAGTGAGGGCGCTGCAAACAGGAGAGTGCGCATGATGCGTTCGGTAGGGACATTGACCCGCGCCGATCTGGCCGAAACGATCAACCGAAAGATGGGGTTGAGCCGGGCGGAATCGCTCGACATGGTGGAGTCGATCCTCGGTAAGATGTCCAATGCGTTGGCAGAGGGTGAAAACGTCAAGATTTCCGGCTTCGGAAGCTTCGTTCTCCGCGACAAGAACGAGCGGATCGGCCGCAACCCCAAGACCGGCGTAGAGGTTCCGATTACGCCACGTCGGGTACTGACATTCCGCGCCAGCCAGCTATTGAAAGAGCGTATCGCTAAAGGCGAATAGGCAAGGCAAAGGAAAAGCGCATGGTCGATTTCAACGATGGCAAGGACAAGTCCGCTTTCCGAACCATCGGCGAAGTCAGCGAAGCGCTTGGTATCAAACCGCATGTCCTGCGTTACTGGGAGCAGCAATTCTCGCTGCTCAAGCCGCTCAAGCGCAGCGGCGGTCGTCGCATGTACCGCCCCAGCGACATCGAGATGGTCGAAGCGATCAATCGGTTGGTGAATGAAGAGGGCTACACGCTGAAAGGCGCGGAAGCGGTGCTCCGATCGGGTGGCGCGTCGGCAGGTTCGAACGCGGACCGCCGGAAGGAAGATCGCCGTGTGGGCGAGCGGCGGGTCGAGGAGCCGGTCGCATCAAGCGAGGCAAGTGCCCCGCAACAGGTCCTGACCCCGGCTGTCGATGACGCCATCGCGAAGCTAAAGACAATACGCGCGCGGCTTGCCAAGGCGATCGAGGCTTAACGGCGTTCTCGTTCGGCCTGTTCGGTTTTGACTCGGGCAAGCAAGAGCACCTGCGCCTCTCACCCTTTCCGGAAAATCTTCCGAACTTGTGCCCCACCGGGAATGCCGCTGCTGCCTCATTCGGCGGGCCGACGCGTCACTCCGCCGCCATCAGTTCCGCTTCGCCCAGATCCACGCTGACGAGGCGCGAGACGCCTTTTTCCGCCATGGTCACGCCGAACAGGCGATGCATCCGGCTCATCGTGACGGCGTTGTGGGTTACGATCAGGTATCGGGTGTCGGTGGTGCGGACCATCGAATCGAGCAGGTCGCAGAACCGCTCCACATTGGCATCGTCCAGCGGCGCGTCGACCTCGTCGAGCACGCAGATCGGGGCGGGGTTGGTCAGGAACAGGCCGAAAATCAGCGCGGTCGCTGTCAACGCCTGCTCGCCGCCCGAAAGCAGGCTGAGTGATTGCAGCTTCTTTCCCGGCGGCTGGGCGTAAATTTCCAAGCCCGCTTCGAGCGGATCGTCGCTGTCGACCAGCGCGAGATGGGCCTGACCGCCCTGAAACAGCCGTGTGAACAGGACGCGGAAATGGCCGTCCACCTCCTCGAACGCGGCTCGAAGTCGCTCGCGTCCCTCGCGGTTGAGGTTACCAATCGACGAGCGCAACCGCGCGACCGCTTCGCTCAGTTCCGCCTGTTCGGATGCGTTCTGCCCGTGCTCTTCCTCGATCCGCGCAAGCTCGTCGGCAGCGACGAGATTGACCGGCCCGATCCGTTCGCGGCTGGCGGTCAGGCGGTCCATTTCCTCGGACTCTTCACTCGCCGGCTTCACATCCTCCTCGGTAAAGTCGAAGCGTTCGGCGAGCAGCGGCGGTGGGCACTGGAACCGCTCGCCCGAAATGCGCGCCATCTCGCTGCGCCGCGCTTCCTCGTTCTCGGCGCGAGTCGCGAGGGTTGCGCGCCCCTCGCGCGCCACGGCTAAAGTCTCCTGCGCCTCGGATAGTGCGCGGTCCGCACGGGTGATGTCCTGCTGGCAGGCATCCATCGCCGTCTGTGCGGCTTCGAGTTCCTTGGTGAGCCGGGTGCGGACCTGATCGCCCTGCTCGATCTCGGCCATCAGCGAGGCAGGCTTGGCGGCGATCACGGCGCGCTCTTCCTCGATCTCCTCCAGCCGTCGACCCGCTTCTGCAACCCGCGCGGCTGCTTCGCCTGATCGTGCTTTCCAATTGGCATAGTCGGCTTTTTGCGCCGCAAGCCGCTCACGTGCGACCGCCAGACCCTGATCGTGCGAAGCCAGCTGTGCCAGCGCGGTCTGGACGGCGGACTTTGCGGCCTCGTTCTTTGCCTTTGCGGCTTCGAGTGCGGCACGGCCCGCATCGGGAGCGGGGAGGGCGGCCCTGGCCTCCTCCGCGGCGTCGAGGTCGGACTTCGCTCCGTTGAGCTGTTCGTCGAGATCTGCGGATGAGGCGGCGAGTTCTTCCAGCCGTGCCGCGATGCGCTCCTTGGCCGCTTCGGCGGAATCGAGGCGGCGCAACGCGGCGCGCTCGGCTTCGATGGCGGCGGCCAGCGCCCGCTCCTGCGCGACCAGATCGGTCTGGAGGGCGGAGAGTTCTTCGCGAGCAGAGCGTTCTGCGCTTTCGGCCTGGGTTGCGGCGTCGCGCAAAGCCGGAAGCTCGGTCTCGAGTTCGGCAAGCCGGTTCGCCGCTTCGAGCCGCGCGGCCTCCGCCGATCCTTCGCCGCGCGCGACGAAGCCGTCCCAGCGGCGCAGGTGCCCCGAGGTCGTGACCAGCCACTCGCCCGGTCCTAGCGCCCGCCCGTCGTCGCTTTGCGCCACGTGGACCATCGCCAGTCGCGCGCGCAGTTCTTCGGGGCAATCGGTGATGTGGTCGAGCAGGCTGTCCGAAACCTGCGCAGGGACATCGGAGCCGGTCCAGAACCGTCCGTCGCCTTCCCCAGCCGAGCCGAGTGGGGCCTTTGCGTCGCGACCGAGCACTGCCGCGATGGCGCGCTCATACCCCTTGGCGACGCGCACCTTGTCGAGCGCGGCGGGTCGCCCTTCGCGTCCACGCTCGCGCTTCTCGCGCGCGTCTCGGTCGCGGGCGAGGGCGGTGTATTCGCGCTCGACCCCGGCCAGTTCTGCCTTCGCCGAAGACAGCGCGCTTGCGGCCTCGTCGCGTGCGGACTGCAGGTCGCCCTTGCGCGCCTGATCCGCTTCGAGCTTGGCGCGCAGTCGGGCCACCTCGTCTGCGGCCTCCTGCGATTCCTCGCGAGCGGCAATGACCGCCAGTTCCGGGTCTTCGCCGCCCGACAATTCCTCGCGCGTCGCCGCGATGCGTTCCGTCTCGCGGGTCAGGCGGGCGAGGCGTGTTTCAGCCTGTTCGATCGCCGCCTCGGCCACGCGCCATTCGGCTTCGACCCCGGCGTGATCTGCGGTGGCTCTGGCCAGCGCGAGTTCGGCGGTACGGCTTGCGCGTTCCGTGCGCTCGGTAGCATCGACGAGCTTGGGCCGCTCGGCCTCGGCTTCTTCGACCTTTGTGCGGCTGGCAGAAACCTCTCCTTCGAGCCGTCGCAGCGCCTCTACCGCGTCTTCGGTCAGTCGGTCGGCGGCCACTCGATCTTCTTCGAGTCGGGCGCGCTGGCGGTCGAGATCGGCGAGGCGGGTTTCGGCGGCTTCGAGCTTTTCTGAAAGCGCCGCCATCCGGTGCCCGTGCGCGCTCGCATCGTCGCGGCGGTCGGCGAGTTCGTCGCGCGCCTCAGCCAGCTTCGCTGCCGCCTCGGCTTGTTGTTTCTGTGCCTCCCCTGCGAGCGCCTGTGCCTGGGCGACCTTTTCCTCGGCCCCCTGTGCCGCCGCGCGCGCTTCTTTCGCCGCATGAGCGGCATCGCGCCAGCGGGCAAAGAGCAGGCGCGCTTCGGCGTGGCTGATCTGTTCGGTGAGCTTTGTGTAACGCTCGGCCTGTTTCGCCTGCCGCCGCAGCGAGGCGATCTGCGAGTCGAGACCCGCCATCAGGTCCTCGAGCCGCTCGAGGTTCTTTTCGGTCGAGCGCAGCTTGCTCTCGGCATCCTTGCGCCGGACGTGGAGGCCCGCGATCCCGGCGGCTTCCTCCAGCATCATGCGGCGTTCGGCAGGCTTTGCGGCGATGACCTGCGCGATCTTGCCCTGTGAGACCAGCGCAGGCGAGTGCGCTCCGGTTGCCGCGTCTGCAAAGGTCAGCGCGACATCCTTGGCGCGCACATCGCGACCATTGACGCGATAGGCGCTGCCCGCACCGCGCTCGATCCGGCGAGTGACGACAAGTTCCTCACCTTCGTCGTCGGCGGCGTGCAGCACGACCTCGGCAAAGCCGCGTTGCGGTCGGCTGTCTGTGCCCGCGAAGATCACGTCTTCCATCCCGCCAGAGCGCATCGACTTGGCCGAGGTTTCCCCCATGACCCAGCGGATCGCTTCGAGCAGGTTGGACTTGCCGCATCCGTTGGGGCCCACGACCCCGGTCAGGCCCGGTTCGATCCGCAATTCCGCCGGCTCGACGAAGCTTTTGAAGCCTGAGAGTTTGAGCCGGCTGATCTGCATGGGTTTGGCGCTATCCCCTTACTCGGCAGGTCGCGCGCCTGCGCGTTGCAGCAGCGGTTCGATGTCGTCCCACTGGTTCACCTCGAGCTTGTCGCCGTTGAGGATGAAGGTGGGGGTCGCCTGAATGCCGAATTCCTCGGCCTGTGCGGTCGAGTTGTTGGCGATGCTTTCGATCTTGTCGGTGTCGGCAAGGCAGGCACGCTGCTGATCCGCCGACAATCCGCGGGCGGCGAAGAAGTCGATCAGGCCCGCAGCCTGCGCGATCTGCACGAAACGCTGGTCGATGGGCATGTTGCCCGCCTGCTCGTAGGCCGCGCCGTTCTGCTGCACATTTGCAAAGAAGCTGTTGAGTTCGCCCCATGCCTGATCCGAAAGCGGTTGCATGTTCTCGTCCGCGCCGCAGCGCACCAGCGTCGCGATGGTCAGGTCGATGGGGTCGCGCACGAGGTTACGCTGTTCGAAGCTGACCACGCCGGTCGCGACATATTCCTTCACGCCCGGCTTGCCGTTGGCGGCGAAGTTCGCACAGGCCCCGCAGGTGTGCGAGGCATATTCGACCAACTTGATCGGTGCATCCGGGTTGCCCAGAACGTAGCCGTCCTGATCGCTCACAGTCACGGTCTCACCCCAGTTGCTGCCTTCGGGCGCGGGGATCGTGGCGATCGCATCACTTTCTTCGACTTCGCCGGTGTCACCGCCGCAGGCGGCGAGGGCGAGGGCGAGCGGTGCAGCAACAGCAAACTTGAGCGAATTGCGGATCGGTTTCATGTCGGACGTATCCTCTGAATCGAAGGGAAAGACTATACGCAAGCGCCGCGGAAGCGGAAGCGATTGGCAAAGGCGCTTGTGCAAAAACGTGTCGATTGTGTGAAATCTTGTGAAAGTGGGCGGATTTCCCGGATCAATCCTCGCTCTGAGACGGCGTGAAGCGCGTTTTGAGCACAGGATATAGCGTAGTCCAGCTGTGGACATCGGACAGCAACTCGCCGTCGAGCGCGAAACTCGGCGTGGCAGTGACCCCGAATTCGGTCCGGTCGGCGTTGCCGTTACGGATCAGCGCGAGCGCGGCCTGATCATCGTTGATGCAGGCGTCGACATCAGTGCGCGACATCCCGCGATTGATCAGCATGTCGTCGAAGTCGAGTGCGCGGGCGAGGTTCATCCGGGAGGCCTTGTCCCCCCGCGCCCAGATCTGCTGCTGCGATTGCGGCGCGTTGCGCGCCTTCTCCAGCCATTCGTCCTGGCCGAGCATGAACATCCGGTGCCGGTCCTTGAACCCGTCGGCCCCGCCGCACTGCACCAGCAGCGATACGGTGAGGTCGACAGCGTTGCGGATAACCGGGCGCACTTCGACCGTCGCTTCGCCCGGAGCAAGCACCGCCATATCGAGCGCGGCTTCGCCTTCTTGGGCGAATGTGGCGCAGTGGCCGCATGTGTAGCTGACAAATTCGATCAGAGCTGCCTCGGCATCCGGGTTGCCGATGCGAAAGCCGCGTTCGGTGCGTTCTATCTCGGCGTGCCATGCGCCGCCGGTCTTGCCCTTGACGAAGGCGCTGCCCTGGTTGGCCAGGCTGTCGGGATCGCCCTGTTGCGCCATGGCCGGAAGGGCGAGCATGGCAGCGGCCGCGATGGCTCCAAGAATTTGTGTTTTCACGTCTCGTCTTTCTTGTCTTTTTCACTCTCGTCGAAACTGCGCGCCAGCGATTCCAGCACCGTGCGCAGTTCCGGGTCGCCGATATCGCGCAAGGAGTCCCCCAGTTCCATCGGAATGGGCTTGAGCGATGGCGGCGCCTTCGGTCGCTCCTGAGCAGGGGGCGGCTTAACCGCGCCTTGCCGGATTTTCGCGCGCGCGACCGCATTGTAACCGAAGAAGCGGTTCACCCGCTCGATGATTTCGGGCAGCACCTGTTCGATCAGCGGGGCGTGCGCCGGGGCGACGACCAGCTGCAGGATGCCCTCGGACTTCTCTCCGGGCGGAAACCGGATCGCTTCGGGCGAACAAACCCGTGCGTGGGTGGGGCCGACGATTTCGGGCCAGCGGGTAACGACGCTCGACTGCACGAAGCCGAAGCGGCGAAAGGCGGTACGGCCGATCTCGGGCATGAGGTCGCCGATCGCCTTGGGCCCACGCCCGCGCGGCCGTTCATAAGGCTTCGCGGCCTTGCGCGGCCTTGGTTTGCCGGAGCTCTTGGTGTCGTCACTTCCCATCGTGCCGCACGCCATGCCATAGGCGGCGCGTGACCGCCAGCATCGCCGACAATCTACTCACATGGTACGACAAGCATGCGCGCGCGCTGCCGTGGCGCGTGCCGCCCGGCGATCCGCGCCCGGACGATCCGGCATGGCCATACCGCGTGTGGTTGTCCGAGGTAATGCTGCAACAGACGACCGTCGCCGCTGTGAAGCCCTATTGGGAGAAGTTCACGAGCGTCTGGCCCACCGTCTTCGATCTAGCGCGGGCGAGCGAAGGCGAGGTGATGGCCGCATGGGCGGGGCTGGGCTATTATTCTCGGGCTCGAAACCTTGTGAAGTGCGCGCGCGAAGTGGCCGCGCGCGAAGGCTTTCCCGAAACCGAAGAAGGGCTGCGCGAGCTGCCGGGTCTGGGCGCCTATACCGCCGCTGCGGTGGCTGCGATTGCGTTCGGGCAGCGAGCGGTAGTGGTCGATGCCAATGTCGAGCGTGTGGTGGCGCGGCTGTTTGCGATCGACGAGCCTCTGCCCGGTGCACGCAAGTCGATCCGTGCAAGGGCTGAAGACATCACTCCGGACGCTCGCGCTGGCGACTTCGCACAGGCCATGATGGACCTGGGCTCTCAGGTCTGCACTTCGAAGGCGCCGCGCTGTCTGCTGTGCCCGCTCGCCGAGCGTTGCGAAGGACGCAAGGCGGGCGAACCCGAAAAGTTGCCTGTGAAGCCTCCCAAGAAGGCCAAGCCCGAACGACGCGGCACGGCTTACTGGATCGAAAATGGCAGGGGCGAAGTCTGGCTCGTTACGCGGCCCGGCACGGGGATGCTGGGCGGAATGCGCGCGCTGCCGGACGACGGATGGAGCGCGCGTGAGGACGGCTCAGGTCATGCTCCGGTCCGCGGAGAGACCGAAAGGATGGGCGCGGTGCGGCACACCTTCACCCATGCGCATCTCACGCTCGAAGTGCAGCGGATAAAGACGCTCGACACGCCGCGAGGCGAGGGGACGTGGTGGCCTGTCGAAACAATCGCCGAAGCTGGCCTTCCGACCCTCTACGCCAAGGCTGCGCGGCTGGCGCTCGCTTAGAAGATTCCGCCGCCCAAGGTCAGGCGCACCGCCGCGATCAGCAGGATCACGAGGCAGAAATTGCGTCCGCCATTGCTCGACGAAAGCGCGCCGAAGATGATGCCGATGGCGATGAAGGGCAAAGCGAGCCAGTTGCCGATACCCAGGAACGGGATCTGCGACGGGATCACGATGACGAGGCTGAGCAGCCCGAACAGATATGCGAGTAGATTTCCCATGTGTGTTATATGGGTAAAACAGCTCCGCCGATCAAGTCCCTTTTTGCCACCCGATTGACGGGAAGCCGAGCCTCGCCCAAACACAGGTCAACGATTCATAAAGTCGGAGAGAGACCCGAGCCATGGCCTACCGCAATTTCGAACCCGCCCTTTCTCGCCGGACATTGCTGAGCGGGGCAGGCTATGCTGCCGCTGGAGCGGCACTGACTACGCTGCCCTTCGGGCGCGCGGCGATGGCGCACGATGTCAGCGAAGCCTGGCCCAATATCGCCGCCATCGCGGAAAAATACGTCGCCGAACGCAAGGTCGCGAACCTGTTCTGCACTTTCGGCTGGGGTCAGGAAGATCACCCACATACGGTCGGCGGCGGAACGCTCTCGCTCGCCGATGAAACTCCTGTCGACGAAGACTCGCTCTACCGCATTTATTCGATGACCAAGCCGATCACCGGCATGGCGACGATCATGCTGATCGACGATGGCAAGATCGGCCTCGACATGCCGCTATACGAAGTCTTGCCCGCCTATCGCGAGATGATGGTGCAGATCGAGTATGACGGTGCGGTCACCGAAGACAATCTCGAACCTGCCAAGTCGCCGATCACGATCCGCCAGCTTCTCACCCACACCGCAGGGCTGGGTTATGGGATCGTCCAGACCGGCCCGATCCAGAAGGTCTACGAAGAACAAGGTCTCGTACCCGGACAGGTCAGCCGCCTGCCGATCCCCGGCATCGGGCGTTCGGAAGCCGTGGGCAGTCTCGAGACTTTCGCCGACCGGCTGGCCGAGGTGCCGCTCGTCCTGCAACCGGGGACCAAGTGGAGCTATTCGGTCGGGCTGGACCTGCTGGGCCGCGTGATCGAGGTGGTCGAAGGCAAGCCGTTCGACCAGGTGCTTGCCGAGCGAATCTTCGAACCGTGCGGCATGACGAGCACCTATTTCCAGGTACCGGAGAGCGAGATCGGGCGCTTCACCACCAATTACGGCGTGCTTGGCAGCAATGTCCTGCCGATCGATCCGGCGGCGACCTCGATATATCTCGACGAACCACCTTTTCCCTTTGGCGGTGCGGGGGTGGTGTGTAGTCCCCGCGATTACGACCGCTTCCTGCGCATGCTGCTGGGTTACGGAAAGCTGGGCGATACCCGCGTCATGGGCGAACTGGCGACGCGTATCGCGGTGTCGAACATCCTTCCGCGCACCGCGACCACCAAAGGCACCTGGATCGAAGGTCAGGGCTTCGGCGCGGGCGGTCGCAGCGTCAACGGCCAGTATGGCTGGGGCGGTGCTGCGGGAACGCTCGCCGCAGTCGACTACAATCTCGGCCTGCGCGCAGGGCTTTTCACCCAGTACATGCCCAGCGATGCCTATCCCATCCGCGATGAATACATCGCCGCGCTCGAAGCCGACCTCCAGGCCATGCGGGATGCCAAAGCGGCGTAATGACCTTGCCATCAGCACCCATCGCCTTCAGCGGATCGCCCATCGACCGCGCCGACAATTTACGCGCCGACCCGGATGCTCTGGCGGGCTTGATGAACTGGAAAGCGCGGCTCCTGACGCTCGAGGAGATGATGCCCGAGCTTGACGACACGGGGCGCCTTGGCTGGGGCACGCTGGCCGATGCGCCCGAAGACGCGGAGCTGGTGTTTCTCGGCATCGACCGCCGCGATGGCGGGGAGAAAGCCTGCTTCGCCGCTGTTCCGCCGCGCGGCGATGCTTCCCCGCGCATGGCCAATCCGCGCCTGTGGCAGTTGATGGCGACGCTCGAGCCGGGCGAACTGGCGCTTTATGGCGGCGCGCGCAGCCTGATCGACTGGCACGCGCGGCACCGATTTTGCGCGGCTTGCGGGGCAGGTACGCACATCGCCAAGGGCGGATGGCAGCGAAACTGCGAGTCCTGCGGTGCGCAGCATTTCCCCCGTACCGACCCGGTCACGATCATGCTCGCCGAATATGAAGGCCGGTTGATGCTGGGCCGCGGCAAGGGCTGGCCCGAGCGCAGTTTCTCCGCGCTCGCCGGCTTTGTCGAACCGGGCGAAACGATAGAGGAAGCGGTGGCGCGCGAAGTGTTCGAGGAATCGGGCGTCCGGGTGCGCGACGTGACCTACATCGCCAGCCAGCCCTGGCCGTTTCCGAGCCAGCTGATGATCGGCTGTCACTCCCACGCCGATGACGATGCTCTGACCATCGACGAAACCGAGATGGCCGAAATCGAATGGTTCACCCGCGACGAGGTGGCAGCCAGTCTCGCCGGCGACGGGCCATTCCGCACTCCGCCGCCTCACGCGATTGCGCACACGCTGATGAAATGGTGGCTGGACCAATGACCCGCAAACTCACGATCGAAATCTATTCCGATGTCATGTGCCCATGGTGCGCCATCGGATACGGCCAGCTGACCAAGGCGCTGGATGAACTGGACGGCGAAATAGAAGCCGAATTGCGCTGGCGCCCGTTCGAGCTGAACCCAGACATGCCGCAGGAAGGCGAAGAGCAGGAGGCGCACCTGCAACGCAAATATGGCCGCCCCGCCGAAGAGGGCGCGAAGGTCCGCTCACGGATGCGCGATATCGCCCAGGAGGCAGGCGTGTCGCTCGCTTACGAAGGGGAGGGCGATCCACCAACCGCCATGATGTGGAACACGCGAGATTGCCACAAACTGCTGACCCTTGCGCTCGAGCAGATGGGACCGGAAGTGCAAACCCGGCTCAAGCTCGCCTTCTTCCGCGCGCACTTCAACCAGCGCCGCGACCTGTCGGACCGCAACGTCCTGCTCGACATCGCCGCGAGTGTCGGCGTCCATCGCGAAGCGGCCAAGGCGGCGCTCGAAGACGAGGAACTCGAAGCGCGCGTGATCGCCGAGGAACGGCAGGCCTGGGACTTCAATATCACCGGCGTGCCCGCGATGATCGTCGAAGGCAAATTCATGATTCCCGGCGCGCAGGCCCCGGAGGTCTATGTCAACGCATTGCGCCGCGTAGCGGAAAAGACCAGCGCAGCGAATTGAACGTCAGTTAGGGGGAGCGTCATGGGCAAGTCGGCCAAGAGTATAGCAGTCGTCATCGGGGTCGCGCTGTTCGCGCTGACCTTTGCCTTTTTTGCGGGCGCTCGCAGCGTCGACCTGTTCGGGGTCACGGCGATGTATGTGTGCGCGTGGGCCGCCCTCGGTATCAACTGGCTGGTCTTCGTCCCTTCGGCCATCGCGAAGTCGGACAAGTTTTACGACGCGACCGGCGCGCTGACCTATCTCAGCGTCACTGCGCTCGCCTGCTATGCGACTCTCACGGCGAAGGGAGAGCTCGACACCCGTGCCATCGTGATTGCCGCGATGGTGGCGATTTGGTGCGTTCGTCTGGGCACGTTCCTGTTCATCCGCATTCAGGCCAAGGGCGGCAGCGACAGCCGGTTTGAAAAGATCAGGAAAAGCCCATCGCGCTTCCTCGCGGCCTGGACGCTGCAGGCTCTTTGGGTGATCCTGACCGCGTCGGCAGCGATGGCGGCAATCACGGCAGAAGAGCCGCAGCCGATCGGCGTCCTGTTCTGGGTTGGCGCGGCGATCTGGGTGATCGGCATGGGGTTCGAAACCATCGCCGATGCGCAGAAAAGCGCGTTCAAGGCCAAGGATAAAAATGACGGCGATTTCATCGATGTCGGCCTGTGGAACTGGTCGCGACATCCCAATTATTTCGGTGAGATCACTCTGTGGACCGGCATCCTCGTGATGGCGATCCCGGTGCTCGACGGGCTTGCATGGCTCACGATCATCTCGCCGATCTTCGTCTATGTGCTGCTCACGCGCATATCTGGTATCAATTTGCAGGAAGAGCAGGCGAAGGAGCGTTGGGGCGACGATCCGGACTACCGCAAATATCGTGAGCGCACGCCGGTCCTGTTCCCGAAACCGCCCTCCGCGCAATAGGCACCACCAAAACAAAGCCGCCCGCTCTCCATCGCTGGAGGCGGGCGGCATCGACCCTATCGGGAAGAGGGCGAGATCAGTTCTGTTCGCCCTTCTTGATCTTTTCCATCGTCTTCGGGCCCTTGCGAGCGTCTTCCTCGGGGTTGTCCGAACCGACGACGGGTTCGCGATTGTCAGGGGCGGTCGCGCGATTGAGTTCGGCGCGCTTGCCCACGCGCACGTTGACGTCGCCACCCGAACTGCCCTGCTGGGAAGGCGTATCGGTATCGGTGATCTTGTCGATGAGCTCGTTGTCGGGGTGTCGGCTTTGGCGTTCGGGCATGATTTTCTCCTTTCCCACTCAACGGACAGAGCCCTTGGGATGTTCCGAACTTCTCCGCCCCTGACCCCGGAAAACTTGCCCTGTGGCAGCCTATCTGTAGACTTGCGGTGCCCGGTCCACGGGCAAGGAAAAGGAAGGCTGTTCGATGACTGGAAAAACTTCATTTCGCCTGATCGCGATCACACCGGCCATTGCGTTGCTCGCCGCGTGCGGGGGTGAGGCCGGCGATAGTGCAACCCAACCGGCGGGCGATCCGCCAGCCGAAATTGAACAGCGGCACGACAATTTCGAAGAAATCGGCGACAGCTTCAAGGCGATCCGCGCCCAGCTCGAATCCGGCGATCCCGACATGGCCGTGATCCAGGCATCCGCGACCGATATCCATGAGCGCGCCGGTCGACTGGACGGCTATTTCCCCGAAGGCAGCGGAAGGGATGCAGGCTGGGATACCGAAGCGCTGGCGACGATCTGGGAGCAGCCCGAGGAATTCGAGGCTGCCAAGGCCAAGCTGCTCGAAGAGAGCGAGATGATGATGACAGTCGCCGCAGACGGCGACGCCGCAGCGATTGGCGAGCAGGCGAAGGCGCTGGGCGGAGCGTGCAAGAATTGCCACGACACCTTCCGTCTCGATGACGACTGAAGCAGCAGCCGCAGCCCCGGCAGCACAGACTTCCACGCGATCGATCCGCATCTGGGACTGGCCGGTGCGCCTTGTGCATTGGTCGATCGTTGCGTTGATCGCGGGGATGTACCTGACCGCCGAGAACTCCGAGTGGGGCTGGCACATGCGGCTGGGCCACGTGCTTCTCGCGCTGCTGATCTTCCGGGTGATCTGGGGCTTTGTCGGGACCGAGACGGCGCGTTTCGGCAGTTTCGTGAAGGGGCCCGGAGCGGTGCTGGGTTACTTGCGCGGCGCCTACGACTATCGCCGGAACAAGGGGCACAGCCCGCTCGCCGCTTTATCGGTGCTGGCGCTGCTGGGCCTGATGTTCGCGCAGGTCGGAATGGGGCTGTTCGCGGGCGATCCGTATGACGGGGCAACCGGTCCGCTCAATCCGCTGGTCGGGGTTATGACCGCCGATACGATCACCGAAACGCATGAGTGGTTCTATTGGGTGATCTTCGCCTTCATCGCGCTGCATATCACGGCAGTCGGGGTGATCGGAGCGATGCAGGCGACCAACCTGATCGGGCCGATGATCGGCGGGACGGGTGAGAAAGCGGTCGAGGTCGAGGCCAACCAGCCGACGCCGTGGGGCAGGGCGCTTGGCGCGCTGGCGGTGTCGGCGGGGATTGCGTTTTGGGTTTACCTCGGCGCGCCGCCGCTGACTTAATATCTAGCTTTTTGGCTTTATCCAAAGCATCACTGCAAGTCTAAGATATAGAAAGAAAAGGCAAGCCAAGCCGGCAATCCAAGCCCAATCGGCCCACGTCTCTGGCCCTTCGTAGAGTTTGAAGCACAATGCCACTCCGCTTAGGAGCAGGAATGAAGGGACAAGCGTCCAAGGAACTGATTTTCTCGCTAAGTCGCGGTTTTCCTCCTCTGATCTGGGGGGTGCAATTTCCGGCCGGTTTTTGACAAGCCGACGCGGTGCGAACGACTCCCAGAATAAGTACAGTACAACCAGACAAACGAGCACTATTGTGCTGGCTCGGCTGGCTAAAGCGGACAACCCGTACATGTCTTCGGCGGTCGAAAGAGCAACAATCGCCGCAAAGAATCCTGCCATCATGATCCAGAAACGCTTGCCCCCGGTGGCGCTTTTCCAGCCTTCAACTAGGCATTCGTATTCTGCCTGAGAAACGAATTTTCCTCCCTTCTTGGAGGAGGAGTAGTAGAGGAAGCCCCCTTCAACAGGTTCAAACTGCGCAGTAAAAAATCGGACTGCATCAATCATCGCATCCGACCTCCTAAACCAACCCCAGCTTCTCCAGCTTCGCCGCCAGCTTGCCCGGTAGCGCGTCGCCGATATCTTCGCCCGGTGCGAGGTCGCGCGGGGGTTCGCCCTTGAGATATCTCCAGCCCTGATGCGCGCGCTTGGGACGCGGGGAGACGCGGACCAGTTCCGGCTTCAACTCAATTCGCCAGCGTCCACTATCGGTCTGCGAGAAGCCAAGGATCTCGGAGCGCGCCACGATCGAATGCTGGTGAATCCAGTAAAGCGAGCCGCCGATGCACTGCTCCCACTTGGTCGGGCGATATTTGGTCGTCAGGTGCGGGCTGCTGCGCCCGGCATACCAGCTTTCGATATCGTCATAGGACTTTGCGCCGAACGCGATCTTGGTCAGATGGAGGGGCATGGGACCAATCTAGGTACTTTGCGCGGCATTGCGAGCCGATTGCCGTGCCAATCCACCGGTCAAAGCGGTGCAAGCCCGGCTGCCACCGCCAGCCCGAGAAACGCGAAGAACCCCATCGAGTCGGTGATCATCGTCACGAACACGGATGAGGCCACTGCCGGGTCCTGACGCAACCGCTCGAATGCGACGGGGACGAGCACGCCTGCCAGTCCGGAAACAGCGATGTTGATGACCATGGCAATGGCGATAACCACGCCCATCTGCCACCCGAACAGCACGCCGGCACCGATCCCGATCAGCACCGCGACCGTCGCCCCGTTGAGTATCGCGACGCGCAATTCGCGTCCCACGATCTTCCACGTATTGGCGCGTGTCAGCTGGTTGGTCGCAATCGCGCGCACGGCAACGGCCATCGTCTGGGTGCCGGCATTGCCGCCGATGGAGGCCACGATCGGCATCAGCACGGCAAGCGCCACCAGTTCTTCGATAGCTGCGCCGAAGAAGGCGATGATCGCGGAGGCGACCACCGCCGTGCCAAGGTTCGCGACCAGCCAGCGCACGCGGCTGGAGTAAGCCTCGCGGATCGGTTCGTTGATGTCGCCATCGCCCGCGCCCGACAGCAGCAGGGCGTCTTCGCCCGCTTCCTCGGAGATGATGTGGACGATGTCATCGACCGTCATCTGCCCGACCAGTCGCCCGCTTTCATCCACGACGGCAGCGGAGATCAGCGCGTATTTCTGGAACATCAGGGCGACCTCTTCCTGATCCATCATCGCGGGGATCAGGGTCTGGTCGCGCTTCATCACGTCGGTAAGGCGGATATTGCGCGGCGTGGTCAGGATCCAGTTGAGCGCACAGCTTCCCACGGGATGGAAACTCGCATCGACCACGAAGACTTCGAAGAAGTCGTGGGCGAGGTCGCCTTCCACGCGCAGGTAATCGATCAGGTCGCCGACGGTCATATGTTCGGGCACCGCCATGACGTGGCGGTTCATCAGTCGCCCGGCGGTCTCCTCCGGATAGGCGAGCGCGGAGTTAACCGCGGCCTGCGTCTCGGGTTCGAGCTCGGCAATGATCGCGCGCTGGTCGGCCTCGTCGAGATCTTCGAGCAACTGCACCGCATCGTCGGTTTCGAGCTGTTCGGCGATTCCCGCCACCGCTTCGGGTGACAGCGCCTCCATCATGACTTCGCGCACGTGGTCGTTGAGTTCGGCGACCACCTCGACGGTCATCAGGTCGGTGATGGCGGCGGCCAGCACCTCGCGCTCGTCCTCGTCGACCAGTTCGATAAGGTCGGCGATGTCTGCGGGGTGGAGCGGTTCGACAAGGTCGTAGACCGCGCCCTTGTCACCTACGTTCAGTGCATCGCGCACCTCGCGGATATATTCGGGTTTGAGCCGGTTTTCCTCGTCGTGGCGCTCGTCGTCGATCCGGTCGTCGGGGCGCGCTTCGTCCTCGGCCGCGTCTGCGACCAGCGTTTTGTCTTCGTCAAGGACGTCTGGAGCGGCGGGATCGACCATGCTTGCGGGTTTACGGTGCGGCGCAGCAAAAGCAAGCGATGCACTAACCCATGCGGGTGACATCAGGGTTCAAAGCCTCTAGGTCGGCGTCCAGATTTTACAGGAGATTCCCAAATGGCCGACAAACTGACCCTTACGCTCGACACCGGCGATGGCGCACCCAAGGACGTGGTTATCAAGCTGCGCCCCGATCTCGCCCCCGGCCATGTCGAGCGCATCACCGAGCTTGCGGGCGAAGGATTTTATGACGGCGTCGTGTTCCACCGAGTGATCCCGGGCTTCATGGCGCAGGGCGGCGACCCGACCGGGACCGGCATGGGCGGCAGCGACAAGCCCGACCTCAAGGCCGAGTTCAACAGCGAACCGCACACCCGCGGCACCTGCTCGATGGCCCGCACGCAGGTCCCCGACAGCGCCAACAGCCAGTTCTTCATCTGCTTCGACGACGCCGAATTCCTCGACGGCCAGTACACCGTCTGGGGCCAGGTGGAAGACGGCATGGACCACATCGACGCCCTGCCCAAGGGCGAACCGCCCGCACAGCCGGGCAAGATCGTTAAGGCGGTTGTTTCCTGATATTCCTAGGGTTCGGGTGGTGACCGGGTGAGCGTGTAGCTGCTCGGTTCACCAGGGCCTTCAGCGCTGCGATAAATTTCCGAACGCAGCAGCGAACCGTCCTCATCCAGTCGATAGGCGAGGGAGAAGGCGTGGCTTTCTCCCTCGTCCAGTCCCGTAATGTCCCGAAAGGCGAAGGTGATGCCTCCGTCGCCTGCTGCTGTCGATTCCAGACGTGGCTGATTGCCTTGGGGGCAATAATGGGTGGCAACCACCTTGTCCCCATCAAGGTGGTAGACCGTGATTGAATGAAGTCCCGATGCGGTTTCCCACCGTTCGATCACGGTGCTTCCGCGCGCCGTAATCTCGAAAACGATTTCCAGCGCGTCAGTTTCGGCGACTTGCCAACGCCCTTCCCATGAAACGATTTGCGAGAATTGCTGCTCGGCAAGGGTGGGGGCGGAAGTGTCCGCGACTGCTGGTGAAGCAAGCGCGACGAGTGCTGCGGCCGGGATATATTTGCGGGTCATTACCGGCTTGTGCCAGCCTTGGGCGAAGTTGCAAGCGTGCGCCGATTGAACCGCGCGCCGCTTGCGGCTAAGGCGCGCGTCTCATGAAACCGCAAACACCCCCCAAGACCTACAGGGTCAAGAGCTTCGGCTGCCAGATGAACGTCTATGATGGCGAGCGCATGGGCGAACTGCTCGACGGGCAGGGCCTGACGCCTGCGCCCGAGGGCGAGGATGCGGATCTGGTGGTGCTCAACACCTGCCACATTCGCGAGAAGGCGGCGGAGAAGATCTATTCCGATATCGGCCGCCTGACGAAAGGCAAGACTCAGAAAAAGGCGCCGATGATCGCAGTGGCGGGCTGCGTTGCGCAGGCCGAAGGCGAAGAGATCATGTCTCGCGCCCCGGCAGTCAGCATGGTCGTCGGTCCGCAGGCCTATCACCGGCTCCCGGACATGCTCGACAAGGCGGTGAAGGGCGAGCGGGCGACCGACACCGACATGCCTGCGATTGCGAAGTTCGATAGCTTGCCCGCGCGCAAGCGGCGCCAGCCGACGGCTTTCCTCACCGTGCAGGAAGGCTGCGACAAGTTCTGCACATATTGCGTCGTACCCTATACGCGCGGCGCGGAAATTTCGCGTCCCTACAACCACTTGATCGCCGAAGCTCGCAAATTGATCGAAGCTGGGGCGAAGGAAATCACGCTGCTGGGGCAGAACGTCAATGCGTGGTCCGGCGAGGATGACAAGGGCAGGGCGGTCGGTCTTGCCGGCCTGATCCGTTCGCTCGCCACGTTGGATGGGCTGGAGCGCATTCGCTACACCACCAGCCACCCCAATGACATGGAAGACGACCTGATCGCCGCGCATGGCGAGGTCGACAAGCTGATGCCGTATCTCCACCTGCCGGTGCAGAGCGGTTCCGACCGCGTGCTGAAAGCCATGAACCGCGCGCACACGGCGGAAAGCTACCTCAAGCTTCTCGAACGCTTCCGCTCCGCGCGCCCCGACATTGCGCTGTCAGGCGATTTCATCGTCGGCTTCCCCGGCGAGACCGAGGGCGAATTCGAAGAGACACTGAGCCTCATCGACGAGGTTCGCTACGCCGCCGCATTCAGCTTCAAGTACTCACCCCGTCCCGGAACCCCCGCCGCGACGATGAACGGCCAGATCGCTCCGGAAGTGATGGACGATCGCCTGCAACGCCTGCAAGCGCGCATCGCCCGCGACCAGTTCGCCTTCAACAAGGCCACCGTCGGCAAGACCTGCTCAGTCCTGATCGAACGCAAGGGCAAGCATCCGGGCCAATGGCTCGGCAAGTCGCCGTGGCTGCAAAGCGTCTGGTTTGAAGGCGACGTGCAGCTTGGTGACATTGTCGAGGCGCGGATCGCCGAGGCCGGGCCGAACTCGCTGGGCGGCGAATTGCTCCAGCCCGTTACGGCCTGAACCGCGCCGAATACCGCGTGACGCTTTGACGAAGGCGTTGCGGCACTGTGACTTTCCCCAGCCACGCGCACCCGTCTATCTTGCTTTGTTCCCAAGGCGGCTTACCTTTCATCTGTAAGGCGAGTCCCGCACGCAAAGGAACCTATGGGCCGTAGACCAACCAGCGCAATCGATCCTTCGGTCGTCCCCGAAGCCATCAATCCCGCCACCCGGGCCAAGGCGCCCATCGGTCACGGGCAGGCCCGGGCCGAAGTCAGTTTCGAGAACCAGTCGCTGCTCGGCCCGCTGTTCGGACAGTTCGACGCCAATCTCGTCCAGGTCGAGAACCGGCTGGGTGTCTATATTCACGCCCGCGGCGACCAGATCATGATCGAGGGGCCCGAGGATTCCGTGGCCCGCGCCCGCGAAACGCTCACCACCATGTATGACCGGCTCGCCATGGGTCAGGACCTCGACAGCGGGGCGATCGAGTCGCTTATCGCCATGTCGAACGAACCCACGCTCGACGGGATCGTGAGCAAGGAGAAGAGCGAACCGCCGATCATGATCCGCACGCGGCGCAAGACCATCGTGCCGCGCTCCGCCACGCAGATCACTTACATGCGCAGCCTCGCGCGCGACGACATCATTTTCGCGCTTGGCCCGGCGGGCACCGGCAAGACCTATCTTGCGGTCGCGCAGGCGGTCAGCCAGCTCATCAGCGGTTCGGTCCAGCGTCTGATTCTCTCGCGCCCTGCGGTCGAGGCGGGGGAAAAGCTCGGCTTCCTGCCCGGCGACATGAAGGACAAGGTCGATCCGTATCTGCGCCCGCTCTACGACGCGCTCTACGACTGCATGCCGCCCGAACAGGTCGAGCGGCGCATTGCGAGCGGTGAGATCGAGATCGCGCCTATCGCCTTCATGCGCGGGCGCACGCTCGCCGATGCCTTCGTCATCCTCGATGAAGCGCAGAACACCACGCGCGAGCAGATGAAGATGTTCCTCACCCGGTTCGGCCAGAACTCGCGAATGGTCATCTGCGGCGACCCGCGCCAGGTCGATATTCCAGGCGGCGACCGCATGAGCGGCCTTGCCGACGCGGTCGAGAAGCTTGAAGGCATCGAAGGCTTCGGCACGATCCGCTTCACCGCAGCCGACGTGGTGCGCCACCCGATCGTTGGCCGCATCGTCGAGGCTTACGAAGGGTAGCGCAAGACCGCCGCTAGGTTTCGACCGGCTCCGCTTCACGCGGACGCTCGCGCGACAATTGGCGCGAATACACCCATCCGATCCCGATCAGGCTCACCCCGAGCGCCAGGAAGCTGGCGATCCGGAGCAGCCCTTCGAGACCGGCCGCGTCGACCAGGAACACCTTGACCACGGCGACCAGCATCAGGACCAGCGAGCCGATCCGCCAGCTGCGCGTCTTCCTGACCGAACCCCACCACAGGAAGCCGAGCGCGAGCACGATGCCGAGCAGCGAGATCAGCAGGCTCTCACCGGGTCCGATCTCGCGCGATGTCAGGATCGAGCCCGCGTGGACCTGTCGCAGCAGCGAGTAGGCGAGAAGCACGACCAGCACCATCGTCGCGGCATCGATTGCGCGTTGCAGCAGCCTTGCGAAAGACGTCTCGCGCAGCAGCGTCCCGCCCAGCCAGAGCCCCCCAATCGCGGTGACATAGGCAAGGGTGAGCCAGTTCGCGACCGGTGTAGGCCCGACATGCTGCACCGTCAGCAGCGGGTTGTGGAGCAGGAGGGTGAACCACACGAAATGCGCCAGGCTCGCCGCGATCAGGCCCAGCGCCACCGGACGCCTGAAGTCGCGAGGCAGATGTTGTGATGCTCCATAAGCCAACAGCATCAGTGCGGCCTGCCACACGGTGCGTTCGCCCATGCCGTAGCGCTCGAAAGCTAGCAGCGAGGTGATGCCGAAAACCTGTTTGTAGAGACTGTGAACGATCAGCACAGTGACCGCGAAAAGCACACAGGCGAGGGCTGCACTCAACATGCCATTCCGCTCGCGCCCGGTCCACGCAATTGCCGCCAGTCCGGCAGTCACCGGGAGCATGCGCAAAGCGATATCGAGCGGTGCTATCGCCGAGCCTGCCTGGAAAGGATCGCCAATCACTGCCAGAGCGCCAGCCATCCCCCATTGCACGGCAGGCGCCAGCGCCCACGCACCTGAGATGACCAGCGCCGTTGCCCAGGCCGCGTAACGCTCGGCCCGCCAAGCATGGAGCGCTATGGCGGCGATGGCGGCTATCCACGCAAGCGGCGGGCTGGGCACGGCATGCGCGATGGCGCCGTAGAGCAGGGCGACGCCCATCGCCTCACCGATCCCGCGCGATATCGTGTCGCGCCCGATCGCGGCCATCGCGCAAAACAGCGCGCAAACGGCCAGCCAGCGCAGCATCGCTTGTACCGTTTCGACCGGTTCCGGCTGGTTGCCCAGCTGCGTCAGTTCGTTCAGGAATTCCGGCGTCACCACGAGCGCCAGAACCGTGACGAGGCAAGAACCCAGCACGGCAATGTAGAGCGCTCGCGCCTCGCGCTTCCAGAAGCACCACAGCAGCGGCACGCTTGCGATCACGGCCATGACGGGCGCGAGCCATGGTGGTGTCAGCAGCAGCAGCGCTGCGAAGGCCAACAGGGCTGCAGGAGCAAGCAGGATAAGCGCGCTTTGCGTCTCACGCTCCTGCTGACGCTTCCATAGGAAAGCGAAACCGACCGCAGGAAACAGCGCCAGTGCGGCCACTGCGCCCGCTAGCAAGGGCTCGCTATCGAGCTCGCCCCAACTTCCATATCGAACATAGACAAGTGCGCTCAAGACCACGGGAACCGCGCTCAGCTGGGCGAGGTCGAGTATCTTGGCCCGGTCGAGAAGCTGGTAGACGAGCGGCACACCCGCAAAGATGACGGCATGGGCGATGGCGACCAGAGCGAAAGCTGACGTGGCCGGTTCGGGCCAGATCGCAAGCAGCCATAGCCCCAGACCTGAGGCGACCAAGGTCCCCAGCCGCAGAGCTTCGAACCGCCAGCCAAGGGCAGTCATCGCCGCGCCGATCAACAGGTAAAGTCCCCACGTAAGCAGGTCGAACCCGGCATCGCTTACCAGAACCGCCATCTGCAGGGTCGCGATCCCCCCGGCGGCCAGATGCGGCAGGCTTGGCCCGTTGCGCGCATGGAGGAATGCGGGAAGCACCGTGCCCAGTACGATCAGGTAAAGCCCGAGCGCGGCGAAATCCGATGCGCTCGACACGCCTGCAATCATCATCAGCGCGCCCCAGCCCAGGCCTGCGGCAAGTGCTGCGTAGCTGAGCCAGCGCTGGCCCTGCGCCTGACCGGTCCAGGCAAGACCACCGGTGACGAGGGCCAGGTAGAACGAGAGAAGCGGGACATTGGCGCTGTCGCTGTTGACGAGGAGGGGTGCGGCAAATCCACCCACCAGCCCGATGACTGCGCTTGGCAGACCGAAGCGGAACGACAGCCCGATCGCGGCAGCGGTAACGATCGCAAGCCCGCCAAAGGCGGCGCCGGCGCCGATCAATCCGTAAGCTGTCCCGGCAAGATAGAACGCCCCGTACAAGGTTGCGAGGCCTGCGCCCGCCAAGGCTTGTCGCACGCGCGGGTCGTTGATCCGATCTTCAAGGCGATAGGCGACCTCGGCCGCGGCGAGGAGCAGAAGGCCAAAGGCGAAGCTCATTATGACGCGCACACCGGGGGTCAGCAGCCCGGCCTCGATCGCAAACCGGACGAGGAAAATCCCGGCTATGGCGAGCGCGAATCCGCCGCCCCAGATCGGCAGGCGGCGTCCGAAAATGTCCTCGAAATCGAAAGAAAGGCCCTTTTTGGGGTCTTCGGTCGCAATCTGGTCGTCCTGTCTCTCGTCCAGTTTCGCCTGCGCTCTTGCTCGCGTGGGAGCATCGGGCTCGGCTTGCGCGCCTGACTTGGGAAGGGCGGACGGCTCCAAGGCCTCGGAGACAGGTGCGGGAGGCCCCTCATCGCGCGGAGCGTCCTGCTTCGATCGACCAGGAACCAGCGTGACCGATGCTCTGGTCTCGCGCACGACCGGTTCGGGGTCTTGTCGTTTTTCCGGCTCTGCGGCCCTGGCCTTCGCCTCGATCAGGTAATCGAGCCGCTCGGTGAGCGTCGTTATCCTCCACTCTAGCGCCTCTGTACGCCTCCACAGATATGCAACCGCCGCGCACAGGCCGAAGATGAGAAGCGTTTCCATGTTCTGGAACTCTCTTCACCACATCACGAACAATTTGCAATCGCACTTCGCATCGCAACCCGTTTCGGGAACTCAAGAGCGTCTCATTTGCTTTGTGTAAGAGACATTCAAAGGAGCAATCCATGCGCACGACTTTCCTCACCGCCACCATCGCCACTTTCGCTCTCGCCGCCTGCGGGGCGCCCGAAAGCGAAGACACGGCCTCCGACGACATGGCTGCAGACGACGCAATGATGGTCGAGGCGGATTCCGCCGCTACGATGCTGATGGACGCCGAAGGTAACGAAGTCGGCCGCGTGATCGCGGAGCGTGCAGGCGAAGGCGTGGCACTCACCATCATGGTCGAAGGTCTGGCCCCCGGCGCGCACGGCGCGCATGTCCACGACACCGGCAGCTGCGAACCCGACTTCATGGCAGCGGGGCCGCATTGGGGCCCGTTCGACGCGGAACTGAACCTTGCTGATGAAGACGACAGCAATGACAGCGAAAACGCGATGATCATGGTTGGCGAAGATGGCACCGGCTCACTCGAATACACGCTGGACGGCGAAGTTACGTTCGACGCCATGCTTGAAGGCGACGGTTCGGCTTTCGTGATCCACCAGCGCTCCGAAGACCCGATGATGGAAACTCCATCGGGCAATGGCGACCGCATCGCCTGCGGCGTGTTCCAGCCCAGCCCGCACAGCTAAGCTTTTTGCAAGGGCATTAGACGGGGCCGCTTTCCTACGAGGCGGTATTCGGGCTAGGGGACCGGTCATGTCCGGTGCTCTTTCCCGCCTGCAATTCCCCCATGCAGTCAAGCTGCGCTCGCCTTTGTGCGGGCGCGGCTTTTTTGCCCCCAGGACCGTGTTCCATGTGTTCCATCCTGTAGGATCTGGAGTGGTGCATGGAGCTTGAGATAGACATTGAAGGCTGGCCCGAAATGGCCGGGTCGCAAGGCTGGGAGGAACTGGCCGATCGCGCGGCACAGGCTATCTGTGAGGTCGCACCCGAACTCGCCAATGGGCGCCTTGCGGTGAGCCTGCTGTTCACGAGCGACGACGAAGTCCATGTCCTCAACCGCGAATGGCGCGACCGCGACAAGCCCACCAACGTGCTGAGCTTCCCGATGCTGGAACGCGCAGAGCTGGTGGATCTTGCCCAGGACGGCCCGCCTGTCCTGCTCGGCGACATCGCGCTGGCGCACGAGACCTGCGCGCGAGAGGCGCAGGAAAAGTGCGTCGCGCTGGAAACCCATGCCACTCACCTGATCGTCCACGGCCTGCTCCATCTTGCAGGTCACGATCACGTCGATTCCGACGAGGATGCGGCGGCGATGGAGGCAATCGAAATCGCGGCTCTTGCAAAAATGGGTATAGCTGACCCATATGGAGACCGTGAGGTTTAAGGAGTAACCACGCAGGGCCATGCCCGATTCAAGCAGTTCGACCGCCGGAGACGCGGAGAGTAGCAGCGGGCTCTGGTCCAACCTGGGGCCCGCAATTCGCAAAGCGCTGAGACTCGGCGAGGGCGAGCGTTCGCTGCGCGCGCAGCTCGAAGACGCAATCGACGAACACGAAGACGAGAACGAGGACGAGGAAGAGCACGAGAACGGCTCTTCCAACGGCGACCTCTCGCCTGTCGAGCGCCAGATGCTGCGCAACCTCTTGCACTTCTCCGAACACGATGCCGACGATGTCGCTGTGCCGCGGGGGGAGATCGTCGCGGTCGATGCGGCGATCGGCTGGGATGAACTGGTGGCGCAATTCTCGGAACACGGCCATTCGCGAATGCCGGTCTATCGCGAGACATTGGACGACGTGATCGGGATGATCCACATCAAGGACATCTTCGCCTATGTCGCCAACGGTCGCAAACCGCCGCGAGACTGGACCGTGCTGATGCGTCAGCCGCTCTATGTGCCGCAGGCGCGCGGGGCGCTGGACGTGCTGGCCGACATGCGCGCGCGGCGGGTCCACCTGGCGGTGGTGCTCGACGAGTTCTCGGGCACTGATGGGCTCATCACGATCGAGGACCTCGTCGAGGAAATCGTCGGCGAGATCGAGGACGAGCACGATGAGACTCCCGAGGCGCTGATCGTGCCGATCGGCGACGGGATGTGGGATTGCGACGCGCGCGCCGAGTTGGAGGATGTCGCCGACCTCGTCGATCCGCGACTGGCCGAAGTCGAGGAATCGGTCGACACGCTGGGCGGGCTGGCATTCGTGCTGGCCGAGCAGGTGCCTCCAGTGGGTACGATGATGGAACATCCAAGCGGCTGGCGCATCCAGGTTCTGGCGGGCGATGAAACCCATGTGAAGCGTCTCAGGCTGCACGCGCCGGTGGTTGGAGAGCCTGCCGAAGGTGAGAGCGACTTGCAGTAACCTCACTCATTTGGTCCACCACGGCATTTTCCTTCCGTTTTTTGCATCTATGTCTTGGCTTGCTGCGTAGGTTCCCAATAAAGGAAGTCTACGCCATGCCATCACGTCGCTTACCCCCCTTGCGCGCCCTCGAAGCGTTCATGCGCACAGTCCGCCTCGGCTCCGCCCGCGCGGCTGCCGACGAGATCGGGTTGAGCCCTTCGGCGCTTTCGCGGAGGATCACGAATCTCGAGGAGTTCGTAGGCAAGAAGCTGTTCACCCGCGCGCGGCAATCGATGCAGCTGACCGATGAAGGTCAGGCATTCTACGAAGCCGTCAATCCGCATATGGAAGCGCTCGCCCGCGCGGTTGAGAGCCAGTCGGACAATATCGCACTGTTGCGCCTGCGGCTCGGGGTTCTGCCAATGTTTGGAAGCCAGAGGCTGTTTCCGCGCCTCGGCGAACTGCGCAAGCGGCATCCGCTGCTCCATATCGACATCGACACCGCCCCGCATCTCGAAGATCGCGTCGGTGACACGCTCGATGCCGCGATCATTCTGTCGCGCGGGCCGGCGAGCGGGCTTCACGCAGTGCGGCTCGACCACAATCTCGTCCATGCGATCAGTTCGCGACAGGTGGCGCAGGGGCTGGGCGAGAGTGTCAATCCCGACAGCCTCGCAAAGCAGACCTTCCTGATCCACAACGAACTTCCAGAAAGCTTCGCAGCGTGGAAGAAAGCGAACGATCTCGACGATTGGGAGCCGGCCGCTATCGACCATTACGATTCAGGCCAGCTTATGCTCGAAGCCGCCGCGCAGGGGCTGGGCATCGCGATCATGCACGACGACCACTTGCGGCGGGCGGGCGATAGCCGTCTGACAAACCTGCCCGGTGCGGAAGTGCAGAGCCCGTACAGCTATTGGTTCGTATGCAAGCCCACCGCGCTCGAGATGCGGCCCGTCCGGCTGTTCCATGACTGGCTGGTGCGAGCCGGGCTCTAGATAGCGGTGTCGTCGGGCACGGTCGGCTTTGTCCCTTCCGTCGCCCTCGCACTATATCGCACCGGCGGCACATCATGCGCAAATTCGCGCAATGGCTTGCCGAGAGCTTCCAGCAAAGCCTCCTCGACCCGTTTGCGAGCTTCGACGCTGATCGCCTTGCGACCGCGGTAATCCGCGGGGCTGAATGGCTCCAGGAAGTGTACCGTCAGGTCGAATGTACCCTTGCGCGCCAGCACGCGCTTGGCATTGTTGAGCCCGCCTTCATTCCCGATCCACCCGATCCATTCGGCCACTTGGCCATAATCGAGCATCACGGGCTGGACGAGCACCCCCGGTGGCGGCGGTTCAAGGACGGAGAGCATGCTGGTCTTGAACGGCAATAGCGACTGACCGTCGGTGGTGGTGCCTTCCGGGAAAACCGTCACGGACCAATTGTCGGAAAGCGCTTCCTTGAGGGCGTTGATTTGTTCGGCGACGCCCATGCGGTGCTCGCGCTTCACGAAAACGGTGCGGTTGAGCGAGGCGAGCCAGCCAACCAGTGGTGCTCTCGCGAGTTCGGCCTTCGCGACGAAGGCTGTACCACAGGCCCCGGCAAGGCTCAGTATGTCGATCCATGAAACGTGGTTGGCGATATAGAAAACGTCGCGCTTGAGATGAGTGCCACGCGTTTTCACCTTCGCGCCTGAGATCCGTGCGGCGTAGCGCAGGAACAGCATCGGGAAGGGCGAGCCGTAGGCGAAGATGCGGTAGATGTAATGCAGCGGGACAAAGATCAGCATCAGCACCATCAGCATCGATGCACGCCGGACGATGCGAAACCAGCCACGGACAGAAATCGGAGTGGTTTCGCCGCGCGCCGCGGCGACCCTGAGTGTCCAGGCCTTGTCCTCGGTCGGCGCGTCGATACCTGTTGCGGCGGCAGCCTGCGCAGCTTCCTGGGCGAGGTCGTCGGTCATCGCCGCGCTCAGTCTTCGCGGCTCAGCCGCACACCATAAAGTTCCATGCGATGGTCGACGAGCCGATAGCCCAGCTTTTCGGCGATCTGGCGTTGCAGTGCCTCGATCTCGGGATCGACGAATTCGACGACCTTGCCGGTCTCCACGTCGATCAGGTGATCGTGATGCGCTTCGGGTACGGGTTCGTAGCGCGAGCGACCGTCACCGAAGTCGTGGCGATCGAGAATGCCCGCTTCCTCGAACAGGCGCACGGTACGATAGACTGTCGCGATCGAGATGTTGTCGTCGATCTGCGAGGCGCGACTGTGCAGCAACTCCACGTCAGGATGGTCTTCGCTTTCCGAGAGCACCTTCGCGATAACACGGCGCTGTTCGGTAATGCGCAGACCCTTTTCGGCGCACAATTGTTCAAGGTCGATTTTCTGGTTCAAGCGTTGTTGTCCCCGCGAATAGGCCCGGGACACTGCCCAGGCGCGGCTTTCAATCTAAGTCCTTACCGGGACAGGACGCATTGCTCAAGTTCGCATGAGAAGCAGCTTCCACCGCCGCGTTATAGTGGGCGGTGGAAGCAGAACTCGATGCGACCCTGTTTATGGAGTTTTACTTGGTCTTCTTGCCAGCGCGGCCCGAACCGGGCTTGCGACCGAGGCCAATCTTCTTCGCGAGATCGCGACGCTTTTCCGCATAATTCGGCGCGACCATCGGATAATCGGAAGGCAGGCCCCAGCGCGCGCGGTATTCTTCAGGGGTCATATCGTAATTCGTGCGCAGATACCGCTTGAGCATCTTGAGCTTCTTGCCGTCTTCGAGACACACGATGTAATCCGGCTTAATCGAAGCGCGGATCGAAACAGCGGGTTCGGGACGTTCTTCTTCCGCCGGGGTTTCGTCACCCAGGCCGGAAAGTGCACCATAAACATTGGTGATAAGTCCGGGAACGGCGTCAACATCGACATTATTGTTGCTGAGATGTGCGGCAACAATGTCGCTGGTCAACGTTATGAGCGTCTCTTTCATTTCCATATCCAAGTCTTGCATGAGTTCCTCGTATTTTTTGTAGATTCGGATTTTTCCGATCAATCGCGCATGGCGCAGCGAACCTGCGTTGGCAAGTCGCTCATCGTCTGTTGTAGGTGTGAATCGGTCAAAGCGATATTGGCTAAAGTCTTAGTCTTTCGGGATTGTCAGACCGAAAGTAATGGCATCGACTTGGTCGCCATTGGCGAGTCGGTAATAGTTTGGACGATGTCCGATGGGTTCGAAGCCGGCCTTGCGGTAAAGATGGACTGCTGGATTGCCTCGCCGCATTTCGAGGAATATCCGCCGCACGCCGCGCGCATGAGCCTGTTCGAACAATCGCTCGATAAGTGCCGCGCCGAGGCCCTTGCGGCGGAATTGGGGAGCCACGGCGATCAAGAGCAATTCCTCCTCGTCAACAGCGCCCCGTGTTATCACGAAGCCGGCGGGGCGGTGCGTGCTATCATCCGTGAACAGCTCTCCGTCCTCACCGATGACGAGCGCGTGGGTCTGGGGCAGGACGAGCGCATCGCTGACCTGCCGCCGGTTCCAGGCCTCGCGATAGGCCGGGTCGAAAGCGGCCTCCATTATCTCCATTATGGGGGCGACTAGTGCAGGGGCAGGGGGCGCGGTGCTCATGCCGGGCGCACTTTCTGCGGGGTCGCATCCGGTGCGCGGCCGTAGACCGGGGAGAGGTCGGCGGTCAGCGCCGATGTCTGCAGCTCATGCAGCGCCGCGGCATCGGGCAGGACGAAGTGCGCTGTTCGTCCATCGTCGAACAGATCGGCGAGTTCGCGCGCGCGATTGCCGACGATGACCCGGTTCGCACCGGCCTCAAGCGCTTTTTCGGGAGTGAGCGATTGCACCGCACCTTGCGCAAGACCACCGGCGAAGTCCTGCACGAACCATTCGCCATGCCCGCCATTCATGCAGACAGTCAGCGCATCGGAGGGTGAATCCAGCTGTACGCCCTGAGCAGCGACGAGAGCCAGCGTCGGATAGCCGAGAACCTCGGCCCGCCACGCCACTCCCAATGCTCGTGCGGCAGCGATGCCGATGCGGACGCCCGTGAAGCTCCCCGGACCCAGTGAAACCACGATGCGGTCGGCTCGCCCCTGCTGCGGAAGCGCCTGGATCATCGGAATGAGGCTTTCGGCATGACCGCGCCCCAGAACCCGGTGATCGTGCGAAAGCAGTTCGGCCCCCTCGAACAGGGCGACCGAACAGGCTTCGCTGGCCGTTTCTATCGCGAGAATCCTCATCTTGCGTCCGGCACTGCCTCAGGCAGCGCGCTGTCGCAAGTCGGACCTTCAAATCAGGCGATGCGGGTGAACTTTTCGAAATCGGGGCGGGGTGAGCGCTCGAAGAGGCTGTCCTTGTCGCCATAGCCGATGGAGCAGACCCAATCGGCCCGCACGCGCGGCTGATCGGCGAAGAAAACCTCGGTGATCCGGTCGAGGTCGACCCCCGACATCGGACCGCAATCGAGCCCAAGAGCGCGCGCGGCGATGATCATATAGGCGCCCTGAAGCGCGGAATTGCGTGCAGCGTTCTTGATCCGTGCGTCCTCGTCACCCTCGAACCAGCTCTTTGCATCGGCATGCGGGAACAGCCATGGCAGTTCCTCGTGAAAATCGATGTCGTAGCCAATGATCGCGGTAACCGGCGCGGCCTTGATCTTGTCCTGATTGCCTTCCGACGCGAGACCCGCGAGCCGGTCCTTCTCGTCCTGCGACTTGACCCAGACGATGCGGATCGGCTGCATGTTGGCCGAGGTCGGACCCATCTTCATCAGGTCCCAGATCGCCATCAACTGCGAATCCGCGACCGGCTTGTCGAGCCAGCCATTATAAGTGCGTGCTTCGTTGAAAAGCTGGTCGAGAACGGGCGTGTCGAGGACGTTGTCGTGGAATTGCTGGGTCATGTAATATCCGTGAAGTTGAGAGGTTTTTAGGCGGCTCTCACTTCAACGACCTGCGGCACATAATGTTTCAGCAAGCTCTCAATTCCGTGCTTGAGCGTCGCGGTGCTCGACGGGCAGCCCGCACAGGCACCCTGCAGGGTAAGGTAGACGACGCCATCGGAGAATCCGCGATAGGCGATGTCCCCGCCGTCCCCCGCGACCGCCGGACGCACGCGGGTTTCAAGCAGTTCCTGGATGTTGGCGATGACCTCTGCGTCCTCTTCGCTATCCTCGACCACCATCTCGGCGTCTTCGGGCGGAACGTTGATCCCATCGGCGCTTCCGCCGACGAACAACGGGGCCTCGGACACGAAATGGTCGAGCAGAATCGTGACGACCTGCGGTTTCAATGTGCTCCAGTCGACACCGGGCGCGGCGGTGACGGTGACGAAGTCCCAGCCGTAAAAGACGTTCACGACCTCGCCGGTATCGAAGATCGCCTGCGCAAGCGGGCTTGCTTCAGCGGCTTCTGGCGAGGAAAATTCGCGCGTCCCTGACGGCATGACGGTGCGTCCGGGGAGGAATTTGAGGCTGGCCGGGTTGGGCGTTGTTTCGGTTTCGATGAACATGCCCGTTAAATAGGGACGCGGCTGAAGCGGCACAAGCAAGCACTGCTTTCGATGCATTCACTGGTCCTTCATGCCTTGCGTCCCTATACAGACACTTATGCAAGTGATGTTCCGGGCCGCAGTTGCCCTCTCCCTGATCGCCGCTCCTTTCAGCGTCCTGCCTGCTCACGCGCAGCGAGTGACCGAAATGGCCGATGTGCCCGCTCCACAGGCGGTCACACCGGAAGGCGAAGTGCCTTGGCTCTACGAGGGCAGCAACGTCCCGGTCGACGAAGAATGGCTGTTCGGCGAGATGGAGAACGGCCTTCGCTATGCCGTGCGACGCAATGGCGTACCGCCCAATGCAATTTCGGTGCGCGTGCGGATCGATGCAGGCTCGCTTTACGAGCAGGATTCGGAACAGGGTTACGCCCACTTGCTCGAACACCTGCTGTTCCGTGAAAGCAAATATCTCGGTCAGGCAGAGGCTATCGCCGCGTGGCAGCGTCTGGGCGCGACCTTCGGCGCTGATGCCAATGCCGAGACCAGCCCGACCCACA
This sequence comes from uncultured Erythrobacter sp., assembly GCA_947494705.1. Taxonomy (GTDB): domain Bacteria; phylum Pseudomonadota; class Alphaproteobacteria; order Sphingomonadales; family Sphingomonadaceae; genus Erythrobacter. Next base: position 436,811 of record CANLVN010000003.1, read on the forward strand.
CCGCCTACAAGCTCGACATTCCCGACATCGGCCCGGAAAAATTGAACGAGAGCTTCAAACTGCTGTCGGGCATGGTTCGCGATCCGGTGCTGAGCGACGAAAATGTCGCGACCGAACGGCCCATCGTTCTCGCCGAAAAGCGCGAACGCGGCGGCGCGGCGGAGCGTGTCTCGGACCTGACCCGTCGTACCTTCTTCGCCGGACAACGGCTGGCCAATCGCAACCCCATCGGCACAGAAGAAACTCTGGCTGCGGCGACTGGCGAGAGCGTCCAGGCGTTTTATGACCGCTGGTATCGTCCCGAAAACACCGTGATCGTGGTCGCGGGCGATGTCGATCCAAGGATACTCGCTGGCCTTGTAGAGAAATGGTTCGGAGATTGGGAAGGGACCGGGCAAGCGGGTGTGGCTCCCGATTTCGGCGACCCGGTCGCACCGGACGGTGCCGCTATCTCGGCTGGAACCGGGCTGCCCATCGGCGACCTTGGCGTCGCGGTAGAACCCGATCTTCCGCGCAACCTGACCTATGCGATCATGCGCCCCTGGCGACCGGTGCAGGACACCATCGTTTACAATGAAGGCCTGTTGCTCGACGCGTTGGCGCAGTCGATCATAAACCGCAGGCTGGAGACGCGAGCACGCGCGGGCGGCTCCTATCTCTATGCGCAGGTTCAGCAGGACGATGTGTCGCGCTCGACAGATGCAACTTTCATCAGCTTTGCCCCGCTATCCAACGACTGGAAAGCTGCGCTCGCCGATGTACGCGGCGTGATCGCCGATGCGATCGAGACGCCGCCCACACAGGAAGAAATCGACCGCGAGGCTGCCGAATTCGACGTCGCCTTCGCCAATATGGTTGAGCAGGAAACGGTGCAATCGGGCCGCGAGCTTGCCGACAATCTCGTCAACGCGGTCGATATCCGCGAGACCGTTGCCGCACCGCAAGTGGTGCTCGACGTGTTTCGTGGCATGAAGGATCGCCTCAATCCGGCGGAAGTCCACGCCCGTACGCGCAAGCTGTTCGAAGGGGATGTGGTCCGTTCCGTCTATGTGACGCCGGGCATCGGCGAGGCAGACGAAGCCGCCCTCGGCCTCGCGCTGGCGAGTGAAGCAGTGGTCGACGACACCGCGCGATTGGCGGCGCAGACCATTTCCTTCGACGAATTGCCTCCGATCGGTGAGCCCGGAACGATCGTTGAGGAGCGTCCGCTGGGTATCCTCGAAGTCGAGCAGGTGGAGTTCGACAATGGTGTTCGCGCGCTGCTGTGGGCGAATGATGCCGAACCGGGCCGGGTGACGGTCAAAGTGCGCTTCGGCGCGGGCTATCGTGCCTTTGACGAAGAAAGCGCCGTCTACGCTTCGCTCGGTCAGAACGCACTTGTCGGTTCAGGCCTCGCTGATCTTGGCCAGAACGAAATCGACAGGCTCGCGACGGGCCGCAAGCTCGGCTTCGACTTCGGTATCGACGATGCGGTTTTCACCTTCACGGCGCAGACGCGATCCTCCGATGTCGAGGACCAGCTTTACCTCTTTGCCGCGAAGCTCGGTATGCCGCGCTGGGATGTCGACCCGGTGCTGCGGGCGAAAGCTGCTGCGAAGCTGGCCTACAACACGTATTCGACAAGTCCCGCAGCGGTGATCAACCGAGACCTCGAATACCTAACGAACGACCGCGACCCACGGTTCGCGACGCCGACACCCGACATGCTCGACACGGTCACGCCGGAACAGTTCCGCGAGGTGTGGGAGCCGCTGTTGCGTCAGGGCCCGGTCGAAGTGCTGGTGTTCGGCGAATTCGATCGCGATGCGATCGTCGAGAAACTGCGCACGACCTTCGGCGCGTTGCCCGAGCGTGAGCCGATCAGCCCGATGGTCGCGGAACGTATTCCCGATTTTCCGGTCACGGGCGACGAAGCGACCGTCCTGACCCATCGCGGCGATGCCAACCAGGCAGCGGCGGTCATTGCCTGGCCGACGCGCGGCGGAATGGCGAGCATTCGCGAATCGCGCCAGCTCCAGATCCTCGTCGAGATCTTCAGCAACCGTCTCCTCGAAGCCATGCGCGAGCGTTTCGGCGCGAGCTACGCTCCCCAGGCCTTCTCAGACTGGCCTGTAGATATCGATGGCGGAGGCAAGATCATCGCATTGGCGCAGCTCGAGCCGGAGAATGTGCCGGTCTTCTTCGCCGAGGCCGACCGCCTCGCGCACGACCTTGCCGAAAACCCGCCGAGCGCTGACGAGATCAACCGTGTCACAGAACCGCTGAGCCAGCGTGTGCGTCGCGCTTCGACCGGCAACCAGTTCTGGCTGCTGAACCTCGAAGGCGCGAGCTTCGACCCGCAACGTGTCGCTTTGCTGAGGACGCTCCTGGCCGATTATTCGCAGACCACTCCCGAGGTGATGCAGTTCCTCGCGGACCGCTATTTCGTCGGAACGCAGCCGCTCAAGCTCGCGGTTATCCCGGAAGGACAGGAGCTGGCGGAATCTGCGCCATCGACTACCGGCAGCTCCGGCGCGGCGGTTCGTCCTGCCCCTGCAATGTCGGGGCGGTAGACGGATCGATCACACTCTTCGTGATATAAAATTGTCGCAATATGCGCCTTGGCTTTACATATAGAAGCCTCGCGCGTAGGCGCGCGCCCGACATAAGTTAATAGAGAAACGAGTTGTAACGTGGCCCGGAACTGGAATCCCGAAAGCTGGAAAGAACACGAAGCACGGCATCTGCCGCATTACGAGGATGCGGCGGAACTGGCCGAAGCCGAGGCCACGCTTGCATCCTATCCGCCGCTCGTCTTCGCCGGTGAGGCCCGCGCGCTGAAATCCGACCTCGCCGATGTGGCCAATGGTCATGCCTTCCTGCTTCAGGGCGGCGACTGCGCGGAAAGCTTTGCCGAGTTCCACCCGAACAATATTCGCGACACCTTCCGCGTGATCCTGCAGATGGCGGTCGTCATGACCTTCGCCAGCAAGCGTCCGGTTGTGAAGGTCGGGCGCATGGCAGGCCAGTTTGCCAAGCCGCGTTCTTCGGCGACCGAAACTCAGGGCGATGTGACACTGCCGAGCTATTTCGGCGACAACATCAACGGCATCGATTTCGATCCGGTGCAGCGCCGCAACGATCCGCAACGCATGGTGCGCGCTTACAGCCAGGCTGCGGCAACGCTCAATCTGCTGCGCGCTTTTGCTGGTGGTGGCTATGCCAATCTGCGTCAGGTGCACCAGTGGACGCTCGACTTCATGGGCCGCACGCCCTGGACCGAGAAGTTCAGCCAGACCGCCGACCGCATTGGCGAGGCACTGGATTTCATGGAGGCGTGCGGCGTGGATCCTGAAAAGGTGCCGCAGCTCCACGGCACCAGCTTCTACACCAGCCACGAAAGCCTGTTGCTGCCCTACGAACAGGCGATGACCCGCCAGGATTCGCTGACCGGCGACTGGTACGCGACGAGCGCGCACATGCTGTGGATCGGCGACCGCACCCGTTTTCCGGGCAGCGCCCATATCGAATTTGCGCGCGGCATCGGCAATCCGCTTGGCATGAAATGCGGGCCGAGCCTTGAGCCGGATGCGCTCATCCGCCTGCTCGACGAGTTGAACCCCTCACGCGAGCCGGGCCGCATCACGCTGATCAGCCGGTTCGGCCATGACAAGGTCGAAGACGGCCTGCCCAAGCTGGTGCGAGCAGTGAAGCGTTCGGGCCACCCGGTCGTGTGGTCGTGCGACCCGATGCACGGCAATGTCGTCAAGTCGGAAAGTGGCTACAAGACGCGGCCCTTCGACCGCATTCTGGCCGAGGTTAAGGGCTTCTTCGCAGTCCACCGCGCCGAGGGAACCCATCCGGGCGGCATCCATGTCGAGATGACAGGGCAGGACGTGACCGAATGTGTCGGCGGTGCCGTTGCCATCACCGACGATGCGCTCGGCGATCGGTATCACACCCATTGCGACCCGCGCCTCAATGCCGAGCAATCGCTCGAACTGGCGTTCACGCTGGCCGAGATGCTCAACGCCGAAGCGAGCCAGAGCCGCGCTGCAGACGCGGCATGATATCCTGAGTTAAACGGCCGAGCCGGACTCAATCAGGTAAATCTCTAAGGGGAGGAGCGGGTAATCGCCCGCTCCATCGCGTAACCAATCCTGGTTTACGTGCCTGACTGTCATGGCCTTTTCTGCAATCACATCGGTAACCATTCGAAAGCCTACTGAATTCGAACAGGCTTCGGGCGATTTTGCTCTGACCTCGGGCGGTTCGCCGATTCTGGCGCTGCTATGCGCCGCGCTGGCAATGGTGGCCCTTTACGCAATCGGCCGCACAGTTGCTGCCCGCCGAGACGTGCGCCGAGCGGCGCGACTTGCGCGTGAACGCGGCGAGGAACTGAGCGATCTGTTACGAACCGTGCGCATGGCAGAGAGCCTCGCCGGGGTTGGTGTGTGGCAATACGACTACGCAACGGGCTCGCAGGAATGGTCCGAAGGGCTCAAGGGCCTGTTCGGCATTGATCGCGATTCCTGCTTTGGGGAGGGCGACGCCGAAAGCCTGCTCTACGCCAGCAAGATAGACCTTGTCGCACACGTGGTAAGGCACCGCGATATCATCGGCACTTTCTCGTTCGAATTCGCGATCAACAGCTTCGACGGCACACGGCGCAAGCTCACGTTCAAGGCTTGCAACCTGCGCGGCCGCGATGGCTCTGTCGCCCGCGTCGTTGCGGTAATGCGAGACACGACAGATCACCGCTGGCAGGAGCCGCTCGAACACGTTGCGCTGGCGCCTACCAACAGCGCTCGCTCACTTGCGGAAGCAGCACAGCTGCTCGATCGCAGAGAGGCGATGCGCCAGCTCGATATGCTCGTCATGAAAGCGCGCGAGTATGACGAACCGCTGGTGCTCGCGATGATCGAAGTCGATCGGTTCTCTCGCATTGCGTCGTCCCATGGCGGCGAGACGGGCGAGGCGGTGATCGATCTGATCTCGCGCGTCATTCAGCAGCATCTGCGCGCTTCCGATGTGGCGGGGCGCATGGGTGATCACGGCTTCCTGTGGATCATGCGCGGGACCACGCATGGCCAGGCACGCGTGATGATCGAGCGCCTGCGCCATACCATCAAGAGCAAGTCTGCATCTGACTCGGTCCCTGAAGTAACCGTCAGCCTGGGTATAGCCAGCATGCAGCAAGGCGACAGCGCTCTTTCCATGTTCGGCAGGGCGGACTTTGCCCTTGGAGAAGCCAAACAACTCGGCTTTAACCGCGTACGCGTCGCGGCCTGATCGCTGCGCAGGGGGCGAGGCAACGCTCGCTAAACACGCCTTTCTTTTGCAACGCGAATGCGCCATGGACTTGCTCGCCGGGATAACGCGAGCAGGAGCGATCAAGCATGTCGCACAACCTCTCCAGTAAGACTGCGGCCCTCACGGGCGATGTCGGTCTGAGCGAAAGATTCGAAGCGACCCGGGCGCTGACCGAGGCGCTGGCGGAACCCTTGAACGAGGCCGATGCGTGTCTTCAGTCGATGGAGGATGCGAGCCCCGCCAAATGGCACCTGGCGCACACGACCTGGTTCTGGGAGACCTTCGTCCTGCGCGAACATGCGCCGGGTTATTCGCTTTATGACGAGGCTTGGCCGTTCCTCTTCAATTCCTACTACGAAGCCGAAGGTGCACGGATCGCGCGCGAAGCGCGCGGGATGCTCTCGCGCCCGACGCTTGCCGAGATCATCGAATGGCGCGGCGCGGTCAATGCGGCGATGGAGCCGATGCTGGACCGCCCGGAACTCGCCGAGCTCATCGCGCTGGGAATCGCGCATGAGCAGCAGCATACCGAATTGCTGCTGACCGACATCAAGCACGCGCTGTTCCAGAATCCGCTCGGCCCGGCCATGTGGAATGATACGCCGCCCGAAGCTGCGCTGGCGCAGGCACTGGGCTGGCATGAGCATCCCGGTGGCATCGCGAAAATCGGGCATGAAGGGTCTCATTTCGCCTTCGACAACGAAGGACCCCGCCACCGTGTCATGCTCGAACCTTTCGCGCTGGCCGACCGGTTGGTGACCAATCGCGAATGGGAAGAGTTCGTCGCCGACGGAGGTTACGAGACGCCTTCGCTGTGGCTGTCAGACGGGCTTGCCTGGGTGCGTGAGAACGAGGTTCGTGCTCCGCTCTACTGGCGCGAAGGCGAGCAATTCACGCACCAGGGCTGGCAAGAGCGACGCGGCGACGCGCCGGTCGCCCACATTTGTTATTTCGAGGCCGAAGCCTACGCGACATGGGCAGGGGCGAGACTGCCGACGGAGTTCGAATGGGAGGCAATTGCGCAAGGTCATGATGCAAGTGCCGGAAACCAGCTCGACAATGCGGGTGCGCCGTGCCCGAAAGGTGGCAGCGACCTGTTCGGCGATTGCTGGCAGTTCACTCGTTCGGCCTATCTGCCTTATCCCCGCTTCCAGCCCGCACCCGGCGCGGTGGGCGAATACAATGGCAAATTCATGAGCGGTCAGTTGGTACTCAAGGGCGCCAGTTGCGCCACGGTGCGCGGCCATTCGCGCGATACCTACCGCAATTTCTTCTACCCGCACCAGCGCTGGCAGTTCACCGGCCTGCGACTTGCAAAGGACCTGTGATGAACAAGACGAGCGGCTTGCAGCTGGTCGAGCGAGACGAGAGCGGAGTCGATACCGCCTTTCGCGCCGATGTGCTCTCCGGACTGGCACAGCCACAGAAGGCGATACCCGCGCGCTGGCTGTACGACGATACGGGGTCGCAGCTGTTCGAAGACATAACCCAGCTTCCCGAATATTATCCGACACGCGCCGAAACGCAGATCCTGAGCGCGCGCGGGGACGAGTTCGCGGAAATGATCGGCAAGGGGTGCGCAGTGGTCGAGTTCGGCTCGGGCTCTTCGGTAAAGACACCGCTGCTGCTCGAAGCGATCGAGCCCAGCGCGTACGTGCCGCTCGATATTGCTGGAGACTTCCTGCGTGCAGCGGCCGCCGATCTCGCCGAGAAATTCCCCGGACTGCCCGTTTATCCGGTCGAGGCCGATTTCATGCGACGGGTCGAATTGCCCCCCGAAGTCGCCGACCTGCCCAAGCTCGGCTTCTTCCCCGGCTCGACCATCGGCAACATGATCGCGCGCACCGGTGTCGACCTGCTCAGGACCATGCGTGAGACGCTGGGCGTGGGCGCGAAGCTGCTGATCGGGATGGACATCATCAAGGATGCCGAAACCCTGCAAGCTGCCTATGACGATGCGTCGGGCACGACGGCAAAGTTCAACCTGAACCTCGCGCACCGCATCAACCGTGAACTCCGCGGTGACATCCCGGTCGATGCGCTAAAGCACGAGGCACGCTGGAACGACGAGCACGCACGGATCGAGATGCATCTGGTGGCGCAGCGCGACATTGACTTCGCCGTTTCGGACGAGCGTTTCACCATGAAAGCCGGTGAGAGCATCCACACCGAAAACAGCCACAAGTTCGATCGTCGCACCTCCAACATGCTCCTGCTCGCTGGCGGCTGGGACCCGATCGAGCGGTGGGTCGACGACGAGGGCCGCTTCTCATTGCTGCTGGCCGAAGCGAGGCCTAACCGCAGCGCCCCCTGACATTTGCCTCGTGAAACCCGACCCGCGCCGGTGCGTTGGGGCGGTATGGACGGACAAAACAGCGACATTGTAATCATCGGCGCCGGTATGGCGGGCCTTTCCTGCGCCAGCGCATTGGCCGAAAGCGGGCTGAACATTCGCCTGCTCGACAAGGGTCGCGGCCCCGGCGGGCGCATGGCGGCACGGCGCGCTGAGATAGCGGGCGAGCCGGTCGCGTTCGACCATGGCGCGCAATATTTCACGGCACGCGATCCCAATTTTCAGGATGCGGTTTCGGAGTGGGAAAAGCTCGGCGCCGCTGCCCGGTGGAAGGCTGCCGGTCAGGAGGCATGGGTGGGGACGCCCGGCATGAATGGACCGATCCGCGCGATGGCGCAGCCGCTCGACGTGCGCTGGAACACACGCGCGCTTTCTGTGTCGCACGAAGGCGAGCAATGGCTGATCGAGACGGGCGAGGAACGCTTCACCGCCGACATTGTGCTGGTTGCGATTCCCGCAGAACAGGCGAGCGAACTGCTCGAACCTGCCGCGCCCGACCTTTCCGCCATCGCGGCAGGCGTCAGGTCGGAGCCGTGTTGGGCCGTGATGGCGGCGTTCACATCCCGTATCGAGATCGACTCCGACGCGACGCGAGACGATGGAGCTCCGATATCGTGGTTTGCACGCAATTCAGCCAAGCCGTACCGGTCGGGCGGCGAGACATGGGTGCTCCACGCTTCTCCCGCGCGTAGCCGCGAGGTGCTGGACCTTTCCAAAGAAGAGGTCGCGCCGCTGCTGCTCGCCGACTTCTTTCGGCAGACCGGTATCGATCCGGTGACACCGACCCATCTCGCCGCGCATCGCTGGCTCTATGCCATGGCCGAAGCTATCGATGGCGATGCCGCACGCTATGACCCGGTCGCTGGAATCGGGATTGCCGGCGATTACCTGCATTCGCCGCGCGTCGAAGGGGCGTGGCTGTCGGGCAGGGCGCTGGCCGAAAAAGTGCTGGGGGCGCGGCGGAGCGGATAGTCGACAAGCCTTTCGTCCCCGGTTAAATCGAAAGCTGCAACGGGAGCACCCACACGCATGCACGAAACTCTTTCTCGAATGCTGGCGAGCGCGCCAGTCGTCCCCCTGATTGGCGAAAACGATCCGGAACGCGCGGTGAAGATCGCAAACGCGCTTGGCGAGGGCGGGTTGAGCGTTATCGAGGTCGTGCTTCGCAGCCCCGATGCGCAAAAGGGCATGGAAGCCATCCTTGGCGAGACCGAGGACCTGATCGTGGGCGCGGGCACGGTGCTGACGCTCGACCAGGCAAAGTCCGTGGTGGCGAGCGGCGCGCAGTTCATCGTATGCCCGGGTCTTGTCGACGAGATCGCGGAATATTGCCTCGGCGAAGGGGTCCCGGTCTATCCCGGCACCATGACCGCCGGCGAAGTGCAGCGCGCCTATGCGCTGGGCCTGCGCGAAGTGAAGTTCTTTCCCGCCAGCCTTGCGGGCGGGGTGCCGATGCTCAAGGCGCTGTCCAGCGTGTTCGGCGAAATGCGCTTCATGCCGACCGGTGGCGTATCGGCGAGCAATCTCGCAGATTATCTCGCCTTGCCCAGCGTGCTGGCCTGCGGCGGCAGCTGGCTGACCCCCGCAGACGCGGTGAAGGCGGGAGATTACGCGAAAATCACCGCCCTTGCGCAAGAAGCAGTCGGGATCGCTTCGAAGGTGAGGTGAGGCTAGTTGGCTGGGGTGGCAGGGATCGAACCTGCGAATGTCGGTACCAAAAACCGATGCCTTACCACTTGGCTACACCCCAGCAGGAGGCGCGGATATAGCGCCCCGCTCGCAAATGTGAAGGCCTATTGCGCGCTAGTTTCACCCTCGGCTCGGCGCAATTCGAGTTCACGCTCGGCTTGGGCGATCGTGGCGTGGTCGAGGCGGTAGAACAGCATCGCTGCGCCCCCCGGTATCAGGGCAAGCGCGGGGACGACCGCAAAGGCGAAGTCGATACCTGCCAGCGCCGCCGGGCTCTGCTCACCACCGGGGACGAACCCGGTCATTTCGAGCACCAGGCCCGGCATCGCGCTGCCCAGACCTCCGCCGACCTTGATCGCAAACACCGCAGCCGCGATTGTCAGCGCGGTCATCTGCCGACCGGACTTCCAGTCGATAAATTGCGCGATATCGGTGAACATCGAGAAGGCCAGCACCAGCAGGAAGCCGAAGCCGATCCCCACGCCATATTGCGCCAGCGTCTGAGGCCAGACCGCGTCGAGCGGCATCAACCAGAACGCCGCGATGCCGAGAGCCATCAGGCAGCCCCCGGCGATTACCAGATGCGCTTTTTCGAAACGGCGCTGGAGCCAGAAGCCGATCACGACGCCGCTCACCTGGCCAAGGGCCAGCGCGGTGAGAAACAGGCCGAATCGGTCCAGAAACAGGAACACCGGCAAGCCATCGTCGCCCACGACATATTTGAAATAGAACCGTGCACTGGCCGCGCGGCTTGCGATCGAGAGAACGCCGAACACCGAGGATACCGCAACTGCGATCCATGCTCCGGTGCGTGCCAGCTGTCGCAAATCTCCGCCGATCGAGCCGTTGACCGGGCTGGGCGGAATGCGCTCACGCGTGGTGGCGAAGGTGGTGAGATAGCACAGCACCGAAATCACCGCGAAGACGCCCATGGTCAGCATGATCCCGGTCGCCTCGTCAGCGCCGCCCATTTCTCGCACCAGCGTCGTTGCCAGTACGCCGACCATGATCCCCGCCAAACCGGTGAAGAACATGCGGTAGGCGGTGACGTTGGCGCGCTCTTTGGTCGAGGACGAGATGACGCCGAGCAGCCCGGAATAGGGAACGTTGACCGCCGTGAAAGCCAGCATAGTCAGCCCGTAGGTTACATAGGCCCACACCAGCAGCCAGCCGGGCGAGATGGTGGGCGACAGGGCGGGTGCGGCGAAGATGGCAAAGCCGGTGATACCGAACGGCAGCGCTCCCAGCAGCAGGTACGGCCGATATCGCCCCCATCGCGTGCGGGTGCGGTCGGCCAGCAGCCCCATAACCGGATCGGTCACTGCGTCGAACACGCGGCTCAGGAACAGCATCAACGCCATCGCCGCCGGAGCAACGCCGCCAAGATCGACGAAGAAATACAGGAGGTAGGCGGCGAAAAAGTTGAGATACAGCCCCGACGGCAGGTCGCCGATCCCATAGCCGAGCTTTTCGCGCAGGCGGATTGTATCGGGCGCAGCGCCGCTCAATTCGGGTTCCCTCTCACCAAGGGACAATGGGCCGGTAGTTGGCGAACTACCAGCCCCTTATTGCCCTTCGCGGCAGGTCAGAAGGTGAAGTCGAGGTTCAGCCCGTCGAAATCGCTGCTCGAGTGGCGTTCGCGCAATTGCTGGTCCTCGTCGCCCCACACCTTGTTGACGAGCCGTCCGCGCCTCACGCCGGGACGCTGTGCGATCTCGCGTGCCCAGCGGGCCACGTTCTCGTATTCGTCGATCGAGAGGAAGGTCTTCGCGTCGTTGTAGATCGTGCCGGCGACGAATGGCGCGAGCCACGGGAAGTTGGCAATATCCGCGATGGTGTATTCGTCACCGCCAAGATAGCGAGTCTGGCTCAACCGCTTGTCGGCGACGTCGAAAATGCGCTTCGCCTCCATCGCATAGCGATTGATCGGGTATTCGTATTTCTCGGGCGCGTAGGCGTAGAAATGGCCGAACCCGCCGCCGATGAACGGCCCGGTTCCGACCTGCCAGAACACCCAGCTAAGCGTTTCGGCGCGGCCAGCGGGATCGGTGGGGAGGAACGCGCCGAACTTTTCGGCGAGGTAGACGAGGATCGCGCCGCTTTCGAAGATGCGGATATCCTTGTCGCCGCTCGCATCGATCAGCGCGGGGATCTTCGAATTGGGATTGATGTCGACAAAGCCGCTGGTGAACTGCTCGCCTTCGCCGATATTGACCGTGTAGGCATCGTATTGCGCGCCCGAATGTCCGGCCTCCAGCAATTCTTCGAGCATGATGCCCACCTTCACCCCGTTGGGCGTGGCGAGCGAATGCAGCTGGAACGGGTTGTCGCCGCGCGGTAGATCCTTGTCTTCGCGCGCGCCTGCGGTGGGGCGGTTGATGTTGGCGAACCTGCCGCCGTTCTCGGCGTCGTGCGTCCAGACTTTCGGCGGGGTGTAGGTTGGATCGGACATGTCTTGGCTCCTTGCGAAGGGATCGTATGCAAAGTCGGTGACCCTTGGCCAGACAAGTGGCGTGCCTAAGGAACGACCGCAAGGCGGAACACACTGCGGTGTTGGCGCATTTGCTATGGCATGGAAAAGATCATCTATATCGATGACAGCCTGCCCGGCATCACCCGCAAGGGCGCCGGAACGGGCTGGGCATATTACTCGCCCGATGGCGAGCTTATCCGCGAACGGGCAGAACGCGATCGCCTGAACGCCATCGCTTTTCCACCAGCCTATCGCGATGCGTGGTTCTGCCCCGCGGAAAACGGCCATATCCTCGCCACCGGCTACGACGATGCCGGGCGCAAGCAATATCGTTATCACCCTGATTTTAGGCGGATGCGCGAAGGCGACAAATTCGACAAATGCGCGGCTTTCGGCAACCTCCTGCCATTGGTCCGAGCGCGAGTGGATGAAGACCTGTCGCAGCGCAGCCTGACCGAAACGCGCGCCATCGCCTGCGTCGTGCGCTTGCTGGACCTGTCGGCGATCCGGATCGGCAACGAGCATTACGCGACGACCAATGAAAGCTACGGCGCGACAACCCTGCGCCGCGATCATGCCGAGGTGCGTACGCGCGGGATCAGCCTTCATTTCGTGGGCAAGGGCGGGCGCGAACGCGACGTCCATCTCGACGACCCGCGTCTTGCGCGCGCAGTACGCCGGATGAAGGACCTGCCGCGCGAAAGCGGGGACAACCATCTCTTCCGATACGAGGATGAGGATGGCGCGACACATCCTGTCACTTCCGACGAGGTCAACGCATACCTGCGCGAAACGATGGGCGGCGATTTCACCGCCAAGCATTTCCGCACCTACCATGCGAGCGTGATTGCGTTCGGGGAACTGGCATCCGGTGACGGCCACGTGCCGATCCGTGCATTGCTCGAGAAAGTGTCCCAACATCTCGGCAACACCCCGGCGATTGCGCGCAAGAGCTATATCCACCCTGCTGTCGTTGAACGGGTCGAAGGCCAGGAGGGGTGGCGCGAAGGGCTGAAATTGCCGCGTGCCACGCGCTGGCTGACCCGCGAAGAACGCGGATTGCTCGAATTGCTGAAAGACAGCCCGCCTGCAGCCGAGCTGATCGCCGCCTAGCGCAGCGTTTCTGCGACACTCGGCAACGCCCGCTGGTCTTCTTTCGCTTTATCAAACAGTTTTGTAGCGCAGGTTCACTTTGAGGCGTGTATATTCCCGCTGGCATCGTCAGATGATTCGGTTTGCACCTCTAGTTGAAACGCGCTGACCGATCCCTCTGGAAGTCGCAAATGCGGTTCAATATGCAGCGCCTCGCGCAATTCGACGTCAGTCGGCCGTTTCTTTCCGGCTGGGCAAAAGTGTCGGCGCAGATCGTGTTCGGCGTCGTATGCGCTTTCGCGATGATCGGCCTGCGCTCTCTCATCAATCTGTGGGCGCCCGAAAGCGGGCCGTTCGCTCTGGTCTATCCCACGGTCATGTTGGCCACCCTCTATGGCCACTGGCGCGCCGGTCTGGCGTCGCTCGTCGTGGCCTTCATCTGGGCATGGTGGCTGGTCCTGCCGGTCACGGGCTCGTTTCAGTTCAGCAACCCGACCGATCCGGCCCGTGTCCTCATCAACGGCTCGGCCTGCCTGATCGTGATCATATTCGCCGAGGCATTTCGCAATGCCGCGCACAGCACGATGGCCGAAATCCGCGAGGCTGCCGATCGCCGCCTGACGCTGCTGGGAGAGCTTGAGCATCGCACGAAGAACAACTTCGCGCTGGTCGCAAGCCTGATCGAAATCCAGAAGCGCCGTCTGTCCAATCCCGAACTCGATGCGCCGCTTTCGGATGCCGCGAACCGGGTGCGCACCTTTGCCGATGCCTATTCGAGCCTTGCGATGGAGCAGGAGGAAGGCAGCGAGGTGGCGATGAAGCCCTATCTCGAACTGCTCGTCAGTCGGATTCAGCGCGCAGCCTTCCCTGGCAATATCAAGGTGCTGAGCGAGATCGAGGAGATCGACCTGCCGCGCGAAGTGGGAGTGGCTATCGGGCTGTTCCTCAACGAAGGGCTGTCCAATGCTGCCAAATACGCATTCCCCGAAGGTGCGCCCGGGACCGTCGTGATCTCGTTTCATGTCACGGACGACAGCTGGTCCCTGGTAATCGAGGACAACGGTATCGGCGCCGCGCTGGAAAAAGGCGACCCGGATGGCGGGCTGGGCGCAAGCCTCCTGGAAGCCTTCGCCTCACAGGCTCGTGCCGAGCACTCGGTCACGGATGATAAGCGCGGATACCGGCTGGAACTGCGCTCCCTCGAAAAGGCTGAATGATCGCGTAAACGCCCGCCATTGCTGGCCTGACCGCAAGCGGCTAGGCGTGATGCCGGTTCCTACAACCGCATCAGGGCACACGCGACATGGCGAAAACGACCGATCACCCCTTTTACGACATGCACGAGCACGGTCTCGTACGCGTCGCGACCGCAACGCCTCGCTGCCGCACCGCCGATGTCGCCTATAACACCGAAGGCGTGTTGTCGGAGGCGCGTAAGGCGCATGAGAGCAATGTCGACCTCGTCGTCTATCCCGAATTGTGCGTAACGTCCTACGCCGTGGACGACCTGCACCTGCAGAACGCGCTGCTCGATGCGAGTGAGGCGGCAATCGCCACCATCGCGGAGGAAAGCCGCGATTTGTCCCCGGTGCTTGTGGTGGGTGCGGCGCTTCGCCGGAATGCAAAGATCTACAACTGCGCGATCGTTATCGCGCGCGGCGAAGTCCTTGGCGTGATTCCCAAGAGCTACCTGCCCAATTACCGCGAATTCTACGAGAAGCGGTACTTCGCGCATGGCCGCGGATGTCAGGATCTGTGGATCGGCTTGAACGGGGAGGAAGTCCCGTTCGGCACGGACCTCGTCTTTGCCGCCGCAAACCTGCCCGGCTTCACCTTCGGCGTCGAGATCTGCGAGGATTACTGGGCACCCAATCCGCCGGGCACGATGGCGGCGCTCGCTGGCGCGCTTATCCTGTGCAACCTGTCAGCCTCACCCATCACCATCGGACGCGCGGACGACCGGCACCTGCACTGCCGCTCGATGAGTTCGCGCGCGATCTGCGCCTATGTCTATTCGGCGAGCGGCCACGGGGAGAGCACCACCGACCTCGCATGGGACGGGCAGGGCGTGATCTACGAACTGGGCACCCTGCTGGCCGAAAGCGTGCGCTTCGATCTCGGCGCGGAATTGTGCGTGACCGACCTCGATACCGACCGCATCGCGGGCGAACGGATGCGCAACCAGACCTTTGCCGACGCTGCAGAGGCGCATGGACGGCCCGAGGACACCTACCGCCGCATCGTGTTCGAGCACGATTACGCCGTGGGCGATATCGGGCTGGAGCGCCCGGTGCGCCGCTTCCCCTTCGTGCCGAGCAACGCCAAGACGCTCGACGAGGATTGTTACGAGGCTTTCAACATCCAGGTCGACGCGCTGATGCGGCGTATCCAGGCGACCAACGCAAAGAGCCTTGTGATCGGCATTTCGGGCGGGCTCGACAGCACCCATGCGCTGATCGTCGCGAGCAAGGCCTGCGACCGTCTCGACCTGCCGCGCACCACCATTCGCGGCTACACCATGCCCGGTTTCGGCACTTCGGATGATACGAAGGGAAATGCGTGGAAGTTGATGGAAGCCTTCGGCATCACCGCCGAGGAGATCGACATAAAGCCCGCCGCGAACCGGATGCTTGAAGATATGGGCCACCCGTTCAGCGAAGGTAAGCCGGTCTACGACGTGACGTTCGAGAACGTGCAGGCGGGCCTGCGCACCGATTATCTTTTCCGTCTCGCAGGCCAGCACGACGGCTTCGTGATCGGCACGGGCGACCTTTCCGAACTGGCTCTGGGCTGGTGCACCTATGGCGTGGGCGACCAGATGAGCCATTACGGCGTAAATTCGGGCGTGCCCAAGACGCTGATCCGCTACCTGATCCGCTGGACGGTGGAGACCGAGCAGTTCCTGCCGCAGGCCAGCGAGGTTCTGATGAGCGTGTACGACACGGTCATCTCGCCCGAACTGGTGCCTGCAGGGGAGGACGGAGCGATCCAGGACACCGAGGCGAAGATCGGACCTTACGAGCTCAACGACTTCTTCCTGCACCACTGCATCCGGTACGGACAGCGTCCCGGCAAGATCGCTTTCCTCGCCTGGCACGCATGGAAGGACGCCAGCGCAGGCCAATGGCCCGCCGGATTTCCCGAGCATCGCAAGAACGAATACGATCTGGCGGAAATTGCCCAATGGCTGGAGAAGTTCCTCAAGCGCTTCTTCGGTTTCTCGCAATTCAAACGCAGCGCGCTTCCCAACGGCCCCAAGGTTTCCTCGCACGGCGCGCTGTCACCGCGCGGCGACTGGCGTGCGCCAAGCGATGCGGTCGCCGATGTCTGGGTTGCGGAATTGCAAGCGAGCTTGCCTAATCCCTGAATTGGCGTAGCCTCTCATACAGGGTCGCAATTCCCGGGGGGGAAGAGCGATGGCGCACGCAGCACATACCGACGGACTTATCCTCGAGCGGTCGCGACCGCTCAGGCTTTTTACGCTTTTCATCCTGTATGTCGGGCAGGGCATGCCGATCGGGCTGTTCTGGTTTGCGATCCCTGCATGGATGGCGGTGAACGGCGCATCCGCTGCCGATGTCGGGTCTGTCGCAGCGCTTACGGCGCTGCCATGGTCGCTGAAGCTGGTGAACGGCTTCCTGATGGATCGGTACACCTTCCTCGCGATGGGACGCCGGCGGGTCTGGATACTGGGCGCGCAGATCGCGATGATTGCGCTGCTGGTCATGGCAGCGATCATCAACCCCGAGGTTTCCGATGTCGCTTTCCTCGGCGGGATCGGCTTTGCGGTGAACATGGCCACGACCTTCCAGGACGTCGGCGTGGATGGTCTGGCGGTCGACATCATGACCGAAGACGAGCGCGCACGCGGAAGCGGCATGATGTTCGGCGGGCAATCGATCGGCATCGCCACCGCGACCGCCATTACCGGCTTCGTGATCGAGGATTTCGGCGCGCCCGCCGCCTTCCTGTGCGTTGCGGCGATCATTGGCGTCTTGTGCCTCTACATCCTCGCCTTTCGCGAACGCGAAGGCGAGCGGCGCGCGCCGTGGAGCAAGGGCGTGGCGCATGAGCGCAATCTGGCAATCCAGCTGGATGCGTGGTGGCCGCTGCTCAAGTCGACCTTCGGATCGCTCACGAAGCTGGTCAGCCTCCTGTGGTTCCCGGTGCTGTTCGGTCGGGGGATCCTGTACGGGGGCTTCACCGGTGCGACCCCTCTGATCGGGGCGAATTACGTGGGCTGGGACACATCGGAAATCTCGACATTGACAGCAACCGCGGGTCTTCTCGCCGGGGTTCTGTGCATCACGCTTGGCGGCTGGCTCGGTGATCGTTTCGGAGCCAAGCGGATCGGGATCATGTGGCTGGTGCTGGGCCTGGCGATGTGCGCCGTGATGTATCTGGGCGTAGGCTACTGGAGCTCCTCGCCGCTCTTCATCGCCTTCGTCTATTTCTGGATACCACTCGACATGTTGCTGACGGTGGCCCTGTTGCCGATCTCCATGCGGCTGTGCGATGCCAAGGTCGCCGCCACGCAATTCACGATCTACATGGCGATTTCCAATTTCGGTATTTCCTTCGGCGCCTTCTTACTGGGGCAGACCGGGGCGACGGGTGGTCTTCCGTCCATCTTCCTGATGGTCGGGGCTGGCTTGGCGATTGCCTTGGCGCTGCTGCTTGTGGTCCGGTTCCCGCGCCGACCCGAATACTATGCCAAGCAGACCGAAGCGGCGATGGCTTTCAACTGAATGCGAGAAGGCCGGGGCGTCATGTCGATGCCCCGGCCTTCTCTCGATCAATCAGGCTCAGCCTGCAATTTCAGCCACACGCGCCTTGGCTGCCGCGATCTTCTCGTCCGCGTCGACGCCCTGGATTCCGTCGGCAGCAATCGTCTCGACCACTTCCAAGCCGAGGAAGCCGAGGAAGAACTCCAGCCAGCGCGACATGAAATCGAAGTCGGCCCCGCGCGGCGTGCCGCCGCTCGCCATCGTGATATAGGCCTTCTTGCCGGTCAGCAGGCCCTCGGGGCCGTTCTCTGTATACCTGAAGGTCGTGCCCACGCGCGCGACGAGGTCGGCCCACGCCTTTACAGTCGCGGGCATCGCGAAATTGTAGACCGGTGAACTGACGACGATGGTGTCGGCTGCCTGCAATTCCTCGATCAGCGTGTCGGCGAAGGCGGCCAATTCAGCTTGTTCTGGGTTGCGCTCGTCCGGAGCGGTCAGGTTCGCGGCGAACCTTTCGTCGCTCACATAGGGGACATCGTTCGCCGAGAGGTCGCGGCGGGTGACGCTTGCGCCCGACTTTGCGGCGAGGCCTTCGACAAGTGTCTTGCCGAGCCGGTTCGAAATGCTTTCCTCGCCGCGAATGCTGGCGGTGACGTGGAGGATGTGGCTCATGATGGGTTTCCTTTGGCGCAAGAAGAGGGGGTGGGGCCGACCGGAGGGAGGGGGGATCGGTCGGCCCCGGGGGGACTGGGTCAGGCAGCGTCGACGAGCACGACTTCGCTGTCTTCGAGGGCGGTAATCGTCACCTCGGCGAGCTTGGTGATGGCGACGCCGTCGCGGGCGTTGGCTTCCACGTCGTCGATCCGCACCTTGCCGGTGGCGGGGACGAGGTAGAGGTGCCGGTCTGCGCTCGATGGCGTGTAGGTCACGCTTTCGCCTGCGCGGATCGTCGCACCCAGCACGCGGGCATCGGTGCGGATGGGCAGGGCATCGTCGTCATTCGCTGCACCGCTGGCGAGCGGGACAAAGGCGCCGGCGCGCTCACCCCTGGGGAACTGCTTCGCGCCCCAGCTTGGCTCGCCGCCGCGCTTGTCGGGAATTATCCAGATCTGGAACAGCGTGGTCGCCTCGTCTTCGAGGTTGTATTCCGAATGCTGCACGCCTGTGCCCGCGCTCATCACCTGCACATCGCCCGCTTCGGTGCGGCCCTCATTGCCCATCGAATCGCGGTGGGTGATTGCCCCTGTGCGGACATAGGTGATGATTTCCATGTCCTGGTGCGGGTGGGTCGGGAAGCCGGTGCCCGGCTGGATCCTGTCGTCGTTCCAGACGCGAAGGCTGCCCCAGTGAACCCGCGAAGGATCATGGTAGTTGGCAAAGGAAAAGTGGTGATGCGCATCGAGCCAGCCGTGGTTGGCGGCGCCGAGGCTGTCGAAGGGACGCAGTTCGATCATGGCGTATCTCCTGTTCGTATTCGAGCGGATCGCTCTCTTGAAACGAGAGATAGGCGGGTTTGTTCGATTGGATAAGTGCGATAAAACTTGCAAAGATGTTCGGATTATTCGAACAAAATCGAATGAAGCTCGGCGACCCCAGTCTCGACCAGTTGCGCATCTTCCTCGAAGTGGTCGAGGCGGGCAGCTTTGGCGGGGCGGCGCGGCGCATGAACCGCGCTGTCTCCGCGATCTCCTATGGCATCGCTCAGCTTGAGGCTCAGCTGGCCGTCACCCTGTTCGAACGCGAAGGATCGCGCAAACCGGTCCTGACCGAAGCGGGCGAAGGACTGCTAGCCGAAGCGCGCAATGTTGCCGACGCGGTCGATGCGCTGCTCGCCAAGACCCGTTCGCTCCATGCCGGGCTGGAAAGCCATCTCGGCCTCGTGGTCGATGTGATGCTTCCCGGCGAAGTGACCGCGCGGGTCCTTGCCGATTTTCGCGAGCTTTTTCCCACCGTGGCGCTGCGCCTGCGGGTCGAAGGGTTGGGCGCGGTCGTCACCTGCCTGATCGACGAACAGGCGCAACTGGCGATTGGCGGCCCGATCATCGGCGAAGATCCACTGCTGGAGCGGCAGGCGGTCGGCAGCGTTGACCTGATCCCGGTCGCCGCGCCCGCGCACCCGCTGTCGCAGAGCGGCATCGCTCCGGGCGAGAGCCGCAAGCATCTCCAGCTGGTCCTGTCGGATCGCTCGAACCGCACGGAGGGCCGCGAATTTTCGGTGCTCAGCCCGCTGACATGGCGGCTGGGCGATCTCGGGGCGAAGCATTCGCTGCTGCGCGAAGGGCTGGGCTGGGGAAATATGCCGCGCGCAATGGTCGCGGCCGATCTGGAGGCCGGTCGGCTGGTCGAACTCGATTTGCCCGAAAAGCCCGGCGCAAATTACAAGCTCCAGGCCCTGTGGCGGCGCGATTCACGATTGGGACCGGCGACGAGCTGGCTTATCGATGCGTTTCGGGATGCGTTGAACGGTTAGGCAGCAGCGTTTTCGCGCGGCTCGCGCAGCCATGCGAGTGCGTCGGCACGATTGTCGAAGAACTCCACATCGATGCCGCTGGCAACGCGCCGGTACTGCATCTTGAACAGTGCAGAGGCGTTGACGATTGCGCTGCGCTTGAACCCCACTTTCGCGGCGGCTTGCAGGTGGTCGGCGATTTTCGCCGCCGTGGCCCGGTCCTGGGGCAGCGCGCGGCTGAAGTCGCCCAGCGCGTAGATCGGTTTACCCGCCTTGAGCAGCGGAACCGTAGTGCGCCCCAATACCTCGAACATCTCGTCGATAGTGTCGACGCTCCACAGTCCGCCACACTCGTAATGCAGCTCGCAGCGATCCTCGATCAGTCGAGCGTTGATGATTCGATCCGTCTCCATGCGGGGACGAATACGGTGCTGCTGGTAAATTTGAGGTTACGTAGGGTCACCCGGGCCGAAAAAGATCGGTTCGTCGCCCGATTTCCATGGGTCGAACTTTGGCATGATGGCCTTGAAAAGGTCGCTCGACAGGTGGGTTTCGAGCCATTCCTGCAGGTGCGGCAGCCCCTGCGCGTCGAACCAATCGCGGTCGGTGTTGGCGAACTGCCGGATGAAGGGAAAGATCGCGATGTCAGCGAGCGTGCGGTTCGATCCGCACAGATAGGTGCTGCTGCCCAGACGCTCATCGAGGTCGGTCAGGAAAGCAAGGCCGTGCGTGCGGTGGTCGAGCCGGAACGTCTCTTCGTCTCCGCCTGCCTCGTCGGGATAGCGCGTGGGATACTTGTATCGGTCGAGCGCGCGTTTGAACGGCCCGTCATTGCGCGCGATCAACTCGTTGTCATCGCCAGCGAGCCAGCCTTCGGGATCGTTGCGACCCAGCGCCCAGCGCATCACGGCAAGGCTCTCGTCGACCACGCGATCGGGCGTCACGAGCACCGGAACGGTCGCCTTGGCGCTGGCCTCGACCAGTTCGGGCGGCTTGTCCGACAGCTTGACCTCGCGCAGTTCCACCGTCTCGCCCGCGACCCACAAGGCCATGCGCCCGCGCATCGCGTAGGGGCAGCGGCGGAAGGAATAGAGGATCGGGGCCTGGGTCATTTCTCCTCTGGAAACGTCGCGCCCACATGGGTTGTTCCGCGTTGCTGCGCGATTGCTTCCTGTCGCTGGCGTTCGCGATAGCGGGCGCGCTGTTCCTCGGTGCGCTCGTCGAAGCAGGCGGGGCAGGAAACGCCTTCCTCGAAAGCAGGGCTGGCGCGGTCGGTGAGGCTGACCGGACGACGACAGGCGCGGCACAGGCCATAGTCACCGGTTTCGAGGCCGTGGCGGACGGTCACGCGTTCATCGAAGACGAAGCAATCGCCCTGCCATTTGCTCTCTTCCTTCGGCACTTCCTCCAGATATTTGAGGATGCCGCCCTTGAGGTGGAACACGTCCTCGATCCCTTCGGAGCGCAGGAAGCTGGTCGATTTCTCGCAGCGTATGCCCCCGGTGCAGAACATCGCGACCTTCTTCTTGCCTTCGAGCAGGTCCTCGCGGTGTTCGCGAAACCACTTGGGAAAGTCGCGGAAGGATTGGGTGGCCGGATCGACAGCGCCTTCGAACGTGCCAACCGCGACCTCGTAATCGTTGCGCGTGTCGATGACGATTGTGTCGGGATCGGAGATGAGCGCGTTCCAGTCCTGCGGATCGACGTAGCGCCCGACGCTGGCCGTCGGGTCGATGTCGGGTTCGCCCATGGTGACGATCTCGCGCTTCAATCGCACCTTCATACGGTGAAACGGCATCTCGGGCGCGTGCGAGAACTTGACCTCGGTATCGGCGCATCCGGGCAGCGCGCGGATATGGTCGAGGACGGCGGCGATGGCGTTGTCGGTGCCCGCGATGGTGCCGTTGATGCCTTCGTTCGCGAGCAGGAGTGTGCCCTTGACCCCGACCTCTTCGCACGCGGATAGCAACGGCTCACGCAGGGTTGCGGGGTCGGGGAAGGGCGTGAAGCGGTAGAGCGCGGCGACTTGAATTGCGGCGGTCATTTCCGGCTCAGATTGTTCCACAGGCCGGTCTAGCGATGTCTAGTCGCTCTCCACGACGTTCCAATCGGATTGCGGACCCGACTATACAGCCGCTGAGATCTTTTCGGGCCACGAGGATACGGTGAGTTAAGCCGTCTTCAGTCTTAACCCACACTGCGGAACCCCTCATCCCGTCCCCATTGAATCGAAGAATCTGGGCCTTCTCCCATTCGGGGGAGATTTGATCGGCTTTCCATGAGTCCCACGCCCACCATCCAACAATGGCTGCGATGATCGTCATGGCAGCATAGAACGGAATCAACTGTCGGAATGGAGACCGGAATGCAGGGGAAAACGGATCTCTCAAACCCGCACCACCCATCCATGCCGATCCTCAACCGCGCCGTTTTGCACGCCGGTCAGCTTCTCGCGCATTTTCTGCGCCATCTGGTCGATGCCGCCGGTGCCGATGGTGAACTCGCCGGCGGGAGAGGCGACGGTGCCGACGGGGGTGACGACCGCGGCGGTGCCGCAGGCCAGTGTCTCGAGCAATTCGCCGCTTTCGGCTTCCTCGCGCCATTGGGCGATGGAGTACGGCTCCTCGCGCACTTCCAGCCCTTCCTCGGTCAGCATCGCGATCAGGCTGTCGCGGGTGATGCCGGGGAGGATCGTGCCGGTCAGCGGCGGGGTGATGACGCTGCCGTCCTTGCGCACGAAGAACAGGTTCATGCCGCCCAGCTCCTCGATCCACTTCTTCTCGACCGCGTCGAGGAACACGACCTGGTCACAGCCATGCTCGATAGCCTCGGCCTGAGGCACCAGCGAAGCGGCGTAATTGCCGCCGGTCTTGGCCGCGCCGGTGCCGCCGGGGGCTGCGCGCACGTAATCCTGCGAGACCCAGATCTTCACCGGGTTCACGCCGCCTTTGAAGTAGTTGCCGCTGGATACGAGGATCACGACGAACTTGTACTGTTTCGCCGGACGCACGCCGAGGAAGGCTTCGGATGCGAACATGAAGGGGCGGATATAGAGCGAGCCGCCCTCGACCGGGGGCATCCAGTCGGCGTCGGTTTTCACCGCCAGCTTGACCGCGTCGAGGAACAGGTCCTCGGGTATCTCGGGCATCGCCATGCGCCTGGCGCTTTCGTTGAAGCGGCGGGCATTGGCTTCGGGCCGGAACAGCGCGAGCGATCCGTCGGGATGCTTGTAGGCCTTCATCCCCTCGAAGATTTCCTGCGCATAGTGCAGCACGCTCGCCGCCGGATCGAGTGCGATGGGTTCGCGCGGGCCGATGCGCGCATTGTGCCAGCCGCCTTTGTCCTCGTCATAATCGATCGTGACCATGTGGTCGGTGAAGACCTTCCCAAAACCGGGATCGGCGATGGCGGCCTCGCGCTCGTCGGCAGGCGTGGGCGAAGGGTGGGGGATCGTCTCGAAATTCATGCGAGAGCGGATAATGTGGGCGCGAACCAAGAGCAAGGATATTGGAAGTGCACCGGAGAACGGCTGCGCACGTAGCCGCAAGGCCGTCTGGCGAGGACGAAGGCGCGGAGGCGCCTTCGAAATACAAGCGTGCAAATGTAAAGGGCAGCTCCGCCCGTCGGGGAACTGCCCTTTGCATGGTCAGCGGCGGTAAGCGCCGCTCACGAAGTCTTACTCGGCGTCTAGATCACCGAATATACCTCGCGCGGAAACTTGCCGACCTCTCTACTGAACCATGAGACATCGGATCACCTCCTTTCGCGCTTGTAAGCCAAGACCCAGACCGTATCACCGGGGGCCGAGAGCCGCGTTCGCCGCTGGCCTCACGCACATATTTGAGTCGTTCGCAGGCAGAACACAAGACTTGAATAATACTTTTCCCACGTCATACTCGACCGCCGTTGCGCTAAAGACGCAAGCCAGAACGCCGGAGGGAAACCTCGGGCGTTTTTCGATTCCGGGACATTTTCGCGGACAGGGCTGTGCACGGCCTGTCGAGAAGCTGTGGATATTAACGTATGGAATCGGAGTCTGCGCCCTGCGCAGGCACCTCCATCCGCGTCTTATCGGCAGTCCTCGATCACCCGGCTCACCTCGACCCATGCGGGCAGGTACAGCGTGCGTGTGCCTTCGACCCCGATGGCAAAGCGGCCCTTCGTGATCGCCATTGCGTCGAGCAGGCGATCATTGGCGGGCAGGGCAACGCTGACCGCGTCGCGATCCTGATTGCCCCGCGCATCGAGCGCGCGCGTCGTCGTCTCGGTCCGCACCGTCATCAGCGCCTGATCGAGATTGTTCGCGCCTTCGCGCATCAACAACACGCTTCTCGAATTGGCCATGCAGCCGATGGCGAACACGGTGTCTCCCTGGGTCCCGAACCGCGCGATGCTGCCACCATCGACGCTCTCGTAGAGCCAGGTTCCCGGCGTCTGCGGCGCGTCGAGATAGTTGTCGTAGACTGGTTCCTGCACCGGCGGTGGAGGAGGCGGAGCAGGCGTCGGAGCGGGACGCTGCACCGGTGGCGGCGCTGGCGCGGGCGGTTCGGCCTGCGGAACACAGGCGGCAAGTCCGAAGGTAAGCGCGATTGCGCCGGCGGCGTGTAGGTAGACGGCTTTCATGCTCTCTAAATGCGCGCTAACGGCATTTGGGTCCATGACCAAGCCATCGAAATCCAAAAAGAAACGTGTGGACCACCTTCTGGTCGAGCGTGAACTCGCCGAAAGCCGCACCCGCGCGCAGGCGCTGGTGATGGCGGGCGTGGTGTTCGCGGGCGAAGAAAAGGTCGCCAAGCCCGGCCAGCAGATTGCCGAGGACGCCCCGCTCGAAGTGCGCGGGCGCGACCATCCCTGGGTTAGCCGGGGCGGGATCAAGCTTGCGCATGCGATCGAGCATTTCGGGCTGGACCCGAGCGGCGCGATGGCGATGGATGTCGGTTCTTCGACGGGCGGCTTCACCGATGTGTTGCTGCAGGGCGGGGCCAGCCATGTCTTCGCCGTCGATAGCGGGACGAACCAGCTTGCGTGGAAGCTGCGTCAGGACGAACGCGTCACCGTACTCGAACAGACCAGCGCGCGCATCCTGACCCGCGATCACATCACGCGCGATTGCAACTGGGTGGTGTGCGATGCGAGTTTTATCGGGCTGGCCAAGGTTCTCGACGTGCCTCTCCAACTGGCTGCACAGCAGTGCCAGCTGGTAGCACTTATCAAACCGCAATTCGAAGTCGAGAAAGGCGAGGTCGGCAAAGGCGGCGTGGTCCGCGACCCGGCCCTGCACGAGCGGGTATGCGGCGAGGTTCGCGAATGGTTGGAAGAACTTGGCTGGGACATCGAAGGGATCGTGACAAGTCCGATTACCGGCCCGCAGGGGAATGTGGAGTTTCTGGTTTCGGCTCGGCGGCAATAGCTCGCCTATACGCGATCATAGCTCCAAACTTCCCAGTTTCGCATCCAGATCGATCGGCATCGAAGACAGCACCTCGACCCCGCTCACCCTTTCATAGGCCGCTTCGCTGCCATGTTCGGCCACCAGTTCGGCATGGCGCGCATCGCGCATCCGCAGCAACTCGGCGATTTCGTCGCGGTAGAGCGCGACCATCGCGGTGACGAAGCGGTTGACGAGGTCGTCTTCCTGCGTGTGATCGACGTTGAAGTCGGGCAGGTGCTCGATCATCACATCGGCTGGATAGAGGAATTCGTTGGTGACGAAGCGGTTCACCGTGAACCAGCTGCGCGGGACGCCATCAGGGTCGATCGACAGGCAAACCAGATGCGTGACATGCGCGCGTGCCTTTTCTCCCTGCGGTGGCCAGACCTTGGGCTCCAGCCCGTCGGGTAACTGGCTGCGGTGGAGGAAGAGATGGAAGTGCCCATGCTCGCCTGTATCGCGGTGGCCCGCCGCATGAGCGTGGTAGTACCAGCGGGACTTGCAAAATTTGTCGCGCGCATCCTTCACCGGATAGTGCGTCCAGAACGTCGCGCCTGCTTCGGGCACGACGCGCAGCATCAGCGGTTTTCCCTCCCGCGCCATCTGCGTGATGGTCTCCATAATGACATGCGCGGCTTCGACCTGTGTCATAAGCGGTTGACTAGAAAAGAAAACGGCCGGCGACAACTCTCGTCATCGCCGGCCGGTTAACTGCCTTGCGGCAAATTTTGGTCGATGGCTTACTCGGCCATTTCTTCTTCGGCCATTTCTTCGCTGTCTTCGGCCATTTCCTCGCCTTCTGCAGCCATCGTCTCGCCTTCTTCGGCCATCATGGCGCCGTCTTCGGCCATCATGTCGCCCTCTTCAGCCATCATCTCGCCATCTTCGGCGACGGCGGTGGTGTCGGCTTCGGTGGCGGCGTCCTCAGCGGGAGCCGAGCATGCTGCGGTAGCAAGGGCGAGGCCGCCCGAAACAGCAAGCATCGAAGCGAAGTTGGTCTTTTTCATAAGAGTAATTCCCCCTTATCCGGTCCCGCCGCATCGCGCTTGGGTCCGGAAATGTGGTCAGGGCGCGAATGGTCGCATCCCGCCACGCCACGCCCCCGAATCGCGGCAGGAATGAGGCAACGCTATCACAACGAAGCCACGACGCACATATCCTTGTGACAGCGCGCGCGAAGTGCCTCATACCTGGGCAGGGCCGGTGCCGTGAGGCCCGCGCATTTGGCGGCTCAGCGACGCTTGTGTATCGAGCGTAACGTGAATGGCCAGTCCCGAATCGCGTGGGGTAGGGCCGGGGGCAGTCTTTCGCGATGGAGACGTGATGAACTTTCTGGCTTCCAAGTCACAATTGCGGGCGAGCTTCCTGCGCTGGGCGCTGTTTCTCGTACCGCTGACCGTGCTGCTGGGCTTTACCGCAGGACAGATCGCAGGGCCTGATACCGCATGGTTCCAGTCACTCGAAAAGCCCGCGATTTACCCGCCGCCCGCCGCGTTCGGGATCGTGTGGGGGATCCTTTATGCCGTGGTCGGCGCCGCGCTCGCTCTGGTGGTCAGTGCATGGGGCGCGCATGGACGGGGCGTGGCGATCATCCTTTTTGCGCTGCATTTCATCGGCAACCTCGCCTGGACGCCGGTGTTCTTCGGGATGCAGGACATGTGGCTGGGCCTCTATGTGCTGATATATGTCGTGGTCACCCTGCTGATCGTCATCGCGGCCTTCTGGCGGGTGCGTAAGCTGGCGGCGCTGCTGATGCTGCCCTATCTGGCCTGGGTCCTGTTTGCGACCGCGCTCAACTGGCAATTCATCGTGGCCAACCCTGACGGCGGCGAAGATGTCGCGGAAGATCGCGCGGTGGAACGCATCGAGTTTTGAGACGGACGCTCGCGCGAACAAAAATCTTGCCCAAAGCGCGCTCGCTCGCCACATAGCCATTCATGCAAAGCCAGAACCCGATCATCGCCGACTTCGTCAAACTCGCCAACAGCGCCGCTGGCACCATGGCGGGCATGACCCGCGAAGCACGTGAAAGCGCGCGTGAGCGGGTGCGAGAGGCGATGGGCGGCATGGACTTCGTCAGCCGTGAGGAATTCGAGACGGTAAAAGCCATGGCGCAAAAGGCCCGCGAACAGGCCGACGCCCTCGAAAAACGCGTCGCCGCGCTCGAAGCGAAGCACAAGGGCGAATAGCCCGCCGGGGCATCGACGGCCCCGCTCAAACTGATAATCAGCAATATTGGCGCACTTTCCAGCCTTTCCCGGTTCATGCAGGGAAAGGAAGGTCTTGCCATGTTCACTCAACTCAATCCTCCGATCCCGCTACACGTTCTGGGGCGGGGAGATGGTCATGCGCTGGGCGTCATCGACTATGGTCAGGAGCACAACCTGCTGTGGGTAACCGCGATCGATGCAACCGGAGAGGTTTGGTGCGCTCCCAACCCCGAAGTTCGGATGCAGAAGAACTGGTCGATAGGCCGCAGCGAAGGGATTGCGGTCAAGGCATCGAAGGAAGCCCTGGCGGGTTCGCAGTCCTGACCATATCCGGCTAGACAGGCCCGATGAACCTGCGCGCCCCCGCCATCCTCATTGCCAGCCGACCGCATGGCGAAACCGCCAGCATCGCGCGTATGCTGACCGAAGAGCACGGTCTCGTCGCGGGCTATGTCGCAGGCGGGCGAGGGCGGCAGCTGCGGCCTGTCCTGATACCCGGCAACAGCATCGAACTCGACCTGCGAAGCAAGTCCGATGCGCAATTGCCCTTCGCCAAAATCGAACTGGTCGCCAGTCGCGCGCCTTGGATGACCGAGCCTTTGCCCGCCGCCGCGATCCAGTGGGCCTGCGCGCTCACCGCCTCAACGCTGCCCGAACGCAACCCCTATCCTGCGCTTTACAGCGCGCTCGACGGCCTGCTCGATGCGGTCTGCCATGCGCCCTCGGCGCGCGGATGGCTGGCGGCCATGGTGGCTTACGAGGCGATGTTGCTGCGCGAGCTTGGCTATGGCGGTGGCAAGCCCGACATGGCCGCTGATCTGCCGACCCAGTTCGATGCCTTCCGACAGCTTCACCGGCCGATCCGCGACTACCTGCTTGCCGGGAACCCGCGCGATGTTATGGCAGCGCGAGTTGCGCTCGGTGAAAGACTGGCGCGGATGATCGAGTGAGGGTTCTATGAAAGTTGCAATCCTGCCGGGCGACGGCATCGGCCCCGAAGTAACCAGACAGGCGTTGCGCGTGCTCGAGGCGCTGTCGCTCCCCGGACTCACCCTGTTCGAGGGCGATGTTGGCGGCGCGGCCTATCACCGCCACGGCCACCCGCTGCCCGAAGAAACGCTGACCATGGCAAAGGAATGCGACGCCGTGCTGTTCGGAGCGGTGGGCGATCCGACCTGCGACAAGCTCGACCGGCACCTGCGGCCCGAACAGGCTATTCTGGGTCTGCGCAAGGAACTCGCCCTGTTCGCCAATCTGCGACCTGCGAAAGTCTATCCCGGCCTCGAACACCTCTCTCCCCTGAAGCCGGAAATCGCCGCGCAGATGGACATGATGATCGTGCGAGAACTGACCGGCGACGTCTATTTCGGCGACAAGGGTACGAGGGCCGCGACCGACGGTTCGGACGAGGGCTGGGACATGATGTCCTATAGCGAGACCGAAGTGCGCCGGATCGCTCACGTCGCCTTCCGCACGTCGCGCGCCCGCGGTGACAAGCATCGCGTGACCAGCGTCGACAAGGCCAACGTCCTGGAAACCAGCCAGGTGTGGCGAGACACGGTGATCGCGGCTGCCGACTCGCATCCCGACATCGCGCTCAGCCACATGTATGTCGACAACGCCGCGATGCAGATCATCACCAATCCGGGCGGTTTCGGGGTGATCCTGACGGGCAACCTGTTCGGTGACATACTGTCCGACCTTGCCAGCGCAGCCGTGGGTTCGATCGGTCTGCTGGCGAGCGCCTCCATGGGTGAGCGGCAGACGGCGCATGGCACGTTCGGTCTCTATGAACCGATCCACGGCAGCGCGCCGGATATTGCGGGACAGGGGATCGCGAACCCGATGGCGACCATTCTCTCGGCGGCGATGATGCTGCGGCATTCCTTCGGCAAGGAGGCAGAGGCGGCGCGGATCGAGGCGGCGGTCGAAGGCGCGCTGGCCGACGGCGTGATGGGCCGCGATCTGGGCGGAGAACACGGCACCGAAGCCATTGGCGCGGCGGTGCTGGAGCGGCTTTGACGCTTCTGGCGTGACCCTCCAGCTCGCTATTATCCTGCCCACGCTCAACGAGAGCGGCAACCTTGCGCCTCTGGTCGAACGCATCGACAGTGCCCTGGGTGCGAGTGGGTGGGAAGTGATCGTGGTCGACGACAATTCCACCGATGGCACCGCCGACGAAGCGCGCGCGCTGGCCCTTGCCGATCCACGTGTGAGAGTGATCCAGCGGATCGGGCGGCGGGGCCTGGCGAGCGCCGCGATCGAGGGCTTCTGCGCGACGCCTGCGCCCTATGCCGCGGTGATGGATGCCGACCACCAGCACGATCCCGCGCTGCTGCCGAACATGCTCGCGGCGCTGACCGCTGGCGAGGCGGATGTCTGCGTCGCCTCGCGCTTTGCCGAAGGGGCGAGCACGCAAGGCTGGGACGCGCCCGAGCGTGAGCGGCTTTCCGGTTTCGCAAACCGCATCGCCCGCGCGATGACAGGGGTCGAATTGAGCGATCCGATGAGCGGCTATTTCATGCTGCCAACGGCAACCGCGCGCGCACTTGCGCCGCGTCTGTCGGGGATCGGCTTCAAGATCCTGCTAGACCTGCTCGCAACCGCCGCCCGGCCGATGCGGGTCAAGGAGTTCCCCCTGAACTTCGCTGCGCGCCGCGCCGGAACCAGCAAGCTCGACCGCGCTGTTGCCTTCGATTTCCTGGCCGGGCTTTACGACAAGACCATCGGGCGGATCGTCCCGACGCGCTTTGCGCTGTTCGGCACCGTCGGGGCGCTGGGCGTCGTGGTTCACTTCATCGTGCTGGCGACCCTGTATCCGGGCATGACCGCAACCTTCTGGAAGGCGCAGCTTGGCGCGGTGCTGGTCGCGATGAGCTTCAATTTCTGGCTCAACAACGCGCTGACCTATCGCGACCAGCGACTGACAGGGGCGGGGCAGATCGTGCGCGGTTGGGCGGGTTTCGTGGCGACATGCGCGGTGGGCGGCTTCGCCAATGTCGCGGTGGCAACGCTGCTGGAGGCTCAAGGACTTGTGTGGCCGCTCGCCGCGCTGGCGGGCATCCTGATCGGGTCGGTGTGGAACTACGCGCTGTCGAGCCGCTTCGTCTGGGGTCGGTACTGAGGCTTAGACCCATCCGCCGATCCACGCCCAGTTCTGAAAGCTCAGCGGGCCTTTGAGCTCAGCGGCGGTCAGTATGGGGAAAAACACCGCCAGCAACACCGCGCTCGCGCCAAGTACCGCATAGGCGATGCCCCCACGTCCGGCTCGACGCAGGTCACTCAGTGTCAGCGCCAGCGCGCCGAGCAGGAAGAGGCTGGGCAGGACGTAGTGGTAATAGAACTGCACCGGCTTGGGCGCGACGATCCACAGGCCCAGCGTCACGCCATAGCCCACCACCATCGCCAGCTTCGCCCAGCTGATGCCCGAACCCATGCGGGCGAGCCCGTTGACGAGACACCATACCAGCGCAGGCAGGCCGAGCAGCATCGTCAACGGATTGCCGATCAGCATTACGCCGCGCTGTGCCCCGTCGACCGGCTCATAGAGATACCAGATCGCGCGGCTGTTCAGCATCCATTGCAGCCAGGTGCTCTGGTATGTGTGCGCGGTCTTAACCTGTTGCTGGAGGTCGAGCATATCGAAGTGCAGCGCGATCAGTCCGCCTTTGGCCAGCGGAGACGGAAATGACTGGGTGCCGAGCCAGTATCCGGGCGCGAAGGTCGCGGCGTAGACGAGCAGCGGCACGAGGCCGAGCCAGACAGCCGCTTCAAGCAGGCTGATACCCGGCACAGGCATACCCCGGCGGCTGGTGAACAGGCGTCGACGTCCGGCGGCGAGGCGCGCGGCGAAAAAGGTGAGGCCGAAGACACAGGCCAGCGGCACCGCGTTCCACTTCGACGCGAGCGCGCAGCCGATGAAAATGCCGGTCAGCGCGAGCCGCCAGCGCCCCGTCTCCGGCTCACGCATCGCGGCAGCGGCCTGCCACGCGGCGAGCGCAAGGAAGGCGACCATGAAGATGTCGAGCATGGCGATCCGAGCGTGGATCAGCAGGTGAAAACCGGTGACGAGCAGCACGCCGAATGCGACGGTTGCAAACCGGTCGAGGCTCGCATGCCACATCGCCCGCATGCTTGCTCCCACCGCGACGACCCCCGCGACCAGAGACATGATCCTCCAGCCCAGCGGATTGTCGCCAAACAGCGCGATGCCTAGCCCGATCAGCTGTTTGCCGAGCAGGGGGTGTTCGCGATTGAAATATTCCGCCGACCCGCCACGCCACACCTCGAGCAGGTCGCGCGCGGCAGGGATGTAGTGGATCTCGTCGAAGAACGGTGTGCTCGGCGTGGTCAGTCGGATGGTGGCGAGCAGGCCGAAAAGCAGCGGGATGGCGATGCACCAGCCCCATGGATCTTCGGGATGAACAATTGGGGCGCCGACGCTTGAAGCGGGTTCCTTGATCGGGTGGTGGGCCTGTTGCATCGTGGGCAAGCGCTTAGTGAGGCGCCCCGAGTGCGGCAAGAGCGATCGCGCTCATGCTTGCGAGCGAACTGGCAGGCGACTAAGCGCCAGTGCCATGAAGAAGACCACAGGCATGGACCGCGCGACCACGCGCAAATGGCGACCCGCAACCCAAGCGGTGCGCGCAGGCACCTGGCGCTCCGAACATGGCGAGACGAGCGAGGCGCTGTTCCTCACCTCTGGCTACACCTATGACGACGCGCAGACCGTAGCGGACCGGTTCGCGGGCGAGGCCGAGGGCATGACCTATTCGCGCCTGCAGAACCCGACCGTCGCGATGCTCGAAGAACGCATTGCGGTGATGGAGGGGGCGGGGGCCTGCCGTGCACAGGCCAGCGGAATGGCGGCGATGACGGCGGCCTTGTTGTGCCAGCTTTCCGCCGGGGACCACTGCATCGCCGCGCGAGCCGCGTTCGGATCGTGCCGCTGGCTGGTCGACAACCTGCTGCCACGCTTCGGTATCGAGACCAGCGTGATCGACAGCGCCGACGATGCGGCGTGGGAAGCGGCGATCCGGCCCAACACCAAGGTCTTTTTCTTCGAGACGCCTGCCAACCCGACGCTCGACGTGGTCGATTTGCAGCATGTCTGCGATCTCGCCCGCGCCCATGGCATCACCACCGTCGTCGACAACGCCTTCGCCAGCCCTGCGCTGCAACGCCCGATGGAATTCGGCGCGGATGTGGTGGCCTACTCAGCGACCAAGCTGATGGACGGCCAGGGCCGGGTCCTGGCCGGGGCTGTGTGTGGCAGCGAGGATTGGATTAACGACACGCTTCTGCCGTTCCAGCGCAATACCGGTCCTAATCTTGCGCCTTTCAACGCCTGGGTGGTGATGAAGGGGCTGGAAACGCTGTCGATGCGCGCCCACCAGCAGAGCCGCAATGCGGTGGCGTTGGGCGAATTCCTGGAGCCTCGAATCCTGAAAGCGGGCGGCGAAATGCGCCACCCCGGCCTGCCCAGCCACCCGCGTCACGAATTGGCGCTCAGGCAGATGGATGCGACCGGCCCGATCTTCGCCTTCGACGTAGGCACCCGCGAACGCGCTTTCGCCTTGCTCGACGCGCTCGAACTGATCGACCTGTCCAACAATATCGGCGATTCCCGCACCCTGATGTGCCACCCGGCCAGCACCACCCATGCCGGCCTGACCGAGGAAGACCGCGCCGAAATGGGCGTTTCGGAAGGACTGCTGCGCATCAATGTCGGGCTGGAAGATGTTGAGGACCTGCGCGAGGATCTCGACCGGGCGATGGCGGCGGCGGGGATTTAGCCGCTGATCGCGATCGCTCTGATTGTCCCGGTCTCGCGCTTCGGTGAATGGACCGCTGACAATCGGCAGGATTTGCGACAACTCGCCCGCCAAGAACCGACGAGAGCCCAATGGCAAAAAGCCGGGGCAGTTCGCGTGACGAACTACCCCGGCTTTCCAAGCACATGCAGCCGCGCGGACGCTTGGACGTGCGCGGATGCCTTGGAACGACCATTCGAGTGGTCTTGGCCTGTCATCCTGGTGATGACGATGCCGGACTAGGGCGCGTGCTCCTAACAAAGCGGTCGCGATTGGAGATAACGCGAAATTAAGCATGTCGCCGGATTTCGCCCGGTTGTGCAATGCAGCATTTGCGGGTAAGGGGCGGGACGACGCCTTCTGCGACCGGGCGGCGCTTCGCGCCCTGGCCCGGTACACACACAAACCGGATAGCCCCGATGACCCAAGCCGCCACCTTTGCGGAGACATTTCGCCGTGACTGGTTCGCTCAACCGCGCGCCGACATCCTTGCCGGGATCGTCGTTGCGCTCGCACTGATTCCCGAGGCGATCGGTTTTGCGCTGATCGCCGGCGTCGATCCGAGCGTCGGGCTCTATGCCAGCGTTGCCATCGCCATGGTCATTGCCTTTACCGGCGGGCGACCCGGCATGATCTCGGCAGCGACGGCGGCGGTGGCTGTCGTGGTGATCCCGCTGGTGCGCGATTACGGGGTCGAGTACCTGTTCGCCGCGACCATCCTGATGGGTGTTTTCCAGGGAATCGCGGCGCTGTTGCGGCTCGACCTGCTGATGCAGTTCGTTTCACGCAGCGTCATCACCGGCTTCGTCAACGCGCTCGCCATCCTCATCTTCATGGCGCAGATTCCGCAGCTCTGGCCCGGTAATCCGGGCGTCGGCCCGTGGACCTGGGTGATGGTCGCGCTCGGTCTCGCCATCATTTACGGCTTGCCGCGCCTGACCAAGGCGGTGCCCAGCCCGCTGGTCGCCATCGTGTTGCTGACCGCTGCGACAATGATCTGGGGCCTTCCGGTCAACAATGTCGCCGGCGAGGGCCAGCTGCCGGACGGCCTGCCGACCTTTGCGCTGCCGAACGTGCCGCTGACCTGGGAAACGCTTCAGATCATCGCGCCCTATTCGCTGACCATGGCGGCGGTCGGCCTGCTCGAAAGCCTGCTCACCGCGCAGATCGTCGACGACATGACCCACACCGACAGCAACAAGCGTCGCGAGAGCGGGGGGCAGGGCATCGCCAACGTCGTCGCAGCATGTTTTGGCGGGATGGGCGGCTGCGCGATGATCGGGCAGTCGGTCATCAACGTGTCGTCCGGCGGTCGGGGGCGGTTGTCGACCTTCACCGCAGGTGCGTTCCTGCTGTTCCTGCTCACTGTGCTCGGCTCCTATGTCGGACAGGTGCCGATGCCCGCGCTGGTCGCGGTGATGATCATGGTCAGCATCGGGACGTTCTCATGGAACTCGATCCCCAACCTGCGCCGTCATCCGCCGACCAGCTCGATCGTGATGGTCGCCACGGTTATCACCGTCGTGTGGACCCACGACCTTGCGCTCGGCGTGCTCGTCGGCGTGCTGTTGTCGGGCATTTTCTTCGCTCAGAAGGTCAAGAACTTCTTCACTGTCGAGCGCATCCGCAGGCCCCACAGCGCGGTCTATGTGGTCAAGGGCGAGATCTTCTTCGCCAGCGTCGACAAGTTCATCGACCGCCTTGGCCCCGAAAGCCAGTTCGAGGACCCCGCGCACCACGTGGTGATTGACGTTACGGGCGCGCATTTCTGGGATATTTCGGCGATCGGCGCGCTGGAGAAGGTGATCGAGCGCATGCGCCGCAACGGGCGCCACACACGCGTCGTCGGCCTGAACACGGCAAGTGCTGACCTGTTCGACAGGTTTGCGCTGGAGGACCGCACCGGCGTCGAGTTGGGACTGGCACCAATGGGGCCGTCCTGAACGCGCAGAAGTGACAGCGAGGGCGGCGGCGCGCCCTTCGGTCTTGCGCCCCGCATTTCGCCGTGCAACTCCTCGCCGAAAGGGAGAATGTCCATGGCAAACCGCGTCGAGCTGATCTTCGATTTCGTCAGCCCCAACGCCTACATGATCTGGTGGCCCCTGCGCGACCTGGTCAAACGGACCGGGGCGGAGCTGGACGTGACACCTGTGTTCCTCGCCGGGATGCACAAGCTGACCGGCAACGCACCGCCGATGATCCGCGACAAGGATGTGAAGGGCAAGGTCGAGTATTCAATGCTCGAAATGGAGCGTTTCATCGCCAGGCATCAATTGTCGAAATATCGGCTCCACCCGCAGTTTCCGTTCAACTCGATCACCCTGCAACGTCTCCATTTTGCCGCCGATCAGGACGGTCGCGGAGTGCAGTTTGCAGAAGGGATGCTGCCCGCGATCTGGGAAGAGGGGATCGACATCAGCGATATTGACGCCGTTGGCGCCGCCGTCAGCGCGGCAGGCTTCGATGCTCAGGACCTGTTCGCCCGTGCGCAGACGGATGAAGTCAAGCAGGGCCTCGCCGCCAACACCGATCATGCGGTGAAACGCGGCGCGTTCGGGATACCGACCTGCTTCATCGGTCCGAAAGCAGGCCCGCAGGAAATGTTCTTCGGCAAGGAACGGCTCGACCAGATCGAGGAAGAGCTGGAGAAGGGTTGAACCGCGAATTCGCGATCATTCTTTCTCGAGACTGTCGATGATCCGCTCCATCTCTTTGGGGTTCCAGATGAAGATGCTGAGATAGGTGCGCAGTTCCTCGCGATGGGCCCTCGCAAATGCCGGATCCTGAACCGATTGGTTCAGCAGGTGAGAAGTCATCTCGACCGGACCGCGCGGCTCCGAATTGAACGAACGACTGGACAGCAATTGAGCAAGCTCTTCGTCGCCGATCGAAACTGCCGCGACCATCATGTAGAGGTGCAGCAGGGGATCGGGTGACGGATTGTAGCGTGCCAGCAAGCTGACCCGGTCGATATTGAAGACCTTGTCGTCCATCCTTTCACTGCAAGCCTCCACGTCCCCCTCGATCGCAGCGAGGAGCGCTGGGTAGGAGCTACCCCGCTCGAGCGCGTTGCTCACATATGTGAGCGCCGAATTGCATCGTCCGGTGCTCAGTTCGACCTTGGCCGCGAGGAAATTGGCAAACGCATTGTATGGATCGATTTCGAAGGCGCGCTCCAGATCCTTCCAGGGGGCCCCTTCAAGCAAAAGCGGCCGACCGGCAAAGCGATCCGCCTGATAACCTGCAAAGGCGCGCCGCGTATACCAATAGGCTGCATATTTGCTGTCCGGATAGCTGTCGATGCAGGTATCGACCATCGCGGTTGCACTGGCGCCATCGCCTCGCCGGGACTCGACGGCGATGAAACAAAGGTAATCCGAGGCCAGCGGATCACTCGCCTGCGCCAGCTGGTCGGTGGCTACGATCCCGGTCGGTGACGTGATGTAAATCAGCGTCGCCTCAAGCTCGGCGTTGAAATTCACCGGATTGGCTTTGTCGTAAGGAATCGTGTTTGCGATCAGCTCATTACCTTCGCGCCCCAGCAGCGACAAATGCGCCACCGGCTCGCCGCGCCCGTCGTAACCGAACCGCATCTCGATGTGATAATCGGCTTTCGATGCGCCAGAGCCTTTCGGGTCGAACCGACCCGCATAGGTCGAAACCATGGAATCGGAGAGACGGATCTCGCTCACCTGTTCCGCCACGAGCGCGAGCGGAGCCATCTCGCTGATGACCGCTTCATCGGAGCCTCTATCGATCGAAATCGAAATCGATGGGGGGCCGACGTTCTTCGAACTGCTTGGGAAGAATGCGGTGAATGCATAGATGGCCACTGCCAGAATCACACCCAAACCCGTCACCAGAAGCGTTGGCCGCTTCCACCAAGAAACGGAATCCGAAACAATTGCGCTTTCTTCCGGTTCGGGAAAATGGTCGGGCGGTGGGGGGAGTGTCGATGCCTTGTCCTTATCCGATGGTTCGACCGGAACCAGGATAAGCCGATACGCGGTCGGATCGATCGAGATGCGCATTTCGGCATGCGGAAGGTTGCGCGCGTAGTAATCGTCGAGATTGCGGCGCAGCCTTGAAATCTGGACGCGCGGATAACTGTCGCTTTCCAGATCGTAATCCGGCGAGCGGTCGAGGCCGTCGACCGCAATTTCGTATTGAGTCGGGGGCGCGCCCGCGACCGACGAGCGTTCGACAAGATATCTGAGCAATTTTGACTGGACTGGCGAACGGACAAAAATCACGTCTTCCAGAACCCGTTCGGCTTCGATTCTCAATGTCCGTTCGAAACGGAATTGTGGTGTTTCAACCTCTGTCATCTTTATCGTTCAACCCTAATTGGGCGTTAACCAATTCAAACCCCGCGTTAAATTCGGTTAACGTGCGACCCCGTCCAATTTTGGCACGAAAGCCCTAGAGCGTTACGTGCTACCCCGTATGTAACGTCCGTTTCTTGACGAAATGTAACCTGCCGTTTTCTTAAGGTTTGGCGTCACGCGGTTTCTTTCACGGTGTGGAACTCCCGCAGGCGGCGTTAAGCTGCATAATCCAGAGCCATGTTGATGAGATGTGGAATTGCTCTGGGTGTTACGTTGCTTGCAAGTTTCCAAGCGCTTGCAAACGAGCCCAGTGCGATACCGGGGGGCGCCTCGGTCGCAACCACAGCATCGGCAAAAACGACGATCCGGACGGGTGTCCGTCTTAGTTGGTCCTTGGATGACACCCTCCGGATCGTCGCACCTAATACAAAACGCCGTGTCGATATCACGCGAAACAAGGTCGTTCGCGAGACAAATCCGTCGGGGGATGACGGGAAACCGAACCAGGAGAGTGTCCACTATGTCGATTTCAGTTAGGGAAGCACAATCGATTACGACGCGAGAGCTTCAGGCTCCGTCGACAGATCGCCGCGAGGAGGCGCGCCATGTCGCGACCTATCGGCCGTGCTGCGTGGTGCATCACGAGCGTATGTCGATGGGCGTGGTCCGCAACATGTCCCCAAGCGGTGCTTGCGTCGAATCCGACCTGGAAATGGAAGTCGGCGACATGGTCACGTATTTCTGGGAAGAGAAAACGGACATCGCTGCAAAGGTCATCTGGAAAGACGGCAACCGCTTTGGCCTGTCCCATGTGAAGGAAATAACCGAGAGCAAGCTCAATTTTCCGCCCCGCTCGGTACGCGTGCCGTGCAATGCCGAGGCCAACGTCTGGGTCAACGGCGAGTGCTTTCGCGCGACGATCGAGAATCTCTCGCTCGGCGGGATGCGTATAACCGGCCTTCCCCCGCTCGACAGGGGATTGATGATGACGATCTGTTTTTGCGGGTTGGAAATCGAAGCGGCGAGCGCACGCTGGTCGCGCCAGAAGACCGTAGGCGTGCGTTTCTCTCAGTCACTGACCCGCACGCAGATCGCAAATCTGCTGCTGCGTCCGGAATTCGCGCTTACCGGGGTCGAATTCAGCGCCTGAAATTGAAGGGGCGGGGCAGGTCCGGCTGCCCCGTCACCACTCACTGGCGCGCTTCAGCAACGGTGCAGGTGGATACGTGTAATGACTCCCCTTGTTAGCGACCGCAGAATCGTTACCTTGGGAATCACGATGAAAGAGCTCTTCCAACACGCCGCCGTCACAGAGGGCATCACCGTGCGGGTCGCGGTGAACTTCCTTCCCGAACAATCCCATCCCGAAGCGGGCAAGTGGTTCTGGGTCTATCACATCCGGATCGAAAACGGCTCCCACGAGGATATCCAGCTGATGACCCGCCACTGGCGGATCACCGATGGGCGCGGGATGGTGAACCATGTCGACGGCGAAGGCGTCGTCGGTGAACAGCCGCGCCTCGCTCCGGGTGAGAGCCACGATTACGTCTCCGGCTGTCCGCTGACCACGACGCACGGTTCGATGGAAGGCTTCTACACTTTCGTGAAGGCAGACGGATCGCCTCTCGAAGTGCGCATTCCCTTCTTCCCGCTCGCCGCGCCCGAGACCGCCGACGGGCGTTAACGCGCTTGCCGGGAATGGTACTCGCGACTAGGCGCTTTTTCCCGTGAAGCGTACCCATCTCCCCTTGAATGCCCTGCGCGTTTACGACGCGGCAGCGCGGCACCTGTCCTTCACACGGGCAGCCGATGAGCTTGCGGTGACCCCCGCCGCCGTCGGACAGCAGATCCGCGCGCTTGAGGATCACCTCGGCGTCGTCCTGTTCCGCCGCACTTCAAAGGGACTCGAACTCACGCCGGAAGGCACCGCCGGCCTTGACGCGCTGCGTGAAGGGTTCCTGAGCTTCGAGGAAAGCGTTGCCGCGATGCAGGCGGGGCAGTCGAGCGACCGCTACACCATCGCCGCCCCGCGCGAATTCTACGCCGCATGGCTCGCCCCGCGCCTCGCGCCGTTCCAGGCCGAGACCCCCGGCGTGCAATACATCCTCGCCCCCGACGAGGGCGCCGACTTCACGCAGGCCAATCTCGACCTCGCGATCCGCTTCGTCACCGGACCGGGAGAGCTGGAGGGCGTCCAGCTCGCCCCCGCGCTCAAGGTCGAGGTCGCCGCCCCCAACGCCCGCAACGCCTGGATCGACTGGCCCGAGGCCGGGCTGCCCGACGAAGCATCGCCCTGCGTCAAGACCAGCAGCGCCGGACAGGCCATGTCGAGCGCGCTCGCCGGGATGGGCCGCACCCTCCTTCCGCTGGCGCTGGTCGAGAGCGCGCTGGCAAACGGCACGCTGGAGGCGTTGGGCGAACCGGTGGAAAGCCGCCGCGCCTACTGGCTGCTCGCGCCGGTCCCCCAATGGCGCAGCAAGAAGGTGAAAGCGCTCGTCGCCCACCTCACCAGCGCCGACACCGACCCGGCCTAGCCCGCCCGGTCCGCCGCCCGCGCGGCTGAGGCCTCGGCCCGCTTCTTCTCCAGCACCGCGTCGAGGAAGGTCCAGTCCTGCGGCACCAGCCCGCGCGCCTTTGCCTCGCGCGTCCATTCCTCGGCCAGGTCCAGCTTCAGCTGAGCCATCTTGCGGGTGATCGCGGCGTTGATGCGGGCGATGCGCTCCGGATCGTTCTCCTCACGCGCACGTTCCTCGGCATATTCGCGCTTCACCCGCTCATAGACCGGATGGCCCGGTCCGATATCCTTCGCCGGGTTGTAGCGTTCGGGCAGGCGGTTGCGCAGGAAGAACATCACCAGCGCTTCGTTATGCCGCAGCTCGGTCCCCAGCACCTGTCCCGCCGAGACGACCATGCGCTCCTCCCCCGCAATCGCGCGGGACAGCGCGCCCGCCTCCAGCCGCGCCACCCCCCGGTCGATCGCCGCATCCCATGCCTCGCGAAACCCTTGCGCGCCGGGCCGCTGGCGCAGCTTGTAGAGCGCCTCCATGCTCTTCCCGATATGTCGCGCCGCCTCGGAGACGATGCCGGTCGCCGCCAGATGCGCGATAAAGGCGCGCTGCAGGTCCGCCGTGATCGAGTTGCGCCGCGGAGCCTTGTGCGGAACCGGCTCGAAATCGAGCAGCGGATCATCGGGCGCAGGCGGCTCGCAGACATGCGCGACGGCGGACGTGGCCTGCCGCGCGATGGCGCGGGTGGGGATGGGGGAGTGGGTCATTGAGACCCGATGCGCCCGGCATCGAGATGCGCCTCCCACTGCTGTTCGTGCGAAAGCGAGAAGAAGTCCGGCACAAGCGGCGAGGCCCAGACCATCGGCACCGGCGCAACCTTGCGAATGCGCGGGCGGTCAGGGGCAGGGGTGGTGGGGGAGGTCGTCATGGGCGGTTCGTGGGTTTCGGTCCGCGACTGGCGGACCGCAAGGCCGACTGGCCGCCCGAGCTTGTGCGAGGATAGCCAGGTGAGCGGATGCGAACGCCGGCGCTTGAGGCGAAACAAACAATGGACCGGGGGATCAAGCAGGTTTTGTGCGAGTAGGAAAATGGAGATTTTCCGCCCTGTCAGCCTACTCCCGAGCCGCGTCAGAGACATGACCATGAAGGGCTGCCACCACCCCGATTACAACGTTTTAATGGTTAACTCCGTCGCATTCCATGAAAATTACGAGCGTCGCAAAGAATATTATTGCTAGGAGCAATTCATTGATTCGAAGGGGGAATTGATGCGTCCTGAGGCTAACTTTTCTGAACACTGTCCGAAAAACCGTAACCTGCTCGAACTGGTGGAGAGCCAATGTGGGCCGGAAGAACTGCGCAACCTTGCAGGAACCATGCTGCGCCTTGCCGATGCGATCGATCAGGATTGGTCGAACCCTGCGCCCATGGCATTTGGCTGGCCGAGCGAGGCCAAGCGGATCGAGCGTGATGCTTTCAATCTCGCGATGCGCGCGAGGCACGAACAGAAGCGGCGCGAAAAACGCAAACCGCATTTGCCCGAGGAATTTCTCGGTGAGCCTGCATGGGACATGCTGCTCGAATTGTTCTGCCAGTTCGCCGGTGGCGCCAGGGTATCGGTGAAGAGCATCAGCTACGTCTCCGGACTGGCGTCGACCACCGCGCTGCGCATGATCGAGCGTCTCGTGGAAGCAGGCCTGATCGCCCGCGCCGCGTCGGAGACCGATGGGAGGGTCGTCCTGCTCAACCTGACGCAGAAGGGCGTGGTATCGGTCGGGCGGGCATTGAAGGGGATGGGGTAGGGGGGAAGTATCGTGGTTAAGCTCGCCCGTCGGGGCGAGCATCCTCGGTGCTGTTCCCTGCGCTTCGCTGCGGGGCATTTGCGGGCGGGCGGTCGCCCTGCGACGGAGAAGCCAAGCGGGCCGGATGGCCCGCGCCCAGCGTCTGAGTGCGCAAACAAAAGCCGCATGGTCCGGCCCTTGCACAGGGAGTGGACTGGGAATTAAGCACATTTTTGGCGTGCAAAAGAATGACGGGCAACAATGTTGTTGCTAAGTGATTAAAGGAGTTGTGAACATCGGAAGGATGTCATCTTGAAGGTTTCGGAAGAATGGCAAGACGAATGGGTCTCATCTTCTAGATACACATTACTAAGTTGGGATGATCTTGCGCTAAGGAGATCAACAACCGATGAAGTTGAGCAGGAGCTGTGGCGACGTCATGGTCCGCGCGCCAGATCTCTGACTGACAAGGAGATGC
Source organism: uncultured Erythrobacter sp. (assembly GCA_947494705.1). Lineage (GTDB taxonomy): Bacteria > Pseudomonadota > Alphaproteobacteria > Sphingomonadales > Sphingomonadaceae > Erythrobacter. The sequence goes on from CANLVN010000003.1 coordinate 479,434, forward strand.
TTGAAAGGGGGCTTCTCTTGGAAGGCCCAGCTTCAGATCTGTTTCACATCGCCTACATTCCTTGGACTTTCCCCGGTGGAAGGTCAGGGAAGAATGCTTGGAGTGAAGATGATTGGTCGAAATTTCGAAGGGTCTTAAAAGAGTTCCTCAGTATCAATAATGGAGCGCTGAGTTCTTTTTTGTGGCAGGGACTCACGCTCGAATCGCAATATGCATCTGAATTACTCAGGCTTAGTTTGTCAAACTCGCACTTAATTGGCGACATTGATTGCGATCGTGTCTCTTCGGTAAGTCTATCTGGAAATTTGGTGGACGGGAGTTACGCAGGCCAATGTGTCAAGCTCGAAAACTGTTGGCTTGCGGGCTGCGCACGAGTCTCGGAGAGGACTGCCGATTTGGAGGACTGCCGGATTGGCGAATTGAATTACCGTTCGGAGCAAAATAGGTCTGATCAGCTCAATCTCAAGAACTGTGACATAGATAAGATGCGCGTTAATGGTTTTGTGAATTCAATCCTGATTGATGAATGCAATCTCCGTGATGCGAAGTTTATTGGAACTGATATTGGAAATATATCAGTTAGTGGCGGTTCCGAAAAGGAAGTGTCGATAAGCCTTTTTGATAGCAATATATCTGGACGATTTAGCTTTTCAGGAGTTAAATTTGTTGACCGAAGGGGTGACTGTGAGTGGAACTTTGAGCATGCAAAATTCATGGGCAAGGTCCGTATCATTGATGCCTGTTTTGCGTTGTCAATACTATCCGATGCACAGTTCGATGGACCAATAGACATTGAATATGCTGAAACCGCCGCTGAAGACGTATTTGAGACCGAGTTGAGTGACATTCGGAAGTCGAAGGGGATTGGCGAGATTGTATCAGAACGCCGAAGACGAAAGCTTGAGCGCGCTTGCCAACTCATCTGCGACCGCCATCGGCAGGACGGTCGGAGGGACTTGGAGCACCGCTTTCGGCGGATGGAGCTAAAGGCGCGTGCGTATCGACAGGGTGCGGATAATGGGACGAAGTTCCTGAGTTGGTCTTACGAGATGGTTTCCGATTTTGGGCGGAGCTTTTTCAGGCCGATGGTATCATTGTCTGTTATTTGGCTAACATTCTTTGCCATTTATTTGTTGCTTGGTGGGATCGCTCTTGGGCTGCCGCTTTTTGAGATTGGCTCATTTAATAGAGAGGCTGTCGTTGATGCTGCCCTACTATCGATAGACAAGACTTTCCCTTTTGGTGCTTCAGTCGAGGAGGCCGATCTCTTTGACAAAAAGTTGATAGGCTCAGACGGTGGGGCATCCGCATTTTTTGTTGGTGCCCTTGGCGCGTTCCAAACCGTGTTATCTGGACTGATGGTTTTCTTGGCGGGTCTCGCCATTAGAACCAAGCTCTTAATCGGATGAGTGCGGATATCCGACGCACTCCCTTGACCAACCCCCGATCCTCCACTATCTGCGCCCCATCCGAGGACAGGCTTCGCCGCGCGCGATTCCCGTCTTCGAACAATAGAGCTGAACATTGCCGGTTCGTCCCGCAGGCCTCGCTGTTGCAGCAGGCCTTTTTCTATTGGGTCGTTCCCTCGTTGATCGAGGTGCGATTTGTGGGGTGGCCGTCAAAGTAACCCGGTGGCCGGTGGGCCGATTGCGGGTGGAGCGTTTCAGGCTCGTGCGAGAAGCAACCGGTCCTTGTCGGGTCGTGAGGGTTCGCCCTTCGATACTGCCAGCACCGAACGCCGACTTCGCCGTGCCGCGCCTCACCCAACAATCGAACCCCAGTGTCACCTCCATACGGTGAAGAGAAAGACTCATATGCCGACGATCAACCAGCTGGTCCGCAAGGGCCGCGTTCCGCAGAAGGCCAAGTCGAAGGTCCCTGCGATGGAGCAGAACCCGCAGAAGCGCGGTGTCTGCACGCGCGTCTATACCACGACGCCGAAGAAGCCGAACTCCGCTCTGCGCAAGGTCGCCAAGGTGCGCCTTACCAACCAGCGCGAAGTCATCTCCTACATTCCGGGCGAAGGCCACAACCTGCAGGAGCACTCCGTCGTGCTCATCCGCGGCGGCCGTGTTCGCGACCTTCCCGGCGTTCGTTACCACGTCCTTCGCGGCGTGCTCGATACGCAAGGGGTCAAGGACCGCAAGCAGTCCCGCTCGAAGTACGGCGCCAAGCGGCCGAAATAATAGGTGCGGCTCAGGCGTCCGCCTGAGCCTTGGTGCCAAGCCAGCCCTCTCCCCCGCCCTTCCACCCGGACATCGTATCCTCAAGGGTGGAAGGGCGGGGGAGAGGGCTGGCTCCGGAGACCTCCGAAGGAGTTTTGTAAAATGTCACGTCGTCGTCGTCCCGAAAAGCGGGTCATCCTGCCCGATCCCAAGTTTGGTGATCAGGTGCTTTCGAAATTCATGAACAACCTCATGCTCGACGGTAAGAAGGCCGTTGCCGAGGGAATCGTCTACAGCGCTCTCGAAACGGTCGAGAACAAGGCGAAGGCCGATCCGGTCCAGCTGTTCCACGATGCGCTCAACAACGTGAAGCCGCAGGTCGAGGTCCGCAGCCGCCGTGTCGGTGGTGCGACCTACCAGGTGCCGGTCGAGGTTCGCCCCGAGCGTGCCCAGGCCCTCGCGATCCGCTGGCTGATCGGTGCGGCTCGCGGTCGCCCTGAAACGACCATGAGCGCGCGCCTGTCGGGCGAGCTGATGGATGCGGCCAACAACCGCGGCAATGCCGTGAAGAAGCGCGAAGACACGCACCGCATGGCGGACGCTAACCGCGCCTTCTCGCATTACCGCTGGTAACTGGCGCTGGTAAGATTGTGGGCAGGGCGCGGGACACGTCTTTCGCCTGTCACAATCGTCACTATATGGGGGCCGATCCGCTGAACCCGGCGGCCCCCGAGAGACCTTAAGGAAGATATTATGGCCCGCGATTATCCGCTGGAGCGCTATCGCAATATCGGCATCATGGCACACATCGATGCCGGCAAGACCACTACGACCGAGCGTATCCTCTATTACACCGGTAAATCCTACAAGATCGGCGAAGTGCACGATGGCGCTGCGACGATGGACTGGATGGAGCAGGAGCAGGAGCGCGGGATCACGATCACGTCCGCTGCGACGACGTGCTTCTGGAACCCGGAAGATCCGACGATGGATCCGATGAGCGATCCCAAGGAACTGCGCGCAGACACGCCCAAGCACCGCATCAACATCATCGACACCCCCGGCCACGTCGACTTCACCATCGAAGTCGAACGTTCGCTGCGCGTGCTCGACGGCGCGGTCGCCTGCTTCGACGGCGTGGCCGGCGTTGAACCGCAGTCCGAAACCGTATGGCGCCAGGCCGACAAGTACAAAGTCCCCCGGATGTGCTTCATAAACAAGCTCGACCGCACCGGCGCCGACTTCAAGTACTGCGTCCAGTCGATCATCGATCGTCTCGGCGCGACACCGGCTGTCCTTTATCTGCCGATCGGCATCGAATCGAATCTCCAGGGCCTCGTTGACCTCGTCAATCAGCGTGCGATTATCTGGAAGAACGAAGACCTCGGCGCTGAATACACCTTTGGCCCGATTCCCGACGACATGGCCGACGAAGCGGCAGAATATCGCGAGAAGCTTATCGAGCTTGCCGTTGAGCAGGACGATGACGTGATGGAAGCCTATCTCGAAGGCAACGAGCCCGATGCTCAGACGCTTAAGAAGCTGATCCGCAAGGGCACGCTGGCGCAGGCGTTCGTGCCGGTGCTGTGCGGCTCGGCGTTTAAGAACAAGGGTGTTCAGCCGCTTCTCGACGCGGTGATCGACTACATGCCATCGCCGATCGACGTTCCCGCCATTAAGGGTGTTCTGCCCGATGGCGAGACCGAAGCTTCGCGTCCGTCTTCGGATGACGAACCCTTCGCGGCGCTGGCATTCAAGATCATGAACGACCCGTTCGTAGGCTCGCTCACCTTCACCCGTATTTATTCGGGTCAGCTGGCCAAGGGCAGCGTCCTGAACTCGGTGAAAGAGAAGAAGGAAAAGATCGGCCGCATGTTGCTCATGCACTCGAACGAGCGTGAAGACATTGATGAGGCGTTTGCCGGCGACATCGTTGCTATCGCAGGTTTGAAAGAAACGACGACCGGCGATACGCTTTGCGACAACGCCAATCCGATCATTCTTGAGCGCATGGAGTTCCCGGACCCCGTGATCGAGCTCTCGGTTGAGCCCAAAACCAAGGCCGACCAGGAAAAGATGGGCGTCGCGCTCAATCGATTGGCTGCCGAAGATCCGAGCTTCCGTGTTTCGACCGACCACGAAAGTGGCCAGACGATCATCAAGGGCATGGGCGAGCTTCACCTCGACATTCTCGTCGATCGCATGAAGCGCGAGTTCAAGGTCGAAGCGAACGTCGGTGCACCGCAGGTGGCCTACCGCGAGTCGCTCGCCCGCGAAGTCGAACTCACCTATACCCACAAGAAGCAGTCGGGTGGTTCGGGTCAGTTCGGTGAAGCCAAGGTTGTTGTCACTCCCGGTGAACGCGGCCAGGGCATCATCTTCGAAGACGAGATCAAGGGCGGTAACATTCCGCGTGAATATATCCCGTCAGTCGAGAAGGGCATGCGTGAGCAGGCCGAGAGTGGCCACCTTGTCGGATTCCCGATCATCGACTTCACCATTCGCCTGGTTGACGGTAAGTACCACGACGTCGACTCCAGCACCGTTGCGTTCGAGATTACGGGCCGCGGGGCGATGCGCGAAGCGGCTCAGAAGGCCGGGATCAAGCTGCTCGAGCCGGTAATGAAGGTGGAAGTCATCACCCCCGAGGACTATCTCGGTGACGTGATCGGCGACCTCAACAGCCGTCGCGGACAGATCCAGGGTACCGACACGCGCGGCAACGCGCAGGCGGTCGAGGCATTCGTGCCGCTGGCCAACATGTTCGGTTACGTCAACGAACTGCGCTCCTTCACTCAGGGGCGCGCGCAGTACACCATGCAGTTCTCCCACTACGAGGAAGTTCCGCAGGCAGTGGCCCAAGAGGTTAAGGAGAAGCTTGCCTAAGCAGGCTGCAACAGCTAGGGGCGGCGCCTGATTCAGCGGGGCCGCCCTTTCTCCCGCGAAAGCAATCAATTCAGAAGAAGGTAATACAGAGAAATGGCGAAGGAAAAGTTTGAGCGGAACAAGCCGCACTGCAACATCGGCACCATCGGTCACGTCGACCACGGCAAGACCACGCTGACCGCTGCGATCACCAAGGTGATGGCTGAAACGTATGGCGGCGCAGCTGTCGATTTCGCAAACATCGACAAGGCTCCCGAAGAGCGTGAACGCGGCATCACCATCTCGACCGCGCACGTCGAGTATGAAACCGATGCACGTCACTATGCGCACGTCGATTGCCCGGGCCACGCCGACTACGTGAAGAACATGATCACCGGTGCTGCCCAGATGGACGGCGCGATCCTGGTTGTGAACTCGGCTGACGGCCCGATGCCGCAGACCCGCGAGCACATCCTGCTTGCGCGTCAGGTCGGCGTTCCGGCTCTGGTCGTCTACATGAACAAGGTCGACCAGGTCGATGACGAGGAAATCCTCGAGCTCGTTGAACTCGAAGTTCGCGAACTGCTTTCGGCATACGACTTCGACGGCGACAACATCGCAATCGTCAAGGGTTCGGCTCTGGCCGCACTCGAAGGTCGCGACGACAACATCGGCAAGGAATCGATCATCGAGCTGATGAAAGCTGTCGATGAGAATATCCCGCAGCCCGATCGTCCCGTCGACAAGGACTTCCTGATGCCGATCGAAGACGTGTTTTCGATCTCGGGTCGTGGTACGGTTGTGACCGGCCGCGTCGAAACCGGCGTTGTGAACGTTGGCGACGAAGTCGAGATCGTCGGCATCAAGGACACCACCAAGACGACCGTCACTGGCGTCGAAATGTTCCGCAAGCTGCTCGATTCGGGTGAAGCGGGCGACAACATTGGTGCCCTGATTCGCGGCGTTGGCCGTGAAGAAGTCGAGCGTGGCCAGGTTCTCGCGAAGCCGGGTTCGGTTACTCCGCACACCGAGTTCAGCGCCGAAGTCTACGTGCTGTCGAAGGACGAAGGTGGCCGTCACACGCCGTTCTTCGCCAACTACCGCCCGCAGTTCTACTTCCGCACCACTGACGTGACCGGCGAAGTGATCCTTCCCGAAGGCACCGAAATGGTTATGCCGGGCGACAACGTGACCATCGGCGTCAAGCTGATCGCTCCGATCGCCATGGATGAAGGCCTGCGCTTCGCAATCCGCGAAGGCGGCCGCACCGTCGGCTCGGGCGTGGTTTCGAAGATCACTGCCTAAGCGACAGACCCTCGCAAGAGGGTGTTGAATTCGGGGCCCGGTTCACACATGTGAGCCGGGCCCCAATTTATGTAAGGCCCGTTTTCCGAATTCGGGGGAAGGGCTACGAGGTTTCGCGTAATTTTCGTGGCACTTCGGGGTTGCCAGAATCCCGGCATCCCGATATACGCGCGCCAACCTCAACGGAGATTCGTATCCGTTGTAACGAAATTAGAATGGCCCGCCCGCGGAAGGGAAGTCTGAAGCGGGGCTGGGCTTTTGTTTTTGAGGGAGGGAAACCTCTCTTCGGCTCTTTCGCATCGGTGTAGGTAATGGAAGCTCAGAATATTCGTATTCGCCTCAAGGCGTTTGACCACCGCGTTCTCGACCAGGCTACTGGAGAGATCGCAGATACGGCCCGTCGTACCGGCGCGCTTATTCGTGGCCCCATTCCCATGCCGACGCGTATCGAGAAGTTCACCGTGAACCGCGGCCCGCACATCGACAAGAAGTCGCGCGAGCAGTTCGAGGTGCGCACCTACAAGCGGCTGCTCGACATTGTGCAGCCCAACGCCCAGACGGTTGATGCGCTTATGAAGCTCGACCTCGCTGCTGGCGTGAACGTGGAAATCAAGCTGGCGTAAGCTGCCGATCTCCCCGTCCTTCGAGCGGACGTTAAACATCTCGAGAATTTGGGTCCCCGATGGCCCCGCAGGTCGTAAGAGACCCGCAAGACATCTGGATACCGCCGAGCATGCTCGGGCTGCGTCCTCCGTCTCGCCAAACTTGCCATGAAGGTGAGTGCGGCATCAGCCCGGACGGGGCTCGCAGCATAATCAATTGGGTTGGCATGCACCTCTGGGATGGTCCCTTGGGTGCCTCTGTAAGGAGTAATGACGATGCGCACTGGCGTGATCGCAAAGAAAGTCGGGATGACCCGCCTCTTCCAGGAGGACGGACGGCACGTGCCCGTTACCGTTCTGGCTCTGGAAGATTGCCAGGTTGTCTCGCACCGCACCGCTGACACCGACGGCTATTTCGCCGTCCAGCTGGGCGCGGGTGAAGCGAAACAGAAAAACGTTGCCAAGCCGCAGCGTGAACATTTTGGCAAAGCGGGCGTAGGCCTGAAGCAGCGCGTCGCGGAATTCCGCGTTGAGAACGAAGAGGGTCTCGTGCCCGTCGGTTCGCTGATCAGTGCCGAGCACTTCGTTGCCGGACAGAAGGTCGACATTACCGGCCACACGCAGGGCAAGGGTTTTGCTGGCGCGATGAAGCGCTGGGGCTTCGGTGGTCTGCGTGCGACGCACGGCGTTTCGATCTCGCACCGTTCGCACGGTTCGACGGGTAACCGTCAGGATCCGGGTCGCGTGTTCAAGGGCAAGAAGATGGCCGGTCACATGGGTGATCGGCAGCGTACCCAAATGAACCTCGAAGTCGTGCGCACCGACGCCGATCGCGGTCTGCTCTTCATCAAGGGCTCGGTCCCCGGTTCCAAGAATAGCTGGATGCTGGTTCGCGACGCGATCAAGCTTCCGCTTCCCGAGGACCTGCCGTTCCCCGGCGCCGTAGTGGAAGCTGGCAAGTCTCAGGACGAAACCGCCGCAACCGAAACGCCGACCCCGGCAGAGCAGGCTGCTACCGATAACGGTGGCGCTGCTGCGGACGCTCCGGCCACCGAAAACGGTGCCGCCGAAGAAAAGAAGGAAGACTAAGCCATGAAGGTGAAGGTCCAGAAAATCGACGGGAAAGCGTCGGGTGACATCGAGCTCAGCGATGCTGTGTTCGGCGTCGAGCCCCGCGCTGACATCCTGCACCGGGTCGTGACCTGGCAGCTCGAAAACCGCCGTGCCACTGCTCGCCCGACGCGCGAACGTGCTGACGTCGCGCGCACTGGCAAGAAGTTCGGCCCGCAGAAGGGTTCGGGCGGCGCTCGCCACGGCGACCGCGGCGCACCGATCTTTATCGGTGGCGGCAAGGCTCACGGTGCTCGCAAGCGCGACTTCAATCCCTCGCTCAACAAGAAGATCCGCGCCCTCGGTCTCAAGATGGCGCTTTCGACCAAGGCCAAGGACGGCCTGGTCGTGATCGAGAGTCTTGAGCTGAAGGATGCCAAGACCAAGGCACTCAAGAGCCACCTCGACAGCCACGGCTTCGCTGGCAAGGTCCTCGTGATCGACGGCGAAGCGGTCGATGCAGGCTTCAAGCAGGCTGCCGGCAACCTGAAGGGCGTCAACGTTCTCCCGGCAGCTGGTGCCAACGTCTACGACATCCTCAACCACGACACGCTGGTCCTCACCAAGGACGCTGTCGCCAAGCTGGAGGCGCGTTTCAATGGCTAAGAAGAGCGAAGTCGATGCGCGGCACTACGACGTGATCCTCGCCCCCCACATCACCGAGAAGTCGACGCTTGCGTCGGAACAGAATGCGGTGGTGTTCAAGGTGGCGAATGACGCGACCAAGCCGCAGATCAAGGAAGCGGTGGAAGCCATTTACGACAAGAAAGTCGTTTCGGTGAACACCATCCTGACCAAAGGCAAGACGAAGCGCTGGCGGGGCAAGCCCTACAAGCGTTCGGATTTCAAAAAGGCTGTCGTGCGTCTCGCTGAAGGCGAAATGATCGACATTACCAGCGGTATCTGAGGCGGAACATGGCACTCAAGAACTACAAACCGACAAGCCCCGCGCGCCGTGGCCTTATTCTCGTCGACAAGTCGGGCCTCCACAAGGGTGGTCCGGTCAAGTCGCTGACAGAAGGCAAGCGCAAGACCGGTGGCCGTAACAACAAGGGTCATGTGACCTCTCGCGGTATCGCGGGCGGTCACAAGCAGAAGTATCGTTTCATCGACTTTAAGCGTCGCAAGTGGGATGTCCCCGCGACCGTCGAGCGGATCGAATACGACCCCAACCGGACCGCCTTCATCGCGCTGATCAAGTACGAAGATGGCGAGTTGGCTTACATCATCGCTCCGCAGCGTCTCGCCGTTGGTGACAAGGTCGTCGCGGGTGAGAAGGTCGATACGAAGCCGGGCAACGCCATGCTTCTCGGCCAGATGCCGGTCGGCACGATCATCCACAATGTGGAGATGAAGCCGGGCAAGGGCGGTCAGATTGCACGTTCTGCAGGCGCTTATGTCCAGCTCGTCGGTCGTGACCGCGGCATGGTCATCGTTCGTCTGAACTCGGGCGAGCAGCGTTACCTGCGTGCGGATTGCATGGGCACGGTTGGCGCGGTTTCGAACCCCGACAACCAGAACCAGAACTTCGGCAAGGCCGGTCGCACGCGCTGGAAGGGCCGTCGTCCGCTGACGCGCGGTGTTGCAAAGAACCCGGTCGATCACCCACATGGTGGTGGTGAAGGCCGCACCAGCGGTGGCCGTCATCCGGTTACCCCGTGGGGCAAGCCGACCAAGGGTGCTCGTACCCGCAAGAACAAGCAGACGGACAAAATGATCATCCGTTCGCGTCACGCGAAGAAGAAGAGGTAAGCGAGAATGGCACGTTCCGTCTGGAAAGGTCCGTTTGTCGAGCTCAGCCTTCTCAAGAAGGCCGAGGACGCTCAAGACGCCAACAACACCAAGCCGATCAAGACCTGGTCGCGTCGTTCCACAATCCTCCCGCAGTTCGTCGGGCTGACCTTCAATGTCTATAACGGACAGAAGTTCATCCCCGTCTCTGTTTCGGAAGAAATGGTCGGTCACAAGCTCGGTGAATTTGCGCCAACGCGCAACTTCCCCGGCCACGCTGCCGACAAGAAGGGCAAGCGATAATGGGCAAGGCAAAAGCACCCCGCCGCGTTGCGGAAAACGAGGCGCTGGCTGTGGGCACCACCATTCGTGGTAGCGCGCAGAAGCTCAACCTCGTCGCCGAATTGATCCGCGGCAAGAAGGCCGAAGAGGCCATGAACATCCTCGCCTTCTCCAAGAAGGCGATGGCGAAAGATGCCAGCAAGGTGCTCGCTTCGGCGATCGCCAATGCGGAGAACAATCATGATCTCGACGTCGACGCTCTCGTCGTTGCCGAGGCTTCGGTTGGCAAGTCGATCACGATGAAGCGCTTCCACACCCGTGGTCGTGGCAAGTCGACTCGCATCCTGAAGCCCTTCAGCAAGCTGCGCATCGTCGTTCGCGAAGTAGAGGAGGCCTAATCCATGGGTCAGAAAAGTAACCCCATTGGTCTGCGTCTCCAGATCAACCGCACCTGGGACAGCCGCTGGTACGCCGAAGGTCGTGACTACGCAGGCTTGCTCGCCGAGGACATCAAGATCCGCAAGTACATCCTTGAGAACCTGCCGCAGGCGGCAATCTCGAAGGTTGTGATCGAACGCCCTGCCAAGCTGTGCCGCGTCTCGATCTTTGCTGCGCGTCCAGGCGTCATCATCGGCAAGAAGGGCGCAGACATCGAAAAGCTGCGTACCAAGCTGTCGTCGATGACCGAAAGCGAAGTGAAGCTGAACATCGTTGAGATCCGGAAGCCGGAAATTGACGCCAAGCTCGTCGCTCAGGGTATTGCTGACCAGCTCGTTCGCCGTGTAGCTTTCCGCCGTGCGATGAAGCGCGCGATGCAGTCGGCCATGCGTCTTGGTGCCGAAGGCATCAAGATCGTGTGCGGCGGCCGTCTCGGCGGCGCTGAAATCGCCCGCGTGGAGCAGTATCGCGAAGGTCGCGTGCCGCTCCACACGTTGCGCGCCAACATCGACTACGCTGAAACCGAAGCGCTGACCGCCTACGGCATCATCGGCATCAAGGTCTGGGTCTTCAAGGGCGAGATCCTTGGTCACGACCCGACCGCGCAGGATCGCCTGATGATGGAATCGCAGACGTCCGGCGTCCGCCCGGCACGCTGAGGGTATTGAGAAATGCTGCAACCGAAAAAAACTAAGTATCGCAAAGCCTTCAAGGGCAAGATCAAGGGTGAGGCCAAGGGCGGCACCACGCTGAACTTCGGCTCCTATGGTCTCAAGGCTCTCGAGCCCGAGCGGATTACCGCTCGCCAGATCGAAGCGGCTCGCCGTGCGATCACGCGCGCTATGAAGCGTCAGGGTCGCCTGTGGATCCGCGTCTTTCCCGACGTGCCCGTGTCCAAGAAGCCTGCCGAAGTGCGTCAGGGTAAGGGCAAGGGTTCGGTCGAATACTGGGCAGCTCGCGTCAAGCCGGGCCGTATCCTGTTCGAGCTCGACGGTGTCGACGGCCAGGTGGCCGCGCTCGCCTTCGAACGCGCTGCGATGAAGCTGCCGATTAAGACCAAGGTTGTCGCTCGTTTTGGTGACGAGTCGCACCTGAAAGGTGACAAGTAATGGCCAACACCGAAGATCTTCGCACCAAGACCGATGACCAGCTGTCCGCAGAGCTTACCGAGCTCAAGCGTGAACAGTTTAACCTTCGGTTTCAGGCTGCGACCAACCAGCTCGAGAAGCCCTCGCGCATCCGCGAAGTGCGTCGTACGATCGCTCAGATCAAGACGCTCCAGAACGAGCGCGCAGCGCAAGCTGCAAAGGCGTAAGGAGTAGACAATGCCCAAACGTATCCTCATCGGGACTGTCACCTCCGACAAGACCGACAAGACCGTGACCGTACTGGTCGAGCGCAAGGTGAAGCACCCGCTTTACGGGAAGATCATCCGTCGCTCGAAGAAGTATCACGCTCACGACGAGCAGAACGAATACACCCTGGGTGACATCGTTCGCATCGAAGAGACGAAGCCGATCTCGAAGACCAAGACCTGGGCCGTCAAGGACCGTGTCGTGGCTGGCGGGGTACAGGCAATCGAAGCCGATCTCGATGTCGCGGAAGCGACGCCGGGTGGTGCAGAGTAATCTGACGTAGGAACTGCCAGGCCCCGGTCGTCATCGGGTGACTTGGCAAGCCAAGAGAAGGAAACGGATCCATGATCCAGATGCAATCCAATCTCGACGTCGCGGACAACAGCGGCGCAAAGCGCGTCCAGTGCATTAAGGTGCTGGGCGGGTCGAAGCGCCGTTTTGCCTCCGTTGGCGACGTGATCGTGGTCTCTGTGAAAGAGGCTCAACCGCGCGCAAAGGTGAAGAAGGGCGATGTCCATCGTGCTGTCATCGTGCGCACGAAGAAGGACGTTCGCCGCCCCGATGGCAGCGTCATCCGCTTCGACAGCAATTCTGCCGTGCTCGTGAACAAGTCGAACGAGCCGATCGGCACGCGTATCTTCGGCCCGGTCGTCCGCGAACTTCGCGGTGCCGGCTTCATGAAGATCATTTCGCTCGCTCCGGAGGTGCTCTGATCATGGGTGCTGCAAAGATCAAGAAGGGTGACGAAGTCGTTGTTCTCTCGGGCAAGGACAAGGGCCGCACTGGCACTGTCCAGCAGGTCATGCCGAAAGACGGCAAGATCGTGGTCGAGGGCATCAACGTTGCCGCACGTCACCGCAAGCCGAGCCAGGCAAACCCGCAAGGTGGCATCGACCGTTTCCCGGCCCCGATGCACATCTCAAAGGTCGCTCTGGCCGATCCAAAGGATGGCAAGCCTACCCGCGTCCGTTTTGAAGAGAAGGACGGCAAGAAGATTCGTGTTGCCGTGAAGAGTGGGGAGACCATCGATGGCTGATTATACCCCTCGCATGAAGGCCAAGTTTGACGACGAGATCGTCAAGGCTATGACCGAGAAGTTCGGCTATACCAACCGCCTTCAAGTTCCCAGGCTCGAGAAGATCACGCTCAACATGGGTGTGGGCGAAGCGAGCCAGGACAAGAAGAAGGTCACGACCGCAGCTGAAGAAATGGCCCTGATCGCCGGTCAGAAGCCGGTCATCACCAAGGCGAAGAAGTCGATCGCTCAGTTCAAGCTGCGCGACGGCATGCCGATCGGCTGCAAGGTCAACCTGCGCCGAGATCGCATGTACGAATTCCTCGACCGCCTCGTGACCATCGCGATGCCGCGTATCCGCGACTTCCGTGGCCTTAACCCCAAGTCGTTCGACGGCCGGGGCAACTACGCCATGGGCATCAAGGAACAGATCATCTTCCCCGAGATCAGCTACGACAAGATCGAAAAGGTCCGGGGTATGGACATCATCATCACCACCACCGCCAAGACCGACGAAGAAGCACGTGAACTTCTGCGTCTGTTTGGCTTCCCCTTCGAGGGCGAAGCTGGCGAAGAAAAGCAGGCCGCGTAAGCGCGCCGTGGCTAAGACACTAGGAAAGAGAGCTTAAGTCCAATGGCGAAACTGAGTTCGATCAACAAGAACGAGAAGCGCAAGCAACTCGTGAAGAAGTACGCAGCGAAGTACGAGAAGCTGAAGGCCATCGCCAACGATGAGTCGCTCGATGAATCCGAGCGTCTTATGGCGCGCCTCAAGATGGCCGAGATTCCGCGCAATGCGAATCCGACCCGCGTGCGCAATCGCTGCGCCACCACCGGCCGCCCGCGCGGCTATTATCGCAAGTTCGGCATCAACCGCATCGAACTGCGTCAACTCGGCAACCGGGGGATGATCCCCGGGCTGACGAAGTCGAGCTGGTGAGGAACTGACTGATGGCTATGACCGATCCTCTGGGTGACATGCTCACCCGCATCCGCAACGGACAGCAGGCGAAGAAGGACAGCGTCCTTTCGCCCGCTTCCAAGCTGCGTGCGAACGTTCTCGAAGTGCTTCAGCGCGAAGGCTACATCCGTGGCTACAGCGATGACGCTTCGGGCAAGCACCCGCAGTTGCGTATCGAACTGAAATATTTCGAAGGCGAGCCGGCGATCAAGCACGTCGCACGCGTTTCGAAGCCTGGGCGCCGCATTTATTCGGGTTCGAAGGAACTTCCGAACGTGCGCAACGGCCTTGGCATCACCATCGTTTCGACCCCGCGCGGTGTCCTTTCGGATGCCGAGGCTCGTGAGAGCAATGTCGGCGGCGAAGTGCTCGCGGAGGTGTTCTGATGAGCCGCATTGGTAAAAGGGCGGTTCCGATCCCCGGCGGGGTGACGGCCAATATCGACAACGGGATTCTCACGGTGAAGGGCCCGAAGGGCACGCTTACCATGGGCCTGAGCGACCTTATCGATTACAAGATCGAAGGCGACGAAATTCAGGTGAACCCGGCCAACGATAGCCAGAAGGCGCGCTCCTACTGGGGCATGCAGCGCACTCTGGTCTCGAACCTGGTCGAAGGCGTGACCGATGGCTTTACCAAGACCCTCGAGATTTCGGGTGTCGGTTATCGTGCCAAGGCGCAGGGCAAGACTCTCAAGCTGGAGCTTGGCTTCAGTCACGATGTCGACCTCGAAGTGCCTGAAGGCCTGACGGTCAATACGCCGGACCAAACCACCGTCGAGATCAGTGGTATCGATAAGCAGGCTGTTGGCCAGTTCGCCGCAGAGATCCGCGAATATCGCAAGCCTGAACCTTACAAGGGCAAGGGCATCAAGTATCGCGGCGAGTATATCTTCCGCAAGGAAGGGAAGAAGAAGTAAGATGGCAAAACTTTCCCTCTTTGAACGTCGCCGTCGCCGGGTTCGCTCCGCATTGCGGGCGCGTTCGGGCGACAAGCCGCGGCTGTCCGTGCACCGCACCGGTAAGCACATCTACGCGCAGATCATCGATGATGCGCAGGGCAAGACCGTTGCCCATGCCTCGACGCTGGGCGCGAAGCAGTCAGGTGCGAATGTCGACGCTGCTACCCAAGTAGGCAAGGACATCGCCGATGCCGCCAAAAAGGCCGGCGTGAAAACTGTCGTGTTCGATCGCGGCGGATTCCTGTTTCATGGCCGCGTGAAAGCGCTGGCCGATGCCGCCCGCGAAGGCGGGCTGGAGTTCTGATGATGGCTGACGACAAGAAAACTGAAGAAAACGCAGCGCCGGAAGTGACCGAGACGGTTGAAGTGGCAGCTGCCAAGGCTGCATCGAACATGCCCGAAGGCACCGACGCTGCTGCTGAACAGGCTGAAGTGCCTGCCGTTGCGCAGACGCCGTCTCAGGCTGCCGACGACCAGAGCGCCGCTCAGGAACCCAGCGCACAGCCGACCGAAGAGCCCAAGGGCCGTGGTCGCGGTCGCGGTGGTAACCGCGACGGCGGTGGTCGTGGCCGCGGCGGTCGCGACAATCGTCGTGGCAAGCGCGAGGAAGAAGACGACGGCATCATCGAGAAACTCGTCCATATCAACCGCGTTTCGAAGACGGTTAAAGGTGGTAAGCGTTTCGGTTTTGCAGCCCTCGTGGTTGTCGGCGACGGTCAGGGCCGCGTGGGCTTCGGCCACGGCAAGGCCCGCGAAGTCCCAGAGGCCATCACCAAGGCAACCGCAGCTGCGCGCAAGAAGATGATTCGCGTGCCGCTCAAGGAAGGCCGTACGCTCCACCATGACGGCAATGGCCGCTTCGGTGCCGGGAAGGTTACCGTTCGTACCGCGCCTGCGGGAACCGGCATCATTGCTGGTGGTCCGATGCGCGCTGTGTTCGAGAGCCTGGGAGTTTCCGACGTGGTGACCAAGTCGGTCGGCACATCGAATCCCTACAACATGATCCGCGCCACCTTCGAGGCGCTGCAGGACCAGACTTCACCGAAGTCGGTTGCGCAGCGTCGCGGCAAGAAGGTCGCCGACCTTCTGGGTCGCGGTGGCAAGGTCAGCGAAGCCGAGGCGGAAGCCGACGCTGCAGCGATTGCGGAGTAACGGACAATGGCTACTATCAAGATCAAGCAGATCGGCTCGCCGATCCGTCGTCCAGAGAGTCAGCGCAAGATCCTCATCGGTCTCGGGCTGAACAAGATGCACAAGGTCGTCGAGCGTCAGGACACCCCCGAGGTGCGCGGCGCCGTGGACAAGATCCCGCATCTCGTCCAGATCGTCGACTAAATCAAATCGGAAGCCCCGCTAAGGCGGGGTTTTCCTAATTCAGCGCGAACAAAAGCGAAAGCGAGTGCAGACTATGAAACTCAACGAAATCAAAGACAACGAAGGTGCGCGCAAGGATCGTATGCGCGTTGGCCGTGGCATCGGTTCGGGCAAGGGCAAGACTGCCGCTCGCGGCCAGAAGGGCCAGAAGAGCCGTTCGGGCGTCGCCATCAAGGGCTTCGAAGGCGGTCAGATGCCGCTTCACATGCGCCTGCCTAAGCGTGGCTTCAACAATCCGTTCGGCAAGGACTTTGCTGAAGTGAACATCGGTATGGTCCAGAAGTTCATCGACGCCAAGAAGCTCGATGCCAAGAAGGACATCACCGAGGAAGTGTTGCGCGAAGCAGGCCTCGTTCGCGGTGGCAAGGACGGCGTCAAGCTGCTGGGCAAGGGCGAAATCAGCGCCAAGGCCAAGTTCGTCGTCACCGGTGCGACCAAGGGCGCGATCGCGGCGGTTGAAAAGGCCGGCGGCAGCGTCGAGGTGACGGCTCCGGCTCCGAAGGCGGACGCCGAGTAAATCTCTATTGTTCTCCCGGCGCGTCTTCCAGATGCGCCGGGATGACGATAAATGGGCCTTCGGGGTTCGACAATCGCACCCGCTGTTCCTATCTAGGCCCGCATGGCCGGATATCGGCCGACCAAGACCCTTAGGATCCTGATCGAATTATGGCTTCACGCGCCGACAATATCGCCAGCAACATGAACTTCGGCAATTTTGCCCAAGCTACCGAGCTGCGCCAACGGATCTGGTTCACCATTGGTGCGCTGATCATTTTCCGTTTCCTGAGCTTTGTCCCGCTGCCTGGCGTCAACCCGCTGGCGCTCGACCTGCTCGCTGAGCAGTCGCAGGGGACGATCCTCGATATGTTCAACATGTTCACCGGCGGCGCGCTGGCGAATATGAGCCTGATTGCATTGGGCGTCATGCCCTACATCACGGCCTCGATCGTAGTGCAGATGGCATCCGCGCTGCACCCCACGCTCGCTGCACTCAAGAAAGAGGGCGCGACCGGGCGGCAGAAGCTGAATCAGTATACGCGCTACGGCACCGTCTTCCTTTGCGCGATTCAGGGCTATTTCCTCGCAACGGGGCTCGAGAGTTTTGCCAGCAACCAGGGCATCGCTGCGGTGGTGAACCCGGGCTATGGCTTTCGTATCGGCGCCGTGATTAGCCTTGTTGGCGGGACCATGTTCCTGCTGTGGCTGGGCGAACAGATCACATCGCGCGGGATTGGCAACGGCGTTTCGCTCATCATCATGGCGGGCATCGTGGCGCAGTTCCCGACCTTCACGATGAACATGTTCGAAGGCGGGCGCACCGGTTCGATCGCGCCGACGATAATCATCACCTTCATCCTCATGGTTGTGGCACTGATCCTGCTGATCAGCTTCGTCGAGCGCGCCCAACGCCGCCTGTTGATCCAGTATCCCAAGCGCGCGACGCAACAAGGCATGATGCAGGCCGACCGTTCGCACCTGCCGCTCAAGCTCAACACCGCTGGTGTGATCCCGCCGATCTTTGCAAGCTCGCTGCTGCTGCTGCCACTTACGATCAGTTCCTTCGCCGGCAACTCGGTGGACACCACCAGCGGCTTTGGCTCGACAATCGTGTGGCTCAACCAGTATCTTGCACATGGGCAGCCGATCTACATGGCGCTTTATGCCATCGGGATCGTGTTCTTCTGCTTCTTCTACACCGCCGTGGTGTTCGACCCGGAAGAGACCGCCGACAACCTCAAGCGCAATGGCGGCTTCATTCCCGGTATTCGGCCCGGCAAACGGACCGCTGATTATCTCGAGTATGTGTTGACACGTATCACTGTGGTTGGCGCGATCTACCTGACGGTCGTTTGCGTTGTGCCCGAATACATGATCGCGCAGACGGGTATTCCGCTTTTCCTTGGCGGGACCAGCCTGCTCATCGTCGTGAACGTCACGGTCGACACGATTAGCCAGATCCAATCACACTTGCTGGCTCACCAATACGGCGACCTTATCAAAAAGGCCAAGTTGAAAGGCCGGATGCGCTGACGCATAGTTCGCCGCGCACCAATGGAGAGCGACGCGCGATTCTTGGAATTGCGCGGGTAACAGGGGACCTTTCGTGAATATCATTCTTCTTGGCCCTCCCGGCGCGGGCAAAGGCACGCAGAGCGCAGGCTTGGTTGCTCGCCACGGCATGAAGCAGCTCTCCACCGGTGACATGCTGCGCGCAGCAGTGAAGGCCGGGACGCCTGTCGGTCTTGAGGCGAAAGCCGTGATGGATCGCGGCGAACTTGTTTCCGACGATATCGTCTCCGCCCTCATCGATGAGAACCTTGACGCAATGGCTGCCAACGAGGGTGCAATCTTCGACGGTTATCCGCGCACTGCTGCACAGGCGAGCGACCTTGATCGGATTCTCGCGAAGCATGGTCGTAGCCTCGACCATGTGATCGAACTTGAGGTCAATGTTGACGCACTGGTCGAGCGGATTACGGGGCGTTTCTCCTGCGCCAATTGCGGGGCGTTGTATCACGACACTGCAAATCCGCCTGTGAAGGAAGGCGTTTGCGACGTATGCGGCTCGACCGAGTTCAAGCGTCGGCCCGATGACAACGAGGAAACCGTGCGGACTCGCATGGAGGAATACCGAGCCAAAACCGCTCCGATCCTCCCCGGCTACGAAACGCGCGGCATCGTAACTCGCGTCGACGGCATGGCTCCCATTGATGTGGTTGCAGGACAGATCGACGCCATCTTGACTTGATCAGGAGTGGCTCGATCACTGACGTGGTGGCTATCTCCAGCAGACAAGTTTGTGCTGTCAGGAAGAGGTGAACGGGCTTTCCAGTCCGCGCCTGAACCTCTAAGCCTCCTTGCCATCAAGGAGGCACCAATTTTGCGCATTTCCACCCTTTCGCTCGCCGTCGCCGCTGCTCTTGCAGCTGGTGCTGCGCCCGCTTTGGCCGAAGTTGCCGAGGCGCAGGATGACCACTTCATCACCCGCAATGAAGCAGTGGTCGATGCGACGCCCAAGGAAGCTTGGCTGGCGCTTATCAGTCCAGCGCGCTGGTGGTCTGGCGAGCATACCTGGTCGGCGGATGCGGCGAACCTGACCCTGATGCCGCAGGCGGGTGGATGCTTTTGCGAGAAAATCCCCGAGGTCGCCGACGCCAAGCGTATTACTCTCGAAGGCAGTGTCGAACACATGCGTGTGATACAGGCCTACCCCGAGGTCGCGCTCCGCATGTCCGGCGCCCTTGGGCCGCTTCAAAGCGAGCCGGTAATCGGTATCCTGACCATCGCAATCAGCGAAATCGATGAAGGCACGCGGATTGTATGGGAATATAATGTCGGCGGACCCATGCGCTATCCAACCGAGGTCATCGCGCCCGCGGTTGATGGAGTCATGACGCTACAACTCACTCGGCTCGCGGAGCTGCTCGGCACTGTCGTCGCACCCGTTCAGGCAGGTGAGGGGGGCGTCGCACCCGTGCCCGAAGAGCCTGCAGAGGACGGCTCCGTTTCGATCGACCCCGAGGCGGTCATTGAGGATGCCGAAGAAGAAAACCTCGAGGAACCCGAGCCCAGTGCTGTAGATGAAGCGTTCGGCGATCTCGAAGAGCCGGGCGCCTCGTAACAGATGGCGTAATAGGGGATAGCACAGGCCTTGCCTGCAACTCGGCTTTGACCCCTATCGGGCAGGGGTGTATCCAGTCCCTTGAAACATCGACCGGGCAGCCCATATCGGCGGCTCGGTCGATATTGCGCGTTTGACGGTTGACCTCGCAGTCGAATCGCCTTAAGCGCGCCGTTCATTCGACATGTTCGAGTTCAGTCCGGGAGGCATCGCTTTTAAAGCGGTGAGCCATCCGGACTTTTGCCGTTTAGGCGGGCGCGAACAAGTCGGTTGTTTGAGCGTTGAGATAGGGGGCAGCGGCCCGAATTGTCGCAAACCCCTGTGGAGCATGGAGAATTAAGTGGCTCGTATTGCCGGGGTAAACATCCCCACGAACAAGCGTGTTATCATCGCGCTGACCTATATTCACGGAATTGGCCGCACCACGGCCGTCCAGATCGCCGACAAGCTCGGCATTCCGCACACCGCACGCGTCCAGGACCTCACCGATGAGGAGGTGCTGCGCATTCGCGAGACCATCGACAGCGACTATTCTGTCGAAGGCGATCTTCGTCGCACGACGGCGATGAACATCAAGCGCCTGATGGACCTGCGTTCCTATCGCGGCCTGCGCCATCGCAACCAGCTGCCCGTTCGCGGTCAGCGCACCCATACCAACGCCCGCACCCGCAAGGGCAAGGCCAAGCCGATCGCAGGCAAGAAGAAGTAAGCGAGGGGAAACCCACACGCTTTTTCCTTCTTTCGAGAAATAAGGAACACGAACAATGGCACGCGAACCCGGCAAAGTAAGGCGCCGCGATAGAAAGAACATCACGAGCGGCGTTGCGCATATCAACGCCAGCTTCAACAACACCATGATCACCATCACGGACGCACAGGGCAACGCGATCAGCTGGTCCTCTGCGGGCATGATGGGCTTCAAGGGCAGCCGTAAGTCGACTCCCTATGCCGCTCAGGTGGCAGCGGATGATGCCGGCAAGAAAGCCGCCGAACATGGCGTACGCACCCTCGAAGTCGAAGTGAAGGGCCCCGGATCTGGCCGCGAAAGCGCACTTCGTGGTCTGGCTGCTGTTGGCTTCAACATCACCTCGATCCGCGACGTGACGCCGATCCCGCACAATGGCGTGCGTCCTTCCAAGCGTCGCCGCGTCTAACCGAACCCTGGCGGGCGGCGGTCAGTGTGATCGCCGCCTTCCAACCGGGCCCGGCAGTCGCTGACGAGCGCTTCGGACCCGCCTGACATTACGAACCCGCTTACGTAAGCGCATTAGGGGAAATCCATGTCCGTCAACATGAAGAACTGGCAGGAACTCAAGAAACCCAACACCCTCGAAATCAAGGATGGCGGCGACAAGCAGCGCAAGACCACCTTCGTCGCAGAACCGCTCGAACGGGGCTTCGGCCTTACGCTCGGCAACGCGCTGCGCCGCGTTCTGCTCTCCTCGCTGCAGGGTGCGGCGATCACTTCGATCAAGATCGAAAACGTGCTGCACGAATTCTCCTCGCTCGCTGGCGTGCGCGAGGACGTCACCGACATCGTCCTGAACGTGAAACAGATCGCTCTCAAGATGGAAGGCGAAGGCCCCAAGCGCCTGCAGCTTTCGATGACCGGTCCGGCCACCGTTAAGGCGGGTGACATCGCTGTCACCGGCGATATCGAGGTGATGAACAAGGACCTCGTCCTGTGCCATCTCGACGAGGGCGCGACGCTCAACATGGAGCTGACCGCAGACGTGGGTAAGGGTTATTCGCCTGCCGTCCAGAACCGTCCGGCGGATGCGCCGATCGGATTGATTCCGGTCGACTCGCTCTACAGCCCGGTTCGCCAGGTGAGCTACAAGGTCGAAAACGCCCGCGTCGGTCAGGAACTCGACTATGACAAGCTCTCGCTTAGCGTCGAAACCGACGGCACCGTCACCCCGGAAGACGCCGTGGCTTATGCCGCGCGCATCCTCCAGGACCAGCTGACGCTGTTCGTCCACTTCGAAGACGGCATCCCGCAGCCGCAGTCGGCGATGATCGGCCAGGCCGCTCAGCCGCAGGAAGACGATGCGAACCAGCTCAACCGTTACCTTCTCAAGAAGGTCGACGAGCTGGAACTGTCGGTCCGCAGCGCGAACTGCCTCAAGAACGACAACATCATCTATATCGGCGACTTGGTTCAGAAAACCGAGGCCGAGATGCTGCGCACGCCGAACTTCGGCCGCAAGTCGCTCAACGAGATCAAGGAAGTTCTCTCCAGCATGGGCCTGCGCCTGGGGATGGACATCCCTGGATGGCCGCCTGAGAACATCGAAGAAATGGCCAAGAAGCTCGAACAGGAACTTCTCGGCTAATCGGGTCTCGGCGGCGCACCACCCACCTACGGGAAAGCGCCGCCAGTACCGGGCTACCTCATACGGGCCCCTTACAAACGAAGGAAAATAAAGATGCGTCACGGAATTTCTCAGCGTAAACTTTCGCGCAAGTCGGGCCACCGCACGGCCCTGTTCCGCAACATGGCTGCCGCGCTCATCAAGCACGAGCAGATCATGACTACCGCCCCCAAGGCGAAGGAACTGCGTCCTTATGTCGAAAAGCTGATCACGCTCGCAAAGCGTGGTGGTCTTTCGAACCGTCGTCTTGCCATGAGCCGTTTGGGCGATGAGACCCAGCTCAAGAAGCTTTTCGACGTTCTCGCCGAACGTTACAGCGACCGTGATGGCGGCTACACCCGCATCATCAAGGCCGGCTACCGCGCCAGCGACAGCGCCGCGATGGCGGTGATCGAATTCGTCGAGCGCGACGAAGATGCGAAGGGCCTCGATAGCGGTCCGGACCTGAGCCAGGAGGAATACGCCGACGCATAAGCGCGGTGTTTGCAAAGAGATATCAGAGGGCCGGTGGAGCGATCCACCGGCCCTTTTCTTTTGCGCGGGCCAGCTTAGTGTCTGCGCTCATGAACAAGCTTGTACTCGCTGCCGCCACAGCCGCTTTTATCGTCGCACCCGCCAGCGCTCAATCTGCCCAGGAGCGGCTCGACGAGCGCTATAACCTCGCGCTTGCTGCGGGCTACAAGGCGCTGTTCCTTTGCGGGGCCATCGCCAATGCCGAACGCAACGGCCTAACCCGCACCGAGGAAAGTGTTCACGAGTGGGAACTGACCGGGGTCTACCCCGCCATCGACCCAATCGTGCGCGATTTGGAATACCGCGTTTTTCGCGACGCGGCGCGCAAGGTTTCACACGTCGAAGTGGATTGGACCGAGGACATGCCGCCGCGCTTCGCCGAGGCCGGGCGTGACAGTGGATGCCGCCTCGCGCCTATTGGACTTGCACCGAGTATGCCGGAGACGGTTGCCTTGGGCGCGTCGGAAGTCACAGAAGCGGAGGTTGACAAAGATGAAGCCACCGTCCGCATATTCACCTCGGGAGGGACACGTTACGCAGGCGAACCCACGGAGCACAATGAACTGGACACGGTATTCTCCGGGGCACTCAAAGATGCATATGGAGACGGCACGCGCACGACCGGCGTCATTGTCCGCATCTTCGGTGTGGCGGATGGTCTCACCGAGCGAGCCGCCTACGCT
Organism: uncultured Erythrobacter sp.; assembly: GCA_947494705.1. Taxonomy (GTDB): domain Bacteria; phylum Pseudomonadota; class Alphaproteobacteria; order Sphingomonadales; family Sphingomonadaceae; genus Erythrobacter. The sequence continues at coordinate 502,791 of CANLVN010000003.1, forward strand.
CCTGGTTTCTACGACAGCACACCCCAGCGTACATGGTCCGTCGCCAAGAGCATAGCGGCGACGCTCGTAGGCGCTGCTGTCCATAAGGGGCAGGTCGACGTGGATGACCGCCTCGTACGTGACGAGTGGCGCTGGGATGCGCGGCGGCAGATCACCATCGACCACCTGCTTCGCATGGCCTCGGGCCGATATTCGGACACGCCGGGCAACCGAACCGATCCCCTCTATGCGGGCGGTGCGCTGGTGGAGGAGGTCGCGACTGACTGGCCGCTCATCCATCCTCCGGGAACCGTCTATCGCTACGCCAACAACGACACGCTGATGGCGGTAAAAGCAGTCTCCGACCGGCACGAGGATTTCGACCCCGCTGCGTTCTTCGCAGCAGTCGGTATGGAAGATACCGTCGCCGAAACCGATTGGGCAGGGGATTACATCCTTTCCAGCCAGGTTTGGTCGACTGCGTCCGATCTCGCGGATCTGGGGGAGCTGCATCTCAATGATGGGGTGCTCTCCGATGGTACTCGCGTACTGCCCAAAGGTTGGGTTGAGTACATCAGTTCGCCAAGCGGTCCGCAACCCGAGGGGCGTAATTGGGGCTATGGGGCAGGGTGGTGGTTGTTAAACCAGTCCGAAAGCATTCCTTCCGACACCTTCATGGCAGCGGGCAATCGCGGGCAATTTGTGGTTGTCGTCCCAAGCCGTGACCTAGTGATCGTTCGGCGCGGCGAGGATCCTGCGGGGAGCCGTTTCGACATCGAGGCGTTCACCCGCGATGTGCTCGCAGCCCTCGATTAAGCGTAGACTCAGGCCATTGCGCTATAACGCGAGCGAAGACGGGCTTGCATTCACATTGTTCATAAAAACGCATGTATACCTGAACGAACGCTGCAGGCCGCGCTCAGAATCAACTCATAGTGGTTCATCTATAAGGGGATCACAGTGAACGGAAATGGTTCCGCCACTGAGAAACCCGAGGAAGAACCCAAATGACGAATCTGAAAAAGACTCTCACCAAGGGCGCGCTCGGGACTGTCGCGGCTGGCGCGATGGCCCTGGCGTCCGCAACCCCTGCCATGGCCGCCGACCGCTATGACCGCGATCGCGGGATCGATGCTGGCGATGTGATCGCCGGTGCCGTGATTATCGGCGGAATCGCCGCGCTTGCCGGCGCTTTCGATGGTGACGACGACCGCTATGACAAGCGTTATCGCGACCGTCGCTACAACGATCGGCGTTATCGCGACCGTCGTTATGACGACCGCTACAACTATCGCTCGCGAGGCAATGCACGGGCCGCGATTCAGCGCTGTGTGAACGTCGCCGAACGGGAGGCACGACGGGCCGGATACCGCTACGCCAACGTCTATGAGATCCGCGATGTCGACCGTGAACGTCGTGGTTTCGAGGTCGAAGGTCGGATCGAAGTTGCCGACCGGGGTTACGGCTACCGTGCCCGTCGCGGAACCGACCGTGGACGCTTCTCGTGTGATCTCAGGAACGGACGAGTGACCGATCTCGACTTCCGTGGCATCCGCGGCCTGCGTTGATCCACCGGACAAACTCTTAAATGACCACCAGGGCGGTTCAGGCTAACGCAAGCCTGGACCGCCTATCTTTTTTCAAACGATGGGCGTGTGGTGGCCGCTCTTGGGCACATCTGACCGAACAGGAGGGACTAATCATGGCTCACCAATCACGCATGGCTGGCGCCGCCGGCCTTCTAGCCGCCGCTTCAATGGCATTCACCCCGGCACAGGCGCAGGCGCAGGCTGCCGAAGCCGCACCGGTCGCGCCAATGGCCTCGCATACGCTGTTCCAGCAGGGCGCAGGCGAACACTTCGATTCAAGCCGTTATGACAGCGAAGCCGAGACCGGCGAATGGCGCGGACGCCGCTATGGCTGGCGTCGCGGACACCGGCGCCATCGCCGTGGCATCGATGGCGGCGACGTGCTCGCCGGGGTTTTGATCCTTGGCGGTATTGCGGCGATCGCCAGCGCGGCAAGCAACAAGAACGAGCGTCGCTATGAAGAACGTCGCACCGTTCGCTATGACGACCGCCGCATTCGCAACCGCAATCGCACTACCGGCGCAGGGATCGATAACGCGGTCGACCAGTGCGTTGCCGAAATCGAGCAAGACGTGCGGGTTGAGGGCGTGAGCAGCGCAACGCGCGCAGCTTCGGGTTGGATCGTATCGGGCACTTTGTTCGACGGGTCAGGTTTTACCTGCACCATCGACAATTCCGGTCGTATTTCCGACATCGACTATGGGCGCTTCTCGGCAATCGAAGGCGGCAATTACGGCGAGGCCGATGGGCAGTGGAGTGACCGTAGCTACGCCGACGCGCGTGCGCGGGCCGGCTCGCCGGATTATGCCGATACAGACGAGGTCACGGCCCCGTCGCAGGATGTCGCCTATAGCGACCCGGCAGACTATGACGGCCCGCTCCCTGCCTATCCCGGTGGGCCGCTGCCCGGCGAGGAATGATCTGAGGGCCCACCCGGCGCAGGCGGGTTTTCTGCCCCTTTGTAGGTAGGCAGCGCCAGTTCGAAGCGGATTGCCATCGCGCGCAGCATGAATCCTGCAAAAAAGCCTGCGACCCATCCCCAGAAACTCGCCACACCGGCCAGCACGGCGATAATGCCTCCCGCGACAGTCATCGTAGCGCCGAGCGCTGCGGCGGTGACGTAAAGTTCGGGCTGCATGATGATCGATGGCCTTCCCGCGACGATGTCGCGGATGATCCCTCCGACGCATCCGGTGATGATCCCCATCAGCGCCGCGGGCACGGGCGGGATGCCATAGGCCAGCGCTTTCGCGCTGCCGAGCACTGCATAGGCGGCAAGGCCCACAGCATCGGCATAAGCCAGCAGCTTGCCCTCCCACAGACGAACCGGGATGAACCAGGCGAAGACGGCTGTCGAAAGACAGATAACCGCGACCCACGGATCGGTAATCCAGAAAACTGGCGCATCGATCAACAGGTCGCGCACCGTCCCCCCGCCAACGCCGGTGACGAGAGCAAAGAAAGCCATGGTGACGAAGGTCTGCTGCTCCTTAGCCGCGACCAGGGCACCAGTGAGCGCAAAAACGGCGATGCCGGCAATGTCGAGCCAGTCGAGAATCGGGGTGAGAATGATTTCGTTCATGCGTGCACCTTCGTCTTGCGCCGCCGAAACATCAGGACGCACCCGATAATCGCTCCGGTCAGGGACAGCGCGGCAAAGAGAATCAGGATCGGGTGGTTGATATCCTCACGCTCACTCAGGTCCATGATGTGGATGCCCCACATGAAATCGAACGAGCGCCACCATCGCGTTCGCACCGCCTCAATTTCGCCCGTGTCGCGTCCGACATAGACATGCGTGCCATCTTCTAGAGCGACCTGCCACACGGGGACCGGACGGCGGAAGTCGAATGGCACGTCCTCCGCATCGAAGAACGTCACTGCGCGAACCGCCTGTCCGCCTGCGATCTGCTGTCCGACCAGAGCCCGCGCGCCAGCGGCGTCGAGCGTGGGGATGGCATCGCCGCTCGCGACATCGACCCGCGTTGTCGCTCCGTCCAGCGTTGTCAGGATCGCCACCGCGCGGCCATCCTGCATAACCATGCGCATCTCTTGTAGCTGTGCGTCAGGCGTTGCGAGTGTGCTGCCTTCGATGATCAGCGGTGCCGGTTCGGCTGTCATGCGCAGATGCTCTCCGCGCACTTCCTCTATCGGTTTTAGCGTCATGAAGAGCCCGCTCGCGAGCCAAAGAACGATAGGAACGCCGACCAGCCAGCCTAGCCAGACATGCCACTTTGCAAGGCGGCGCATGATGGGGGTGTTTGCCATAGGCCGCGCCTTTGGCGAAACCGCATCAGCCGTGCAAGATATTCCCGATTGCGCGCGCGGCCTCTATACAGGCCAGGTCGGCCATGAAGGGGCCGATGACCTGCATGCCGCACGGCAGGCTCGCACCTTCATACTGCCCGCTCCCGATGGGAAGCACCGTGGAGGGCAGGTTAGGGAAGGTTGCAATCCCGGCCCAAGCGAGCCCCTGGGCGCCCGGGATTTCCACGCCATTCACGGAAATCGTGCTTTCGAAAACCCGCGTCTCGTCATGCGGCATGGCCAAAATCGGTGCCGGGGGCGCGAGGACGAAGTCGTAACTTTCGAACAGATGCGCCCATTGCGCGATATTGACCGCCTGAGCATCAAGCAGGTTGAACCAATCGGTTGCGCTTGCCCGTTTGCCGCTTTTGGACGGTGCGCCACGCGACATCGCGATGTTCAGCATCAGCATGTAGGACGATTGCTGCGCCTCCAGATCTGGGACGAGGTCGCTCACGCGATCAACTCGAACGCCGGCCTTGATCAGTGTTTCGATTGCCGCGTCCACGGGCTCGGCGACCGAAGCATCCACCGGGGCGCCCGGATATTCGGTTATGGCGAGCAGGCGGCACTCCTTCAGCGGTTTGTCGCTTCGCGAAAGTGGTCGTTGGGCCGTGATCTCCAGCAATTGCGCGAGATCCTCGCCCGAGCGGGCGAGCGGGCCGGCCACCCCGAGTGCAGTATCATGCGCGGCGATGAAATCCTTGTTTCGCGACATCATCGGATGAACATGGCCGCGCATCAAGACCAGTCCCCAGCTCGGCTTGTGCCCCCAGACCCCGCAGAAATGCGCGGGTACGCGGACCGATCCGCCGATATCGCTGCCGAATTCGCACGGCACCATCCCGCTCGCTACTGCCGCCGCCGCGCCGCCCGAAGATCCGCCGGGAGAGCGCGAAGTGTCATGCGGGTTGCAGGTGCGGCCATAGACCGGGTTGAAGCTTTGCCAGTCGGTGAGGTCGGTGGGTATGTTGGTCTTGCCGACAATCACCGCGCCTGCCGCTTTGAGCCTGCGCACCACTTCACTGTCGCGGGGGGCGATATAATCGGTCAGACGCTTGTGTCCCCAGCAGCTTTGCAAACCCTCGACATCGAAGCTTTCCTTGACCGTCATCGGCACGCCGAACAGTGGCTGGTCACCTGAGCGCCCTTTCGCATCCAGCGCTTTGGCCGCGTCATGCGCGCGTTCGAAGTCGGGCACGGCCAGCGCGTCGATATCCGCATCGAGGTGTTCGATCCGGGTGATCGCGGCGTCGACAGCTTCGCTCACCGACATGTCGCCGCGGGCTATGGAGGCCGCTGTTTCGAGCGCGCCGGGTTTGTCGGTCAGTTTCGGATAGGCCATGCGTAGTCTTCCCTCTTCCGACAATCGCGTTAGGCGAGGGACGCAACAGGCGCAACGTGGTTCGCCGTTACTCCTTCTGGGCAGGGAATTCGCGGCTGTTCTGGTAAAGGGTCGCGCCGGTGATCATGCCGCTTTCGTCGCGGTTGAAGCCGAGCTGGGCGTCTATCACCTTCAGGAAAAAGCGATCCTTCGCCTCCGGATAAATCCGCGCCGGACCCTGACCAGTGGCCTGCGTCATCAGCTTGTCGCCATCGAGGAAGACGGTGATCTTGAAGTCGGGCGAGAGTGCATAGACACCTTCATACTCTGCCAATTCCTCCGTGCTCATGGCGATCTCGCCGCGCTCGCCAGGCAGGACAATGTCTCGCCCTTGAACCAGCGTCATTAGCTGCTCGCCGATCTTGGTCGCCGCGCCCCCATTCAGGTTCGCGAGGACGACGACCGTCGTCTCGCGTTCGGGATCGTAGCCAAGCCACGCGTTGAAACCCTCGATCCCGCCGCCATGCCAGGTGAACATGTTGCCATCCGTACGGTCGATCAGGACACCGAGCGCATACTGGTCGCCAGCAAACGCGTCGTAGGGAGCCGGCGTAAGATATTCGGCGAGGCTTTCATCGCTGAGGACCTTTCCGCCAAATAGACCGCGCTGCCATTTGTGAAGATCGCCTACGGTCGAGTACATCGCGCCGGCGCCGGTGGGGATGCCCATATCGGCATAGGGTGCATTCATGACGGTCACGTCGTCCCCGGTGGGCGAATAGCCGTTGGCGCGTTTGGGCAGGATCGAGGCAGTTACATCGATCCCGCTCTCCTTCATTCCCAGAGGGTCGAAGATGTTCGCTTGATAGAAGTCGCCAAGGTTTTCCCCGCTGACATTTTCGACGATGCGCGAGAGCAGGACATAGCCTGAATTTGAATAAGAAAATTGGCTGCCGGGCTCAAACTCCAGCGGCAAGCTAGAGAACATCGCGATCAGCTCATCCTGCGAGGTTGGCAGGTACTTTTGCGTCGCGAAATCATCGAGCGAGGTAACATTGGGAATGCCCGAAGTGTGCCGCAGGAGGTTGCGAATGGTGATTGTCGACCACTCCTCGGGCGTTTCCTCCAGATAGGTCGCAATTGGCGCGTCGATGTCGAGCTTTCCGCGCTCCTGAAGGAGCAGGATCGAGGCAGCTGTGAACTGCTTGGTGACCGATCCGATCCGGAATTTGGTATCGATTGTGTTGGCAATGTTCCATTCGAGGTCGGCCGAACCCCATGTCCGCTGAAGCACGGGCTCGTCGCCCTGCGCCACCAGCACCGCGCCCATGAATTTCCCGGTGCTCGCCTCCGCCTCGACGACCTTAATCATCCGGTCGTGATCGGCCTCCACCTCCTGCGCGAGAGCGGGGGTGCTGGTAAAGGCGAATGCAAGCGGTGCAAGGACGAGCGCGGCGGAATGAAAGGACGACATGTTTACCCCTGTATTGCTGTATCACTTATGCAATACACATAGCTCGCGTGCACGCATAAGCAACCTGCAGGGCAGGTCGCTCATGTCGTTTGTCGAGTTAAAGCGAGGCTCCGCCTAAATGTGGATCGGCTTGCCCTGAACCGCCATCGCCGCTTCCTTGAAGGCTTCGGCGTGGGTGGGGTGGGCGTGGCAGGTGTAGGCGATGTCTTCCGATGTCGCCCCGAATTCCATTGCCTGCGCGGCCTGCGCGATCATTGTGCCCGCCAGCGTGTTGATCATCCACACGCCGACGACGCGGTCGGTTTCCGCATCGGCAATCACCTTGACGAAGCCGTCGGTGTCGCGGTTCGCCTTGGCGCGGGAGTTGGCCATCATCGGGAACTTGCCGACCTTGACGGAGATGCCTTTTTCCTTGGCCTCTTCCTCGGTCAGGCCGACGCCTGCGATTTCCGGTGCGGTGTAGACGACGCTGGGGATCACATCGTGGTTCACAATGCCGGTCTGGCCGGCGATGTTCTCTGCCACCGCGATGCCTTCATCCTCGGCCTTGTGCGCGAGCATGGGGCCTTTCACAACGTCCCCGATCGCCCAGATGCCTTCGACGCCAGTCTTGAAGTCGTGGTCGATTTCGACCCGGCCGCGATTGTCGACCTGAAGCCCTGCCCGGTCGAGTTCGAGCCCGTCGGTGTTCGGGCGACGACCGATGCTGACCAGCACGTGAGTCGCTTCAAGCGTTTCCTCTTCGCCGCCTTTCGCCGGCTCGAGTGTCAGGGTGACCTTCTTGCCCTTGACGTTTGCGCCGGTGACCTTCGTGCCGAGCTTCATCTCCATGCCCTGCTTCTTGAAGATCTTGCCCGCTTCCTTGCGGACTTCCTCGTCCATGCCGGGCAGGAGCTTGTCGAGGTATTCGACTACGGTGACTTTTGCTCCGAGGCGGCGCCATACGCTGCCCAGTTCGAGGCCGATTACGCCGCCACCAATGACGACGAGGTGCTCAGGCACTTCCTCAAGGTCGAGCGCGCCGGTGGAGTCGACGATCCGCTTTGCCGCGTTGTCGACTTCCACGCCGGGCAGTGGCGTGACGCTGGAGCCCGTGGCGATGACGATGTCTTTTGCCGTGACCGTGTCGTCGCCGACCTTCACCGTGTGCGCATCGGTGAATGCGCCGTGGCCCTTGAGCCAAGTGATCTTGTTCTTCTTGAACAGGAATTCGATCCCGCCGGTGAGTTCGTTCACCGCCTTGGTCTTTTCTTCCATCATCCGATCAAGGTCGAGCGTGACCTCGCCGCCCAAGCCCCACGTCGCCATGTGTCCGCTCTTGGCGTGGTCGTAGAGTTCGGAGCCGTGGAGCAGCGCCTTGGACGGAATGCAGCCGACATTGAGGCAGGTGCCGCCCAAGGTCTCGCGACTCTCGATGCAGGCGGTCTTGAGACCCAGCTGCGCAGCTCGGATGGCAGCGACATAGCCGCCGGGGCCTGCGCCGATAACAAGGACGTCATAATCGTAGGAATGGTCAGCCATGTCGTTTCTGATCCCGTTTAGTCTGACTTTTGAATATCGTGCGGCTCATCTAGGGGGCCGCGGCCGGTTTCGCCATGCATAGTTTCGCCAATATCGTCATTGCGCCCTTCGGCCCACTCGACGGTCCGGCCATAATGACCGGTGACAAGGTTCTGCTTGACGATGCGCGGCGGATTGCCCGCGACCATGCAGCGGTCGGGGACGTGCCCGTTGACCACCGTTCCCGCCGCGACAATGCAATGATCGCCGATCCGTACGCCGGCAGTGATGATCGCATTCGCGCCAATGAAACAGCATTTGCCGATGCTAGTCACATCATGATGAGCGCCGACATAGTCATGGGTGAAAATCCGCACTCCCGGAGTGATGATGGTAAAGTCGCCGATATGCACGCCCTTGGGGTAGGTGAAGTCGAGATGCGCCTTGCCCGAAATGCGCGTGCCCTTGCCGATGGTCATGCCCCACACGCTGCGCAGATACTGGCGGCGCAAGGCGGCGAGGGCGACGTATAGCCATTTGCGGATATCAGAGAGCATGGGTCGGTTTAAGCCGGTTTGCGGCGTAAATGCCAATATATGCCGATCGTCGCGAACTTCTCGAGCGCCGGAAAGATGACACCCGGAAACAGCAACGCCTTCATCGCCGCCTGTTTGAGCGGCGAGGAAGCGAGGTTGCGCCGGGCTGATATTACCTCGACCGGCAAGCCGTCCAACGCAGCGCGGAAATCGGCTGGTGTAGCGCCGTTGAAGCCGAGTTGCTGGATGCTGTCAGGGTGGTTGCCTTGGTCATCCACCATTCGCTGAAGGAAGGCGCGGTTCCCGCGGGGCAGATGCGCCCAGGGGATACGCGACTGGATAAAGCGATGATGGCCGAAAGGCGAATGCCATAGAGGCGAAAAGCCAATGAACAGATCGCCCCCCGGTTTGCATACGTTGACTACGGCGGCGAGCGTATCTGGCAAGCTCATCACGTGTTCGAAAGTGTCGCTGGATACGACGATGTCGGCAGGTTCGATCTCCATTTTGCGAATATCGTCGAGAACGAACTGCACAGCGCCGTTCCACTGGCTGGCGACTTTGCGATTGGCGAAGGCGACGTAGTCGGCGTCGAGCTCGATCCCGAGCGCCGAGGAGGCGCCCGCTTCCATCACCCGCTGCACCATTCCGCCACGCCCGCAACCGAAATCGATCACGCGCTTCCCGGCAAAATCGGGCGCTCCTCCGAACCGCGCCCAGAACTCGCCGAAACGCTGCTGGTGCCAATCGGCGTAGCGGCGTTCGTCGAAATCGTTCTGGGCCGGAGGATGGGTCATGCGACCACTTCTACAGGTCGATCAACATCCGGGTGGGGTCTTCGATCGCTTCCTTGATGATCTTGAGCGCGGTCACGGCCTCGCGCCCGTCGATCAGGCGGTGGTCGTAGGAAAGCGCTATGTACATCATCGGGCGAATCTTGACCTCGCCATCGATCGCGACCGGGCGGTCCTCGATCCGGTGCAGGCCGAGAACGGCGCTCTGCGGTGGGTTGATGATCGGGGTCGACATCAGCGATCCGAACACGCCGCCATTGGAGATGGTGAAGGTGCCGCCGGTCATGTCGGCCATGGTCAGCGACCCTTCCTTGGCCCGCTTGCCGAAGTCGGCGATGTCCTTCTCGATCCGCGCGAAACCTTTCTTGTCGGCATCGCGGATGACGGGAACGACCAAGCCGTTCGGCGCGCTGACGGCGACCGAGATGTCGACATAGTCATGGTAAACAATTTCGTCGCCTTCGATATAGGCGTTCACGCTCGGCACGTCCTTCAGCGCGAGACACGCGGCCTTGGCGAAGAAACCCATGAAGCCGAGGCGAATGTCGTGCTTTTTGGCGAACGTGTCCTTGTACTTCGTGCGCGCCTCGATCACCGCGCTCATGTCCACATCGTTGAACGTGGTGAGCAGGGCGGCCTCTTCCTGCGCGCCTTTCAAGCGGCGGGCGATGGTCTGGCGCATGCGGGTCATCTTGACGCGCTCTTCGCTCCGACCCGAACCTTCCGCGCCGCTGCTGTCCGCTGCGGGCGACGGAGAGGGCGTCGGGGCGGGGGCGGAATCGCCCTTCTTCTTGGCCGCTTCGAGCACGTCTTCCTTCGTGATGCGACCGCCCTTCCCGGTACCCTTGATAGTAGAGGGATCTACCCCGTGTTCGAGCACTGCGCGGCGAACCGCAGGAGAAAGCGTCTGCGAGCCGCCGGATTCTGCCGATCCATCCTCGGCCGGTTCGTCAGCGTCGCTTTCCTCGCGCTTCTTCTCTTCCCGCGCGGGCTCTTCGCCCTTGGTTGCCGCCCCGGTAGCGCCTTCTTCGATCAGGGCGATAACCGCGCCGACCTCAACCGTGTCGCCCACTTCCGCGCGATGTTCCGACAGAACGCCAGCGACGGGACTGGGCACGTCGACCGCGACCTTGTCGGTTTCGAGACTGGCTATCGGTTCATCGACCGCGACCGCGTCGCCGGGCTGTTTCAGCCATTCGCCGATCGAGCCTTCTGTGACGGATTCGCCCAGCTGGGGGACAGTGATTTCAGTGGCCATTTTCGGTTATCCCTGAATGCAATTTCGCGTGTTACTTCGTGAGGCCCAGCGCGTCGACGACAAGACGCTCCTGCTGTTCGGCATGTCGCTTGGCGAGGCCGGTGGCGGGCGAAGCGGCTGCTTCGCGTCCGGCATATACGGGCCGCATGCCCTGGTGTCCGGCCGCCGTCAGCGAGTCCTCGATCTGGTTCTGGACGAAGAACCAAGCGCCATTGTTGCGCGGCTCTTCCTGGCACCAGATGACGTTTTCGAGGTTCTTCATCCGCTTCATGCGCACGGCGAGCGGGTCGCCGGGGAAGGGGTAGAGCTGCTCGATACGAAGGATGGAGACGTCCTCCAGCCCTTCGGCTTCGCGCTTTTCGTGGAGGTCGTAATACACCTTGCCGCTACAAAGGATCAGGCGCTTAACCTTGTCGTCGGCGACCTCGACCCTGTCCGCCTTGATCCGCTTGAACTGCCAATCGCCGGTGAATTCTTCGCGCGGGCTTTTCGCCAGCGGATGGCGCAGCAGGCTCTTGGGCGTCATTATGACCAGCGGCTTGCGGAAGCTGCGCAGCATCTGGCGGCGCAGCACGTGGAAGTAGTTCGCCGGCGTGGTGATGTTGCAGACCTGGATATTGTCGCTGGCGCACAATTGCAGGAAGCGTTCGAGGCGCGCGGAGGAATGCTCCGGACCCTGACCCTCATATCCGTGCGGCAACAGCAGTACGAGCCCGTTGGCGCGTAGCCACTTGGCTTCGCCGGACGCGATATACTGGTCGATCATGATCTGCGCGCCGTTGGCGAAGTCGCCGAACTGCGCTTCCCACAAAGTCAGCGTCTTGGGATCCGCCATGGCATAGCCGTATTCGAAACCCAGCACGCCATATTCCGACAGCGTTGAATCGTGCACCTCGAATTTGCCGTGGGGCAGGGTGTTCAAGGGCACGTATTTGTCTTCGGTATTCTGGTCGACCCAGACTGCGTGCCGCTGAGAGAAGGTGCCGCGCCCTGAATCCTGACCCGAAAGGCGGACATTGTAGCCTTCCATTACGAGGCTGCCGAAAGCCAGCGCCTCTGCGGTGGCCCAGTCAAAGCCTTCGCCGGTTTCAAACATTTCCGCCTTGGCCTTGAGCACGCGGCCAAGAGTGCGGTGGATGTTCACGTCGTCGGGCACTTCGGTGAGCGTGCGCCCGAGCGCATCGAGCGTCTTGCGCTCGATCGAGGTCTCGACATTGCGGCGCGCGGTCTCGTCGTCTGCGGGCTTGTTGAGACCCGCCCAGCGTCCTCCGAACCAGTCGGCCTCGTTCGGCTTGTAGCTTTTGGCGGCCTCGAACTCTTCCTCGAGATAGGACACGAATTCGCTCGCGACTTCCTCGCGATGGCCTTCGTCGATCACTCCTTCAGCGATCAGGCGTTCTTCATAAACGCGACTGACCTTCGGGTGCTTTGAGATGACGTCGTACATCAGCGGCTGAGTGAATTTCGGCTCGTCGCCTTCGTTGTGACCAAAGCGGCGATAGCACCACATGTCGATCACCACGTCGCGACCGAACTTCTGACGGTATTCGACCGCCAGCTTGCACGCGAAGGTCACCGCTTCGGGATCGTCGCCGTTGACGTGGAGGATCGGAGCCATGATGCCCTTCGCCACGTCGCTCGGATAGGGCGAGGAACGCGCGAAGTTCGGGCTGGTCGTGAAGCCGATCTGGTTGTTGATGATGAAGTGGATGCAGCCGCCCGTGTCGTAGCCGGGCACGCCCGATAGCGAGAGGCTTTCCCAAACCACGCCCTGACCCGCGAAGGCTGCGTCACCGTGGATCAGGACTGGCAGGACCTGCTGTTTCTTGGTCAGGTCGTCGCGGATCGCCTGTTGCGCGCGGCTCTTGCCGAGCACGACCGGGTTGACCGTTTCGAGGTGCGAGGGGTTGGGGACGAGGCTCATGTGAACCTCGATCCCGTCGAATGTGCGATCGGTGCTGGTGCCGAGGTGATACTTCACGTCCCCCGAACCGCCGACATCCTCGGGGTTGGCGCTGCCGCCGGAGAATTCGTGGAAGATGACCTTATAGGGCTTGGCCATCACATTCGCGAGCACGTTGAGCCGCCCGCGGTGTGCCATGCCGTAAATGATCTCGCGCACGCCAGAGCTGCCGCCATGCTTAATGACCGCTTCTAGGGCAGGGATCATGGATTCGCCGCCATCGAGGCCGAAACGCTTGGTCCCGACATATTTCTTGCCGAGGAATTCCTCGTATTGTTCGCCGCGCAGCACGGCGGCGAGGATGGCCTTCTTGCCCTCGGGCGAGAAATGGATTGTGTCGCCGGGGCTTTCGAACTTGTCCTGCAAGAAGCGACGTTCCTCGGTGTCCGCGATGTGCATGTATTCGAGGCCGACCTTGGAGCAATAGACCTCACGCAGACGATCGTAGAGCGCGGCCACGGTGGTCCACTCCATGCCCAGCACGCCGCCGACATAGACTTCGTCCTCCTCGTGACCTTCGAGCCCGTGGAAGGCTAGGGTCAGGTCGGCGGGAGGTGTGCCGCGCTTGGTCGAGGTGCCCAGCGGATCGAGCTCTGCCGCAAGGTGTCCGCGCACACGGTAGAGCCGAACAAGCGTCATTGCCGCAATCGAGAGACGCGCGGCCTTCTCTACGGCAGCGGGGTCAGCGGCTTTGCCTGCAGCCTTGGCCGCTTTGCCGACTTCCTCCTTTGCCGCGAGCGCCATCTGCGTCGGGTCCATAGCCGATGCGAGATCGGCATCGGCATCCGCCACTTCCGCGAGCCATTTGGGATTGGCCCAGGAAGGACCGGGCTGCGGTCCTTCCTGGTCGATCATTGCAGGGATGAAGTCGTGCTGTTCGTTACCCATTTCGGCTCTCCGAGGAGGAGGTGGTGGAGAAGTTGGGGCGCAAGGGGTTACGCCATCTCCTTGAGCATCGCGTCTAGCGTGGTGCCGAGTTCGCTTGGCGACGGCGAGACGCGGATGCCCGCATCTTCCATGGCTGCGATCTTGTCGTCGGCACCGCCCTTGCCACCGGAGACGATGGCACCAGCGTGGCCCATACGGCGACCCGGAGGCGCCGTGCGACCGGCGATGAAGCCGACGGTCGGCTTCTTGCGGCCCTTTGCGGCTTCCTGCTTGAGGAATTCGGCGGCTTCTTCTTCCGCGCTGCCACCGATTTCGCCGATCATGATGATGCTCTCGGTTTCCGGATCGTCGAGGAAAAGGTCGAGCACGTCGATGAAGTTGGTGCCGTTGACCGGGTCGCCGCCGATGCCGACAGCCGTGGTCTGGCCAAGGCCGACCATCGTGGTCTGGTGCACGGCTTCATATGTGAGCGTGCCGGAGCGCGAAACGACGCCGACCGAGCCCTTCTTGAAGATGGAGCCGGGCATGATGCCGATCTTGCATTCTTCAGGGGTCAGAACGCCGGGGCAGTTCGGGCCGATCAGGCGCGACTTCGATCCTTCGAGTGCGGCCTTTGCGCGGACCATGTCGAGCACGGGAATGCCTTCGGTAATGCAGATGATCAGCTCGATCTCGGCATCGATGGCCTCGCAGATTGCGTCGGCGGCGAAGGGCGGCGGCACGTAGATGCAACTGGCGGTCGCGCCGGTCGCGTCCTTGGCTTCGCGCACGGTGTCGAACTGCGGCAGGCCGATATGCTCGGTGCCGCCTTTGCCGGGGGTCACACCCGCCACCATCTGCGTCCCGTAATCGAGAGCCTGCTGGGTGTGGAAGGTGCCGGTGTTGCCGGTCATCCCTTGCGTGATGACCTTGGTGTCTTTGTTTACGAGGATGGACATTGATTAATTCTCCGGTGTCAACTGACGCCATTTGGTAGCGGAATAGCCAGCAAGCCAGCCCACGATGACGGAAGGGATCATAATTGCGGCCAGCGTTCCGAGATATGGGTGCGGCTCGGACGGGGCGAGAGCGATAATGGCGATTAGGACGAGCAAGCTGACTCCAGCTGCCTTGTGGACTGATGTCGAGCTTCCGAGAAACCCGGCAACCAGCCCCGGGATCAGTCCGATCCCAAACAGCAGGAAGATGACATAGTCGCCAGCCATCAGATCACGCCAGCGAGCTATCCAGCCCCTTGCATGCCTCGAGCAGTTCCTCGACCGCGTCGGTCGAGACCTTGAGGTTACTCTTCTCCTCGTCCGACAGTTCGATCTCGATCACTTCTTCGGTGCCGCCCGCGCCGATTACGGTGGGGACGCCGACGTAAAGCCCGTCGAGGCCGTACTTGCCTTCGACATAGCTGGCACACGGCAGGATGCGCTTCTGGTCGCCCAGATAGGCTTCGGCCATCGAAATTGCCGAAGTCGCTGGCGCGTAATAGGCCGAGCCGTTGCCGAGCAGCCCGACGATCTCGCCGCCGCCACCGCGGGTGCGCTTGACGATTTCGTCGATGCGGTCAGCCGAAACGCCCTTGATCTTGGCGTAGTCGTCGACCGGGATACCGTTGATCGTGGTGTAGCTCTTGACCGGGACCATCGTGTCGCCGTGGCCGCCGAGCACGAACGCGTTCACATCCTTCACCGAGCAATCGAATTCCCATGCGAGGAAGGTCGCGAAGCGAGCGCTGTCGAGCACGCCCGCCATGCCGACCACCTTGTTGTGCGGCAGGCCGGAGAATTCGCGCAGCGCCCAGACCATCGCGTCGAGCGGGTTGGTGATGCAGATCACGAACG
Source organism: uncultured Erythrobacter sp. (assembly GCA_947494705.1). Classification (GTDB taxonomy): domain Bacteria; phylum Pseudomonadota; class Alphaproteobacteria; order Sphingomonadales; family Sphingomonadaceae; genus Erythrobacter. The sequence continues at coordinate 518,235 of CANLVN010000003.1, forward strand.
CGTCGGGGCAGTTGTTCTTGATGCCTTCGCCGACCGCCTTCATCACCTTCAGATTGATGCCGAGCAGGTCGTCGCGGCTCATGCCGGGCTTGCGCGGGACGCCGGCGGTGACGATCACGACGTCGGCGCCTGCGATGTCGGCATAGTCGTTCGAACCGGTGATCTTGGCATCGAAGCCTTCGACCGGGCCGCACTGTGACAGGTCGAGTGCCTTGCCTTGCGGCATGCCCTCGGCGATGTCGAACAGGACGATGTCGCCCATTTCCTTCTTCGCTGCGAGGTGGGCGAGCGTGCCGCCGATCATGCCGGAGCCGATAAGCGCGATCTTCTTGCGTCCTGCGGTCTGGGCCATAGAGAGGTGATCCTTCCCATTTATTCATGTGGGACGAGGGTCAAAAAAGGGCGGGGTAACTGCCCGGCGCTCGTCCCATAAATGCCGGACTCCCATTCACCGGGCGGGGTAGGCGTGGGTTCTGGCGATTGCAACCGACAAAAGTGCGTATTCGGGAACAATCTTTGCAAACAGTTCGCAGTCGCATTAAGTGGCCGACGAGCATTGCTCAAGGGCCGTTACGTTACGGCAACGTGATCCGGCGATGTTGGAGAGATGCCCGGTTTCAGGCTATCTTCTGGCGTGCGCCGCTTTCGCGTTCCTGTGCAAGCAGCATAGATGCGAGATAGTCGGGTACCGCGCGACTGAAGTAATAGCCCTGGCCCAGGTTGCACCCGGCATCGCGTACGACCTGCACCTGTTCGACCGTCTCGAGCCCCTCAGCGACGATGTCCATGCCCAGTGCTCCGCCCATTTCGGCGACCGCGCGGATGATGGCATCGCTCTTCTTGCCGACCTTGGCGCCGGAGACGAAGCTGCGGTCGACCTTGATCTTCGAGAACGGGAAGGAATTGATATAGCCGAGCGAGGAATAGCCGGTGCCGAAGTCATCAAGCGCGAAGCGAACGCCGATCTCGGACAGTTCCTCAATGAAGCGCGCGGTGGCGTGGTTGTCTTCGATGAACAGGCTTTCGGTGACTTCGAGTTCGAGGCGGCGCGGGTCGAGCCCCGCCTCGCGCAGCGCGTTCTTGACGCCAAGGGCAGCACCCGGCGCGCGGATCTGCAAAGGCGAGAGGTTGACTGCGACCGTCACGTCCTCGGGCCATTTGGCGGCAATGCGCGCGGCCTGTGCGGTAATCCAGTTGCCAAGGGTGACGATGACGCCGGTTTCCTCGGCTACAGGAATGAATTCGTCGGGCTTCAGCTCGCCCTTTTCCGGATGGAACCAGCGCACAAGCGCTTCGAAAGTCTTGATGCGGCCGGTTTCGAGGTCGACGATTGGCTGGAAAAAGATCGACAATTCGTCGCGCTGGATGGCTACGCGCAGCTCCTCCTCGATCTCACGGCGACGCACGAGGTCGCGGGTCATCGAGCTGTCGAAGAAGCAGGTCTGGGCACGCCCTCCCACCTTCGCATGATACAACGCAAGGTCGGCGCTCTGCATCAGCGTGTCGGCATCGCTGCCATGTTCGGGCTGCATCGCAACACCGACCGAAGCACGCACTTCAAGCCGTTCGCCGTCGATGCGGAACGGGCGCATGGTCTCGGCGTGGATTTCGCTGCCGATGCGTTGCGCTTCGACGATGTCGTTGACCTCACAGTAGATGATGAACTCGTCCCCGCCGAAGCGGGCAACGGTTGCGCAGTCGGGAGCAAGGTCGAGCAGGCGGTTCGCCACGCCCTTGAGCACGCGATCGCCGACCGGATGGCCGAGCAGGTCGTTCACTTCCTTGAAACGGTCCAGGTCGATCCAGAAGAGGGCAAAGGGCGCGTTTGGTGCTTTCGCCTTCTTGTCGAGCATATCGTGGTTGAGCCCCGCGCGGTTGGCGAGGCCGGTCACGACGTCGGTCCGGGCGAGTATTTCCATCCGCTTTGCCAGGTTTGCGCTGGTTTCCGCTGCTGCGATGGAATTGCGCAAAACCGTGAAAATGTTGCCTGAAATCGAAATCATCGCCGGGATCAGGAGCAGAATTGTGATGCCGAGAGCGATCAGGCTTGGCCTGCCTACCCAGAAGCACACAAGCGCGGTCGGGACGCAGGATAAAGCAAGCTGGCCGATTGCGATGTTCAGCCGCCCCGCGTTGCGCGCGCTCACGCCGATGCCGTAGCCGAGCGCGTTGGCCACCATCAGCACCTCGATATGCGTCTCCGGAGCGACGAGAATAGTATAAGCCGCCGTGATTCCCAGCGCGAGAGCAAAGCTGAAAGCGCCGATCTCATAGATGAGTTCGAGCTTCCTGGTGGAGTTGCCTTCGCTTTCGGGCGACATGCCGAACGCGGCTACAAGGCGCGCAAACGCGATGATCGCGAGCACGGCAGCGCAGACGTACAATTCGGGCAGATCGGCAACCCATGCGGCCACGCCGGCTGCGGAGACGGTAGCTAGCGCGCCGATGGCGAGGCTGGAGGGGTGGGCGTACAGCGATGTCACAAGCACCCGGCGCACCTGCTCGGATACCTTGTCCGAGTTCGGCCCGTTTCGGTCGCGTATGCGAGAGAACAGGCGCTGGGTGGTGGATTTCACTGCCATGGCCAGACGGGCATAGGCTCGCACTGGTCAAAAGCGGGTTAACGTTATGTCGGATCTGTACAGTGGAATGCGAGGCAGTTTGGTTAAGCCCTGATTTCGCAGGCTTGGATTGCTCGGCTCGTCGGGCAATCAGGCGGGATTAGCGGCGCGTTCGGCTTCTGCAGCGAGACGACGGTCGAGCGTTCGCGTTATGCCGATCCACCAGTCATAGGCCTGCCGGTCCCCGGAGAAGAACGCTTTTTCGGCCCGCGCCCTCGCATCGCGTGCCGCGCCATGGCCATGCTCGGCGAAATGGCGCAATGCCGCGTGAAGGGTGTGTTCGCTGATCAATGGCGTCCTGCCTCGAAGCGACCTGCCCATCGCAGCACGACCGGCGCCGTTGTCATTGGCCACGCGACCCGATGCATCCTGAGCAAGCGCCTTCACGATCAGCCGGCAGGCACCCGCTTGCGCATAGGAGCCGACGATGCCGAAGCGGACCGGTTTGCCCGAAGCGGAAGAAAGGATGGGTGCGAAATTGGAAGGCTCGGCCATGTTTGTCTTTTCACCCATAAGATTGCGCCCTGAGATTGGGCCTGCTTTGCAGTGCAGGCTCGCGGTCAAGCAGAAGTGTGCTCGTCGCGCATTCGGGCCTTGATCGAATACGGAGGATTACGTGCAATCCTCTAAAGTTGAGTGAGTGGCTAAGGTTTCCGGGGCTTTAACCACGCCACGGTGAAGCGGCCTGAAGGGTGGTTTTACTGGCCTTGAGGCGTTCTTTTGGGAGCGCTTTGCGCTGCTTCCTCAGCGAGCGCGCGCTCATCGGTCTGAAGCGCGTACTGAGCTGTCTTGCTCTTCCACCGACCGGCATTGGCGAAAGCCTCTCGCACCTGCCCAACGGCTGTAAACGAAGGGTCGGCGAGGTCGGCTTCGGGCGTAGCACGTGGCAAAGCGCTGCGAGCGGCGGGGGTGCGCGGCGCGACGGTCGCGCTGGACGAGGTGGCGGTGTCGGGAATGTCGAGGGGCGCGACATCGATGGTTTGCGCAATGGAACGACCGCTCGCTGGTGTGGTGCGCCCGTTAACGGTCGGCTCGAAACCGGAATAGCGGTTCGTAAAGGCGCCCTTTTCACCTGCCGCGCCGCGATTGCGGTAAAAGCGATGCGCGCCGATCGTGCCGACATGATCGAGGCTGGAGGCCCAGTAGGGATTGACCCAGAGCGTGTGGTAGTGGGTTGCGTGGCCTATGGGTTCGTAAACGCTGCCCGACAACGCATCTGCGGCAACCCGTTGTGCCCTGGTCCAGCTTGCGCCACCCGCTCGCCGCGCCAGGCTTCCATCGCATGTGAAGGTGAACTGGCAGCCGGTGCGTCGCTCCGAACCCTGATAGACCACGCCGCATACGCTGGAAGGCCAACCGGGATGCGCCACGCGATTGAGCACGACCTGTGCGACCGCGCGCTGACCCGCTTCGCTTTCGCTCGCCGCTTCGTACCACACCGCCTGGGCGAGACATTCCTGTGCGCGCAGGGCACCAATGCCTCCGGCGCTGTAGAACGGACGCGCGGCTGGGCCGACGTCGATCATCTGTCCCAATTCGCGACCGGCCTCCGCCTCGCCACTGGCGAGGGGATCTGTAGTGGGCAGGGCGATCAGCGCATCCTTCGACGGATCGGCGAGGAAATAGAACGCGCTGCCTGGGAAGCTCATGCCGGGCCGCTCGAAATCCATTGCGGGGTTGTCGGCGAGTTGCTTCGACAACCGCTTGGTCACGATCTCCGCTTCGGTCGGAGCATCACCCGGCAGCTGTCCGAAATCGGCTCCTGAGGCGAGGGCGGGTACCGCGACAACCGCAGCCAGAACCGCAAACCGTTTGCGCATGATGGGTAGAGACGCCCGCTGCGGGCTTTCGGCGGGGAGGTGTATGATCGCCGAGCCTTTCGCGCGCAGCGAAGCCGACATCGGCAGCATCGTCGCGCGCCAGAACGCCCGTGCTCTCTCGGCGAACTGCGCAAGGATCGCGGAGGCTTTGCGCGGCGGTTGCTTGCGCGCATCCGGCTCGCTCAGCCAAGGGCTTGCCCTATCGGTGGCGGCGGGGGTGGCCGTTTTGGCCGAATATATGGTCCGGATCGCATGCATGTCGCGTCTAGGCGCGTAGCGCGGGTGGGGCGTACCTGCGAGCGGTGCGAACGCACCGTCCCGAAAGCGAACACCGGCATTGAAGAGCTTAATGGTCGCGATGCTTGCCGATGCGCAGTCCCGGCCCTATCGGCGAGGGGATTATGGGCGTTTCCACCATCATCCGGGCCGCTTGGGGCCTTTGCGCCTGTGCCGCCTTGGCGGCGTGTGGCGATGCGAGGGATACGCCACAAACAACCGATTTACCCACTTTCGTCAGTCTGAATCCCTGCCTCGATGCAATTCTTGCAGAGATTGCCGCACCCGAACAGATTCTCGCGCTGTCGCATTACAGCCGCGATCCATCCGCCACCTCGATGGCCACTTCTGTGGCCAGGCAATTCGCGATGACCGGGGGCACGGCCGAAGAGGTAATTGCCCTGCAGCCGGACATGGTGCTGGCGAGCAGCTTCATCGCGCCGGCGACAAAAGCCGCGCTGGAGCGTGCGGGCCTAACGGTTGAAACCTTCGGCAGCCCGGCGAGTGTTGAAGAAAGCCTCGAACAGATCGCCGACTTGGCCGCGCTCGCGGGTCGCGAGGAAGTCGGGACGCGCCTGGCCGACCGGATCGCCGCCACGCCGCAACAGCTGCAGGGCAGCGCTGGGTCGGCGCTGTTGTGGCAACCGGGCCAGATTGTCGCGGGCGAAGCATCGCTGGTCGCACAGCATCTGCGCTGGGCTGGCTTCGAAAACGAGGCGGCATCGCGCGGTTTGGGTCAGGCCGATTACGTTTCGCTGGAAACTGTCATCGCCGACCCGCCCCAATTGCTATTGATCGCAGGTGACAGTGCGGGGCAGGAGCACCCGTTGCTCGCGGCCGCGCCGGGCTCGATGCATGTCGCGCGCTTCGAGCCGCGGCTATTCTATTGCGGCGGGCCGAGCATACCCGCGGCGCGGCAACGCCTTCTCGACATCCGTGAAGAGATGCGGGCTACGCAATGACCCGGGCCAACCTCACTTTCGCCGCCTTACTCGCGGTGCTGTTCCCGCTATCCTTGTTGGCGGGCCGCGTCTGGATCGATCCCCTTGCCGCGACCGGGCCACAGAACGCCGCGCTGATACTGATGGAACTGCGCCTGCCGCGTGCGGTGCTGGCAGTGGTGATCGGGTCGGGGCTGGGCGCAGCGGGCGCGGCGATGCAGGGTTATCTGCGCAACCCACTCGCCGATCCGGGCCTGTTCGGCATCGCGCCGATGGCGGCGCTGGGTGCGGTGGCAAGTTTCTGGACCGGGCTGACCTACGCTCTGCCGGTCTTCGCGCTTGCCGGTGCGGCGCTTGCGATGGTCCTGTTGGCGCTGATCGCGGGCCGCACGGCGAGCGGGGCGGGCGGGGGCATCGCGCTGTTTACGCTCGCGGGATTGATGATTGCGAGCCTCGCAGGCACGCTCACCGCGCTGGCGATCACGATGGCCCCCAGCGCGTTTGCGATGAGCCAGATCGTGCTGTGGCTCAATGGAGCGTTGACCGACCGCTCGTGGAACGAGGTGTGGATCGCCGCGCCGCTGATCGTGGCGGGGATCGGAGTCCTGACGCTGGCAGGCCGCGCGCTCGATGCTCTGACACTGGGCGAAGATGCGGCGCGCTCGATGGGGATGGAGCCTGGCCGCGTCCTGGTACTGTTGGTGGCTGGAGTCGGTTTGACGGTCGGGGCAGGCGTGGCAGTGGCCGGGATCATCGGCTTCGTTGGTCTGATCGTGCCGCACCTCGTGCGCCCATTGACCGACCGCCTGCCATCCTCGTTAATTGTCCCGAGCGCTCTGGCGGGCGGAGTACTGGTCCTCGCCGCCGACAGCGCGGTGCGCGTGCTGCCCTTCGTCACCGAACTCAGGCTCGGGATCGCGTTGTCGCTGATCGGTGCGCCGTTCTTCCTGTGGCTCCTTATCCGTATGCGCAGGGGTGTGCTGTGACGCTCGCGGTGCAAGGCCTTTCACTGACGCGTGGCGCTCGAGCGGTGCTGCACGATGTCGGCGCGAGCCTCGATCCCGGCACCATCACTGCTATTGTCGGCCCGAACGGGGCGGGCAAGTCGAGCCTGCTGATGACGCTGGCTGGATTGCTCGAACCGGGCGAGGGCAGTGTCGCGCTCGACGGGCAGCCGCTCGCCGATATGCCCGCACGCGCTCGCGCCATTGCTCTGGGATATCTCCCGCAGGACGGTGACGTGGCATGGGATGTTGCGGTCGAAACGCTGGTTGCGCTCGGACGAATGCCCTTTGGCGACAATCTGGTCGAACCGGTTGAGAAGGCGATCGCCGCGCTCGAACTTGGCGATTTGCGCAATCGACCGGTCAGTCGCCTGTCGGGCGGCGAGAAAGCGCGCGTCCTGCTGGCCCGCGTTTTGGCCGGAGAGCCGCGCTGGGTACTCGCCGACGAGCCGCTGGCCGCTCTCGACCTCGCTCACCAACTGAACCTGATCGGCCATCTGAGGCGAAGCGCGCGAGGCGGGACCGGCATCGTGATTGTCCTGCACGACCTTGCGCTTGCGATGAACCATGCGGATCGCGTGCTGGTTCTCGACCATGGGACGCTGGTGGGCGATGGACCACCACAAGACGCCCTGACGCCCGACACGATCAAGCAGGTCTGGGGTGCGCGGGTCGAGTGGCTGGGGAAGGTGGGCCGATACGCGCTGAGCCTGCAGGATAGCCTCTAATCGGGCAGACCCCTCCCCGGTCAGGGAATGAGGCCAATCCTAGAGGATCCGCGCGTACCGACCCCTTTAGCCGACAAGGGCTGCCCCTCGCGACAAACTCAATGCAAGAAGCCATCGATAAAGCTCCGGTGCGACCCGAAGAGCCCGAAGGCCGAGACTCACAAAGAGGACTCAACGCTAGGGGAATACCCTAAGTGTACGACTTCATATTTCCTGTACCCCCGAGCGAAGCCCTGAATTGCAGGGGCTTTGGGGTGTTAGCGCGGTTATTTCGCTTCGCCTTACACCTAGGAAATGGTCCTGGGATCGCTGTAATCGGCCGCCATGAAGATTTGCGTGCGGCGTTCACTGCGGTGGATCAGGCCCTTGGCGACATTACTTTTCGCCGTGGTGTAGTCGAGCTCTTCGGCAATGCCTTGGTAATCGCCCGCGCCGATTGCGGCGTTGAGGCGAGGGCTTTCGTCGGCAGAAACGGTCCCGATACCGACATTGAAAACCAGATCGACCAGTGCATCGAATTCGTGCTGATTGACAGGCAGATCGCCTACCAGATCGCGCACGCCCTGCTCGGCCTTCTTGAGGTCCTGTTCGAGAAACTGCATCGCGCGTTGCTTGTCGATGCGGTCGCCGACGCGCAGATTATCCTGCGGCAGGACCAAGTGGCCTACGCCAACGGTCGGATAACCGGCCACATCGCGATAGACGACATAGCGCACACCTTCTTCTTCGACCATCGCCTGCAGCAAGTCGTCGCTCGCTGACAATGCACTCGCATCGCGGCGTTCGGACGGGTCGATCGAATGGATCGTATTCTCTGCACCGGCAGGATCGGCCGAAAGGGCGATCTGTGACGCCCCGGCCATCGAGAGGGCGCTGATGCCCAGAGCGACGGCGGTCCGCTTGCGACGTCTGCCAAGTGGCCTCGTGCGGGCATTGCCAGCTGGATCGACAATAATATCGCTCCTGCGTCCTCGGATCGAATGCCAGCGGTTGCGGAAGGACCTCAGAAATCGCCTGCGCGCGCTGCGCTTCATCTGCTCGATATCGGGAGCACGTTCTGATTGGGGCGCAACATTGTTGGCGATATAAGCGTCCGCGACAGGCATGTTTGCGACAGCTCGCTTTTCGATTGTCTGGGTGGCGTTGGCATTGGAAGCGATGGTGGATCGTCCTTTCCTGCCGAACCGTTAGCGGGAAAAAGGACAGGTCTCGTCTTCGATGATCCGCTTCGTGCGGAGAGGTCTGTCTTTTCCACTCGCATCCTTCGTCAGGGCAAAGGAGCGGTTCGGAAATTGAGTTTCTGCGCGGAATACCGGTAGCCCTGTAGGCTCGGCGGCCTCGGATGGCCTTTCGTCGAACTAACGACGCGTCCGCAAATGTTTCTTCAGTCTATCAACGGTTTGAAGGCCAAATCGGTCCACGCTTCATCGTCGAGCAGCCACGGAACGTGGTGAATGCGCCGGGAGCGCGTACGTCGGGGAAGGGAAATGCGGGAGAGTAGGCCGGTCGGAGGACAGGGCAAATCCGGGCGAACTAGCCCCGGCAGTACCGCCAGTCTCCCGCCTCGCACCGCCGTATGGCCTCGCGCCATTGCGCCATGCGTCGCTCATAGGCTTCGCGTTCGGCATGGTAAGCGGCGATTTCGTCTTTGTGCCTGCGCTGAGCATCCCAGCCGCGTGCGTATTCGCCATCACGCCGGTCGACATAGCGTTTCTGTTCGCGATTGAGACGGCGGGTTTCAGCGCGGTCGCGGGCCAGATCCTTGGCGGACAAGCCTCTGCAATCGTCGGGGTTGCACGCGAGCGCGGGCGCAGGAGAGGTGGCGCTTATGCCGATAATGAGCGAGGCGATTGCGGTGGTGATGGAAGGCAGGATGCGCATGCGGTGTCCCTTCTTGCGAGCAGTGTTGTCCGTGTTTTCCACCGCGCACGACAATAGCGCGAAACCCTAAGAATGCATTGCTTCCGCGACGCGGATGGTCGCAGATGGGCGGCGTCTGGTCGACGGGACCGGCTTGTGTTGCGCACGTGCAACCTGTGGCAGATGCGGGGCGGGTAACCCGCCTGATCCTGTGTCTTCGCAAATTTTTCCCCGCCGCCTGAGCCTGCAAAAATGTTCACTGTGGCTGCGTTATCAGGGTTAACCATGCACTCGCCCTTCGCGACCTGCCTTTTTCTGTAAGGTGTGACGTGTGACCGCGGGATCCTGCGTTGAGGGCACCATCTGCGTGCCCACGCGTTGAATTTTGGTCCCTCCAATCCCACGTCATTGCGAACCGCGGCGCACCCATTTGGCGCCCCTTTACATCTACGAACATTTGCGGAACAAAGCTGCCCCATGAGCCTGACCAAGATATCCGTGCGCGGCGCGCGCGAGCACAACCTCAAAGGCGTCGATATCGACCTGCCTCGCGACGCTTTGATCGTCGTCACCGGGCTTTCGGGTTCAGGCAAGTCGAGCCTCGCCTTCGATACCATTTATGCCGAGGGGCAGCGGCGCTATGTCGAGAGCCTGAGCGCCTATGCGCGCCAGTTCCTGGAGATGATGCAGAAGCCCGATGTCGAGCATATCGACGGGCTGTCTCCCGCGATTTCGATCGAGCAGAAGACGACGAGCCGCAATCCGCGCTCGACCGTGGCGACTGTGACCGAGATCTACGATTATATGCGTCTGCTGTGGGCGAGGGTCGGTGTGCCCTACTCGCCGGCGACCGGGGAGCCGATCACTGCGCAAGGGGTGAGCGAGATGGTCGACCGGGTCATGGCGCTGCCCGATGGAACACGCCTTTATCTGCTCGCGCCGGTCGTGCGCGGGCGCAAGGGCGAGTATCGCAAGGAGCTGGCCGAGTGGCAGAAGGCAGGCTTTACCCGCGTGCGCATCGATGGTGAATTGTATCCGATCGAGGAAGCGCCTGCGCTCGACAAGAAGTTCAAGCACGACATCGAAGTGGTCGTCGACCGGCTGGCGGTGAAGGAAGGGCTGGAGACGCGGCTGGCGGATTCGTTCGAAACCGCGCTGAAGCTCGCCGACGGGCTGGCCTATGTCGACCTTGCCGATGGCGTTGTGCCGGGGCGCGAGGATGAAGAGGCGTCCGGCGGCGCGATGAAGGGGGCCGGGCTGCCCGCCAACCGCATCGTCTTCTCAGAGAAGTTCGCATGTCCGGTGAGCGGCTTCACCATTGAGGAGATCGAGCCGCGGCTGTTCTCGTTCAACTCGCCGCAGGGCGCGTGTCCGACCTGTGACGGGATCGGGGAAAAGCAGCTTTTCGACGAACAACTCGTCGTCCCGAACGAGGCGCTGACGCTCAAGCAGGGAGCAATTGCGCCCTGGGCCAAATCGAACCCGCCGTCGCCCTATTACATGCAGGTGCTGACCAGCCTTGCGAAGGCGTATGATTTCGACATCACCACGCCGTGGAACGAGCTGGAGCCGGACCAGCGGCTTATCATCCTGCACGGCACCAATGGAATGCCGGTGCCGCTGACCTTCAAGGACGGGCGTAAGCAATATACGGTCAACAAGGCGTTCGAGGGCGTGATCGGCAACCTCAACCGCCGCATGATGCAGACCGAAAGCGCGTGGATGCAGGAGGAGCTGGGCAAGTTCCAGACTGCGCAGCCATGCGAGACCTGCGGCGGCAAGCGGCTTAATGAAAAGGCGCTGGCGGTGAAGATACCCAGCGCCAACGGCCCCACCGACATCGCCGAGCCGACCAAGATGAGCGTCGCCGATGCGAAGGAGTGGTTCCTCGGCCTCGACGACCAGCTGACCGAGCAGCAGTCGCAGATCGCTCGCGCCATCCTCAAAGAGATCAACGAGCGGCTGGGCTTCCTCGACAATGTCGGCCTCGACTACCTCAACCTCGACCGCACCAGCGGGACCCTCAGCGGCGGGGAGAGCCAGCGCATCCGCCTTGCCAGCCAGATCGGCAGCGGGCTGTCGGGCGTCCTCTACGTGCTCGACGAACCCAGCATCGGCCTGCACCAGCGCGACAACGACCGGCTTCTCGAAACGCTCAAGCGGCTGCGCGACCTTGGCAACACCGTCATCGTGGTCGAGCATGACGAGGACGCGATCCGGCAGGCGGACCATATCGTCGACCTTGGCCCCGGCGCAGGGGTGCGCGGGGGCGAAGTGGTGGCGCAAGGCACTCTCAAGCAGATCATGAAGGCCAAGGGCTCGCTCACCGCCGACTATCTCACGGGCAAACGCGAGATCGCGGTCCCGCAGGAGCGGCGCAAGGGCAACGGGCACCAGCTCACTGTCCACGGTGCGAAGGCGAACAACCTCCAGGACGTGACCGCCTCCATCCCGCTGGGCACCTTTACCTGCATCACCGGGGTCAGCGGGTCGGGCAAGTCGTCCTTCACCATCGACACGCTCTACGCCGCCGCCGCGCGCACGCTTAACGGAGCGCGCGTCATCGCTGGCAAGCACGACAAGGTCACCGGCCTCGAATATTGCGACAAGGTCATCGAGATCGACCAGTCCCCCATCGGCCGCACCCCGCGCTCCAACCCCGCGACCTATACCGGCGCCTTCACCCAGATCCGCGACTGGTTTGCAGGGCTCCCCGAAAGCCAGGCGCGCGGGTACAAGCCGGGCCGCTTCTCCTTCAACGTCAAGGGCGGGCGCTGCGAGGCGTGCCACGGCGACGGCCTTATCAAGATCGAGATGCACTTCCTCCCCGACGTCTACGTCACCTGCGAGACCTGCGGTGGCAAGCGCTACAACCGCGAGACGCTGGAGGTGAAGTTCAAGGGGATGAGCATCGCCGACGTGCTCGACATGACGATCGAGGATGCGGAGGAGTTCTTCAAGGCGGTCCCTCCGATCCGCGACAAGATGCGGATGCTGAACGAGGTGGGGCTGGGCTACGTCAAGGTCGGCCAGCAGGCGACGACCCTGTCAGGCGGCGAGGCACAGCGTGTGAAGCTGGCCAAGGAACTCGCCAAGCGCTCCACCGGACAGACGCTCTACATCCTCGACGAGCCGACCACGGGCCTGCATTTCGAGGACGTGCGCAAACTGCTGGAGGTCCTGCACCGGCTGGTGGAGCAGGGCAATTCGGTGGTGGTGATCGAGCACAATCTCGACGTGATCAAGACCGCCGACTGGATCCTGGACCTCGGCCCCGATGGCGGGGTGCGCGGGGGTGAGATCGTGGCCGAGGGGACGCCGGAGGACGTGGCCGAGGTGGAGCGGTCGTTTACGGGCGCGTATCTGAAGCCGATGCTCAAACGCCAAAAGGAAGCGGCAGAGTAATCTGCAAAGGAATTTAAAGGCTTTTCTGCGATTTGCCCTTCGACAAACGGAGGGTCGTTATGGGAACTCAGGTGCCGAAATGGCTGGGGCTGGGCGTCATGATCGTGGGCGTACCAATGGTCCTGATGGATGCAGCAAGCGTAAGCGGTGAGCTTAACGAGCTCGACAAGAACTCCAGCACACGCGAAGCGCGCTTTGACAACTGCATCGCCAAGACGTCTGGTTTCGGCGTCCACCCGAAAAAGCAGGTCGAAATGTGCAACTGCATCGTAGACAAGTCCGAAGCTCGCGGAGTTACCGGAAAATACGGCAGCTACGACGAGGAAGGCCTCGAGGCGGTTGTGAAATCTTGTTCTTGGGAAGTCGGACTTTGACCTAGCTGCTGCGCGGCGGTGAGATTCTGGCCGAGGGGACGCCGTAGGACGCGGCCGAGGTTGAACGGTCGTTCACGGGGGCGTATCTGAAGCCGATGTTGGATAAAGCCGGCGCGAAGGAGGCGGCGGAGTAGATGAAATTGATAGTATCATCTCTAAGGAAGATTTAAACGCCTCTCATGCTAAGCGTTTTCGCTCGCCTTCTTCTGACCGTTACGGCACTTTCGCCGGTTCTTTTGACATATGGGTTTACGCTATTCGGTTCTGATGCGGGCCTTGCGGCGTTGTTTATAATAGGGGCAGTATTTCTAGCGTTTCTATGTGTGGAGCTCCTACAAAAGTCGGAGGATGGGCTTGAGGAAGTGAGTGTTGATATACAAAGTGTAGAGGCCGCTGACCGAGAGAATATCGCGTTTCTCCTACTCTATATCTCACCACTTTTCACTGGTTCGGTGTTGGACTTAAACTGGGATATTTGGCTCCCGGTATTGCTTGTTTTCGGCGCCGTTGTGGCTACCGGCTACAATTACCACTTTAGTCCCTTGCTTGGTGTATTTAGGTGGCATGCATACAAGGTGTCCACAAAAGGGGGGATAACCTATGTTTTGCTTACGAAACGCCAGTTGCGCAGGGCCTTGGGAAAGGTGACTGTAAGACAGTTAACAGAGTACGTCCTTATCGAATTTAAGAGGTAGAGATGCCGAATAATCTTTTTGCTCTGGTAGGCGACAGGCGTGAAGTGGACGTCCGGCGCGTGCAGGTGAGTGCTGATATTCAGGGTCAACTATCGGGCTTATTCTTTGCTTACGAAGAAAAGTTCTTTGAAGGCATTGATGAGGAGGTCGAGTTTTCGCATTCTTGGAAAGCGGACGAAGATCAGCTTTTCTATATTCTCGACAATGAGCAGGCAGAAGAGATTTCGGCGCGAATTTCTGGCGGCGCGCTTGAATTCGAAGCGATTGACCCTGCAAATTTTCAAAATGAGAATGTGCGCGCTCTAATATTCTCCCCCAACGACGACGGAAGGTATCTAGTTCAGTATTTTTATGCCTCACAGCATTTGTCGAGGCGCGGTTTCACCCTGTTTTATGATGGGGATACTTTCACGAAATTTGAAGAGCCCGGTTTCTCGATAGGAAGAAAGCTAGATTTAGTTTTTGAGAATGGCCGCCTGAAATTCAAAAACTTCAATATCGCAAAGCGCGTCTTTGATGTTCTCGGCAATTACACCGAAGCTTCAGATGAGCAGATAGATGCGTTTGCGCAGATCGAAGCCATCCATATCGAAGATGTCGAAGCATTTAAGGGAATGCTCAATCAAACGACTAGGAGACTGGTTTCCGCGATTGCAGCTGAAGGAACTCTAGAGAATACACCTGTAGAAGATATAGTCGAGAGTGGCGAAGGGTTGGGACTCGCTATCGCCGTCGCCGACGGTCGTATTGTTCTCCCGACTGAAAAATCGCTACTCAAACATTTGCTTCGGTTTTTAGATCATGGCGTTTATGCGTCTCCGCTGGCTGCGGATCGGAGGTTTATCGCGAACTCGAAAATGAGTTTTTGAGTAAGCGCTTTCTCCTTCCTACACCCGCAATCTGTATAACTGACCCGGCTCCTCTAACTGCACAGGAGCTTCCCATGTCCAATTCCGCCAACCGCCCGCCGCTTTCGCGCTATCGCTCGGCTGCGAACTCTGCCTTGGGGATGGCTTGTCAGAATGAGTGGCAGGTGCACCTCGATGCGGGGCGCATTGGGAAGCGTGCTCCCATGACGTTCGAGCAGCGGCTTCAGTTGATCCAGTAGCAAATCACCCTTTCCGGCGGGTGGTTACGCCGGAGCTGGGGCGGTTTTGAGAGGTCGCCGCTAAGGCACGGCTTCGTTGTTTCCTGACCGAACTATCTCAAACGCTTGCCATCCTTCCGCTGCCTAACTAACCAGCCCCCTTCGCCCTCAGCCGGCGGAGAGAAAGGCTGAATTCCATGAACCATAAACGTCGCCGTCCGCGCAATGCGCGGGCTGGATGCAAGTTGTGCAAGCCGTGGAAGTGCAACGGCTTTCGCACCGAACGTGTCGGTGGAGAGCGGTTCTCCGATCACAAACGCCGCGTCTTCGTTTCCTGATGGCCCGCCCATTCGCTCACAACGCTATCTAATTCGCGGCAAAGCTGTAGGGCGGGGGATGGCTTTTGTTTCCGACACGCTTCGCCCGCGCCTGCGCGCCACCTCCACCATTCCTGCCAGAGCGGGGTGGGGGATGCTGGTTGCCGGGGCGGCGGTGCTGCTTTCCGGGTGCAGCGATCTTGCCGATCCGCGCGATTACGGGGGCGGGGCCGCTGGACAGGCGGTTGCGCAATGCATCGCCCGGACCGAAGACGACAATTCCTCGCTCTCCCGCGAAGAGGCGGGGCGGCTGTGCACCTGCCTGACCGAGCGCATCGAGGCCGGGACGGAAGATCCGATCTCCAACGGCAGCGTCGACCGCGCCGAAACGCAGCGCGCCCTGTTGCGCTGCGCCGCCGACCTGGAGATCGAGGTCGGTTGATCCGGGCAAGGGGGTATGACGGGGAACAGGCGCGCTCGGGCGCGATTTTCCTACCCGGCGCAAATCCTATAACTGGGCCGGTTCCTGTTTGCACAAAGGAACCACCGGTATGAACGCGCCCACCACCATTATCGAGCATCCCGCTTTCGACGATACCACCGCGACATCCGCGCGCGGGCATTTCACGCGGCTGACCCCCAATCGCCAGCGCGACTTCCTGCGCAGCCTACAGACCTTCGGCAATGTGCGCCTCGCGTGCAAGACGGCCTGCGTTTCGGCGCAGACCGCCTATCGCGCGCGGCGGGCTTCGCGTGGATTTGCGCTGGCATGGGATGCGGCGCTGGTCGCGGCGAGGGCTCATGCCGAGGCGACGCTGGCCGACCGCGCGATCAACGGGGTCGAAGAGGCGGTCTATTACCACGGTGAGGAGGTTGCGCGGCGGCGGCGCTATGACTCGCGGCTGTTGCTGGCGCATCTGGCGCGGCTCGACCGACTGGAGGAGCGCGAGGAGGTGAGCGCGGCGCTGCCGCTGCTCGACGCGGCGGTCGATGCGCTGGATGACGGGGAGGAGGGTGCCGATCTCGACGCGCTGCTGCTGGAGCCGACGCGGGCGGCGTTAAATCCCCAGGACAGTGTTCCAGGTGTTCCATCCTGTAGGACTTGGGAATGCGAGGAGGCTGCGACGATCGAGGAGCGGCTATGCGCGATGGAGGCGGCGCGGCCGGCGCATTCGCCGACCCTGCGAGCCTTCATCGAGACGCTGCAATGGGCCGATGTCGACATCGGCGCGATCGAGGCGGCGCAGCTGGCGGCCTTCGAAGCGGGCGAGGCGGACTGGTGGAAGGCGATGCCTGCCGGGATGGAGGACGCTCTGCCGCCGGTATGGGCTGCGGCGTCGGGTGCGGGTGAGGGGGGTGGGGCCGGACTGTAGCCGGCGGGCCAGTCAGCTCGCGATGAGCTCCATCTTCACGTTGGCATGGCCACGGCTGATCACGCCGATCCGCTCTGCTGCGGCGCGGCTGAGGTCGATGTGGCGTCCACGCACGAAGGGGCCGCGGTCGTTGATGCGCACGGTGACGCTCTTGCCGGTGCGCGGGTTGGTGACGCGCACGAGGCTGCCGAAGGGGAGCGTCTTGTGAGCCGCTGTAAGCGCGCCCATGTCGAACCGCTCTCCGTTGGCGGTAAGGCGACCGTGGAAACGGCGGCCGTAGTAGGAAGCAACGCCCGTGCCGAGGTCGCGAAGGACGGCGTCCTGCTCGATCGGCGGCTCGAAGCTGTCGAGGTCGACAGCATGGGCGGGGGCCAGCGGGTCGATCTCGCCCTCGATAGGCTCGACCACGTCAGCGAACTCGGCAGCGAGGGGGACGACCTCGACCGGCTCCTCGAACGAGGCTTCGGTGTCGGCGTAGAACGCCTGCTGCGCCGTGGTGGCGGCAAGCGGGAGGCCAGCGAGCGTCGCAACGAGCGCGAGGCGCGAGGCAGCCCGGGGCGTGCGTGCCCGCCGGTGAAGCGGCTTGAGAAGGAGGTTGGTCGGTCTCATGCTGCCGGGCCAATACCGGATATGGGGGGTCGACGCAAATGAGGGCCCATCCTGTAGACGCGAAGCCGGCGCAAGTCGGCGTGACCCGGTGCTCAAACGGGATGAAGCGAGTGTGGTAAAAGGAACGTAAAGCCGGAGCCGGAGTGGTGTCAGGACCCTTACGCTTGGTGGGTCCGGGGCGGTTGCGGGGGCAAAGCAAATGGGGCCGGCATCACTGCCGACCCCACTCTTACCAGCGCGTGGGCGCTCTTGGTATTGCAGGCCTTCGGGCGGACCCTCCGGCTTGCTCCACCGCCTGCGCGCTTGGCGCCCGGTTTCTCGCCAGCGTCCGGCGGCTCCTTGTCATCGCTTCCCTTGCGGGCCGCGCACTTCGGTGCCGCCTTGCTTCGCGGTTCGTCACCGGCGCTCGCGCCGGCATCCGACTGTGCTTCGTGGCCGTTCAGGTCGGGATTGGCGGAAGCCGCTCCTTCGCGTCGAAAAGCCCCTCGTCACAGCCGAGACCGCGATCCGTGATGCTGGCGGGTCGAGCACTGTCGTTCCGGGTCCGAAAACCCTTTCCTACAGCTATCGCCAGCTTGAATCGCGGCCTTTCCCGATGACGCTTTTTGCACACTGTCCTCAAACAAGCCGACTTGCCCTTGGCCGAAACCTCTTGCATGTCGTCTCTCAGACAGAGTGTGGACAGGCGCCACCGCACCTCCGGTTCATAAATGCTCTTGAATTCAAGGCCTTGCGACCTTTTTTCTTGAGCCTTCGTTCCCCGAAGACAACTTGAAACTGCGCCCCAATCCGCGTTTCGACAAGCTCCAAAAAGCGGGGTTATCCACTTTCCCTCAGATCAGCTGTGGAGGACGGTGGAAAAATCATCCATTCGTCGCATTGCAGGCTGCGCGGGTTCATCGGACTACGTCAGTGCCAGCAAAGCGCGCATCAAATGGAAAGCGCTACTTCGGTATCCTTGTGCGCTCGCGAAATGGTTTGCGCACGGCGACAACAACCACGAATCGCTCAGCGCTTGTGCGAAGTGTCTCTCTGAGCCAGCAGCTTCAATCGCAAAGCGTTCAATTTGATGAAGCCTTCCGCATCATGCTGATCGTAGGCGCCCGCATCGTCCTCGAAGGTGACATGCGCTTCGGAATAGAGCGAATGCGGGCTCTTGCGACCCACAACGCTTGCGAGTCCCTTGTACAGCTTGAGCCTGACAGTACCCGTCACCTTCTCTTGGCTGAGGTCGATGGCGGCTTGCAGCATCTCGCGCTCGGGTGCGAACCAGAAGCCGTTGTAGATGAGTTCGGCATATTTCGGCATCAGCTCGTCCTTGAGGTGCGCCGCACCGCGATCGAGCGTAATCTGCTCCATGCCGCGGTGTGCTTGCGCGTAGATCTCGCCTCCCGGGGTTTCGTACATGCCTCGCGACTTCATGCCCACGAAGCGGTTTTCGACGAGGTCGAGCCGTCCGATGCCGTGTTTGCGGCCCAGATCGTTCAGCGCGGCGAGCAAGGTTGCAGGCGACATCGTTTCGCCGTTGAGCGATACGCCATCGCCCCGCTCAAAGCCGATCTCGATATATTCAGGGGTGTCGGGTGCGTCCTCGGGATGGTCGGTGCGCGAGTAGACGTAATCGGGCGTCTCCTCCCAGGGATCCTCGAGAACCTTGCCCTCAGACGAGGTGTGGAGCAGGTTGGCATCGGTCGAAAACGGGCTCTCGCCGCGCTTGTCGGTGGGAACCTTGATTTGATGTTTCTCGGCCCACGCGATCAAGGCGGTGCGACTGGTCAGGTCCCATTCGCGCCAAGGGGCGATCACCTTGATATTGGGGTCGAGTGCGTAGGCCGACAATTCGAAACGAACCTGATCGTTGCCCTTGCCGGTCGCGCCGTGCGCAATCGCATCTGCACCTGTCTCATGTGCAATCTCGACCAGGCGCTTGGAAATGAGCGGGCGCGCGATGCTGGTGCCAAGCAGGTAGTCGCCTTCGTATCGGGCATTGGCGCGCATCATCGGGAAGACGAAATCGCGGACAAACTCCTCGCGCAGGTCTTCGATGAAGATGTGCTTGTCCGGGATACCCATGGCCCGCGCTTTGTCACGCGCAGGCTCGATCTCTTCACCCTGGCCAAGATCGGCGGTGAAGGTGACGACTTCCAACCCACGCTCGACGCTGAGCCATTTTGCGATGACGGAAGTATCGAGACCGCCGCTATAGGCGAGAACCACACGCTTGATATCGGACACTTGCTTTCCCTTCGAAACAGGTGCGGCGCGGCTAGCAGGGGGAGGGGGCCGCTTCAATCCTTTCGACAGCATTTGCATGCCAGGAGCTTGCAGATCGAAAGAGAGAGTTCGATATTTCGGCACACCATGAGGTTGGAGGGGTCGCAATGCTGAGGGTGTGGGACAAGGCGCGCGAGATGGCGCAAATGGCGCCGCCGGAGCGCAACCGCTGGGTCGATTTCCTGAGGGCGCTGTCGATCATGGCCGTGGTCTTTGGCCATTGGCTGATGGCAGGACTCTATCTCAACGAAGCAGGCGAACTGCAGCGCGGCGATCTGCTGAGCGTATCCGAGTGGGCCCACTGGCTGACATGGGCCTTCCAGGTGATGCCAGTCTTCTTCCTCGTCGGTGGATATTCCAATTCCGTGAGCTGGGACGCAACCTTGCGCAAGGCAGGTGCCGACGACGGCGGAGACCGGGTCGGCAAATATCGCGACTGGCTCGCGAGCCGAGTCCAGCGTTTGATCGCGCCAACATTCCCAGTGCTGTTGCTCTGGGCCGTGCTGGCGGTGGTCCTCACGCAGGTCGGTCTCCCACGCGACCAGATCCGCATGGCGACCGAGGCGGCCCTGATCCCGGTTTGGTTTCTGGCTGTGTACCTGCTTGTTACGGCCGCAACCCCACTTGCCTATACGGCGTGGAAGCGGTTCGGTTGGCTCAGTTTTGCATGGTACGTTCCAGTGGCGATGCTGGTCGATTGGCTGACCTTCGCGCACGGCGTCCCCTATCTCAACTTCACCAACTTCCTGTGGGTGTTCCTCGCGATCCACCAGTTGGGCTTTGCCTGGCGCGATGGCCGTTTCGACAACCGTTGGATCGCGACGGCCTGGTTCGCTGTTGGTGCGACCGTGCTGGTCTCGATCACGGTCTATGGATTCTATCCGGTGTCGATGGTTTCCGCTCCGGGAGGGTTCTCCAACTCGCTCCCGCCGACACTCGCCCTGTTCGCGCTGGGCGTGGCTCAATCCGGGCTGGTTCTCTCGCTTGAGCCGTTGGGACGCAGGATGCTGGAGAACATGAAGATCTGGACCGCTACCGTCCTGATGAACGGAATGATCATGACCGTCTACCTGTGGCATCTCACCGCTTTTGTGCTGGTGATGACGGTGGTCTGGCTGGGGCTGGGCGGCATGGGCCTCGACAGTGTGCCGGGAAGCGCTGAGTGGTGGATATCGCGCCCGATGTGGCTGGCGATCTACATCCTCGCGCTACTTCCCATGATCGCGATCTTCGCCAAGCATGAGCGCACCTTTCGCCCGATCCGGGAGGGGCGCACGGTGCCCAAGGCGCGGGTGGTGGCAGGCGTGCTGCTGATCTGCGTTGGTCTGGCGGCAACTGCCGGTGTGACTATTGCGAGCCCTGACAGCCTTTCCGGCATCCGCATTACTGTCGTGGCGGCGCCTTTCGTAGGAGCTGCGCTGCTTGGTTTCGGCCCAATCTACGACTTTATCGCAAAGCGGCGCGCAAGGCGTGAGGGCGCAACCTGAGGCCGCCTATTCGGCGGCTTCCTTCAGCGCCGGATCGAACCGCCAGCTTGGCACTTCGCCGATCTCGCGCAGCCGCGCGCTTTCGTGGATCATGTAATCGCGCGTCATCGGAATGGCAGCGCGGTCCTTCACATATTGCAGCTGCCAGTTGACCATCCCGCCATTGCGGAAGCTCTGCTCCGCGCCGGCAAGATAGAATAGCCACATGCGGTAGAAGACCTCGTCATACATCTCGGTGATCTCGCGCCGGTGCATGACGGTCCGCTTGTACCACTCCTCCAGTGTGTGAGAGTAATGGAAGCGCATCGCCTCGACATCCATCACCTGAAAACCGGCTTTCTCGCTCTCCTTCACCAATTCGGAGAGCGCCGGGATATAGCCGCCGGGGAAGATGTATTTTCTGGTCCACGCATCGGTGCGCCCCGGAGGCCCGGCGCGCCCGCAGCAATGCGAGATCATGACCCCGTCCGGGGCGAGCAATTCGTGTGTTTTCTCGAAGAATTGCGGGTAGTGGATCGTGCCGACGTGTTCGAGCAGGCCGACGCTGGAAATGCGGTCGAACTGCCCTTCGACATCGCGGTAGTCGAGCAACTCGAACTTGACCTTATCCGCGACGCCCGCCGCTTCCGCGCGTTCGTTGCAAAACTTGATCTGGTCGGGCGCGAGAGCAACGCCGAGCACCTCGACGCCGTACATTTCATGCAGGTACAGCCCGAACCCGCCCCAGCCACAGCCGATATCGAGCACGCGCATACCCTCTGCCTTGCCTGGCTCGAGAAAGAGCTTTGAGGCGAGGTGCGCCTTCTTGTCCATCTGGGCCTGTTCAAGCGAGGTCGTCTCCGGGTTCTCGCGGTAATAGGCCATTGTGTATTGGCGATCTTCGTCGAGGAAGCGTTCGTATAGCTCGCGAGTCAGGTTGTAGGTGTGCTCGGCATTGGCGCGCGCTCGGGTGCGGATATTGATCCCGTCGAATGCGCTGGCGACTTTCTCCGCCACCTTCTTGAGCTTACCCTGTTCCTGGATCGCGCTGTCGCCGATACGCTTCGAATTGGCGGTAACGAACAGCAGCAAGTCGCGGATATCGTGAGGTTCTTCGACCACCAGCCAGCCCCACATAAAGGCCTCACCCGCTCCCATTTGCGGGTATCGCGCGATGTGGTTGGCGGCCTTCTTGTGAGTCAGGCGGATGTGGAGGGGCGGTGTGCCGGTATTCGTTTCGCCATATTCGTATTGCTTGCCGTCGTGATCGGTCACGACGAGCTGCCCTTCGCGGATAACCTTGCTCAGAAACTTGTCCAGCAGCCACATATGTCAGATTTTCCCCGTTGTCCCTCTGGTGCAAGGGGTTTGGCGTGGCATGTGATAGGCTGTCAATCGAAGAGTAGGGAAAGGGCAACGATGAGCGAGACCAAGACAAAGCCCACTGCTGCGAGCGTTCCGGAATTCATCGCCACCGTTGAACCGCCCTCGAAACGGGGCGATGCCGAGGAACTGGATGCCCTGTTCCGCAAGGTGACGGGTGAAGAGCCTGTGATGTGGGGAACGAGCATCATCGGCTATGGCAGCTATCACTACAACTATGCCAGCGGGCGCGAAGGCGATTGGATGAGGGCGGGCTTTTCCCCGCGCAAGGCTAGGCATTCGCTCTACCTGATGGGGCGATACTGCGATGAGGCCACCGGCGCGAAGGTCGACGCGCTGCTGGTTCGGTTGGGAAAGCACAAAACCGGGGCGAGCTGTGTCTATGTCAACAAGCTGGCCGATGTCGACCTCGCGGTGCTCGAAGAGATTGTCGGGATCTGCTGGGACGCGATGAACCGGAAGTATCCGGGCTAGATACCCGCATACCATTGGTAATCGCCGACATCCTCCCAATAGCCGCCTTTTCCGCCATGGATGTCGTCAAAGCTGGCGACCGCCTCGATCGCGGTCAGGTATTTGGCATGCTTGTATCCCAGCTGCCGCTCGATCCGCATTCGCAAGGGGGCGCCGTTCTTCTCGGGGATAGGCTCGCCATTGAGCTGGTGCGCGACAATCGTTTGCGGGTGATAGGCATCCACCATGTCGACGCTTTCGTAATAGGCTCGACCATTTAGCGTATCGGCGCAGCGGAAAACGATGAAACGTGCCTCTTCGCGAAGGCGCGCGGCGTCGAGCAGCCCTGAAAGTTGTGGTCCAGTCCATTCGGCGATGGCGCTCCATCCCTCCACGCAATCGTGGCGCGTGACCTGGGTGCGCTGGGGAAGCTCCCTGAGATCGTCCAGACTGAGCGTCAGCGGATTTTCGACCAACCCACGCACTTCGAGCCGCCAATCGGAAAAGCCCTGTGCAAACTGCGAACGATAATAATCGCTGTCGACCGTCAATGAGCCGTTGCCGCGAATGTCGGGTGAGCGGTCTTCGGGCGCATATTCGCGGGCCAACGCCTGTCGTCCAGCAAGCGTGCGATGCGCGGCGCGATGCCAATCCTCGACCGCATCGAACAGGTCGCCCGCCGGTCCGGTATTGGCGATCTCGCTGCAGGCTGCAACGGGCAGGGCGGCCATACCGGCCAGCAGAGAGCGACGCTTGATATCGGTCATGGATTAGTTTCCCCACGCTTGCCGCCAGTAATCATTGCCCCGATCTGTCGTACCGGTCCTGAAACCAGCACCATCGCGATATGGATCACGAAGAACCCGAATATGGCCCATGCCGACACGAAATGCAGGCTACGCGCGCTCTGCCTTCCGCCGAGCAGGTCGACGAGCCACGGTGCGGCAGGCTCGAACCCGGGGCTGATCGAAAGCCCAGTAAAGATCATCAGTGGCAAGAGAACGCCGAGAACGACGGCGTACGCGATCTTCTGAAGCGCATTGTAGCTGTCGCTCTCTTCCTTGGATCGGGTCACGTAGGCCTTGATCACGCCTATCCAGGCTTTGGGCGACCATTCGCGCCGCTCGACGGCGATATCGCTGCGGAAATGGCGGTTCGCAAGACTGGCGACCCACCACAGCAGAAGGGCGAGCGCGAATACCCAAGCCGACAGGTTATGCCAATCACGCGCTTCGGCGAGGTCATATCGCTGTGGGATCGTTGCCCAGGCCGGGAAGCGGATGACCGAGAGCCAAGCATCGCCCGGGTCGAAACCATAGTCGCCCCAGTAAAGGTGCCTGTGCGCGTTCGAAATGTTGAGCCCGGACATGAACAGCACAACCAGAGCGATCGCGTTCAGCCAGTGCCAGACGCGGGTGGTTAGCTTGTGTCGCCTCATGCTTCGTCGACCTTTTCGCGGGCGAGATAGATTACGTCGCGCGGCTGATTCAGCAGATGCTGCCCGCTATCGACGAACAGGCTCGTGCCGCTTGCCAGCGCACCGCTGGCGAGAAACACGGCAGCATCGGCGACCTCATCCGCACCGGTCTTGCGCTTGAGAAGATTGAGCCGATGCGAGACTTCGGTCTCTTCCTCGCTCTGGTCATGGCTGGCTAGGATGGCGCCGGGTGCCACGCCGTAGACGCGCGCATTCGGATTCGCCTCGGCCAGCATCGCGATCGTTGAGGCTATCGCGTGTTTGGACATCGTGTAGCTGAAGAAGTCGGGATTCGGGTTCTCCAGTTTCATGTCGGTAATCTGGATCACGCAAGGGCACTGGTCGCTAGCGACGTTCTCGAAAAAGGCCTGCGACATGCGCGCCGGAGTAAGAGCATTGACCTGCATCGACTCCCTGTTCGTTTCGGGATCGAGTTTGGTTGCATCGTCATAGCGAAAAATCGAAGCCGAGTTGATGAGGCAGCGAAAGCCGGGCAGGCGCGCGGCGAGGCGTTCCACCATCTCGACCGCTTCTGCGTCATTGGACAGATCGCATTGGTACGTCTCGGCTGAGGGGAGCGTCGAAGCTAGATCTTCTGCCTCTTCGTCCGAGCTGAGGTGGTGGATGATTACGTGCCAGCCATCACGCGCAAACCCCTTGGCGATCGCTGCGCCGACCCTGGTGGCGCTTCCGGTGATGAGGACTGCGGGAGGCGTCGACATGCCTCCGGACCTAGCAGCCGCTTTGCCGGTTGGACATAGGCCAGTTGAATGCAAGACGCCGCCCACCATTGCTGGCGAGCGGCGTCAGATGCTCGAAGTTAGAGCGACTTAGCGGCAGCGCAGCTCTCCGCGGTCGATCTCGCGGCCCAGCAGGCCACCGGCAATCGCGCCGAGCAAAGTGCCCACGGTGCGGTCTCCGCGGGTGTCGATGGCGCGACCCGCAAGGGCGCCGACACCTGCACCGATCACCAGCCCGGTCGTGCCGTTGCCGCGCTCGCAGTAGTAGTTGCCATCACGGCCCCGCCAGACACGATCGCGACGGCTGATGCGGCGCGGCTCGTAGTAGCGACCATGGCGGTCATAGGCGCGATCCCGGTAGTCGCGGTCGCGATAACGGTCATGCCCGCGGCCGCGGTGGCCGCGATGACGGCGATCGCGGTAGCGGTCGTAGGAGGCGTCTTCGACTCCGTAACCCTGATCGAATTGGACGGTGAGCCCGGCCGGTGCCGTCACCGCGTTGCTTGAGCCGAGCGGCAGTTCGGCGGCGGTGGCCGGGACAGTGAACGCAGCGAGCGATCCAGTGGCGGCAATCAGTGCGATAGTCTTCATGTCAGTTCCTTTCGTCCGGCTTTCGTGTCGGCGAAACCTGATTTCGTTCATCAAGGCCGAATGCCGGATGAACGGATTGTCGTGAAACCGGTCATGGAGACGAATTGCGGTCAGAATGCGATGAAGCGATGCATTCGGTCATGTCCACTTCGCTGCGGCACGCTCGCGCAGCTTGGGCGCGAGGCTGTCCATCGCCGCCAGCGTTTGCAGTTCGTCGCGGCTTGCCTGATTGGCAAACACGGCGCCGAGTACGCGCGCGACGGTCCATCCAGCTTCACCCCTGCCGATCCGTTCGATCGTATCCCCTGCCTGCACCTCGCCCATCTCAAGGACCCGGAAGTACCATCCAGACCGTCCCGTCTCGATGATGCGCGCAACCATGCCCTTCTGACCGAACCGATGCTCGATCTTCCAGCAGGGCTGGCGCGGTTGGCTTACCTCCAGCAGCGCGGTGCCGCACCGGAAGAGGTCGCCGATCAGCACGTCGTTTTCCAGCAAGCCACGCACTGCAAGGTTCGACCCGAATGCGCCCGGCTCGTCCAGCAGGTCCAACGGTCCCAGTTCCTCGCGCCAGGCATCGTGATGGTCGAGAGGGTACAGGTGCACCGCCATTTCCGGCCCGCCATGCACGCGCCGGTCGGCCTGTTCGTCGGGGGCTAGGCCGTCTTCGAGGATCTGCACCGCTCCCTCGCGCGGATACTTGGCGATGGCGCTAGCCTCCGCGCCGTTGAAGGGGCGGGCGGTGCCGGTGCAGATCGCTTCGATTCGCCAGCTCATGACGACACACCGAATCCTACAGGATGGAACACATGGAACACGGTCCTGGAGGAGAAAACCGTGACTGGCGATGGGCGAGCCGCAGCGCCGAGCGTGCCCTTTACCTGGGGGTGAAATGGGATAACAGCCATGCCATCACTTGGAGCACAACATGCACTGGTAGGAAAGCTGTTGCCGATCTGGCCGTGCGTCAGTCTGACTTCTCGACCGTCAGGGCCAGCCAGTCGCGCTCAGTCCCGTCACTGCCTTTTCCCGCATAGATCTGCGTCTCGATGATAGCGAAACCCGCCGCGCGATATCTTTCGATCAGCCAATCGCTGGAAGGGAAATTATGCAGGCGGCCAAGCAGGTCGCGGCCTTCGCCATCGCCAAGCTTGTAGCTCGCGTAATGCAGACCGCCCGGCCGCAGTGCGGTATGGATACGCGACAGCACATCGGGCAATTTCGCGCGCGGGCAGTGAAGGAGACAGGCATGCGCCCAAACCGCATCATATTCTTCGCGCGAGCCTAGCTCGTCGAACCGCATCACCCTTGCGCCAAGGGCGTGGCGCTCATTCGCTTTCCTCACCATCGCCGGAATGCCGTCGGTCGGATCGAGATCGAAGCCGCGTTCGGCAATTCGGCTTGCATCGCGCCCCGTACC
This sequence comes from uncultured Erythrobacter sp., assembly GCA_947494705.1. Classification (GTDB taxonomy): domain Bacteria; phylum Pseudomonadota; class Alphaproteobacteria; order Sphingomonadales; family Sphingomonadaceae; genus Erythrobacter. The sequence goes on from CANLVN010000003.1 coordinate 545,149, forward strand.
GCACCCCAGTTCCAGCACTTGAGCACCGGGTTTCAGCCGGTCGAGAAAGCGGTCGAGATGCCCGCTCGGACCGCAGGCCGAACTGGAAGAATAGAATGGCGCTCCCGATTGGTAGAAATCGTATGTGGCCGGGTCGATTGGTCCGCTCATCGGCCGGTTCGTTTCCGGGTCTACCGCGACGCGTTGGTCACGTTGTATTCGCCCACCTCTGCCTGCGTCAGGCAATAGCGTGTGCTCGGGTCATCCTCGCTGCTGACGGCCTGCTGCTGGTACATGACGTCGGTAAGCAGCTTGCGGCTGATCCCCATCCGGATGAGGAAATCGTTATCCTCGCTCGCGAGCAGGGCAGAAGATTGCTCGATGCTTGCAATCAGTTCCGTGGTTGCCTCGCTGCCATCTATAACCGCGTCGTCGATGATCCAGCGATCGCTGGTGTGCGTGAACATGTGGACCATGAAGACGCCGCCTTCGTCGACGAAGCGCACCGAGCCCCCCATGAAAACGAAATTGCAGGCGGAAAAACAGGTCCAGCCTTTCGGGATACGGGTGACGAGCCCGTAATTGCGGATGATCCGCCCCGCTTCGTTCCCTGCATAGGCATTGCCACCGCGCGAACGCAGCCAGATCTCACCGATCTGCGGGTCGCTTTCGATCGCTTTCTCGAGCCGCTCCGGCAAGCGCGCATCAATGCGTCCTTCGGCCAGCAGCACCTTGTAGTCACCGCGTTTTACGGCGGTAAGCTGCATCGGCTCCGAAGAGCCCCAATCGGGTTCCTTGGGGCAAGTGGGATTGCTGGGATCGCGCTCGCCCGCGCCCGTGAGAAGCGCGAGGCAGGCGAAACCAGCAAGGGTTCTGGAAGCGAGTGGTTTCACGCCACGATCGCATAACGCGGTGAACCGGCGAGGCGACACATGCGCTTTTCGGCGCGAGTTTCCTCGCCTTCCACGATGATGACGTCGGTTACGGTAATGCAGTCATTGTCGCCAGACGAGGCCTCGCGTGCGGTGACGGTCGAAGTGCCGCTTACGCCCTTGCGCGTATCGGAAGTCCATGCGGCACTGCGCCCGACTTCGGGAACGACCTGGTTCCCTTCATCGTCGATGGCGGTCGTCGCAGTCTCGGTCGCTTCGGCAGCTTGCTCCTGCTCCTGCGGGTCGAGTTTGCAGGCGATCTCTTTCGCCAGTTGGTCGGTGAAGGTCGAGACGGGGACGAATTGGCCAAGGCCCATGCGGTTGGCCGTGCGCCGCGCGGCACCGCCCAGCAACCCGCCGAGCACGCCGCGCGCGACGTCGCCCGATTCGTTGTCCTCGCATCCTTCCGCCGCCTTCGCGCCTCTTTGGCTGTCGCGCGTTACATCGCGCAGCAGTCCGCCTAGCTGTGCGTGCGCCGGCATGGCGGCGAGCGTCATCGCCGCGGCTGCACCGCAAAGAGTGATTGTTCTGATCTGCATGATCGAGCCTCCCATCGCGAAAACCCTACGCCTGTTGGAGGCATAGTCCAAGCGGGTGTGGTTAGCGCGTGTCAGGGCTGCGCCGAAGCTGCCTCTGCGGCTTCGCGATCCCGCTCGGCACGGCTCTTCTTCTGCGCGGCGGTTTTCAACTGGCCACAGGCCGCATCGATATCGCGCCCGCGCGGTGTGCGCACCGGAGCGCTGATACCGCCCTCGAAAACGATGTCGGAGAATGCCTTGATCCGTTCGGGCGTCGAACATTCATATTGCGCGCCCGGCCACGGATTGAACGGGATCAGGTTGACCTTGGCGGGCAGGCCGTATTGCTTGAGCAGCCGGACCAGCTCGCGCGCGTCCTCGTCGCTGTCGTTCTTGTCCTTGAGCATCACATATTCGAAGGTGATGCGCCGTGCATTCGAGGCACCGGGATAGTCCGCGCACGCCTGAAGCAATTCTTCGAGACCGTATTTGCGGTTCAGCGGGACGATCTCGTCGCGCACGTCCTTTGTCACGGCGTGCAGGGAAACGGCGAGGTTGACCCCGATCTCCTGCCCGCAGCGCTCCATCGCGGGTACGACGCCGCTGGTGGAAAGGGTGATGCGCCGCTTCGACAGGGCGAGGCCGTCGCCGTCCATTACGAGGTTCATCGCATCGCGAACGTGATCGAAATTGTAGAGCGGCTCACCCATACCCATCAGGACGATATTGGTGAGCAGGCGGCCATCTGCGGTGTAATGGCTGGCGTCTTCCTCGCCCAGATCGTTCATGCGTCCCTTGGGCCATTCGCCGAGCGTGTCGCGCGCCAGCATCACCTGTCCCACGATCTCTCCCGGCGTCAGGTTGCGCACAAGGCGCATCGTGCCGGTGTGGCAGAACGTGCAATTGAGCGTGCAGCCGACTTGGCTTGAAATGCAGAGGGTTCCGCGATCTGCATCGGGAATGAAGACCATCTCGAAATCGTGGCCATCGTCGGTCTGCAGCAGCCATTTGCGCGTGCCGTCGGTGCTGTGCTGCGCTTCGACCACGTTGGGTCGGCCGATGACGAAGCGTTCCTTGAGCCAGGGACGCATCGTCTTCGAGATGTCGGTCATCGCCTCGAAATCGGTGACGCCGCGATGGTAGAGCCAGTGGAACACCTGCTTTGCGCGCAGTTTCGCCTGTCGGTCGTCGAGCCCCGCTTCGGCGAAGAGTTCGCGAATGCGGGGGCGCGGCAGGCCGATAAGGTCGATACGTCCATCGCTGCGCGGCGTGATGTCACGCGCAACGGGAACCGGGTCTACCTGCCCGGGAATGGTCATGAGTGTCGTGTTGAACATGATTGGCCGCGCATATAGGCGCGAGGCACCCACAAATCAAAGGATGGCTTCGCATTGCGCGAGCTGTCGGGACCGCGCAGCCAGAAAGCGGCGCGCAAGAATGTTTCGAGAGGCTATGCGTTCCCGCCACTCGTCGAGAACATAATTCGGTTCATCGACGGTGTCGGCGGGTGCTCGTTTCACCTCTTGTCGGGCACGCCTCACAGCCGAAATTGTGTCGAAAATACAACAGGATGCTGTTGTGCAGGGTTAATGAAACAAACCGGCCAGACATCCCGTTTGATGGTCGACGCGGTCACGAAGAGCCGCGCAAACATCAATGGAGTAACACGTGAAAAACACAATCTACCTTTTGGTCGCCACCTCGTTCATCGCTACCTCGGCTCCGGCCATGGCCCAGAGTGCGGACGATCCGTTCACCGGCTTTCGCGTCGGCGCTCTTGCCGGATTCGATTCCAGCCGTGCAGGCGACGAAGTCGACGATGAAGCCAACGAGGACAACGACCAGTCGATCGAAGGCATCGGCTACGGCGTAGAAGCCGGATACGACTTTAACGCTGGCGGCGTGGTGCTGGGCGTCGAAGCCGAACTGACCGACTCCACCGCCGACGTCGAAATCGACGATGGCGACTTCGAAGGCTTCGGCCTCGGCGATGTCGAAACGGGTCGTGACATCTATGTCGGCGCGCGCGTCGGTACGCTCGTGGGCGACAACGCTCTCGTCTATGCCAAGGGCGGCTACACCAATGCGCGTTACAACATCAGCTCCTCGTTCGACGGCGATGACTTCCGCAGCTCGATCGACGCCGACGGCTTCCGCGTGGGTGCAGGTGTGGAATACGCGTTCGGCACCAACACCTTCGCGAAGCTCGAATACCGCTATTCGAACTACGGCGAAGCCGAGATCGACTTTGAAGACGACGGCCTGGCCGATGTCGACATTGGCGAGATCGACACAGATCGTCACCAGGTGATGGCTGGCGTCGGCTTCCGCTTCTAAGCGATAAGTTCTGAAGCCAGAAGGGCCGGGTGCATCGACGATGCGTCCGGCCCTTTTCGTTGGGTCAGCGCGCGCAGCCGACCACTGAAGCGTCGATGGCGGTGGCAGCTCCCGACAGGTCGTAGCGGTCGGTGAAGCTGCTCCCGTTGGTGGCGCGCGCGCTCACGCTCATGCGCGTTGCCGATCGCAAGGCCGCGGTGATAGCGGCGTCCATGGCATTGTCCTGCGCCCAGGCATTGCGGCCCTTCGCGGCCAAGGTGAAGCGGCGATCACCCACCCGCAGCGTCACGTCGGAGCCAGCGCGGATGGCGCGTGACAGGCGGATATGAAGCTGCCCGCGAATGCCCTGCGATGGCCATGTCGCGACGCTCGCGAAAGGTGCGCTGTTGCCGCTGCGCGATGGCTTGGCGATGGCGTAGCAGCGCTGCGGGCTGTCATCGCGAAAAGCGGCCCAGCTGGAATAGACGCCGAGGCTGTCCTTCGCCGCGACCGGCACGGCCATAGTGGCGAGGGCGATAAAGGGAAGGGCGGTTCTAACCATAGCGAATTGCCATCACTTCCCACTCCTTGACCCCGCCCGGAAGGCGCACTGTGCGACAATCCCCGATTTCCGCTCCCTTGAGCGCCTTCGCGATGGGAGATGACCATCCGACCTTGCCTGCGCCCGCATCCTGCTCGTCATCGCCGACGATCTGCACCACGCGGCGCTCATCATCCTCGTCTGCGAGTTCGACCTGCGCGCCGAAGAATACGCGCGTCCTATCCGGCTGGTTGGCCGGATCGACCACGCGACAAGCCTTCATGCGCCGAGCCAGATAGCCCAATTCGCGATCGATCTCGCGCATGCGCTTGCGCCCGTAGATATAATCGCCGTTCTCGCTGCGGTCGCCATTGCCCGCCGCCCAGCTGACGATCTCGACAATCTCGGGCCGCTCGGTGCCAAGCAGGTGATCGTAGCGCGCCTTGAGCGCAGCCATGCCCGCTGGCGTTATCGGCGGCCCCGGTTTGCTAGCCATGACGGCGCTGCTCAGGGCAGGAAGCTGTCGACCGTGCGCGGATACCCGGCCTGCTGCGGATACATGTGCGAATAGCTCACCGCGTTGCCTATCACGCGCATAACGTAATAGCGTGTTTCGAAGTTGGCCGGGATCTTCTCGATCCATTCAACCCAGTCGATTTCCCCGCGACGCGGATCACCGTTGAGCGCAAGCCACTGGCGCACGCGGCCCGGACCGGCGTTGTAGGACGCGATAGCGAGCGGATAGGCGCCACCATACAGGTCCATACGGCGCGAGAAGTGCGCATCGCCCAGGCGAATATTGTATTGCGGATCCTCGGTCAGGTTGGCGCTCATATACTGGATGCCAAGGATGCCCGCTTCTTCGCGGGCAGTGCTGCGCAGCAGCTGCATCATTCCGATCGCGTTGGCGTGGCTGCGCCGGGTGCGGTCGAACTCGCTTTCCTGGCGCGCAATCGCGTGGACCATGGTCCAGTCGTTGACGCGAGGCGTATCGACCGTCGGGAAGCCGACGCGCTCGAAGCCGGAAAGGCCGTTCGCGCCCGCTTCCATGCCGACGACGACTGCCATTTCCTCAAGCCCGGTTTCCATCGCCAGCTGGTTCACCATCAGCAATTCTTCCGGCGTCTCGGCGCTTTCGCCGATGGCTTCGAAGAAGCGTCGCTCGGTCCGCCAGTCGCCGCGATTGGCCGCAATCGCGCGGATCGCGCGAACCAGCGGGCGCTGCTCGAACTCGGCGCGGGTCGCGCTGTCGATCTGCAGTTCCGGAAGCTGCGCGAACTCGGGCATTGAGCGGCCAAGCGCGCTGATCGCGAGCTGACCGTAATAGTAATGCGGGAATTCCGCAGCGCGCTCGAAATAGCCGCGCGCATCTTCTTCAAGCCCGGCCTGACGCGCAGCGCGACCGGCCCAGAAGAAGCCCTTGGAACGGGTCAGCGGGGTCTGTGCCGCTTCGCCGTAGCGCAGGAAAAGGGGAGCTGCTGCCGCACCGTCGCGAAGTTCCCACAGAGCGTTGGTCCCGCCCAGCCACATCAGGTCGGTGTAGCGGTCGCGCAGGGTAAAGGAGCGCTGCGACAGATCTTCGCCCGGCTTGAACAGGTCGTCGGTCTTTCTCGCGATGCGCACCGAACTGGTCGCGCCCGACGCCTTGGCGATGGCGAGCATGTCGCCAACAAGGTCGGTCGGATCGAAGGCGGGTTCGCGTGCCTCGGGCCGGTTGGCGAGCAGGTTGATCGCCGCTTCGGTCATACCGCGCGAGCGATAATAATTCACGAGGTTGAAGATATAGCCGATGTCGCGCTGCGCATCGGCGGGAACGGGGAGGCCAGCAGATTGCGGGGTTTGCCCGCGCACCAAAGCGAGCCGCGCCATGGCGAGCGGTCGCGCGGACGGGGCGAGATTGATCACCTGCCGCTCGGCCGCGTCGGCATCGCCCTGCCACAACAGCGCATCCATGCGCGCTGCATGATCCTCGGGCGTGAATTGCCCGCCATACAGGCCGAGCAAATAGGCTTCGGCAGGTCCGCTCATAGTTCCGCCGCGCCATGCTTCGCGCGCCATCGAAAGCGCTTCGGGGCGCTGCGCATTGGCAAGGCTCAGTGCATAGCGTGCTCGGCCCGCATTGGTCAGCGGTGGCTGAGCATCGAAAAAGGCGAGGATATCGGCTTGTGGCGGGGCTTCCTCGTCCAGCGCGTTCTCGGCGCGCAGGCGAATGGTCTCCATCCGCGGGAAGGTCGGATAAGCGACAGCAAAGCCGGCATAGTCGTCAAAACTCAACTCGCGATTGGCCTGCAGCGTCTCCCAGCGCGCGATTGCGGCACCGATCTGCGTGGGTTGTTGCGCGACAAGGTTGCTACGCGAGGGCGGATCGTACACCTGTGCCGAACAAGGAGCCGCCAGCGCTCCCATCGAAGCGGCGGCGTAGGCCGCCAAAAGAGAGGGGTTGGAAAGCAAATTTCTGGCCATGCTGGACATAGTGCCGATTGGCTCCTTATCAGGCGCTTAACAGACGGGGCGGCGTAATGTCAGATTATGCCCCATACACAGATATTTGAACGAGACAGGATAAAAGCAATGTTCAGCGGCTCGATACCCGCTCTGGCGACTCCTTTTCGCGACGGGTCGTTTGACGAGAGCGCATTTCGCAAGCTCGTCGACTGGCAGATCGACAATGGCAGCTCGGGCCTTGTCCCGTGCGGGACCACCGGCGAAGCCTCGACGCTCTCCAATGCAGAGCACCACCGGGTGATCGAGGTCTGCATCGAGCAGGCCGCTGGCCGCGTTCCGGTTATTGCGGGCTGTGGGTCCAACGACACACGCAACGCGGCGCTGCACATGAACTTTGCGAAGAAGGCCGGCGCGGCAGCCGGGCTTTGCGTAGCACCTTATTACAACCGCCCGAGCCAGGCCGGGCTGATTGCCCATTTCAGCTATCTGGCAGAGAATTGCGACCTGCCGATCGTGCTCTACAACGTGCCCGGGCGCACCGTGACCGATATCGAGGACGAGACCGTCTGCGAACTGGTGAACAAGTATCCCGAGCAGATCGTCGCTATCAAGGATGCGAGCGGGGACCTGTCACGCGTGGCGGACCACCGCATGGGTATCGGGCGCGATTTCTGCCAGCTGTCGGGTAATGACGAGCTATGGCTTCCGCACAATGCTGCCGGGGGCAGGGGGGCGATTTCGGTCACCGCCAATGTCGCACCGGCCCTGTGCGCCGAGTTCCAGGAGGCGATCAACAATAACGAGTTGCAAAGGGCTCGCGAACTGAATGACCGCTTGTTCCCGCTGCACTACGCGATGTTCTCCGACGCTTCGCCTGCCCCGGCGAAATATGCGCTGAGTCGCGTGCATGACTGGTTCTCGCCAAGTGTGCGCCTGCCAATTTGCGAAGCGAGCGAAGCCTCGCGCAAAGCGGTGGACGAGGCGCTGGAGCACGCCGGGCTGATCTAAAGCACCTCGTCTTCATCCAGCAGAGTCTCGGCAAAGCCTTCCGGTTCGCTCGCGAAGATCGCTTCGGCGAGACTTTCGATACGCGCTCCGACGCGTTCGGGATGGTCGACGCGGGCGATGTGGAATAGCGCGTCACCCTGATGCACCACGGGAAGGGTGGCGTGGCCGATGATGATGCCGTCGGTGGGGCTGACGATTTCGAGCGGGTCCTCGCCAAATAGGCCAGCGACCGCAGCCAGCAACTCGCCCTGCTTCACCGCGTCGCCCGATTTGCGCATTCGGTGCGTCACGCCCCCGCGCGGGGAGCGGACCCATTGCGTCTTGTTCGAGCGGGCGGGAACGCCAACCTCGGTCAGCCCGTCATCCTCTTCGATCATGCCCATATGCGCCATCACGCGAAGAGTGCCGGACACGCCCGCCTCGATCGAGAAACGGTCGAAACGCAGAGCCTCTCCCGCTTCCATCAGGAGCATATCGACCCCTTGATCCTGCGCCAGTGCGCGCAGGCTGCCATCGCGCAGTGGGCTTTCGATGATGACCGGCGCGCCGAAGGCCATCGCCAGTTCGACAAGCCGCTTGTTGCCAGCGGCGATGCGGATCTGCGGCAGGTTGTAGCGGTGTACGGCTGCGGTGTGGAAGTCGATGCCGAGATCTGCGCGGCTTACAATCTCGCTGAACAGAACATGCGCAACCTGTCCGGCAAGCGAGCCGGTGGCCGTGCCGGGGAAGGAGCGGTTGAGGTCGCGCCGATCGGGCAGGTAGCGCGTGTGGCTGAGAAAGCCGAAGATATTGGCCACCGGCACCAGCATCACCGTCCCGCTCAACACCTCGGGCGAGAGGATGTTGGCGAGCCGCTGAATGATCGCGGTACCCATGATTTCATCACCGTGGATCGCGCCGCTCACGAAGATCGTCGGACCCGGCTTCGCCCCATGCAACACGCGCACGGCGAGCTGCGAGCTGAAGCCGGTCGCCATGGTCGTGATCGGCAGGCCGATATCGGCCTGAGTGCCTGGCGCGACCTCGTGGTCGCCCAATGCGAAGGCCTCTTGTCGCCCGCCTGTCATGCTCGCCCCCTTGATCGTAGTGACCCGACGCAATGCGTGCGCCGGGCGCGCGCTACAGTCAATCGGCGGGATTGTGCTTTTCGACGAAACGGACGGCGGCCTTCAGCATCTGCTGACGGGTCTCTGATAGCGAGAGCCAGTGGTCCTCGCCTTCCAGCGTAACGAACTCATAGGGTTTGCCCGCATCTTTGAGGCGATCGGCCATTTTCGTCGAGTGGCTGTAGGCCACCACGGTGTCGTCCTTGCCGTGTATCAGCAGGATTGGCGCATCGGCGCGGTCTGCGAGCTTGAGGGGAGAAACCGGATCCCACAGCTCGGGCTCGCCCAGTTGGCGGCGCAAACCTTCGCGCGAAAGGCGGCTGCCTCCACTCGAACGATAGCCTTCGTTGTAGATGTCGCGGATGTCGCTGACAGGAGCGACCGCGACCGCGCATTTGAACATGTCCTGTTGGACGGTGACGCCCGCCAGAGCGGCATAGCCGCCATAGCTCGCACCCACGATGCAGGCGCGGTTTGGATCGACGATACCCGCTTCGGCAAGAGCGATCATGCCGTCGGTCTTGTCGGTCTGCATCTTGCGACCCCATTCACCGTACCCGGCCCGGCGAAATTCGAGGTCACGGTTGGTCGAGCCGCGGAAATTCGGCTGAAACACTGCGTAACCGCGCGAGGCATAAGCTTGGGCCCACCAGTCGAAAGTGGCAGAATCAGCCGAGTGCGGTCCGCCGTGGGGCAGCAGGACCAGCGGCAGGTTCTTGGGCTCGCGCCCCGGTGGCAGGGTCAGAATGCCGCTGAGTTCGGTTCCATCGCTGGCGGTGTACTCGAAGGTAGAGATTGGCCCCACATGTTCGGGCGTGAGGGCAATGCGTTCATAAGCGATGGCATTCGCGCGCGATGTCGACAGGTCGATCGCGTAATAGGTGCCCGAGTCCTGATTGCCTGAAGTGCGGATGATGACGTCGCCGAGGTCACTCGTCCAGCCCTGCACCGACGAGTGGAAATCCGAAAATGCGTCCCGCACCCGCTCCCACTTCGATTGGAGCGCATCGTCAATAAAATGGATTTCCTCTTCCTCATCGCTTTCGCCGATGACGTACCCCTTCAGCGCTCCCGACTTACCGTCGAAAAACAATCCCTCGAAATCCACTTCGGGCAGGAGCTTGCGCGGCTCTCCGCCGGCGGCGTCGATTTCGTACCACTCACTTTCGCCTTCCTCTTCGCCGCTGACGTAGTAGATCGCGCTTGAGCCATCGCGCCCTAGTCCGACAAGGCCCATATCGGCATCTTTGTCGAAGCCCTCGACAATCTCGCGCCCCTCGGCGTTGCGGATTTCCCAGCGTCCGCCCTGATAGGACCATTCCATCGTGTATGCGATTTCACCGTTGGAATCGAGAATCCAGTCGCGCCAGTATCCCGGCTGGGCCGCAGCTGCGACTTTCAATGTCTCCATGGTCTCCAGATTCACCCGCATCAGATGGCGCGAGGTGTCCTTCAGGCTGAACCCTGCGGTCCGAGAGCGTGTATTTCCGCGCTCCAGTTCCATCGCACCGAAGTAACCGTAATAGGTGCCATCGATTTCACGAATTCCATAAACTCCAAGGATCGTGTTGGCGTATCGCTGACTGTTGCCGAAGATATATTCCGGGCTGCCCTTTGCGGTTATGGGGATCACTTGCGCTATCGAGAATTCGCCGATGCGGTCTGCGAATTCGGCGCCCATCTTTTCCGTCTGGCTCGTGACCAGCATCACCCGATCCTCGCCGATCCAGCGCATCGAGCGGACCTTGCGATCATCGAGGGCGATGGCGCGAAGCGACTTGCTCTGGTCCTCGATCGCAAGCAGCGCTCGTTGGCCATTGACTGTGGTGATCATCGCGATGCGGTCACCCGAAGGCGATATTGCGACATCCTCGACATCGGGTAGCTTACCGTATTCCTCAAGGGGGAGCGGCTGATACGCTTCCTGAGCCAGAGCGGCAGTTGTTAGCGCCGACGGCGCGGTCAACGTACCAAATCCAAGCGAAAGCGCTCCGAACAGCGCGGCGATACGATAAGTCATGAATTGGCCCCGTAAATTCTAGTTTTCTGCGACAAGTTCTTTATTCCGCCGTTTAAATTCATTTGCAATTACATTTTGGGAAACAAGCACACACTCCCTTTGCCAAACCGGTCGGCGCCCCCTATCTGACCGCCATCATGGCCCGACCCAAACCCGAGACCTTCGACAAACAAAAGAGCGTCGCCGAGAATCGCCGCGCGCGCTTCGACTATGCGATCGAGGACAAGTTCGAAGCCGGCCTCGCGCTGCAGGGTACGGAGGTGAAGGCCTTGCGCGCAGGCGAGGCGAGCATTGCAGAAAGCTATGCAGAAGTCCGCGATGGCGAAGTGTGGCTCATCAACGCCAACATCCCCGAATACAGCCATGGCAACCGCCTGAACCACGAACCGCGCCGCCCGCGAAAGCTGTTGCTGCACGCGCGCGAGATCAATCGCCTGTTCGGCGCCGTGGAGAGGAAGGGGATGACGCTGGTCCCGCTTTCGATCTATTTCAACAAGACCGGCCGCGCGAAGGTCGAACTGGCACTGGCCAAGGGCAAGCAGGCGCATGACAAGCGAGCCAGCATCAAGGAGCGTGACTGGAAGCGCGACAAGGCGCGGATCATGCGCGAACAGTCCTGAGCGAAAGTCCAGTCGTCGCGTAATTTCGCGATCAGTCGATTCACCCATTGGTCAGACGGTTTGTATTACCCATATGAGCGTCATGGTGGCCCCCGTTTCTCCTCCTTCAAGAGCGTATCCGCTCACATGAGCAGCCAACGCACATCCTCTCCGGGCTTCCTCCCCAATCCGCTCAGATGGGCGCAGCATCGCTTTACGCGTTCGATGCCCAGTCGCGAGGAGATGGCGAAGAGCCGGTATCTTGCTCCCATCGCCCATCGCTTCCTATCGCCTGAATTGTGGCGTTTCACCCGCCGTTCGGTCCCGCGCGGTGTGGCGCTAGGTCTGTTCAGTGCCTTTGTGATACCGCTCGGGCAGATTTTCCTCGCCGCCTTTCTCGCCTTTCCCGCGCGAGCCAATGTTCCGCTTGCCGCGGCGGTGACGTTCATCACCAACCCTTTCACCATCGCCTTCTGGGCGGTGATTGCCAACCGGGTCGGTCATTTCATTCTGCGCATCGATGCCGCGACCACCGGTTATGCAGCGGGCAAGGCCAGCTCGACATGGTGGACCGCGACTGTCGACTTTTTCGAGCTTGCGGGCGTGACGGTGGTGGGTTTCCTGGTGCTCGCCGTCGTCTCTTCGGCCATCGGCTATCTGTTATCGAGCGCGATCTGGCGCTTCATGGTTGCGCGCAAGCGGGCAAAACGTCTGAAACAGATGGAAGAGCGGCTCGACCAGAGGCTTGTCGCCGACTAGGAACGGGCGCGCTGACCAGCAGACGACCAAACCATCAGGGATCCGCGTGACCGGCGAAGCGAAACCAAAGACACCGACACGGATCGACACCAGCGGCACCGACCTTACTCATATCGGCGCTGTGGTTGGCGCGCTTGTCGTGAGCGCTGCACTGATCTGGCTCGTTACCTCCAGCACCCTGATCGCGCTCGCTTATGCGGGCGGCGTGGCCGTATTGCTGGCGGGCGTTGTGTTCTTGTCCCGAATGCAGAGCGATCCGATCGCGACCGAACCGACCAATGCCGACTGGTCTGTCACCCATGCTGCCATCGAAGGGCATGAGGAGACGATTGCGATCACCGACCGCGCCAACCGCATGGTCTGCGCCAGCAGCGGCTTCATCGACGTTTTCGGAACGCAGAATGCTCCTCCCGCTCTCCCGGTGGAGCGTGCCGGGCTCGAAGCGCTCAGCCGCCTGACGCGTGAGGCGTGGCGCGACGGGGCGGGTCACATCGATTCACTGGTCGACAAGAACGGCAACGACTGGGCCATCAACGTCACGCGCGCAGGCCGGGCCGACGACCATCTCATCTGGCGAATGACCCGCAAGGTGGCCGCGAAGCGCGACATTCTCTCCGAAATCGACCTTTCTGGAGTCTTCGGACAAATCCTCAGCCGCGCAGGAATCGAAGCGGCGATCACCGGTCCCGATGGAGTGATCCGCAGTGTCAGCGCCGGGTTTGCCGAGCGCGCTTCCGGGGATGAGACCGCAACGCTCGCGGGCCAGGACTTCGTCTCCTACCTGCGCGCCGATGATCGCGACCGCATTTTCTTCGCGCGTGAGGGCCGTGCAGGTACGCCGCAGACGTTGATCGACGTGCCCCTGTCCGAGCCGGGCGCAGCCGGTGAGGCACCCGCACCCGACGAAGGCGTTTCGCTTATGATGCTGCTCGATAGCGGCGTGGGCATCGGCAGCGGCTGGGACGGGTCGTCGCAGGCCGGCGTCGCCCAGCTCGAGGCGCTGTTGGGCCAGTTGCCGCTCGGCCTCGCCATGACAGACCGCGACGGGCGCTTCCTGTTCGGGAATGACGCTTTCCTGCGCTCGGTCGACCGCGAGGGCAGGGGATTGCCCGCATTCCCGACCGACCTCGTGGTGCGCGAGGACAAGGCCGCATTGTCGGACGCGGTGCGTCGCCACGGACGCGGCCCGGCGACCAGCGGGGACATGGCGGTGCGGCTCGGCTCAAGCCCCGAAGATCCGGTCTCGCTCGGCATTTCGGGCGTACGCGGTCTGGGCGAAGCCGCAGTGCTATTGAGCCTGGCCGATTCCAGCGAGGAAACCCAGCTCAAGCGCCAGGTTGCGCAGGCGACCAAGATGCAGGCCGTGGGCCAGCTGGCGGGCGGGGTTGCGCACGATTTCAACAACGTGCTGACCGCGATTATCGGGACCTGCGACCTCATGCTGCTGCGTCACACGCCGGGTGACAGCGACTATGACGACATCCAGCAGATCCGTGCCAACTCCAATCGCGCCGCCTCGCTGACTCGCCAGTTGCTCGCCTTCTCGCGTCAGCAGACCTTGCGGCCCGAGATACTGCAACTGCCCGATGTGGTCAGCGAGGTTAACCCACTCATCAAGCGGCTGTTGGGCGAGAAGATCGACTATTTCGTCCAGCACGACCGCAATCTGGGCGCCGTGCGCGCCGATCCGCAGCAGCTCGAACAGGTCATCATGAACCTGGCGGTCAATGCGCGCGACGCAATCCAGATGAACGGAGCGCACGACAAGGTCGGCAGGCCCGGTGGGACGGGTCGAATCTCGCTACTAACGCGCAGCCTGAAGTCGAAACATGTAGTCAAGCTCGGCTCGGAAATCCTGCCTGCAGCCGATTACACGGTGCTGATCGTGCAGGACAATGGCGGTGGCATCCCGCCAAAGGTGCTGCCCAAGCTGTTCGAGCCGTTCTTCACGACCAAGGAGCAGGGCAAGGGCACGGGTCTGGGCCTTTCCACCGCCTACGGCATCGTCAAGCAGTCGGGCGGGTTCATCTTCGCCGACAACATTACCGAGCCGGGCGGTCGTCCGGTCGGGGCGCGCTTCACGGTCTATTTCCCGGTCCATCACGGCGAAGCTCCAAGCCGGCCGACGCCCGCGCCGGAGGAATCCTCGCAATGGTCGGTCACGGGGCGCATCCTGCTGGTCGAGGACGAGGACATGGTCCGCGCCGTCGCCGAGCGCGCGCTGTCGCGTGCCGGGCACGAGATCGTCGCCTGTCCCGGCGGCGAGGAAGGTCTCGCCGCGATCAGCGAGGGCGCGCATTTCGACCTGGTGGTCAGCGACGTCGTCATGCCGGGCATGGACGGCCCGGCCATGGTGCGCGCGATCCGCGAACAGCGCCCCGACATCCCGGTCCTGTTCATGTCCGGCTATGCCGAAGAGGCATTGCGCAAGGACATCGACATCCCCGACATGCACTTCATCCCCAAACCGTTCAGCGTCGCCGCAATCAGCGACAAGGTCGCAGGCGTGATGCGCAAGGCAAGGACAGAGGCCGCCACCGACGCTTGAACGGAGGCTGTTCCCGTGGACATTCGGGCTGTTCACCTTGGATAAACCGCACCGAACCATCATGATCGCTCGGTGGGTATCGCGAGGGGAGTTTCATGAGATCAAAGAGATGGATGCGCGCGGGCAAGGTTTCGGCGCTTTCGATAGGTTCTGTGATCGCAGGGTTTGCGTTGGCGACCCCAGCTTCCTCACAATCCGTCCCCGATCCTGACGCCACGGCTCAGGGCGAGGTCGCGCTGACGATCTACAACAATAACCTCGTGCTGGTGCAGGACGTTCGACAGCTGAACATCCCGCGCGGAGAGACGCGCATCGAGTTTCCCGATGTATCGGCCATGATCCGTCCCCAGACACTCAGCTTCGCCGCGCCGGACACCACCATCATCGAGCAGAATTTCGACTACGATCTGCTCACTCCATCCAAGTTGATGGAAAAGGCCATCGGCCAGACCGTAACCCTTTTGCGCACCAATCCCGCAACCGGGACCGAAACGCGCGAGCGCGCCAAGGTGCTGTCGGTTGCAGGCGGCGTCGTGATCCAGATCGGAGACCGGATCGAAGTCTTGCGCGATGATGGCCTGCCGGTGCGAGTGATCTTCGACCGCGTGCCCCCCAATCTGCGCGCCCGCCCGACGCTATCGGTCAATCTCGACAGCAGCCGTGCAGGAACGCGCCCGGTCTCGCTGCGATACCTATCGAGCGGAATCGGCTGGAGCGCAGATTATGTCGCGCTCTATGACGAACAGGACGACAGCATCGACATGCAGGGCTGGGTTACCCTGACCAACAATTCGGGCACCACCTTTCACGATGCCGACACCGTGCTGGTAGCGGGCAGCCCCTCGGGCGGGAGCAATCGCGGGTTCGGCAGCAGGGGCATCACCCGCGCCGGAACAGAGGCGGCGGATCGCGAACGGTTGGGCGACTATTATCTCTATCCGATCAGCGGGCGCACCACGGTCGCCAATGCGCAGACCAAGCAGGTGAGTTTCCTGGATGTTCAGGGCGTTCCCGCGCGCAAGGTGTATGAGATCAGCACACGCTGGCAGCAGAACGACGAAGACCCGCAAAATGTAAGGAGCGCTATCGCCTTTTCCTCCTCGCGCGATCAGGGGCTGGGCGATGCGCTTCCTGCAGGGACGGTGCGCTTCTACCAGCGCGATAGCCAGGGCACGCCGCAATTCATCGGCGAGAACGCAATCAGCCACACTCCGATGGGCAGTGAACTTTCGCTCGCGACCGGCGATGCTTTCGACATCTTCGTCCAGACCGAGGTGGAATCGCGCGAAACCATCACTGCCGACGAATGGGAACGCAGCTCGCGATATCGGGTGATCGAGGAAGGCGAAGTGGTCCGAACCGTCGAGGTCGAGCGGCCACGTCGGTATTATCGCACCACCATGCGCTACACTCTCACCAACGCGAAATCCGAGCCCGTCAATGTGGAGCTGACCCAGACGGGCCTTGGCCGGAGCTGGTGGGCCAGTGACTTCCGCATCACCGACGAAGACATTGAAGGCGAGCAACTCAACATCGACCGCCGCAAGTGGGTGATCCCCGTCCCCGCCGAGGGTGAGCGGGTATTCCGGGTAACCTACGAAACCCGCTACTAAGGGCGAGGGCAGGGCGCGTGCGCTTCCTCATTCCCCTGCTGGGCCTTTTGACATTGGTCGGCCCGGGCACGGCTTCGGCGCAGTCCCGCGCGATTGTCGATGCCTCGGCGCCCACTGACATTTCGGTAACGATCTATCGCGATCCGGACCGTTGGGTGGGCGAGGAACTGGAGCGCGACAATCCGCAAGGCTTCGCGATGATCTCCGAGACGCGCACGGTGACGCTGCCACCGGGCGAGTCAACGATCCGCTTCGAAGGTGTTGCCGAAGGGATGGTCGGGGTGAGCGCTATCGTCACCGGCCTGCCGGGCGGCACGATCGAGAAGAACCGCAACGCCGAACTGCTCTCGCCCGCCGCGCTGGTCAACGGCGCGCTCGGCAATCGGGTGACCATTACCCGCACCAATCCCGCAACGGGAGAGGCGCTTTCCGAACAGGCCATCGTGCGCACCCGTGCAGATGGGGGCCTCGTGCTCCAGACCTCGCAAGGTTACGAAGCGGTGCGGTGTTCGGGCCTCCCCGAGAAGCTGAGCTTTGCGAGCGTTCCCGCCGGTCTTTCGGCCAAGCCCGTCTTTTCGGTCGACACAAGCTCGCCCTCGGGCGGCACATATGAGGTCATGCTGACCTATCTGTCGTGGGGCTTTGACTGGCAGGCGAATTATGTCGGGACGCTCGGCGACACGATGGATGGTGATGAATTGTCGATGCAGCTGATGAGCTGGCTGACGCTGGTCAACGACAATGGCCAGAGCTTTGACGATGCAAAGCTTCAGATTGTCGCAGGGCGGCTCAATATCGAGACCGATTTTGAAGCGCTCGCAGATCCGCCTGTTGCGCGTGGCCTGCGCCTGACCTGCTATCCTTTCGGAAACACCTCGGCGGGGGCGCCCATTCATGTCCCCCCGCCACCTCCAGGCGCGCCGGAACCGCTTATGGATGCGAGCTTGATCGTGGTTACCGGATCGCGCGCGCGCAAAGAAAGTTTTGAATCGGCCTCCCCGGTATCGGTCGTCACCGCAGAGGAAGAGAATCTGGGCGACCTGAAATTGTTCCGCGTTCCAGACCGTGTCGACGTCTCGGCAAGGGGCATGAAGCAGGTCGCCTTTCTCAACAAGGAGGCGGTCGAGGCACGGTTTCTCTACACGGCACGCTGCACCCCCTATAACTGGATCGACGACATCGACGTGCCTATGCCGGCCGACGTGCTTCTGGTTACGAAGAATGAGGACGACAAGGGGCTGGGCATTGCCATGCCGCAGGGCGCTCTCAACCTGTTCGAGCTGACGTCGCGCGGTCCCATGTTAGCGGCTACCAGCCAATTGCGTGATTATGCACGCGGGCAGGATGTCGAACTTGAACTGGGCGAGAGCGCGCAGGTCTTCTCACGGTGTGCGAGGATAGCGGAGAACCCGGTGGAAGAAATTTCGGACGCATGGATCGAAATGCGTGCCGAACTTACCAACGCCAATCCACACCCGGTGATGGTGCGGCTCGAACTAGGCTCGACCGGGGAGTGGCAGGCGCGCTTTTCTCGCCACCGCGTCTTCGTGAAGAACGGTGCGCGCATGGCCGAGGTCGAAATCCCTGCGAACGACCGCGTCGAATATGCCTGGCGCCTGAGGTCCTCGCTGCGCGACTGACGCCACCTCGGAAAAATAATTTGTTCCACTCTTGTTCTTGCGGAACAAATGGGGTACTTCCGATTCCAACATCATGGAAATGGGGCGGCAAAGAGGCTTCTCCAGAGGGCCGGTTAAAACTCGATAACTGCCCTAGGCAAGCGAAGGAGTGCATGCGATGGCTACGCAACTTAAGCTCGTAGAGAAGGAAAAAGACGTGGACCGTCAAAAGGCGCTCGATGCGGCCCTTTCACAGATCGACCGGGCCTTCGGCAAAGGGTCGGCGATGAAGCTCGGCTCTAAGGAGGCGATGCAGGTCGAATCGATTTCGACCGGATCACTCGGTCTCGACATTGCTCTCGGCATCGGCGGCCTGCCCAAAGGCCGCGTGATCGAGGTTTATGGCCCGGAAAGCTCCGGCAAGACGACGCTCGCGCTGCATGTCATTGCAGAGGCGCAGAAGGCTGGCGGGACTGCCGCATTCGTCGATGCCGAACACGCGCTCGATCCCGTCTATGCCAAGAAGCTGGGCGTGGACATCGACGAACTGATCGTCTCTCAGCCCGATACGGGTGAGCAGGCGCTCGAAATTACCGACACGCTGGTCCGCTCCAACGCGATCGACGTGCTGGTGGTCGATTCGGTTGCCGCGCTGGTGCCGCGTGCCGAGATCGAGGGCGAGATGGGCGATTCCCATGTCGGCCTCCAGGCGCGGCTCATGTCCCAATCTCTGCGCAAGCTGACCGGGTCGATCAACCGTTCCAAGTGCATGGTCATCTTCATCAACCAGCTGCGCATGAAGATCGGCGTGATGTACGGCAATCCGGAGACGACGACGGGCGGCAACGCGCTCAAGTTCTACGCATCGGTCCGCCTCGACATCCGTCGCACCGGACAGATCAAGGACCGCGACGAAGTGATCGGCAACTCGACCCGCGTGAAGGTGGTCAAGAACAAGGTTGCACCGCCCTTCAAGCAGGTTGAATTCGACATCATGTATGGCGAGGGCATTTCGAAGATTGGTGAAATCCTCGACCTCGGCGTCAAGGCCGGCATCGTCGAGAAGTCGGGCAGCTGGTATTCGTACGACAGCGTGCGCATTGGCCAGGGGCGCGAGAACGCCAAGACCTATCTCAAGGAAAATCCCGAGACTTGTGACAAGTTGGAAGCCGCTATTCGCGGTAAGACCGACGAAGTCGCCGAGGAGATGATGGCAGGGCCGGACGCGGACCCCGAAAACTGATCCTCAAGCGGGCGCCCTGACGATCCATCGGAAAGGCGGGGCAGGCAAAGCGCGGATGGCTGAACACATCCGCCGCCCGGACACACGGAATACCGGTGCGAACCTCGTGCTTCTCTATCGAAGCGCAGATGGTCCGCACCGGTTTTTCGTTTTGCGTGAAGGCTTCGTGACACCGTGCGATTTTACGGGGATGGGCCGTGCCGCAACAGCGGCGGACAGATTGGGTGCAACCGCCTAGCTTTCGCTTGTCGCTGGCGGACGCATTGCCTAACTGCTTTTCCATGACTTCGACCAACGATATCCGCCGATCCTTCCTGGACTATTTCGGCAGCGCCGACCACGTCGAGGTGCCCAGTGCACCGCTGGTGCCGTACAACGACCCCAGCCTGATGTTCGTCAATGCCGGGATGGTGCCGTTCAAGAACAATTTCACCGGGCTCGAAACCCCGCCAGGCCCACGCGCGACTTCTTCGCAGAAATGCGTTCGCGCAGGCGGCAAGCACAACGACCTCGACAATGTCGGCTACACGGCGCGCCACCACACCTTCTTCGAAATGCTCGGCAATTTCTCGTTCGGAGATTATTTCAAGGAACAGGCGATCCTCCATGCCTGGACACTGCTGACCAAGGAATGGGGCCTGGCTCCTGAAAAGCTGACAGCAACGGTCTATCACACAGATGACGAAGCCTTCGACTTGTGGCGCAAGATCTCGGGCCTGCCCGAAGAGCGCATCATCCGCATCGCGACCTCGGACAATTTCTGGTCGATGGGCGATACCGGCCCATGCGGTCCGTGTTCGGAAGTGTTCTATGACCACGGCGATCATATCCCCGGCGGCCCTCCCGGCAGTCCGGACGAGGACGGCGACCGATTCATCGAGATCTGGAACCTCGTATTCATGCAGTTCGAGCAGTCTGCCGACGCCACTCGCACTGATCTGCCGAGTCCCTCGATCGACACAGGCATGGGCCTCGAACGCATCGCCGCCGTCATGCAAGGTGTGCATGACAATTACGACATCGACACGTTCAAGGCGTTGATCGAAGCCTCGGAAAGCCTGACCGGTGTAGCTGCGACGGGCGACAACACTGCCTCGCATCGCGTTATTGCCGATCACCTGCGCTCGACGTCGTTCCTTATGGCCGATGGCGTGCTGCCCTCGAATGAAGGGCGCGGTTATGTCCTGCGCCGTATCATGCGCCGTGCCATGCGCCACGCCCACCTACTCGGGGCGAACGAGCCGTTAATGCACCGCCTCGTCCCTGCGCTCGTCACCGAAATGGGTCAGGCCTATCCCGAGCTCCAGCGCGGCCAATCGCTGATCGAGGAAGTGCTCCAGCGCGAGGAAACGCAGTTCCGCAAGACCCTGGAAAAGGGGCTGAAGCTGCTCGACGAAGCCACAGGCGACATGGCCGAGGGCGGCGAGCTCGACGGCGAGACTGCGTTCAAGCTCTATGACACCTACGGCTTTCCCTACGATCTCACCGAAGACGCGCTGCGCGAACGCGGCATCGGCGTCGACCGCAAAGGCTTTGACGACGCGATGGCTCGCCAGAAGGAAGCCGCACGCGCTGCGTGGAAGGGTTCGGGCGATGCAGCTTCGGACGAAATCTGGTTCGACATTGCAGACCGCGAAGGGGCGAGCGAATTCACCGGCTATGCCGCGACTGCGGGTGAGGGCAAGGTGGTCGCCATCGTCAAAGACGGGGCCGAAACCGACTCCGCCGATGCGGACGACGAAGTCGTGATCCTGACCAACCAGACCCCCTTTTATGGAGAAAGCGGCGGACAGACCGGCGACACGGGCACCATCACGACTCCCGATGGTCTCGAAGTCGAGGTCACCGACACGGCCAAGCCGCTCGGTCGCCTCCATGCGCATCATGCCAAGGTCAAGGTGGGGACGATCCGGGTGGGCGATAACGTCCATCTCGACGTGGACGCGGAACGCCGCAACCAGATCCGCGCAAACCACTCTGCAACTCACCTCGTTCATGCCGCATTGCGCAACCAACTGGGCGATCACGTCACGCAGAAGGGGTCGCTGGTTGCTCAGGACCGCCTGCGCTTCGATTTCTCGCACCCCAAGGCCCTGTCCCCTGAGGACATCACGGCAATCGAAGCCGAAGTGAATTCCGAAATTCTCGCGAATGAACCGGTCGACACCCGTTTGATGAGCCCCGACGACGCGGTCGAGGCGGGCGCGTTGGCGCTATTCGGCGAAAAGTATGGCGACGAAGTGCGCGTGCTTTCGATGGGCCGCAAGAGCGGGTCGAGCAACTACTCGGTCGAGTTGTGCGGGGGAACCCATGTGAGCGCGACCGGTGATATCGGTGTCTTTCGCATTGTTTCTGAAAGCGCGGTGTCCTCCGGCGTTCGCCGCATCGAAGCGCTGACCGGAGATGAGGCACGACGCTGGCTTGTCTCACGCGAAGACGCGTTGAAAGAGGCAGCCAGCGCGATCCGCGCAACGCCGGAAGAAGTGCCCGCTCGCATTGCCGCGTTGCTCGACGAGCGCAAGCGCCTCGAAAAAGAACTTGCCGAAGCGAAAAAAGCACTCGCTCTGGGTGGCGGGGCTGCGGCAGGCGCAGCATCAGCCGCGGCCGACGAAGAGGTCGGCGGCGTCGTGTTCAGTGGTCAGGTGGTCGATGGGCTAAGCCCCAAGGAATTGCGTCCGTTGCTTGATGAAGCCAAGGCCCGGCTCGGCAGCGGTGTCGCGACCATCATCGCGGTCAACGATGGCAAGGCCAGCATCGCGTCGGCTGTAACCGACGACCTGACCGAGCGGTTCAGCGCGGTCGATCTCGTGCGGGCAGGCGTCGAAGCGTTGGGCGGGAAGGGCGGCGGTGGCCGCCCCGACATGGCGCAGGGCGGCGGACCGAACGGTGCTGCGGCGGATCAGGCGATCGCGGCGGTCAAGGCCGCGCTCGCCGGATAATCGCGCCGCGCCTCAGCTGGATTAGGCGTCGGGCGTCTGCTTCGTCACGCCGTCGCTGCCCTGAGACAAATCGTTGCCGCCGGTATCGCCCGGGTGTCCACGTCCCTTGTCGGTCGGTGCCTTGTTCTTGAGCGGGCCCTTCACGTTCTGCGGCTTGAACTTCTCGTCATTGGGAATGGGCTTGGTGGGGTCGTTTTCGTTGCTCATGAGGTTTCTCCTGTCATTGCAGGATCAACGCATGGGTCGCCGAAAAGGTTCAAGAATCTGCGACGGAGGTGCGCAGCTTGGGCGGTGACTTGAGGCCACCATCGATTTCGAGCCGCTCGCGATATTCGTCGCGCTTCTCGTGGATCGAGGCGATGACCGGACCCATCGCGAAGCCGATGTCGACCAGAACCGCTTCGGACAATTGCAGCGAACTCTCGAGCGTTTCGGGCACTGCGTGGCTGGCTCCCGCACGGTAGAGTTGCGCAGCGTGTTCGGTGTCGCGGGCGCGCGCAACGATTAGCAGGTCGGGATAATCGCTGCGCAACTTGCCCACGAGGCGTTGTGCCAGAACCGGCTCGTCCATGGTGAGGACCACGGCTGAGGCCGTTTCGATTCCGAGCCCCAACAGCGAATCGCCGCGGGCCGCATCGCCGAACGTCGCGCGATAGGCATCGCGTTTGGCCCGGTCGATCAAGTCGGGATCTGAGTCCAGGATCACATAGGGTTGGCCATGCGCGCTCAGCATGTCGGCGATCAAACGGCCCACGCGCCCGCCGCCGATAATGATGACGCGTGCCGCGTCTTCGTTGTCCTCTTCAGGCAATTCGGGGGCGGCTTCGATCCGGCGGGCAATGACCCTGCCCAGTTTCGCAAGCAGGGGCGTGACTGTCAGCCCGATGGCGGTGACGATCTGCCAGAATTGCGCAGTTTCGGTGTCGATCACCAGCGCGCTGGTCGCCGCGGCGAGCACGATCAGGGTCGTTTCCGAGGGGCTGGCCATCAGGACGCCGGTTTCGGCCGCGGTGCTGCGCCGAGCGCCCATCATTTTGAGCAAGGTGCCGGTAATGATCGCCTTGAAAGCCAACACACCAACCACCGCAGCGGCAATCTCGCCAAAGTTGTTCCAGATTTGCATCAGGTCGATGCTCATGCCGATGGTGATCAGGAAAACACCGAGCGCCAGTCCCTTAAACGGCTCCATGATGCTTTCGACTTCGCTGTGATATTCGGTCTCGGCGATCAGCAGGCCAGCGATCAGCGCGCCGACGATGGGTGACAGGCCGGTGGCGGCGGTTGCAAGGCTTGCGCCGATAACCACGAGAAGCGAGGCGGCAAGGAACAGTTCGGGGCTCTTGGTGCGCGCGGCCTGACCGAACAGGCGGGGGAGGGCAAACCGGCCCACCACCAGCAGTGCGATGATGACAAGGCCGCCTTGGATCAGCGTGCTGGTAAGACCACTGACTCCTTCCGCAGAAGCATTTGGAGCGAGCGCGCCGAGTATGAAGATGATCGGGACGATCATGATATCTTCGAACAACAGCATTGAGAGCGCGGCGCGGCCGACCGGGCTTTTTGTCCCGGATATAGGCAGCACGATTGCGGTCGAGGAGAATGCCAGCGCAAAGCCGAGGGCCATCGCTGCCGTCGTGTCCATGCCGTTGTAATAGCCGAAAAACACGGCGGAAATGCTGCCGATGATGAGCAGTTCGAGGCTGCCTAGGCCGAACACCAGTTTGCGCAATTGCCACAGGCGGTTGAACGACAGCTCCAGCCCGATGGCGAACAGCAAGAGGATGATCCCGAAATCCGCAAAGGGCGTCAATCGATCCGGGTCGGATATGGTAATCCAGTAGAGCCACTCATACTGGCCGACCATAGCGCCGAGCCCGAACGGGCCGACGAGCACTCCGATCAGGATGAAGCCGATGATCGGCGTTATGCGGAACCGTGTAAAGACCGGGATGACTATACCCGCCGCGCCTAAAATGACGAGCGCGTCGGACATCATCGGGGACATTGAAAGTTCGCCAGCCATGTCAGGCTTCTATCGCGCTCTTACGGGACTGTCATCAACTGGTGCAGGTCATCCACCACCATGCCCGCGCGCAACACCCGGTAGCGAGGGCGTGCCACCCTCTTCTTCGCCCAGAGAGTCCGAGATATTGCCCACACGCTTGTCCCATTCGATGCGATAAAGATCGAAGCGGCGGTCTGCGAGGTTCTGTACGGTCCCCTCGGCGCGCGCCCATTGCAGGTCGGCGAGGTTCACGTCGCTGATCGTCAGCGTTTCGACATTCTCCGAAGCCTCAGCCGCGATACCGTCGCGTGCGAACGGGAAGTCGCAGGGGGTGAGGATGCAGCTTTGCGCGTACTGGATGTCCATGTTTGCGACATTGGGGAGGTTGCCGACATTGCCGGACATGACCACGTAGCACTGGTTCTCGATCGCACGGGCCTGCGCACAGTAGCGAACCCGCATGTAACCCTGGCGGCTATCGGTGCAGAAGGGCACGAAGATGATGCGCGCGCCTTCGTCGACGAGGCGGCGGGCAAGCTCGGGAAACTCGCTGTCGTAACAGATAAGCACGCCGATCGGGCCGCAATCGGTGGGGATAGCGTCAATGGAGTCGCCGCCCTTGATGTTCCACCAATAGGCCTCGTTGGGCGTGGGGTGGATCTTCTCCTGCGAATAGATCGATCCATCGCGCAGGCAGACATAGGCGACGTTGTGGATGTCGCCGTCGGGCATGCGGGTAGGGTGCGATCCGCCGATAATGTTGATGTTGTAGGCGAGCGCCATTTCGCTGAGTGCGTTGCGGATTTTCGGCGTGTACTCGGACAGTGCCTCGATCGCTTCCTGCGGGCTGAGTTCGTCCTCTTCGGCGCTCAGCAACATCAGGGTGAACAGCTCCGGGAAAACGATGAAGTCGCTTTCATAATCCGCTGCAACATCAACGAAGTATTTCACGCTTCGCATGAATTCGTCGAAGTCTTTTACCGCGCGCGCCTGAAGCTGGCAGGTGGCGATGCGAACGCCCTCCACATCGCGCGGCAGGCGGTGCTTGGGCGGGGCATCGGCATCGACATACGGGTTGCGCCAGACCATGCGCACGGCGTTTCCGCGTGAGGCCTTGTCCTCGGGAAGGTACTTCAGGAGGATTCCGTCGGGTTCGAACCCGTTGGCCAGCTGGAAACGCAGGACGGGGTCGTGGACCTTCCCCTCGAGGATCAGGTCGAGATATTCCTCCGGGGTCTCCGCCCGATTGTTCTTGCGCCGCGTGGCCCGCGCATAGCCGGGCATGCGTCCGCCGAACACGATGCCGGTCAGGTCTAGTCGCTCGGCCAGCGCACGGCGTTCTTCGTAAAGCCGCCGCCCGAGCCGCGTTCCGCGCACCTTGGGATCGACGCACAACTCGTAGCCGTAAAGCCAGTCCCCGGTTGGGTCGTGGCGCGAGCCGAAGCCGTTGCCGGTCACCTCGTCCCAGGTGTGGTTCGACAGTGCAACATCAGCATCGAGCCGCATCGAGGCGCAATAGCCGACGATTTTCCCGTCGAGCTTGGCGACGAAGCAGCCATCGGCGTAATTGTTGATTTGTCCGCGTATCTCGCCCTGCGTGTAGGCGGGCAGATCGGCATAGGCTCGCCGGACGAGGTCGCCGATGGCGCGCACGTCCTTGAGCTTGGCCTGCCTTACCTCAAGCCGTGCTTTCGAACCGCTCGCCATCGATCAAACCGGGACTGGACCGATCAGGCCCAGTTCGCCATTTCCTTTTCAAGGTTGGTGACGATTGCTTCGAAGAATTGCTCGGTCGTCAGCCAGTTCTGACCCGGACCGATCAGCAGCGCGAGATCCTTTGTCATCTGGCCGTTCTCGACCGTCTGGATGCAGACCCGCTCAAGCGTCTCGGCGAACTTCACCACATCTGGCGTCTCGTCGAACTTGCCGCGATACATGAGGCCGCGCGTCCATGCGAAGATCGAGGCGATCGGGTTAGTCGAGGTCGCCTTGCCCTGCTGGTGCTGGCGATAGTGGCGGGTGACGGTGCCGTGCGCCGCTTCCGCTTCTACGGTCTTGCCATCGGGTGTCATCAGCACCGAGGTCATCAGGCCGAGCGAGCCGAACCCTTGTGCAACGGTGTCGGACTGCACGTCGCCGTCGTAATTCTTACAGGCCCAGACGAACTTGCCCGACCACTTGAGCGCCGAGGCGACCATGTCGTCGATCAGGCGGTGTTCGTAGGTGATACCAGCGGCATCGAACTTGTCCTTGAACTCGGTCTGGTAGACCTCTTCGAACAGATCCTTGAAGCGGCCATCATACTTCTTGAGGATGGTATTCTTGGTCGAGAGGTAGACCGGCCACTTGCGGTCGAGGCCGTAATTCATCGAGGCGCGGGCAAAGGCGCGGATCGAATCATCGAGGTTGTACATCGCCATTGCGACGCCGCTCGACTGGAATTCGAACACGTCCAGATCGATTTTCTCGCCATCTTCGCCCTCAAACACGAGGCGCAGCTTGCCAGGACCGGGGATCAGTGTGTCCTTCGCGCGATACTGGTCACCGAAAGCGTGGCGGCCGACGACGATCGGATGGGTCCAGCCTGGAACGAGGCGCGGCACGTTGTCGATCACGATTGGCTCGCGGAAGACCACGCCGCCAAGGATGTTGCGGATTGTGCCGTTGGGGCTCACCCACATCTTCTTGAGGTCGAATTCTTCGACGCGCTGCTCGTCAGGCGTGATGGTTGCGCATTTGACGCCGACGCCGTGTTCCTTGATCGCGTTGGCGGCATCGACGGTGATCTGGTCGTCGGTCTCGTCGCGCTTTTCGATCGAGAGGTCGTAATATTTCAGGTCGACATCGAGATAAGGCAGGATCAGCCGCTCGCGGATCCATTGCCAGATGATCTTCGTCATCTCATCGCCGTCGAGTTCGACGACCGGGTTCTTGACCTGAATTTTCTGCATGGTGTGTCCTATCCCCTGGACTGGAATTGAATGTTGATGGCGGCTCTAGCAGAGGCGTCGCGAGGTGCAAGCGGTGCAGCAAACCCTGCCCGAAAGCGCGCTGAAAACGGCCCGCTTCAGAAGGGCCACAACTCTTCAACCAGAGCAGGTGGTGTCTCAAGCGCTATATTTTCCTTGCGCGCGATGAAAGGGCATTCGCGCACATGTTTTCCGTCAAGCGCGCAATCGAGCATGAACTGCGCGAGATCGGCGCGACGTGTGCGCAGCTTGCCGCCGGGAAGATCCTGTGTCGACACTTCGAAATCGCCGGTATGCGAGCGGCTCAGTAGCCAGCCGGGACGCACGGCGGTCCATTGGATGTCGTCGCACACCCGCAAAACCCTCTCCATTTCGCCCATCTGGCGGAATATGCGGTCAAGCGGACGGGTCGCGGCCCTGAACCACATCGGTACGCTCGCATCGGGATCGGCAAAGGCAGCGGATATGACGACCAATCGCTTTACTCCTGCCTTGCGCATCGCGCTGACCATGTTGACCGCGCTTTCTGTGTAAAGCGGCGGCGGGTTCATGATCGTTTGCGGATCGCGTGGCAGGCCGATGGCGCTGATCACACAGTCAACTCCGTCGAACAGGTCGGTGTCGAGCGGATCGAGCACGTTGGCCTCGCGCTTTTCGAGCCGCGCATGGTCGCGAAAGCCTTCAGGAAAGTCGCGCTCCGACGCGCGGACTTCGAGTCCCCGGTCGAGAGCTTGATCGAGGACGTGCGACCCGGTTTCGCCAGTGGCGCCGAAGAGAAGAATGCGTTTTGTCATGCTCTCTACAACCGAGGAGCGGCGATTGGGTGCCGAGCAGTATGTGCGAAAACACGCAAACAGCGTTGCGCGGCGCTCAAACCGACGAGAACAACGTCATTTTTTCTAGGGGAGGGAGATGATGGTGGGCGTAGGAAGAGTTGAACTTCCGACCCCTGCGATGTCAACACAGTGCTCTACCACTGAGCTATACGCCCACACGCATCATCAATTGTCCCGCGGCACCAGGTCCGATGGGAAGCGGGCAGTTAGCGAACCCTTATCCGCGATGCAAGCGATTCGCGCCGTGGTTCGCCGAAAATGTTCTCAGCCTTGGATCGCGCGCGCATCCTCGAACACGCGTTCCACCTCCAGCACGAGATCGCGCAGGTGGAATGGCTTGGACAACACCTTGGCATGCGGTTGTTCGCGGCTTGCGCGCAGCGATACCGCGGCAAAGCCGGTGATGAACATCACCTTGGTCCGTGGCGAAACCTCCGCGCATCGCTGCGCGAGTTCGATCCCATCCATTTCGGGCATCACAATGTCCGAAAGCAGCAGGTCGAACTCTTCGCTCTCCAGCAATGGCAAGGCATCGGTCCCGCGATCGACGCTGACGACTTCGTAGCCTGCTTTTTCGAGCGCACGCACGAGATAAGCGCGCATGGCGTCCTCATCCTCGGCGAGGAGAATCCGTTGTCGCGAGCTTTCGGGGGAGTGAATTGAATTCATGTCCGCCACATACCTCAATCCACTTAAGAAATCTTTCTTCGACCACACAGATTGTCACCTGTGCCCTCATTTGAGACGGATTGAAGATCGTGGTGGAGAACGCAGGTTAACATCGGTGCGCATGATTTGCGGGCGTACCCACATCGGCCTTTACACGGACACGGGAAAGCGGCAGCACCGATTCATGCCTGCATTCCCGCTATCTTCATCCGGAAAGCCGTCGAACGACGTGTTTCCCGGCGACCTGATAACGCGCAGGGGAGGGCGCATCTCAGCCAACGAGGATGCTGCGGCCTTTATCCATGTCGCACCGCGCATGATGCCATTGCCGGTGCTGGTTTCCGTGCCGCATGCAGGAAGGTCCTATCCCGAGAATGTGCTGGCCAATATGCGCGATCCGCAACTCAGCCAGCTTCGGCTAGAGGATCGGCACGTCGATGCGCTGGGAGTGGAGATTGCGCGGGCCACCGGGACCGGACTGCTTGTGTCGCATGCACCGCGCGCGATGGTCGACCTCAACCGGGCGGAAGACGACGTCGACTGGGAAATGATCGCGCCGAGCCGGGAAGATGAGCCGCGGGCTCGCCGTACGGCGGCGGGGCCTGTAGGTACCAATGCACGGGCACGCAGCGGGTTGGGGCTGGTGCCGCGCCGTTTGCCGGGATTCGGAGAAATCTGGCGCCAGCGCCTCGACCGCGAGGAACTGGACCGCCGGATCAGGGAAGTTCACCAGAGCTATCACGAATTCCTGGGACAGGAACTGGCGCGCATCCGTGACGAATGGGGCGCGGCCTTGCTGATCGATCTGCATTCGATGCCGCCGCTGCGCCCTACAGATGGCGAAACCGCCGCGCCACGCATCGTGCTGGGCGACCGGTTCGGTGCGAGTTGTCACAACGCTCTGATCTCCAGGGCTTTCGGGTATCTGGACCGAGAGGGCTGCGCGGCCGCGCACAACCGACCTTATTCGGGCGGTTATGTCCTCGATCGCCACGCCGATCCGCGCAATGCGATCCACGCAGTGCAGATCGAGGTGTGTCGCTCCGCCTATCTCGACATCGGCCTGTCGAAGCCGAGCGCCGCGCTCGGCCCGTTGGCAAAGATGCTGGCTGGCCTGGTCCGCGAGCTGGGTGCGCAAACAGCCGGTCTGGGTAATCGCGGCGATATGCCGCAGGCAGCGGAATAACGGGTTTTCTTGTCTTGGCTCGTGGGAGCGAGAGGCCAAAAAAAGGCCACCTCTCGCGTAAAGGGGGAAAGCAAGAGGTGGCCAGGTTCAGGGAGGATAGCGCCCCGAAGGGCGCGTCCCGGACGGCGAATGAGGGGGTAGCCGTCCGTGCGTTTAAGATAAGAAAAGGGCGGCCTACGTTCAATACGTAGGCCGCCCAAGAATTTTCGCATTTGGCGGCATCAGTGGCACGCCGCGTCGCAGAACGCCGAACTGCTTACATTGAGCCGTTCGGAATTTCCGGCGTTTCCGCATCAGGCATCGGCACCTTGCCCTGCGCACTTTGACGCTCGAAAACCTGACGCATCAGGTTCAATGAGAACAGGTGCGCGTGGATCAGCATCAGCATGCCGCTCTTGTTCAGCGCATCGACCGTCTCGCTGGGCAGTTCGCGAAGCTTCTGTTCGTCGATCATGCGGAAACCGCGATAGACGAAAGGCTTGTCGGGCATGTCGTTGCGGGTGATCGCGATCTCGCCATCCATCATGATGTCGAGCTTCTTGATTTCTTCGAGGAAGGCGCGGGTACGCTGGCCCGATTCCTCGAAGCGCTTGCAGAATTCGAGCACGCCGTTGGTGTATTCGGTCGGCTTTTTCGCGCCGTCATCACCGTCTTCGAACAGCGCCTGGCCTTCCTTGTCCTTGCCCACGACGTTAGCCGATGGGTCGAAGCACAGTGACATGTCCTCGCTGTTCTGGTTGAGGCGCGCGAGGATGAACGGATAGCGGCGGATGTAGGCGGGCACATAAAGGCCGGCTTGCAGCTTACCGTTCTCTTCCATGAAGGTGTTGACGCCTTCATTGAGGCCCATCAGCGCGATCGGCAGCGGATTATCGCCGGCGGTGAAGACGATCGGGTAACTGCGCTGCGCATCGACGAATTCGTCTACGGTGAGCGGGATAGCGTGGCTGTCGGCGACGAAACCTGCATCTTCGAACGGGCCGACTTTCCAGTCGGCGTGGTCCTTGGAATTGAGCGGAAGCAGGTCCTTGTAGAACAGCGGAAGTTGCGGCTGCGGCGCGGTGGCCATGGAAATCTCTCCGAAATCTGCGGATGGTAAACTGGTGGTCGCGAGTGGTTGCGAAGAGAGGCGAGCGCCTCCCTGCGCGTGCGCGATGGCGGGGGCTTTAGGCGCTGATTGTGGCCGGTGCAAGTTCGCTGCGTTTCAGTCCCCTTTCGACATCTCAGGCGAGGGCACGAGTTTGCCCGGATTTAGGATGCCGAGCGGGTCGAGCGCATCCTTCACAGCGCGCATCATTGACAGCGCGACCGGATCCCCAAGGCGACCGAGCTCGTCGACTTTCATCTGCCCGATGCCGTGTTCGGCGCTGATCGATCCGCCCCATTGGGTGACGAGGTCGTAGACCTTCGCGCTGATTGCCTTGCCTTCGCTGCGTTCCCACTTGCCGGGCGTCGCGCCGTCAGGTGCAAGCACATGGAAATGAACATTTCCGTCGCCAAGATGCCCGAAAGCGGCGACAGTGGTGCCTGGCCATTCTTCCTCGATTTGGGGCGAAGCTTCGAGGATGAACTCTGGCATCCGCTCGACCGGCACCGAGATGTCGTGCTGCATAGCCGGTCCGCGCGCGCGCTCCCCTGCGGAGATCGAATCGCGCAGTGTCCAAAGCTCTTCGGCCTGGCTTTCACTCGTCGCAAGCACCGCGTCCGCCAGCAGCCCCTCCTCGGCAGCCGTGGCCAGTGCATTCTGCAAACGGTCGCGCAGGGCGGCATCATCACCCTCGGTTGCGACACATTCGATCAGCGCGTTCCATTCGTGCCGCTCGCCCAACGGGGAGCGCGCGTCGGGAAGGTGATCCAGCACGCTATCGAGGCAGTGAGCAGGCACGACTTCGAAGCCCTCCAGCGTGTCGCCCAACGCCCGATCCACCCGTTGCAGCAGAGTGCGCGCATCGGTGATGGAGGCGAGGCCGACCCACGCGGTCGCACGGGCGGTGGGGGCAGGCAGCAGTCGCAAGGTCGCCGCAGTAACAATGCCCAGCGTGCCCTCCGAGCCAATCATCAATTGTTTGAGATCGAAGCCGCGATTGTCCTTCTTGAGCACGGTCAGTGCATCGAAAATGCTGCCATCAGCGAGAACCGCTTCGACCCCCAGCACCTGCGAACGCATCGTGCCGTGACGCAGTACCTGCGTGCCTCCGGCATTGGTCGAGATGAGCCCGCCGATTGTCGCCGACCCCTTGCCGCCCAACGTCAGCGGGAAGCGCAAGCCCTTTGCTTCGGCAGCTTCATGGAAAGTCTGGAGTATCACGCCCGCCTCGCACACTGCCTGACCAGCATCGCAATCAAGGCTTCGGATCGCGTTCATGCGGCGCAGGGACAGGAGCAGGGCATTGCCACTGTCATCGGGGGTCGCACCGCCTGCCATGCCGCTGTTGCCGCCTTGCGGAACGATTGCGATGCGGTGTGACGCGCACAGTTTGAGAAGTGCTGCGACTTCCTGCGTCGACGCGGGGGAGGCGAGGCCGAAGGCGCGCCCGGAATATTGTCCGCGCCAGTCGGTCAACCAGCCATCCAGATCTTCCGGATCTTGCGAAAAGCCTTTCGAGCCAAGCAGTTGCGCGGCAGCATTGATAAAATCTGCGCGGGAGTCGGAAGCGGGGGCGGTCAGCGTGGTCATGTTGCCCTTATGTCACAAACAGTACCCGCGAAGCCACCCGAAACATCTTCTTGCTGCGATAGTTAAGCCCGCGTTCAATCGCCCATGCTAGGACGTCGGCAACTGATCGTTGCTTTTAAATCCCACGGGGGTCCCTTTTCTTGCCAAGCCTGCTTTTCCTGGCTGCCCCGCTTGCCTTGCTCCTGCCGTTCTGGAGCCCTGCCGGTGTGCTGATCCAGGATGAGGGTCCCGACCTTGAGCAGGATGAGCCAGCCCCACTCTCGCTTGCGCCGGACGCCTTGACAGGCGGTAGCACGCTTGAGGCCTTTTATGATGGCCAGCAAGTCAACCAGGTTCGCATCGAACAGCGAGTGGTCATCCGCATCACCCCGCGCCGTGCGACCAATCGCAATTCCCTGCTCGCGCAACTGCCTGGCAACGGCGCCAACGCCCGCTACGAAGAGCGCGAGATGGAAAGCTGCGTGCCGGTCAATCGCATTTCCGGCGTGCAGACGGGCACGGGAAATCGCTTGATACTATTCCTCAGCGACCAGCGGATCGTGACGCTCAACCTGGAACGCGCCTGCCGCGCGCGTGACTTCTATTCCGGCTTCTATGTAGAACGCAGCAAGGACGGAAAGTTGTGTGTCGGTCGCGACGAATTGCAATCGCGCAGCGGCGCGAAATGCGAAGTCGAGGCGATGCGCCAGCTTGTCGCGGTCAGCAACTGAGTTTCCACGGGCGCGTCATCGGGCGCAATTCTTGACTTTTCGCGCATTTTTCGCCAAGCGCGCCGATGCTGGTTGCAGGTCGACGAACGGTCGATAGCGCTTAGCACCCAAAAACCGGTGGCCACGCGCCGCCCACTATCCGGACAATATACTCGCTCATGAAATTTGCCGATCTCGGCCTTTCGCCCGAATTGCTCAAAGCGGTCGACGACGCCGGTTACACCGAGCCCACCGCGATCCAAGCCGAGGCGATCCCGGCTGTGCTCATGATGAAAGACATCATCGGCATAGCTCAGACCGGCACCGGCAAGACCGCCAGCTTCGTGCTGCCGATGATCGACGTGATGGCCAGCGGTCGCAGGCGCGCTCTGATGCCGCGCTCGCTGATCCTCGAACCGACACGTGAACTTGCTGCGCAGGTGGCGGAGAACTTTGAAAAGTACGGCGCCAACCACGATCTGAAGATGGCGCTGCTGATCGGCGGCGTGCAAATGGGAGACCAGCTCAAGACGCTCAATGAAGGCGTCGACGTGCTGATCGCCACGCCGGGCCGGTTGATGGACCTGTTCGAGCGCGGCAAGATCCTGCTCAACGGTTGCGAATTGCTCGTCATCGACGAGGCGGACCGCATGCTCGACATGGGTTTCATTCCCGATATCGAGTTCATCTGCGACAAGTTACCCGAAACGCGCCAGACGATGCTGTTTTCGGCGACGATGCCTGCACCGATCGAGAAGCTGGCAAAGAAATTCCTGAACAACCCCAAGCGGATCGAAACCGAGCGCGCGGCGACCACGAACAAGGATATCACCGCGTTCAAGGTGCCGGTGCAGGCTCGGCAGAAGCGCGAGACGCTCGAATGGCTGCTGGCCAACGACCACGTCGAGACGGCAATCGTCTTTTCGAACCGCAAAACCACCGTGCGTGAACTCAACAAGCACCTGCAGCGGCGCGGCTTCAGGAGCAGCGAGATCCATGGCGACATGGATCAGTCCTCTCGCTTGAAGGAACTGAGCCGGTTCAAGGCGGGCGAGGTCAATATTCTCGTCGCATCGGACGTTGCGGCGCGCGGGCTCGATATCAAGGGTGTCTCCCACGTCTTCAACTTCGACACGCCTTGGCACCCGGACGATTACGTCCACCGCATTGGCCGCACGGGACGGGCTGGGGCAAAGGGCCGGGCCTTCACCTTCGTCGCCAATGAGGACGCCGAAGCGATCGACAATGTCGAAAAGCTGACTGGAGCGAAGATCAAGGTCTTCGGCAAGGAAGACGTTCGTGTGGACCTGGCTGAAGGCAGTAAAACCGACAAAACCGACGCACAGGATGGCGAAAAGGCATCGGACGAAAAGCCCAAGCGCCAAAGCCGAAGCAAGAAGAAAGACGACGACGAGCCCGCGAACAAGCCGCGCGCCAAACGCTCATCCGACTCCGAGGAGAAGCCCCGGAGCAAGGATAAGGACACAGAGTCGGACGCGGACAAGCCGACACCCAAGGGCCGTAGCCGCAAGCGCAAGGATGACGGTGAGCCGTCCGCTTCTGACGATTGGAACGGCCCTAAGCCCGGCTTTCTTGACGTCGGTTTTCGCTGAGCGACTGAACTCGCAGTCCGTTTGGCGTAAGCTTTGCCGGGTACGGGGTCAGCGTCTGCCGGTCCCGGCTCGCGCGATCACTGCTGCTTGATAGCTGCGCGTAGGGCACCGACAAGGGCAGGGCCGTTTATAGGCTTTTTCAGCACACGGTCCTGTTCATCGATGAATTCAACATCTCCCGCATCATAGGCGGTGATGAAAACGTAAGGTATCCCGCGAGCTTCGAGGATATCGCGAACCTGTTTCGATGTTTTGTCCCGGCCGAGATTCACGTCGAGAAAGGCTACATCGAAATCATCCTCGCGCGCGCGCTCCTTCGCATCTTCCAAGTGGATGCTCGGGCCCACGACCTCGAACCCCATGTCCTCCAAAAGGTCGGACATTTCGAATGCGACGATCATTTCATCTTCGACGATAAATACGCGTTGTGGCGTCTGGCTCACATCAACTCTCGATCTCTAGTTTTTTCATCGGCATCTCCAAAGTCCATTGGAGACCCTTGATCCCATAATCGGCTGAGACCTTGCCGCCGGTTTCGGCAGCCAGGCCGCGGCCTGTAATAAATGAACCAAAACCCCTGGTCTTCGGTTCCGAACAAGGTGGTCCGCCGACTTCGCGCCACGTAAGATGGAGGCGGGCATCATCGGCGGTCCCGGTCACTTTCCAGTCGAGTTCTACCCGGCCCTTGGGCACCGAAAGCGAGCCATATTTCACGGAATTGGTCGCCAGTTCGTAGAATGCCATCGAAAAAGCGAGCGCCTGCCGACCTGGAATGGAGACCGCTGAGCCGGTCATGTGCACCCGCTCACGTTCGATGGCATGGACGATCTCTTTCGCGATCTCGTCGAGGCGGGCGCTATCCCATTCCTTTCCGACAAGCCGTGAATGGGCGATCGCATAGGACTGCAGACGATCGTCGAGCTTGTCGCGCAGACCGGCGGGAACATCTTCACCGCGCAAAGACTGGGCGACGATCGACTTGACCACGCTGAAAGCGTTTTTCACGCGATGATTGAGTTCGGCGATCAGGACTTTCTGCATCTTCTGCAGACGTCGTTCTTCGTCGATATCGACCAGAGCCACCGTCGCGCCGATCAGTTCGCCTTGCGGGTCCTTCACAGCCTTTCCGATGATGCGCATCCAGAACCGCGAACCATCGCCTCGCTCGTAGTGGACGTCGAGTTCGCAATGATCCTCATCATCGAACAGAACCCGGTAGAGCGGATATTCCTCGCTCTCCACTCTCCTGCCGTCGGGGTGAAATGACTTCCACGCGACGTATTCTTCGGGGTCCTCCGAGTAGTGCACAGGGTGCCCAACCATGGTTTCGACATGGCTGTTGCCATAGACGATCCTTCCGGTGGCATCGGCCATGATCACTCCGACCGGAACCGTCTCGAACATGGTCTCGAAAAGGTTCAGACGTTCGGATGCACGCTGGGCGAGCTTCTTGTCCGATGCGAACAGAGCAGTCGATTGCGCTATTTCGGCGGCCAGCGAGGATGCATAACCCTCTTGCGCTGCCGTGTGCGTTGCCATGATCGGACCTTTCAAGCGGTGGACTTTATCAAGCTTTGAGCCGCGTTAGTGTTCCCATTTCTCGGTCGGATGTCACCCCACCACGGTCACGAAACTGTCGATCACCCGTTTTTCGCCCGCTTCCTCGAAATTTATGGTCAGCTTGTTGCCTTCCTGGTCGATCACGCATCCGGTGCCGAACTTCTTGTGTTCGACCATTGCGCCGATGGCGATGTCGCTTCGTGGCTTTGCGGCGAAGCTGGCGGCGCTGGAGCGCGCTTCTGCGACGCGGCGCTGCTGGGGTTCATAGCCGGTCGCGACTGCGCGCTGCCAGCCGGGGCCGCGCGTCTTTGCGCGGTCGGGCCGGTCACGGGCGACATGGGCAAAGGGGTCCTCATTTTCCGACCAGTTTGCACGCCACAGGCTTGCTCCGCCTGTCAGGGTGGTTTCGGTCTCGACATGCTCCTCAGGCAGTTCCTCGATGAAGCGGGAGGGGATCGAGCTGGTCCACTGGCCATATATCCGGCGGTTGGCCGCATGCAGGATGATGCACCGGCGCCGGGCGCGAGTGATCGCGACATAGCCCAACCGACGCTCTTCCTCGAGGCTGGCCAGCCCGCCTTCGTCGAGAGAGCGCTGGCTGGGGAAGACGCCTTCTTCCCAGCCGACGCAGAAAACGTGGTCGAATTCGAGGCCCTTTGCCGCGTGCATCGTCATGATTGTGACGGTCTCCTCAGCATCGCCGCGGTCGTTATCCATGACGAGGCTGACATGTTCGAGAAAGTCGGAAAGCGTCTCGTATTCCTCCATTGCGCGAGCGAGTTCGGAGAGGTTCTCCGCGCGTCCGGCGCTTTCTGCGGAGCGATCCTTTGAGAGCATTTCATTGTAGCCGCTTTCGTCGAGCACGAGGCGCAGCAGGTCGCTGGGTGACATATCCTCTGCCGCTTCGCGCCAGCTCAGGAATGAGCGCATGAGAGTGCCGATCGTGTTCGCCGCGCGCGCCGGGAGCTCGTCCGTATCTGCCAATTGCAGCGATGCGGCGGCGAGCGGCAGGTTTGTGGCCCGCGCATGCTGATGCATCTTCTCCAGCGTCTTCGCACCTAGCCCGCGTTTGGGCTGATTGTAGATCCGCTCGAACGCGAGGTCGTCCTG
Source organism: uncultured Erythrobacter sp. (assembly GCA_947494705.1). Classification (GTDB taxonomy): domain Bacteria; phylum Pseudomonadota; class Alphaproteobacteria; order Sphingomonadales; family Sphingomonadaceae; genus Erythrobacter. The sequence continues at coordinate 582,648 of CANLVN010000003.1, forward strand.
CGGCTGAGCGATCACCCGCAAATAGGCCAGCGCATCGCGGATTTCGGCGCGTTCGTAGAAGCGGAAGCCACCGATGATCCGGTAATTGATCCCGGTCTGGATGAAGCGGTCTTCGAATTCGCGCGTCTGGTATTGTGCACGTACAAGGATCGCGACTTCGTCGAGCGGTGCCCCCTCGCGTTCGAGGCGTTCGATCTCCTCGCCGACGCGGCGCGCTTCTTCTGGAGCGTCCCACACACCGATCACGCGTACCTTGTCTCCGCCATCGGCCTCGGTCCACAGCGTCTTTTCGTGCCGCTCGCTATTGGCGCGGATCAACCCCGATGCCGCGCCCAGAATATGCGGGGTAGAGCGGTAATTCTGTTCCAGGCGGACGACGTGGGCGCCGGGAAAATCCTTCTCAAACCGCAGGATATTCGCGACTTCTGCTCCACGCCATGAATAGATGGACTGATCGTCGTCACCCACCACGCAGATGTTCTTGCGCGTCTGAGCGAGCAGTCGCAGCCACAGATACTGCACCGCATTGGTGTCCTGGTATTCGTCGACGAGGATATATTTGAAGCGCTCCTGATAGTCGGCCAACACGTCCGAATGAGCGCGGAAGATGTTTAGAACGTGCAGCATCAGGTCGCCGAAATCGCAAGCGTTCAAGCTCTTCAATCTATCCTGGTAGGCCTGGTAGAATTCGCGTCCGCGTCCGTTGGCAAAGGCCTCGCTATCGCCAGAATCGAGATCCTTCGGATTCAGGCCGCGGTTCTTCCAGCGATCGATCAGGCTGGCCAACTGCCGTGCCGGCCAGCGTTTCTCGTCCTCGCCCTTGTCGACAATCAACGCCTTGAGCACTCGCAACTGGTCGTCGGTGTCGATGATCGTGAAATTCTGCTGCAGCCCCACGAGCTCGGCATGGCGGCGCAGCATCTTTGCGCAAATAGAGTGGAATGTGCCAAGCCATGGCATCCCTTCGCCCGGTGCACCGAGATGTCCCGCGACCCGCTCGCGCATTTCGCGCGCGGCCTTGTTGGTGAACGTGACGCACAGGATCTGGCTCGGCCAGGCGCGGCGTGTCGCAACCAGATGGGCGAGCCGCGCGGTCAAGGCGGCGGTTTTGCCCGTGCCCGCTCCCGCCAGCATGAGCACCGGCCCTTCGGTCGTCAGCACAGCGTCGCGCTGCGGCGGATTGAGACGCGCCGCGTAGGGTGGGACCTGGGTATCCACGGGGCCGTCCGAACCGGCGGGGGAGGGGAGGTTAGAACTCATGGCAACCTAGGAACAGATATAGAACAAACGAAAGCGGGGCAAGCGGCAGCATCAATTGAACATCATGCACGATTGCGCCGCGCCGCACACTTTTTCGGAACCCGAACATGGGGATTGCCATTGGTAAGGCAACACACGCGCAAACCAAGGAATTGGAATCATGAAGAATCTTATCGCCAGCACCATTACCGCTGCTTCCGCCGCAACGCTTTTCGCAGTTGCTCCCGCCCTCGCTCAGAATGATGGCACGACGATGGACGACGGTTCGACCAAGGCAGATAGCCCGGTCGTCGTCGAAACCAATGCTCGAGGCAAGGCCACGAAGGTCCGGGTTGATGGAAAGGTCTACGACGTTTGCATGACCAACGATCAAGACAGCTGCATCAATCCGCGTGCGGCGGGCCTCAACTGGGGCAACCGCCCGCTCGATTACTGGCCTGGCCAGCCCGCAAGCTCGATGTAAGTGAGCGCTCAGCCGATCAAAAAGGGCGGCCCTTTGAATAGGGGCGCCCTTTTTCGTGGGTGCCCCTGATGCAGGCTAGGAAGCGCTCTCCAACCGCATGAGGGTCAACCGCGCCTTGCCGACCTTCCGGGTCGCGTCGATCTGGAGCCCCTTGATACTCGGGTTCTCGTCGAATGCGGTTTCGAGCGCGATCCACGTTGCCTCGCCGATCCAGCCGAGTCGCAGGAGGCGGTCGAGCGCCACTTCGCCAGCGCCACTGCGATAGGGCGGGTCAGCAAGGATAAGGTCGAGCGGGGCCGAAGCTGCGCGCAGACCCATGACCGATCCGCTCTCGACGGTGGAGCGAGCCCGGCAATCGAAACTAGCGATATTGGCACGGATCGCATCGAGAGCACCGCGTTCCTGTTCGACGAACAGGCAATGACCGGCGCCGCGTGACAGGGCCTCGAGTCCCAGCGCACCAGACCCGGCGAACAGGTCGGCCACGCGCAACTCCTCGAAACTGCCGAGCCGACTGGCGAGCATGGAGAACAAGGTCTCGCGCGTGCGGTCGGCGGTTGGACGGGTGGCATCACCCTTGGGCGAGGTCAGTTTCCGGCCGCGCCAGTCGCCTGCGATAATCCTCATTTGCGCGATTTCTTCAAGCTGCTGACAAAGCGGTCGAGGTCGCCCTTGCGAATTCGCGCAGCTTGCCCGCGGGGCAGATCGCCGAGTGCGAAAGGACCGTAGGCGGTGCGGATCAGGCGGTTCACCTTCAGGCCCAGATATTCGAGCACCCGGCGCACTTCGCGATTCTTGCCCTCGGTGATGGTCATTTCGATCCAGTTGTTCTTGCCCGAACTGCCATGTTCGAGGTTTGCGTCGATCGAGCCATATCGAACACCGTCGATCTCCACCCCTTCGCTGAGGTCCTCAAGCTGCTCCTGCGAAACATCGCCAAACGCGCGGGCGCGGTAAACGCGCGGAATGCCCGATGACGGCAGCTCCATCTGACGCTTAAGCCCGCCATCATTGGTCAGAAGCAGAAGCCCTTCGGTATTGAGGTCGAGTCGCCCGATCGGCATCAGACGCGGCGTATCCTTGGGCAGGGCATTGGTCAGCGCGGCATAGATCGTCGCGCGACCCGCAGGATCACGCTCTGCGGTGATGAGGCCGGTAGGCTTGTGAAAAGCATAAAGCTGTGCAGGCTCCGGTCCGGCGACCGGCTTGCCATCGACGCTCACCCCTCGAAGGCTGGTGAGGAACGTCGCGGGCGTTTCGACCGGCTTGCCGTTCAAGGTGATCCGCTTGTCTGCGATCATCCGCTCGATCTCGCGGCGACTGGCTACACCCGCGCGTGCGAGCAGCTTGGCTATGCGGTCGCCTTCGGGGCGGTCGGCCGATTGTTTGGGGTTCGTGGGCATTGCGGGCAGCTAGGCCCTCAATTGGTTGCCCGCAAGGCATCCTGCACAATCTGGTCGAAGCGCGCTATGCCACCTTCGAGCGTGCCGAGCGTCAATTCCTCGACTGCGCCCGAGGACAGGCCTTGCTGACCCAGTTCAGCGGCGCGGAAGTCTTCGGACGCGAATACACCGCCGTCGAGCAGCTTCCAGCTGCGCTCCCAATGATCGCGCGCCTTGTCCGTCTTCGGCTCTTCGGGGATCAGCATGAAATCCTCGACTAGCGTCAGGTCATGGCTATGCGGCATGAGGACCATCACATTGACGTAATCGGGGCTGGGCACGATCACTGTGCCCGGCAGAAGTTGATAAGCGAAGGTCACGACGCGTCGCAACGAAGCCATGTCGCCAAGATCGACGCCTTCCATCTCCTCCAATCTTCCGACGGCGCTGCGCATATGCGGGCCGATCTCGTCGCCCGCAGTCACCCCATCCTTGAAGAACGGGCCGATCGTGTTCGCGTGCAGCCGGGTCACGTGATAGCTTTCAAGGAAAGCATCCATAATCAGCTTCCAGTTGCCTTTCACCGTGTGCATCTTGCGACGGAACAGATGCGCATCGGGCATCCCGAACGCGCTGAAATCCGCGCCCAGGGTTTCGGCATCGGAGAAATCGGCGGCTTTGTCGGGTGAAAACCAGATGAGCCCTCCCGCCTCGACGCTGGGCAATTCGACGAGGCCCTGTTCTTTTTTGTCCAGACCGGGAAACGTCTCGGGGCGGGGCAGGGCGAGCAGCTTGCCATCAAGCTTGTAGGTCCAGGCGTGATAAGGGCAAACGAGCCGTTTGGCGCATTGCACCTCCTCGCCTTCTACCAGTCTTGTCCCCCGGTGACGGCAGACGTTCAGGAAGACATGCGCCTCCCCCTCGGCATCGCGGGTAATCAGCAGCGGGCGACCAGTTGCATCGTGCGGCACCGCCATGCCCGGTTCGGGGATCAGCGCGGACGGCACGAGCACTTGTGGCAGTCTGTCGAACAGCGCAGCTTTCTCGCGTGCGAAGTGATCTGCATCGGTGTAGCGGTGTGCGGGCACGGTCTGCCCCGCTTGCGCCGCGCGTGGCTGTCCCTCGGCGACTGCTTCTGCAAGCGCAAGCTGGCCGGGGGTGGGACGCATTCTGGGTAAATCTGTTGTCGGGGCGTTCATCGCGGGTTCCCTAATCCTCTCTTCGACGCCTAATGTTGCATAGTTTTTGGCCCATGCAAATGCGAGTGGCCCAACGGAGGATCAATGGCAGAGACATCAGCCGCCGACCAATCAAGACTATCGCGCTGGATGGTGCTGCTCGGTTCGTTACGCCAACCCAAGACCGGCTACATGCTGATCTTCGGCTTTGCTTCGGGCCTGCCGTATGCTCTGCTGCTCGGTACGCTGTATGCGTGGCTCACCGACGCCGAGGTGGATGTTGAGACAATGGGCGTCTTTTCGCTCATCGGGCTTGCCTACGCGTTCAAGTTTCTCTGGTCCCCGGCCCTCGACCGGGTCGATGTTCCGCTGCTGAACAGGCTGGGCAAGCGCAAGCAGTGGATCGTCACCGCACAATTGTTGCTCGGCGCCATTCTCGTAATTCTTTCTTTCCTCGACCCTCTCAGTTCGCTTGGGCTGTTCTCGCTTCTTGCCGGGATTGGAGCCTTTGCCAGTGCGACGCAGGATGTCGTTGTGGATGCATGGCGCGTCGATGTCGCCGATGAGAAGGCAACGATCGATATCCTCTCGACCGTTTACCAGATGGGCTACCGCATCGCCGCGCTTATCGGTGGTGCGCTCGCCCTGTTCATGGCGGAGCGCATGGGTTGGCCGGCGGTCTATGCGAGCATGGGTGGCATCCTCTTGGCAGTCGGTTTCCTTGGCCTGTTCGCACCGGATGCGGAGCGTTCGGAACAGGCGATGTCCGACGAGCGCGCCGATCTGGCGACGCTGCGCGAGGCAGGGCAACTGGAGCCGAAGGTCCGGGCATGGGCGCTGGGCGCGGTTGCGTTGCTGTGGGGCTGGGCGCTGGTGACGGTGCTGATCTTCATGGTCCGCTCGCTGAATTCAGACCCCGAGCTCCGGCCCGACAGCACGGCCTTCGTCAGCCAGATGGGGCCGCTGATCGTTGTTGCGACCGTGGTGGTGCCGGGCCTGATTGCAGGTTGGCTTGAGGCGATGCGCAAGAGGGGACGGTATGTCCTGAAACACACAGCGCCATCGAAGGACGGCTTCGACACCGCTCTCGACCACGGTTACCGCGCGTTGATCCTGCCACTTGCCGAGATCATCGGGCGGCTGAAGTGGGCAGCGGTGCTGGTGATCGCATTGGTGCTCACCTATCGCATCACCGACGCGATTTGGGGCAGCTTTGCCTACCCGTTCTATCTTGGCGAGCTCGAATACACCAAGGACGAGGTCGCGATTGCTTCGAAATTCTTCGGAGTCGGCGCGCTTTTGCTGGGGCTGGCGCTGGGCGGAGCTTTGCTGACCGTGATCGGACGCATGATGACGCTGACGCTGGGCGCGCTGATTGCGGCACTCACCAACCTGCTTTACGCCGACCTCGCCATTGGAGGGGAGCGTATGCAGGTCGCAAGCGATATGACCGGTTTTACATGGCTCACATCGCTGTTCGGCGCGGATGAGCGCTTGTCGAAACTTATGCTGACCATCGGGATGGAGAATATCGCCGTCGGCATCGCAGGCGCAGCCTTTGTCGCATATCTCTCAAGCATCGTCGCCAAGGGATATAGCGCAGTCCAATACGCTCTGCTGTCCTCGCTTACGCTTCTCGTCGGCACGTTGGGACGACCTGCGCTCGGCCAGATGATCGAGGAACGCGGCTATTATGACGTGTTCATCCTCACAACGCTGATCGGACTGTTTGCCGTGGTTTTGTGCCTGATCGAATGGGTGCGCCAGGCACGGCTGGGCAAGGAAGCGGGTGTCGTTGCCGGAGAAGCGCAACCGGCTGAATAGCGACTAGTCCGGCAGTTCGTCATTGAGCCTGAGCGCTTCGCCCGCGAGGTAGAGCGATCCTGCGATCAGCACCGGATGACCGTCCACGGGCACGTTCAGCATCGCCTCTTCAAGGTTGGCGCGAGGCGTGGCTTCCTCGCCAAAGGCACTGGCCGGGTGGCAGTCATGGTCTGGCACGGGGACGACCTGCAGCGACCGGATACGCTCGCCGAGCGGGGTGAGGATGGCGCGCGGGTCCTTGTTGTCGAGCATACCGAGGATGAGGTGAAGCGGACTGTCCAGAGCCCGCGCAATCGCAGCGCCAGCGCTCACATTGTGGCCCCCGTCGAGCCAGACCTCGCGGTCTCCAGTGAGCGCCCCGAACTTGAGCCGCTGCATTCTGGCGGGCCACGCCGCTGTACCCATCCCCATGCCCATCGCTTCTTCAGAAACTTTCACCTTGCTCTGATGACGCAGCATCGCCAGCGCCAGCGCCGCATTGGCGAACTGGTGCGCTCCCGGCAGAGCGGGCACGGGCAGGTTCAGCCGCCCCGATCCATCGATGTACGCGAGCGTTGGTCCATCGCGAAAGTCCCAGCCATCGCCTGCAATCAGGAACGGCGCGCCCACCGTGGCGCAACTCGCCGCCATCTGGCGATTGGCTTCGGGGACACTGCGCAACGCTGCGAGCGGTACGCCTTTCTTCGCAATCCCTGCTTTTTCAAAGGCGATGCGCACGATCGGCTCGGTCGGCACGCCTTCTTCCGGCGCCAGCAAAAACCGCTCGTGGTCGATCCCCAGCGCCGCGATCCCGCACGCGGCCAGCACATCGGGCTCCAGCACATTGGTCGCATCGAACCGCCCGCCTAGGCCCACTTCGACCACGCAAGCGTCTGCCGGGGTTCGCGAAAAAGCAAGGAAGGCGGCGGCGATGGTGACTTCGAAGAAGCTGGGGGCGAGGTCAGCGCCCTCATCCAGCACTTCTTCCAGGAGATCCGCCAGCGGACCGTCTTCGATCAGCTTACCCGCCACCCTGATACGCTCATTATAGCGCACCAGATGCGGGGAGGTGGTCACATGAACGCTTTTGCCATCGGCCTCCAGCATCGCGCGCAGAAAGGCGCAGACCGATCCCTTGCCGTTGGTCCCGGCGACGTGGAAGGTCGGGGGCAGCTTGCGGTGGGGATCTCCAAGCCGTTCCATCAGCGCTGTGATGGTTTCCAGCCCCAGCCGCCCTTGAGGGACGCTGAGCGCGGAAAGTCGGTCGAGTTGTGCCTGGACGCGCGGGTCCTGCGACCTGCCGAAGTCCATTGTGGCTCAGGCAGCCTTGCTTGGCGCGAGGTAGTCCAGCACTGCCGCCAGCTGATCTTTCAGCTCCTTGCGATGCACGACCATGTCGACCATGCCGTGCTTGTGCAGGTACTCGGCCCGTTGGAAGCCCTCGGGCAACTGCTCGCGGATCGTATCCTGGATAACGCGCTGGCCTGCGAAGCCGATCAAAGCGCCCGGCTCGGCGATATGGATATCACCAAGCATCGCGTAGCTCGCTGTCACGCCTCCCGTGGTCGGATCGGTCAGCACGACGATATAGGGCAGGCCGGCTTCCCTCAGGCGCCGTGTCATGACGGTCGCGCGCGGCATCTGCATGAGAGAAAGAATGCCCTCCTGCATCCGCGCACCGCCCGCTGCGGTGACGACCACGAAAGCGCATTTGCGATCCAGCGCCTTTTGCGCACCGCGAATGAAAGCCTCGCCCACCGCCATGCCCATCGAGCCGCCCATGAAGGTGAAGTCCTGCACACCGACCACCGCTGGCCGCCCGTCGATTGCGCCAGAGCCGGTGACGAAGGCGTCCTCGTGGGGGCTTTTCGCGCGCGCGGCCTTGAGCCGGTCGGTGTAGCGTTTCTGGTCCTTGAACTTCAGCGGGTCTTCGGTGACCTGCGGGATCGGGAGAAGTTCGAAGCTTTCGTCCAGCAGCAGTTTGAGCCGGGTATCGGCATCGATACGGCCGTGGTGCTCGCATTTCGGGCAGACGTGGAGGTTCTCTTCGTATTCCTGCACGAAGAGCATTTCCTGGCAATTCTTGCACTTGATCCAGAGGTCTTTCTCGGTCGACTTCTTGTCGCCGATGAAGCCGAGCGAATTGCGGACGCGGGTGAACCAGTTCATGCTTTTGCTGCTTTCATTGCGGAGACCATCGCGGCGGTAAGCTCTTGTAGCTTGGCCGGGGCCTTTTCGCCAAATTCGCCCACCAGATCGACGAAGGCCGAGCCGACGACGACGCCGTCTGCGACCTTGGCGATTTCGGCGGCTTGTTCCGGCGTGCGCACCCCAAAGCCAACCGCGACGGGAAGGTCGGTCGATTGCTTGATGCGGCTGACATTCGCTTCAATCGAGTCGATGGCGGCCTGCTGCTTGCCGGTGATCCCTGCGACACTGACGTAGTAGAGGAAACCCTCGGAGCCTGCGATCACCGCCGGAAGCCGAGCGGCGTCGGTGGTGGGGGTGGAAAGGCGGATCGGCGCGATGCCCTTGGCGCGCAGGGCCGGGCCGAGCGCGTCGTCTTCCTCGGGCGGAATGTCGACGCAGATGACGCCGTCGACGCCTGCGTTGAAGGCGGCGTCGGCGAACCACTCCGGCCCGCGCCGGATCATCGGGTTCGCATAACCCATAAGGACCAGCGGGGTGTCCGGATGCCGCGCGCGGAATTCGGTCGCGATCTGTAGGACGTCGGCGGTGGTCGTGCCCTTGCCGAGGCTGCGCAAGTTGGCGCTCTGGATCGCGGGACCATCGGCCATCGGATCGGTGAAGGGCATGCCGAGCTCGATCACATCCGCACTGCCCGCAACGAGCGCATCGAGATTGGCCGCGGTGTCGCCATCACCAGCGGTGATGAAGGCGACGAAGGCGGGGTGGGGCCTGGCGAAGGTGGTGGAGAGGCGGGTCAAGTAAGTTTGGCTCCCAATCGTGACTCAAGAATTCGAACTGGGGTGGCGAGGATTGGCAGAAGCAGCATCGACCATTGAGCAATTTTTCGGATCACCATCGAGCGTTCGCACCGATAAACCTCATCCACCAGAATAACTGTCGTGGGTTCATCAGCACCGCAAAACACACTGTAGTCGTAGAAGTCTAGGGCTCCGTGTTCAAAGAGCTCGAGCAGCGCCGCCAGACCGGCAAACGCCAGCATGGCGTTGGCGAGGGGCTTGCGCGCGGCCCCCGGTTTTCCAAAAAGCCCGGAAAGGCCCCAATGGATGAAGAGAAGGACAGAAATCATTGCGGCGTAAACAACCGGAGTTCCCGGGTTAAGGGTGAAGAGGGAGACACCTTGCGGGGCATCGGGATATTCCCGGATGGTTGCTGCTATGTGGGCATTCAGCAAGGGGTCGATGATGAAATAGAGCCCTGCCGCTACTATCCACAAGAACAGCAGCGAAAAAAGCAAGGGCTTGCCTACCTCACCTCTGGCATCTTTCAAATTTCCACTCCAAGCTTCTCAGCCACTGTAAAGATGTCCTTATCCCCACGTCCGCACAGGTTCATCAGGATGATCTCGTCCTCTCGCATCTGCCTGGCGCGATCGGCGACGGCGGCGATGGCGTGCGACGGCTCAAGCGCGGGGATAATGCCTTCAGTGCGGCACAGCAGCTTGAAGCCTTCCAGTGCCTCATTATCGGTGACGGCGGTATATTCGACCCGCCCGCTTTCTTTCAGCCATGCGTGCTCCGGCCCGATGCCTGGGTAATCCAACCCTGCGCTGATCGAGTGGCCTTCGGTGATCTGGCCGTCCTCGTCCTGCAAAAGGTAGGTCTTGTTGCCGTGGAGCACTCCGGGGAAACCTCCCAGAAGGCTTGCCGCATGTTCGTCGCCGTCCAAGCCATGCCCCGCCGCTTCGACGCCGAGCATCTTCACGTCCGCGTCGTCGAGGAACGGGTGGAACAGCCCAAGCGCGTTCGACCCGCCGCCGATGCAGGCGACCAGCAGGTCGGGCAGGCGCCCGGTGCGCTCCAGCATCTGTTCGCGCGCTTCGGTGCCGATCACGCTCTGGAAATTGCGCACCATCTCCGGATAGGGGTGCGGTCCAGCGGCGGTGCCGATGATGTAGAAGGTGTCGTGAACATTCGCGACCCAGTCGCGCAGCCCCTCGTTCATCGCGTCCTTCAGCGTCGCACCGCCCGAAGTCACCGGGACCACCTCGGCCCCCAAAAGCTTCATGCGAAAGACGTTGGGCGACTGCCGCTTCACGTCTTCTGCGCCCATATAGATCACGCAAGGCAGGCCGAAGCGCGCGCAGACGGTCGCGGTCGCGACGCCGTGCTGGCCCGCGCCGGTTTCGGCGATGATCCGGGTCTTGCCCATGCGCCGCGCGAGCAGGATCTGCCCGATGCAATTGTTGATCTTGTGCGCGCCCGTGTGATTGAGTTCGTCGCGCTTAAACCACACTTGTGCGCCCCCCAGTGCCTCTGTGAGCCTTTCGGCGAAATAGAGCGGGGAGGGGCGACCGACATAATGCTTCATCAGGTCGTCGAACTCGGCGGCAAAGGCCGGATCGGCCTGTGCGGCGCGGTATTCGCGCTCCAGATCGAGGATCAGCGGCATCAGCGTCTCTGCGACATAGCGGCCGCCATAATCGCCGAAATGCCCGCGCTCGTCGGGCTGGGTGCGGAAGGAATTGGGTTTGTTCTCAGTCATGGATGCTCTCAAGCTTTGAGCGCCGCTTTGCAGAAGGCGGCGATTCTGTCCACGTCCTTGACCCCCGGTGCGCTTTCGACTCCGCTCGACACATCGACCAGCGGCGCTTTCGTGGCGCGGATCGCCTCGTCGACATTGTCAGGAGAAAGGCCGCCCGCAAGGCCCCATCGCCCGCGACGGTCGAAGCCGCGCAAATGGTCCCAGCCGAAGGTTTCGCCATTTCCGCCGGGCAGGGCCGAACCCTCGGGTGCGGGCGCGTCGAACAGGATGAGGTCGGCGACATCGTCATAGGATGCAGCGGAGCGGAGTGAAGCGGCATTGCGAACGGGCAAGGCCTTCCACACCTCGCATCCCGCCTGCGCGCGAACTTCGGCGAGCCGGGCCGGCGTTTCGCTGCCATGGAACTGGATCGCGTCAGGTCGGACAGCAGAGATAATATCGGCAAGCGTCTGAGCATCTGGGTCGACCACGAGCACCACTGCTTTTACACCCTGCGGCACCCCGGCGCGCAATTCGGCGGCTCGGTCCAGGCTGACATTGCGTGGGCTCTTGGCGAAATGCACAAGGCCCACATGGCTCGCCCCCGCATCGCAGGCGGCACGGATCGTCTCAGGCGTCGACAACCCGCAAATCTTGATAAGTTGGTCGTGTGCCATGCGCGCCTCCTAGCGCGGCTTGCGGCGTGGGTCCAAGCGAATGGCTTGCAACGCCCCTTGCATCAGGAGCGCAATTGCATGAGACAACGCGCGCACTTACCGAAAGGGTCTCCCATGCCGATAAAGCTGTATCTCGCCTGCGCCTTCGCGCTCCTGCTCGCAGCGTGCAATCCGATGGAGCAAGCCGACGCAGTCGACGCGAAAATCGCGCAGTTCCACGAGACCTACAATGCCGGCGACGCGCAGGCATTGTACGAGCAGACGGGGCAGGAGTTTCATGAGGCGACCACGCCGGAGCAGATGGCCGCTTTGGTGGAGGAAGTGAGCGAAAAGATGGGTGCGGTTGAAAGCACCGAACGCACCAACATCAATATCGACATCAACGATGGGGACAATGTCACGGTCGTGACCATGGGAACCGTCTTCACCAAGGGTGAGGGAACCGAAACCTTCACCTTCTACGGCCAGGGCGAAGAAGCACGGCTGGTCGGCTGGAACGTCGATTCGCCCAATTTCCTCGATGTGCCGGAAGATGCGGTCACTACGGTTGAGCCGGAGGCGAGTTCTCAGTAATGCTACAGACAAACCTTTGAAAGGTGTCCTAAATGCATATTAGGTTGATGGTCGTAGCGCTTCTTGGGACTCTGCTTTCCGCCTGCAATCCCAGCGTCAACATTGAGACAGCCGAACGACAGATCAAGACCTTTCACAGCCGCTACAATGACGGAGCAGTGGATACGCTCTACGACATTGCAGGCGATGAGCTCAGAAAAACGACAACGCGAGAAGAGATGGCTGACTTCGTCACGGTCGTTAGCACTAGGCTGGGTAAGGTCGAGATGAGCGAGCAAGTGAACTGGAACGTGGCCTTCAACAACGGCGTGAGTTCGACGGTGATCACCATGGAAACCGATTTCGAAAAAGGCGAAGGGTTGGAAACCTTCACCTTCCAAGGGACTGGTGACGATCTTGAACTCGTTGGATGGCTCGTCAATTCACCCCGTTTATCTTTGACCGTCGATGACTTGAAGATGCTCGAGGCTGATGATGAGGAACAGGAGCCGGACACGGTCAACTAGAGCGTCGCCTCAATCGCCCTTGCTGCAGCTTCGGGATCGTCCGCACGGCTGATCGGGCGGCCTATCACGAGAACGCTTGCGCCATCGTCGCGGGCTTGGCGCGGGGTGACGGTGCGTTTCTGATCTCCGACGCTTGCACCGGCAGGGCGCAGGCCGGGGACGACGAAGAAGCCGTCTTTCCATTGCTTGCGGACCTGTCCGACTTCCTGACCTGAGCACACGATCCCGTCGAGGCCAGCCTCTTGAGCGAGTTCGGCAAGGCGCATGACGTGGTCGTGCGGTGTTCCGCCGACGCCGGTACGTGCAAGGTCACGCTCGTCGAGGCTGGTGAGCATGGTTACGCCGACGACCTTACAGCCTTCTGCTGCTGCCGCCTTCGCATCCTCCATCATCGCGCGTCCGCCGCTGGCGTGGACGGTGACGATGGCGGGCTCGTAGACATGCACTGCCTGCATCGCGCCAGCGACCGTGTTGGGGATGTCGTGAAATTTCAGGTCGAGGAAGATTGGCAGGCCCATATGCGCGATTTCGTGGACCCCATGGGGCCCGTGCGCGCAGTAGAATTCGAGGCCTAGCTTGACGCCGCCGATATGCGCCTTGACCTTTTCGATGAGCGCTTTGGCAGGCTCGATCTGAGGTACGTCGAGCGCGAGGAAGACCGGATTGCTCATGCTGGCTTGTCGCGGCTGTCGGGAGCCAAGTTGTCGTCAGCTTGTGCCGGATTATCCACAGGACCGCCCACAGGCCTTTCGGCGGGAGAGTGAGTGCTGGTCGTGTCCTCGGGATCGTGGCGCTGTGCCAGAGCGGTGGACTTTATCGAGGCCTCAAGGCTGCGAATGCGGCGCGATAGGCTCCATTTGACGCTGCGATGATAGAGCCACATCGGTACGAGGCCGAGCAGGAAGGCAATGATGACCAGCACCGGGACCTTCGTCTCCAGCACGAGGTTCTCCCACAGGTTCACCTCGACCGTGTCCCAGTTGAAGAACGAGAACGTCAGCATCGCGAACAGGATCAAGACCCAGACGATGGTGCGGATGATCTGCACGAGCGGTTTCCTCCCTAAAGCGACAATTGCTATGCGAAACTAAGGTATTTGAGCGCTTAGTCCAGCGTCTCAGTCCTCGCCGAACACCCGCGCGAAGATCGTGTCGACATGTTTGAAGTGATATTCGAGGTCGAATTTTTCTTCTAATTCGGCCTCGGACAAGGCGGCGGTTACCTCCTCGTCCCCCTTCAGCAGTTCGAGCAGCGAAAGCTGGCCTGAGGATTCCCACACCTTCATCGCGTTGCGCTGGACCAGGCGATACGCATTGTCGCGCGTCACCCCGGCCTGGGTGAGTGCCAACAGCACACGTTGCGAGTGGACGAGGCCGCCCATTGCATCCATGTTCTTCTGCATCCGCTCGGGATAGACCAGCAGCTTGTCGACGACACCGGTCAATCGTGCGAGCGCGAAGTCGAGTGTGATCGTGGCGTCGGGCCCGATGAAGCGCTCGACCGAGCTATGCGAGATATCGCGCTCGTGCCAAAGCGCCACGTTTTCCAGCGCGGGCAGGGCATAGGCGCGGATCATGCGAGCCTGTCCGGTGAGGTTTTCGGTCAGGATTGGATTGCGTTTATGCGGCATCGCCGATGAACCCTTCTGGCCGGGCGAGAAATACTCTTCGGCTTCCAGCACTTCGGTGCGCTGCAGATGGCGGATTTCGACGGCGAGCCGCTCGATGCTCGATGCGATCACCGCCAAGGTGGAGAAATAGGCGGCGTGTCGGTCGCGCGGGATCACCTGCGTGCTGACTGGTTCGACACTCAGCCCAAGCTGCTCGGCGACATATTCTTCGACGCTGGGGTCTATGTTGGCAAAAGTGCCGACCGCGCCCGAAATCGCGCAGGTCGCCACTTCGGCGCGCGCGGCAACCAGGCGTTCACGGCAGCGAGCGAACTCGGCATAGGCTTGCGCGAGCTTGAGGCCGAACGTTGTCGGTTCGGCATGGATGCCATGACTGCGCCCGATCGTGGCGGTGTATTTGTGCTCCTTTGCGCGTCCCTCGATAGCCGCAAGCAGCGCGTCCATGTCTTCAAGCAAGAGGTCACTCGCCCGAGCCAATTGGACCGCCAGTGTCGTGTCGAGCACATCGGACGAGGTCATCCCTTGGTGCATGAAGCGCGCTTCGGGGCCGACCTGTTCGGCAACCCAATCGAGGAAGGCGATGACGTCGTGCTTCAGCACCGCTTCCTTCGCGTCGATTGCGGCAACGTCGATGCCCGGTTCGGTTTTCCACCAGTCCCACAACGCCTTCGCGCCGCTTTCCGGCACGACGCCCAACTCGGAGAGCTTCTGGGTCGCGTGCGCTTCGATCAGGAACCAGATTTCGTACTTGGTTTCCGGCTCCCAAATGGCGGTCATGGCGGGACGGGCGTAACGGGGGACCATGTGGGGCTCCTGAACTGGTAGGGTTTTGCCCAGCGCGGCTATGCGCGCAAAGGCCGAATGGCAAGGGCAGGCGTCGCGCTTTCACCTGCTTGGGACAATTTTCCGGCACCCGCGCGGCAAGGCGAACGTGTCTGTCCCGGCTGAGGACAAATCTTCTTTAGGTCCCGAATTACCTTTGACTTGAGACTGCGCCCTATTAGCGTCCTTCCCGACTTTTACTTCAGGGGCGCATACCATGACACTTCGTATCGAGCGGGCGGCAATCTCATTATTGGCGTTGGGATGGTCCTCGCTCGCCTTGGCAGGGGACGAACCGCTTTACGAACCCGCACCCGACTGGGTGACGCCGGTCGAAGTCGACAGCGTCGAGCGCGACCCAACCAACAACCAGGTGCTGCTCGACACGCAGGTCCGGCTCCAGGAAGGCCTCCTGTCGGAATACCGCGATGTTGTGCTCCGCGTCTCAGGGCTGAGCGACCTGGCAGAAGTCGGTACGCTGACGGCCAAGTGGCTGCCGGACAAAGGCGACCTGATCGTCCATCAAATCACGATCCTGCGCGATGGAGAAGCCATCGACCTAATTGAGGAAGGGGAGAGGTTCGAGGTGCTGCGGCGCGAGCAGAACCTCGAACAGCAGATCCTCGATGGCTCACTTACCGCGACCCTGTCGGTTCCCGGCATGCAGGTAGGCGACGAATTGCGCCTGTCCTACACCGTGACCAACACGGATCAGGCTTTGGGCGACGAGGTGCAGAGCCAGACTTATCTTTGGCGCGAACCCGATGCTTTTGCAGATTTTTCGCGGGTGATGGTGTCTTGGCCGGAAGATCTGGACGTTACTTACAAGGCTGGTCCCAACTACGACCTCGCTGCACCCGAACTGCGCAACGGGCATCGCTGGCTTAATGTCGCACTGCCGCTGCCAGAGGCCAAGGAAATGCCCAACGACGCGCCACTGCGGTTCCGTCGCGGCACTATCTTGCAGGTGGGCACCTTTGCCGACTGGGCTGAAGTTTCGAGCGTAATGGCACCCTATTACGAGGTAGATGGCGCGCTCGACGGCTTGGACGAACTTGCCGAAAAAACCGATGCGATCCGAGCCGATTATGATGACGACCTTTCACGCGCTGTCGCCGCACTCGAATTGGTGCAGGAAGACATTCGCTATCTGCTCAACGGTTTAGACGGCGGCAATTACATCCCTCAGTCGGTGGCGACCACCTGGGAGAAGAAATACGGTGACTGCAAGGCGAAGACGCTGATTTTGCTCGCCCTGCTCGACAGGCTGGGAATTGATGCCGAAGCGGTGCTGGTATCGACCGATGGCGGCAATGCGGTCCCGATCTCGCTGCCATTGCCAGGCGCGTTCAACCATGTGCTGGTGCGTGCAAATATCGATGGCAATCTGTATTACCTCGACGGAACATCGCTAGGCGCGAACCTGGCGATTGTCGGCAATGTGCCGGCTTTCGAGTATGCGCTACCCGTCCGATCTGCCGGAGCGCAGCTCGAGCCGATCGTTCAGGTGTTGCCGCGCGCGACGGAATTCACGATGGACATGGAAGTCGATGCCACGGCTGGCGGCGATTTGCCCACTCTCGGGACGCTGCGCCTGGAGTTCGTCGGCGCTTATGCAGCTCAACTTGCCTCGGTGGCAGACAAGCTAACCGACGAGCGCAAGAAGGAAATGGCTTCCAATTTCGACGCGGAAATGCAGTTGCTGGATGTCGAGATCGTGTCGGGCGATGACGACAGCGAAGCCGCCATGGTCATTACCGGGATCATGCCCGCGATGTTCGAATATGACGGGACACGGGCCGAATTCAGCCCGATCGTGTCGACCGACGAGGTCAACTTCTCGCCAGACCGCTCGCGCCGCGACTGGCGCGAATTGCCGGTTTCGGTTGGCGCTGCCTCGGCCATGGCGATCAATATCCGCACCCGGCTGCCGCTCGCATCCGAAGCTTTCGAACTGCGTGGTGAGGCTGTGCTCGACGAGGAAGTGGCGGGTCGTCGCTATATTCGCGAGGTCGGCTTCAGAGGCGAAGAGCTGTTCGTCACGGAGCGAATCGTTAGCCGTGGCGGGGAAATCGACCCAGCACAGATCCGCGACGAACGGCGCAAGGCGGCAAGTTTCGCGCGCAACGAGATCAAGGTCGTTGCCCCCGATGACATGCCCCGCCGCTGGCGTTTTGCGCAGAGCGACAACCGCTCACCGCTTGCCGCGCTCGATGCGGCTTATGCGACAATGATCGAAAAGGACCCTGAGGAGGCGGCACCCTATCTCTCGCGCGCATCCTTCCGATACGACACTTATGACTTTGCCGGATCGCTCGAAGACATGGACATGGTGGTAGAGCTGGAAGGTAATGCAGAGTATTATTCGCAGCGCGCCGCCGTGCATCGGCAATTGCTCGATTTCGAGAGTGCGCGTGACGATCTCGAAGAAGCATACTTGCTCGAACCGTCACCGTGGCGCGCCATCGCTTATTCTGCGGCCCTGTTCGATCTGGGCGATGTCGAAGGTGCTCGCGCCCTGCTTGAGGGCGAGGACGGCGACGAAGACGTTCGTCAGTCTCTCGCGCTCAACTTAGCTGGGCTTGATGCCTTTGAAGGTCGGGGCGAGGAAGGGTTGGAGCGCATTACGGAGGTCATGATGGCCAAGCCCAATGATGCCAACATGCTGAACCAGAAGTGCTGGTATATGGGCACCTGGCAGGTCCGGCTGCGCGAGGCACTGGAGGTCTGCCGAAAGGCGGTAGAGGTTGGCGGCACCGCATCCGCCCTCGACAGCCGCGCGCTCGTCTATTTCCGCAACGGGATGGTCGCAGAAGCTCTGGCCGATCTCGACGCAGCGCTTGAACTTGCGCCGGGTCAAAACGGTTCGCTGATAATGCGCGGCCTGATCCGGCGTGATCAGGGCGACGAGCGCGGACAGGCCGATATCGATGCCGCGCTCGCCCGCGAACCGGTGATCGTGGCCGACTGGCGCAAATGGGGGTTCGACCTCTAGGCTGAACCGCTCGTTCGGCGGCGCTATATCAGCCCCTTTGCGCGCAGCGACACGTGTCCTTCACGCCCGACGATAACGTGATCGTGCAGCGTCACGCCGAGTAGCCGTCCGGCCTCGGCTATGCGCTGCGTAATCTGGATATCGGCGCGGCTGGGTTCGGGATTGCCGCTAGGGTGGTTGTGGACGAGGATCAGCGCGCTCGCGCCGACATCCATCGCTCGACGGATTACTTCGCGCGGGTGGATGGCGGCTTCGTCGATTGAGCCGTCGCCTACGTGATGGTCGTCGATCAACCGGTTCTTGGTATCGAGATAGAGCACGCGCACACGCTCGACCGTCAGATGCGCCATGTCGATTGCGAGATAGTCGAGCAGTGCCTGCCAGCTGCCGAGCACCGGCTTCGCGCTCACTTCGCTGCGGGCCATCCGACGCGCTGCGGTAGCGACGCTTTTGAGCGCTGCGGCGCTCGTTCGGCCCACGCCCTTGACCCGCTGCAACGCTGCCGGATCGGCGTTGAGCACTCCGGCGAGTGAGCCGAACTGAGCGATCAGGTCTTTTGCAATAGACTTGGTATCGCCTTGTTTGATGGCGGCGAACAGCAGGTATTCGAGCACTTCGTAATCGGCAAGCGCCTCAGCGCCACCCTTCAGAAGCCGCTCGCGCAGGCGTTCGCGGTGGCCCGTTCCGGCATGCTTGCTAGAATCGGATTTCGACGCGGGCGGGGCGCCGGTTCCAAAATCGAAACTTCCTTCAGATTGCGGCAATCTCGCCCTCATCAATACATGGCTTTCAGATATCATTGCCTTTGCAAGGCGATCCGCGCAAGTGAGCAGCATGCAGGCCGAAGCCGACCCGGAAAGCGACAACGATTACGCGCCTGAGTCGCCGACGCGGGTCGGTTGGCTATGGCGAGTGCTGATCGTGGCGGTGATCTCGTTGCTCGTCGTCGCGACCATCGCGTGGTTCTCGCGCGAGCGGATTGCGAGCAATCTCATCGACGGCGCGCTGCGCGATGCGGGGCTGGAGGCGAGCTACGATATCGTCTCAATCGGCACCGACCGACAGACCATCGCGAACCTCGTGATAGGAGATCCCAGCGCACCCGACCTGACCGCAGAGCGGGTGAATGTCGACATCGTCTACAGTTTCGGCGCGCCGACGATCGGGCGGGTCGAACTCGTCCATCCGCGGGTCTATGGCACGCTGCGCGACGGTGAGCTGAGCCTCGGTTCGCTCGATCCACTGATCTTTGCCGAGAGCGACGAACCAGCGGGCCTCCCCGAACTCGACATAGCCATGCGCGACGGTCGCGCCCTGATTGTGAGCGATTATGGCCGGATTGGCGCCAAGCTCGAAGGGGCGGGGCGGATCGATGACGGTTTCCGCGGCAAATTCGCGGCGACTGCTCCGGGGATCGGAACCGAAGGATGCAGGGCACAGGGTGCGACGCTTTACGGCAACGTCGCTACCAATGAAGGCCGTATTGGCTTCGACGGACCGCTGCGGCTGCGGGGCGCGGATTGCGACGGAGCGAGCATCGCGAGTGCCGATGTCGCGGCGCGGATCAGCCTCTCGCAGGACTTCACCGCGATCCGGGGCGATTTCGACATCGAGGCGGCCGATCTGGCGCAAGGAGACACCGCGCTCAATACCTTGGCTGGAACTGCGGATATAGCCTGGGCTTTCGACGGAGAACTCAGCCTGCGCCACGAGCTGACAGGGCAGGGGTTCGCCTCTGCTTACGCTGCAGTGGACCGCCTGAACGCAACCGGGACGCTGCGCAGCACCGGTGGGCTCGACCATGCCGAATGGGATAGCGACTTCTCCGCGTCTGGCGTCGCCGCCGAGGCAAACGCGCTTGCGCTGGCCGATGCGCGCGAGGCGACGCAAGGGACTTTCGCTGGAAACCTCCTGTCGAAGCTGGAGCGCGGCCTTACCCGCGCACTCCGGAGAGGAGACGCTTCGGCGAGCATGACGGTCCGCGTCGATGGCGACAGTGTGCGCGCCATCGTTCCCGAGGCCCGCCTGCGCAACGCTGCCGGCGAAACCGTGATCGCGCTGTCTCGCCTCAGCTATACCAGCGCCACGCAGGACCGCCCCCAGCGTCTCACTGGCAATATCCTCACCGGTGGCGCCGACATGCCGCGCATCAATGGGCGCATGGAACGCGTTGCGGGCGGGGACATCATCCTGCGTTTGGCTATGGCCGAATACCGCGAAGGCGGCGATGCGCTCGCCATTCCGAGGCTCGAATTGCGGCAGGACAATCGCGGCAACCTGACGTTCAACGCGATGGTGCAAGCCGAAGGTGCAATCCCCGGCGGAGAGGTGCGCGGGTTGGTCCTGCCGCTCGAAGGTACGTGGACGAGTGCGAGCGGGCTTGCGGTGGGCCGGAGATGCACCGATGTCAGAATAGGCGGGCTACGCACTTACGACCTCGCCCTTGCGGAACGCTCGCTTACGCTGTGTCCCGTCGATGGCGGCGCAATCGCGAGTTATACCGACAGCTTCCGCCTCGCAGCGCGCACCGACGATCTTGACCTGCGCGGCGAACTGGCGGGTACGCCCACCCGCATCGCCGCTGCCAGCGCAGTCGTACGCTACCCCGGACCCTTCCGTATTGATGGGCTCGACGCCGTGATCGGACCAGAGGACAACGCCGTGCGGCTTTCGGCGAGCGGGCTGGAGGGCACTTTCTCCGAAACCATTGGCGGGCGTTTCGAAGGAGGAAGTGCGGCGATCGACGCGGTGCCGCTCGACCTTTCCGAACTCGCGGGAAGCTGGGCTTACGAAGGCAACGTTCTGAGGATCGGCGAGGGCAGCTTCAAACTCACAGAGCGCATCGACCCTGCCAACGGCCCACAGGCGCGATTCGAGCCTGTCATCGCAAAGGATGCAACGCTTACGCTCGAAAACAATGCGATCCGCGCGCAAGCCGCGCTGCGCCATCCAGATACCGGCAGCCTCGTCACCAATGTCGCCGTTCGCCACGACCTGTCTAGCGGCAGGGGCAGAGCCGACCTCGACGTGCCCGGCGTCACCTTCACCGAGGATTTCCAGCCCGAGGATCTCAGCTATCTTGCGCGCGGTGTCATCGCGCTCGCCGACGGCACCGTGCGTGGTGAGGGGCAAGTAGTTTGGACCCCCGACACACTCGACAGCAGCGGAACCTTTTCCACCGACAGTTTCGACTTTGCGGCCGCCTTCGGTCCAGTGCGCGAGGTCTCTGGAACGATCACCTTCACCGACCTGCTGGGCCTCACAACGGCGCCCTCGCAGTCCCTGAACATCGGAGCGATCAATACCGGCGTCGAGGTGCTCGACGGGCGTGTGGTCTACTCGATCGAGAACGGGACGCTCATAACGGTAGAGGACGGGCGCTGGCCATTCATGGGCGGTCAGCTGATCCTGCGCCCGGTCACGCTCGATTTCGGAGGCGAGACCGGACAAAGTTACATATTCGAGATCGTCGCGCTCGACGCCGCGACCTTCGTGTCGCAGCTCGAACTCGACAATCTCAGCGCGACGGGGACTTTCGACGGAACTATACCGATCCTGTTCGATGCCGATGGCAACGGCACCATCGAAGGCGGTATCCTCGTTTCGCGCCCTCCCGGAGGCAATGTCGCCTATGTCGGCGAGCTGACCTATGAAGACCTCGGCACGATGGGCAATTACGCCTTCCAGACGCTGCGCTCGCTCGATTACAACCAGATGCTGATCGAGTTGAACGGCAACCTCGCGGGCGAGATCCTGACCCAGTTCCGCATCGACGGCGTGCGGCAAGGTGCGGGGACCAGTAAAAACTTCATCACCCGCCAGCTTGCCGACCTGCCGATCCGCTTCAACATCAATATCCGGTCGGAAAACTTCTACCTGCTTGCCACGATCGTACGCGGCCTGTTTGACCCGACCGTATTCGGTAATCCGATCGAGCAAGGATTGTTCGATGTCGAAGACGGCCGGTTCGTGCCGCCTGACCCGGAGCCCGACCCGGACCCGGACCCCAATCCCGATACGACCTATTCCAATGGCGACGCACCACGCCGACCTGAACCAGACGATGAAGCCACCGTTCAAGCTCCAGAAAGCGACGAAATGCCATGAATGATGCCAAATTGACCGCAATCGGCGCCGCTGCCACAACCAAACTGAAAGACAGGCGGGGGCGAGCGATGCGAAATACAGGTTTCAAGGCCGGACTGGCGGCTCTGGGAACGATGGCTCTGGGGGGATGCATCAATATCGCTGCCCCCGAAGAACCGATCGTGATCGAGCTGAACGTCAATATCCGCGCCGAGGTTCTCTACCGTCTTGCAGAGGACGCCAACAACACGATTGAAGAGAATGCCGATATTTTCTGACCGCGCGCGACTTGGGCCGCGTAGTCATCCGGGAAGGAAACGAGAAATGACGAAACTTCGCACGACAATGATGGCCGCTGCCGCAGCGCTGGTCGCTGTAACCGGCATGGTTGCTCCCGCTCACGCACAGCGCGACCCGGCCTATGCCGCCGCGCGGGCAAACGGACAGGTCGGCGAACAGGTCGACGGCTACCTCGGCATCGTCGGACAGGAAAGCGCCGCCCTGCGCAGCCTCGTCAACGACATCAACATAAAGCGGCGTGCGGTGTATGCGCAGAAGGCTAAAGAAAACAACGCGACGCTGGAGCAGTTCGCGATGACTGCGGGGTGTCAGGCTATCGCCCGCACCGAACCCGGCGAGAAATACCAGGCGCCCGATGGTACTTGGCAGACCCGCACCTCTGCGCCGCCGATGCGCGACCCGCGTTGTCCGTAAAAATTTCGCAAACCAGACATTTCTCCCCCCACGAAAACACCGGCTTCGTGTTGACACCTATATCCCCCTCTTCTAGGGGGCAGGCGCCCTCGGCGGGCACCTCTTTGCTGCGTGCCGCGCTTGCCCTTACAGGAAGCTTGCATGAGCGACGAGAAACCTGCCGGAGAACCCATTGCTGAGGATGCGCGGATCGACGCGCTCGAGGCGCGGCTGAAAGCTGCACGCGAGCGTGAAGACAATCGCAACCGGCCAAAGGTGCAGGGGACCGACGCGAATTATCGCAGCGGAAACCGAGTGCTGGCGGATCTTCTCGGCGGGATTCTTGGAGGGAGCGTTATTGGCTGGGCAATCGATGTCCTGTTCGGAACGCTTCCCTGGGGTCTGTTGGTCGGCCTGTTCGTTGGGATAGGTGTCGCCTTCAGGAACATACTTCGCAGCGCCAATACGCGCCCGGATGATGTCGACGCGGACTCTTGATGGGGCCGCAATGGCCGGGGCGCGTTGCAACAGGTACTAGGGATAGAAGAGATCGTGGCAGCCGACGCAGGCAAAGTCGATCCGATGCAGCAGTTCCAGATCGAGCCGTTGATCGGCGAGGCCTGGGAAATCGGTGGCTTCAACATCGCATTCACCAACTCCGCCCTCTGGATGGCGGTCACTACGCTGTTGCTTTGGGCATTTGTCTTCGGCGGCATGAAGCGCGAGCTGGTGCCCGGTCGCTGGCAGATGGCGGTCGAGAGCTTCACCGGCTTCATCGACGACATGCTGGAGGCGAATATCGGTAAGGAAGGGCGCAAATACCTTCCCTACATTTTCAGCCTCTTCATGTTCATCCTGTTCGGCAACCTGCTTGGCTTGCTGCCCGTTGGGCTCGTCGGCCTGCACCCGTTCACGTTCACGAGCCACTTCACCATAACCGGGGTGCTCGCGATCATCAGCTTCTCGATCGTGCTGATCGTCGGTTTCTGGAAGCACGGCTTCCACTTCTTCTCGCTGTTCGTGCCGCACGGCACGCCCGCGCCGATGATCCCGGCGATCGCGCTGATAGAGTTCTTCTCGTTCCTGATCCGCCCGTTCAGTCTCGCTCTGCGTCTGTTCGTCGCGATGATGGCGGGCCACGTCCTCTTGAAGGTGCTTTCGAGCTTCGTCATGGACGGTCTCAACTACGGCATCGGTACCAGCCTGATGGTCGCGATCCCGAGTTTTGCTTTGATGATCGCCATCAGCGCGCTCGAAATTCTCGTCGCAGGTATCCAGGCCTACGTCTTTGCGCTGCTCACGTCGCTGTACATCAACGACGCCGAGCACCTTCACTAAGTTTCACCTTTCCCTTACCAACAGAATTGATTTTCAAGGAGTTTTCAAAATGGATCCAGAAGCAGCCAAGCTCGTCGGCGCAGGCCTCGCAGCGATCGGTGCCGGTATGGCAGCAATCGGCGTGGGTAACGTCTTCGGTTCGTTCCTCGAAAGCGCGCTGCGCAATCCGGGCGCAGCCGACGGTCAGCAGGGTCGCCTGTTCATCGGCTTCGCCGCAGCCGAACTTCTCGGCCTGCTGGCGTTCGTCGTCGCGATGATCCTGATCTTCGTCGCCTAAGCACTCCGGACGAGGGGTGGGCCAGCCTTGGCTGGTCCGCTCCTTTTCCAGTATTTTCGACTAGCCCCTCGGGACCCAGTCCATGCCTCAGATAGCCCAGCTCGCAGAGACCTATTCCAGCCAGATATTCTGGCTGCTGGTCTTCTTCGGCGTTACCTTCTTCCTAATCGGTCGGGGCATGGTCCCGAAGGTGATGGAAACCGTGGGTATGCGCGACAAGCAGATTGCCGACGACCTCGCAGCAGCGCAGGCCGCTCGGGATGCTGCCGACGAGCAGGAAGAGACCTGGCGCGAGCGCGAGAGCGCCAATCGTGCCAAGGCGCAGGGGCTGATCGCCGAGGCCAAGGCCAAGGCGGCAAAGACCTCCGAGGCAAAGCTCGCCGCCGCGCAGGAGCGTTTCGACACGCAACTCGAGGCTGCCCAGTCCGAGATCGAAGCTGCGCGCACCAGCGCCATGGCCGAGATCGAGGATGTCGCTACCGAGGCGGCCCAGGACATCGTGAACCGCCTGACGGGCACGACCGTCGATAAGCGGACCGCGCGGTCCGCCGTGAAGAAGGCACTCGTCAATGGCTGATATCATCCTCAACCTTGCAGCTGCCGCACACCCCTCGGCCTTCGGGCTCCAGGACTATCAGTGGGTTAGCCTCGCGATGGCGGTGCTGATCGCAGTTGTCATCTGGAAGAAAGTCCCGGGTGCGATTGCGGGCGGGCTCGATACGAAGATCGCGGAGATCAAGCAGCAGCTCGACGAAGCCAAGGACCTGCGCGCCGAGGCGGAGAAACTCCGTGACGAATATGCCGCGAAGATTGCATCGGCTGAAAAGGACGCCGAAGCGATGATGGAAGGGGCTCAGCGCGAAGCCGACTCGATCCTCGACAAGGCCGAAGCTGATAGCGAAGCGATGGTCGCGCGCCGCCAGCGTATGGCCGAAGACAAGATCGCCGCCGCCGAGCGCGAAGCTGTCGAGGACGTGCGCGCCAGTGCTGCCAATGCCGCAGCCGCAGCGTCGCGCAAGATCATTCGTGAAAAGCACGATGCCGCCGCCGACAAGGCGTTGGCCGACGAAGTCATTTCCTCGCTCTAGTTTCGACGGCTTACAAGTTGGAGAGAGGAAGGGGCGGTCCATCGGGCCGCCCTTTCTTGTTGTGTCGAAGTCGGGGTAATCGGACCTCCTAGGGCAAAGGTTCACCTTCCCGGTTCGAATACCACCTTACCCACCAGGTCGCGTTGCGCCATTGCCTCGAAACCTTGTCGCCATTGCGACAAGGGCAAGACGCGATCGATTACTGGCGCGATCCGGCCTTCGCTGGCAAGCGCTGCAATTGCGGAACCGATTGCTGCCCCGCGTTCGGGAAAGCGGCGCGCATATTCGCCAGCGCGCAGGCCGACCACGCTGAAGCCCTTGATGAGCGGGATGTTGGTCGCAATCTCTGCGATCCTTCCGCTTGTGAAGCCTACCACGACCAGTTTCCCGCCAAAGGCCACACAGCGTGTGGATTCGTCGAAGACGTCGCCACCTACCGGATCGAAGACCATGTCGGCGAGTTTGCCATCGGTCAGCGATGCGACCTCTTCGCGGAAGCGACCTTTCGAGACGATCACGGCGTCTGGCTCCACCGCAGCCGCGATCCGCGCACGCTTCTCTTCTACCCCGGTGGCTGCGATGACCCTGGCACCGAGGGTTTTTGCAAGATCGCAAGCAGCGAGGCCTACGCCGCCGCTAGCGCCGTGGACCAGCACAGTGTGACCTTCGCGCAAGCCACACAGTTCGACCAGTCCGGTGTAGGCAGTGGCGTAAGCTGCACCCATCGCTGCCGCTTGCGCGTCGCTCAGACCCTCTGGAACGGCGGAGAGGCTGCTCTGCGGCAGGCTTGCATAATCTGCGAAAGCGCCGGTTTTCTGCCCTCCCATCACACGGTCGCCCGGCGCGAAGGTGCAACTCGGGTCCGCCTCGACCACCTCACCGGCCATTTCCAAGCCACTGGTGAAGGGTGGTTCGGGTTTGAACTGGTATTCCCCGCGCGTCATCAGAAGGTCAGGGAAGTTGAGCGATCCGGCTCTAACGTGGACCAAGACTTCGCCTGCCTTTCGAACGGGCAAGGGTGCCTCGGCAAGCGCAACGCCAGAGAGGTCGTCCGACAGGCTCTGGACGCGCAGTGCCTTCATCACGGGATCAGAAGTTATCCTTCGCCGCCCGCAACGCTGCAAAGGTCTCATGCGGAGCTTCGCCGCCCCAGCGCTCCATCATCGCCGGATCGTCCGCACGCAGGAAGGGATTGGTCTCTAGCTCGCGCCTGAGAACGGTGGGTACCGTCCATTCCCCGCGGGCGCGCTTCTCGTCGATCTCGGAGGCGTATTCCTGTAGCGCTTCGTTGTCCGGATCTGCGTGTAGAGCGAACTTGGCGTTAGCTTGAGTGTATTCGTGCGCGCAATAGAGCACCGTCGCGGTCGAGAGGCGCTTGATCCGTTCAAGGCTTCGCCAGAACTGCTCGGGCTCGCCTTCGAACATGCGACCGCAGCCCAATGCGAAGACGCTGTCGCCGACGAAGGCGATGCCCTCCTCGACGACGTGGAAGGCGATGTGGCCGTTCGTGTGGCCCGACACATCGATCACGTCGGCGCGATGCTCGCCCAGCGTGACGGTGTCGCCGTGTTCGACCACCCGGTCGATAGGCGAGAGCTTCTCGACTTCCTTGGGGGCCAGCACCCTCGCTCCGGTAGCTTCGACGATCTCCACGTTTCCGCCGGCATGATCGGGGTGCCAGTGCGTGTTCCAGATGTGGGTGATCGTCCAACCCTTGGCCTCGGCCTGTTTGAGGTATTCCTTGCCGTCGGGAGTGTCGATTGCGGCGGTTTCGCGGGATACCGAGTTGTGCAGCAGGAAGCCGTAATTGTCGGAAAGGCAGGGGAATTGGTGGACTGTCAGCATGTCGCGACCATACGCGGCTTGTCCATAGTAGGAAAGGCCCGCTCTCCGGGTGGGAGAGCGGGCCTTCCTGATTGCCGTATCGGCGTTTGGCTTATTCGTCGCCCTTCTTGAGCGCTTCGCCAAGGATGTCGCCGAGCGATGCGCCGCTGTCGGACGAACCGAACTGCTGCACCGCTTCCTTTTCTTCGGCGATCTGACGCGCCTTGATCGAGAAGTTGGGCTTCTTCGAACGGTCGAAGCCGGTGACCATTGCGTCGACCTTGCTGCCGACCTGGAAGCGGTCGGGGCGCTGTTCGTCGCGGTCGCGGCCAAGGTCGCTGCGCTTGATGAAGCCGGTCGCGCCATCGTCGCCAACCTGCACTTCGAGGCCGCCATCGCGAACTTCGAGGATCGAGACGGTGACGGTCTGGCCCTTGCGGAGCGAACCGGCTGCGGCTGCACCTGCTTCGGTCGGAGCGCCCTTTTCGAGCTGCTTCATGCCCAGGCTGATGCGTTCCTTGTCAACATCGACGTCGAGAACGACGGCCTTGACCTGCTCACCCTTGCGGTGGAGCGCCAGCGCGTCTTCGCCCGAGATGCCCCAAGCGATGTCCGACATGTGGACCATGCCGTCCACGTCGCCGTCGAGACCGATGAAGAGACCGAATTCGGTGGCGTTCTTGACTTCGCCTTCCACTTCGGCACCGACCGGGAACTTCTCGGCGAACTCGTCCCATGGATTGCGCTGGGCCTGCTTGAGGCCGAGGCTGATGCGACGCTTCTCGCTGTCGACTTCGAGCACGACCACTTCGACTTCCTGCGAAGTGCTGACGATCTTGCCGGGGTGGACGTTCTTCTTGGTCCAGCTCATTTCGGAAACGTGGACGAGGCCTTCGATGCCCGGTTCCAGTTCCACGAACGCACCGTATTCGGTGATGTTGGTGACAGTACCGGTCAGCTTCATGTCGACCGGGTACTTGGCCGAGACGCCATCCCACGGATCGCTTTCAAGCTGCTTCATGCCGAGCGAGATACGCTGCGTTTCGGCGTTGATGCGCACGATCTGCACGGTCACCGTCTGGCCGATTTCGATGATCTCGCTGGGGTGGTTGACGCGCTTGTAGCTCATGTCGGTGACGTGGAGCAGGCCGTCGATACCGCCCAGGTCCACGAAGGCACCGTAATCGGTGATGTTCTTGACCACACCGTCGATCACCTGGCCCTCGGCCAGCTTGTCGATCAGTTCGCTGCGCTGTTCTGCGCGGGTCTCTTCGAGAACGGCGCGACGCGAAACGACGATGTTGCCGCGGCGGCGATCCATCTTGAGGATCTGGAAGGGCTGCGGCACTTCCATCAGCGGGGTGACGTCGCGCACGGGGCGGATGTCGACCTGGCTACCCGGCAGGAAGGCCACGGCGCCGTCGAGGTCGACGGTGAAGCCGCCCTTGACGCGGCCGAAGATGCGGCCTTCGACGCGCTTGCCTTCGCCGAATTCGTTTTCAAGCTTGTCCCATGCGGCTTCGCGGCGGGCGCGGTCACGCGACAGCATCGCTTCGCCGTCGGCGTTCTCCACGCGGTCGACATAGACTTCGACTTCGTCGCCGACGCTCAGGCCGTGGTCGTCTTCGCCACGGGCAAATTCCTTGAGGTTGACGCGGCCTTCGCTCTTGAGGCCTACGTCGATGACGGCGTGACCGGCTTCGATCGCGGTCACGGTGCCTTTGACGACGCGGCCTTCGAAGCCTTCGTCGCCGGCGCCGCCGAGTTGTTCGTTAAGAAGCGCTTCGAAGTCGTCGCGCGTCGGGTTTGGTGCAGTTGCCATGTGTCTGGCTGTTCCTTGTGTCGTTTTGCTACCGGCCACGGGTTTGCCCCGGGTCTTTACCGCCGCCTGGCGCACCATTGCGCTGGCCTTGCGGGCAAGAGGCCGATCTCTGCGCGGGGCCGGATGCCACCGCACAGGTCCTTTCAACCGAATTGATTGCGAGAACGGCCGCGCGCCTAGTGCAAACGGGCCGGAAAGGCAAGGCATTTTGGGAAGGGCACCGGGCCGAATTGCTGGAGATATGGAACGGCGAAGTGGGGTCTTTGCAAAACTTTCCCATCCCGTGGGACCCGCGCAAATGCGAAGGTTTGCGGTGGTCCGGGCGGACCGAAGTGTCAACTTCCGCGCAGGCGCTGAAGAGTTCGCACAGAAGGGGCGGTTTCGTCATGGTCGCGACCTTGCTCGATCAAGGTGCCGGTAGGAAAGTTCCAGATGCAATAACCCAATCCTAACCCGGCGGTGCGACATGAGGGAAAGTCATTGCAAAGGGGTCGCATCCACCATGACCATGATTCGTATCGGCCTGCTCGCCGCCGTGCTGTCCGGCGCCGTGTGGCTTCAGTTCATCAGCGCCTATCCAGCCAGCGCCTATGTCCAGACAGCCACCGACGCCATTGACGAGCGCCCGGCCAAACGGGTGCTCTTCATTGGCAACAGCCGCAGCTTCTCGAACGACATGCCCGGGATGATGCGCGAGATCGCCGATGCGAGTGGCGCGCCGTACAAGTTACAAATCGTCGAACACCTGCTTCCGGGCGCACGGCTGCGCGATCACTGGACCAACGCCCGGCTGCATGCCCTGCTGGCCGCAGAACGCTGGGACGAGATCATCATCCAGGCGCAGAGTGGCGCGCATATCGACGGGGAGCGCAGCTACTTCCATGACTATGGTGCCCGCCTGGTTCGAAAGGCGCAGGATCACGGCGAAACCGTGCGTTTGTTCGTCACCTGGTCTTACGATGATGCAGCGATGACAAAGGCGATGCGCAATGAATATCATCACCGCATTCAATCCGACCACAAGAGCCTTGCCGCCAAGACCGGCGCATCGCTGACCAATGTCGGGAAGATCTGGGAGGCCAATCGCGCCCATTCGTTCGATTTCGCGCTGACGACCGATGGCAATCATCCGACGCCGCAGGGCAGCTATATTGCCGCTTTAGCGCTCTATTCGGATATGGCCGGCAACGCACTGGAGCCGATGGCTTATCGCCCAGCCGACGTGAGCGCAGAGCAGTCTGAACGGATACAGGAGCGCGTTGCTTTTCAATGGCAACTGACCAGCGACATCTAGGCGCGCTTTTCCCTCAACGCTTCTTCGACTGCCTCCAGCACCGTCTCGAAAGCCTGTTCGCGGTCGAAGCTCGTGGTGTCGATCACCAGTGCATCCGGCGCCGCCTTTAGTGGAGCGTCCTTGCGGTTGATGTCGCGGGCATCGCGCGCGACCACGTCCTTCTCGATTTCGGCGAGGGGGATTTCCTCTTCGTGGTCGATATGCTTGTCGATCATCTCAAGCCAGCGCCGACGCGCGCGCTCCTGCACACTGGCGGTGATGAAAAGCTTCACGTCCGCATCGGGGGCGATAACCGTACCGATATCACGCCCATCCAGAACCGCGCCACCGGGCTGCTCGGCAAAGGCGCGCTGTCGCTCGAACAGTGCCTGACGCACTGCCGGATGGACCGAGACGCGGCTTGCCAGCCCACCGACCTCTTCGGTGCGCAGGATATCGTCTTCCAAGAGTTCATCCGGGAAGTCGCAGGCCGCAAGTGCGTCGGCTTCGCTGTCCGGGTCGCCGCCATTGATTGCAACCTGCCGACCCACCGCGCGATAGAGCAGCCCGGTGTCGAGGTATGGCACGCCGAGATGCGCCGCAATTCGTTTGGCGAGTGTGCCCTTTCCGCTGGCGGTTGGTCCGTCGACGGCGATGATCATTGCGTGACCTTTCTCTTCTGGAATGCCTTCGTCAGTCCCACAATCGCAATCGCCGCCCAGAACCCTTCAAGCACGAGACTGGGCCAGTTGGTGTGGACGACGAGACTGATGGTCAGCAGTGCGGCTCCGGCCAGGTTGGTGCCATGCAGGATGAAGGGGTTCGGCTGTTCGGTCAGCGTCAGATAGGCATAGGCGCCGATGATGCAGGCGGTGCCCAAAAATCCGACGAGCGAATAGATATCGAGCGGGGTGTTCACGTCTCAGCCGTAGGTCGCGAAGACGACGCGGCTGCCATTCTCGCGAAAGGCGATGACCTGATAGGGCTGCGTGCGGTCGCCCATTTCCATTCCCGGGGAGCCGATGGGCATTCCGGGCACGGCAAGGCCGCGCACGCCTTCGGGCTTTTCCTCCAGCAGTCGCTCGATCTGTTCGGCGGGGACGTGGCCTTCGATCACGTAGCCGTCGACGATCATCGTGTGACAGCTCCAAAGATCGCGGGGGACGCCGCGCTCGAGCTTTACCTTCGCCATGTCGGCGGTGATGGTCTCCGAAACCGGGACCTCGATCTCGGTGCGGACATGTTCAGCCCACTTGCCGCAACATCCGCAATTGGGGTCGCGAAACATCTCGTAGGTCGCGGCCTGCGCCGCGCCGGTACAGGCCGCGAGGAAAAGAAGGGCGGGGGCGAAAAAGCGATGTTTCATGATGAGTCTCCGCACAAGTGGGACTGACAGGCCTTAGCGCGAACTAGCCTGTTCGATGAGGTCCATAAAGGTCGGAAAGCTCGTGGCAATCGGGGCGGTGTCGTCCACCTCAACGCCACTGCTGCTCGCCAGCCCTGCGACCGCCATGCTCATTGCGATGCGGTGGTCGAGATGGGTTTTCACCCGGGCATTGGACGTACCGCGCAAGGGTTCCCCTCCGGTGCCGTGGATGGTGAGGCCGTCTTCATGCTCCTCCACCCGCACGCCGGCTGCGGTGAGGGCCGCGGCCATCACGGCGATGCGATCGCTCTCCTTGACCCGCAGTTCGTCGAGGCCGCTCGTGCGGGTCGTGCCTTGCGCCAGCGCCGCGGCAACGAAGAGGACGGGAAACTCGTCGACCATGCTCGGCACGATGGCGGGATCCACCTCGATGCCCTCAAGGGCCGCGTGGCGCACACGGAGATCCGCGACCGGTTCGCCGCCGACTTCGCGGCGGTTCTGTTCCTCGATATCCGCGCCCATTTGCCTCAGCACGGTGACGATCCCGGCGCGGGTGGGGTTCAGGCCGATATTCTCGACCACGAGATCGCTGTCCGGCACGATGCTCGCCGCGACGAGGAAGAAAGCGGCGCTAGATGGGTCGCCGGGAACGTCTACGTCCATTGGCTTCAGGTCCGCCTCGCCGTGAATGGCGATGACGCGCTCGCCGTTTTCTTCGCCGATCTCCAGATTCGCACCAAAGCCAGTCAGCATCCTCTCCGTGTGATCGCGAGTGGCGACCGGCTCGACCACGCGAGTGATGCCCGGCGTATTGAGTCCGGCGAGCAGCACCGCGCTTTTCACCTGCGCACTGGCGACTGGCAGGCGGTAGGTGATCGGCACGGCGGGCGAAGCGCCGCGCAGCATACAGGGCAGGGTGCCTCCAGCCGACGCTTCGAAACTCGCGCCCATCTGGCTCAGCGGATCAATCACGCGGTTCATTGGCCGGCCCGACAGGCTCGCATCGCCAACGAAGGTCGCGGTGATGCCGTGGCTGGCGAGCAGGCCCATCATCAGACGGGTCGAAGTGCCCGAATTGCCCATGTCGAGCGCGGCGTGAGGCTCCACGAGGCTGCCGACCCCGGCGCCATGGACAGTCCATGTGCCATCCTCGCTGCGTTCGATCTGAGCGCCCAGCTGGCGCATTGCAGCGGCAGTGGCGAGCACGTCTTCACCTTCGAGCAGGCCGGTAATACGGCTGCGACCTACAGCGAGCCCTGCGAACATCAGCGCGCGGTGGCTGATCGACTTGTCGCCGGGAACGCGCAGGCGACCCTTTAGCGGCGGCGATGACGTGAATGTGTGACTGGGCATTTCAGCGGCGGTCTTTGACAGCGCCTCACCCTTCTGGCAAGGCGCGCCGCACTTTGGATGGACCGCTTGATTCCACGCCGGTCCGGTCCCACTACAGTGATAAGTTTTCAAGCGCCCGCGCCAAGCTTGCGGGCCAACCGAGGAATATTCGAATGGCGAAGCCAGAATGGGGAACCAAGCGCACCTGCCCCAAATGCGGTGAGCGTTTTTACGATCTGGGCAAGGATGATCCGGTGACCTGCATCGAATGCGGGGAAGAATGGACTCCTGAACCGGTGCTCAAGTCGAAGCAGCCGATCCCGCTCGATGACGAGAAGAAGAAGGACAAGGAAGCCGACAGCGATCTGGGCGGCGACGACGATGACGATGAACTGAAGGACATCGAGAACATCGACGACGACGACGACTCGCCCGATAACGATGTCGACCTTGGCGGCGATGATGACCTTGGCGTTTCCAAGGGCAAAGGCGACGACGACGACGACGACAATTAATTCTTGCGTTTCGCGAGGGTGCGCCTTATCGGGGCGCTCCCTTGCGAAAGCGAGGGTCTGGCCTTATCTTCGGACAGGCCGGAAATCGATGACACCGATGTATTTCGGGGGGCCTTAGCTCAGCTGGGAGAGCGCAACACTGGCAGTGTTGAGGTCAGCGGTTCGATCCCGCTAGGCTCCACCATCGAACCATATTTGTGAGTTTGCCTTCGAGTAAGCTCCGCACGCTGGCTGACGAGGTTTCGTCCGCCGGCGTTTTTCGCGTTTATTCCCGGTGCGTATCGGGAAGAGGAGTTGAAGACACGTGTTTGACAATTTGTCCGATCGCCTTGGCGGTGTCTTCGACCGGCTGAAAGGCCGTGGTGCTCTCAAGGAACAGGATGTCCGCGACGCGATGCGCGAGGTGCGCGTGGCGCTTCTCGAAGCCGACGTTGCGCTGCCTGTCGCCCGCCGCTTCATCGACGCCGTCACCGAAAAGGCTATCGGTCAGGAAGTCCTGCGCTCGGTCAGTCCGGGCCAGCAAGTGGTCAAGATCGTTCATGACGAGTTGATCGCGACCCTGACGGGCGAAGACGGCGACCAGGCGGGCGAGGGCCTGAAACTCGACGCCAAGCCGCCGGTCGTCGTCATGATGGTCGGCCTGCAAGGTTCGGGTAAGACGACTACCACTGCCAAACTCGGCAAGCTGATCCGCGAAAAGCACGGCAAGAAGGCGATGATGGCCTCGCTCGACGTCAACCGTCCGGCGGCGCAGGAGCAGCTTGCGGTGCTCGGCACCCAGGTCGATGTCGCGACCCTGCCGATTGTCGCAGGCCAGCAGCCGGTCGATATTGCCCGGCGCGCGATGGAAAGCGCGAAGCTCCAGAATTTCGACGTCCTGCTGCTCGACACCGCGGGCCGCCTGCATGTCGACGAAGCGCTGATGGCCGAGATGAAGGCCGTCTCCAGCGTCTCGGCCCCGACCGAAGTGCTGCTCGTGGTCGACTCGCTCACCGGTCAGGACGCGGTCAACGTCGCTCAGAGTTTCTCCGGCGAAGTCCCGCTCACCGGCGTCGTGCTCACCCGCATGGACGGCGATGCGCGCGGCGGTGCGGCGCTCTCGATGCGCGCGGTCACCGGCAAGCCGATCAAGTTTGCAGGGACCGGTGAGAAACTCGATGCGATCGAAACCTTCCGCCCGGCCAGCGTTGCCGACCGCATCCTCGGCATGGGCGACGTCGTCAGCCTCGTCGAAAAGGCTGCGGCCACGATCAAGGAAGAAGAGGCCGCGAAGCTCGCCGAGAATTTCGAGAAGGGCAAATTCGACCTCAACGACCTGCGGATGCAGTTGAAGCAGATGCAGAACATGGGCGGCCTTGGAATGCTCGCAGGCATGATGCCCGGCATGAAGAAGGCCAAGCAGGCGATGAATGCCGCGAACATGGACGACAAGGTGCTCGTCCACATGGACGCGATCATTGGCTCGATGACGGCCAAGGAGCGCGCGAATCCCAATCTCATGAACGCCAAGCGCAAGAAGCGCGTTGCGGCGGGCAGCGGCACCGACGTTCAGACGGTGAACAAGCTGCTCAAGATGCATCAGGAAATGGGCCGCGCGATGAAGCAGCTTCGCAAGATGGGCGGGCTCAAAGGCCTTGCCGCGATGTTCGGCGGAGGCGGCGGAATGCCGCCTGGCATGGGCGGTCCCGGTGGCGGGATGCCCGGTATGGGCGGCCCAGGCGGCGGGATGCCTCCGGGTCTTCCGGGCCTCGGCGGCCCGAACAAGAAATAACAATTCAGATCACGATTACAGACAGTTAAACTCGAAAGGTAATACAAAATGGCAGTTGCAATCCGGCTTTCGCGCGGCGGTGCGAAGAAGCGTCCTTACTACCGCATCGTTGTCGCCGATTCCCGCGCTTCGCGTGACGGCAAGTATCTTGAGCAGATCGGCACCTACAACCCGCTGCTCGCCAAGGATTCGCCCGAGCGCGTCAAGCTCGACGAAGACCGTGCGCGCCACTGGCTGAGCGTCGGCGCCAAGCCGTCCGATCGCGTCCACCGCTTCCTCGATGCCGCCGGCATCCTCGAGCGTGAGCCGCGCAACAACCCGAAGAAGGGCGAGCCTGGCGAAGCCGCAAAGGAACGCGCCGAGGAAAAGGCAGCCAAGGCGGCTGAAGCCGAAGAAGCCGCAAAGGCTGCCGAGGAAGAGGCGAAGGCTGAAGCAGAAGCTCCCGCAGAAGAAGCGGCTGCTGAAGAAGCGCCCGCCGAAGAAGCTGCTGCTGAAGAGGCACCGGCTGAAGACGCCAAGGAAGATGGCGCCGAAGAAAAGGCCGAAGGCTGATCTCCTAATGGAAAACCCCGCTCGTGCTGAGCTAGCCGAAGCACCGTTCTTCCTCTTGGACCCAACGGGCCAGGAGACGTGCGGCCCTTCGACAGGACCAGTGCGAGCGGGTTTTTAGGTATGGCGAAAGACTCCATAACCCTAGCCGCGATCACTGGTGCGCATGGTGTCGCGGGCGAGGTCAGGCTCAAGCTGCTGGGGGAAGGTATCGACGCCCTCCGCCAGCATGCGAGTTTCAACGATGGGTCTCTGACCCTCAAGAAAATCCGCTCCGATAACAAGGGCGGCGCGATTGCGCGCTTTGCCGAGGTCAACGGGCGCACCGAGGCCGAAAAGCTGCGCGGCACCGCGATCACGATCGCCCGTGAAGCGCTTCCCGACCTCGAAGACGACGAATATTACCATGCCGACCTGATCGGCCTCGCAGTCGAGACCGACGCCGGGAAGCAAATCGGCAAGTCTATCGCAGTCCACAATTTCGGCGCGACCGACATCATCGAGATCGCTCTCGAACCGCCACCGGAAAAAGGCACCAAGACCCTGATGGTGCCCATGACCCGCGCAGCTGTGGTGGAATGGGACGAGGCCCGTCTTGTGATTTCGCAGGATTTCGCCGACGATTAGCGCCCATGAGCGCTCCCGCCATCTCGACCGACCTTTGGCAGCGGCTAGCTGCTTACGAGATCGGCCCAGATGGCGCGGTGCTTTCCTTTGCCAACCGCTTGGCTCGCGAGAACCACTGGGATGCCGATTTCGCCAAGCGGGTCATCCTTGAGTACAAACGTTTCTGCTATCTGGCGATAACCGCTGGCCATGAAGTTACCCCGTCCGACGCGGTCGATCAGGCATGGCACCTGCACCTCACCTACAGCCGCGACTACTGGGACGTGTTCTGCCGTGACGTCTTGCAGGCGGACCTCCATCACGGCCCCACTGCCGGAGGCACTGCTGAACGGGCGCGCTATTATGACCAGTATGCCGCGACTTTTCGCTCTTACGAAACGGCCTTCGGCGCGCCCCCTCCACCCGATATTTGGCCCGGTGCGCAGCGTCGCTTCAAAGTCGATCCAAGAGGGCGTCGCGTTAACCCGAAAGACGTTATGATCCTCGACAGACGCTTTGCCGTACTTGGTGCGATTGGCTGGGTGATGCTGGGGATTTTCATCGCCGTGGTTGCAGGAGTGGTGTTCTGATGGAAATTTTTGCTTCGTATTCCGGCCCCGACTTCCTCGCTTTTTATGCGGTGATGCTGGCGACTTGCGTCGGTCTGGGCCTTTGGCTCCCGGCTTATCTGCGGCCCGCGGGTCGCGCCAGCACGGTCGAGGATATGGAAGAGGTGGCGGTCCTTGTCGGCGGAGCGGACCAGCACGCTGTTGCTGTGCTCAGCGATCTCTATGCCCAAGACGCGTTGAGAGAGGCCGATGGAAGGAAACTCGCCGTGGCGCGAACCGGGGTCGATGTAGGGCAAGCCGGCCATGCGATCCTCGCGAAGGTCGGCACGTTCCGCCTTAGCGAGGCGACGACGGCGCTCAAGAGCCATGCAGAACGTGCCGAACATCGACTGGTGCGGCGCGGGCTGATGATCGCACCCGATGAACGCTGGAAGCTGCGCTGGCTTTCGGTTTTGCCCTATATCGCGCTGTTCGTGATCGGCTTCTATCGCCAGCAGGCGGGCGCGGCGTTGGGTGAGCCGACAGGTTTCCTGATCGGTTTGCTCGTCGCGACATTCGTCTTTGCCCTATGGCGGCTCGCCAAGTTCAATTCGCGCACCGAGGCGGGCAACGCCATTGTCCGTGAACTGGAAAACCAGGGAAGCCGGTTAAAGCGCGCTCCGCAAGCCAACGAAGCGGGCTTTGCCGTCGCGATTTTCGGCACCGCTGTGCTGGTGGGCACGCCTTGGGAACCTGTCCATGCCGCGCGGCAAGCGGGCAGCGGAGGCGATAGCGGGTATGGCGGCGACGGTGACGGCGGGGGCGGTTGCGGTGGGGGCTGTGGCGGTTGCGGGGGTTGAGGTCGCCGGCGATAGGTGTATTGGTGTAATAATACAGACGATCGAAGGACTCGACGAAGGATACGCCCATGCTGATCGACAACCCCGTGACACTGATCGCTGCATGTTCCGCCAGCGCTGCGGCAATCAATCTCGCCGTGCTCAAGGTTTCCCCCGGCATTTCTGACCGGATGCGGCACACGTTGAGCGGCGCAGGCCCGGTTGTAGCCGCGCTCGGCGTGATGATCGCCCCTCATGACAGCGTCGTTGCCAACGGCACCGATCTCGCGGTGCTCGCTGCCTCGCTTGTTGGGGGTGTGGCCGCGGCGATAGGTGCGACGAAGTTCGTGCGGCCTGACCGGGCGCTGACCGGAGCCTGACCCGCCGCATCTCGGAACATTTTCAGGCTCGCTCGTTGATTCGACATGCGACACATTCTTCCCATTGCCGCCGCCCTTGTCCTGACCGCCTGCGCGGGTTCCAGCGATGAGTCGGCTTCGCCTCCGCCGCAATCGACCGACAATCCCGCTTCAGGAACACGCCCTGTCGGAGAGCCCCAACTCGTAACGGTCGAAGGCCGGGTCGAGGCAGGGGTCGAATGCAGCACGATCCGCACGCCCGATGGCGAGGTGTGGGCGGTCAATTTCGGTGAGCGCGAATTCGGGCCCGGCGACTATGTCCGTATTACCGGAGAGGTCGCCGATGCGAGCTTCTGCATGCAGGGGCAGGGCACGCTCATCCCGCAGGACGTCGAAGCGATCGAGCCACCCGCGCGTGACCGAAACCCGGCGCGCTCTGGCGGTATGGCTCTGACACGCGAATATCTCACCGGAAACTGGGTGGCCAAGGGAGTGAACGCGGATTGCGACACGCCCGATTTCAGCATTGAAAGCAGCCCCGGTGGTATCGTCCTGAGCGGCGACATGGGCGCGCATGACAACGATGCACTGATCGTGCTGGGCGATTATCCGCGCCTAGACCTCGATGAGCCGCGACAGGACCTGCCGATCGAAGCGCGCGGTCCCGACGGCCTCGCAATTCTGCGCCCGGCGAGCGACGCGGATTACGATCCTCTCACCATTGGCGGTGCGAGCATCGAAGACGACGGCGTGGTGTTTGTGAAATGCGCCTGACACGCTAGAGGCGGCAGCGATGAGTTTCGCCGCCACCGTCCTTACGCTCTATCGCGCGATCTTTCCCGTCTCGTGCAGCAGCTCGCTGACGGGTTTCGCCACCGACGGCCACTATCCGCGGCCCGATGTGTTTGAGCACAATATGCGGGCTAAGGATGGGGTGAGTTGGAAGACATGGAATGAATGAGTTTATTGGATGGATCGGTGTGCTCGCCGGATACTCAATTGTCGTCGCGTTATTTGCGGTGGGCATCGCATTTTGGTTAAGCACGGCGCCTAGAATCGAGCCACTTCGAAAGCGAGCTACCATCGCAGGTGTGGCCGCTTCATCGATCCTAACTTTGGTCCCGATAATCGTTGTTGCCACCGAAATTTGGGGCTCGGAGCTTCTGATCGTGACCGTTTCGCTACTCGCACTTGGGGCATTTCTAGCTGCCGTCGCTGGGTTCCCTGCTGCGTACTTCGCATCTCGCCGATTTGATCGAAACAGGATTGATGAGAATGGTGGCGACCTATGACCGTCGCCACCTTCCCAAACCCTGTTCATCCTAAGCTTGTCGAAGGATCGCACTTCACTTCAACCAACAGCTAAAGAAAAGTACAGTCCTTCGACAAGCTCAGGACGAGCGGGAATATTGAAGTAACCCTATGACCTTCGCCGCCACCATCCTTACGCTCTACCCGGAGATGTTTCCCGGCCCACTAGGCACTTCGCTTGCGGGGAAGGCGCTGGAGCGTGGCGACTGGTCGTGCGCGACCGTCAACCCGCGCGATTTCGCAGCGGACAGGCACCGCACCGTCGACGACACGCCCGCTGGAGGCGGAGCGGGGATGGTGCTCAAGTGCGATGTGATGGCCGCAGCGCTCGACAGCGTACCTCAGGGACGCCCGATCCTCGCCATGACCCCGCGCGGCAAATCCATCACGCAGGCGCGCATTCGCGAACTCGCCGCAAGTCCCGGTGTCACCATCATATGCGGACGGTTTGAGGGCTTCGACGAGCGCCTGTTCGAGGCGCGGCCCGAGATCGAGCAGGTCAGCCTCGCCGACATCGTCCTTTCCGGCGGCGAAACCGCTGCCATCGCCATACTCGACGCTTGCATTCGACTGCTTCCCGGAGTAATGGGCGCGGCTTCTAGCGGAACCGAAGAGTCGTTCGAGGACGGCCTTCTGGAATACCCGCAATATACCCGACCTCAGGAATGGGAAGGGCGCACGATCCCCGAAGTGCTGCGATCGGGGGATCATGCGAAGATTGCGGTTTGGCGTAAGTCGAAGTCGCAAGAGATTACACGGTTACGCAGGCCGGACCTTTGGGAACGCTATGAGAGCGTTCGGGACCAGTCTGCCTCTGGCGCGCGGCGAAAGAACAAGGAACCGGACCAGTGAACCTGATCCAGCAAATCGAAGCCGAAGAAATCGGCAAGGTCGAAAAAGAGATTCCCGAATTCCGCGCGGGCGACACCGTTCGCGTCGGCGTGAAGGTGACGGAAGGCAACCGCGAGCGTGTCCAGAACTTCGAAGGCGTCGTGATTGCGCGTTCGAACCGTGGCATGGGCTCCAACTTCACCGTGCGCAAGATCAGCTTCGGCGAAGGCGTGGAGCGTGTGTTCCCGCTCTACTCGCCGATCCTCGACAGCATCACCGTGGTGCGTCGCGGCGTCGTGCGTCGTGCGAAGCTGTACTACCTGCGTGGTCGTACCGGTAAGCGTGCGCGTATCGCCGAACGTCGCGAGAATGCGCCCAAGGCGTAAATCCGCGAACCCAAGCGAATTCGAAAGGGCGGTCTTGCGGGGCCGCCCTTTTTCGTTGGGGCCTCTACTGCGGCGGGAAGCTGAGATCACCGGCTGGTGTCCCAGCTTCGACATCACGCAGGCCAAGATAGTAGTCATAGGACAGGATCAGGTCGCGCGTCTTGGCGTCGATCGGCGTATCGGACCGCAGCAACGGTCGCATGGCCGCCAAGTCGACAAGTGCTGTCTCCCGACCCTTCATTGCGGCGATGATCGGCGAATTCTCGGGGAGCGAAGATGGCTCGCATGGCTGCGGTGCGTTCTGCTGGATCGCCCAGGCTTCTCCGCTCAGGCAGTCGATCATAAGGTGCACGGTGCCGAAATCGCGCGCGCGGCCCCATTCCATCAGGAAATTTCCGAAGCTGGGTACGTTGGTCCCGCTAAGCCCGCGCTCCATGTGAAATCCGCCGAACTTGAACAATGCCCGGGGTGGGTATCCCAGTTCCGCCTCGGCCTCGGCAAAATGCGCGAGGAAGTTGCGCTTCATGTAGTTTTCGCGTTCGAGATTGGCGGGGTATGTCGGGCCTGTGCCACGGACGAAGGGGCCATAGACGCCGTGGCTGAGTGCGATGGCTTCGGTCAGCTCGCGCCCCTCGGGCGACCCGTTTGCAAAGGCGCGGACCAACGCGTCGATCTCTTCCTGGGGCGCCGCGCCAAGATACATGAAGCTGGAAACGGTACCGTCCGCAAAAACCTCCGCCGCAGCGGTTTGCTCCTCGTCGTCGGCCATTTCGGAAAGCCGGGAGGCGAGGATCGGCCCTGCCGCTATGAATTCCTGATCGACACCCCACAAAACGTGATCGCCATGGGGTGAGAGCGCGATGGCCTGCTCAATAAAGGCAATCTCCTCTTTGAAGCTGAGAAACGGGAGAGTCAGCCCATTGCCGGGCGATGCGACATGCTTGCCCAGCGCATCATCGCCCGACCGCACCAGCTCTTCGACGAAACGTGTGGACCATGGTCCGATCTCGACCACCAGATGCTCAAATCCTTGCGGAGCCAGCGCCCGGTGGATCGCACCGGCCACCAACGCCACATCGGCGGTTGCGTGCGTTTCGCCTATCAGGAAGAACTGCGCCTCACCGGCTTTTTGCACGATCTGTTCGAAACCGGGACCGGATAGCTCGCCCGCCGCATCACGCTCGATGTCGATGACGTTATCGGAGATTGCCGCGATAAACGGGTGCGGTTCCTCGTTCGGCTCGGCCGACTGTGCTGCTACTACAGTACCGGTACATGCCAACAAACCAGCGGCAACCGGCGTGACGAGGTGTCGGAACATCGCTCTCTCCCTCACTGTGTTATTACAGCAATACAGCATGGATCGAGCACGGAAGCAAGAGGGGTGATCACAAGTGATGCTATTCACGCTTGCTCTTGCGCAGGCGGGCCAGCATTGCGAGGAGGCTAAGGACTACGTTCGAGTTGAAGGGGCCGTCCTTGAAATGCGCTTATTGCTTGCCGCCGCTGCCGCCATCCTGCTTCCCACACAAGCCATTGCCGACGATCACACAATGACTGATACACCAGAGCTCACATTCGAGCGCGTTTTCGCATCGCCTTCGCTCAACGGGCCTTCGCCCAGGCAGGTAAAGTTCTCTCCCGATGGCCGCTACCTGACGCTACTCAGGAACCGGGAGGAGGATGCGCAGCGCTACGACCTGTGGGGCTTCGACATTGAAAGCCGTGAATGGCGGATGCTGGTCGATAGCGAGCAGGTCGGCTCGGGCCGCGAATTGTCCGAAGACGAAAAGATGCAGCGCGAGCGTGAGCGGGTAGGCAACCTCTCCGGCATCATCACCTATCAATGGGCGAGCGATGCCAGCGGCGTGCTCGTACCGCTCGATGGCGATCTCTACTTCGCCAAGCTGGACGGCAGTGTGCAGCGTCTTACCGACACCGAGGAAAGCGAACTCAACCCGAAGCTTTCCCCGCGTGCGGGGTACGTATCTTTCGTGCGCGACCGACAGCTGTGGGTCGGCGAAGTCGGCGCAGAGGCCGCTCCGATTACGCCGAAGGAAGGCGAGGCGATCCGCTGGGGCGAGGCCGAATTCGTCGCACAGGAAGAGATGAGTCGCCTCACCGGCTATTGGTGGAACGGCAACGATACGCGCCTTGCAGTTCAACGCACCGATGAAAGCCCTGTTGGCATCGTCACTCGTGCGGCCATCGGCGCGACCGGCACGAAGGTATTCGACCAGCGTTACCCCGTGGCAGGAAGCGACAACGCTATCGTCGAACTTTACATCATGGACCCCGATGGCGGGAACCGGGTGAAGGTCGATCTGGGCGATGAGACCGACATCTACGTGGCGCGCGTTGATTGGGGGAAAGACGACTATCTCTATGTCCAGCGTCAGAATCGGGAGCAGACCGTGCTCGACATGCTGCGCGTCGATCCGACAACCGGCGAAAGCGAGATCTGGTTCACAGAGGAAGCCGCACGCGAGGACTACTGGATCAACCTCTCGGACAATTACCGCTTTCTCAATGACGGCAGCCTGCTGTGGTGGTCGGAGCGGGATGGCTTCGGCAATTTCTACCGCTTCGATGGCAGCGACTGGACCCAGCTTACACAGCTGTCTGAACCGATCACCGAACTGGTCGGTTTGGATGAGGACGATGGGGTGCTGTTCTATACCGCCGTCGATGGCGTGCTCACCCAGCAGGTCTATTCCGCCTCGCTCGATGGCGGCAATGCGACGCAGCTGACCGATGCCGACTATACCAACAGTGCTTCGATGGATCCCAAGGCGTCGCTGCTCTACGTGACCCGTTCCGCGCCCGATCAGCCTCCGCAAAGCTACCTGGCGGCCAGGGATGGCGAACGCATCACGTGGGTGCAGGAGAACGCGCTGGATGATGAGCACCCCTATGCGCCGTATCTCGCTGGGCACGCGATGCCCGAGTTCGGCACTATTCCGGCCGAGGACGGAACTCCGCTCCATTACATGATGCTCAAGCCCGAAATGGAGCCGGGGAAGCAATATCCGGTGTTTTACTACCACTACAGCGGACCGGGTCCTCAGGTGGTGGACAAGGGCTGGGGCGGGGCGCTTGCCCAGGCTGTGGTCGATCGCGGCTATATCTGGTTCGCGCTCGACAATCGCGGCAGCGCCAATCGCGGCGTCGATTTCGAGCAGCCGATCTATCGTGCGATGGGCGGGGTCGAGGTGCGCGACCAGAAGGCCGGGGCCGAGTTCCTCAAGACGCTCGATTACGTCGATCCGGACAAGATCGCGCTCTATGGCTGGTCCTATGGCGGCTACATGACCTTGAAGCAGTTGGAGGCCGACCCGGGTCTCTATGCAGCTGGCATCTCAGGCGCGCCGGTGACCAAGTGGGAGCTTTACGACACCCACTACACCGAACGCTTCATGGGCGACCCGCGCGAAGTGCCCGAAGCCTACGAAGCGGCGAGCGCCATTCCCGAGGCAACACAG
Organism: uncultured Erythrobacter sp.; assembly: GCA_947494705.1. Lineage (GTDB taxonomy): Bacteria > Pseudomonadota > Alphaproteobacteria > Sphingomonadales > Sphingomonadaceae > Erythrobacter. The sequence goes on from CANLVN010000003.1 coordinate 626,904, forward strand.
ATCAGCGACCCGCTGCTGCTGATTCACGGAATGGCGGACGACAATGTGGTGTTCGAGAACTCTTCGGAGCTGATTTCAGTGCTGCAGGAAAACAATGTGCCTTTCGAGATGATGCTCTATCCGGGCTATACGCACCGCGTTTCTGGCGAGCAGATCAGCCCGCATCTGTGGAACACGATGTTCCGGTTCCTAGAAAGCTATGGCGTGACGCCGCCGGAGTGATCCGATGAACGACGAAAGTGACGACGGCGCAAAGATTGGCTTCAGCGCCGTGTGGGCCATCGCGGTCGGCGGAATGGTCGGAGGCGGGATTTTCTCGACGCTGGGCGTGGTCATTTCCCACGCGGGCAAATGGGCGGCGCTGAGCTTTTTGATCGGCGGACTGATCGCCTATGCGACGGGCCACAGCCTTGCCGCGCTGACGGTCGAGGCAGATGAGCCGGGTGGGATATATTCCTTCCTTCGCGATGCCGGGTTTAAGGGCGTGGCCAAGGTATCGGCCTATGTGCTGCTGCTCGGCTACGTATTAACCTGTGCAGTGTACGCTTACACATTCGGTGCTTATGTCGGCAACGTGCTGGGTGGCCCGGGCTGGCTCCCTCCGGCCATGGCGAGCGCCGCAATCGTGGCGATGACGGCACTGAACCTGCGCGGAGCGGGGCAGGCGACCGGCGTGGAGATCGCTATCGTCGTCACCAAACTGGCTATCCTCGCTGGCCTTGCTGCTCTCGGCCTTTCGCAATTCGATGCAGCCAAGCTTGAGATTACAGCGCAGCCCGGTCTGCTCGGCATCGTGATCGGGGCGGCGAGCGTATTCATGGCGTATGAGGGTTTCGAATTGCTCGCCTATGATTACGACGAGATGGAGGATCGAAAGGCGTTGATGGGGCGGATCATGCCCTGGGCCATCGGCAGCGCGGCGCTGATCTACGTGCTGGTCGCGCTTGCTGTGCCTATGCTGACCGGGACGAAGGCGGTGATCGAGGATGGCGAAATCGCCCTTGCCAACGCAGGGCAGGCCGCGCTCGGCACTCCGGGTCTGATCGCGGTGACGGTTGCAGCTGCACTGTCGACCGTGTCAGCGATCAACGCGACGCTCTTCTCTTCCGCCAGACTGGCGCGCGAGGTGGCTCGGAACAACGATCTGCCTTCACGCTTCGCCAAGCGCAACGACGAGGGCGCGCCTTGGCTGGCGGTGCTGCTCATTGCCGCTATGTCCCTCACGCTTGCAGTGCTTGGAGGGTTATCCGGTCTTGTGAGCGCGGCGAGCCTCGTATTTCTCGTGGTGTTCTGCGCTCTCAACGCGCTCGCTTTCCAGGAAGGAATTGGCAAGCGTTGGATCACATTGCCCGGTGCGCTCGGTTCTTTCGCGGCGCTGGTGCTGCTCGCGCTCGACCTCTCAGGCATCCTCTGACCATAAGCTGAGCTTGCGTGTGCGCAGCCAATCGCTATTTCGCACCCGTACTAACAGGAGAATTTGAATTGGGTTATCGCGTAGCTATCGTCGGCGCGACCGGGAATGTCGGGCGTGAAATGATGCAGATCCTCGCCGAGCGGGAGTTTCCGTGCGACGAGATCGCAGCGGTCGCTTCCGGGCGTTCGCAAGGGACCGAGGTCGAATTCGGCGACACCGGGAAGATGCTCAAATGCAAGAATATTGAGCATTTCGACTGGTCCGGCTGGGACATCGCCCTGTTCGCGGCAGGCAGCGGCCCGGCCAAGGAATACGCGCCCAAGGCGGCGGCGGCAGGCTGCGTTGTGATCGACAACTCCTCACTCTACCGTATGGAGCCTGACGTGCCGTTGATCGTGCCCGAGGTAAATCCGGACGCAATCGACGATTACGCCAAGCGCAATATCATCGCCAACCCGAACTGCTCGACCGCTCAGCTGGTCGTCGCGCTCAAGCCACTGCACGATGCCGCCACGATCAAGCGTGTTGTCGTCTCGACCTATCAGTCGGTTTCCGGCGCTGGTAAGGCAGGCATGGACGAGCTGTTCGAACAAAGCCGCGCAATTTTCGTCGGCGACCCGGTCGAACCTGCGAAGTTCACCAAGCAGATCGCCTTCAACGTGATCCCGCATATCGACGTCTTCCTCGACGATGGTTCGACCAAGGAAGAGTGGAAGATGATGGTCGAAACCAAGAAGATCCTCGACCCCAAGATCAAGCTCAACGCCACCTGCGTGCGCGTGCCGGTCTTCGTCGGCCATGCCGAGGCGGTGAATATCGAGTTCGAGGACGAGCTTTCGGCTGAACGGGCACAGGAAATCCTGCGCGAGGCGCCCGGCATCATGCTGGTCGATAAGCGCGAGGACGAGGGCTACGTCACCCCGGTCGAATGCGCCGGTGACAGCGCCACCTATATCAGCCGCGTGCGCGAAGATCCCACGGTCGAGAACGGCATCACTCTGTGGTGCGTCAGCGATAACCTGCGCAAGGGTGCAGCGCTGAATGCCGTGCAGATCGCAGAACTTCTTGGCCGCCGTCACCTGAAGAAGGGGTGAGCATGATCCGTAAAGCGCTTCTCGGTCTGTCGATCCTCGCCCTTGGCTCGGCATGCGACAGCGGGCGGGTGCCTTCGCCCGCCGACCAACAGGCGGGCAGCGCCCCGACTGCGCAGGTCGATTCCGATCTGGTCGCGCTGCACGGCGAAGGGATCGTCGCAGGGGCTGAGGCATTCTATTTCGCCGCTGGGCGCAGCGAAGTGCAATCCGCGCTCGCGGCAACGCTCGGCGAGGCTACGCGGACCGAGCAGCAGGACGAATGCGGAGCCGGACCGGTGGTCAGCTCAATCTATCCAGGCGGGCTGACGGTCAATTTCCAGAGCGACAGCCTGGCCGGATGGACCCTTTCCGAGGCCTCGGAGACTATTGTCGTCGACTCCGATGTTGCGATCGGAACGGCGCGCGACGAGGCCGAGGCAGCACCGGGTTTTGCCCCGATGGAAGGCAGCACACTGGGTGAGGAATTCATGCTCGGCGACGAACTCGGTGGGTTGATCGAGGATGGAGCGGTCTCCATGCTTTATGCCGGGACGCAGTGCTTTTTCAGGTGAAAGAGGTTCGGACATGACACTTGCAGCCGATCTCTTCTTCAGCTTCCGCTCGCCCTATTCTTATCTCGCGGTGGGGCGGTATCGACAGATGACCGAGGATTATGACCTCGACATCACCTTGCGCACAGTCCTGCCGATTGCGGTGCGCGATCCGGACATCCTGTTCACCGGAAACCCTGCGGCACCGCGCTATATTTTCATGGATGCGATGCGAGCGGGACAGTTTCTGGGCATCCCGATCCGCTGGCCGCGTCCCGATCCGATCGTGCAGGACTTCCAGACCCGCAAGATCGCTGAGGACCAGCCCTATATTTATCGCATCAGCCGCCTCGGTCAGGCGGCGACGCGTCGCGGCAAAGGTCTCGCGTTCGCCGCCGAGGTCGCGCCACTCATCTGGGATGGCAGCGTCGACAACTGGCACGAGGGCGATCACCTCTCCGGAGCCGCAAAGCGCGCCGGGCTGGATTTCGCGCAGCTGGAGGCCGAGGCGCGCGACGATGCAGATGCACTCGACTCCGAAATAGCCGCAAATCTCGGCGCACTGCAGGCCGCCGGCCACTGGGGTGTGCCGACACTGGTGTTTGAGGGCGAACCGTTCTTCGGTCAGGACCGGGTGGACATGGCCAAGTGGCGCATGGAGCAGAAAGGCCTGGCAAGAAAGTGAAACAAACGGAATTCGAGAGCTTCGACGGAACACGCCTCGCCATCCACCGTGCGGGCGAGGGGGTGCCAGTCATTCTGCTCCACGGCCTGTTTTCCAGCGCCGAGATGAACTGGATAAAATGGGGGCACCATGAGCGTCTCGCCGATGCCGGGTTCGAGGCGATCATGCTTGATTTTCGCGTCCACGGCGAGAGCGAAGCGCCGCAGGATGCCGAAGCGTATCCCGAGGGCGTTCTTGTGCGCGATGCCCTCGCCCTCACGGAGCATATCGGGCTGTCACCGGGGGAATATGACCTGGTCGGCTTCTCGCTTGGTGCGCGCACCGCGCTGCATGCCTGTGCCGGTGGCGTGCTCGAACCGCGGCGGCTCATTGCGTGCGGGATGGGTGTCGAAGGGCTTGCCGAATGGGAACGCAGGGCAGCGCATTTCAAGCGCGTGATCGACGAATTCGACACGATCAAGCCGGGCAGCCCACTCTACACCGCGCGCACCTTCCTCAAGTCGCAGGGGGTCGACCACGTCGCCGCGCGACTCTTGCTTGATGCAATGGACCCGTTCGACCTTGCGAGCCTGTCCAATATCACGATGCCAAGCGCTGTGATCAACGGAGACGAGGACGGAGACAACGGCTCGGGACAGGAACTCGCCGACATGCTCCCTGACGCGGTATTCATTGAGACTCCGGGCAACCACCTCAATTCCGTAACCAAGCCCGAACTGGGAGAGGCGATTGCGGGTTTTCTGAGAACAGCTTAGGCTATCCCACATCGCTCACAGAGAAGTTCAAAACCCATGAAATCCAAGCTTTCCATCACAGGATTGGCCGCCCTTTTGCTCGCGGCGGCACCTGCTGCTGCACAAGATGATACGCGTGTCGTTAGCGCCGCCGATCTTCCCGGCGTGGCCGATGCACTGCGCTCAGCAGGCTACGACATCGAGATAACCGAGCGCGATGACGAAACGCGTGCTGCGATCGAGGTCAGTTCGGGATCCGACTTCGCCTCTGTCCTCTTCGACGATTGCAATGAGGCGGTCCCGGACCTGTGCGACACGCTGGTCCTGTCGACATGGTGGGATCGCACCGTTCCAATTTCTGACGAGGCTGTGGCGGCTGCCAACATCAATCACAAATACGTCTCGGTGTTTCGCGACGGTGACGGTGATCCGGTGATGCAATGGGCGATCCTGACACGGCGAGAGGGCATCCCGACCACGGTATTCCTCAACGCACTAGTCCGTTTTATCTCTGTGGCGCGCAATTTCGACGCTGCGGCTTTCGAAGGTGATGCGCCTGCGGAGGAAGCCAGCGAAGATTTGACCGGAGCCGGGCCGGAAGGAAACGCGGCATGATGGGAAGAGGGGCGATCCTGGCACTAAGTGCCGCGCTCACGGCCTGCGCGCCAGCGGAGGACGCCCGCAGTAGCGCGCCGCTGGCCGAGCGCGGGCAGGACGCGATGCTGTTCGTCGCGCAGAAACGCGGCAACACGCTGACCAAGGTCGACCTCGACACCGGCGAGGAAGTGCTGCGCAAGGACAGCTGCTCCAACCCGCATGAGCTTGCAACTTCGCCCGATGGCAGACACGTCGCGCTGGCTTGTTATGGCGGCACGACCGTGGATATTTTTACGACTTCCACGCTGGAGCGGGTGGCGAGCATCGACCTGGGCGAAAACGCTCGGCCCCATGGCATCGTGTGGCATGACAATGGCGACCTCTATTCGACGGCCGAAGGGCGCCAATCCATATTCTGGATCAGCGAGCCGCTCAGCCCGTCGCCCGAGACCTTCGAATATTCGACCGGCAAGGAGGGCAGCCACATGCTGGTCGTCGCTCCCGATGCGAACACGGCATGGACCACCGATCTGGGTTCGAAAACAGTCACGCGCGTCGCTCTCAAGGCTCGTATCGCGCCGATTTCGGTGACGGTCGGTGAGGAGCCCGAGGGCATCGCCCTCAGCCCCGATGGCGAAGCCCTATGGGTTTCGGCGCGTGGTTCGAACGAAGCCTACGAGCTAGACCCGCGCACAATGGAGGTTCGCAACACCGTTTCCACGGGCGCTTTCCCGCTGCGTCTTGCGATCCGCCCTCAAGGCGATGTCGCTGTAACGTCCGATCTGAGCGATGGCAGCCTGACCGTGATCGATCTTGCGACAGCCGAAGTCGTCCGCACGATTATGGTCTCCTCGCCCGAAGAAGCGCAGCAGCGGTTTCAGGTCACGATCCTGTGGTCCGACGATGGCGAGCGGATCTACGTCGCGGAGACTGCCAGCAACACCATTGCCGAAGTCGACTATGCAACCGGAAAAGTCCTGCGGCGGCTCCCGGGCGGCGAGGGCGGGGACGGGCTCGCAATCCTGCCGTGACTATAGCGAAAACTCCCAAGCAACTCCCTGTGGTCGGTTGGCGCGAACTGATCGACCTGCCTGGAATCGCGCTCAGTGCAATACCTGCCAAGATCGATACCGGAGCGCGGACTTCCTCGCTTCATGCACGCGTGCTCGACCGATTTGAACGCGATGGGCACACTTTCGTGCGCTTTGCTGTAGATTGGGACGAAATCGCGCATGAAGGCGAAGCCATTGAAGTCGACACGCGCGGCATCACCAGTTCGAACGGCGAGACCCAGACGCGCTATGTCATCAAGACCCCGCTGCGCATCGGCACTCACGAATTTCGCGCGGAACTGAGTCTTGCTGACAGGTCGGACATGAAGTTTCCAATGCTGATCGGACGCACCGCGCTTCGCCGTCGGTTCGTCGTCGATAGCGGACATTCTTGGCTGCAATCCCCTGAAATGCAGCGTAAGAGAAAACGCTGAACCCCTCCAACAGGAGCCCAATCCAATGAAAATTGCCATGCTGGCGCGCAATCCGAATCTTTATTCGCACAAGCGCTTGAAAGAAGCCGCCGAGCAGCGTGGGCACGAGTTGGATATCGTCAATACGACGCGCTGCACGGTGCATATCGCAAGCCATCGGCCCGAGGTCTTCTACAATGGCGAACCGATGATCGGTTACGATGCGGTCATTCCTCGGATCGGGGCGTCGATCACCAATTACGGTCTCGCGATCCTGCGTCAGTTCGAAATGCGCGGTTGCTGGCCGCTCAATGAAAGCGTCGCCATCGGCCGTAGTCGCGACAAACTGCGCAGCATGCAGATTCTTGGCAAGCACGGCTTGGGTCTGCCGCTGACCGCCTATGCAAACGATCCCAAACAGGCCGAAGAAATCATCAAGGCGGTGAACGGTCCGCCGGTGGTCATCAAACTGCTGGAAGGAACGCAGGGGATCGGGGTGGTGCTTGCCGAAACAATGTCGAGCGCCAAGTCGGTGATCGAGGCGTTCCGCGGTGCCAACGTCAACATCCTCGTGCAGGAATTCATCAAGGAAGCGGGCGGCACTGATATTCGTGCTCTGGTGGTAGGAGGTAAAGTCGTCGCAGCGATGAAGCGGACCGGTGCGCCCGACGATTTCCGCTCGAACCTGCATCGCGGCGGAAGCGCCGACATCATCAAGATAACGCCCGAAGAACGCTCCACTGCGGTGCGCGCGGCCAAGCGGATGGGCCTCAATGTCTGCGGTGTAGACATGCTGCGCTCCAATCACGGACCGGTCATCATGGAGGTCAATTCCTCACCCGGTCTCGAAGGCATCGAAACTGCGACTGGCAAGGATATAGCCGGTCAGATCATTCAGTTCATCGAAGGTCATGCCAAGATCGGCGCGACCAAGACCAAGGGGCAGGGGTAAAGGCGCTGAAGACCCTTTCGAACACCGCTCAGAACGACTACGGCCTGCCCATGCGTATTCTATTCTCGGTCCCGCTCGCCCTTTCCATCGTAGCTTCACTGTTCGCTGCGCCGGTAGTTGCGCAGCAAACTTCGCCCGCCAATCAGGCCGCTCCCGAGCGGCCTCAGGTCGTTTCACGTTTCGACGAACAGACGGTTCGCTACCTGCTTGAGGACGTCCAGGCGAACTGGCAGGTTGAGCGCAGCCCCGATGGTGGACTGACTTACCGGGCGAGCGCACCGGGCGGGTTGAATTTTGTCGCCGCTCCAAGGTCTTGCGGGACGGAGGTCGGTTGCGTCGGCCTCGTGTTGGTGGCGCTGTTCGACGATGTGCAGGTCGACGATGCCGCCCGGCTCGATGCATTCATAAACGGCCACAACGACAAGTTTCCGACCGCAAAGGTCATGCGCGATGCACAAGGCATGATCGCGTTGCAGGCGTATATCAACGCGGCCTACGGGATCAGCTACCGTAATGCGCAGGCGCAGTTGCTGGTTTTTGGCCAAGACATCAGCGCCCTTGCTCGCGCCCTCGCTGAATTTGAACAAAGCCAGTAGCGCTGCGATCAAATCAGATCGCGTTGGCCAGAGATGGCCGAGATTTCATGAGGGCGGGCCGTCGTCGACCGGACCGCATCCGGGTGCCGACGCATTGAGGACAAGCACTCCGTGATGGATTAGGCCCGATAGCATGTTCGGCCGTTCACCCCTGATAACGTAAGAGCCGTCGATCATGCCGCGAGCAAGGAGGCGCGTGTCTTGTCGGGAGACAAGCGTCGCAATCCCGCTCGAACCCGCAACGGGGACAATCGTCACCGGTTCTCCCCCGCGCGGCGCGAGCACGAATGCTGCAGCGCCCAGTACAATTAGCGCCATGATTGCGCAAAAGGCGATCTGATCCTTTCGGCCCGCGGTCTTCTTGGCGATAGGCGACATGCCGACGCACTATCGCGCATTTTGGTTAGAAGGTCGGCTCCGGTTGAATGCGTATTCGTGCGAGCCGACGCTTACCTGAACGGCGGCTCGTTGAATGCCCGCAGCTTGCGGCTGTGAAGCCGGTCGCCTTCGTCGCGCAGACGCTTGACCGCCTCGAGACCGATCTGAAGGTGCGCGGCGATGGCTTCCTCGTAGAACTGGTTCGCCTGCCCAGGGAGCTTGATCTCGCCGTGCAGCGGTTTGTCGGAAACGCACAGCAGAGTTCCGTATGGCACGCGGAAGCGGTAGCCTTGCGCTGCTATGGTCGCGCTCTCCATCTCCACTGCAATTGCGCGGCTATGCGAGAAGCGCTTGGCGCTTGAGGCGTAGTGCAGTTCCCAATTGCGGTCATCTGTGGTCACGACCGTGCCGGTGCGCATGCGTTGCTTGAGGTTGGCGCCCTGGACACCCGACACTTCTTCGGCGGCAGCCGCCAGCGCCTGCTGGACCTCGGCGATCGGCGGGATCGGGATTTCGGGCGGCAGCACGGCGTCGAGCACGTGGTCATCGCGCAGATAGGCGTGGGCGAGCACGAAGTCGCCGATCTTCTGGCTCGAGCGCACTCCGCCGCAGTGGCCGATCATCATCCACGCATGGGGGCGTAGCACCGCGAGGTGGTCGCAGATCGTCTTGGCGTTCGAGGGCCCCACGCCGATATTCACCAGTGTGATGCCCTGACCGTCCTCGCGGATGAGGTGATAAGCGGGCATCTGGTGCTTGCGCCACGCCGTGTCGTTCAGCTGTCCCTGCGCGTTGTCGGCCGGATCGGTGATGTTGAGGCCCGCAGCGCCTTTAAGCTCGGTATACCCGTCTTCGCCGATCAGCCGTGCGCCCCAGTTCACGAATTCATCGACATAGCGGTGGTAGTTCGTAAACAGGATGAAGTTCTGAAAGTCCTCGACCTTGGTCCCGGTATAGTGAGCCAGGCGGGCGAGAGAATAGTCGGTGCGCAGCCCGTCGAACAGCGACAGCGGCATGTCCTCGTATTCGTCGAACTCGATCCCATCGGCAAGCTCGTCACCGATCAGCGCGAGGTCGGTCGAAGGGAAATACTGCGCGATCTCCCAAGGCGCGATTCCCTGCATCGCTGCACCCGCATCTCCGTCCAAAACGTAGGGGAACGGGATTTCCTGACGCGAACGGCTGACGCTGACGTCGATCTCATATTCGGCGGAGATCAGTTCGAGCTGCTCAGCAAGATAGGTGCCGAATAGGTCGGGTCGGGTGATCGTCGTGGTGTAGGTGCCCGGCATCTCGAGACGTCCGAACGCGCGGCTGCGGTCCTTCGGTTCGCCAACACCCGAATATTTCAGCGTCAGTTGCGGATAGGAGTAGCTGCCGTCCTCGCGCTTGCGCGCAGGGGGAATGGTGCCGGATTGTCCGTAAGCGATGACATCGGCGCGCAAGGTGGCGACCGCTTCTTCATAGTGCTGATGCAATTGTTCGAGGATGGTGGCGATTGGGGTCATTCAGATGTCCTTCTCATCGTTGTCTGCGTCTATTATCGGGCCGCGATGGCGCTTTTACAAAAAGGGCGCGAAGGTCGTGTGACCCTCGCGCCCTTTTTCGCTGTGTCGAAGATCGGCGAATTTACGCGTCGTCTTCGGCCTTCGGATCGGTCGCTTCGATCAGCGCTTCGGTCTCGGTCGTATCTTCGGGCTTGGCTACGCCGTCCTCGAAGAGTTCGTCGGGGATTTCGCCCGGCTCGAGATTGGGATCCGTACGGTTGGCTTCGGCCGCTTCCTCGATTTCGCGCTGCTCTTCTTCGAAAAGCTGTGCGAGTACGTCCACGCCCTGCGACTGCAGTTCGGCCTCGTCGTCGGAACGGGCGACGTTTGCCTTCACGGTCACATGCACCTCGGGGTGCAGAGCCACGGTCACATCGTGCATGCCGATCGTCTTGATCGGCGCGCCCATGATGACCTGCTTCTTGTCGATCTCGTGGCCTTGTACAGCAAGCCCGGAAACCATGTCGCGGACATTGACCGAACCATAGAGCTGGCCTGCGTTCGACGCTGCACGGATCAGGACGACTTCGGCGCCCTCGACCTTTTCACCGGCCTTTTCGGCCTCGGTGCGGCGTTCCGCATTTTCCTTCTCAAGGCGTTCGCGGTTGGCTTCGAAGACCTTCTTGTTGGCGTCGTTTGCGCGCAGTGCCTTCTTCTGCGGAAGCAGGAAGTTGCGAGCATAGCCGTCCTTCACGGTGACTACGTCACCGATCGAACCAAGGTTCTGGATGCGCTGTAGGAGAATGATATCCATGGTGTTTTCTCCCTACTTCACGATGTACGGCAGAAGGCCGATGTGACGCGCACGCTTGATCGCCTTGGCGAGTTCACGCTGCTTCTTTGCGGAAACGGCGGTGATGCGCGAAGGAACGATCTTGCCACGCTCGGACATGAAGCCCTGGAGCAGGCGCACGTCCTTGTAATCGATCTTGGGGGCGTCCTTGCCGCTGAACGGGCAGGACTTGCGGCGGCGGAAAAACGGGCGTGCCATCAGTCACGGTCCTCCCTGTCGGAACGGCGCTTTTTCTCACGCTCGTTCTTGCGCATCATCACGCTGGGGCCGTCTTCGTGCTCTTCGACACGGATGGTCATGTAGCGGATGACGTCTTCGTTGATACGGGTCTGGCGCTCGAGTTCCTCGACAACGGTGCCCGGGGCATCGATGTTGAGCATCACGAAATGTGCCTTGCGGTTGCGATCGATCTTGTAGGCGAGGGACTTGAGGCCCCAGGTTTCGGTCTTCGTGACCTTGCCTTCGTTCGCTTCGACGATTTCGGTCGCCGTGGCCGCCAGCGCGTCAACCTGGGACTGACTAAGGTCCTGACGCGCGAGGAAGATATGCTCGTACAGAGCCATCCTGCGTTCCTTCATTCTGTATGCCGATCGCTGGCTTGTCCGCGGGATTGCGGGGCCCCTCCGGCTTTCTTCTTTTCCCCGGCGGGTGAGCAAGGGATGCGCGCACATAGCGGGTTCTGGTGGTAATGCAAGTCTTGTGCGACGCGGCAAGCGGGAGCACTCGGCAAGATTGAAACAGTATACGGGAGTATCGTCAATGCCTTCAGGTCTGGTCGCCTTGTTCGACGATGTCGCGGTTATCGCGCGCGCCGCATCGGCTTCGGTCGACGATATAGCGGCCGCCGCAGGCAGGGCGGGGTCGAAGACGGCGGGCGTTGTCATCGACGATGCGGCAGTGACGCCTAGCTACGTCACGGGCCTGTCCCCAGCGCGCGAATTGCCGATCATCTGGGCGATCACAAAGGGCAGCCTGTTCAACAAGCTCGTCATATTGCTCCCGGGCGCAATCTTGTTGTCCGAGTTTTTACCGTGGCTCATCATCTACATCCTGATGCTGGGCGGTGCCTTCCTGAGTTACGAAGGCGCTGAAAAGGTGATGGAGAAGCTGGGCGGGAAGAAGCACGGCAAGACGGTCGACGACGTGATCGAGAACCCTCAGGAGTTCGAGAAGAAGCGAATTTCCGGGGCTATACGCACTGACCTCATCCTTTCCGCAGAGATCATGGCGATTGTGCTCAACGAGCTTGATCTCGACATCTGGTGGGAACGCGGCGCGGCGCTGGCGCTTGTCGGCGTGGCGGTCACCATCGTCGTCTATGGTGCGGTCGCCATCATCGTGAAGCTCGACGACATCGGCCTCAAGCTGGCCCAAAGCGACAGTTCAGGGATTTCCAGTTTCGGAGAAGGACTCGTCGCTTTCGTCCCCAAGCTGCTGATTGCATTGTCCTTTATCGGTACGATTGCGATGCTGTGGGTCGGTGGCGGCATTATCGTCCACGGTACGCACGAAATCGGCTTCGACCTGTTCTACGATATCGCTCACGGAGCCGAATATGCGGTCCAGAGCGCGACCGGAGCCTTGTCTGGTGTGCTGGGCTGGGCGACCTATGCGGCGATTTCTGCCATTATCGGCCTGTTGCTCGGCGCGGTAATTGCCTTCGTTTTGCATAAGGTGTTTGGTTTCGAAGGGGCGCATTGATGAGCGGTGCAGCGCCCACGCTCTACACCTGCGCCGGCTCGCGCGGGCTGCGGGCGACGTGGGCGGCCGAAGAAGCGGGATTAGAGATAGACCTCAAGATTCTGCCATTCCCGCCGCGTCACCTGGCACCCGAATACCTTGAAACAAACCCGCTGGGCACCGTGCCCATGTTGATCGACGGCGATGCGCAGATGACCGAGAGCTGCGCGATTGCACATTATCTCGCTGTGATGGGCGGGGCCGACGATCTGGTGGTCGCACCGGGCAAGAAAGATTACGCCGCCTACCTAGACTACACCTACCATGCCGACGCGACGATCACTTTTCCGCAGACGGTCTATATGCGCTTTGCCCTGTTCGAGAAGGACAAGGGTTGGGCCGAGGCGGGCGAGGCCTATGCCAAGTGGTTCTGGAAGCGGCTGGTGAAAGTAGAGCGGCGGCTTGAGGGGCGCGAATACCTCTGCGCGGACCGTTTCACGGTGGCCGATATATGCGTGGGCTATGCGCTGGTGCTTGCCGGAAGGGTCGGGTTGGACGAGGGCGTACCTGACAGCCTCAAGACCTATCGTGAGCGCCTGACACAGCGGCCAGCCTATAAGCGCGCGACTGATCGCGAGGGTGAAGGGCTCGCGATTCTGAAGCGCTAGTTACCGAGCGCCGAGATCAGTCCCGCACTTCCCGCATACCCTGTTGGGCCAGGGCACCGCGAACATGCCACGGAAGAACAGGTTCTTGCCGCAGGTCGGGCAGTTGTAGGCCAGCATTCGCCGGTTCGCGATGACCAGTCCGATGATGGCGACACCGAAAGCTATCGTCGAGTGACCAAAGAACCGGTCCACCACCGCGACAAACAACACCGCCAGAACCAGCGCGCCCGCCATAAACCAGGCGTGCCGCTTTGCATGTTCGTAGATGGTCACGATAACCGCTCGAAAACGCCCTTTGCAAAGGTGCTCAAGGTGTCGTCGCGCGCGCCCATGATGACGATGCGATCGCCCGGTCTCGCGATTTCGACCATGCGCTCGCCGCACGCCTTTCTATCGGGAATATGCTCGGCGCTGCCGCCATGGCTCTGGATCATTTGGACAATCCGCTCGGTGCCTTCGCTGCGGTCGACCGTGCCGCCGAAATAGACAGGATCGCACATGATCGTGACATCTTCGTCGTCTAGTTCGCGAGCAAACGTCCCGGCCAGCTCCTCGCCCATTTGGCGTAACGGTCCGTAGCCATGCGGCTGAAAGAAGGCGATGACACGGCCCGGCGTGGCTTTCAGAGTGCGCAAGGTTGCCGCGCATTTCTCGGGGTTGTGGCCGAAATCGTCGATCACCGAGATGCCGCTATCGGTCGAGCCTACGACGTCGAAGCGCCGCGCCAGCCCTGCAAAATTGCGCAGCGCATAAACCGCCCGGCCCACATCAATCCCTGCCGCATGCACAGCCGCAATCGCTGCAAGCGCGTTGGACAGGTTGTGCATTCCCGGCATCGGCAAGATCAGCGGGAAAACCCGGCGTTCCTTGTTATCGATCACCGCCGCGCGAATGCCCAGCGCGCTCTGATCGATGCTGTCGGGCTCAACCGTGATGTCGGCCTTCTGGTTGCGGACCGCGAAGCTGACTGACTTGTCGACCTTCAGATAGCGCGACTCCTCGTCGTCGAGATTGACGACTGCAATATCGGACGCCTTGAGAAAGTTGCCGAACAGCCTCCGCAATTCTTCGATGCTCTTGTGATCGAGGCTGACATTCAGCAGCAGGCCGACGCTCGGCCTGTAGAGCGCGATCGAGCCGTCGCTTTCGTCCACTTCGCTGACGAAGACATTCGGACTGCCGATGCGTGCGCTGGCGAACGGATTGTCGGCGTGGGTGAAGTTCTTCATCACCGCGCCGTTCATTACCGTGGGATCGTGACCCACTTCGAACAGGATCCACGCAATCATCCCGGTGACGGTCGACTTGCCGGAAGTACCGCCCACCGCAATCGAAAAACGGGCTGCGTTGAACATGCTGGATAGCAACTCGGCCCGGCTCATCCGCTCGCAACCAAGCTCCTTTGCCCGCGCGACCTCGGGCACCGTGTCTTCGACCGCGGCGCTCGCAATCAGGATCTGATCAGGCGAGGTAATGCCACTGCCGTCCTGAGCGAATAATTCGAAACCGTTCTTCTCGAGCCAGGCAAACTTTTCGGGCGTGCGGCCTTGATCGAAGGAGCGGTCCGACCCGGCCACCTCAACCCCCTGTCCCTTTGCGAGCTGGGCGAGCGGGAGCATGCCCGATCCGCCTATCCCGCAGAAAAACAGGGGCCGCCCTTCGAGCGACTCTTCGTTGCCGGTTGTCTGATTGGATGTGTCGACCGCTTTCATTGCGATTCATGGTTATGGGCTTGCACCTAGGCTGACAAGCGCCATAGGCTGCGCATATGACGAATATCGCCATTTGTGCCCCGGCAACTCCGATAACCCGCGAACAGGCCGAGGCTTGCAAGACGCTGGTGGCGGACGAGTTTCCCGGCACCCGAGTGACTTTTCATGAGCAATGCTTCGCCTCGCAAGGCCATTTCGCTGGCGATGACCTGACCCGGCTCTCCGCACTTCTCGATTGCGCCAATGATACCGCCTACGATGTCGTCTGGTTCGCCAAGGGTGGCTATGGATCGAACCGCATTGCAGAGGCGGCAGTCGCCCAGATGAACGCCTCTGCGCGGGCCAAGACTTATATCGGATTCTCCGATTGCGGATATCTGTTGGGCGCGCTGTATCGAGCAGGAATAGGGCAATGCGTCCATGGCTCGATGCCTGTCAGCGCGCGGTCCGAAAAGGGCAGAGAGGCACTCAGAAGGGTCCTACAGTGGCTGAACGGCGACAATTCGGGTCTTGAGCGGAGCCTGGACGGCACCACGCCGGCTGCTGCTTTCAACCTCATCACCCTGACCATGCTGGCTCGCACGCCGGCCATGCCGGACCTCACCGGGCATGTCGTGATGGTCGAGGAGGTCGCCGAACATCTCTATGCGATCGACCGGCTGTTCTTCGCGTTGGTGAACAGCCTCCCGCGAATTGCCGGATTGCGCTTGGGTTCGATCACCGCGGTGCCCGAGAACTACGTCGAATTTGGCCAGAGCGAGGAAGAGATCGCGCGCTATTGGTGTGATCGGGCCGGCATTCGCTATCTCGGGCGTGCCGAGATCGGGCATACTTCTGCCAACAAGGTTGTGCCCTTCGGACTTGCGGGACCCGCGCGAGGCTCCTAACCCGCGCCGCCCAAGGGAGATTCCACAATGATCGCTTTCGTATTTCCGGGGCAGGGCAGTCAAAAGGTCGGCATGGGCGCGGAACTCGCCGCAGCGAGTGCAGCGGCGCGCGAGGTGTTCGAAGAAGTCGACGACGCGCTGGGCTTCAAGCTGTCCGTCATCATGCTTGATGGACCCGAGGAAAAGCTGACGCTCACAGAGAACGCACAACCCGCGATCATGGCAAACGCCATCGCCACGCAGCGGGTGCTTGAGCAGGATTTCGGAGTGAAGCTGGCCGACAAGGGCGCTTGCGTCGCGGGCCATTCGCTCGGCGAATATTCCGCCCTGTGCGCGGTCGGCGCGTTCGATCTGGCTACCACTGCAAGGCTGCTCAAGCTGCGCGGCTCCGCGATGCAGGATGCCGTGCCGGTTGGCGAAGGCGCGATGGCAGCATTGCTCGGCGCGGATATCGAGAAGGCGAAGGCTCTCGCTGCCGCCGCCTCGGAGCAGAGCATCTGCGAAATCGCCAATGACAACGATCCTTCGCAAGTCGTGATCTCGGGCCACAAGGAAGCGATCGAGCGCGCCGTCGCCATGGCGAAAGATCACGGGATCAAGCGCGGCGTGATGCTGCCCGTTTCCGCCCCTTTCCACTGTTCCTTGATGAAACCGGCCGCCGACCGCATGGAGCAGGCGCTGGCCGAAACGCCGCCGGGCGAAATGGCGCTGCCCGTCTATGCCAACATGACCGCGAAGAAAGTGACCGAGCCCGAAGAGGAGCGTCGCCTGCTGGTCGAACAGGTTACCGGCCGCGTGCGCTGGCGCGAAAGCGTGTTGGCCATGCGGGCCGACGGCGTCGAGCGCTTCGTCGAACTGGGCGGCAAGGTGCTTGCACCGATGATCGGACGTATCGACAAGGAGGCGACGACGACCAGCCTCATTGCTATGGAGGACATCGAAGCCTTCGCGAAGGAGATTGGCTGATGTTTAGACTCAACGGAATGAACGCCCTCGTGACCGGCGCCAGCGGCGGCATCGGCTCCGCGATCGCGACCGCGCTGGCCGGACAGGGCGCACGCGTGGCGCTGTCCGGCTCGAATGGCGAGAAGCTGCGCGGCTTTCGCGAACAGCTGATGGGCGAGATCGGCGCACCCGAACACGGCGACCATGTCGAGATTACCTGCGACCTTTCGAAATCGGACCAAGTCGAAGAACTGATCCCCGCGACCCTCGATACGCTGGGCAGCATCGACATTCTCGTGAACAATGCCGGGATCACGCGCGACAATCTTGGCATGCGGATGAAGGATGACGAGTGGGACGAGGTGATCCGTATCAACCTCGAATCCGTTTTTCGCCTGATGCGCGCCAGCGCCAAGCCGATGATGAAGGCGCGCTTCGGCCGGGTCATCAACATCACCAGCGTCGTCGGTTCGACCGGCAATCCCGGCCAGATGAACTATGCCGCGGCCAAGGCAGGCCTGACTGGCATGACCAAGAGCTTTGCTCAGGAAGTCGCCAGCCGCGGCATCACCGCAAATTGCCTCGCCCCCGGTTTCATCCGCACTGCGATGACCTCTGCACTCGACGAGAAGCAGACCGAGGCGATCAACGCACGCATTCCGATGGGCAAGATGGGCAGTGGCGAGGACATCGGGGCCGCCGCCACCTTCCTTGCAAGCCGGGAAGCAGGTTATATCACAGGTGAAACGCTGCACGTGAACGGTGGGATGGCGATGCTGGGGTGAGGTTTGCGGTGTTAAACCCCTCCTTATCCCCAAGCGAATCTCGGTTCGTGTCACCTCATGCTTGCCCGTATGGCCTGCCACGCTAAGGTTTTCGCGACCAAGGGCGCTGTCGGGGGCGATTCCGTCCCCTTCCGGGCCGAGCAGAGCAAAAAGAGAATAGGTTAGGTCCGATGAAGGCTACGATCGAACGCGCGACGCTCCTGCGTTGTCTGTCCCATGTTCAGTCGGTGGTCGAGCGCCGCAACACCATTCCGATCCTGTCCAACCTGCTGATCGATGCCAGCGATGGCGGCAGCGTCAAGGTGATGGCGACCGACCTCGACCTCCAGGTGGTTGAGACCATGAGCGCGGCTTCGGTCGACAGCCCCGGCGCGATCACCGTCAGCGCGCACCTGCTGTTCGACATCGCACGCAAGTTGCCCGATGGAAGTCAGGTCAGTCTCGAGACCGCCGAGAACCGGATGGAGATCAAGGCCGGGCGCGCGCGCTTCAAGCTGCCCACGCTGCCGCGCGACGATTTCCCGGTGATCGTCGAAGGCGACCTGCCAACATCGTTCGAACTGCCCGCACGCACGCTGGCGGAAATGATCGACCGCACGCGCTTCGCGATCTCGACCGAAGAGACGCGCTATTACCTCAACGGTATTTTCCTGCACGTGACCGACGACGACGAACCGGTGCTGAAGGCAGCTGCGACCGATGGTCACCGTCTGGCGCGATTCACGCTTGCACGGCCCGATGGGGCCGAGGGAATGCCGGACGTCATCGTGCCACGCAAAGCGGTGAACGAGCTTCGCAAGCTGCTCGACGAGGCGATCGATGGATCGGTGCAGATCGACCTGTCGGCCTCCAAGATCCGTTTCACGCTCTCGGGTGAGGGCGGGGTGGTGCTGACCAGCAAGCTCATCGACGGGACTTTCCCCGACTACAGCCGCGTGATCCCGACCGGCAACGACAAGCTGCTCCGTGTCGATCCCAAGCTGTTCTTCCAGGGCGTTGACCGCGTCGCGACCATCGCGACCGAGAAGACCCGAGCTGTGAAGATGGGGCTGGATGCCGACAAGGTGACGCTGTCGGTGACATCGCCGGACAATGGCAACGCCGCCGAAGAGCTGATGGGCTCCTATTCGAGTGACCCGATGGAGATCGGCTTCAACGCCAATTACCTCAAGGACATTCTAGGCCAGTTCGACGCCGAAGAAATCGAATTGCACCTCGCCGATGCGGGCGCGCCAACCCTGATCCGCGAGAACGAGGCTAGCCCGGCGCTCTACGTGCTGATGCCGATGCGTGTCTGACATGCGCGCCGGCGTTTTCCTTGCAATTACAGCACTGGCCAGCGCCCCGCTGGCGGCTCAGGATGATTATGAGCCCGGCTTCACGCCAGAGGATGACCTGGACTGTGCGCTCTACATCGGAGCCCTGATGGCGGAGATGGACGCCAGCATGACGCCCGACAACCGCACCGGGCTGACCAGCGCATTCACCTATTTCATTGGCCGCTACGAAGCGCAGCGTGGGCTAAACGTGGGTGAGGCGCTGGCGGAACGCTATCTGGTTTATCGCGCTGGCAATTCCGCCCAGATCGCGCAGAATTGCACGATCCGCATGCGTTCTTTCGGCAGCCGCCTCCAATTCGCGCAAAGCGCGCTTGTCGAAGTCGAGCGCGAGGCCTCCGGTGGGTCGCGCGGTGAACCCGACCAATAGTTCAATGATCGGTCCGCAAGCTCTGTGCAGCGCTGACCGTTTTCGCTAGGCCTTTTCGCCAAAGAGGAGAGTGCCTTCGATGACCCTTACCCAAGTCCAAGTCCGCAAGGACGCGATTGCAGAGGCCGAACTGGTCGAAACCGAACTGGGCGTGCTCGCTGAAAATGCGGTGCGGCTGGAAGTGGAGAGCTTTTCGGTCACGGCGAACAACATCACCTATGCGGCGGTGGGCGATGGTTTCGGCTATTGGAACTTCTTCCCGCCCAAGGGAGACGCCACGGAGGGGAAGGGCATCGTCCCGATGTGGGGCCATGCCAAGGTTATCGAGAGCAACTCGGACGAGATCGCCGTGGGCGAGCGGGTTTACGGCTACCTGCCGATGGCGAGCCATCTCGACGTCATTCCGGGCAAGGTCAGTGAAGGCGGCTTCACCGATGTGGCCGAGCACCGGCAGCCAATGAGCCCGATCTACAACCAGTATACACGCCTCGCCGCCGATCCGGAGCATGACCCGGCCAAGGAAGCCGAGCGGATGATCTATGGACCGTTGTTCAAGACCGGGTTCCTGATCGAATATTTCATGCGCAACGAAAAATGGTTCGGCGCCGCGGAAGTGATCCTGACCAGTGCTTCCTCAAAGACCGCGATGAGCCTCGCAAGCGTCGCAAAGAAGAATTCGCCCGACATCAAGCGGATTGGACTGACATCGGAATCGAATGTGGATTTCGTCGAGGAAACAGGTCTTTACGACAAGGCCTATACCTATGATGAAATCGGCCTTCTCGCGATCAAGGACGGCGTAAGCGTCGATTTCGCGGGCAACGCAGAAGTGCTGGGCAAGCTGCACGAGCATTTCGGCAGAACGCTCCAATATTCCTGCCTCGTCGGCGCCACCCATATCGAGGCGCGATCGAGTTTGAAACAGGATGGCGACCTGCCCGGACCCAAGCCAACCCTGTTCTTCGCCCCCGACCATGCGGTCGCCCTGTTCAAGGAACACGGGCCCGAAAAAGCCGGTCAAATGGTCGCCGAAAGCTGGCACAATTTCCTCCAAGAGGTTGACGGCGCGATCACCATCGAGACCCGCAAGGGCCTGGACGCCGCGCGCGCGACCTATGTCGAGATGGTTGGCGGGAATATCGACCCGGCCAAGGGGATCGTGATCGAGCCCTAGCGGCTGATCACTCCGCCGCCTCGGCCAGCTGCGCGCGCTGAGGTCCGCGAAGCAGTCCGCCGGGTGTCTCGCCGGTCCACTTGCCGTTTTCGAAGGTAACGACGCCGCTCTTGATCGTCGCGACATAGCCTTCCGCCTTCTGCAACAGGCGCTTGCCGCCAGCAGGGAGGTCGAAGGCGAGCCACGGTCGTCCAAGCTTGATCGCGTCCATGTCGATCACATTGAGGTCCGCGAGATAGCCCGGCGCGATCAGCCCGCGGTCCTCGAGGCCATAAAGCACGGCGGTGTCGCGGCACTGGCGCTTGATCGCGTTCTCCAGCGCGATGCGATCGCCCCGCTTGCGGCTCTTCACCCAATGTTCGAGCATGAAAGTGGGTGAAGCCGCGTCGCAGATCGTCCCGCAATGCGCGCCGCCATCGGACAGGGAATTGACGGTGTCATCGGCGTGCTGGAGCGGATGGAGAAAGTCCAGATTGCCGTCGGCATAATTGAGGATCGGCAGGTAGATGAACCCGGTCCCATCCTCGCGGCACAGCATGTCATATGCATATTCCTGGGGATCGACCCCTGCCGCCTGGGCGCGTGCGTTCACGCTGGCACTGGCATCGGGTTCGTAGTCGAAGTCCGGGTCCATCTCGTACTGCATCGCCCACCCTTGCGTGACGACCATGACGACGGGAAGGATGTCTTGCGGGGCCTCGGAATAGTCGTTCGCTTCGGACAGGAGCTGCGCCTTGAAGTCCGGATCGAGCAGTTTCGCCTTTTGCTCGTCCCACGGGAGATCCGCGATGGCCTGCCAGCTGGGGCGATAGACAAAGGGGTTCACCGTACCCTGCCACGCCATGATGATCCCGTTGCCGCGCAGCGCGATTTGGGCGACGATATTCGCGCCATTGTCATTCTCGGCGCGCATTTCGCTGATCTGTTCTTCCAGGGACAGTTCCTTGGCGATGCTCTGGAGCGCGGCAAAAGTGACCGGCACGCCCGCCTCGCGGCTGAGCTTGCCCATCCATTCGAACTCGTTCCAGTCGCGCTGAAGGTCGCTCGCCATTTCGAACACCGCGTGGCCGCCCGCCGACTTGGCGCGCCCCATTGCATGACCGATGGCAACCAGTTCGTCGGCGGTGGCGGTGGTGCCGGGAACAAGCTCTCCTTCGACCGATTTGTGCAGCACGGTGCGCGATGTCGAGAAACCCAGTGCTCCGGCGCGCACGCCTTCCTCGACGATGCGGCTCATCTCGGCAATGTCATCCTCTGTCGGCACCGCACCCGGCTGTTCGCGATCGCCAAGCACATAGGCGCGGACCGCGCCGTGCGGGACATGCGTGCCGATATCGACCGTACGCGGGAGTTTCTCCAGCGCGTCGAGATATTCGGGGAATGTCTCCCAATCCCACGTGATGCCTTCGGCCAACGCGGTGCCGGGAATGTCCTCGACCCCTTCCATCAGGCTGATGAGCCATTCGTGGCGGTCGGGCTTGGCAGGCGCAAAGCCGACCCCGCAATTGCCCATCACGACCGTGGTGACACCGTGCCAGCTGGAGGGCGCCATTTCCTGATCCCAAGTCGCCTGACCGTCATAATGGGTATGAATGTCGACGAAGCCGGGCGCGACGATTTTTCCGCTCGCGTCGATCTCGCGGGATGCGTCGCCCTGGACAGTGCCCACCGCCGCAATCAAGCCGTCCTTGACCGCGACATCGCCCGTAAATCTTTCCGCTCCGCTGCCATCCACGATGGTGCCGCCGCGAATGATCAGATCGTAGTTCGCCATGATTTCTCTCCTCACGGAAGAGAATGTCGAAACAAGTTGGCACTGTCCAGACTGCGCGAGCCAGACTGTGCGAGAGCGTCGCGGCGCGAAGGTCGGCGAAGTTATGCGAAAGGTTCAGGCGGCTTCCGCTTCTGCGGAACCGGGCCGGTCGAGGAAGGATCGCATGGCATCGACGCATTCGTCCTTGTGGCTGAGCAGGAACAGGTGCCCGCCGCCTCGCATGATCTTCAATTCGCTGTTGGGGATCAGCATTTCGAGGAACTTGCCATTCGCCAGCGGCACGATCGCGTCGTCATCGCCCATCAGAATGAGCGTTTCCTGCTTCAGGAGGAAAGGAAGTGCAGGCGCACTCGTCCAGCCGAGCATCGCAAGCAACTGATACATATAACCACGCGGGGAGGGTGGTTTCAGGCGCGACATGTGCCCGCTCTTGTTGTCAGCATTCTTCAAGCCTTCGCCGTAAAGCGTCTCGAAGTTCTTGATCATGTAGTCCGGATCGACATAGCGGCGCGGATTGGCCATCTTTGTCAGCGCCTTCGGACTGCCCGGCATCATCAACATGCCGGCACTGGTCGCGATCAGGACGACGCGGCGCACGCGGTTCGCATTCTGCATCGCGAATTGCTGTGCCATGCCGCCGCCCCAGCTGATCCCCATCACGTCCACATCGCCGATCCCGAGCTTGTCGAGCAGCTTCGCGGCGGTCCAGCTCATCGTGAAGGGATTGTACGGGACCACCGGGTCGGGCGAATCGCCCACGCCGGGCATGTCGAACATGATGAAGGCGCGCTCGGGCAGGGCTTCTGCCAGCGGTGCCACCGCCTCGATATTCGCGCCGATTCCGTTGAAGAACAGGATGGGCAGGTGCTCGGAAGGTTCATCGAGCCTCCAGCACGCAGTCCGTAGCGTCCGACCGCCAACTTCTTCCATCGTAACAGTCGCGGTTTTCATCGGATCGCTCATGCTTCGACTTGTCCTTGATTCATGCGGTCGGGGTTTCGATCGGGTGGGAGGTACATGACGCAGATCCCTTGCGACACGTGCCTCCCATAAGCTTCTTTCCAGCCGGTAGCTATCAGACTTCCTCGACTACGTAGAGTCCGGGGGCGCTTTCCTGTGCGGGATAGGCCTTGCTGCCCACAGTTTCGGGCGCGGCGACCTTTTCGCCGGCGCGGTCCTGTATCCACTCGATCCAGAACGGCCACCAGCTGCCCTTTACCTCTTCGGTCCCTTGCAGCCACTCGTCGGCGGTAGGGGGAAGCTTGCCCTTCTTTTTCTGGACGAAATATTTCGCCTTGGGATTTGTCGGCGGGTTGAGGATAGCCTGCATGTGGCCCGACTGCGACAACACGTAGGTAACGTCCTTGGAGCCGAACAGCTGCGTCGAACGATAAGTAGCTTTCCACGGAGTAATATGGTCGGTGACGCCGCCGAGGATGAAGAGATCGGCGGTCACCTTGGTCAGGTCGATCGTGTGATCGGCCATCTCGACCGTTCCCGGAGTGGAGAAAGCGAGTGTCTCGTAAAGCGTCAGGAAATCGCCCATCAGGCTGGCCGACAGGTTGGTGGCATCGGAATTCCAGTAAAGCACGTCGAATGCCGGCGGATCCATGCCGAGCAGGTAGTTGTTGATGACGTAATTCCAGATGAGATCATTGGGCCTGAGCCACGCGAAGCCGCGTGCGAGGTCGTCCGCCTTGATGACTCCCTTTTTAGCTGCACGCTGCCGGGCTAATTGCATCCCGTTCTCGCTGACCAGCGCGCCCGCCTCGATATCGGTGTCCTTGGGGTGCAGCACGCAAACCATCAGCGTGAGCGTTCCGAGGATATCGTTCTTGGTCGCTGCCAGTTTCGAGGCCAGCACTGCGGCGGTCTGCCCCCCGGAACACCCGGCCGAGACATTCACCTTTTTGGACCCGCTGATTTCCGAGACAATCGCAAGCGCTTCCTCGCAGCTCGCAATGTAATCCGCCATGTCCCAGCGGCCCTGTTCCTTGGACGGGTTGCGCCAGGAGATGACGAAGGTCTGGATGCCGTTGTCGAGCTGCCACTTGATGATCGACTTCTCGGGAGAAAGGTCGTTGATATACATCTTGTTGATCTGCGGCGGGATCGTGAGCTGCGGGATTTCGTACACCTCGTCGGTGGTCGGCGCGTACTGGATCAGCTCGAACATCTCGGTGCGATGGACGACGTTCCCCTTTGAAGTCGCGATGTTCTCGCCAAGCTTGAAGGGCCGTTTGTCGACCTGGCTAACCATGCCCTTGTTATGGACGATGTCGTTATAGGCGTTCTGAAGGCCCTTGATGAGGCTGAGTCCGCCGGAATTGATGACCTGCTTCTGCGCTGCCGGGTTGCCGGCGAGGGTGTTGGTCGGCGCGAGGCTGTCGAGGATGATATTGGCAATGAAATTGGCGCGGTTGCGCTCCAGCTCGTCGAGTTCCAGCTCGGTCAGCCAGCTGTTCATTCCCTTCTGGACCGCGAGGTAATATTGCGCGCCAGCGCGGAAGAACGGGTTGTACTGCCAGGCCGGGTCCATGAAGCGCTTGTCCTTGGGATCGGGCGCCAGATCGCTCTTGCCGGTCATGATTTTCACCATGTCTTCGCCCATCGCGCGCGCATGCTTGAAGACCTTGCCCGGGTCGGATGCGGTTTCGCGAAGCAGCAATGCAACCGCTCCGACGAAGTCCTCCCGAGCCACCCCGACGAGGGGCCCGAGCGCGTTGGTCGATTGCGCCGCTTCGTTTTCGAGCCTTACTTTGCCGTCAGCCATATTCTCTCCAATTCCGGGATCATCTTTGCGTGATCTTGCCTGGTTCTGCTGAGTATCAATGACTTGCTAATCGTCGGGTTGCAAGCCGCGTAATAGAAGCGCCCAAGCCCCGAATCCTGCGTTAGTTAGCGCTTCTTTCACAAGTTTCCGCCTATGGGCTGTAATCGAATTGTATACGCACGGGGTTCCAATGAGCGGGCTGCTCTCCAAAATTTCAGCATCGACGCGCGGGGCTCATCGGAGCGAGCGACGCAACACTCATCGGCTCGATGCCGATCGCCGTGCGAAACTGCTTGCGGGTTTGGAAAAGGCCGATCTCGAATGGTTCTGGGAAAGCGACGAACAGGGAAGGATCACGTACCTGTCGGATCATGCACTTGGCGCCATCGGCCTCGACGCCTCGGAAGTTATCGGCTCTGAAATCGCGACGCTTCTCGACACGCGCGAGAGCGACGATGCCGGCGGAGCGGCGCGCTCACTCAAGTTCCGACTTGCCTCTCACAGCCCGATATCCCGGCTCAATGTCAAAGTGCTCAAAGCCAGCTGCGAAACGTGGTGGGAAATATCCGCGAGCCCCAGCCTGGGTTCTAACGGCAAGTTTCTGGGATATCACGGTACTGCGCGTGACATCACGGAATCCCTCGAGAAATCGCGTGCTTCCGAGCGCCTTGCGCAATACGATTCGCTTACGGGATTAGCTAACCGGTTGCGCATGTCGCACCAGATCGAGCAGACTCTGGCCGTCTTTCGCCAGTCGAAACGGTCCTGCGCGGTCCTGCTGTTAGACCTCGACCAATTCAAGAAAGTGAACGACACGCTCGGCCACCCGGCCGGCGACGAGTTGCTCAAGCAGGTGGCGGAGCGGATCAAGAAGATTTTCTCGCATCGCGGGGAAATCGGCCGGTTGGGAGGAGACGAGTTTCAGATCATCCTCCCCGACATCGAAGATCGCGGCGAACTGGCCGACCTGTCCAAGCGCGTGGTGCAGATGCTTTCCCAGCCCTATTCGATCGAAGGGTCGCGGGCGATCATCGGATGCTCGGTCGGTATCGCCATCGCTCCTTATGACGGAGTCGAGGCTAGCGAACTGATCAAGGCCGCCGATCTCGCCCTCTACGCTGCCAAAGATTCCGGGCGGGGCACTTATCGCTTTTATTCAAGTGAGTTGAGCAACAGGGCCACGTTCCGGCAGGAGCTCGAAGACGGTTTGCAAGACGCATTGGCCAACGACCAATTCGTGGTCGAGTACCAGCCCATCGTCGATTCCGGTACGCACAAGGTCGCCTGTCTCGAAGCGCTGCTGCGCTGGGATCACCCGGAACGCGGGCGGATATCGCCGGCGGATTTCATACCGGTTGCCGAAGAGCTGGGCATTATCACCGAGATCGGCGAATGGATCTTGATGGAGGTGTGCAATCACCTCGCCAAATGCCCGCCCGAAATCCGGGCCGCAGTGAACGTTTCGCCGATCCAATTTGCATCGGCTGATTTTGTGCAGTCGGTGCAGAAAACCATCTCAAAAGCGCAGATCGACCCGTCGAGGATCGAACTCGAAATCACTGAAAGCGTTTTCGTCGGCGATCTCGAACATGCTCTGGACGTTTTTCAGAGACTCAAGAAGCTCAAGGTACGCCTCGCTCTCGACGATTTCGGAACGGGCTATTCCTCGCTCAGCTATTTGCGAGATGCGCCGTTCGACAAACTCAAGATCGACCAGAGCTTCGTGCGCGGCTGCACTGCCCCGGATACGAATAATGGGGCGTTGGTCGCTGCGATCGTCAGCATGGCAAAGGCGCTCGGCATGGAAACCGTTGCCGAAGGCATGGAGACCAAGGACGAACTTGAAGTGATCAAGTGCCATGGTGCCGATTATCTTCAAGGCTTCATCTTCTCGAGTGCGATGAGGATTGACGAACTGCTCGAACGTTTCGAGCGAAAGGAACTGGAATTCGAGCCGCTCGGGCCTGAGCGCTTCCGTTCTGAACGCCGGACCGAATTCCGCAAGGTCGGCCTCATCCACGGGGACAGCCGCTACAACGTGTTCCTGCGCAACATCTCGAAGACCGGCGCGCGTGTCGAGGGATTGCTCGACGTACCGGTGGGAACCGATGTCGTTCTCGATCTGGGCGGCGGGCAGCTTGCCGTTGCCAGCGTGCGCCGCTCCGATGGGTTCAGGCAGGGGATCGAATTCGAAACTCCGCTGATCAGCGATGGTGGAGGAGGGCTTTGCACCCGCCACCGCGTTTCGCCCTATCAGATCGAAGCCGCAGGCCGCCCTCTTGGTGCCCTCGACAACGATTCCGTCGCCGCGGTCACCTCTGTCCGGTCCGCACCACGGGCGTTCATGGAAGTGGAAATCGGCAAGAACTAAGGGCCACTTTCGCGCAGCGAAGCCCCTTGTATTCCGGCACGTTAACGAAAAATCTTATCTAAAAAATAACCAACCAGATTTATGTCTTGGGAAGCTCGCAAAACCGCTGAGCACCCGATTGATGAAGAGGTAAGTCCAGGATGCCCCTTAAGGGTTTCTTGTCATCGAAGAGAGCGCCGCGCTCGGAAACCGCTCCAAGTGCGATGTCCGACGGCGAGAAGCTCGCCATGCTCGACGAGCTCGAGCAGTCGGGCCTCGGCTGGTTCTGGGCCAGCGACAAAAATGGCAACCTAACCTATCTCAGCGCGACGATTGCCGATCGTATCGACCTGCCGCTCGCCGATCTGCTGGGTCGCCCGCTGGCAAGCGTTTTTGTGTCGGCGGACCGTGACGGGCGCAGCAAGTCGCTGTCCCTCATGCTCGGCGCGCACAAGGCTTTTTCCGGCTTTGCAGTCCGCGCTGAAAAGCGACCGGAGGGTGCGGTCCTGCGCCTTTCGGGGCGACCAGCATTCGACGGCGAGAATTTCGTCGGCTTCCGTGGCACCGGTGCGGACATCACCGACGAATATCACCGCGAAGAGGAAACCGCGCGCCTGGCGAAATACGATTCGCTTACCGGCCTCTCAAATCGCCATCGGATGAAGCACCTGATCGAGAACACGCTGACGGCTTTCAAGGCTGCGAAGCGTAATTGCGCGATCATGATGCTGGATCTGGATAAGTTCAAGCACGTCAACGACACGCTCGGACATGCTGCGGGTGACGAACTGCTCAAGCAGGTTTCCGACCGGCTGCGGCGCTCGATCGAAGTTGAATGCGAGATCGGGCGTCTGGGCGGCGACGAATTTCAGGTGATGCTGCCCGACCTCGACGATCGCGGCGAACTGGGCGAGATCGCGCTGAAGATCATCACCATGCTCAAGCAGCCATATACGCTGGAAGAGGGGCGCTGCGTCATCGGTTGCTCGGTCGGCATCGCCGTTGCTCCGCATGACGGGGTCACGGTCGACGAGATCGTCAAATCGGCCGACCTCGCGCTTTATGCTGCGAAGAACGGCGGACGCGGGCAATACCGCTTCTTCTCGGGCGAACTGGAGAACGAGGCCATTTTCCGCCGCCGGCTCGAAGAGAGCCTCGGCGATGCGGTGCGTGAGAATCAACTGTTCCTCAAATATGAACCCATAGTCGATGCCGCTACCGAAACGGTGCGCAGCCTCGAAGCCCATATCTGCTGGCAGCACGAACAGCGCGGGGAGATCGACGAGGAGGAGTTTGCTTCCATCCTCGATGGCTCCAATCAGGTCGTGGAGGTCGGAGGCTGGGCAATCCGCGAGGCCTGTGCGCACGCTGCAAACTGGCCGGACACCGTGAGCGTAGCCGTGAACGTGCCCGTGCCGCTTTTTGCGTCGGACGGCTTTGTCGAAACCGTTGCCGAAGCGCTCGAAGCCGAAGACCTGCCCCCGCAACGGCTCGAGCTGGAAGTCAGCGAAGCAGTTTTCTTTGGCGACACCAATGCAGTCGACCGGACGCTTGCCCAGTTGTTCAAGCTCGGCGTGCGCCTCACCCTCGACGAGTTCGGCTCGGGCTACTCCTCGCTCGCCTATCTGCGACGCGCGCCGTTCGACACGATCAAGATCGACGAAACCCTGATCGTCGAGGCACAAAAACACGACACCGACGAACTTGGCCTGATCCGCGCTATCGTCGCGCTGGCCGGTGCGCTCGACATGGACACGATAGCCAACGGGATCGAGAGCACCGACCTGTTCGAGCGGCTCAAGACCTGTGGCGTAAAGCGCATGGAAGGCCCGATCTATTCCGACCCAGTGTCGCGTGAAGCGGTCGAGGCCGAACTGACGGGCGAAAGCTGGAAAATTGCTCCGTCGGGCGACCGCATCAAGCGGTCCAAGCGCCGCACGGTATTCCGCCGGATCCATGTCATCCACGACGACCATTCCTACGAAGTGGTGCTGCGCAACCTGTCGCGTACCGGCGCGCTCATTCAGGGTCTTGCCGATGTGCCGAAAGGGACGCAATTCGTGGTGGACCTCGGTGGCGGGCAGCTTGCCGTCGCCACCGTCACCCGCAGCAATGGCGACACGCAGGGGCTCGAATTCGAGGAGACGCTGGTCGATGACGGATCGGGCGGTCTGTGCACCCGCAATCGCGTCAGCCCCTATGCATTAGCTTCGGCTGGCGCACCTCTCGCAGCACTGGCCCCCGGCAGCTACAACGCTATGCCAGGCGGCGGACTTGGCGAGTCGGGAGGAATCCCGCAATTCGCCTATTCCCCGACGGCGAAATACGAAGCGGCCTGAAGCGCAAAGCCCGATTGCAATTTTCGCGAATGACATGGCCGCGTCGCGGCGCTAGATGCGCTGTCAAATGACCGACCTTTCCAAGATCCGCAACTTCAGCATCATCGCGCACATCGATCACGGCAAGTCCACGCTTGCCGATCGGCTCATCCAGTTCACCGGTGGTCTCACCCTGCGCGAGATGAAGGAGCAGATCCTCGATAACATGGATATCGAGCGTGAGCGCGGCATCACCATCAAGGCCCAGACCGTGCGGCTCAATTACACGGCCAAGGATGGCGAGACCTACCAGCTCAACCTTATGGACACGCCCGGCCACGTCGACTTCGCCTACGAAGTCAGCCGCAGCCTCGCCGCGTGCGAAGGCGCCCTGCTGGTGGTCGACGCGGCGCAGGGCGTGGAGGCGCAAACGCTCGCCAATGTCTATCAGTCGATCGAGCATGACCACGAGATCGTCAGCGTCATCAACAAGATCGACCTGCCCGCCGCAGAACCCGAGAAGGTCAAGGCCGAGATCGAGGACATCATCGGCCTCGACGCATCGGACGCCGTCCTCACCTCCGCCAAGTCGGGCATCGGGATCGAGGATGTTCTCGAAGCCATTGTCGCGCGCATCCCTCCGCCCGGTGGCACACGCGACGCCCCGCTCAAGGCAAGCCTCGTCGATTCATGGTACGACCCCTATCTCGGCGTCGTTATCCTCGTGCGCGTCATCGATGGCGTGCTGACCAAGGGGCTGAACGTCCGCTTCATGCAGGGCGGTACGCAGCACCTAATCGACCGCGTCGGCGCCTTCACGCCAAAGCGCGTCGACCTGCCCGAAATCGGCCCCGGCGAGATCGGCTTCATCACCGCGCAGATCAAGGAAGTCGAACAGGCCCGCGTCGGCGACACCATCACCACGGTCAAGAACGGCGCAGAGGCTCCGCTGAAAGGCTACAAGGAAGTGCAGCCCGTCGTCTTCTGCGGTCTCTTCCCGGTTGATGCCGCCGATTTCGAAAAGCTGCGCGAGAGCATCGGAAAGCTGCGCCTCAACGACGCCTCCTTCTCCTTCGAAATGGAAAGCTCCGCCGCCTTGGGCTTCGGCTTTCGTTGCGGGTTCCTGGGCCTGCTCCATCTCGAGATCATCCAGGAGCGCCTTAGCCGGGAATACGACCTCGACCTTATCACCACCGCGCCGTCGGTGGTCTACCGCGTCCACCTGTCCAAGTCGAAGACCGAAGATGCGCAGACGATCGACATCCACAACCCCGCCGACTGGCCCGACGTCAATCGCATCGATGTGGTGGAGGAGCCGTGGATCAAGGCGGTGATCTACACCCCCGACGACTATCTCGGCTCGATCCTCAAGCTGTGCCAGGACCGGCGCGGTATCCAGACCGACCTGACCTATGTCGGCGGCCGCGCTCAGGTGACCTACGAATTGCCGCTGAACGAGGTGGTGTTCGACTTCTACGACCGCCTGAAGTCGATCTCGCGCGGCTATGCCAGCTTCGACTACGAACAGATCGGCCTGCGCGAAGGCGACCTCGTTAAGATGAACATCCTCGTCAACAACGAGCCGGTCGACGCGCTAAGCCTGATCGTCCACCGCTCCGTCGCCGAGGAGCGGGGCAGGGGCATGTGCGAGCGCCTGAAAGACCTCATCCCGCGCCACCTGTTCAAGATCCCGATCCAGGCCGCCATCGGCGGCAAGATCATAGCCCGCGAAACCATCGCCGCCCTGCGCAAGGACGTGACCGCCAAGTGCTATGGCGGCGACATCACCCGCAAGAAAAAGCTGCTCGAAAAGCAGAAGAAGGGCAAGGCGCGGATGCGGGAGTACGGAAACGTGAGCATCCCGCAAGAAGCTTTTATTGCTGCGCTGAGGATGGGCGAGGAGTAGCCGTTTAGGCTGCGCGAGTGTCGGCTGGACGGGCGTCTGCGTGCCCTTCATCCACTTCAGACTCGACCTCGTCTGTATGGCAGATGCGGTTACGTCCGGTGTTCTTGGCTTCGTAAAGCGCCGCGTCGGCGCGGGCGTAAAGGCTTTGCCAGTCGGCGTTACTGTTGAGCCATCCTTCGGCGATGCCGATGCTCACTGTCACTTTCCCGCCATGCGGCATTTCGGCCTCGCGCACATCAGCTAGCAGTTTGATGGCCTTCGCCGCAGGCAAATCCTTATCTGTGCCCAAGACGGCAAACTCTTCGCCTCCAAGGCGCGCGGCGCTGATGTTGTTGCCGCTGAATTTGTCGATGATCTGGGCGACTGTGACCAGCACTTCATCCCCGACGTCGTGACCGAAGCTGTCGTTGATTCTCTTGAACTTGTCGATGTCGATCAAGAGCAACCGGGCGGGCGCATCATCGCCGTAAAGGGCTTCGGAAAAGTCCTGCAAGGCGCGCCGATTGAGTATCCCGGTGAGCGGATCGGTCAGTGCAAGTTCCCGGTTCAGCTTCTTGACGGCCAACAATTCCAGAACATGGCGCTGGTGCGTCCTGATCATGTGAAGCTGAAACAGTCCGGCCAGCAGCAGGCTGCACCCCGCGGCAAAATCCAGCATCCTTCCGCTCATGAGGAGCAGCAGGGAAATCGGCACAAGGTCGATTACCAGATTTGCAATCGCACCGATGCGAACGTTGGATAGGCAATAGGCCGTTGCCAGAGCGCCCATCACAAGAATGATCGGGAATTGCAGCCGGTCGTCGACCGGGGCGTAGAGCCAGCTCAGCACACACCACGTGGAACAGATGATCGCCCCGAAACAACTCGAGATAGAACTGTCGACGAGGTAATGCGCGGCAGCTTTGGGCTTGCTCGCGAAATCGATCGGTCGCAGCAGCATCAAAAAGCCAAGAAGGCAGTAGGTCCCCATGGCGATCGGCATTCCGATCCGAACCAACCAAGGCACATCGGGATTGCCTGCCAAGATCGCGAGGGGAGTGGTCAGGAACAGGAAGAAGAATAGCCAGCGGGCGTTTCTCTGCACATCCTGAGCGGCATGGATCACGAATTCGTCGCGAATGTCGGATGCCACGTCGGGAATCGCGTATCGTGCGACGAACTTCTTGAAACCACTCATAAAACGCGACTAGCGGTCATCGCCTAATAATTGGTTAGAGCGATCCGGATAATGGCCGATTGTCAGGGCTGACATGTTCACCCTGGCACCAATGTCGCGTCTCGTTCTCAGATGCCCGGGCAGTGATCTAGCCGCCCAACCAGCGTGTCAGGGTTTCAAATATCCCTGTCAGACTCAGGCCGAGATCAACGAAGGCGATGACCGCTGCGAGCGAGATGAGCGCGGCTATCAAGCCGTATTCGATCGCGGTGGCTCCACTTTCATCCTTGGCAATGCGTGCGAACATGCAGTCCATTCCTTTGGTTTTGCGGCAAAACGCGACCCTGCGCTGCTCGCCCGCGTGGCGTATCTCGCCCAGCATGATCGTATCTGCAAAGAACGTGGTTAAAGGCGACACCTACCGCGCGTACCATTCATCAGTGCATTTTGTTCGCATCCTCCTGCACAGCTTCACTTGGCGTTCAGTGCAGCGCTGGCTATAGGCTTGGCGATATGACGACCAAGCTCACCACCCGCCTGTCGCGCGCCGCCCTGATGGGCGCTGCATTTGCAACCCTTGCCGCTTGTGGCGGCGGTTCCGCCGACGAAGACGTTGCCTTCGTCGCGCGCGACGTGGAATCGCTCTATGCCGAGGCGCAGCGCCGTCTCGATCAGGGCAATACGCAGCTCGCCGCCGTGCTGTTCGACGAGGTCGAGCGCCAGCACCCTTATTCGCCTTGGGCGCGGCGTGCGCAGTTGATGAGCGCCTTCAGCTATTACATCGCGCGCGACTACAACAAGGCGATCCAGAACGCGCAGCGCTTCCTGTCGATCCACCCCGGCAACAAGGACGCGCCTTACGCCTATTATCTGATCGCGCTCAGCTATTAC
The DNA here is from genome assembly GCA_947494705.1 of uncultured Erythrobacter sp. Classification (GTDB taxonomy): domain Bacteria; phylum Pseudomonadota; class Alphaproteobacteria; order Sphingomonadales; family Sphingomonadaceae; genus Erythrobacter. Next base: position 660,415 of record CANLVN010000003.1, read on the forward strand.
GAGCAGATCAGCGACGTGAACCGCGACCAGTCGATCACCGAGCAGGCGCAGTCTGCTCTGCGTGAGGTCAACCGCCGCTTCCCGCAGACCGAATATGCTGCCGATGCGCGACTCAAGCTTGACCTTGTGGCCGATCACCTTGCGGGCAAGGAAATGGAGATCGGGCGCTTCTACCAGCGTTCGGGCCGCTGGCTCGCCGCGCAGCTGCGCTTTCGCAATGTGGTCGACGATTTCGCCACCACCAGTCACGCGCCCGAGGCGCTGTACCGCCTGACCGAAAGCAGCCTGGCACTCGGGATACCTGAAGAGGCGGTGAAATATGCCGCCGTGCTCGGCGCCAACTATCCGGGCAGTGAATGGTACGAAAAGGCCTTCGAACTGGTTGAGGATCACGCTGCGGGCGTCACGGCATCTTAGTCGTTCGCAGGTGCCTGAGCACCTGCGTCCTCGCTAAACGCGCATCATAGCTTCGCCCGCTGCGTGCGGTCGCCCTTTTGGCGGCTCTCGCCGCCGAGGTATCGCGCTCTTCAACTTACGTGACCGACCCAAGGATTGGACTGAAACACCGCCTCCCTTAGCGTTGCGACGCGTGCCGCATTAACTCCCGCATCCGAATAGCCCACCCGAGAAGCGGAGCGTACATGCACCGCGCCTTCGGTGCGGCGCAGCTCAAGGTCATCGACAAAGCCCATGGTCGCGGAGGTGAACTCCGCCGCGATGTAGTCATCACCCGCCTGCGTGACCTCTCCGCCCATTTCCGCGATCACACCAGGCAGCGCGTCCCAGTATTCCGGAAGCAGCACGGCGACTTTCTTCTCTGCCACGGTCGCCGCTTCGCTCGACACGCAATTGGGGCTGTCGGGGCAGGGCGCCAGAGCGCCGTCCACCAGACCCGGCGCCGATCCGCTCTTGGAATACTGGCCGAGCGCGAAAAAGCCTGCCGCACCCAGCACCGCCAGCCCGACCGCCGCAAAGAGAATTGCCCTGATTATCGCCATCGTGGCCTCCTGATTTCGCACTGCATTAGCCGCTCTGCCGATTTTTCCGCAATCGTGTTCACATGTGCGGGGTGAAATGCGTGCGCGATACGTGACGGGGCGCGGGCGAGCGGTTAGACAATGCACCATGCTCACCCGGCTTTCCATACGCAACATCGTCCTGATCGAGGCACTGGACCTCGATTTCGCGCGCGGGCTCGGCGTGCTCACGGGCGAGACGGGGGCGGGCAAGTCGATCCTGCTGGATGCGCTGGGGCTGGTGCTAGGTGACCGGGCGGAGACGTCGCTGGTCCGCAGCGGAGAGCCCAAGGCGAGCGTCACGGCCAGCTTCGAATTCGCAGCCTTGCCCGACACGATTGCCAGTGCGCTGGACGACGCCGACCTCGAGATCGAACCGGGCGAGCCGCTGATCATTCGCAGGCAGGTAAAGGCCGATGGCGGGTCGAAGGCCTATATCAACGACCAGCCTGCCAGCGTCGCTTTGCTGCGCGAACTCGCGCCTGCGCTGGTCGAGCTGCATGGCCAGCATGACGACCGCGGTCTGGTCAATCCGCGCGGGCACCTCGCTCTGCTCGACCGCTTTGCCGGGACTGACCTCGCGACGCTTCAACGCCGCTGGGCCAGCTGGGCGAAAGCCGAGGCGCAATTGGCCGAGGCACGCGATGCCGTGGAGCAGGCGCGCGCCGACCAGGACCTGCTGATCGCGCATCTCGCTGAACTCACTGCGCTGGAGCCTGTTGCAGGCGAGGAAGCGCGGCTCGCCGGACAGCGCGCCGATATGCAAAAGGGCGAGAAGCTGGCCGGCGACCTGGAAGAACTTCGCCATGTCTGGGAGGGGTCGGATTCGCCGCTCGCCGCCTTGCGCGTCGCGGCGCGCAAGCTCGACCGGATCGCGCCCGAACACCCGCTGCTGGCCGAAGCGCTCGCCGCGCTTGATCGCGCCGTGATCGAGGCGGGCGAGGCGGAGGAGAAGCTTGAATCGGCGGCGGAGGCGCTGGTCCACGATCCGCAGGCGCTCGACGCGGCGGAAACGCGGTTGTTCGAACTGCGCGCGCTTGCCCGCAAGCATCGCTGTGAGGTCGACGCTCTGCCCGAACTGATGCGCGACATGCGCGCACGGCTCGACTCCATCGAAGGCGGCGAGGCGCAGCTCGACGCGCTCGAAGCCGCCGCGCACGAAGCTCGCGAGGCCTATCTCAAGGCTGCGGAGGCGGCGCACGAGGCGCGGATCAAGGCGGCCAAGCGGCTCGACAAGGCGGTGGCGAACGAACTTGCGCCGCTCAAGCTGGACGCGGCACGCTTCCTCACCGCCATCGGCAAATTGCCCGAGGACAAGTGGGGTGCGAGCGGGATGGACAGCGCGGAATTCCTGATCGCGACCAATCCCGGCGCCGACTTCGCCCCCCTCAACAAGATCGCGTCTGGGGGCGAGCTGTCGCGCTTCATCCTCGCGCTCAAAGTGGCGCTGGCGGAGAAGGGCGGGGCGGCAACGATCATCTTTGACGAGATCGACCGAGGTGTGGGCGGCGCGGTCGCCTCGGCTATCGGCGACCGGCTTGCGCGGCTTGCATCGAATGAAGGGCAATTGCTGGCGGTCACGCACTCGCCGCAGGTCGCGGCGCGTGGGGGAATGCACTATCTCATCGCCAAGGCTTCGAGCGGGACCGTGACAAAGACGAGCGTCGTGCTGCTCGATGCAAAAGGACGGCAAGAGGAAATCGCGCGGATGCTTTCGGGCGCCGAAGTCACGCCCGAGGCAAGGGCACAGGCGGATCGGTTGCTGGAAGGGGTGTGAAGGGTTCGCTTGCGGCCACCGCTCTCGCGCTCGCAATCGCTGGGTGTTCGCAGGAGCCGGAATACCTGCCGGTACCCGATATCGTAGACCCGCCAAGAGCCGAGCGGATGAGTGCTCCGAATTCGTCGGACATGCCGCAGCCCGAGGAGCCTAAGGGTAAAGAGATCCCTCCTGCTGCGCCACCGATACCGCCTGCGCCACCGGAGGAAACCTTCATGGATCAGGTGAACCAGATGGCTGGCAACGCAACCGCCATCGACTCCATGCTCATCGAGGGGGCAAGCGGTCCGCGCGAGGCGTTGTTCATTCACACCATAGAACGCTTTCGCGCGCAGGAGGGTTTCGCCGAACGCCCCGTCTGCCTCGTGAAGGCGCAGGCGGGACTCGTTGCGAACCTCGTTGGCAGGTTCGCCAACGTCCACGAAGAAGACGCTTGTCGATGGGAAGGCCCGGGCGTGGTCCTCGCCACGACAGGCGAACCCGCCATTTACGTCCATGCCAACATCGCGTGTGCCGGGATGGCCTGCGAGGGGGAAGGTGGAGGCACTTACGGCAATCTCGGAGCGGAAGGTTATGGCTATCGTCTGCGGCGCACACACGAAGGCTGGATCATCGAAAGCCTCGGGATCTCGTGGATTTCCTGAACCGGGGCAGTTGATGCCAGCACGGCCCGAACGCTCTTTTCCGATAGGCTCCTCTGGGGCATAGCGGCGGGCGATGGATAACACCGAACCGACCGACTTGACCGAAGCTGACGCCGCGAACGAACTCATGCGGCTCGCGAAGCAGATCGCGCATCATGACCGGCTCTACCATGCGGAGGACGCGCCGGAGATTACCGATCAGGAATATGATGCGCTGGTGCGGCGCAACGCCGAGCTGGAGGCGGCATTTCCGCATCTGGTGCGGCCCGATTCGCCCTCCCAGAAGGTCGGTCACGCGACCGCCTCGCCACTGTCGAAGGTGACGCACGAGGTTCGCATGATGAGCCTCGACAACGCCTTCAACGCCGAGGAAATGGGCGAGTGGGTGGCGAGGGTGGCGCGCTATCTCAACCTGCCCGAAGGCGAGTCCATCGCTTTCACGGCGGAAGACAAGATCGACGGGCTGTCCTGCTCGCTGCGTTATGAGAACGGCAAACTGGTGCGCGCCGCGACAAGAGGCGACGGGCAGGTTGGCGAGGACGTTACGCCGAATGTCGCGCATATCCCGGACATTCCGCAGGAACTCCCGGCCGGTGTTCCCGACATCTTCGAAGTGCGCGGAGAGGTATACATGGCGCGCGCCGATTTCGCCGCGCTCAACGCCGCGCAGGAAGAGGCGGGCGGTAAGCTGTTTGCCAATCCGCGCAACGCCGCTGCCGGTTCGCTGCGCCAGAAGGATGCGAGCGTTACCGCCAAACGCCCGCTGCGGTTCTGGGCGCATGGCTGGGGCGCGGCTTCGAAAGTGCCGGGCGACACGCAAGGCGCGGTGGTCGAAGCCTTGCGCGAATGGGGCTTTCCCATCTCGCCGCTGTTTGCGCGGGTCGATGATGTCGACGGACTGATCGCGCATTACGAGATCATCGCGAGCGAACGCCCGGACCTCGATTACGAGATCGACGGCGTGGTCTACAAGGTCGACCGGCTCGACTGGCAAAAGCGCCTTGGTTCGGTTGGCAAAGCCCCGCGCTGGGCGCTCGCGCACAAATTCCCGGCGGAGCGCGCGGAAACGACACTCGAGGCGATCGATATTCAGGTCGGGCGCACGGGCAAGCTGACACCGGTGGGGCGGCTTGCGCCGGTGCTGGTCGGCGGGGTGACGGTCACCAACGTGACGCTCCACAATCGCGACGAGATCGAACGGCTCGGCGTGCGTCCGGGCGACCGCGTGGTGATCCAGCGCGCGGGCGACGTGATCCCGCAGGTGGTGGAGAACCTGACGCGTGACACGAAGCGCAAGGCTTACGAATTCCCCGACCACTGTCCCCGATGCGACAGCGAAGCCGTCGCGGAAGAAGGCGAAGTCGATGTGCGCTGCACCGGTGGGCTGATCTGCCCCGCACAGCGCACGCAGCGGCTGGAGCACTTCGTCAGCCGCAAGGCGCTCGACATCGACGGGTTCGGGGCGAAGACCATCGCGCAGTTCTTCGCGCTCGGCTGGCTCGAAAGCCCGGCGGACATCTTCCGTCTCAAGGATCGGCGCGAAGAGATACTCGCGCTGGAGGGGTGGCAGGACAAGTCTGTGGATAACCTGTTGGCTTCTGTGGAGAATCGCCGCGAGCCGGATGCGGCGCGGCTGCTATTCGGTCTGGGCATTCGCCATGTCGGAGAAGTCACCGCGCGCGACCTGATGAAGAGCTTTCACACGCTACCCGCCGTGCGCGAACTGGCCGAAAAGGCTCGGGCCGGGGACGAGGACGCCGCTGCAGAAATTACCGCCATCGACGGGATCGGGTCGAGCGTAGTCGAGGCGCTGGGCGACTTCTTCCACGAACCGCACAATGTCGCGGTTTGGGAAGATATCCTCAGCGAGACCAATCCGCCGCGCTACGAGGTCGAAACGCTGGACAGCCCAGTTGCGGGCAAGACGGTGGTCTTCACCGGCAAGCTTGAAACCATGAGCCGCGACGAAGCCAAGGCGCAGGCCGAACGGCTCGGCGCAAAGGCGGCGGGCAGCGTTAGCGCGAAAACCGACCTGCTGGTTGCGGGGCCGGGGGCTGGGTCGAAGCTTAAGAAGGCCGAGGAGCTCGGCATCGAGGTCATCGACGAAGCGGGCTGGGCGGCCATCGTGGAGGCGGCAGGATGAGCGATCCCCTAGTGCAACTGCACCCTCTGGCCGCCAGCATCGCCGCACGCCTGCGCGAACGTGGCGAGAAGGTCGCTGTGGCTGATGGCGCGACTGGTGGGATGATCGCTGCCAGCCTCTTGACCGTACCCGGCGCGCTCGACTTCTTCGTCGGGGGCGGGGTGGTTTATTCTCTGAGAGCGCGCGACGTTTTGTTCGACCTGCCGCGCGAGGCCTATAAGGGGATGCGCGGGGCGAGCGAGCCTTATGCTCTCCTTCAGGCGCGCGCGATCCGCGACAATTTCGGCGCAGACTGGGGCCTTGCGGAAAGCGGCTCGGTCGGCGGTTCGACCCATCCGACAGGCGCGGCGGCGGGCACAAGTGTTGCCGCAATGGCCGGTCCGGATGGCGAATACACCCGCCTGCTCGAAACCGGCAGCGATGATCGCATCGCCAATATGCACGCATTTACGCGCCATGCGCTCGAAGCCTTCGACGAGGTCCTCAGCGCCGCGGAGTAGTCCTGCGCCAGCGGGCTATATCCATCGCCATCTGGCTGCGCCGAAACCCGCGGCCGCGAACCAGCCTCGAGAAGTCGGCGGCATGGTCGAAATGCTGCACCTGGCGGTGATAGTAGTTCACATATTCGGCAAGCGCGAGCAGGGTCAGGACAAGGCTGGCCCACCGGTCCGCCTGCGAGGTCGCAACGCCCGGCAGCGTCCAGGCGATGAGCGTCAATATCACCGCTGCGACGCAAAGCAGCAGGCATGGAAGACGAAACGCTGCGAGCAGACCGATCTGCCGGGGAAGCGCATTCCCGCTGCGCAACTGCTCTAGCTTTCTGAACCAGTAAATCGCCCCAACAGCCAGCAACAGGCAAACCGCCGCGAGCGCTGCGAAGCTGGCGAGTCCGAGATCCCAACCGAAAGTCGTTGCCAGAAAGGCGAGCCCCAGCGGGATGAAGGCGACATTCGCCGCCTCCATCTTCCAGTAGCCGCTCAGCCGTTCTTCGATCTTGCCACGCCCCATCGGCGCAGCATGGCAGAATCCTAGTCGTTAGGCATCAGGTAGATTTCGCGAACCGCCGAGGTGTCGGGCTGGCTCAGTGCAAAGACAACTGCGCTGGCGACATCTTCGGGCTGGAGCTTGTCGGGCTTGGGCTCGTCGAAGAATTCGGTGTTGACCATTCCCGGCGCGATAACGGTCGCGCGTCCGCCCCATTCGCGCATTTCCTCGGCAAGGTTCTCGGTGAAGCCGTGGACGAACCACTTGGTCGCCGAATAGATCGAGCCTTTCATGTTGTCGCGGCCCGCCTTGGAGCCGGTGGCAATGAAATGGCCCTTAGTCTTCTTGAGGTGCGGGATCGCTTCGTGCGCGGCGTAGAGCACCGCGAGGATGTTGACGTGGATCATGTCGTGCCACGCCTCCGGGTCGCCGTTCTCGACGCCCGGCTTCTCCACGCCGGTCCCGGCATTGGCGAAGACGCCGTCGAGCTGGCCGAACTTCTCGACCGTCAGCTCCAGCGCGTCGCGGATCGCCTCACGCTTGGTTACGTCGCAGGTGATGGCCAGCGCATTGTCGCCGATGTCGCTCGCGAGCTTTTCGATCTTGTCAGTCGAGCGAGCGCACAAGGCGACGTTCCAGCCTGCGTCGGCGGCGGCTTTTGCGGTGGCGGCACCGATGCCCGACGATGCGCCGGTGATGAGAAGGGTCCTGGCCATGGGGGAAGTCCTTTGGTTGTAGAAGTGTATTGCCGATTCAAAGGACGGGCGCGGCGGGCGTTCCGAGAAATGTTGCGCAAGGCCTGTCGACCATGCGCCGTTAGTCAGCCTCGCGCCGCTCCACCCACTTCATCACCCCACCGGGAAAAGGCGTCCATCGTCCGGTTTCAACGCCTGCCGTCGCCAGCTGATCGCTGGTCCACTGGTTGCAGGTGTTGCCGAGATGATAGGTGCCGCGAGCGGTATAGAAGACATCGTGCTTGTTATAGCCGGGCATGACCTCGCGTTCGTGATCCGGGGAAAGCTGCGCGGCAATGGTTTCGGCGAGGGCGCGGTATTCCTCAGGCCTCAGGGTAAGGTCGCGGTAGTCGTCGGCCCGGGCCGGGCGAACATAGTGTGCGACATGTAGCACCGGGTCTCCCCCTACCAGTGCGCGCGCGGCGACGATCGGGTCCAGATCGGCCCAGGTCGGAGTCTCGAGGAAGAAGGCTTGTTCGCCCCAACTCACCGCGATGTGCGTGTAGGGGCGCTGCGTGGCGGCAAGGTCAGTGACGGGAAAGTAAGCGTGCCAGTCCCACTCGGGCGTGGCGACGGGCATCGCGATCTCGGTATGGACGCCGTTGGAGCCGACCATGATGGTGACGCCATCCTCGGGCTCTTCCCAATCGGCATTGCGCGGTATCGAGGAGCCGATCCATCCGGCGAGCGCGAAAGTCAGGACAGGCACCAACACCGCTGCGACCAACCATGCCGCAATTCGCACCCAGCTACCGAACACGCCGCCGCCGCATCCACAGGATCGCCCAGTCGCCGCGCACAAGCCTCGCCACCGGGCGGAAGCCCGCGCGGCGATGGGCGCGTCGCACAGCCTGTTCCTGTTCTCCCGCCAGCAGCCCCGCGAGCAGCAGCGACCCGCCTTGCGACACGCTGCGCGCGAAATCGGGGGCAAGCTCGAGCAGAGGCCCGGCAAGGATATTGGCGATCAGCAGGTCGTAAGCCCCGCGCGCTTCCAGCAGGGGGTCGTCCATCCCGTCGGCGATCACCATCACCATTTCGCCCGGCCCTGCGCCCATCGGGATCGAATTGAGCCGCGCATTCTCCTCGACCACTTCGGCGCAGACTGCGTCGATGTCGCTCGCAGTGCATTGCGCGCCGGGCCAAAGGGCAAGCCCGGCAAAGCCGAGCAGCCCGGTGCCGGTGCCGATATCGGCAATCCTTCGTGCGACCACGCCGCGCGCTTTCATTGCCCCGAGCATTTCGAGGCAACCGGCGGTGGTGCGATGCTGTCCTGTGCCGAAAGCCTGCGCGGCAGGAATAACGAAGTCGATCGCGCCCTCGTCGACCGGGAAGTCCGGCGTATGGACATGAAAGCGACCGGCGCGGATCGGCTTGGCCCCTTCCTGGCTCATCGCGAGCCAGTCGGCCTCGGGCAGTTTCTTAACAGTGATGTCCGGCGCCTCTCCCTCGAACAGACTGCCAAGAGCCTCGACCTGCGCGGCGCGGGGTTTGCGCGGATACCATCCTTCGAGCACCCACTCGTCAGGGCGGTTCTCCGCGACTTCGCGCCCGGCGATGACTAGGTCGAAATCCCATTCGTCGAGGTCGTCATGCACGAGCAGTGCGGCCTGCACGACCTTCTTCGGAGCGTGCGCGGTGAGCTTCCAGCTAGCGGACAAAGCTCGCTCCATTTGCGTCGATAACCGCCCCGGTCATGCTCGGGGGCGCATCGAGGGCGCAGAACTCGATCACCTTGGCGATTTCTTCGGGGGTCGCTACCCGGCCCAGCGGGATGTCGGCGAGCAAGCCTGGGCCGCCGCGACTTTCCAGATAGTCGCCCGCCATGCTCGTATCGGTGAAGCCCGGAGTGATGGCGTAGCTGAGGATGCCTTCGGATGCGTAAGCTCGCGCAATGGTCTTGTGCATCGCCACCATGCCGCCCTTTGCGGCTGCATAATGCCAGTGCGCCGGCGAATCCCCGCGATAGGCGGCACGGCTGGCGACATGGACAAGACGGCCACCCGTTCCCTGTTCCTGCCAATGGCGCACCGCAAAGCGCGAAAGCTGTGCAGAGGCGGTGAGATTGATGCGCAGGGTCTCTTCCCAGGCATCGAGCCACTCGATGTCTGACGAATCGAGCGCCGATGGCGAGAAAAGCCCGGCATTGTTGACCACAGCCGCGATCTCGCCGCCGCTGCGTTCCAGCGCGCCTTCCCAAAGCATCTGCGCAGCGAGCGGGTTGGTAAAATCCGCCGCGATACGGTCGACATCGCCCGGTTCGGTGCGGTGGCCTATGACTTTAACCCCGCGCGCCTCCAGCGTGGCTTGTGCTGCTGCGCCGATTCCGCGGCTCGATCCGGTAACAAGAATGTATGTCATGCAACCCTCTCTTGCGATTTTTGGCGTTCAAGTCGAGCGCGCTGGCCTTGCCTCATACGCCGACTTCGCTAAGTGAGGCAGGGGCAATCAAGAAGCTATGGGATAATCATGAGCCAAAGACCGCTTTCTCCGCATCTCCAGATATGGCGGTGGGGCCCGCATATGCTGGTATCGATCCTGCACCGCGCAACCGGCGACGGCATGGCGCTGGTGGGGCTGGGCGTACTGGTCTGGTGGCTCGGCGCGCTGGCTAGCGGGCCTGACGCTTACGCGACATTCGCGTGGTGGGCGGGATCGCCGCTGGGCTACCTGGTCATGATCGGGCTTACGTGGGCGTTCTTCACCCACATGATGAGCGGCCTTCGCCACTTCGTCCTCGATATCGGTGCGGGCTATGAACTCGACACCAACCGGTTCTGGTCGATCGCCTCGCCGGTGATCGCGATTATCCTGACCATCGCCCTCTGGGCTTACATTTTGCTCGGCAAGGGGGTTTGAACCATGGGTAACGGAACCTCCATCGGCCGCGTACGCGGTCTGGGATCGGCGCATGATGGCGCACATCACTGGCTGGCGGCGCGCACCACTGCGGTCGGCAACCTCGTCCTGATGACGTGGCTGATCGTCAGCCTGCTCCTGCTCTCCGATTACAGCTATGCCGCCGTCACTGCATGGCTGTCGCAGCCGATAGCCGCAGTGCCGATGATCCTGCTCATCATCAGCGTTTTCTATCACGCGCGGCTCGGCCTGCAGGTCCTGACCGAGGATTACGTTCACAATTCGGGCTCGAAATTCGCGGTGTTGACCGCGCTCAACCTCATTGCATTCGGTGCTGGTGCGTTCGCAATCTTCTGCGTCGCCAGCCTCGCACTTACAGGAGCCGCCTGATGGCAACCTCTCCCGCCAACGCCGAAAGTCTTAAAGGCGACTACAAGATCGTCGATCATGTCTATGACGTGGTCGTGGTGGGTGCAGGTGGTTCCGGCCTGCGTGCCACCACCGGCGCTGCCGAAGCAGGGCTTCGCACCGCGAATATTTCCAAGGTCTTTCCCACGCGCTCGCACACCGTTGCCGCACAGGGCGGGATTGCCGCGAGTCTTGGCAACAACACGCCCGACCACTGGCAGTGGCACATGTACGATACAGTCAAGGGCTCCGACTGGCTCGGCGACCAGGACGCGATCGAATATCTCGTGCGCGAAGCCCCGCAGGCGGTTTACGAACTGGAGCACGCAGGCGTGCCCTTCAGCCGCAACGAAGACGGCACCATCTATCAGCGCCCGTTCGGCGGCCACATGCAGAACATGGGCGAAGGCCCGCCGGTGCAACGCACTTGCGCCGCCGCCGACCGCACCGGTCACGCCATGCTCCACGCGCTCTATCAGCAAAGCCTGAAATACGACGCGGACTTTTTCATCGAATATTTCGCGCTCGACCTGATCATGGTCGAGGAAGGCGGGGTAAAGAAGTGCGTCGGCGTGACCGCGATGTGCCTCGACGATGGCACTATCCACCGCTTCCGCGCGCAGTCGGTCGTTCTGGCCACGGGCGGCTATGGCCGTTGCTATTACACCGCGACATCGGCCCATACCTGCACCGGCGACGGCGGCGGCATGGTGCTGCGTGCAGGGCTTCCACTGCAGGACATGGAGTTCGTGCAGTTCCACCCGACCGGCATTTACGGCGCGGGCGTGCTCATTACCGAGGGCGCGCGCGGCGAGGGCGGATACCTCACCAATTCCGAAGGCGAACGCTTCATGGAGCGTTATGCCCCGTCGGCAAAGGACCTCGCCTCGCGCGACGTCGTCAGCCGTTCGATGGCGCTCGAGATGCGCGAAGGGCGCGGTGTCGGCGCGGATGGCGACCATATCCACCTGCACCTCGACCACATCGACCCCAAGGTGCTTGCCGAGCGTCTTCCCGGCATCACTGAAAGCGGCAAGATCTTCGCCGGCGTCGACCTGACGCGCGAGGCGCTGCCTGTGACACCGACCGTTCACTACAATATGGGCGGCATCCCGACCAATTATCACGGACAGGTCGTCACCATTGGCCCCGATGGCAATCCGGATGCGGTCGTTCCCGGCCTCTATGCCGCAGGCGAAGCGGGCTGCGTTTCGGTCCACGGCGCAAACCGCCTTGGTTCGAATTCGCTGATCGACCTCGTCGTGTTCGGTCGTGCGATCGGCTTGCACCTCAAGGACACGCTCAAGCCCGGCGACAGCCAGCCCGAGCTTCCAGCTGACAGCGCCGACTTTGCGCTGACCCGTGTCGACCACTTCCGCTATTCCGAAGGCGGATCGCCCACGGCGATGATCCGCGCCGACATGCAGAAAGGCATGCAGAAGCACGCCGCCGTGTTCCGCGACACCGCCCTGATGGACGAAGGCGTCAAGGTGCTGGCTGAGCAGAACAAGCGGATGGAGGACATCCACGTCACCGACAAGTCGCTGATCTGGAACTCGGACCTGATCGAAACGCTGGAGCTCGACAACCTGATGGGCCAGGCCAACGTGACCATGGCAAGCGCTGCCAACCGCAAGGAAAGTCGCGGCGCCCACGCGCACGAGGACTTCCCCGACCGCAACGACGCGGAATGGATGAAGCACACCATCGCGTTCTTCGATGGATGGGGCGGCAATGGTGGCAAGATCACGATCGATTACCGCCCGGTTCACGAATACACGCTGACCGAAGACGCGAAGTATATCGAGCCCAAGGCGCGAGTTTACTAATCGGCAAATTGGGCGCGTTTCAGGACTTGGCTTGGCGCGTCCAGTTTTTCTCGCATGACTGGGGACACCCGGACTACGGCAGATGCGGTTTCACATTTGAATGACTTCGCAATAGCTCTGTCCCAGAACCTCCGCTCGCAATGACTGGGCTACCTCGTCAGAGTTCGAATTCTATCAGCCAGAATAGGTCGTGTCGAAAACTATCGGCGGGACGCGGGTCTATCGCGTGGTGGAATCGCGGTAAGGCTTTTCGCGCTTGTCGCGCTCGGGCGCAGATCGGCGACCGAACAGGCCCAATGCCGGGATCGAGCGCGGGCGGTCAGTCTCGCTTTTCGGTATGGATTCACGTTCCATGATTATCGCGGCGTTCATGCGAATTCTCCTCGTATGGCAGCGTAATATGCACTCAAGCGCCTGTCCGATTGTAGGAAACTGCCAAGGCTGGAAGGTTGTCGTGTCCCTACAACCTGCTTGACCTGCACGTCCCGCTGGCCAAGACTTGCAGGCGATGAAGAGGGGCGCATTTTTCTCGATGGCCTTGGCGGCGATGTTTGCCGTCCCTGCAGCCATTGCGCAGGACACCGGACAGCCGGACGCGAACCAACCGCCCCCGCATACGCAACCCTTTCCCAATCTCGGCAGCGGTGAAACGCGCGACGAGGTTATCGCAAGTCTCAAACTCGCACCGCAATTGCGAAGAGCGATGGATGCGCGCGACCTGCTCGACCAAAGACAGCGGCTTGCCGACGCGCTTGAGGGGCTCGCGCCACAGAGGCCCGGCGTGGTCGATGCCTATGTGGTCAGTGTCGCGCTCGACAGCGATCCGGTGTTCGCCCGTGAAGCGCGTGAGGCCGGGCGTGTTCTGGCGAGCCGCTATGACGCGAATGGGCGCACTCTCACGCTCGCTGGGCCTGACGGGATGCGCGACGATCGGCCGCGCGGTTCTATAGACGCGCTACTCGTCGCCTTGGCACACATTGCGGAAGTGATGGACACCAGCGAGGACGTGCTGGTGCTGTATTCAACCAGCCACGGAATCAAGCTCGGCGTCACGTACCATTACGGCGACACAGGCTATGGCATTCTCACACCCGCGCGGTTGAAGCAGGTGTTCGCCGATCTGGGTATCGAGCGTCGTATCCTCATCATCTCTGCGTGCTTTTCGGGCATATTCGTGCCCGAACTGGCGAGCGACCACACTGCGATCCTGACCGCGGCCGCGGCGCAGCGCACTTCGTTCGGCTGCGCGCCGGAGAACGACTGGACCTTTTTCGGCGATGCACTTGTCAATCGAGCGCTGCGCCAGCCGCAAGGCTTGGAAGACGCCGCGCGCGAGGCAAGCCGGACGATCGCGGAATGGGAAACCACCCGCCGCCTGCTCGCCTCGCTGCCGCAAAACGCATTCGGGGCGAAGGTGAGCACCTGGCTGCCAGCGCTTGAGGCGAGAGGACCGCGCGTGGCGAGCGCCCCGGTAGGGCGGCCCGCGGTCGGCGAATAGCTATTCTTCGGATTCAATCCGCCGGGCGTCGATAATCTCGACCGGCTCGGCCAGCATCTGTCCGCGCATCGCGCCTTCGCCCTTCTCCGGGTCGGCGGGCAAGGCATGGATCGCGGAGACCACGTCCATCCCGTCGATAACATAGCCGAACACCGCATAACCGTTCTGCCACACAGGCTCGGCGGCGTCGGGACGCGCATCGAGGCCGGTCTGATCCTGCAGCATGATCGAGAAGTCGCCATTGGCAGTCCCCGGCTCGCCCATCGCCATCGAGATCGCGCCATTGGTGTGACTCAGGCCTGTCTGGGTCGTCGGTTCATGCTCGATGCCTGGCAGGATGCGGTCAGGATCGAACTGTGTGCCGCCTTGGATCAGGCCGTTGGGCTGCGGCTCGCGGTTGAGCTTCATCGCGCGATAGAACACCGTGCCATCGAAGCGATCCTCCTCGACATAACGCAGGAAATTGGCAGCCGTGACTGGTGCCCGCTCGGTTTCGAGGCGGATGGTGATGTCGCCGAGCGCGGTTTCGAGCACGACGTCGGTGGTTTCGTAATCGACCACCGGCTCCGGCGCGGAAGCGACCATGGGCTCATCGACCCGGATCTCGAACTTCATCAGCAATGTGCGCTGGTTGTCGGAGAAATTGTTGTCCGAGACGAGGTAGAGGAAGGTCTTGCCGAATTGCTCGCGCAGGGCCAGCCCTTCGAAGTTGTCTACGTTAAGCGAAGGGCCGAGCTGTGCCACCACCTCCGCGTCCTCTCCCGAGACGTGGCGCACAATTGCGATGTGGTTGCCGACACCGGGTGTGTAGGCGCGCAACAGGACATAGCAGGTGCCTTCGCCGTCGCAGTCGGCGTCGGTCGGCACCGGGGTCGCTCCGTCGAAGGGGGCGGACAGTTCAAGCTCCTCTACCACTGCGCCGAAGCTGTGACGGCAGTTGGATTGGCCGGGGCGGCTGAATTCGCCGCAAACGAGCGTGTCTTCCCCAATGCGTGCAAATGCTTCGATCCCGGCATTCGGTCGGTCCGCGCTTACAAAGGGGTCGAGCGAAACCGGAAGCGGTTGCGCGTCGCCTTCCAGATCGGAGTAACCCCAGACGCGATGCTCCCTCTCGAACGCGACCATCCAGCCGCCGGTTGGGGCGCGGGTGATGGCTTCGGCATCGGCCTCGTCCTTGCCTCTCAGGCCACTCCCGTCGGGGTCGTTCAATTCGCCGCGTGCCAGTTCGAGCACATCGATCAGTCGTCCGTCGATCTCGTCCGGTTGGATCGTCAGCCAATGGCCATCATCGCTCACGGCGTAGAGGCGGTCCTCATGCCAGTCGAGGCTGGATATCCCGCCGATCTCCTCCTCGCCCGGTTCGATTACCAGACCGCCGCGATAGAGCAGTTCGTCCACTTCCTCGTTCTCTGCGTCGGCCGGGTCGAGCACGACCGGTTGCGTGATTGCGAAGATATCGTCTTGCGCGGCTGCGGGAGAGAGTGTCAGCGCGGCGAGGGCGGTGAGGATGGGCAGCTTCCAAGTCATTCGTCCTTTCTGAAACGCCGCTTGCAGAAGAGCAAGCGGGGAAAGGGTCAATTCATGTAGCAGCAATGTTTACAAGCGTAATCGTAATGACTACAGATGTAATCAAGCGAATGGAGGGAAGCTTGAAGAAGTCTCCGAACAGTGACGACAAGCCTGAGCGCATCAGTGATGCCGAACACGCGGTGATGGAGGTCCTGTGGGACCGTGGCACCGCGAGCGCTTCCGATGTGTGCGACGCAGTCTGCGAAACGCGCGACTGGAGCCTTGCGACGGTCAAGACGCTGCTTTCGCGCCTCGTCCAGAAACAGGCGATTGCGGCACAGCCCGACGGGCGCCGTTACCTCTATTCCCCGGTAATCGCCCGCGCTGAATATGTCGGCGGGGAATCGCGCAGGCTGGTCGACAGGCTGTTCGGAGGGAAGGCGGCCTCACTGGTTGCGCATCTCGCCGAAACCGAGGCCCTCAGTGAGAATGACCTCTCGGAGATCGAGACGCTGTTGAAGGAGTTGAAGCAATGAGCACGCTTCTTTCCCAGGACGTCTTCCTCGAAACGCTTTTGTGGACTGGCATATTGATCGCCGCCGTGCTGCTTGTGCGCCGTCCGGTGGCGCGCTGGCTTGGGCCGCAGGTGGCCTACGCCCTTTGGGCGGTTCCCATGCTGCGCCTGATCCTGCCGCGGGTCGAATTGCCCGGCTGGATGCGCCCCGTCGCACCAGAATCCGCTCCCGCCGATGCCACACCATTTCCCGTTCTCGACCCCCTAGTGTCTGCTGAGTCCCCGCACGAGGCGACAGGGTTCGAGGTGGCGGCGACCGATGCGATTGCACCGCATGCCCCTACGCCCGTTATCGAACTTGACCCTTTTGTCGATACGAGCACCCTGATTGAGCTGGGGCTTGCAGTATGGTTCATCGGCGCCGCCATTTTCCTTTACCTGCGTTTCGGCGCGTATTTCCGCCTGCGTGACGATCTGCTCGAAGGCGGCAGTGAAGTGGGGCGAGTGACCGTCGCGACCGGTGGAAAGGTACGGTTGGTCGAAACGCCCGGCACCAATGCGCCGCTCGCTTTCGGTGTGATCGACAAGGTGATAGCGCTTCCGCCCGGCTTCCTCGCACAGTTCGACCGCCAGGCGCGCGACCTCGCGCTGGCGCATGAAATGGCTCACCACGAGGGCCGGGACCTGCTGGTCAACGTTCTCGTCCAGCCACTGTTCGCGATGCATTGGTGGAATCCTTTGTGCCGCTATGGCTGGCTCGCGCTGCGCCGCGACCAGGAGGCGGCCTGCGATGCCCGCGTGATGGCGAGCGCGTATTGCGACAAACGACCCGAAGCGCGGCCCGAGATCCGCGAAGCCTATGCCAACCTGATCGTCAGCTTTGCCGCCAATCCGAATGCGAGCCCCCATCACGCGCTGACCGCGCCCATGGCGTGCCCGGTGCTCGGCGACAAATCCATCATTCACCGTTTGAGGAGCCTGAACATGACCGAGACAACCAATAATCGCCGCCTCGCCGGTCGCCTGATGCTGGGCGCTGCGGTTCTGGCGCTGCCGCTCACCGCGTCGATAAGCTACGCCGCGAGTGAAGCGCCCGCGCCGCCTGCACCGCCCGAAGCGCCCCTCCCGCCCTTGGCACCGCCAGCACCGCCTGCACCACCGTCAGCATCGCTCGCTCCTCAGGCCGAACCCGCGCCATATGCGGACGAGGAACGGATCGAAGAGGTTGATCCCGATGTAGATGTCGATTTTCAGCCTGAGCCGCGCGTGTCGAAACACACGTACACCTTCCACTCAGTGGACGGCGACGGGGAATTGAGCGTCGAGGAGCGCCAGGAAATCATGATCGAACTGCGCGAGAGCCTCGCCGAGGCCCGCGCCGAGCTTGATGAATTGCCCCGCATTATCGAGGAAGCCATGGCGGAAGCCGAAGAGGCACAGTCGGAAGCGATGAAGCATCGCACCGTGGTCGAGATGAAATGCGACAAGAACAGTAACGAAGTCACTACGACGCGCGAGACGGCCGGAGGTTCGCACGTGGTAATGATCTGCCAGAGCCGTATCATGGCCCATGCGCTGGAAGGCCTGAAGGAAGCGCGCAAGGCGATTGCGCGCAACAAGGAAATGAGCGCCAAAATGCGCGACGATGTTACCGCTGAACTCGACCGGGAGATCGAACGGTGGGAGTCTCGCGGCAGCTAGGCGCCTTTGCTGATTGCGAGCGAAAGCCGGCGCGAAGGGAAATCCCCTCGCGCCGGTTTTTCTATTCCTGATCCCCGCTGGTCAGCGTCCCGCGTTCTTCACGGGGGCGAGCGGGATATTCACAGCCGCGACCCTGTCCCAGCCCCTTGAGGAAGGCGCGGCGTGAAAAGGCTGCGGTGAGCGCGAAATTGTATTCGCGGCGTTTCTTGTTCGCACCGGAGACCTCGCGCACGATGCTGCCGAACGGGATGAACATGCGCACGATGGTCTGCGCGATGCGCCCTTCGGAAAGCATTTTGCGCTCTTTCTCGTCCGCAATGTCGAAATCCGCGCCCAGCACGCGGTCGATCTCGGCGATCTCGGCGACGATGTCGTTGCATGTCTCCAGCCCTGCAGAGGCATAGGGGTCCCGCGCTGCGGCGAGCAACGGTTCGGGGATGTCGTCGCTGTCGATATTGAAATCGCTGAGCGGGGTTCGCGCGACATCCATCGCATCGGGCTCGTCCTCGATCACCTGCGCGGCGGCAGGCGCTCCCATCGCGAGCGCGGCGGCGCACAAACCCAGCTTAACGCTGTTCGAAATAGACATCGCAGGCAGATCCATTGGCGCTCTCCAAACCTCGCCTCAGCGCGTCCATGCGCTGTTGGCTGGTACCGTGGGTGAAATTTTCCGGGTTGATGCCCTGGCCAGACCGCCCCATCAGCGTGTCGTCTCCAACTGAGCTGGCCGCGCGTAGCCCTTCTTCAAGGTCGCCCGGCTCAATCCGGTTGCGGTTCTTGCCGGCCCAGACCCCTGCATAGCAATCGGCCTGCAATTCCATGCGAACCTGCAACTGATTGCTCTGGCTCGGGCTGCGCTGTTGAAGGCTGCGGACCTGGCCTGCGAGGCCGGTGATGTTCTGGAGGTGATGTCCGTATTCATGGGCTATGACATAGAGACGCGCGAAATCACCACCAGTGCCCGACATTTGGGCGAGTTGGTCGAAAAAGCCGGTTTCGATATAGATGCCCATATCCGCGGGGCAGTAGAATGGTCCCGCAGCTGAGCTGGCATTGCCGCAGCCACCGGTGCTGACGGGGCCGGGCGGGTAGAGCACGAGTTCGGGCTGTTCGAAGGGAATCCCTGCATTCGCCAGTTCGGTTCCCCACGTCTCGTTCAGGCTTTGCAACGCAGAGCAGGCTTCGCGCGAGTAGGGGCCGCTGGAGCACAATTGCTCCTCTGAGACAGAGCCTTGCGAAGTGGTGGTGGTGGGCCCCTGAACGCTGTCGACAAGGCCGATCGTCTGCATCGGGTCGAGCCCGAACACCACCGCGCCGACCAGCGCGATAACCAGCGTACCGCATCCCACGCCCCCGGCGCGGCGCATTCCGCTGCCTCCACCGCCGGAACGAACCTTGATCTTGGAAGTATCGAAAGGATTGAGCCGCACGTGAATTTCCTTTTTTCGCGAAAGCTGCCGCGAATAGCGCAAAGTCCCGCAAACCACTGGACATGCGCGACTTTGAAAGCAAGAAGCACGCGCACAGAACCACGGTAATTGCAGGAGTTGAGCCAAATGCTCAAGCAAAAGCGCGCATTGGTGACCGGATCGACGTCCGGGATTGGCCTCGCGATCGCGCGGGCCCTCCATGCCGAGGGTGTGGAGATCGTTCTCAACGGCCTTGGCGAAGAAGACGAGATCGCCAAGCTGCGCGAGGAACTGGACGCCGATTTCAACGGGGCGAACCTGATGGACCCCCACGCAATCGCCGCGATGATGGAGGAGGTCGGCCCGGTCGATATTCTCGTCAACAATGCCGGCATGCAGCATGTTGCCCCCGTGGAGGAGTTCCCGCCGGAGAAATGGGACGCGGTGATTGCGCTCAACCTGTCGGCGGTATTCCACACCACGCGCGCCGCCGTGCCGGGGATGAAGGAAAAGGGCTGGGGGCGTATAATCAACACCGCCTCGGCCCATTCGCTCGCCGCCTCGCCGTTCAAGAGCGCTTATGTAGCGACGAAGCATGCTGTCGCAGGCTTCACCAAGACGATTGCACTCGAACTCGCGCAGAGCGGCGTGACCGCCAATTGCATCTCGCCCGGCTATGTGTGGACGCCGCTGGTCGAGAACCAGATCCCCGACACGATGAAGGCGCGCGGTCTTAGCCGCGAGGAAGTCATCAACGACATCCTGCTCGCCAAACAGCCGACCAAGAAATTCGTCCAGCCCGAGGAAGTCGGTGCCATGGCAGTGTTCCTGTGCAGTGAAGCCGCAGGCAACGTAACCGGCGCGAACTGGAGCATCGACGGAGGTTGGACCGCCGAATGAGGGATTGGGGTGCCCGCCTGATATTGTTCGTCGCCACGATGATGCTGGCGGCCTGTGCCGCCGGTCCGCGCTACGACGCGCCCCAGACCGAGCGTGAGGCCATTGCCGCGCGGATGATGGGCGATATCGAAGTGCTCTCCAGCGAGGAATTCGGCGGTCGCAAGCCGGGGACGCCGGGCGAAGAGCAGACGGTCGCCTATCTCATCGAACGCATGAAGGGTGCCGGGCTGGTCTCGGGCACCAACGATCCGGGAAGCGCCTGGCGCGCGCCGGTCGAACTGGTCAGCACTCGCGCGCTTGATAGCCGGATCACGGTACGCACCAATCGCGGCGAGACCCAGATACCCGAGGACAAGGGCTTCGCCTTTACCGCCACGCGACGCGCGCTGATCGACGGGGCGGAAGTGGTCTTCGTCGGCAACGATGCAGCAAGCGTCCCTGCCGAAGAGGTCGCGGGTCGGATCGTCGTGATGCTGGATGAAGCCGCGCTGGTTTCCAGCCGGCGCGCACACCTTTATTCTGCGGACCCTGCGGCGATTATCACCGTGGTTGACGACCCAGCCGATATCGTCCGTATGCGAGAGGCATTCGGCAAGGAAACGCTAAAGCTGGCGAGCGAGGAAACCGATCGCTTGCTGGCGTTCGTCACCAGCGACGCGCTCGAAGCAGCCTTTCCGTCAGGCCAATGGCGCGCTCTTATGGAAAGGGCGGACGAAGAGGGGTTCGAGCCCGAAACCCTGCCCGCCACCATCGCTATCGATGCGCGCAGCGCGCGTCGCCAGTTCACCAGCTCCAACGTGCTCGGCCTGATACCCGGCGCGGTGCGCGGATCGGGGGCGGTGGTGTTGATGAGCCACTGGGATCACCTTGGCCAATGCGCTCCGGGTACCTCCGACCCGATGTGCAACGGCGCGGTCGACAATGCCAGCGGCGTTGCGTTGACTCTCGAACTGGCCTCGCGGTTGCGCGCTTCCGGTCCGCATGATCGCGACATCTACGTGCTCGCAACAAGCGCCGAGGAAGCCGGGCTGCTGGGCGCAAAGGCCTTTGCCAAGAGCCCGCCGATCTCGCCGGAAGACATTGTCGCGGTATTCAACTTCGACATGGTCGCCATCGCGCCCGAAGGCAGCCCGGTCGGCTTTATCGGCGAGGGCGAGACACCGCTTGACGACATCGTTCTTACTACCCTGTCTGAGGCTGGGCGCCAGCTGGGCGATCGCGAATTTGCCGCGAGTTTCCTGCGGCGTCAGGATGGGTGGGCGCTTCTCGAAGCGGGCATTCCTGCGGTCCTGATATCGACCACTTTCGGTTCGGAGGCCACGCTTGCTCCCTTTCTTGCCCAGCAATATCACAGACCCACCGACGATGGGCGCGCGCTGGACTTGGGCGGGGCAGTCGACGACCTGTTGTTGCACGACCAACTTGTGCGTCGGGTCGCGAGCACTGCCGAATATACCCCATTCGAGCCGGACGGAACGGTGATAGTGGAACCTCAACCCTAGCGCCGCGCGCCAAGCCAGCCTACAGGGACGTGCACGATTCGCTCCACACCGATTGAAAGCACGTGCATATGGAAATCCCCCTCGGCCTGACCTTCGACGACGTTCTGCTCCGCCCGGCGGAAAGCAGCGTCCTGCCGAGCATGGCCGACACCAGGACCCAGCTCACACGCGATATTTCGCTCAATATCCCGGTCCTCTCCTCGGCGATGGACACCGTGACCGAAGCCGACATGGCGATAGCCATGGCGCAGCTGGGCGGGATCGGTGTGCTTCACCGCAATCTCGACATCGACGAACAGGTCGCCGCCGTGCGTGCGGTAAAACGCTACGAAAGCGGCATGGTGGTCAATCCGATTACGATTTCGCCCGACGCTGTTCTGGGCGATGCGCAGGCATTGATGGATCAGCACCGGATCAGCGGCATTCCCGTGACCGATGCGAGCGGCAAGCTCGTCGGCATCCTCACCAATCGCGACGTGCGCTTTGCCGAGAATGCGCAACAGCCCGTGCGCGAGCTGATGACGACCGAAAACCTCGCCACAGTTCCGCTGGGCACAGGTCAGGAGGAGGCGCGCCGCCTTCTCCATCAGCGCCGGATCGAAAAGCTGCTGGTGGTCGATGACGATTTCAAGTGCATCGGCCTCATCACGGTCAAGGATATCGAGAAGGCGGTGAACTATCCGCACGCGACGAAGGATGTCGCGGGCCGCCTGCGCGTTGCTGCGGCGACGACCGTCGGGGACAAGGGTTTCGAGCGCACCGAAGCGCTCGTCGACGCCGAGGTGGACGTGGTGGTGATCGACACCGCGCACGGCCACAACAGCAATGTCAGCGAAGCGGTCGAGCGGGTGAAAAAGCTCTCCAACTCGGTTCAGGTGATTGCAGGCAATGTCGCCACCGCCGAGGCAACGCGCGCCCTGATCGATGCAGGCGCGGACGCGATCAAGGTCGGGATCGGGCCGGGTTCGATCTGCACCACGCGCGTGGTCGCAGGCGTTGGCGTTCCGCAGCTGACCGCGATCATGGATAGCGCCGAAGAAGCAGCCAAGTCGGGCGTACCGGTGATCGCCGATGGCGGTCTGCGCACCTCGGGCGACGCGGCCAAGGCGCTGGCAGCGGGTGCATCGAGCATCATGGTCGGATCGATGCTGGCAGGCACCGCCGAAAGTCCGGGCGAGGTCTTCCTGTATCAGGGGCGTTCGTACAAATCCTACCGCGGTATGGGCTCGGTCAGCGCGATGGCGCGCGGATCGGCGGACCGTTACTTCCAGCAGGACGTCTCGAACATGAAACTCGTGCCCGAGGGTATCGAGGGGCAGGTTCCGTTCAAGGGCCCTGCGGCAGACGTGATCCACCAGCTGGTCGGCGGGATAAAGGCGGCGATGGGCTATACCGGATCGCCCACGATCGAGGACCTCAAGCAGCGTGCGCAATTCGTGCGGATCACCAATGCTGGCCTGTCCGAAAGCCACGTCCACGACGTAGCGATCACTCGCGAGGCGCCAAACTATCCGACGCGCTGATTCCTCGCGGCTACGGGCCTGTCCGGCGCGGCGGGTCATATTTCCTACCCCGGCAGATTTTGCCAAGGGATCGCTATGACGAAGCACTCCGACCCCCGCCTGTCGCGCGCCAGTACCAAGTGTGGGCGAGGGCAGTTTTTTAGCCCTCAGGACCGTGTTCCATGTGTTCCATCCTGTAGGATTCGGGCATGACCCCCGCCGCGCGTGTCCAGGCCGCAATCGAACTGCTGGATCAGGTGATCGACGGTGCGCGCAACAAAGGCGCGCCAGCCGACCGGCTGATCTCCGCCTACTTCAAGGAACGCCGCTATGCCGGGTCCAAGGACCGCCGCGCCGTGCGCGAGCTGGTCTACCGCGCGGTGCGATTGTGCGGGCCCGTTCCGGCGAGCGGTCGTGCGGCAATGCTTGCGCTGGCGCAGGACGACCCTGCGATTGCCCCGCTGTTCGACGGATCGACTCATGGCCCAGCGCCGATCGGCGAGGGCGAGGAGCCTGCGCGCACGAGCGTTGCGGAGCCGTGGCTCGTAGAGCGTCTCGCCGCCTCGGGCATAGAGGGCGCCGAGGCCGAGGCGCTGCTCGATCGCGCGCCACTCGATGTGCGGGTCAATGCGCTGAAGGCCGATCGGGAGAGCATCGACCTGCCCGAGGCCGGCGAACCGCTCGCCGCTCCGCAGGGCCTGCGCTTCGAGATGGGAACATCGGTCGATCAATGGCAAGCCTATCGCGAAGGACTGATCGAGGTTCAGGACCATGGCAGCCAGTGGGTGTGCGAAGCCGTCCCCGCACGCGCCGGTGACTGCGTGATCGACCTGTGTGCCGGGGCCGGGGGCAAGACGCTCGGACTGGCGGCGCGGTTTGGCAATGCGATCAGCCTCATCGCCTGCGACACCGACAAGCGGCGCCTCGGCAACCTGCTCCCGCGAGCCGAGCGGGCAGGGGCGCAGGTCGACCGGACCGTTCTGCTCGATCCGGGTCGCGAGATGGAAGCGCTGGAGCCGTGGCAGGGGAAAGCCGATGTCGTGCTGGTCGATGCGCCGTGTTCGGGCGGCGGAACGTGGCGACGCGGACCCGAAGCACGCTGGCGGCTCGATCGGCGTGAACTGGAGCTGCTGACGACCTTGCAGGACCACGTCCTGAAGCTGGGCGCGCAACTGGTGAAGCCCGGCGGGGCACTGGTATTCGTGACTTGTTCGCTGCTCGATGAAGAGGGCACGGACCGGGTCGAGGCCTTCCTCGAGGCCAATCCTGGCTGGGAGGCACAGCGTGCCGACGTTCCGGTTGGGCAGGCACGCGGGAAGGGGGTGCGGCTCACGCCGTATCACGACGGTACAGACGGCTTTTTTGTCGCCATACTGCGTTCATCGTGATAGCCCTAGGCCATGGCTGAGCCATCGATCCAGCTCAGGCCCGGTCGGCCTGCCAGTTTCAAGGAGCAAATCATGCGTTTCGCGCCCGTCGCCGCTGCCCTCTCGTTGTTTCTCGCCACTACGGCCAGTGTCACGAGCGCCAGCGACCGCGAAGCCGACCCGCGTGCGTTAGCCCTTATCAACCAGGGCGATGCCGCGCTTGAGGCGGGCGACACGCAGGCCGCAACCGACGCTTACGAAGCAGCGCTGGCTGTCGATCCGGCCTTTACCCCGATCTTCCTCGACCTCGCTGAAGCCGCTCGGCGCGACGGGTTGCAGGGCAAGGCCATCCGCTATTACCGCGAGGCGCTGGATCGCGACCCCGCCAACTTCGCTGCGATTTCGGGCGAGGGCGAGGCGCTGGTGGAAAAGGGCGCGGTGGAGAAGGCGCAGATCAACCTTTCGCGGCTCGAAAGCCTCTGCGGGGCATCCTGTCCCGAGACGCTGGCCCTGCAGGCGCGCATCGCCGCAGGACCTCCGGCAAGGCTTGCGGTAGAGGCGCAGGACGAGAACACGGCGAGCAACTAGGCTCACCGCGACCCCTTTCCATGCTCACGCTGCACCACCTCGAATACTCGCAGAGTTTCCGCATCCTCTGGCTGCTCGAAGCCTTGGGCGCGCAGTATGAGCTGGTGAGCTATAACCGCGATCCGGAAACCAACCTCGCGCCCGATGATTATAAGGCGCTCTCGCCGCTTGGTACAGCCCCGGTGGTGACCGATGGCGACCTGGTCCTGGCCGAGAGTAATGCAATCATCGACTATGTGCTCGATGGCTACCCCGACAGTCCCCTGCGGCCTGGCGCAGGCCATCCCGACCGCGCACGGCATCTGTTCTGGTTCCACGCTGCGCAAGGCTCGCTGATGAGCGCACAGGGCATTGCGATGGTGCTGACCTTGCTCGAAACACGGTCGCCATGGCCACTCAGCAAAATACTGAAGGCGCTGTTCGGACGGGTGCGTGCGATGTTCCTCGACCCACGCATGAAGGCGCTGCTGGGCGAGATGGAAAAGGACCTCGCTTCTCAGCCCTTTTTCGGCGGTGACAACCTTACTGGCGCTGACATCACGCTAGTTTATCCGATGTATGCCGCGCGCGAAAAAGGGCTGTTCGACAGTGGCTATCCCAACATCAATGCATGGTTCGAACGCATCGAGGCGCTCCCCTCGTTCCAGTCCGCGCGGGCAAAAGACAACTGCGAACGGATCACTTTCCGCTTCTGAAGTTTAGCGAATCAGCGGCGCGAATTGCTCGACCAGCGCCGCATAGACGTCGCGCTTGAATGGCACGATGAGCTCCGGCAATTGCTGCGGCTCCACCCATCGGAATGCTTGGAATTCAGGCGGATCGTGTGCTTCGAGGTCGATATCGGCATCGGTGCCAAGGAACCGGCCAAGATACCAATGCTGAATCTGGCCGCGATACTTACCCTTCCACACCTTGCCCAGAAGGTCGGGCGGCAGGTCGTATTTCAATGGCTCTGCGGCAGGAGCAACGATCTCGACAAGGTCCGCACCGATCCCGGTCTCCTCTTCCAACTCGCGCAGGGCCGCAGTTTCCGGGTCTTCGCCGGGATCGATACCCCCTTGGGGCATCTGCCAGAAACCTATTGCCTTCTTGTCGATCCGCTCACCGACGAGCACCAGCCCATCGGCGTTGGCAAGCATGAAACCCGCGCATGGCCGGTAAGGAAGGTCGCTCACAGGTCTGTCCCAAGCATCAGTTTCATCGCCGCGATGACCCGCACAAGGTCGCCCTGCGTGCTGGGAACGGCCTGGCGCAAGTTCGTGAAGCTGTGCGTGACGCCCTGCATTTCGAGGAAGACGACATCGCGGCCAGCTGCGACCAAGGCCTGCCCGTAATCGCGCCCGGAATCGCGTATCGGATCGAGGCTGGCTGTGACAAGCACGGTAGGCGGCGCGCTGGCGTGGTCGCCCAGGATGGGGAAACCACCGGGGTCGGAACGGTCGGCGCCATAAGCTTCGTCGAAGAACTCCATCGCGACCTTTGTCAGGACAAACCCGTCGGCGAAGGCCTCGAAACTTGCCGAGCCTTCAGCCGGGCTGGCCAGGGGGAAGATCGGGACCTGACATACGACCGGCACGACCGCCGGGGTCTCGCCCAATTGCTGGCCGACTACGATCGAGGCATTGCCGCCTGCGCTGTCGCCCATCAGGATCAGCCCATTGGCGATCCGCCCCAGATCCCGCGGTGCGGAAGAAACCCAGCGCGCAGCGGCCTCACAATCCTCGATTGCGGCGGGGAAGGGAGCCTCGGGAGCGCGGCGATAATCGACTGCAATGACAGGCAGGTCGGCCAGCGCAGCGATTTCGGAGCAAAGCGCGTGGTGTGTCTCGAGATCGCCGATCACAAAACCACCGCCGTGAAAGAAAACGATGACTGGTCCCGGCTCGCGTGTTGCCTGCGCGTCGTAAAGGCGCAGCGGGATGTCCCCCGCCGGCCCTTCGCAAGACATATCGCGGATCACCGGCAGGTCGCGCGCCGGTCGGTCGGCCATGCCATGCAGCGCAACGTAGGACGCGCGCGCTTCCTCCAGTGTTATGTCGGTGATCTTTGGCCCATCGATCGCCGCCAGCGTATCGAGAAATGCCTGCATGTCCGGGCGGACAAAGGGTCGTGTATCGCTCATCGCTGCAAGCCTAGTGAGAAGTATCGCGCATTTCTACTCGCTTTGCGCGCTGGGCGAGGATATTTGCTGCACCATGGACAACCTGACGCACAGCCTTGTCGGCGCGGCGATGTCGCAGGCGGGGTTGAAGAAGAAAACCGGCCTTGCACTACCTGCGCTGGTGATCGGCGCAAACCTGCCCGACATCGATGCGGCATGCTTTTTCTGGCTTGAGGGAACCGAGCATCTCGGCTTTCGGCGCGGCATCACACATGGCCCGCCTGCATGGGTGCTGTTGCCGCTGGTACTCGCGGCGATCCTGTGGGGTTTCGACCGGTGGCAGGACAAGCGTGGCAAGAGGCCCGAGAAGCGCCTGCCGGTTCGGTTCGGGTGGCTCTATGCGTTAGCCTTCATCGGTTGCCTCAGCCACCCTGCGCTCGATTGGCTCAACGTGTACGGCATCCGGCTGTTGGAACCGTTTTCCAGCCAGTGGTTCTATGGCGACACCTTGTTCATTATCGATGTGTGGTTGTGGGCGATCCTGATCGGTAGCCTCTGGTTGTCGGTGCGTGCAGAGAAGCGGGGGCGCAACTGGCAGCGGCCTGCATCGATCGGCCTGGCTCTCTCGGTTTTCTATATCTCGCTAAACGGCGCGATCACCTGGTTTGACTACAACACCGGTGGCAAGTTTCGTGAACCTTACCCCGCCGAATACATCTCCTCGCCGGTGCCATTCGCCTTCTGGGAGCGTGAGCATATCGCGCGGCTCCCGAGCGGGCGCTGGATTGCAAGTGCATGGGACGGAACCGACTTTGGCGCGGGCTATCGCAATTCCGAAGCGGCGCAATGCGAGCTTCCCGACTTTGGCGAGCTGCGCAAGACAAACTCGCAGCTGGACGCCTTCCTGTTCTGGTCGCGTGCGCCTTTCGGCGAATCGCAGCGTGATGGCTCGCTCAACCTGTACGATGCGCGGTTTTACGATCCTCGGGCGCGCGAGCGGTTCTCGGTCGCCTTGCCGCAAGTGCGCTGTCAGGAACTGGTGCCCGATTGAGGCGCTTTAGCCGGTATGAGTGAAGTTCAGATCGTATGGCTAAGGCGTGACTTGCGTATGGCCGACAACCCCGCCCTGTTCCACGCCGCGCAATCAGGCCCCGTGGTCGCCGTCTACGTCTTAGACGACGAAGCGCCCGGACATCACAAGATGGGCGGCGCCTCGCGTTGGTGGCTCCACCATTCCCTCGATAGCTTGGCCAAAAGCTTCGGGCAGCGCAATTCGCGCGTGATCCTGCGGCGCGGGAATGCGGTTGAGGAACTGTCCAAGGTTGCCCACGCCACGGGGGCTACGACAATCCACGCCAACCGTCATTACGAGCCATGGTGGCGCAAGGCGCAAGGGGCAGTGGCGGACGAGTTCGATTTACAACTGTATGACGGCAACTACCTGTTCCCGGCGGGCCATGTAACCTCCGGATCGGGCGATCCGTACAAGATCTACACGCCGTTCTACAAAGCGCTGAGGCAGCAGATGCCACCGCGCGATCCGCTGGGCGAGCCCGAAACGCTGTCTTCTCCGGACGACTGGCCCGCGAGCGACGACCTGGCCGATTGGAACCTGCTGCCCACCAAACCTGACTGGTCGGGCGGCATCGCCGATTTCTGGGAGGTGGGAGAGGAGGCCGCGCACCGGCGGCTCGAAGAATGGGAAGACGATGTCGGAGATTACGAAGACCTGCGCAACATGCCCAGCGTCGACGGGTCCTCGCGCATGTCTCCGCACCTCCACCATGGCGAGATCACGCCGATCCAGATTTGGCATAAGCTGAAGCACAAGCGCTCCGAAGGCTGGCAAAGCTATGAGAGCGAGCTGGTGTGGCGCGACTATGCCCAGAACGTCATCTGCGAAGCGCCCGCATACGGGACCAAGAATTATCGAGAAGACTACGACAACTTCGAATGGCGCGATCCCGATTCGGACGATGATGCGGCCGAGGACCTGAAGCGTTGGCAGAAAGGCGAGACTGGCTATCCTATCGTGGATGCCGGCATGCGCCAGCTGTGGCAGACCGGCTGGATGCACAACCGCGTGCGGATGATTACTGCAAGCTTCCTTATCAAGCACTTGCTGATCGATTGGCGCAAAGGCGAGCAATGGTTCTGGGACTGTCTGGTCGATGCCGATTACGGGTCGAACTCGGTCAATTGGCAATGGAATGCGGGCACGGGCGTTGATTCCAACATGTTCAGCCGGATCATGGCACCGCTCACCCAGTCCGAGAAGTTCGACGCAGCGGGGTATATCCGGGAATATGTGCCCGAACTCGCCGATCTCGACGAGCCGGACATCCACGATCCCGAAGAGCACGATTGCCTGCCCGACGACTATCCGCCGAAGATGATAGCGCACAGGGCGGGACGCGAACGCGCGCTCGACGCTTACAAGGCGATGAAGAACGGGTAGTCGGCGGGCTTACTCTCTTGCCCCACGAAGCCCGCCGGGCCTATGGATGCGGCCATGAATACCGCAGGTATCAGGGGAGAGCGATTGCTGAATGCGGGCGAGCGCTTTGGTGCGTCGCCCGGATGGCTATCGCGTCTTGTCGCACCCGGTTTCAAGGCCATGATTGCACGCGTCGATGCAGGATTGGCGAGGGGTACTCTGCTCGCGCATCTGCCCGATGGCACCACCCGAATGCTGGGCGGCCACGCGCCCGGTTTCGATGCCGAGATCACGCTTTATGAATGGCGTCCGCTCCTGCGTCTCGCAACCGGCGGCGTGATCGGTTTCTATCAAGGATACGAAGCCGGAGAATGGGAATCACCGGATAAGGCGATCCTGTTTGCCTTGATGAGCGGCAATGCACGCAGCCTGGGGGCCACGGCGCGATCTTCCGGACCTTTCAAATGGGCGGGACGGATTGCACACGCTTTCAACCGCAACAGCCGCGAAGGTTCGGCGCGCAACATCGCGGCGCATTACGATCTGGGCAACGATTTCTACCGCGCGTGGCTCGATGAGAGCATGACCTATTCGAGTGCGCTCGGTGTCGGTGAAGATAGTCTCGAAGCGGCGCAACGGCGCAAGCTCGACGCGCTGGCCGATCGCCTGGGCAAACCCGATACCGTCCTTGAGATCGGCTGCGGTTGGGGCTCTCTGGCAGGGCATCTTGCCGGTAAGGGCGCGCATGTGACTGCAATCAGCCTCTCGGACGAGCAACTGGCCTGGGCGAAAGCGCGCGGGAGCGAGGGCGTCGACTACCGCAAGCTCGATTATCGCGATGTTACGGGCACGTATGATGCCATCGCCAGCTGCGAGATGGTCGAGGCACTGGGCCGCGAATACTGGCCTGCGTTCCTCGACACCGTCGCACGTTCCCTGGTGCCCGGAGGGTGTGCTGGACTGCAATTCATTTCGATGGCCGACGATTTGTTCGAGGACTATGCGAACCACGCCGACTTCATCCAGGCCTATATCTTTCCCGGCGGGATGCTCATCAAGACATCCGAATTCCGGGCGCTCGCCGAGGAGCGCGGGCTCGAATGGCGAGACGAGCATCGGTTCGGACGCGACTATGCCGAGACCCTGAAGATCTGGCGCGAACGGTTCGACGAGGTCGTCGAGGAAGGGCGACTGCCGGCCGGGTTCGATGCGCGGTTCGTGCGGTTATGGCGATTCTATCTCGATTATTGCGAGGGCGGCTTTCGCGGAGGCAATATCGACGTGCATCAGGTGACGCTGGTCAAGACATAAAAGAGAGACGGGAGACAGCGATGAAATTCAAGGCAATCATGCTCGGCGCGGCGGCAACCTTGGCGCTTGCCGGATGCACCTATGGAGCGGCCGACAATGCCGTGAGCACGCCCGCACCGCTTGCCGGTGTCGAGCTAACCCAGCCACCGCAACGCGATCCATCGGAGCTGCAGGTTCTGTTCTGGAACGACGAGCAGCGCTCGGCCCGCTTCCGCAACATGGAAAACTGGTTTCCGGGCCACGAGGTTCCGGCTGCCACCACCCCCAGAGAGCTCACCCCCGGTACGCCGTTCCCCGATGCGTTGGCGCAGGAAATTCGCGCAGAGATGCTGCGAACCGGCGCGGCGGGTGTGATGGTGTACCAGAATGATGGCGTGCGTTTCGAGGATTACGCGCTGGGCCTGGAGCCCGATACCCGCTGGACCAGCTTCTCGGTCGCCAAGAGCTTCACCTCGACCCTGCTCGGGGCTGCAATCGAGGATGGCTTCATTTCCAGCATGGACGATCCCGTCACCCGCTATGTTCCTGGGCTCATCGGCAGCGCCTATGATGGCGTTACCGTGCGGCAAATCGCGACCATGACCAGCGGCGTTGCATGGAACGAGGATTACACCGACCCGAACAGCGACGTCGCACAGATGAATCGCTTCGTGGTCGAATACGGCCCCGATGCGACTGTGGCCCAGCTCAAGGAACTCGAACGAGAAGCACCTGCTGGCGAAAAATGGGTCTACAAGACCGGCGAGACCAATCTGATCGGTCTTGTCGTTGAAAATGCAGTCGGCCTTCCGCTCGCCGAATACGCGCAGGAAAAGATTGTCGAGCCTGCTGGCTTTGCAAACCCGATGTTCTGGATGACCGACCCGCGTGGCGGCAATATCGGCGGTTGCTGCCTGTCGCTGACACTGGGCGATTACACCCGCATGGGGATCTTTGCTCTCGAGGGGGGCGGGGACGTGGTGCCTGATGGCTGGTTTGCGGAAGCCGGCGACAGCATAGTAGATTTCGGCGATAGCGGCTTCGGCTATGGCTACCAGTGGTGGACCTATCCCGGCGCCTATGGCGCGCAAGGGATCTTCGGACAGTCGATTACCATCGTGCCCAGCGAGGACCTTGTCCTCACCGTGGTCAGCAATTGGCCAACTGCGACCAGCAGCGAATATCGTGAAGTCTGGCGGGACGTGGTGAGCAAGATTGCAGCGACCGACTAGGCCTCGGCCCGGTTACATCGGGCGATATACGCCGGTGTTCGAGTAACGCTGGAGGATATTGTCGTGTACGATTGGGCTCAGCAATTCGCTGAACGCACAGCCGACGATGCAATTGTCCCACCACACGACCTGCGCCTGAAGCGATTCGAGGCCCGGCAGGGTGAGCCAGCACATCTGGCCTTCGTGCATGCGATTGATCGATGCCGCCGAAAAGCCAGAGATCGAAAGATCGTGAACCACGCTCTGGAACGCGCGACCACCCGATGCCCTCAAGGTCGAAGGAATCGTCAGTCGGGTGCGTGGGCTGCAGCGGTCTTCTTGCGCTGCTACCTGATAGCTGTTCTTGTCGGTCGGCATGGCCTCGCAACTTTCTCCAAGTCAGTCAGTCTTCTCTGAATCGATGGATTGACCCACAACCTATCGCTCCATCGCAGTTGCAGAACGATTGCGGAAAAAGGTTAAGAGGTACTTAATCCGAACCTGAAACAAGTCCGGTCCCGGCATTACCGATGGCGTCAGGAATGATTGCGGATCCCGAGACCGAGCGACGTCAATCGACGCGTTCGCGGTGTCCGGTTGTGAAATCCTCGCCCAGGAGTGCGACAATTCGTTGCGCCACTTTTTCCGGCGGCTTCACATTTTCCGGATTTTCGGCGGGATAGGCGCGGGCGCGCATTGCAGTTCGGGTGGCGCCTGGATCGACAATGGCGACCTTCAGCGGGCTCAGCTTTTCGACCTCGACCGCGTATGTTTCGAGCAGGTTGTCGAACGCTGCCTTGGTTGAACCATAGGCGCCCCAGTAAGCGCGTGGATCAGCGCCGACGCTGCTTGTGAGACCAACGATCTTGCCCGCCTCGGCGCGGCGCAGCAACGGGTCGAAAGCGGCCAGTATAGCCTGGGTTGCGACTACGTTGGTCATGATCGCTTTGTGATATTGCTTCGGATCAACCTGTGAAAGCGGTGTGAGCTCCGGCAAATAGGCCGCTGAAATCACAAGAATATCGAGCGTTTCCCAGCGGCCGCCGATCGCATTGGCCAGTCGCGCGATCGCATCGGCTTCGGTCAGGTCGACCGGGGCGATGGTCGAGGTGCCGCCAGCGTCATGGATCCGGTCCTCGACTTCTTCGAGCGCTTTTACCTTGCGCGCGGTCAGGATGACATGCGCGCCCGCTTCGGCCAGAGCCACGGCAGTCGCCGCGCCGATCCCTTGGCTCGCGCCGGTAATTAGCGCGGTCTTTCCCGCGAGAGGCTTTTCTTCAGGCATCTATCAATTTCGTCGCTTCACCAAAGGAGAGCTGTGCCGACTCCTGCTTTGCAGCGGTCAGGTCGGTCAGCGGGGTTGGGTAGTCGCCGGTAAAGCACGCATCGCAAAATTGCGGGCACGCCTTGTCGCGCGCTTTCGATCCGACCGCGCGATACAGGCCGTCAATCGAAATGAAGGCGAGGCTGTCGGCCTTGATGAATTCGCGCATCGGTTCAAGTTCCATGCGTGCGGCAAGCAGCTTCGAGCGTTCGGGCGTGTCGACGCCATAAAAGCAAGAATGCGCAGTCGGGGGGCTGGCAACGCGGAAATGCACTTCGCTCGCACCCGCTTCGCGCATCATCTCGACGATCTTGAGGCTGGTCGTGCCGCGCACGATCGAATCGTCGATCAGCACGATACGCTTGCCAGCGACAAGTCCGCGATTGGCGTTGTGCTTACGCTTGACGCTGGAATGGCGCGCAGTGTCCGATGGCTGGATGAAGGTGCGCCCGACATAGTGTGAACGGATGATGCCCAGTTCGAACGGCACGCCCGAGGCTTGCGCATAGCCAATGGCCGCAGGCACGCCGCTATCCGGGACCGGCACGACCAGATCGACATCGCAAGGCGATTCCTTGGCGAGTTCAGCGCCAATGGCCTTGCGTGCCTCGTAAACACTGCGACCGGCAAAGGTGCTGTCCGGGCGGCTGAAATAGACATGTTCGAAAATGCAGGGGCGTGCGGAATGTTGGCCAAAGGGGTGCATGGACTTGATCTCGCCATCCATTGCGACCTGTATCATCTCGCCCGGTTCGACTTCGCGGGTGAATTCCGCGCCGATGACGTCGAAGGCTACGCTCTCGCTCGCAAACACGACTGCGTCGCCCATCTTGCCCATCACGAGCGGACGGATGCCCAGCGGGTCGCGACAGGCAATCATCCCTTCGGGCGTCATCACGATCAGCGCATAGGCGCCTTCCACAAGGCGCAGTGCGTCGATCAGCCGGTCGGCGACCGTAGGATAGCGTGAGGTCGCGACAAGATGGATGATGACCTCGGTGTCGGATGTCGACTGAAAGATCGACCCCTTGCTGACAAGGTCGCTGCGCAGCCTCAGCGAATTGGAAATGTTGCCGTTGTGCGCGATTGCGAAACCACCGCTGGCAAGCTCTGCATAGAGTGGCTGAACGTTGCGCAGACCGGCGCCGCCGGTGGTTGAATAGCGCACATGGCCTGCCGCCATTGTACCGGGCAGTTCGGCGATCGCTTCGGCGGCGGAGAAATTCTCGGCCACGTGGCCTAACCCTCGCCGGGAAATGAAATCCTTGCCGTCGAAACTTGTAATCCCGACAGCTTCCTGTCCGCGATGCTGAAGGGCGTGAAGGCCCAGTGCCGTCGCGGCAGCGGCATCCTCTGCGCGGATTGCGCCGAACACGCCGCATTCCTCGCGCAACTTGTCTCCATCCTCGTCGAGGAATGGGTGAGTCGCGTTTCCAGTAGGATCGAATTGGTCGGTGTCTGCCATCGCCTGTGTGCCCGCTTGCGCTGCCCCCAACCCCTGTCGCCAGAATGTGGCCCGCTCAATGGCGATGTTACGGGTCAATTACAAGGCCAGTGATCGGCCAGCTGTCGGAAATTCCGGGTCCTAGCGTCTTTTTCGGCAACCGGCCCTCCATGCGGATTGTGCGCAGGGGCATCGACCCCTAAAGGCCCCGTTCATCCAAATTTCCCCAATCGCTCGAGCCTGTCATGCTGACCCCCTTCGAAAGAATGATCGCCAAGCGGTACCTGTGGCCGGGCAAGGGCGAGGCGTTTATCGCTCTCGTCGCGTCGATCTCGGTCGGCGTGGTAATGCTCTCGGTCGCAATGCTGGTTCTGGTGATGAGCGTCATGGGCGGCTTCCGCTCGGAAATGCTCGACAAGTTCAGCAACCTGAACGGCCATGCCGTGATCCAAGCCTATGGCGGTCGGCTCGACAATTGGGAGGGCATCCTCGAGGAAGTGCGCGAGACTGATGGCGTGGTTAGCGCTTCGCCGCTGATCGAACAGGCCCTGCTCACCAGCTTCAACGGACGGGTCAATGCAATCTTCGTGCGCGGCAACACCGCCGAAGATATCGCCGCGATGAGCGATCAGGTGCTGTTCGGCGACATGGCGAGCATCACGCCGGGCAGTGGCAAGGTGGCGATCGGATCGCGTCTTGCAGCCAATATCGGTGCGCGGGTCGGCGACACGATCACCATCATCAATCCGCAGGGCCGCTCGACGCCGTTCGGGACTTCAATCCGGCAAGTTGGCTATGAAGTTGGCGCGATCTTCGAAATAGGGCTGTACGACTTCGACGAAACCTTCGTCATTATGCCCATGTCGGAAGCCCAGACCTTGTTGCTGCTGGGCGATACGGTGGGACTGATCGAAGTGACCGTGACCGACCCGGACAATGTCGGCACGATCTTGGCCGACATAGAACAGTCACTGACGGGTCGCGCGGTGATTGCCGACTGGAAACAGATCAATTCTACCCTGTTCGAAGCGCTTGAGGTGGAGAGGGTCGCCATGTTCTTCGTGCTCAGCTTCATGGTGCTGGTCGCTTCGTTCAATATCCTCTCCAGCCTCGTGATGCTGGTCCGTGCAAAAACACGCGACATCGCGATCATGCGCACGATGGGCGCGACGCGGCGAAGCCTGCTCAAGATATTTGTGACCACGGGGACCACGATCGGCACGCTGGGCACGGTGACGGGCCTTATCGTCGGCTTTATCCTCCTCTATTTCCGCAACGGCATCGTCAACGGCATCGCGGCAGTGACCGGGGTGGAAATTTGGGATCCACAAGTGCGCTTCCTGACAAGTCTGCCGGTTCGGGTGGATCCATGGGAAATCATCGGGATTGCCGCGTTGGGCGTGGGGTTGAGCTTCCTTGCGACGCTCTATCCGGCGCTCAAGGCCTCGAATACCGATCCGGTTCAGGTTCTGCGTTATGAGTAAGCCTATTGTGCAACTGCGCGCGCTCAAGCGCAGCTTCGAACAGGGCGGCCAAGTCATCGACGTGCTGCGCGGGGTCGATCTCGACATCATGCCGGGAGAGATAGTCGCGCTTCTCGGCCCGTCGGGTTCGGGCAAGTCGACCATGCTGCAAGCCGTTGGCCTTTTAGAAGGCGGGTTCGAGGGATCGATCGCCATTGCTGGCGAGGCAGCGGAAAAACTCGCCAGTGACCAGCGCACCCGGTTGCGGCGCGAGCATCTGGGTTTCGTCTACCAGTTTCACCACCTCCTTCCCGATTTCAACGCGACCGAGAACGTCGTTATGCCGCAGATGGTGGCAGGGGTCGACGAAGCGGCTGCCAAGGAACGCGCTGAAAGCCTGCTGACGAGCCTCGGCCTCGGTCATCGCCTGACCCACCGACCCAGCCAGCTTTCGGGCGGTGAGCAGCAACGTGTTGCGGTGGCGCGCGCGCTGGCGAATCAGCCGACATTGGTGCTGGCGGACGAGCCCACCGGCAATCTCGACGAAGCGACATCGGACATAGTGCTAGGCCAGTTTCTCGACCTGGTCAGGGGCGAGGGCAGTGCAGCGCTGGTCGCGACGCATAACGAGCGGCTCGCCAGCCGGATGGACCGCGTTGTGCGGTTGCATGACGGCGTGCTCGCATAATAGAGTGGACCTTTCCGGCCAAGCGCACGTTGGATCGACTGAAAGGAAATTCACATGGCAGACCATCCCAGCACATTCGAAGGCACCCCGGTAAAGAGCGGCGAGACCGCCTGGAAAGACCGTGCCGCTCTCCATGCCAAGGCAACCTCGGACGGCGTCCTGAGCGGCGGCAACGCACTCAAGCGCGGAACATTCGCAGAAATGATCCGCCATCTCGTCGAAATGCCGCAGGAAAAGCGTGGCGACTACGTTATCGAGAAAATGGGCGACCGCGAATACTCGGCCGCCGAGGCAGAAGCGCTGGCATCGCGCGAGGACTTTCCTCCCGCCTAGCGTGCTGCGGCAGCCGTAGGGGCTGAGAGACTTACGCGATCCCGTTGCTGCCGGCGTTGCTGCAAGCTGCGCCCGGCACAGCTGCGTCGCCGTCATCAGTCCCGACTTCCGCCGGTGCCAAGGACGGCAGGGTTCGCCAGTACCGTGAACTCTCGACGGACCATGGTCTTTCGTGGCAGACGAGTTTCGACCTCATCTACCGGCCTAAGGAGGGCTGACCGGACATGACCACAATCGCCGATTTCACAGTCGAGACCAATCGCGGCGAAAAGCTCGACCTTGCGACCAAGAAGGGCAAGGTTTTGCTGGTCGTGAACACAGCAAGCAAGTGCGGCTTCACCCCTCAATATGACGGCCTGGAAAAGCTGTTCCAGGAATACAAAGATTCCGATTTCGAGGTCCTCGGTTTTCCCTGCAACCAATTCGGCGCGCAGGAGCCCGGCAACGCCGACGAAATCGCCGAATTCTGCAAGGTCAATTTCGGCGTCACCTTCCCCCTGATGGCAAAGATCGACGTCAACGGACCAGATGCTTCGCCGCTATTCGACTGGATGAAGGCTGAGCAGAAAGGCCTCATGGGTTCAAAGTCGATCAAGTGGAACTTCACCAAGTTCCTGATCGATCGCGAGGGCAACGTGGTGAAGCGTTACGGCCCGCAGGACGCGCCCGCGACGATCAAGAAGGACATCGAGAAACTGCTCTGATTCCGCCTGTGGAGAACTAGGCTTCGCGCACGCTTCCGAATCGCCAGCGATTTCCTAAATTGCAGGGATGCCGTTTGCTCCCTTCGTTCCCCTGCGCGTGTTCTCGTCCTATTCGATGCTCGAAGGGGCGATCGATCCCAAGGCGATAGCCAAGCTGGCGAAGGAGCGCGGCTTTCCCGCCATTGCGATCTGCGACCGCAACGGGCTTTATGGCGCGGTCATGTTTGCCGGAGCCTGCAAGGATGAGGGTGTGCAGCCCATCATCGGCACGCTGCTCGGTGTTTCGCGTGAAGGATCCGAAGGCAAGCTGGTCGATTACCTGCCGCTCTTTGCGCAGGACGAAGCGGGCTATGACAATCTATGCCACCTCGTTTCCCGAGCGCATCTCGAGCGCCCTCTGGAACTGGAGCCGCATGTCGTCCTAAGCGACCTTGAAGGGCACACAGACGGGCTCATAGCGTTGACCGGAGCAGGCGAGGGCGCGCTCACACGTCTGCTGGCCGAGGGGCAGGCCGATGCTGCCCGCGCATTGGTCGAACGGCTCGAAAACCTGTTTCCTTCACGGCTTTATATCGAGCTTGCGCGCCATGGCGATCCGACCTGTCGGGCGGCCGAGGAAGCGCTGATCGACATGGCGTATGCTCGCGCTTTGCCAATTGTCGCGACGAACCCTGCCAACTTTGCCGAACCGCATGTGCACAAAGCACACGACGCCATGCTGTGCATCGCCAATTCGACCTATATCGAGAATGAAGACCGGCCCGGTTCCAATGCGCAGGCTTTCGTCAAGTCCGCGCCGATGATGGAGGAACTGTTCGCCGACCTGCCCGAAGCAACCGCGAACAGCCTCGTCATCGCTCAGCGCTGTGCTTACGCGCCGCCCTATCGCGATCCGATCCTGCCCAGCCTGGCAGGCGATCTGGAGGGCGAAGCCAAGATGCTCGCCGAGCAATCGCGCGCCGGGTTGGAGGAGCGGCTCTCGACCTACGAGGACCTCTCGGAAGAGGATCGCAAGACCTATTTCGACCGGCTCGATTACGAGATCGGCATTATCGTCAACATGGGTTTCCCCGGCTACTTCCTGATCGTTGCCGACTTCATCCAATGGGCGAAGGACCAGGGGATACCGGTTGGTCCGGGTCGCGGATCGGGCGCAGGTTCGATCGTCGCGTGGGCACTGACCATCACCGATCTCGACCCGATCCAGCTCGGTCTGCTGTTTGAACGTTTCCTCAACCCGGAACGCGTATCGATGCCCGACTTCGATATCGATTTCTGCGAAACGCGGCGGGGCGAGGTGATCCGCTACGTCCAGAAGAAATACGGCCACGACCACGTCGCGCAAATCATCACCTTCGGCAAGATGAAGGCGCGCGCCGTGCTGCGCGATTGCGGGCGTATCCTCCAGATGAGCTATGGCCAAGTCGACAGGCTGTGCAAGATGGTACCCAACCATCCGACCGATCCGTGGACCTTGCCGCGTGCGCTGAATGGCGCGGCGGACTTCAAGCAGGAATATGTCAATGACAACGAGGTGAAGCGTCTCGTCGACCTTGCACTTCAGCTTGAAGGGTTGCCGCGCAATTCGTCGACCCACGCAGCGGGCGTGGTGATTGGGGACAGGCCTCTTTCGCAGCTCGTGCCGCTCTATCGCGATCCGCGTTCGGACATGCCGGTTACGCAGTACGACATGAAGAACGTCGAGAGCAGCGGACTGGTTAAGTTCGATTTTCTTGGGCTGAAGACGCTCAGCGTGCTGCGCAAGGCGGTCGACTTGCTTAAATTGCGCGGGATCGAGATCGATCTCGGCGCGCTGCCACTTGATGACAAGGCCGTCTACGACCTCATGCAGGTCGGCAACACGGTGGGTGTGTTCCAGTTGGAATCCGAAGGGATGCAGCGCACGCTCAAGGCGGTGAAACCCACCAATTTCGGCGACATCATCGCGCTGGTGTCGCTCTATCGCCCGGGTCCGATGGACAACATTCCGCTGTTCGGCCAGCGCAAGGCAGGCGAAGTGCCGATCGAATACCCGCATCCCAAGCTGGAAGGCATCCTTGCCGAAACCTACGGCATCTTCGTCTACCAGGAACAGGTCATGCAGGCCGCGCAGATCCTCGCCGGCTATTCGCTCGGCGACGCCGACCTGCTGCGCCGCGCGATGGGCAAGAAGAATCAAGCGGAGATGGACAAACAGCGCACCCGTTTCATCGAGGGTTGCAAGAAGGTCTCCGACATCGAGGCGAAGGAAGCGAACCAGCTGTTCGACTTGATCGACAAGTTCGCAGGCTATGGCTTCAACAAGTCGCACGCGGCGGCCTATGCATTGCTCGCATACCAGACCGGGTGGCTGAAAGCGCATTATCCGGAGGAATTTTACGCCGCCTCGATGTGCTTCGACATGCACCAGTCGGAAAAGCTCAGCATCTTCGTCGACGATGCGCGACGCTATCCGGCTGAGCGGGCGAGCGGGACCGGGGTCGAAGTTCTGCCGCCCGACATCAACGCGTCTGAGAGCCGCTTCACTGTCCAGCAGACAGATGATGGCTACGCAGTGCGCTACGCGCTCGCCGGGATTCGCAATGTTGGCGAGAAGGCGATGGAATCGATTGTGGCAGAGCGCGAGGCCAATGGTCGTTTCGCAAGCCTCAAGGATTTCTGCGAGCGGCTGCCGCAGGGCTCTATGAACCGGCGACAGTTGGAAGGGCTTATCTGTGCGGGCGCGCTCGATGGGCTCGAGCCAAATCGCGCGATGCTGTTCGCCAACGCCGACATGCTGCTCGCGGTGGCGGACGCCGCTATGCGCGAGCGTTCAAGCGGGCAGGGCGGCCTGTTCGGCGGCGACGATACTCCCGAGGAAGACCTGCGGCTGCAAGCGGTCGAACCGTGGAGCTCGCGCGAAG
Organism: uncultured Erythrobacter sp.; assembly: GCA_947494705.1. Taxonomy (GTDB): domain Bacteria; phylum Pseudomonadota; class Alphaproteobacteria; order Sphingomonadales; family Sphingomonadaceae; genus Erythrobacter. The sequence goes on from CANLVN010000003.1 coordinate 701,194, forward strand.
CGATGGCCAAGGAACGCGAAAATTTCGGCTTCCGTTTTGCCGGCGATCCGCTGTCCGAATACCGCGCTGTCGCCTCCGCCCAGGGCGCACGACTCTATGACAGCCTGATGCAGTCCGAGGTCGCGACCGGACAACGGCTCAAGGCAGTCATCGCGGTTGTGGTCGAAGGTGCGAACAAGGCCAAGACCCGCAAAGGTAAGGATTTCGCGCGGATCGATTTCGATGACGGCTTCTCGCAATTCTCCTCCGCCTGTTTCGAGGAAGCGCTGGTCGGCCAGTTCCTCGAATGGGCGCAGAACAATGAGTGCGTGCTGCTTACCGTCGAGCTCGACGCCCCCAATCCGGGCGAGCCGCCGCGCCTGACCGTGCGCGGAGCGCGCCCTCTTGCGTCGGTCAGCGGCAGCATCCCCATGATCCTCAAGGCAGATGTGCACAGCGTCGAAGCACTCAGCGCGCTTGCGCTTGAACTGACTAGCGATGCTCGCGGAACCGGCGAGGTTCTGGTTCGCCTCGTCCTCGACCACGGCGAGGAGGCTTACATGCGCCTCGGGCGGTCATTCGCGCTGGACGGCGACCTTGCCGAAAGGCTGGCCGGGGTGGAGGGGATCGAAAACGTCGCTCTCGAACCCGTGCGCGGGCGGGCCAACCTCAAGCTGGTTGCCTGAAATCAAGACAGGGCGGGATCGCTCCGGCGAGCTCGCGAGCTGACGGCCCCATCTGCTGGCGAAATCGTTGCTGTGTTTGCGAGGATCGCGCTGAGCGATTGCCAAGCAACACTTGCCGCGCCATGGTCGCGCAAAACGCGCCGATGAATGCGCGGATCGTAATGAGGAGAGAAGGCGACATGCAAACCCAGAACCTTGGTGCCATGCAAGAGTGGAGCATGCGGATCACTCATGTGATCGACCACGCGGCGCGCGAAGCGGGAACGCGCGAGATCGTCACGCGCTGGGCCGACGGCAGCGAGACGCGCACCGACTGGGCGGGTATTCGCACCGATGCGCTGAAGATGGCGCAGGCTTTGCAGAAGATCGGGATCAAGCCGGGCGAGCGGGTGGCTAGCCTCGCCATGAATCATTCGCGTCATCTCGTCAGCTGGTACGGCGTCGCTGGCATGGGTGGGGTGCTGCACACCGTGAACCCGCGACTGTTTGAAGGTCAGCTCGAATATATCGTCAACCACGCCGAGGACCGCGTGTTGTTCTACGACGCCGCTTTCCAGCCGATCGTCGACAAGATGAAAGACCGCTGGACTACGGTGGAGCACTATATCTGCTACGATTCCGGCGAACATTCGCAGAGCTTCGAAGACTGGATCGGCGAACAGGACGGCGATTTCGAGTGGGTCATGGGCGACGAGCGCGATCCGTGCATGATCTGCTACACCAGCGGTACGACCGGCAATCCGAAAGGCGTGCAGTACGAGCACCGCTCGACCATGATGCACGCTCTCTCGGGCTTGCAGCCGTCAGCTTTCAACTTTTCCGGTTCATCGGTGATGCTGCCTGTGGTGCCGATGTTCCACGCGGCGAGCTGGGGCTTGCCCTATGCAGGCGCGATGGCGGGGATCAAGTTCGTGTTTTCGGCGGTGAACGATCCCGCAGTGCTGCACGAATTGATGATCAGGGAGGGTGTCACCGATTCCGCGGGCGTGCCAACTGTGTGGCTCGCGCATTTCCAGTACTGCGACAAAGAAGGGATCGACCTTCCGCCGCTCAGGGCTGCCACCATCGGCGGTTCGGCTGCGCCCAAGTTCATGATTCGCCGCCTGCTCGAAAACGGCACGCGGGTCCAGCATGCCTGGGGCATGACCGAGACCTCTCCGATCGGCACAGTCGGCGGACCGACCCATGACTGGGATCAGCTCTCTCTTGATGAGAAGGTCGACAAATGCGCCATGCAGGGGCGGCCCATCTTCGGCGTGGAACTGCGCACCGTCGATCTCGACGACATGGCAACGCCTCTTCCGCGCGATGGCGAAGCGTCAGGCGCGCTCCAGATCCGGGGTCCTTGGATCATCAAGCGCTACTTCAAGGCCGAACAGGACGCGGCCAACAACGAAGGCTGGTTCGATACCGGCGACGTTGGCATCCTCCACCCCGACGGAACCCTGCAACTGACTGACCGCACCAAGGACGTCATCAAGTCCGGCGGTGAATGGATCAGTTCGGTCGAACTCGAGAATGCTGCTGTCGGCCATCCGGCCGTTGCCGAGGCGGCGTGCGTGGGCATGTACCATCCCAAATGGGACGAACGCCCGGTCCTCTTCGTGGTGAAGAAGGAAGGCCAGGATTGCACGGCGGACGAAGTGCTCGAATATCTGAAGCCCCAGGTTGCAAAATGGTGGCTGCCCGATGCCATCGAATTCGTCGACGACATCCCGCACACAGCGACCGGCAAGATCAGCAAGAAGGACCTGCGGGACCGCTTTTCCGATTACAAGCTGGATGCGTGACTTGACCCGGCACTACATTGACCCATCGCCCGCCAATTTTCAGGCGTTCAAGGACCTGCCGCGCGACGAGCCGATCCATATGCTCAACCTTCTGCGCTACCGCGATCTTGCCGAGTACCCGGAAGGTCATGCGCATCACGGCAAGGGTTGGAGCGGACGGCGTGCCTATGAGGAATACGGCAAGACCAGTGGCCCAATCTTCTCCCGCGTCGGCGGCAGCATCGTGTGGCGCGGTGCGTTCCAGACCATGGTCACGGGACCGGGTGCCGATGAGAAGGTCTGGCATGACGGTTTCGTCGCGCAGTACCCGAATGCAGGAGCGTTCTTCGAAATGATCAAGGATGCGGACTACCAGCAAGCCGTAATCAACCGGACGGCCGCGCTGGTCGACAGCCGTCTCATGCGATTTGCGCCGGGTGAGCCTGGCAGCGGCTTTGGCTGACGCAATGACACCCTTTCGCTGGTCACTTCTCACATTCATACTGATTGCTACTTTCGGCTTCGGCGCGCGACAGGCCATCGGGACGGTTTATGGCTCGGGCGAGGCTATTGCACTGCTGGAGGCGCTGGCCCGCTCGGGCTTGTATCTCGGCTCGGCGACCGCAACCGCCTCCGCTACGACGCTTGCTCTCATGCTGACGCTTATCGGCATGGTTCGCCGTGCCGAGACCGAATTCGATTCGCAGATTTACGGAAACATCAACACGATCGCGCAGCTGTGTTTCGTGTCGCTGATCGTCAGTCTGATGCTACTGCTAGTGCTTGTTTTCCCGGTCGGGGAGTTCGAGGATATTCCGGATCGCTGGTATCCGATGCTTTACGAAATACTCTTTGGAGCGACCGTTCTCGTCGTGGCACTGCTGTCGATGACTGTGACGATGCTGTACTTGACCATACGGTTCGTCATTTCCGAAATCACACCCGGCGACAATATCTGATTGGGCGCAGCCCCGGTTACGCTAAGGGCTCTGCTATGAGTTCAGAATAAGCGCATCTGCCCGCCAGTTTCCGGCGGTTGGAAGCGCGAGCAATCGAGATCGAAGCTTGCTTTTCCAACGCCCGCCTTCTTGCAAGCAACCCTGAAACGCGTGCGCAGCAGATCGGCCCACACGCCGCGCGGCTTCATCCTGGTGTGAAAGTTCGGGTCGTTGTCTCTTCCGCCGCGCATTTCGCGCACAATGCTCATCACCTTTCCCGCCCGCTCCGGGAAATGGATATCAAGCCACTCACGGAACAGCGGGCTGACCTCATGCGGCAGGCGAAGGGGTATCCAGCCGATGCTTTCCACGCCCAAGGCAGCGACCCGCTCGACGATACCTTCCATGAACTCGTCGGTGACTGCCGGGATGATCGGAGAAATCGAGCAATGGGTCGGCACGCCCGCTTCGACCAGCCGACCCAAAGCTGAAAGACGCTTGGCCGGAGAAGCGCAGCGCGGCTCCAGCTTTCCCGACAGCACCGGATCGAGGCTCGTTACGGATATGGCCACAGCCACCAACCGCTCACGTGCCATCGCTTCCAGCAGGTCGAGGTCGTGAAGGACCCGGTCAGATTTGGTAGTAATCGTTACCGGGTGTCGCGCTTCGAGACATACCTCAAGCACTTCGCGGGTGATGCGATATTCCCGTTCGATCGGCTGATACGGATCGGTGTTTGTGCCCATGGCGATGGGGCGGGGCCGGTATCGCGGTTTTGCGAAAGTCTCTCGCAACAGGCGCGCGGCATCGGGCTTGGCGAACAGCTGCGTTTCAAAATCTAGGCCCGGGGAGAGATCGTGATAGGCGTGGGTGGGCCTGGCAAAGCAATAGATACAGCCATGCTCGCAGCCCCGATAGGCGTTTATGGAGCGGTCGAATGGGACGTCAGGCGATTGATTGAAGCTGAGGATGGTTTTAGGGTGCTCTTCTGTCACCGTTGTGCGCAACTTTACGGGAGGTCCGTCGAGGATTTCGACATGGTCGCGCCAGTCACCATCGGTTTCGCGCGCGGCTAGGCCGAAACGGGAACTGACCTCCCCTGACGCTGCTCCGCGCCCGCTTGCCTTGATGTTCCCGCGACCATTCATGGTCAGAACATAAATAGAACAAATGCGGCTGTCGAGCGCTAACCTTGCATCACCTGTATAGCCGCTCCGATCAGCCAGATCGCGATGAGAAGGACCGATTCCCAACCGATGCCTCCAGGTCCTTGCCGCTCACGACGCAGCAAACCGATCAGGAGGATTGCTGTCGTAACGATCACCAACCCCATCCAGAACACCGTCCTGTCCGAAATGGCGTTGTAGATGCTGCCCTCGCGATACGCGATGTCGGAAGCCGCGATGAAAAGGGCATCGAACATGTTGCCCCCGATGATGCCGCCGATCGCCAGTTGCAGGGCACCGCGCCGCACGGCAGCAATGGTCGTCACGAGTTCAGGCAGCGAGGTCACGACTGCCGTGCCAAGCGCGCCTACCACACCTTCGCTGATGCCAAGTCGGTCGGCCAGAAGGATACCCGCTTCACCCACGATCCAGCCAGTGAAACCAACGACTATGACAAGGCCCCCGAACAGCGCACCGACCACCCACAGTGGCGATGACGTGTCGGGTTCGTCCTCATCCTCGGACCTGGTGGCATCGGTCTTGCGTACGATCCACATCGGTTCTTGATGGATGCGGTGCGCATTGTGCAGGCCGATCAGGTAGGCTCCGATCAGCACCGGGGTCAGCGGATTGACGCCCCATATCGAATAAGGCGGCGCGGCCCATGCCATGATTGGAAGCCCGACCAACAGGATCAGAACGGTTGCCTGACCCAGATTTACGGCGCTGGCGCCCGCATGCTCCAGATTGACCTTGCGATAGGCGATATCCGCGATGGCAAGGAACATGGTCTGAGCCGCAATACCGCCCATCGCGTTCGCCACGCTGAGATCAGGCGCGCCACTCGCCGCGGTGCTGGTCGAGGTGACGATCCCGGCGATGCTGGTCCCTGCTCCGAGCAGCACCGATCCGATTAGTGCCTCTCCGAAGCGCGTCCGGTCTGCGATCGTGTCGGCATAGGTCGCCATCCGTGTGCCCAGCGCACCGATGACGACTGCACACCCCAGAAAGATGAGGGCAACGGTACTCGTGGAATATGAGCTGATATCGAGCAAGAGCCCCCCTTTTCCAGCTTCAACGAAGGGGTTCGCCCTTATGTTCCGCCTGCTTCAGCTTTCGCGCAGTCTGGGCATGAGTTCAACGAAGTTGCATGGCCGGTTGCGGTTGTCGAGCTGCTCGGCAAGGATGCCGTCCCATCCATCCTTTACCGCGCCGTTTGAACCCGGAAGGGCGAAGATATAGGTGCCACGTGCAACGATAGCACAAGCCCGCGACTGAACCGTGCTTGTGCCGATGCTCTTGTAACTGAGCCAGCGAAACACCTCGCCGAAGCCGGGAATGTCACGCGCGCCCTCGATTTTGGCCAACGCCTCCGGTGTGACGTCGCGCCCAGTCAGCCCGGTGCCTCCGGTGGAGATGACCGCATCGATTGCAGGGTCGTCGATCCACCCCTCGAACTGCGCGACGAGCAGGCTCGCATCATCCTGGACGATGGTTCGTCCCGCAACGACATGGCCCGCTTCCTCGATGCGCGCGGCGAGGATGTCGCCGGATGTATCGGTTTCGGGGGTTCGGGTGTCTGAGACCGTCAACACGGCAATGTTGATTGCGGTGAACGGCTTGCCGGTGTCGATCGCCATCAAATACCTCTATTCGCCGAGGAAGGCGGTCCTTGCCCTGGCAGGAAGCGGAAAGTCCGGCCATTGCCCCTGAGCCAAAGCCCGACGGGAAGGCGAGGGGACACCAGCGGCGCGCTCGTACATCCAGTAATTGCGCATCACGATGGCGACATAGCCGCGGGTTTCCCAATAAGGGATCGATTCCATCCAGAGCAACGGATCATCCTGATCGTTGATCTCGGTGTTCCAGCGGCTGACGGGGGTGAGGCCGGCATTGTAGGCGGCCATGATCTTCGGCAGCTTGCCCTGGGTCGCGTAGCTGTCGCGCAACATTTCGAGATGTTGTTGCCCGTAAGCGAGATTGACTTCGGGATCGTTGAGGTCGGCATAGGATGCGCCAAGGTTTAGCGAGCGGTTATGGTCGCGGGCGGTTCCCGGCATGATCTGCATCAGGCCGCGCGCATTGGCGGGGCTGACCGCGCCGGCGCGAAAGTTCGATTCCTGCAAGGCGTGGGCAAAGGCCAGCGCCGGATCGACCCGCCATCCGGTGGCCGGTTGCCAACGCGCGACGGGGAAGCGCAAGTCGCTCTCCGCACGCATGCCGTAGGGTGCGTTGTGGGCCATGAACAACTGGGTCGACGGTAAGCCAAGCTCGCGCGCCAGACGCGAAAGGATCGGATAATCCTGTGCGCGACCGATGCGAACTTCGTGGCGCAGAACCTCATCGGCGAGGGCGGGGCGACCGATTTCGGTAAGGGCAGTGGCGACCCGAACGTTGGAGCGGTCAGAAATTGCGCGCCAATCTTCGCTTGAGAGGGATTGTGTAGGTGCGTTTGCCGGAATCTCGATCCCAAGCTGGTCGATGGCCAAAAGGCCGTATAGCGTCTCGTCATAAGAGGCAGCCGCATCGAGATGCACCTGAGCCTTGCCCGGTTCACGACACCTCACCAAAGCGCGGTGTGCCCAGTAATGTGCTGCGGCAGTCAGTTCGACATTGGTCGAGCCATAGGCCGCTCGCTCGAAAGCTTCACCCGAGAGCGCGCAATATCCCAGTCGCCAGGCTGCCAGTCCTGCGACCCATTCACCTTCGGCGACCCAAGCACCCGACCCTTCGGAAACGGTTTCGGCCAGAGCGAGCGCGTTGCGATCATCGTTCTCAATGTAATAGCTCCACGCGACCCGCTGACGCCATTCGGCACGCGCATCGGACCCCAAATAGGGGTCGACCTCGCTCAGCAGTACGTGCGCCCGCGCCGGATCGTCGTTCTTGATCGCATCGAGTATGGCGCTCTTGGTCGCGCTGGAGATTGAACCGTCGTTTACGCTGCGCGGAAGGATGCGCTTGGGCGCGGCGGGCTGACGGTTGAACCCTTGGGCGGCTGGGAAGGCGGGGAGACTATCCAGCCCCCGCGTCGCTCCGAGCCGTCCGAGTTGTTCGGCATGTGGCAGCTCGACTCCCATCTCAAACCAGTCAGCGATCTGGCCACCACTTACTTTGGGGCTGTTGGCGTGGGTGTAATATTCGGCAAGCGCCACCTGATAGAGTTCGGAATCCGGATAGGCACCAAGCATGGCGCTGACCCGGTCCCACTGTTCACGGTCGATCGCAGCGAACAGCGCGCGGTAATGCTCGCGTTCCTCCACATCCAGGACCGCCGGGACCGATGCTTCCTGCTCTCTTGCATGGTCGTAGTGAGCGACCATGCTGCCGCTTTGCGCGATAGCGGAGGGGGAAAGGGCAAAAGTGGAAATAATACCGAGCGCACCCACGGCAGCTCGCAAACCATTTTTCGTCATCAATCGGCCGACCATTCGATCCATCTCCGCCAGAAACGGGCTTTGAGGCGAGGCATTGCGATCATGCTGTCCAATCCCTCGCTCACCAGTAGCGGAATGCTGCGCGATGTTTGGTTGATTTCGCGTAAATCCGAAAGCTCTTTCGTTAATGCGTGCCCTAATAGAGGCGGAATGTTGGAGCCAAAGGCGACTACCCGCTTCGGCGAAGCCAGATCAATGTGACGCAGCGTTACCGCGTCCATTCCACCAGCAGCCAGAGCAGCGGTGTCGGCCATCGGCGTAGGGCGCGGCAGGGCGGATGCAAAATAGACCTGGTCTTCGCCGAGACCCATCGCGGAAAGGATCCGCTCAAGCAGATTCCCTTGCGGGCCGCTGAGCAAATGGTCACCGTCTCCTTCTTCCGGGTCGATGACCAGCACCATCAGTGCGGCATTGGCTGGCCCACGCGGTGAAACCCGTCCGCGCGGTCCGATAGTGTCGAGACCGGGAGCTTCGAGCCAGAATCGGTGGAAGCTGTCGAGGTCGGCAGGCGCATTTTCGCCCAGCAGGTCGATGCGTTCAGGCTCGGGCGTTTCTGTTGGTTCCGCCTCGACCTGCCGACGCTCGACCGGTTGGACATCAGATGGCGAAACCTCGTCCGCCCCCAGCCAATCCGTAGCGTCTTCGGCGAAGTCATGACTCACACCTGCCAAACGCCACCAGTCGAGCGTAGCCTCCAGTTCGGCTTTAGTTGGTGGGTCTATGGCGTTCATACTTCTCAAAGCGGGCCTTGACGGACGCACCACCGATTAGCAAGTGCAGTCCAACACTTCGCCGCGCGCGGATCTGCGCGGCATACATTTGGGGATATGAAAGCTCATGAGCGAACGTGAATCAATGCCATGCGATGTCGTGATTGTGGGTGGCGGGCCGGCTGGCTTGTCTGCTGCGATCCGATTGAAGCAGATCAATGAGGAACTCGAGGTCGTCGTCCTCGAAAAGGGTTCCGAGATCGGCGCGCATATCCTTTCAGGTGCTGTCGTCGATCCGAAAGCGCTCAACGAGCTGTTCCCCGAATGGCGCGACATGGATTGCCCGATGGCGGAGACCCCCGTCACCGACAATTGGCACTGGGTGCTCACCAAGAATGGCAAGACCTCAATGCCGCATCTCTTGATGCCGCCGCTGATGAGCAACGATGGCTGCTACACTGGATCATTGGGCAACATGACGCGCTGGCTGGGTGAACAGGCCGAGGCGCTCGGAGTCATGGTCTTCCCCGGCTTTCCAGCATCGGCACCGATTTTCGATGACGAAGGCCGCGTTGCCGGCGTGATCACTCAGGACATGGGGGTAGCGGCAGATGGTTCGCACAAGCCTGACTTCCAGCCAGGGATGGAGATCCACGCCAAGTACACTCTCTTCGCCGAAGGCGCACGCGGTTCGCTTACGAAGCTGATGAAAGCGAAGTACGATCTTGAGGCCGATTGCGAGCCGCAGGTCTACGGGCTTGGCTGTAAGGAATTGTGGGACATCGATCCCAAGAAGCACGTGCCGGGCCGCGTGATCCACACGCAAGGCTGGCCGCTCACCGAAAGCGATAGCTGGGGTGGGGGGTTCCTTTACCACCAGGCCAATGGCCAAGTGGCTCTGGGCTTCGTAACGGCGCTCGATTACGCAAATCCGTGGGTCTCGCCCTACCAGGAGTTCCAGCGCTGGAAGCAGCACCCGAAGATTCGCGAGATTCTCGAAGGCGGCAAGCGCGTCTCTTACGGCGCGCGCGCAATCAACGAAGGCGGTTGGCAATCAGTGCCCAAGCTGGCTTTCCCAGGCGGCGCGCTGATCGGCTGCTCTGCAGGGTTCGTGAATGTGCCCCGGATCAAGGGAAGCCACACCGCCATGAAGAGTGGCATGCTGGCTGCAGAGAGCGTCGCAGCGGCGATCGAGGCGGGTCACGAAAAGACCGAGCTTTCCGATTACGACGCGAACTTGCGTTCAAGCTGGATTGCGGACGAATTGAAGCTGGTCCAGAACGCCGAGCCTGCAGTTGCCAAGTTCGGTGGCGATATCGGCACGCTTCTGGGCGGTATCGACATGTGGATGCGCACGCTCAAGATCGGCCTTCCGATCTCGATGGGTCATCACAAGGATCACAAGCAGACGGGTCGCGCCGATCTCTATCCGAAAATCGACTACCCCAAGCCCGACGGCGTGATCAGCTTCGACAAGCTGACCAACGTCGCATACAGCTACACAAACCACGCAGAGGACCAGCCGGTCCACCTGCAGGTCGGCGACCGCGAATTGCAGCGCGAGAGCGAACTGGAGGTCTATGGTGGCCCCTCAGCGCGCTATTGCCCGGCGGGCGTTTATGAATGGGTCGAGGAAGATGGGCAGGAGCCCAAGTTCGTCATCAACTCGCAAAACTGCGTCCACTGCAAGACCTGCGACATCAAGGACCCAAACCAGAACATCAACTGGACGACCCCGGAAGGTGGCGGCGGGCCAAACTATCCGAATATGTGATTGAGATGCCGCTTCGCTCTTTAATGCAAGAAGCGAAGCGGCACGAAACCAGACATGCATCGTTTGGCGCTTTGCAATGCAAGCTTCGCCCGCATTAACGAGGGATCTTGGGTTTGCCTTCAACAGAAACCGCCTACGCCAAGATCAACCTCGCGCTGCATGTCCGCAGGCGGCGGGACGATGGCTATCACGAGCTTGAGACGCTGTTCGCCTTTGTCGATGCGGGCGACACGCTAAGCGCTAGGCCAGCGGATCAGGACAGCGTTGCGACCGTGGGTGAGTTTGCTGGCGGGATCGACAATCCGCTGGACAATCTGGTGGCGAAAGCCTTGTCGCTGCTACCGCGTCCGCAAGGTCTCGACATTACCCTGGAAAAGAATCTCCCCGTCGCCGCTGGTCTCGGGGGTGGATCCGCCGATGCGGGCGCGGTGTTTCGTTTGGTCGAGCGACTGCACAGCCTGCCCGACGATTGGCCGGAGCGCGCGTCCAAGCTCGGAGCCGACGTGCCGTCCTGCGTACGCAGCGAAATGGTTATAGGACGGGGCACTGGGACTGATCTCGAACCGATCGAGAACGACCTCATCGGCAGCCCCGTGCTCCTCGTGAACCCCCGCATAGCCCTGCCTACCGGACCGGTGTTCAAGGCTTGGTGGGACGACTGGCGCGTCGACGAAGGCCCCTTGCCAGAAGGGTCTGCTCGCGACATCGCATTGTTTGGTCGCAACTCGCTTGAGAGACCCGCAGAAGCAATAGTGCCGGAAATTTCCGATGTTCTGGAGCAGTTGCAGGCTACCAATCCTGTAATTGCCCGCATGAGCGGTTCCGGCGCAACCTGCTTTGCCCTGTACGCCGAAGACGAAACGCGCGACGATGCTGCGCAGCGTTTGGTCGATAGGCGGCCAAACTGGTGGCAATTGTCGGGCAAACTGCGCTAGAGGGCGCATCATGATCGATGGACAACCTTTCAAACAGATCGGCGAGGCAAAGCCGGGCGGCATCGTCTGCGTCAGTGACCATGCCTCCAATTTCGTCCCCGACGATATTCCACTCGGCATCCCGTCGGACTTGCTGGACACGCATATAGCGCTGGATATCGGCGTGGGCGGCATCGCCGAGCGGATGGCCCGGCGTCACAACATTGCGGCCCATGTCGCGACGATCAGCCGTCTTGTGGTCGATCTCCATCGCGAAGAGGACCATCCCGAGGTCGTGCCCACGACCAGCGATGGGCACCTCGTTCCCGGCAACATAGGCGCCAACGTCGAAGCGCGGCTCGATCAGTATTACCGCCCTTATCATGATGCCCTTGCAGCATGGCTCGATATGGCGAACCCGGAGCTGATCATCTCGCTCCATAGCTTCACGCCGAAGCTCGAAAGTGGTTCGGAGAAACGCCCGTGGGAAGTCGGTCTGCTCTACAACGAAGACGACCGTGCCGCGCGCCACGCAATCCGCCTGTTCGGCGAGCAAGGGCTGCGGGTCGGTGATAACGAGCCCTATTCTGGCAAGAAACTTAACGCGACGATGAACCGCCATGCCGAGGCGCATGGACGCTATTACTGCGCGATCGAGATCAGGCAGGACTTGATCGATACCCGCGCAGATCAAGCGCGCTGGGCCTCTATGGTCGCCGATGTGTGCGGAAGGGTTGCGCTCGCGCTCGACTAACGGCAGTGCCGTTTCGCGAATTTCATGAAACGGGAAACATAATGTCTTTCGACAAGTCCAGATTGCCCAGCCGCCACGTCTCGGTCGGTCCCGAGCGCGCGCCACACCGCTCCTATTACTACGCGATGGGGATGAGCGAGGAAGAAATCTCACGCCCCTTCGTAGCGGTGGCCAGCGCTGGAAATGACAGCGCTCCGTGCAACACAACGCTCGATCCGCAGGCTGATATTTGCCGCGAAGGCGTAATCAAGGGTGGGGGCACTCCCCGCCGGTTTAACACCATTACCGTTACCGATGGCATCGCTATGGGTCATCAGGGGATGAAAAGCTCGCTGGTCAGCCGCGAGGTGATCGCCGACAGCGTGGAGCTCTCGGTGCGCGGTCACTGCTACGATGCGTTGGTGGGCTTCGCAGGTTGCGACAAGAGCCTGCCAGGCATGATGATGGCTATGCTGCGCCTCAATGTGCCGAGTATTTTTGTCTATGGTGGCTCGATCCTGCCCGGCACGCATCATGGCAAGGATGTCACGGTCGTCGACGTGTTCGAGGCAGTTGGTCAGCATGCCGCGGGAAATTGCCCGTTGCAGGAGCTTATCGCGCTCGAAAAAGTCGCTTGCCCAGGACACGGCGCATGCGGGGGCCAATTCACCGCCAACACCATGGCCTGTGTCGGCGAAGCTATCGGATTAAGCTTGCCAAACAGCAACATGGCGCCAGCTCCTTACACTTCCCGTGAAGAGATTGCCCGTGCCGCTGGTGAGCAGGTAATGGTGCTGCTCGAGAAGAACCTGCGTCCGCGCGACATCTGCGCCAAGGCGGCTTTCGAAAACGCGGCCCGTGTCGTCGCCGCGACGGGCGGATCGACCAATGCGGCACTCCACCTTCCGGCAATGGCGAGCGAGGCGGGAATTGATTTCGACCTTTTCGACGTGGCCGAGATTTTCAAGTCCACGCCCTATATCGCCGACCTGAAGCCAGGTGGAAAGTATGTCGCTAAGGACATGCATGAGGCTGGCGGGGTCTACATGGCGATGAAGACATTGCTGTCCGGAGGTTTCCTCGACCCGGAGCCCATGACAGTCACCGGCAAGACCCTCGGAGAGAATATCGAAGAGATCACCTGGAACCCGGACCAGAAGGTTTTCTACGATGTGAAAAACCCGATCACGCCCACAGGTGGCGTGGTCGGCCTCAAAGGTTCGCTTGCGCCCGATGGCGCCATCGTGAAGGTCGCCGGAATGGAGCGGCTGCAATTCACTGGCCCGGCACGCGTTTTCGAATGCGAGGAGGATGCCTTTGCAGCAGTCGAGAACCGCGACATCGCCGAGGGCAGCGTCATCGTGATCCGCTATGAAGGGCCCAAGGGCGGCCCCGGCATGCGCGAAATGCTTGCCACCACCGCCGCGCTATACGGGCAGGGCATGGGCGAGAAGGTCGCGCTGATCACCGACGGCAGGTTCTCGGGCGCTACGCGCGGGTTCTGCATCGGCCATGTCGGCCCTGAAGCCGCCGACTGCGGACCTATCGCTTTGGTCGAGGATGGCGACACGATCAGCATCAATGCCGAAGCGGGGACGATCGAGCTCGAGGTCGATGAGGCTACCCTCACAGCGCGGCGCGAGGCTTGGGAGCCGCGCACCAACGACTATCAGTCCGGCGCGCTCTATCGGTATTCGCAGAATGTGGGGTCGGCCCGCCGGGGCGCGCTGACCCATCCCGGAGCTAAAGCGGAAACCCATGTCTTTGCGGATATCTAGCGCGCTTTTCGCACTCGGCACGCTGGCAGCCTGCAACACCGCCACGCCGAAGCCCGAGGGTGAGATGCTCGACTGCGCCATCGGTGCAGGCGCGGAATTCGCCAAGGTCTGCACTCTCGAATGGATCGGAGAGGAATGGACGCGCGACTTCATCATCCATCATCCCGATGGAGGCTTCCGTCGTTTCGCGCTGAACGAAGATGCTAGCGGGGTTATCGTGCGCGACGGGGCTGAAGAACTCGAAATGGTCGAACCTGTCGCTGAAGACTTCTGGCAATTCTCGGTTGCCGGGGATCGCTACCGCATGCCAGTTCCGCCGCCTCCCGAGGTTTGATGACAAGCCCGACGCAGATCCTCACGGCAGAGCAGATGCGCGATGCTGAGCAGCGCATGTTCGAGGCGGGCATGGAGGTATTCGCACTCATGAAAGTGGCCGCTGGCGGAGCGGCCGAGTGGGTGCGGCGCATCGCGGCAGGCAGGGCTGTAACGGTGCTGTGCGGGCCGGGGAATAATGGCGGAGATGGCTATGTGATCGCGCATTTGCTGCGTGAAGCAGGCAACAAGGTGCAGGTCATCGCTCCGTTAGAGCCAAAAACGGATGCCGCGAAGCAAGCGCGCGACCAGTGGGGTAGCGAGGTACTCACATCCGGCGGCGCGAGCGAGGGCGAAGTGTTCGTCGACTGCCTGTTCGGTTCAGGGCTCTCGCGGCCCCTGAGCGGCGAACATTTATTGCTGCTTCGCGACCTTTCCCGGCGGCACAGCCTATCACTGGCAATAGACCTGCCGAGCGGGATTGCGAGCGATAGCGGCGAAGTCTTGAACGAAAACCTCCCGACCTTCGATGTAACTCTTGCACTGGGCGCTTGGAAGTTCGCCCATTTCTCTCTTCCGGCGCGCGCGCAGATACGAAGGATGCGGTGCATCCCTATCGGCATCGACCCGGTCGAGGGAGCAGCTGAACTTATCCAAAGGCCGCAATTGTCGCCCCCTGCGCCAGACACACACAAATACCGCCGCGGGCTTGCCGCCATCATAGGAGGCGCAATGCCCGGTGCGGCGATCCTTGCATCGCATTCCGCGATGCGGGGCGGTGCTGGCTATGTGCGCTTGATATCGAAGGAAGGCGCAGACGCGCCGGCCGATCTCGTGGTCGATGCTAGCGCGCCCGAAGATGCTCTGTCCGACAAGCGCATCACGGCGACCCTTATCGGTCCGGGCTTGGGTCGCGACAATGCGGCTCACGCGCGGCTTCGGGCGGCGCTTGCGTCCAACCACCCGCTTGTCCTCGATGCCGATGCACTGACCCTGCTCAAACCCGATGCCTTGAGAGAGGATCACTCGATCCTTGCTACGCCGCATGATGGCGAGTTGGAGACCTTGTGCCGCAACTTCTCGGTCATAGCCGATGGGCGTCGTGCACGTGCTCTGGCGCTCGCTCGTACGAGTGGCATGGTCGTAATGGCCAAGGGCCCGGACACCGTCATCGCCGCACCGGACGGTCGAATCGCGATCGCGCCGCCGTCGCCGAGCTGGCTTTCAGTAGCGGGAAGCGGCGATGTCTTGGCAGGGATCGCGGTGAGCAGGATGGCTACGGGGCGCGATCCGTTCGCTGCCGCGTGCGAAGCAGTCTGGCTTCACGGTGAAGCTGCGCGCCTGTGTGGTCCTGCATTCACTGCGCTGGAACTGTCGCACGCGGTCTCAAGCGCGATTGAACGCTGCCTGTGACCGACGGAGAGAAAGTTGTCCGCCTCGCCGCGCGCGGAGATGGGGTGACTGAGAGCGGTCGGCATGTCGCAGGCGCGCTTCCGGGCGACCGGATAGACGTCGACGGTACGCTTGAACGAGGCCCCCATCACGTCGAACCGCCCTGCCAGCATTTCGGGACTTGTGGCGGTTGCCAGTTGCAGCATGCCGACGAGGCGACGCTTGCTGCATTCGTGCACGACCGGGTTGTCAACGCAGCGAAGGGGCAGGGCTTAGAGCCGGAAGAGGTGCTACCGGTGCATTTGTCGCCCCCGGACGCTAGACGCCGCGCGACCTTCCATGCACTCAGGGTGCAGGGCGGTGCAGTCCTCGGCTTTCGCGAGGCAGGATCGCATCGTATCGTCGACCTGGCGCATTGCCCCGTTGTGCGCCCAGAAATTGAGGCCCTTATCGACCCGTTGCGGGGCTTCATCGCCGAGCACGGGCCGCGTGGAAACGTGGATATCAGCATCTCACTTTCCGAACAGGGTGCGGACGTCGCCTTCACCCATTTCCCGCTCGATGGGCTCACCGCCACCGAAGCCGCGCTCGATTTTGCGCGCGACCATTCGCTTGCCCGCATGACCATCGATCAAGGCTTTGGCGCGGAGACCGTATGGGAGCCTGAGCCTGCGACCGTCACATTGTCGGGCCTTCCGGTGGCCATGCCTGCCGGGGCGTTCCTGCAGGCGACCGAGGATGCCGAGGCGCGCATGATCGCCGATGCACGCGAGTGGACTGACGATGCACGGATCGTGGCGGACCTGTTTTCAGGGCTGGGCACCTTTGCCTTCGCGCTTGCCGGTCATGGACCGCCTGGGCGAAAGGTTCTCGCTGCGGAAGCAGAACAGGCGGCACATTTGGCGTGCAAGGCTGCGTGCGCAAGGACGGGGGGCAAGGTCCTGGCGATCCACCGCGACCTGTTCCGCAATCCCCTGCAGCCAGACGAACTCAACCGCTTCGACGCTGCGTTGCTCGATCCACCGCGGGCTGGCACAAAGGCTCAGATTTCGACGATTGCCGAAAGCACTCTTGAGCGTATCGTCTATATCAGTTGCAATCCATCGAGCTGGGCGCGCGATGCTGCAGTTTTGTCCGAAGCGGGCTTCCGCCTGACAAAGCTGCGACCTGTCGGCCAGTTTCGCTGGTCAACTCATGTCGAACTGGTGAGCTTGTTCGAGCGCGAGCCCTCAGGCGCGTAGGGCTGCGAGGATTTGCGCTTCGAGCCAGTCACGATGCTCGGGCTCGACATAGGCATGGCCCGCGCCCTCGCAGCGCCGAACGCGCGGATCATTGCGGTCCCACGTGCTGTCGAACAGCTGCGCAGTGCGATCCGCGCCCGCGAGCAGGATGTGTACACTGCCTTCGAACTGGTCGAGGCCCGAACGCATGTCTTGCGCGAGGCTTGATGGGGAGGATGAAGGGCGCAGCGATGCCGACACGCCGCGAGCAAGTTTTTTGAGATCGACTCCGCCGCGAAGCAACCGCGCGATCTCGCTGGGGTTCTTCAGTTTCTCTATGTAGCGGCTGCGAATTGCCTCGGGCGCGTGCTGAGGTTCAGCCGTCTCCTCGTCCTCCGCGATCGTCCAGGGATTGGACAGGATTAGTCCGTCGAAACCCTTGCCCTCCGTCAGCATCAGGGCTGATGCCGCGTCGCAATTGCCGAAAGCGAAGACCCGTTCCATCTGCGGCGCCATTGCTGAAAATGCTTCCAGCGCTGCGCGGATGTCGCCTTTGCTCTTGCGGAAACCGCGATTCTCGCCCTCGCTATCTCCCACGCCGCGCCGATCGAAGCGAAATACGGAGAAGCCCTTGCGCGCGATTCGGGCGGCGAGGCGGGACTGGCCCGAAAACGCGCCCGATCGGATCTCGTTGCCGCCGCTCACGATCAGCAGCCCGGTTGTGCCCGGCGCGGTGTCGAGAGACCCGGCGAGTTTGAGGCTTCCGCAGCCGAAGGTGAATTGCAGGCGGTTCATTGCTGGATCGCCCCTTCGCCCGCCACGATCTTCGCCAGAGCCTGCGCCTGTTCTTCGTTGTCTCCTGGCTCGGCACGCAGCCACAGCCCTGCGCCACCGATCTTCTTTTGCTCGACTGTGGCGTGCATATCGCCGGTTATGGGCTCGGCGGTTTCCAATTCCCGAAACATCTGCGGACCAATAGACCACCCCGCCAGCGTCAGGCCTTCCGAGCGGCCGAGTTCCTGCAACTCCTCAGCGCTCTCCTCACGCCCGGCTTCGCGTGCGGCAATCGCCCGAGCACGGATCATGCCGCGAAGCACTTTTGGTCCGGTTTGTGGGGCATAGAGCCATCCAGGCAGATTGGGGGGAGCAAGCAATGCCCCGGCGCGGATCGCCAGCACATGCGACGCGCCTACATGATCGACAGCCGCCAACGCACATGCACGCCAGGCGGAAACGCTCTGCTCCTTCAGCGGCACAAGGCTTTCGTTGCATCCGGGCAGGTCGGGCAGGAAACTGTCGATCCCCGCTTGATCGAGCACCCGCATCATCTGGACGGTCAGCCGCCGCATCTTGTTTGCTTCGTCGAACCAGGCGGGCAGAATCAGCACACGCTGTTCCCGGCTTTCATCGAAAGCGATCAGTAGCTCTTCGGAAGTCCGTCCTTCGGAGCAGGGTGCCTGCCATGCGGCAATCATGCAGCTTGCGGCCCCATTCGAGATCAGCTCTCGGCAAGCTTGGCTTCGACGAAAGTAAGCAGTCCGCCGTAAGTTTCGAGCATTTCGCCATCGACATCGTCATCCTCGATCACGATGTCCAGCCGGTCTTCGATTTCGGTAAGCAACCCGGCAACCGCCATCGAGTCAAGTTCGGGAAGGTGCCCGAACAGCCCGCTATCGTCGCCCAGCGCTTCGGCCTCTTCGGTGTCGATGCCCAGCACGTCCGCGATGATCGATTTGAGTTCCTTGTCGATGGCCGCTCGGCTCATCGCGAGGCCTGGACCGCTCACGTCTTGCGTGGCGTCGCTGCTATCGGTTTCGGCCTCGGGCTTCGTGCTCATTCCAATTCGATCCTTCTACGACGGCCCCACGTCTCGCCAAAGGCGTGGAGCTGCCACGCGCCCTTAACGGGACGGGGGAAGCGGTGCAAGGTGGGGCACTTCGCTCTCGCGCAGCCTCGCAGCAGTCTGGCGGGCAAGGTCGATCCAGGCGGATGGGGACTTCATGTCGAGGCAATCGATGCGATAGCGCGGGCGAACGGCGTTCATCCAGTCGGCCTTGTAGCGTTGGTCACCAGTGCCAAAGTCGACCAGTTCCACTCGGTCGACATCGATCACATGCTCGAACAATGCGGCGGATAAGGTCGTCCCGGGCGAGAGGCTGCGAGCACTTTCGAGATAGGCGAGCTTGTGAATGAAGGCGGTGCGCCCCTCGACAGTCCAGCATTGCGCGGCGACCGGCTCACCCTTGTGCCAAGCCATGCCGAAGCGCAATCGTCCTGCTGCGCCTTCCTCGCGCGCAAACTGGCGAAGCATGGCGGGGTGGTCTTCTTCGGGCTTCCAGCTTGCGGCGTAGATTGCCTCATACTGGTCCCATAGCTCCTCGTCGAAATGGCGAAGTATCTGCGTTTCGACTTTCTTTGCCTTACGTTTGAAGGTGGTGCGCAGAGGGCCGGGACGCTGCGCCCAGTAATCGGCGAAACTGATGCCATCGACGTACAGAATGTGGTTGATGTCGCATTGGGCAACCTCGACCCGCCAACCCGCATCGGCAAAGGCCGTCGCCAGCCGAGTGGCCGAACCGTCCTCCTCGGGAACCGGTTCAAGGGTGACGCGATGGGCGCGATTGCGCAGTTGACGGGCAATCTCTTGCAGCAGTCGATCGCCTTGCTCGCCGTCGGGAGCGAGCTGGCGCCATGTGAAGCTGTACCAATTGCGCAACGGAGTTATTCGCCCTCCATCCTGTATCAGGGCGAGTGCAGCGTTGGCATCGGCGTCGCTTGCAACAGCGATCAACGGCGTCAGGCCGGTGTCAGCGAGAAGAGAGTACCACTCGGCACGGTCGAACGGCGCGCGAGCGGCCTCGCCAGAATCCGTGGCAAAGATCTCTTGCAGAACGTTAACCCTGTCGTGATACCGCGCTTCTATCACTTGCCTTCACTCTCCCGCTCTCAGGACAAAGATGCCCGCAACGCCCGATCCTACCCCCTATCCGATCGATCACCTTGCCGAACTGGCGATGGCGCGCGGGACAGGGAAGGCACCAGCGCTGGTGCTTCGTGACGAGGTGCTTAACCACGATGCGTTAAGAGAGCGTGTCGGGTGGCTCGCGGGCTGGTTGGCACGCGAGGTGCCTCAAAAGGGATCTCGCATTGCAAGCTGGGCTGCCAAAGGTGAGCTGACATGCCTGCTTCCGTTGGCAGCAGCGCGCGCAGGTCTGGTGTATGTTCCAATCAACCCGCTGCTAAAGCGAGCGCAAGTGAAGCATATTCTTGATGACAGCGGCGCGGCGATGCTGATCGCGACCCCTTCGCGGTTGAAGTCGCTCGAAAATGGCGACTTACCGACAGGTTGCGCGACGTTCGAGGAGCAGGCGGCGCTGGATATGGCCCATGAAGCGGCCCTCGACCTCGGACCGTCGCAAGTGGACACCGACGACCTCTGCGCTATTCTGTACACCAGCGGATCGACAGGTCGGCCCAAGGGCGTCATGCTCAGCCATGCCAACCTGTGGCTTGGCGCCGTCAGTGTGGCGACCTATCTCGGAATGGCGGCGGATGACGTCACTCTAGCGGTGTTGCCACTATCCTTCGACTACGGACAGAACCAGTTGCTTTCGACCTGGTATGCTGGCGGGAGTGTGGTCCCGCTCGACTTCCTGTTTCCCAAGGACGTGGCAAAGGCCTGTGCGAAGTATTCTGTAACAACGCTGGCCGCGGTTCCGCCGCTCTGGGTTCAGCTAACCGAGATCGACTGGCCAAACGACGCGAGCGCGCCCTTGCGACGCCTCACCAACAGTGGAGGGGCACTGACGATTGATCTCGTTTCGGACCTGCGTGCTATCTTTGCTGGCGCGGATCTTTATCCCATGTACGGGCTCACCGAAGCGTTTCGCTCGACCTATCTCGACCCTTCGCTGGTGGATAAGCACCCAACCTCGATGGGCACCGCCATCCCTTTCGCCGAGATTCTTGTCGTCGATGACAATGGCGATGTTGCCGGTCCCGATGAAGAAGGCGAGCTCGTTCATTGCGGCCCACTGGTCGCACAAGGATATTGGCAGGACCCGGACCGCACCGCCGAGCGCTTCAAACCCGCGCCCAGCGCCTCAATTCATGGCGGCTTGGCGGTATGGTCGGGCGACCGGGTCAAGCGCGCAGCGAACGGTCTGATTTATTTCGTCGGCAGGCGCGATGCGATGATAAAGAGCGCGGGCAACCGGATCAGCCCTCAGGAAATCGAGGATGCGGCCATCGCGACCGATCTTGCCGCTGAGGCCGTCGCGCTCGGCATTCCCGATGAACGGCTCGGCCACGCGGTCCATTTGGTGGTTCGTGGGACGATGGATGAAGCGGAACAAACCCGCTTTTCCAAGCTCTTACTCAAAGAACTTCCCAACTTTATGCAACCACAGGCTATCCATTGGCGAGAGGCCATGCCGCTCAATCCGAACGGCAAGATCGACCGCACCGCGCTTTATCGTGAGCTGACCGGGGAGGGAGTGTGATGAAAACCAAGCCTGTCGGACCGATCCCCTCCGGTTACGAAGCAATCAATGGCGAATTGGCAATTGGCGGGCGCACTGCGAGCGATCTCGTCGCAGCTGCCGGACGCACGCCCTTATTCGTTTATTCCAAAATGCATCTCGACCAACGGGTCGAGGATTTGCGCGCAGCCTTGCCCGAACGCATCGGCCTCAACTACGCGGTCAAGGCCAACCCACACCCCGATGTCATCGCGCATATGGCACCCCTGGTTGATGGCTTCGACATCGCTTCGTCGGGTGAATTGGCGATGGTGCAACGCGCCGGTATCGACGCCGAGCGGGTCAGCTTTGCGGGGCCGGGCAAACGCGACGACGAGCTTGAGGCCGCAATATCCGCAGGCGCGACGCTCAATTGTGAGTCCGAAGGCGAGGCTGATCGGTCGCTCGCAATCGGGCGGAAGGTCGGAAAACCGCCACGCGTGGCGATCCGGGTTAATCCCGATTTCGAACTGAAAGGCTCCGGCATGAAGATGGGCGGTGGCGCCAAGCCCTTCGGCGTCGATGCCGAGCGGGTTCCGGCGCTTGCGCGTAAGCTGATCGCCGAAGGAGCAGAGTGGAGGGGACTGCACATCTTCACTGGCAGCCAGGCGCTGAGTGCAGACGCAATCATAGAGGCGCAAACTAACGTTCTGGAATTGGCAGATAAATTGTCCAACGAGATTGGCGAAGCCGTGCCCAAGCTTAACATGGGCGGCGGTTTCGGCATCCCCTACTTTCCAGGTGACGAGCCACTCGACCTTGCAGCAGTCGGCAACGCCTTGAAGGCTCACGTTGCATCCCTGCCAGCATCGCTCACGCATTCCGATCTGTGTGTGGAGCTGGGCCGCTATCTCGTCGGCGAAGCGGGCGTCTATCTATGCCGCGTCATTGATCGCAAGGTCAGCCATGGTGTCACCTACCTGGTGACCGATGGCGGACTGCACCACCAGCTCGCCGCTTCGGGCAATTTCGGTACGGTTGTTCGGCGCAATTATCCCGTCGCTATCGCCACGCAGTTCGAGAGCGAGGCGGAGGATGTGGTTAACGTTGTGGGATGCCTTTGCACGCCGCTTGACCGGCTTGCCGATGCAGCAATGCTGCCCCGCGCCGAAGTAGGCGATCTGGTCGCCGTGTTCTGCGCTGGTGCATACGGTGCGACCGCGTCCCCGGCGGATTTCCTTGGCCATGGCCCGGCAGCTCAAACGCTCGTTTAGGGTTCGCCAACTCGCTGTCCCGAAACGGGATGGGGGCTGATTAGCCCACGTATCACTAACATTATGTTCACCATTTTAAGCGAGGAACTGCGGTGTCTTCGCGGACCCAGTCGTGCAGGTCGCTCCTGCAAGCTCGAACCGGATCGCGTCATTTGGCCAAGGATACGTTTAAATGCTCATTTCGCCGACCATTTTCCGCAGTGCGGGAATTGCCCTTGCAACCGCCACTCTGGCTGCCTGCGCCGGGACCGGCCCTGAACTTCCCTCGGCCAGCTATGGCACCGGGCAAACCGCGCCCAGTGAAGAGTATATCATCGGACCGCTCGATGAATTGACGATCCATGTCTGGCGCAATCCTGAATTGAGCGCGGAAAAGATCCAGGTTCGCCCCGATGGCCGGATCACGATCCCGCTGGTGCGCGACATGCCCGCTGTCGGCAAGACCGCGACCCAGTTGCAAAACGACATTCGTGACGAGCTCGTCGAATATATCGAGCAGCCCATCGTTTCGGTGATTGTCAACGAATTCAACTCGACCTTCGATCAGCAGATCAGGGTGGTCGGCTCGACCGAACAGCCTGCTTCCTTGCCATATCGCGCCAACATGACCGTGCTCGACGCGATGATCGCTGTCGGAGGTCTGAGCGAATTTGCTTCCGGCAACCGCGCCAAGCTGCTGCGCATCGACCGCGAGAGCGGCAAGCAGACCGAATATCGCCTGCGCCTTTCCGACCTGCTGAAACGCGGAGATAGCTCGGCCAACGTCATGCTGCGCCCAGGGGATACGATCATCATCCCCGAAAGCCGGTTCTAAGGGGGCACGGACGGCACGATGAACGAAGTCTTCGAAGAGCTGCGCGCAGCGCTTTACTCGGTCTGGCATCGCCGCTGGCTGGCGCTGGCGGTGACGTGGGGCGTGTGCCTGCTCGGGTGGCTTATCGTGGCGATGATCCCAAACACGTACGAGTCCAAGGCCCGGATCTTTGTCGATGTTGACGATGTCCTGTCCGAACAGTTGGGGATTGCGGGCGACGGCCGCGAGGAAATCACACGTGTGCGTCAGACGCTGCTGAGCTCGGTCAATCTCGAAAAGGTCATATCATCTACGAAGCTAGGCGAAGAGATCACCGAACGCAGCGCAATGGACACGGCGATCGCCGATCTCGCCAAAAAGGTGAAGGTTGAGAGCGAGGAGGACAACCTCTTCTCGATCACCGCCGAGGTGGGTATGGCGTCGCTCAGCGATGCCGAAAATGCGGTTCTGGCTCGCAATGTCGTGCAGAAGCTTCTCGATATTTTCCGCGAAGAACACATTTCCGGCAACCGCGCGGAGATCAGCGGTGCAATCGCCGACCTCAATGACCAGCTCGAAGAGCGCAAGCTAGAGCTTGAAGCTGCTGAAGAGCGGCGCCTGTCCTTTGAATCGCAGTATCCCGATCTTGTCGGCGGCTCGCAGACGCTGATCACCCGGGTTCAGCAGGCACGCACAGAGCTGCGTGATATCGATGCCGATCTCGCGGCTGCGCAAAGTGCGCTGGGGGCCATCACAAGCCAGATCGCCAATACACCGCGCACCCTGATCGGCGGAGAAAATGCGGTTGGTCCGCAAGCGGCTCTGATGCAGGCGCAATCGCAGCTGGCCGAACTACGGTCGCGAGGCCTGACCGACCAACATCCAGACGTGAAGGCGACGAGCCGACAGGTTGAAATTCTTACCCGTCAGGCCGCCGCTGCCGGGCCCAATCAGGTTTCGGGTAATCCCAACCCGGCCTACTCTTCGCTGATCGCCATGCGTGCGGATCGCCAGGCTTCGATTGAATCGCTTCAGGCGCGCCGTGCGGCTCTGCAATCGACCATCGCCTCCCTGATGGCGAGCCAGGCATCCGAGCCCGCGGTCGCCGCAGAAGCAAACCGGATCAGCCGCGATTACGACGTGCTGCGTACCAATTATGAGAACCTGCTGAAGGATCGCGAGAAACTGCGCACGCGCGGTGATGTCGTGGATGAGACGAGCCAGTATAAGTTCGACTTGGTCGATCCGCCCGTGGTGCCTCAGGCACCCGCCGCACCCAATCGTCCGCTGCTCTTGCTCGGCGTGCTGCTGCTCGGCTGCGGTGCGGGCGCCGGCGTTGCCTATGCTGTCGGCCAGCTGCGTTCGAGCTTTGCCACGACGCAGAAGCTTGAAAAATCCATGGGCCTGCCGGTGATCGGTTCGGTCTCGCTGACCCTTTCGGATAGCGCCAGGGCACTGCGCGGTCGTCGTCTCAAGCAATTTGTCGGAGGCTGCGCAGCTTTGGTGGGTGTGTTGGTTGTCCTGCTGGCCATCGAGATCGTGTCTGTTGGGACCATCGCGTGAGGGGGATGACATGACCGAACACAGTAAGATCGACGTAAAGCGGGACAGCGCAGCTTCGCTGTTCGAACGGGCAGACGCATCCTTCGGCCTTGACGCTTTCGGGTCAACCGCCGTGCCGCGTGACCTACCCGAAGCGCCGCGTCCGGCCCCTCGCGCAAAGCCAACGAAGTCGCGTGTCTCAACAGCTCAAGCCACTGTGTCCGAGCCGAGCGCAAGCAGTGCGGCCCCTGAGGAAATCGCAATCGAACCGAGCGTGGATCCGGCCGTTGTCTTCTCCGGCGCAAGCGTTGCGATCGATCGCGAACTCCTGCGTGAAGGAGGCCTCATTGTGCCTGGGGAACCGGTCACTGGATTGCTCGAAGAATTCCGCATCGTAAAACGCGAGCTCCTCGCGGACGCCCGCGCGTCAGGCGACGAAATGGCTCGCCGCATCCTCGTGTGTTCGCCCCATCCGGGGGAGGGCAAGACCTATTGCGCTGCCAATCTCGCCATCGCGCTCGCGGCAGAACACGATGTCGAAGTCGTTCTCGTCGATGCTGATGTACTGAACCCCTCCGTGACGAAGCGTCTGGGTATCGAGGATGGACCTGGGCTTATGGACGCGCTCGCTGATCCCGCGATCCGTCCGGAAACTCTGGTTCAACGCACCGATATCGACGGCTTGTGCGTGTTGCCAGCCGGATCACGCAACGCACGCGATGCCGAATACCTGAGCAGTCGACACACTGGCGAGGTGCTTGATCGGCTTATGCGCGGCGCACCCAATCGTTACTTCATTTTCGACACGCCGCCCGCGCTCGCGGCATCGCCTGCCGCGGAACTTGCCGGGCATGTTGGGCAGGCTCTGCTGATTGTCCGGGCCGATGAAACCAGCCAGGCCGCGCTCGAAGATGCGCGCCAGCTCCTTTCCGCCTGTCCCGATATCAAATTGCTGCTCAATGCAGCGCAATTCAGCCCATCCGGTCGCCGCTTCGGCGATTACGGTGAAAAGGGAGAATGACGGTGAGCGTCATGACGAAATACCTGATCCCGGGCGTAGCTGCTTTGGCAGTCGCAACGCCTGCATTCGCGCAGGACTCGCAAGAGCGCCGCGCGGTAAGCGTGCAGCCTTATATCGAGGTTAGCCAGGTCCTGACTGCCGAGCTTTCGCCGGGGGATGAGGTCTTGACCTTTACCCAGGTGGCCGCGGGGGTCGACCTTAATGCACAAGGGCGCAATGCGGGCGGTTCGCTCTCGCTGCGCTATGAGCGCAATATCGGCTACGGCGATACGCTCGACACCGACACGGTCAGCGGCGTCGCGCGAGGTTATGTCGCTCTGGTGCCGAGGACTCTCACTCTCGAAGCCGGTGCTCTGGCGAGCCGCACCCGAGTAGATAACGGCGGAGCGGTCTCGCCCAATCCGCTGGTCAGCGAAGATGCGACCAGCCAGGTCTATTCGCTGTATGCCGGGCCAAGTCTTGCAACGCGTGCTGGGCCGGTGGATATCACCGCAGTTGCCCGCATTGGTTACAACCGGTTTGAGGCCGATGACGCAGTGGTCGACACGGACGGAAATCCGGTCGATGTCTTCGATGACAGCGTCACCTATTCCGGCCAGGTGCGCGCTGGCACACGCGCAGGCAATCCATTGCCAGTCGGCCTCGCAGTTACCGCAGGCGGTTATCAGGAAGACGTCTCCAATCTCGATCAGCGAGTGCGAGATGTCTATGTGCGCGGCGACGTGACGGTTCCCGTCACACCTTCGCTCGCGATCGTTGGTGGTGTCGGATACGAAGACGTCGAGATTTCGAGCCGTGACGCGTTGCGCGACGGCGATGGCAATCCGGTCATTGGCAACGATGGCCGGCTCGTGACCGATGAAGCTTCACCGCGTCTGGTCGCTTTCGATGTCGATGGGCTGCTTTGGGATGTCGGGGTAATGTGGCGCCCATCTTCGCGCACCTCGCTCGAAGCGCGCGTGGGTGAACGCTATGACAGCACGACCTACTACGGGACCTTTACCTATGTGCCGAGTAGCCGCAGCTCGCTGGCTGTGTCGGTTTACGATTCGGTCAGCGGTTTCGGTGGTCTGCTCAACAATTCACTGGCGCAGCTTTCCAGCGATTTTGTCGCCGCACGTAACCCGGTCACTGGGGATTTCGGCGGGTTGGTATCAGGAGATGAGGGTTCGGCGCTTATCAATTCGCTCGGCTCGGTACGTTCCTCGGCATTCCGTGGACGCGGAGTTGCTGCCACTTACCAACGTCAGATCGGCCGCCTGAATGCCGCAATTGGCGCAGGCTACGACCGTCGAAAGTTCATCGCGCCTGAAGGCACAGCGCTGGCGGCGGCGAACGGGATTGTCGACGAAAGCTACTACGTCACGGGCTCGCTTAGCCGTCAGATCGGCGATCGCGCGAGCCTCCAGACGAACGCCTACGTCAACTGGTTCGAGTCCGGAACCGCCAACGGTGACCTGACCGCTTTGGGCGCGTCCGCCGCCTATAGCCAGGCGATCTCCGGCGGTCTTTCGGCGCGCGCAGCGGTCGCGGTCGACTATTTCGACAGCGAATTTTCGGCAGAGGATTTTGCGACTGCAACAGCGCTGCTCGGCCTGCGCTACGACTTCTGATTTGGGGAACAGAACCGATGTATGACACCTATTACGGATTAAGTGGTCGGCCTTTCCAGCTGACCCCCGACCCCGAATTCTATTTCGAGAGTAGCAGCCACAAGAAAGCGCTGAGCTATCTCGGCTACGGCCTCAACCAGGCCGAAGGCTTTATCGTCATCACCGGTGAGGTGGGGGCGGGCAAGTCGACCCTGGTTGCACATCTGATGAAGCGCATCGATCGTTCCGCGATGAGCGTTGCCCATGTGGTGACCTCTGCCCTCGACGGGGAAGAGCTGATCCATGTCGTTGCCCAGAGTTTCGGGCTTGAGATCGATGGCAAGGACAAGGCCACTGCGCTCGGTGCGATTGAGCGTTTCCTGCAGGACGAAGCGCGCGCCGGCCGCCGCTGCCTCCTGATCGTCGACGAATGCCAGAATCTGGATTTTACGGCGCTGGAAGAGCTCCGGATGCTTTCGAATTTCCAGCTCGGCTCGCACCCGCTGCTGCAGAGCCTGCTGCTCGGTCAGCCCGAATTCCGCCGCACGCTAGCCCATCATCCCGATCTCGATCAGTTGCGCCAGCGCATCATCGCCTCGCATCACCTCGAAGCCTTGGATGAAGAAGAAGTAGAACAATATATCCGACACCGTCTTGCGCGTGTGGGTTGGGATGATCGTCCTCTGTTCGAAGACGATCTGCTGCCCGCGCTCTATGCTGCGACTGGCGGCATTCCACGCCGCGTCAATCAGGTGATGAACCGCCTGCTGCTGCTCGGTGCGATCGAGGAGCAGGACACGATTGGCACCGCGATGTTGGATGCCGTCATGGAAGAAATGAGTGCGGACCAGTCTCGCGGCAGCGCGGCTCAGGTTGCCTCACCGAGCGGCGAGGCCGACGCGGTCGAGCCGAGCGATACTCACGATCTCGACAAGGTCCCGGCAAGCGAAGTCGCCGCTCTTCTGGCCCAGCGTGACGCGCGCACCGCAGAGTTGGAAGCGGCGATCGGCGAACTTCAATCCGCCGGAACCCAGCGCCACCCCAATGGAAAAGACCCTGAACTCGAGAAATCCTTGCGTCGGATCGAGGCACGGATGGAAGAGCAGGAGCGCTCCTTCCGCCACGTGCTGACCATGCTGATCGAATGGCTGGAAGATGAGGGTTCGCGCGAAGCTGCCTGACCATGAATATCGAGCGCGCTTTTCCTGAAGTCGCCCCATCGGCGACATCCGTGCGGTCAAGCATCGTCAACGGACTGTCGGTCGATGTCGAGGACTGGTTCCAGGTGGGTGCTTTCGAGAATGTGATCGCGCGAGAAGATTGGGACGGGATCAAGACTCGCGTCGTGGACAATGTCGAGCGCATTCTAGACCTGTTCGCAGAAGCTGAGGTGAAAGCGACATTCTTCACGCTGGGCTGGGTTGCGCAACGCCACCCGCAAATCATTCGCCGGATCGCCGATTGCGGCCACGAGGTAGCCAGCCATGGATACGATCACGCAAGGGTATTTCACTTCGCGCCGCACGAATTTGCCGATGACATCCGCAAGGCCCGACGGATTCTGCAGGATTGCTCTGGCCAGGCTGTGACAGGCTATCGCGCTCCGAGTTTCTCGATCGACAAGCGCAGCCCATGGGCGTTCGAAGAGCTTGCCGATCAAGGCTACGCCTATTCATCCAGTGTCGCCCCGATCGCGCACGATCACTATGGCTGGCCCGAAGCCCCGCGATTTGCTTTCCTCCCACTCGACGACCGCTCGCTCGTTGAGATTCCGGTTACAACCGCAATCCTTGGTGGCCGCCGTGTGGCCGCGGGGGGAGGGGGGTTCTTCCGGGTTCTGCCTTATGCGTTTTCCCGCTGGGCGATCCGGCAGGTAAATCGGCGGGAAGATCGCCCTGCGGTGTTCTACTTCCACCCCTGGGAGGTGGACCCGGCACAGCCGCGCGTCCCCAATGCGCCTATGCGTTCGCGCCTGCGGCACTATACCGGGCTGGAGAAAATGGCTGGCAAGTTGCGCGGGCTCGTCGGCGAATTTCAGTGGGGCCGGATGGACGAGCTTGCGCAACACGAGCGGCTTCGTGCGACCGCTTTCTCCGCTCGCGAGGATATTCTCGCATGAACGCGCCAATCCACACCGCCTCCCGCATCCGTTCGGTTGATCTACGCGATGCAAGTGAGCGCGAGCGCATTGGCGCTTTCGTTCGAGAGCAGGGTGGGAGCCTTTTTCACACGCCGCCTTGGCTGCTCGCAGTCGAGAACGGCACGGGACAGCGGGCGGGCGGTTTCGTTGCTGAGCAAATGGGCGTGATCACCGGATGGTTGCCGCTCACCGAAGTGCGCTCCATGCTGTTCGGCAAGGCGCTGGTCTCCAGCGGTTTTGGTGTGGGTGGCGGAATTCTAGCGGAAAGCGATGAAGCTGTTCGAAACTTGGCAGACGCAGCGCAACACCAAGCCGAGCAACTCGGCTTCCCCTCTGTGGAATTGCGCGGCGGAGTTGTCCCCCCAGGATGGGAGGCGGTCACCGACAAGCATTGCGGCTTCGAGAGGACATTGGCGGAGGATGACGAAGCAGAACTTCTCGCCATTCCGCGCAAGGCCCGCGCCGAGGTGCGCAAAGGGTTGAAGAATGATCTGACGGTCAGAGTGGGGCGCGAAGGCACCGATCTTGCCGCTCACTACGCAGTTTATTCGGAAAGTGTGCGCAATCTGGGAACACCCGTATTCCCCAAGGCCTTGTTCCTCGCAATGATCGAGGCATTTGGCGATGCGGCCGATATCCTGACGGTCGAGCAGGATGGCAAGCCGGTCGCCAGCGTGCTTTCCTTTTACCATGACGGTGCGGTCATGCCGTTCTGGGGCGGAGGAACCTTCGCCGCGCGCGGGGCGCGTGCTAATGAAGTCATGTATTACGAGCTAATGCTGCACGCTCGCCGCAAGGGCATGGTTCGCTTCGACTTCGGGCGTTCCAAGACGGGCAGTGGGCCTTTCAAGTTCAAGAAGAACTGGGGCTTCGAGCCCGAGCCATTGACCTATGCGGTCTGGAATGCGCCGGGCGAAGTGCCCCGCGATATCGATCCCAACAGCGATGCCTACCAGCGCAAGATCGAGCTTTGGAAAAAGCTGCCTTTGCCGCTCGCCAATACGATCGGACCCTTCATCGCTCGTGGACTGGCCTGATCGGAGGTCTGATGAGCGAAATCCTTTTCCTCGCGCACCGCGTTCCGTTTCCGCCCAATCGCGGCGACAAGATCCGCAGCGCTCACCTGCTCAAGAAACTCGCCACGCTTGGCCGCGTCCATGTCGGTTCCTTTGTCGAGACAGAGGAAGACCGCGCCGGGGTTGGGCAAGTCGAAGCGCTTGCCGCATCCCATTGCGTCGTAAACCGGGGCAAACCCCTCGCGCTTGCGGGCGTTCAAGCGATGCTTACCGGCAAGCCAGTGAGCCTTACCGCGTTTGAAAGTCCGCGCCTTGCGCGTTGGGTGCGCGACACTCTGGTCAAACATCCCATTTCGACCATCGTAGTTTTTTCGGGCCAGATGGGGCAGTACATTCCCGACGATTTCGCCGGACAAGTCGTGGTCGACCTGTGCGATGTCGACAGTGCAAAATTCGACAGTTACGCCGAGGCGGGAGAGCGTATGTGGCTCAATGCGCGCGAAGGCCGCCTTTTGGCCCGCGAGGAGGAACGCCTCGCCCGCCGCGCCGATCATGTCATTCTCATCAGCGAGAACGAGGCCGAGCTGTTTCGTTCACGCCTGCGATCGCCTTCGATGGCCAATGTCGAGGTGATGGGCAATGGGATCGATGCTGGCTTCTTCGATCCAGGGAAGGTCGAACCTCATCCCGAAATCGCTAAGCGGCCCGGACCCCATTTCGTGTTCACTGGGCAGATGGACTATCCGCCCAATGAACGCGCTGCTCTGTGGGCTATCGGTAGCTTTCTGAGCGCTTTGCGTGCCGATCACCCCGAGGCTGAATTGCACATCGTCGGTCGTGCTCCCACCGCTGCGCTCAGACGACAGGGTGATCGCGAGGGTGTGACCATCTGGGGCGAAGTGCCTGATATCAGGCCATTCATTGCCGCCGCCGATTGCGTCATCGTTCCTCTCACAATTGCGCGTGGGGTGCAGAACAAGGTGCTTGAAGCGATGGCGATGGCTCGCCCCGTCCTGCTGACGCCGGAAGCTGCAACAGGGATAGATGCTCGCGATGGTGAGCACTGGCTTTTGTGCGATGCCGAGCCGGAGGCAATGCGGGAACGGCTCGAAGGCTTGTTTTCGGACGCGGAGAAACCCTCCACTTTGGGGCGCGATGCCCGTCAATTTGTGCTCGACAACCATGACTGGGACGCGATGCTCGCACCGCTCGATGAGTGGGTGTTTCCTGGCGAAAAGGGGAAGTCTAGTGCCGCCGGCTGACGCTCTCTTGCGCCCGTCAAGGCTGCCCTCCGTGCTGAAGCGTATGCCCGCCGAATGGCGCCGATCGCTATTGGTACTGTCTTTGTGCGCCTTGGCGGTGGTGAGCGTAGCGGCACGAGAATGGGGCGAGATGATCCACCAGTGGTGGAATATCGACACCTATTCCCACATCCTGCTCGTGCCGTTCGTGGTCGCCTGGCTGGTAGCGCTCAAACTTCCGGAGTTGGCAAAGATCGATCCGCAGCCGTGGTTCGGCGGCGTATTCGTTACCGCAGCGGGCCTCGCATTGTGGCTCACAGGCCGCGTCACCGACATCAATCTGCTCGCTCATGCGGGAGCGGTTGGCGCGCTTCAGGGGGTCGTACTTACCGCGATTGGTTTGCGCGCGGCTCTCGTCCTCGCGCTACCGCTATGCTTTGGGGTTTTTCTCGTTCCTTTTGGCGACGAGATCATCCCGCCGCTTCAGGCTGTGACCGCCGAAATCGCCATCACGCTAACATGGTGGAGCGGGATCGAAGCGAGCGTCGACGGCATCTATATCGATACGCCCGTGGGTCTCTTCATTGTCGCCGAGGCATGTTCGGGGGTAAAATTCCTGATCGCAATGATCACGCTCGCCGTGCTGGTTTGCTTCACACGATTGAAGCGCTGGTCGAAGCGCGCGGCTTTCCTTGCGGCATCGATCATCGTTCCGATTATCGCGAACGGCATCCGTGCATGGGGCACGATCTACATTGCCCAATTCCAAGGCGTCGAGTTCGCGGCCGGTTTCGATCACGTTTTTTATGGGTGGATATTCTTCGCGATCGTAGTCGCGCTCATCCTTGGCGCAGCGTGGCGATTCTTTGATCGCGAGCCTGAAGATTACGGTTGGACCGCCGATCAGATCGAGCACTTCGACTGGCTGTCTCACGCTGAGCGCGGCGCCATCGCTCCCATCTTTGCCATAGTTGCCGTCGTCGGCTTGTCCCTGCTTGCGGCGATTGCCGCTCACCTCTCCATCGGCTAGTCGCGCATGCAACCATGTGCGGGATAGCCGGGATCTTTCATGCTGAGACGCCAAAGCCGGTCGATCCCGTCCGGGTCGAACGCATGTGCGACGCACTCGCCCATCGCGGGCCGGACGGTGCAGGTGTATGGACGGACCATGGGGTAGGGCTTGGCCATCGACGGCTTTCCATCATCGACCTGGAGGGCTCGCCGCAACCGATGCATTCGGTCGATGGCCGCGCGGTCATCGTCTTCAACGGCGAGATCTATAATTTCCGCGAATTGCGCCGCGAGTTGCAACGCGATGGCGCCGAATTTCGGACCTCGGGAGATACCGAAGTCATCCTGGCCGCCTGGCAGCGCTGGGGCGTCGACTGTCTGGAAAAGCTGCATGGTATGTTCGCCTTCGCACTCTACGACCTCGACAAGCGTCAGCTTCTGCTTGCCCGCGACCGCTTTGGAGTGAAGCCGCTCTTCATGGCGCAGCTTTCCGATGGTGGAATTGCCTTTGCGTCGGAGCTCAAGGGTCTGCTGGCCCATCCCCTCATGCGGCGCAGGCTCGATCCTCAGGCACTCGATGCTTACCTCGCCTGGGGTTATGTACCGGACAGCCATTCGATTTTGTCGGGTGTTAAGAAGCTGCCCGCAGGCCACTTCCTGTTGCTGGAGCAGGGCAAGACCGCCGCCCAGCCGTGCCGTTGGTATGACATCAGCTTCGCCGAGCGTGCCACGGGCAGCGAGGCGGATTTATCCGCTGAACTCGTCCACCTGATGCGAGAGGCCGTGCAGTCTCGGATGGTGTCGGACGTCCCGCTGGGTGCATTCCTGTCGGGAGGAGTCGATTCATCCAGCGTGGTCGCGCTTATGAGCGAAGCGAGCGCTCAGCCGGTGCGCACATGTTCGATCGGTTTCGATGTCGAGTCGCTGGACGAAACCTCTTACGCGCGGCAGATCGCGGAGAAATTCCAGACCGCGCATGAGGAGCGGGTCGTTGCTCAAAACGACTTCAATGCAGTCGACCAGCTTGCGGCGATGTTCGACGAACCGTTTGCGGACGCCTCGGCCTTGCCGACATGGCGGGTGTGCCAATTGGCGCGAGAAAGCGTCACAGTGGCCCTATCGGGGGACGGTGCGGACGAAGCCTTTGCCGGTTATCGCCGCCAGGTGTTCCATCAC
The DNA here is from genome assembly GCA_947494705.1 of uncultured Erythrobacter sp. Classification (GTDB taxonomy): domain Bacteria; phylum Pseudomonadota; class Alphaproteobacteria; order Sphingomonadales; family Sphingomonadaceae; genus Erythrobacter. The sequence continues at coordinate 735,268 of CANLVN010000003.1, forward strand.
AACGAGGAACGCGTGCGCGCGCTCCTTCCGGCGACATTGCGAGAACCGGTATTTGGGACGCTCGGAAAGTTCTGGCCCAAAGCTGACTGGGCGCCGCGGCCATTGCGCGCCAAATCCACATTTCTGGCGCTGGCGGAAAGCGGAGAGGCCGGCTATGCGCGCGGCCTGTCGTCCACGCTGCCCGACTTACGCGCCGCTCTTTATACCGGCAGTTTTGCAAGCAAATTGGACGGATTCCGCGCCGAAGACGAGTTCATCAGCGTAATGCGTGAAGCGCCAGCGAGAAGCGGACTGGATCGCGCGCAATATGCCGACCTGACCTTTTGGCTGCCGGGTGACATCCTGACAAAGGTGGACCGCACCAGCATGGCTGTCAGCCTCGAGGCGCGTGAACCCCTGCTCGACCACAGGCTCGTCGAATTCGCGGCGCGTCTGCCTGAATCGATGCGGGTAAAGGGTACGGTCGGGAAGTATCTCCTCAAATCCTGTATGGAGCGTTATCTTCCGCGCGACATACTCTACCGCTCCAAACAAGGTTTCGTGACACCCATCGCACAATGGTTGAAAGGGCCTTTGAGCGAACAGGCGCGGGCTATCGGCTCCAGTTCGGTTCTGGCGCAATCGGGATGGTTCGACACCGGCAAGATCGACGCGCTGGCAGAGGCCCATATTGCAGGTCGCCGTGATAACTCCCGGATCCTTTGGCAATTACTTATGCTCGAGAAGTCGGTTTCACGGCTCGAAATCAGTTCGTAAGATCAGCCAGAGCAGTCTCGCAAATGCGAGGGTAGTGTCGCGGAACAGTGGAACTTATCCACACGTTAGCCGCCGACAGAGTCAGTTCGTCTCAAATAAACACATTAAAGTTTGCACACTTGCCGATCGGTAGCCTATCTTCTTTCTCAAAATTACAACAAGTAATTGTCATCGGACAAAATGTCCGAGACGTCAGGGTCGGATTGGAGTTGTGCGCATGGATAATAGCGCCGGAAAAGCATTTCCTCTGGAAAACGAGGGGGAAATGTTCGCTGAGAGCACACTCCATGCTTCGGTGCCGGAGGGCCTTTTTTCCCTACAGGAACTCGATGTCCTTTACGATGACAAGGCTGCAACGCTCTGGACTTTCATGAACCCGGAACGTCGCCCCAGCTTTACGCCGACCATGCTGAGTGACTTCGAGAGCTGGCAGGAATTAATCGGCAAGGGCTTTGGGCCGGACAAGGTCCCAATTCGATATCTTGTGCTCGGTAGCCGCGCGGCGGATGTCTTCTGCTTCGGCGGCGATCTTGAGCTATTTCAAAAGCTGATACGTGACCGCGATCGCGAGGCCTTGGTGAGCTATGGTCACCGCTGCTGTGCTATCCTCGATCGCAACGTCGCGTCGCTTGACCTGCCGATGCTTACGATCGGACTGGTTCAGGGTGCAGCACTTGGCGGCGGGTTTGAGGCTCTCCTGTCATTCGATTACATCATAGCCGAGCGTCACGCGACATTCGGCCTGCCCGAGATCATGTTCGGGCTTTACCCTGGAATGGGAGCGCACGCTTTCCTGTCGCGGAAGCTGGGTGCTGCGATGGCAGACCGGATCATCGTGTCCAATCGGACCTACACCGCCGAGGAGCTCTACGAACTCGGGCTTGTCCATGCGATTGCAGAGCCGGGCGACGGAGAGAATGCGGTGCGCGACTTTATCAAGAAGTCAGAGCGTCGCCATGCCGGCCTGCTCGGCGCGCGCAAGGCGAGCAAGCGGGTCTGGCCGATCGACCTCGAAGAGCTCAACGCGATTACCGAGATGTGGGCCGACACCGCTCTGCAACTCAGCGAAAACGACCTCAAGGTGATGAGCCGTCTCGTTGCCGCCCAGGCCCGCTTGGCCGAGAGGACTGCTGCGGCTTGAATTCACTCCTCGGCGCCGTGGCCCATAGCCAGGTATTCATCGCTCTGCATCTCGTTGAGTCTGCTCGCAGTGCGTTCGAACTCGAATGCGCCGTCGCCTGAGACATAAAGGTCATCGGGTGCAGCCGCCGCCGTCGTGAAAAGCTTCACCCGGTTCTCGTAAAGCGCGTCGATCAGCTTGGTGAAGCGGATTGCCTCGTTGCGATTGTCAGGGCTCATTTGCGGGATGCCGACGATGATGACCGTGTGAAACTCGCGCGCGATCGCAAGATAGTCTGCCGCTCCGCGATTCTCTCCGCAAAGCCGCTTGAAGCTGAACACCCCAACGCCCTTCAACGACTTGGGGACATGCAGGGTGCGACCGCCGCCGAGGTCGATTGAGCCGCTGGGCACGTTCTGTGCGTCCTCCGGGTCAAAGTCGGTCAGGCGGAAGAACGCCTCGCGAACCTTCGGGGTTGCCTCTTCGCCAAGGGGCGTGTGCCATGTCGCAAGGCCGCCGATGCGATCGAGCCGATAATCGGTCGGACCGTTCAATTCGACGACGTCCATCTCGCGTTCGACCAGTTCAATGAACGGGATGAAGAGCGAACGGTTCAGCCCGTCCTTGTAGAGGTCGCGGGGTGGGCGGTTGGACGTGGTGACGATTACCGTCCCGTTTTCCATCATTGCGGTAAAGAAGCGCCCCATGATCGCGGCATCCGCAGTGTTGTTGACGACCATCTCATCGAAGGCGAGGCAGCGCGTTCGCTCGGCCATCTGCAACGCGACCGATATCAGAGGATCTTCGCGACCCGACTTGCGCGCCTGGGCCACAGCTGCATCGACTTCCAGCATGAAGGCGTGAAAGTGAACGCGGCGTTTGCTGTCGATGTCGAGGGTTTGAACGAACAGGTCCATCAGCATCGATTTGCCACGTCCCACTCCACCCCACATGTACACTCCACGTGGATCGTCGCTAGCTGAAGCCGTGCCCGTCAGGCGCGCGAAGAACGAGCGCTTTGGCTGTGGAGCGGTGAGTTCTTCCTGAAGCCTTTGCAATCGCTCCGCCGCGGCGCGCTGCATCGCATCTTCGCGCAGCTGGCCATCAGCGATGAGTTCGTCATAACGCGCCAGTATCCCGCTCATCGACGCGCTTTCATCTTGCGCACGATGCCCGAATAGCTGGCGATAATGCGGTCTCCCTGGACCGCCTGGCCCCGCAGGAACAGCATACGTCCCGTCTCGCGCACGATTTCGGTCACGGCATCGAGCGGTTCAGCCGGATCGCCGGCATCTACGAACTGGCTCGAAAGTTCGACCGTCACCGAAGGCCCGGCTTCGCCCGATCCGCAAGCATGCATGGTCGCGAACAGGGCGATGTCGATCAGGCCGAGAGTAACCGCACCGTGAATGTTGTCGCCGAGATTGGTGTGTTTTCGCTCAGGAAACATGCGCAGGCGGCATCGGTCACCTTCGCGCCGTGCACGCATCGAACCGAGCACTGCGGTGTTGTACCGCGTCTCGTCGACGAGGTTCCAGCTGTACCAACCTTCCTCCCCATCGGCGTCCGATGGATCGATGGCTTTGTAGTCGAATGGGGCGTTCATATTGACGGATGCGCTACTCATGAGCGCCCCTTGCCACACTCTGCACGCGGTAGGAAACCGCCAGCGTCAGATCGCGCGTTCGGCGATCATCTTCTTGGTCTCTGCGATTGCCTTGGCGGGGCTAAGGCCCTTGGGGCAGACATTCGCGCAGTTCATGATCGTGTGGCAGCGGTAGAGGCGGAAGGGATCTTCCAGCTCGTTGAGGCGCTCACCCGTCATCTCGTCACGGCTGTCGGCTAGCCAGCGATAGGCCTGAAGCAAGATGGCAGGGCCGAGGAACTTGTCCGAATTCCACCAATAGGAGGGGCACGCGGTCGAGCAGCAGGCGCACAGGATGCATTCGTAAAGGCCGTCGAGTTTCTCGCGCTCTTCCGGCGATTGCAGCCGCTCCTTGCCGCTGGGCGTCGGGCTGACTGTTTGCAGCCAAGGACGGATCGAGGCGTATTGCGCGTAGAAGTGCGTGAAGTCTGGGACCAGATCCTTGATCACATCCATGTGCGGCAGCGGCGTGATGCGGATCTCGCCCTTCAGATCCTCGATCGCGGTGGTGCAGGCGAGGCCGTTCTTGCCGTTGAGGTTCATCGAGCACGACCCGCAGATGCCTTCGCGGCAGGAGCGGCGAAAGGTGAGGGTCGGGTCGATCTCGTTCTTTATCTTGAACAGCGCGTCGAGAACCATCGGGCCGCAATCGTCGAGGTCGATCTCGAACTTGTCGTAGCGCGGGTTCTTGCCGCTGTCGGGATCGTAGCGATAGACCTTGAAGCTCCGGACGCGCTTGCCGTCGGTCTTGTGGACCTTGCCGTCTTTGCGGATTTTCGAATTAGCGGGGAGTGTGAAGGTTGCCATTGTGTCGTGATCCCTTGTCTTGGACCTCTACTTAGCGGATGCAGCATGGGAGGCAAGTGCAGCCCGATTGCGCGGTTGCGCATTGGGGTTGCAGGCGAATCAAGCGTGGTGCGCTTGGAACGCCGAAGTGCATGTTTTGAAAAATTTCGATACCGTCACAAATGCCTGATATATAATTGATATTCCCGGTCGCGCCTGTTCGCATGTGTCAACTTTCAGTTTCTGGTGCGCTCTCGCACGCGTTTCGCGGAACTTACCGCCTTGCCGGACACTGTAGCTAGCATGGGAGATGTAGGAAATTATCCGCGCAAGGCTGCGATATTCGGGAGCACGGGCGGGATCGGGCATGCCATGTGCCTCGCGCTCGTCAATGGGGGCTGCGAAACGGTCCGTGCGGGGTCTCGCGACGGTCTCGAGCCGGTCGGCCCCGCCTTGCAGCCCTTCACGTTCGACCTGAGAGACGAGGACAGCATCGCCGCTGCCGCCGCCGCAATGAAGGACGATCCGCCCGAATGGGTAATCGTCACCACAGGCGTGCTGACGCTGTCTGACGGGACCGGACCGGAGCGGACGTATAAGCGCCTTGATGCCGCGGCGATGGCGGATGTGCTGGCGCTCAACACGATTGGCCCGGCACTCATCGCCAAGCATGTCCTGCCACTCATGCCGCGCGACCGCCGGTTCGTTTTTGCCGCGCTGAGCGCCCGCGTGGGTTCGATCAGCGACAATGGGCTGGGAGGGTGGCATTCCTATCGGGCCTCGAAAGCCGCACTCAACATGTTGTTGAAGAATTTCGCGCTCGAATGCGGTCGCACTCATACGGGAGGCGTTGTTGTCGGATTGCATCCCGGCACCGTAGACAGCAAGCTGTCCGAGCCATTTCAGTCGAACCTGCCCGAAGGTCAGCTTACGCCGCCCGGCGAAGCGGCTGAAAACCTGCTAGGCGTGCTTTCAGAACTGGAGCCGCGCGACAGCGGCAAGGTGTTCGATTTCGCGGGCAAGGAAGTGCCCGCTTAGGCTGCGCTGCCTTCAGTCTAAGATGCCGACGGCAAGTTCTGCCCAGATAGTGAGAAAGGCGAGGGCGCATGCAGCCACGCCGAGAATGCGCCCCATCGGTCTGCGCGAAAGACGAAGGGCGAGCTTGACACCTGCCCACAAGGCAGCCAGCAGGATCGCGGCCATGAGAAAATCGCCTGGACCCCAGTTGAGCTCGGGGCTGAATTGCATCGCTATGAACGGCACCGCAAGCAATGCGAAGGCGCAGCACGCGAACACGAGGCGAAAGGTGGAAAAGGGAAATGAACGATCGGCTTGTGCGGCCATCTGCATCCTCCTGTAAAGCGCCCAGCTTAGCGACAAGGCGGACGATTTGCAAAGCAGGACATGCGCTACCTCAGGGCGAGAATATCCCGGATCGCGGCCGCTCCACGCTTTGATGCACTGAGCGAGGGGTCGACGTCCATCGTGTATTCGAAGAGGCGTTGCTGTGTCGGACGGTATTCGCTCGCCAGATTCTCCCAATTGTCGAGCGCTTCGATCACGCCTGCAATATCCTTCACGACCGGTCCATTGCCCCAGAAGGGATAGGCAGCGGGGCCATCACCAGCAGCGTCGAGGAAGATCGAAAGGCCCGGATCACGCAGGAATTCGTAAATCTGGCTGGAAACGTCGCCGATATAGATGTCGGCGGCGCGCGTGTAGGTCATGTCGAAGAGCGCGTCGGAGCCGGTATCGACGTGGACGTTTTCGCGATCTTCTAGCCCGTCAGGCAAATCGGGTCGCAATCGAGCGACCTTGTATTCCGGTGAGATGTGCAGCCGCTTGCGCCACAGCATAACATGCGGCGCAAAAACCAGGTTGAACCGGTCCCCCATTCCCGCCAATGTCTGCAGTAATTGCGGCCCGTGGTCGTACCAGGACGACAGGTGCGGATCGAAATGCGGGTTGTAGAGGATCAGCGGCTTTTCATTCTCGAACAGTCGCTTGACCGGATGATTGGCGATGGTGTCGAACTTGGCGTAGCCGATGACGCGGCATTTCTCGGGCCGCGCAATATTGTTCGCCACCATCTCGTCCTTCACCTTCTGACCACTCACGAGGTGAAAATCGAACTTCGCCATCGACGGGTGATAGGTCACCGCCCGGTCGCCCGCACCGTGCGGGACAAATACGAACACGGGTGCGGTACCTCTGCGCTTGAGCAACCGATCCTTGACGCGCAGGCAGGTCCTTTCCGGTGATACGATCATGTCGACACTCGCGAAAAGCGGCTCCGCATCGCGCAGCCTTGCCAGTCTCCGGGCGGGCAGGATGTGATTGGGAAGGGCAAGAGCAGCGTGCTTGATTGGCGGCAGTGCAAGGTCCTGCCATTCGATGCGGTCTGCCGCCTTTGCTGGTATCAAGGCGCGGACCTGTGCCTCGATCGCTGTTGTGCCCGTCGCCGCGAGGACCCGTGGAGCACCCTCCATCAACGCTAGTTCGCCCATGATCCCCGCCACATGCGCAGCCTGATGGGCAGCGTCGTGGTTGAAGAGAAACAGGACGCTCATCGGGTTCAGGCGGCGTTTTTGTAGTTGGCGACGAAATCCGTGATTAGGTCCGCAGTTCGCACCACCGATGTTTCGCTTGTATCGCCGAGCTGATGGTCTGCGAAGGCTTGTTGCCGATCGCGATATTGATCGTGCATGTCGAATGCGCGCGCGATTGCCGGCATGATCTCGTCAGGGTTTTCGACTACTTCGCCCAAATGCCAAAGCTCGTAATGCGGGTCGTCTTTCCAGTCGACGCCGTGCGCATTGATGAAAACACACGGGCGTGGCCGACTGACGAATTCGACAACCTGGCTGGAAACATCGCCGACGTAGATATCGGCCAATTCGGTATAGGTGTTGTCCATGACGCGCGAGGAGCCGGGATCGACGAGGATCGTCTCGTCCGACATCGCGCGGTACTTGTCGCGCGTCTTTTCGGAGCGGCGATGGAACAGCTTTACATGCGGTGCCACGATCAGGTTGCGCGACCGATCGGCGCGAAACCCATCGAGCAGGGGCGTCAGGAACCGGTCCCAGCTGCGTTCCTTGCGCTCCTTGTGCGGATTATAGAGAACCGTTGGATTGTCGTTGTCGAAAAGCGGCGTGGCCTGTCCTGCGAGCAAGGCGCTGGAGACCATCTTGGTGTAACCGGCGGCAACGATCTGTTCGGGCTTGATTTCACCGGGCCGCAGGCGATGCTCCATGTCGCCTGGGCCCTTGGCCAGGACCAGGTCGCAGTCGTTTCGCTGATGGGAAGACGGGATGAACCGCGTACCAGCGCCATGCGTAATGAAGATCCGCGCGGGACGCCGCGATTTTGGCTCGCCTTCGAACAGGCGGTCGATGTGAACCTCTGTCGAAACAATCGCGTCGTAGTGGCGCAGCAGATCCTCGTTTGCGGCCATAACACTCGACTTGGCGAGGCCGAGCACTTTCGTGCTCTGGATCGTGCGTCCCAGTAAATTCGCGACCAGCTTTCGAGAGCGCACGGCAGGCACACCATGGGCGTTAGCGAGGATATCGAGATGCTGCGGGGTCGCGGGGTCGAGGTGGAACACATCGACTTCGATCCCATCGCGGCTCATCAGCTCGAACATTACCGCTGCTGCATGATAGACCTGATACGCTTCGGCAATGAATACGAAGGCGAGCTTCATCGAATCTTCCGATTGAGGGGAGCGCGCAAGAATAGCGCTCCTGTTGCCCTGCGCAACCGCACATTGGGGCACAATAAACGCCTTCTTGTCGCTTGTCGGATAATGGTTCAGAGCGCGCGCGATGGTTCACGGAATTTCAGACGACACGGTGAGGGGCGGTGCTCGCCGCATTCTCGGAAATGTTGCGTGGCTTATCGGAGGCAAGGGCTTTGGCGCCGTGTGCTCCATCGTCTACCTCGGTATTCTCGCTCGCAGCCTGGGCGTCGAGAATTTCGGTCTGTTCTCGATGATCTTCGCGACCGGACAGGCCATCGTCGAGCTCTCCAAGTTCCAGACCTGGCAAATGGTCGTGCGATTCGGCATGCCGGCCCTGTCACGCGATGATTGGGACGGGTTTGGACGGCTCGCGGTGGCTGCAGGCTTCATCGACTTCCTCGGTGCATTGTTGGGCTGTCTGATGGGCTGGGTCGCGGTGTATTATCTGGGACAGGCGCTGGACCTCGATCAGCGCTACACCAATGTTGCTTTCGGATTTATCTGTGCCCTTGCTTTCGCGCGAGCGTCGGCTCCCATCGGCGTGCTGCGCGCACTTGACCGGTTCGATGTGGCGGTGGCTGTTGGCGCGATAACGCCGCTGTCGCGCCTGATCGCAGCCATCGTCATCTGGTCTGTGGGCGCGACAGTGGAGCTTTTCCTTATCGCCTGGGCGGTGCTTGAGCTCATCGTGGCCGCGCTACACTGGTTTTTCGCACAACGCTTGGCGCGCCGTTCGGTGCGATTGCGTCATCTCAAGCATTTCCGGCGGACGATGTCTGAGCATGAGGGCATCTTCCGTTTTCTCGGTGTGGTCTATCTCAGCACATCTGTATGGGGGCTTATCCAGCAGGGGCCGCTGCTCGCTGTCGGCTACCTGCTGGGGGCGAGCGCTGCGGGCGTCTACCGGATAGCCGACCAGCTGGCCAAGGGGCTCGGCAAACTTGCCACGCTTATGGCGCAGGCGCTCTACCCCGAAATGAACCGTCAGGCGCGAGAGGCCGGGGCCGAAGCGTTCGGGAGGCTCCTGCGGCGCATCAACGTGAATGTCATCGTCGCGGGGGCTGCGTTAGTGCTGCTTTCGATGCTGCTTGGCGACACCATACTCGTCTTGATCGGCGGCGAAGCATATGGGATTGGCGGTCCGGTACTCGTTCCGCTCGTGCTGGCCGCCTCTTTCGAACTCGCCAGTGTCTCCTACGAAGCGGTCCTCCACGCCTATGGCAAGGAGCATTACCAGCTTTATGCGCGAATTTTTACCCTGTTGGCGATGACCGTGCTGATCGTTCTTCTCGCGTCGGGCGGGCCGATTTGGATAGGCTGGGCGGTGGCCGGTGCAATGGCACTTGGCTATGCCGCGTCGAGCGTAATCGTTTGGCTCACGGTGCGCCATCATCGGAAGGCGCGCGCGTGACAACGGCCCTGGTATTGGCGGGAACACGCCCCGGCGGTGACCCTCTCGCGCTCGAGATGGGCGTAGAGCACAAGGCTCTGATCGAGGTCGATGGAACCCCCATGCTCACGCGGGTCGTATCGGCCCTGCAACAGGCCGGGATCGAGCGCGTCATTGTTAGCTGCAACGCCCCGGCGGTCAGAGAACTGGCCCTCTCGTTGAAAGCCGAGTCCATTGCGTCAAAGGGAGGGCCGAGCGCGAGCGCGCTTGCTGCATTCGAACTTGCCGGTGCTCCGATGGTGGTGACGACCAGCGACCACGCGCTGTTGCAGCCGGGATGGGTCAGGCAGCTCCTCACCGATACGCCCGCACATGCGGACGTGGCTTTCATGCTGGCGGAACGCCGCGTGGTTGAGCGCGATGTTCCGGACACGGAGCGAACCTACTGGCGCTTTGCGGATGGGCAGTGGTCCGGATGCAACCTGTTCTACCTGCGAACTGCGGAAGCACGCAGGGCAATCGAGATGTGGTCGGTAGTCGAAAATCAACGCAAACGCCCATGGCGAATAGCGGCCCGGCTCGGCCCGTCGACGCTTCTCTCGCTGGCTGTTGGACGCCTAGGCGTCGATGCAGGAATCGCTCGACTGGGTGATCGGATCGGGGTCAAAGTCTCGCATGTCGCCGCGAGCAACGGGCTCGCCGCGGTCGATGTCGACAAGCGGGCGGATTTCGATTTCGTCCAACAATGGCTTGCAAGGCGGCCCTGAAAAGCGTTTCTGTAGCATTTCCAGTGACAATTGCGCGCTCGCAGCTGCGGTCAGGAAGGATCAGATGGGGTTTTTCGATGCCGGCGGATGGTACGATGCGCATGTCATGCCGCGATTGATCGGCTGCGCGTGCAGCACCGGTCAGGTGATGAAGCGGCGCTCGCAGATTGTGCCGCTTGCGCAAGGCGATGTCTTCGAGCTTGGCTGTGGCGGCGGCTTGAACCAGCAATTTTACGATGCCGAGCGGGTGACCTCGCTCGCCGGGATCGACCCGAATGAAAAGCTGCTGGCTGCCGCTAGGGCCGCATCAGAAGAGCGCGGTTTCCCCGCTGATTTCCGAAAGGGGATGGGGGAGGCGATACCTTTTCCCGACAGCGCGTTCGACACGGTGGTTTGCACCTTCACCCTGTGTTCGGTTCAGGATCCGAAAGCGGTGTTGTCGGAGATGCACCGCATCCTGCGACCCGGGGGACAGGTGCTTTTCCTCGAACATGGCCGCGCGCCCGACGCAGATGTCGCCAAATGGCAGGATAGGATCGAGCCGGTGTGGAAGCCGCTTGCGGGTGGGTGCCACCTCACTCGCCCGATTGGCGCTGCGTTTCGAGGGGCGGGATTCGAGGTTGAGCCTTTGGGACAGGGCTACCTTCCCAAGGCACCCAAGTTCGCAATGTGGAATGAATGGGGTTTAGCGCGCAAGGCCGGGGGCGAGATGCGCGCCTGACGGGCCTGAGCATGAAAAAAGGGGACCGCAGGGTTTGAGCCTGCGGTCCCCTTTTTTGAATTGCCTTCGGATTATTCCCCGAAGGTGCGTTGCCACCAACCGCGCTTGCGCCCGCCGCTTTCGGAATTGTCGCCATCGTCGCTGTCGGCATCATCGCCGCCAGCGGCATTTTCTTCAGCTGCAGCACCGGCGGTTTCCGGAGTGTCCTCCGGGCCGGCGACTACCGTTGCGTCTTCCTTGACCTGCTCGGCCACGGCTTCCGCTTCCTTCGGTGGCGTCACGTCCGCTTTCTTCTTGCGCGGCGCGCGCTTGCGCTTGGGCTTTTCGGCGGGCGGCTCTTCTGCCTTGGCTTCCTCGGCAGGCTGTTCTTCAGCCGCCTCGGTTTCGCTCTCGGCGGGTGCCTCCTCTACCTTTTTCTTGCGCGGAGCACGCTTGCGCTTGGGTTTCTCGGCAGGCGCTTCATCGGCGGGCTTTTCCTCAGCTTCGGCAGGGGCCTTCTCAGGCTTGTCGCCTGTGTCCTCGCCGTTCTGTTCGGAGACGTTTTCCTGCGAGCCATCTTCGCCATTGTTGTCGCCATCGTTCTTGCGGCGGCGGCCTCGACCGCCACGGCGGCGGCGGCGCTTGGGCTTGTCATCGTCGCCCGAGTTTTCTTCGCTTTCGTCGCCACCGTTATCATCGGAGTCGTCGGAACTGGAATCGTCGTTCGAATTGTCGTCAGAGCGGTTCTTGTTACGGCCCCGACCTCCGCGACGGCGACGGCGCTTTTTCTTCCTGTTGCCGTCGTCGTCGTTCGAATCATCCTCGTCCGAGTCGCTGTCCTCGGGGGTGTCGTCCTCGTCTTCGTCCTCGTCGACGATAGGTTCGAACTTGGGTGCCTCGGCGGGGCGCGGACCGTGGCTCGAGACGGTCATCTTCGCGCCTTCATCTTCGCCTTCAGGCTTGATCTCTACGGTGACGCCATAGCGCTGCTCGATTTCCACCAGTTCCTGGCGCTTTTCGTTGAGCAGGTAGACTGCCGCTTCGGTGCTGGCCGAGAGGCAGATGCGCGTACCTTTGCCCTTGGCCGCTTCGTCCTCGATCAGACGCAGTGCCGAAAGACCAGCGGACGAGGCGGTGCGGACAAGTCCGGTGCCATCGCAATGCGGACATTCACGCGTGGTTGCCTCCAGCACGCCGGTGCGCAGGCGCTGGCGGCTCATTTCCATCAGGCCGAAGCCGGAGATGCGTCCAACCTGGATGCGCGCGCGGTCGGTCTTGAGCGCGTCTTTCATCGCCTTTTCGACTTTGCGGACATTGGAATTGTATTCCATGTCGATGAAGTCGATCACGACGAGGCCGGCCATGTCACGCAGTCGAAGCTGGCGAGCGATTTCTCGCGCCGCTTCGAGGTTGGTGTGCAGCGCGGTCTGCTCGATCCCGTGTTCCTTGGTCGAGCGCCCTGAGTTGATGTCGATCGAGACCAGCGCCTCGGTCGGGTTGATGATGAGATAGCCGCCCGATTTGAGCTGAACCATCGGGTCATACATCGCGCGCAACTGATCCTCAGCGCCATAGCGCTGGAACAGGGGCACTGGGTCCGAATAGGCTTTTACCCGGCGCGCATGGCTGGGCATCAGCATCTTCATGAAGGCCTTGGCCGACTTGTAGCCGGCTTCGCCCTCGACCACGACTTCCTCGATCTCGCGATTGTAGATGTCGCGGATCGCGCGCTTGATCAGGTCGCTGTCCGAGTGGATCAGCGCTGGCGCGGTGGAGGCGAGGGTGGTCTGGCGGATTTCGTCCCACAATCTGGCGAGATAATCGAAATCACGCTTGATCTCGGTCTTGGTCCGGCTGATCCCGGCAGTGCGCACGATCAGGCCCATCGACTTCGGAAGCGAGAGGTCCGAGACGACCTGCTTCAACCGCTTGCGGTCGCTGGCCGAATTGATCTTGCGGCTGATTCCGCCGCCATGCGAGCTGTTGGGCATCAGGACGGTGTAGCGACCGGCGAGGCTGAGATAGGTGGTCAGCGCTGCGCCTTTGTTGCCGCGCTCTTCCTTCACGACCTGGACGAGCAGCACCTGGCGGCGCTGGATTACGTCCTGGATCTTGTAACGACGACGCAGGGCCATGCGCTTTGCGCGCACTTCGTCGACTTCCTTGGCGCGGCTGCGGCCCTTTTGCTGGCCGCCCTTTTTGCCACTCTGGCGACGCCGACCGCGACCGCGGCGACCGCGTGAGCGACCATTGCCGTTATCGTCCGAGTTCTCTTCCTCGTCGTCATCGTCATCATCGTCGCTGTCGTCGTCATCGGACGCGCCGTCTTCGATGGTGGAAACCTTGTCCTTGTCGGACGTGTCAATTTCCTCGAGCCCGTCTTCGGCGAGGTCTTCGGCGAGCGCCTCGGCGCTTTCCTCGTCGGCGTCGTATTCGTCGCCGGGGGTTACGCCGTCTTCCTCTTCCTCGGCGCGCAGGCGAGCTTCCTCAGCCGCGGCCTCTTCTTCCTCTGCGAGCAGCGCTTCGCGGTCGCTCTGCGGAATCTGGTAATAATCGGGATGGATCTCGCTGAATGCGAGGAAGCCGTGACGATTGCCACCGAAATCTACGAAAGCCGCTTGGAGTGAGGGTTCGACCCTCGTGACCTTCGCTAGATAGATATTGCCCTTAATCTGCTTGTGTTCGTCAGATTCGAAATCGAATTCTTCAATCCGGTTGCCTTTGAGCACCGCCACCCGGGTCTCTTCCGAGTGGCGCGCATCGATAAGCATGCGCGTTGCCATTTAGTATTCTCCGAACGCCCGGCGCGCGCGCTGTGAAGCGGCGGGAGGGGCGTGTGTTGTATGGATAAGCGGACCGCGCGGTTGCGGGTCCGGTGTCGTTTAGGGCGATCGACCCGGTGTGCGGGGCGAGGGCCAGATTCGTGTCTGCTGATCCGAGAGTGCGGAAAATCTCCGCGCTGCGACTCGCATATTCACCCGCGCCGCTGAGGCGGCGGCTGTTTCCTTGCGAGGAGAAGCGTCTCGTCACTGCATCAACCTGTGTAATGCCGACCGGGGCCAGTTGGCGCGGTCAGGCTTCATGAAAGAAGCGAAATTTCAGCATGCTCAGTGCACGTTTCAGCATGCTCAGTGCACGCAAGCTATTTCGTTTCAATTACCGTGGCTAGCACCGTGGGTTACTTCCCGCAACTCTATTGCGCTTTCACTACGCAACAATCTAAGCCGATTTCGTCATGAGTGTGCGCACGCTCCTGTTGGTACTGCTTGCTCTTCCTGCACTTGTGCTGGGCGGGGTCAAAGTGCTGGGGCTAGAAATCCCGGTTCCGCAATGGGGGCGCGACTATGTCCAGCGCCTCGATTTCATCACCGAGGCGCCACCACTCGAACTGCCCGATATCGCCGGTCCCGACGATCCGAGCCGTCCGTTGGTCGTGCTCGATGCCGGACATGGCGGACGCGATCCCGGTTCGATCGGGCGCGGGCCGGACGGTGAAGACGTGCTGGAAAAGGATCTTGTCCTCGCGCTGACCATGGAATTGCGCGACCAGTTGCTGGCTGAAGGTGGCATCCGCGTCGCGCTGACCCGCGATGACGATACGATTGTGACATTGGGCCAGCGACCCGAGATTGCGCGGTTGCTTGAAGCCGACCTGTTCCTTTCCATCCACGCCGACAGTGCGGGGGAGCGCGAAGATGTCGGGGGTGCGAGCATTTACACGCTGTCGACCGAAGCATCGAGCGAGGCCGCTGCGCGTTTTGCCGAGCGTGAAAACGCGGCGGACCGGTTGAACGGCATCAGGATCGAAGGTCAGAGCGCCGAAGTCAGTGCAATTCTGGTGGAGCTGTCGCAGCAGCGCACGCAAGAGGACGCGACCCAGTTTTCTTCACTGATCGCACGCGAAGGGGAAGGGCGCATTCGCTTCCACCCGCAGACCCGGCGTGCGGCCGAACTGGCGGTGCTGCGCGCGCCGGACGTGCCTGGTGTCCTGTTCGAAAGCGGCTTCGTCACCAACGAAACCGACCGCGACCGGCTTATGACCGAAGAGGGGCGTCGCGAATATGCAGCTGTGCTGGCCCGTGCGATACGCATCTATTTCGCGCGGCGCGCCGAACGCTGATATGCTGACGTTCATCCGACCGCATGCATATAGCCCACAACCTCTGCTGGAAATCGCGGTCAAAGCGCTTTAAATCACTCGCCAAATGAATAATCAGACTCCGACCATGGACCCCGCGGATGGCGGGAACGATCCCGCCTTCGCGGATTACCTCCTCTACCGTGCCCGCCGCGATTTCGGGGGCGCAGCGGGATGGTTCGCCGAGAAATGGCGCGACAGCCTGCTGTTCAAGCTGGGCGCGGGCGCATTGGTGCTTGCCGCGCTTTTCTGGATTGCGGCGTGGTTCTGGCTAGCCAGCGACCTGCCCGAAGCAGACGGCCTCGTCGATTACGAAACGCCGCTGCCCACCGTCGTGCGCGGTATCGATGGCGAGATCGTCCATTCCTACGCCCGCGAACGCCGGGTCCAGTTGCAGTATGCGGATTTCCCCGAGCAATTGGTGGAGGCTTATATCTCCGCCGAGGACAAGACCTTCTTCAGCCATGGCGGCGTGGATTACACCGGCACCGCCAACGCCGTGATCGACTATCTCAATCCCTCGCGGCAAGGGCGCGCCGTGGGCGGTTCGACCATCACACAGCAGCTCGCAAAGATCCTGCTGTTGGGAGACGAGTATTCTGTCTCGCGCAAACTCAAGGAAATGATCCTCGCAGGTCGCATCGAAGGGGTGCTAAGCAAGGAGGAAATCCTCGAACTGTATCTCAACGAAATCCCGCTGGGCCGCCGCTCGTTCGGAGTCCAGGCGGCTGCCCGCGCCTATTTCGACAAGGACGTGGGCGAGCTCGAACTGCACGAAGCGGCCTTTCTCGCGATCTTGCCCAAGGCGCCCGAACGCTATGGCCGCGCCGGGGAGGAAGATGCGGCTCTCGCGAGGCGCGATTTCGTACTCGCCCAGATGGAAGACAACGGCTTCATCACCGAAGCGGAGAGGGCCGCCGCCGCTGCCCAACCGCTCGGCCTCGTACGCCAGCGCAGCGAGCGCAGCGCCGATGCAGGCTATTTCCTCGAGGAAGTGCGCCGCCAGCTGATTTCCGATTTCGGCGAAACTGCCGAGGATGGCGAGAACAGCGTCTATGCCGGCGGGCTGTGGGTGCGCACATCGCTCGACGTCGATATGCAGAACGCCGCACGCGATGCGCTGCGTCGCGGCCTTATGCGCTATCACGGTGGGCGCGGTTGGTCGGGTGCGATCGCAACCATCCCATTGGATGAAGGCAATTGGGCGGGACAACTCGCCAGCTCCTATCTCAGCATCAATTACGATGACTGGCGCGTCGGCGTCGTCACACAGCGCAGCGGCTCGTCCGCGACCATCGGCTTCTCGAATGGCGACGAAGCGCCACTCAGCAACCTTCCCAACGCGCTCGAAGCGGGCGATGTCATCGCAGTGTCGCCTTCGGGAAATGGCTATCGCGTTGAGACTATTCCGGAAGCGCAAGGGGGCCTCGTCGTCCAGGATGCTCAGACCGGACGCGTGATCGCAATGCAGGGCGGGTTCGACCATCGGCTGTCGGACTTCAACCGCGCAACGCAGGCCAACCGTCAGCCGGGGTCGACGATCAAGCCTTTCGTCTATGCGACCGGGCTCGACAACGGCATGACCCCTTCGACCGAGGTCGATAACACGCGCTATTGCTACTACCAGGGACGCCAGCTGGGCCAGAAGTGCATTCGCGGCGGGCGAGCGGGCCAGTTCCCGATGCGTTATGGCCTCGAGCAGTCGCAGAACATCATGACCGTGCAGATCGGTATGCAGGCAGGCATGGAAAATGTCGTCGACACTATCGAAAAGCTGGGCATCAACGACGATGCCGATCCCTATGCCGCGACAGCGCTGGGCTCCGAAGAGACCACTGTCGGCAAGATGGTCGCCGCCTATGCTGCTCTGGCGAACCACGGACGGCTCAACCAGCCGACCGTGATCGACTATGTGCAGGATCGTCGCGGCAAGGTTATCTGGCGCGCCGACAATCGCCCCTGTAATGGCTGCAACCTCGCCGAATATGACGGCTCGCCCATGCCGCGTTTCGGGCTCAAGGGCGAACAGGCGATGGATGCGCGCACTGCGTACCAGACGATGCACATGCTCGAAGGCGTGGTCACGCGGGGCACGGCGACGATCCTCAACGACCTCGACCTGCCTCTGTTCGGTAAAACCGGCACCACGACAGGCCCGAAGGACGTGTGGTTCGTGGGCGGTACGCAGCGGCTGATCGCTGGCGCCTATGTTGGCTTCGATACGCCGCGCAATATGGGCGGCTACGCCTATGGCGGAACTATCGCCGCACCGATCATCAAGGATCTGATCCAGAATTCGCGCGACCACTGGTCCGACCTCCAGCCGATTGCGCCCGAAGGGATCCGCATGGTCCGCGTCGACCGACGCACCGGTAAGCGCGTGCTCGATGGCTGGCCAACCGATGATCCGCGCGGCGCGATCATCTGGGAAGCCTTCAAGCCCGACACTGAGCCGGAGCGTTCGACCCGGCAGGACGAGATCGCAGCCAAGCGCGACGAAATTCTCGCGCTGATCCGGGCAGGACGACAAGGCGGACAGGAGCGCTCTCGCAGAGAAGGCGAACCCGCCAACTTCGCCGAAGAACAGGGTGGGATTTACTGATGCGCAGGATTCTCTTTGCAACAGCCGCGCTTGCCGCGCTGGTTATCACTCCGGCTCGCGCCGAACTGCCCGTAGGTGCTGCTGCACCGAATTTCTCGACCAGCGCGGCGCTTGCGGGGGAGCGGATGAACTTCATCCTCACCGCTGCACTGAGCAAAGGCCCCGTGGTGATTTATTTCTATCCCAAGGCTTTCACCAGTGGCTGTACGCTGGAGGCCAACGCCTTCGCCGAAGCGATGCCCCAGTTCCGCGCCGCAGGAGCAAGCGTGATCGGCATGTCGAATGACGACATTGACACGTTGAAACGATTCAGCCGGGATGAATGCCGCGATGCCTTCCCCGTCGGGGTCGCCAGTTCGCGCCTCCTCAAGGCCTACGATGTCGTCCGTGAAAGATCCAATCTGGCGGACCGCGTGTCGTATGTCGTCGCGCCCAACGGTCGCATCGCCCACGTCTATTCCTCGGGCGACTATCGCGGCCATGTTCGCGAGACACTTGCAGCGGTGCGCAGGCTCGCCAAGTAGGCGGTTCGCTTTACATTCACTGCACCGGCGCTAAGCGGGGCGACCCCGTTATCTCGCCAAGTTATCTGAAGGATTACCTATGCGGGCCGAGGCCCAGGCAAATATCGACCGGATCGAAGCGGCTCTGGCGCTGGTGCGCCAGTCGCTCGACTGGGAGCGCGCGCTGCGGCGTCTCGACGAGCTCAACGCAAGGGTTCAGGACCCGACCCTTTGGGACGATCCCAAAGAAGCGCAGGCGGTGAGCCGAGAGCAGAAGATGCTCGAGACGTCGGTCAACACGGTCAACGAAATCAGCTCGGAGATGGCTGACGCGATCGAGTTCATCGAAATGGGCGAGGCAGAGGGCGAGGATAGCATCGTCAATGATGGCCTCAAGAGTCTCGAGCGGCTCGCCGCGCGCGCCGATGCCGACAAGGTTCAGGCGCTGCTTTCAGGCGAGGCCGACGGCAACGACACCTATCTCGAAATCCATGCTGGCGCAGGCGGCACGGAATCTCAGGACTGGGCGGAAATGCTGTTTCGCATGTACGCGCGCTGGGCGGAGCGTCGCGGTTTCAAGGTCGAGACGGTCGAATATCAGGCTGGCGATCAGGCCGGGATCAAGTCGGCGACGCTGCTTATCAAGGGTGAGAACGCCTATGGCTATGCCAAGACCGAGAGCGGCGTCCACCGTTTAGTGCGCATCAGCCCTTATGACAGCGCAGCCAAGCGCCACACGTCGTTCTCCTCGGTCTGGGTCTACCCGGTGATTGATGATGATATCGAGATCGAGATCGTCGAGAGTGACCTGAAGATCGACACCTATCGCGCATCTGGCGCGGGCGGACAGCACGTCAATACGACCGATTCCGCCGTGCGTATCACCCACCAGCCCACCGGCATCGTGGTTGCGAGCCAGAATGACCGTAGTCAGCACAAGAACCGCGCCACCGCGATGAACATGCTCAAAGCGCGCCTGTTCGAGCGGGAAATGGCAGAGCGTGAGGCGGCGGCTTCGGGTGAGTATCAGGAAAAGAGCGACATTGGCTGGGGCCACCAGATCCGCTCATATGTTCTGCAACCGTACCAGATGGTGAAGGACCTGCGCACGGGCTTTACGTCGAGTTCGCCTGACAAGGTGCTGGACGGTGAAATCGATGGCTACATCTCTGCCGCTCTGGCGCAGCGCGTGACCGGGGAGACCGTCGAAATCGAGGACGTCGAGTGAGCTTCCGGTTCGGCGCGATCGTCTTTCTGGGCTTGGTCCTGGGTGGATGCGACGCCTTTGCGCCTATGCCGGACCGCCCCGACAGCGCGCTTGAATTCCCAGAGCCGGATCGCCCGGTGTCGAAGGTCGTCTCTAACCAGTTTTCCAACGAGGATGCTCGCGACGAGCGCGGCGAAGCTCAAGCGGTGATGGACCTTGCCAACATCGCGCCGGGAATGACCGTTGCCGATATCGGGGCAGGCGAGGGCTATTACACCGTTCGCCTTGCTGCACGCGTGGGCGAGAGCGGGCGGGTGCTGGCGCAGGACATCGACCGCGAAGCGCTGGAGCGGCTCGGTCGCCGGGTCGAGCGAGAGAGGCTCGAGAACATCTCGATCAAGCTCGGTCAGTCCGACGATCCGCAATTGCCGATCGACAGTTTCGACCGCATCTTCCTTGTCCACATGTATCACGAGGTAACAGAACCTTACGCCTTCCTCTGGCGACTGTGGCCGGCGCTCGCGAGCGAGGGTGAGATCATCGTGGTCGATGTCGACCGGTCTACCGACCGTCACGGCATCCCACCCAAACTGCTGTTCTGCGAGTTCGACCAGGTCGGCTTCAAGCTCCTCGAATTCGTAGAGCGACCTGATCTCAGGGGCTATTTTGCTCGCTTCGGGCGTTCGGATGAGCGGGTAGACCCTGAGACGATTTCGGCCTGTCCCAACATTTTCCAATGACGCATTCCCCCAGCGCTCTTTTCCTCGCGAATAGGGGATGCTAGGCGCTGCCGCGATTACAGATAAACGACGGAGACGTGCCTGGGATGACCGATTTCCCGACCCATTTTGATCGCGACGACCTGCTGAAATGCGCGCGAGGCGAGCTTTTCGGCCCCGGCAATGCACAATTGCCCATGCCGCCGATGCTGATGATGGACCGGATCACCGATATCTCCGGCGATGGCGGCGAGCACGGCAAGGGCCATGTCGTCGCCGAGTTCGACATCAAGCCGGACCTGTGGTTCTTCGAATGTCACTTCCCAGGCAATCCGATCATGCCCGGCTGCCTCGGCCTCGACGGCCTGTGGCAATTGACCGGGTTCAACCTTGGCTGGCGCGGTTGGCAGGGGCGCGGCTATGCGCTGGGCGTTGGCGAGGTGAAGTTGACCGGAATGGTCCGGCCCGATCGCAAGATGCTCAAATATTACGTCGATTTCACCAAGGCCGTGCAGACGCGCCGGCTGACCATGGGCGTCGCCGATGGCCGGGTCGAGGCTGACGGTGAAGTCATTTACCAGGTCAAGGACATGAAAGTCGCCCTTTCGGAGGCGTGAAAAGGAATTTATGCGCCGCGTAGTAATCACCGGATTGGGGATTGTCTCCTCGATCGGAAACAACACCGAAGAAGTGCTTGCCTCGCTCAAAGCGGGCAAGTCGGGTATCACTTTCAACGAAGACATGGCCGAGCACGGCTTCCGCTCGCAAGTGGCGGGTGCGATCGATCTGGATGTTTCCGAGCACGTCGACAAGCGCACGCTGCGCTTCATGGGGCCGGGCGCAGCCTATGCCTATATCGCCATGGGACAGGCAATCGCCGATGCCGGGCTTGAGGAGAAGGACGTCGTCAATCCGATGACCGGCGTGATCGCCGGATCGGGCGGCCCGTCCACCTCGGCGATGTTCGCGGCCCATCAGACGGTGCTGAAAACCGGTGCGACCAAGCGGATCGGACCCTTCGCCGTTCCGAAAACAATGTCCTCTACCGTCAGCGCGAACCTAGCGACGGCATACCAGATCAAGGGCATGAACTTCTCGATCACTTCGGCCTGTTCGACCTCGCTCCACTGCATCGGAATGGCCGCGCAGCAGATTGCGCTGGGTCAACAGGACGTCATGTTCGGCGGCGGTGGCGAAGAGCTCGACTGGACCTTGTCGTGCCTGTTCGATGCGATGGGTGCGATGTCGAGCAAGTATAACGACACACCGCAGCGCGCGAGCCGCGCCTTCGATGCCGACCGCGACGGTTTTGTGATCGGCGGCGGCGGCGCGATGGTGGTGCTCGAAAGCCTTGAACATGCCCAGGCACGCGGCGCGAAGATCTACGCCGAAGTGACCGGCTTTTCCGCTACTTCGGACGGTGCAGATATGGTCGCGCCGTCGGGCGAAGGCGGCGAACGGGCGATGCGCGGGGCGATCAAGACGCTCGGCGATGATCGCAAGGTCAGCTATATCAACGCCCACGGCACCTCGACCCCGGTTGGCGATGTCGGCGAGATCGAAGCAGTTCGCCGCGTCTTTGGCGAAGGTTCGACCCCGCCGGTTAGTTCGACCAAGTCGATGACCGGCCACAGCCAGGGCGCAACCGGTGCTCAGGAGGCAATCTATTGCCTCCTCGCGCTGGAAAACGATTTCATCATCCCCTCGATCAATGTCGAAACGCTCGACCCGGCACTCAAGCCGGAAGAGATCGCGACCGAGCTGGTGGAGAATGCCGGGCTCGACACGGTGATGACCAACAGCTTCGGATTCGGTGGAACAAACGGTTCGATGTTGTTGTCGAAGTTTCGCGACTGACACCTCGCGACGATAGGAAGAAGGATAAAGATGGGCGTGCTCGAAGGAAAACGCGGCCTTGTTATGGGCGTTGCCAACGATCGGTCGATCGCATGGGGCATCGCCAAGGCATGCGCACAGGCGGGCGCTGACCTTGCCTTCACATATCAAGGCGATGCGTTTCGCAAGCGACTGGAGCCGCTGGCCGAAAGCGTGGGATCGGACATCCTGCTCGATGTCGATGTGACCGACGACGCGTCGCTTGACGCGGCATTCGATGCGTTGAAAGAACGGTGGGAGACGCTCGACTTCCTCGTCCACGCCATTGCCTATTCGGACAAGTCGGAACTGACCGGCCGGATCGTCGACACGACCCGCGCGAACTTCAAGAATTCGCTCGATATCTCTGCCTACAGCTTCATCGACGTTGCGCGCCGTGCGCATCCGATGATGCATGAGAATGGCGGCACGCTGCTGACGCTGACCTATATGGGTTCGACCCGCGTGACCCCGAATTACAACGTCATGGGCGTTGCCAAGGCCGCACTGGAAGCTTCGGTGCGGTATATGGCCAACGACCTCGGCCCCGAGGGCATCCGCGTCAATGCGATCAGCCCCGGCCCGATGAAGACACTCGCCGGCAGCGCGATCGGCGGCGCGCGGCGTACGTTCAAGCATACCGAGGCGAACGCTCCGATTCGCAGCAATGCGACGCTGGAGGCGGTGGGCGGCACGGCGGTCTATCTGTGCTCTGACGCTGGAGCCTTCACGACGGGCGAGATCGTCCGCGTCGATGGCGGCTTCCACGTTCTAGGCATGCCGCAGCACGAGAACCTCTGAAGTGGATATCCGACGCACCGACCTGAGCGAGCCTGAGGTTGTTGCGCTGCTGGAGCTGCACCACGCAGAGATGCAGGCCTTCTCGCCTCCGGGGACGTGCCATGTGCTCGACCTTTCGGGTCTCAAGGCACCAGGAATTGAAGTATTCGCGGCGTGGGATGATGCACGTCTTCTGGCCATAGGGGCCCTCAAAACGCATGACGGTTTCGCCGAAATCAAGTCGATGCGAGCCCATCCAGACGCGCGTGGCAACGGTGCAGGCAAGGCTATTCTAACCGCCTTGATCGAGCGGGCACGCGAGTTGGGTTATCCGGCGATCAAGTTGGAGACCGGGTCAGGCGAGTTGTTCGAGGCAGCAGTCGGACTTTATCGAAGCTTCGGGTTCGAACCGTGCCCCGACTTCGCTGGCTATACTGCAGGGAACTTCAACAAGCTGTTTTCGCTCGCCCTGAAATGAGCGAAGAAAAGCCGCCACCTTGGTCGCTTTGGTTTCGCGAACTGCCGTACACCGCCCCAATTCTCGCAAGCCCGCTGCGGCGAGCCAAGCCAGTCGAACAAGTTTCCGGCGACGGCTATCCGGTGCTCGTCTTTCCCGGAATTCTGTCCAGCGACAAGTCCACATCTCTCCTGCGCAGGACTCTCGAAGCGACGGGGTTCCACGCATATCCAAGCAATCTGGGGTTTTTGACCGGAATTACGACGGAGCGTTTTGCCAGGGCCGAGGATAGGCTTGCCGAGGTAACAGCGAGGGAAGGGCGCGCACCCGTCCTGCTAGGATGGAGCCTCGGCGGGCTATATGCGCGGGTTCTAGCCCAGCGTCACCCCGAACAGGTCGCCATGGTGGTGACACTGGGCACTCCCTTCTCGGGCGACCGTCATGCGAACAATGCGTGGCGCGTCTATGAGGCTATCAACGACCACTCGGTGGATGCTCCTCCGCTGTCCGACGATCCCAGCGTGAAGCCTGCGATGCACACAGTCGCGGTCTGGTCTCGCAAGGACGGCGTCATTGCACCGGAATGCGCCCGCGGTACGCCCGAAGAACGCGATGCGGAAGTCGAGGTGCCGTTCCGTCATTTCGCACTCGGATCGAGCCGACGCGCGATCAGCACGATAACTGCTATTGTGCGCGAGCAGATGGAAGCAGCACGCTAGCCCTGCACCAGCGCCGTCAGCACCTGATCCGGGGGTCTGTGCCCGTCTGACCAGAAGCGAATATTCGCGATCACCTTCTCGCCCGAGGCTTCGCGGCCCTCGACCGTCGCGCTGCCAATATGGGGGAGAGTCATGACGTTCGGATGCGCGATCAGGCGGCGGTCGACATTGGGCTCGTCCGTATAAACGTCCAGCCCTGCGCCTGCGAGATGCCCGCTGGACAAGGCGGCGATCAGCGCTTCCTCATCGATCAGTTCGCCGCGCGCGGTGTTCACGATGCATGAGCCCGGCTTCATCAATGCGATCCGGCGAGCGTCAATCATGTGCCGCGTTTCCTCGGTCAGCGGGCAGTGCAGCGTGAGGATGTCCGTCTCTTCCATCAGCGTATCGAGATCGTCGACGAACCGCGCACCGAGCATCTGTTCGAGCGCCTCTGGCAGTCGGCGTCGGCCGTAATAGGCCACCTCCAGCCCGAAAGCGCGGGCGCGATGCGCAACCGCCTGTCCGATGCGGCCCATGCCGATGATGCCCAGCACCTTTCCGCCGATCTTGCGGCCAAGCATTCCGGTCGGAGCCCAACCGGTCCATTTACCGCTTCGGATCAGTTCGACCCCCTCACGGATGCGGCGGGGGACGCCGATGATGCCGGCCATCGCAAGGTCGGCGGTGTCGTCGGTGAAAACGCCGGGCGTGTTGGTGACGATGATCTTGCGCTTCGCCGCAGCGGCGAGATCGATATGCTCTGTGCCCGCGCCGAAATTGGCGATCAGCCCAAGCCGCTCGCCAGCGCTTTCGATCATCTCGGCATCAATCCGGTCGGTGACGGTCGGAACCAGCACGTCGCAATCGGCCATCGCCTCGATAAGAGCATCGCGGCTCATCGGATTGTCGTCGGTGTTGAGCACCGCATTGTAGAGCTCGCTCATGCGAGCTTCGACGCTGGGGGCAAGGTGGCGCGTGACCACCACCTTCGGCTTACCTTCGGGAAAGTGCGGCGGTGTGTGCTGCGATGTCTGCGTCTGGGCCATGGAAGCGAGCGCTAATGGGTTTGCACCCGCGCGGTCAAGCGAGCCTCTCCCACAATGGTACGAGACGCGTTGCAAACGCGCGCGGCGGGTTGAACAATCCTCGGCGCACAGTATCAATCATTGGCATGACCGCCCTACGTTTCTTCGCCGTCTTCGTACTCGTGATTGTTGGTGCGCTGACGCTCGCGACCGGCTCGGCTCAGGCACAGGATCGGCAAGTGCCTTACTGGGCGACGTTGCGCTTCGACGAGGTCAACATGCGCGTCGGGCCGAGCCAGGAATACAAGATCGACTGGGTTTACAAGCGCAAGGGATTGCCGGTTAAGGTCGTACGCCTTCGCGAGGGCTGGCGCTTGGTCGAGGATCACGAAGGTGAACAGGGCTGGATCGCGGCGAGCCAGCTCAGCCCCACGCTTGGGGTGCTGATCGTAGGCGAAGGTCTCGCCGCGATTTTGAGCGATCCAGTCGCCGACTCGCAGGTTCGCTGGCGGGCCGAGGCGGGGGTCGTGGGCCAGCTCCTTGGCTGTGCCGAGGATTTCTGCGAGATCGACGTGTCCGGTCGCTCGGGCTGGGTCGCCAAGGGGCGATTGTGGGGTGCGGGCGATATGGAACCCGAAGGCTGAAGCCTAACCTTCGAGCGGGGTGACGACATAGCTTTCGTCACCGTCGACGAGGTTGCTCATGAAGCTGCCGTCCTCCCGAGGGGGATCGTTGGTCCAGCAACGCTCTGTCTGATCGACACCATCACCGACGGGATCGAAGCAGACCATGTCGCTGCGCGTCGTCCAGGTGCCGCCGCCGACCTCTTCACCTTCGACGGTCATGTCGACATAGGTCCCGTCGGCATTCAACCGGGTGCGCGCATATTCAGTGTTCTCATCCCCCACCGCGTAAAGGCCGGGACCCATCTGGTACGTCGCTTCGCCAGACTGAGGTGGTTCGGGCAGGTCGCTGGGTTCATCGGGTGCTTCGCAGCCGAAGGCGAGGGCGCTGAGCGCGAGAACCGAGATTACACGCTTCATCATCATATCAACTCCACTGCGACCGCCGTCGCTTCTCCGCCACCGATGCACAGGCTTGCGATGCCGCGCTTCTTGCCCTGCTTCTTGAGCGCGTTGAGCAGAGTAACGATGATCCGAGTGCCGCTCGCGCCGATGGGATGGCCCAGAGCCGTGCCGCCACCGTTCACATTGATCTTGTCATGCGGGATGCCGATGTCGCGCATCGCGAACATGGCGACGCAGGCGAAGGCCTCGTTGACTTCCCACAGGTCGACATCGTCGGCGGACCATCCAGCACTTGCCAGGACCTTCTCGATCGCACCGATTGGCGCGACAGTGAACTTGCTCGGTTCCTGAGCGTGAGCGGCGAGCGCCACGATCTTTGCCACCGGGGTCTGGCCGTTTTCCTTTGCGACGCTCTCGCGCGTCAGGACCACAGCAGCGGCACCGTCCGAAATGCTCGAAGAAGTGGCGGCGGTGATAGTGCCGTCCTTGGCAAAAGCTGGGCGCAGCTGCGGGATCTTGTCCGGCTTGCCCTTGCCGGGCTGTTCGTCGTGCTCGACCGTCTGCTCGCCTGCGCGAGTGGTGAATGTAACCGGCACGACTTCGTCCGCAAACGCGCCGCTTTCAATCGCGGCGTTCGCGCGGCGCAGTGACTCGATCGAATAATCGTCCATCTGCTCGCGGGTCAGCTGGTAGTCATTCGCGGTTTCCTGCGCGAAAGTTCCCATGGCGCGCCCTTCCTCGTAGGCGTCTTCGAGACCGTCGAGGAACATGTGGTCATAGGCAGTGTCGTGTCCGATGCGCGCACCGGAACGGTGCTTCTTCAGCAGATACGGCGCGTTCGTCATGCTCTCCATGCCGCCTGCGACAACGTAGTCGATCGTGCCGCTGGCCAACGCTTCCGCGCCCATGATGACGGTCTGCATTCCACTGCCGCAGACCTTGTTGACGGTCGTCGCCTGGACGGATTTGGGCAGGCCCGCCTTGATCGAGGCCTGGCGAGCTGGGGCTTGTCCCAGACCTGCGGGAAGGACGCAGCCCATGTAAGTGCGGTCGAACTCTTCGGGCGCGACGCCCGAACGCTCAACTGCTGCCTTCACCGCCGTTGCCCCAAGATCGGTCGCCGAGACATCGGCCAGCGCCCCTTGCATTCCGCCCATCGGAGTGCGGGCATAGGAAAGGATGACGATCGGGTCGGAAGCGGCGAACTGGCTCATGGGGCTGGCTCCTTGGTTTGGAATAACGTTATGGCGCTGCATGTAATGTTGGGGTGCGGCAATGGCAAACAGCTTTGGCCCGCTTGCAAGCGCTGCGGGTTTCAGCGACAATCGGTCGCAAAGAAAAACCCATGAGGAGAGAGTACCGATGGCTGACGACAAACGCGACGAGCTAGAGCGACTGCTCAGACTGCAACGCGACGCCTTTACCGCCTCGCGTCCTGAAACGATGAACATGCGCAAGGACCGTATCAAGCGCGCTATGGCGCTGCTGAAGGATCACGGCGAAGATTTCTGCAAGGCAATGAGCGCGGATTTCGGCAACCGGTCGCACTATCAGTCGATGCTGACCGACATCACCGGCACGATCAATGCCGGCAAGAATACGCTGTCGAACATGGACAAATGGGCCAAGCCGTCGAAGCGCAAGGTGCAGTTTCCGCTCAACCTGATGGGTGCGAAAGCCGAGGTGCGTTACGAGCCGAAGGGCGTGGTCGGCATCCTCAGCCCGTGGAATTTCCCGGTCAATCTCGCCTTCTCGCCGCTGATGCAGATTTTCGCGGCCGGCAACCGTGCAATGATCAAGCCCAGCGAGTTTACCGAGCGCACGAGCCTGCTGATGGCGCAGGTGGTGCCCGAATATTTCACCCCTGACGAATGCGCGGTCATCACTGGCGGGCCTGAAGTCGCTGCTGCTTTCTCCGAGCTTCCCTTCGACCACCTCATCTTTACCGGCTCGACTGCGACCGGACGCC
Source organism: uncultured Erythrobacter sp. (assembly GCA_947494705.1). GTDB lineage: Bacteria > Pseudomonadota > Alphaproteobacteria > Sphingomonadales > Sphingomonadaceae > Erythrobacter. Next base: position 763,181 of record CANLVN010000003.1, read on the forward strand.
GGGTGATGGAAGCTGCTTCCAAGAACCTCGTTCCGGTGACGCTGGAACTGGGCGGCAAGTCGCCGGTCATCATGGGCCGCAGCGCCGATTTCGCCAAGGCGGGTGAAAGGATCGCGCTGGGCAAGATGATGAATGCCGGGCAAATCTGCCTTGCGCCTGATTACATGTATGTCCCGAATGACAAGGAGGACGAGGCTATCGCCGGCGTGACCAGCGCGGCCAGCGCGATGTATCCGACGTTGCTCGAGAATGACGACTACGCCTCCATCGTTTCCGACCGCCATTTCGAGCGGCTTCAGGGCCTCGTCGAGGATGCGCGGGATAAAGGGGCCGAGGTGATTGAGGTCAATCCGGCGAACGAGGACTTCAAGAGCGCTAACCAGCGCAAGATGCCGCTGACCGTCCTGCGCAATGTCGATGACGACATGGCGGTGATGCAGGAGGAAATCTTCGGGCCCGTCCTGCCGATCAAGACCTATTCGGCCATCGGTGAAGCGGTCGACTACGTCAACGATCACGACCGTCCGCTGGGTCTCTATTATTTCGGCGAGAACAAGGCGGAGCAGGAAGAGGTGCTCAACCGGACAATTTCAGGGGGTGTGACGACCAACGACGTCATCTTCCACGTTTCGATGGAGGACCTGCCGTTCGGCGGGGTCGGGCCTTCGGGCATGGGTAGCTATCACGCCGAGGAAGGTTTCCGCGAGTTCAGCCATGCGCGCGCGGTTTACCAGCAGCCCAAGATCGATGTGGCAAAGCTGGCAGGAATGAAGCCGCCTTATGGCAAGTCGAAGGAAAAAGCCGAGGTCAAGGCTTGATCCGCTTCGCAGTGTGCGCCTGCACGCTGGCGCTTGCGATTCCCGCCTCGGCCGAGGAAAGCGGAGCTGAGGTCGATGCGTCCGATAACGGCGCGGCTACATGGCGCGCGGTCGATGCCGAGACCGGCCAGATCCGGGACGTGGCCGGTCTCTCGTCGCTATCCGAGGATTTCCCCGATAGCGGCAGCGTCCGGCTGCGCTTGCTGAATGCGCAAATCGGGGAGGGGGACTTCGAGGCGGCGCTGATAACGCTCGGATGGCTGCGCGAGCGCGGCTATGTCTTCAGCGAAACGGCGCAGCGTCAAATCCCGAAGCTGATTGGTGAGGACAACACGGAAGCGGCGCAGTCGCTGCTGATTGGTGAGGCGGAAGTGATCGATCGCAGCGAAGTCGTGGCGGTCGTGCCTGCCGAAGCGGGCCTCATTGAAAGCGTTTTGGTTCCAACGAGCGATGAGGTCATGGTTGCAACATCGGTCACCGGGAACTCGATCCATATTCTCGCAGGCGAACTGGGTTGGACAGAACTAGCAATTCCCGGCGCGAACGATCTGTCGGGCGTGGTGTCCGAGCCGGATGATTCCATCGGATGGCTGGCTTCGGCCAATATCGACGGGTCGGAAGATGAAACCGAACTTTTTACCGGCCTGATCGGCTTGGCTGGGGATCCAGATAACCCGATATTCGTGCCTGCGCCGGAAGGGGTCTCCGTCTCCGACCTGACGATCTCTGGCGATGCGACAGTCTATGCCAGCGATCCGCAGGGCGGAGGCATCTATGCAAAGCCTGTCGCCGCTACCGTGCTCAATACGGTTGTCCCACCCGGCACATTCCGTTCGCCACAAGGCCTCGCTCTTAGCGAGGATGGTGCTCTGCTATATGTCAGCGACTATCGCTATGGCCTTGCAATCGTGGATATAACTTCCGGTGCGGTTTCTCGACTGGTTAGCGATGTGCCCGCGATACTCGACGGGGTGGATGGGCTGTGGCGGCATGGCAATGAACTGATTGCAATGCAGAACGGTACATCACCGATGCGAATTAGCGCGCTGACGCTGTCAAAGGACGGCAGAAGGATCATTGCGGTGCGGACATTGGAACAAGCTAATCCGAACTGGACCGAACCACTCGGCGGGAGCATTGCACGTGGAAGCTTGTACTATGTTGCCACCGGACAATGGGATCGGTTCGTCAAGGGCAGGCCTGCTGCAGAGAAGCCCGCAATGCCGACCGAGATACGCCGTATCAAACTCGATGTGCGTCCTGATTGAGTTTCAGACCGACCGCCATTCGATTTTCTGCAACAGATATGTTGCCGATTGGCCGAGTCGGGCACTTGCGTGGCGCTTTCGAGCGGCCTAGATGCCTCCCATTGGGACAAAGCTAGCTGGAAATCATCGTGTTCGACCAATCTGTCGACCTGAGCCAGTATCTTCCGATACTGCTGTTCATCGTCATCGCCCTCGCACTTTCGGTGCTCTTCGTATTCTTGCCGATGGGCGTCTCGCGCCTGACCGGTGCGCACAACCCGGACGCCGAGAAGTTGAGCGAATATGAGTGCGGCTTCCCCGCATTCGAGGATTCGCGCAGCCAGTTCGACGTTCAATTCTACCTGGTCGCGATCAGTTTCATCATCTTCGACCTCGAAGCTGCGTTCCTTTTCCCGTGGGCCGTCAGCCTGGGCGAAACGCAATGGGTCGGGTGGATCGGCATGATGACTTTCCTCGGTATCCTCGCCATCGGCCTTGCCTATGAATGGAAGAAGGGAGCTCTAGACTGGACATGAGCACCACCGTCACCCCGCCAAAATCCCTGCCGGATACCAGTGCGCTCGAAACCGCGAAGGCCGGCGAAGTGCGCGAGCCCGACGCGGATTATTTCAATGCGCTCCAGACCGAGGTCAACGACAAGGGTTTTCTCGTCACCTCGACCGAAGACGTGTTCCAGTGGGCTCGCACCGGTTCGCTGTGGTGGATGACATTTGGCCTCGCATGCTGTGCGGTCGAGATGATCCACGTCAACATGCCGCGCTATGACATGGAGCGCTTTGGCGCCGCACCACGCGCGTCGCCGCGCCAGTCCGACCTGATGATCGTCGCCGGCACCTTGTGCAACAAGATGGCTCCGGCCTTGCGCAAGGTCTACGACCAGATGTCCGACCCGAAATATGTGATCAGCATGGGGTCGTGCGCGAATGGTGGCGGTTACTACCACTATTCCTACAGCGTCGTGCGCGGATGCGACCGCATTGTGCCGGTCGATATCTATGTGCCCGGCTGCCCGCCGACTGCCGAGGCTTTGCTTTATGGCGTGATGCAATTGCAGCGCAAGATTCGCCGCAGCGGGACGATCGAGCGATGAAGGTGCTGCATTCGGCCCCGAAATACGCCTCGAACGAGGGTGTGCTCGACCGCCTGAGCGAGAGCCTGAGCGTGTGGCTCGACCGCACCGAGGAGCTTCATGGCGAGATCATTCTTCACGCCAAGCGTGAAGCGATTGCCGACGTGCTGCGTCTGCTGCGTGATGACCACGACTATCAGCAGCTTATGGAAATTGCCGGTGCCGACTACCCCGACCGGCTCGAGCGGTTCGAAGTGGTCTACATGCTGCTTAGCCTGACCAAGAACCACCGCATCATGGTCAAGTGCGTCACCGACGAAGCGACGCCTGTGCCTAGCGTGACCGGCCTCTGGCCCAATGCGGGCTGGCTCGAGCGCGAGGTTTTCGACCTTTATGGGGTCGTTTTCGATGGAAATTCCGACCTGCGCCGCATCCTCACCGATTATGGTTTCGAAGGGCATCCTTTCCGCAAGGATTTCCCGATGACCGGTTATCACGAGCTGCGTTATTCCGAAGATGAGAAGCGCGTGGTCTACGAGCCGGTCGAACTGGCGCAGGATATGCGCACGTTCGATTTCCTTTCCCCGTGGGAAGGCGCGGATTACGTCTTGCCCGGCGATGAGAAAGCGAACGATCCTCCGCCCGTCGACGACCCGAAGGTTACGGAGAAGCCCTCCGACACCGGCGCGGGCCAGGCAGCTGAGGAACAGGCCGAGGAGGGCACCAGCGCCGTACCGCCCGACATGATCGAAATCGACGTGACCGACGAAGAAATTGCGCCCGAGCCGACCGAGGACCGTCCTGATCGCGAAGCGCGAAAAGGCGACGTGCCTGATACGAAGGCGGCAACCAAGCCCGAGGAGGACGACAAGTGAGCGTCCATATCGAAGAATCGCCCACCACCGAAGGCGATGTCGTCACCAACTACACGATCAATTTCGGGCCCCAGCACCCGGCAGCACACGGCGTGCTGCGCATGGTTATGGAGCTGGACGGCGAAGTCATCGAACGCGTCGACCCGCATGTCGGCCTGCTCCATCGTGGCACCGAGAAGCTGATCGAGCAGAAGACCTATCTGCAGGCGCTGCCCTATTTTGACCGCCTCGATTACTGTTCGCCGCTTTGCCAGGAACATTCCTACGTTCTGGCGATCGAAAAGCTGCTGAACATCGAGGTGCCCGAGCGTGCGCAATATCTGCGCGTGCTGTTTGCCGAGCTGACCCGGATCAGCAACCACATGCTCAATATCGGCGCGCACGTCATGGACGTGGGTGCGATGACGCCGAACTTGTGGGTGTTCGAGCTGCGCGAAGATTGCATGACCTTCTTCGAGCGGGCGTCGGGTGCACGCATGCACAGCGCGTACTTCCGTCCCGGCGGCGTTCACCAGGACGTGCCGGAAAAGCTGCTGGTCGATATTGGCGACTGGCTCGACAACCGGTTCTTCCAGTTGTTCGACGACGCGATGAGCCTCGTCATGGACAACCGCATCTTCAAGCAGCGCAATGTCGATATCGCGCAAGTGAGCCGCGACGATGCGGTGGCGTGGGGCTTCTCGGGGCCGATGATCCGCGCGGCAGGCATCCCGTGGGACCTGCGCAAGTCGCAGCCTTACGATGTCTACGATCGCATGGAATTCGACATACCGGTCGGCACAAATTCAGACTGCTACGATCGTTTCATGGTGCGCGTGAAGGAAGTTCGCGAGAGCGCCAAGATCATCAAGCAGTGCATCCGCGACATGCCGCAAGGTCCGATTGCCAGCACCGACGGCAAAGTTTCTCCGCCCAAGCGCGGCGAGATGAAGCAGACGATGGAAGCGCTGATTCACCACTTCAAGCTTTACACAGAGGGCTTCCATGTGCCCGCAGGCGAGGTTTATGTCGCCACCGAAAGCCCCAAGGGGGAATTTGGCGTCTATCTCGTCAGCGACGGCACCAACAAGCCCTACCGCTGTAAGATCCGCCCAACGGCATTCTCGCATCTTCAAGCGATGGACATGATGAGCAAAGGACATATGCTGGCCGACGCAACCGCCATTCTGGGCGCGATCGACGTGGTGTTTGGGGAGTGTGATCGCTAATGGCTGACCGCACACCCGCACCCGATACGCCCGAACTGCGCGCGCGCTGGGGCGATTTTGCTTTCACCAAGGCCTACAAGGCCAAGGCTGATCGCGAGATCGCCAAATATCCCGAAGGCCGACAGAAATCGGCGGTCATGGCGCTGCTCGATCTCGCCCAGCGTCAGGTGGGTGACGAGACCGAGACGCAAGGCTGGCTACCGATCCCGGTGATCGAATATGTCGCGAGCTATCTCGACATGCCGGTTATCCGCGTGCTCGAAGTCGCGACCTTCTATTTCATGTACAACATGAAGCCGGTCGGCAAATTCCACGTGCAGGTCTGCGGAACGACACCCTGCATGCTGCGCGGCAGCGACGATATTATCGACGCATGCAAAGCTCGCGGGATGAAGAAGGGCCATGTGTCCGAAGACGGCCTGTGGACCCTCACCGAAGTCGAATGCATGGGCAATTGCGCGACCGCGCCGATGGTTCAGATCAACGATGACAATTACGAAGACCTGACCGTCGAGCGGCTCGACGCCGTTCTCGACGCGCTGGCCAAGGGCGAGCAACCTAAGACTGGTACGCAGGAACCTGGTCGCCACACTTCTGAACCGAGTGGTGGACCGACCACGCTCAAGGAGATGGTGACGGAGAACCACGACTACCGGGGCGAATGGTGATCAATGGAGATCGTGTCGATCATCGCCGCTCTGGTGCTGGCCTTCATCGCCTTCAAGGTGTTGATGGGGCTGGTGCGCGTTGGCGTGATCATTTTGATCCTCGTGGTGCTGTTTGCGCTGTTCCAGCAAGGGGTGATCGCATGAGCCGCCGCATCGACGGATCGACGCTCGCGTTGATGGTCGCGGGGCTCTTCTGCTTCGCGGCAGGCGCGTGGTTGGCCGCGACGCATAGCCGCACCACCGGCATCGCGCTCATGAGTATGGGCCTTGTTTTTCAGGTTCTTACACTGCGCCGACTTAAACTGGCAAAGGCGCCGCACCAGGAGAAAGGGGACAGTTTATGAACGTCCTGATCCTCCGCAAGTTCGCTCGGATTGGGGTGGGCCTTGGCAGCCTTGGGCTGATCCTGGGTGGTGTGCTCATCTGGCAAGGGGCGCCTGATCTTGGCGATGCAATGATGATTGCAGGCGGTCCGTTGCTGCTGATTTCGGCGCTGCTGCTGGCAAGAACGCCTACAGGGGAGAAAGTCTCTCCCCTCGATTCAAAGAAGGACGCAAGCTGATGCTGGCTGACAAGGACCGCATCTTCACCAATGTTTACGGCTTTCAGGACGCGGGCCTGAAGGCAGCGCAGGCGCGCGGCGATTGGGACAACACCAGGGCCCTGATCGAGCGTGGCCAGGACGCGATCATTGAGGAAATGAAGGCAAGCGGGTTGCGCGGACGGGGCGGGGCGGGCTTCCCCACCGGCCTCAAATGGTCGTTCATGCCGAAGGAGAGCAAGGACGGTCGTCCCAGCTTCCTCGTAATCAACGCCGACGAATCCGAGCCTGGCTCGTGCAAGGACCGCGAGATTATTCGCCACGATCCGCACAAGCTGGTCGAAGGCGCTCTGGTCGCCGGTTTCGCCATGCGTGCTCGGGCAGCCTATATCTACATTCGCGGCGAATATATTCGCGAAGCCGAAGCGCTGCAGAAGGCCATCGACGAAGCCTATGATGCCGGTCTGATCGGCAAGAATGCCAGCGGCTCGGGTTACGACTTCGACGTGTTCATGCATCGCGGTGCAGGGGCTTACATTTGCGGCGAAGAGACCGCGATGATCGAAAGTCTCGAAGGCAAAAAGGGCCAGCCGCGCCTGAAGCCGCCATTCCCGGCGGGTGCAGGCCTCTATGGCTGCCCGACAACGGTCAACAATGTCGAGAGCATCGCGGTCGTCCCGACCATCCTGCGGCGCGGTGGATCGTGGTTTGCGAGCTTCGGCCGGGAAAACAACAAGGGCACCAAGCTCTTCCAGATCAGCGGTCACGTTGAAAAGCCCTGCGTGGTTGAGGAAGCGATGAGCATTCCTTTCGAGGAACTGATCGAGAAGCATTGCGGCGGCATTCGCGGCGGTTGGGACAATCTGCTGGCGGTGATCCCGGGCGGCTCTTCGGTCCCACTGGTTCCTGCCGAACAGATCCGGTCCGCCCCGATGGACTTCGACGGGCTGAAGGAGCTCGGCTCGGGCCTCGGTACGGCTGCCGTCATCGTAATGGATAAGTCCACCGATATCGTGCGCGCGATCAGCCGCATCAGCTATTTCTACAAGCACGAAAGCTGCGGCCAGTGCACGCCCTGCCGCGAAGGCACCGGATGGATGTGGCGCGTCATGGAGCGCCTGCGCACCGGTGATGCAGCGATCGAGGAAATCGACATGCTGCACGAAGTTACCAAGCAGGTCGAAGGCCACACGATTTGCGCGCTCGGCGATGCAGCGGCATGGCCGATCCAAGGCCTGATCCGGCACTTCCGGCCGGAGCTCGAGAAGCGGATCGAAGAACACAACGCGAAATTTGCAGAGGCAGCGGAGTAAGATGCCTAAAGTCACCGTAGACGGCGAAGAACTCGAAGTCCCAGCGGGCGCGACTGTTCTGCAGGCGTGCGAGCTTGCGGGTAAGGAAATCCCGCGTTTCTGCTATCATGAGCGCCTGAGCATTGCGGGCAATTGCCGCATGTGCCTTGTCGAAGTTAAGCCGGGGCCGCCCAAGCCTCAGGCGTCTTGCGCGCTTCCCGCTGCCGATGGTCAGGAGATCCGCACCGACACCGAGATGGTGAAAAAGGCGCGCGAAGGGGTGATGGAGTTCCTGCTCGTCAACCACCCGCTCGACTGCCCGATTTGCGACCAAGGCGGCGAGTGCGACCTGCAAGACCAGGCGGTCGCCTACGGCCGTGGCTCCGCGCGCACGAAGGAACATCGCCGCGCGGTGACCGAAAAATACATGGGTCCGCTGATCAAGACGATCATGACCCGCTGCATCCACTGCACGCGCTGCGTTCGCTTCTCCGAAGAGATCGCTGGCGTGGACGAAATCGGCGCGCTCTATCGCGGCGAGGACATGCAGATCACGACCTATCTCGAACAGGCGGCAGCGCACGAGTTGAGCGCCAACGTGATCGACCTGTGCCCTGTTGGCGCGCTGACCTCGCGCCCCTACGCCTTCGAGGCCCGGCCTTGGGAGTTGAAGCGCACGCTCAGCATCGACGTGTCGGATGCGGTTGGCGCCAATATTTCGCTGCACAGCAAAGGTCGTGCGGTGATGCGGGCGCTTCCGCGCATCAATGACGATGTCAACGAGGAATGGCTGTCGGACAAGGGCCGCTACCAGGTCGACGGGCTGAGCGCGCGGCGACTGGACAAGGTCTATGTGCGCAAGGGCGGTAAGCTGGCTGCTACCAACTGGGCGGAGGCTTTCGCTGCGATAGCCAGCCATCTGGGCGAGGACACGTCCAGCATCGCGGCAGTTGCGGGCGATCTCGTGGATTGCGAAACGATGTTCGCGGCGAAAACCCTGCTCAAGGCATGCGGCAGCGATCTGGTCGAGGCGCGCCAGACCGGGATGACCTACGACGTCTCGAACCTTGCGGCGGTAAACTTCAATTCGACTTTCAGCGGCATCGAGACCGCCGATTGCATCCTGATCATCGGCTCGCACATCCGCTGGGAAGCGGCGCTGGTCAATGCACGGCTGCGCAAGGCGGTGAAGCATGGTGCTAAGGTATTCGTGGTCGGTCCTGAATGGGAAACGACCTATGCCGCAGAGTTCCTCGGCGAAGACCTGAAGGTGCTCAACCGCGTTCCCAAGGCACTTGGCGATGCGATGAAGGCGGCGGACCGCCCGGCAGTTATCCTTGGCGGCGGGGCATTGGCGGCGGGCGCGCTCGCGCCGGCGCTCAAGCTGGTCGACAAGTTCAAGCTAGTGCGTGACGGTTGGAACGGCTTCAACGTCTTGCACATGAGCGCGGCACGCATGGGTTCGCTCATGCTCGACTTCACCGTGCCTGGCGGAATGGACGATATCGCAGCCGCCAAGCCAAAGGTCGTGCTGAGCCTCGGCGCCGACGAGATGGATTTCGAGCCTTTTGCCGACAGCCTGAAGGTCTATATCGGCCATCACGGCGACAAGGGCGCGCATGCGGCGGATGTGATCCTGCCCGCAGCCAGCTTTGCCGAAAAGGACGGGACTTACGTCAACACCGAAGGACGCGTGCAGTTCGCGGAAAAGGCAGTGTTCGCACCGGGTGATGCTCGCGAAGACTGGACGATCCTGCGGGCGCTGGCCGATGCGATTGGCGTGAATGTCGGGTTCGACAGCTTTGCCCAGTTGCAGTCCGCGATGATGAAGCAGGTGCCCGCGCTTGGCGAAGAAGGCCTCGCCGATTATGGCGCGCTGCCCAAGGCAGATAGCAGCGCCAAGGCGGAAGGTTCGATCAGCGCCTATCCGGTCAAGGACTTCTACCTCACCAACGCCATCGCCCGCGCTAGCGCCGTGATGCAGCAATGTTCGGCTGAATTGCTTCATGCCGACGAAATCAAGGAAGCTGCGGAATGACCGAGTTCTTCCAATCCTTCGGGATGCCCTACGAATGGGCATGGACCGTCGCAACGCTAGCCGCGATTGTCGTGATCTCACTCTTGGTGATGCTCTCGGTCGCGATGGTGATTTTCGTCGACCGCAAGGTCATTGCCGCGGTTTCACTGCGGCGCGGACCCAACGTTGTCGGGCCATTCGGGCTGATGCAGAGCTTTGCCGACGGGCTGAAGGTGTTCCTGCAGGAAACCATCATTCCCTCGGCGGCGAACAAGGGTATATTCCTGCTGGCGCCGATCATCACATTCACCGTCGCCCTCGCGGCATGGGCCGTGATTCCGTTTGATGCAGGCTGGGTAGTCGCCGACATCAATGTCGGGCTACTCTACATCCTCGCTATCAGCTCTTTGGGCGTCTACGGCGTCGTGATGAGCGGGTGGGCTTCGAACTCGAAGTACCCTTTCTTTTCCGCCATGCGCGCCGCCGCGCAGATGATCTCCTACGAAGTCTCGATCGGCTTCGTGCTCGTCTGCGTCGTGTTGTGGGCCGGCACTTTCAACATGAGCGGTATTGTCGAGGCGCAGCGCGGTCACGGCCTGGGCATCGTGAACGGGTTTTTCTTCAACCTTTTGTTGTTCCCGATATTCGTCGTGTTCTTTATCTCCGCACTGGCCGAAACCGCACGTGCACCCTTCGACCTGACCGAGGCTGAATCGGAGCTCGTCGCTGGCTATCAGACCGAATATTCGTCCATGGCCTTCGCGCTGTTCTGGTTGGGTGAGTATGCCAATATCCTGCTGATGTGCTCGCTGTGTACGCTGCTGTTCTTCGGCGGATGGCTGCCTCCGATCGACTGGGCGCCGCTGTATATCGTGCCCGGCATCTTCTGGTTCCTCACCAAAACCTTCTTCTTCTTCCTGGTCTTCAGCTGGATTTGGGCGACCGTGCCGCGGTATCGCTACGACCAGCTGATGCGGCTCGGGTGGAAGGTGTTCCTGCCGATGAGCCTCGTGTTTGTCGCAGCGATCAGCGGCTACCTGATGGCGATTGGTCACTTCGATCGCCCCGCACCCGATGCACCGCCGATCATGGAAGAAACCGAGTTCGTCGAAGCCGCACCTGCAGTGCAGGGGGCCGAAAGAGACCCGTCATGAGTACCGCAACCCATTTCATCAAATCGTTCACCCTCTGGGAATTCCTCAAGGCGCACGCGCTGACCTTGAAGTATTTCTTCAAGCCCAAGGTGACGATCAACTATCCGTTCGAGAAATCGCCGCTCTCTCCGCGCTTCCGCGGTGAGCATGCGCTGCGTCGCTATCCCAATGGCGAGGAGCGCTGCATTGCGTGCAAGCTTTGCGAAGCGGTGTGTCCGGCGCAGGCAATCACGATCGAGAGTGAGCCGCGTGACGATGGCAGCCGCCGCACCACGCGTTACGACATCGACATGACCAAGTGCATCTATTGCGGGTTCTGTCAGGAAGCCTGCCCGGTCGATGCCGTGGTCGAGGGTCCGAACTTCGAATATTCCACTGAGACACGCGAGGAATTGCTCTACGACAAGGCAAAACTGCTCGCGAATGGTGACAAATGGGAACGGGCCATCGCGGCCAATCTTGAAGCCGACGCGCCCTATCGCTAGGGCGCCGGGCTGAGCGGACAGACGCGGGACGAAAAACAGGGATCATGATTCAAGCCTTAGCCTTCTACCTGTTCGCAGGAGTCGTCATCGCGAGTGCGGTGATGGTCATTATGAGCCGCAATCCGGTACATTCCGTGCTGTGGCTTATCCTCGCCTTCTTCAACGCGGCGGGGCTTATGGTGCTCGTCGGCGCAGAGTTCATCGCGATGCTGCTGGTGATCGTCTATGTCGGCGCGGTCGCGGTGCTGTTCCTCTTCGTGGTGATGATGCTCGACATCGATTTTGCTGCAATGCGCGCCGGCTTGGTGAAAAATTTCCCACTGGGAATCGCGATTGCGCTGGTTCTGCTGGCGGAATTGCTGCTGGGGCTGGGCGCTTATGGCGCAGGGGGCCTTGAACTCGGCACGCCCGATGGCGCGGCGATGACGAACCGTCCGGGCGTCAGCAATATCGAAGCCATCGGTGCGCTGCTCTATGGCCGCTATATCGTGCTGTTCGAGATCGCCGGGATCATCCTGCTGGTCGCCATGATCGGTGCTATCGTGCTTACCTATCGCGGGACCAAGCCCGGTTCGCGCAGCCGCCAGGATGTCGGCAAGCAAATCCGCCGCCGTCCCGAAGAGGCAACCGTCATGAAGAATCCTGAATACGGGAAGGGGGTCGACCTGTAATGGGACCCATCGGTATCGAACATTACCTCGTTGTCGGTGCGATCCTGTTCGTGCTCGGCGTGCTGGGTATCTTCCTCAATCGCAAGAACATCATCGTCATTCTGATGGCGGTCGAACTGATCCTGCTGAGCGTCAACATCAACCTCGTCGCATTCAGCGCCTTCATGCAGGACCTCGTGGGTCAGATCTTTGCGATGATGGTCCTCACCGTCGCGGCGGCAGAGGCGGCCATCGGGCTTGCCATTCTCGTCATCTATTATCGCGGGCGCGGCACGATCGCGGTCGACGATGTCAACCGGATGAAGGGATAAGCGCCGGTGGATCCGATCCTCATCATCGTTTTCGCGCCGCTGCTGGCCGCGATCATTGCCGGACTGGGCAACAAGGCCCTCGGAAAGACCGGAGCCAAGCTGGTGACAACCGGTGGCCTGTTCCTGTCGGCCGCTCTGAGCTGGCCGATCTTTCTCGGTTTCTTGGGTGGAAGTACCAGCGAATATGTCGTTCCCGTGCTCAAATGGGTGCAATCGGGCGACATGACCTTCGATTGGGCGTTGCGCGTTGATGCGTTGACCGCCGTGATGCTGGTGGTCATCAACTCGGTCTCCGCGCTCGTCCACCTCTATTCGTGGGGGTATATGGAGGACGATCCGGACCAGCCCCGCTTCTTCGCATATTTGTCGCTCTTCACCTTCGCGATGCTGATGCTCGTGACTGCCGACAACCTCGTCCAGATGTTCTTCGGTTGGGAAGGGGTTGGCCTCGCGAGCTATCTGCTGATCGGATATTACTTCCGCAAACCCTCCGCAAATGCAGCCGCCATCAAGGCCTTCGTGGTCAACCGCGTAGGCGATCTTGGTTTCATGCTCGGCATCTTCGGGACCTTTCTGGTGTTCAACACCACTTCGATCCCCGAAATCCTTGCCGCCGCGCCCGCGATGAGCGGATCGACGATGACGTTCCTCGGCATGCGGCTCTACACGATGGATATTCTGTGCATCCTGCTGTTCATCGGAGCGATGGGCAAATCGGCGCAGCTTGGCCTGCACACATGGCTGCCGGACGCGATGGAAGGGCCAACCCCGGTCAGCGCGCTCATTCACGCGGCAACAATGGTCACCGCCGGCGTATTCATGGTGTGTCGCCTTTCCCCGATGTTCGAAACCGCGCCGACCGCTCTGACGATGGTTACCATCGTGGGCGCTGCAACCTGCTTCTTCGCTGCAACCATCGGTACGACCCAATGGGACATCAAGCGCGTGATCGCCTATTCGACATGCTCGCAGCTCGGATACATGTTCTTCGCTGCCGGTGTCGGAGCCTATGGCGTGGCCATGTTCCACCTGTTTACTCACGCCTTCTTCAAGGCTCTGCTGTTCCTCGGCGCAGGCTCGGTCATCCATGCGATGCACCATGAGCAGGACATGCGGTATTACGGTGCTCTCAGGAGGAAAATCCCGGTTACATTCTGGGCGATGATGGCCGGTACCTTGGCAATCACCGGCGTGGGTGTCCTGGGTGTGTTCGGCTTTGCCGGGTTCTATTCCAAGGATGCGATTCTCGAGGCTGCCTGGGCGCGCGGTACGGGTGTTTCGCAGTTTGCCTTCTGGGCAGGAGCCGTCGCGGCGCTGTTGACGAGCTTCTACAGCTGGCGCCTGATGTTCCTCACCTTCTGGGGCAAGCCGCGCTGGATCGAGAGCGAGCATATCCAGCACTCGGTCCACAAGACCCCGCAAGAGGCTGGCGAGGACACAACAGGCGGTTATCACCCGCATGAGAGCCCGTGGGTCATGCTGGTGCCGCTGTTGGTGCTGACGATCGGCGCTGTCTTCTCGGGCTACGTATTCAAGTATCCGTTCATCGACGGCTCGTCCGATGCCGTGGATGGCGCATTCTGGGCCGGGTCGATCTATTTCAACGAGAACCTCGTCCATGCGCTTCATGGCGTGCCGCTCTGGGTGAAACTGACCGCAACGGCGGTCATGCTCATCGGCTTTCTCGGGGCCTACGTTGCCTACATGGCGAAGCCGGGCATCCCCGCGAAGTTTGTCGCGACCTTCGGCGCCCTGCACAATTTCGTTTACCGCAAATGGTATTTCGACGAACTTTACAACGCCGTGTTCGTGAAGCCCTCCTTCTGGCTTGGACGCCAGTTCTGGAAGCTGGGCGATATCGGCACGATCGACCGCTTCGGGCCTAACGGTGTTGCCGCCTTGGTCCAGCGCGGCTCGGTTGCGGCGAAGTCAATCCAGTCAGGCTACCTCACCACCTATGCGCTGATCATGCTGCTCGGGCTGATCGCCGCTGTCACTTTCGTGCTGCTCTGAAGGATCATTGAACAGCAATGGATTTTCCCATCCTCACAGTCATGATGCTTGTGCCGTTGATCGGCGCTGTGGCGTGCCTTCTAGCCGCCCCGGCAGCGCGCACTATTGCGCTGGGTGCGACCCTCGTAACTTTCGGCCTCGGAATAGTCCTGTGGGCCAGTTACGAGATCGGCGGCGCACAGTGGCAATTCCACGAGAGCTACGAACTCGTCGCGGGCTTCTCCTATGCGGTCGGGATCGACGGCATCTCATTGATGCTAATTATGCTCAGCGTGTTTCTTATGCCGATCTGCATCCTTGCCAGCTGGGAAGCGATCACGAAGCGCGTGGGCGAATACATGGCGGCGTTCCTCTTCATGGAGGTGCTGATGATCGGCACCTTTGCCGCGCAGGACATCTTCCTGTTCTACATCTTCTTCGAGGCTGGGCTTATCCCGATGTATCTCATCATCGGCGTGTGGGGCGGGGACAATCGCATCTACGCGAGCTACAAGTTCTTCCTCTACACGCTGCTGGGCTCCGTCCTGATGCTGATCGCCATGTTCTGGATGGTCGCGCAGGCGGGCACGTCGGACATTCCGACCCTGATGCAGTACGACTTCCCGCCGGGAGCGCAATTGTGGCTGTTCCTTGCCTTCTTCGCGAGTTTCGCAGTGAAGATGCCGATGTGGCCGGTCCACACCTGGCTTCCTGACGCTCACGTCCAGGCACCAACTGCCGGTTCTGTCATTCTTGCCGGCGTATTGCTGAAGCTCGGCGGCTATGGCTTCATCCGCTTCAGCTTGCCGATGTTCCCCGAGGCAAGCGCGGACCTCGCATGGTTGATCTTCACGCTGTCGATGGTGGCGGTGGTCTACACCTCGCTCGTCGCGCTGGTTCAGCACGACATGAAAAAGCTGATCGCCTATTCGTCGGTGGCGCACATGGCGCTCGTCACTGCGGGCCTCTTCGCCTTCAACGTTCAGGGCATCGAAGGCGCGATGATGATCATGCTCGGCCACGGCCTTGTGTCGGCTGCGCTCTTCCTGTGTGTCGGTGTAATCTATGATCGCCTGCACACGCGCGAGATCGACCGCTATGGCGGACTCAGCATCAACATGCCGTTTTACGCGGTGTTCTTCCTGCTCTTCACGATGGCGGCGGTTGGCCTGCCGGGTACGAGCAATTTCGTGGGTGAATTCTTGGCTCTTGCAGGCATCTACCAGGCTTCGAGCTGGGTCGCTCTGATCTGCACCACCGGGATTATCCTGGGCGCAGGATACATGCTTTATCTTTACCGCCGTGTGGCCTTTGGCACGCAAAAGAACGAGGACGCCGCTGCGATGCCCGATATGACCCCGCGCGAATGGGCGATGATGGCACCGATTGCCGCAGTTGTGCTTTGGATGGGGGTGTATCCCGAAAGCTTCCTTGCACCGATGCGTGCCGATATCGCAGCACTCGACGCCCAAATCGCTGCCGCAGCCCCTGCCAGTGAAGCACAGCTTGCAGCTGGTGAACCGCGTCCGGAAGCCGCCAACGCCGTCGAGTACGAGTCGCACGAAGGGGAGGGCGAGCACTAATGGACTTTGCATCCTCCTTTGCGCTCGTCGCGCCCGAACTGGTCCTGACAGCGGCCGGCCTCGTGTTGCTGTTGGTCGTGGCCTGGGGCGGCGATAAACTTGCGCGCACAGTCGCTATTATCGCCGCCGCTGCGCTGTTTGCTGCTGGCTTCCTCACTATTCCCGGCCTGCACTCTGGCGTCGATGGCCCTGATAGCTATGCTTTCGGAACGTTGATGAAGATCGACAGTTTTGCGCTGTTCGCCAAGGCGCTGATCTATCTCGCTGCCATCGGGGCGTTGATGGTTGCCCCGGCCTTCTTCGCCAGCCCCGCAGCGGGCAAGGAGCGTGGGATGCGCGCCGAGTACCCGGTGCTCATCCTCTTCGCGTCGCTCGGAATGAGCATCATGGTGTCGGCCAGCGATTTCATGACGCTCTATCTCGGGCTCGAGTTGAATAGTCTGGCCGCCTACGTCCTCGCCGCGATTTTGCGCGAAGACCAGCGTTCGGCAGAAGCGGGTCTCAAGTATTTCGTGCTGGGTGCGCTCGCATCAGGCATCCTGCTGTACGGCATAAGCCTGCTCTATGGCTTTACCGGCGCAACCGACTTCGCCAGCGTTCGCACAGCGCTCGATGGCGACCTTTCGACCGGTCAGCTGTTCGGGCTGATCTTCGTCATGTCCGGGCTCGCCTTCAAGATATCCGCGGTTCCCTTCCATATGTGGACACCGGACGTTTACGAAGGAGCGCCGACCCCGGTCACCGCCTTCTTCGCAACTGCGCCCAAGGTAGCCGCCGTATCGCTCACCGCGCGGGTAGTGTTCGAGGTGTTCGGTGGGCAGGTCCTCGCATGGCAGCAGATCGTTATGTTCGCCGCACTCGCATCCATTGTGTTCGGTGCGCTCGGAGCAATCGGCCAGCAGAACCTCAAGCGTCTGCTCGCTTATTCCTCGATCAACAACATTGGCTTTATCCTGCTTGGCCTCGCTGTCGCGACAGCCGACGGGGCGAGCGCAATGCTGGTCTACCTGTTCATCTATGTCGCGATGAGCATTGGCAGTTTTGTAGCGCTACTCATGCTGCGCAGCCCCGACGGCGACCTTTACGAGACTTTCGCGGATATCAGCGGTCTTGCGGTCACGCGCCCGGCAATCGCCTGGGCTCTCCTCATCCAGATGTTCAGCCTCGCTGGAATTCCGCCTCTGCTGGGCTTCTACAGCAAATTTGTGGTATTCCAGGCAACCGTCGAAGCAGGCCTGGTGGTATTCGCCGCCATAGCTATCGCGGCGAGTGTGATCGGTGCTTTCTACTACATCAAGTTCGTCAAGGTGATGTTCTTCGATGAGCCCGCCGGTTTGGTGACCGGCAAGAGTGGCACCGCTCACTGGGTCCTGCTTGCATTGTGCGCGGCCATCATCTCGCCGCTCGGCTATCTCCTGACGCCATCGTTGACCGATTTGGCCGACAAGGCGGCGGCTGCACTCTTCGTCGCGATTTGAGTTGTGTGCCGGTAATTGAGATAATCGAAGAGACCGGCTCGACCAATGCCGACCTTGTCGCGGGTTTGCGTACAGACAACCCTCCCGGCGAAGGCAAGTGGCTGGTCACTCGCCGTCAGACCGCCGGACGCGGTCGGCAGGGGCGCGAATGGTTCGATGGCGAAGGGAACTTCATGGGCTCGACTGTCGTCGCGCTCCGTCCAGGTGATCCGCCGCCAGCCTCATTGAGTTTCATCGCAGCCCTAGCTGTCTTCGATGCTGTCGAAGATTCTTTACCCGGGGCAGCTCGTCCTGAACTCAAATGGCCCAACGATGTACTCTTGGACGGCGGTAAGCTTTCCGGCATTTTGCTCGAAATGGTTGCCAGCCATGTTGTCGTGGGTATCGGGGTCAACCTTGAACGCGCGCCCGTCCTGCCGGATCGCCAGACAGCGGCGCTCAGCGATCAGGTTGCGGCACCGGACTTGGCGCATTTCGCCAAAGTCCTGGGTGAGCGCTTTGCCGAACGTCTCAAAAATTGGCGCGACGCCGGCCTCGGCTCGGTGCTGAGAGACTTTCTGCGCGTGTCGATCCACACCAGCGGCTCTCCCATTACGGTACACGACACCAACGGAAGCCGCGTCACAGGCACATTTGCTGGCCTGGAGGAAACAGACGGCGCGCTCCGACTGCGCTTGGCGGATGGCTCCGAACATGTCATTCGGGCGGGCGATATCACTTAGGGAGAGCGCCATGTTGCTGGCCGCCGATGTCGGAAACACCAATGTCGTCTTTGCACTGTTCGAGCCAGATGGTGAGGGCGGCTTTATTTGCCCACCTCGTGCGCGCTGGCGCATAGCCACCGATCCACGCCGTACAGGCGATGAATACGCCGTTTGGCTGCTGCAACTGCTGAATATCGAGGGTGTCGACCGCGACGACATTTCGCAGTTGGTTTACGCCTCGGTGGTGCCGCGCGCGGACCACAATCTCACCGTGCTCGCGCAGAAATACTTCGGCCTGACGCCGCTGAAAGCAGGCGAGGGCGAAGCTGCCTGGCGGTTTGAGATTGACGTCGACCAGCCCAGTTCGCTCGGCGCCGATCGCGCGCTCAATATCCTCGCGGCACACAACAAATATGGCGGCGACCTGATCGTCATCGACTTCGGCACCGCCACCAAGTTCGAAGCCATCGATTTCAATGGCACCTATAAGGGCGGCTCGATTGCGCCGGGGATCAACCTTTCTCTCGACGCTCTGGTGGGCAAGACCGCGAAGCTGCCGCGTATCGCCATCCGCGCGCCCGAAACCAAGAGTGTCATCGGACGCAACACCGAGGACCAGATGCTCATTGGTGTATTCTGGGGCTATGTGGCAATGATGGAGGGTATCGTCGCACGCATGAAGGCTGAGATCGGACGCCCGGCCAAAGTGGTCGCGACCGGGGGGCTGGCGATCCTTTTCGACGAGGCAACCGATATTTTTGACGAGGTCTATGCCGATCTGACCATCGAGGGCCTCGCAATCCTCGCCCAACAAGCAAGCAACTGATCCTGTTGCCAACAACGCATGAGTATTTGTGAAAAAGAACTATACACCTGAAAAAGAACTACTTTTCCTTGCGCTAGGTGGCTCTGGCGAGATCGGCATGAACGTCAATCTCTATGGCTGCGACGGTAAATGGCTGATGGTCGATCTCGGGATGACATTCTCGGGAGGCGAATACCCCGGCGTCGATCTTGTTTTCGCCGACCTGGATTTCATCGAGGAACGCCGCCGTGATCTCCTCGGCATCGTATTAACCCACGCGCATGAGGACCACATCGGCGCTGTCCCGTACTTTGCGGGCGATCTCGGCGTACCGCTTTATGCGACGCCGTTCACAGCGGACCTCGTCGCGCGCAAGCTCGAAGAAGCCGGGCTACTGGGCAAAGTCGAGCTGAACATCATCGAAGAGGATCACGGGCAGCTTCATATCGGTCCGTTCGACGTGACTTACATCCCGCTCGCGCACTCTATTGCAGAGGGTAACGCGCTGTTGATCGACACTCCGTACGGACGTGTCTTTCACACGGGCGACTGGAAGCTCGACGAAGATCCGATCATCGGTGAGCCGACCACCGAGGAGGAATTGCGCGCCATCGGAGACGAAGGCGTGCTCGCCCTCGTTTGTGACAGCACCAATGTCTTCAATCCGAATCCATCGGGTTCAGAAGGCGCCGTCCACAAGGGAATGATGGAGGAGGTTCGCCGACACACCGGCAAGCGCGTCCTCGTCACCACTTTCGCCAGCAATGTCGCACGGCTGCAGACGCTGGGTGAGGTGGCGCGGGAGACCGGGCGACAGCTCTGTGTCGCAGGGCGTTCGCTCGACCGTATCATCGAGGTGGCGCAAGACAATGGTTATCTGGAAGACTTTCCCGAAACGGTTGATTTCAACACTGCAATGCAGCTGCCGCGCGGAGAGATTATGATCCTTGCCACGGGTGGGCAGGGCGAACCGCGCGCCGCGCTCGCCCGTATCGCAGATGATAACCATCCGCTCGAACTGGTGCCTGGCGACGTCGTGCTGTTCTCATCGCGCCAGATTCCCGGAAACGAAATCGCCATCGGCAAGATGCAGAACCAGCTTGCGGCCAAGGGTATCGAGCTTGTGACCGACCGCCAAAGCCTTATCCATGTGTCTGGCCATCCTGGGCGCCCCGAACTGGAGGCGCTTTACGGTTGGCTTCGGCCCGAGGTGCTGGTGCCCGTCCACGGGGAACTTCGCCATATGCGCGAGCAAGCTCGGGTGGGTAAAGACAGCGGAATCCCCTCGAACGTGGTGCAGAGGAACGGCGATATCGTTCGTCTCGCGCCGGGTGAGCCGGGTAAGATAGCCGAGGTGCTCAACGGGCGGCTCGTCCTCGACGGTGATATAATCACTCCTGCCGACGGCGAAGCGGTCAACATGCGCCGCCGCCTATCGTTCGAAGGGCTGGTTGTCGTGGTGCTCGCGCGCGGCGTGACGCCAGTTGTGGAAGCGATCGGTATTCCGCTCGACGAGGATATGCCGGAATTTGTCGAGGAAACGCAGGAAGACATCCTTAAGGCTATCGGCAAGCTCAAGGGGCGCGATGCAACCGATCCGGCCGCAGTGCACGAAGCAGCCCGGCTCGCCGCGCGCCGCTCAGCGCGTCGTTGGTCGGGCAAGAATCCGCAAGTGCGCGTGATCATGCCGGGGTTGGAGCGCGCTGACTGATGCAGTGGACGTCCATCCTTGCGGTCTATTTCCTCATTTGGGTGATGACCGCCTTCGTGATGTTGCCTTTTGGTGTGCGCACTGCGGACGAGGCCGGGGTTGCGAAGGTTGCCGGGCAGGCGGACAGCGCGCCGGTTAACTTCAGGCCCGGCAAGCTCGTTATTCGGGCAACCGTGATAGCGGCGCTGCTGACAAGCTTGTTCGTACTCAATTTCGAGTATGGCTGGATCACCGCAGCCGACCTCAACCCATTCCCGGAACCACCCAGTCAAATCGGACCGAGGGGCTAAGCCCGCCGGCTTCTATTGGCGGAAGCGTTCTATCGCCTGAGCCAGCACGACATAGAGCTTGCCCATATCGGAACCCAGGATCGTGACCCCTAACGCGTTGCCATCGCGGGTCGATAGCATTGAGCGCAGCATCGCCTCGAAATCGTGGATATAGCGGCTGACATTTGCCTTGAACTCGTCGTCACGCTGGTAAAGATCGGCAATTTCTCTCGCATCGCCATTGTCGATCAAGCGCAACGCCCGGCGGGTGAAGATGCCGCGGTCGCCCTTGAGATAGGCGTCCCAAGAGGTGTCCGCGACTTCGGTCGATAGGGCGTTTGCGATATCGATCGAGTTGGAGTTGAGGCTGTCAGTAATAAGGGCCATGCGCCTCGCGAAATCGTTGCCGACTTGCTCTTCGGCAAGCTCGCGTGCTCGAGCAATGCGTTGTTCAAGGTTCTTGGTAAGCTCGTTTACCTTCGCCAACTGGTCTCTCAGTTGCGCCGTAGCTTCGCGACCGACGCCGGATGCATGGCTGGCCGCTTCTTCGAGTTTGCCCACGGTTTCGGCGGTCTGGTTGCGCAAAGTTCGTTCAAGCTCGGCCACGGCGCGTTCCGACAGTCTGCCAGAAAGAGCCTCGACCTTCTCTTTTGCCCCATCTTCTAGCGTGGTGAATACCGAACGAGTGGTGGCCTCAAGATCATTCAACGACTGACGCAGTCTGTCCTGCGTTTCGCCGGCAAAGCTTTCGCTCTCTTGCGCCAAATCGCGGAAACCCATGCGCAGGCCCTTGAGTTTCGCGAGCGCATCTTCGGATTGTTCGCTCAGCTTGGCTGAAAGGGCTTCGATCGAGGTATCGGCTGTTTCGATCTTCGCCTGAGCGTCGATGAGATAGTCACCGAGCCCTTCTGCCTTCTCCCGGGTGCCTAGCATCAGTTCAGTCAACGCCGATGCCCGGTCTTCGACCGAACCGAGCGTCTCGGATGCGACCCCGATAGCTTTAGGGAGATCTTCGCGGCTATGTTTTGCACTCGACTGAATAATCTCGAGCAGGCGCACACCCGCTTCGGTCAATTGCGAAATCTTCGCTTCGGTTTCGGCGAGTTCTGAGCGCTTCGTCTCTAGCTGTTGGCCTAGAGTTTCCAGACCGCTTTCAAGCCCACTGCGCGTTGCCTCGCCATGTTGCGAGACTTCGCCGATCAGCGCGCCGAGCCGATCCAGCTGATCGGTCATGTTGGTTGATTGCTCGACCAGTTTCTCCGTCTCGCGCGCCTGCGCTTCGCGACGTTCGGCGAGGGCGTCATCAAGATCGGCAAGCCGCTGGGCGAGCACTTCGCTGGCCTGCGCTTCGCGAGTGTCGAACTGCTCTTGGCGGTTTGCCATTTCCTCGATGAACTTGCGGTCCCGCAGCTCAAGCTTTTCAACGAAACGGCTTTCCTCTTCGTGGAGCGCCTTTACCCGGCTTTGCGAGGCGAGATGGGCTTGCTGATCGAGCCGGTCCAGTGCTTCTACGGTCTTCGTGACGTCATCCTCGAACCGTTTCTTGTTGGCGTAGAGCTGTTCGATCGCGCCATTTTCCGCCTCGCGCAGATTGGCCGAAATCGACTCCGCCTCGCTGGTTAGCTTGCCGAGCCGTTCGCCAAGCGCAGCCAGCGCCTTCTCCTCGGCCTCGTCGATCTGCGAGCGATAGGTGCCGGCTCGTTCCTCGATCGTGTCGATTCGCGTGGCGATGGCCGTTCCGACGGCTTCGAGCTGTCCCTTCAGCCCCTCGAGTGTCGAGCCGACTCTCTTGTCAAAGCTCACCACCTGCGTTTCGCTGGCCTTGCCGAATTCATTGAGCCGTTCGAAACCGCTCACAAGCTTGTCTAGTTGTTCGCTTGCCGTGCGACCGGCATTGCCGACCTGATTGGTAACGTCGCGCGCCGAATTTGCCACCACGGGCAGGTCGTCGCGCAGGCGGGTCATGTTTCCAAGCGCCGTTTCGCTGGCGCTGCCGATCCTGTCCACCTGCTCACCATTGGTTCGGATCAACGATTGCAGTTCCTCTGCATGGGTCGAAATCCGCTCGCTGGCGATCCGGCCGAGCGCTTCCAATTCGCGTGATTGGGCTGCCAGGAACTCTCTGGCGAGGCTGAGCTCGCGGTTGACGACTGTCAGACGCTCTTCGAGTTGGCTGCTTTCCGCCGAGAGCAGATTTGCGGTCCGCGCAAAACGCTTGGCCTCGGCGCGCGAGTTGCGCATCGCGACAAGATAGGCAACCCCGATCAGCAAGACGGGCACCGACCAGTCGATGATCCATTGCACCCATTCAGCCGGCGCAGCGCCGGCAACCCGCATCTCGCTTTGAGTTGCGAAACCATAGAAGGCGGTCCACCCAATTACGGCAATGATGGCGAGCGCAGCCGGTAGCCACCCGAAGCGGCTCGAAGACGTCTGATCCGCATCTTCAAGCAAATCGTCTTCCTCGAACCCGGCAAGATCAATTGCCTCTTCACCCTCAGCAGGGTCGCCGTCCCCCACCTGTAAGTCGGTGTTTTCCGGCGCGTTGCGCGCTGCGTCCGGGCCTACCGCCCTGATATGGTTTCCTCCAGCCATCGACGCTGAATACCACAGCTTGGGACAGGATAAACCCCGCATTAACCCCGCTTCGGTTATCGCATCATGTCATGGCATATGAAAGCGGAGCCCTTGATGCGACACTCGCTGCGGCCGCCGGAGAAGATCCGGCGCTGATCGGTGAGTTGCGCGCTGCCTTCATCGAAAGCGCGACCAAGCAGCTCGACCTTCTCAAACGCTCGCGTTGCGATGGTAACTGGCGTGTTGCTGCTATGCGGCTGAAGGGGCTGGCTGCCAGCTTCCATGCCGAAGATCTGCTCCTTGTATCCGAGAACGCCTTGCTGAGCGCGCCGGGCGAACCAACCGCCATTCGCGACATCGAGAATGTCCTGGCCCGGTTCTCGAGCAGCATTTCGCAGCCTGTCAGCGGCTGATCGTCTCATAATCGTGGGAATTGGGGGCTTCGCGCGCTTGATGCGCGGGACGTTTCACGCTTAGCGCATGGGAGTCTTACCAATTCGCGCTCCTAGGACCGACTTTGCGCACAGCACTATTATCCGCCGTCAAACGCACCGCATCGGGTCAGTTGCGCGCTGAGCTGGATTTGGCTGGCCGCAGCGTGCTGATGTGGCAAGTCGAGCTCGTGCGCGCGTTGGGATGCCAGCGGATCATTTGTCTGTGCGATGCGCCACGCGATGCGATTTTGATCGCTCAACAGCAAGTCGAGGCGGAAGGTGGGGAGTTCCATCTTGCGCGCTCCAACCTGCAACTCGTCGGTCTCGTCCGGACGGACGATGAGCTGGTGATGGTCGCCGACGGCCTGCTGATCGGGCGGGATCGGGTGGAGGACATGCTAAGCGATGCACAAGTGATCGAACGCGGTGTGGCGACCATTCCTGCAAACCACAGGCTGGCTGAAGCCCACGAAGAAGATTTCGAGCGCATTGATCGCGACCGGCATTGGGCTGGGCTTGCGGTGACGGGGGCAGGGCAGGTGCACAAACTTGCCGATATGCCACCCGACGGTGATGCGATGTCGATGCTGCTCAGGCTCGCACTTCAGGCGCGCACAGAGTGCCGTGACTGGAGTGAACGGGGGCTGGGTGAGGGGAACTGGCTGCTCGCAGACGACCAGCTTGCGTTGGATGCACGCGAAAAAGCTCTGATTGGTGCAAGTACCGCTTCCGAATCGGTGGGCGCGCCATTCCGGGCGTTGAGCACTGTGCTGTTAGGAAGAATCGGTGCGCGATCACTAACTGGCGGGCCGCCGGCAACTGCTGCGGGTGGTGTCGCAATCATGCTGGCCGGTTTGGGCGCCGCACTTTCGGGATTCGGCTCTGTGGGTTTGGGGGTAGCTGCATGCGGGGCATTTGTCGCGGAGTTCGCCGGGCAATGGGCCTTGCTGCGCGAACGGCTCTGGTCTCAGGCGAGGGGCAAGGTCTTCGAACATCTTCTACCTTTGGGAGTGGAGGTGATTGCGACTGCGTGCCTACTGACCGCATTCATGAATGAGGATCCGCCCCCTTCTGCGGTTGCCCTGCCGGTGTTTGCGATGGCGCTGTCCTACCTGGCGGGACGTTCGCAGGGAACGGGTACGACCATCCCATTTTGGCACGATCGCACTTTGCATCTGATCGCTTTCGCAATTGCCGCTGCACTCGGTTATACGGGAGAGGCGCTCGCGCTGTTTGGACTGGCGGCGCTTGCGCAAGTCATACTGCGCAGCCATCGCGATCCAGGCTAACCGGGGCTTAACCATAGCCCGTCTAAGGGCTAAAACATGGGTAGTGTGCCTATGAACCGGACCAAGTCCACCTCGGTGGAAGCCATCCTCGGGGATGAGCTGGCGCGCGCGGATCGCGCGCTGCTTGGTGTTGCGCCGGTTATCTCGCACTTACTCGATGCTTCGGGGGAGGCGCTGGTCAATGACGCCATCCTCGCACGCTTGCGAGGAATGCTGGCGCATCTCTCGCGCAGCCTCCTCGGCGCCGACCGCCCAACGAGTGAGCGAGGTTCAATTGAGCTCGATACGATCGACTCCCTATCGGAAGAGCTGGCGCGCGACCCCGCCCTTCTCAGGCACCTCTACGCGCTCGCGGTCGAAGGGCTTGTTACCGAGCGGCTCGAGCGCACTCTTTCATTCGATCCAGTTCTGAGCCCGCTGCTGCAAGAATTGATCGCCTCGGACCAACCTGCAACCGCCGAATTGGCCATCAAGGCGCTGACGGCGCAATCGCGCTACCTGCAGAGCCAAGGTCGCATGGAACTGGAGCTAAACGAGCTCCCTGCCGATCTGTTCGCCAATGTCCTGGAATTGTTCGAGGGCGCCGCTCCGCAAATCGGGGTCGGTGAGGTTTCGTCCGCTATTGCGCAAGTGCAGCGCGGTTACGACGAAGGGGCGAGCCGCATCGGGTTATTCGCGCGCCTCGTAGCGGGTCTGCGAAATGGCGCCTTGGCGGGTCTTTCGCTTGAACATGCTGGATTTCCCCTGTTTGCGAGTTGCCTTGCCAACTTATCCGGTCAGCCGCGCGACCTTGTGGTGCTTTCGTCCCATGAACGCCAGAACGCTCGGCTCGTTCTTTCCCTCAGAGCCGCGGGGCTCGAAGGTGAGGAAATCGAACGACAACTGCAAATTCTTGGCCCTGCATCGCCTCATGCCGACAATATTGCGAACATGCCTTCCGAGCGTGCGCGTGAGATGCTGGCGCAGTCGAATGCAGGCGATGCCTTCATGGCGGGCGCCGCATGAACCGTCAGCAATCCTTATTGACTGCGCGCGGAGTAACCGACGAGCATGATCGTCTTCTGACTGCCGACGAGCCGTTGGCGGAGCTGCATGAGAATTGCGGCGGCGCTGTTCCGGGGACCTTGGCAGTGCCCGAACTGCTGGAGCTCGTGCGCGAGGCGCGCCGCCTCAATCTTCGTATCGCGCGAGCCTTCCAGGCGTTCGATGGAGAGGAGACCGTCACCGGCTTCGCCCGCATCAACCCCCTTTCCGAAACGCAAGGTGGGGGCTGCGAAATTCTCATAGAGAATTGGCACAGCATGCCGCAGATGCCGATCCCTGAACGCGATGTCGCTGATCGCATGGACGCCGTCGACCGCGCCGTTGCTGAAGTTACCGGACGCCTCGATGCTCGCCAATGCGTGCGTTATCTGAGCGCCAGCGCGCCAGATGGCCTGGCCTTGCAGGAGGCGATTCTGAGTGCTCCGGGCAAGGTGTGGAGCGATTATCTCGAGCTTGTCGGTTTGTCCCATTCCCAGCCCTTGCACTGGCGCATTCTCGATGGAACGACGTGCAAACTGCCGGGCTCGCACCGCAACTGGCGCGCTAGGCTGATCCCGGTCGGCCCTCAGGGTGCCGCACCCCGCGGTTTCGACCTGTTGCTAGTGGCCGATGAGCCGCTGTTGAGCGATCCCAGAACCGAAAATGACAATGTTGAGGTCGCTCATTCCCGTCTGATCGGCAGCGCTCTGACTCCGGCCCTGCGTCAGCCCATCGCCCGGATCATCGCCAATGCGGAAACAATCCGCACACGGCTCGCCGGTCCGTTGCGCCCGGAATACAGCGAATATGCGGGCAATATCGCGTCAGCTGGGCAGCACCTGTCGGGTATGCTCGATGACCTTGCCGACCTCGAAGTTGTCGAAGCGGAAGACTTCACGACTGCGAAAGATCGTGTCGACCTAGCCGATGCCGCACAGCGTGCTGCAGGTATCCTTGGCGTGCGCGCGCAGAACCGATCGATCCGTATCAAACTTGAGAAGCCCGACGATCCGCTCATCGCCGTGGGCGAATTCCGACGCGTATTGCAGGTGCTCATCAACCTGATCGGCAATGCCATCGCCTATTCGCCCGAAGGGAGCGAGGTGAATGTAATTGTTGGCGAGGCGGATGAGGGCAAGGTCCAGGCGCGCATTATCGACCAGGGGCCGGGCGTTGATCCCGAAGAAGCAAAGCGCATATTCGACAAGTTCGAACGGCTCGGACGCGATAGCGATGGGGGGAACGACAGCGGATCTGGCCTCGGCCTTTATATCTCTCGCAGGCTTGCGCTCGCGATGGATGGCGATCTTGAAGTGATCGCTAATGGTGACGATGCCGTCGGCGCCGAATTCAGGTTTAGTTTGCCGGGAATTGACTGAAGCGCTTCATTTACCAGCAGCAATCCGCTGCAGGCCTAGCAGGATAGCCCCGCCTACAGCACAACACGCCAGTCCGATCCAAATCCATTCTCTTTGACCCAACATGAAGCTGTTGCGCGGCCAGTCGAGCAATCCGGTACCTTGAGCGGTCCACATGAGGCCGCACACGACCAGTGCGAAGCCAAGCGCTCGCGCGATGATCCACACGAGATGGTGCAGCGCGCGGCGCTTGGTCGAGGATGCCCTCTTAGCGATCGCTCAAGGGTACGTAGTCGCGTTGCGTCGGGCCGGTGTAGAGCTGACGCGGACGACCGATTACCTGGGCGGGATCGGAAATCATTTCGTTCCACTGCGCAACCCAGCCGACAGTGCGCGCGAGGGCGAAAAGCGCGGTGAACATCGTGGTCGGGAAGCCGATCGCCGAGAGGATGATGCCCGAATAGAAATCGACATTCGGGAACAGCTTCTTCTCACGGAAATAGTCGTCGTTGAGCGCTATTTCCTCGAGTTGCAGGGCGGTTTCGAACACAGGGTCCTTGACCTTCAGAGCATCGAACACTTCACGAACGGTCTTTTGCATGACCGTCGCGCGGGGGTCGTAATTCTTGTAGACGCGGTGGCCGAAGCCCATCAGGCGGAACGGGTCGTTCTTGTCCTTGGCTCGCTCGATATAGTGCGGAATCTTGTCGGGCGTGCCGATTTCCCGCAGCATATTGAGAGCCGCTTCGTTCGCGCCGCCATGTGCCGGGCCCCAGAGGCAGGCAATGCCGGCCGAAATACACGCAAACGGGTTCGCGCCCGAGGAGCCTGCAAGACGCACGGTCGAGGTCGAGGCGTTCTGTTCGTGGTCGGCATGCAGAATGAAGATGCGATCCATCGCCTTCTCGACTTCGGGGATCACCTCGTATTCCTCGGCCGGAACGCCGAAGGTCATGCGCAGGAAGTTACCAGTGTAGCTCAGGTCGTTCTTCGGATGCATGAAGGGCTGGCCGACTGCGTACTTGTAGGCATTGGCAGCAATGGTCGGCATCTTTGCGATCAGGCGGTGCGAGCTGATCTTGCGGTGCTCGGGGTCCGAAATGTCGGTGCTGTCATGGTAGAACGCCGACAGGGCGCCAACCACGCCGCACATGATCGCCATCGGGTGAGCATCGCGACGGAAGCCCTGATAGAACTGACGCATCTGGTCGTGCAGCATGGTGTGATAGGTGATGGTGTTCGTGAAGTCGTCGAGTTCATTCGACGTCGGCAGTTCGCCGTTGAGGAGCAGGTAGCTCACTTCCATGAAGCTCGAATTCTCGGCGAGCTGACCGATGGGATAGCCGCGATGCAGCAGCACACCTTCGTTGCCGTCGATATAAGTCAGCGCGCTTTCGCAGCTGGCGGTCGACTTGAACCCCGGGTCGTACGTAAACTTGCCCGTTTCCCCGTAGAGCTTGCGGATATCAAACACGTCGGGGCCGGTGCTGCCTTGGAGAACGGGAAACTCGGTGGTTTCGCCGCCCAGTTCGAGTTTGGCGTTTTTGTCTGCCAAGATGTGTCTCCTGCTCTCTTCCTGATCGTTTGGCTTACGCAGCCTGTGCGTTGAGCCGTGCCAGGGATTCGTCCCGTCCCAAAAGGACCAAAACATCGAAAATTCCGGGCGACGTTGTCGTTCCGGTAAGTGCCGCGCGCATGGGCTGCGCCAGCTTACCCAGGCCCAGTTCCAGTTCCTCGGCAAGCGATTTGGTAGTGGCTTCGAGAGCCGGACTTGTCCAGTCCTTTTCCTTCGCAAGTGCGGTAGAAATTGCACCCAATCGCTCGCGCCCTTCATCGTCGAGCAGCTTTGCCGCTTTTTCGGTCATCTCGAGCGGGCGCTTGGCGAACAAAAATTGAGCGCCCTCAGCCAGTTCGTCGAGATTCTTGGCGCGGGTTTTGAGGAACGGCATCGCCTGTGTCAGCAGATCGACGTCGACATCTCCTTCGATGCGGCTCGCCACTAATTCAGCGAGCTGCGCATCGTCTGCCTCGCGGATATAGTGGCCGTTGAGGTTCTCCAGCTTCTTGATGTCGAAGCGTGAGGGGCTTTTGCCCACGCCTGCCAGATCGAACAGTTCGATCGCTTCCGCGCGGCTGATTTCTTCGCGGTCGCCATGGCCCCATCCCAGCCGCAGCAGATAATTGAAGAGCGCATCGGGAATGATCCCCATTTCGTCGCGATAGGCATCGACGCCGAGCGCACCATGGCGCTTGGAGAGCTTCGCCCCATCCGAGCCGTGGATCAAGGGAATGTGGGCGTAGACTGGGTCGGGCCAGCCTCCTTCGATTGCGTCCATCGCACGGTAGATTGGCAACTGTCGGAAGGCGTTATTGAGATGGTCGTCGCCGCGAATCACATGGGTGACGCCCATGTCATGATCATCGACCACCACCGCGAGCATATAGGTCGGCGTACCGTCGGCGCGCAGGATAATATAATCGTCGATTTCAGCGTTCTTCACCGAGACAGTGCCTTGGACGCGGTCCTGGATGCTGGTCTCGCCTTCTCGCGGGGTCTTCAGCCGCACGGTGAAGGGCGCGCCTTCCTGCTCCGGTCCCGGTTCGCGGTCGCGCCAGCGGCCGTCATATCGCATGGGCTGCTTGTTCGCGCGCTGCTCTGCGCGCATCGCCTCTAGTTCCTCAGGCGTTGCATAACAACGATAGGCGTGGCCCGCCTCCAGCAGCGCATTCGCAATGTCGGCATGGCGGCCTGCACGTTGCGACTGAAAAACAGGCTCGTCGTCATAGTCCAGGCCCATCCAGTTCAGTCCGTCGAGGATGGCGTCGATAGCTTCCTGCGTAGAACGCTTGGCATCGGTGTCCTCGATTCTGAGCAGCGCCTTGCCACCGTGGTGCCGCGCAAATAGCCAGTTAAACAACGCGGTGCGCGCCCCGCCGATATGAAGAAAACCGGTCGGGGAGGGGGCAAAACGAGTGACAACCTTCTGGCTTTCGGGGCTTGCCATAGCTGCGTAATTCCTATTCACAGGGCGCATCCTGGACGCTGCGCGAACCCAGGGAGACGGGGTCGATGGCAGATACGCCGATTATTCCAATGGGGGACGACACAGCCGGAAAACCGGCTGCTCTCGGCGCTGGTACTGGCACGGCCAACGCAGCGGGCGGGCTACGCGAACCCCGTGCGAGCCTGTGGCAAAGGGGCGAGGGATTGTCCAGTCTCGCTCTCGCCGTGGGGGACCACGTCGAGTCGTTTCTGGGCGAAGCGGGCTTTGATCGTGCTCCTTGGCTGGCGGTCGTGTTTGCGAGCGGGATTTTTGCGTGGTTCGCTCTTGATACGCCGTGGCAATGGACAGCTGCAATCGGGCTTTCGTTTATTGCCTCGATATTTGCGCTTGCGGCGTGGCGCGACCGGCACGAGCGCGACCAGTTGCGACGTGCAGTGATCGCTTGCAGCCTCGTATTTGCCTTGGGAATGTCGATCATCTGGGCTCGCTCCGAAATCGTAGGAGCAGAGGCCTTTGAACGCCCGGTTATCCAACAGGTGCAGGGCTATGTGCTCAGCCGCGAAGATCAGCCTGCACAAGACCGCACGCGTCTGACACTGGCCGTGCGCGATGCCGGGACCGCCGAAAGTCGAAAGATCCGGGTGAACGTCCCGCTCGAAGTCGCGGCCGAAGCACTCGACGGGTTCGAGGACGAGGCTCTGGCGGAAGGAGCCATCGTGCGAATGCGGGTGCGCCTTATGCCTCCGGCGAGCCCGATGCTCCCCGGCGCATACGACTTTGCGCGCGCGGCGTGGTTCATGGGGCTGTCAGGGACCGGCAGCGTGCTGGGCGGTGTCACCATCGTAGAACCCGCACCCGAAGCGAGCGGAATCGCGGCTATCCAACGTGCATTGTCGGGCCATGTGCGCGGGCAGGTCGAAGGGTCGGCAGGCACAATTGCCGCCGCGTTTGCCAGCGGCGATCGCGGTTCGATAGTGGAAGCAGACGAAGACGCCATGCGCGATGCAGGCCTCACCCATCTTCTTTCGATCAGCGGCCTTCATGTGAGTGCGGTCATCGCGGCGGCCTATCTGGTGGTGTTAAAGGTTCTGGCGCTGTTTCCAGCGCTCGCTTTGCGCGTGAGGTTGCCGGTACTGGCGGCGGCGGGCGGCGCACTGGCGGGCATCGGATACACGCTTTTGACGGGAGCCGAAGTGCCGACAGTACGAAGCTGTGCAGCAGCGATGCTGGTGCTGATTGCGTTGGCGCTCGGACGCGAGGCGCTATCACTCAGGATGGTTGCAGCGGCGGCAGTCTTTGTTCTCTTGCTCTGGCCAGAGAGCGTGATCGGGCCGAGCTTCCAGATGAGCTTTGCCGCCGTGCTGGCGATCGTCGCCCTGTCTTCGAGCGGCCCGGTACGCGCATTTCTCGCCGCGCGCGAAGAGAGTTGGCTCAAGCGGACGGGTCGCGGGGTGGTAATGCTCTTCGTGACCGGGCTGGTGATCGAAATTGCGCTCATGCCCATTGTTCTGTTCCATTTCCATCGCGCCGGGTTCTACGGTGCGTTTGCCAATGTGATCGCTATTCCCCTGGTCACCTTTGTCTCGATGCCCCTTATTGCGGTGGCGATGCTGTTCGACCTTGTGGGTTTGGGTGCGCCTTTCTGGTGGTTGGTCGAGCGTTCACTGGAACTGCTGCTGGCCATCGCACATTTCACCGCGGCGCAGCCCGGCGCCGTCAAGCTCATGCCGCAGATGAGCAGTCTGACCATAGCGCTGTTTGTGCTGGGTGGGCTGTGGCTTGCACTGTGGAGCGGTCGTGCGCGGCTGCTCGGTTTCGTCCCTGCGGTGATTGCATCGATCATGCTTCTTGCAACGCCCATTTCCGATGTTCTCATCGGACGAGAAGGGCGACATGTTGGCATTACCATCGAGGGTGAGGATGGGAGCCGTCGACTGCTTTCCCTGCGCGACAGCCGCTCATCGTATTCACGTGATAACCTGCTTGAGCTTGCCAGCATCACCAGCGATCCGATCCCGCTTGCAGAGTGGGACGGGGCGCGCTGTTCGACGGAGTTCTGTACGATCGTCATCGATCGGGGAGGGCGCAATTGGGTGCTTCTGCTGGCTCGCAATCGCGACATGATCGAGGAGCGCGCGCTAGCCGCTGCCTGCGAACGGGCCGACATTGTCGTCGCCGACCGCTTCCTCCCCCGCTCGTGTGCGCCGCGATGGCTGAAGGCCGACCGGGGGATGCTGATGCGCACAGGAGGTCTTGCGCTTGACCTTACCAACGAACGCATCATCACCGTTGCTACTGGGCAGGGTGAGCATGGCTGGTGGCGTGGCGAACGCGGAGACTGACTCAGCCCCGCGCGCGCATTCACGCCAACTCCGTGTCAGTGATAGCGGCGCAGAAGTCCAGCCAGCTTGCCCTGAACCTCGACTTCGTCGGATCCATAGACCTGCGCTTCATATGTCGCATTGGCCGGGTCGAGCCGCACCATCGCGCCATCCTTGTGCAGGTATTTGAGCGTCGCTTCCTCGCCACGCACCAGAGCGACCACGATTTCGCCGTCTCGGGCAGTGTTGGTCCGCCTCACGAGTGCGAAGTCACCGTCGAAGATGCCTGCCTCGATCATCGAATCCCCCGAAACCTCAAGGGCATAGTGCTCACCAGGGCCAAGCAATGCTGCCGGGACCGGAAGGGAATTCTGCCCTTCAAGCGCTTCGATTGGAGCGCCGGCCGCGATCCGGCCGTGCAGCGGTATCTCGATTACATCGTTCGCGGGTTCGGGCGCTTTCGCCATGACAGTGGACGCCGAAGCGACCGCGTCATTGGCAACCTTGGCCGCGCGCGGTGCGGTCACGGCATCCTCAGGCACCTTGATTACTTCAAGCGCGCGAGCCCGATTGGGCAGGCGGCGGATGAAGCCGCGCTCCTCAAGCGCAGAAATCAGGCGGTGAACGCCTGACTTGCTCTTGAGATCGAGCGCTTCCTTCATCTCCTCGAAACTCGGCGAGATGCCGGTTTCCTCAAGCCGCTCCTGTATGAAGCGGATCAACTCGTGCTGTTTTGCCGTAAGCATGGGCAAACTCCATCAACCACCTGTCAGCGCGCCCTCAGAGGCACCGTTTCGCGCTAAGGCGAGGGGTGCGGTGAATGGCACTGTTCGTGCACCGATATGGTGAACGAATGCGGAACAATTAGGCAACTCCTACAGCCAAGTCAAGCATGCTTGCGCCGCTAAGCCGCGCGATTCAGCCACTTTGGAGGTTGTAGGCCATGACTGTCTCACCAGGGGCGCATTCGACCGACCCGGCGGGCCGGTCGATCAGGCAGTTGGCGCGCGCGAGTGACAGGAGCGCGCTGGAGTCCTGCGAGGAGGCAAGGTGCACTTGCACCCCATCACTCACCCCGCGCAGGAACTCACGCCTTGGCCCGGTCGAAGGCAGCGTCTCTGCTGCAACCAAGCGATGAGCATGCGGGAGGGGGGAGGCTGCCCCCATCGCCTTGCGCACCAGCGGCAGCGCGAACAACTGCGCTGTCACGAAGCTGGAAACCGGATTGCCAGGCAGGCCGAGGATCACCTGCCGCCCCCAGTCCGCCTCGCGCGTCGCCACCATCAGTGGTTTGCCCGGCTTCACCGCGACCTTCCAGAAGTCGATCCGCGCGCCCCAGTCCTCCAGCGCCGCGCGCACAAGGTCGTGGTCCCCGACAGAGGCACCACCCGAGGTGACCAGCACGTGACAGTCCTCGGCAAGCCGCAGCGCATCGCCCAGCGCTTCCATGCTGTCGCCGACCGGCCCGATGCGTTCTGGAGTTCCGACCAGTCGGGCTAGCATGGCAGCGAGCATCGCCCCGTTGCTGGCCGGGATGCGGTGCGGCTCCACCCGCTGTCCGACCGGCACCAGCTCGTCGCCGCTGTCCAGCACCGCAACTCTCGGCGGTGCCACGACTTCGAGGCTTGCATGACCCGCCGCGATGGCAAGTGCGATGGCGGCGGGCGTGACCGGGTCACCAGCGCGCAGCACCGTGTCGCCTTCGCTGAAGTCGAGTCCTGCGCGGCGGATGTGCTGGCCCTCGCTTGGCTGCTCGGTCGCTTCGACCCGTTCGTCCTCGCGGACGGCGTCTTCCTGGATCAGCACCCGGTCCGCGCCGCTCGGCATGTGCGCGCCGGTGGAGATGCGGGTGCATTGCCCTGCCGTCAGCGCGCCATCCAACGGAGCGCCAGCGCGAGACTCGCCGACCAGCTCCCACGGGCCGTCGCCGCACAGCGCATAGCCATCCATCGCCGACAGGTCGGCGGCGGGCTGGGTGCGAAGCGCGTGGTGGTCCTGTGCGAGGTAGCGCTGGGCGATGCCTGCAATGGAGCCGGTGCTGTCTGCGTCGTTCCGCAGGTCGAGCGTTTGCTTGGGCAGCGCGGGTGCCAGTGCCAGCAGCCGCTCCTGCGCCTGTTCTAGGGGCATCAGCGCACTCACAACGCCGGTGCCTTCCAGTCGCCGCTCTTGCCGCCGCGCTTCTCGACCAGGCGGACCTCACCGATCTCCATCGCCTTGTCGATGGCCTTGGCCATGTCGTAGATCGTCAGCAACGCGTTGGAGACAGCCACCATCGCTTCCATCTCGACCCCGGTCCTGCCGGTCAGCGAGGCTGTGGCGGTGGCGCGTATCGCGTTTGTGGCCCCGTCCTCCTCGAAGGCGAACTCGACGCTCACCGCTTCCAGCCCCAGCGGGTGGCACAGCGGGATCAGCTCGCCGGTGCGCTTGGCCGCCATGATGCCCGCAACGCGCGCCGTTCCAAGCACGTCGCCCTTGGGCGCATCGCCTGCGCGGATCGCGGCCAGTGCCTCGGCACTCATTGCGATCCGCCCGCTCGCGACCGCGAGGCGGGTCGTGGCTGGCTTGCCGCCGACATCGACCATCCGCGCCGCGCCGTCTTCGCCCAGATGGGTGAGCTTGCTCATGTGCGAAGTCCTACAGGATGGAACACCTGGAACACGGTCTTGGGGAATAAAACCGTGGACCGACGCGAAGGACGGGTCACCGGGCGGATCGAGTACGAGGGAGAAAGGCTCTTCATGCCGCGGGTTTTTGCACTTTTGCCGGGTGTAGGACAGGGCGAATTTGGACGACACAAAGTGTGGCTCTTTGCGCCGGAAGTGTAACCTTTTGGGCAAAAGTGTAACTTTGCCGCGGCGAAAGTGTGACCTTATGCGGGGGCGCAGTGTAACCTTGCGCTGCCGGAAAGTGTCACCCTTCGAGCAGCGTCCGGGTAGCGGCCGCCATGTCGTCCGCCCTCATCAGGCTCTCGCCGACGAGAAAGGTGCGTACGCCACTTTTTGCAAGCCGTTCGAGATCGGCATGGGAGTTGATGCCGCTCTCGCCGACCAGCAGCGCGCCTTCGGGGGCGAGCGGGGCGAGGCGTTCGGTGGTTTCGAGAGAGGTGGTGAAGGTTTTCAGGTCGCGATTGTTTACCCCGATCAGGCGGCTTGCGAGATGCTTGGTCGCGCGTTCCATCTCGTCCTCGTCATGCACTTCGACCAGCACGTCCATATTGAGTGCAAGCGCAGCGGCTTCGATCTCGGCCATCTGGGTATTGTCCAGTGCGGCTACGATGATGAGGATTGCGTCAGCTCCGATCGCGCGCGCTTCGAGACACTGCCACGGATCGACCATGAAATCCTTGCGCAAAACGGGCAGCGCGCAGGCCGCGCTGGCTGCAACGAGAAAGTCCTCGTGCCCTTGGAAGTATGGTGCGTCGGTCAGCACGGAAAGGCACGCCGCGCCGCCTTTCTCATAGGCACCGGCATGCAAGGCGGGCCGAAAATCCTCTCGGATCAAGCCCTTTGACGGGCTCGCTTTCTTGATCTCTGCGATCAGGGCAAATCCCGCTTCGCTGCGCGCGCGCAACGCAGCTTCGAAGCCGCGTGGACGCGTCTGGATTGCGGCGGCCTGTTCGAGTTGGCGAACGGGCACTGCGACCTTGCGGGCGGCGACGACTTCGCGCTTGTTGGCGCAGATTTCTTCGAGTTTATTCATGTCCGTCAGACCGCCATTGCAATCCAGTCGGCGAGCCGCTGTTTCGCTTTGCCACTGTCGAGTGCTTCCGCCGCCATTGCCGCACCGGTCTCCCAGTCTTCGGCAACGCCCGCGACGATCAGGGTCGCCGCCGCGTTGAGCATCACCGCGTCGCGATATGGACCGGGCGTTCCGTCGAGCAGTGCCGACAGCGCCTTTGCGTTGTGATTCGCATCGCCACCGCGAATGGCCTCGACCGGGGCATGCGCTAGACCCGCATCGCCCGCATCGACCCGGCGCATGACGAACGCGTCACCGGTCACATCGGCCAGTTCGTTGCCGCCCGCCAGGCTGAGTTCGTCCAGCCCCTCATCGCCCGAGACGATGAAGGTCCGCTTCGTGCCCAGCTTTGCCTTCGCCTCGGCATAAATCGGGACATAGGCAGGGCGGGCAATGCCGATCAGCTGGCGCTTTACCCCGGCAGGATTGGAGAGCGGCCCCATGAGGTTGAAGATGGTGCGCTTACCCAGCCGTTGGCGAATGGGCTGGATACGGCCCATGGCGGGGTGGTGGTTCTTCGCGAAGAGGAAACAGATGCCCAGTTCGGCGAGCGTTTTTTCCGCCGTGCGTCCGGCGGCGTCCATGTCGAGGCCGAGCGCCTCCAGCGTGTCCGCAGCGCCCGACTTGGACGAGGCAGCGCGATTGCCGTGCTTGGCGACCGGAACGCCGCTCGCCGCAACCACAAGGCTCACCGCGGTCGAGACATTTAGCGTGTGGTGCCCGTCGCCCCCGGTTCCGCAGCAATCGACGGCGTTTTCGGGTGCTTCGATCGGAATAAGCCGTGCGCGAAGGGCTCGCGCTGCGCCTGCTATCTCGTCAGCGGTTTCGCTTCGCTCGGTCATGGCGAGCAGGAATCGTTCGATCTCCTCTTCGCTTGCCTCGCCATCGAGAATCCAGCCGAAGACCTCCTCGGCCTCGGCCTCCGACATCTGCGGCACGGCGAGCGGGAGCGTCTTCATGGGGTCATTCCTTCGGGCGCTTGTGCGCTGAGCCCGCAGATATTGAGGAACGTGGCGAGCAGTGCGTGGCCGTGTTCGGTCGCAATGCTTTCGGGGTGGAACTGCACGCCGTGGATCGGCAGTTCGGTATGACGGAAACCCTGCACATGATCGTCGTCCGATCGCGCATTGATCGCGAGACAATCGGGAATGTCCTCGACAATCAGCGAGTGGTAGCGCGTCGCGGTGAAGGGCGAGGGCAGGCCGGTGAACACGCCCGTCCCGTCATGCGTCACTGGCGAGGTCTTGCCATGCATCAACCCGCCGCGCTTGACCGTCCCGCCGAAATGCTGCCCGATCGCCTGATGGCCAAGGCAAACGCCGAGCAACGGCTTGCCCGCATCGGCGCAGGCCGCGACGAGATCGAGGCTGATCCCCGCCTCGTTGGGGGTGCACGGGCCGGGGGAGATCAGGAACCCGCTGGCATCGGTGGCCAAGGCTTGGGCGGCGCTCATCGCATCGTTGCGTTCGACACGAACTTCCGCGCCCAGTTCCATGAGATAATGGACGAGGTTGAAGGTGAAGCTGTCGTAATTGTCGATGACGAGGATATGGCTCATGGCATCACGGCGCCTTGCCCGCCAGCTTGTCGGTCGCACGCACGAGGCCATCGACGATGCCCGGCTCGCCCGCCGAGTGGCCTGCGTCGTGGACCATCCAGAGTTCCGCCTTCGAGTGCGCCTTCTTGACCGCCCAAGCGGCGCCGGGAGGGGTGCAGATGTCGTGGCGGCCCTGGACGATGATCGTGGGGATGTGCGCGATTTTGTCCATGCCGTTCAGCAGCTGGTTGTCCTCAAGATAGAAGTCATTGAGGAAGAACCGCGCGCAGATGCGGGCGAAGGGGACGGCCTTGGCCGGGTCCTCGAAATCGGCGAGCAAATCCTCGTTTGGCAACAGCGTTGCGACCGTGGCTTCCCACAGCGACCATTCCTTTGCCGCTGCCAGACGCGTCTCTTCGTCATCGCTGGTCAGGCGGTCGTGATAGGCCTTCACGAGATTGTCGCGTTCGCCCTCGGGGATGAGGCCCGTGAACTGGTCCCACTGCTCGGCCATGATCTCGCTCGCGCCATACTCGTAGAGCCAGCTTTTCTCCTGCGGGCGGGCGAGAAAGACACCGCGCAGCACGATCTCGGTGGTGCGGACGGGATGCGCCTGCGCGTAGGCAAGCGCAAGCGTTGCACCCCAGCTGCCGCCGAAGACCTGCCACGCATCGTGCCCACACATTTCGCGCAGGCGTTCGATGTCGGCGACGATCCGCCACGTGTCGTTGTTCTCGATCTCTGCAAAGGGCAGTGATTTGCCACAGCCTCGCTGGTCGAAAAGCAGGACATCGTAAAGCTCCGGGTCCCATTGCCGGCGATGCATCGGCCCCATGCCTCCGCCGGGTCCGCCATGCAGAAAGACAGCCGGTTTCGCGCCGGGCGTGCCGACCCGCTCATAATAGAGTTGGTGGCCTTCACCGACATCGAGCATCCCGGTCTCATAGGGTTCGATCTCGGGATAGAGCGTGCGAGTGTAGTTGAGCATATTGCTGGCCATTACTTCTTCTCCACCACGATCAGCG
Organism: uncultured Erythrobacter sp.; assembly: GCA_947494705.1. Lineage (GTDB taxonomy): Bacteria > Pseudomonadota > Alphaproteobacteria > Sphingomonadales > Sphingomonadaceae > Erythrobacter. Next base: position 802,407 of record CANLVN010000003.1, read on the forward strand.
GCCCGACACGACGCGAATCCATCCGCCCGCTCGCGGGGTGCCACAGCGACGATATGTTGCCGTCGAGATAGAGCGCGTTGGCGGTCTCCAGCTCGTCGCGGAAGTAGCGCGCGAACTGTCCAAAGCTGATCGCGTCGTTGGAAATCACGAAATGTGCGCGGCCCTCGCCGTCGATACCAACGCCGTTGCGGATCTGGCGCGAGGGACCGTTATCTTGGAATTCAGGGTGCATGTCGCCGTCCAGCACCAGCATCGGCCCGCTTTGCGTTCCGAATTGCGGGCGGGTGCCGACTGTGCGCAGGAAGGTCTCTGTATCGTCGATCCGCCATGAACCGTTCGTGCCGAAGAATACGCCGTTCGGCTTGAGGTAGAAATTGCCGTCCCCGTCGCCCCGGTTCAGCTCTTCGAGCCGCTCGGCCTCCTCGACATAGTAACCGATGGGCTTGAGGTCGTCGCCGAACATGCCGCCATTCATCACGAAGGCGATGGCGCTTTCGTTCTTGCCGACGGCCCATGCCTCGATCGTGCCGAAATTCTCGCCACTCGATGGAGCGAGTGCGGTGCGGATCGTGTGGCTGTCAGGATCGGCGATGCAATGCGTGAGCGAGACACCCTCGAACTCATCTGGCTGGCAGGCAGATGCGGGGTCGGTCTCGACCATTTCGACCGGCTCCTGCGTCGTGGGTTCGGCAGGGGCCACTGTCCCGTCGAACTCGGTACGCACCACCGGCTCGCCTTCGGGTTGCGGGTTGCACGCCGACAGGGCGAGGGCGGGGAGGACAAGGAGAAAACGCTTCATTGTCCGTATCCCGGTTCGCTCGCGACGCGCACTGCTTCGCGCGCAGCCGCGATCAGGGCGCCGGCCTTTGCGCGGCATTCGGCGAGTTCGGAATCGGGGTCGCTGTCGGCAACGATGCCTGCGCCAGCCTGTACGTGCATTGTGCCATCTTTCACCACTGCGGTTCTCAGGACGATGCACGAATCGACCGAGCCGTCCGGCGCGAAATAGCCGACACCCCCGGCATAGGCACCGCGCGTTTCGGGCTCGAGCCCGGCGATGATCTCGCATGCGCGGATCTTGGGAGCGCCCGACACCGTGCCCGCCGGAAAGCCTGCGAAAAGCGCGTCGAGCGCGTCCTTGTCCGGGGCCAACTGGCCGATCACATTGCTGACGATATGCATGACATGGCTGTAGCGCTCGATGGTGAAGCTGTCAGTCACCTCGACGCTGCCACGTGCAGCAACGCGGCCCACGTCGTTGCGGCCAAGATCGAGCAACATGAGATGTTCAGCGCGTTCCTTTGGATCGGCGAGCAGACTGGCCTCATTCGCCCGGTCCAGAGCCGGGGTTTCGCCGCGTGGGCGCGTGCCGGCAATGGGCCGGATGGTGACTTCACCATCCCTGACGCGCACGAGGATTTCGGGGCTGGAGCCGACAATCGCGAAACCGGGCAGGTCGAGGAAATAGAGGAAGGGCGAGGGGTTTACCCGCCGCAAGCTGCGGTAAAGTTCCAGCGGCGGCAGTTCGAACGGACAGGTGAAACGTTGGGCGAGCACCACCTGGAAGATATCGCCCGCGACAATGTAGTCCTTCGCGCGCGCAACCATCGCCTTGTAGTCATCGCCTGCCATAACCGGCTTGAGGTCCGGTTCGGGCGTGTCGCCGGACAGGCGCGGCTCCGCGGGGCGGGGCTGGGATAGCGCGCGCAAGGTCTCGTCGATGCGCTCCCCTGCAGCGGCGATGGCGGCGTCGGGATCGGCCGCGCTCCAGATCGGCGCGATGCAGAACAGCTCGTCGCTCAAGCCATCGAAGACAAGGATCACGGTGGGCCGAACGAACAGCATGTCGGGCAGGTCCAGCTCGCTCGGCTCGGCGCGCGGCAGGGTTTCGACGAGGCCGATCGTCTCGTATCCGAAATATCCCACAAGGCAGGCTAGCGCAGGCGGAAGAGCGTCAGGCGTGTCGATCCGGCAGGCATCGGCTAGGGCGCGCAACTCGCTCATCGCATCGCGCTCGCACGGCTCGAAGGCTTCGCGGTCTGCTTTCCAGTTGCGGTTGATCGCGGCGTCGCCCTCGCTTGCGCGGAAAACCAGATCGGGATCGAGACCGAGCAGCGAATAGCGCCCGCGAACCTCTCCACCTTCGACCGATTCAAGCAGGAAGTCTCCGCGCCCACCGGCCATCAGACGCCGTGCAGCTCCGACCGGCGTGTCGCAATCCGCGACGACTTTCCGCCACACCAGTGCAGGCGCGTCCCGGGAAAGCGCCTGTGCGGCTTCGGCCACATTTTGCAGGCCATTGGGCGAGGAAGCGGGTGGGGGCGCGGTGTCGGTCACTCTTTGTCGGGCAGCGGGCGGGTTCTAGTTTGCGCCCGACAGCGCCGCGCGCAGGGCTTCGATGGCGTCCTCGTTGCGCTCGACACCCATCTCATCGCGAACGGCGCGGGCAAGCTGCGCGTTATATTCAGCGGCAAGGGCAGGCTGGAGCGATGCGAGGGTTTCATCCACTGTCGCGTCGCCTTCCTCGATTTCGGCGACTTCGATGTCGTCGAGTTCCACAACAAACCAGCCCAGCTCGTTCGAATTTTCCAACTTCTTGACCGATCCTTCGGCCATCGAGAACAGCAGGACGACTGGCGGCGGAATGCGCTGTTGCTGCGAATTGGCGATCAGTTCGCGGCGGCTGAGACTGATCGGCTCGACGCGGGCCTGAACCACGTCTTCCTCGCGCAGAGCCTGTGTCATCGACATGCCCTCGCGCACTTTGGTGAGCACGCGATCTGCGACTTCGCCAGCGGCCTTGTTACCCTCTGCCCGAGCCCACGCAGCTGCGATCGCTTCGCGGACTTCGGCGAGAGGTGGTGCAGCGCTCTCCGTGATTTCCTGCACGTCGAAGACAAGGAACTGCTCGCCAGGCACGATCTCGGCCAATTGAGGTTCGCTTTCGTCCATCTGGAATGCGACATCGATAACGGGTCGCAGCCCCTCGGCAAGGTTCTGACCCGCATCATTGAAAAGGCGCCCGTCAGCGGTCACTTCCTCGACGGTGTCGACTTCGAGGTCGAAGCGTTCGGCGACGTCGACCAGCGAGGTGCCGGTGTCGACCAGTTCCTCGATTTGCGCCGAAAGATCGATCAAACGGCCCGCGAGAGCTTCCTGTTTCAGCTCTTCCTCGATTTCGCCACGCACCTGCGCGAGCGTGCGTGCAGGCGTGCGTTCGACATCGTCGACCCGCGCGACATACCAGCCAAGTGAGCTGCGCGCGGGGTCGACCACTTCGCCTTCGTCGCCTGCAAAGACTTCCTCGCTTAGCGCCAGGCTGGTCGCGGAAGCCAACGCTTCGCGTTCGGAAAGCGGTTGGCTGGACACGTTGAAGCCCGCCCCCCGCGCCGCCGCTTCGAGCGACGTGCCGGACCGGATGCGTTCGACCAGCGCTTGTGCTGCGGCCTGCGTCGGCACAACGAAGGTCGACACCGCGCGGCGTTCTTGCGCGTCGTATTCTTCGGCATCGCGCTCGAAACGCCGGGCGATCTGCGCGTCGGTTGCGGTAAAGTCGCTATTGATCGTGTCTGCGCCGAATCGCGCAAAGCGGAGCGTGCGGCGCTCGGGCAGGATGAAATCCGCTCGGTTGGCGCTGTAGAATTCGGTGAGTTGCTCGTCGGTGGGGTCGTCTTCAGGAGCGAATTCGGCGCTCGGGATCAGCGCGATCTGGCCTTCACGTCGTTCGAGTACGAGCGCTGCATATTGCTGTGCCGCCGCGCGCGGCAATTGCGGCGAGGCAAACGCAGGACGCAGCACCATCTGCGCGAGCAGGCCCGAGGCAATATCTTCGCGCAACTGGGCATCGGTGATCCCTTGCTGGCGCAAGGCCGCTTCGTATGTCGCCTGGTCGAAATCGCCGGTGAGGTTGCGGAATGCTCCGATCTTGAGGATTTCGCTGTTCACGAGGTTGTCGCCCGCGCGCAGTCCGTATTTCTGAGCAAATTGGCCGATCGCGATGCGGTCGATTAGCAGTTCCAGCTCGCCTTCCAGGCCGCCGCCGGCGATGAATTGGGGCATGGTCAGCGTCGGGTTGTCCTCACGCGCACGGTCCAGGCCGTTATTGACGGCTCCGGTGACTTCATTGCTGGACAGCTCGCGATCGCCGACCACGGCAATCTTGTCATCTCCGGTCAGGCCCCCGAACGTCGCCGATCCGGTGACATCGGCCATCGCAAACGCAAATCCGACGAGGATAAGGAACCCGATAAAGATCGGCAGGCCGATTTTCGACTGGAAGAAATTACGGAACAGCGAAATCATTGAGTATTGGTCCTGAGAGAAATATTCGCGGGCACCGCCACCCAAAGGGGGTGGAACCGAAGCGGCGCTTTATCGGCCCTGCGACCTCGCGGCAACAGGTTGTGATGCTTTTGACTAAACTTGTCACCTTGGCTAGCGGACCGCACCCTGCCTCCCTAAGTCGGGACAAAGATTCGATGCGAAGTTCAATAATTCTCGGGAAACGATGATGACCCAGCGGCCCTATATCGTTGGAAACTGGAAGATGCACGGCACTCGCGCCATGCTATCCGAAGCGCGCGCGATCGACCGCGCGGCCCAGCGACACATGAAGGTCGAGGTGGCGATTGCGCCGCCTTACACCCTGATACACCCGGTCCACCGCGAGGCCGAGCAGATCGCCGTGGGCGCGCAGGATTGCCACGAACACGATGGCGGCGCGCATACCGGGGATATCTCGGCTGCGATGATCGCGGATGCGGGCGGCAAGTTCGTGATCCTGGGCCATAGCGAGCGGCGCGAAGGTCATGGCGAAAAGGACGCGCTGATCCGGGCCAAGGCAGAAAGCGCGCTGGCCGCGGGGCTGCGCATCATCATGTGCTGCGGCGAAAGCGGTGAAACCCGTGACAAGGGCAATGCGGTCGCCTTCGTCAAGAAGCAGCTGAAGGCCTCGCTTCCGAAGGAAATCGAGGAGCCGGTGGAAAAGCTCACGGTCGCCTATGAGCCGATCTGGGCGATTGGCACCGGCAAGACTGCCACGCTCGAGGATATCGCCGAAATGCACGGCGAAATCCGCAAGCTGCTCGTCTCGCTCTATGGCGAGGAAGCGGGCAGCGAAGTGCGCATTCTATACGGTGGTTCGGTCAAGCCGGAAAACGCTGCGGAAATCATCGGCACGGCAGAGGTCGGCGGCGCTCTGGTGGGCGGGGCCAGCCTCACCGCCGACAGCTTCATGGGCATTGCCATGGCCGCGACGGAGTCGGTCGAAGGGTAAGGAGCGCGTCGCACCGCTTGCCCTTGTGCCCGTGCATCCCTAAATGCGCGCCTGAAACAACGCACCAGTCAGAAGAAAACCATGTCCCTGTTCATCATCCTTACCGTCATCCAGGCCCTGATCGCCGCCGCTTTGGTCGGCGTCGTTCTCATGCAGCGCAGCGAGGGTGGGGGTCTCGGCATCGGCGGTTCGCCGGGCGGCGCTTTGGGCGCTCGCGGGGCAGCGGACTTCATGACTCGCGCGACCAAGTGGCTGGCGGTTGCCTTCGTTGGCTTCTCGATCCTTCTCGCCGCGATGGCGGTTGCCGAATCGCGCAGCGGTGAGATCAGTTCGACGCTCGATCGCGACGTGGCCGCTCCGGCGAGCGACGACCTGCTGGGCGAACCGAGTGCGGGGGCAGAGGGCTCTGACGGCCTTCTCGAAGAAGAGCGCGCAACCGGCGCGGTCGGCGATCCGCTGGCTGAACCCGAAGACGGCGTGGTCTCACCGGTTCCAGCCGAGTAAGAATAACTCACATTTGTGGAAAGTTGCGCAGATTGGCGCAGCAATTCGCTTGCCTTCCGTAACCCTGCACCCTTAAGGCTTGGCTCCCATGGCGCGGTACATTTTCATCACCGGCGGCGTGGTCTCCTCGCTCGGCAAAGGTCTCATGGCGGCAAGCCTCGCCGCGCTCCTTCAGGCGCGCGGATACAAGGTGCGCATCCGCAAGTTCGACCCCTATCTCAACGTCGATCCGGGCACGATGAGCCCGTATCAGCACGGCGAAGTCTACGTGACCGATGACGGGGCGGAAACCGATCTCGACCTCGGGCACTACGAGCGCTTCACCGGCGTTTCCGCGCGCCAGTCGGACAACATCACCAGCGGTCGCGTCTACCGCGACATCATCGCGAAGGAACGCCGGGGCGACTACCTCGGGGCGACGGTGCAGGTGATCCCGCACGTCACCGACGCGATCAAGGAATTCGCGCTCGCAGGTCAGGACGACCATGATTTCATCCTGTGCGAAATCGGCGGGACGGTCGGCGACATCGAATCGCTGCCCTTCATGGAAGCGATCCGGCAGCTGCGTAACGAACTCGAGCCGATGCAGACGCTCAGCGTGCACGTCACGCTGGTCCCCTACATCGCGGCAGCAGGCGAGCTGAAGACGAAACCGACGCAGCATTCGGTGCGCGAACTGGCGAGCCTCGGGATAAAGCCCGACGTGCTTTTGTGCCGTGCCGAGCATCCCATTCCAGAGAGTGAGCGGCAGAAGATCGCCAACTTCTGCAATGTGCGCAAGGAAGCGGTCATCCCCGCGCTCGACGCGCCATCGATCTATTCGGTGCCGCTGCAATATCACGAGGAAGGCCTCGATGCGGAGGTCCTGCGCGGCTTCGGCATAACCGACGCGCCCGCGCCTGACCTGAGCGCATGGAACGATGTGACCGACCGCTATTTCAACCCGGAGGGCGAGGTTACGATCGGCGTTGTCGGCAAGTATGTCGGCCTGCCGGATGCTTACAAGAGCCTCAACGAAGCGCTTGTCCATGGCGGCCTCGCCAACCGGGTGAAGGTCAATATCAAGTGGATCGATGCCGAGGTTTTCGAGGGCGAGGACGAAAGCGAAGTCGTCGCCGCGCTCGAACCCATGCACGGCATCCTCGTCCCGGGCGGTTTCGGTGAGCGTGGTTCGGAAGGCAAAATAGCCAGCGTGCGCTTCGCGCGCCAGCGCAAGGTGCCGTTCTTCGGTATCTGTCTGGGTATGCAGATGGCCTGCATCGAAAGCGCTCGTGCAGCCGGTTTCGACGCCGCGTCTTCGACAGAATTTGGCGAAACGCAAGAGCCGGTGGTCGGCATCATATCCGAATGGATGAGCGAAGAGGGCCTGCAACAGCGCGAGGAAGGCGGCGATCTGGGCGGTACGATGCGCCTCGGGGCCTACGAGGCGAAGCTTGCGGGCAACAGTCACACCTCGCGCATGTATGGTGGTGCTCAATCGATCTCCGAACGCCACCGCCACCGCTACGAGGTGAACTCCAAATATATCGAGCCGCTGGAAAAACAGGGGCTGGTATTTGCGGGCATGTCGCCCGACGGGCTGCTGCCAGAGATCGTCGAGCGGCCGGATCATCCGTGGTTCGTCGGCGTGCAGTTCCACCCGGAACTCAAGTCGAAGCCTTTCGACCCCCACCCGCTGTTCGCCGGCTTCATCGCCGCAGCACTCGCACAGTCCCGGCTCGTCTAACAGGCGATCAGACCTGCGCCACGGCCGTTCCGCAGCAATATTTCGCGAGCGGCGCCCGGAAGTGTCCCATTTTAACAATAATTAGAATTAGCCCTTGCGTTCCGTACACCTTGAGGCTTACCACCGGGTCAACCTTCAGGTTTTCATAAGGGCTGTTCGTTAGCCTGCACCTTGCCGCCGCCGCTTACACGGCAACGGAAAGCTTGCTTTCGATAGGCCGCTCAACTGGAGGCACATAGGGCGCTGGGTTTTCAAGAGTTTCGCAGCAGGCCGGCTTCAGTGCCGGCGATCGCAAGGATCAGCTGCACCAAGCTCGGGTCGGTTTGACTGTCTTCTGCGACCCGGATGGTCAACACCGCGACGAGGCGGCTTCATAGTCGCGGGGGCGGATCCTTTCGGGTCCGCCCCCAACTTTTTCAGTTAGTGATTGCGCCTAAACTAGGCTTACCGTGTTAGGCCGTTAATCAGGCCCGGTAATCAGGCCCGGTAATCAGGCCCGGTAATCAGGCAGCGTCAGCGGACTTATCGTCGCCGTCGGTGGGTACAGCGGTCAGCTTGCCAGCACCCCCGCCAACCATGATTTTCTTGGGCCTCATAGCCTCGGGTACTTCGCGCACGAGGTCGATCACCAGCAGTCCGTCGGCGAGGTCGGCGTTCTCGACCCGTACATAGTCGGCCAATTCGAAACGACGTTCGAAACCGCGATTGGCGATGCCGACGTGGATCAGTTCGGAGCCGTCATCGGTGTCTTCGCGCTTTCCGCCCTGGACGACGAGCAGGTTCTGCTGCGCCGTGATGTCGATATCCTGCGGACGGAAGCCGGCAACGGCCAGTGTGATGCGGTAATTGTCTTCGCCGCGCTTCGCGATGTTGAAGGGCGGATAATTGTCGCCCGAAGAGGCGCGCGTCTGGTTTTCGAGCAAGTCGAACAAGCGGTCGAAACCAACGGTGCTGCGGCGATAAGGGGTAAAATCGAGATGTGACATAAGTGCAAATCCTCTTGTCTGAGCAATTTGAAACCAAGCGGGCCTGCGACATGCAGCACCCACCGTTATGTTGCCGCCGATGGCTTCCCGAGACTGGCGAAACCGGGCGACACACACTAGTTAGGGCAGGAGAAAACGCTTTCAAGAGGTCCGAGACGGGCCTGACGGGATCGAAACATGACCACACCGACGATCGATATCTACACGAAGTTCGCATGCCCTTTCTGCGTGCGCGCCAAGCGCCTGCTTTCCGACAAGGGTGCCGAATTCAACGAATATGACATCACGATGGGCGGGCCCAAGCGCGAGGAAATGCTGAGCCGTGCTCCCCAAGCGCGTACAGTGCCGCAGATCTTCATCGGCGACACTCATGTCGGTGGATCGGATGAACTCGCCGCTCTCGAAAACGAGGGCAAGCTTGACGCCTTGCTCGCGGGCTAGGGTTCGCAGATTGGCGCTGACAGACAGATGACCAAGATCGCGGTTCTCCAGATGAACTCCGGCATCGATCCGGAGGCGAACTTTGCCATGATCGCGCAGGCCGCAAACGAGGCGGCAAGGGGGGGCGCGCAGGTGCTCTTCACCCCCGAAATGTCGATCCTGCTCGACCGCGACCGCAAGCGCGCAGCGTCATGGATCGAAAGCGATGCGCCAGAGGCCATGATCGGACGGCTCAAGGACGTCGCGCGAAACAGCAATATCGACTTGGCCATCGGCTCCATGCCGGTCGCGGCATCAGGCGGGAAATTCGCCAACCGCGCGTTCTACATCCGCGCCGACGGTGGCGAGCCGGTCACCTATGACAAGGTCCACATGTTCGATGTAGAGCTTTCGACAGGAGAGAGCTGGCGCGAGAGCAACGCGTATGAAGCAGGCACCCAGGCGGTGACGGTCGAGGAGACGCCATTGGGGCGCCTCGGCCTGACGATCTGCTACGACATGCGCTTTCCCGCGCTTTTCGAGGCGCTGGGTCAGCGCAAATGCGATTGCCTTGCCGTGCCCGCCGCCTTCACCAAACCAACCGGCGCGGCGCACTGGCACGTCCTGTTGCGCGCCCGCGCGGTCGAGGCCAGCGCCTTCGTCATTGCGGCCGCGCAGGTTGGTAGCCACGAAGACGGGCGCGAGACCTATGGCCACAGTCTTGTCGTCGATCCTTGGGGCGAAGTCCTGCTCGATATGGGTGGGGAGAAGCCGGGCCTCGGTTTCTGCCACATCGACATGAGCCGGATCGACGAAGTGCGCGGGCAGGTGCCCAGCCTTGCCAACCGTCGCAAAATCCCCAACTGAAGCTCAACGATGATCGTGTACGACCTCCACTGCGACCAGGGCCACCGCTTCGAATGCTGGTTTCGTTCGTCGTCCGATTTCTCGGATCAGGCGGAGCGTGGCCTTGTCACCTGTCCGAATTGCGCCTCAACCGAAGTGGGCAAGGCTCCCATGGCTCCCTCCGTCCCGGTGAAAGGCAACCAGCGCGACACGTCCACCCGTCCGAGCAAACCCGCGCAGGAAGGCGAGGGCATGATGGCAGGTGGTTCGATCCCGCCCGAAGTTCAAAAGGCGATGCGCGCGCTTGCCGAGGCGCAGGCCAAGGCTCTCTCGAAAAGCCGCTATGTCGGCGAAAGCCTCGCCGATGAAGCGCGCGCGATGCATTATGGCGACAAGGACCTCGAGGCGATCCACGGCAAGGCGACGCTCGAAGAGGCGAAGGAATTGCTGGAGGAAGGCGTCCCGGTTGCGCCGCTGCTGGCGCCGTTCACGCCGCCCGACGAACTCAATTGAATCGCAAGACAGCGCTGCTATGGAGTCTCGCGGGACCCCGTAGCTCAGCCGGATAGAGCACCAGATTCCTAATCTGGGGGCCGCGTGTTCGAATCACGCCGGGGTCACCACTCTGATCGCATTATGCCCGCATGTTTTCAGGCCACGCATGGTCTTGGCTTAAGCCACATTGCGCAGCCAACGCTGCTCGCTCCAATAGGACAGCACCAGGACGAGAGCCGCGATTGCCGCGAGCAGCGTGCAGGTACCTGCCCACCCGCCTGCATCGTAAATCGCCGTACCAGCCAGCGATCCCATCGCACCGCCAAGGAACATCACCACGATATAACTGGTGGTGAGCCGTGTCCTGATCGCCGGTTCGAGCGAGAGAAAGGTCATGCGCCCAGCCACATCGATGCTCGGCCCGACAATGTTCATGGCAACCAGCGGCAAAGCGATGCCCCATACGCTCCACCCCAGCGGATACAGGAGTGCTACTCCGCCTAGTTGCACCACCGAAGCCAGCAAGCGCGCACGGCGGGGGCCGATGCGGTCGGCAACCCGGCCAAGGCGCGGCGTGGTCAGGATACTGATCGCGGATATTCCGGCGAGGTAGCCAACCGTGTCGACACCGTAACCCAGCTCTGGACTGGTGAGATGCAACGCGAGCGCAAGCCACAGCGCGATGAACGACGCGAAGTTCAGCCCCTGGATCGCAGCGGAAATCAGCATGTCGCGGTTGTCGCGCGCTAGCGTGAAGACCGATCCGAGCAGGCCGATATAACTGGTCTGCGATCGCTTCGTTCCGCCGCCCGCGCTGGCCAGCGTGTAGGGCAGCGCAATCGTGACGCTGACCATCAGTGCAAAGGCGCACCAATAGACCGCGCGCCAGCCAAACTGCTCGGCCACGATGCCTGCCCCGACCCGCGCCACCAGAATGCCGAATATCACCCCCGCAGTGATCAAAGCCGTGACTTGCCCGAGCCGGTCTGGTGCGACGCGTTTCGAAGCGAAGGCCGGGATGAGGTAGGGCGCGATGGTGACGAAGCCGAGCAAGGTCGAGGCGAGCGTGAACAGCACGAAACTCTCCGCCAGCACCATGCCAAGCATGAAGACGCTCTGCGCGCTGACGAAAGCGATGCACAAGCTGCGGTTCGAGACGAAATCGCCGAGCGGCAACAACAGCAATATACCCAGCGCCAGCGCCAGTTGGTTGAGCGCCGGCACAATCCCGATCGCCCCTTCGCTCACCCCGAAATGGGCAGCGACCTCGCCGATGATGGGGTGGATGTAATAGGCGTTTGCGATCACGACAGCACTCGTCACCGCCAGCGCATATTCCTGCGCGCGGGTCAGATATTCCGGTGACGAAGCGGCGTCGGTCTCGCTCAGAGGAAACCCGCCTTTTTTGCTGTGTCGATCATTCCTTGCGCCAATTCCGCCGGGCGGTCTTCCTGCGAGAAATGGCCACAGGTCGAGAGCGTGTCATGCGGCATACCTTCGGCCCCCTTGATCGCCTTGGCGAGGGCCGGGCCCGCTTCTCCGAGCACCGGGTCGTCCTCTCCAAACAGCGTGAGGAACGGCTTTCCGAATGCGGAGAGGCCCTCCCACGCCGCCTTGTTCTCGGCAACGCCGGGTTTGTCGTCCTCCACCGGCACGAGCGCCGGGAAAGCGCGTGCGCCCGCTTTCGACGGCTCGTCGGGGAAGGGCGCGTTGTAGGCGGCAACTTCTTCCGGGCTACGCTTGGTCTGCGTAGCGCGCTGGAGAAGTTCGCCGATATTGAATTCGGGTGAGGACCGGGCGAATTCGCGCCATGCGATGAACCCCTCGCTCGCCTGTCCACCGCCAGTGGGCAGGAAAGTGTTGCTGGCGACGACGCAGGCGAAACGCTCGGGCTCTTCGCCAACCATTCGCAGACCGAGCAATCCGCCCCAGTCCTGACAGAACAGGGCCGCAGTCTCGGGTATCACGGCATCGCGCCACTGCCTGAGCCAGCTCATGTGCCGGTCATAGGTGTAGAAAGAGATGTCGTCCGGTTTGTCGCTCTTGCCGAAGCCGATGAGGTCAGGTGCGAGGCAGCGAAAGCCCGCATCGACCAGCACTGGGATCATCTTGCGATAGAGGAAGCTCCAGCTCGGTTCGCCATGCAGAAGCAATACGGGCGGCGCATCTTTTGCCCCTTCATCGAGATAGTGCATGCGTCCGGAATACCCGTCGCCAAGCTCCACCGATATCCAGTGTTCCTCGAACGGGTAATCGGGCAGGTCGCTGAAGCGGGCCGGGTCTGACGTCAGGATTTGCATGGCGGTTTCCTCTTTCGGGAAACAGCACTAGCAGATCGCAACCCGCGCGAAAGGGTCACACTTCCTCGCCGGCTTCCTTGCCCATCGGCACCTTCTCCTTGAAGGTGTGAGTGATGTAGGGGAACGGAATCTCGATACCTGCATCGTCCAGCCCGCGCTTGATCGCGCGCACGACCTTGTCCTTCGATTCCCAACCGGCACGCGGAGTCGATCCCGACCACCAGCGCACGAGGAAATCGACCGAGGAAGAATTGAATTCCTGGGCAAAGATGTCGAGGCCCTTTTCTTCGTCCACTTCATCCACTGCGGTTACCACCTTGCGGATGACCTCGGCAGCTTCGTCCAGGTCGGTGTCGTAGGATACGCCGATCACCACTTCGTGACGGCGCTGGTCCTTGTCGGTGAGGATCTCGACGGGGTTCTTGAACAGGATCGAGTTGGGCACGACCGTGACTTCGCCCGACAGCTTGCGGATATGCGTTTCGCGCAAGGTTATGTGTTCGACTTTTCCGACCATGCCTTCGCATTCGATCACGTCGCCAATGCGCATTTTCTCGCGGATCATGATGAGCACACCGGCGAGGAAATTCTCGAAGATGTCCTGAAAGGCAAAGCCGATCGCGACCGCGCCGATGCCGAGGCCGGCGACAAGGCTGCCCACGGTAAGGCCGGGGAAGATCACGATCATCGCGATCAGCAGGCCAAGGATCCAAACGCCCAGTTTGACGATGGTCTGCACGAGCGTGCGCAGCGACGGGCGCAGATCGGTAGAGCCGATAATGCGATCGGCAATCTTCATCGCGAAACCGGCGACGATGGCCGTGATAATGATGATGACAAGCGCGATGGCAAACGATGGGAGCATCCGGACGAATTCGGTGCCCATTTCGTTAAGTTGATCGATAAGTGTGTTGAGCATGGCTGCCTAGAATCCCCTGTCCCGCCAGTTGTTTCGATCGACTAACGGGCACGGACAAGGCTTGTTCCCCGCCTCTCGGTCAGCTGGAAGCTGGACACACAAGAAGCGCCGATGCAAAGGGACCGCATGCAGAAAGAGAGCGAAGAGCTGACCGAAATCCGCCGCGCCGTGCGGGCTTTGTGTGCTGAATTTCCCGGTGAATACTGGCGTGCGAAGGATGCCGCGCGCGAATATCCGGGCGAGTTTGTGGATGCGCTGACCAAGGCGGGCTTTCTCGCCGCGCTGATCCCGGAAAGGTTCGGCGGAAGCGGTCTCAGCCTCGATGCGGCGGCGGTCATCATGGAGGAAATCCAGGCCAGCGGCTGCAACGGTTCCTCCGCGCACGCGCAAATGTACATAATGAATACTCTGCTTCGCTACGGCTCGGATGAGCAGAAGGAACACTACCTTCCGCGCATCGCCAGCGGCGAATTGCGCCTGCAGGCTTTTGGCGTTTCCGAGCCGACAAGCGGGACCGATACGCTCAGCCTCAAGACGCGTGCTGTGCGCGATGGCGACGAATATGTCGTATCGGGTCAGAAAATCTGGACAAGCCGCGCCGAACATTCCGACCTGATGATGCTGCTCGCACGTACGACGCCGAAGGACGAGGTCCAGAAGAAGACCGAAGGGCTGTCGATCTTCCTCGTCGACATGCAGGCGGCTCTAAAGAACGGGATGAGCATCAAGCCGATCCGCACTATGATGAACCACTCCTCGTGCGAAGTGTTCTTCGACGACCTGCGCATCCCTGCCAGCGCGCTTGTGGGCGAGGAAGGGAAGGGCTTTCGCTATATCCTTTCCGGCATGAACGCCGAACGCATCCTGATCGGGGCGGAGTGTATCGGTGATGCAAAGTGGTTCATCGAGCAGGCGAAAGCCTATGCCAGCGACCGCAACGTCTTTTCGCGCCCCATCGGTCAAAACCAAGGCGTGCAATTCCCGATTGCGCGCTGCTACGCCCAGATGTGCGCGGCCGAACTGATGGTACACCACGCCGCGCAGGTCTATGACGAGGGCGGCAATCCGGGAGCGGAGGCGAACATGGCCAAGCTGCTCGCATCGGAAGCGAGCTGGGCGGCTGCGGATATGTGCGTGCAGACTTATGGCGGCTTCGGGTTCGCCGAAGAGTACGACGTCGAGCGCAAATTCCGTGAAGCGCGACTCTACACCGTCGCGCCGATCTCGACCAACCTGATACTGTCCTACCTCGCGGAACATGTGCTCGGATTGCCGAGATCGTATTGATCCGACGTCATTTTGGCCCCCGCATAGGGAATTTCGCGCAGCCGCGCGCATTTCTCTTGCGCGGGAAGGTTAACTATGATTCTGTGAGGTTGGTCACGGGAACTCGAGAATGCGCAAGACACCACGCGAAAACCTGAAGCAGGGCCTGGCGCTCGTGCTGCTGGTCGGCCTCACCATGGGGGCGATCGCGGGTCCGACGGGGTTGCTCGCATGGGCCGAGAATGCCGAGGCGCTGGATCAGCGCAAGGCGCGCATCGCTGTCCTCACGGAAGAGCGCGATGCGCTGAAAAACCGGGTCGAATTGCTCGATCCTGCAGGCGCCGACCCCGACCTGGTCAGCGAACTGGTGCGCGAGGATCTGGGCGTCATCCATCCCGATGAAATCGTGGTTGTCCTCGAAGACGAGTGAGCGCGCTGCTCGGCGATCTCGGTTAAGCGCATCAGCCCATCTAACCATATCGGTAATTTCAGGTCGGGCTATGCAGGTTGACGTTGCGTCACCCCTTCGCCGGTGCCTATAGGCTCGATCAGGGAACCACGCAGCGGCGCCTTCTGGCGCTTATGCCCAACTGACGAGGATATCCGACTTGGCCAGAAAGCCCGCCGCCCGGAAGACAACGGGAAAGAAGCCCGCGACCAAAGCTTCCAGCAAGGAGGCGTCGAGCGACGAAGTCGGCGCACCATCCGACGATCCCGACTTCATCCTCCATTCGCTGCAGGACGAGTTCGAGAAGTCGAAGAGTTTCGATGCGAGCGATGACCAGATGCTCGAATTCTATCGTCAGATGCTGCTCATCCGCCGTTTCGAGGAAAAGGCAGGCCAGCTTTACGGCCTCGGCCTGATCGGCGGGTTCTGCCACCTCTATATCGGACAGGAAGCGGTCGCCATTGGCCTGCAATCGGCGCTCGACAATGACAAGGACAGCGTCATCACAGGCTATCGCGACCACGGGCACATGCTCGCCTATGGCCTCGATCCAGACATCATCATGGCGGAACTGACCGGTCGCGAAGCTGGCATCTCGAAGGGGAAGGGCGGCTCGATGCACATGTTCAGCACCGAGCACAAATTCTATGGCGGTCACGGCATTGTCGGCGCGCAGGTCGCACTGGGCGGGGGGCTCGCTCTGGCACACCAGTATCGCGACGATGGCGGCATCTGCCTCGCCTATTTCGGTGACGGCGCAGCGAACCAGGGCCAGGTCTACGAGACCTTCAACATGGCGTCCCTGTGGAATCTTCCCATCGTTTTCGTGGTCGAGGACAACCAGTACGCGATGGGCACCTCGACGAAACGATCCTCCGCCGAAACCCGCTTCTACCGCCGAGGCACCAGCTTCCGCATTCCGGGCATGGAGGTGAACGGCATGGACGTGCTCGAAGTGCGCGCCGCTGCCGAAGTCGCCTTCAAGCATGTCCGCGAGGGCAAGGGACCGGTGCTGATGGAACTCAACACCTATCGTTACCGCGGACACTCGATGTCCGACCCGGCCAAGTACCGCACCCGCGAAGAAGTTCAGGACCAGCGCGATCACCACGACCCTATCGAGCGGCTCAAGAAGGTCCTCGTCGAAAACGGCCATGGCGAAGACGACCTGAAGGCTATCGACAAGGACATCCGCAAGATCGTCGCCAAAGCGGCCGACTTTGCCGAAAGCTCGGCAGAGCCGAAGCCCGGTGAACTCTACACCGATGTGCTCGTGGAGGAGTATTGATCCATGGCCATTGAACTGAAAATGCCAGCGCTTTCCCCGACAATGGAGGAGGGCACGCTCGCCAAGTGGCTCAAGCAGGAAGGCGACACGATCGAACCGGGCGACATCATCGCCGAGATCGAAACCGACAAGGCGACGATGGAGTTCGAGGCTATCGATGAAGGTACGCTCGCCAAGATCCTGATTGAAGAGGGCACCGAGAACGTCGCGGTCGGTACGGTCATCGCGATGCTCGTTGGCGAAGGCGAGGATGCCGGCGACGTGGAGGCACCTGCTGCCTCCGATGACGGCGACGATGACGAAGGTAGCGACGAGGTCGTGGACAAACCCGGCGAGGGCAAGGACGAAGGTCGCGACGAACCGGGCGGGGCCTCAGCGCCAAAGACCGCTCCGCGCGCCGACGACCCCGCGATCCCCGACGGCACCAGCTTCACCAGTGTCACTGTGCGCGAGGCCTTGCGCGATGCAATGGCCGAGGAAATGCGCGCCGATGACCGCGTCTTCGTGATGGGCGAGGAAGTCGCAGAGTATCAGGGCGCCTACAAGGTGACACAGGGGCTGCTCGATGAATTCGGCCCGCGCCGCGTGATCGACACGCCCATCACCGAATACGGCTTTGCCGGCATCGGTTCGGGCGCGGCGATGGGCGGGCTCCGTCCGATCGTCGAGTTCATGACGTTCAACTTCGCGATGCAGGCGATCGACCACATCGTGAATTCGGCGGCAAAGACCAATTACATGAGCGGCGGGCAGATGCGCTGCCCCATCGTGTTCCGCGGACCCAATGGCGCAGCGAGCCGCGTGGGCGCGCAGCACTCTCAGAATTACGGTCCATGGTATGCCAGTGTCCCCGGTCTGATCGTAATCGCGCCCTATGACAGCGCCGATGCCAAAGGCCTTCTGAAGGCCGCCATCCGCAGCGAAGACCCGGTGGTCTTCCTGGAGAACGAGCTGGTTTATGGCCGCAGCTTCGACGTCCCCTATCTCGACGACCACGTATTGCCCATCGGCAAGGCGCGGATCGTGCGCGAGGGCAAGGATGCGACCATCGTCAGCTATTCGATCGGCGTCGGCCTTGCTCTGGAAGCAGCGGAGAAGCTTGCGGAGGAGGGCATCGATGCCGAAGTCATCGACCTTCGGACCCTGCGCCCGCTCGACAAGGAAACCGTGCTGGCGAGCCTTGCCAAGACCAACCGACTGGTGGTGGCCGAAGAAGGCTGGCCGACCTGCTCTATCGCGAGCGAAATCATCGCGATCTGCATGGAGGAGGGCTTCGACGACCTCGACGCGCCTGTTCTGCGGGTGTGCAACGAGGACGTGCCGCTGCCCTATGCTGCGAACCTTGAAAAGCTCGCGCTGATCGACGCGCCCCGGATTGTCGAGGCGGTCAAGACAATCTGCTACGTCTGAGGTGCGTTAGCTCGGTCGGTCGGCCGAGAAGGTGTCGCAATCCGCCACCGGTGACGGCGGATTGGTCTGGTAGACCCGTGTCAGATCGCGTGAATCGCGCACGTTGAACGCGGCGGTGTAGTTGAGCTCGGTATCGCCATAGAATTCGAACGGCGTGATCGGCTCGTACTCGTAGGCGACCTCGACGAAGATCACGGCTGTTCCGGGACTTGCGGTAATCTTGCGTCCGGTTTTGCCCATGCCATCGAAATCGGTGCCGGATACGCCATCGCCTTCCTCACCGAAGCTCGACTCATGCTGCTTGGCACCGCGACAGCGCTGCCACGCGATCCACTGGCCACCGTCTGCGTTGCGCTGGAGGCTTGAGACGATCACGCGCCCCTGTTCGTAGATGGCGAAGCGTTCACCCAGCTTTTCGGCGCCGACCAGCGTGCCGTTGATGTCGTCTTCGTAAATCTTGCGCTGGACCAGAACGTCCTGCTCACCAACGCGTGAAGCGTTGTCGGCCACCTGCATCGCGATCTGGCTGATCTGCATGTGCGAAATCGCGAAATAGGCGGTTTCGGTTCCCATCAGGCCCATGCCGAGAATAATCGGGGCGGTGAAGGCGAGTTCGACCGTGACCACGGCCGATTTGTCGCGCGCAAGTTTTCGACCGAAGCCGAGGGCGGATTTCAAGGTACGAGTGATCATCAGAGGCAATTCCCGGTTGAGACAGTCGTGTCCTGAGTATCGAAGGGCTGGTTGCGCAACACGGTCGAAGCGCGAAGCTCGACCTGTTCGCTCATGCCGACTAGTCCGGCCATGGGGAACATGCGGTCGTACCTCACGATCGCGGTGTAGAGCACCGCATCGCGCGCGCCGCCGATGCCGTCTTCGCCGCGGTTCGCATCCCAGCTGCCGTTGTTGTTGGCATCCTCGTAGGGCTCACCCGAATTGCAGATGCCATCTCCATTGGTGTCGGTGTATTCTTCCGCCTCGCCGATATCTTCGAAGTCGAAGTGCGACAGCTTTTCGAGCGTGATCGTCGCCTCGTCCGGCACGACGTTCTTCACCTGGGAGATAACCCTCTGGTCGATGTTCGCTTCCTGACTGCCGGCATCTTCCAGCGTCAGGTCGCGTCCGGCCTTTTGCATGGCCCCGTGAAGCAGTGCCGTCGTGTAGGTCGTATGCGAGGCGTCGAAGACCCCCATGAGGATGATCATGAAGAGCGGGGCAACGAAGCCAAACTCCGTGACGGCCGCGCCGCGGGTGTCGCGTGCAAGGCGACTGGCGCGTTTGCCGTGGGTCGGATGTGTCGGTTTGATACGCATCAGTCGGTCAGCCTCAGAGCAGAGATTTTCTCGGCGATTTCACGGAAGGCCTCGTCGAGCGCGTCGGCGTCGCTCGCTTGGTAGGCGCGGCCGGGCGTGGCGCAATCGATCAGGTTCTGGCTCAGATCGGTGCCGAAGGCGACCACCCAGACCGAGATGTTCTTGTTGCGCGCAGCCTTGCATGCCGCCTGGAAGCGAGACGCATGGCGGTCTGCCATCTGCGATTGCGAGCCATCGGTAGTCACGCGGCGATCCCACCATTCGACGCCATACAGGCCGTAAATGTAATTGTTGGTGGCCTGCGTACCGTCGGTCATGAACACGATGTGGCGCGAGATCGCATCGCCATTGGGCGCGGTTGCGTTCTCCGACGAGAAGATGCCGTCCGGCGAGATGAAGCGCGCGCCCCAGATCATGCCGAAATCGTGATAGGTTGCACCGCGGGCGACAAAGCCGTTCGCGGCCGAGATCCAGCTCTGCAGCTCGCTTCTGCTGTCGAATTCCTCGAGCTTGCGAGCTGCCTTCGGGCAGTAGGTGGTGGGCTGGTTCTTATCTACCTTGGTCCTGACCTCGCTTCGGGTCCAGTAGGACGTATTATAGACATTCGTCGTCCCGTCTTCGTAACGCGGATAGACCAGCGAAGGCAGCATCGGCTTCCAACGCTCAGCTTCGGTGGCCGGCACCAGGTCGATGTCGAGATCGTAGGCTGAGGTCGGCACCGGGTTCCAGCTCGCCGTGGCCACCGTATCGGCCTCTTCGATGCAGCCGTTCCAGACGTGGGTTTCGTTAGCCTCTTCCCAACCGGTCGGAGCAACGAGTGAGCCAGTGCTGTAGACTTCGGAGAGGTCGAATTCGACATCGCGGTAGGCCCAGTAGAACTCGAGTTCTTCTTCTTCCTCGGTGCCCGTCTGTTCACGGGTCTCGGTCACGGTGATGACGGAGTCACCCCAGTAAAGGTAGTAGTCGAAATAAAGGTCACAGCGACCACCGTTGTAGTACGTCCCTCGCGAGAAGCTGTAATATTCGTACTGAACCGGGGCTCTGTACTCCGTAACTCTCGGGTCTACCCCGTATTGCGAAGTCTGGACCCAGTTCGCTTCGTTGGAGTCGTGATAGATGTCGTACATCGTCGACGTCTTCGCGGCGCATTGATCGTAGTTCGAGACGTAGTAGCGAAACAGCTTTTCCTGGTTCTGGTTGTCCCAGCCATAAGCGCCGCCGGTGCGGCGATATTCGGTGCCGCTGGTGACGTAGCCATAGGTCGGCTCGCTCGAAGTTGTGACTTCCCAGTCGGCTTCGCGCGACTGGTAGGTGTGGCGTTGCGCCATCCAGGCACTGCTGAGCGAATCCCCGACATTCACCTGGTTCGAATAGGGCATGATCCCGTAGCGGACCTGAGCGTTGTTGGAGGTCGCCGCTTCGACGGAGTCGTAGAAGGTGAGCACCGAATCGCGCAGGTTGCTCATTTTTGAGTCAGCGGCTTCGACATTGCCATTGTTCGAACAACCCGTATCCGTCGCGGGGCAGTTCATCGAACCGGTGACGTCGAGCACGAACATGATGTCGGTGTTCGAGATGTTGATATCGGCGGTGCAGCTGACGTCGAGTTCAAACTCATCGTAGCCGAAGGCATCCATGATAACCGAAGGAAGCGTACCGGTTGCCGCGCCTACGACCTCGCCATCCTGGGTTGCGGAGTAATCGCGAGCAAGTTCCTCGAGCCCGAACTGGCCATCTTCGAAGTTCTGATCGAAGAAGTTGCGGCCGATCTGCTTGTGCTCGCCGGTAAAGTCGTCATCGTCCATTGCCCGGCGTGCGGCGAGGGCGCCGGCGTCGCAGGCAGCCTGCAGTCGCGTGGAGGTCATGTAATAGCGGCTCGCATCGACGCCACCACCGACCATCGCCATCAGCGGGACAAGCGCTGCGGCCGAGATCACCACGGTGTTTGCCGTTACGTCTTTCGCTAGGCGGCGAAAGAAGGAAAGCTTTTCGGTTTCATGGCCCATATGGATCGGTCCTCGCGGTCATTCCGGCACGGATTGGTGCGAAATTCGTCTATTGGACATTGGGGATAGCCTATGGAGGGTAAGCGCTTTCCCAACCCTCATGGTAAACGGAACCTTACCGAATATATCGACCCTTAACTGCGAATACTTACTCGCACCCGCTGAGGCAGTTGTGGCAACCCGGCTTGACAGACCCCGCCTAACCTCGGCTAGCGGCAAGCCTTATGGATGGCGAACACAGCGAAAACCTCTCACCTGAATTGCAATTGGCTGTGGCGCACACTCCGGCAGTTCTGCGCGAGCCATTAACCGTATTCCTTGAACTCGATGCCCGAATTGCCCGCATCGTCGCCGCGACAAGTGAACCGATGCTGGGCCAGATGCGGCTTGCATGGTGGCGGGACCAGCTGGGTCTGCCAGTGGAGCAGCGTCCGAGCGGCGACGCTGTGCTCGACAGGATCGGCTCCGCCTGGAGCGGTCAGGAAAGCGCGCTTGTTGCGCTGATCGATGGCTGGGAGGAAATGCTGGGCGAGGCTCTGGAAAGCAATGCAGTGCAACGTTTCGCAGAGGGCAGAGCGGCTCCGTTCGAGGCACTGGCAAGGATGTCCGGCATGGGCGCTACCGAACCGGTCCAAGGCGCGGCCATGCGCTGGGCACTCGTCGATGCAGGCCTGCATGTGAGCGAGGGCGCGGAGCGTGAGGCGCTATTGGGACTGGCCCGTGATTTGCCACGTGGACCCGGTCTTGCGCGTCCCCTGCGCGGGCTTGCAATTCTCGATGCTCTGTCTCAGCGTTCGCTGGCGCGAGGGGGGCGGCCTTTGATGGAGGGACGCGGTGCGGCGCTGACCGCTCTGAGGGCGGGTTTCATTGGTCGCTAAGTTCGTATAACTTTCAAATATCGCGAAAATAACGAGGGGTCGTAATGCGCGAAGCTATAGTTGGTGTTTTCGGAGGATTGGTCCTGTCCGGGGTGGGAATGTTCTGGTGGCAAGGCCGCGCGCAAGTAGAGCAGAACGCGCCGCCACCGCCGCAGGTCGAAGAGGTCGCGGAAGTCGCTCCTGACGAACTGCCCGAAGTCGATCCGGGCAACATGGTTGGTCCAGCACCGCCAGAAGCGAGCGAGCTGACGCGCGAAGAGCGCCGTTTCTTGCGTTACGACCGCAACCGTGACCGCAAGATCACCCGAAACGAGATGCTCTCGAGCCGTTCCGACGGCTTTCGGAGGCTCGATATCGACGGCAACAACCTGCTGACGTTCGAGGAATGGGCGGTCACGACATCGGATCGGTTCGCGGAAATGGACGCCGATGCCGATCTCGAACTGACACAAGCGGAGTTTGCAACCTCCGCGCCCAAGCCGCGAAAGAAGAAGCCTGCCTGCCGGTGCTGACTGCGCCTCAGGCGGGGACGCTTGCCTTCGTCTCGCTAACCCACTGCGCAAGGTCGGCCTTTGCGCGTGAAGTGTAGGCTTCCTTACGCTGCTTCTTCTTCACCTCGTGCAGGGGTGGGAAGAGGCCGAAATTGACGTTCATGGGCTGAAACGTTGCCGCATCGGCATCGCCGGTGATGTGGCTGAGCAGCGCGCCGAGCGCTGTCGTAGCGGGCAGGGGACGCCAGTCCTCACCGGCAAGCTCCGCCGCGCTCATCATCCCTGCGACCAGACCGATCGCCGCGCTTTCCACATAGCCTTCGCATCCGGTTACCTGACCGGCGAAGCGGATATGCGGCGCGGCCTTTAGTCGCAACTGGCGGTCGAGCACATTGGGAGAATTGAGGAAGGTGTTGCGGTGCAGGCCGCCCAGCCGCGCAAATTCGGCGTTTTCGAGACCCGGAATGGTCCGGAACAGCTCCACCTGTGCGCCATATTTCAGCTTCGTCTGGAAGCCGACCATGTTCCACAAGGTGCCCAGCTTGTTGTCCTGGCGCAGTTGCACGACGGCATACGGCCAGCGACCCTGCGGATGTTCTTCGGTCGTGTCGTATGGATTGTCGAGCCCGACGCCTTTCATCGGTCCATAGCGCAGGGTCTCGACCCCGCGTTCGGCCATCACTTCGATCGGCATGCACCCGTCGAAATAGGGCGTATCTTTCTCCCAATCCTTGAACTCACCCTTTTCGCCTTCGATCAGGCCTTTGTGAAAGGCGAGATACTGCTCCTTGGTCATCGGGCAGTTGATGTAGTCGCCATCCTCATTCGAGGCTTCGGTCCGCTTGTTCCAGCGCGACTGAATCCAGCATTTCGACATATCGATGCTGTCGCGATGAACGATAGGAGCGATGGCATCGAAAAACGCGAGCCGCTCCTCGCTGGTCGCGCCGACGATGCTTTGAGCGAGGCTTTGTGCGGTCAGGGGGCCGGTCGCGACGATGGTCAGGCCCGCTCCGGGAAGGGCGTCGACCCGCTCGCGCACGATCTCGACATTGGGATGCTCGCGGAGGATCTTCTCGACTTCTTCGCTGAAAACGTCGCGGTCCACGGCCATCGCGCTGCCCGCAGGCACGCGCGCAATTTCACCAGCGCGCATGACGATGGAGTTGAGTTCGCGCATCTCGTGGTGGAGCAGGCCAACCGCGTTCTTGGTGTCGTCGTCGGAGCGGAAAGAGTTCGAGCAGACCAGCTCTGCCAGCCCGTCGGTCTGGTGTGCAGGGGTCATCTCGCCCGAACCGCGCATCTCAGAAAGCCGCACCTTCACGCCGCGCTGCGCGAGTTGCCATGCCGCTTCGCTGCCTGCGAGACCGCCGCCGATTATGTGAACATCATGTGCCATAGGGCGCAGCATTTAGGCGCTGCACCCCGATGGCGCAATGCGAGCGACGATCAGCGGCCCACGACGGGCCGGATCGCGCGGGCGAAGGCTGGTTCGATCCGCTCCAGCCGTTCGGCGAGTTCCGGTAGGCGGCTGACCGGCACGGCGGGGAACAGGTGGTGTTCGAGGTGGAAGAACATATTGTAGCTCACCGCATTCACCATCCGCCCGCGTTGGGTGCGCGCCACCAGCGCGCTGTCGTCACAACCGCGATGGGTGATCCACACCGCGAACAGCGCGGTGAAGCACTGTGCTGCAAGCATGGTCAGCCAATGCCACCACAGGAGACCAAGGCCCAGACCCAGCGCCAATGCGGGCAGCACCATGTTGAGCGCCAGATCGATCATTACCCGACGTCGCCAAGCAGGTCCGCCTTCGGTCATGGCCGCCCAGTGACATTCCAGCGGGAAAAGCGGACCATAGAGCAGCACCTGCCACAGGCTCATCCGCCCCGCCTTGCCCTCAAGGTCGGCTTCGGTGTTGATATGCCGGTGGTGCCGCAGGTGGTTGAAGGCGACGCTGTTGTTGCTCCCGAGCATGACGAGGCTGAGACCATGCAGCACCCGCCTGTGGCCCTTCGCGCTGAAGCCGAGATTGTGGTGGATTGCCTCGTGATTGAGGCGCAGCGCGGTGAGGAAGAACATGAACTCCGCCAGCACCGCCAATGGCCACCAGCCGAGGTGGAAAAGGGTGAGGGCGGCGATCAGCCACGGTACGGGGTGCAACACCTCGAGCAGTCCGCCGGCCAGGCTCATTTGGGTGAGGTCGCGCCATTCCACTTGCCTTACGGCTCGCTTCAGGCGTGCGGGGTCGAGTTCTACGGCGCAGTCTTTGTGGGTCATCACGCGCTCCCCTGTTGTGTCCCCGAAGGGTTAGCAGCATAGCGATCACGACGTGAGTGCAATCGGCCTGACAACCGATGCATGAAATGCAAGTCAGCGGCTGAATAGAGAGAGATAATGCCAAAACGTGCACTGGTCGAACACCGTCCGTGGCTGCTGCTCGGTATCGCTGCCGCGCTTGCCTACTACTTCTTGTGGAACAATCCGATCGGCGGGACCTACCTGATCCTGCTCAAAGGGGCGGGCGTCGGATTTCTGGCTATTTACGCGGCATATCGCGCGCCGGGTTTCGACGGTAAGCTGCTGGTGGGAGCACTCGCGCTTTCCGCTCTGGCCGACATGGCGTTGGAGTTGTGGTTCCAGGTGGGCGGGGCGTTGTTTGCTGCCTCGCACATCGTGGCGGTGGTGCTTTACATGCGCAATCGCCGAGAGCAGCCGACATTAAGCCAAAAACTGCTGGGCGCGGTGCTTCTGGTCGTGGTGCCAGTATTGTCATGGGTGCTCAGCGCAGACCTCTACGTCGGGATCTACGCCATCACGCTCGGTGCGATGGCCGCCGCGGCCTGGACCAGCCGCTTCCCTCGCTACCGGGTCGGGCTCGGTGCGCTGCTCTTCGTCGTCAGCGACTGGCTGATATTCGGTCGGATGGGGCCATACGACCTCGCGCCACTACCCGACATCCTCGTCTGGCCGCTCTATTATGCAGGCCAGCTGATGATCGCGACGGGAGTTGCGCAGACGCTGAGGGGCGAATTGCCCGCCCGGTGATTATTCGGGCGGGTCTTCGCCTTCGTTCTTGTCCGAATGCATCGTGGTGTCTGGCGCAGTTTCATCTCCGCCACCGCGACGCTCGACCATCTCTTCGACGACTGCTTCCTCGGCCTCGTTCTCGGGCTCTTCGGTTTCGTCGATCCGAGCCACGCTGACGATCTTTTCGTTATCGGCGACGTTGAAGAGGCGGTTGCCCGATGAACTGCGACCATAGATTGCCCAGCCCTTGTGCTCTTCGAAACCGTTTTCGACGAGGTGGCGGAACTGGATGCCCAGACGGATGAGTTTGCCCTGGTCGGTGACGAGCATAATCTGGTCGCCATGGGTGACCGGGAAGCTGGCGACGACGGGGCCGTTGCGATCCTTCTCCGAAGGTTCGCCGATATTGACCACGCCTTTCCCGCCGCGTCCGGTGACACGATATTCAAAGCTGGAACTGATCTTGCCAAAGCCGCGTGCGCAGATGGTGAGGATGAACTGTTCCTTCTCGCTCATCTCCTCCATGCGCTCCGGCGCAAGTTCCGACACAGCTTCGTTGTTCTTCCACGGAGCGGCACGCAGATAGGCTTCGCGCTCCTCGACCGTCGTGCCGGTCGGATTGAGCACGGCCAAGCTGACGACTTCGATATCGCCCTTTGGCCCCATGCCCTGAACGCCGATCCCGGTGCGGCTCTTGGTTTCTCGCGCATCTG
Source organism: uncultured Erythrobacter sp. (assembly GCA_947494705.1). GTDB lineage: Bacteria > Pseudomonadota > Alphaproteobacteria > Sphingomonadales > Sphingomonadaceae > Erythrobacter. The sequence continues at coordinate 828,721 of CANLVN010000003.1, forward strand.
TCGCAGCGAAGCGGATCGCCTTGCCATTGGTGCTGGCGAGGAAGATTTCCTGGCTTTCCTCGACCAACTTGACGCCGATCAGCCGATCGCCGGAACCTTCGACAAAGCCCATCGCGTATTTGCCAGCCGTGGGGACATTGGTGAAAGCGTCCATCGAGTTGCGTCGCACCATCCCCTGATGCGTGGCGAACACGATGCCGAGGCGTTCCCATTCGGCTTCGTCCTCGGGTAGCGGGAGGACATTGGTGACCTTCTCATCGTCGCCCAATGGCAACAGGTTCACCATCGGTCGCCCACGCGTCTGCGGCCCGCCTTCGGGCAGCTTCCAGACCTTGAGGCGGTAGACACGTCCGAGATTGGTAAAGAACAACACCGGATTATGCGTCGAGGTGACGAACAGTTCGGTGACTGCGTCCTCATCTTTCGTCGCCATACCGGAACGGCCCTTGCCGCCTCGAGCCTGCGCGCGGAAGGAGTCCAGCGGCGTGCGCTTGATATAGCCACCATGGGTGACGGTAACGACCATCTCCTCGCGCTCGATAAGATCCTCGTCATCAAGCCCGTCCCAAGCCGGGGCGATCTCGGAGATACGCTGCGTGGCATAGGTCGCTCGGATTTCCTCGAGCTCCTCGCGCATGACCTCGTATAGCTTTACGCGGTCGGCGAGAATGGCGAGATATTCCTCGATCGCGTCCGCCAGCTCCTTCAGCTCGTCGCCGATTTCGTCCCGGCCCAGAGCGGTGAGGCGGTGGAGCCGCAGATCGAGAATAGCCTTCACCTGACGCACCGAGAGACGGTACGTGCCGCCCTCTTGGTCCGCGCTCGGTTCGATGGCTTCGACCAAACGAATATATTGAGCGATATCGCCGATCGGCCATTCCTTGGCGAGCAAGCGTTCTCGCGCGGTCGCCGGGTTGGGCGCGCCGCGAATGATCGCCACGACTTCGTCGAGGTTGGAAACCGCAACGACCAGCCCGAGCAGGATATGAGCCCGCTCACGCGCCTTGTTCAGTTCGAACTTGGTGCGACGGGTGATGACCTCTTCGCGGAACTGGATGAAAGCCTGAATGAAGTCGCGCAGCGTCAACGTTTCGGGCCGCCCACCACGGATCGCGAGCATGTTGGCCGGGAAGCTGGATTGCGCGGGGGTGTGGCGCCAGATCTGGTTGAGCACGACTTCGGCTGTCGCATCGCGCTTGAGGTCGATGACGACCCGCACGCCGGCGCGCGAACTTTCGTCGCGGATATCGGAGATGCCTTCGATCCGCTTTTCCTTGGCGGCGTCGGCTATCTTTTCGACAAGGCCGGCCTTGCCGACCTGATAGGGAATCGAGGTGAAGACGATGCTTTCGCGATCCCCGCGACCGGTCTCGATTTCGTGGCGGCACCGCATCAGGATCGACCCGCGTCCAGTCGTGTAGGCAGCCTTTGCGCCGCTCGTGCCAAGGATCAACGGAGCCGTCGGAAAATCGGGGCCGGGTATATACTCGATCAATTCTTCGGACGTGATCGCAGGATCGTCCATGTAAGCAAAACAGCCGTCGATAACTTCGCCCAGATTGTGGGGCGGAACGTTCGTCGCCATGCCGACTGCGATGCCGCCTGCACCGTTGACCAGCAGATTGGGAAAGCGCGCAGGAAGAACCGACGGCTCTTTCTTGCGGCCATCGTAGTTGTCGACGAAGTCGATCGTGTCCTTGTCGAGATCGTCGAGCAGCGTATCCGCAACGCGAGCGAGCCGTGCTTCGGTGTAGCGCATCGAGGCGGGCGGATCGGGATCCATGGAGCCGAAGTTGCCCTGACCATCGATAAGCGGCACGCGCATCGACCATGGCTGCGTCAGGCGGGCCAGGGCGTCGTAGATCGCGCTATCGCCGTGAGGGTGGAAATCGCCCATCACGTCGCCAACGATCTTGGCGCTTTTCACATAGGGACGCCCGGCGACGAAATTGCCTAATTTGGAAGCGTAAAGAATGCGGCGGTGTACCGGCTTCAGCCCGTCGCGCACATCGGGAAGCGCGCGGCTGACGATCACGCTCATCGCGTAATCGAGATAGCTGGTCTTCATTTCATCGACAATGTCGATGCGGCCGTAATCGCTGGCGGGGGAGCCGGGGGCGCTGGGGTCGATAATGTCGTTGTCGTCGCTCAAAGTCAGGCCGTTTCTGGTGTTGTTATCGGGGGCTTTGCGAGTGACCCCCAATCTAGGCATTGCAAAGCGGTTTCGCTACATCGACCGGGTCAGGATCGGGCAAAAGCGGAGCGTTTTCCACATTTGGGGTCTGGCCAGCGCGATACGGGGGTATGCACCCGCCCATTCGAACGATTGTTGCGCGCCTGCGAACCAATCGTGCGGGCCATTCAATCCTCGTTCAGCCCGTTTCGTCTAGTAAGAATTGCAATGAGATGCGGTGTGATTAAATGAGCCGCAACAAAGTTCAATCTGCCGCCGGGACTGGAAGCCGCGCGGCGACACTCACCGGAGGATCTCCAATCATGACGACCATTTTCTCGCGCAAGCGTACTTCTTCGCTCGCACTGGCTATTGCCCTTGCGACCGGTTCGGCTGTCGTTGCGACCGCCGTGTTCCCGGCAGAAGCCAGCGCCCAGCGCAAACGTGACGAAAAGCCGAGGAAGGCCCAGTACAGCGACGAATTTCGCGAAGCTTACATCCCTCTCGACGAGGCGATGAAGGACGAATCCACCGATATCGCCAGCATGACGGGTCAATTCGAAGCGCTTCTGGGCGTGCTCGAATCTCCGGATGAAAAGCTCGGGGGCGGCCAGCTCGTCTTCAATGCAGGCGTTCGCGCAAATTCGCAGGATCTTCAGCTTAAGGGCATGCAGAGTATGCTCGACAGCGGCATCGTTCCTGCCGAGCAACTGGGTCGTTATAATTTCATTGGCTATCAGTTGGCCGTGGCGAAAAATGACCTGACCTTGGCGCGTACTTTTCTTGAGCGCGCGATCGACGCCAATTTCTCCACCGAAACGATCAGTCAATCCGATCTCGAAATCGCCATGGCAGAAACATATTTCTCGGCCGGCGATTACAGTGCGGGAATTGACTACATCAACCGCGCTATCGACGAGCGTAAGGCAGAGGGTCTGCCGGTCGAGGAGAGTTGGTATCGCCGTGGCGTTACCGTTGCGTACGAGAACGAGGCACAGCCCGAAGTCTATGACATGCTCGCCTTGTGGCTGGCGGATTATCCCAGCCCCAAGAACTGGCAGGACGCGGTGAACATCGCGCGTAATCTCAATCAGTTTCAGGACGCGCAGATGCTCGACCTGTTCCGCCTGAGCCGCGCCGTTGGCGCGCTCTCAGAAGCGGCGGATTACGATTACTACGTCGAAGCAGCCGATCCGCGGCGCCTTCCGCTGGAAGTCCGCGACGTCATCAACGAAGGTAAGGCTGCCGGACACGTAACGAGTCAGAACCTCTTCCTTGAAGAGGCGCTGCAAACCGCCGAAAGCCGGGTCGCACAGGATCGTGCCGATCTCCCGGCACTCGAGAGCGATGCCAGCGCGGCGAGCGCTTCGCTGAATACGGTGGTTGCTGCGGCTTCGACGTTCCTGAGCTATGGCGAATACGACAAGGCAGTGAAATTCTATGAACGCGCGCTTCAAATGCCTGGCGGCGAGCGTAACGAACTGCTCCACCGCCTCGGCATCGCACAAATCGGTCTCGGCAATTACGACGGTGCTCGCGAGACGCTGAGCCAGGTGTCGGGCCCACGCGTCCCAATCGCCAAGCTTTGGATGACCTATGCGGACCAGCTTGCCGGCACGACCAGTGAAGTCGCTGTCGATGCGGCGACCACGGCCGCACCGGCGGTTCCGGAGATGGCCGGGAACTGATATCCGCAGCAAGGCACGAAAAAGGGCGCTGGGACGTTGGTCCCAGCGCCCTTTTCTTTGTCCGCGATCAGCGTAGTCGCTTGACGTAAATCTGGTTGTCGTCTCGCCGTTCGAGGGAGAAATTGTCGAGCGTCGAGAACATCTCATTGAGGCTTTTGAAGCCATAATTGCGCACATCGAAACTGGACCGATTGCCAGCGATCTGGCCGACATGGCTGAGCCGGGTGTAGCCCTGTTCGTCGCGTTTCGCCTCGGAATAGGCCGCGGTAATCAGCTCGATCAGGTCGTCGTCGACCGATTTGCCAGTCGACTTGCCCGAATCCTTGCTCGAAGGCGTGGTCCGGTCGGCTGCGTTGGTTGCGATCAACTGCTTGATATCGATGAACCGGGTGCAAACCGACTTGAACGCCGACGGGGTCTTCGCCTCGCCAAAACCGTAAACGATGATCCCGTCCTGTCGCAGCCGCGTGACCAGAGGGGTGAAATCGCTGTCCGACGTCATGATTCCAAAGCCGTCGACCTTGCCCTGATAAAGCAGATCGATCGCGTCGATGGTCATCGCCATGTCGGTCGCGTTCTTGCCCTTCGACACGTCAAATTGCTGTTGCGGACGGATGCCGAATTTGTTGGTGATCTTGTCCCAGCGGGAGAGATTGTCCTTGGCAAAATTGCCATAGGCGCGGCGGATATTGACCTGCCCCAGCTCGGCCATGACGGTCAGCACCGGATCGATGCCGTCAGGCGTGGTGTTATCCGCGTCGATGAGCAGGGCGATGTTCTTGAGTTCGATATCTGACATGGACTGGCTCATTGGACATGTGGGCAGGGCGGGGCAAGCGCTTAATCAGGCGCCCTTCATTCTTCGGGAAGGAATTCGCCGGTTTCCTCGTCGAGGGAGTAGAGCACACCATCCTTGATCGAGAAATGGGCCCCACGCAATTTGAGCGTGCCCGCCTCTTCCTTTTCGACCACCCACGGGAAGGTGCGCAGATTGGCGAGGCTCTGACGGATTGCAGCGAATTCCATCGCGAGCTCCGCCTTTCGTCCGTCGGTTCCGTGTCGCCGCGCCACATCGTCGCGCGCGTCACTGAGCAGCTTGATCCAGTTGGCCACGAACCCGCCCGATCCCGGCGTCGCACTCTCGAAAGTCTGCGAAAGCGCCGCTTGGCACCCGCCGCATCGACCGTGACCCATGACGAGGACCTGGCGCACTTGAAGCATTTGCACCGCGAATTCGACAGCCGCCGACACGCCGTGAAGGCCGGGCGTCGTTTCGAATGGCGGAACGAGCGCTGCTACATTACGCACCACGAATATCTCGCCGGGATCCACATCGAATATCTGCGCGGGATCCACCCGGCTGTCGGAGCAGCCGATGATCATCAGCTTTGGATGTTGTCCCTCCTCGACGGTTTCATCGAAGCGCGCTTTCTGTCGTGGATAGGTGCCCTCGCGAAAGCGTCGATAGCCTCTGAGCAACTCGGCGAATTCGGGCATAGGTAACTCTCCTTGGAAGGGAGAGCGCGCTAATCGAAGCGCTCTCCCCGGATCACTTGGACATCCCACATGGACAGGATGAATCCAAGGTCCGTAAGCATGGGAGCGAGCTCTTCGGCAAGCGCCATCGCCTTGTCTTCCGCAGCTATCGTCAGAACGAAGACCTTGTCGGTGCCCATCACGCTCTCTTCGCGCCAGTGACCTTCTCTGCCTCTCCCGCTGGTGACAGGCACGATGGTCCACCCGGTTATTCCGGCACGGTCGATAGCATCGGTCACGCGTTTCTGAAGCGCCTTGTCTGCGAGTATCTCGATCCGCTTACGTATGACTGTTTCGATCATGGCGTCGCTCCTCCTGCGCCGGTCAGCATCGCGGCAAAGGCGCTGATAAGGCCGATATTGATAAGCACGTTGAACGGAAACGTGATGGAAAGCGACATCGTCAGGTAGATCCCCGGATCAGCCTCCGGCAAGGCCAGGCGCATCGCAGCGGGTACCGCAATATAACTGGCGCTGGCACACAGAACGCCAAGCGCAGCAGCAGATCCGGCATCGAGGCCGATCCCTATGCCCAGCGCCGTTCCAGCCGCACCGTTCACGATCGGCAGGAAGATCGCGATAACACCAAGCCTCCATGTGACAGCGCGCGAATCCATCATACGGCGGGCGGCGATGAGCCCCATGTCGAGAAGGAAGATACACAACACGCCCTTGAAGCCCGCTTCGAAGAAGGGCGAGACCTCGGCAAAACCCTGAGCACCGCCCAACATCCCTATTGCAAACGCGCCTAGCAGCAGGACGATCGACGAATTTGTGAACACCTCGTGCAACATCTCGCCGGTCGATTGCGTGCCGGACTTGCTGCCCGCGCCGCGTGCCAGCATCAGGCCGGAAAGGATCGCAGGCGCTTCCATCGCGGCCATCACCGCGACCATGAAGCCGCCCGGCTCTCGCCCTTGGCCTGTCAGGATTTCGCCGGCAGTTACGAAAGTGACCACGCTGATCGAGCCGTAATGCGCTGCGACCGCGCCAGAATTTATGCGATCGAGCTTCCCGAAGCTCTTAAGGACGACATAGGCGAACAGAGGCAACACGAACCCCGCCACAATCCCCGCCGCCAATGCCGCGATAACAGTCCCGTCGATCCCGGACTTGGCGACCGCCACCCCGCCTTTCAAACCGATAGCCGCCATCAGATACAGCGACATCGCCTTGGCGATGGGTTCGGGGATCGCGAGGTCGGAGCGAACATACGCGGCGAAGAGGCCGAGAACGAAGAACAGAACCACCGGGGAGGTAAAGGTCTGGATCGCGGTCTCGAACATGGATTTGCCTTACGTAGAACGCTGATTGCAAACAAGGCAACGCTCTGCGGCCCCTGCGGCTTTCCACAGGGATGGCCACTCGCTCAAGCCAGCCTTTCGCACGGTTGCGGGGAGCGCTCTGTGTGATTAGATGGCTTGGTATGAACGACCTCTCCAATGCCCCGGACAGCCCCAAGGACGGCGGGCGCCCCCCACGCCAGCGCAAGCCCGACTGGATCCGCGTCCGCGCCCCGGTGAGTCAGGGTTACAACGAAACGCGCAAACTGATGCGCGAATTGAACCTGAACACGGTTTGCGAAGAGGCCGCGTGCCCCAATATCGGCGAGTGCTGGTCCAAGAAGCACGCGACGGTGATGATCCTTGGCGATGTTTGCACGCGCGCCTGCGCATTCTGCAACGTGAAGACCGGCATGCCGCGTGCGGTCGATCCGATGGAGCCGGAGAACACGGCGGTGGCCGCCGCCAAGATGGGGCTTGAGCATATCGTCATCACCAGTGTCGACCGCGACGACCTGCCCGATGGCGGGGCAGGGCAGTTCGTCAAAGTGATCGAAGCGCTGCGCCGCAATACGCCCGACACGACAATCGAGATCCTCACCCCCGATTTCCGCGGCAAGATGCGCCCGGCGATCGAGGCGATCTGCGAAGCGGGGCCCGATGTCTTCAATCACAATCTCGAGACGGTGCCGAGGCTCTATCCCACGATCCGGCCGGGTGCTCGCTATTATGCGTCGTTGCGGCTGCTAGAGGAAGTGAAGGCGCACAATCCGCTCATCTTCACCAAGTCCGGAGTTATGCTGGGACTGGGTGAACAGCGGTTGGAAGTCCATCAGGTCATGGATGACATGCGAAGCGCCGAAGTCGATTTCATCACGATGGGCCAGTATCTGCAGCCAACGCCCAAACATGCCAAAGTCGAGGAATTCGTTACCCCCAAGGCTTTCGACGCCTATGGATCGATCGCGCGCGCCAAGGGCTTCCTCCAGGTCGCCTCAAGCCCACTTACTCGGTCGAGTTATCACGCGGGCGACGACTTTGCGCAGATGCGCAAGGCGCGAGAAGAAAAGCTGCGCAAAAAAGATCGACTGGCTGTCTGATGGTCGGCATTCGCGAAACCCGCAGGTTGCCTTACAGCGCCGAGCAGATGTTCGACCTCGTGGCCGACGTCAAACGCTATGGCGAGTTTCTGCCTTGGGTCATCGCGACGCGAGTGCGCTCCGACAGTGAAACCGAGATGGTCGCGGATATGGTTGTAGGCTTCAAGTCCATCCGCGAAAGCTTTACGTCGCGCGTGACCAAGAACCGACCGAACGAAATCGCCGTCCACTATGTCGACGGTCCGCTCGAAGACCTAGACAATATCTGGACCTTCCGTCCGATCGACGAAAATAGCTGCGAGATAGATTTCCTCGTCGACTTCCAGTTCAAGAACCGCGTGTTTCAGGCATTGGCAGGTCAATATTTCGACCGCGCCTTTCGCAAGATGGTGGCCGCTTTCGAGCAGCGTGCACACGAACTTTACGGCAATAACAACTCCAGCGCACAAACCGTCGCCTGACGCCGGATAGCGGCGCGTCCTCCGGGGCCATCGCCGCCTTCGAAATGCTTGAGTTCGCCTTCGGGTTCGCCGGTCTGGTTGCGATAGGCTCGCGCGAAAACGACTGTACCCACCGGCTTGAGCTGCGTGCCGCCGCCCGGTCCGGCCACCCCGCTGATTGCGACCGCGACATCGGCATCCGAGCGTTCCAGCGCACCACAGGCCATCGCCCAGACACAAGCGACCGAGACTGCACCGAAAGTCTCGATGATGTCCTGCGCCACGCCGAGCGCTTCCATCTTGGCTTCGTTGGAATAGGTCACATACGCGCGGTCGAGGACTGCCGACGAACCAGGGATTTCCGTGATCGCTGCGGAGACCATGCCCCCGGTGCAGCTTTCGGCGGTCACCACCTTGCGTCCGGCAGCGGCATTCTGCGCTACGACGCGTGCGGCGAGTTCGGTTATGTCATCGGAAAGCAGATACTCGCTCACTGGACAGGCATCCCGTCAGCATCCTGAGCATCTTCGGCGACACCTATTTCGAAAAGGAAACCGACCATCTCGGCCACGTTGTCCGCAGGCAGAGGGTCAACAATCTCGAGGCCTCGCTCGATCATGCCGCAATCGTCGGGCTTGATCTCCTGCGCGACGAGACCTTCGATCAGTCCATCGACGAACGGCCGAAGTTCCGCATCGTCGAGCATCTCGAAAACTGCGCCCATATCTCCGGCTTCCTCGGCCCCGAATTGCATCAACACCTGACGCGCTTCGGGCCACGCTTCGTCGACACCATCGGCAAACTTCGCGCGAATGGCATTGCGATTGGTCAGCGCATAACCGGCCGGATCGAGCCGGGCAGAACACCGTTCGACAAAACCGTCGAACGCGACGGGCAGGGCATAGCGCGCTGCAGCAGACACCATCTGGGGATCAATATCCGCGGGTTGCGCCGTGGCAGGGGAATTGGCGAAAAGCGCGGCAGTGCCGAGGGCCGTAGCCAGCGCCGATTTGGTCAGTCTCATCATCCCAACTCCTTGGTTCTAAATCGCGGTGAGCATCACCAAGGCCTGCGCCGCAATTCCTTCGCCGCGCCCCGTGAAGCCCAGGCGTTCCGTGGTTGTTGCCTTGATGCTGATTGCGCTTTGCTGAAGACCGGTCAAGTCCGCGACCTTTTCGCGCATCGCAGTGCGGTGTGGACCGATCTTGGGCGCTTCGCAGATAATAGTCAGGTCGATATTGCCGAGCACGTAGCCCGCCTCGCTTGCCAGCTTTACTGCATGTTCGAGGAACTGCCCCGACTGCGCTCCCGCCCATTGCGGGTCGCTGGGTGGGAAGTGAGTACCGATATCTCCCTCGGCCACCGCGCCGAGCACGGCATCGGTGATCGCGTGGAGTGCGACATCTGCATCCGAGTGTCCGGAGAGACCGTGGCTGTGGTCGAGCTTAATCCCGCACAGCCACAATTCTTCACCTTCGACGAGGCGATGAACGTCAAAACCTTGTCCGACGCGCATGGGAGGGACGATTATCGTTTCCATCAGGTCTTCCGCAAAAGTGATTTTCCTCAAGGATTCGTCACCCTGCACGAGTGCAACCGAACAGTCGATTGTCGTCAGGACCTGTGCATCGTCGCCCGCGTCGGGAGTACCCGGCCACGAACGGTGGGCCTTGAGAATATCGGCATAGCGAAATGCCTGCGGGGTCTGCACACGCCGCAAACTCTCGCGTTCCGCTTTGCCCTCCATCGTACCTTGCGCGCCGGCGACAGCGAGGCTGTCGACCACGGGAAGGACGGGTATTGCACCCGCGTGGTCGCCGAGCGCCTCGAGCAGACGCGCAATCACTTCACCGGACAGGTCAGGGCGCGCAGCATCGTGAACCAGCACATGTTTTGGAGCGCTATCGACAAGGCTCTCAAGCCCGGCGAGAACCGATTCCTGCCGTGTCTCACCTCCAGTAACGAGCGTATAGCCACTCAACCCTTCAAGCGCGGTATCGGCATGGGGGTCGGCACCTTCGGCCACCACAACAATCAGAGGAGCGGCTCCGGCCTCCAGCAACCGTTCGACCGAGTGCCGGACCAGAGGTTTTCCCCGATATTCGCGAAACTGCTTGGGCGTCTCACCGCCAACACGCAGGCCTTTGCCTGCGGCAACCACCACGGCGGCGAAAGGAGGGAGGGAAGGGCTCTGCGCCATAGATTGGCTCGCGCTTAGGGACTGGACGGATATTGCGCAATCCACTATTGGCGTGCCCAATATTTAGGCAACTGCTATGAATCAATTTCCCACCCCTCCTGCTTTGAAGCCGATCCAGATTGGCCCCGTCACGATCGACGAACCGGTGCTGCTCGCGCCGATGACAGGCGTGACCGACATGCCTTTCCGGACGCTTGTGCGCCGCTATGGCTCGGGTCTCAACGTGACCGAGATGATCGCCAGCGAAGCGGCAATCCGCGAAACCCGACAGTCCGTGCAGAAGGCGGAGTGGGACAAGACCGAGGAGCCGGTCTCGATGCAGCTGGTCGGCTGTGATCCCGGCTCCATGGCAGAGGCCGCCAAGCTTCAGGAAGCCAACGGCGCAGCGATTATCGACATCAATTTCGGCTGCCCTGTCCGCAAGGTCGTGGGCCAATTCGCAGGCTCCGCGCTGATGCGCGAGGTTCCTCTCGCGACCAAGCTGATGGAAGCGACTGTGAAAGCTGTCGATGTGCCGGTCACGGTAAAGATGCGGATGGGCTGGGACCACCAGAGCCTTAATGCACCTGAAATGGCCCGGATTGCCGAGGATCTGGGCGTGAAGATGATCACCGTCCACGGGCGCACACGCAACCAGATGTACAAGGGGAGCGCCGACTGGTCCTTCATCCGCAAGGTGAAAGACGCGGTAAACATCCCCGTGATCGTCAACGGCGATATCTGCACGATCGAGGATGCGGCCCAGGCTCTTGAACAGTCGGGCGCCGATGGCCTGATGATTGGGCGCGGCGCCTACGGCAAGCCATGGCTGCTCGGCCAGGTCATGCATTGGTGGCGCACCGGCAAAAGCATCCCGACGCCCAGTTTCGACGAGCAATATGCGACGTTGGTTGAGCACTATCACCGGATGCTCGACCATTATGGTCGCAACGTGGGGACCAAGATCGCACGCAAGCATCTGGGCTGGTATACCAAAGGGATGCATGGCAGCGCGGACTTTCGCAACAAGGCCAATTTCATCGACGATCCCCAAGAGGTGCTGGACGAGATCGAGCGGTTCTACGAACCGTTCCTCAACCGCACCGCCAAAGCCGCTTGACGATGGCCACAGCGCGCTCGGAAGACGGGCCTGACCTGTCGAGCTTCGACCCTTCACGCCCCGATGCTTCAGCGCAGGTGGCAGGGCTGTTGTTTGCATTACTGTTGGTCGATCAGAATGCGCATATCGCCGAAGCCAATCACGCCGCTGAAAACATGCTCGGGCGCAGCGCAAAACGACTTGTTGGACGGCGCCTGACAGATGTGATCGGTCCGCTCGACCCCCGCGTAGAAAGCCGGATCGACACCGCCGATGCTGCGCTGGTCGCACGTGACTTGCGGATCCATGCAGGCGAAGTTGAAAAGCGCGTCAATCTTACGGTTTCCCCGCTTGCTGGCTATTTTGGCTGGAGGGTGGTTACCTTGTCGGAGGTCGGACACGACGAGACCGGCAGCGACGACGAACTTGCCTCCTCGCTAGGCGCGCCCTCGATTTTGGCGCATGAGATCAAGAATCCTTTGGCCGCCATTCGCGGGGCGGGGCAGCTGGCGGCGCGCAAGCTACCACATGCCGATAAGAAACTTGCCCGAATGATCACTGACGAGGTCGACCGGATTGCGCGGCTGATCGACCGGATGCAGCAGCTGGGTTCGCGCAGCTCCGAGCCCGCCGCCGCGTGCAACCCGCACGAGGCCATTCGCTCTGCGATAGCGACCGTTCGTGCAGCAGGCGGCAAATCCGTCGAGATCAAGGAAGAGTTCGATCCCTCCATCCCGCCGATCTGGGCCAATCGCGACGCGCTGGAGCAGGTGCTTATCAACCTCATTTCGAATGCGCGCGACGCGGCTTCGGCCGGCGCGCGTGGGGAAGTCATCGTGCGTACACGCTTCGTCAGCGGTCTCGCCTTCAGCGCGATCCGGTTCGGGCGCGCCGTACGCGTACCGGTTGAAATCACAGTGAGTGACAACGGCGCGGGGATCGAACCCGCCATGCGCGACCACGTGTTCGAGCCGTTCGTCACGTCCAAGAAGTCGGGCCAGGGGCTGGGACTAGCACTCGTGCGCAAGCTGGTGCGCGACATGAATGGCTCGATCAGCCACGATCGCGATGCGCGCGCTGGGATGACCCATTTCCGTCTGCACCTGCCGCTCGCCAGAAACGCCAAGAGCTAGGAGCCGGAAAAGACATGCCGGGAACCCTGCTTCTGGTCGAAGACGACACCGCGATTGCCACGGTTATCATCGCTGCACTCGAAGACGAGGGCTTCGACATTGTGCGCTGCACCAGCATCAGCGAACGCGACTCACGGCTTTCCACGAACAATTTTGACGTGATGCTGACCGACGTCGTCCTTGAGGATGGCGATGGCCTCGCAACCTTGGGCGAAGTACGCGAAGTCGCGCCAGAGATGCCGATCATCGTACTTTCGGCTCAGAATACGCTCGATACAGCTGTCCGAGCCAGCGATAACGAGGCTTTCGAATACTTCCCCAAGCCCTTCGATCTCGACGATCTCGTCAACGCCGTCTGTCAGGCAGCGGGCTCGCGCGTTCGCGACGGAGATGTCTCACCTGAAACGGGTGGCGACGGCATGCCGCTGGTTGGTCGCAGTCAGGCGATGCAGGGCGTCTATCGCATGATCACCCGCGTACTGCGCAACGATCTGACGGTGCTGGTGACCGGCGAGAGCGGCACGGGCAAGGAATTGGTCGCAGAAGCCATTCATCAACTGGGCAGCCGTCGCACCGGACCTTTCGTCGCGGTCAACACCGCCGCAATTCCGCACGATCTCGTCGAAAGCGAGTTGTTCGGCCACGAAAAAGGCGCCTTCACCGGAGCTGTTGCCCAGGCGATCGGAAAGTTCGAGCAGGCCAATGGCGGCACGCTGTTCCTCGACGAGATCGGGGACATGCCTGCCGAAGCGCAGACCCGCCTGTTGAGGGCCCTGCAATCAGGACGCATTCGCCGCGTTGGCGGACGTCAGGAGATCGCTGTCAACGTCCGCATCATCGCCGCGACCAACCGCGATCTGGGCCCGATGATCGCGGCAGGCAGCTTTCGTGAAGATTTGTATTATCGCCTCAATGTCGTCCCCATCGAGCTGCCCCCCTTGCGCGAGCGGCGCGAAGATATCGAAGTTCTCGCACAGCATTTCCTGGCCCAGGCCGTCGAAGATGGCCTGCCTCGCCGCCAACTGACCAGTGAGGCTGTCGAGCAGCTCGAAGCACGCAGCTGGCGCGGTAACGTGCGCGAGCTGCGCAATGTCATCTACCGCCTTGCGTTGATGAGCCGGGAAGATGTTATCGACTCCGATGCACTCGACGACATCCTGGGATCCGAAGCGCCTTCGCCGGGTGAAGCTCAGAAGGGGGGGATTGCCGCCGCGCTAGAAGCATGGCTGGCGCGTGAGGAACCTGCTGCCGGTACGCTCTATGCCAGCGCGGTTGCCGCGTTCGAGAAACCATTGATCGAACATGCGCTGAGCCGGACCGGGGGCAATCAGCTGCGCGCTGCCAAGCTTCTGGGCATCAACCGCAACACACTGCGCAAACGGATCGGCGAACTCGAAATCGAGCCTGATCGCTTCGCCAGACCGCTCTAACGCACCACTGCGGCTAAAATGTCACTTTTGGCTTGCGTCTTTACAACAGTAGCGGTGTAACGGCGCAAGGATGGACGGCGTCACAGCAAACTCACCGGAAGCCCCGGTTCATGAGGAAGCCGCAGGCGAGGGCGAGTTCTCTCGTTCGACGCCGCGCTGGTGGCGCCAATTTGTCGTCGCTTCGCGTCGCAACAACCTGTTCCGCTGGCTGGAATGGCTGGCCGGACTGGCTCTAATCGCGGCGGTTATCGGGAATTACTTCGCGTATTCCGGTCAGCCGAAGGATTCGGGCGGATTGCCAGCTTTGCAAGTTTCGCTGCTGCTGGTCGCAGTTCTTATACCTGCTCTCGCAATTCTCGTTCTGATCGGTCGTCGCATGGCCATGAGACGGGCGGCGGGCAGCACAGCGCGCCTTCACGTCCGCCTCGTCTTTTTCTTCTCGATCGTCGCCGCGGTGCCAACGTTGCTGGTGGCGGGATTTGCCGCCTTCCTCTTCCAGACTGGGGTCGCTTTCTGGTTCTCCGACGAATCGCGCGGATTGCTCGAAAACGCCAATGCCCTCGCGCAGAGCTATTATGATGCGAACCAGCGCGACGTCGAACAGCACACGATCACGATGGCCGTGGATATGGGGGACATCCTGCGCCGTGTGCCTATCACCGATCCTGATTTTCCCGATTTCTATGCGTTTCAGGCCCAGGGTCGCGAGATCAGCGAGAGCGCGATTCTGCAGCGGATGACTGACGGCAGCTTGCGCACCGCCGCGATCATGAACCTGATGGAAGACAACAGCCCACTGGCCTTCAGCACCGCGGCCTTGCCTCGTCTGGATGCCGGCGAATTTGTTGTGGTCGAGGGCAGCGGCGAACGTATCGCGGCCATCGCGCCGATTGACCGCGACGCAGGGGTATATCTGTACAACGCACGCACAACCGAAGAGACGATGTTCAATTCGTGGGAACGCGCGCAGGCGATCGGCACGGCCTACGATACTCTCACCAGCGAAGCGCGCGGCCTGCAACTGCGCTTCAACATCGCTCTGGTCGCGATGAGTCTCGTGCTCGTCGGGTTGGCGGTCTGGTTTGCGCTGCGCTTTGCCGACCGACAGGTCGAACCGCTCACCGATCTTGTCGGCGCCGCGCGCAAGGTCGGGGCAGGCAATTTTGCGCTTCGGGTGGAGGGGCGTACAGGTTCGGACGAAATCGGCCTGCTCAACCGCGCCTTCAACCGCATGACCGCGCAGTTGGAAAAGCAGACGCACGCTCTTGTCAGTGCCAACCGTCAGATCGACGAACGCCGCGCTTTCATGGAAGCGGTGCTCGACTCGGTGACCGCCGGAGTCATCTCGGTCGACGAAGACAGCCGCGTGCTGCTGGTGAACGGATCCGCGCAGGCGCTGCTGAGCGAGGCCGAAAGCGCGGCAGATGATGAAGAGCCAGCGGAGCTGATCGGGCAACCTCTGGATACGCTTTCTCCGGAAATATCCCGCATGGTGCGCGAAGGACAGGAGCGAGCGATCGTCAGCCACGCGGCGGGCGGCGATCTGTTGACACTCGCGGTCAAGGTGGCTCCTGGTTCAAGCGGGCATGTCATCACTTTCGAGGACATCACCCGTCAGCTTCTCGACCAGAGACAGGCCGCATGGTCAGATGTTGCGCGCCGGATCGCGCATGAGATCAAGAACCCGCTGACACCGATTCAACTGGCAACGGAGCGCCTGAAACGCCGCTATCGCAAGCAGGTCGAAGCCGACGACGGGGAGCTATTCGACGAACTTACGAGCACAATCGTACGCCAGGTCGGCGATCTCAGGAAAATGGTCGACGAGTTTTCCTCATTCGCTCGACTTCCCAAGCCGGTTTTCCGAAGCGAGGATGCCGTGGACCTCGTGCGGCAGGCCGTTTTCCTGCAGGAAGTCGCGCATCCAGATATTGCCTTCGGCGTTTCGACCGACGACCTCTCCGAA
Organism: uncultured Erythrobacter sp.; assembly: GCA_947494705.1. GTDB lineage: Bacteria > Pseudomonadota > Alphaproteobacteria > Sphingomonadales > Sphingomonadaceae > Erythrobacter. The sequence goes on from CANLVN010000003.1 coordinate 844,747, forward strand.
CGCGCAATCCAGTGCGACCGACACCAGATTGGTCAGGCAATGACGAACGTGCTGAAGAACGCCGTCGAAGCAGTGGAAGCGGAGGGAGCCCAGGCCGGAGAGGAATTCGCAGGCGCAATCGGCGTTAGAATCTACGATGATGGGGAGCGTGTTGCGATAGTGGTCGAGGACAACGGCATCGGCCTTCCGACCGACCGCGACCGCATCGTCGAGCCTTACGTCACCACGCGCGAGAAGGGCACCGGCCTCGGGCTCGCGATCGTCAACAAGATCGTCGACGAACATGGAGGGGACATGGGCTTCTCCAATTCCCCCAGCGGCGGCACCCGAGTTACTCTGCGTTTTGCGCGCTTTCCCGAGCAGTCGGATTGCGAACCGGCATGAGCGTGAACACCCTAGCACCCCTGAAAGGAGAGCCGCATGGCGCTCGAAATCCTGATCGTCGACGATGAACGCGACATTCGCGAACTGGTGGCCGGAGTGCTCGGAGACGAGGGCTATGATTGTCGCACCGCTGCGGATTCCACATCGGCACTGGCCGCCATCGACGAACGTCGACCCAGCCTCGTTCTGCTCGACGTCTGGCTTCACGGCAGCGAAATGGACGGGCTCGAAACGCTCGACGCGATCAAGGCGCGGGAACCCAATATTCCGGTCATCATCTTTTCTGGCCACGGCAATATCGACACTGCGGTTTCTGCGGTTAGCCGGGGCGCGATGGACTTCATCGAAAAGCCTTTCGAAGCCGAGCGCCTGCTATTGCTCGTAGAGCGCGCAACCGAAACTGAACGACTGCGCCGCGAGAACACGCAGCTTCGCGATTCCAGCTGGGGCAGCGGCGATTTCACCGGGAATTCGAGCGCGATCAACGCCGTTCGCGCGACTCTCAAACGGGTCGCGAATACCGGCAGCCGAGTGCTGATCTCTGGACCTCCGGGTGCGGGCAAGGAAGTTGCAGCGCGCATGCTGCACGCCTGGAGCGGACGCGCGGACCACGCTTTCGTGCTCGTAAACTCCGCACGTATCACGCCAGAACGTTTCGAACAGGAACTGTTCGGTGAAGAAGACGATGGCAAACAGGTGCGTCCCGGTCTGCTGGAAACCGCAGATGGCGGAACCCTGTACCTCGACGAAGTGGCCGACATGCCGCTTTCCACTCAAGCGCGGATTTTGCGGGTCCTGACCGACCAGAGCTTTGTGAGGGTAGGGGGCACCCGCCAGATCGGAGTGGATGTGCGTGTGGTGTCCTCTACCTCGCGCGATCTAGCTGTCGAAATGGAAGAGAAGCGATTTCGCGAAGACCTGTTCTACCGGCTTAACGTGGTTCCGGTGACTATCCCTTCGCTGGCCGAACGACGCGACGACATTCCAGCTCTCGCCGAGCACTTCTTTACCCGATATTCCACGGATCAGGGCATTCCCCCGCCAGAAATCAGCGAAGAAGCGATGGCGGCCCTTCAGGCCTATGACTGGCCAGGCAATGTGCGGCAGCTTCGCAATGTCGTTGAGCGGACGATCATCATGGCCCCACGCGAACAACTCGAGGTGGTCGAGACCGATATGCTCCCCGCCGAGATCGCCGGAGGGCGTGTGCCGGGGCAGGGGCAGGGACTCTCCGCTATGATGGGAGTACCCCTGCGTGAAGCGCGCGAAAGCTTTGAACGCGAGTATCTGACTATTCAGATCCGCCGCTTCTCGGGGAACATCTCCAAAACCGCTACGTTTATCGGGATGGAACGCTCTGCGCTGCACCGCAAGCTCAAGCTATTGGGAATGGCGGAGCGCAAGGGCAAGGAATAGCGCCGATCGAAAGGTTCGTGCGCACGTCACAATTTGGGGCATTGCCGCCGGGGGCATCAAGCGCCATTATAAGCTGGAGTCGCGATACCTTCGCAAAAGGAGGACACGACGATCTGCGGACCGTAAAGGCGGCCGCCAACAATAGGAGCACAACATGTCCACCGGGCGAACTCTCTCTCCCCGCCCCCGCACAACTCCGAAGGCAAAGCCCGCCTCGAGTGGGGTCTCGACGCAAAAGCAAAACAATTTGCAAGACGCGTTTCTCAATCTCCTGCGCAAGAACAAGGTGCCTGTGACGATGTTCCTCGTCAAAGGCGTCAAGCTACAGGGCATCGTGACGTGGTTCGACAATTTCTCGATCCTGCTGCGCCGCGATGGTCAGTCGCAGCTCGTCTACAAGCACGCAATCTCGACAATTATGCCGGGTGGCCCGGTAGATGCAGACGGTTTCGCCAATCGTAACGCAGGCGGCAAGCAACGCCAGTTGCAGGACGTGTTCCTGAGCCGCGTAAGCGAGTCCGCTGTGCAGGTGACAATGTTCCTCGTGAATGGCGTCATGTTGCAGGGCCGAATTGCAGCGTATGACCTGTTCTGCATGCTGCTTGAGCGGGACGGCGCGTTGCAACTGGCCTATAAGCATGCGGTTTCCACGATCCAGCCCGCCAGCCCTGTCGACCTCTCAGACGATGACGACGTCGAAGAGAGCTATGATGACGATCTGGAAGACGACGTCTAGTCCGGGATCGATCGCTGAGTTTCGATGAAACATTAATGGACGAAGTGACCCGCGGTGCGCGGGCGCTGGTCCTGTGTCCGGACATCCGGATCTTCACCTACGACCTCGATGCCGCCGAACGGCTTGCTGAGGCGGAGGGGCTCGCGCTCGCCATCGGGGTCGTCATCGCACATTCCGAAGTCCTGCCAGTGCGCCAGATGCAGCCCAACACATTGTTCGGCTCTGGTCAGGTCGAAAATATCGCTATCGCCTGCGAACAACATGATTGCGAGCTTGTCGTCGTCGATGGCGCATTGACTCCGATCCAGCAGCGCAATCTAGAAGACAGGCTGAAGCGCAAGGTTATCGACCGTACGGGCCTGATCCTCGAGATCTTCGGCGAGCGGGCCGCAACGGCCGAAGGGCGTCTGCAGGTCGAACTTGCACATCTCGATTACCAGCAAAGCCGTCTGGTGCGCAGCTGGACCCACCTTGAGCGGCAGCGCGGCGGCTTCGGATTTCTTGGCGGTCCGGGCGAGACCCAGATCGAGGCTGACCGCCGCATGATCCGGCAGCGAATGGGGCGCTTGCGCCGCGAGCTGGAACAGGTGCGAAAAACCAGAACACTGCATCGCGAGAGGCGGGGAAGGGCACCTTGGCCCGTTATCGCGCTGGTGGGCTATACCAATGCCGGCAAGTCGACCTTGTTCAATCGCCTGACCGGTTCAGACGTGATGGCCGAGGACCTGTTGTTCGCAACGCTCGACCCGACGATGCGGGCGATCAGCTTGCCTGGCGTCGAGAAGGCGATCCTATCCGACACCGTGGGCTTCATCTCCGATTTGCCGACACAGCTGGTCGCGGCCTTTCGTGCCACGCTTGAGGAAGTTACCGGTGCTGACATAATCTGCCACGTTCGCGACATGTCCAATCCCGCCCATGCGGCGCAAAAGAAGCAAGTGATTGAAGTGCTCGCGGATCTCGATGTCGTCGATGCCGAGACTGGTGAAAGCGAGATTCCGATCCTTGAAGTTTGGAACAAGAGTGATCTCTTAGATCCTGAAATGCTTGAAGAATTGCGCGACGCGGCCGACACTCATGACGCCGTTCTGGTTTCGGCCGCAAGTGGGGATGGGGTCGAGGCTTTCGCCGAAAAGGTTGGCGCGATGCTGACCGAGGCAGCCAGCGAGGTCACTGTCACGCTTCCAGCTTCGGATGGCAGACGGATTGCATGGCTTCATGCGCATGGGGACGTATTGAAGGACGAAGAAGCCGGGGAAGGGGAACGCGGCCCGCAACGGCGGTTGACGGTACGGCTAAACCCCAAGGAATTGGGTCAATATTCGACTCTATGAGGCTGACTTTTCAGCTTTTTTGACGCGTTGCCAGTAGGATTCCTGTTCGTCGAGAGTCAGTGCAGCGAAATCTCTCCCATCAGCAATCGCCAGCGCTTCCATTTCGCGAAACCGGCGTTCGAACTTTTCGTTCGACGCTTTCAGAGCCTGCTCGGCATCAACTCCATAGCGACGGATGAAATTGACAGCGACGAATAGGACGTCGCCCGCTTCAACCAACCGCTCTTCCTCGCTTGCTTCGTCGAGTTCATCCAACTCCTCTAGCAATTTCTCGCGCGGTCCCTTGGTATCGTGCCATTCGAAACCGACCCGCGCTGCACGTTTCTGGAGTTTTTCGGAGCGCAGCAATGCCGGTAGCGCATTCGCAACCCCGTCCATCGCGCTGGTTGCGCCTTCGCGCTCACGTTCGACGGCCTTCAGGTCTTCCCATCGGGCTCCTGTCATCGTGCCGCCTTCGCTGCCGAAGATATGTGGGTGTCGAGCTTCCATCTTGTCGCTGATAGCGCGTGCAACATCGTCGAAGGAGAAGTGGCCAGCTTCCTCGGCCATGCGAGCATGGAAGACGACCTGGAGCAGCAGATCACCGAGCTCTCCGCGAAGATCGGCCATATCGTGGCGTTCGATGGCGTCGGCGACTTCGTAAGCTTCTTCGATCGTATACGGCGCGATGGTCTCGAAATTTTGTGCGAGATCCCATTCGCAACCGCCGTCTGGGTCGCGCAAACGCGCCATGATCGCGAGCAGTCGATCAATCTGGGCATCTTTAGGTGAGAGGGTCATGCGAAGTTGAGTATCTCGACGACTTACATATGGGGATGATAATATATATTATGTTAAATGCAGGATGACCGGTCAGGTTGGCAAGGTCAGCCCTGCCAGGTCCACTAGCACATACAATCCGGCAAAAATCGCCAGCCAAACCAATGCCAACTGCGCTAATTTGCTCCATCCCAGCCGAAAGCTCGCCAATGCGCTGCCTGCGAGTATGAGCCAGCCGATCAGTGCCACAATTGAAATGATCGCTCCTTCATTCATGCCGACATCTCCAGTCCGTCGTAACCCACCGTCACGAATTCAGGAACTTCATCACAAAGCGTCCTGTAATCCATGCTTTTGTCGAGATGGCTTAGCACAAGCGACTTGGCCTCGGAACGCCGGCCCAGTTCGATCGCCATTTCCAAGTGAGCATGCGTCGGGTGTGGCTCTCTGCGCAGGCAATCGCACACGAGGATATCGACGCTATCGTAGAGTTCGACCATTTCATCAGAAATTGCACTAAAATCCGTAGCATAGGCTATACTCTTGCCATCAGCTTCGAAGCGGTAACCGGTGGTTTCGCCAGGTCCGTGCTCCATCTGGCACCATTCCACTCCGAAGCCAGCGACGATCTTGAGTCGGTCGAGTGTGTCGATCGTGCAGATATTCGGATAGCCGTCCTGATTGGCAAACACATAACCAAACCGATTGCGCAGGCGCCGCACCGTTTCAGTGGAAGCATAGCCGGGGATCGGCCCGCCACGCCCATATCGCATGACCCGCAAGTCATCGATGCCGTGACAGTGGTCGGCATGGTCATGGGTCCAGAACACCGCGTCGATCCTGCCTATACGGTTGGCGAGCAACTGAGCCCGGCAGTCCGATGAGGTGTCCACCAGCAGCCGCTTGCCTTCGTTGCTCTCGATCACGATCGATACGCGGGTGCGACGGTTGCGAGGTTCGTCGGGGTCGCAGTCACCCCAGTCACCCGCACCATCCGGTCCACCGACGCGCGGCACGCCGGTGGAGGTACCCGAACCGAGCATGACGAACTTCACAGCGCGGCTTTGGTAAATAGGTTCTTGAAATTTGCCGTAGTTTGCTCGGCAAGGTGCGCTGGCTCCACTTCGCGCAGTTCAGCCACGAAGCGCGCAGTATCGGCGACAAAGGCGGGCTCGCACACCTTTCCGCGATTGGGCACCGGCGCAAGGAAAGGGCTGTCGGTTTCGACCAGCAGGCGATCATCGGGCACCATCTTGGCGGCTTCCTGCAAGTCCTTCGCGTTCTTGAAAGTCACGATACCGGACAGCGATATGGTGAGGCCGAGATCCAGAACCTTGCGACCGAAATCGGATGATGCAGTGAAACAATGGATTAGCGCGGGGAAGGCCCCCTTCCCCTTCTCTTCGGCGAGGATCTCGAACGTGTCATCCTCCGCATCGCGGGTGTGGATGATCACCGGCAAACCGGTCTCTCGCGCCACGTCGATATGCATGCGGAACAGATTTGCCTGCGTTTCGCGGTCGGAATGTTCGTAGAAATAGTCGAGCCCGGTCTCGCCAATCGCGATCACACGCGGGTTTTCAGTTGCGGCCAGCAAGGTCGCGCGGCCGAGGTCCTCGTGCTGGTCAGCCTCATGCGGATGGATGCCCACGCTGGCAAAGACATCAGGTTCGCGGTTGGCGGTCGCGACCACTTGCTCCCATTCGGACTGCTTGGTCGAGATGTTGAGGAACGCTCCCACCCCGGCCTCGCGAGCGCGCGACAGAACGCTCGCCTGATCCTCGACCAGCCCCTTATATTCCAGGTGGCAATGGCTATCGATCAGCATCACGCATCCTCCGCTTCCGGAAGTTCGAGACGCGGGAAGATAGGGGTCGGTTTGCCGACAGTGAAGTCGCTTTCCACATGCCTCTTGAACCAGTCGGCATCATCGAGGTTCCGATATCGGCGTTCCTCCGGCGAGATCCCGATTTGGTCGAGAAGCGCGCCGGCCTTCTCAGGCACAACAGGCTGGATTGCGATGGCGAGGTCACGGATTGCGATGAAGAGCGTTTGAAGCACGGCTTTCATGCGTTCCGGGTCGGTTTTCTTGAGCGTCCAGGGCGCTTGCTCGTCAACATACTGGTTGCAGGCATAGACCGCCTTAATCCAGGCCTCGATCCCGACCGAAAATGCGAGTTGATCGAACTGGGCGGGCAGTTCGTTGGCACATGCATCATGGACCTGCGCAAGCAACGCCTTATCCGCCTCTGAAGGGTCGAAATCCGACAATTCGCCGCCCATGTTCTTGGCGATCATCGACAAGGTGCGCTGCGCGAGGTTGCCGAAGCTGTTCGCCAATTCGGCGTTTGCGCGGGTGACGATGGCTTCGGGAGAATAGCTGCCGTCCTGCCCAAAAGCGACTTCGCGCATCAGGAAGTATCGCAGGGGATCCACCCCGAACTGGTCCGCCAGTGCCAGGGGATCGGTGACGTTGCCGAGCGATTTCGATTCTTTCTGGCCGCGATTGAGCAGGAAGCCGTGCCCAAAGACCTTCCTGGGCAGGGGCAACTTCGCGCTCATCAGAAAAGCAGGCCAGTAGACCGTGTGGAACCGCACGATATCCTTACCGATGAGGTGGAGGTCGGCGGGCCAGAACTTGGCCATCTCATCGGTCTCACCCGGGAAGCCGAGGCCAGTCAGGTAGTTGGTCAGCGCGTCGACCCAGACATACATGACGTGGTTGTCGCTGCCCGGCACCTTCACTCCCCAGTCAAAACTGGTGCGGCTGACCGAAAGGTCGCGCAAGCCCTGCTCGACGAAGGCGATCATCTCATTGCGGCGGCTCGCCGGTTCCAGAAAACCGGGGGTTTTAAGCAGCTCGAGCAGCGGCTCTTCATATTTCGACAGGCGGAAGAACCAGCTTTCCTCGACAGTCCATTCGACCGGCGTATCTTGCGGGGAAAGCTTGTCGCCGTTCTCGCCTTCCTTCAATTCGCTCTCATCATAATACGCTTCGTCCCGGACCGAGTACCAACCTTCGTAGCGGTCGAGATAGAGATCGCCAGCCTCCTCCATGCGCTGCCAGATCGTCTGGCTGGCCCGGTGGTGGTCGTCTTGTACTGTGCGGATGAACCGGTCGAAGCTGATGTTGAGCTTCTCGTCCATCTCGCGGAAATAGCCCGACATTTCGTCGGCAAGTTCACGCGGGGTACGGCCCTGCTCTTCGGCCTTGCGCGCCATTTTCAATCCGTGCTCGTCAGTCCCGGTCTGGAAGCGCACGTCGCGGCCCCGCAGTCGCTGAAAGCGGGCGATGACATCCGCGGCAATGCCTTCATAGGCATGCCCGATATGTGGGCGGCCATTGGGATAGTTGATCGCGGTTGTGACGTAGAAAGGGGTTTTGTCAGTGTCTGCCATGGGCAGGGTCGCTAGCGGGGGCGGCGCGAGTGAGCAAGCTGCCGATTTCAAGCGCGAGCAGGCTGGTGTCGAAATTATATGACGGAGCCTGCGCTCCAAGCGTGACGAGAGCGCTGTGCGCTTCGATCAGGGCGCCACGATGCACGTTGTCATCGGTCGAACGTGCAAGGTCGGTAACGATAGCCTGCGCTAGTTCGAAAACGGCCTGCAAACGCTCGCGATCGGCACGCGGACCGATCTGCCGAGCAAGGGCGCTGCGGCCCGTGAACTCAGGGTCGGGCTGAGTTAGCAACTGCTCGATGACCGTCGCCACCGGCGCCAGTTCCTGCTCGGCGAATTGCAGGGCGGCGCCAAAGGAACCTTCAGCTGCGCGCAGGGCGGTAAGGCGTGCTTCGGCGTCGCCCCCTGCCCCGCTCGCCTCGAGCATGGTTTCGAGCTCGGCATCCTTGAGGATCGGGAACCGCAATACACGGCAGCGCGAGCGGATCGTCGGCAACAGTCGCGCGGGGCGATGGGTAACGAGGATGAAGAACGTGCCCTGCGGCGGTTCCTCGAGACTCTTGAGGAGGGCGTTGGAGGTTGCGCGCTCCATGTCGTCCGCGGGATTGATGATCACGACACGACGTTGTCCCAGCGTCGGACGCACCGTCAGGCGGCGCTGCATTTCGCGGATCTGTCCGATGCGAATTGAACGCGCACGCTCGTATTCCTTGCCCGCATCCTGAGCCGCGATCGCCTTCTTGTCCTTCGGACCATAGGTGACGGTCAGAATGTCCGGGTGGTCGCCGGCGGGCTGGGGAACGCCCTCCTCCGCCACCAACTCGCGCGCAGCTGCGAGCGCAAAGTCATGCTTTCCGAGGCCCCTTTTGCCCGCAAGGATCCAGCCATGATGCATTCTCGCACCCGCCATCGCGGTACGCCACTCACGCCACGGAGCGGTGTGGTTAGGCCAATCGGTCACTCGTCGGCACCCTCGATCAGATGGGACAGCACCGACATGACGCGCTCATGGACTTCTTCGGGAGACCCTCCCCCATCGACCACGCGAAACCCTTGCGGATCGGTATCGGCCAGTGCGCGGAAACTGTCGGCGACCTGCGCGTGATAATCGGCGCTGCGTCCGCCGATAGCATCGCTAGCATCGCCATCGCGCGCGGCAAGCCGCTGCGCACGCGTCGCCGCGTCTACTTCGAGCAGGACGGTGCAATCCGGTCGCAGGCCTTTGCTGCCGAAGCTGTGCAGCGCTGTGATGGCGTCGTCGCCCAGTCCCCCTGCCCCGCCTTGATAGGCGCGACTTGAATCGACGAAACGGTCCGAGATCACCCACACACCCTTCGCCAGCGCCGGGCGGATCAGTCGCTCAACGTGATCGGCGCGCGCAGCGGCGAAGAGCAGCGCTTCGGCTTCAGGTGTCCAGCCCTCTCCGGGTGGATGAAGCAACAGCTCACGGATCGCCTCTGCTTGTGGCGTGCCGCCGGGCTCACGGGTTATCTCGACGACTAGCCCTCGCTCCCGCAGAGCGTCGGCGAGCCGCGCGACCTGAGTGGACTTGCCTGTCCCTTCGCCCCCTTCAAGTGCGATGAAGCGGCCCGTTTTCGTAGGAGAAGTCACGAAAACCAACCCGTAACACCGTTGATCAATCGCGCGAAGAATCCCGCTTTTTCGACCGTCTCGTCGGCAAGCAGAGGAATGCGCGCAGGCTCGATACCGGGCACCTCGACTACCAGCTCCGCAATATCGTCGCCCGCGACGAAAGGCGCGCGCAACGGTCCGTCATAGGTAATGCCAGCGCGCAATTCTGCCTCGTGCCCGCGTGGCACGTTGACGTAGATCGGTCGCGGCGCTCGCACCGCGACCGAGCGTGCGCTACCATCCTGGACGCGCACGCGGCCCACGATATCGCCTTCGTCGAACAGACGGCGGCGTTCGAAAGCGCTGAAGCCCCATTCGATATATTCGCGTGCTGCCCGTGCCCGCTCCGAACCGCGCCCCACGCCCGCGACCACCAGCATCAGGCGCTGGCCGCTGCGTTTGGCAGTTCCTAGATATCCGAAACCTGCTTCATTGGTGTAGCCGGTCTTCATCCCGTCGGCACCAGCAATGCGGCCGATGAGAGGATCGTGATTGCGCTGTTCAATGTCCTTGAACCGGAATCCTGGCTTGCCCATGTAGCGCGCGTATTTCCGAGGGTGACGCTCAACCAGCGCTTCGCCCAGCCGCACCAGATCGCGTGCCGTGACGAAGGTGTGTCCTTCATCGGGCCAGCCATTGGGTGTGCCGAAATGGCTGCCTGTCATGCCCAACGACCGGGCTCGCGCGTTCATCCCTTCGACCCATTTTTCGAAAGAACCAGCTTGACCTTCCGCCAGAACGACCGAGCCGTCATTCGCGGAAACGTTTGCAATGCCCATCAACAGCTCGTCGACTAGCACGCGGTCCCCCGCCCCAAGCCACATTGTCGAGCCACGACCGCCCCATTCCTTCGCAGTCGCTTCGCTCATGGCGAAGGTCTGTCTCGGGTCCAGATAGCCGTCTTCGATCAGTTCGAAAGCGTGAAACAGCGTCATGACCTTCGTAATCGATGCCGGAACGAAGCGCCTGTCGGCATCGCGTTCGTGCAAAACCTGTCCGCTGGTCACATCGACCAGGATCGCAATCGGAACTTCGTCGGCTGAAGGAGGGCGCGGTGTGTCCTGAGCGGCCAGTGGCGCGTGCGTCAGCGATGTAGCTGCGAGCCATGCCGAGAGGATTCGAATAAGTCTGATCACAGCGCCGCATATAGGGCGCAGGCGACCGCGAAGCGAGAGCACAAGCCGCTTAGTTCACGATTTCGTCAGCCAGCAGCCCCACGCTCATCGCATAGTAATTCGAGCAATTGTACTCGAGGATCACGCGATAATTTCCCGTCAGCAGCCATGCAGGCGTCCCCGGGCCGTCGGGTTGAAACAGCGAGGTAAGCGTGTCGTCGGGCAGGTAGCGCTGAGGCTGCACACCAAGAGCGCGCCACTCGGCTACGGTTTTCCACTCGCTGTGCCGCTCATGCACGCGTGGACAAACCGGTGCGACCAGTTCGCTGCGATAGGCGTCGACATTGAATCCCGAAGGTACGGCCGCACGCACGCCCCAAGGCTGACCTTCACGCCATCCGGCATCGCGAAAGTAGTTGGCGATCGAATGGAATGTGTCTGCACGATTGGTGAAGATGTTCGCCCGTCCATCGCCATCGCCATCGGTCGCGAGCCGCAGGTAGACCGAGGGCAAGAACTGCGGATTGCCGAAAGCACCGGCATAGCTTCCCACTAGGTCATCGCGCGAATAACCCTTGTCCGCGACTTTCATCAGCGCGACCCATTCGTTTTCGAACAATTCACGCCGGCGCCCTTCCCAGGCCAGGCTTGCCAGCGAGCGCGAAAGATCGAAGCTGCCTCGAATGTTGCCGTAGCTTGTCTCGTGGCCGAAGATCGCGACGATGATTTCGGCCGGAACGCCAAAGCGCTGCTCGGCGGCGCGTAGATCACCGCTATTGGCGCGATAGACGCGGCGACCACCCGCGATGCGCGTCGAATTCACATGGGTCGCGATATAGGGCGCCAGCGCCGGATAGCCGCGGCGTGTCGGGCTGCCCGGTTGCCCTTGGTCGAGGCTGATGACCCGCGAATTGGGCGTCAGCCCGGCGGTCATGCGCTGGATCGTCGATTCGCTCACTCCCTCGGCGCGGGCGCGGGCCTTGAGCCGTTCGAGATAGGCATTGAAGGAGATGCCGTCGCGCGCAGCGACTTGTGCCTCTGCCGGAGAGGGCGCAGTGAGAGAGCCAAGCCCGATTGCGGACAGGACCACCAAGGCTGCGGGAAGAGTGGCGTGAAGGGAAGCTTTAAGGGGCATTGCGGTCCTGTCTCATAATAGAGCTTAATTGGGGGTGACCGGGCGTTGAATGGCGGCCAATTACCAAGTGTATCAATCGCATATCCGCCCCACCGCTCCTAGTGTCTATGCAACGCATTGGCGGTCTTGCGATACCTTTCATCGCGCCTGCACGCGCGAGAAGGGGTGACAAGCGCCGCACACGGCGCTAGCGCGCTCGCCGCGCGGACAGTTGGCAGAGTGGTCGAATGCACCGGTCTTGAAAACCGGCAAGGGTGCAAGCCCTTCCAGGGTTCGAATCCCTGACTGTCCGCCACCATCCTTCAGATATGCAGAGCCCGTCCTTCGCTGGCGAGGACGCTTTCGTGCATCATTTCGGATAGCGTGGGGTGCGGGAAGACG
>CANLVN010000004.1 GCA_947494705.1 uncultured Erythrobacter sp.
GTCGAAGGGTTCCAGATCTCGTGAGTGCGCGTGGCTTCGGGGCTCGCCCCAACAATGAAATGATCGACCTGTCGCATGGGGTGGTATCTCCTCAATTCTCTTGCCGCTCCCCATGACGTTGCGAAGGGCGCGGCGCAAGGGTGCGGAAGGGATTGGACCCACACTCCCAACGCCGCACCGCTGACTTTCCAGCCCGCTGTGCCGATCGATTGGTGGGTGGCGGCGCGTTTCAAGGTCGCCCCAGCCTAATTTCCCGATTTTTCCGTTATTTGGCGCGAACGCTCGACTTCCCGAGAAGCTATTGCTTTTCCAAGCTGTTTCTATCAATATTGTCGGCCTGCGAGCGATAGTCCTCTCTCGTTGAGAAGATGAAGTGCGGGGGCGCTTTGCGCCGGGCCTTGCATATCAATAAACGATGGTTTGGGGGAAGCTCCAGTGCGGGGTGCACAGTTTCGGAAGGAGGAGCAGGGTGGCGAAACCACCAAGCATCGCCTTCTTTTTGCTGCATTCGAGGCGCGGCTGGGCATGCTGCCTTCGGAAGTTCCGAAAATCGATCTTACCAGCGCCGTCATCGGCAGCAGGGAAATCGCGAGCGACCATCAGATATGGGAGGACATGGACGAGCGTCAGTCCCTCTATCTCATCGATGAAGGCTTCGCCTATCGCTTTACCCATCTGACCGGTGGCAAGCGCCATATTGACGATTTCTTCGGGCCTGGGACAATCTGCAACTGGCCGCGGCTGAAATCAGCCGATTATCGCTGCAATCTCGTCATCAAGGGCGGATCGCGCCTTGTCGTGCTGGACCCGGGGCGTGTGGAGCAGGTGCTGGCCGAAAAACGCAATGCGAAAGCCGCGATCGAGCGGCTAGAACTCGCTCGTGCCCTGCGGGTATCTCAGCGGGTGAGGGCGCTGATCTCTCTGCCAGCCTCTCACCGTATCGCAGTGTTCCTGCTCGACATGCGGGAGGAATACCGTCTAGGCGGCCGCGACGACGACTGGCTGCCTTTCCGCCTCACACAAGAAGAGATAGCCGATGCGACCGGCATGACCGAAGTGCACGTCAATCGCACTCTGGCGAAAATGGAACAGGCCGATCAGCTGGAGCGCAGGCGAGGCAAGTTTTGCCTGCCCGACGCGAAGCGTCTGGAAGAGCAATTGCACTATCGCCGTTTCCTCAATGGATACCGCGGTGACGGCGATGGTTGAGGAGGGGGCACCCTGTGCAAGTGGTAGGTTAGGGCGTAAAGCGTGAATTCTGCGAGCGAGGAAAAGCGTATGTCGGCATTTAATCACCCGGTCGTCGCCGTGGGCGCATCGGCCGGGGGAATCGAAGCGCTCAAGTCGCTGGTCGAATGCATCCCTGGCGACATCAAGGCGACCTTTGTCATTCTCCAGCACCTCGCGCCGGATCATGAAAGTCAGTTGGTCAACATCCTGGCGCGCAATGCAAAGCTGCCCTGCGAGGAAGCTGCCGAGGACATGGCTGTTGCTTCGGGCCGTATTTATGTCCTGCCCCCGGACCGTTATCTCAGGATCGTTGACCATGGCCTTTTTGTCGAAGAGCCAAGTGATCCGCGCGGATCGCGTATGCCGATCGACTATTTCATGCGTTCGCTGGCAGAAACGGCAGGGCCGCAAGCGGTCGGGGTGATCCTGTCGGGGACTGGAAGCGATGGCACTCTGGGGCTGCGCGCGATCAAAGGTGCGGGCGGGCTGACCTTCGCGCAATCGCCGGAAACCGCGCTGTATGACGGTATGCCACGCGCCGCGATCGAGGGGCAGAATGCCGACCGGGTCGGCACGATCACAGATATCTGCGAGGGCATCGCGCAGTTCGCACAGCAAAATACCGAAGACCTCGGCAAGGATTTCAAGCGCACCGACCTCCAGGCGGTACTGGCGCTGCTCAAGGCGCGGCTGGGCTACGATTTCAACCCCTACAAACCCGGCACGGTCGGTCGCAGGATTCGTCGCCGGATGAATTTGCTGCGATTTGCCGATCTCGGTGAGTATGTCGAACACCTTCGCTCCGACGACAACGAATTGAGGCAGTTGTCCGACGACATGCTCATCAATGTGACATCCTTCTTCCGGGACGAGCCTTTATGGGAGGAATTCAAGCAGAAGGTTGTGTCCCCCCTTGTCGCGGGTGCGAACGGCAAGCCTGTCCGCGTATGGGTCCCGGCCTGTTCCAGCGGTGAAGAGGCATATTCGCTGGCAATGCTGTTCGAAGAGCACTGCGAAGAGGAGAAGAGCGACTGCGATTGGCAGATATTCGCCACCGACCTCGACGAGAACGCCATCGCGAAGGGGCGAGAGGGCTTCTATCCCACGAGCATCTCGGGCGACATTACCGAACAGCGTCTTCGAAAATATTTCCGCAAAGAGGCTTCCGGTTTCAGGGTGGACAAGAAGCTGCGCGAAAAAGTCGTGTTCGCGCAGCAGAATATTCTTAGCGATCCGCCATTCTCCCGGCTCGATCTGGTCTCCTGCCGCAATCTCCTGATCTATCTCGATAGCGCGCACCAGGAGCAATTGATCGAGACTTTTCATTTCGCCCTCAACGACAACAGCTACCTCATTCTGGGTACTTCGGAATCGGTTTCGTCGAATTCTCGCTTGTTCCGCTCGCTGGAGGGCAAGGCGCATATCTATCGCCGCAAGCCCGGCCGGTCGAACGCCCAGTTCGCCACGAACGGGGACGATGGGCCGGAAATCACCGAGATTACCCGCTTTCTCGACAAGACCCGGAAAAAGCAGGGTGATGATCTGACCGAAAAGGTTCGCCGGTCGTTGCTCAGCCGCTACGCCCCAGCCGGGGTGGTGATCGACGGTCACGGCAATATCCAGCATTATGCAGGGCCGGTTCGGCGGTTCATCGAGACGCCCGAGGGCCAGCCTTCGCACAATATCTACGACTTGCTGCCTTCCACATTGCGAGCCCGCGTGCGCAAGGCCGTGCGCAAGTGCGGGAAGGACGATGAATCGCGCGATATATCGGCGAACGTCCATTTCGAGGACCGCGATCAGACCGTAAGGGTCGATTGCGAAAGGCTATCGACACAGGATCACGACGGCGAACCGTATTACTTCATTACCTTCGTCGAGATCGAGGCCGCGCAATCAGCGACCAAGCCGCAGACGGGCGAGGAGGGCGAGGAATATGTCCGGCAGCTCGAACACGAACTGGAAGTCGTGCGCGAGGACCTGCAGACCACGGTGGAAGAACTGGAAACTTCCAATGAGGAACTGAAGGCCAGTCACGAGGAGGCGATGGCCTCCAACGAGGAATTGCAATCCGCCAACGAGGAACTCGAGACCAGCCGCGAGGAGCTGCAGTCGCTCAACGAGGAACTGGTAACCGTCAACCACCAGCTCGAAGACAAGGTCGGCCAGGTGGAGAAGACGACCGACGATCTTCGCAATCTGCTGACCTCTACGCGATTGCCGGTGCTGTTCCTCGATCAGCAGCTCAACATCTCGAGCTTTACCGAAACCATGCGCGGCCTGATCGAATTGCGTGATGCGGATATCGGTCGCCCGCTGACCGACCTTGCCATGAAGATTGCGGACGACAAGATCGCGGAGGACGCGCGCTCTGTGCTCGCGAACCTGCAGCCGATCGAACGCGAAGTGACCGATGCGGAGGACAGGATCTATTTGCGGCGCGTTCAGCCCTATCGGACGGGAGACGAACGCATCGGCGGTGTGGTCGCGACCTTCACCGATATCAGCGAGAAGGCAAAGTCCGCACGTCGGCTGGCCGACCGGGAGCGGCAAGCCCGGATTGTCGCCGAGCTGGGGCAGAAGGCGCTTTTGGCGCGTGAAATCGGCCCCTTCCTCGAAGACGTCTGTGCCTCGCTCAGACACGCGCTCGATTGCGATTACGCCAAGGTGCTGAAGCTGGACTCCAAAGCCGACCGTTTCGATCTGGTTGCCGGCGCGGGCTGGAAATCCGGTCTCGTCGGAAAGACTTCAGTCGAAGCGGCGCGCAGGAGCCAGGCTGGCTATACGGTTTTGGAGGATCAAGCGGTCCTCGTAACCGATTTTGAGCACGAGAAGCGTTTTGAAGCCCCTGAGCTGCTGGCCGATCACAAGGTTCTGTCCGGGATCAGCACACCGATCAGGGTTGGCGAAGAAACGTGGGGTGCGATCGGCCTGCATGACAGGACTGTCGAGAAGTTTACCGAGCGCGATCTCGACATACTGAGTTCGGCTGCGAACATTATATCCATGACACTGCGTCAGCTGACGCGCGAAGAATTCCTGGCGCGTGAGCGACTGTCGCTATCGCTGGCGATGCGTGTCGCGGACATGGGCGTGTGGACCTACGACCCTCAATCGGACGCGGTTACCTGGGACAACAAGCTACGGTCGATTACCGGGCTGGGAAAAAAGCCGCGGAACCCCGAGTTGAAAGATTTCCTGGGAAGGGTCCACGAAGACGACCACAGCCGCGTCGAAGAGAGGCTGCGCCAGATGGTCGAGGATGGCGTTCCGTTCGACACCGAATTCCGCTTCGTGCGCCCCGATGGCCAGACCATTTGGCTGCAGGGCAAGGGCGAGGAGATGATCGACCCGAACGGGAAGCGCCTCATGCTCGGCATCAATGCAGACATTACCGATCGCAAGCGCAGCGAAGAACAGACGAACTTCATGATGCGCGAGCTCGATCACAGGGTGAAGAACCTGCTCGCCGTGATCCTTTCGATCAGTCGCATGACGACGAAATCGGCAGATACGATCGAGGAATTCACCGAAGCCTTCACCGCGCGGGTCGACGCCATAGCGCGCACGCACAGCCTGCTCGCCCAAAGCCGTTGGAAGGGCACGAACTTGCGGGCTCTCCTGGTCGAGGAGATCGGCACGCAAGGCTGGGAGGAGCAGGTCGAAATCAGCGGCCCCGAGGTCATCGTCTCGCCTTCGGCTGCGCAGGCGCTGTCGATGCTGTTCCACGAATTGATGGTCAACGCCATCAAGCACGGCGCCCTGTCCGTGCCCGATGGCAGTATCGAGGTGAAGTGGCGGCGGATCGACGAACTCGTAAACACTGTCGAGCTGACCTGGGTCGAGAGCGGAGGACCGCCGGTCGCAAAACCGAAGACCAAAGGGTTCGGGACGACCGCGATTGAACGCCTCGCCGGTCAGCAGTTGGAATCCGATATCAAGGTGTCGTGGCGCAAGAGCGGTCTCAAGGTGACACTCTCGATCCCCGAGAAGAACATCCGGCCTGCCGAAGAAGAGGCGACCGAGGGCAGGCATATATCGCGCTCCGTTTCACGCGATGTGTTGAAAGGCAAGCGAGTGCTCGTCCTCGATGACGAATGGCTGATTGCCGAACAACAGGCCGATATGCTCGAGGATGCGGGCGCGACCATCGTCGGCCCATTCCTCAAGCTTGAAGAGGCGATGGCGCAGGACATCGAAGCGCTCGATCTGGCGATCCTGGACTTCGCACTGGAGAACGGGAACGTCCTGCCCCTGGCCAATCGCCTGAACGAAGCGAAAGTGCCGATCCTTTTCGTCACCGGATACGGATCGAACATGAAGCTGCCCGATCGTTTCCGCGAAGATCTGGTTGTCGCGAAACCCGCCGGAACCAGCGCGTTGCTCGACAGCGCGGCATGGATTGTCACCCGTTATCAGGGCGCCGGAAAATGACAGCTGCGCGCAGTCGCGATCTGATCGGTATAGGGGGCAGCGCAGGCGCACTTCCCGCTCTAATCGAACTGCTGCGCAAATACCGGCCCGAAGCAGGCGCCAGCGTGCTCGTGGTGCTCCACCGCAGCGCGGAATCCGAACACCTGCCCAAGATACTTCAGCGCGAAACACCTCTCGAAGTGTGCGAGCCGAAGGAAGGCGACGCATTGCGCCCCAACTGCCTCTATCTTGCCAGCGCCGATGCGCACCTGACCATCGGGGACGGTCACCTGCACCTGCGCCGCGGGCCGCGAGAGAACAACTTCCGCCCGGCTATCGACCCGCTGCTGCGCAGCCTCGCCGTGTTCGGCTCCACCCGATCAACCGCGGTTATCCTGTCGGGCCACCTCGACGACGGCGCAGCGGGTGCGCGTGCTGTCGCCTCGACCGGCGGCAAAGTCATCGTTCAGGACCCTGCGGATGCCTTATCCCCCAGCATGCCTCGCGCGGCGATAAGCGCTGTGGGCGAACCCGAAACGATCAGGTCTGCCGCAGCTATCGGATCGTACCTCTCGGCCGTTGTTGGAACGCCGGTGGGTGAAGCGCAGGAGGCCGACCCCTCGATCCGTCTCGAATTGATGATCGCAGGACTGGAGAAGGCCAAGATGCGAAGCGAAGAGCGATTGGGCGAACTCAGCCCCTACAACTGTCCCGATTGCAATGGCGTGTTGTGGGAGATCGAGGATGGTCCGCTCACGCGGTATCGCTGTCACACAGGACACGCCTATTCGAGTGAATCGCTTGCTTCACAACAGGAAGTCATGTTGGAGCGCAGCCTGTTCGAAAGCCTTAAATCGTGCCGTGAGCGCGCTCGCTTCGTCAGGGAAATGGCCGAGCGCGATCCCCGAAATTCCAGCCGGTGGTACAGCCGGGCGAAGGGATACGAGGACGATTGCGTGCTGCTGGAAGAGCTGATCCAAGCGAGGCAGACGCGTTCGGACGAACGGCCCGAAGCATAGTAACGTCGCGTTTTAATCGATAATCCAGACAGCATCTTCGCGCGTGCCGATATTGCGCAGCCGTGCGAGCTTGCGACCGTCCTCCCACAATTCAGCCTGATGGGCGCCGCCTTTCAGCTTTGCTTGCTGAAGGGCATCGCTCGGCGAACGAGCGGCGATCATGACCGGCATTGCCGTGTCGGGTTCCGAGGTCGGAACGACGAACCTGAGTTCATAGGTATGCATGATCCCTCCAGCAGGGCGACGAAATCTTTCCCTGGGTTGGAGAAGGGAGCGACCCGGCCCGGCTTCCTAGGGAAGAAGACCCCCTCGCCAAACCGGGGGATCGCGGCGAGGGGGTCAGGGAGAGGAAGCGGGAGACTGGGTCGTCCCTTCCACCGAGATCGAAACTACCCAGACTCGGACCGCACACCCCAAAATATGTTACCTGGCTCCGGATTTTCCCGATATTTTCAATTAAGTACCTGATGTCCTATCAAAAATTTTTTCAAGCTTGATTTAGTACGCAAAGCCGGTTGATAGGCTCACCGCAATACCGCGAACCAGTGTCAACAAGACACAGCCACGCGGGTGTAGCTCAATGGTAGAGCAGCAGCTTCCCAAGCATCCGTGAAGCCCAGTTTTCTGGGACTTCCGGTGTAAACCAGACTAGAAACGGCCCCAATCAAATCAACAGTTTGGATTTTTGCCGTAAACCAAACCGTAGGCAGTCCCGTGCAACCTGTTGCAACAGTTTAAGGCATGGTTTGGGGTGACAAGTGGTGCTGAAATTCAACATGGTGCTGGCAGACGGCGGTCTTAATCCTAAAGATGTCCGCCTCATGCGGCACCAGCATGTGGCAGACAGTGGTCTTACGCCATACGCGCTTTGGCGCGACGACAGAGCCGAATTTGAGCGGTATCAGAGCGCACAGCGGGCGAACCGGAGCGAATACTTCGCCAGCCGCTATTGGGCGAGTTTTGTGGTGCCACCGGACGGCAGCACGATGTTTGTTGGGATGTATGAAATCTTCGGTTCGTCACCCGCGCCAGACGAATGGGTCGATCCACTCAATCGAAAATCCCGCATTGAAATGGATCTCGAACTCGACCTTTACGAGTTCGCTAGGTTGCCATCATTTGATCGTCTGATTGGTTGCCTGAAGGTTGATTGGGGGCCGGGCGCACGCTCTTGGGCGCAGAGGGCAGACAGCAGGACCGGCAACAAGCCAATTGTCGAACTCACTCAAGGCTTCAGAGAGCCAGACTTTCCCGGCTTCACCCACTTCATTGGCAATCTAGGCAGTTTGCCGAGCCTTCCAACCAGTTGGATCACAGCGCTCTCGGCAAGCCGAGGTGTCTACCTGCTTACATGCCCAAGAACCAAGGAGCAGTATATCGGCGCTGCGCATGGCAGTGATGGATTTTGGGGACGCTGGCAAAGCTACGTCGCGACTGGCCACGGCGGAAACGTTGGCCTCAAGAGCCGTGATCCCTCGGACTATCAGGTAAGCATCTTGGAGGTCGCAGGGTCAGCGGCGACAGTCGAGCAGATTATCGGGCTTGAGCAGCTCTGGAAGCAGAAGCTTCAGAGCAGGGAGATGGGGCTTAACCGCAACTGACAGCCCAAAGGCATGGGTCCGCGCTTCGACGCAGCATTTGACTATGATGTATTTCGCTTACATCGCTTTATCTAAACACCTTCCTTCGTCCTAACGCCTGTATGGAGAAACCCAAAAGATGGTTAAAGTCATAGACCCGGGGATGCTCTGGGACAGTCGTGCTAATTGTCTATCGGTAATGACCGCATTGTCTGTCGAGGACTACCTCGAACTGGTAGAGAACTCTTACCGTGCAAGAGGGGGCATTGAGCATCAACGTGCCGCTTTAAAAACCACATCAGCAAAGCGCATCCGTTCTAGGATGGTATCGGATATTCAGTCCGGTGCAGTCTTGCCTCCAATTGTGATTGGACTTGTCGTCGCAGACGATGAACTCGACAAACTGAAGGACAGCGAACCGAGTGCAATTCTCGACTTTATAGTTTCAGAGAAGGCAAATTCGCTAGCCATCATAGATGGTATGCAACGCACCACTGCGCTTCTGGACGCTGCTACCGATCTCGTGCACGGTTCTGCTGTGAAGGCCAGTAAGGTGCGCATGGAATGTTGGGTGGCGGCAAGAACCGAAAGTCTGATCTATCGGATGCTGGTGCTTAACACGGGTCAGGTGCCTTGGCGGGTGGGGAAGCAGTTAGAAGTTGTCTACGCGCCCCTCGTGGAAGAGATTACTCGGCAAGTTGATATACCGAAAGTGCTGGACAACGCAGAAGCTGAGAGGCGCACGAAAGCTGGTCAATACAAGCCGGACGACATTGTTCAGACCTACATCGCTTTCGGCTTAAGGAAGACCGATATCGACACGAATGAAACGCTTGCTGATGAGTTTTCTAGAATTGATCTAACCGAGGCGCACACGGGAGATCGTTACAACCGTTTTTTCTATCCGATACTTGATATGATGGTTCAGCTTGATCAGGCTTTTTCTCGGCTCGATGCGGAGTTCGAGATTGGTGATGATGCGCCTTCTGTGAAGATCGGGCGGAACATCTTTGACAAGCTAACTGCTCGTATTGGCTTTGTGGTAGCCATGACCGTCTCAGTCCTTGGGCGTCCGGGCATAACTCGCGATGATGATGAAGCTGAGAAAGCAATAGAAACGCGCAAAAGTCAGGTTAGTGGTTTCATAGAGCGCCTTTCAAAGCTTGATGCATCAGAGTTGCAGGCATTTTTGAAGTTGGACCTTCTCGCAGAACGATTAGACGGCCAGAAGCGGGCGGCGGTGGGCCGGCATGAAAGAGCTTTCTTTGACAACGCTTTCAAGGCGTTGATCGAAGAAGGCTTCGAGGTCGATGACTTGGAACCGTGCTGGAGGGCATAGGTTGGCGAGTAGGAATCGGATTGTATTGAGCAACAAGTTTTTCTCTCGCTTGATCAATCATGCGTCCGTAGCAGACGTATCTATTGAGGCTGCCGACAGTGGGCGATGGATCAAGAAGCTTAGCGACGATGATCAAGCACTAATGACGAGTGCTGATTGCAAGGACGTGCTCAAACTTACCCGGACGCTTCGGGCTGTTCACCTGACGTTAGCGGATAAGCGTTGGCTCGTATGTTGGGGCTTTTCTGAACTGCAATCAATCCCGGAAGGTCTCCTGCCAACTAATATCACTCCTGCACTTCTTTGCTTGTCGGTTGAAGAGGCAGATATTACTCCGGCCGCTTCCGCTTTAAAGATTAAGGAGGCGATTGAAGCCTTTCACAAGGACCAAGACGGATATGAGGGGCACGATCTTGAAGACGTGCTGCCGCTCTTTGGTGATTGCCAAGCATTTTGTATTGAGCCAGATTTTGAATACACATCAACCTTTCCTAGACTTATCGGCTTGGTTTATATTTCCTCGTATTTCGATGGCCCGATGGAGTTGTCTGATAAGACCTTAGAGGATATCGCTGGGCTTTTTGAAACTGGGTCGAAATACCTACCCTACGAATTGCTACTACAGGGTGTTCTCTCCATATCATGGCGGGGCTTCTTCCTCGAACTCTACAGGTGCATTGAGCAGCTCTTTCCAGCCGCGGTTCTTCCTGGTTTCGTAGATGACCTCGGCGAAAAGCGTCCTCTGATCGAGCTTGCGAAAATTCTTGAGACCCGTCTGTCTTGGAGGCCGCGGGAGAATGAGGCGTTGATTGAGTTGCTCAAAGTCTTAGACGAGGCGGAACTAGATGTGTTTCGGAAGGCCCTCGCCATTCAAATAGACGAGGATGTGGAACCCCGTGTCGCGGTTGGCCGCCGAGTTTACGCTCTACGCAACGGCTTCGTGCATTTCCGTCCTGCGTTGGAGGATAACGCAATCGCGAAAATCGATATTGACCTTCTCCTCCAAGCGATGATGAGTTTCGTGATGAAGGCATATGATCGGCACGCATCACGTTTCCATGGGCCTCTCCTAGATGAGGTTGCCAGCTAGGGAGAGTTTGCTTGCGCTGTAGATGCAGGCTATTCTCCGTTTGTTCCGGCGTGTTTTGGCGGTCACAAAGTTGGGGAACGGGTGGTGGCGAGAGTTGAACCCCGCCGTCAGACTAGCCATCCTCGACCGTCAGAGAGGTTTCAATGACGCTCACATATTACGATTTTTTTGCCGGTGGCGGCATGGCGGGAAAAGGACTTGGCGCTGGGTGGAAGTGCCTGTTCGCTAACGATATCGATCCGACCAAGGCGCAGATTTATCGAGATAATCACGGTGGCGGAAGTGAGCTGCTCGAAGCTAGTGTTGCTCAAGTTTCGCTTGAAGATTTGCCCGGGCGCCCGGACTTGGCTTGGGCATCGTTCCCTTGCCAAGACCTGTCTCTGGCGGGAAAAGGGGCTGGGTTGGCTGGCCAACGCAGCGGAATGTTTGTTCCATTTTGGGAGCTGATGAAAAGCTTGGCCGCCGAAGGAAGGGGCGCTCGCATAATCGCCATCGAAAATGTGCGAGGCGCGATCACTAGCCGTAAAGGAGAGGACTTCAAAACTCTCGCAAAGTCGTTTTCGGACCTCGGGTATAGGTTCGGTGCGATGATCATCGACGCCGTCCACTTTCTTCCTCAGTCACGCCCTCGCTTTTTCATGGTTGGCGTTCATCCGGATGTAGCCGATTTAGTTGGGTTGTCGCGTGTTCAGCCTGATGAAACGTGGCATCCACAAACGCTTGTCAAAGCCCACGACCGGCTGCTGCCCAAGGTCAGAGCAGACTGGATATGGTGGAACCTCCCGTCCCCCGCACCGCGAAACACCGCTCTAATTGATTTGATTGAAGATGAGCCAACCGGGGTTCATTGGCACTCGCCAGATCAGACTGCCCACCTTTTGGCCATGATGACAAACACAAACCTTGCGAAAATCGAGATAGCGCAACGCCAAGGAAGTCGTGTGGTTGGAACGATTTATAGGCGGACACGTCCGGACGAGGATGGGATCAAACGACAAAGAGCAGAAGTGCGCTTTGACCATGTTGCAGGATGTTTGCGAACACCAGGAGGTGGGTCGAGCAGGCAGACAATCATCGTAGTTGAGGGTGACCAGATAAAGACCCGATTGCTCTCGACCAAGGAGGCTGCTGCATTGATGGGGCTAGACCAAGACTATGTCCTCCCGGATCGATACAATGACGCTTACAAGCTTGCAGGCGATGGCGTTGCGGTTCCCGTTGTTCGTTATCTCGCAAGCAATCTCTTCGAGCCGATTTTAGTCAAGAACTCACTCGATCTTGCTGCATAGTTTCACTATGCGGTTTGGATGCCTCACCCAAGCCTCGACAAAACAAAGCAGCCACCGTTCGAGACGAATGACCTCCGATCAAACCTAAAGACCTATTTGAACGAGAAGTTCTACGACCCAATAGCGGGTGAAGAACGTCGCTTGGGTAGTTTTAGGTGGGGGGTCTACGCCTTCTTCGATTACGACGGCGAACCGATATATGTCGGGCAAACAGCCGAGATGGTCAGTTCCCGCATCGGGCGACACATGACAAATCAACGAACCGATGCGGTTGCAATGTCCGTCTTGGACCCTTTCGAGGTCTTCGAGATCGAAGTGTGGCCACTTCCACAGTTTCAAGAGGTGACGACGAAAAAGAGTTCTGCGGCAGACTACGCAGATGCGAAAGCCCACCTCGACGCACTTGAGCGGCTGATTTTTGAGAAAGCGATACAGGACAGTCAATTTCGGGCGATCCTCAATGAGAAAGACCCGCCTGTTCCTACCGTGACTGTCTCAGAGCCGCCCTCTCACCGTTCTGCAATCGTGTCAGAAAGCGTTCATGCGATAAGGTCGCATCCAGATTTTCGCATCGCGAGGCGAGCACTAATCATCTCCCGCCTTGCCCAAGTCATATCCGAGAGACAGGTTACAGATGGGTTGCGCCGGGTCCTCCTCACACAATCGAAACGGCTTCAATGGCTCGCAGGCAGACGGTTTGAAGCTTTGGGAGGCTCGACAAACTATGCGAATGGAGATGACACCGGAACTTGAACTCGTCGTTATGTTCGTCTCCGGTAATCGAAGGCTGACATCGAAATTCTCGACCGGCTTCGGATTGTCAGGGCGCGGCAATCGCAATTATTCGATGTCAGGACAATGATCGGGGGATTTCACAGTGCAGCACCAGATTAAGCGCATCCGCGAGCGCCTCATCCAAGGCGCTTACTCAAACGAAGCGGCCGTGACGCACGGAGTTGTAATCCCGATCTTGTCAGCACTTGGTTGGGATACGACCGATCCAGATCAGGTGATGCCCGAGCATACTAGTGGTCGTGGTCGGGTTGACTTCGCCTTGCTGGGTGGGGGTAAACGACCTGCGGTTTTTATTGAAGTGAAAGGTGTTGGGCGTTCAATCGAAGGGGATCGACAGTTATTTGAGTATGCATTTCATGAGGGGGTCCCCCTGTGTGTGCTCACAGACGGAAAGGAATGGAGTTTCTATCTGCCCAGCGGCCAAGGCTCATACGATGATCGCCGCGTATACCGTCTTCAATTGGACGACCGTGACCTTGACGAATGTGAGCGCGTCCTTCTCCGTTATCTCAGCTTTGAACGGGTTAAGTCGGGTAACGCATTTGAGGATGCGCAACGGGATTACCGAAATCTTGCGAACCGTCGGGAAGCCAAGGAGGGACTTCCAAAAGCGTGGTCTGAACTGATTTCAGAAGGGGAAGAACTGCTCCTCGAACTGATAGCCGACAAGGCCGAAACAATAACCGGCTTCCGACCGTCATTGAATGATGTAGGGACCTTCCTCTCACAGATGGTGCCTTCGTCACAGTCCCCTGTCACAACGACTAGGAAACGCCAGAATGATCAAACCAACCATTCGCCTAGCCCGGTTTCGCCGCCGGAAATCACTCGCTTAGGCAAAGTGTCATTGAGCGATCAGAACACAAGGGGTGGCGGGCCATCTAGCCGTGCCGTCACATATACTATTTTCGGCTCCACACGTTCGGCGGCCAATGCGAATGAAGCGTTTGTCGATATTCTTTCGACGCTTGCTGATCGAGACCCTGCTAGGCTGCCGCAACTAGCGGAAGCCGTCAAAGGGCGTAGTCGAAACCATATCGCCCGCAGCGCCGCCGAAATTTATCCTGCGCGGCCAGACCTCGCGCGCGCTGCTGAAATCGCACCGGGTTGGCTGGTAGGTTTGAACATCGCGAACAGAGAGAAGTTGTCGATCACGCGAACAGCGTGTGACATTTTTGGGCTGGCTTTTGGTTCAGACGTTGTCTTGAAGCTACCGAACGCGGATTGACCTTGATCTTACTTACCCTTCCCCTAGTTCGACCGTGTTTCTCCGGTAGAACCGCTGCACATAAACTGGTTTTCGCCAATTAGACGTGATCTCGCTGATACCTTTGGGTCCAATCAGACACCGAACCAAGTTGCAGGCAAAATAGACATCAGTAGCTAGTGAGTGAGGTTCCTCGCCCGCACGGGCAATTTTGAAAACCCATATTCACCCACCTTGATGGGGGTAGGGGCGACCAGACTGCCGATATTAGACAAGCGAGGATTACGAGTGCGGGCGCGGAGTTCGCCTTAACAATTATCTCGAATTTTCAGCACTTTACCCTAGACCGTACCTGTTGTCCGGCTAGGATAAATTCATGAAGAACAGTTATTTATCATGCTAGTGGGATACGCTCGCACCAGCACTTTCGACCAAGTTGCTGGTCTTGAGGCACAGATCGCTCAACTCGGGCAGGTTGGTTGCCAAGAGAAGGTCTTCCGAGAGCAAGTCTCGTCGGTGGGAGAGCGTGCGCAGCTTGAAGCTGCGCTGGATTTCGTGCGCGAAGGCGATGTGCTGGTCGTGGTCCGACTGGATCGCCTTGCACGCTCCACTTCCGACCTCCTCTCCTTGCTGGATCGACTTGAGGAAAAGAAGGTCGGCCTTCGTATTCTCGACTTCGGCGGTGCCGAGACCTGCGGCACAGTGAACGCACGCAATGGATTTGGTGGGATGTCCGGTCAGCAAGCCTTCATCGCTTTCAGCAATCGGGTTGCAACCCCAACCGATGCCGATTTTGAGGCTCTTTGGGAGAGGCACTGCGCTATATAGCCCCGCGAGCAGGAAAAGGTTCCTTTTCCGTCGCAGGGCATGGGAGATTGCGCCAGGACGAGAGTTGCGTGTCGTGATTTCCTCGTTCCGCCAGACGATAAGCTAGATTGGGATCACCAGAGAAGGCGCTCTACGCCCACAAGCAGCTTTGTCCTCACGCAGCAACTAGTGGTTGCCGCGTAAGACCAACGCTGCTTGCGCGCTCGATCACCTTCTCTGGTGATCGTGTCGTTATCTGGATTAGCCGCTTCGATGGCTGCAAAATCATTCTTCGCTGAATGCTTCGCGCATCCGCCGAGCAACCTCCATCCATGCTTCGGTCAGATGGAACTTATGGGGTCGACCGGGCCTGCGCCGTCGCTGGAGATTTTCTCGACTGACAATCCCACGCGCTTCTAACGCTTCGAGCAACGAGAGCGGGATTGCCCCGTCCGGGTCGGTCGCTTCTACTCCTCCGGTTGAAATGAGGGCGAAGGTAACTGGGCCAGCAGGACGGCGATGCGCCCGCGCTTCCCGACCAATAGACGAGATCATGTCTATCGCCTCGGCAAGCGTTGCTCTCCGAGGTTCGACGCACAAGTCGCATATGACATCCCATTGGAGCCGGTTAATAGTGTCCATGCGAGCAGCGTTGCAAATGGTCGCAAGCGGATGCGGTCCTAATTCGCGGTGTTTGAGCCGCAGGCTGTTCATCACGCCCTTGGTGTAGCGTGTTTCGATGCGGACGCGGTCCATTGTCTTTGCATAGACCTTGCGCTGAATGCTTCTTGTCAGGTCGGTTCCAATCACAACAGTGTTTCCGAACCTCTCGCCGATCTCGTTGATGCCGTAGCGTCGCCATGAGGCCGCATACTGACTTGACTGCACGTCGTCTTTTAATCTTTCCAATAAAGCATTTGCGGATGAATGACGTCGCTCGATGTAGGTCTCGATTGAACGCGGGCTAATTTTCGACCAATCGAATGTCAGTTCATCAGTCGAGGACACAAGCCTTACCAACCCAGATGGACGCCTCTCTCTAATTGCGAGGTCATGGATAGCAGCCGCAGAAACAGCCCAATCGGAAAGTTTGTCCTCAAATACGTCCAAGAGCGAACCTATAAAGGCTTTGCCCATAAGGTGGCGAGGCTGGTTGAGGTTGACTAGTGCGTTGTCGTTATCATCGGCCGTTTGCAACGGTTGCAATTCTGCAGATTTGGCGAAAAACTCCTCGGCAGACAGTCCATCAAGCCAGTCCCGAAATGGCTCTCCTTCTGGTGCTCTAGCCAAGAGATGGCGCAATGTTCTCGTTGGATTGGCTTGGAGGTCCAGAGCAATCGTCGCACCCTCTTGATCCAAGTCGACCTTTTGACGAGCATTCACGGTCGAATGACCCGCCGCAAGTTCGACGCTAAATGTGCGCGTGCTTCCGACAGGAGGACATTTCCATACTGCCGCCGAGATGCCTGATGCATCTATCAATCTGACTTTATGTCTTTCAAAAACCTCTACGTTCGATCCAGTTGCATCGGCAGCACGCATTCTACCCGAAAGGCGAATGCGGAAGCTATCAATCATCACATCGGAGACCGATGGCGCTGGCTCTCGCGCTAGTCTTGCGAACCCGTCCTTACCTCTTTGCGGTGGACGAACATCGAAACGCGTCCCTTCACTCATTTGTTGTGAAGTGAAGAATTGGCGGTTTTTGATCGTTTCGGCTCATTCGTGTGAGTTAATACAGAAAAACTGAAATCGCCAACGCAACTCTGAGCCTAGCTTGTTCAAAGGACCTATGGATTGACGAAAAATCTAGGACTTCTTCTTTTTTAGTCAATGACTTAGGCCTTGCTCAATTCATCGCATTTCGGTAGATTGTGACTGAAAAGGATGAGTTATGCCGATTACGCGAAGAGCAAAGCTGCAGCAGCCAGAAAAGCAGCTACCGGGACTGTCGAGGAACTTTCGGAAGGCCGAGATCAAGAGGGCTGTCGATGCTGTGAGGCAGGCTGGTCTTGATGTCTGCGCAGTGGATGTTCTGCCGGATCGCTCAATCAGTATCCGCACGTCGCAGAACGTAGAGCGCCAAGGAGCGAGCGCATTCGATCAGTGGAGTGATCGTCTTTGAAAGGCGCACCTCACTTCGTCCCAAAACGGACGGCCAAAGGCCACATTTGGTATGTCTATGCATGGCGGGGTGGTCCGCAAATTCTCCGTTCGGAAGGTGCGAAGAAGCCGAAGCTGAAAGCCAATGACTGGGCACGCGTCGCAGAGGCTGGAAAACTTGATCGGAAGCCTGATACTCGTTTGGTGGGCGGTGCTTTGACAGAATTTCGTCAGTCCAAATATTGGCGGGACTTGGCCGACAGCACTAGAAAAACATGGGGAGGCGCGCTTGACCGGATAGAGAAGAAATGGGGAAAAGTGCCGCTCCGCGCGCTCGATGATCCTCGGATGAAATCCAAGATTTCGGCATGGCAAGAGAGCATGTCTTCTACCCCAAGGGCAGCCGACATTTGTGTGATGGTGCTCTCCAAGTTTTTCGACTGGGCCGTCTTGAAGGGGCACATGATACACAATCCCGCTCTGGGCATACCGACAGTCTATCGTGGTGAAAGTAGAGCATCGGTAATCTGGTTGAGCGAAGATATTGATGCGATCAAAGCGGTCGCGCAGCAGCCATTGAAGGACGCGATAGACCTCGCGTCACTTACCGGGTTGAGAAGGGCCGATTTGGTCGCACTCCGATGGGATGAAGTTGGCGACCTTTCCATTCGCAGGACCGCTGCGAAGCGATCAAGAGGGAAGCGTTACACTGTTTCGGTCCCTCGGCTCCCAGAACTCGATGCTTTGCTTGAGGCGCTCCGAGGTAGGTTCAGGAAGCCTTCTGTCGAGACGGTCCTCGTCAATAGCTACGGCCAGTCGTGGTCGGGTGACGGATTGGCCTCCAGCTTTCACGATGCGCGGAGTAGAGCAAACGATGGTGCAGGCATTTGGCACGTTGAACGCGATCCGCGGACCGGTGAGGAGAAGCGCACCCAAAAGCGGTTGCATGATCTTCGGGGAACATTTGCGACGCGTGTGATGGCGCATTCACAGGCCGCGTTGACGAACAACGAGGTTGCCAGCCTGATGGGGTGGTCTCCTGAACAAGTCGATCAGATCAGAAAAAGATACGTTGACGATAGCGCCATTGTAGTCGATTTGACCCGACGCCTAGCTGGCGGTCTGTAAACCGCATTGTAAACTGCCGAGGCGCAAGGACATTAAGTCCTTGAAATGCGGGTGTAGCTCAATGGTAGAGCAGCAGCTTCCCAAGCTGACGACGAGGGTTCGATTCCCTTCACCCGCTCCATCGCCGCAATCTGGCTCTTTTATCTCGGCGGCATTCGGATTGCGCCGTCCAGGCGGAACTGGTGGCCGTTGATATAGGTGTTGCTCGCGATCTCGCAGATCAGCGATGCGAATTCCTCCGGTTCGCCCAGCCGTTTGGGGAAGGGGACGCTGGCGTTGAGCTGGTCCCACATCTGCGGGTTGCGGTCCTTCATGCCCAGCATCAGCGGGGTGGCGAAAATGCCCGGCATCACCGAATTGACCCTTATTCCCAGATCCATGAGATCTCGCGCCATCGGCAGCACCAGCCCGTTCACGCCTGACTTGCACGAACCGTAGATTACCTGCCCGATCTGCCCGTCCTGCGCGGCGACGCTGGCAGTGAGGGTGATCGAGCCACGCTCGCCATCCCCGTTCACGGGCTCACTATTTGCCATGCCGAGTGCAGAGATGCTGGCGACGCGGTAACTGGCGATGAGAATTCCTTGCGCGCCATAGGCGTAGTCCTCGGTGGACAGGCGCTTGTAGCCGCCATTTTCCTTGTCCCAGCCCAGCGTCTTGCCGCGTTTCGACGCCATGGCGCAATGAACGGACACGCGTTCCTGTCCATTCGCAGCGCGCGCTGCGGCGAAGCCTTCCTCGACGCTGGCTTCATCCATGATGTCGACATGGTGAAAGGTCCCGCCGATTGCGGCGGCGTGCTCTTCGCCCGCTTCGTCGTTTATGTCGAAAATCGCGACCTTGAGCCCGCGTTCCGCCAGTGCCCCAGCGCTCGCCCGGCCCAGACCCGATGCGCCGCCGGTGACCACCGCGGCCATTCCGCTTTCCAGTTTCATTCCTCTGTCCCCTTTGCCTGTCGCTTGCGTCTTTTGCGCATCACCGTTTCCTAACCCGGAAAAACGAGGAAAGTCACGCATCTCCCACGTGGAGCGCGTCTCCTGTGACAGCTCCGTCACACTTCCTGCGGGTTTGTCATTCTTCCGTCTCCGTCCGGTCGCGTTGGTGTCACCTGTGCGGCCTAACGGCGCGCCATGTTTGAAAGCCGCGAGGGACAAAAAGCGGCACATCAGGGGTGATTGATCATGACCAATATCCGTCTGCTTTCCGGCACAGCCGCCATCGCGCTTGCCACCTCCATCGCTGCACCCGCATGGGCTGGTGAAGTGCGCGGCACCGTTGCCGATGCCTCCGATACGGCCGGGCTCGAAGCCGCCGAAGTCACTATCGAGGAACTGGGCCGCCGCACCACGACTTCGGGCGACGGCTCCTATGTCTTCGCCGACGTGCCCGAGGGCAGCTACACCGTCACCGCCAGCTATGTCGGCGCAGAGCCGGTGAGCTTTACAATCGCCGTTCCCGCCACCGGCCAGGTTGTGCGCAACTTCGCGCTTGGTGAGATGGACTCGACCATCCTCGTGATCGGTCAGGCCGCGAACCAGGCTAGCGCCCTTTCGCGCAAGCGCGCGGCCGATGGCATCTCGGATGTCCTCACCCGCGACTCGATTGGGCAATTTCCCGACCAGAACGTCGCCGAGAGCCTGCGCCGCCTCCCCGGTGTCAACGTTCTGAACGACCAGGGCGAGGGTCGCTTCGTTTCGGTCCGCGGCCTCGATCCCGAGTTGAACGCGACCTCGCTCAACGGCGTCCGCGTCCCGGCGCCGGAAAGCGACGTGCGCTCGGTTGCTCTCGACGTGATCTCATCGGACATCATCGAATCCATCGAGGTGAAGAAGTCGCTCACCCCCGATATGGACGCTGACACGATCGGCGCATCCGTGGAGATCGAAACCACCAGCGCCTTCGACCGCAAGAAGGACCTGCTCTCCGTCCGGATCGAGGGCAGTTACAACGACTATTCCGACGAAATAACGCCAAAGGGTTCGGTCGACTTCGCCAAGCGCCTGACCGACAATTTCGGCGTTTCGGGCGGCGTCTCGTATTACCAGCGCAAGTTCGAGACCGACAATATCGAGGCCGACGACTGGGATGATTTTGGCAATGGCCCCGTGCCGCTTGAGCTCCAGTATCGCGACTATGACGTCGAGCGCGAACGTATCAGCGCGACGCTCAATTTCGACGCGCGCGTGGGCGAGGATACCGAGCTGTACCTGCGCGGGGTCTGGAGCCAGTTCGACGACCAGGAATTCCGCCGCCGCCTGACCTTCGACCTTGGCAGGTTCGAGGATGACGGTCCCACCGCACAGAGTGGCAACACCGCCACATTCGACGACGCGCAGGAGCGCATTCAGGTTGAGCGCGACATCAAGAACCGCTTCGAGCGCCAGCGCATCCGCAGCCTCGTATTCGGCGGGGAAAGCCGGTTCGGCAATGTTTTCGCCGAATATTCGGTGAGCTGGGCCAAATCGTCCGAGAGCGAAGACGGCTCCATCGATCCCGCCGAATTCCGCAACCGTTTCGACGGTGACGGGCTCATCGCCAGCTTCGACTTCTCCGATCCGCGCGTGCCGCTCTACTCGGTCAGCGGCAACACAACCGATTTCTTTGCCCCCTCGACCTATGAATTGAACGACATCGAGCGGACCACGCTTTCGGATGCACAGGACGAGGAATGGGGCGCAAGGCTCGACCTCGGCTGGGAGAACTATCTCGACAGCGGCACTTTCACCGTACAGGCCGGCTTCAAGGGCCGGTGGCGCGACAAGAGCTACAACAAGGTCGTCGATTTCTTCGAATATGACGGTCCGGGCACCTTCAGTCTCGCCGATGTTCTCGGCAGCGCGACCTATCGCCTGACCGATATCGATCCGATGGCCAGCGACACCGGCGCGACCGAATTCTTCCTTGCCAATTTCAATGATTTCGAACGTCAGCCGATCGACAGCGACTTCGATTCGGCGGCGGAAGATTACGTCTCGAACGAAGACATCATGGCAGGTTACCTGCTGGGCCGCTGGGAAAGCGACACGCTGCTGGTGATCGGCGGGGTGCGTTACGAGAACACTTCCAACGACACTGCGGGCAATCAGGTCGCACTGTTTGAGGAAGGCTCCGAATTGCCGAGCGGCGACACCGCCGATGACGACACCGTGGTCGTCACGCCCATCGCCTTCAGCCGCGATTATGACGACTGGCTGCCCAGCCTGACCGTTCGCTGGGAAGCGGCACCCGACGTGATCGTTCGCGCGGCAGGCTATCGCAGCCTCGTGCGTCCGAAACTCTCGCGCCTCGCTCCGCGCTTCATCGTCGAAGTCAACGATGACGACGAAGTCAGCGGCGAATTCGGCAACCCCGCGCTCGTGCCCTACAAGGCGTGGAACTTCGACGCGTCCGTCGAATATTACATGAGCCGCAATGGCGGGATTTCTGCCGGGTTCTTCTACAAGGATGTCGAGAACTTCATCGTCGATGTCGAAGTGGACGACCCGGGGACCTTCAACGGCACCGCCTTTGATGAAGCCGTGATCCCGATCAACGGCGAGAGCGCGACGATCTGGGGTATCGAACTCAGCGCGTCGCAGAGCTTCGACTTCCTACCCGGCCTGCTCTCGGGCCTCCTGCTCCAGGCGAACTACACCTACACCGATGCAGAGGGTTCGTTGCCCGATGGCGGGATCAACAACCTGACCGATCCGGTGACCTATCGCGACATCATGCTGCCTGCATCATCCCGCCACACCTTCAACGGTGTGATCGGATACGAAAAGGGACCGTTCTCAATGCGCCTCTCGGGCACCTATCGCGACCGCTATCTCGACGAGGCGGGCGGCGATCCGGAGAGCGACCGCTATGTCGACGACCACTTCCAGCTCGATTTCAGCGCCAAATACGCAATCACCGACAACATCCGTGTCTTCTACGAATGGGTGAACATCAACAACGCCAAGTACTTTGCCTATAACGAGCTTGGCGGGCGGCAAAACGTATACCAGTATGAAGAATACAGCTGGACGATGAAGGGCGGCGTACGCTTCACGTTCTAAGCGACTGGCTTTCCAAGGGGATTATCATGATACGACCGTTTCACGGTTTCGCTGTCGTCACTCTCGGGATCGCTGCGGCCTGCGCGACGATCCCCGTCGAGGAGCGTGGTGGCGATCCCGCTGTCACTGTTACGGCGCTGGCCGAGACGGTGCCGGTGGGCACTTCCAATGAAGACGCCGCCGATGACCCGGCGATCTGGCGCAACGCGGCGGACCCGGCGAAGAGTTTCATCGTCGGCACCGACAAGAAGGCAGCGCTTCACGTTTACAATCTGGACGGGGAGCAGGTCGGCAGGCTCGAAGGCGCAGGCCTGAACAATGTCGATCTGGTCGAAATGGCCGATGGCACCGTGCTGGTCGCGGCAAGCGACCGCAGCGACCTTGCGACGGCGCACATCCTTCTTGCAAGGCTCGACACGCAAACTGGCCAGCTTTCCCGATTGGATCGTATCGCGGTCGGTCCGGGCGAAGGCTACGGCATCTGCATGGGGCAGCCTGCTGCCGACGGCAGTGTTGCTATCTACAGCGCTCCCAAGGAAGGCGCGATCTATCGAACGCGCTTGCAAATGGGCGAGGGAGGCACTTTCGACGCGGCCACCGACACGCTCACCACCGTTCCCAGCCAGCCCGAAGGCTGCGTCGTCGATCCACGCACCGGCACACTGTATATCGGCGAGGAAATCGCAGGTA
Source organism: uncultured Erythrobacter sp. (assembly GCA_947494705.1). Classification (GTDB taxonomy): domain Bacteria; phylum Pseudomonadota; class Alphaproteobacteria; order Sphingomonadales; family Sphingomonadaceae; genus Erythrobacter. The sequence goes on from CANLVN010000004.1 coordinate 22,731, forward strand.
TCTGGGCGATCGACCTTGCGACCGGGGAGAAGCGGCTGGTGGCCGAGGTCGACACCGGGATGCTGGTCGCGGATGTCGAAGGCCTGGCCCTTGCGCCCGAAGGCGCCGATGGGGGCTATCTCGTTGCCTCGTCTCAGGGTGACAATGCCTATGCTGTCTACCGCTTGCCCGCCATGACCGCACTGGGGCGCTTCCGGATTGCGGCAGGCGAGCTGGGTGCAACGGAGGAAACCGACGGGATCGAGCTCGATCCGCGCAGCTTCGGCCCGGATTTTCCAGGCGGGCTGTTCGTCGCACAGGACGGCGTCAATCCGCCCAGCGCGCAGAACTTCAAGATGGCGCGCTGGGACGAGATACTTGCCGCGCTCGAAGCTGCGCAGTAATCGGACGGGCATGACACAGATGATGGCCATCGCGCCGAATCGCCGCCGTTTCCTCGGCGCAACTGCCACTGCCTTTGCCGCGCTCACTGCCAGCGGCTGCATGACTCGGGGTGCAGCACCCGCGGCGAGCCGCGCCAGCAGCAGCGACTTTGCCGGATATGGGGCTTTGCAACCCGATCCTGCGGGGCTTCTCGACTTGCCGGAGGGCTTCTCCTACCGGGTCGTTTCGCGGTTGGGCGATGCGATGGACGATGGCGGAACCGTCCCCGACAAGGCCGACGGCATGGGCTGTTTCGACCTTGGTAACGGCGAAATCGCGCTGGTGCGAAACCACGAACTTGTCCCTGCAGACGATGCCGGCGGGGCCATTGCCAAGGGCTTTGGCCGCCGTAATGGAGAGATCGTTCCGGGCGGGACCACGACCATAGTGCTCGATGCCGCCACGCTCCAGGTGAAGCGACAGTTCCGCAGCCTTGGCGGGACGATCCGCAATTGTTCGGGCGGGGTAACACCGTGGGGCAGCTGGCTGACCTGTGAGGAAGCGCCGACCGGTCCGGGGCAGCGCTATGGCGAGGGCTTGGAGCGCAATCACGGCTGGGTGTTCGAAGTGCCTGCGAGCGCACCCGGTCTTGTCGATCCCGTGCCGCTTACGGCTCTGGGACGCTTCAACCACGAAGCCGCAGTCGTCGATCCCGCTACGGGTATCGTTTACGAGACCGAGGACCGGGACGACGGGGTGCTGTATCGCTTCGTGCCGAAGCAACCGGGCAACCTGACCGCTGGCGGTCGTTTGCAGGCGATGGCAATCGACGGGCTGGCCGACACGCGCAATTGGTCGAACGCCGCCATGCCCGTCGGCCAATCCTACCGCGTGCGCTGGATCGATCTCGACAATGTCGAGGCGCCGGACGACGACCTGCGCCAACGTGCCGTAGCCAAGGGCGCGTCGCTGCTTGCTCGTGGCGAGGGGCTGCACATGGGCGTGCGGCGCGACATGAGCGAGGTCTTCGTTTGCTCGACCAGCGGCGGCGCAAAAGGGCTCGGCCAGATTTTCCGGCTGGTCCCCGGCATTGCCGGAGCTGCCGACATGGTAGAACTGTTCTTCGAAAGCGAGAGCCCGGACCAGTTCAATTTCGGCGACAATCTGGTGGTTGCCCCCAATGGTCATCTGGTCGTGTGCGAGGACCAATATACCGATGTGGTCGACAACCATCTGCGCGGGATCACGCCGGAAGGGCGCGCCTATGAATTGGGGCGGCTGCGTCAGCAGACCGAACTGGCGGGTGGGTGTTTCTCGCCCGACGGGAAGACCCTGTTCGTGAACGCTTACTCCCCCACGGTCACGATAGCGATCAACGGGCCCTGGACTGCCTGACCTGAAGGCTGGCGCGCGCTCTCCTGCGTGCTAGGGGCGGGATATGGATGCCTTCCTGCTCTGCCTGATCCTCACCTTTGCCATCGCGCTGGGCGGGCGCGAGCAATTGATCGTGGCTCAGTTTTCGGAAAGCCTCGATGCCTCGCCTGCATTGATCGCGACTGCGGTCCTGTGCGCCTGCGTAAGCGCGGCGATCATGGCCTATGCGGGGGCTTCGATGGCTGCGATGCTGCCGCGCCGGGCGGCGGAAATGCTCGTTGCTTTCGCACTCGCCATCGCCGCTTTCGAACTGGCGTGGCCCGCGCGGGTTAAGCCGATGAAGGAGCCAACCCGCTCGTTCATCGCAATTGGTGCCGTGCTGGTGGCCCGGCAGGTGGGCGACGCTGCACGCTTCGCCATTTTCGCGTTCGCTGCCTGGGCGGTCTTTCCGTGGACCGCGGCGATCGGCGGAGCCGCGGGCGGTAGCGCGGCGGCGCTGCTGGGATATTCGCTCGGCCTCTCGCGGCTACGCAGACTGCCGCTGCGAGCGATCAGGATCGCGCTATCCGTGTTGATGTTCGCGGCGGCGCTTCTGATCGGTTCGAATGCGCGGTTTCAATTCCTTTGATCGCTTAAGTCGATCAGAGCAGCCTGATCTTTCGCGAAACAAAGCGCTGGTTTGGCCGTTGATCCAGTGAAACAAACGGAAACTGGAACTTTGCGAACCAATCGCACTTTCAATAAGGAGAAGACCACCATGGCCGACGCCAAAGACAATTCGAAAGCCGCTCTTATCGACGAACTGAACGGCCTGCTTGCCGATCACTTTGCCCTCTACACCAAGTCCAAGAATTTCCACTGGCATATCAAGGGCCCACGCTTCCGCGATTTGCACCTGCTCTTCGACGAACAGGCAATCGAAGTCCGTGACCAGATCGACGCTATCGGCGAACGCGTGCGTAAACTCGGCGCGGACACGCTGACTTCGCTCGGATCGGTCGCCAAGCACACCAAGATCAAGGATCAGGATTCGACCACTCTCGATGCCGACGCGATGGTCAAGGAACTGCGCGACGACAACCAGGCGATGGTCGACCGTCTCAAGGGCATGAAGCCGCTCGCCGAAGAAGCAGGCGACAACGCGACGGATGGCCTGCTCGATGACTGGACCGACATGGCAGAAGAGCGCGTGTGGTTCCTCACCTCGATCCTCGGCTAAGCAACGAACCACGAAACCCGGGTTAAACGCGTTCGCAGGAGAAAGGGCCGTTTCCGCTATGCGGGGGCGGCCCTTTTGCTATGCTTGGGTCATGGCCAACACACGGATCGTTGAGAACCCGGATCAAACCGCAATTGTCGAATGGATCGAAGACATCCTCGTCTCCGCCCAAAAGCAGCGTGAGGCGACCTGCCCGATCACCATTCCGGGCGGATCGACCCCGTTCCCGATCCTGCAGGCACTGACGACGAAGCCTTATGGTCGAATGGTGTGGGATCGCATTGAGATCTGGCCGAACGATGACCGGATCGTGCCTCAGGATCACGAAGCGTCGAACACCGGCAAGATGCGCGCGCTGCTCGAGCCGGTCGGCGCCCACATCGCGGCGCTCGACGAAAACAGCACGCCGCCGCATTTCGCGCTGACCTGGCTGGGGATGGGTCCTGACGGGCACACCGCTTCGCTGTTTCCCAACACCGATCCGCAGGTGAGCGAGGAGAAGAGCGTCATGCGCCTCACCCCCGATCCCTTGCCAGCCCACGCCCCGTTCGACCGTATCACCTTGACGCTGCCGGCCCTGCTCGACACCGACGCGATCCTGCTGACTTTAGGCGGGTCGGATGAAAAGCGCGCCGTGCTCGATGAAGCCATGCGCGGGGAGAACGACTTGCCGATCGCGCGCCTTCTCAAGGCTGCCGAACAGCGCAATATCCCGGTCACCGTCTTCGCCTGATGCTCCAATTCGTGCCCGCTCCGGTGCAACGCGCGCTGATGCCACTGGCGCACCGCCTGCGGCATCGCTGGCGCAGGTGGCGCAAAGTTCCGATTGCCGGGGTGAGTGTGGTGATCTCCAACCTTGAGGGCGACGTCCTGCTCTTGCGACATTCCTATGGGCCTCAGGTCTGGGCGCTGCCCGGCGGCGGGATGAAGCCCGGCGAGGACCCGGAGGACTGCGCGCGCCGTGAAGTTCGCGAGGAGCTTGGCCTGACGCTGGGCAAGGTGGAAAGCGTGGCGGTGCTGGAAGAAGAACTGTCCGGCAGCCCGCACACCGCGCATATCTTCACCGCGATCAGCAACGAGCGCCCCAGGCCCGACGGTCGCGAGGTCGTTGAGGCGCGTTATTTTCCTACCCATTCGTTGCCCGAACCACTGGGAAGCGTGACCGCGCGCCGGGTGGAGGCTTGGAAGACGCGCTAGAGCAGCGAAAGTTGTGCGCTGTCTTCGTCCGGCTTTTCGGGCTCGCCATGGTCAAGATTGCTGAGTGTCAGCCCCATGAGACGGATCGGCATGGGCAGGGGCAGCGCCTCTTCCAGAAGCTCGCGCCCGATCCGCGCGAAAGCAGCCTTGTCCTCGACCCAGTAGGGAACTGACTTGGCCCGTGTCATGATCTGAAAGTCGGTATATTTGACCTTCAGCGTTACCGTGCGCCCGCGTGCATTGGCGTTCTCGATGCGCTCCCATACGATTTCGATGATGTTCTCCAACGTGTCGCGCAGGGCTGCGCCGCTGGAGATATCCTCACTGAAGGTACGCTCGCCGCCGACCGATTTGCGGATGCGGTGCGCGCGTACCGGCCTTAAATCGATGCCGCGAGCGGCGCGGAACAGGTAGTCGGCGAAACTGCCGAAATTGGTTCGCAGAAAGTCGATGTCCTTTTCCGCCAGATCGGCCCCGGTCTCGATCCCCAGCCCCTTCATCTTTTCCTCTGCCTTGGGACCGACCCCATGAAAGCGCCGGATCGGCAACCCGGCCACGAATTCGGCACCCTCGCCGGGGCGGATCACGCACAGGCCGTCGGGCTTGTTCTGGTCGCTCGCCAGCTTGGCGAGGAACTTGTTGTAGGACACGCCCGCGCTTGCGGTCAGCTGCGTCTTGGCCTTGATTTCCTGCCGGATCAGTTCGGCAATGCGAGTCGCGCTTCCGATCCCCAGCCTGTCCTCGGTGACGTCGAGATAGGCCTCGTCGAGACTGAGCGGTTCGACATGCGGGGTGTGGTGTTCGAACACCGCGCGGATCTGTCGGCTGGCTTCCTTGTACGCGTCGAACCGGCTTTTGACGAAGATGAGGTCGGGGCAAAGGCGCTTCGCCGTGACCGAGGGCATGGCGCTCTTCACGCCGAACTTTCGCGCTTCGTAGCTCGCCGCCGCCACCACGCCGCGTCCGCCGGAGCCGCCGACCGCGACCGGCTTCCCCCGCAGTTCCGGATTGTCGCGCTGTTCGACGCTGGCGAAGAAGGCATCCATGTCGACGTGGATGATCTTGCGCAGGCCCCCTTGCGCATCTTCATCGTCTGTCGGCGTGGCATCGGACATGTCACTGGAAATAGGAGCTTCACGCCCGTGAAGGAAGCGTTGCTGGAACCCGGCACTTTCCCGACCATTTTTTGCACATGCGAAAACAACAGTGGTCATCTGGCGAACCTGCGGGCAAAGGACCGCGCATGGCGAGTGCGTCACCCACCTTTACGCCCTCCAGAACGATCGGCGAGACCGAATTGATCTGGATGATGGCGATGCTGATGGCCCTTCAGGCCTTCGGGATCGACGCAATGTTGCCCGCGCTCGACGAGATGGCGCTGGCACTCGACGTGTCCGGAAATGACCGGCAATTCGTGATCGGCGTCTACTTGCTGACCGCCGGGATCGGAGCGCTGGTGCCCGGAAGCCTTGCCGACAGGTTCGGACGAAGGCCGATCCTGCTCGGTTCGATCTGCGCCTATATCGCTCTTTCACTCGCCAGTGCGATTGCGCCCACATACGATATGCTGATCGCGATCCGCGCCGCGCAAGGTTTCTTTGGCGCAGGCATCGTCGCGCTTCCCCCTGCAATCATTCGCGACCGGGTCGGCGGCGACAAGATGGCGCGCATGATGAGCCTGATTTTCGTCATCTTCCTGATGGTCCCGGCCATCGCACCCACCATCGGCGAGCTGATTCTGCTGATCGGCGACTGGCGCCTGATCTTCGTCGCGATGGCGGTGCAGGGCTTTATCATCGGCTGCTGGGCTTACTTCCGCCTGCCCGAAAGCCTCGCTCGGGAAAACCGCCAGCCGATCCGACCGCGCACCATCGGTCGCAACATGTTGAGCGCTATCAGCAAGCCGAGCGTAGTGGGCTATGTCTTCGGCAGTGCGCTCGTGTTCGGTGCGTTGTTCGGCTTCATCAATTCCTCGCAGCAGCTGATTACGGAAACGTTCGGCGCGGGCGACATTTTCCCGATCATCTTTGGCGTGTGCGCTGGATCAATGGCGTTTGCGAGCTGGTCCAATTCGCGCATCGTCGAACGCTTCGGTGCGCGCCGGGTCAGCCACACCGCGCTGATCGCTTTCATTACGGTCGCCGCATTCCAGGTCTTCTTCGCCTTCCAGCCTGATGAGAGCCTGTGGCAATTCGTGCCGCTGATGGCGATCAACATGATGCTGCTCGGTTTCATCGGCAGCAATTTCGGTTCGATCGCGATGAACCCCTTCTTCCACATTGCCGGTGCGGCGAGCAGCGTGCACGGCTTCGTCCGCCTGACCATGGCATCGGTGCTGGGCGGGGCGATAGGCTATTCGTTCGACGGTACTGCAAGGCCGCTGGCCCTGTCGCTGCTAGCTGCCGGCATCGTGTGCCTGCTGCTGGTGCTGTTCAGCGAAAAGGGCAAGCTGTTCGGCCCGCCCGAGCCTGAAATGGGCTTCGGCGCCGACGAGCGTGACTAGCGCTCGCTTTCGAGCCTTCGCCAGGCGAGGCCAGCAAATTCGCACAGAAGCGGCCGCGTGTCGCGCGGATCGATGATGTCCTCGACATTGAAGCGCTCGGCAGAGCGGAACGGGCTGGTGACCTTGGAAAGCCGCTCGCGGATCGCGGCGAGTTCGGCTTCGGGGTCATCGCTTGCTTCCAACTCGCTCTTGTAGGCGACTTCGATGCCGCCCGCGATGGGCAGGCTGCCCCAGTCCCCGCTCGGCCAGCAATAGCGATACTGGAACCGCTCGGCATTGCTCATCGCGCTGCCCGCAATGCCATAGGCGCGGCGCAGCACCACGCTGGCGAGCGGTACTCTCGCTCGATAGATCGCGTTCATCGCGTTGACGCCGTAACGGATCGTCCCCGCCATCTCCGCTTCGCGCCCGATCATGAAACCGGGATTGTCGACGAGGTGGACGATAGGCAGGCGGAACTGGTCGGCGAGGCGGACGAAGCGTTCGACCTTCTCGCTGGTTTTCGCTTCCCATGATCCGCCGAGATAGGAGGGATCGGAAGCCACCACAGCGACCGGCCAGCCGTCGAGGCGGGCGAGCGCGGTGATCGCGGCCCGGCCCCAGTTCTTGCCGATCTCGAACACCGTGCCCTTGTCCATCACCATGTCGAGCGCGCGGCGCATCGAATAGACCTGCTTGGCATCGCGCGGGACGAGGTCGAGCAAAGCCTCCTCGCGGCGGTCGGCGGGGTCATCGGTGTCGACCCGGCGGGCGTTCTGCCCTGCATATTCGGGCATGAAGCTGAGGAAATAGCGCGCTCTTGCGAAGGCTTCTTCCTCGCTCGCCACCTCGTCATCGACCACGCCGTTGCGGGTGTGGATGTCGACGCCGCCCAGTTCTTCCTTGGCCTGCTGGTGGTCGGAGGCGCTCTTGTACTTCTCGCCCAGCCCATCGACCACGGCGGGACCGGCGGCGAACAGCTGGCTCAGGCCGCGCACCATGATCGAGTAGTGCGAAGCTGCGATACGCGCTGCGCCGAGGCCTGCGGTTGGCCCGAGCGCAAGGGCGACCACCGGCACGGAGTCGAGGTTTTCGACCACATCGCCCCATCCGGGCACCGCCGGAATATAGGTCGCGCCGATCTGCTCGAGCGTCTTGACGCTGCCCCCGCCGCCGGTGCCGTCGATCATGCGGATGATGGGCAGCTTAAGCTCATGCGCCATCTTCTCGGCCTGCACCATCTTGCGGCTGATGCCGGCATCCGCAGCGCCGCCGCGAATGGTGAAGTCGTCTGCGGTCGCGACCACGGGACGGCCATTTATCGTAGCCTTGCCGAACAGGAAGGGAGCGGGGGTGACGCCGTCCAGGTCGCCGTTTTCGTCGTAGTGCCCCTTGCCAGCGATCTTGCCGATTTCGCGAAAGGAGCCTTCGTCACACAATGCCGCGAGCCGGGCGCGGGCGTCCATCTTGCCCCGGCCATGCTGGCGCGCGATCTTTTCCGGCCCGCCCATTTCGTCGGCCAGCGCCTCGCGGCGGCGCAGTTCCTCGAGTTCATTCTCCCATCCCATGCGGTCAGTCTTCCGCAGGTTCCACCACGGCGAGCACCGCATCGACCTGCACCTGCCCGCCTTCGCTGGCGGCGAGTTCGGTGACCGTCCCGTCGAAGGGCGCGGTGAGGGCGTGCTCCATCTTCATCGCCTCGAGCACCATCAGCCGCTGGCCAGCGGTGACCGCATCGCCCTCTGCCACGTCGACCGCGATGACCTTGCCCGGCATCGGCGCGAGGATCGCTCCGTCTGCGGCGGAGGCTGCTCCGGAGCCGCCATGGCGGGGGAGCGTCACAGCATATGTTTGTCCGAATTCGTTGACGAGGGCGAGGTGCTTGAAAGGCTCGTCAGTGCGTCTGCACGAGGGAACATCATAGTCCAAAGGCGCAGTCGTCAGCTGGCCGTCGACCATAACATGTGCGCTTTTTCGTCTGCCGGCGTTCGGGCGGAAGCCCCACAATCCGCCGTTCCATGGTTCGTCCTCCCAGTTGTTGCTGTTCCACTGGAGGACGTGAAGTGCGTCCGCCAATGCCCCCTTTGAGGGCACGGCGGGCGGAATGAGGTCTTCCCCTTTTCGCTCGATAAAGCTCGTCTCGATGTCTGCCGACCGGAAGTCTTTGTCGCTCGCGGCTCGGTACAGAAAACCAGCGTTCGACCGGATTGGCCAAACGTTGATATCCGCGAGCGCTTCGAGAAGTGAGTCGATTGCAGCGGAGCGATCTGGTCCACGAGCGACGATTTTTGCGATCATCGGGTCATAAAATGGAGAGACGGTGTCGCCCTCTGTGACGCCTGTCTCGACGCGTGCGCCAGCAGCACGGCGAGTGAAGCATTCGAGCTGCCCCGTGCTCGGCAGGAACCCCTTGGCTGGGTCTTCCGCATAGAGCCGCGCTTCTATCGCCCAACCGTTGATGCTCAGCTCTTCCTGCTTCAGCGGGATCGGCTCGCCGCTTGCCACGCGCAGTTGCCATTCCACCAGGTCGACTCCGGTGATCTCCTCGGTCACCGGATGCTCGACCTGAAGCCGCGTGTTCATTTCCATGAAGAAGATACGGTCGGCGCGCAGGCCTTCGCTGGCGTCGGCGATGAACTCGATCGTGCCTGCACCCTCGTAATCGACCGCCTTGGCGGCGCGCACGGCGGCGGCGCAGATTTCTTCGCGCGTCGCCTCGTCCATGCCGGGGGCGGGGGCTTCCTCGATCACCTTCTGGTGGCGGCGCTGGAGTGAGCAGTCGCGTTCGAACAGGTGGACGACATTGCCGTGGCTGTCGCCGAACACCTGCACCTCGATATGGCGGGGGCTGGTGATCCATTTTTCGAGGATCACGTCATCATTGCCGAAGCTGGCCTTGGCCTCTCGGCGACAGGATTCGAGCGAGGAAAGGAAGTCCTCGGCGGCATCGACCTTGCGCATGCCCTTGCCGCCGCCGCCTGCGACCGCCTTGATCAGCACCGGATAGCCGATTGCGTCGGCCTCTTCCTCGAGCCGCTCGGCGCTCTGGTCGTCGCCGTCATAGCCGGGGGTGACTGGCACACCCGCCTCGCGCATCAGCTTTTTGGCGGCGTCCTTCAAACCCATCGCCCGGATGGAGGAAGGCGGTGCGCCGACCCAGATCAGCCCCGCATCCTTCACCGCCTGCGCGAAATCGGCGTTCTCGGACAGGAAGCCGTAGCCCGGATGGATCGCCTCGGCGCCCGTCTCTTTCGCCGCAGCGATGATCTTCTCGCCGACCAGATAGCTCTCGGCAGCGGGAGAGGGGCCGATATGGACCGCCTCGTCAGCCGAGCGCACATGCAGCGCCTTTGCATCGGCATCCGAATAGACCGCGACCGTCGCGATACCCATCGCGCGGGCGGTGCGGATGATGCGGCAGGCAATCTCGCCGCGATTGGCGATCAGGAGTTTGGTGATCATGCGGTCCGGATTAGTCCAGCTTTGCTGCAAATGAAACCGCCTCGGCGCGCTTCACGGTACGGGCCGGAAATCCGCGATCCCCCACGTGATCGCGCCGTCGGGGTGCTTTGCGCGGTTGATCGCGGCGGACAGGAAAGCGCGCACGCCGTAGAGCGCCTTTTCCCAGCGCGGGACATATGTTCGCGAGTTCCACGCCTCGGTCCCGCGAGCGCGGACCTTGCGCCCGATCGCGCCATATATGCGCGCGGCGGAAAGCACCGCCCAGCGGCTCCTGAACGGCAGACGTTCGGCGCCCACGCGTGCAGCCGCTTCGTGCTTCTCGACGAGAGCGACGAGGCGCGCGGCCATTTCGGCTAGCTCTTCGCGGTGGTGTGGCTTGGTGTGCTGGCCCGGTTCGATATCCTGTTCGACCAGCCACATCATCGGCAAGTAGCACCGCCCCGCTGCATCGTCCTCCACGATGTCGCGCGCGATATTCGATAGCTGAAAGGCGAGCCCGAGGTCGCAGGCACGGTCCAGAGTGTCGCTGTCGCGCGGATCGACGCCCATGACGACCGCCATCATCACGCCCACCGCGCCCGCGACGTGGTAGCAATAGCGCATCATGTCCGCCTCGGTGCGCGGTCGCCAATCCTCGGCGTCGAGCTGGAAGCCGGCGATCACGTCTTCAGCCATTGCCGGGGTCAGCCCGCATTCGTCGGCGACCACGCCCAGCGCGTCGAAGGCCGGGTCGCCGGTCGGTTTGCCTTCAAAGGCAAGCGCGGTCAGGCGGCGAATATGGGCGAGACGCGCGTCGAGGTCGGACTGGTCGCCCAACTCGCCGCCCATCACCTGGTTGTCGGCAATGTCGTCGCACCGGCGGCACCACGCATAAAGCAGCCAGGCACGCTCGCGGGTTTCGCTGTCGAAGAGTTGCGATGCGGCAGAGAAGCTTTGCGAGCCGTGCTTGATCGTGGCTCTCGCATGAGCGACCAGCGCGGCGCGGGTTTCCGGGTCGATGGCCATGCGGATGCGCTCTTAAAGGTCCTCGGACTTCATCCGGAAAATCGGAGTGTGCGGCACGTAGCTTTCCATCTTCTCGAGAAGGTCGGGGAGCGTGTCCGCGGCGATCAGGATATTCTGGTGCGCCGGGCGTACGAAGCCGACCTCGCCCATCTTGCGGTTGAAGGCGATGAGATCGTCGTAGAAGCCGAAGGCGTTGAGCAGGCCGACCGGGTCGGAGTGATAGCCCAGCTGTGCCCAGCTCATCGCCTCCCACAATTCGTCCATCGTGCCGACCCCACCGGGCAGGGTGATGAAGCCGTCGGAGAGGTCGGTGAACTTCTGCTTGCGCTCGTGCATGCCGGAGACGCTGATAAGCTCGTCACAGTCGTGGTTGGCGACTTCGGCGCGGACGAGCGCTTCGGGGATGATCCCGATGACCTCGCCGCCCGCATCCATGGCGCCCTTGGCAACCGCGCCCATGAGGCCGAGTTTCCCTCCGCCATAGACCACGCCGATGCCGCGCTGGGCGAGGGTGGCGCCGACATCATGGGCGAGTTCGACATAACGCGGATCGGCAGGCGAGGCGGAGCCGCAATAGATGGCTAGGCGTTTCATGCGTCCACCTTCGCCAGATCCTCCAGCACCAGCCCGGCAGTCGCTTTCGCGCTGCCCACGACGCCCGGAATGCCTGCGCCCGGATGCGTGCCGGCGCCCACGAGGTAGAAGTTCCGGATAACATCGTCGCGGTTGTGGCCGCGCAGGTACGCGCTTTGCCATAGCAGCGGTTCGAGGCTGAAGGCGCTGCCCATGTGGGCGCTCAGGTCCTGTTTGAAGTCCTTGGGCGCGTAGCTGAACTTGGTGACGATCCGGTCATGGATGTCGGGGATCAGGCGGCGGCCGATCTCGTCGAGGATCATCTTTTCCAGCTGCGGTCCGACCTCGTCCCAATCGACCGGCATCTTGCCCATATGGGCGACGGGGACGAGCGCGTAGAAAGTGCTCTTGCCCTTGGGTGCCATGCTGGGATCGGTGACGGTCGGGTGGTGCAGGTAGATCGCGAAATCCTGTGGCAGGACGCCGTTCTTGTAGATGTCGTCGAGCAGTCCCTTGTAGCGGTTCGCGAACAGGATCATGTGGTGCGCGATGCCGGGCCACGTACCTTCAAGCCCGAAGTGGACCACGAAAAGCGAGGGCGAAAAACTCTTCTTGGAGAGAGACTTCGCCATCTTCTTGCCGCGCTCCGACTGGCCCAGCAGATCCTTGTAGGAATGCATGATGTCGCCGTTGGAGGCGACGGCGTCGAATTTCTGTTTCCAGCCTGACTTCGTCTCGACCTCGGTCGCGCGGGTGCCCACGGTGTGGACCTGCACGACCGGATCGCCGACGCGCATCGTGCCGCCGAGGCGTTCGAAGTGGCGCACCATGCCCGCAATCAGTCGGTTGGTCCCACCGCGCGCCCACCATACGCCGCCATCCTTTTCCAGCTTGTGGATCAACGCGTAGATCGAAGAGGTGTTCATCGGATTGCCACCGACGAGCAGAGAGTGGAAGGAGAATGCCTCGCGCAGCTTCTCGTTCTCGATATAGCTCGATACCATCGAATAGACGCTGCGCCAGGCCTGCTCCTTGATCAGGGCGGGCGCGGCCTTCAGCATCGACTTGAAATCGAGGAAGGGCACGGTGCCCAGCTTCAGATATCCTTCGGTATAGACGCGCTCGGAATATTCGAGGAACCGCTGGTAGCCGACCACGTCGTCGGGGTTGAGCTTGGCAATCTCGGCGTTGAGGCTGGCTTCGTCGTTGGAATAATCGAAATTCGTGCCGTCGGGCCAGTTGAGGCGATAGAACGGCATGACCTTCATCAGCTCGACATCCTCGGAAATGTCGTGCCCGGTCAGCGCCCACAGTTCCTCGAGGCAGGGCGGGTCGGTGATGACGGTGGGACCGGCATCGAAAGTGAAGCCGTCCTTCTCCCAGTAATAGGCACGACCGCCCGGCTTGTCGCGCGCTTCGACCACGGTGGTGGCGATGCCCGCCGATTGCAGCCGGATCGCCAGCGCCATACCACCGAACCCTGCGCCGATGACGCAGGCGCTCTTGCCTTCGTATTTAGCGGCGATGGCGGGATTGATCCCGCGCTTGCCCGAGACCGGCGGGTTGAAATCGAGTGTCGGGTCGGCGTTCATGCCTTTTTCTCCGTGGCGGTTTTGTCTTTGAGCGGTTCGCCGCTCTTGAACATGGCAGCGATCGCAGCCGGGATAGGTACGGGCGGCTCGCCCCACAGGACGCGCAGCTTGTCAAACGGGTTGGATCGCGCAGCGTAGAACCGCTCGATAAGGCCCCGGCGCAAGCGATAGAAGCGCTGGAACACCTTTACCCGCTTTTCCGGCTTTGCAGCAAAGAAAAGGAACCGCGCAAGCAGCCGGTAATAGGCGGTCCGCTTCCAGTGGGATCGCGCGCGGCTTGCGAAAAGGGCGGCAAGCTGCGGGCCGGTCAGGTCCGCCTCGCGCGCGGCGACAAGAGCGTTTTCGACAGCGATGCACATCGTGTAGCTGGTCAGGGGATGGGTGAACCCGCCGCGCGCGCCCGCCACCGCAACGCCCTCGATCTCGATCTGGCGGCGATAGGCGTCGAAATCGCCTCCGGTCAGCACCGGCAATACGCCCGCTTCGTGTCCCACAATCTCTGGGTCGCGCCAGCCTTGCTCGCGCACATATTGGTCGATCCGTCCCGACAGCGCGCTACGGTCTAGCCGCGGGTCGTCGGCGTAATAGGTGTCCTCCACGAACACGTCATGCGCGCCCAGCGGCAGGACATAGACGAAGCGATAGGAGCTGCCATTGCCGTGCGGGGCAAGCTGGTCGACGGCGGCGTCCATTATGACGGGACGCTCGACCCCATGCGCCTCGTCCAGGCGCATGTGCCGGCCCAGGAAAACCTGCCATCCACCGCGCAAGTGCTCGCTCGGCTGGAAGCTGCGACAATCGATCACGGTGCGCGCCTCGATGCGCTCGGCCTTGCCAAAATCAGTGGAGCCAAGGTCCACCCCACGCGCATCGAGCGCGGTCGCCTTTCGCCCCAGCATTACCGTGCCATCGGGCAGTTCGCGCATCAGCCCTTCATGGAAGTCGCTCGACGCCATCGAGCGATAGGCAGTGTCCAGCGTCCGGCGATATTTGGGGAACTGGACATCGTAGCCAGCGTCCCATCTGGTCTGGCGAAATCCGGCGAGCAGCGCGCGGCCTTCTTCGGACAGGTCGCTGTCGAACCAGCTCCAGCGGTGGTTGCCGCCGATCGTGCGGCCTGCCTCGATCAGCGCGATGCGAAACCCCGGACGCGCACGGTGGAGCGCGAGCGCAATCAACCCGCCTGCAAGGCCACCGCCCACAATGGCGCAGTCGAACTGTGAGTCGTTCATCAGGTCCAAGTCCCTAGGGCAGGGTGAGTCCGGGGGCAATGTGAACCGGGCGGTCGCAGGAAGGCGATGCGGAACTACTCAGCCCTGCCATGAGTTGCAGGGGAAAGCCCAGCAAAGGATTTTCATGAAGTTTACCGTCCCCACCCTCCCATTTGCCGCCGTCCTGCTCGCCACCTGCGCGTCTCCCGCTCTTGCGCAGGACGATACCGATCCGGGCATGGCCCTGCCCGATGACGGTCAATCGTCCGGGATCGATAGCGAAGACACAGTCTTCGACGAAAACTGGCTGACCATCGGCGCTGGCGCGGGACTGACCCCGAGCTATACCGGTTCGGACGATTACGTCGTATTTCCGCTACCGCTCGTACAGGGCCGAGTGGGGCCGGTGCGTATCAACCCGCGTGCAGCAGGCGTAGCGCTCGATTTCATGCCGAAGGGTGGCAAGGTGGACTTCCAGCTCGGCCCATCGCTGCGTATCCGCAACGACCGCGCCGACCGGATCAAGGACGAGGTGGTCAAGCGCGCCGGTGAACTCGACACCGCTGTTGAACTCGGCGGGAGTGCAGGCGTTTCCGTGTCGCAAGTGCTCAACCCCTACGACTCGCTCAGCTTCAATGTCGATGCCCGCTGGGATGTCGCAGGTGCGCATAGCGGCATGGTTTTCGAGCCGGGCGTGTCCTATTTCACGCCCGTTTCGCGCGGTGCGGCAGTCCTGCTGAGCGCGAGCGCAAGTTTCGGTGACGATGATTTCAATGACTATTACTTCAGCGTCAGCCCGCAGCAATCCGTCGCTTCCGGCCTTCCGCAATATCGCGCCGATGGTGGTCTCAATTCCTACGGCATCAATGCGCTGGTCGCGATCGACCTCGACGGAAACCTCGCCAATGGCGGTTTCGGCGCTTTCGTGGTCGGCGGCTATTCGCGCCTGACCGGCGATGCGGCGGACACGCCCTACACCTCGATCCGGGGTAGTGCCGACCAGTTTCTGGGCGGTGTGGGACTGGGTTATACGTTCTAGGCCTGCGAAGGTGCGTTGCGCGCCTTTGCCCTGATCAAATCGGCATCACAGTAAAAAGGGCGGGCGGTCACCATCACGGTGACCGCCCGTCCCTTGTTTAGTCCTCACTGTCGTCCTTTGCTCGCGCCCCCTTCGCCCCTTCGGCGAGCATCGGGCGCGGAGCAGGCAGTTCCGCGTCGCGGTTGCCCGTCTTCAGATAGGTGTCGAACCACTCCATCATGCGCAGATTGTATTCGTAGCGGGCCGCCGCCTTGCGGTTGCCGTGCCCTTCGCCCGGAAAGAGGACGAGCCGCAGCGGGGTGTCGGGCTTGCGCACCTTGATGAAGCGATAGAGTTCCATCGACTGTGACGGATCGACACGGGTGTCAGCCTCGCCATGCATGATGAGCAGCGGCGTTTCGGCCTTGTCGGTGTGGTAGATCGGCGAAACTTCGAGCATTTTGCGCCAATCGTCCCACGGCCATGCGCGGCTGTGGACGTTGTACATCTCGTAAGGGATGTCGGTGGTGCCGAACTTGCTGATCTGGTCGGAAATGCCGACGAACATCACCGATGCAGCATATTCGTCCGAGTAATAGGTCGCACCCCATGCACTGGCATAGCCGCCATACGAGCCGCCGGTTATGCCGGTGCGGTCGGGATCGGTGATCCCGTCTTCGGCGAGCGCATATTTGGCATCGACGATATCGCGGAACTCGGGGTCGGTGTAATTGCCCTGGTGCGCCTTGGAAAAGGCGGTGCCATAGGCGGTCGAGCCGCGATAGTTGGGCAGGAAGACCGCATAACCCTGGCCCGCCGCAACCTGACCCGGCGCGCCGTAGGCGGTGTTCCAGCCATTGCTTTCATGCGCTTCGGGGCCGCCATGGACGTCCATGATCGTGGGCGCTCCGCCCGAAGGAACGCCGCCGACGGGCAGGATCAGCACGCCCTCGATCTGCGTCCCGTCATTTGCGGCATAGGTGTAAGGGCGCTGTTCGCCGAAAGTGATATCCGACAGCCACTCATTGTGCGTGGTCCAGCGCTGGAAGTTGCCGTCATTCCAGACGAACAGTTCGGTCGGGTGCTGCGGCGCGCTTGCGGAGAAGGCGATCCGGTCGCTGCCCCCGGTTTCGAGCGAGGTCAGGATCAGGTCGCCCGGGTCCATTTCCTCCGACACCGATCCGTCCGCATTGTAGATGCGAAGCAGCGATTGGACGCCGACATGGATCACGCTGGCGAGGCGGCCGTCGGTCAGCCATTCTGCATCGACCGCAGCTTCCGCCGCGCCTTCGTTGAGAGCGCGATACGAGCCGGTCGAGGTGTCGACGAGGTGGAGCGTGGTCGCAGCAGGATCGTTCATGTCCACGCCGGCAATCAGTAGAGTTGCGAACCGTCGGGCGAGAATTCGGCATCGCCGATCTTGCCGGGCGTTTCGACCACTGTCTTCACCGCGCCGGTCGCGGCATCGATCAGGTTCACGCGCTTCGACGTATAGCTGTCATCGACCAGCGGCGTGGGTGCCGACTCGACCAGGATCGTCGAGCCGTCGGGGCTGAGATCGAACGCGCTTACGAAGCCGGGCAGCTCGATCTCGCGCGGGGTCGTGTCGATCGTCCCGTCCATCGTGTAGCTGGCAGGTGCGGCGACGAAGAGGCGGTTGGGTTTGAACTCTTCCTCGTAAACACGCGAGTTGAAGCCCGCATCGCTCTGCTTTTCGCGTTGTTCGTCTTCGGTCGCCCGGGCCAGCATGATGACCGAAGAGCCGTCGGGGCTGAAGCGGTAGTCGAGCACGTTCATGTCCTCGAGCGCTGCGAGCTTCATGTACGAGCCGCCATCGACAGGAACGCCCCAAACGGCGGTCTTCTCGTCGTCCTTGCTCCAGGTGAAGGTGATCATTCGCCCATCGGGCGTGAAGTCCACGTCACCGGGGCTGATGTCTTTGGGCAGGTATTCGCGCGTCACGTTGGGCGCGGTGGCGATTTTCAGCTGGCTTTTGGAGCTGCCGTTCTTCTCGCCTTCGGTAACGTCGGGAAGGCTTGAAGTGGTGAAGGCGATGCGGCTGCCATCGGGGGAGAAGGCCATCGTGCCAAGGCTCTCCAGCTTGGCAACATCTTCGGGCGTCATGGGGCGCGCCTGCGCCGTGGCAGCGATCGAAACGGAAGCAAGCAGTGCGGCGGAAACAAGTGTCGGGCGGATCATGTGGTCGGATATACCTCTCTCGGATGGGTTCATGTTTGGATACATAGCGACGAGAGGACGGTGCGCCAATGGGGCGCCAATCTGCGGAGACAATCGCGGGGAGGGCTTGCCAGATTCGACCGTGCGCGGCATCACTTCGCGTCGAGAGGGGAGACACCAATGCTATTGAACAAACTCACTGCCGCACTCGCGGGGATCGCGTCACTGCTCGCCGCGCCTGTCGCCGCGCAGACCGTTCTGATCGAAGCGGGCAGTGTCATCACCGACGCCGATAGCGAGCCCACCGGCCCCATGACCATCGTGGTCGAGGACGGGGTGATCCGCGACATGCTGCCAGCCGACAGCCCCGATCTCGCGGCCTACGCCACCGCCGGATCGCAGGTGATCGACCTGACCGACAAGACGGTGCTGCCCGGCCTGATCGACCTGCACACGCACCTGTCGGGCGATCCCAGCGGCGAGTTCTGGCGCGCGGCGACGACGCCGCCCGAATATTTCACCCTTGTCGCGGCCAAGAATGCGCGCATTACGGCGCTGGCGGGCTTCACCACTGTGCGCGACCTCGGCAGCCGCACCGACCAGGTCACGCAAATGCTGCGCAGCGCGACCGCCGAAGGGCTGGTCCCCGGACCGCGAGTCATAACCAGCGGGCGCACCATCGCGATTGTCGGGGGGCATGGCGACGTCAACGGCTTCACCGAACATGTGAACCATGCGCTCGACAGCGGGTTCACCTGTACCGGCCCGGTCGAATGCTCGGAAAAGGTCCGGCTTGCTTCCAAATACGGGGCCGACCTCATCAAGATCACCGCGACCGGCGGCGTGCTGTCGCAACAGGGTCGCGGGCTGGAGGAACACTTCACCGCCGCCGAGATGGAGTCGATCGTCGACACTGCCAAACTGCTCGGCCTGAAGGTCGCCGCTCACGCTCATGGCGCGCGCGGGATCGAGGCTGCGGCGAAGGCGGGCGTCCATACGATCGAGCATGGCACCTATATCGATGAAGCGGCAGCGAGGGCGATGAACGCCAGCGGCACCACGCTGATCCCAACGTTGATGGCATTCGACGGCATTCGCGGGAATGTCGGCACTGGCTATTACACACCGACGGTCGATGCCAAGATCCGCGCGGTGAGCGAAGTCGCCGACACGATCATTCAGCGCGCACGCGCCAATGACGTGAAGATCGCATTCGGCACCGATGCGGGCGTCTTCCCGCACGGAGAGAATGCGGGTGAGTTTGCGCTGATGGTTCGCGGTGGGATGTCGAACCGCGAAGCGCTGGCCAGCGCGACGACGGTCGCTGCGGATGTGTTGGGCATGGGCGACACGATCGGTCGCCTCGCCACCGGATATTCGGCTGACATCATCGCGGTGGACGGCAATCCACTAGCCGACGCGACGGTTCTGGAAGAGGTCGATTTCGTAATGGTGCGCGGGCGCGTGATCGAATGAGGCGCGCTTTCGCAGCCGCGGCTCTCGTCGCGCTCGCCGCTCTCGGCTCGCCCGCCCATGCACAGCAGGTCGATTGCGATGCCTGGGCAGCGGGGGACGACGCGTGGCCGGAGGTCGAGACGATCCTGCGCGACAACTACGCCTATTTGTCGAGGGTCGACGATATCGACGCGCTGATGGCGCAGGCCGGGGCAAGCGCTGCCGGAGTGAGCAGCGTGGCAGAGCTGGGTACGATAGTCGAAAGCCTCGGCTATGCGTTTCGCGATGGCCATTTCCACGTGCGCCCGGTCGCCGGGGCGGAGCGGGCGTGGATCCCCTCTTCCTCGGATTTCTGGGTGAAGCGCGAAGGCGAGCGCTTTGTCGTCGCCGATGTGCGGCAAGGCAGCGTCGCTCATGTCCAGGGGGTGAGGCCCGGTTGGGAACTGATCGCGATGGGCGGCCAACCGATCGCTTCGCTCGCGCGTGCGGTTCTTACGCCTGTGGCTTTTGAACCTACTGCCGAACAGGTCGAGTATGCGGTCAATGTAGTCCTGACCGGGCGGCTGGGCCAGCCGCGCACGTTCACGTTTGGCCGCGATGACGAGACTGTGCGGATGGAGCTTCCGCCCGCGCAGGACGCTTTGGGCGAGGGCGGTGACGGCTTGCTCAGCGTGACCGACCACGACGGGATTTCGCGCATTCGGTTCCACAACTCACTTGGCAACAACGAGCTCATCCCGGCTTTCGACGCAGCTATGGCGGCCATCGACGCTGCTGGCCCGGACGGTCTGATCATCGACCTGCGCGACACGGCGAGCGGCGGAAACACGACCGTGGCGCGCGCGATCCTCGGCCACTTCATGCGCGAGCCTGCAGTCTACCAGATCCATCGCAACCACTACGAAGAGGCGGTTTTCGGAGTGCCGCGCCAATATGCCGAATATGTCTTCGTGCGTGGAGACGGGCAGGAATCGCCGCATTACCGGCCAGTCGTGGTACTGGCCGGATACTGGACCGGAAGCGTGGGCGAGGCGCTGGCGATGGCGTTCGACAAAACCGGCAATTACCCGACCATCGGAACGGGCCTGGGCGACCTGCTGGGCACGCTGAATTCGAACCAGACCGACAATGAGTGCCTGACGCTCTCATTTGCATGGGACAGCCTTTACGCAAGCGACGGCACCGCGCGCGAAGAATGGGAGCCGAGCGTGCTCCTGCCCGCAGGCGATACCGCTCCTGACGGCAGCGACCCCGCACTGGCGGCGGCACTGGAATTGCTGGCGGCGCGAGGATCGGGAGATTGAAGCGGCGACTTGCCCTACTTGCACCACTGACCTTGATGCTCGGCACGGGCGGCGCCGCGCAGACTGTGTCCGAATGCCCGCTCGAAATCGTCGTGTTGGGCGCGGGGCAGGATGCCGGGGCACCCCAGATCGGCAATGCACGTGACGGGGGACCGGAGCTGCTCCCGACCGCTCTGGGCGTGATAGACCGCGAGGCAGGCGCACGGTTCCTGTTCGAAGCGACGCCTGACATCACTGCGCAAGTCCACGCGCTCGACGCCATCGCGCCGCCCGATCCGGACACGCCCGGCGGCCTTGGGCTGGACGGGGTGTTCCTCACCCATGCGCATATCGGGCACTATCTCGGCCTCGCACAATTCGGGCGCGAAAGCGCAGGCGCAGCTGGCCAGCGGGTCTTCGCGATGCCGCGCATGGCCGAATTCCTGCGCGCCAACGGACCGTGGAGCCAGCTGGTCGAACTCGGCAATATCGAGCTGTTGCCGCTCGCCGACGGACAGCTCCAGCCGCTCACCGATGCGTTCGGCGTGTGGCCCTTCGTGGTGCCGCATCGCGACGAATATTCCGAGACCGTGGGCTACCTGCTGATGACACCGGAAAAGACCGCCGTTTTCGTGCCGGATCTCGACAGCTGGGATGAATGGGACGACGCCGGCGGTGACACGCTGGAAGCGCTCCTCGCGCGGGTCGATTACGCATTTGTCGATGCGACCTTCTTCGACGATGGCGAATTGCTCGACGAAAATGGGGAGGGGCGCGACATGAGCGCGATTCCGCATCCGCGCGTGAAAGCGACGATGGAGCGGCTGGCAAAGCTTCCCGCGGATGAACGCGCCAAGCTGCATTTCATCCATTACAATCACACCAATCCCCTGCGCGATCCCGCGAGCGATGCCAGCGCGCAGGTGGCCGCACGTGGGTTCGACGTTGCTCGTCGCGGCGACCGGCATTGCCTTGCGGGTGGGGAATAGCGTCCGGCTGATCGGGAAGCTGCGTGCCGATGACGACACGAAACCCTGCGACCCCGAAGCGCGCCCGGAACGAGCGCGCCTAGAAGCCGAGCGCCACCCCCACCCGCGCGCCGGCGCTGTCTTGGGCGCTTGACCCGGAAACTGCCGCCGAGACGTAGACCCTGCTAGCAATGCGCGCAGAAATCGCGCCGGAAAAGCCTTGCTCCCCGCCATAGGTCGCGAGGTTGGCGCTGAGC
Source organism: uncultured Erythrobacter sp. (assembly GCA_947494705.1). Lineage (GTDB taxonomy): Bacteria > Pseudomonadota > Alphaproteobacteria > Sphingomonadales > Sphingomonadaceae > Erythrobacter. The sequence goes on from CANLVN010000004.1 coordinate 44,368, forward strand.
GAGATGGCGGAATCGGGCACCACCATCGTCCCGCCCATCGCCATCGCCGCCGCGATCCCGCCGCTCAATCGTCGATCGACAGCCTCAAGCCGAAAGCCGATATCCGCCAGCCCATCATCCAGCCGCAATCCAAGAGCGCCCACGCTGCGTTCGAGCGCGTCGAGATCGGCAGACAGGGCGTCGAACTCGCCTTGGGAGACCGCATCCTTGGGAAACGGCATGTCAGAGCCGATTGGGGTGCCCACACCCCTACCCATCGCCATCGCCATGGCCGGAGCACGGATCAGGGTTGCGCCAGCCAGCACCACTTGCTCACGGCCCAGCACTCCGTCGGCATCCACCGTCACGAGTGTGACCTCTCCTGTCTGTGCAGCGGTGCTCGCCGCAAGGTCGCCGATGCGCACCGCGCTTCTCGCGCCGCCCAGTGTGACCTGGTTATCCGCGCTCGTGACGGCGCCTGCGCCTATCGCGCTCGACCCCGCGTGGATCGCCTGCGCCCCCTGTCCCAGCGCGGTTGCCCGCGCCGCGCTGGCAAGCGAGTTCGCGCCGATCGCAGTCGCATTGTCGAAGCGCGCACTTGCGAAGGTCCCATAGGCCGCGCTCGCCCTGCCTTCGGCAAAGGCGGCGGTGCCGGTGGCGGTCGCGTTTGCCGCCGTTGCGTGGGATTGCTGGCCAAAGGCGCTCGAATTGGTCCCGCTCGCCTCCGCGCGGTTGCCGAACGCGGTCGAGTTGAGAGCAGTCGCGCGCGCCGATGTCCCGACCGCGACATTGTTGACGTCGAAGGCAAAGGCGTTCGCACCGATGGCCAGCGCCTCGTCGCGAACGGCATTGGCGCCGGTTCCGATCGCGGTGGTCGATGCCCCTTGCACCATGGCCGATGCGCCGAGCGCGACCGCATTGGTACCGCCAGCCACGCTGTCGTTCCCCACCGCGACCGCGCGCGTTGAGGCGAGGCTGTTGCGGCCCACGGCGATTGCGTACTCTGCGTCGGCGGAAGCAAAGCGCCCCACCGCGATAGCGCCCTGCGCGGTTGCAGAGGCCGACGCTCCCAGCGCCACGGCCCGCGATCCGGTAGCCTGCGCCATGCGTCCTGCAGCGAGGCTGTCGGCCCCGCTCGCATTGGCAAGCACGCCGAGGGCGGTCGCGTTGGCGGCGGTTGCATCCGATCCGGCGCCAATCGCACTCGATCCAGAGGCGGTTGCCTGCGCCGACTGGCCAAAGGCGCTTGCATTGATGTCGCTCGTATCGTTTCCGGCCTACGCGAACTGTCCGACCGACGTGGCTCCGTCCGCCGCGCTCGATGCCCGGTCGCCGACGGCGAGGCTGTTATCGCCTTGAGCGGTCGTGGCATTCCCGATCGCGGTGGAATTTGCGCCGCTCGCTGTCGTACCGGCCCCGCATTCGAGGCCATCATCGCTGTCCAGCAGCACGTCGACACCTTGGGAAATGTCGCATGAAGGCGCCAAATTCGCTTGCGCCGGCACGGCAAAAGCGAAGGCGATCACGCTGAGGCCGGAAAGCAACAGGATGCGCCAGGTGAAATCGAGAAGTCGTTCGGTCATGCGACCTTACCTAAGCCCAGCCATGCACCTGTCGCGCCGAACTGCCGCCGGGATGGACCTATTGGAAACGCGGCCCGTGCGCGGTCAGCCTTCGGGCGGTTCGACCTCTTGCAGCGCTGCACCCGCTTGCTCGCAGAGCATACGCGCCGCGTCCCATCCGCCGTGAAGCCAAGTTTGCCGGGCCTCTACGCTGTCGGGCAGCACGACCGGCTCTACCTTGCATCCCGCCGCGCGCGCCGGACCCGTGGCGTTGCGGGTGAGGATCGCGAAGGCGGGCACTTCCTCGTCCTTCCAGACGCCTGCCATCGCGAAGATCGGTTCGCCGGGCGGCGCGAGCCAGTGGCGCAAACGGCGGCCCTCATAATCGATGCCGCTGCCCCACAGCATCGCTTTGGTTGCAGGGACGAGGCAGCGAAATTCGCTGTTGCGCAGATTGCCGATCCAGAACGGGCTGTCGAGGTTGCGCAGGCTCGCGATACGGCGGGTGGGATCGTCAGCCGAAGGCGGGGGCAGCACACCCCACAGGCGAGGAACAATGCGTGCAGCCAGCGCGCGCCCCGCAGGGCGCGGCCCCGCGATGAAATCTCTTCCGGCGGTGACGACCGGCGCAAAGCCGAGCGGCGCGACATAGCCGCCCGCCCACGGGTCTTCACCCTCCCGCGCGCCAAAGGCATTCGCTATATCGCCGGCAGTGGCGTCGAGGCGGTAGAGGCGGGTCACGCCCCGACTTATCGGAGAGGGTCAGCGGCGGGGCAAGGACGCGATCAGGGTTCGCCTTCCTCGCTGCCCTTTTCCCCTTCCTCAAGTTCGCGCGCCATGGTTGTAGCAAGCCGCTGGCGCTGCTGCGGGCCGGACAGCTCGGTGAGGTCGCTGTCGTAGATTCCTGACAGCATGGCGCGGTCCTGGGCGCTCATCGAATGTGGCAGCAGCGAGGGATCGTCGATGTCGAACAGCCGCAAAATCGAAAGAGGCTCGGCGATTTTCGCGACGTCGCGGTCGAGTTCGACCAGCAGGTGCAGGGTCGCGAAATCGGCGATCTGGTCGAGAGACATGCCCGGCGTTTTATCAATGTCGACGATCAGATAGGAGCCAACGATGTCGTAGCGAGCATTCGCGGCGAGCCGCGTGGCGCGCGCGGGCGCGACGCCGTCGCGCAAGGGTACGCCGTCGACGGTGCGCTGATCGATCGCTTTCCATGAGTAATAGGGCCGGTCCTGTTCGGCCATGGCGCGGATTTCGGCGACATAATTTGAGTTGAAGATACCCGGGCGGGTCTTGCGTAGCCCGTTTACCAGCTCTTGGGGCTCGTCGATGAAGATCATCACTGCTGTCGGACGGCAAGGTGCCTCCATCGGCTCGATCCCGGCGGCCCGAACATTGTCGCGGATGCGCTTCTCGATAATCGCCGAATATTCGGCGTCGAAGCCGATGATGATTGGGCAAAAGGTGTCGTCGAAGCTGGTGATGTAGCCTTCGGTTGGCTCGAGCATCTGCCACAGCTGGCGGCGGATTTCCTTCTTCGCGCCCTGAACGACGATTTCGGAGCTGTCGGCGGATTCGGCAGCGGGTTGATCCTGCGCCGCGACGGGGGCGGAGATAAGCAACGCAGCGGCACCTAGGGCGGCGGACTTGAAAAGCATCGGGAGCTGTCCTTGTATTCTAGCGGGGTCTCCGGGGGAGGAGTTGATACCCCTCTATGTGATGCAAGGCGCACCGCGAGTAAAACCAAACTCGGTCAGTTCGTTATAACACCCGATGAATGCGCGATTTGGCCTGACGAGTGTCACTCGTTTGCCGCCGCACGCAGTTCGTGGCGGACGTATGGATCAGTCGAACCAGCCTTTTTCCTTCTTATTGGTGCCCCAGTTCCATTTATTCTTCTTCTCATCCATGCCGCCCGAAGAGAAGCGGAAACCGCCGACCTCGATGCTGATCTGGCCGTCGCTGCGCAGGACTGTTCCACTGACACTGCCGCCATGCTGCATGAACGCTGCAATAAATGCGTTGGTCGACAAGTCCTCACCGGCACCATGGACAATGCGGGTCTCGGCATTTAGAACTGCCACTTCCCCGGGGAGCCATGAGGCTGAGAGGGCGGTTGAAGTCCGTCGACCCGTTGAACCTGAACCGATTAGCATCGGCGGAGGGAGTGGGCTGGTCTGATCGCCAGAAGTCCGCTCTCCGCCGGCAAGGAGAGACTTCGCATGGCCGACATCAATTCCCCCGTAGAAATCGGCGTAACGACCGGACCCATTCGCGGCAGCCGCAAGGTCCATGTCGGCGCTCGCACCGGCAGCGGCGTGCGCGTCGCCATGCGCGAGATCGACCTTGAAGGCGGGGAAGCCCCGGTGCGCGTCTACGACACGTCCGGCCCGTACTCCGACCCCGATGTCGCGATCGACATCAATGCAGGGCTGGAGCAGAAGCGGCGCGAGTGGATCATGGCGCGCGGCGATGTCGAGGAATATGAAGGCCGCGAGATCAAGCCGGAAGATAACGGCCAGCTCGGCCCCGATCGCAGCGGCGGCGTGCCCCAGTTCCCCAACGTGGTGAAGCGCCCGCTGCGCGCCAAGGCAGGCGCCAATGTCAGCCAGATGCATTATGCGCGCAAAGGCATCATCACGCCGGAAATGGAATATGTCGCCGAGCGCGAGAATCTCGGCCGCGAACTGGCGAAGGACTTCGTGCGTGACGGCGAAAGCTGGGGCGCGGAAATCCCCGACGTCATCACGCCCGAATTCGTCCGCGACGAAGTGGCACGGGGCCGGGCGATCATCCCCTCAAACATCAACCACCCCGAAAGCGAACCGATGGCGATCGGGCGCAATTTCCTGGTCAAGATCAACGCCAATATCGGCAATTCCGCCGTTGCCTCGGACGTGGCGCAGGAAGTCGACAAGATGGTCTGGGCGACCCGTTGGGGCGCGGACACGATCATGGACCTGTCTACGGGCCGCAACATCCACGACACCCGCGAATGGATCATCCGCAACTCCGCCGTGCCGGTCGGAACCGTTCCGATCTACCAGGCGCTCGAAAAGGTCGGCGGCGTGGCCGAGGACCTCACCTGGGAAGTCTTCCGCGACACGCTGATCGAGCAGGCAGAACAGGGCGTCGACTACTTCACCATCCATGCCGGTGTGCGCCTGCCCTACGTGCCGCTCGCGGCCAAGCGCGTGACCGGCATCGTGTCGCGCGGCGGTTCGATCATGGCGAAATGGTGCCTCGCGCATCACAAGGAGAGCTTCCTCTACGAGAAGTTCGACGAGATCACCGAGATCATGAAGGCGTATGACATCGCCTATTCGCTGGGCGATGGGCTGCGTCCCGGCTCGATCGCGGACGCCAACGACGAAGCCCAGTTCGCCGAGCTCTACACGTTGGGCGAGCTGACCAAGCGCGCCTGGGAGCAGGACGTTCAGGTCATGATCGAAGGCCCCGGCCACGTGCCGATGCACAAGATCAAGGAGAACATGGAAAAGCAGCTCGAGGCCTGCGGCGAGGCTCCGTTCTACACGCTCGGCCCGCTCGTCACCGACATTGCGCCGGGTTACGACCACATCACCAGCGGCATCGGGGCTGCGCAGATCGGCTGGTACGGCACCGCGATGCTCTGCTACGTCACGCCCAAGGAACACCTCGGACTGCCCGACCGCGATGATGTGAAGGTGGGCGTTGTTACCTACAAACTCGCCGCCCACGCCGCCGACCTCGCCAAGGGGCACCCGGCGGCCAAGGTCCGCGACGATGCGCTGTCAAAGGCCCGCTTCGAGTTCCGCTGGAGGGACCAGTTCAACCTCTCGCTCGACCCCGAAACGGCCGAGCAATATCACGACCAGACGCTCCCGGCGGAAGGCGCGAAGACTGCGCATTTCTGTTCGATGTGCGGGCCGAAATTCTGCTCGATGAAGATTTCGCAGGAAGTGCGCGAATTCGCCGCGAAGCAGAACCAGGACCCCGACAGCTTCCTCGCCAGCGAGGACCTGAAAGGCGAAAATTCGCCCGAGGAGCGCGCTGCGAACGAAGCTGGGATGGAAAAGATGAGCCGTGTTTACAAGGAGAAGGGCGAACAGCTCTACCTGCCCGAATCCGAAACCGAATAGGCGAGGGGGCGCACGCGCCAGACAGGGGCGGATTTGCAATCGCGCCGCACATGATGGACAATCCTCCCTGCAATAGGGGAGACAACCATCATGAACCGCATAGTCAAATCCGCCGCCCTGGCATCCGCCTTCGCGCTCGCATCCTGCGGCGGGGGCACCGACACGGCACAGGGCGACACAGCCGCAGCGTCCGGGACAAGCGCTTCGGCAGACAGCCGTTACGAACAGATCGGCGCGATCGAAGCGACGGTTAACGGGGAGGCGATGACCTTCCCGGTCTTCTACGACACCGAGAAAGATCGTTCTTTCGTAGACGAACGCGAGAGCGGTAATATCCGCTCGGTCAACGTGATGGGCGCGACCGTTGGCGAAGATGGCAAGCCGGGCAGCCCGCGCATGCAGGTCCTCGCGCAGTTGGGCAGCTACGGCATGAAGAACATCACCATCAATGACGGCTCGATGATGCACCCGCTCGAAAGCGCGGGGATGCAGACCGATGTGACCTTCGACGAGGACGGCTCGAACGGCGTCTATTCGGGCAGCTTCTCGGGCACCCTGACGCGCACCGACGCCGAGGAGATGGACGGCACCGAAGAGGTGATCTTCGAAGGCCCGGTCGAGGTAAGCGGCACGTTCCGCGTCGAAAAGCGCGGGGAATAGGGCGAGCTTGCCGCAAGGCGGGGAGCCGAACGCGTCGGCTCCCACCGCTTGCCTAGTCGTCGGTCAGCGTCATGGAAATGCGCATGGTCCGCGCCGGTCCGGCGTCGACGATCCTGATCGTGCAGTCTGAGCAGCCCTGGCCATCGAAGTAGACGAGATCCTGCTCGGCATAATCCTCGCTGTCGCGCACTTCGTACCCGGCTGAGCTGAGATCCTCCGACAGGCTTTCATACAGTCCGTCGAGCGGCTCGTCCGTCGTGCCATCGAGGACATGCGTGTACTGGCCGATATCCTGCGTGCCCACTACCGAGAAGTCGCCGGGCAGCGGGAAGCCGGCCGGCACCCACTCGGGCATGTCGGTAGCGGAGGCGGTGTCCACCACTTCCCCGGAGTCGGCTCCCATGCCAGCGCCCTCATCGACACCCCCGTCCGTCGCAGCCATATCCTCGCCGCCGCCGCAAGCGACCAGCGCAAGGCTCAGCGTCATGGCGAGAGTGCTGGCGCGAAAAGTCATCGTGGTGTCCCCCTGTGTTGCGATGTGTTCCGATATCGCCCCCCATTATCCAAATCGCGCCAATCCGAGTCAAACGGGCTCAATCAGGCTGAGGAACGAGGTGTTGCACCTTCAGGCGAAGGGTGTGCGGTGTGGCGCGGACGAGTAGCGGCGGATTGCGGGAGAGCGACTTGCCTGCCATAACCGCCAATTCTTGCTGAATATCCGGGCCGGAATTCTGCTCGATGAAGATTTCGCAAGAAGTGCGCGAGTTTGCGGCGAAGCAGAATTCGGACAGCTACCTCGCGAGCGAGAACATCAAGCGCGAGACCTCGCCGGAGGAGGCCGAGGAAGCGCGCGAGGGGATGGAGGAGATGAGTAAGATGTATCGGGAGAAGGGCGAGAAGTCGTATTTGCTGGAGGGTGAATAAGTGAACCTCAAGAACGCCGAAAATCGAGCTCCGGTCCAAAGCTTTTTCGACGCCGCGATTGCTTGTCATGCAACTTCACCGAAAGAGATCGATTTCAATCGGATGCGCCTTGCAGATGGCGTGCTTTTTGAGGTTTCCGACACTGCTCAAGAAGCTCAGGCGGCAGCGGTCGATCAATTGATCAAGGCTCTCGGAGCGATCAGAGGGCATGCCGCCGACATCGAACCTTTACTTTGGCAGGCTGTGGCCGATGCACTCAAAGCTGGCTCGACCTCAATGCACCAAGGCGACGTTGACACACTGCTGGACACGATTTCTGACAACGCCGGTAAAGAAGTTGATTTAATCAAGCCTTGTCACAGTGTCGTTCTTATGGAGAAAACCAACAATATTGTGGTTGGGCCGGTGAAAATACGGCGTTCCTCTAAGGCCCTGACGGAAATTAGACGACTTTGTCCCAAGTCAAAAATTGAAGTGGGCGAGGAGCCTGATATCGAAACTGACGGAATGGACGTCAAAATTCCGCATTTTGTATGGCAAGTTAAGCTCGCGGCTGCGAGCAAGGTAAGAGAAGAGCAAGCGGCTTGGATGGTCGATATCGCTCTTTCCCTAATTCGCTTGGGCGTAAAGCCGACGAATCTGGGTATGAATCCACCGACGTTGGGAAAGGTCGAGGCACCTCCTTTCGCCAAAGCTAAGGCTGACCACAATAGAATGATAATTGGTGAGTCTGGCCGCTATTCCATCGGTGGATGGACAATGCCATGTTTTTACCAGCTTGGTATTCCTGCGCAGCGTGAGTTATCCAAGCGTGATTTTGTCAAGAAGGCCGGTTTGGTATTTGCATCTTCCAAAAATTCACTAGCGGAACGGTTTTCGCAAGGTTTGGGTTGGATTGCACGCGGGCGGCAATCATCTGACCGACCGACACGCTTGCTATATTTCTTTACAGCGATTGAGGCACTCTTGTCCGATAGTGATAAGACAGCGCCTATAGTTCAGACCGTGGCAAGGCATGGGTCGGTCTTGCTCAGCGATAAGAATGAAAGTCGCATTGAGATTTCTAAAACCATCCGTCAACTTTATGGTCTCAGATCTTCGTTGGTGCACACTGGCAAAAGAGGTGTTGTCGATAAGGATGCTAACACTATCCAATATATTACTGATTTACTCTTCTACAAAGTTTGGAACGAGGTCGATTTGTCCATGAAGCATAGCCGCTTTGTCGAGGCCTTGAGCAAAGCAAGCTATGGTCTCCCCGCAAATTTCTGACATTGCTCCGTAGAGACAACCTTTAGTATCGTGACGCCATCCCCACCAGCACCCGGTCCAGCGCTTGCAGGAACCGCGAGCGGTCGGCCTTGCTGAACGGGGGCGGGCCACCTCCCATTCCGTCCATCCCGGCGCGCAGGTCTGCCATGATGGCCCGGGTGGCCACGGCGCTGCCGATGCTGGCCTTGTCGAACTCCTCGCCATTGTGTTTCAGTACGCGCGCGCCCGCCGTCAGGCAGCGTTCGGCCAGCAGTATGTCGCCCGTCACCACCACGCTGCTCGACGAGGCGTTCTCCGCGATCCAGTCATCGGCAGCGTCGAAGCCGTCGCTTACCACCACGCGCTTCACCCGCTCGCTTACCGGCACGCGGAAGGGGCTGTTGCTGACCACGCGGACTTGCGCCTTGTAGCGTGTCGCCACGCGGTAGACCTCCTCCTTTACGGGGCAGGCATCGGCATCGACCAGGATTGTTACGGGGGCCATCCGGGCATCATCGCGCCTTTGCGGCATCGCGTGAACCCGAAAAAGCGAAGGATTGGTCCGCAGATCGGACCGGAGCCTGCCTCAGGCTGCAACGACACTCCGGTTCCGGCCGGCTTCCTTGGCATCGTAGAGCGCCCGGTCGGCGCGGATCATCAGGCGGTCGACCGCCTCTTCGCCCTGCATCGTCGCCACGCCAAAGCTCGCCGTGAGCGTGTGCTGGCCGCCATGGGTGATCAGCGGGGTCGCTTCGAGCGTTGCGCGGACCCGGTCGATCAGTTCAGAAAACTGCTCGGTATCCGCGGTGCAGGCGGCGATCAGGAACTCCTCGCCCCCGATCCGAGCGACCAGCCAGTCCTCGGGCGCGAGCCGCGCCATGATGGTGGCGACATGCACGATCCCGGCATCGCCGGCGTCATGGCCGAACTGGTCGTTGATCCGCTTGAACCAGTCGATATCGGCAATCGCGACCGAGAGCGCGTCCGGCCTGCTCGACGGCGGTTCAGCCCAGTCCTGCAAGGTCTGCATCGCCGCGCGCCGGTTTGCGAGGCCGGTCAGCGGGTCGGTCAGGGCAAGCTCTTCTAGCTCGGCGCGCGACCGGTCGAGGCGCACCGTCAGCGACGCAATCCAGAGATAGGCGCAGCTGGCGACGACCAGCGGGATCAGCGTCGCGAACAGCATCAGCACAGCCGGGTCGGGTGGTGCATTGCTGTCGAGCGAAAGCCGCGTCAGCATCACCGAGGCGGCGATAGAGGCGCCGACCACGATGAACCCGTTGCGCCACAGCCGCCAGTGCAGGGCACGCCGTTCCAGCCCAGCACCTGTGCCGGGTATTGGCGAACGTGTCGCTTGGTTCGAGGGCAGGCTTTGCATGATATCAGGGCATGGTCTCAGGTATTTTCCGGAGAACAGCGATAAGGCGCATTTCGCAATCAACCCTTGGTACGCGTGGCAAATACTGGGTTAACGGGAGGTAGGGGATGGTCCGGAGATGCTCCTGTCGACCATCCACGCGCCACACGTTGCGTCGCGGGGACGGGGCCTTTCTGCGAACGACATATATGCGCCGACTACAGATGTAGTCACCACTTCCGATCGCAGCTATCCCGCCAGGCAATTCGATGCCTTGGGAGGAAAATGCCATGACCACTTTCGCAAACGCACTGGGCTGGAGCGCGACGATTTCGCTGGTCCTTGCCGGATCGCCTGTCTTCGCCGCGAGTGACGAAGACAACCCGCACCCCACATGATCGCCCAGATCGAGCAGGGCCTGCGCCCCGCTCTCGCCGCGAAGGGGGAGCCCGGCCCGGTCTGGACGCTGGAGGAGCGCATGGCGCATCACGGCGTGCCCGCGATCAGTATCGCGGTCGCCTTTGATGGCGAGGTGGTGTGGGCCAGGGCCTATGGCGAGCGGACGAAGGGCAGCGGTGAGCCTGTCGACGAGAACACGCTGTTCCAAGCCGCTTCGCTATCCAAGCCGGTCGCCGCGCTCGCTGCGCTGACCTTGGTCGAGGACGGTCGCGTGGATCTCGATGCCCCGGCGCGTCCCTATCTCAAATCGTGGCCCTTGCCCGATAACGCCTACACGAGCGCGAACCCGGTGACCCTTCGCCATCTCCTGTCGCATCGCGCCGGTGCGACGATCCACGGCTTCCGGGGCTACCACCCCGACGCGCCGCTTCCCACCAGCGCACAGATCCTCGCGGGGGCGGAGCCGGCCAACACCGCGCCTGTCACTATCGACCAGGTTCCCGGCGAGCGGCGCCGCTATTCTGGCGGGGGCTACCAGATCGCGCAGTTGCTGATCGAGGATGTGACGGGGATGGGATTTGCCCAATATGTCGAGCAGTCCGTCTTCGCTCCGGCGGGCCTGACGCTCAGCAATTACGATCATGTCCAGAGCACCGCCAACGTCGCGGCCGGCCATGTCGGAGGCGAATCCCGCCCGATCGAAGCGCCGGGCTATCTCGCCTATCCGGAACTCGCGGCGGCGGGCATGTGGACCACGCCCAGCGAACTGCTCCGCCTCGGCAGTCAGGTCGCCGCCGCGCGACAGGGGGAGGGCGACATGATCCCGCAAGGTCTCGCGCGCCAGCTGGTCCCGACCAGTGTCGAGCAGCCGGGCCTCGGCTTCGGCCTCAACGAACCTGGCGACGGGATGGTGTTCGTCCATAACGGCCACAATCCTGGCTACAGCGCGCGCTGGTTCAGCTATGCCGATGGCAGGGCGAGCGTCGCGATCCTGACCAACTCCGACAGCGGAGGCGATCTGATCCGCGAAGTCGCAAGCGCCATCGGCCACGCCTATGGCTGGAAACAGGACGCCTTCGAGGAGCGCGAGACCGTGGCGCTTGAAGAGGAGTGGAAGCGCGAACTCACCGGCGACTATGCTTTCAGCGCCGATGACACCGATGCGTTGGCGACGATCACGCTGAAGAATGGCCAGCTCTGGATCGAAGGCGCGCTGGCCGAACGCAGCCGTTTCTACCCGACCGCCCGCGAGACCTTCTTCATCCCCAGCGGCCTCAACATCGCGGTCGAGGTGGGCGCAGAGGGCAAGGTAAGCGCGCTCGATATCGAGGGGGAGTTGCGGTTGGTGAAGCTGGCGGGGTGATATTGCCGCGTTCATGCGGCAACCCGCAGGGCGCTGCGTGCGCTAACCGTTCTTCATGTTCTCCAGCCCCTTGATCCCGCCCGGCTTGAGGCTGGGCTGGCTGGCGTTCTGTTTGGGGCCCTTGTCGGCTTTCGGCTTGCGTGCTTCGCGGCTTTTCTTGCGTTGACCCTTGGCCATCATTTTTCCAATCGCAGGCGGAATGCCTGCAAATTGCGTAGGCCGATGAATAATAAAGTCAAATAAATTAGAAGCGCGATAAAAATAAAGACACACCAATTGCAATGAAGATTATTAGGACCATATATCAATATGCTACCAGTCGTAATCGACGGTCATGAATATTCAGAAGTATTCCTTTCCCTAAATTGCCGCCTCTTAGCTTCGCCACCAACGGCCGACCTGGTCGTCTGCGCGACAAAAGAAGGATACAAAACCATGTCCAATTCCGGCAAAATCAAATCATATGACGTCGCCAAGGGCAGTGGCGCGATCACTCCCGTGAAGGGTGGCGATGCGCTGCCGTTCAACAAGTCGGACCTGCAACAGCAGGCACAGGAACCTCGCGAAGGTCAGGCCTACACCTACGAGACTCGCGAAGTGAATGGCGGGAAGGTTCATGCGACCAGCCTGCAAATGGAACAGGGCTCTGCGCCTCAGGGCCAGAAGGAACAGGCCCGCAAACAGCAGGGCTAACCATCCGTGACAACCTGCATGCCGGAGATGCGCCCCAGGGCGGATCTCCGGCATCGCGTTTGCGCGCCTTTGCCCTACCACCTTCACGGAGACCCACATGACAATCAAGGAACTGCTGCGCGCGAGCGAGCTATCGTCCGACAGGGCGCAAAATGCCGATACGGTGGCCAAGCGCGAGAGCGAATTCGATCTCATTTCAGCCATCGCGCGAAAGCTTCGTCGATTGAGGAAGCGCAAAGAAGCGAAGAAGACCGCAGATGCCCGCAATGACGCCGCGACGTCGGGGTCGGAATGACACAATCCGACAAAAGCGGCGCGCCCGCCAGCAGCCGTCCCATCGCCGCGACTGAGGAGAGCACGCAAGATGCCTATGGCAATGCGCTCCCCGAGGGGATTACCTCCCGCCTTGTGCGAGAATACACGGTCGGCCCCTACCGCTACACCGATCTGGAACAGGCGATCGCCGAGCGCGACCGACAGCGCCTGAACCGCCCGGCATAAATTGAAGTCCTGTCTGGCGGGTGCGGTCCTCGAAGGCTAGAACGCCCTGATCGAAGGGGCCGGACTGAAAGGGGACCGATCATGACGCAAGCCGAAGGCGAACCCGCCACCGTCCTCGATGACAAGCGCGAGCGCCGCCGCCTGCCGATGATCGGCCTCGGCCTTTCCGCGATCTACATCGTGGGAGTGGCTCTGTATCTCTGGGTGCAGGGGCAGAACCCTGCGGACCTGCGGCTCAACGAACTCGGCGATTTTCTGGGCGGTGTTTCCAGCCCGCTCGCGTTTCTATGGCTGGTACTCGGCTTCTTCCAGCAGAGCCGCGAGATCAGGCTGTCGAACAAGGCGCTGCATTTGCAGGCGCGGGAAATGCGCCGAAGTGTCGACGAGCATCGGCGATTGGCCGACAGATCTCGCTCCGGTTGACTCCTCATTCACGTCGCTGGGCTGCACGGCATGATTGAGCAGGATTTCCGGGATCGCGACGGACCACAGCTCCATCGGATTCCTGCGATTACCGCTTGGTCTTGAATAGCAGCAACGACAAAACCAACAGGAAACTCACTACCACGAGCTGGATAATTACCTTCTCAAGGTTGGGAGAGGGCGAGAAAACTTCGTCAAGGATGCTGAAAAGAATGGCAGCGGACGATGCGATCGTAATGATCGTTACCGCTACGGTTATGCGCCGGTTGATCTGCCCCTCCCGCGCTTCTCTGAGGTTGTCGAGAAAGTTGATGATGTTGGAGAGGTTCGCGCCGATATCGTTGCGCAATTCAGACAGTTTCCAGGCGCTCGACATCCCCTCCCATATGTCCCTTTCAAAAGCGGATTGAGAATATTTCTGGTCCCTCATGAGCGAGAAGAACAGATCTACCCTGTTGGACATGTTCTTGAGCTCGCCAGACTTCTTGTGCGCTTCCGATAGCGAAAGAGGCTCGCTTCGCAGTTTGATACCCGTTTGCAAAACCTCCTTGTTGAGCGTGTAGAGCCCGCAGCTGTAACATTGCAGGATCTTCAGCACATCGAGGGCAGGCACTTCGTCCGAAATCCGGTCAGGATCAGCCGCGCGGCTGGCAACGAAACTGTTGCCCCAGCCAAAGAACAGGCCTGACCTTACAGAACGACTGCGAAAATCGAGAAGCACGCCTTTCTTGTAACGTGTGCTGCTATCCAGATAGGTCTGCGTGTCTGGAAAGAAGCTTCTGTCAGACGAGAACTCATCGAGGTACTCGTTCGGAAGGGTTTCACTGGCTGCGATGATCATCGAGTGAAACCAGTGAAGGTTCAGGTCGTTCGGCTCGAATTGGTCCACGCGCTCTTTCGGGTTACTGTAGACAATGCTGGTCAAAGCCGACGAAACAGGAACGCCGGCTGCAACTGCCTGCGAGAGAAAACTCCGCAACTCGTCGAACAAAATCCCTTTCGCGTAGTCGCCGCATCGCTCACTCAGCTCGATCAGGATTTCGGTCCAGCATTCTGCAGTGATTGTCCGGTCGGTGAGTTCGAACTGGAAGCTCAGACAACCAACGCCGTAATCCTGGATGACAAGCTCGATATTCCGCAAACTTGTCCGTGCGTCGGAAAGAACCTCGCGTGCCTCGTCGACGACGGTCCGCTGGGCTTTTGCGATTGCCAGATAGGGGAACCGCTTCGAGGGTGCCCTGAAGGCTTTTCCTGAATAGGCTGATACCGATCCCGAAGTTTTCTCGGAAATCTGTTCGGGGCAGAACCAGTCCCATGTGCTCTCAGGTCGGTTCAGTTCGAGGACCACCCGCTCGAAGATTTCGGCAAGCTTAGCTTCGGGCAGATGATTGAGATCCAATTCGATGGGATAACTGAACGGCGCGCTTAGCGTCAGCAATACGCCGTCCCAAGAGATTACCGCGTCTTCTGGCATGCAAGATCCAAGTCCGACTAAAGTCCTGTCATCACGGATGAATGGTCGGATGAGACCTTGTCAAGAATGGCAGCCGCCCGACTGGACTGTCAGGTGCGCAGGGGGCGGAGTCGCAATTGCTCCTCGCCAACTGCACTATCGCGTGCTATACCATCCCCGCTGACGTCGGAATTTGCGACGGACTTCGAAATTTGCGCACCGCCGCTTGCCTCCTGCTCCCCTTCCAACGGGCGCTTTCATAGGCCCCGGCGTTAACCGGACGACGACTTCCTTTCTCCCTGAACGATTAGACGCACGACCGCGCGGCATGTTGCGGCGCGGCAACAAACTCGTTCTTGAAAGGAACACATCATGGCTACTGGCACAGTAAAATTCTTCAATTCCGACAAAGGCTACGGCTTCATTCAGCCCGACGATGGCTCGAACGACAGCTTCGTGCACATCTCCGCCGTCCAGGCGGCTGGCATGCAGACGCTCGATAAGGATCAGCGCCTCAACTACGAAGTCGAAACCGGACGCAACGGCAAGGAAAGCGCCGTGAACCTTTCCGCCGCCGACTGACGGATGAGAATTGGGCGCGCCGCGATATGTCGCGGCGCGCCTTTCGTCCCGCTCCCTCTCTCCACAAGGAAACCAAGCGATGGCCCAGACCTACGAATTCTACAAGGCGCGCGCCGACGAAGCCGCCGAGCGTGCCGACAAGGCTCAACTCGATAACGTCAAGCAACGCGAACTGCGTGCCGAGAAGAGCTGGCGCGGCCTCGCTGAACAAGCCCGCAAGGGCGCAGCCGCTCGTGAAAAGGCCGACGCCGAACGCATCGCCAAACGCGAAGCCGAAGCGGCAGAAGCCGCAGAGGCTGCTGAAGCTGCCGAGGCTGCCGAAGCATAAACCGACCGCCTCTCGCGAGAGGCCGTCGAAAGCAGGCTGACGAATTCAGGCTGACCGGGCGGGCGCTTTTCCGAACGCCTTCACAGCACCCGGTCCCTGAGGCACCAGTTTATCCACCAGCGCCTTCAACTCTGCAGGCGTGGTGTGACCTGCCACCACTTCATGAAAGCCGATACCGGCCTTCCTGAGGGCCTCTTTCTTAACCGCATCGCGCGCCGCGGCGCGGCTGTGGCAGCCTACGTTCGGTGAACGGCAACAAGCGCAGCCGACTTTCCTACATGGCGAAAACCTGCCTTATCCGCGCGGATGACAGATGCATCCAAGCCCCGCTCGCCACTATCCAAACCCGACACACCGCGCTGGACCGGCGAAAAGGCCGGGACCTTTCTCAAACTGCTCGCCCGATCGGGCAAGGTCGGGCCGAGCGCACGGGCGGTCGGAATGACGCGACAGGCTGCCTATCGTCTGCGCGCGCGGGCGCCGGAATTCGCAAAATTGTGGCAGGTTGCTCTGATCGAAGCGGAGCGACGCAGCGCTTCGGCTGGGGCACGCTCGCGGCGAAAACCGGTCCATCCGCTGCTCGCGAAACGCGTCTCGCACCAAGGTTACACTGCGGGCGCTGTAGAGTGACAGTCAGGTCGGCAAAAGGTTACGCTTTGGGGCCCGAAAGGGTCACAACTCGCGCGAGAAAGGCCACACTTTGCGCGCGTAGGGTCACACTTCGGCGCGCAAGGTCACGGTTTTGCACGTTAAGGTTACACTTTCGCGCTTTCTTACCCTGGACCGTGTTCCAGGTGTTCCAGCCTGTAGGAAAACGAAGGCCCCAATCGCGTCCCCAAACGGCGTCCTCCGGGCGAATGCCTAACGCGACCAAACGATGCCGATTCCGCTCGCAATCGGCCGGATGGGTGCTCATATTGGATGGCACGGAAGGGACCAATTAGAGAGGAGACTCCGAAGATGCAGTTCCAGTTCAACACCGACAGCTCGGTCATGGGCACCGCCAACGTCGCCGAGCGTATCGAAGCGATGGTGCGCGAGAAGCTCGCCCGGTTCGAGGACCGCCTGACCCGCGTCGAAGTCCATGTAAGCGACGTCAACGGGGCCAAGCACGGCGCCGACGACAAGCACTGCGTGATCGAAGCGCGCCCGCGCGGCGGCAAGCCGATCGGCGTGACCGGCAAGGCCGACAAGGTCGACGATGCCGCGCGCAAGGCGGCCAACACCCTCTCGCAGCGGCTGGAGCGCCACTTCGGCAAGGAAGCGCGTCACAACCACGATGCGCGTCCCGACAAGGTGCTGTGAGCCTGACTGTACGCGCTGCTGAAAAGCGCTTTCCTACACCTGGCCGGGTGGCCTAGGCCCCCGCACCGATACCAAGCTCCCCGAGCAGATCGGGGTTTGCGCTCTTGCCCCTCCCAATGAGGCGGCGTGCGTTGTGTAATGGGCGTCGTGTCGATGCATCCTGTGCGCTGGCCCCCTGACGGTTCTGGCGCACAGGAGCAACGGCCTGTCTCAATTATGGCGAATTTGGGGCACGTTCCTTCGCCTTGGACGTAGTTGGATTGAGCGGGAAACGCAGGACCGCTGCACTTCCCACCTTCTAATGGCCTTTGTCCTAAAGGCACGAGTTTCTAAGGAATTACACGATGAACACGATCAAGAACGCGATCATCTCGACCTTCGCCGCAACCAGCGTCATTGCGCTCGCCGCATGCGCCCCCGAAGCCGACACTGCCGACGAAGACATGATGGCTGATGAAACCGCCATGTCCGAAGATGCGATGGGCCCCGGCTCCGTGGTCGAAGTTGCGCAGGGTGATGAGCAGTTCTCGACTCTCGTCGACGCCGTGACCGCGGCTGGCCTGGGTGAGACGCTTTCGGGCCCCGGTCCGTACACTGTCTTCGCGCCGACCAACGACGCCTTTGGCAAGATCGACGAAGCGACGCTGACCGAGCTGACCACCAACGACACAGAGAAGCTGGGTGAAATCCTCACCTATCACGTTGTCGAAGGGTCGACCGATGCTGCCACTCTGACCGCCGCGATCGAAAATGCGGGCGAAGAAGGCTACGAGATCACCACCGTCAACGGTGGCACGCTCACCGCAATGCTGCAGGACGGTTCGGTTGTCCTGACCGATGCGGCCGGCAACACCTCGACCGTAACCGCGACCGATGTGGAAGCCTCGAATGGTGTGATCCACGTCATCGATACAGTGCTGATGCCTGAGTAAGCCTCTCGCAAAAACTGACCAACGCAAAGGGCGGGTCCATGACGGGCTCGCCCTTTCGCTTTCCTACGACCGCACAGTGGTGATAGGGCACAACGCATGATTGCGAAGCCTCCGTTCATGTCCTGCGCGCTCGCCGCGATCGCCCTTTCTGCCTGCACACAGCAGCCCGGCGAAATCTCCCGCGACACCCAACCTTTCGACGGCATTGCCGAAACCGCCAGCGTATCGGCTTCGGGCACAGAACCGTTCTGGAGCCTGACCGTCGAGCCGGAGCAGGGCAGATATCTGGCGACATACAGCACGCCCGAGAACATCGAAGGCACGACATTTGCCGCAGGACGGTTTGCCGGAAACAACGGACTTGGCTTCAGCGGCGAGGTGGACGGCGACAGCGCAATCCTCGCTCTCACGCCCGGCGAATGCAGCGACGGGATGAGCGGCCGTACCTATCCTTACACCGCCACACTCGCGCTGGGAGAGCGTACCCTGCTAGGGTGCGCCTATACCAGCGATGAGCCTTTCAAAGGCGATCAAAATCCCTGAGCGGACCCGCTACCGCGCGTCTTAGTAGAAGCCCGGAATCTCGTATTGCGGCGAAGTCGGGTTGGCGGGGCGCAACACTTGGTAGGTGTTCTTGGGCAGGCTCCTCTGGCGAGCGTCCACCGACTGGACCGCCGCGGTCGAGACACCAAACGGAGTGCACGAACGCCCGGCAAGGAAGTCGAGCGCTGCCATGGTCGAATCCTCGTTCGGATCGCCCAACTGGAAGCTGATATCATCGACCGCCTGACACGTGTTGGGCACCAGTTCTGCAATGCCGTTGAAATAGTCGCCTTCATTGTCGGCATTGACCGTCTCGAATGTCAGCGCGCGAATGCGCAGGTCACATTCCTCGAGATCGAAACCGAATTGGCCATAAGGCTTGCCCAGCGTGTCCTCACCGATGATGGCGACATTCGCGTCGGCTAGGTATGGCAGCATCGAATTGATGACGAGCTCGCTCGCGGATGCGGTGGCACCGGTCGTGATGAATGCGATCTTGGTTGGCTGGATCGCATTGGGCTCAAAGTCGAACAGCTCGGTGTTGTTTCGCGAGGAACGTGACGGGTTGAACAGGGTGCGGCTCCATACGAGACCGCCGCGCCCTTCTCCCATCAAATCACCCATAGTGTTGGCCACATCGACAAGTCCGCCGCCATTATAACGCAAGTCGATGACGAGCTCGGTAACCCCGGCCTGCTCAAACTGGCCATAGGCATCGCGCAACTGGCGTGCGGCGTCCTCGACGATGAAAGTGCGCAGGTTGAGGTAGCCGACGCTCTTGGAGCCGTCGGTGAGGATCTTGGTGCCGTAGCGGTTGGAGATCGGATCGAGGCTGAACTCGTCCTTGGTGATGTTCGTGGCGATTTCCTGACCTTCGACGGTTTCGAAGCGGATGAAGCGGGTGACCCCGTCCTCGGTTGGGCCAAGCGCCTGACTGACTGCAGCGGGACCGCCCGACGCCATGAGCGATGAAACGCTTTGCGTGTTACCCGAATTGGTGCCGATAGCGAGCAGCTCGGTCCCGCGATCCATACCGGCGGCAAAGCCCGGCGCATTCTCGAAAGCTTCGAGGACGAAAACCCTGTTCTGGTCGATGTCGTAGGACAGGCGAATGCCGATACCCGCGCTCGAGCCCGAATTGATCAGCGCGTTCTCTTCAGAGATCGAGGTTGCGAAGGTGAAGCCCTCGTCGCGTCCTGCTGCGCGTGCTGGAGCGACGCGGGCGTCGAGGAAACCTTGGACAGTACTGAAATTGGCCGGGTTGACGGTGTTGTCGAGCAGGTTGGGGAACAGATACCAGTCCTCCAGCACTTCGTCGGCGAATCCTATCTGGTTCACGACAGAACAAGCTCCTGATCCGCCGCCGCCTCCACCGCCGCCGGTTGCGGGTGGTGTGCTACCGCCATTGCCTCCGCCGCACGCGGCAAGCGCAAGGGCCAGCGAAAAACTTAGCGAGGCTCGGCCGCCGAATGCGATATTGTCGATAGCCGATGCGAGCCGACTGCAATTGCGAGGCTCGATTGCGCGTGTGGAAACCATGAGAGAAGTGCGACTCCAGGAAAGACGGGCGTAACAAACAGCCCCGAAGTGGTTAGCTTTTATGCATGGATCATCTCTGAACGACAAGATTGCCGTTGAATCGAAGGTCCTATATCGGGGCTTCCAGACTGGAAAACCGCGATTTTCTCCGAGTTTTCCTCAGAAACCCGGGCAAATTCGTGCGGACTCCCTCGTTTTGCCCATCCGATCCGACTAGCACCCAAGAAATGGAAAGACAGAATCATGACTGATCTGCCCGACTGGCTGGCTGCAAAACTGCCTGCGAATGCGCGTCACCAAGGGCTGGCGATCGCTGCATTGGGCGATGCAAAGACGTTTGAGCGCGGCGGGTTCACGCTGAGCAGCCCCGCCTTTCGCGAGGGGCAGGAACTTGACCCCTGCTTCACTGCGAAGGAGGAGGACGCCGTTGCTCCGCCGCTCGAATGGAGCGCGCCGCCCCCCGGCAGCCAGGAATTGATCGTGATTGTCGAGGACGCGTCGAGCACGAAGGACGAGCCCGACTGCCACTGGCTGGTCTGGGGTTTGCCCGGCCAGAAGGGCAAGCTGCTCGAAGGCGAAGTGCCGCCGCGTACGGGCAAGAATGCCGTCGGCAACTCCGAGTGGTTGCTTCCCGACCCGCCCGTGGGCGAAACGCGCCACTACGTATTCCAGATTTTCGCGACCGACCTGCCGCTAACCCTGATGCCGGGGGCAAGCCGCGAAGAGCTCATCGCCACGGTCAAGGGCTTTGTCACCGGATGCGCGGTGCTTTATGCGCCGTTCACCGGCGTCGAAGCCGATCTGGGCATGCTGGGCGATGACGAATTTGAGTAAGATGATTTCGAATAACCTGCCATCATACAAGGGAGAATAACCATGGCTGGCAAGACCAACGCACTGCAGAAACCCGTCAACCTTTCAGGCCAGTTGGAGAACGTGGTCGGCAAGGGTCCGATGACCCGCGCACAGGTGACCTCGAAGGTCTGGGAATACATCAAGGCCAACGACCTGCAGGACAGCAACGACAAGCGTCAGATCAACCCTGACGACAAGCTGGGTGCCGTGATCGGCAAAGAGCAGATCTCGATGTTCAAGATGACCGCTGCGGTGTCAAAGCACCTCACCTAAGAGCTTTCGCTCTCTTTTAATCAGGCTCCGGCGAGCGTTGCGCGATCCGATAAGGTCCGCTTCGCTCGCCGAGTTGTTTCTGCTTCCATGACAAGCTGACCCGGCCATCGGCCAGCATGGCGTCGACTGCGCTGTGGACCTCGTCCATATGGGCGCGCCATTCGCCTTGCGGCCCGGCGAGCGCCTTTGCCGCTTCACTCGGGCAGATCGTCTTACCCGCGCCGCGCGCTTCGAGCAGGACGGCAATTTGCGCCTCCGCCTCAGTCGTCACGAATGGTCTTCGGGCGCCTCAAAGGCACCTCGCCCGCCCAGAGCGCCCACCAGATGATGAGCGGTTGGGCGATCATGCGCGGCACGTGATAGGCTAGGCCCAACCCGCCATCGGGACGTGCCATGTCCAGCGCGAAATGATTGATGTTCGCCGGCCATACACACAGCGCATACAGCGCCAGACCGATACCGCCCGCGCGGCGCAGCGAGATGCTGAAAGGCTGAAGCAAGGCAATCGCGCCCAGTATCTCGGCGACCCCGGTCCAAAGCACAACTTGCTCGGGAAACGGGACCATCTCGGGCATGATCGAGAGGAACACGTCGGGGCTGACAATGTGCATGTAGCCTGCAAAGGCATAGAATGCGGCCAGAACCACGCGTGCCACCGCGCGGATCATGGCGCGTCCCCTGTACCCGGAGCCCAGCCCGGTGCAGCCAGCTCGAACCCAGTAAATTCGAAGCCGGGCACCACAACGCAGGAGACAAGGCAATAGCCGGTCGCCCCCCCTGCTGCGGGCTTGGCGGCCTGCCACGCGCCGGTGGGGACCAGCCCTTGCAGCACCTGTCCCTGCGCTATGTCGGTCCCCAAGGTGAGGGTTTCGACAGGGCCTTCGTCGCCAGTGGCAAGACCCAGTTCCAGCGGATCGCCGCCCTGCCAGATCCACAGCTCTTCGGCATCGACCCGATGCCAGTGCGACGCTTCGTTCGCCTTGAGCAGGAAGATGATCGCCGTGCCGGCTGCGCGACCCGAAGCGACCACGGCGTCGCTGCGCCAAGTCTCGCGATACCAACCGCCCTCCGGGTGGGCAGTGAGTTCCAATTGTTCGATGAGCGCGTCCGCGCTATTGCTCTGGTTCACGTTCGATCCCCTTTCGAAGCGCAATATCCGGAGTTCCCAATACCATGCAACGCCAGATGCACCCCGCCGTCCTTTCGCTTGCAGTCTGTGGTCTGTGCCTGTCTGCCCCGCTCGCCGCGCAAGATGAGGGTGAAAGCATGGCCGAAGACATGTCTCCTCCGGTCGAGGCGGACCCCGCGCTTCAGGCAGCCGAAGCGGCCCTTAACATTGCGCCGATTTTCGATGGGCACAATGATGTTCCGATCCAGTTGCGTAGCCGCTTCGACAACCAGATCAACGACTTCGATTTCGTCGACACCACCGATACCGGTCCGGAGGCGAACCGCAACCCGATGCACACCGATCTCATGCGCCTCGCTGAAGGGAAGGTCGGCGCGCAATATTGGTCGGTCTACGTTCCCGCCAGTCTGCCCGAGCCGCAGGCGGTGCAGATGACGATCGAACAGATCGACGTGATGAAACGCCTGATCGCGCGCTATCCCGACGCGCTGGCCTTTGCCGAGACCGCCGACGACGTGGAACGCGCCATTGCGGACGGGCGCGTCGCTTCGATGCTGGGTATGGAAGGGGGGCATTCGATCGGGTCGAGCCTCGCGGTGCTGCGCCAGATGCACGATCTGGGCGCGCGTTACATGACGCTGACCCACGGTGCCAACACGCCCTGGGCCGACAGTGCGACCGACGATCCCGAACACGGCGGGTTGACCGATTTCGGCAAGGACGTGGTGCGCGAGATGAATCGTCTCGGCATGCTGGTCGATCTCAGCCATGTCAGCGAAGAGGCCATGCACGATGCACTCGACGTGGCGCGGGCTCCTGTAATCTTCAGCCACTCGGGCGTCAGGGCAGTCAATGGCCACGCGCGCAATGTGCCTGACAGCGTGCTGGAACGCCTGCCTGAAAATGGCGGAATCGTGATGGTCGTGGGCCTGCCCGGTTTCCTCAACGACGATCAGCGCCAGTGGTACGCAGAACGCGAGGCGGAACTGGCGAGGCAGGAGTCGCTCTTCCGAGGCCAGCCCGACGTCGTCGCGGGGGCCATGGCGATTTGGGATGAGGCCAACCCCATGCCGGACACCACGATTGGCGACATGGCCGATCATATCGACCACATCCGAGACACCATCGGGGTCGAGTATATCGGCATCGGTGGCGACTTCGACGGGATGCCGACCGGTCCAACCGGTTTTGAGGATGTGCGCGGTTATCCGAAGCTGTTTGCCGAGCTCGTCCGGCGCGGTTACTCGCAAGTCGAGCTGGAACTGATCGCCAGTCGCAACGCAATCCGCGTCCTTCGCGAGGCTGAACAATATGCGGCGAGCGTTGCCGACATGCCGCCGATCGAAACACTGATCGACGACTAGGGCCGTCCAAACGAAGCTGGCTTCAGTCGCCCTTCAACGGATCGTAGCCCCAATTCATGAGGCTATAGCGCCAGTCGGTATCCTCGACATCGCCATCCGGGCGCTGTGAAAGGTGGCGTTTGATGTAGTTGGCGACCTTGTTCATGTGCTCGAACTGGCTGTCGGAAAGGTCGTCCTTGTTGGTGCGCTTGATTTCGACGATGCGGCGACCGGATCGGTGGCCGGTGCTTTCGCCGTCGTCATTGTCGCCCACCGACTTCGATTCTTCGGTCTCGAGCCATTCCTCGAGTTCCTTGGGCTGCATGTTCACGCGGTCGTAGAACGTGCCGTAAATCTCGTCCTTGCGATCGTCGTCCATCAGTCGTCGTCCTTCTCGTCGGGAAGGTCGTCGTGCGATGTCGAGGCCATCTCGTCGAGTTCGTCTTCCGACATCGTCTCGTACATTTCGACCGATGCGCCTTGCAGGTCGGACTTCTTGGTCTCGCCGCGTTTTGCGGCCAGTGCTGCACCGGCGGCCTTCTGCTGCGCCTTGCTCTTTGCTTTGGGCATGGCTCAGTCCTGCGCTTCGAGTTCGCTGCCGCGCTTGAGGACTTCATCGCCGTCCTCCTGCTTGATCAGGTAAGCGGGATTGTCCTCGTCACCGTCCCTGGTGACTTCGCTTCCCTGCAGGGTACGGGTGACTTCGCGCTCAAAGCGTTCCTTGACCTGGCCCTTGCCCTTACCGTTTCCCCAGTCCCATTGGACATACTGGTCGGTCTGGAAGCTGTTGGAATTGCTCATTTTGATCTCCTGAATAATACAGGAGACCAACTTGCATGGGCGGGTACAGGTTCCCGCCGACAGCTTATTCGGACAGGCTCTCGTCGCCGACAACGCCGTCGGTCTGATCGACGTCTTCCTCGGCAGCTTCGGCGGTGCCGCTTGCGGTTGCGGCACTCTCGACCGAGCCTTGGGTCAGTGCGCCGGTCATCCATGCAATCGACATCGCCACGATCGCCAGTATCAGGCTGATGGCGAGAATATAGCGCAATATGCCTGGCGAACTCGCCGCGCGGGCATCATCGTCCTCGATGTGAACCCTGCCGTTCTTGTCTACTTCGTTCATGCGTAACTCCTTTGCGGTCCCAATAGGCCAGATTGGCCGCTCAGGTCTATGGTGTCGTTGGCAAAATCAACCGTCTCAATCGCGCAGAAGTTCATTGATACCGGTCTTGGAGCGCGTCTGCGCGTCGACCGTCTTGACGATCACTGCGCAATAGAGCGACGGGCCGGGGCTGCCATCGGGAAGAGGTTTGCCAGGAAGCGAGCCCGGAACCACGACGGCATAGGGCGGCACTTCGCCGCGATGCACTTCGCCCGTGGCGCGATCAATGATCTTGGTAGAAGCGCCCAGATAGACCCCCATCGAAAGCACCGCGCCTTCGCCGACGCGCACGCCCTCGGCAACCTCGGCCCGCGCGCCGATGAAAGCTCCGTCGCCGATGATCACCGGCTCGGCCTGTAGCGGTTCGAGAACCCCGCCAATCCCTGCGCCTCCGGACAGGTGCACATTCTTGCCGATCTGTGCGCACGAGCCCACGGTCGCCCAGGTATCGACCATCGTGCCTTCGCCGACATAGGCGCCGATATTGACGAAGCTGGGCATCAGAACCGCGCCCTTGCCAATGAAACTGCCGCGCCGCACGACTGCACCGGGGACCACACGAAAGCCGGCCTCACGGAAGCGATTGTCGCCCCATCCGGCGAATTTGAGCGGCACCTTGTCGAACGCCGATTCCCCGGCAGAGCCATACTCCATCACGCGGTTGTCGTTGAGGCGGAAGGACAGGAGCACGGCCTTTTTGAGCCACTGATTGACCCGCCAGCTGCCATCGCCCGCCGGTTCGGCCACGCGCGCCTCACCGTTGTCGAGCATGGCGAGTGCCTCGCCCACGGCATGGCGCAGGTCGCTGCCGGGAGTGACTTTATCGCGCTCTTCCCAAGCGGCTTCGATCTGGCTGATAAGAGTGTCGGTCATTTTTGCTCCGGCAAAGGCCTGTCAGGATGCACCGACCGCGCGGGCCTGAAACTGGTGCGTTCGTCGTTTCGGGGCGGTGCTAGCGAGAGTGCGGGCAGGCGGCAAGCTTCCTGGAAAGTATCGCGTCTCGATGCGGTGATACGCGCTTGCACGGATTGGCCAAGGTACTCGGCAGACACCAGCTTATGCGACGAAAGCGTGGTCCGCTGTTTCGAGGATATTGACCATGCGCCGCCCTGTCGCTTCCCTTCGCCTGCCCCAATCGCGATCCTTGAGACTTCGGACCTTCGCGAGCATTCTGGTCTGCGCGGCGGTTAGCGCCTGTGGGGGCGGCAGCACGACGAGCGGCGGCGTGCACAGCGTTTCAACGGCGCCACCGCCTGCACCTCCTGCCGCGGAGCCGCCTGCTCCCATCAATTTCGACACAGCCGAATTCCGCCGCTCCGACGGTCCAGAGTTTCATGGAGCGCTGAGCGCATGGAACGAGGGCGCGACAGGGGCAGGCTCGATTATTGCCGTGATCGATTCCGGCATTGATAGCGACAGCCCGGAATTTGCCGGGCGTATCCACCCTGATTCGCGTGATGTCGCAGGCGACCGCGCGCTCGATGGAGAAGATGACCACGGCACCAACGTCGCGATGGTCGCCGCGGCGGCGCGCGATGATCGCGGAGTGCTCGGGATTGCCTTCGATGCGCAGGTTCTCGCGCTGCGTGCCGACATGCCCGGGTCATGCGGGGCGGACACCACTTCGGACCCCACGCTGGGATGCGTGTTCAACGATAGCGGTATCGCGAATGGTATCGACCAGGCGGTTGCGAGCGGAGCTGCGGTCATCAATCTCAGCCTCGGCGGAGGGCATGCCGCGCCCAGGCTTGTGGACGCGGTACGCGCTGCCGCACAGGCCGGGATCGTGGTCGTGGTGGCAGCCGGGAACGGCGGCGATGGCAGCGAACCGGGGGTCGACCCCGATCAGCCCGACCGCTTCGCCACCAGCCTGCTTGAAGCGGGCGGAGGCCATGTCATTATCGTTGGGTCGGTCGATGCCGATGGCGGGATATCGAGCTTCAGCAACCGCGCCGGGAATGCCGCATCATCCTACATCACGGCGCGCGGCGAGCGCATCTGCTGCGTCTATGAGGATGGGGAGGTTCTCTCCAAGAGGATCGACGGTTCGGAATTCGTGACCTTGTTCTCGGGCACCAGCTTTGCCGCTCCGCAAGTGTCGGGCGCGGTAGCGCTGCTGGCTCAGGCCTTTCCAAACCTCACCGGAGCAGAGATCGTCGAGATCCTTCTGGCGACCGCGCGCGATGCGGGAGTGGCCGGGCTTGATCCGGTCTACGGCGCCGGCATCCTCGATATCGCCGCCGCGATGCGCCCGGTGGGCATGACGCGCCTGGCCGGTGGCAATTCCGAGCTGGCGCTGGCGGACGACTTCGCGATTGGTTCGATGGCAATGGGAGATTCTCTCGCCAATGCCGGCTTGGGGGCAGTCGTTACGGACACGTACGACCGCGCCTATACGATTGATCTCGGTGCTCGTAGCCGCCACGCTGCGCAGGTGCGGCGACTGACCGCTGCGGTGGGTGAAAGCGGGCTGAGGCGCGCAGCGGGTGGCGGTGGATTATCGCTCGCGGTCACGGTCGATGGCGGTGAGCGCGCCGCTGGGCTGGGCTGGTCGCAGGAGTTGCAGCTTACCGGCGAGGAGGCGATTGGTGCCCAGGTCCTCGCAGCGCAGGTCGCGGCCCGCATCGCGCCCGAAATACAGGTTGGCTTCGCGCTGTCGCAGGGCGCAGGCGGACTGATTGGGCAGATGCAGGGGGCAGATCACGCGGCGTTCGTGATCGCTCCGCAGGCAGGGCGCGATGCGGGCTTTATCGAGCGGGGCGATTTCGCCTTGGCATCGCGTTTCGAGATGGCTGGGTGGGGCTTCACCGTCTCTGCGCAGACCGGAAATGCGTGGCTCGGCGAACTGCGTCAGGCCAGCGATGTCGCGCCCGGCCTTCGCGAGCAACGGCCAACCACGACGTTTGCCATTGCGGCAGACCGCACGTGGCGGGGGTTCGAGGGCAGCGCGAGCCTTTCGTGGCTTGGCGAAGAGGAAACCGTGCTGGGTGCGTTCTTCAACCCGGCCTTTGGGGTGGCGGGGGCAGATACCGCCTTTCTTGACGGTAGGTTGTCCCACAGGGTCGGCAGTGAATGGCGCCTTGGAGCCGCCTTTCGCGCCGGGATGACCCGTCCGCGAAGCGGCGGGATGGTTGGCGCGGGGTCGCGGATTGCGAGCAATGCGTGGTCCTTCGACCTGATCCGCTACGGAGCCATCCTGCGCGGCGACAGCGTTGGCTTGCGGATCAGCCAGCCCCTGCGCGTCAGTGGCGGGACGGTTCGCTTCGACCTGCCCACCAGCTACGACTATGCGACCGAAACCGCCATCATGTCGTCGCAGGCGCTCTCCCTCAGGCCTGAAGGTCGAGAGGTCATGGGCGAACTGGCCTGGCAGGCCGAGCTTGCGATCGGGACGCTTTCGACCAGCCTTTTCTTCCGCAGCCAGCCCGGCCATTTCCGCAGCGCGCCCGATGATCTTGGCGCGGTGGTGCGGCTCGGTTCGCGCTTTTGAGGCCTATTCGGGCATTCCCGCATCGAGCGCAAACGAGTAGGCCCTGTCGACCAGCGGAGCGACCCGTTCGCTCATCGACTTGGCATGCGCCGAGGACGCCGTGCCGTCGATCACACGCTTCTTGATCCCCTGAATGATGCCGGCGAGCCGGAACAGGTTGTAGGCGAAGTACCAGTCCATCGGCGGCACCGGATAGCCCGTGCGCGCTACATAGCGGTCCACCGCTTCCTTGACCGACGGGATGCCGAGTTCCTCAAGATCGACGCCCAGCAAGCCCGCGCGGCCATCACCGGGCTGGAACCAGTTGAGCATCAGGTAGCTGAAATCGGCAATCGGATCGCCCAGTGTCGAAAGCTCCCAGTCGAGCACCGCGATCACGCGCGGCTCGGTCTTGTGGAAGATGACGTTGTCGAGCCGATAGTCGCCATGGACCACGCTGCTTTCATGCTGTGGCGGGATCGTTTGCGGTAGCCATTCGATCAGCCGCTCCATCTTCGGCATGTGCTCGGTTTCGGAGAGCTTGTACTGCTTCGACCAGCGCGCGATCTGGCGCGCGCAATAGTCGGTCGGCTTGCCATAGTCGCCCAAGCCGATCTCTTCGGGCTTGTTGAGGTGCAGGTCGGCCATCGTGTCGATCAGAGATTCGTAGATCGCCCGGCGCTCCTGCGGCTCCATGCCCGGCAGCTTGCCGTTCCACAGAGAGCGTCCGTCGGCCATGCTCATCACGAAGAACATGGAACCGATCACATCGGGGTCTTGGCACAGGCCGTAAGTCTTGGGCACCGGAAAGCCGGTTGGATAGAGGCCTGTCATCGCAGCGTATTCGCGGTCGACTGCGTGGGCGGACGGCAGGAGCTTGCCAAAGGGCTGGCGGCGAAGGACGTAATTGCTCGAGGGTGTCTCGATCTTGTAGGTCGGATTCGACTGTCCGCCCTTGAACTTGGTGTAGCTGATCGGCCCTTCGAAGCCTTCGACATTGGCTTCGAACCATGCGGTCAGAGCGTCGAGGTCGAGTTTGTCGCGTTCCTCGACCTCGACCGTGCCCACCATTTCCTTATCGAAATCGATATTGCTCATGCTGTCCTCTCATACGGAGTTCGGGGTTCGCGTGGAACACCGACCCGCCCCATTTCAAAAACTTTCGACCACCTCGCAAGGCCCGCATTTCCGCCACATTTGAGGCAGTATGCCTGCCGGATGTGTGACCTTTCGATTTGCGCCAAATCGCTGGCGATCTTCGTGGTCATCAGCGCGGGCTTTATCCCATCCGGCTACTGTAGGACAGCAAGCCGGACAGGATACAGGGCAGGCCGATCAACCGGTTCAGTCGAACATCACCACGCTGCGAGCATGGCTTCCGGCGCGCATCTTGTCGAACCCCTCATTGACCTCGTCGAGCGAAATCCGCTCGGCGATGATCGTGTCGAGGTCGAGCAGGCCGCGCATGTAGAAATCGACGAGGCGCGGCAGGTCGACGGGGAAGTGGTTCATCCCCATGATTGCGCCCATCAGCTTCTTGCCGCCCAGCAAGTCCATCGCGCCCAGCCCGACCTTGCAGTCGAGCGGCATCATGCCGAGGATCACTGCCGTACCGCCACGCTTGAGCGAAGCAACCGCGAGATCGGCCGATGCCTGACGCCCGACTGCCTCGATCCCCCAGTCTACGCCGCCACCGGAAATCTCGATGATCTGCTTGGCCGCATCGTCGGCCAGTGCGTCGACCGTGTGGGTCGCCCCAAGAACCTTGGCCAGTTCGCGCTTTTCGGGCAGCGGGTCGGCTGCAATGACCTTGCCCGCGCCTGCGATCTTGGCCGCGTTGATCGTAGCAAGGCCCACGCCGCCGCATCCGACCACCAGCACTGTTTCGCCCGGCGTCACGTTGCAGGCGTTGAAGATCGTGCCAGCCCCGGTCGTCACCGCGCAGCCGATCACCGCAGCGCGGTCGAGCGGCATTTCCTTGTCGATAGCGACACAGGCATTTTCGTGGATCAGCATCTGTTCGGACAGGGCCGACAGGTTGAGCATCTGGGCAACCGGCGTGCCATCCGCTCGTGCCAGTCGCGGATCGGCACCCTTGGCACGGCGCGTGCCTGCGCCCAGGCACAGAGCCATGCGCCCGGTGACGCAGAATTCGCACTGGCCGCAGAATGCCGACAGGCACGAAACGACATGGTCGCCCGGCTTGACGGTCCGCACTTCGCTGCCGACGGCGCGCACCACGCCCGCCGCTTCATGCCCCGGGACGCAGGGCAGGGCATGGGGATATGCGCCGTCGATGAAATGCAGGTCCGAATGGCACAGGCCACAGGCCTTCGTGTCGATCAGGACTTCGTGCGGCGCAGGATCGGCCAATTCGATGTCACCGATGACAAGGCCTTCGCCGGGTTTTTCGAGAATGGCTGCTTTTGCCAAGATACAGTCTCCGTTCGCCCTGAGCCTGTCGAGGGGCGAGTTCGTCTTTGGATAGCCGTTCGTGCTTCGACAGGCTCGGCACGAACGGCTTGGGTAGGTAAGGCGATGGACCTAGCGCGACACGCCGATATCGCCGCTCGACATCGCGCCGGCGCTTGCCGCCGCGCTTCCGGCACTGGCCGATTGAGCATTGCCAGCGCGCAGGGCGTTGGCGCTCGGGCCTTCTTCAGGCGTGTGCTTGGCGAATTCCATGCGGGCGATCGAACGGGCGTGAACCTCGTCCGGACCGTCGGCAAGGCGCAGGGTGCGCATGCTGGCATAGCCCTTCGCGAGGCCATAGTCGCTGGTCACACCGCCGCCACCATGGGCCTGGATCGCATCGTCGAGGATCTTGAGCGCCATATTGGGGGCCTGGACCTTGATCATCGCGATTTCCTGTTTCGCGTTCTTGTTGCCGACCTTGTCCATCATGTCGGCTGCCTTGAGGCAAAGCAGGCGCGTCATGTCTATGTCGATGCGGGCACGCGCGACGCGCTCTTCCCAGACCGAGTGCTTGTAGATCGGCTTGCCGAACGCTTCACGCTCCTGCAGGCGGCGGCACATTTTCGCCAGCGCTTCCTCGGCGACGCCGATGGTGCGCATGCAGTGGTGGATGCGGCCCGGGCCGAGGCGACCCTGCGCGATCTCGAAGCCGCGCCCTTCGCCCAGAAGCATGTTGGTAGCCGGGACGCGAACGTCCTTCATCTCGACTTCCATGTGGCCGTGCGGCGCATCGTCATAGCCGAAGACGGGCAAGTGGCGGATGATGTTCACGCCCTTTGCATCGATCGGCATGAGGATCATGGATTGCTGCGCGTGGCGCTGGGCGTTGAAGTCGGTCTTGCCCATGACGATCGCGACCTTGCAGCGCGGATCGCCCAGGCCCGACGACCACCACTTGCGACCGTTGATGACATATTCGTCGCCGTCACGCTCGATCCGGGTTTCGATGTTGGTGGCATCGGAGGACGCGGTGAAGGGCTCGGTCATAAGGAAAGCGCTGCGGATTTCGCCGTTCATGATCGGCTTGAGCCATTCCTCTTTCTGCTCGCGCGTGCCGTAACGGTGGAACACTTCCATGTTGCCGGTGTCGGGTGCCGAGCAGTTGAAGACTTCGGAAGCCCATCCGATGCGGCCCATTTCCTCGGCGCACAGGGCGTATTCGAGGTTGGTCAGGCCCGGGCCTTCGAATTCGAAGGTTTCGTCGACGTGATGGTGGCTGTCATTGCGCGGCGGCATGAAGAGGTTCCACAGGCCCTCTTCCTTGGCGATCTTCTTCTTGTCTTCGATAATCTGGATGACTTTCCAGCGGTCGCCTTCGGCATCCTGCTCGGCGTAGGTGTCGAGGTTGGGGCGGATGTGCTTCTCGATGAAAGCGCTCACGCGGTCGCGCCAATAGGCCTGCCGTTCGGTGGGTTCAAAATCCATGGGGAATGTCCTCTCTTATCTCGCTTAAGTTCGAATCTGAAACTGCTCGTGGCATGGGAGCAAGCCCGCGCCAAGGGGTGAAATGGTCATGACGTGCCGCCTTTGGGCCGGGATTGCGGATCGGTGTCGGGGTGGGCGACTGCGCGGTCCGGCGTGGGCTGCGCCGTCATCCCCGCGAGCGCGGCGACGCGCGCCTCGTGCTGTTCGCGGGTGATCGGGAACCGGCCGAGCCAGTACGCGGCTGTCAGCGCAAGGACGAGCGAAAGCCCGCCATAAAGCAGGATGATGTCGAGGATGACATCCCACGGCACGTCGCCCGGAACCGCATCGTTGGGCAATTGCGAAAAGCCGATGATCTGTCCGGTGAGGAAGATGCCCAGCCCGGTCGCGCATTTCTGCACCAGCCAGTTGCCCGAATAGAACGCGCCTTCCGCCCGGCGTCCGGTGCGCTCGAGATAGGCCTCGACGATTTCGGCGACCATCGAACTGGCCGAGATCATCATGACGATGCCCATCGTGTTGCCCAGCAGCAAGAGCGCGAGATAGAGGAAGGTGGAGGCGGTCGTGCCGACTTGCGGCCATAGTCCGATCAGCAGCAGGACATAGGGCAGCAGCAGCAAGAACACCGCGGAAATCGCCGCAATTGCCGCCGAGCGCGGCTTGCCCAGGTGCCGGTGCATCGGGTTGACGATGACGAACATCAGCAGCGCGGAGAGAAACAGGACGACCGGCCAGACCCGGAGGGCAAACTCGTCGAACTGCCACACGAAGACGTTGACGTAGTTCGATATAGAGAAGGTCATGCCCTGGCTGACATAGGCCGCCAGCCCACCCAGCGCGAAGATCAGGAACGCCCGCTCGCTGAAGGCTTCGACGATCTCGCCGAACGCCTGGCGCACGCTGAAGGGTTCGGGTTTGATCTCTGGCAGTCCGGCGACGATCTTGTGCTGACCCAGCGCTGATCCGAGCACCGAAGCGGCCATCAACAGAGCGCCGAATATCCCGAACGGGAGGTAACCGTCCTGTTGCAGCAATCCATTGGGGCCGGGCATGAAGACACTGGTGGCGAGGACCATCATCACGATGCCGCCGATCCAGCCCGACAGGTAGCGATAGCGGAACAGTGTCGTTCGCTCTTCGTAGTCGGCGGTGATCTCCGGCACGAGCGCAACCGAAGGCACTTCGCAGGCCGATAGCAGGATGCGTACAGTCACCGCGATCCCGACCAGGCCGAGGAATGACGGCGCTTCTCCGCCCGGCGGCGACCACAGCGCCACCCATGCGAAAGCGAGAGGGATCGGCGCGACGTAAAGCCACGGCAGCCGCCGGCCCCAGCGGGTGTAGGTGCGATCGGACAGGTTGCCGAGGATCGGATCGATGACCGCGTCAACCAGCAGCGCGATCAACAGCGCGAGGCTGACCAGCCCCGCATCCATACCCAGCACCTGGTTGTAGAACAGCAGCAGGAAGAAGCTGAAACCGCTATCCTTGACGCCGAACGCGATCGCGCCGAAGCCGTGGACCAGCTTGAGCTTGAGAGGCAATTTGCCCTCGACGAAGCCTACCATGCGCTCGTTTCCGATGCACAGTCCGCGTCCCCGACAATGGCGAATCTTTGCTGCATCAGCCCTCTCAATCCCTTGCCGTGAACGTAAACGTGAGGGCGGGCGCGTCAATGGCGTTGCTGCTGACGCTACGGCAAGGGTATGCTACGTTGAGCTGAGCAAATCGAGCCTTGCCTGAAAGTGCGGTATGCTCATATCAGGGCCGGCGAAATAAGAGACGAGGAAAGAGGAGTTGCCCGACATGTCCGATCTTGAGGCGTTCCGCCAGGAAACCCGCAAATGGCTCGAAGCCAATTGCCCGCCCGAAATGCGCGAGCCAGTGCGCGGCGATGACGATGTCTATTGGGGTGGCCGCAACGCCACCTTCAAGAATGATGCGCAAAAAGCATGGTTCGAAGCGTGCCGCGACAAGGGCTACACCGTTCCCAGCTGGCCCAAGGAATATGGCGGCGCGGGGCTTTCCCCGGCAGAGGCGAAGGTGCTGCGCGAGGAAATGAGCCGCATCGACGCGCGCCCGCCGCTTTCGAGCTTCGGCATCTGGATGCTTGGCCCGGCACTCCTACACTTCGGCACCGAAGGCCAGAAGAAGCGCTTCCTCAACGAGATCGCGCGTGGCGAAATCCGCTGGTGCCAGGGATATTCCGAGCCCGGCAGCGGTTCGGACCTCGTCTCAATGCAGACCTTTGGCGAGGACAAGGGCGATCACTGGATCGTCAACGGCCAGAAGATCTGGACCTCCTATGCTGACCAGGCCGACTGGATTTTCTGCCTCGTCCGCACCGACAAGACGAACAAGTATCAGGGCATCACCTTCATGCTGTTCGACATGGCGAGCGATGGCGTCTCGACCAAGCCGATCAAGCTCATCAGCGGCTACAGCCCGTTCTGCGAAACCTTCATGGACGACGTGAAGGTGCCCAAGAGCTATGGCGAGGACATCCCCGGCTATGTCGGCGAAATCAATCGCGGCTGGGACGTGGCCAAGTATCTGCTGGGCCACGAGCGCGAGATGATCTCCGCCACCGGCGGCGGCGACCGCGCGACCTCGCTTGGCGCGTCCGCAGCGCGTCAGGGCGAGCTCGACCCGGTCCTGCGCGCCGAGCTTGCGCTGTTCGATGTCGACGCTCTCGCCTTTACCGCGATGAGCGAGAAGTTCCTCGACGAGGTCAAGGTCGGCAAGGGGCATCCCGCACAGCCCAACATGCTCAAATATGCAGGGACCGAGCTGAACAAGCGTCGGCACGAGCTGATGATGTCGGCAGGCGGTTCGCGCTCTCTGGAATGGGAGAGCGAAGAGACCGAAGGCGGCAAACCGTCGCGCGCATGGCTGCGCACGAAGGCAAACTCGATCGAGGGCGGCACCTCGGAAGTCATGCTCAACGTGATTTCCAAGCGCATCCTCGAACTGCCGGGCGGCTGATTTTTCGGAAGCGCCCCGGACATCGCTTCGGGGTGCTTCGCCACCTTCAGGACACACAGAACAAAGCTGGGTCCCGGTCCATGTTCGGGACGACGACTTTCGGGAGGAACACCCAATGGCACTTTATCATGACGACGATCAGGCGATGCTCGCCGACAGCGCGCGCGGCTTCATGGCCGAAGAAGGCAATATCGCGAAGCAACTGCGCCACTGGCGCGACCGCGATTGCAAGGACGGCTTCGGCCACGACCTCTGGAAGCAGATGGCCGAGATGGGCTTTACCGGCATGCTCGTCGACGAAGACGACGGCGGGCTTGGCATGGGCCATGTCGAAGCTGGCATCGTGCTCGAGGAAATCGGCCGCAATCTCACCCCGTCGCCTTTCCTCACCTCTTCGGTGCTCGCCGCAACCGCCTTGAAGCACGGCAGCGCAGACATGAAGGGCCGCTACCTGCCCGGCCTGATCGAAGGCGAGAGCGTGTTCGCGGTCGCCATCGATGAAAGCACCAAGCACCGGCCCAGCCATATCTCCACGAAGGCAGAAAAGTCGGGCAACGGATTCAAGCTGTCCGGTACCAAGACCTTCGTCATCCATGGGGCGAGCGCCGACATGATGGTGGTAGCCGCCCGCACCAGCGGCTCCGCAGATGACAAGGACGGCATCACCCTGTTCGCGGTCCCCAAGGACGCTGGCGGGATGAGCCATGACTCGGTTCGGCTGGTCGACAGCTCGATGGCAACGCACACGAAATTCGACGGAGTCGAGCTCGATGGCGATGCGGTGATCGGCGAAGTCGACGGCGGGCGCGAAATCCTCGACGCCATGCTCATGGCGGGCCGGGTAGGCGCCGCCGCAGAGGGCGTCGGTGTCGCAAGCGGGGCGATGGACATCACTGTCGATTACCTCAAGCAGCGCAAGCAGTTCGGAAAGGTCATCGGCGAGTTCCAGGCTCTGCAGCACCGCGCCGCGCACCTTTATTCCGAAGTCGAGATTGCCCGCGCCGCGACGATCAAGGCGCAGCAATTGCTCGATGGCGGCAGCGAACGCGCCGACCTGATGGCGTCGGTGGCCAAGGCAAAGGTTGCAAAGGCCGCCGGGCTGGCCGTTCGTGAAGGCGTGCAGATGCATGGCGGCATCGGCATGACCGACGAATACGATATCGGCCTTTACATGAAGCGCGACCGCGCGCTGGCCGAGTTCCTTGGCGATGCCTATTTCCACGCCGGGCGCGTGGCGGAACTGAGCGGATACTGAGGAGAGACTTCACATGGATATCAAATCACTCTTCGGCCTCGAAGGCCGTGTCGCACTTGTGACCGGCGGATCGCGCGGGATCGGCAAGATGATAGTCGAGGGCCTGCTCGCCGCAGGGGCCGAGCGTGTCTATATCTGCGCGCGCAAGAAAGAGCAGGTTGACGAGACCAGCGCCGAACTGGGCGAGAAGGTCATCGGCCTCGTCGCAGACCTCAGCCAGATGGACGGCATCCAGGCGCTGGCCGACGAAATCGCCAAGCGCGAAGACAAGCTCGACATCCTTGTCAACAACGCCGGTGCAGCATGGGGCGAGCCGTTCACGGAATTCAGTGAAGCCGGCTGGCACCGCACGATGGACCTGAACGTCAAGACGCCGTTCTTCCTGACGCAAAAGCTTCACGGCCTGCTCAAGGCCGCCGGAACGCCCGAGCGTCCTGCAAAGGTGCTGATGATCGCGTCGATCGACGGGATGAAGACCAATCCGTGGCCGACCTATCCTTATCAGGCTTCGAAGGCCGGATTGATCCATCTCACCCGCCGCATGGCCGCCGAACTGGTGGGCGACAATATCGTCGTCAACGGCATCGGCCCCGGCGCTTTCCCGAGCTCGATGAACAAGGCCGCGCGCGACCAGGAGGACATGGTCAAGCGAGGCATTCCCGCCAAGCGCGTGGGCGACACCGAAGATATGGCCGGCGGAGCCATCTACCTGCTGAGCCGTGCAGGCGACTATGTCGTGGGAACGACGCTGGCCATCGATGGCGGCGTGGTGAACGCCAATGTCGGCGCAGGCAACTTCGTCGACCCGTCGGGGGACTGAGGGGAAGGGCATTTGTTTTGCGAGATATCGACAATCTCAAAGAGCAGGTCGGGTGGTAGCCCCATAAGGTAATCTAGAACCATGTTGACGCTTTTCGCCAAGCGAGCGTCAAGCGATGGTGATTAAAACTTATGGATCGGGAACAGGGACGCCGCTGGGACTATCGTTGCGACCTTTGCGATCCGTGGGAAGTTCATGCGCGCCTTTATTATCAGTCTTGCGGCGTTGTTGCTGCTCGCATCGTGTTCGGAACGCAATGCATCCGATTTCTCGCTCGTCGAGGACGAAGTGCCACCCGGCGTCACACGGCTCTACATCGACGCTTTTGGCTCTCTCTATCCTGCATCCGGACTTAAAACGGATTTTGCGTTCTCACCGCGTCATCACGGCAGCTTGCTGAACGCGATGCTAGATGAAACCAGCGGCTTGTGCGCCGATGTCCCCACTCCTTCACAGGCACAGATACTTTGTTCGGCCTTGCCCGAGAGGAATTGGTCGCTGGCTCAGATTGAGTTGTGGACCATCCGAGCCAAAGAGATTTTGCGTGACAGCAAAGTTCAGGAGGGGCCGGTGGACCTTGTTTTCCTTATTCACGGTTTCAACACCCTCGCCAAGGAAGCGCGACCCGAATATAAGGCGGCTCGCGAGTTGATTTCCGACAAACTACCTCAGGGACGCCAGGCCCATTTTGTCGAAATTTATTGGGACGGCTTTCGTCAGGATATCTTTCCCGAAGATGCTTGGGCCAATGCACAGTCCGGCGGCCCGCTCGTGGGTCTGCAATTGCGACGTCTCATGCACGCCATCAGAACCAATATCGACGCAATGGACAACCCGGATGTTAGGATCAGGTATCTGACGCATAGCTCCGGTGCTTTCGTTGTCGGAGCGACTTTTGGCGATCCAATTGCCGCTTTGCCCGATCTCCAGAATCCGTCTGATGGCAACCCGGAAGTCGAGACCGACTATGAATTCTTCGCTAGAGTCCGGGCCGATACCGATCCCTCCTTCCAGAACAGCGTTTCCAGCTTCGACGACTTAAAGATCGGAATGCTTGCGCCTGCGACTTCGGACTGGACCTTCGTCGGGAATTCCGAATTCGACGCAGGCTTTCTGTCTCAAAATGCGATCGTCCTATTCTCAATTCACCCGGCCGACCAAGTGCTGAACAAATTTGGTATTGGTGCGGATTTCGCGAATACCGGATCGACCGGATTGGGAGTCGACAGCGCCAAACACTATTGCAACCACCTAAGAGGGAACAGGAAGTTGGCCGAAAGGGGCGTGCGGTTTCTCGGCTATGATTTTTCACGCAGTGCAAGCGACTTTCCCGGAGAGGTACGTTCCCACAGCTTCGGCGTTTATCTCAATCAGGCTGCCAACCACTCCGAATTTCTGGCCGATCTTTTCGGCAAGGGCGAGATCGACTTTGCAGCAGGGGAAGCGCGCGTTTGCGGATGAAGCGGCACGGCTCGCTAACCCATCAATTCGCGCACGAACGGGATCAGCCCCGTTTGGCGCGTGCGTCGCATCCGTTCGGCGTCGAGGACTTCGCACACTCGGTCGAAACATTCGTTCACGTTGTCATTGATGACCACGTAGTCGTATTCGGCCCAGTGACTGATCTCCGCGCGGGCGCGTTCCATTCGGGCGTCGATCACATCGCTTGGATCCTGCGCGCGCGATTCGAGGCGGCGGCGCAGTTCGGGTAGGCTAGGGGGAAGCACGAACACCGTGACGACGTCCTGGTCGTCCTTCTGCTTGAGCTGCTGGGTGCCCTGCCAGTCGATGTCGAACAGGTAATCCTGCCCCTGCTTCAACCCTTCGCGGATATGCCCCTTGGGCGTGCCATAGCGGTGGCCAAAGACATGCGCCCATTCGTAGAACTCGTCGTCGGCGACCATCCGGTCGAACTCGGCATCGGAAACGAAGAAATAGTGCTTGCCGTCCTCTTCGCCGGGGCGAGGCGGGCGGGTGGTGGCCGAAACCGAGAGACGTATCTCCGGGTCCTTGTCCAGCAGCATGCGTGAAAGGGTCGTCTTGCCCGCGCCCGATGGCGAGGAAAGGATGAACAGCAGGCCGCGCCGTGCAAGTTTGTCTGTGGATTGGAAGTCGCCCATATCGCCCACTGCCGCAGAAGTGGTGCCTAAATCAAGGGCGGGTTTGGGCCTATTCGGTGTCCAGCTTGCCGGCCAGTCTTTCGTGCCGCTTGCGCGCCTGGCGATCCTTGCCGCGATCGTAGAGCGTTTTTGCAACGAGCCCCCCGGTAACCACGGCCAGTCCGACAGGGGAGCGCACGGCGACCTTGCTCATTCCGTAGAGCGCAAGCGTGGTTGCGATGGTGCGGCCACCGAGCACTTCGCGTGCCCTGTCGTCGTTGCCATAGCCTGCCTTCGCGACTTGCATTTCCGCCTTTTGGCGCAGCAGTGTCGAGACACCGCGCAGGATGACCTCGGCGATCATGATGTTGGTTGCGGGATTGGTGCTGGGGACAGGGAAGCGGGAGTTGGCGCTGGCATTCGCGTCGGAATGGATGATTTCGCTTGCCAGCGGGTCGCGTTCGAGCGCGCGGTTCTTGAGCTGAGAAACTTTCTCGCGTGCCTTGCGGCGTTTTTCGGCTGTGCGTTTTTCCCTCATGATGCTCCAACGAACGGGCGGCGAAGAGTTTCCGAAAGGCTTGTCGCCCCTGCCGACTTGGTGATTATTTCTTCCGGCCGAAATCTACCGTCACGAC
The DNA here is from genome assembly GCA_947494705.1 of uncultured Erythrobacter sp. GTDB lineage: Bacteria > Pseudomonadota > Alphaproteobacteria > Sphingomonadales > Sphingomonadaceae > Erythrobacter. Next base: position 84,211 of record CANLVN010000004.1, read on the forward strand.
GTTCGAGCCATCTCCATCGCCATCGCCGTCCGGAGCGTCGGTCGCGCCGTCACCCTTGCTCTCGGCATCGTTTTCGGCGTCTTCGTGCGCTTCGGGCTCCATCTCTGAAACCGCCGCCTGGAACTGCAGGCCGAAATCGACCGCGGGATCGACGAAAGCCGTGATCGCAGCGAACGGAATCTCGAGCTTGGCCGGGATCTGGTTGAAGGACAGTCCGACGGTAAACCCGTCCTCGCGCACTTCGAGGTCCCAGAACTTGTTCTGCAGCACGATCGTCATCTCATCGGGAAAGCGTTCGCGCAGATGGGCCGGGATCGAGACGCCGGGCGCCCCGGTCTTGAAAGTGATGTAGAAATGGTGGTTGCCGGGAAGCTCGCTCCCGCCGCGCTCGATCTCGCCGAGCACGCGCCCGACCACGGCGCGCAGCGCTTCTTGCACGATCTCATCGTAGGGGATCAGGCTATCGGGCGTGTCATCTGTCATTACGAAAGGATTCGTGGCGAGGCGCGCGGCGCGGGTCAAGCATTTCATGTGGCTCATGCGTGGTTTATCGCAATGTGCCGTTTGCTTGCGGCGGCGAGCGGACTATACCGCGCGACCATGACCAACGAAGCCAGAACCGGGTCGGTGGAGCGCAACACCGCCGAAACCAAGATCGCCATCACCGTCAATCTGGACGGGACGGGAGCCTATGACATCTCGACCGGCATCGGCTTCCTCGATCACATGGTGGAGCAATTCTCGCGGCATTCGCTGATCGACGTGACGATGAAGATCGACGGCGACCTGCATGTCGACCAGCATCACACGACCGAGGATTCGGCGATCGCGCTGGGTCAGGCCATTTCGGACGCGCTCGGCGACAAGGCGGGGATCGGGCGATATGGCAGCGCCTATTCGCCGATGGACGAAACGCTAAGCCGCGTTGCGCTGGACATTTCGGGGCGACCGTTTTTCGTGTGGAAGGCGGGCTTCACCCAGGAAAAGCTGGGCGAATGGGACACCGAACTGATCGAGCACTGGTTCCACTCCGTCTCGCAAAGCGCCGGTCTGACGCTGCATTGCGAGTTGCTTTACGGCACCAACAACCACCACATCTGCGAAAGCCTCTACAAGGGTTTCGCCCGCGCCATGCGCATCGCGGTCGAACGCGACCCGCGCAAGGGTGGGGCAATTCCCAGCACCAAGGGGCAACTGGGTGGATAGATTGACGTTCAGCGAGGACGCGCGCCCGGATGGGCGTGCGCAAAGCAAACAATGACCGTCGCTCTCATCGATTACGGCGCGGGCAATCTGCATTCGGTTCACAATGCGCTCAAGGCTGTGGGCGCGAAGGTGAAGGTCACCGCCGACGCCAATGTCGTGCGCGCTGCTGACCGCATCGTGCTTCCCGGCGTGGGCGCGTTCAAGGCGTGTGCGGACGGCCTGAACGCTGTTCCCGGAATGGTCGATGCCCTGACCGAACGTGTCCGGATGGGCGGCGCGCCGTTTCTTGGCATTTGCGTGGGTATGCAGCTGCTTGCGACCCGCGGGCTGGAATATGGGTCGCATCCCGGCCTTGGCTGGATCCCCGGCGAAGTGCGCCTCATCACGCCGCACGACCGTTCCGTAAAGGTCCCTCATATGGGGTGGAACGATGTGGCGATGATGCCCCATGCGCGCGACCATGCAGTGGTCGAAGAGGGCGAGGCCTATTTCCTCCACTCCTATCACTTCGCTGTCGAAGACCCGCATCATGTCGCTGCTCTGACCGACCATGGCGAAGGCCTTGTCGCAGCGGTTGCGCGCGGCAATATCTGCGGGGTGCAATATCATCCTGAAAAGAGCCAGGCCTACGGACTGGCGACGCTGGAACGCTTTCTGGAGTGGCGACCTTGATCATCTTCCCTGCCATTGACCTGAAGGGCGGCGAAGTCGTGCGCCTTGCCGAAGGCGACATGGACCGCGCCACGATCTACGGCGACGACCCGGCGGCGCAGGCGATGAACTTTGCCGAAGCGGGCGCGGAGCACCTGCACGTCGTCGATCTCGACGGCTCGTTTGCAGGGGCAGGGCGCAACACCGAGGCGGTGAAGGCGATCATCGAGCGCTTTCGCGGCTATGTGCAACTGGGCGGCGGCATCCGTGACGCCAAGGCGGTCGAAAACTGGTTCAATCTCGGCGTTGCGCGCGTGGTGATGGGATCGGCGGCGCTGAAGGACCCTGATTTCGTGAAGGACATGGCGCGCGAATGGGAAGGCGGCATTGTCGTCGCCGTCGATGCGCGCGATGGCATGGTCGCGACCGAGGGCTGGGCCGAGGTGTCTAATGTGCCGGTGGTCGACCTCGCCCGCCGGTTCGAGGATGCGGGCGTTGCCTCGCTGCTGTTCACCGACATTGGCCGTGATGGATTGCTTAAAGGCGTGAATATCGACGCGACCGTGGACTTGGCGCAGCAGGTGGACATCCCGGTGATTGCCAGCGGCGGGGTCAAGGGTCTGTCCGACATCCATATCCTTTCGATGCACGCGAATAACGGCATAGAAGGCGTGATCACGGGACGCGCGCTTTACGAAGGAAAGCTGGACCTCGCAGCGGCGATCCAGATGGGAGCGCGGGCAGAATGACCGTCCGTATCCGCGTCATCCCCTGCCTCGACGTTGCCGATGGGCGCGTGGTGAAGGGCGTCAACTTCGTCGATCTCAAGGACGCCGGCGATCCGGTCGAACAGGCGCGCGCCTATGATGCTGCCGGAGCGGACGAGCTTTGCTTTCTCGACATATCCGCCAGCCACGAAGGGCGCGGGACGCTGCTCGATATCGTCAAGCGAACCGCCGAAGTGTGCTTCATGCCGCTGACCGTGGGTGGCGGAGTGCGCAGCGTCGAGGATGCGCGCGCGCTGTTGCTGGCGGGCGCGGATAAGGTCGCGATCAATTCGGCTGCCGTGGCACGGCCCGAACTGGTGTGCGAGATTGCGGAGAAATTCGGCAGTCAGTGCGTGGTCGCAAGCGTAGATGCGCGCCGCGTCGCTCCCGAAGTCCCCGTACAGGGCGAAGAACCACAAACCGGCCCGCGCTGGGAAATCTTCACCCATGGCGGGCGCAAGGGCACCGGGATCGACGCGGTCGAATACGCCAGGAAAGTCGCGGAACTGGGCGCAGGCGAGTTGCTGGTCACGAGCATGGACGGCGACGGGACACAGGCCGGTTACGACCTCGAATTGACGCGCACCATCGCCGATGCCGTGAGCATTCCCGTCATCGCCAGCGGCGGCGTGGGCAATCTCGACCACCTGGTCGAAGGGGTGAGCGAGGGCCATGCGAGCGCGGTATTGGCGGCCTCGATCTTCCATTTCGGCACGCACTCGATCAGCGAGGCGCACAAGGCTCTTCGCGACGCGGGCTTGCCTGCACGCGGGCTTTGAGCGAGACCGCACGCATGAGCACTCTGGAACGCCTCGAAGCCACCATCGCCGAGCGCCGCGCGGCCTCGCCGGACACGTCCTACGTCGCGAAACTCAACGCCAAGGGCCTGCCCAAGATCGCGCAGAAGGTAGGCGAAGAAGCGACCGAAACGGTGATCGCGGCAGTCAGCGGATCGAATGAAGAGCTGGTCAGCGAAAGCGCCGACCTGATCTTCCACCTGCTTGTCCTGCTCAATGCCAAGGGCGTGAGCCTCGACCATGTGCTGGGCGAACTGGGCCGGCGCGAGGGGCTTTCGGGCCTCGAAGAGAAAGCCAACAGGAGCGAATAGATGCCGATCGACCCGACGCTTCCCTATGACGATGAAAACATCTTCGCCAAGATCCTGCGCGGGGAAATCCCCTCGAACAAGGTCTATGAGGACGAATGGGCCTTCGCTTTCGAAGACATCAATCCGCAGGCAGAGATCCATACGCTGGTGATCCCTAAGGGCAAATATGTCAGCTGGGACGACTTCTCCGCCAAGGCGAGCCCCGAGGAAATCGCGGGTTTCGTGCGCGCGGTAGGCGAGGTTGCCCGGTCAAAGGGGCTGGTCGAACCGGGCTATCGCCTGATGGCCAATGTCGGCGCGCATGGCGGACAGGAAGTGCCGCATCTGCACGTCCATATCTTTGGCGGACAGCCGCTCGGCCCGATGATCTGGCAAAAGGGGTAACGCCCCGCCGCAAGCCAGATTCGTTCCACCGCCGTTCATGCGAGCGGACACAATCGCGTCTTTGCAGCGAATCCCTGCTGCGCTAGGTGGCTGATCCATGGTTATACCAACCCCTCCGGGAGGCGTCCTCGACGGCGCGCGGCATCTCTACGCGGTGCGCGTCTATTATGAGGATACGGACCTGTCTGGGATCACGTACCACGCGAATTACCTGCGCTGGTTCGAGCGCGCGCGCTCCGACCTGCTGCGCCTCCTCGAAATCGACCAGCGCGCCGCGATCGAACGCGGGGAGGGCGCATGGGCGGTTTCGGAGGTGAACCTCAAATATCTGCGCCCGGCCAAGCTCGACGATGACGTCGTGATCGAGACGACCTGCACCGAACTCGGCGCGGCGTCGTGCCGGATGCACCAGGTCGCGCGCCGGGGAACGGAAGCGCTGTGCGAAGCGTCTCTGAGAGTGGGTTTCATCTCGCTAGAGGGCCGCCCCCGCCGGCAGCCTGCCGAATGGCGCGAGGCTTTCGAGCAATTCATGAACAACAAGGATCAGTAGAGCGTGCCAATCGATTTCCTGAGTGTAGCCGCCAGCGGCGTTGGCCCCACCCGGCTCGATCCGGTCGAACTCTTCCTGCAGGCCGACATCATCGTCCAGGCCGTCATGGTCGGCCTGATCCTCGCCAGCATCTGGACCTGGGCGATCATCGTCGGCTTCTCGCTGCGGGTGGGCAAGCTCAACCGCCGCTCGCGCGAATACGAAGAGGATTTCTGGTCGAGCAAGGACCGCGAAGCCGTCCTCTCGCGCCGCCATCGCAGCGAAGTCCCCTCCGCGCGCGTCGCGGGAGCCGGGCTGGACGAATGGAAGAAATCGACCAAGAACACCCCGGTTGATCGCGACGCCACCCGCCAGCGCATCGGCGCGGCGATGGAAAGCCAGGTGGGCCACGAGGCAGACGAACTCGCCGGGAAGCTCAACTTCCTCGCCACTACCGGTGCCGTTGCGCCCTTTGTGGGTCTGTTCGGGACCGTTTGGGGTATCATGAACAGCTTCTTCCAGATCGGCGCGCAACAATCGGCGAGCCTGGCGGTGGTCGCTCCCGGCATCGCCGAAGCGCTTTTCGCGACCGCCATTGGCCTGTTCGCAGCCATTCCGGCGGTCATCGCCTATAACCGCTTCAGCAACTCGGTGAACCGTTACGAGGCCAAGCTTCAGCGCTTCGCCGACAAGGTCCATGCCGGACTGAGCCGCGAGCTGGATCGCGCGTAATGGCTATGGGTCTCCATTCCTCGGGAGGTCGGCGCGGGCGGCGTGGTCGCCGCGCGGCCATGGCGGAGATCAATGTTACGCCGCTGGTCGACGTGATGCTGGTGCTGCTCATCATCTTCATGGTGACGGTCACGCTTCCGGCGGTGGGCGTGCCCATCGAATTGCCCGAGAGCCGGGCCAATCCGGTCGAGGAGACGCCGAGCCAGATAACGATCAGCATCGATGGCGAGGGGCGCGTCTATATCGAAAACGATCCGGTTGCCGTCGGCGGCCTACCCGATGCACTCGCCACCCTCGACCGCAGCGGTTCGGGCGAACTGCCCACCGTGATCCTGCGCGGGGACCGTGGCCTCGACTATGGCCGCGTCATGGCAGTGATGGGCGAGCTGGGCCGCGCGGGTTTCACCTCGATCTCGCTGGTCACCGACGGTTCAGTTACAGCCCCATAGCGAGAGGGTAATGGCGGAGAGAACCTTTCACAGCGAAGACCGGATCGGCCTGGCCGTAGCGGTGATCCTGCATCTGGCGCTGGTTGCGGTTCTGCTGTTCCAGGTGTTCCTCACCCCTTCCGTTCCCGACATCCCGCCGCGCATGACGGTAAGCCTCGCGACCGAAGTCAGCCTGGATTCCACCGCGCCAGATCCCGTGCCCGAAAGCCGCGCGGCGATTGCGCCAGCCTTGGCCGAAACGCCCGCGCCGCCGGTCGAGGCTACGGCCGCCGCACCGCGTGAGACGACCACGCCCCCACCGCCGCGCCCGCAGAGCCGGACCGCAACGCGCCCCTCGCCCCCTGACACCCGCGACCGCCGCCGTCCAGAACCCACGCGCTCGGCGCCTGCGCCAAGCCGCCCCGCGCCAAGCGAAGCGGGTGGTAGCCGGATTGGCGACAATTTCCTCGAAGGACGGGGTGCGTCGACCCGCACGGACGATACCCGCATTCCTGCCAGCGAAATCGGTCGCAGCGCGCAGGCCTCGATCATCCAGGCAATCGTGCGCCAGATCCGCCCGCACTGGACGGCGCCAAACGGTGTCGATGCCGAGTTGCTCGTGACTGAACTGGCCTTCGACCTCAATGAGGACGGCAGTTTGCGGGGCCGTCCTCGCGTCATACGCCAGAGTGGGGACAACGATTCCAACCGTCCGCAAAAGGCGCTGCACGCCGAACGGGCAATTAGGGCGGTTCAACTGGCCGCCCCTTTCGATCTGCCCCTCGAATACTACAATGCGTGGAAGTCGATCCGCGGCGCCCGCTTCGATAGGAACCTGTCCCGATGAAATTTTCCGTTCTCGCCCTTGCGCTCCCCCTCCTTTTCGCCGCACCGCTGGCCGCCCAGAACCAGGACCTGGGAGAACCTGTCGGTGATGGTGGCGAGGTCGAGACCACCGGTGTCGACCCGTCGAACGAAGAGGCGGAGGGCGGGCTGACCTTCACCGTCACCGACGAAAGCGACTGGGAAGACCTCGGCATCGCGATCCCCGCTTTCGCCACCGATCGGGATCGGGCAACGCCTGCGAATTCCAGCGGCACCGCTGCGCTGGGCCGCGAGATCGCGCGGGTGATCACCGCGAACCTCCAGAACAATGGCCTGTTCAAGCCGACCGGCCCCGACAGCCTGCCGTCTCCCGATTTTCCGCAAATTACGGCGCCCAGCTGGAGCAGCTGGTCCGGGCGCGGGGCGGAGATGCTGGTTCATGGCTATGTCCGCGCGCGCAGCGACGATCGGCTCGTGGTGGGCTGTTATCTCTACGACGTCGCCCTTCAGGACGAACTGATCCGCGAAGGCTGGGTCGTGCCCCCGGCGGACTGGCGGCGCGCGGCGCACAAATGCTCCGATCTCATCTATGCGCGCCTGACGGGCGAAGACCCGTTCTTCGACAGCCGCATCGCCTATATTGCCGAGACCGGGCCGAAGGATGCCCGTGTGAAGCGGCTCGCGGTAATGGACAGCGACGGGGCAAACCACCGCTTCCTGACGCTGGGCAGCGCCACTGCGCTCACCCCGCGTTATTCGCCGGATTATTCGAAGATCATGTACCTGTCCTACGTCGACGGAAACCCGCGCATCTATGTCTACGACATCGGTAGCGGATCCCAGACACTGGTGACGCAGAACGCCAACCCCACGCTCGCCCCGCGTTGGTCGCCCGACGGACAACACATCCTCTATTCGATGGCGGTCGCGGGCAACACCGACATTTACCGCGTGCCGGTGACCGGCGGGCAAAGCACGCGGCTGACCGATACGCCCGGGATCGACATCGGCGGCAGCTATTCGCCCGACGGCAGCAAGATCGTATTCGAGAGCGACCGTTCGGGCGAACAGCAATGCTATGTCATGAATGCCGACGGCACCAACCAGCGCCGCATCAGCTTCTTCGGCGGGCGCTGCGCGACGCCCGAATGGAGTCCGCGCGGCGACCAGATCGCCTTCACGCGGATAGCGGGCGACTTCAATATCGGGGTCATGACTCCGGCGGGCGGGGGCATGCGGATCCTCACCGATGGCTGGCAGGACGAGGCCCCGACCTGGGCTCCCAATGGCCGCATCATTCAGTTTTTCCGGACCACTCGCAATGCGGGTCGGTCCTCGCTGTGGCAAGTCGACCTTACTGGTCGCAACGAGAGGAGACTGCCGACGCCGGTGGACGCGTCGGACCCTGCATGGGGACCCATTCGCCCCTGATCTGCGTTTGTCTTCATATCAACCCCGATCCCGCGGAACGCGCGGGACCCAAAACGGAGAGCAAATATGACTATCTCCCTTTCCAAGGTGGCTACCGCCACCCTCGTGACTTCGGCGCTTGCGCTGGGTGCCTGTTCCAAGAAGGCGCCCGAAGAGCTCCCGCCCGCTCCGACCACGTCGACGACCACTCCGACCCCGACAGCTGCGCCGACCGGGCCGACCGTCGGCACGCAGTCGCATTTCGAGCAGGCCGTCGGCTCCTCGACCGTGATCTATTTCGACACCGATCGTTATAATATCGACACGACCGACGCGACCGCCCTGCAGGCGCAGGCGCAGTATTTCGCTCGCTACCCGCAGCTTACCTTCACCATCGAAGGCCACACCGACGAACGCGGCACGCGCGAATACAACCTCGCTTTGGGTGAGCGCCGGGCGAATTCGGCGAAGAATTACCTCGTCAGCCTGGGTGTCGACACCAACCGCATCCGCACCGTGAGCTACGGCAAGGAGCGCCCGGTTGCACTGGCGTCAAACGCCGCTGCATGGGCGCAGAACCGCCGCGCGGCGAGCATCATCATCAACTGATTTTGGTTGTCAGGAGGTCCGGCTTCGCTTCGCATTGCCGAAGCGGACCGGGCCTCTACCGCTCTTGCGAGAGTACCTGCACCAGCGGCCCCTGCGAGGAGACGTGGATTTCGGCCGCGCCGCCCAGATCTCCGGCGCGCGCAAAAAGCGCGAGGCTGACCAGCGCAAATGCGCTGAGCAGGCTGGAGACGGAAAGTTGGCGGCTCATGAAAATGGTGTTCCTAGTCTTGCTGCGTGTACCATAGCGTTCACACATGAATGATCTGTTGCAATGCAACATTTCATGCAGCAACTGGTTCCCACACCTTTCCAAGCCGCGCCATCCGCCCTAGGTTAAGGCCGTGATCCACTCGACGAACGACATTTCGACGCATGCCTAAGGCGCGACGCTCCAACGATTGGGGTTTTCCGCGCTGGCGCGGCTATGGCTCCTCGCGCGAGACGACCAATGTGCGCATCTGCGACCGCCACGGTTGCGATGAGCCGGGCGATTGTCCCGCCCCCAAATCTCCCAACAGCCCCGACCGCTGGTATTTCTGCCAGAAGCACGCCGCCGAATACAATCGGGGCTGGGATTATTTCGAAGGGCTCGACAAGGAGCAGAAGGAAGAACGCGCCAAGGCCGAACGTGCCGAAAGCGCTGGCTATGCAGAGGCCTCGCATTATGGCTGGACGGGGTCGGGCGACGGCTCGCGATCTGCGGATGAGATGCGCGCGCTCGACGTGCTGGAACTCGAATCCGACGCCGATTTCGCCACAGTGAAAAAGGCGTATCGCCTCAAAGCCAAGGAAGTTCACCCCGACGTCAAACCGGGTGACGAGGAAGCGGCGGCGGAATTCCAGAAGCTGCAGGTGGCGTATGAAGTGCTGCGGATGGCCGAAGAGCGGCGCGAGTGGAAGGGATAAGACGGATGCGCATCCTCGCCTTTGCCGCGAGCAATTCGTCGATCTCGATTAACCGCACGATTGCCGAATATGCCGCGAGCCTTGCTGAAGGCCACGAGGTCGAGACGCTCGACATCCACGACTATGAAATGCCGCTTTACCGCCATGACCGCGAGAAAGCGGATGGCGTGCCGCAACTGGCACGGGATTTCCTCGCTAGGATAGCTGCGGTCGATGCAGTGATCATCAGCTTTGCCGAGCACAACGGCAATTACACGAGCGCGTTCAAGAACCTGTTCGACTGGTGCAGCAGGCTGGGCCGTGACGTTTGGCAGGGAAAGCCGATGCTGTTGCTCTCGACTTCGCCGGGAGGGCGCGGTGGACAGAGCGTGCTGGCAATCGCGACCGGTGCCATGCCGCGCTTTGGCGGCGAAGTTGTAGGCAGCCTCTCGATCCCGAATTACGGCGACGTTTTCGACGACGAAGCGGGCAAGCTGACCGATTCCGATCTCGACACAGAGCTTCGTGCCCTGGTGGATAAGCTTGTAGCCTAGCTGTTTAGAGCTGGCGGTGCATTGTCGTTCCACCACGGCACATCGGTCCACGGTCGCAAATCCAGCTCATGCGTCCACGCATTTCGTGGTTGGTGGGCGAGGTGCCAGTAGGTTTCGGCTATGGCCGAGGGGTCGAGCACACCGTCTACGCCCTTCGACGCCTTGTAATCCTCGAACCGGTCGCCCAGCAGCTTGCCCAGAGTGTCGGGCGCATCGACCGGGCCGTCGACCACGATGTGGGCGACATGGATTCCCTTTGGCGCAAACTCAGCATTGAGAGTCTGGCACAGAAGTCGCCGCCCGCCGATGGCCGCTGCATGGCTGTGCTGTCCTGCATTGCCGCGCATCGCCGAAGTGGCCGAGGTCACGAGCAGCGTGCCGCGCCCACGCTCGACCATTGCGGGGAGCATGGCCTGCCCCAGCCGGAATAGAGCGTAGCTGGTCATCCTCCAGCCCATCTCGAAGGCCTTGTGCGACGTTTCGAAGAAGGGTCGATTGCCGATCTGCGCGCCCAGATTGAACAGGCAGACCTCGATCGGACCGATATCGCGCTCGGTCGTTTCGACCAGTTCCTCGATCGCCCCATCCTCGACCGCGTTGACGAGCCGCCCGGTGGCGCTTGCGCCGCTCGCCTCGATGGCCGCGACCATCCGCTCCAGCCCATCCTCATCCGAACGCCGCGCCAGCACCGCGTGGTAACCCTCCCGCGCAAACCGCGCGGCAACATGACCACCGATCCCGGCGCCTGCGCCTAGGACGAGGATGACCCGTTCAGACATGCTCCAATGCCTGCTCGAAGTCCGCGATCAGGTCATCGGCGTCCTCGATGCCGATGCTGATGCGTACCAGGCTGTCGGTAATGCCGAGCGTTTGACGGCGCGCATGGGGGACCGACAAGTGCGTCATCGAGGCGGGGTGGCTAGCCAGCGTCTCGGTCCCGCCGAGGCTCACGGCGAGTTTGGCGATGGTGAGGTTATCGAGGAAGCGGAAGCACTCCGCTTCGCCGCCTTTCAGGAAGACGCTGAAGGTCGAACCAGCGCCGAGGCAGTGGCGATTGTAGATATCCTTTTGGCGCTCATCTTCGATCATGCCGAGATAGCCGAGCCCGTCGACTTTCGGATGAGAAGCGAGGAAAGCGCAGACCTTCTCGGCATTTTTGCCCGCGCGCTCCATGCGCAACTCGACGGTCTCGAGGCTGCGCAGCAACATCCATGCGGTGTTGGGATCGACGATCCCGCCCATCGTGTTGCGCAGCGCGCGCACCGGGTCCATCCATTTCTTCGCGCCGGCAATGCTGCCCGCGACAAGATCCGAATGACCACCGACATACTTGGTCAGCGAATAGGCGACGATATCCGCGCCGTGTTCCAGCGGGCGCTGCCAGATAGGTCCAAGGAAAGTGTTGTCGATCGCGATCGGGCAAGACCAGTCGAGCGCCGCGTCGCGCGCTTCCTTGACGGCCTCGATATCGACCAGAGCGTTGGTCGGGTTGCCGGGGCTTTCAAGGTAGATCATCGCAACCTTGCCGCCATTTTCAGCAGCCTGATCCTTGGCCTTCTTCAGCACCGCGTCCAGCTCCTCGCGGGATGCGCCGGCGGGGAAGTCGACATAGGTCACGCCGAACTTGGAGAGGACCTTGGAGACAAAGCCTTCGGAAGCTGCATAGAGCGGGCCGGAATGAACGATCACGTCGCCGGTGCTGACATAGGCCATCATCAGGATGCAGATCGCGGTCATACCGCTGGAAAATGTCAGCGCGTCTTCGGCCCCGTCCCAGATAGCCAGGCGATCTTCGAGGATTTCCTGATTGGGTCCGTTGAAGCGGCTGTAGACCAGCCCTTCCGCTCCGCCCGGGCGCTGGCCGGTGATGCCTTCAAAGTGACGCTTGCCATCCGCTGCGCTGGGAAAGGCGAAGGTCGAGGTCAGGAATATCGGAGCTTTGAGCGACCCCTCAGACAGTTCGGGATCGAAACCGTGGCCCATCATCAGCGTCGAAGGCTTCAGGGGGCGTCCACCGATTTCGGTGCGCTCGGGCTTGGGCTTGCGGCGCGGGGTGGGCGTGTCGGTGGCGTCAACGGGGATGTCGGTCATTGCCGAGCTCCTTCCTAATGCAGCGCTCCCAGGAAGGCAGGAGCTTTCGATAGACCACCGGAGGCACCCGCTTCTAACCTCCGCAGAAGCGCCTCTCCGCCGCCGGTCTCAGGCGGGCGCAGGATTACCGCGCACTCGTTTCATGTGCAACCGGTTGCCACGCTTTTCGACGCGACGCACGCATGATTAACCTGATTTTAGGCATACGGATTTACCCAAAGACGCATGGCAAGAGCCATTCATCTTGAACGCGCCCGTTCGGCGCAGTCAGCGCAAGTCGCTCTCACGCAGCTGCCGTTTGTGGCGGGCGTGCTAAAGCGCTTGGTCTGGATCAGTGGTGCCGCCTTTGTCACCGCGATCACGGCCGGGCCACTGTTCGCGCCTGCAACGGCCTCCGGTCCCGACCGCAATCAGCTCATCCGCGTGTCCATCGAGCGAAATACGGTATCGCCTGAGACCGCCGATCCAATGGGCGCGCTCAAATGCCGTTCGCACGATGACGGTCGCCAGGAACGTCTGCTCGAACTGGCGCAGGCACAGCTGGGCGGCGGAGCGATTGACCACGTCGCCACCCGCTTCTGGACCGCCGATACCGGCAAGACCGAGGTGACGTTCGAAATCTGGCACGGCGCATCGAACGAACAGCGAAAACTCTATGTCGGTCGCGGAACGGTCGATATGGATAGTTGCCGGGTCGACCTGATCTCTCTCGTCTAGGTTCCGGCCCCGCTCAGACCAGCGCGGCCATCGCCCACACCAACCCGACCAGCAGGAATACTCCGACTAGGTCGAGCACCAGACCGGCGCGCACCAGTTTGCCGATGGTCAGGCGCCCGGTCGCCCATGCGATTGCATTCGGCCCTGTTCCGGCGGGCAGGATGAAGCCCCAGCTAGCCGCGAGCGCGGCGGGCATGGCGAGCAGGATCGCTTCGGTGCCAAGGCCGAGCCCGGCGGCAAGGCTTGCGATAACCGGAATGATCGCGGAAGCGGTCGCGACGTTGCTGGCGAATTCGGTGATCAGCACCATCATTGCCACCACTGCCAATGCAATCACGAACAGCGGCACCACCTCGAGCGGTAACAGCGCGGCTCCCAGCCATTCGGCAAGTCCGCTCGCCTGCATCCCCGCCGCGAGTGCCAGTCCTCCACCGAACATTAGGATGACGCCCCAGGGTGCGCGGTCGGCCTCGCTCCATTTGAGCAGTGGGCGCCCTGTTCCGTCAGGCAGGATGAAAAGCGCCAATGCCGCGATGACCGCGATGGTGCCATCGGTCCAGCTGCCCTCGGGTAGCAGCGGCCCGACCCAGCGCTGTGTCATCCACGCGACGAAGGTAATCGCGATGATCGGCACGAGCCGTTTTTCCGCGGGCGACCACGGAGCGTGATCGTCGATTGATCTGCGCGCGGCGGCGAGATCGAAGGCGGTCGCACCAACCCTCTGGACTCGCGCGATGATCGCGCAGGCGAGGGGAATGCCCACCAGCACGACCGGCACGCCGAACAGCATCCACTGCGCGAAAGTGATCTGCAGACCGATCATGTCGTCGAGAAGCTGCACAGCGATCCCGTTGGTGGGAGACCCGACGATCGTGCCGAGCCCGCCTATGGTCGCGGCGAAGGCGATCCCCATGGGCAACGCGCCGTAGATGCCGTCTGTTTGTGTGAGGGCCGGGCCATCCGGGTCCGGCAATGGAGCACCCCCTGTCAGCACCGCCAACGCCATCGGCATCATGATCAGCGCGGTCGAGGTGTTGGAGATGAGGTTCGACAGGATCGCCGCAGAAATCATGAAGGCAAACAGCAGCCGCACCGGCCCCCCGCTCGTGCCCATGCCCTTCAGGATCGCGAGGCTCAGCCGACGATGCAGCCCGGTGCGCTCGATCGCGAGGGCAATGAACGCGCCTCCCAGCAACAGGAACAGGATCGGAGCGTAATAGGTCGATGCGACTTCGCGCGCGGTGCTGACCCCGCCCAGCGGAAGGATAACGAAGGGAAGCAGCGCCGTGACCGTCAGCGGTACCGCTTCGGTCATCCACCACGCCGCCATCCACACAACCAGTCCTGCCACAAGCCAGGCCTGCGGACCCATCCCTGCGGGTGCCGGACTGAGCGCGGCAAAGGCGAAGACAAGCGGGCCGAGTATCAGGCCGATTGCACGCGCGGTCATCAATGATTCTCCCCTCGTGCCGGACTAGCAAGAGTGCGACAGGCCCGCAATCGAGCGAAGCGCTTGCTCTCCATCGGTCGGCGCAATACCTTCTCGGCAGCGGGCCCGACGTTCTGGTCGGGGTCTACCAATTCCTGGGAGGGATCCATGCAAAATCACCTCAAACTTCTGACCGCGGCATCGCTCCTGGCAATGTCGGGTGTCGCCCATGCAGATCATCACGCGTCGAGCGACACCAATGCCACCGCCAGCGCTGAAGCGATCAAGACCTATTCTGCCGAGCAATTCTACAGCTCGACCGCGTTCGGCCTCGGCTCTTCGGGCGCCTACGTATTCTCCGCCGACGGCGAATATGTCCTCGTCAATTCCGACGAGAGCGGCGTGTTCAACGCCTATCTGCTTCCGGTTGCAGGTGGCGAGCCGATCGCGTTGACCGATTCGGACACGAACGCAATATTCGCCAGCACCTTCTTTCCGAACGACAAGCGCGTGATCTATGGCTCGGACGAAGGCGGTAACGAACTCAATCACGTCTATCTGCGGGAAGTAGACGGCACGGTGCGCGATCTGACACCGGGCGAGGGGCATACGGCGAGTTTCGCGGGATGGAGCGGAGACAGCGAGACATTCTATGTCAGCTCGAACGAGCGCAACCCGCAGGCTTTCGACATCTATGCCTATTCGGCGGAGGATTACTCGCGCGAACTTCTCTTTGAAAACCCCGGTAACTTCTTCCCTGCTGGCATCTCGGATGACGGTCGCTGGATGGTGCTTTCAAAAGCCAATTCGAGCGCCGACAGTGACCTGTTCCTCGTCGATCTCGAAGGCGACATGACGCCGCAGCTCATCACCGAGCACGAGGGCAATATCAGCTATGGCAGCTACGGCTTCACGCCCGACAGTTCCAAGCTGATCTACGCCACCAATGAATATGGCGAGTTCAACCAGGCATGGACTTACGACCTCGCGACCGGCGAGACCGCGCCCTATCTCGAAGCCGACTGGGACGTCAGCTTCGTCAGCTTCTCGCCCAGCGGACGTTACCGGGTTAGCGGTGTGAACGCCGATGCGAAGACTGTACTGACCCTGCTCGACCAGACCACCGGCGACGAAGTCGCGCTCACCGGCGTGCCCGACGGCAACCTTGGCAGCATCCGCTTCAGCGAGGACGAGAGCCGGATTGCCTTCACAGTGTCTTCTGACACCTCGCCTTCGGATATCTATGTCGCCGACCTTGCGAGCGGGCAGGCCCGGCGGCTGACCAGCGCGCTCAATCCCGCCATCGACGAGAGCGACCTCGTCACAGCGAGCATCGCGCGTTTCGACAGCTATGACGGGGTCGAGGTGCCCGGCGTGCTCTATCGCCCGCACGGCGCGAATGCGGACAGTCCCGCTCCAGCCATTGTCTGGGTCCATGGCGGGCCGGGCGGGCAGAGCCGCCGCGGATACAATCCCGCGATCCAGCATCTCGTGAACCATGGTTATGCAGTCTACGCGATCAACAATCGCGGCTCGTCGGGCTACGGCAAGACGTTCTTCCACATGGACGATAAACGCCATGGGGAAGCCGACCTTGGCGACGTGGTCGCTTCCAAGGACTTCCTTCAGGGCATGGACTGGATTGCCGACGATCGCATCGCGATTTTGGGCGGCTCGTACGGAGGCTACATGGTCGCCGCCGCGCTCGCCTTTGAACCGGAAGTGTTCGATGCGGGCGTAAATATCTTCGGGGTCACCAACTGGGTGCGCACGCTCAAGTCGATCCCCGCGTGGTGGGGTGCGAACCGCGACGCGCTCTATGACGAGCTGGGCGATCCGGCGACCGACGAGGAGCGCCTGCGGGCAATCTCACCGCTTTTCCATGCGTCCAACATCGTCAAGCCGCTGCTGGTGGTGCAGGGTGCAAACGACCCGCGCGTGCTGCAGGTTGAAAGCGACGAATTGGTCGAGGCGGTACGGGCTAATGACGTGCCGGTCGAATATGTCCTGTTCGAGGACGAAGGCCACGGCTTCCGCAACAAGTCGAACCGGATCGAGGCTTCGCAGGCTTATCTGGACTTCCTGAACGAGCATATCGGCAGCTGAGGCGCTATTGCGCAAATGAAAAAGGCGGGGCCATCGCGGCCCCGCCTTTTTTCTGTGTAATCGCAGTGCGCGTTATTTCGGCGCAAGAACCATGAGCATCTGCCGCCCTTCGAGGCGGGGGAAGGCTTCGACCTTCGCGATTTCTTCGACATCTTCCTGGACGCGTTTGAGCAGGTCCATGCCGAGATGCTGGTGAGCCATTTCGCGCCCGCGGAAGCGGAGCGTCACTTTCACCTTGTCGCCGTTGTCGATGAACTTGTTCACGTTCTTCATCTTCACGTCGTAATCGTGCGTGTCGATGTTGGGACGCATCTTGACCTCTTTGATGTCCTGCGTCTTCTGGGTCTTGCGCGCCAGATTGGCTTTTTTCTGCGCTTCGAACCGGTACTTGCCGACATCGAGGAACTTGCACACCGGCGGGTCCGCATTGGGGGACACTTCGACGAGGTTCAGGCCTTTTTCCTGGGCCTGCTCGACGGCTTCACGGGTGTACATGACGCCCAGATTCTCGCCTTCGTCATCAATGACGCGGACTTTTGGAACCTGGATAAACTGATCGTAGCGAGGGCCGCTTTTGGTAGGCGGGGCCATCGATCGCCGGGGTGGACGGGCTATGTGTGTTCTCCTGTTTCAGCCTGTTGGTGAGTCTTGAATATAGGCATTTGGCCGGACAAACGCCAGCGGAGTCTGACGGGCTTAGAACTGCACGCCCCAAGAGAGTTTGGGTAAGTCGATGGGACCGAAGTCAATCAGGCGCGGGGCAAGCCAGATAAAGAATGCGAAGAAATTCGCTCCGACGAAGATGCTTATCAAGCCGAACCAGACCGGAACATCGCTAGCCTGATGGTTCAACGCTTTATCCATGAATGGGAGTGACGTGAAAAGTGCCCCCAGGATCATCCCGCTAGGCCAAAGAATTTTGGCGGCATAATTCTCGCCGAAGATCTGGCCAAAGATCAACGCGAATATTCCATATGCCACGGGCAACAAGAGCGCTGGGATTGCGATGCCGGACATAGTGATGTCCTGCTTCGCGCTAAGCGGCAGGATTACGCCGACCAAAAGGCTCAGCCCGATCCAGATCAAATAATGCAATACGGTCAGGCTGCTCCAAATAAAGAGCAGCGGCGCAAAGCTCATCAGGCCGCCTCGCGAAATAGCGGGAAGCGGACCAACTTGCCCTTCGCCGGAAGCACTGCGTCGATGGAGCGAGCCGGGCTAAGTGCCTTGAGGATTTCCGGCGCTCCGGCATCCATGCCGCCCGTATAGGCGCCGAATGCGGGGAGGATCATACGCTCGGCCTCCGCGCTTTGGCTGACTACGGCGCAGGGGCGGGCGATGTGGCGATTCCTGACCTTGAGGCGCATCTTGGGATGATAGTGACCGGACAGTTCGGGCCGGGTCTCGCCTGCCTTGGCCTCGTGGCGCAGCATCACGCCGTTCAATTCCAGCTCCTCCATCATGGTCGCGCCAAAGCTGCGGGGCATGTTCACGTCGTGATTGCCCGTGATCCAAACCCAATCGAGTGCGCGGGTGAGTGCTTCGAGCATGCCACAGGCATACGGGTCGAGCCGGCAGGTGCCCTCGTCATCATGGAAATTGTCGCCCAGCGTAATGACCCGGCGCGCGCCCGTTGCCTTCACCGCGTCGGCAAGGCGCTCGAGCGTTTCGCGGCTGTCATAGGGCGGCAGCATCTGTCCGTGTCGCGCATACCAGCTGCCCTTTTCCAGATGCAGGTCAGCAACCAGCAGCGCGCGTTCGGGCGGCCAGTAGATCGCATTCGATTTGGTCAGGACAAGCTCCTCTCCCGCAAAGGGGAGTGGCGCGAACGAAACGGGAACCATGTGCTCCCTCTGACGCGTTCGAGGGCGTTTGACAAGTGTCGAAGCGGGTGGACACCTTTTGTGTCATGAGGCAAGGCCCGCGATGACGAACGGGATGGGAATAATCATGAACGACTGGGCAGGCCACACAGAGCGCGCGAAGGCATGGTTCGAGGAACTGCGCGACCGGATCTGCGCCGCTTTTGAGGAAATCGAGCGCGAGGCGGGCTCGGATGCGAGTTTCACATACACACCGTGGAACCGCGATGAGGACGGCAATGACGATCCTGGCGGGGGTGTCCAGGGCCTCATGAAAGGCAAGGTCTTCGAGAAGGTGGGCGTCAACGTGTCGACCGTGCGCGGCAGCTTCTCAGAGCAATTCGCGAACCAGATCAACGGCGCGAGCGTCGAGCATCCCGAATTTACCGCCACCGGCATCAGTCTCGTCGCGCATATGACGAACCCGCATGTGCCCGCCGTCCACATGAACACCCGTTTCCTGACCACGCAGGCGGCGTGGTTCGGGGGCGGGGCCGACCTGAATCCGCCGATCCCGTACGAAGAGGATACAGAAGAATTCCACGCGGTGATGCGCGCGGCCTGTTCGGCGCACAATCCGACCTATTACGAGCGCTACAAGAAGTGGGCGGACGATTACTTTTACATTCCGCACCGCGACATGCATCGCGGGGTGGGTGGGATCTTCTACGATCACCTCGAATGCGAGGATGACGCCAGCTTCGAGCGGAATTTCGCTTTCACCCAGGATGTCGGCAAGGCGTTTCTCGACGTCTACCCCCGCTTGGTTCGAAAGCGCATGGACAGTGATTTCGATGCCGCCGACGAGGCGCGTCAGCTCGAATATCGCGGGCGCTATGCCGAGTTCAATCTCGTCTACGACCGCGGCACGATTTTCGGGCTGAAGACCGGCGGCAACGTCGATGCGATCCTGATGAGCCTCCCGCCCCGGGCGACCTGGAGCTAGGGTGCATCTTTAGCACTTGCAGCGCGGGCCGCGGCGCCGCACATTAATCGACTATGCTGCGTCAGTACGAACTTGTTGAGAGGGTCAAGGCCTACGATCCCGACGCCGATGAGGCTGCGCTCAACCGTGCCTATGTCTACACGGTTCAAAAACACGGCAGTCAGAAGCGCGCCAGCGGCGACCCCTACTTCTCGCATCCGATCGAGGTTGCCGGTTTGATGACCGACCTGCAACTCGACGTCCAGACCATCATTACCGCCCTGTTGCACGACACGGTCGAGGACACCCTCGTCACGGTCGAGGACATTGAGGAACACTTCGGCAAGGATGTCGCGCGGCTGGTCGATGGGGTGACCAAGCTGTCGAAGATCGAGGCCATGCCGGAGAACGAACGCGCGGCGGAAAACCTGCGCAAGTTCCTGCTCGCCATGTCCGAGGATATCCGCGTGCTGCTGGTCAAGCTTGCCGACCGGTTGCACAATATGCGCACCCTCCACTTCATCAAGAACCCGGAGAAGCGTCAGCGTATCGCGCGAGAGACGATGGATATCTACGCCCCGCTGGCCGAGCGGGTGGGGATGTATGAGTATATGCGCGAGATGCAGGCGCTGGCTTTCAAGGAGCTCGAACCCGAGGCCTACAAGACCATCGCCAACCGGCTCGAAGAACTGCGCGGGCGCGACGGCGGGCAGGTCGATGCGATTGCGCTCAAGTTCAAGCAGGCCTTGGCCGAAGCGGGCCTGAAAGTCGAAGTGACGGGGCGCGAGAAGCATCCCTTCTCGATCTGGAACAAGATGAGCGAGCGCCATGTCAGCTTCGAACAGGTCACCGACATCATGGCGTTTCGCGTCATCACCGATACCGAAGCCGACTGCTACGCTGCGCTGGGTGTGCTGCACCGCACCTGGCAGTTCCTGCCGGGCCGGTTCAAGGATTACATCTCCACACCCAAGACGAACGGCTATCGGTCCTTGCACACCTCGTTGATGTACGAAAATTCGATGCGGGTGGAGGTGCAGGTGCGCACGCATGAAATGCACCACCGCAACGAATTCGGGCTTGCGGCGCATTGGGCCTACAAGCAGCACGACAAGGCCGACGGCCAGGTCGGTTGGCTGCGTGACCTGATCGAGATTGTCGATGCCAGCCACGATGCCGAGGAGCTGCTCGAACACACGCGCATGGCGATCTACCAGGATCGCATCTTCGCTTTCACGCCCAAGGGCGCGCTGTTCCAGTTGCCCAAGGGTTCGACCGCTGTCGATTTCGCCTTCGCTGTCCATACCGATCTGGGGCTTGCCTGTGTCGGCGCAAAGATAAACGGCCGGCACATGCCCCTGCGCACGCAATTATCGAATGGCGACGTGGTGGAGATCATCAAGGGCAAGGGCGCCGAGCCGCAATTGTCCTGGCTAGGCTTCGTCGTAACCGGCAAGGCACGCGCTTCGATCCGGCGCGCAGTGCGGCTTAAGGAACGCGAGGAAGTTGCGGCCATCGGCTCCAAGCTTTTCGACACAATTGCCGCGCGCGTCCCGGCGCGCATCGGAAAGAAGGCGATCCGGCTCGCGCTGGAACGGCTCGGTATGGATGAACCGGATGACCTTATGTACGCCGTCGGCGCGAGCAAGATCACCGACCGCGAAGTGATGGAAGCTCTGGTCCCCGGCTGCACTGCGAACTTCGACGAGGACGACGAATGGTCAAAGCACGAGCGTGAAATCTCGATCCGCGGCCTGACACCGGGCGTCGGCTTCGAACTGGCCGAATGCTGCCACCCCGTCCCCGGCGACCGCATCGTTGGGTTGAGGCGGATGGGCGAACGGGTCGAAGTGCACACGATCGATTGTCTGGAACTCGCAAGCGGCATCGACAATGAATGGCTCGACCTCAACTGGGGAAGCCGGTCGCACGGCGCTGTCGGACGGCTGTCGGTGACGATCTATGACCGGCCCGGAACGCTGGCAGAGATGGCCGGAGTGTTCGCGCAGAACAAGATCAACGTCACCTCGCTCACACAGACACAACTCGACCACCCGTTCACCACCTACGAGATCGACGCAGAGGTCAATGACCTTCCACACCTCACCCGCATCGTAAGCGCGTTGCGGGCGAGCGATGCGGTGGCCCAGGCGGATCGTATATGAAACCGGGTCGAAGCTAACGTGCCTGTCATCGGCCTTGACCACGTGCAACTCGCAATTCCCGAAAATGGGGAAGACGCCGCGCGCAGTTTCTTCATCGGCATCCTGGGCATGCGCGAAGTGCCCAAGCCTTCCAATCTTTCGCGTCAGGGCTGTTGGTTCGAAGGCGGGGCGGTAAACCTCCATCTGGGCGTCGATCCCGATTTCCGCCCGGCGAAAAAAGCGCACCCCGCCTTTCTCGTCGACGACCTCGATGCGCTGGAAAAGCGCTTGCGTCTGAAAGGCATGCCGGTGCGTGGCGACAAACCGGTCGCAGGCTATAACCGCTTCTTTACCGAAGATCCTTTCGGCAACCGTATCGAGATCATGCAGCGCGATTGAAACGGCGCCTTTGGTGCTTGCTAGCCTTGGTTAAGACAGGGTTAGCGCTTTTTTAAGCCGACCCATCATAAAGCCCTCGCGACACACTGGGGATCGCTACGGGGAAGATTTGGCCGGATGAACATGTATTCCGCATCGCACGCGCTACACGAAGACGTGGTGGTGGATGATCCTGAGCGGCAAGCGTCGCCGCCATCGTGGCTGAACCGTTTCTCGCTCGTGACCAAGCTGAATGCGTCGATCATAAGTTCGGCGCTGATACTCCTGATCGTCGCCGCGACGGCCTCCTGGACTGCGATCTATTATTCTTCTGCGGGCCAACACGTTGCCGATGTGGCGGGTCTCGAAGTGCGCACGACCCATTCGGTCATGGACCTCGACGAAGCGCAATTCGCAATCCATGATTTCCGCGAACAGCGTGACGACGATGCGCTCGAAGGCGTGGCTCCCGGGATCGATGGAGCGCTCGAAAACATGCTCTACACCCAAGGCTGGATCAGCGATCAGATGCCCGCCGACACGCACGCGCGCGTTGCGACCTTCGTCAATGATGTCGAAGCGCTCAAGGGCCAATGGGAACAGATTGCAGCGGATCCAAGTGATGCCGAGATCGCAGCTTTCGAGGATGAGCTCGGCTCGGTGAGGGGCGATATCGCTTCTTATGCGCGCGAATTGCGCGGCACCCTGGCGCCGGCGGCGCGCGACCTGTTCAACGGACTCGACCGCAGCATCATGATGAACATCATCATCGTCATCGCCGGTGTACTCGCCGGACTGGTGATTGCGCGTGTCGTAAATCAGAATGTCGTCAGCGCCATCTCCGGCATCACTTCCGCGATGAACAAGATCGCTAAAGGAGAGCGCGAGATCACGATCCCCGGCGACACGCGCCGCGACGAGATCGGCGAGATGGCTCGTGCGCTGGCGGTATTCCGGGAAGATTCCCTCGAGCTCAGCCGCATCAATGAACTGCGCACGAGAGAGGCCGAGGAGCGGCTCGCACAGCAGGAACTCCTCACCCAGCAGACGCATGACCTGCGTCGCGACAAGACCAAGCTGCTGGAAGACATGGCGAATGGCTTCGAGATATCCGTCGGCGAAGTCATCACCGCCGTTTCCGCTGCTTCGGAACAGCTAAAGGCCACCTCGAAACAAATGGTAGAGCTGGCCGACGGCTCGCAGGAACAGGCCGAAGGCGCGACCGCGGCGATGGAAAAGGCGACCGCGAATGTCACTGCCGCCGCCGCTGCAACCGACGAGTTTGCCCTGTCGATCAGCGAAATCAGTCGTCAGGCTTCGGCCTCCGCTTCGCTGGCACGCGATGCCACCACGCTGGTGACTTCGGCCAATACACGGATGGGCGAGCTTTCGCAGGCCGCAGAAGAGATCGGCGAGATTGCCGGACTGATCCAGACCATCGCGCAGCGCACCAACCTGCTTGCACTCAATGCTTCGATCGAAGCGGCACGCGGCGGCGAGGCGGGCCGTGGCTTCGCGGTGGTGGCGAGCGAGGTCAAGGAACTCGCCATGCAGACCAGCAACGCCACCAGCTCGGTCGCCGAACGGATCAGCGCGATGCAGGATTCGACCAAATCCTCTGCTAGCGACCTGACCTCGATTGTCGCCCAGATTGGGGAACTTGAGCAGGCCGCCGTCATGATCGCCAGCGCGGTCGACCAGCAATCGGTTTCGGGAGAGGAACTGGCGCGCAACATCGATACAGTGGCGGCTGGATCGACGCAGGTCGGCGATCGACTCAAGGCTCTGCACTCTGCGAGCAAGGAAACCGGCTCGGCGGCAGAAGAAGTGGTTGCGAGCGCGAAGGCGCTGGGCGGTCACGCGGAAAACCTGCGCGAAAAGGCAGGGGCTTTCATCGCGGACGTGCGCCGGTCGGCGCACGACCTCGAAGCCGATGCCGCCTGAACCCAATTTTGCTTAAAGCGGGGTCAGGCTGACTGCCACTTGGTCGCCGGCTACCATATCCTCGGCGCGCATGACTTTCCTCGAGACCAGCAGCACCCATTCCGACTGCTTGTTCTGGGGGAAGACGGACGTCTTCCACTCGGTCCCGCCGATCTGCGCGAGCACCTTCACCGAACCGAAACCGCGCCGGCTTCCGAATTCGAGCCGGTGCATCAGCGCGTGTCCTGATAGCGCCTCGGCCTCGGCTCCGGTGAAGGTTACAAGGTGATAGGTCGCCTTCTCCCCCTGCCAGCGGGCAAGGGTGAGACTGGCTGTCACCATATCAGTCACCTTCGTATTCGCGAATGGGCACCGGGATGTTGCAGATATCCGCACCGCCTGCGGGCCGGATGAAGAACGGATCGCGGCGATTGGCGCGGGCCTCGGCATAGCGGGCGAAAGTCTCGCCTTCGGTGGATATGTATTCGTATTCGGGCCGCTCTGCTTCCGGCAGGTCGGCGGCGACACGCACGGAAACGATCGGCGTGCGCTTGTCCGCCTCTTCCTCGGTGTAGAAACCCAGTGCCCCGGACCCGCGCGGCAGCGAGGACAGGTGCTCCATCCCGCTGATGATCCGGCCCACTAGCGCGATATTGCGATCGAGGTGCCGCGGCGCATGACCGATCACGGTATAGAGTTCGGCGCCGGAGCCGGTGTCGGGTGAGTAGTTCCGGCCTACGCCGACCATGCCGTAGCAGTGGACCGGCCAGTTGCTCACCGTCCGAGTATCCTCCGACACCTCATATGCGATCGGCCACCCGCTCTCGAACCAAGTCCAATCAGTATAGCTGTCTTCGAGATAATTGTCGGGGTGATGCAGAACTATCGATCCGGAGGCGCCAGTTGTCCGTGAATACACATAATCATCCTTCCCCATCACTCGCAGTCCCTCGGGCAGCGGCTTCTGCTCCACCTCGCCGCTCTCCGGATTATCGTATCCCGGATCGCCCCATTGAACGACGTAATTGTCCTGAACGCGGTTGATGCTGAGCCCGTCATACCAATTGGCGCGGGCCAGGGTGCGGATGTTCGCGACCCAGCCTTGCGAGTACGGCGCGGGCATCAACTGGATTACCACCTCGCGCTCCGATCCGTCGGCCGCGGGTGCGAGTGTCATCATGAGCAAGTCTTCGGCCGGGATCGCAATCCATTCCTCGGGCGCGGCGGCGCCCACGATCTCGTTCGGGCTGGGCGCACCCTCGAGAGCCTCCTGTGCGGTAACGGGCAAGACGAAGGCAATCGCTGCAGCGGCGGCGAGGAGGGGCTTTCTCATGAGCAAGGTTCTGCCACCACTCCCGGCAAACAAAAACCCCTTCAGTGCGTTTTCGGAGGCGGGAAGGGGCTCTTGAGACGACGTTCGCCGGGAAAGCCGGTTGCGCGCATCGCCTTCCAGTCCAACTCGTTTGCCATAAACGAAACGTGCTACAGAAAACGGGTGTGTACCACGCTGTTGCAGCGGCGCTCTTTCGTGGCTAGAGGCACGCCTTCGCAAGTCGCGAGCGCGGAGCAGTGGCCGAGTGGTCGAAGGCGCACGCCTGGAAAGTGTGTATACGGTAACCCCGTATCGAGGGTTCGAATCCCTCCTGCTCCGCCACCCACCCCCAGCACTTTTCTCTGGTTGCAGCGATCTTCGCGCTTCGCGGACATCAGGCATCACGTTCGCACCGCCTTCCGCCCTAGACAGTGTTCCATGTGTTCAATCGTGCAGGACTTGCGCGCACCGATCAGGCTTGCTCACCAAGTCGTTGGTCGAGCCCATCTGCGCTTTGTCCAGAACCCGGTCATAAGTGTTTGACGCCGGTCGCGTGCTTGGACACATTGCTTGCTTGTCGCAGACACTTGCGGGACCCTTGCCGCTTTGGGACGAAGCGAGTGGTCTGGCAGGATCGGGGAGATATCACGTGGATAGACGGCACTTTCTGGCGTTCAGCAGCTTCGTAACCGGTGCTGCGCTGACGCCGGCCTTTTTCGGCAAAGCAATCGCGCAGAGCCAGTTGCAGGACGCGATCGACGTCGCGGTCAAGAAGCGTCTAGCCGACGCTGCGCTCACCGCCGCGACTACGGCGGGCGCGAGCTATTGCGACGTGCGCGTAGGGCGCTACCTGCGCCAGTTCGTCATCACCCGCGAACGCAATGTCGAGAACATCGTCAACACGGAATCGACCGGCACCGGCGTGCGCGTCATCGCTGACGGGTCCTGGGGCTTTGCCGCCACCAACGAGTTGACAGAGGACGCCGTGGCGGCCGCCGCACGGCAAGCGACCGCTATCGCCAAGGCGAATGCGAAGATTCAGACTTCGCCGGTCCAACTCGCACCAACCCCGGGCAAGGGCGAGGTCAGCTGGCGCACCCCCATCCAGAAAAACGCGATGGAAGTGCCGATTGCGGACAAGGTCGACCTCTTGATGGGTGTCAACGATGCAGCGCTCGCCGCAGGTGCGAGCTTCGTCAACTCGATGCTCTTCCTCGTCAACGAACAGAAATATTTCGCCTCGACCGACGGATCCTACATCGATCAGGACGTCCACCGCATCTGGGCTCCGCTGACCGTCACCGCGATCGACCAGTCGACCGGAAAATTCCGCTCGCGCGATGGCCTTTCTGCGCCGATGGGACTTGGCTGGGAATACATGGATGGCAAACCCGAGCACAAGTTCGTCGCTCCCAACGGCCTCACAACCTACGGCATGTCCTACGACATGAAGGAAGACGCGATCGCCGCGGCGGAAGACGCGCAGGCGAAGCTGAAAGCGCCTTCGGTCGAGCCGGGCAAGTACGACCTCGTGCTCGATCCCAACCACCTCGGTCTCACGATCCACGAATCGATCGGCCACCCACTCGAACTCGATCGCGTCCTTGGCTACGAGGCCAACTATGCTGGCACCAGCTTCGCCTCGATCGAGAAACGCAACGAAAACTTCCAGTATGGCAGCGAGATCGTCAATGTATTCGCTGACAAGACGCAGGTCGGATCGCTCGGTGCAGTCGGCTACGACGACGAAGGCGTGAAGACCAAGAAGTGGGACCTAATCAAAAACGGCACCCTGGTCGATTTCCAGACCATCCGCGATCAGGCGCACATCGTCGGCAAGGACGAGAGCGATGGGTGCTGCTACGCCGACAGCTGGTCCAGCGTTCAGTTCCAGCGCATGCCCAACGTTTCGCTCACGCCAAGCAAGACTCCGCTTTCGGTTGAACAGATGATCGCGGGCGTCGACAAGGGCATCTACATCTCTGGACGCGGCTCTTTCTCGATCGACCAGCAGCGCTACAACGCGCAGTTCGGCGGGACAGTCTTCTACGAGATCAAGAACGGCAAGCTCGGTCCCATGATCGAGGACGTCGCCTACCAGATGCGAACCCCGGAATTCTGGGGGGCGTGTTCGGCAATTTGCGACGAGAGCGATTACCGCATGTTCGGCTCTTTCTTCGACGGCAAGGGTCAGCCGGGGCAGGTCTCGTCGGTCAGCCACGGCTCCTCGACCAGCCGTTTCGACGGTATCAACGTCATCAACACCGCCCGGTCGCTCGGCTAAGCGCGAAGAGGAGTAGCAGATCATGAGCATTCTTAGCGAAGCCAAAGCAAAGGCAATTCTCGACAAGGTCATCGCGTTCTCGACCGCCGACGAGACCAGTGCGCAACTCACCGGTGGCAGGCGCGGCAACGTGCGTTTCGCCCGCAACGACATTTCCACCTCTGGCTTGGTCGAGGACATCGATCTGGGCGTGCAGGTTGCGTTCGGAAAGCGGGTGGGGATTGCCACCATCAACCAGTTCGACGACGCCTCGCTCGAGCGGGTCGTGCGCCGGGCCGAGGAACTCGCGCGGCTCGCGCCGGAGAACCCCGAGTTCATGCCGGCAGTTGCGAAGCAGACCTACCGCGCCTCCGACACCTTCAGCGCGGCGACAGCGGCGCTGACCGCCGAGATGCGCGCGAAGATCGCGCAGGATTCGATCCAGCCGTGCCGCAACCAGAACCTCGTTGCCGCCGGCTTCCTCGAGGATGGGCACACCTTCATGGCCCACGCCAATTCGAACGGCAATTTCGGCTACCAGGTCTCGACAGAGGCCGACTACACCTGCACCGTCAGGACCGAGGACGGGACGGGCTCCGGCTGGGTCGCGAGCAACGTAAGAGACATCTCGAATTTCGACGCCTCTGACGACGTCCAGATCGCGATGCGCAAGGCGGCGGCTTCATCGAGCGCCCGCGCTCTAGAGCCGGGAAAGTATACGGTCATCCTCGAACCTGCTGCCGCATCGGGCCTCATCAGCTTCATGATGAACTTCTTCGGGGCGCGCCAGGCCGATGAAGGGCGCAGCTTCCTCTCCAAGCAGGGCGGCGGCAACAAGATCGGCGACCAGATCATGGACCCGCAGGTCAACATCTACACCGACCCTTGGAACGACACGGTCCCGGTGCTGCCGTGGGACGGCGAGGGGCTCCCGCGGGAACGCGTCGACATCATCAAGGAAGGCAAGGTCGCGAATCTCGAGTACTCGCGCTACTGGGCCGAGAAGCAGGGCAAGCCGCAGACCGCCGGATGGGGCAACACCATCATGGAAGGCGGCACGCGCTCGACTGCGGAATTGATTGCCTCGACGGAACGCGGCGTGCTCGTCACCCGGACCTGGTACATCCGCATGGTTGACCCCCAGACGGTGCTGCTCACCGGCCTGACCCGCGACGGTACCTTCTACATCGAGGACGGCCAGCTGAAGTATCCGATCAAGAACTTCCGCTTCAACGAGAGCCCGGTGATCATGCTCAACAACATCGACGAGCTTGGCCGTTCCGTGCGTGTCGAGGGCGGCAACATCATGGTCCCGCCGATGAAACTGAGGGACTTCACCTTCACCTCGCTTTCGGACGCGGTCTGAGGCGAAGAATTGGTGGGCGCGGGCCCACGGGAGCGAACCTTTGCCGTGACCCGCGCCGAATTCCTCAAGCTCCTTGGAGGCGGGGTTGCGGGCGCCATGCTCGCTGGGCCACTCGCGGCCGCCCAGCGTGCGGCGGCGGTCGGTGCAGGCTACGATTTCTGGTTCACGCGGCTGAAGTACAATTCGGGCGATTGGAACGTCGACCAGCGCATGCCGTCGAACCTTCTGACCTCGCTGGTCGACTACACCTCGCTCAGGATCGATCCGGTCGAGCGAGTGGTCGAACTGTCCGACCCCAAGATGCTATCGGCCCCCTTCTGCTATCTCGCAGGGCACAAGGCGGTTGAATTCTCCGACGCGGAACGCCGCAATTTCGAGCGCTATGTGAGGAACGGTGGCTTCGTATTCGTCGACGATTGCAACCACGACATCGACGGCCTGTTCGCCAAGAGTTTCGAGGCGCAGATGGCGAACATCTTCGGCGCGTCTGCGCTCAAGAAGCTGCCGAACGACCACTCGCTCTATTCGAGCTTCTTCAAGTTTGACGGGCCTCCTGCGACCACCTTCGAGCTGAACGGATGGGGCGACGACCTCGTTCACGATTATCTCAAGGGCATCACCATCAACGAGCGGCTGGGCGTGCTCTACAGCAACAAAGACTATGGCTGCGAGTGGGACTATGACTGGCGCAACAAGCGCTTCCTCGCAGAGGACAACACGAAATTCGGCGTAAACATCGTCATGTACGCGCTTACCAACTGAGGGGTTTGGGTTCTTGGTCGAAGATACACCCATTAATGAGGCCGACATCGAACGACTGGTGGGTCGCGTCGCTGATCTGAAGGTCGCCATCGGGACAGCGATCGTCGGCCAGTCAGATGTAGTCGAGCAGTTGCTCATCGGGCTGCTGGCGGGCGGGCACTGCCTGCTGGAGGGCGTGCCGGGCCTTGGCAAGACACTGTTGGTGCGCACGCTCGGACAGGCGCTCGAGCTCGATTTCCGGCGCGTTCAGTTCACGCCCGACTTGATGCCGAGCGACATTCTCGGCACCGAATTGCTCGAGGAGGATCACGGCACGGGGCACCGGTCCTTCCGCTTCCAGAAGGGCCCGATCTTCACCAACCTGCTGCTCGCCGACGAACTCAATCGCACACCGCCCAAGACCCAGGCCGCGTTGCTCGAGGCGATGCAGGAAAAGACCGTCAGTTATGCTGGCACGACCTACGCGCTGCCGCGCCCTTTTTTCGTGCTGGCGACGCAGAACCCCTTGGAACAGGCGGGGACCTATCCGCTGCCCGAAGCGCAGCTCGACCGCTTCCTGCTGCAGGTGCAGGTCGACTATCCCACCGCTGCCGAGGAGCGCGACATCCTTGCGCTCACCACTGGCGGAGCGCAGGCAGAAGTGTCGCGCGTGATGGGCGGCGAAGAGGTGCTCGCGTTGCAGGGTCTGGTGCGCGAGGTTCACCTAAGCGAAGACCTGCTCGGCTGGATCACCGACCTCGTCCGCGCCACGCGCCCGGGCGATGCCGCCGCGCCCGCCGAAGTCGCAAGCTACGTGCGCTGGGGGGCGGGTCCGCGCGCCGGACAAGCGCTGGTGCTATGTGCCAAGGCGCGCGCGCTGCTCCACGGTCGCCTCGCCGCAACACGAGAGGACATCGCTGCGCTGGCTGCGCCGGTCATGCGTCACCGGCTGTTGCTCTCCTTCGCTGCAGAAGCGGAAGGGCAGAGCGCGGACGACGTTGTCGCGGCGCTGCTCGCTCACATTCCTCCCCCTTCGGCCTGATCCCGTGGCCCCGGTGCCGCCCGCCATCCCGCCCGAAGTCCGCAGCCGGCTCAAGCGGCTGTCGCTGACCACGCGGCGACTGACCGGCGTCCACGGCTTCGGCGCGCATGCCAGCAGCAACAAGGGCGCAGGCATCGAGTTCGCGCAATACCGCAGCTATGAACCGGGCGACGATCCGCGAGGAATCGACTGGAAGCTTTACGCCCGCTCCGACAAGTTCTTCATCCGAGAGGCAGAGCAGGAGGGCGCTGCCTCGATCTGGATTCTCATCGATGCCAGCGCCTCGATGAATCAGGCGGATCGCCATACGCCAGACTGGTCGCGCTTCGATGCCGCAAAGATACTCGCGATGTGCATCGCTCAACTCGCACTGCAGCAGGGTGACCGTTTCGGCTGGATAGTGCTCGGCGGGGCAGGCCCGGTAATGGCTGAGCCCCGTGCCGGGCGTGCGCAGAACGACCGGCTTCAGGTCGATCTTGCGCGCAGCAGCCCTCAGGGAAAGATACCCGACGCCGCAAGACTGGGCTCGCTCTGGGAGCGGATCGCCCCGCGCGATCTGGTGCTGTTCCTGAGCGACTGCTTCGACGAGCGCGGTGTTGCCGAGATCGAGCGGCTGGCAGGCGCGGGCCGTGAGGTGCTGGCGGTGCAACTGCTCACTGTCGAGGAGCGCGACTTTCCCTTCGAAGGCGGCTTTCGCTTCCGCGATCAGGAGGACGAGGCCGAGCTGATCGGCGATGGCAAGGCACTGCGCGAAGATTATCTCGCCCGTTTCGCCAAGGCCCGCGCCGGGCTTGCCGCGCGGCTCGATGCTGCCGGGATCAGGCACACCTCCTACTTCCTCGACGAGCCGATTGACGCTCCGCTCCATGATCTGTTCGGCGTAGGAGCAATGGCGCGATGAGCCTGCTTCTCCTCGCCCCGCTCGGCCTGCTCGCGCTTGCAGCGCTGATCGTACCGGCGCTTATCCACCTGCGGCGCCGCACCGAGGAGGTGCCGGTCGATTTCGCCGCAATGCGCTGGCTCGAGGCGATGCCGAGGCCGCGAAGCAAGCTTCGTTTCGACGAGTTGCTGCTGCTCGCGTTGCGGCTGGCGCTGGTCGCGCTGCTGGCGTTGTTGCTGGCCCGCCCTGCGGTTCTGGGGTGGCATGACGATGAAGGCGCGATACTCGTTGCGCCCGGTGTCGATGCCGTTGGGGCCCGGGAGTTCGCAGGCCCCGAGACCGAGCCACAATGGATCGCACCGGGCTTTCCCGACCTAGATGACGATCCGCCGGACAGTGCGCCCGTCTCGAGCCTGATCCGCCAGTTCGACGCCGAGTTGCCGCAGGAGACAACACTGACGATCCTCGTTCCGACGGTTCTGGAAGGCGTCGATGCAGAGCAGCTGCGCCTCACGCGTCCCGTCGAGTGGCGCATTGTAGGAACCGGCGAACCGAACGACACTCCCGTGCCGGTGCCGTCCCCGGCACTCTCACTGCGCTATCCACAAGGTGTGCTCGCGGCACCGCGCTATTTCGAGGCCGCGGCGCAGGCCTGGAGCGAAGAGGCCGATGTCGAGGCTGCGACGTCGAGCGAATTGCCGTCGCGAGACCGCGTCCTTATCTGGCTCAACCCCGGACCGGTCCCGGTTGAACTCGTGGAGTGGGTACGTGGGGGAGGCACAGCGCTGCTTGGCCAGAGCGCAGAGATCGCGATGCCCGGAACGACAGCCGAGCTTTGGCGCGACGAGATGGGCAATACGCTGGTCGAGGGCGGACCGCTCGGTACAGGGCGCCTGATGCGCTTCACTCGCAGCCTTGATCCGGCTGCAATGCCCGAATTGCTCGACGGCTCCTTTCCCGCTCAGCTACGTGAGCTCGTGACCCCCGAGGCCCCGCCTCCGGCGCGGGTTGCGGCTGCGGACTTCGAGCCGACTGCGGGCGCTGCGCCATATGCGCTTCCGCCGAAGGAGCTGACATCCTGGCTGGCGGTCATTGCCGCGCTCCTGTTTCTCGCAGAGCGGCTGCTCGCGGCCCGGCTTGGCAGGTTCGCGGGATGAGCCGCGAACTGGCCCCTTTCACATGGACCCGCCCTGCGCAGCGCCGCGCAGCGGCCAATGTCGTGCTCGCGTGGGGCCCGCTCGTCATCGTGCTGTTTGCAGCGGGCTGGAGGCTGTCGGGACTTGTCCTGGCGCTGTGCCTGCTGGTGATCGGGGCCGGGGCCCTCGCTTTTGCGGCAATGCGTGCAGCGGCGAGCTTCGATGGCGGGTGGCTGGTACGTCGCCTCGACGAGCGCGAGGCGGGACTTGAGGACAGCGCGGGGCTGCTCTTTGCCGAGGGCGATCTCGGTCCTCTCCAGCGCATGCAGGCAGAGCGGATTGCCGCGCGGGTTGCAGCCATAGAGCCAGCGACGCTGGCCGATGGATGGTGGCGCGACCGGATCGCGGTCGCCTGGCTGCTCGGCACCATCGCGCTGGCGGCGATCATGTTCTGGCCCTCTGCCGATAACCAGGACGAGGCGCGTGCCGGGACCGGGCAGACTGCCGCCTCTGGTCCTAGCGAGACGCGCCTCACAGGCGGGCGGGTACGCATCGTGCCGCCTGCCTACACCGGCCTTGAAGCATGGACTTCCGACAGCCTCGACATCAGCGCGCCAATGGGTTCCCGGATCGAGTGGACGCTCGATTTTGATCCGCAGCCAAGCACCGCAGCCGTGCAATTGATCGGCGGGCAGAGCGTGCTCCTGACACAGGGCGAGAAAGGCTGGACCACTTCGCTGAGACTAGACGCGCCTTCGCTCTATAGGATCGATGCCGCAGGCATGAGCTCCGACTCAGAGGCGCACCGTCTTGAGCCTATCGAGGATGTCCCGCCCCAAGTGCGTGTAATCGAACCGGCAACCGGGCTCGTCACCATGCGCCCCGGACAGCGCAGCTGGCGCGTGGTGTTCGAGGCGAGCGACGATTACGCGGTCGATCGCAATGCCCGGCTGACCGTCACCACCGCCCTCGGTTCTGGCGAGAACGTCACTTTTTCCGAACGAAGTCGCACTGTAACGGGCTCGGGCGATCCCAAGCGCCGTCGCTTCGTGGTCGATCTCGACCTTGCTTCCTACGGCCTTGAACAGGGCAGCGACCTCGTCGCGCAGCTGACCGTTGCCGACACCCGCAGCCCGGAACGCCACGTGGTGCGCGGCCCCGGGGTGATCCTGCGCTGGCCCGCCGCTGCACCTGCTGAGGTCGATGGGCTCGACCTCATGGCAAAGAAGGCGATGCCCGCATACTTCCGCAGCCAGCGTCAGGTGATCATAGATACAGAAGCGCTGATTGCACGTCGTGGCAGCCTCTCGCCGGACGAGCTTCTGGCGCAGTCCGACAGTATCGGGGTCGACCAGCGGCTGCTCCGTCTGCGCTATGGTCAGTTCGTCGGGATGGAGGTCGAGGAAGGCCCCAGGCGGCCCCCGCTCCCCATCGCAGAAAAGGACGAAGCTAACGCCCAGCCCGAGGCCGAGTTCGAACACCACGATGGCGACGGTCATGATCACGGCGCCGCCCCTGAATCGCCCGTATTCGGCTCGCTTGGCGATGTCACGGCGGAATTCGGCCACACCCACGACGACAGCGAAGCGGCAACGCTGCTCGATCCCGACACGCGCGCACTGCTACGGGCGGCACTCGACGAGATGTGGGATGCGGAGGTGAACCTTCGCTCTGGCAGGCCGGAAGAAGCGCTGCCCTACGAAAATCGCGCGCTCGAGTACATCAAGCAGGTACAACAGGCGACGCGGATCTACCTGCCGCGGGTTGGCTCGGTCCAGGCACCGATTGACATGTCGCGGCGTATGAGCGGCAAGCGTGAGGGCATCGTCGGAGGCGGCGCGACGCTTGAGCCATTCGCCATAGAGGACGCCGTGCCGGCAACGGCGTGGCGCGCTCTAGCGGGGAACGAGCGGATAGACCTTGCGGGGCTGGAAAGCTGGGTCGGCAGCAACAGCGCGCGAATCCGCGACCCGTTGGGCGTGCTGGCCGCCGTCGACGCGCTGCGCCGCGAGCCGACGTCGCGCAAGCGCCGCGAGCAGTTGCGTAGCGCCCTGTGGGTCGTCCTCACCCGTCCTCCGACACAGGTTCGCCGCCGCGACGATGGCGGTGAGCTGGGCAGACGCTACACGCGGGGTCTGCGCTGAATGTTCGCGAACCAGACCACTCCCGAATTCCTCGCCGCAATCCTGATCGCCGGTGGCTCGCTGGGAGCGGCGGTCCTGCTGCTCCTGCGCGGCTGGAGCTGGCGCATCGCCTTGCTGGCGGTCATGTCGCTGGCATGCGGCGCGCTGCTCTACCTCGCTTTGTTCCCTCCTCGCCTGCCCGTCGGGGGCGAGACGCTGGTCGTCGCCACGGCGGAAGCTCCCGCGACGCTCGAAGTGGCGCCCGGCGAGCGCCTCGTGGCGCTTCCCGGAGCTCCTGCCATCGACGGGGCGGAGCGTATGGCCGATCTCGCGACCGCGCTGCGCCGGCATCGCCAGGTCCAGCGGGTGCGGATCGAGGGCCGCGGCCTGGCGCCCCGCGACCGTGATCTGGCGGCTGGCGTTCCGGTCGAGTTCACACCGATGGCGTTGCCCGATGGTGTGACGAGGCTCGAGCCGCCAGCGGATGTTCCGGCCGGATCGGTTTTCACCCTTGCCGGCGAGGTCACGGGTATGGCGGGCGTCAGCGTGGAACTGCTCGACCCGGCGGGGCGCATCGTCGACCGGCGCGAAATCGACGGAGAGCCAGGCTTTTTGCTCGGAGGCTCCTCGCGATCGCCAGGCCTTGCGAGTTTCACCCTGCGCCTGCGCGGAGCCAACAGCGAAATCGTCTCCGACACCCCCCTTCCGGTGCGCGCTCTGGCCGAGGACCCGGTACGCGCACTGCTGGTCGGGGCGCCATCGCCCGAGACCAAGTACCTGCGGCGGTGGGGTGAGGATTCGCAGGTCGACCTCGCTAGCACGCTCAACGCAGGGCTCGGGGTCGACCTCGGCGATCGCCGCGCGGGCCTCGGCTCAGCGCAGCTGCGCGAGGCCGACGTCCTCATCATCGACGACCGCACGCTGCTGCGCATCGGCAGCGGATCGCGGGCCTCGCTGGCGCGGGCTGTCGATGCAGGGCTCGGGGTGGTGGTGCGGATGAGCGGCCCTGCTACCGGGCCCTTGCGCGCGTCATGGCGTTCGCTCGGTCTGGCGGTCGAGGGAGGGGGAGAGGCCCTGCCCGTCGCGCTTCCACCTGCCGCGCCCGATGCCGAGGCGCTGGCGGCGCTTCGCGGCCCCGGATCGCGGGACGTGCCGCGGGACCTCAACACGCTCGATGATGCGCTGCCCGATATCGACCGCTGGGCGGTGCGCACGCCCGGCACCTTCGTCGCCGAGGTTACCGATGCGGATGGCGCGATGCTCTCGGGTTGGCAGCAGCGCGGACAGGGTCGCGTGGCGCTGTGGACCGTCGCGAACAGCTACGCGCTCGTGCTCAACGGACGTTCAGATCTCTATTACCAGTGGTGGAGCGATACGGTGAGTGCGGTGACGCGCGCGGTCAGCACCTTCCGTCCCGAGGTCACCGCGCTTGCCCGCGCAGGCGAGCGAGTGACCATTTGCGGTATCGTGGGATCGCCTACGGTGAGCGATCCCGATGGGAATTTCCACGCGCTCGCAATAGATCCGGCCGCCGGACCGAAGGGGTGCGCGGCGTACTGGCCTGCTATCCCGGGAATGCACACGATCCAGCAGCCGCGCGAAGACGACACGCTGTCCTTTGACTTCGCTGTCCTCCCCTCCGATGCCCTCGCCGAAGCACGTGCGCGGACCATCGGCGAGGAGACTGCGCTCTGGGCTGCTCGGCAGGACACGGCCGAAGAGCGCGGCGGCGTGGAGCGCGACGGACCGGCATGGCCATGGTTACTCGCCTGGCTCACGCTGGGCGGAGCGCTGTGGTTCCTTGAACGCCGCTGGCGCGATCACCTGCGCCCCGCGTAGCTATCCTAGAATCGAAGGGCGATCTGTGCGTCTCCATGCACAGCCGTTAGTCACAACCGACCAATCAGATCAGTGCTGGAGCGATATGGCGTGGGCGAAGCCGTAACGGCGAAAAGGCTCTGTCTATCCGATTCTGGTCCAGGTCTGAGACTTGCAGACGAGGCCGCCCAGTTCGCAGCCCGATATCTTGAGATGGTTGGGGTCGCTAAGAGAAATATGGGCCGCGACATGCACATCCATATCAGGCACGAAGGCGGTCCCCGACCACGCGGTTGAATCGACGCGGACGAAATTCTGCAGGAGATGGACGCCAATCAGAGGGGCCGTCCCGCTCCGTCGGGCGTCAGCAACTGCGCTGGGCGATGCCTCCACGACGATCCCGCAAAGGTTCCTTCCGCACATTTCCGTCTTCACCTCGATCGTTCCGGCTGGGTTTTGCCAAACGCCGAGGATCGGATCGGGTGTCTGGTCTTCGGATGCCTCCGTCGGTGCGGGTGCTGCTGCGATCAGAGCACCCGCACAAAAGGCAACTGACAAACCATAGATCCGCTTTGAAATGGCTTTATCCATAAACGCCTCCGGGTTTTTGCGCGCCCATCATCCTGTTGCGCTGCGCATCCATTCGCGGATCGATTTTTCGAGGGATTCGACGTGATGCCCGTGGGCTTCTTCGTTGGCGACCTCTTCGTTGAGGCGCTTTTGAAGCAGCCTGTAGCGATCCTTCAATTCTATTCCTGTCAGGTGGTGATCTCGCATGAGGTGATTTTCCCGTTTGATGCGAGCGCTGGTCTCCTCGATTTTCCTGCCCAGCTCTTCGAGACGGGTATGCAAATCAGTTTCCTGCATCTTCATTTCCTTTCTGATCCTTGTTGGCCTCTGCTGTTCCTGACGCCGCAGCGACCATTGGAGGGGATATTTGGCCAGACCCTTCGGCAGCGTTGCTACGGGTCATGATCGCATCGGGTTAAGCGAGAGGTTGGCCCATCGGGGAGCCGGATTTGGCGGAGAAGTAGAGCGCCAGAACACCAATGCCCGACACGAAGAAGCTCACAGCGATAAGAGTGCCGGGAACGATCATGGCCGAACCGGGAAGCAGCGTTATCGAGAGAACCGCCAGTGCGATGTTGAGCACGCCCATCATCACCATCCATGCTCGCCGATACGACCACCTGATGGCAGAGTAGAGTTCAAGCAGGCCGCGCCCGGCAAACCAGATCGCCAACAGGATCGTGAGCGAAACAGCCCCTTCGATAGGTTGGAAAAGCATCCATCCGCCAACGACTATGGAAAGCACACCAAGGGCGCCCTCGTAAAAGGGATGACTGGTGTGCTTTGCGATCGCCATTCCGAGGGCCGCCACCCCAGATATAACGAGCAGAGCGCCTGCAAAAGTGACGGCTGCAAGAGTTGCAGGAGCTGGCCAGATCAGGGCAAGCGCGCCAACTGCAATACACAGCACGCCATACGCCAAGAGCCAGCGGCTGGGGGGAAAGATTCTATTTTGGGTCATTGTTCACTCCGATCGTACTGTTTTGCACATGCCGACGATGACTTGACGACCATGGAGTTCGTCTTCGGTTCTCGGTCACGATGGAGAAGTGAATAAAGCCGGTAAGACGACCGGAGCGTGGCCGAAACATTAAAGAAGGTTCATCAGCCGACAGATCCGGCGAGATGATTGTCGCGTTCCGATGAAAGCGCACACATTAGCGTGGGATCGGGGAGGAAATCCGGGAGGCGACGATGGCCGCCTCCCGGCAAATCACGGCAACCCGGGGGGTGGGGCCGATCTTTTTCCACTGCTCAGAAGTGAAGGGAAGGGACAGCCTGTCACCTTCTTCATCGCAGGCCAGCATTCTATCGATCCATCTCTTGCTGCGGTCTGGCGAGCAGATGAAATCGCCGTAACAATCCCATGGCTGGCTTTCCTGAGCGATCCCTTGCGGTCCGGCTGCGGGAAACGGAAGCGACCCACATTCAATCAAGCAACCATGATGCGGCACGGTCCCAGCTGGTATTAAGCTGGCGAGATCGCCGATGCGCTGCCGAAAACTCAGGCCTCATTACCAAACTGTAATTTCCAACACATCTGCCTGACGATCTCGGGTTGTTAGGGTCGCGACCACAAACCCAGAAACGATCTAACGCGGAGAACGAAGAGTGACATCCAACGCGCCTAAGCACAGCTGGGCCACGCGGCTGTTCCACGCAGCGCTGGCACTGGCAATCATCACCCAACTCGCAACCAGCCAGTTGATGGAAAAGCCGGGGCCGGGGAAACCGGAGAACGTGTTTTTCGAGATCCACGAATATTCCGGCCTCATCGCGCTTGTGCTTGCGACTTTGTTTTTCCTCAACATTGCTTTGCGCGACAAGGGCACCGACGCGGGTGCGCTGTTCCCGTGGCTCAGTGGCGCTCGCTTGCGCGCCCTGGGGGCGGACCTTTCGGATCATGTGAAAGCCGCCAAAAAGTTTCGCCTGCCGGAGTACAAGTCCGAGAGCCCGTTGGCGTCGGCGGTGCATGGATTGGGATTGGCGCTGATGGCTGTCATGGCGGGCACCGGGGCGATCTGGTGGGCTGCGGGCAAGCTTGGTGCTGCCAAGAGCCCTGTCGTGAACGTGGCGATCGAAGCGCACGAGATCTTTTCCAATTTGGTGTGGGCCTATCTGATTGGCCACGCATCTCTGGCCCTTATCCATCATTTCACCGACGGATTGAGCCTCGCTGAAATGTGGTCGCTCAAACGGCATCGCGATTGATCGATAGTGGCGCGCAAGGTCTGGCGTTCGGGCCATGACGATGCCGCCACGCATGGGAAGACGAAACTGACATGCCTAGCCCGCAACTTGCTCTGACGATCGGCCTCGCCATGCTTTCGTTGTTTTTGACGACGGCCTTCCATTACGAAGCGCTGGCCTTCCTCGACCGGCGCGTCAGGCGAAGGCGCCGCTCCAACCGACTTTCGGTGCCCGTCCTCTTGTCCGCGCTTGTCGCGGCCCACCTGATCGAGATCGGGTTCTATGCCCTCATTTTTGCGCTGGCTTCGGGTCCACTCGATTTGGGAGGCTTTGATGGCCTCGGCGGCGCGAATGCCTTGAACCTGTATTACTTCGCGGCGGAAACCTATTCGTCACTGGGCTATGGGGATATCGCGCCGACCGGTCCGATGCGGCTCATCGCCAGCATGGAGCCGCTCAATGGTCTGCTTCTGCTGGCATGGTCTGGGGCGTTTCTGTTCTCTGCGGTGCACAGCAATCAGGACCGAACCAGCTGATCCGGACTGCAGCGGAGCAGATGCTAGCCCCTCGGACGCCTTCGGTCAGGCACCCTTCAATTTGACTTTCTGGCAACGGACTTGGGTAGCTCCATCACGACGGCAAAAGAGTTGGTGTCGCGTTGAAAGCTCAGTTGTCCCTCATGCAGATGCGCTATGGCGTTGACCAGTGCCAGCCCCAACCCGCTGCCGGGCATCCTTCTGGCCGGATCGAGCCTGCCGAAGCGGCGTAGTGCAGCAGCTTCGTCTTCGGGTGCGATGCCATCGCCTTCATCGGCGACAGAAATTGCGAAGCTCGCTCCCGTATCGGTCAAACGCAGCCGAATCGTTCCCGCGCCATGGTTCAACGCATTCTCGATGAGATTAGCCAGAGCCCTTGCCAGCAGATCGGGTTGACCGAGCAGCGGGACAGGTCCGGTCGCTTCCAGCGTCATTTCCCGGTTCGCGTCTTCTGCGACAGGTCCGTATATCTCTTCCAGATCGGCGAGGATCTCATGCAAATCAACTTGCTGAAAAGCCTCGCGGCCAACTCCGCCTTCTGCGCGGCCGATTTGAAGCATCTGGTTGAGAACGAACAGCAAATGTTCGAGGTCTTTCGATACCGATTCACTCGCTGCCCTGTGGTCTGCGATACTATCGCTCTCAGCAACGTTGGCCAGCTGAGCCTGAATGCGCGTCAACGGTGAGCGCAAATCATGCGCTAGGCTATCGGTGACCAGTCGCAATTCATCGATCAGGCCGGACATACGGTCCATCATGAGGTTCTCGATCTTGGCAAGCCGGTCGAAGGAGTCGTCGGTCCCATGATCGGGAATACGATCGGTCATGTCGCCAAGCCCGAAATTGCCGAGAACTTCCTCGAAATGGCGTAGCCGGGAATCGACGAGCTGAACGACCAGCCATGCTGCGGCGATGGCAAGAGGAAGACCCAGCAAGGCCGCCACCAGGAAGGCATCGAGTAGCGCATCCATCGCCAGCCCGCTGGGCGTGAGATTATGGCCGACAAGCAATTGCCGACCATCTTTCAGCCGAGTGGCAAACACGCCGAAATCTGCGTTGGTGAGCGCGTTTGTGGTCCGAATGTTCAGTGTGCGATACCGGCCATCGGGTTTCGCGGCACGCGGCCAAACGTCCAGATTGCCGGCCAGAGGGCGCAGATCTGGGTCGGTCAGCAGGAAGACATCATCGGTTTCGGCTCCGCGCAATGCCAGAAATGCACGCAGGCCGGCCGGGCCTTCGGATTGAGCCACCGCCAATGTGTCTTCAAAAAGGGTTTCGGAGGTATGTTCGTTGGCTTGCAGGATTTCCGATCTGGCCAGTTGCACGGTGGCCAGACCGACTGTGCCGGCAACCAGCAACTCCACTGCCAAGACCAGCAGCATACCCCTGAAGAAGAACGATCTGGTCCAGCTTGGCACGATCATTCACCAAGTCGATATCCGGCACCACGCACCGTGTGGATCAGGGCTTCTTCCCCATCGCAATCGATTTTCTTGCGCAATCGGCTGATATGAACGTCGATGACGTTGGTGCCGGGGTCGAAGTGATAGTCCCATACGCCTTCGAGCAGCATGGTGCGGGTGATGACCTGTCCCGCCTGGCGCATCATGAATTCCAGCAGCCGGTATTCGCGCGGCTGTAATTCAATCACGCGTTCGCCGCGTCGGACCTCTCGCTTCAGAAGGTCGATCGAGAGGTCGCCGCAGGTCAACTGGGTCTCTTGTGTGCTGTCCTGGCGGCCTCGACGAATGAGCAGTTTTATGCGTGCGAGCAATTCCGCGAAAACGAACGGTTTGACCAGATAATCGTCAGAGCCTTTGGTCAATCCAGCCACCCGGTCTTCGGCGGAACCGAGGGCCGACAATATCAAGACGGGTGTTTTCACATCTGCCGCCCTCAAGGCAGCAAGGATCGCCATGCCATCCATTCCCGGCAGCATCCGGTCGAGCACGATCGCGCCATAGCTGCCATCCGAGGCATGGAACAAGCCATCGCGTCCATCGCTGACATGATCGACCGTGAAGCCCTCTTCGGTCAGGCCGCGGACGATGAAATCGGCGGTCGTCTTGTCATCTTCGACCACAAGGATCTTGTTGTCAGGCACTCTGCTACCTTTCGCATTGGTCGATCTGCACCACGTGCCGCACTCCATCTGCGACGTAGTCGATTTGCGTCAGGCAGCCAAACTGTCTCGGCCTTTCTGCAAGCGCAGTTTCGATATCGACATGGTTGATCGCGATGATCTGATCGCCGGTAGCAAGCTCTGTATGTGCGGCAAGACTGCCTTCCTCGACCTGGCCGATGAAGTAACCTTTCTCGCGGTGCATGAGAGAAATTCCGGCAGCGGGAAGCGGATCGAGGGCCGGGGTCTTCGCGACCTCAAGGCCGAACCACTCGGGCATGGCAATCGCAAGGCAGATGGGAATCGCGGCCAGCAAGATCGGAATGAGTCCGGGCATCATCCGCCGCAGCCAGGCGACATTCCAGCCGCGCACGGATTTGCGCTGCTGTTCTTGCCGATGGGACGGGGGCGGTATCATGGCGATTGTGTACCGGCGGGGATGTTGTCGGATACTGTCGCGAAGATGACAAAACTTTCATTTTGCCGACGCATCCAATCAATGTGGCCGCCGCTAAACCGGCTTTTCGAAGGGATGGTGGGATGAACCCGCCGCCCATAACAATCCGGGCTGAGCCGCATTTCATGGCGTCAGCTGGAAATTCCACGGCAGGGTCTGCGAAGGCGCGAAAGTCTAAACTTGCAACGATGCCAGACCTTTACAGTCATGCGCGTCATTGTAGTAGCCGTAGCCTCAATGAGTGACCGGAAAGGCGCTGAAGAATGATAAACGCGTTGTTTGGGGACGGTGGCGTCGAGCGCAATCTGGGCTTTTGGGGGATGCTGGCTTTGTTGGTTGCGATTGGTGCACTGGGCACCTTCGTTTCCTCGCATTTCTTCTGGGGCTTGGTGCTTGTCGTTCCGCTTTTGCTGATTGCGATCTGGGACATGTTCCAGACCACGCATTCGCTCAGGCGCAATTACCCGCTGACCGCGCGGTTTCGCTGGCTTTTCGAGGATCTTCGCCCGTTCCTTCGCAGCTATATTGTAGAAGGTCCGCTTGAAGGGCGGCCCTTTGACCGGGTGTCGCGCTCGCTGGTCTATGCAAGGGCGAAAAAACAGGAAGATGCGCATCCCTTCGGCACAGAACTGGATGTCTATTCCGAGGAATACGAGGCGCTGTGCCATTCGATCAATCCGAACAAGAATGCTCCCAAGCGCACCCGTGTGACAGTCGGAACCGACCAGTGCAGCAAACCTTACGAAGCGGCCCGCCTCAATATCAGTGCGATGAGCTTTGGCGCTCTTGGCAATCATGCGATCGAGGCGCTCAACATGGGCGCAAAGATCGGAGACTTTTATCACGACACGGGCGAGGGCGGGCTATCGCCCTACCATCTGAAGCACGGTGGTGACATCGTCTGGGAAATCGGGTCCGGCTATTTCGGCGCGCGCGACAAGGACGGCAATTTCGATCCCGGTAGTTTCCGCGAGAAAGCCGGGCACGATCAGGTCAAGATGACCGAGATCAAGCTGAGCCAAGGGGCCAAGCCGGGACATGGTGGATTGCTGCCAGCGGCCAAGGTGACGCAGGAGATCGCCGATACGCGCCAGGTTCCCGCAAACGAGGACTGCCTCTCGCCTCCGGGACATTCCGCCTTTTCAACGCCGCGCGAAATGCTGGAATTCGCGGCAAGGATGCGCGAGCTTTCGGGCGGGAAGCCGGTCGGCATAAAGCTGTGCGTCGGTATGCCGCATGAGGTCTTCGCGATCTGCAAGGCCATGCTCGACAGTGGGATCACGCTTGATTTCATCGTCGTGGATGGTGGCGGTGGCGGCACCGGGGCGGCACCGCTGGAATTGTCCGATCATGTCGGACTGCCGCTGCGCATCGGCCTGTTCTACGTCAACAATGCGCTTGTCGGCACCGGCCTGAAAGACAAGGTGAGGCTGGCAGCCTCGGAGAAGGTGTTTTCCGGATCGTCGATCGCCATGAATGCCGCGCTCGGTGCCAATTGGTGCAATGCCGCGCGCGCCTTCATGTTCTCGCTTGGCTGCGTACAATCGCTTCGCTGCCACACCGGCACATGCCCGACGGGCGTCGCCACCAGTTCGCCCGCCCGCCAGCGCGGCCTCGTCATTCCCGAAAAGGCGCAGCGCGTCGCCAACTTCCAGTCCCGGACGCTCGACAGCCTCCACGACATCGTCGTCGCCTGCGGGCTGGAGAGCCCGGACGATTTCACACCGCGCCACCTGCGGCAGTGGAAGAACAATGCCGAGATGGTCCCCTGGTCGCAGATCGTCGATGAGGTGGAGCCGGGCAAACTGCTGCACGAACCCGAGGATACTCCGTTCGGCGAGTATTGGAGGATGGCCGACCCCGATACTTTCAAGCCGGTCGCATGATGGCCCTGGAAGCGAACC
Organism: uncultured Erythrobacter sp.; assembly: GCA_947494705.1. Classification (GTDB taxonomy): domain Bacteria; phylum Pseudomonadota; class Alphaproteobacteria; order Sphingomonadales; family Sphingomonadaceae; genus Erythrobacter. The sequence goes on from CANLVN010000004.1 coordinate 128,334, forward strand.
CTTCACCGTCACCCACGGGCTCTTCCACTGCTGGCAGCGAAAGCGCGACGGCTTCGCACTGGCTGGCAGAGATCACGCAATATCTCGATCCGACCCACTTCTGGGGCGCGGTCGGGCTGGGTGTTGCGTTTCTGCTGGCCGGGATGATCCTTAGCTGGATCATCCGCCGGACGATCAGGATCGTCATAGAGCACGATCCGGGCGAGAGGATCGATCGGATGACGATCAGCTTCCTCCAGCACCTTGGCACCTTCTTCATGTGGATCGTGCTGGCCCTGATCTTCTCTCATATCGTGCCCTCGCTCAACAAGCTGACTACGTCCTTGCTGGCCGGAGTGAGTATCGTTTCCGTGGTCGTGGGCTTTGCCGCGCAGTCGACGCTGGGCAATCTGGTGTCGGGCATAAGTCTGGTGATCTACAAGCCGTTTCGCCGGGGTGATCGATTGCAGCTGAATACGCCGACGGGGCTGGAGACCGGCATCGTCGAGGAATTGTCGCTGGGGTACACCGTGCTGCGCACCTTCGACAATCGCCGCATCGTCCTGTCGAATGGAACGATTGCCAATCAGGTCATGATCAACCTCACTTCGGTGGAGGCGCGGGTCATGATCTCGCCAACGATTTCGATCGGCTATGATTCCGACATCGACAAGGCGCGGGCGCTCGCGCTGGAACTCGCGAATGCGCATCCCGACGTGGTCGAAGTCGTGGGCTGTCCGGTGGTAAACCTCGGAGCGTCCAGCGTCGACATGTCCCTGCGCGCATGGTGCGCCGATGCCGCGACGGCGGCAGGTGCCGAGCACGACCTGCTGGAGCAGGTGAAGAAGCGGTTCGACGAGGCCGGGATCGAAATTCCGTATGCCTATCAGAATGTCGTGATCAGCGGCGCTGCGGGCGAGGAAGAAACGCCGCCTTCAGCCCCCAATCACCGATAGGGTTTGCGGCTTCGCGAACCTCTCAAGGGAGAAAACCTAATGTCTAAATCCGTCGCACACATCGTTGTCGATGCTCTCGAGAAAGCCGGAGCCAAGCGCGTCTACGGCATTCCGGGAGACACCATCAATCACCTCACCGACGCGATTTCGAAGAGCGATCTGCGTTGGGTCGGCGTGCGCCACGAAGAAGTCGGAGCATTCGCTGCGGGAGGCGAATCCTATATGACCGGCGAACTGTCGGTTTGCGCCGGCACTTGCGGGCCGGGTTCGCTCCACTTCGTCAACGGCATCTACGAAAGCCACCGCAACGGTGCTCCTGTATTGCTGATCGCATCGGATGTTGCGCGGACGGAGAGCGGGTTCAATTTCCCGCAGGAAGTCGACCAGAAGAAGATCTACGAGCAGCATTCCCATTTCTGCGAATATATCTCGCACCCGTCGCAGGCGCGCCGCATCGTGACGAAGGCGGCGCAGGCGGCACTGACGAAAAGGGGCGTGGCGGTCGTCATCGTCAATGGCGACATGTTCAGCGAGAAGGACGACGATGCGATGGACTGGGAGGTCTATCGTCCCCATCCGGTCAGCCTGCCGAATGAATCAGAAATGGCGGAGCTGGCCGCGATGGTCGACGCAGCGGACAAGGTGTCGGTCTATGCTGGTATCGGTGCCCGAGATGCGCGCGAACAGATCATGGCCTTTTGCGAAAAGGTAAAGGCTCCGATGGTGCATACGACGCGCGCCAAGGAATTCCTCGAACCCGACAACCCGTACAATGTCGGCGTGAACGGCATTCTGGGCAACAAAGCGGGGGTTGATGCGCTCGAGGATGCCGATCTGGTCATCTCTCTGGGCTGCGACTTTGCTTACACGCAGTACTATCCCGAGGCGAAAAAGATCGTCCAGATCGACATCGACCCCACCCATCTGGGCCGGCGCTCAGCCATTCATCTGGGCCTCGTGGGTGACGCCAGGGCAACCATGGCTGCGCTGCTACCGCTGGTCGCCGCGAAATCGGACGGCAGCCATCTCCAAAGCCAGCTCAAGCAATGGCAGGAGGACCTGGAGGGCTATGAGCAACAGGGAGAGGAGACCGACCCCGATCTCATCCACCCTCAATTCGTCGCCAACATGCTCGATCGCAAGGCTGCGGATGATGCAATCTTCGTCTCGGATGTGGGCACAGCGATGGTCTGGATGCTTCGCCACCTCAAGGCGAACGGCAAGCGCCGGTTCCTCAACAGCCTGCTGCACGGCACCATGGCCAGCGGCATGCCGCAGGCGATGGGCGCGCAACTTGCGTACCCCGATCGTCAGGTAATCGCGATGTGCGGGGACGGCGGGCTGACCATGCTGATGGGCGATCTGCTGACGCTGGTGCAGGAAAAGATCCCGCTCAAGATGGTGGTGTTTCACAACAACACGCTGGGCTTCGTGGAAATGGAGCAGCGCGTCGAAGGGCTCGTCGATCACTACACCAATCTGCACAACCCCGATTTTGCCAAGCTGGCCGAAGCTTGCGGACTGGCGGGATGGCACGTCGAGAGTTCCGATGCGCTGGAGCCCGCAATGGACGCTTGGCTGCGCCATGAAGGTCCGGCCTTGCTGGATGTGCGGGTCAACCAGATGGAATTGGTCATGCCGCCCAAGGTCGAGGTGTCGCAAGTGGCCGGAACCGCATTGTTCGGAGTGAAGGCCGTGCTCGACGGCAAGGCGCGGGAGGTCGTTGACCTGTTGCGGAACAATTTCTTGCGCTGAACCTGCTCGTGCCGCAATTCGGCTGCGATCGGGACGCGAACCCGCCTCGCGATGCGGTAGAGGCGGAAAATCATGATCTTACGCATCTTGAAGAATAGGGTTTTTGAGTGGGGGCACCCGGTCGATCATTGTTTCTCTTAGCGGGCATGACCGCCGCGATTGCTCTCGCCATGGCACCCGCGAGCGCACACGGCGTGGTCGAGGACAGCTTCTTGCAGCCCATGGGACCTGTCGCCGCGGAGCAGTCGAAACACCTTTTGCGGGTCATCGGCATCACCATGATCGTGATCCTGCCGGTGCTGATCGGCGTGCCGCTGATCCTTTGGCGGTATCGCTATCGCAAACCACGCGGCGCATATTCGCCCGAATGGGAATATTCCGAAAAGCTGGAATACGCCCTGTGGGGCGTTCCGGTGTTGATCGTCATCGTGCTGGCCGGCTGGCTTTGGCACTCGACAGCGAAACTCGATCCCTACCAACAACTCGGGCCGGACCCGTTGCAGGTGCAGGCCATCGGCCTCGATTGGAAATGGGTGTTCATCTATCCCGAGCAAGGGATTGCCACAGTCGATGAACTGGCCATCCCTGTCGGGCGTCCGGTGCAGCTGATGCTGACGACCGATACTGTCATGCAGAGCATGCTTATCGCGCCGCTCACCGGGCAAATATATGCCATGCCCGGAATGAGCACCCAGCTGAATTTCTCCGCCAGCCGAGCGGGCACGGCCGAGGGGGAGAATACCCAATTCAACGGAAGCGGTTTCGGTCGACAGAAATTCAAGGTGCGCGCACTAGATCCAGATGAGTTTGATCGCTGGCTGGACGGTCCCGATAGCGGTCTTACGCTCGATGAAGCGACCTATGCGACGTTGCGCAGGCAATCGGTCCTGGCGGATGCAAAAAGCGATCTGGGGCTCGAGCGCTCAACCGGCCCGCTGGTCATGAGCCTGGGCGCACGCGATGTGTTTGACCGGGTTATCGGCAAATACCACCGGACCGGCAACGGCGAGAATGCTGCGGACGCCGAAGCCTGGGGAGGCATTGGTCTGCCCGCTCCCGCCAAGCAGGAGAGTGGGCAATGAGCGGCCAATCCAGTCCAACTTTCGGCAATCTCGACTGGGAAGTCACACCCTACACCGACCTGCTGGAACACGTGAACAGCAGCACGATCATTGGCGCGGGCGCGGCGAGCGTGCTGGTCCTGGGTGCATTCGCAGGCATTGCCTTGCTGACCTATATGCGCTGGTGGAAACCGCTTTTCCGCGACTGGCTGACATCTGCGGATGCCAAGAAAATCGGCATCATGTACATCGCGCTGGCGCTGGTGATGATGGCGCGCGGGATCATTGAGGGCCTCGTCATGCGCGCCCATCAGGCGACCGCTCTGGGTGCGCTGGACAAAGCGGAGACCGGGCTGGTCGCGCCCGATCATTTTGCGCAGCTGTTTTCTACGCATGGCACGATCATGATCTTCTTCGTCGCCATGCCCTTGCTGATCGGGCTCATCAACTTTGTCCTGCCCCAGCAACTGGGCGCTCGCGACATGGCGTTTCCGGTGCTCAATCAGGTCAGTCTCGGCCTGACGGCAGCGGGTGCCGGGCTGGTCATGGTCTCCTTGCTCATTGGCGATTTCGGAACAGGCGGCTGGACCATGTATCCGCCTTACACTGGCCTCGATTACAGCCCCGGCGAAGGCGTCGATTACTGGCTCTGGGCAATCCTCATTTCGGGCGTCGGTTCGACGCTGACGGGCATGAACTTCGCCGTCACCATTTTCAAAAGCCGCGCACCGGGGATGCATTTGATGCGGATGCCGCTGTTCTGCTGGACCAGCCTTTGCGTCGCCATCATGCTGATCTACGCCATGCCCGCGCTGACCGTGTCGAGCGCAATGCTGGCTTTGGACCGCTATGCGGGCTTCCACTTTTTCACGAATGCTTCCGGCGGCAACATGATGAATTACGCCAACATCTTCTGGATGTTCGGCCACCCCGAAGTGTATATTCTGATCCTGCCCGCCTTCGGCGTCTTTTCCGAAATCAGCTCCACCTATTCCGGCAAACGGCTGTACGGATACACCTCGCTCGTCATAGCCAGCATGAGCATTGCGGTCGTCAGCTTCATGGTCTGGCTCCACCACTTTTTCACCATGGGGCAAAGCGCAGGCGTCAACATCGCCTTTGGTATCGCCACAATGATCATCGGCATTCCCACCGGCGTGAAGATCTACGACTGGATGGCAACGATGTGGCGCGGACGCGTGCGGATCACCGCCCCGGTCGTGTACCTTGTCGGCTTTTTCCTCCTGTTCGTGATCGGCGGATTGTCCGGCATCATCCTCGCCAATCCTTCGATCGACTACCAGGTGCACAACACGACATTTCTCGTCGCTCATTTTCACAACGTCATCATTCCGGGCGTGCTCTACGGAATGCTGGCCGGGGTTCACTACTGGTTTCCCAAGGCATTCGGTTTCCGGCTCGACGAGAGCTGGGGGCGGCGCACGGCGTTGTTGTTTGTCGGCGGGTTCATCTTCACGTTCATGCCGCTCTACGTGCTCGGGCTGATGGGTTTGCCGCGGCGTTCGCCGACGTTCCAGGACCCGGATTTTCTCCCATGGATGTATATCGCGTCGTTTGGCGCGGTGTTGATGCTGGCGGCCCTGTTCTGCCTCCTGTGGACCTTTTGGAAGAGTTATCGTCACCGTATGTCCCTTTCGGTGCCCGGTGGCGACCCCTGGAACGGCTCAAGCCTCGAATGGTCGACCCCCGCGCCCGTGCCCGAATGGACTTTTGCATCCATCCCGAAGGTGCAGGCGCGCGGAGATTGGGGCGAAACCAAGCGCGCTGGCGATCCGTGGAGGGCGCCCGATAGCTATGCCGATATTGAGATGCCCGCCAATACCGCTCACGGCCTGATAATTGCCGGGATGGCCTTTGCCTTAGGTTTCGCGATGGTGTGGCATATCTGGTGGCTTGCGGCGCTCAGCTTCTTCGCCATCACCGCGGCCCTGATTTGGCGCGGTATGCGCGTGATCGAACCCAGGATCATCCCCGCTCGCCAAGTGGAAGAAGAAGACCGCCGTTTCCGCGAATACGTGGCCGGTGCGACGCCGATCACTCGCGCCGATGAAGAAAGCGAACGCAATCGCGGTGTGCCAGACTGTTCGGAGTTCGCGGGGTGAGCAGCAATAACGGCCTTTATCCCGGATTGAACCTTGGCAGCGTACACGACGAAGCCCATCAGCAGGCAGAGGCGACCGTCTTTGGTTTCTGGGTCTTCCTGATGAGCGACCTCATCATCTTCGGCATCCTCTTCGCCTCTTATGCCTCCTACCTCAATCCAATAGGCATGGCGGGCGCGCCCGGTCCGCAGGCACTTTTCAACCTGAAGAGCGTCGCGATCCAGACTGCCTTTCTGCTGTTTGGCGGCGTGGCCTATGCGGGCGTCTCGCTTTCGATGAAGTACGATCACGGCGCCAAGAAATTGATCGGCTGGCTGCTGATCTGCGCTTTGCTGGGCGGCGGCTTTCTGTTTTTTGAGATCAGCGATTTTATCGATCAGGCCGCCAAAGGTGGAAAGCCGCAAGCGAGCGGCTGGCTAAGCTCTTACTGGTTGCTGGTTGGACTGCACGGATTTCACGTCTTTTCCGGCATAGTATGGATCCTCGCCATGGTGGGGCAGATTTTGACCCGTGGAGTTGATGACGTCGTGAAAGTCCGGCTGTCGATGCTGGGCGTGTTCTGGCACTTTCTCGACCTGATCTGGGTCGGCATCTTCTCATTCGTATTCCTGGTGCCCCTCGCATGACCCGTCCCAACACCGGAGAACTTCAACCCGAAGAGGCCCCCGGAGCCGAATTGAAATCCTATGCCGTTGGCTTGCTCGTCAGCTTTCTGCTTTCTGCCGGCGCGTTTGCAGCCGCGTTTTCCGAACTTCCAACAAACTGGAAGGTGATCATCATCTGTCTGGCGGCCTTGCTGCAGATTATGGCTCATCTGCGCAATTTCCTGCATCTTAACTTTTCAGGAGGTCAATCTCGTGAGGACTTGCTGCTGGTAATGTTCTCTGTTTGCCTTCTGGTGATTATGGCAGGCGGCACCTGGTACATCATGTCCGACCTCAGCGGACGGATGCATCAGAACGGCGCAGATCACGCTATGGAACGCCCGGCCGCAAGCCAAGGCCTCTGACACGTGGGTCAGAAAGCGGGTTTATTCTGATCCAACCGTTTCCGCAGGCGCTTCATATTGAAGCGTCTCGTCCACATTGCTGCGAGTATAGGCGTGATAGGTGCTTCTCGTGTCGGCATATATGCGCTGAGCGATTGGCTTGCCCCAATCAGTTTCGTTGAGCGCGCTGAACAAGGGGCTGACGAACTTGTTGCGTCCCACCCTCGCCAGAAACCGTTCGGCTTGAGGGACGGCGGGATCGTATTCATTGCGTAGCGCCGCCTCCAGCCACAAGAACAACACTTCGTTATTCTCAGCTTGCGAGAGCCCCAAGGTGGCGTCCAGAGCTGCCAGCTGCTCGCCGGACAATTCTTCAGGGAGTTCCTCAAGGAAACGTTGCTGCTCTGCCGCGGTCCAGCCGCGCCACGCATCGATCTCGGGCAGCGTTGATCCGTTCGCGTAATCTGCAACCGCGTCGTCCACTTCGGCAAAAGCGCTGGCGTCAGGCTTCCAGGCGTTTTCCGGCAGTCCCGTGCCGTAAACCCATTCGTCCAACATCAAGCGACTTTCGAGGTCGGTATCACCGTCGATAAGCTTATTGCGCAGATCAGCGAGGAACATCTCGGATGTCACCGGCTCGAATGCGTGATTGTCAAACCACTGGGTCAGCCAGGCATCAAACTTTTCACGTCCGACCATATTCTCGACCGTGCGCAGGAACACTGTCCCCTTGTCGTATATTGCAAAACCCTCCGTATCGAACGGGCTTATTGTATCGGGCGAGCGCATGGCTGTGGCGGGGTTGTCTGCACCGACATCATTGATGCCATCGACCAGCCCCGCATAGCTGAGAGCGTATTCTTGTTCGGCACGTTGCTTGCCATAGACTTCCTCGACGATGCGGTTCTCGATATAGGAGGTGACGCCTTCGTTCAGCCATCCGTCGCGCCAGCTCGCATAGGTGGTCAGATTTCCCGACCAACTGTGTGCCAATTCATGCGCAACCAGTCCGTTGTTCGAGCGGTCGCCCGCAATGAACGTCGGTGTGAGAAAGGTCATCACCGGGTTTTCCATACCGCCATAGGGGAAGGCAGGCGGTAGGACGATCATGTCATAGCGGCCCCAGCGATAGTCTCCGAACAGTGCAATCCCGGCGTCGATCATCTCCTCGGTATCGCCAACTTCTTGGGCGGCAGCTTCGATGACTTCGGGTTCGGCCCAGACCCCCGAACGCTTGCCAAGCTCGCGAAACTCGATGTTACCCGCTGCAATGGCAATCAAATAAGGCGGGACCGGGTTGTCCATGACGAAGCGAAAATCGCGGCGATTTTCGCCTTCTGGTTCTGGCTCGCCCTGAAGCACACCGCTCATGACGACATTCAGAGGTTCGGGTGCTGAAATGGTCGCTCGCCAAGTCTGCCGGATTCCGGGGCTGTCTTGGGTGGGGATCCAGGTGCGGTTATTGATCGCCTGCCCTTGGCTGAAGAGGAAAGGATACTCGCCTCCTGCCGTCTGCTCGGGGCTTAACCACTGCAGGGCCTCGGCCCCCGGAGCAGACAAATATTCGATTACTATGCGGTGTGTTGGAGCAATTTCGTCCTCTGCGAGTTCGACCCCACGTTCCAGATTTTGAGCCGGAAGCTGGATGGTCAAAGGTTCGCCTTTGCCCTCAACCGCCTCGCCAAGGTTGAAATCCAGAGCATTGCCAGCCTCATCGGTGACCGCAGAGATACGTAGACCATTGGAGTCGAGTATAATCTCGCTTGCCTCATCCGCCGCCAGTACATCTAGAGTGGCCGTTCCTCCGATAGTCTTCGCATCGAAATCCATGACCAGATCCAGGTCGAGATGCGTGACACGTGCCTCTTGCGGCTTTGCAAAAGTCTGGTCGTCAAACGCTTCTTCACTTGTCAGGATTGGCGCAATTTCGCTCCGTTGAGCCGTTTCCCCCGATGTTAGGCTGCCGCAGCCGGCAAGCAGAAACAGAAACGGTAGCATCAGAAAAGAGACGTAAGCGCGCATCGCGGGATCCTCAAAAAAGCACATGGGTGAATTGCACAATCCGGGACGGCTTGCCAGCCAATGACCTGACAAACTTTCCCAATCAGCAATCGATGGATGGGGCACCCAGTCTACTGCCGGGTGCTGCTGGCCTATTGCAGGGGTAAGATGCCACGCTCCACTGGAGGTTTAGGTGCCGTTACCTTGAGCACTATCCAGCTGGGCCGGCACCTGCGCTGCCATCACGATCTCGGAATATTTCGCACCGAGGTCGCGCAGGTTCGATCCGTGCAACTCATCGTCGCGGTCGGCGCAGGCGTCAGCGACAGTCATCGGAATGAAGCCATATTGCAGCGCGTCGAGTGCGCTCGCACGCACGCATCCCGAAGTGGAAAATCCGCCGATGTAGAGTGTGTCGACCCCGCGCTCCTTGAGCCAGCTGTCAAGCTGGGTGCCGAAGAAAGCGGACGGGTACTGTTTGATGAAAACCGGTTCGTCTTGGGCAGGCTGGAGGCCTTCGGGAAAGGATCCGGCTTCGGTCTCGCCGACGAACAGTTCGAGCGCGGGCACTTTCCTGAAGAAATGACCGCCATCAGCGCCTCCTTCTTTGTAGCGCACTCCGGTCCAGATCACCGGCAGGCTGCGCGCGCGGAAAGCGGCGGCGAGGTCAGCCATCCGCTCCAGCGCCGCCTCACCGCTGGGGAGATGGAGCGGCGAGCCCGGTTGGACGTAGGCCCGTACCGGATCGACCAGAAGGAGCGCTGGTGACGTTCCCGGTTCAAGGCGACCGGCAAATGCGGTGTCCCAATCGGCCACGTCAGATCGCAGCGGATTCGGCAAGTTCGGCCAAGTCCGCCTCGCCGATCCCCAGCAATTCGGCGAACACCTCCTCGTTATGCTGACCTGGCACAGACGGGGCTGGGCGACGCACGCCAGAAGGGGTGCGTGATAGCTTGGGGAAGGCGTTCTGCATCTTCAGCTTGCCGTACCGCTCGGTCTCGACCTCGATGATCGCCTCGCGTGCCTTGAAATGCGGGTCCTCGAGCATGTCTGGCGCACGATAGACACGTCCTGCCGGAATCGAATGTTCGATCATCAGCGCATCGACTTCCTCGATTGTCAGCGTGGCTGTCCACGCATTGATGAGTTCGTCGAGTTCGGTCTGGTTTTTGCCGCGCGCGATATGGGTCGCATAGCGCGGATCGTCGGCCAATTCGGGCCGTCCCATTGCCTGCGCCAAACGAGCGAAGATCGCATCCTTGTTTGCGCCGATCATGAACGGGCCATCCTTGCAGGAATAGACATTGGAGGGCGCGATACCGGGCAGTATCGAGCCTGAACGTTCGCGTATGAAGCCGTTGTGGTCGTATTCCGGGACGAGCCCCTCCATCACCTGGAGCACGCTTTCATACAGCGCGGTGTCGACCACCTGGCCTTCGCCCGTCTTTTCTCGGTGGTGAAGCGCGGCAAGGACGCCCATGCAGCCATAGGACGCGCACAGTGTGTCGCCTATGGATATGCCCATGCGCGCAGGGGGGCGGTCGGGATCACCGACAACATAGCGCCAGCCGCCCATCGCCTCCCCGATACCGCCGAAACCGGCACGATCAGAGTACGGTCCCTCCTGACCATAGCCCGACATGCGTGCGATGATCAGCCCGGGATTGTCCTTGTGCAATTCCTCCGGCGACAGCCCCCATTTCTCGAGCGTCCCGGGCTTGAAGTTCTCGATCAGTACGTCCGCCGTGGCGATCAGCTTGCGCGCGAGTTCCTGGCCTTCGGGGATGCGAAGGTTGCAGGTGACCGAGCGCTTGTTGCGCGCGATCACTTCCCACTGGACCTTCTCTTCGCCCTGTCCCCACAGTCGCATCGGGTCGCCCGCGCCGGGCGGTTCGACCTTGATAACGTCCGCTCCCATGTCTCCGAGCAATTGCCCGCAGAAAGGGCCAGCGAGAAGCTGCCCCATCTCGATCACCCGTATACCTTGAAGCGCGCCCATTACTCAGCCGCCTCGCGCATGTCGTCGTGCCATTCAGGCTGTATCGGGGCGGGGAGGCCGGTTTCCTCCTCGCACGCTTCGCGTAGCGCCTCGATCCCGGGGCCATAGTCGAACAGCGGAAGTTCGCCGCGGTCTGCCTTGATCTCGGCGCGAAGAGCGTCGGTTGCATCGGTGTCGATGACCCCGTCTTCGTCGGCGACAACTCCGTAGGCTTTCGCACCTTCGGGCGTGACCAGACCCTGCCGGATTTCCAGGCCCACCGTTTCGGGATCGCGTTCAAGCGGGTCGCCCCAGCCGCCTCCGCCCCAGGTGATGAAGTGCAGGAGATCGCCCGCCTTGACCTCGACATCCTCGATCTTGTTGCCGACGATTTCGGTTCTGCCATCGGCGCGTTCGAGCACTTTCTTCGCGCGCATCCCCGGATGCCCCCCATTCACACCCCAAGGCGGCACGAACCAGCGATCGTCATGGATCGCAATCGCTCCATCGGCAAGGAAGCGATAGGTCATGTGGATACCGTTGCCACCGCGATGCAGTCCCGCACCGCCGCTATCCGGCTCGGTCGAATACCGCTCGATCCGCAGAGGGAAATACCGCTCGAGGAACTCGTTGGGCACGTTGGTAAAGCCCGGCCATAGCGAATGTCCGTCCGGCCCATCGCCCAGCGGTCGGCCCGGAATACCGCCGAAGCCGATCTGGAACAGCTGGAACCAGTCGCGGCCACCCTTGCTGGTATCCCAGCCCGAGTAGAAAAGGTGGGGCGAGGACGAAAACCCGGCTGCATTGAGAAACTCGGGCGTCCCCTGCCCCAGCAATCCCCCGAGTATATCGAAGATACGGCCCAGCGCGTGGGTGCGACCCGAGAGCGCGGCGGGGAATTGCGGTTTGAGGAGCGATCCTTCGGGAATGCGGACTTCGATCAGGTCGTAGAAGCCGTCATTGAACATGATCTGGGGGTCGAAGACCATGATCATGTAGATGCCGAAGAACATCTTGAACATGTTCTCGTTGAGGTAGAAATTGATCGAAGCGGCGCTCTGCGGATCGGTACCGTCAAAGTCGAGAATGACCTTTTCACCCTCACGCCGCATCGTGCATTTGATCTTGTAAGGACCATAACCCTTGCCATCGTCGCAGATGTAATCCTCGAAGCTCTTGGGCTCCTCGGACACGGCCATCGCGATCAGGGCCTTCATCGCGCGGTGGTTACGTTCGAGCAGTTCCTGCGTTGCGGAAACGTACACGTCGTCGCCGAAACGCTCGGCCATTTCGACTACGCGCTTGGCCGCGACACGGCAGCTGGCGATGAGCGCGTTGAGGTCGGCGGCGCACCAGTCCGGCTTGCGGGTCTGGTGCATCACCAGCTTCATCAGATCGTCATTGTATTCGCCTTTGCGCCAGATCTTGACCGGCGGGATGCGCACGCCTTCCTCGAAGATCGAGGACGCGCCGATGGGCATGGAGCCGGGGACCATGCCGCCAATATCCGACTGGTGCCCGAACATCGCGGTGTAGGCGATCAGTCGCCCGTCCTTGAAAACCGGAAGCAGCACGAGCCAATCGTTCGAATGGCTGATTGCGCCTTCGCAGGAATACGGATCGGACAGGAAGATCATGTCCCCGTCCTCTAGCGTATCATTGTAGCCTTTCAGGAAGCCGTCGATGAAGCTGCCGAACTGGCCCACGATCATCTTGCCCTTGGGGTCCGCAATCAGCGGGAAGGCGTCGCCCTGTTCGCGAATGCCCGGGCTCATCGCGGTGCGCACCAGCGTCGCATCCATCTCGATCCGTGCGTTCTTGAGCGCGTTCTCGATGATGTCGAGCGTGACCGGATCGATGGCGACCTTCTCGAAGGGGGTGTCGTTGGTCTCGATGATTTGTGCGGGCATGGGCTCAGCCCTCCTTCGCAGGATTGATGAGGATATTGCCGACGTGATCGACGGTGGCGATGCAACCGCTTTCGACGAGCGTGGTCGAATCCATTTCGGTGATGATGGCGGGGCCGGGGATCGTGTCGCCTTGCCGCAGTCTGGAACGGTCGTAGATCACACCCGCCTGCTCCTTACCGTCCATCCACAAGGTGTGATCGCGGATCTTCGCAGCTGACGGGTCGCCATCGCCCTTGGGCAGTTCGTTGGCGGGGAGGGCAGGGGCCTGCCCCAGCGCCACGGCGCGCAGGTTCACGATTTCGTGCGGCGTATCCATGTTGAAGGTGAAGAGCCGCAGGTGCTCCTCGTCGAAGCGGGCGAGAATGCCTTCGATCCCGTCCTTGGCCAGAACATCGTGATCGATGGTGAGAGGCACTTCGAAGGCCTGCCCCGCATAGCGAACGTCGACTTCGAACTCGGTCGTGATCTGGTCCTCGGCAACACCGTCCGCAAGCAGTTCACCGCGCGTCTGGTCGGCCATTTCCTTCAGCACCTTCTCGAGGTCGGCGATGCTGGTGTCCTTCGCGAGCTTGGAGAAACTGCGCGCGGTCTCTGTGCGCATTTGCGTGGTGGCATCTCCCAGTGCGCACAGCACTCCCGGCGAGACCGGAGAGACTGCGGGCCAGCTTCCCATCAGCTTGGCGACTGCATTCACGTGCAGCGGACCAGCGCCGCCAAAACCCATCAGCGCAAATTCGCGTGGGTCATAGCCCTGCTGAACCGAAATCATGCGCAACGCGCCGAACATGTTTTCGTTGACGATATCGATGATCCCGCGCGCCGCTTCCATCAGGCTGACATCGAGAGCATCGGCGATGGTCTGCACCGCCTTTTCCGCTCCTTCCCGATCGAGTTTGAACGAGCCGCCGAGCAGGTCTTCGGGCAGGTAGCCAAGTACGACATTGGCATCGGTCACGGTGGGAAGCTCGCCGCCCTTGTTATAGGCGACCGGCCCCGGAACCGCACCGGCACTTTCCGGGCCGACACGCAGGGCGCCGGTGAGTTCGGGAACGTGGGCAATCGAGCCGCCGCCCGCGCCCACGGTCTTCACATCGAGCGCGGAAGCGCGCACCGAGAGGTGGCCGACATCGGTTGTGCGCACCCGCCGCGCCTCCAGCCCTTCGATCAGCGCCACATCGGTGGAGGTGCCGCCCACATCGAGAGTGAGGATATTCTTGAGCCCTGCATTCTTGGCGACCCACTTCGCGCCAGTCACACCGCCGGCCGGACCGGACATCAGGATGTTGACCGGATGCTCTTCCGCCTTGTGGCTGCTCATCAGCCCGCCGTCGGAGCGCAGCAGCGAGAGCTTGCCTTCTAGCCCTTCCGCCTCAAGCTGGTTGCGCAGGTTGGAGACATATTTGCTCACCACCGGGCGCACAGCTGCGTTGGCGACGGTCGAGAGAGTGCGCTCGTATTCCTGCATTTCGGGCAGGACTTCGTGGCTCAGCGAGACGGGAATGCCAGGCAACTCCTCTGCCGCGATCTCCCCGATGCGCGTTTCATGCGCGCCGTTCAGATACGCGTTGATCAGGCTGACGGTGAGCGCCTCGATGTCCTGTCCCTTGAGCTTGCGCAAGGCTGTGCGAACCGCATCTTCGTCCAGATCACGCACGACCTTGCCATCCGCGCCCATGCGCTCGGGCACTTCGACCGTGTCCTCGAGATGCGCTAGCGGCTGCGGCTTGGGCCATACGATCCATGCGGCAAGGCCGCCGGGAACGAAGCTGCGCGCGATTTGCATGATGTCACGATAGCCTTGGGTTGTGACCAGCCCGACCTTCGCGCCTTTGCCTTCGAGTACGGCGTTGGTCGCGACCGTGGTGCCGTGCAGGAAATAGGCGATATCCTTCGCCGATACGCCCGCCTCGGCAGTGATCGCCTTGACCCCATTGAGGATGCCTTCGGAGCTGTCATGCGGGGTCGAGGGAGTCTTGTGTCTCCAGAACTTCCCGCTCTCTTCGTCAAACAGCAGGAGGTCGGTGAATGTGCCTCCGACGTCCACGCCCAATCTGTATGTCATGTCTGTGTTCGGCTCCTGAATTGGAATGCTCTCACGCCGCTCGCGCCACACGCGAGGGCAGTTCCCGGCCAAGTATCTCGGCGAAATCCCTGTTGGCGGCGATTGCCGCATCGAGGTCGATACCCGTCTCCACGCCCGACCGGTCGAACATGTAGATGAGGTCTTCGGTTGCGATATTGCCGGTGGCCTTGGGCGCGAATGGGCACCCGCCAAGCCCACCGAGCGAGGAGTCAAAGATGCGAACGCCGGACTGGTACGCCGCCCAGGCATTGGCGATCCCGGTTCCTCGGGTATCGTGGAAATGGCAGCGCATGGGGATTCCACCCCCCAGAAGCTCGCCCAGTTTTCCAAACAGTTCCTGAACTTGTGCCGGCACGCCCACGCCGATCGTATCGGCAAGCGCGATCTCGACCGGGCCCTCCGCGGCAAGCTCCTCTGCAATGGCGAGGACGGTTTCAGGCTTGACCTCGCCTTCGAACGGACAGCCAAAAGCAGCGCTGATCGTGACTTGCGCGGGAAGCCCTTCAGCCTTGGCGAAGCGGATCATGTCGCGGTTCTCCGCTATCCCTTCGGCGATGGTCTGACCCTGGTTCTTCTGGCCGAACGTATCGGAGGCGACGATCACACAGCCCGCCTGATCGATACCGCGCTGCTCCCCATTGCGCGTCGCAAGCGCCCGCATGATTCCGCGCTTGTTGAGGGTAAGGCCGATATAGGTACAGTCAGACTTATCCGGCAGTCCGGCAATGACCGCTTCGGCGTCTGCCATTTGGGGTACACGGGCCGGATGGACGAAGCTCGCGACCTCGATCCTGCGCGCGCCATACCCGATCATGTCCGCGATAAGCTGCAGTTTGTGTTTGGTTTCCACCGTTTTGCGCTCGTTTTGCAGGCCGTCTCTGGGGCCTACTTCTACGAGTTCGATTTTTGGGGTGGAGTTTTCTGTATACATTTCAGTTACGCGGCGTTCTTGGAGAGGGAGCGGTGCGCGTCGGCATAGGCGTGATGGGCGCGGCGGATGTGGCCGACCATGATCGCTTCTGCCCACGCCCCGTCACGGCGAGCGAAGGCGGCAAGCAGGTCCTCGTGCTCGCCATAGGACTGATTAAATGCCTCGCGCCCGTAATGTTGCGCCGTTCGCCAGACCACTGGCTGTTCGATCAGCGCCATCAGCAACTGCGTCAGCCGCCGCGAATTCGCCGCTTCGAGGATCAGTTCGTGAAATTTTCGATTGTGCTCCAGGAATGCCGCCACATCGGGTTTCAGCCCCTTGGTCGCCTCGAGAATCGCCGTATTCTCGCGGAAAAGCTGGTCCAAGATCGCCTCGTCCATGCGTTCCGCCGCGCGCCTTGCTGCATAGCCTTCCATCATGGCGCGCAGTTCGAAGGCATCGGACACATCGTCGAGCGACCAGTCCGCAACAAAGCTCCGCTGAGACTCATTCTTGCGGACAAGCAGTTCGGCCTCGAGCCGCCGCAGCGCGTCGCGAACGGGCGTGCGGGAAACGCCGCACCTTTCTGCGAGCGCCTCTTCGCTCAACTGCTCACCGGGCGACAGCTCACCTGACAGCACCATCGCGCGGATCGTCTCGTATGCCAGATCGGACGCCTTTGCCACTTTCCCTCTCTCTCCTGAGCATGCCCTTGACTCGGATGAATTGTATACAATAGAAGCATCCAAGCGCAAGGGGTCGCAGAAAATCGGCGCGCAAACAGGCGCACAGGGAGTGCCAAACGGGGGCAAGAGCGTCCTAACCGGGGCAGACCGTGTGCAATCAGGTGGTTCAGGAGCTCAAAAAACAATGCGCACAATCAAAACCCAGCTTGCTCTCGGCGTTGCACTCGGCTCGCTGACTTTCGCAAACCCGGCCGTCGCCCAGGACGCCGATACCGGCGCTTCCACGGTCAGCCAGGATCCGGGTATCATCGTCACCGCCCGCCGCCAGGACGAGCGCCTGCAGGATGTTCCCGCATCGGTTTCCGTCATCACCGCTGATGAGCTGTCCAAGACGGGCGCGGTCAATGCCGAGGATTTCGTTGGCCTCACTCCCGGCGTCACGATCGTCACCGGCACCGCCGAAGCGGGCGACACCCAGATCAACATTCGCGGCATCAACGGCGCTCGCGACGCGGAAAGCTCGGTCGCTCTCGTGGTCGATGGCATTCTCAAGACCAACACCGCCCAGCTGAACCAGCAGCAGGGGACTTTGACGCAGGTCGAAATTCTCAAAGGCCCCCAGGGCGCTCTCTACGGACGCAACGCGGCCGCCGGTGCCATCGTGCTTTCGACCCTCAAGCCTGCCGACTATTTCGAAGGCGCGGTGCGCGCATCCTATGCCAATGAGAACACCGTCGAGGCGACCGGTCACATCGCCGGGCCGATCAGCGACGGGCTCGGCTTTGTCCTGTCCGGCTATTACCGCGACACAGACGGCTTCTTCCGCAACACTTTCCTCAACGAGGACAATGTCGACAATCAGGAGATATGGTCGGTCGACGGTCGGCTGGTCGCCGATCTCAGCCCGGCAACCGAACTGGACGTAAAGGCGCGCTATTCACAGCTGCGCGGCTCTTCGATTGCCTTCAACGCCGCCTTCCACCTTCCGCAATTCGCAGCCTTCAACCCTGCCTTCAACGAAGACATCAATGAGCATCCGTTCAATTTCTACGGCAATATCCGCCCCTCGAACGATCAGGACACTTTCGATGTCTCGGCCAAGCTCGAACATGATTTCGGCGGCGTCACGCTGACTGCATGGGCGCTTTATTCCGATGTTGATCAGTCGCTGGTCGCGGATAACACGGCGGCGGATTTTGCACGCTACATTCCGTTTCCGGCACCGACCGACACCGCTGCCGAAGTCGCGGCGGCCTGCTTTGCCTCGACCGCCGAGCTGACCGGTTATCCGGTCAACCCGCCCGGATCGATCGGCACCAGCCCGGTCCCGTTCCTGTTCGATCCGGTCAACGGTTCAACTTTCGGCCCCTACAGCCCGACGACATGTGACGGCACCCAGTTTCAGTCGCGGGAACAGACCGATATCAGCGGCGAAATTCGCCTGTCGTCCAGCGCCGGCGGTCCGCTGAGCTGGCAGGTCGGCGCATATTTCCTGACACTCGACCGCGAGACGGGCGTAAGCCTTGGCTCAGATCTGGGACAGGGCGTCATCCCCCAGCTGTATAACGGCCCCGACACAAGCAACCCGACCACGCTCCTGCTCGCCGATAGCTTTGACACGAATGTCTACGCGGTATTCGGCAATGCGGAATACGATTTCGGAAATGTAACGGCGGGCGTCGCGCTGCGATATGATATCGAGGATCGCTCGACTGAGAGTCTTGTCCCCAACGTGCTCGATCCAATTACCGGCGGGCCGATCAATCCGGGGCAGGCATTCGGTACGCTCACCCCGGCAAGCGAAACCTTCAAACAGCTCCAGCCAAAGATAACCCTGTCATGGCAGCCAAGCCCGGACGTCAATGTCTACGCCAACTGGGGCATCGGCTTCAAATCCGGCGGCTTCAACAATCAGGGGTCGGCGGCGATCATCGACTCCAACTTCAACGATGGCGTGACGCCGGGCACCATCGACGCCAATGTCACGATCCGCGACGACTACGATAAGGAAGTCTCGAGCGCGTTCGAAGTCGGGGTCAAGGGCAGCGCCCTGGACGGCGCGCTGACATTCGATCTTGCGGGATATTACACGCAGATCGACGACATGCAGTTCTTCGAATTCTTCGTGGGCAGCTTCGGCCTGCTACGCGTCGTGTCCAACATCGATGAGGTTGAGGTCATGGGCGCAGAGCTCAACCTGACCGCAGAGGTGGTCGAGGGCTGGAAGTTCTTCGGCTCGTTCAACTTCACCGACAGCGAGATCAAGGAAAACTCCTCGCGGCCCTACACGGTGGGCAACAAGTCGCCTTATACCGCCGACTACACTCTCAACATCGGGACCGAGATCGATACGCCCATGTCGAATAGCGTCGACCTGATCGTGCGAGGCGATTACCGGATCACGGGCCCGACCTACTTCCATTCGGTTCAGGACCAGACGCGCCCGACGATCTTCTCCGGCCTCATCCCGATTTCGGAGGTGAGCTTCCTGCCTGCCTCTTTCGGCGATGCGAATTACAGCGTGGCGCAACGCGAAGCCTTCGGCGTACTCAATGTCCGCGCAGGCCTTGAGTTCGGGAATTTCTCGATCTTCGCTTTCGGAAACAACGTGCTCGGCGAGGAATATGTCGCCGAGGCAATCCCGGCGATCGAATTTGGCGGATCGTTCATCTCGCCGGGTGCGCGTGAGCTCTACGGGGTCGAAGTGGGGATGCGCTTCTAAAAGGCGCCATTGCAAAGACATCGCGAAGTAAATGTGGTGGAGACAGGCCGCTTCCAGCCTGCCTCCACCGCCAGCTCAGTGGGTGTGAGCCTGGCAATCCCACGATTGCGTATCGCAAACCGTATCTTCGCGACCCGCGTATCTGGCGGTCGATGTGATGATTTCAGAATGACTGCTCTATCCGGATGTTCAGGAGCGGCGCTTCGCTTTCGCTGTCGAACCTCTCGCCCGAAAGCGGGACGGCGAGTTCCAGATCAAGATCCAGGTCACGCGTCAGATCGAGGCGTAGCCCACCGCCCGCAGAGGCCAGTGAACCTCCGCCCCGGCCATCTTCGAGGTTTGAAACTATGCCTCCATCGGCAAACGCGTAGAGTTGTGCTCGCGGAAGCCAGAAGCCATCGCCTCGCCAATCGTAGCGCAGCTCGCCAAAGCCCATGACACCTTCGTCGCCTGAGCGTTCGTTGAAATTGTAGCCGCGTAAAAATGACGTTCCGCCCAAGCCAAGATCTTCGGTGGCAAGCAGCGGATCGGTGGCGAGTTGGCCGCGTGCGCCTATGGCGATGCTGAGGGGACCGCTTAGGTCGCGCTCCCATGCAAACCAGCCATAGAGGCTCGTAAACTGCGCCGATGCATCAAGGCGCGACGCCAGGGGGTCATCCGGCTTTGTAGCAGACAGTATGTCCAGGCCACGAGAAACCATCGCGCGTCCGCGGTAATCGCCTCCTGCCAGGCGGCCTCGCGAATAAATTCCGGCTCGCAAGGCCGGGACCCGATCATGCCGTGCCAGGACATCGGCGCGATCCTGCCGGAGATCTGCAACCTCAAACTCTCCGATCAACCAGACGCTGGCCCCGCGCCGGCGAATCAACGGGTACTGCATGTCGACCCCGGCCCGCCAGAAGCGTCCGGAAATGTCGCGATCCTCGAGGAATGCCCCCGGCTGAGTGTGCGAATAGGAAAGGTGTGCGCCAAGCTCCAGACCGCTTGCATCCACGACGATGCGATAGGATCCGAACGCATATTGCAGTTCTTCGGGTTGCAAGGGGGTCGTGCCGAAGGTCAGGTCTATCTCGTCAGCGGAATCGAAAACGCCGTTGAGATCGACTTCAATCTGCGCCCTGACCGGCCCCACAGGGTCGGAACCATTGTTGCGCACTTCCACCGAAGCCCACGCGTCCGACCTGCTTGTCCGAACGATGAGTACGCCAAGGTCGCCTTCCTTTACGAACCGCGTATCGAGGACCCTCACGCCCGAGATGTCGTCGGTCAGCAATATCTGTCGTTCGAGCTCCGCCTTTGTAATCGGCTTGCCTGAGCGAAGCGGTGCCAGCTGGCGCCGGATTGCCGGATCATCGGCCCCGTCGATGCGAATTTCATCGATCCGCCCTTCGTCGAGTTCGACGCGCAGCATACCGAGGGCGAGATTCTGCTGTGGGATCGTGGCGGTAGCGAACAAAAAGCCATTCTCGCGCGCTCGTTGGGCGACCGCATCGGCAAGTGCCGACAGATCCGCTTGCGAGAGAGGCCGGGCGGTGAAGGTTTCGATCACATCGATAAAGCTGGTATCGGGGACTGCCTCGTTTCCTGCGATGACGATGGCGTTGATGGAGTAGGAGGTGTTTGCATCCCCGACCGGCGGCTGGATGCTCTGTGGGCGCTGCACCTCAGCTGCTTCCGGCTCACGGTCCTGCTCAAGGGACTGATCGTCCTGCTCTTCAGCCTGTGTCGGCTCGGTCAGGTCGAGCTCGGACTGCGCCGAAAGCGGCGAGATCGCCGCAAACCACAGTGCAAGATAACTAACCCGCCAAACAGGCATTGAAATGGCCTTTCGTCGTAAAGACGGAGCCATTGCGGGAAAGCTGCTAATATTTCGTCAAACTAGTGATGTGTTAACCAACCCCGCTAATCTTGCGCAGAGACGATTGAGTTAGGCCCACCTTACGAAGGAGCGCCTTATGATCGTTACATCCCGTGCCATCTTGCCGCTCGCCATGCTGCTTGCGAGCACTAGTGCGTTTGCGCAATCCGGCCCTTGGAAGATTACCGAAGCGCGCGGCGAAGTGGTCATTCGTGCCGATGACGGCGACCGCACGGCGCAGCGCGGTCAAAGCCTGGAGGCTGGCGAACAGCTGATTACCGGCGCGAACGGCAATGCCACGATCGTTCGGGCAAGCGATTTCGTCACCGTGAAACCAAACAGTCGCGTCACGATCGTCCCGCGCCAGCAAGAGCGCGGCGTCGTGCAGATGATACAGGATTTCGGAAGCGCGATTTTCAATATCGGCAAACGGCCAGACCCGCATTTCGGTGTGGACACGCCTTATCTTGCCGCTGTGGTCAAGGGTACGACCTTCTCGATAACGGTTTCCGAAGCGGGCACCGCGATGCAGGTAACCGAGGGCGCGGTCGAAGCCTCGACTATGGACGGCGGCGCGCGTGATCTGGTTCGTCCGGGTGAAGTCGCAATAATCGGAGCGGATGACCGCTTTCGTCTCAGCATCGAAGGCGACACACCGCGCCAGCTCGATTCGCCTCAGCGCGGCGTTTCGACTCCAGCACCCAGCGCATCTCCGGCCTCGTTCCAAGCCGGTCCCGCGACCTCGGCAAGCCCGATTGTCTCGAACAATCAGACCATATCTACAGGCCCCGATTTCGAGCCGGCAACCATTCGGCTCGCGGTGGCGAGTTCGCCGACCGATCTTGACGAGATGACGGATGGGCTTGTCAGCGGTGAGGTGGAAGGTCGCGTCGACGCGCTGGTGGGCGACGCGGCAATCTCTACCGAGCGTGTCGAAGAAACGGCATTGGATGACACCGCATCGGGCAGTTCTGTCGCTGCCGAGGACACCCTTGACGCAGGCCTAGCGGACGAATCCGAGGTCATTCCTGACGACAGCAACCCCGGTCGTGGTGGCGGCAATGATCGCGGCGACGGCGATGGCAATAACGGTCATGGGAATGACGCCGGTCGCGATGACGACAGCAACCCCGGTCGTGGCGGCGGCAATGATCGCGGCGACGGCGATGGCAATAACGGTCATGGGAATGACGCCGGTCGCGATGACGACAGCAACCC
>CANLVN010000005.1 GCA_947494705.1 uncultured Erythrobacter sp.
AAAGATCACACAGCGCTGGCCCGACGGAGGCGGTGACGGATCCAACGCTTTCGTCATCCCAACCATGGGATAAGGGGATGGCAGAATTCGCATTCCATTGCGATAAATCTCGATGATGGAGACTACACCATAAACGCGGTTGAACATGTTCGCCGCCCGGAGTGATAATCGATGCGCTACCAGTCCTTGGCAATACTCGCTGCGCTGTCTTTGAGCGCCTGTGGCGGATCGCCCGAGCCGGTTGAGACCGAAACGGAAGCCACTCCAACACCGATCGCCAGTGAACCATCACCAGCCGAAGCCCCAGCCGAGACCGAGAACGCGCTCGCCAATCGCATCCCTACGCGGTTTCAGGGAGTGTGGGACTATGTCGAAGGCAGCTGCGACCCGGCTTCGGACATGCGCATGGAGGTAAGCGGAGGCGAAATCCTGTTCTACGAATCCATCGGCATGGTGACCGATGTCGAGGAAGAAGGCGATGATATCGTGGTCGGCCTCGCGATGGAGGGCGAAGGGGAGACATGGGACCAGGACTTACGTTTGTCTCTGGTCGGCAGCGGAGAGGCCCAGCGTCTCGAAACCTCGGCTGGCGACGGACCGCGCATGCCGGACGAATATCCGAGCAAAAGATGCCCGGCCTGATTGTGCAGCGATGAGCGAGCCGCAACGCTCCTATACCGGTTCTCCATACGAAGCGCAGTTCGGCTTTTGCCGCGCACTTCGGATCGGTGATCGCATTATCGTGGCGGGCACCGGACCGATCGAACCCGACGGCAGCACGACACCGGGGGGCGCAGCGGAACAGGCAGATCGCTGCTTCGCGCTGATCGTAGCCGCCATCGAAGAACTCGGGGGTAGCGCCGAAGACGTCGTGCGCACGCGGATGCTCCTCACCGACCCGGCGGACCAGGATAGTGTCGGGCAGGTCCACGCACGCTGGTTCGGAAAGGCGAAGCCCACCGCCACCATGGCTGGGGTCGCATGGCTTTGCCGCGGGGAATGGAAGGTCGAGATCGAGGCCGAAGCGGTGGTCGGCAATGGCTAAACGCGTCGCAGTTTATTGCTTCGCCGCCATCACGGGCATCGCACTGGGTCTCGCGAGCGCAATCTACATGGCCGGGCTGTGGCCGGGGACGAAGCCGCTCGATTTCGGCGATGTCGAAGTGGACGGATGGCGCAGTGACTTCGCGATTGGGTCCGAAGCGGCCAATCCCTACACCCGCGCCCGCGTCGCGCGTCACGGCCTTCTGGCACTTGCCAAAACCGAGGCGGTATATTTCACCCGCGATACCGACGACAGGGGGGAACCGCTGCGCGAGGATTGCACCTATCGCCTCAGCGTCGGGAAGATGCCCGCCGACTGGTGGTCGGTCACTCTCTATGATGCGGACAGCATGCTTCCGATGAATGACGATGAGGCGCTCTCGGTCAATCTTGGACAAGACAATGTCGCGCGGATCGGCGACGAGACCGTGGGTTATGGGTTGAGCGCGGTCGTTTCGCCAGAGCGCCCCGATGGGCGGGACCTCTGGATCTCAAGCCGCGGTGCTCCGACGTTCGATCTGATGCTGCGGCTCTACGTGCCGAGCGAAGACCTGCTCGAACGGCCCGAAGCGGTGCTCACTCCTCCGACGATCGAGCGTATGTCTTGCGACGGAGAGGCTGCGTGACCCGCTGGCTGGGCCCGCTGCTGGTACTGGTCGTCAGCGCGCTTGTCGCGCATTGGGCTACGCTCAGCCTGGCACCCGGGGTCATCATGGACCGCGCGCTCAGTGCACTGGAAGATCGCGGAGTGGCAATGCACGCCTTCACCGCTCCCCAGCGGATCACTCCGAAATCGCAACAGGTGGTGCGCTCCTCGCCTGACCTGTTCTATTCGCTGTGCCGCTATGACCTCGAGGATCCTGACGACCGGCTGAGCGTCACGATGGCGCAGTGGCCCGATTACCAGTCGCTGTCCTTCTTCGATGCCGAAACGAACAACTTCCTGACTTCTCGCGGCACCGGGCGAAGCATCGCAATCGAAATCGCGGCCCCGGATGCGGCTTCGCAAGAGGTCACCAAAAGCCCTACGCAACGCGGGGTGGTCCTTATCCGCAGGCTTGCGCCGACACAGGAACTCTTCAACGCGGCCAAGGCTGCAAGCGCGGGCGACGCCTGCGAACTGCTCACTCGCTAGCCGAGCTCGGCAAGCTGCGGCGTGTCGAGCATCACGCCTTGTTCGCCCAGCCGCCGGGCGCTCAATGCGATGAGTTCGTCGAGGTTTCCCATCGCCTCCATCTCGTTCGCAGAAGCAATCAGTGCGCGCGATCCATCCGAGCGGGCCAGCACGATAGCGGGCAAGCGCTGTTCAAGCCCGGGCAGTTCGCGATGAAAATCGTTGCGGTGCAATTCAACCTTCTCGAGCGGCACTCTTTCGAGAAATCGTCGCCATCTGCGGTGCATCATAAAGAAGCCGAAAGCGAGCGCGCACAGGGCGCAAGGGTAAGTCGAAGGCCGAAACGTCTTCCAGAAACTGTCGCGCACCGCATTGAGCAGTCCGCTGTCAGCGTTGTAGACGAGAAACAGGCGCGCTTCGGGCTGGATCATGCCTATAGATACGCATGCGATCGGATTCGGCTTACAAAAATGCCAGTTTCTCCTCTCGGTCGAATGGTTCTACCGCCCGCGCTCGCACACCCTTTTCTAATCCAGACCAAGTGGCTAAGCACCCCGCATGAACGGACAATTCGCACTCACCGATGACCAGATAGCGATACAGGATGTCGCCCGCAGGTTTACCGCCGACAACATCACCCCCCATGCAGGAGAGTGGGACGAGAAGCACATCTTCCCGAAAGACACGATCAAGCAGAGCGCCGAGCTCGGCTTTGGCGCGATCTATGTGTCTGAAGAATCGGGCGGGATCGGGTTGGGACGGCTCGAGGCAGCGCTCATCATGGAAGCGATGGCCTATGGTTGCCCGACCACCAGCGCCTTCATCTCGATCCACAACATGGCAGCGTGGATGATCGACGAATTCGGTGGTCAGGAACTCAAGGATCGCTATCTCCCCGACCTCATCGGCATGGACAAGATCGCCAGCTACTGCCTCACCGAACCGGGTAGCGGATCGGACGCCGCAGCGTTGAAGGCGAACGCCAGGCTGGACGGTGATCACTACGTCCTCAATGGCACAAAGCAGTTCATCTCCGGCGGCGGGGTGAACGATGTCTATGTCTGCATGGTGCGCACCGGCGAGCACAAGACCAAGGGCATCACCTGCCTCGTCATCGACAAGGACACGCCGGGCGTCAGCTTCGGCGCTCCGGAAAAGAAGCTGGGCTGGAATGCGAGCCCGACCGCTCAGGTCATCTTCGAGGATGCACGTGTGCCCGTAGCCAACCGCGTCGGCGACGAGGGCGAGGGCTTCCGCTTCGCGATGATGGGCCTGGATGGTGGCCGCCTCAATATCGGCGCGTGTTCGCTGGGCGGGGCGCAGCGCTGCCTCGACGAAGCGATTGCCTACACCAAAGACCGCAAGCAGTTCGACCAGCCGGTTGCCGATTTCCAGAACACGCAGTTCATGCTCGCCGACATGGCGACCGACCTGGAGGCTGCGCGAGCGCTGCTCTATCTCGCCGCTGCGAAAGTGACCGAAGGCGCGCCGGACAAATCGCGCTTTTCCGCCATGGCAAAGCGGCTGGCGACCGATAATGGAAGCAAGGTCGTCAACGATGCGCTTCAGCTGTTTGGCGGCTATGGCTATCTCAAGGATTATCCAATCGAACGCTTCTGGCGCGACCTGCGGGTCCACTCGATCCTCGAAGGCACCAATCAGGTGATGCGCATGATCGTGGGCCGCGACCTGCTGCGCCAGTAAGCCGGGACGAAGGAAACAAACAATGACAGACGACGTCCTGATCCGGACCAATGGGCCGATTGGCCACATCACGCTCAACCGCCCCAAAGCGCTGCACGCACTGACACTCGACATGTGCCACGCGATGAGCACGGCACTGTCCGAATGGGCCGACGGCGATGCGATCGAAGCGGTGATCCTCGACCATGTCGAGGGGACGCGCGGCTTTTGCGCTGGCGGCGACATCAACCTGCTGCGCGAGAGCGCGCTCAATGATGGCGGGAAGTCGGGTCGAGAGTTCTTCCATGATGAGTACCAACTCAACCATCAGATGTTCACCTATGAAAAGCCCATCGTGGCCTTCATGGACGGGGTGACGATGGGTGGCGGGGTCGGCATCGCGATGCCCTGCAAATATCGCGTGGCGACCGAGAACACGCGACTCGCCATGCCCGAGACGGGAATTGGCCTGTTCCCCGATGTCGGCGGCGGTTGGTACCTCTCGCGCATTGGTGGAAGGCTGGGGCAGTTCCTCGCGCTGACGGGAGCCCGCCTTGACGGGGCGGAGGCGCTGTGGACCGGCCTCGCCACGCATTACCTGCCGAGTGAAATGCTGGACGACATCAAGGCCCGCATCGTCGAGCGTCCCGGACGTATCTCGGGCATCCTCTCCGAACCCGTCGGCACACCGCCGAAGGCGCGGATCGAGGAAAATGCGCTCAAGATCGCCAAGCATTTCGCCTCTGACACTCTCGAAGACATTGTCGCCAGCCTGGATGCCGCGGTCGAAGCTGGCGATGAATGGGCGATCAAGGAACGCGACACGCTCGGCACGAAGAGCCCGCAAACCTGCAAGGTCGCCCTGCGCCAGTTGGCCGAGAGCGCGAAACTCACCGACTTTGCCGATAACATGCGGATGGAATACCGCATCGCCAGCCGCGTGTTGGTGCGTCCCGACTTTGCCGAGGGCGTGCGCGCAGTCATCGTGGACAAGACCCACGATCCCAAATGGGACCCCGCAACGCCTGCAGAAGTAAGCGATGAGCTGATCGACAGCATCTTCGCTCCGCTTCCGGCGAGCGAGGAATGGCGACCGCGCGACTAACAGATATGAGGGGTTGTCCGTTTCGTCCCCGCAAGCGAAGCGGAGCAATCCGAACCGTCACGCGAAGCGGCTCTGGACTGCCGTGACGCTGCGCCCCTCGCAACGACGAACAAGGAGAACGACTGTGTCCGAATACGAAACCATCACCGTCGAAAAGGACGCAAACGGGACCAAGGGCGTCACCCTCATCACGCTCAATCGCCCCAAGGCATTGAATGCGCTGAACAGTCAGGTGCTCGCCGACCTGACCTGCGCCTTTAGCGGCTATCAGGACGACGACAGCCAGCTTTGCGCGGTCCTTACCGGATCGGGCGAGAAGGCGTTCGCAGCTGGCGCAGACATAAAGGAAATGAGCGAGAAGCCTGCCGCCGACTTCTACCTCGACGACTTTTTTTCACCCTGGACCAGCGAGATCGTGAAGAAGACGCGAAAGCCGTGGATCGCTGCAGTCAACGGATTTGCGCTCGGCGGCGGATGCGAGCTGGCCATGATGTCGGACTTCATCATCGCCTCCGACAACGCGAAATTCGGCCAGCCCGAAATCAAGTTGGGTGTGGGGCCCGGCATGGGCGGATCGCAGCGCCTTACCCGCGCCATCGGCAAGTCGAAGGCGATGGAAATGTGCCTGACGGGCCGCATGATGAGCGCCGAGGAAGCCGAACGCGCGAACCTCGTGGTGCGCGTAGTGCCGCAGGCCGACCTGCTGGCCGATGCGCTCAAGACCGCTGCCACCATCGCTTCGATGCCGCCGATGGCTGCCATCGCGAACAAGGAAATGGTCAACGCCGCGTTCGAAACAACGCTCGACCAGGGCCTGATCATGGAACGCCGGATCTTCCAGATCCTCACCTCGAGCGAGGACAAGAAGGAAGGCATGGCCGCCTTTATCGAAAAGCGTGAGGGCGAGTGGAAGGGGAGATAATCCTCAAAGGGACAAGCCCATGTCCAGCCAGTCCTGTTCCTCACCTTTGGGCCACTAATATTGCTGGGCCGCATCGCCATTCTAAATCTCTTGGGAGAGTGACATGAAAATCGCCTTTATCGGCCTCGGAAACATGGGCGGCGGGATGGCCGCGAACCTTGCGAAGGCAGGGCACGATGTCCGCGCCTTCGACCTCAGCGACGCGGCGATTAGCGCGGCGAAAGAGGCAGGTTGCACGACCTTTGGCTCTGCGCGCGAGGCCTGCGAGGATGTCGAGGCAGTGGTCTCGATGTTGCCAAACGGTGGCATCGTGAAGTCGGTTTACGAGGGCGAGGTAATCGGCACGGCTCCGGCGGGAGCGGTCTTCCTCGACTGCTCGACCATCGACGTCGCTACCGCACGCGAAGTGATCGGCGCAGCAGAAAGCGCGGGCTATGACATGGTCGATGCACCGGTCTCCGGCGGGATAGCGGCGGCCAATGGCGGCACGCTCACCTTCATGGTCGGAGGCAGGGAAGAAGCTTTTGCCAAGGCCGAGCCGATCCTTCAGGCGATGGGCAAAGCGGTAATCCATGCAGGCGATGCAGGCGCAGGCCAGACCGCCAAGATCTGCAACAACATGCTGCTCGCCATCACCATGATCGGCACGGCTGAAGCGATGAAGATGGCCGAAAAGCTCGGCCTCGACCCGCAGAAATTCTACGAGATCAGCTCGCAGTCGAGCGGCTATAGCTGGTCGCTCAACGCCTACACCCCGCTGCCCGGCGTTGGTGTCGAGAGCCCGGCTGACAACGGCTACAAGGGCGGTTTTGCGACCGGCCTGATGGTAAAGGACCTGCGCCTCGCCATGGAAGCAGCCGACAGCGCCAACGCCGCCGTCCCGCTGGGCGCCCGCGCCGCCTCGCTTTATGAGGACTTCATGGGAGCAGGCAACGAAGGCTTCGATTTCTCGGCGATCATCAAAACGTACTCGTAGCGCTCGTCACTGCGAGCGGTTGATCTCGGCAATCACGGTTTCCAGCCATTCGCGCGGAGCCTTGCGCCGGCCAACGTCGGCGACGAATTCCTGCCCGCGCGCAACGCTGCGCAGCCTTCCACCGCGAAGCCAGCGATCCTCGCGATCATGGTAGGACAGCCCGCCGCGCTTCAGCCATGCCGGGCGCTGCCACAGGCTCGGTGGGCCGCCGGGAACAGTGAGCCGCAAGGCCGGGCTCGCGCGATCGGCTACCCTGCCCGGCCCGCGCCAGATCACGTCATTGGAATGGTGCATCGCCAAGGCATGGGGATGGCCAGCCGAGCGCAGGTCGTCGGGCGCGCCGTCGTTCAATCTCACGATCTCCTCGACGCGCAAATATCCGAAGATCCGATGATGCGGCTCATGCGTTTCCTCTTCGGCGAACAGGCCGAAGAACACGAAAACATCGCCCAGACCCACCCCCTGCCGCTCCAGATGGGTCTGCGCCGCACCGCATTGGCCGAACAGGCATTCGCCACCAGAGCCGGGGGGGCGCACAAACATGGGATCATTGTGGCAAAGGTCATCCACGCCCACCCGTCCTCGGCTCGCCCGCGCGGCATGCTCACCCAGGCCCAGGTCGCCATAACTGGTCACGCTCGCGGCCCCCGCCGGGATCGGCAGGCTGATCGGTCGCCCATCGACGATCGGCGACGGCCCGCCTCCGGCGCTGCTATCGAAGCCCTTGCGTGAAAACACGATCCGCATCGCCGCTTCCATGACGCAGTGAAGCGCACTTGCACAGGCCTTGCAGCAAGTTACTTTGCCTGCACCCCGATTACGGCTAAGGGCAAAACATTATGGCTGAGGATGAAAAGGTCACCGCGCTTGTCATGGCGGGTAAGCGTTCCGGACGGCTCGACCCGCTGGCGGCAAATGCCAACGTCTCGCAAAAGGCGGTGGTTCCTGTGCTGGGCATCCCTATGGTGGAGCGCGTGGTCGCTCAGCTTGCCGCCTGCGAAACAATCGGCGCGATCCGCGTTGTCGCACACGAACCGGACGAAATCGCCGCGCTGCCGACGATCAGCAAGCTGCTCGAAGAGCGCCGGCTGACTTTCGCCGAAGGACGTTTCAACATCGTCGACAGCGTGTTCACGGGGGCCGAGGGGGCGACATTCCCCATGCTCATCACCACTGCGGACAACTGTCTGGTCACGCCAGAAGGATATAGCGAATTCATCGAAAAGTGCCGCGCCAACAGCGCCGACGCGGCAGCCGGGCTGGCGCACAAGGAAGACGTGATCGCCGCCGATCCCGAAGGCCAGAAGAAGTTCTACCAGTTCCGCGACGGCGGATATTCGAACTGCAATCTGTACTGGATCGGGTGTCGAAAGGCACTGAACGCCGCAGAGATCATGCGTGGCGGCGGACAATTCGTGAAATTCCCGAACCGGATCATAAAGGCCTTTGGATTTATGAGCCTGATCCGGTTTCGTCTCGGCACGGGGTCTAAGGAAAAGCTTTTCGAAAAGGTTTCGAAGAGGTTCGGCTTCAAGCTGGTCCCGATCGAACTTTCCAACGGCGAGTTCGCCATCGATGTCGACAATCAGCGCACCTTCGACGTGACCGAGCGCCTTCTGCGCAAACGCGACGCCGCCGCGCCTGCCGACTGACGCCGCCGGGGCACGCACCGGATGAAGCGTCTTTTCACGAATGTCGGCTGGTTGCTGGGCGCGCGAGGAATCAACGCCGCGCTCAGCCTCGTCTATCTCGCGCTCGCAACCCGCGCGCTTGGGCTCGAAACGTTCGGCCAGTTCGCCGCAATCAGCGCATTGGGCCTCGCGGTCAACGGAATTGCCAGCTTCCAGACATGGCAATTCATCGTTCGCTGGGCCGGGTCGGAGGAGGACAGTCCCGCCGACGAGCGAACGCTGCGCGAAGTCACCGGTTTCGCCCTCGCGCTCAACCTCCTCTCGATTGCCATCGGAGTGGCGATTTCTGCGGCGATCGTCATCAGCCTGCCGCTATGGCTGCCCCTGCCAGGCGAGCTCATGTGGCTGACCTTTTTCTATTGCGTACTCTCCGTCATCACCACTCGCTCGACGCCGATCGGGCTTTTGCGAGTGCGCTTCCGCTACGCCGCCGCCACTGCTGCGGAAGCGGTTTTGCCGATCACGCGCACGCTCGGTGCGGTCGCCGCGTGGTTCTTCATGCCCGACGTGACCGGCTTCGTGCTCGCCTACGCAGCCGCCGAAATCGCGGTGACCCTCGCCTATTGGCTGGCCGCCGCCAAGGTTCACCGTATCGATCTTTCCGCGATCAGTTTCACCGCCATTCCAGCACGCCACAAGGATGCGTGGCGGTTCGTTTGGGCGACCAACCTTTCTGGAAGCCTTTCGATCGCGGGCAAGCAATTCATGCTGCTGCTCGTCGGGACATTCGGCGGGGCCGCGCTGCTTGGCGGCTTTCGGGTCGCCACCCAGCTTGGTCAGGCGCTGGTCGCATTGGCACAGACAGTCTCGCGCGCAATCCTGCCTGAACTGGTCGCCGCGCGTGAGAGCGCATTGGCGATGGCCAAACGCGTGGCGATAATCGCGTTCGTCGCGGGGACGCTGGCGGTGATCGTTGCGCTGATATTCGGCGAGTGGGCATTGCTTGCCCTAGCGGGACCGGGCTTCGGGGCGTTCTACGTGGCGATGGTGATCCTTGCGCTTGCGGGGGCAATCGAACTGGTCGGGGCAAGCCTTGAATCGCTGCTCGTATCGTCGGGCCGGGCGATGACAGCCTTTGCCGTGCGCGCTGTGCCCACCGTTCTCGCCTTTGCCGCGCTCAGCCCGGCCATCGCCGCGCTGGGCTCAGCGGGAGCGGCACTGACAGTGCTTGGCGCGAGCCTTGTCGCGGTACTGGGCTTCTGGCTTGCGATCAGCCGGACGCCCATAACGAAAGACTAGCCCTCGAAAGCCAGCTTGGGCTTGCGCGCCGCAGCGGTTTCATCGAGCCGTCGCCGGGGTGCGAAATAGGGCGCCTGTTTGAGCGTCTCGTCACCCGCCTTGGCACGTTCGACAAGGCTGCGGAATGCGGCAATGAACTGGTCCATTGTGGCCTTGCTTTCGGTTTCGGTCGGCTCGACCAGCATGGCGCCGTGTACCACCAGCGGGAAATAGACCGTCATCGGATGGTAGCCCTCGTCGATCAGACCCTTGGCGAGATCGAGCGTGGACAGGTCGCCGCCGAAATCCTTGTCGCCGAACAACGCCTCATGCATGCACGGACCAGAATCGGCGAAGGGCGCGTGGAGGATGTCGTCCATGCTGCGCAGGATGTAATTGGCGTTGAGCACTGCATCCTCGGCAACCTGCTTCAACCCGTCCGCGCCGTGGCTGAGCATGTAGGTCAGCGCCCGGGTGAACATGCCCATCTGGCCGTGGAATGCGGTCATGCGACCAAATGTGTGGCCGCGGCTTTCCTCGCGCGCTTCCTCTTCGACCAGTTCGAAGGTGCCGCTATCCTCGTCCCGACGCACGAAAGGCAGCGGGGCGAACGGGGCGAGCGCTTCTGAGAACACCACCGGACCCGAACCGGGCCCACCACCGCCATGCGGGGTGGAGAAGGTCTTGTGCAGGTTGATGTGCATCGCATCGACGCCGAGGTCGCCCGGTCGCACGCGGCCGACGATGGCGTTGAAATTCGCGCCGTCGCAATAGACGTAACCGCCCGCTTCATGGACCGCATCGGCGATGGTGCGGAAGTCCTTTTCGAAGAGGCCGCACGTGTTGGGGTTTGTGATCATCACCGCGGCCACGTCCGGCCCCAGCCGCTCCTTGATCTTGGCAACGTCGACACGGCCTTCGGGTGTGGCGGGAATGTCTTCGACACGGTAGCCCGCAACAGCGGCGGTCGCCGGATTGGTGCCGTGCGCGCTTTCAGGCACCAGCACCACCTCGCGCGCATCGCCGCGCGCCTCGTGCGCAGCGCGGATCGCGAGGATACCGCAAAGCTCACCATGTGCCCCCGCCTTGGGACTCATCGCGACCGCCGGCATTCCGGTCAGGGTCTTGAGCCAGTCGCCTAGCTCATGGATCACCTCGAGCGCGCCTTGCACGCTGTTCTGGGGCGCGAGCGGATGGATGTCGGCAAAGCCGGGAAGCCGCGCGACCTTTTCGTTGAGGCGCGGATTGTGCTTCATCGTGCAGCTGCCGAGCGGGAAGAAACCGAGGTCGATCCCGTAGTTCTGGCGGCTGAGGCGGGTGTAGTGGCGTACCGTTTCCGGCTCGGTCATACCGGCCAGGCCGATGGGCTCGCTGCGGTCCAGACCGCCGAGGCGCGTCGATGCGCTCTCGTCGATCTCCGGCAGGTCGACACCGGTCACCTCGGTATGGCCGATCTCGAACAGCAGCGGCTCTTCGAGCATCAGTGCGCGGTTGCCTGTGGTGGTGGGGCTGTCGCCGGTCGCATCGGCGACCTGCATGCTCGGTTTCCAGCCGGACTTGTTGGGCGCGTTCATTATGCGGCCTCCTTCACGCTTGCCTCGATCTCGCGAGCGAGCGTTTCGATGTCTTCTTCGGTGGTGGTTTCGGTAACGGCGACCAGCAGCGCGTGTTCGAGCGCCTCGACGCCCGGATAGAGCCGCCCGAGAGACACCCCGCCCAGCACGCCCCGATCGGCAAGGTCGCGCACGATCGCGCGCGCAGGTTTGCCTTCGAGCATCAGGGTAAATTCGTTGAAGAAGGCGTTGTTGAGCAACTTCACGCCCGGCACCTTTTCCAGGCGGTCTGCCGCAACGCAGGCCAGGCGGTGGTTCTCCGCCGCCAGCTGCCTCAGCCCCTTTTCGCCGAGCAGCGTCATGTGGACGCTGAACGCAAGCGCGCATAGCCCACTGTTGGTGCAGATGTTGCTCGTCGCCTTCTCGCGGCGAATATGCTGTTCGCGGGTCGACAGCGTCAGGACGAAGCCGCGCTTGCCCTCCGCGTCGATAGTCTCGCCGCACAGGCGCCCGGGCATCTGGCGCACATGCTTGGGATCGCGAACCGCGAAAAGGCCGAGATACGGCCCGCCAAATTGCAGGCCGACGCCGATAGACTGCCCTTCGCCCACAACTATATCCGCGCCCATTTCGCCCGGCGACTTGAGCGCACCAAGCGCCACTGGCTCGGTATTAACGACAACCAGTAAAGCCCCCTTGGCATGCGCGGCTTCTGCGACTTGCGAAAGGTCGCTCACCCGCCCCAGGATATCGGGATATTGCACCACGACACAGGCGGTCTCATCGTCGATCCGGGACGTCAGGCCGTCGAGATCGGGATCGGCGGTGATGGCAGGTTGCGCATCGGCAATCGTGTCGCCGGTGAAATGCGCCATGGTTTTGACCACCTGCGCATAATGCGGATGGAGCGCGCCCGACAGGACCGCGCGGCTGCGCTTGGTCACGCGGGTCGCCATCGCCACCGCTTCCCAGCATGCGGTCGAGCCGTCATAGAGCGAGGCATTCGCCACCGCGCAGCCATAGAGGCGCGCGACCTGCGTCTGGAATTCGAACAGCATCTGCAGCGTGCCCTGCGCAATCTCAGGCTGGTAGGGCGTATAGGCGGTCAGAAACTCGCCGCGCTGGATGATGTGATCGACGCTCGCCGGCACATGGTGGCGATAAGCCCCTGCGCCGAGGAAGAACGGCGCATCCCCCGCCGCAAGGTTCTTCGCAGCGCGAGCCTTCATGTGGCGCTCGACCGCCAATTCACTCGCATGCATCGGCAGGTCGCGGATCGGCCCGTCCAGCCGAGCAACTTCGGGCACATCGACGAACAGGTCGTCGATGCTCGATGCGCCGATGGTCGCCAGCATATCCTTGCGGTCGGTGTCGGTCAGAGGGAGGTAACGCATCAGTTTTCCTTGGTGTCGGCGTCGAAGAGGTACGCAGCTGGAAGCCCTGCGGATGGTTAGAGGCTGTCCACGAACGCCTTGTAAGCGGTTTCGTCCATCAGGCCTTTCAGCTCCGAGGAGTCCGAGATCGACAGGCGGAAGAACCAGCCCTCTTCCTCGGGCGAGGAATTGACGAGTGCGGGGTCGTCTTCGAGTGCGCCGTTCACTTCGGTCACTTCGCCGGAGATCGGCGCGTAGACGTCGCTCGCCGCCTTGACGCTTTCGACCACCGAGGCATCGCCGCCCTTGTCGAGCGTCGCGCCCACTTCGGGCAGTTCGACGAAGACGATGTCGCCAAGCTGCTCCTGCGCGTAATCGGTAATTCCGACGGTGGCGCTTTCGCCCTCGACGTCGATCCATTCATGTTCATCGGTAAAGTAACGTGGCATCGGTCAATTTCCCCTGAAGTAGCGGTGCGGGACAAATGGCATGGGTGAGACGGTGGCGGGCAGGCGCTTGCCCCGGACCTCGCATTCAAGCCGAGTTCCTTCGGCTGCATGCGCGAAGTCGATATAGGCCATGGCGATCGGCGCGCCGAGTGTGGGCGAGAAACCGCCGCTCGTAACGGTGCCGACTTTGGTGTCGCCGGCAAAGACAACGGCACCTTCGCGCGCGGGCAGGCGCCCTTCGAGCTTGAGCCCGACGCGGCGTTTTTCCAGTGTGCCGCTCTCGCTCTCGGCAAGGCGCGCAGCGATGGCGGGAAAGCCGTGATAGTCGCCGGTTTCGCGGCGTTTCTTCGACAGGGCAAAGGTCAGGTCGGCGCTGACGGGGTCGGTATCCTGGCTAAGGTCGTGACCGTAAAGGGGGAGGCCCGCTTCGAGCCTCAAGCTGTCGCGCGCGCCGAGGCCGGCCGGTTTCACCCTTTCGTCGGCAACGAGGGCACTGGCGAGATTGGCGGCGTGGCTCTCATGCACCGAGATCTCGAAACCGTCCTCGCCGGTGTAGCCCGCACGGCTGACCCACAGATGCGCCGTCTTGTCGTTCACTGACCATTCGAACAGGCCCGCGGTCATGAAGGTCAGCGCACCGGTCCCGGGGACCAGCTTTTCGAGCACCTCGCCTGCTTCCGGTCCCTGCAAGGCCAGCAATGCAAAATCGTCGTAATGGGTAAGCGTCACCTCGTCTGGAAGGTGTTCGCGCAGGTGGGCGATATCGTCCCACTTGCATGCGCCGTTGACGACCAGAGAAATATGCGGCCCGGTATTGGTGACCATCAGGTCATCGATGATCCCGCCCGCCTCGGTCAGCAGCAGCGAATAGCGCATCCTGCCCGGCTTGAGACTGGTAATCGCTCCGGGCAGCAGCTTTTCCAGCTCACGCGCGGCAAGGCCCGGATCATCCTCCGGCGATTTGAGCGCGAGCTGGCCCATATGCGACACGTCGAACAGGCTGGCGCTGCTGCGGGTCCATTCATGCTCGGTGACGATACCCTCATACTGGATCGGCATTTCGTACCCGGCGAAGGGTACCATGCGCGCACCCTGTTCGCGATGCCACGCATCGAGCGGAAGCACTTCCAGCGGCAGGTCTTCGGGTGTTTCGTCGTCGCTCAAGTCTTTGGTCCCCTGATAGGTGCAGCAACGCTCCGAAACGAAGCGCAAGTTCCTGCCCCCTCTGTCGGGTAAACCTGAGAGCTTAGCCGCGCGCCGGGGCGATGCGGCCTTCCCCTTCGGTGGCTCCGGGACGACCGGAGCGCTTTCCAGAGTGCCTGTGCCGGCTCGCGGTCCTTTTGCCTGAGAGTTTCCGGGGCGGTTGCTCCTTCGGCGCCTGGCTGTTTCCAACCGGGTCTCTCCCGCGAGAGACGCCGGAATCGCTTCCGGCAGGCATGCTTATGTTGCGGATGCGAAATGGCGCGTCAATCGCACGAGCGCCGAACCGGCAAATAAATATGAGCAAACGCGCTCAAAGGCGCATTTTGTACGTCAGGCGAGAGGGCAGTCGCCCGCTTCGAGAGTGTATCTGCTCCCACCCGATTCGCTGACCTTGGCTCGCGCACACCAATTGGGAGAGACACTCGACTTCAAGGTGGATAGAACATGGCGGTTCCCTGCAGCGATGCTGGTGCTGCCAGCATGGCGCGCAGTGGAATTGGTGATCAACTCGATTTCGTAGTCGACCTGCTGCGTCATCGGCGAGTTGGCGACCAACTGAATTTCGACGCTTTCGCCTTCCTCTATCACTTCGAGCGAAAGCGCGCGCGCCTCCCCTCCACTGGCCGCAGCCGCGCCGCCGGAAGCCAGCGCAAGCGCCGGGGTCAGAACCATCAATCGGCGGGTGAACTCACGCATGGTCGTTATGCTCCTATGGCCCGCCCAATTGCTGGACGATTGCGTTGACGACGGCCTGTGTTTCCGGGGTGAGGTCATTGGCGGGGTCGGATTCGACCGCCGCCTCGTTGCTGACGGCATTCTGATTGGTGAAAGCAACCGACGCGATTACCGAGTCGTCGACTCCTGAACTGCCGTTCGCCCCCTTTGCCAGCCGGGCAATCGCCGCTTCGAGCGTAGCGATCCGATCGCTATCGAGGCTTTCGCCCAGGATCGCTTCGGCTGCCGTTGCACCTTGTGAGCTTTGCGTAAATTCGGCCGAGCGGGTTTCGAGCCTGTCTTCGCAGAGTGCCCTCAGCGCGGGGATACTCTGCTCCTGGTCGCAAATGTCAGTACCCTCGACCGCGTCGATCAGCACTTCGCGCTGCGCCGGAGTCAATTGGGCCAGCACCTCGGCGGATTGTCCGTCGGACAGCTGTTCGACCTCGCGCCCGCCCTCGCCCGTTTGCGAAAGCTGCGCGACGTCGGGATCGACATCCTGATTTCGAGCGCGCTCCATCTGCGCCTGCGCGGCTCGGGCGCGAGCGGCGGCAACGCTTTCGGGCGTGATCTCGTCCGGGAAATAGACCTTCGAGGAATTGTCCTCAACCACAGGCCGGGCATCGAATACCGCCGACTCTTCCTGAGGGGCCTGTTCGACGAAGGCCGATGCGGCTTGCGGGTCCGCTTCAGTCTCGGCCTGCTGCGCAGCAAGAACTGCCGGCGCGAGAAACGCGCCAAAGGCAAGGAGGCGGATGACCGGGCTCAGCCGCCCATCCTCAATTGCTCTGCGAGATGAAAGCGGTCGCACCACCGGTCTGCGTGATGCTCATATCGGGAAGGCCGTTGCCGTTCTGCTGCCATTCGAGCCGGTTGCCTGCGCCCACCTGGACCGCGGTCATGGCATTATTGTCGCCAACCTGCGCGAGACGCGCCTGATTGTCCGAACCATCCTGCGTCAGCGAAAGGGAATTCCCATTGCCGCTTTGCAAGACTTCGGCAGCCGAACCGATCGCGCCGATGTCGTTCTGAGACAGGGTCGCCATATTACCGTTGCCCAGCTGCGAGACGAGAGCGATGCTTTCGACATCGCCTTCCTGAACAACCTCTGCGTCGTTGTCGTCACCGGCCTGGACGATGCCTGCATAATGCGCGCCCGCGCCACTCTGGTCGACAGCGGCCTCGTTGGAGTTGCCGTCCTGCGAAATGGCTGCGGCCTGCGTGGTCGAAATCTGGGTCGCCTCGGCCGTGTTGTTATCGCCGATCTGTTCGATGAAAACGCCCGAAGTCGGCGCGGTCGGAGGGACGGTTACATCGACGAAAGTCTGCGCCGCAACAGGAGCGGCAAACATGGCGCACCCTGCAAGCAGGCCAGCGGTCCCGATTACTTCGGCGAAGCGGTTTGCGTGTTTTGCCATAGCTGTCATTCGTCCTTCATACCTCAAGCTGGCGCGTAATGCGAGCGAGCGGGCCTTTAAGACCCCTCGTCATCTTCCTCGCCATCGTCGACGACTGTCAGAGCGCTAAGTGAACCGGCACGCTTGACCGCTTCCTGAACGTCGCGCGCATCGTAGATGCCATCACGCTCGGCGCGATAGGCCGAGATCAGACCTTCTGCCCCAGCCATGTCCGCAAACCTCCAGAGGCCAAGGTCCACGCCTTCCAGCACGAGACCATAAACCGCTTTTTCAATCGCCTGTTGCAGCGCGACCTGGTCGGGCTCGTTGGCGGTGATGCCCCATTCAGCCTCGAGCAGTTCCTGAAACGCCACGAACCGGTAAGCATTCGCCCCGATCGCCTGGCTGGCGATGGTCTTGGACGTCTGGATGTTCGTCAGCACTTCGCCCGTACGCACCGAAACGGCGCGCAGATAGACGGTTACGGTGTCCTGGCGATATTCGGTACGTGCACCGATGCCGAGGAATGCCGCACCCGCACCGCCGGTAACGGTGTTGGTGTCGTAGCCGACGATCCCGCCTTCGAGCAGTACGCCCGCGAACAAGAGAGCCGGAAGTGCATTGGGATCGACCTGGTCCTCACCGAGATAGCGCTTGCGCATCTCCCCGATGATCTGGCGTTCCTTGAGCAGGTTATCGAGCCGCTCACGCTCGACCACGGTGAACCAGTCGCGATTGCCCGCATCCTGCAACGCCTTGACGAGTATCGAGCCCGCACCTTGCGTTACCGCGCGTGACAGCGTCTGACCGGTCGTGGTCGGCTTGAACTGACCGGTCTGGTCGGTAAAGCCATACACCGCAACCGCCACCTGGCGTTGCGGAGCGGGCAGCTGCCTGAGCAGGTTCTGCGTCTGCGTCGTCTTGGGGAAAGAGGCGAGACTGGTCGAATCGGGCAGCAGGTCGCGGCCGTGGTCGCCGACACTCATGCAACCGCCCAAGCCCATCGCCAGTGCAGCGGCGATGCCCATTCGCGTAAAAGCTCGCATCAGTCGACCTCGATGAACAGCGGGATCACGATGCGGGTTTCTTCGCCCGTATCGTCGTTGCGGATGATCAGGGTCACTTCGTCGAGGCCGCGAAAGAACTCGATAGTCTGCCCGCCGAAGGTGATCGTGCCCTGATCCTGCGGATTTTCGCCGAAGATCGCATCGACGATCTGCGAGGACAGCGCCGAAAGCAGTCGCGATTCAAGCTGCCGCGCGAAGATGCTCGCCTGATTGTTGCGGTCCTGAGAACGCGGGTCGCGATTCTTGTTCTGGGCATTCGCAATGCCGAGAATATGGCTGGAATTGAAGGCGTTGCCCCCGAATGTCGGGCTAATCGGCTCGTGCACCAGATCTTGCGCCATGACAGGGCTTGCGGCTGTCAGCCCACCCAGCACGAGCGCGGTTGCGACGAAACGTTTCATGAATACCCCCCGGTCGTCGAACTGGACGACCCCCTCAATCGTTAACGACAATGGTGCATTTCTAAGGAACGTTATGGAACGAGTCGAGTGCTTTCCTCGCGCAAGGCCGTAAATCCGATGTCTTTCCCGGTTCTGCGCGTCGAATGCCTTGCAACTGTGTCTTCATGACACAGCCATCGCGATCACAGGTTAGGCCGCAGCCAGCGCTCCGCCGTTGCGAGATCGACCCCGCGCCGGTTCGCGTAATCCTCCAGCTGGTCTCGCCCTATCTTTGCGACGCCGAAATACTGCGATTCCGGATGTCCGAAATAGAACCCGCTGACGGCTGCCGTCGGCCACATGGCAAAGCTTTCGGTTAAAGAAAGCCCGACATTGCTTTCGGCATCGAGCAGGTCGAACAGGAGCGGCTTGAGCGAATGGTCCGGGCAGGCCGGATAGCCGGGCGCGGGCCGGATGCCGCGATATTCTTCCTTGATGAGCGCCTTGTTCGTCAATTGCTCGCCCGGAGCATAGCCCCACAGGTCCTGACGCACATGCTGGTGCAGACGCTCGGCAAAAGCCTCGGCAAAGCGATCCGCCAGCGCCTTGAGCAGGATGTCGGAATAATCGTCCTTGTCCGCCTGGAAACGCGCCGAATGTGGCTCGATCCTGTGGATGCCAACCGCGAAACCGCCGATCCAGTCGCCATCGGGGTCGACGAAGTCGGCAAGGCACATGTTGGCGCGGTCGCGGCTCTTCTTGATCTGCTGGCGCAGCATAGGGAGCACGGTGTGCGTTTCGCCCTCGGCATCGTGAATGGTGATGTCATCGCCATCGCGCGCGCACGGCCAGAAGCCGCAGACACCGCGCGCAGTGAGCCACTTCTCCCCGACGATCTTGTCGAGCATCGCATCGGCATCAGCCTTCAGGCTGCGAGCGCTTTCACCGACCACATCATCTTCGAGGATCGCGGGATAGTTGCCGTGCAGTTCCCATGCGCGGAAGAACGGGGTCCAGTCGATATATTCGCGTAGTTCCGCAAGGTCCCAGTCGTCGAAAACATGCACGCCAGGCTTTGCTGGCGGCGCAGGCTTGTCGGAGAGATAAGCGTCGTAAAAGTTCGCTCGCGCATCTTCGAGGCTGAGCAATTGCTTCTCAGCCTTGCCAGCGCGCGCATCGCGCACATGCTCGTATTCATCGGCGACTTCGACGACATAAGGGTCGCGCTGTGTGTCGGAGAGCAGTTTCGAGGCGACACCCACGGCGCGGCTCGCGTCGAGGACGTGTATCACCGGGCCTTCGTAGTTCGGATCGATCTTCAGCGCGGTATGCACCTTGCTGGTGGTCGCCCCGCCGATCAGGAGCGGCATCGTCATCTCGGCCCGCTGCATTTCCTCCGCCACGGTCACCATCTCGTCGAGCGAGGGAGTGATGAGGCCTGACAGGCCGATCATGTCGGCGTCGTTGTCCTGTGCGGACTTGAGGATGTCCTGCCATGGGACCATGACGCCCATGTCGACCACTTCGTATCCGTTGCACTGAAGCACGACGCCCACGATGTTCTTGCCGATATCGTGCACGTCACCCTTCACGGTCGCCATGATGATCGTGCCCTTGGCCTTTGCGCCCTCTTCCTTCTCCGCCTCGATATAAGGGATGAGGTGGGCGACGGCCTTTTTCATGACGCGCGCCGACTTGACCACTTGCGGCAGGAACATCTTCCCGCTGCCGAACAAGTCGCCGACGACGTTCATGCCGTCCATCAGAGGGCCTTCGATGACCTCGATGGGCCGCCCCCCAGCTTCTGCGATAGCGGAGCGCGCTTCCTCTGTGTCGGCCACGACATGCGCGTCGATACCCTTGACGAGGGCGTGTTCCAGACGCCTTTTGACTTCCCAGCCACGCCATTCCTCGGCAGCTTTTACATCAGCGACGCTCTTGCCTTTGTAGCTTTCGGCAAGGTCTATCAGCGCCTCGGTCGCGCCCTCCTTGCGCATGAGGATCACATCCTCGCAGGCGTCTCGCAAGACCGGGTCGATCGTATCGTAGACGTCCAGCTGGCCCGCATTGACGATTGCCATGTCGAGCCCGGCGGGAATCGCGTGATAGAGGAAAACCGAGTGCATCGCGCGGCGCACGGTTTCGTTGCCGCGGAAGCTGAAGGAGAGATTGGAGAGCCCGCCGCTCGTCTTGGCGTGAGGGCACTGCGCCTTGATCTCCTGAACCGCCTCGATGAAATCGAGACCGTAGCGGTCATGCTCCTCGATCCCCGTTGCGACTGCAAAGATGTTGGGGTCGAAGATGATATCCTCAGGCGGGAAACCCTCGGCGACGAGCAGGTCGTAAGCGCGCTTGCAGATCTCGATCTTGCGTTCTTTCGTGTCGGCCTGTCCGACTTCGTCGAAGGCCATGACCACGACGGCCGCGCCATAGGCCATGCATTTGCGCGCATGCACGAGGAAAGGCTCTTCGCCTTCCTTCATGCTGATCGAATTGACGATGGGCTTGCCGGATACGCATTTGAGTCCGGCCTCGATCACACTCCATTTGGAGCTGTCTATCATCACCGGAACCCGCGCGATGTCGGGCTCTGCGGCGATCAGCTTGAGAAAGGTCGTCATCGCCTTCTCGGCGTCGAGCAGACCTTCGTCCATGTTGACGTCGATCACCTGCGCGCCGTTCTCGACCTGCTGGCGCGCGACTTCCACGGCGGTCGCGTAATCGTCCGCCATGATGAGCTTCTTGAAGCGGGCGCTGCCCGTGACGTTTGTCCGCTCACCAATATTGATGAAGCGTGCGATCGAATTTTGTTCAGTCATTATCAGGCTGCTACCACGAATGCTTCCAGGCCCGACAGGCGCATGGCTGTTTCGGGAGAGGGGATTTTGCGCGGCTCAAGATCTTTCACCGCTTCGGCAATCGCCTTGATATGCGCTGGCGAGGAGCCGCAGCAACCGCCCAGGATATTGACCTGCCCACCTTCGGCCCACTGCCTTACCAGGCTGGCGGTGGTGTCCGGCATCTCGTCATACTCGCCCAGTTCGTTCGGGAGACCGGCGTTGGGATAGGCCATGATGAGCGTATCGGCGAGGCTGGAGAGCACCTTCACATGCGGGCGCAACTGATCTGCGCCAAAGCTGCAATTGAGGCCGATGGTCACGGGCTTTGCATGGCGCACCGCGTACCAGAACGCCTCGACAGTGTGGCCCGACAGGTTGCGGCCCGACAGGTCGGTAAGCGTCATCGAGATCATCACCGGCACCTCGCGGCCCAGCTCGGCCTCGAGCTGCTTCACGGCCATGACACCGGCCTTTGCGTTAAGCGTGTCGAAAACCGTCTCGATGAGGATGAAATCGCATCCCCCTTCGATCAGCGCGGCGGCCTGTTCCTTGTAGACCGCGGTGAGTTCATCGAAGTCGATCTCGCGGAAGCCGGGGTCCTCGACATCGGGTGACAGCGACAGCGTCTTGTTGGTCGGCCCGATCGCCCCGGCGATAAAGCGGGGACGGCCATCCTTGGCTTCGTATTCGTCGCAAAGTTCGCGCGCGATTCTGCCGCTCGCGATATTGATCGCGGCA
Source organism: uncultured Erythrobacter sp. (assembly GCA_947494705.1). Taxonomy (GTDB): domain Bacteria; phylum Pseudomonadota; class Alphaproteobacteria; order Sphingomonadales; family Sphingomonadaceae; genus Erythrobacter. Next base: position 21,468 of record CANLVN010000005.1, read on the forward strand.
ACCTTGTCCTCCGCCGCGTAATCGGCTTGGCTGATGCGATTGGCGGAAAAAGTGTTGGTCGAGACCACGTCCGAACCAGCATCGAGATATGCGCGCGTAATATCGGCGATAACGTCGGGCCGCGTCAGCGCGAGGATGTCGTTATTGCCCTTCTGGTCGGCCTTCAGCCCCAGATCGCCCGCATAATCCTCTTCGGTCAGCTTGCGCTCCTGGATCTGCGTCCCGAACGCGCCATCGGAGATGAGCACGCGGCTTGCGGCTGCTTCGATCAGTCTTTCGCGAGCATTCATGCCTTGTCTCCTGCCACGTCTTTTTCGGGGCGCTTGCCGAGCATGTGGCAGATCGCATAGCTGAGCTCGGCGCGGTTCAGCGTGTAGAAGTGGAACTGGCGAACCCCGCCCGCATAAAGCTTGCGACACAATTCGGCGGCGATGGTTGCGCTGACCAGCTGGCGCGCGGCGGGACGCTCGTCGAGACCGTCGAACAATCCTTCCATCCAGCCGGGAATTGCGGTGCCGCACATGTCCGACATGCGCTGGACCGCTGCAAAGCTCATGACCGGCATGATGCCCGGCACGATCTCTGCATCGATCCCGGCCTTGGCCGCGTCGTCGCGAAAGCGGAAGAAGCATTCGGGATCGAAAAAGAATTGCGTGATCGCCCGGTCGGCCCCGGCATCGAACTTGGCCTTCAGGTTCTCGATATCTGCCTGCGCATCCGGGCTGTCGGGATGGACCTCGGGATAGGCGGCGACCGAAATCTCGAAATCGGCGACTTTCTTGAGGCCCGCAATCAAATCGGCGGCATTTTCATAGCCGCCGGGATGCGGAGAATAACCGTCCGCGCCGTCAGGCGGATCGCCGCGCAGGGCGACGATGTGACGAATTCCCTCTTCCCAGTAATGGCGCGCGACTTCGTCGACCTCCTCCTTCGTCGCATTCACGCAGGTAAGGTGCGCGGCGGCGGGGATCTGTGTTTCATTCTGGATGCGCACCACCTGTTCATGCGTGCGCTCGCGGGTCGTGCCGCCCGCACCATAGGTGACCGAAAAAAACCTTGGCCCCAGCGGCGAGAGCGTCGCGACACTGTCCCAGAGCGTCTGCGCCATCTTGTCGCTCTTGGGCGGGAAGAACTCGAAGCTGACTTCGATATCGCCGGGCAGGTCGGAAAAGAGCGGCGCATCGAGCGCGGTCTTCGCTTCGTGGAGCTGGTTGAGGGTCGGGGTCATGAGTGGGCTTCCTTGCGGGACGATGCTGTTTGCTTGGCGGTATCCTCGACGGGCGAACCGCGGCGCTTGCCGATCCATATCTTCACCACCAACTGCGCGCCTTCGAGAGCCACCGGTTGCGAGGCGACGAAGCCGGCGGCGCCGAGCAGCGCCTCCATCTGGCGGTCGGAAAATCCGAGCCGCGCATGCTGGTATCGGTCGCGCAATTCCTCGTTGGTGTGCGCTGCGAAATCGACGATGGCGATGCGCCCGCCGGGGCGCGTGACCCGCGCCGCCTCGGTCATGGCAAGTTCGGGGTCCTGTGCGAAATGGAGCACCTGGTGCAGGAGGACGGTGTCGAAGCTGGCAGCGGCGAACGGCAGGTCTGCAAAGTCGCCCTGTACCAGTTCGACCTGCGCGGTTGGTAGGTGCTGGAGTTTTGCCCGCGCGACCCGAAGCATTTCGAGGTTCTTGTCGAGCGCGACGATGTGATCGGCGTCGTCGGCGAACAGTTCGGCCATACGCCCGGTACCGGTTCCGATGTCCAGCACCGCACCCAGCGGAGCATCGGCCAGCGCGCGGGCAAGTTCGTCCTCGACCTCGATGTCGGGTGTGTGCAGCGCGCGAAGTTCGTCCCATTCGCCGGCATGGCGGGCAAAATAGTTCTCCGCGTTGCTGTCACGTGCGGAGCGGATCGCGGCAAGCTTGCGACGATCGGCGGCGCATTGCTCGGCAAACTCGGGATGTTGTGCCTGGGCTGTGGCGAGCAGCCGGTCAAGCGCGGCCAGAACCGGCCCGGCATCCTCACCGCCAACGGCACGAAGAAACACCCAGCTACCCTCACGGCGTCGTTCGGCAAGGCCTGCGTCACACAGAATGCCGACATGGCGCGATACGCGCGGCTGACTCTGCCCAAGGACCTGTGCAAGTTCGCCGACCGCAAGCTCCATCGCCGAAAGCAGCCGCGCAATGCGCAGCCGGGTCGGGTCGGCAAGAGCCTTGAAGATAGCGTCGATCGACATCTGGAAGGCACATATAAAGATATTTTTATATGTGTAAATCGGCTCTGCACGAAACTTGTCATGTCTGCGTGCAATCCCGGATGCAATTGACCGGGCTCGCGTTTCGATTACGGCCCACCGATTATGGATGAAATGCGAACCTACGCCATCATCGGCTGCGGCATGATGGGCCGCGAACACATGTCCAACCTTGCTCTGGTGCCCGATGCCCGACTGGTCGCCATTGCCGACCCGGACGCTGGCTCTCGGCAGGAAGCGCAGGCGCATGCAGCCTCACTGGGACAGGACGTCGCGCTGTTCGAGGACAACAGCGCCATGCTGTCCGAGGTCGAGCCGGATGCGGTCATCATCGCGTCGCCCAACTATACACATTATGATGTCGTGCGCCCGGTCATGGATGCAGGCTGCGCAATCCTGATGGAAAAGCCGATGTGCACCGCGATCGATGAAGCCGTGGTGCTGACGCGCAAGGCGAAGGCCTATCCGAACCTTTTCTGGGTCGGCCTCGAATATCGCTACATGCCACCCGTCACTCGCTTCATCGAGCGGGTCCATGCGGGCGAAGCGGGCGACATAAAGATGCTCGCCATCCGCGAACACCGCTTCCCTTTCCTCCAGAAAGTCGGGGACTGGAACCGCTTCAACCGCAACACCGGCGGCACCCTTGTCGAGAAATGCTGCCACTTCTTCGATCTGATGCGCCACATCCTGCAGGACGAACCGGTGCGCATCTTTGCCAGCGGTGCGCAGGACGTGAACCATCTCGACGAACGCTATGACGGGCAAGTGCCGGACATCATCGACAACGCGTTCGTGCTCGTCGACTTCGCTGGCGGAGCGCGCGCCGCGCTCGACCTGTGCATGTTCGCCGAGGGATCGGAGGAACAGGAAGAGATCAGCGCGGTCGGCCCGGTTGGCAAGCTCGAAGTCAAGCTGCCCGGTGCTAAGGTAACCTGGTCGCCGCGCGACAAGTCCGGCCCGTTCGTCGAGAATGTCGCGACACCCGACGATGCGTTGGCGGCGGGCGATCACCACGGAGCCACCTATTATCAGTTGCTGGAATTTCACCGATCCCTGATTTCGGGAACTCCCCCCGCCGTCGGTGCGCTTGATGGGTGGCGCTCTGTTCAGATGGGCGCCGCTGCGCAGGAAAGTATAGCGACGGGCCTGCCGGTTGATCTCAATCTTACAGGAGACGCCTGAATGCTCGAACAAGCCCCCCAAGTCGGATTTGGCCTATGGAAAGTTCCCAAGGACGAAGCCGCCGATGTCGTGGTCGAGGCCATTCGCGCCGGATACCGCCATTTCGACAGCGCCGCCGATTACGGCAACGAGAAGCAGGTGGGCGAAGGCATCGCCCGAGCGATCGACGATGGCCTCGTCACGCGCGAGGAATTGTGGATCACTTCAAAGCTGTGGAACACGTTTCACGCTCCCGAACATGTCGAGCTGGGCTATCGCAAGACCCTCAACGACCTCGGGCTCGACCGACTGGACCTCTACCTGATCCACTTTCCGATCGCGCTCGAGTTCACGCCGATCGACCAACGCTATCCGCCCGACTGGATTTACGATCCTGACGCTGAGAACCCGCAAATGCGCCGTGCGAAGGTGCCGTTGCAGGAGACATGGCGCGCGATGGAGGCTCTCGTCGAGAAGGGCCTTGTGCGCCAGATCGGGGTTGCGAATTACAACACCGCGCTGCTCCACGACCTGATGAACTATTCGACGATCGAGCCCAGCATGCTCCAGGTCGAACTGCACCCCTATCTGCCGCAGGAGCGGCTGCTGCGACTGGCGCGCGAAGTGTACGGCATCCCGGTGACTGCCTATTCACCCTTCGGCGGCAATTCCTATGTCGAGATGGGCAAGGCAGAGGAAACCGAAAGCCCGCTGAGCGAGGCCGCCGTTCGCGCCGCCGCCGAAGCGCACGGCAAGAGCACCGCTCAGGTCGTGCTGCGCTGGGGAGTGCAGCGCGGAACCCATGTGATACCCAAGAGCACCGACCCCGAGCACATGCGCGACAATCTCGACGTACTCGACTGGTCCCTGTCCGATGCCGAGATGGACGCGATCACCGGATTGAAGCGCGGTCGGCGGTTCAACGACCCGGGCTCTTTCACGCAAAGCGACTTCAACTCGTTCCACCCGATCTATGAGTGACTTTCCCGCGATCATCGCGGGCGGAGGCAGTCTTGCCGCCTTCCTTTCCGCGAACAAACAGGCGGTGGACGCCGCGCTCGCCGATGCGGGTGCCTTGCTGTTTCGAGGGTTCGACGTGCCGGACCCGCAGGCCTTCGACGCGGTCGTCGAGGGCTATGGTGAGCACGGTTTTACCTACGAGGATTCGCTCAGCAATGCGGTACGCACCAATGTGACCGCGCGCGTCTTTACCGCGAACGAAGCGCCGCCTTCGACCGAGATATTCCTCCATCACGAAATGGCGCAGACCCCGCTCTATCCTTCGCGGCTGTTCTTCTATTGCGAGGTGGCTGCGTCCGAAGGCGGGGCGACTCCGCTTTGCCGGTCGGACCGGGTACTCGAACGGCTGGAAAGCGAGGCTCCCGATTTCATCGCCCGGGTCGAGGCCGAGGGGGTGCGCTACACCAACGTGATGCCAGGCACCGACGATGCGGGGTCGGGACAGGGCCGCTCATGGAAGAGCACGCTCAGCGTCGATGACAAGTCGCAGGCCGAGGCGCGGTTGCGCGAACTCGGATACGATTGGGAATGGCAGGATGACGGCTCGCTGCGCGCGACGACGCCGGTGCTGGAGGCCGTGCGCACGCTGCCCGACGGGCGGCGGACCTTCTTCAACCAGTTGATCGCGGCGTTTCGCGGCTGGGCCGACAGCCGCAACGATCCCGGCAAGGCGATCACCTTCGGTGACGGCTCGACAATGAGCGCCGAGGACATGGCCCCTGCTATCGCGATTGCCGACGAGTTGATCTGCGATCTCGCATGGCAGGCGGGCGACGTCGCGCTGATCGACAACTTCCTAGTCATGCATGGCCGCCGTCCCTTTTCGGGGAAGCGGCGGGTGCTCGCGAGCCTGGTTGCCTGAACCACGCAATAGCCCAGATGGCTATGGTCGCAGCGACCAGAGCTGCGATCAGCAACGAGAACAGCGTCCCCGGCCCGTCCGACGAAGCTACACCCAATGGCGAGAACAACAGATAGGTCGCCACAACGCAGGCGAGCAGCGTGACCGCGAGCGGCCTTGCAAAGCGCCACGGGGTCAGATCGACCTGAGCATTGGGCGTAAACCGCCAGGCCTCTTCACGCGGTCGCAGCCACCCACATGCCAGCATGATGGCAACCTCGATCACGAACAGCACGGCGTAGAGGTGGATGAAGTGCAGCGTCACCACGTCGGCCAGCGCGAACCGGATCACTCCGTATGCGACGACGTGGAAGACGATCACGATCTTCGCCCCCAGCGCTGGCACGCGGCTCGTGAACAGGCCGACGATCACGATCACGATGGTGGGGATGTTGTAGAAGCCGGTGAAGATGCGGATGATCTGCCACAGCCCTTCGGGCGAGAAGTAGAGCAGCGGCGCGACCACGAAGCTGAACAGCGCGATCACCACGCTCGCGATCTTGGCGACGCGGACCAATTCGGCATCTCCGGGCCGGTCCCCGCGCGCGGGCGCATAGATGTCGAGGGCGAACAGCGTCGCCGCCGAGTTGAGCAGTGAGTTGAACGAACTGAACACCGCGCCCAGCAGAACCGCTAGGAAGAAGCCCGACATCCACACCGGAAGCACATCGCGGATCAGGCGAGGATAGGCCTCGTCTATCGTGCCAAGGCCCGGCCCGTACATGTGGAACGCGATCACGCCGGGCACCATCATCAGGAACGGCACCAGCACCTTGAAGAAGCCCGAGAACAGCACCCCCTTCTGCCCTTCAGCAAGGCTCTTGGCGCCCAGTGTCCTCTGGATGACGTATTGGTTGGTGCACCAGTAGAACAGGTTGGCGAAGATCATGCCGGTGAACAGCGTCCCGAACGGTGTCGGCGCGTCGGCATCGCCGATGGCGTTGAGCTTCTCGGTATGCTCGCTGCCCAGCTGCGCCAGCCCTGCTCCAAAGTCCCCATCGCCCAGCGCGATCAGGGCGAAGACCGGCACCGAGACGCCGATGACGAGCAGCCCGATGCCGTTGAGCGTATCCGATACCGCCACCGCGCGCAGGCCGCCGAAGACGGCATAGACCGCTCCGACCAGTCCGATCACCACCACCGTCGCGACCAGCGCCGGGAAGTAGGCCAGCCCCGTCAGACCCTGCACATCGAACAGCAGCAGGACCGCGACCGATCCCGAATAGAGCACGCTGGGGATGGTCACGAGCCCGTATCCCAGCATGAACAGCACAACCGACATGCGCCGCACGGTCGCATCGAAGCGGTCGCCCAGAAACTGCGGCAAGGTGGTGAAGGCGCCTGTAAGGTACTTGGGCAGGAACACCAGCGCCATCGCAATGGTCGCCACTGCCGCCGTGACCTCCCAGCCCATGCTCGACAGGTTGTAACCATAGGCCGAGCCGTTCAGCCCGATCAGCTGCTCTGCAGACAGGTTGGTCAGCAACAGCGATCCGGCGATGAAGCCCGCACCCAGCCCGCGCCCGGCGAGGAAGTAGCCGTCGCGCGTATCGGCCATCCCGCGCGTCATGTACCAGCTGACCCAGCCGACCAGCGCCATGAACACCGCGCAGCTTATCAGGGTGAAGAGCAGGCTACCGGTCATCGCCAGCCCCTCTGCCCGTGCGGGATGGAACAGCCACCCACCCCTTTTGAAAAACCGCCGCCCACCCGATATCGCCTGTTTATCAGCCCCTTGGAGCCACAGGGCGCGCCGGAAGTGTCAACTTCCGCGCAAAAGGAGTTCGGCTGCATCATCGGCCAGCGAAATACACTCCCGCACAAGTGTAGGAAATCGCCGTTCACGCCGCCGCGCCTGAATCGGCGCGCTCCATCAGCGCGCGGTAGTGTTCGGCCAGTGTGTCGCTGCCAAATTCAGGCGTGGCATCGGCGCTGTATTCGCCTGTTTGCGCGTCGAGCACCAACATGCTCTGCGTCGCGTAATAGCGCGCGATGCGGGCATATTCGGCCTTTTCCGCGGCCCAGCCCGATAGGGGCGCGCCCAGCGAAAGCACGCGTGCCGCCGCGCCGAACAGCCCGACCGGCACGGAGCGGAAACGCGGCTCGCGACCCGCAGCGGCGAACAGCATCTCGCCCTGTTCGCGCAAGGAGATCGCCGGGCCCGGCCCGCCAATCGGCAGCACGCGCCCACGCTTTTCCGGCTCCACCACGCAATCGGCGATGAAGCGCGCAAGGTCGCGGTCGCTGATCGGCTTGCAACGGGTGAGTTCGCCATCGTCGAACAGCAGGAACGGCTTGCCCTTGCGCACCCGCTCCACCTGACCCGACAGCGATTTGAAGAATGCCGTCGGGCGCACGATCGTATGGTCCAGCGACGACGCCTTCAACGCGCGCTCGAACGCGATCTTCGCATGCTGAAACGCGAGCATGGGGCGTTGTACGCATATTGCAGAGAGCAGGATGAAGTGATCGCACTCCCCCTGTTCCGCGGCCTTGAGCAGGGACAGGTTGGCAAGGAAATCGACCCGTTCGGCATCCCTGGGCGAGCCGCTGCGCGAGGCGATGCAGGAGATCACCGTCTCGACCTGCTCTTCATCGATGAGGGCCGTGAGCGCAGGCAAATCCGCCAGGTCGACAGCGCGAATGTCGCATCCGGCAAGCTCGTCGGGGACTGTACTGCCCTTGCGCACAAGAGCGACGACTTCGTGCCCGTCCTCCATCAGGGTGCGCGCAACCGCGCGCCCGATCGTCCCGCTCGCCCCCGCAAGCGCAATTCGCCTTTTCCCCGCCGATGACCCGTCCTCGCTCACGCAACCACACCTAGCAGGGCGGCGTGGACCGTCAATTTGCGGTTGCCTTTTCGCCATTCCCTTGGGCTGCGTGCGCCGCTAACCTTCGGGCCGGAGGGGAGTTCGGGCATGGCGAAAAGGATCTGCATGGGCGCGATGGCGGTGCTGGCCGCAATCATGCTCACCGGGACAAGAGGCGAGATCGACACCGGGCCGCCCGAACCTGCACGACAGACCGACACGCCGCCCAATATCGTCCTGATACTCGCTGACGATGTCGCTCTGATGGACTTCGGAGCCTATGGCGGCGAAGCGCGCACGCCGCATATCGACGCCCTCGCCGCACGCGGCGCCATGCTGACCCATTATCGAGCCTCGCCCCTTTGCGCTCCGTCGCGCGCAATGCTGCTGACCGGTCTCGACAACCACCTGACCGGCGTGTCGACCATACCCGAGGTCCTCCCGCCGGAGCAGAAGGGCAAGCCGGGTTACACGATGGCGCTCGAGGAGGGTGTGCTGACGCTTGCCGACCACTTGCGCGCAAGCGGCTATCGCACCCTGATGAGCGGCAAGTGGCACCTCGGCGAAGCGGCCGACGAAATGCCGCAGGCTCACGGTTTCGACCGCAGCTTCGCGCTCGCGGCGTCAGGCGCGGACAATTGGGAGGACCGCCCCTATATCCCGTATTACAAAGACGCGCCCTGGTGGGAGGATGGCGAGGAAACGGGCCTGCCGGAAAACTTCTATTCCTCGCGCTTCTTCATCGACAAGACCATCGAATATCTGGGCGAGAGCGACAGCACCAAGCCGTTCTTCGCCTACATACCGTTTCAGGCCGTGCACATCCCGGTGCAGGCTCCGCAACAATTCATCGATCGATATGCCGGTCGCTATGATGCAGGCTGGGATGCCTTGCGGGCCGAGCGCCATGCAACCGCGCAGCAACTGGGGCTGGCTCCCGAAGGTGCGCCGATGGCGGCTCTTCCCGAAGACCACCGCCCCTGGGATTCGCTCACCGACGAGGAGCGGGCGCTTTATGCCGCGCGCATGGAGGTTCATGCCGCAATGATCGAGGCAATGGATCATCACATCGGACGCCTGATCGACCACCTCGAGGCAACCGGCGAATATGAGAACACGATCTTCGTGGTCAGCTCGGACAATGGCGCGGAACCCTCGCGCGGCGACGACTCGCTCGTCATGGCCGGTTATCATGCACTGAGCGGATACGATATCGGGCTGGAGACGATGGGCGGACCGGGGCATTGGGGCTTCATCGGTCCCGAATGGGCGGCCGCGACGACGACACCGGGGGCATGGTTCAAATTCTACTCGACCGAAGGCGGCGTGCGGGTGCCCATGATCATGGCCGGTCCGGGGATCGAGGCATCCACACCCGATGCGCCCGCAATGATCACCGATATCGCGCCCACCTTGCTCGAGTGGGCGGGCGTCGAACCGATCGAGCCCGGTGGAGCACGACGAATGACCGGGCGCAGCCTAATGCCGATGCTCGCCGGAGAGGTCGATAGCGTCTATGCTCCCGACGAAGTGCGCGCGATCGAGGTTTCGGGAAATTCGGCGCTCTACAAAGGCGATTACAAGATCACCCGCAGCGTGCCGCCGGTGGGCGACAACCAGTGGCGATTGTTCAACCTCGCCGTCGATCCCGGAGAGACGACCGACCTTTCAGCGCGCGAGCCTGAAGTGCTCGCCGACCTGCTGTCGGAATACGATGCCTATGCCGAGCGCACCGGCGTGCTGGCCATGCCGGAGGGGTACAATTCGCTGCGGCAAATCCTCAACAACACCGTGTCGAGGATGCTCGACAATTACCCGTGGCTTTACGCGGTGCTCGCAGCCTTCCTATTGCTCCCGTTCGTGTTGATCTGGCTGGTCATAAGAGTGCTGAAGCGGCGGCGCGCGGCGCGTCCAAACTGAAAAGGTTTTGCCATGAATGTCGATTTCGCCCCCGAGCTTGAGGCGTTCCGAGCCGAGGTCGCCGAATTCTTCGCCACCGCGCCGACCCCTGCAATCCGCGAGGCGGGCCGCAAGACGACCAGTGTCTTTGCACCGTTCAAGGAATGTATGGAATGGCACCGGATGCTCTACGATCGCGGCTGGGCCGCGCCGCATTGGCCGAAGGAATATGGCGGGACCGGATGGAGCGTCGAACAGCGTTTCATCTTCGCCGAGGAATATCGCAAGGCCGACCTGCCTCCGCTTCTGCCCCAGAGCCTCGGCATGGTCGGGCCGCTGCTGATCGATCTCGGCACCGAGGAGCAGAAGGCGAAGTACCTGCCCCCGATCCTCAACGGCGAGGATTTCTGGGCGCAGGGCTATTCCGAACCGGGATCGGGCAGCGATCTTGCCTCGCTGTCCTGCCGGGCCGACGCCGATGGCGACGATTACATCATCAACGGGTCGAAGATCTGGACGACCTACGCGCACCACGCCAATCGCATGTTCATGCTGGTGCGCACCAGTTCAGAGGGCAAGAAGCAGCAGGGCATTACCTTCCTGCTGCTCGACCGGATGGACTATCCCGGCATGGAGGTGCGCCCGATCGTCGGGCTCGACGGCTTTCCCGAACAATGCGAGGTGTTCTTCGACAATGTCCGCGTGCCGCAATCGGGGCGCCTGGGTGAGGAAAACGATGGCTGGAGCGTCGCCAAGCACCTGCTCACCCACGAACGCGGCGGCGCCAATGCGGCGAGCCCGACATTGATGCGTTATATCGAGCGCGCGCGCGAAGCGGCGTCGCAAACGCCCTCGCCATTCGGCGGGATGATGAGCGATGACCCGGTGTTCCAGCGCGATATCGGCGAATTGGAAGCGGACATCGCCTCGCTCGGCCATTTCGAGAAGCTTGCGATCAGCGGTCATGAAATCGCGCGCGATCCGGCCTTTCCTTCGATGAACAAGACCATCAATTCCGAGCTGATCCAGCGCGCCTCTGTCCTGATGAGCCAGGTTTCCGGCGTGTCGGGGCTGGCGCGACAGCTGGAGGCGCTGCGCGTCGGATCGAATGTCGAACCGCAGGGCAGCGAGTTCGACCTGATCGCCATGCCGCTTTACCTCAACAGCCGCGCGACCACGATCTATGCCGGCTCGAACGAAGTCCAGCGCGACCTGATCGCGCGCGGCATGGCAGCTGGAGCCTGAGACGATGGATTTCAGCTTTTCCGACGAGCAGACGATGCTGCGCGACAGCGTGGCGCGGTATCTTGAGAAGAATTACGACTTCGACACGCGCAAGGCGCTGGTGGCGTCCGAAGCTGGCTGGTCGGCGGATGTGTGGGCGCAGTTTGCCGAACTGGGCCTGCTGGCACTGCCCTTCAGCGAGGAACAGGGCGGGCTCGGCGGCTCGATCGACGATCAGGTCGCCTTCGCGCAGAGCTTCGGCAGGCATCTTGTGGTCGAGCCTTACGTCCATGCGGTGATCCTCGCAGGGATGGCGCTGGCCGAGGGCCGTGAGGACGAATGGGTCGAGAAGATTGCCGCAGGCGAGGCAGTGGCCGCCTTCGCTTACGAAGAAGGCAACGGCACCCCCTCGCCCGCGATGATCGCGATGCAGTCAAGCGCGTCGGGTGACGGTCACACACTGACCGGCGAAAAGCGGCTGGTGGTCGCCGGAGCGCAGGCCGACATCCTCGTTGTCGCGGCCCGCATGGGCGATGGCGGGCCGCTCGCGCTGTTTGCGGTCGAACCGGGAGCGGCGGGGCTTGCAGCCGCGCCTTATACCACCATCGACGGCTTCGCTGCGGCGAATATGCGCTTCGACGATGTGTCCGCCAAGCTGCTGATCGAGGATGCGGGAGAAACGCTAAACCGCATTATCGGCCACGTTATCATCGTCCAGTCCGCGCAGGCGGTCGGCGCGATGGAGGCGCTGGTGAAGATCAGCGGCGAATACGCCATGACCCGCAAGCAATTCGGCCAGCCGATCGCAGGTTTCCAGTCGATCGCGCACCGCCTCGCCGACATGAAGATCGCTTACACCCGCGCGCTGGCGACGATGCTCTACACCACCGCGCTCGGCAATTCCGGCGGCCTGGGCGCGCGCGACATCCACGTGCTGAAAGGCCAGCTGGGCAAGACCGGGCGCGAGATCGGCGAAAGCGCGATCCAGATTCATGGTGGGCTGGGCCTGACCGACGAACTGAACGTGGGCCATTATCACAAGCGCCTGCTCGCCTATGACGCGCAATTCGGCGATCATGGCTATCACATGCGAATGCTTGGCAAAGGCTAAGGCGTCACAACAGCTTTTCCAGCCGAACCGGCAGGTCGCGGATGCGCGTGCCGGTTGCATGCCAGATGGCATCGGTGATGGCCGCGGGCGTGCCGACATTGGCCAGCTCGCCGATACCCTTCACGCCCAGCACGTTTATCTCGTCGTCGCGTTCGGGGACCATGACGATATTCACTTCCCCGATATCGGCATTCACCGGGATCAGATATTCCGCGATATTGTCGTTGGTATAGCGCGCGCGCTTGTGATCGATTTCGGTCGCCTCGTGAAGAGCGCTGCCGATTCCCCAGATCAGTCCGCCCAGATACTGGCTGTGGGCGGTGCGCGGGTTCATGATGTGCCCTGCGGCAAAGGCGCCATGGATGCGCGGCACACGGATTTCGCGCGTGCGCTCGTTTACGCGCACTTCGACCATCTCCGCTCCGAAAGCGAACATGGTCCGCTCGTCCATATTACCGCCCGTGATCCGAACGCCGCCGTCATACATCGCCTGCAAGGCATCCTCGCCCATGCCCGGCGGAGTCCAGCGGCCGAGCACTTCGATTTCGGGCTCGCTCATTCCGGCCATCGCCGCCGCACGTTCATCGGTCGAGGCATCGGATGACAGGCCCAGTTCCTCGACAATCCGGTCGCACGCATTGGCCACCGCGCTGGTGACACTGGCGGTGGATATCGAACCGCCCGAGATCGGACCGGGAGGCAGACGGCTGTCGCCCATGCGCACTTCTATGCGCTGTGGATCGATGCCCAGCCGCTCGCCCGCCGCCTGCGCGGCAATGGTGTAGCAGCCCGTGCCCACGTCGTGCGCTGCAACTTCGATCAGCGCGCTGCCATTGCGGCGCACGATCAATCGAGCGGTCGAGGGGCCCATTTGCGTCGGATACATCGCCATCGAGCATCCCCAGCCGATCAGCCAGTCGCCTTCGCGCATCGAGCCCGGACGCGGATCTCGACCAGTCCATCCAAAGCTGTCGGCCACCGCGTCCAGGCACTGGTTCAGTGAGCGGGAGGTGTAGGGCGCACCGTTGACCGGGTTGACCCGCGTATCGTTGATCTTGCGGAATTCCACGGGATCAATCCCGGCTTCTGCGGCAAGCTCGTTCATCGCAGCTTCCAGAGCGTAGATGGTCGGCACCTCCGCCGGAGAACGCATGAAGGTCGGCACGTTGCGATCGCCCTGCACCACATATTCGTCGGTGCGCACGGCATCGAAGGCATACATCGCCGCACATTTGTCGAGACCCCCGTTGTAATAGGGCGTCGTGCGGGCCGTGAACTCCCAAGAGCGGTGATCGTATCCGGTCAGGCGGCCATTCGCATCGCATCCGAGGCGCACGCTCTGGCGGGTTTCCTGGCGGTGGCCTGAATGAGTGAAGCCCTGGTCGCGCATGGCCACCAGCTTGACCGGTCGGCCCAGCCGCTTCGCAGCCAACGCGGCCAGAGCCGTGCGGTGCGTCACCGCGCCTTTCGATCCGAAGGCTCCGCCGACGAAGGGCGACTTGACCCGGACATTGTCCGCATCGACCTGCATCAGGTCGGCGGCTGAATGTTTGAGCCCCCAGACATATTGGCTCGGCTCGTGCAGGACGAGGCGCCCGCCTTCCCAATAAGCCGTGGTCGAGAACAGCTCGATAGGGTTGTGATGCTGGATCGGCGTCCGATATTCCGCGTCGATCGTATGCGCCGAATTAGCCAGCGCAGCCTCGGCATCGTTGAAGCGTATGGGCTCGTATTCCGGATTGATATCGCCCAGCGCTTTTTCGGTCGCACCGGCATCGCCGAAAGTGGCGGTAGGGCTTTCTTCGGCATAGGAAATCGCGAGCTTGTAAGAGGCTTCGCGCGCCGCTTCGAACGTGTCCGCGACGATCAGGGCGACGGGCTGTCCGTCATGGTGCACTTCGGGACCGGCCAACGGGCCGACTTCGGTAATCGCCAGGCCGCCATTGGCGAACGTCTCCAGCTTTCCCAGTTGCCCGACATTTTCGTGCGTCACGATCAATTGCACGCCGGGTATCGCACGCGCCTCGGTATCGTCGATCGCCGTAATGCGGCCCTTCGCAATTCCCGATGTCACCATCCATGCATAGGCCGGGCGACCCGGAACAGGCAGGTCTTCGGCATAGATTTTTGCGCCTGTGACTTTCTGCAGCGCTTCGTAGCGGGCGACGGGCTTGCCCATATTGTCCTTGGAAGCGGGAACCGGTGTGTAGTCCTGAGCCATTCTATCAGCCCTCCATCCGTGCGGTTTCGAGCAGCGCGCGCACCATGGTGCGTTTGCCCAGGTCGACCTTGAACGCGTTTTCTTCGGTCGTGGTTGCGCCGGCGAAGGCGATTTGCGCCGCGCGTTCCAGCGCGCTTTCGTCCAGCGGCCCTCCGCGCAAGGACGCTTCGGCTTCTTTCGCGCGCCATGGCACGGTCGCGACACCGCCCAGTCCGAGCCGCACATCGGCGACCGTATCGCCTTCCATCCGCAGGGCGGTGGCGGCGGATGCCAGCGCATAGGCGTAGGATTCGCGGTCCCTGACCTTCAGGTATTTCGAGCGGGGGAAAGCGGCATCCTCGATGGAAAAGGCGACGATGAGGTCCCCTTCTTTCAGCATGGTTTCCCGGTCCGGCTTCCCACCGGGCAAGACATGCATGTCGGCAAAGCGCACCGAACGCGGACCGTCGGGTGACAGGATCTCCACCACCGCGTCCAGAGCGATCAACGCCTGTGCGAAGTCGCCGGGATAGGTGGCGATGCATTGGTCCGACGTGCCCAGCACCGCGTGATGGCGGGTCACCCCGCCGTCCAGCGCAGCGCAGCCCGAGCCGGGCACGCGCTTGTTGCATTGCGCGTAGCTGGTGTCGCGGAAATAGGGGCAGCGCGTGCGTTGCAGCACATTGCCGGAGATGCGCGCCATGTTGCGAATTTGCGGGCTCGCCGCGAGCCACAGGGCATCGGACAGAACCGGAGCACGGCGGCGCACCTGTTCGTCATCCGCCAGCTTCGCCATCGTGGTCAGCGCGCCGATGCGCAGGGCATCGCCGTCCCACCGGATGAAGTCATAGCGCCCACCTTCCAGCCCGGAAATGTCGACGAGGCGCGTGGGGCGCTGAACATCCAGCTTCATGAGGTCCACCATCGTGGTGCCCCCGGCAAGATAGTGCGTGCCCGGACCCGAGGAAGCGACTGCGCCGACAGCCGTTTCGGCGCGTTCGTAATAAAATGGGCGCATCGGATCAGCCCCCCATCTCGGTACGCGCCTGCTTCACGGCGGCGACAATGTTAGGATAGGCAGCACAGCGGCACAAATTGCCCGACATGTATTCGCGGATCTCCGCATCGCTGCCCGCATGCCCTTCGGTAATGCAGGCCACGCCCGACATGATCTGCCCCGGCGTGCAATATCCGCACTGGAATGCGTCGTTTTCGACAAAGGCACGCTGCATCGGGTGCAGGTTGTCCTCGTCGCTCAGCCCCTCGATGGTGACGACCTTGGTGCCCTCGGCCTGCGCGGCCAGGGTCAGGCAGGAGAGGGTGCGCTGTCCGTCGACATGAACGGTACAGGCTCCGCACTGGCCGTGATCGCATCCTTTTTTCGACCCGGTGAGTTCGAGCTCGTGGCGCAGGACGTCGAGCAAGGTGGAGCGCGTATCGATGGTGAGATCGCGCCGCTGCCCGTTGATATCGAGCGAGACTTCGATGCGCTGCACCGACGGTCCGGTAGCGGAAGCGCCGCCAGCGCTCATCGATTGCGCCCGGGCTCCCATCGGCAACATCGCCGCGCCCGCCGCGCCGCCTTTCATCAGAGTGCGGCGGCTGAAATTGTCGAACCGGTCGTGGTCGTCGCTCATCAACGGTCTCCTGTTTGTTCAGCGACGATGCGATCGCTGAAGCCATGTGTCAGGAGAACTGTCGTGGGCGAAATAACATACGTTAGGTTCCGGGCGATGCGAGCCGACACAGTCGCACCGACGAACCTTCCATGCAGAGGTGGTGCAGTTCGGAGGCCCCGCCCCCGAACTGCAAGCTGTGGGCCGGTTTCACCGGCGCCGCCTAGAATTTGAAATACAGGTCCGCATATCCATAGCGTGTGTCGTCGGCGTTGATCACGTTTGGCGCCGTGCGAAGGAATTCGCCCTTGGCCAGCACCGCTCCGCCAACATCCAGCTGGATGAAGCCGGGCACGATCCAGTAGCGCACTCGCGCTTCGACCTGTTCACCGGCATGGCGACCGCTTTGGCCGGTAGCATCGACAATGCCGGTTTTCGCAAAGCTGTCGGTTCGTTCGTCGAGCCATGCGGCGCGCGCAGCGACGAAGGCGTCGAGGCGGGAAGACGGCTTGATCTCGAACCGGACGCCGATATCGCGGATATTGTTGCGGCTCAGCGGCCCGTAGAGTGAAGACGACGGGCCCCATTCGCCACGCCGGATGCCGAACAGCGTATCGAAACGGTTGTAGCTGCCGCTGCCGGGATCATCGCCGCTGGCGATATCGGCCATCACCGAAAGGCGCGGACGTGCCGGATGGTCGAACGTGTATCCGAGTTCGGCGGCCAGCGTGTAGGCCGAAACATCGAGCTTCGGCGCGTCTGCGGCCTTGGATGATCGGATGGTTCCGTCCTGATAGGCACCCTCGATCTCGAAATCAGCCTTGCCCGGCTTGCTCTTTGAGTAGAGCCGCGAACCGATCGTCACGAGGTGGCGATTGCGGGTCGCGCGATCGGCGCGGTCATCCTCGTCCAGCCCGTAACCGTACAGTTCCAGCTTCGTGCCGGAGTCCGCCAGCGGGGTCGAGAAAATGCCGCCCCAGAATTGCAGGTCGTCCGACTCGCGGTCCCATTCGACATGGTTGTCGAGCAGGCTCGCCCGGTCCGAGGGCAGGCGCTGCTGTGGCAGCGTGTAAAAACCGGTGAAGGACTGTTTCCCGTTCTGTCCGCTCCAGTCGAGGCGCACCCCGGTGTAACCGTTGGCCGTGTTGCGAAAGCCAGGCGTCGCGGCGAGACGTTTCGACCCCAGCTTCATCAGGAAGCGTCCCGCGGTCAATTCGGTCGTCGAACCACCGCCAAAGGCGTCTCCCAATTCGGCGGTCACATAAGCCTCGACCAGTTCGAGAGCGTTGACGTCAGCCGTCGAGATCCGCGTCCCGGCATCCGCCCAATAGGCGCGAGCGTCCTGCAGCTGTCCACCGATGCGGATCGGGCCGGCATCGTATTCCGCCTTCACGATGGTACGAAAACTGAGCAGGTCGGCTGCCTCTGCTCCGCTGCTGCGGAAGGGGTTTTCGTAGGATTCATAGCGAGTGCGAACGCTCGCGCTGATCTCGAAATCGTCCGAACCGATGGCGTCCTGCAAGGTCGGGCTTTCCCGGTCCTGCGCGATCGCCGGTGCGGCGAAAATGGACATGGCGGTGCCGGTCAGCGCCGCAGCAATAGCGTGCTTCTTCATGATATACCTCTGGGTTGTGAGTTCAGATCGCCGGCGCTCGATTGACCCTGCGCCGGCCGCGTCGCTTGCTAGAATTCGCTCCAGTCGTCTGCGTCATAGGCAAGGTTGCCGTCCGTCATCGGAACCGGTGCCGGCTGGGGGGCAGGCGCAGGCTCTTCGAACCGCGGCGCTTGCGCCACGACTTTCATCGCTGGCAGGGCACTCGGCTGAACGCTGGATTGGGCGCTGGACTGGTTGAGGACGAAGGCGGAGACGACGGCGGCAAGGTTGTTCGCCTCGGTAGCGAGGTTGTGCGCTGCCGCGTTGCTTTCCTCGACCATCGCCGCGTTCTGCTGCGTCACCATGTCCATGCTGCGCATCGCCTTGTTGGTGTCCTGGATATTGTCGACCTGTTCTTGCGCCTTGGAGCTGATGGTCTCGACCAGCGAAGTGGTTACGCCGATCTTCGCAATGATCCGTTCGAAGACGTCGCCGGTCTTGCGAACCATGCCGGCCCCTTCGGACACCTGGTTCGAGCTACGCTCGATCAGGGTCTTGATATCCTTCGCCGCCTCCGCAGAGCGCTGGGCGAGCGCACGCACTTCGTTCGCGACAACGGCAAAGCCGCTGCCCGAAGCGCCTGCGCGAGCCGCTTCGACGCCCGCATTGAGGGCGAGCAGGTTCGTCTGGAAAGCGATGTTGTCGATGACCGAGATGATTTCCTCGATCTGACTGGTCGACCCCTCGATCTCGCCCATGGCTGCAACTGCGCTGGCAATCACTTCCCCGCCGAGCCTGGCTTCGTTCATGGCTTCGGTCACGTCGTTGCGAGCCTGCGCCGCACCGCTGGCGGTTTCCGAAAGCATTTCCGAAATCTGGTCGACCGCCTCCGAAGTCCGGGCAAGCTCTGCCGCGTGGTTCTCGGTGCGCGAGGCCAGATCGTCCGAGGCCTGCTTGATCTCGTTCGAGCCGACCCTGATCGTGTTCGCGCTCTGCGCCACACCGACCAGCGTATCGTGCAGCTGCTGGATCGTGGTGTTCAGGTCCGTGCGCAGGCCCGAATAGCTGTCGCTCAACTCGCCCAGATGCGTGGTAAGATCGCCTTGCGACATGCGCTGCAGACATTCGCCGACGCGCTCTGCCATCTGGCTCATGTCTTCATCGGCCTGGCGCTTGAGCTCGGTCGTGTTGCGAAGCTCGACAGCCGCGCGGGCCAGCTCGCCGACATCGTCGGTCCGCTCGGCATGCTCGATGCGCACATCGAGATCGCCCTTGAGGATACGGCCGATGGCACCGGAAATGGAGCCGAGCTCGCTGGAAATCGCCCTGCGGATCGCGCGCGCAAGGAAGAACGAGATGATCCCTACCAGCAAGGCAAGCGCCACGGTGATCCCCATGATCTGGAGCGAGTGGGCTGCCTCGACTTCCGAATGCTCCAGCGATTGAGCGATGGACGGGTCCCGGATCGCTTCGATCGCGCTGTCGACGTCGCCGCCTGCCTCGGAAATACGGTTCGTGCCAGCGGCGCCCGGTCGACCGGAGGCAACCACGGCATAAACGGTCTCGACATACGTTTCGTTGAGCGATGCCACGCGGGTGAGGAGTTCACGGTCCCCCTCCTCCATGCGCGCATCCATGTCGGAGATCGCCTGGCGCATGTCTACGACGTTGCTTTCAAAGGTCTCGCGCGTTTGCGCGTCTCCCCTGAGCGCGTAGCGGAAGGCATCGCGCTCGAGCGAAGCGAAGTCCTTTTCCAGCAGCGCCGAATGCAGCGCCTTGTCGGAAAGGTGATCGCCCCGGTCCAGCATCTTCGATTCCAGGAAGAAGCTGCCAGCGAGGATCGCGACTAGGATCAGGCTGAGGACAATCGACGCGGTCGCCTGGATACCGAGCCGTTGATTGATCGACCGTTTGGACAACCAGCCAGCCAAACCCGGCGCGTTACTACTTGATCTAACCATTCCCTATCCTGTCGAAGTGAGTGATGGACACCCAGCGGGAAGGACCAGCGCCGCCCCGACTGCGTCAGGCTTGCTAGGGGATGGTGTTTAAATGCGGTACAGAACGGGCCTACGAAAAACCGCTTAGAGATCACCGCTCAAGGTTCCTGATGAAAATCGCGTGCTTTTTCGAGCGGGCAGCACTTCAGATCGGGTTTGCGAACCACAATCGTTGGCTAATTCTGCCGTCCCATCCTCTACGGGATTTCACTAGGTCCGCCTGTATTCCGACCGGAACCTCTCCGGCATAGGACGGCAACTCGGAGTTACTGGCTATCGGAGCGATGAACGTGTTGCGGCGACTTGTTCTGAACGAACTTGATGTAGGTATGTTCGTCCACAAGATGGAGGGAGCATGGTTCGACCACCCATTCTGGCGGTCGAAATTCCTGATCGAAACCGGCGACCAGCTTGTAACCCTGCAATCGAGCAAGCTCTCTGCTGTCATTATCGATACCGAGCGCGGCAAGGATATCGAGGAAACGGTGAGCGCGAAGAGTGGCCACTGTGCGGGATCTGGCAAGGTATTCGAACCTCAATCCAGGAACCGGGCCCGGACCATCAGCTCCCGCGCGAGGAAGGCTGATAACCCCGCTTCGACGAAGGTCGAACTGAGCGAAGCGCAGGCTGTCAGCGAGCGCGCCCAGGTAAAGCTGCGCCAGGTCTTTACCTCTGCTCGCCTCGGAAAAGCGCTGAATGTCAACGCGCTGGAGCCTGTGGTGAGCGACATATTGCTCTCGATCAGGCGCAATCCGAATGCCTTTGGCGGGCTGATGCGCTGCAAGCTCAGGAACGAATGGGCGTATAACCACGCGCTCGCCGTCAGCGCCCTGATGGTCGCACTGGCCCGCAAGATGAAGCTGTCGGCCACCGAAGCACACGAAGCCGGCCTCGCGGGCCTCTTGCTGGATATCGGAGTGAGTTACCTGACCCGGCCTCCGGCAGCGGCGAACCGCGATCCTCGCAGCTCCGATCCCGCCTTGTGGGAGCAGCACGTGATGCTCGGCTTTCGCGCGCTGAGCAATGACACCGATCTGCCCGAATGTGTGATTGAAGCATGCCTGCACCATCACGAGAGGATCGATGGAGGCGGCTTTCCCAACGGGCTTGCCGGTGAGGCCATTGGCAGGCTCGGCAAGATGGCGGCTATTTGCGACACGTTCGACCAACTCCTGAACCCCGCCGAGCAGGCGGGCGGGCTGGATCCGGCGAAGGCCGTGCGGGCAATGCAGTCTATGGAGGGCGCATTCGACCCCGCGATCCTGCGCGAGTTCATCGAATCCGTCGGACTTTATCCCATCGGTTCGTTTGTCGAGCTTGAAAGCGGGCTGCTAGCGATGGTCATCGATCTGGACACGACGCCAAGGGCCGCTCCTATCGTTCAGGCTTTCTACTCGCTCTCCCTCGGCGAGCGCGTGGCCCCCTTCCCGATCGTCTTGGGGAGCGATGATTGCACGGACAGGATTACCGGTATCGCCGACCTCACCGGGTTGGCGTTGCCAGACCCCGAACAGCTACGCGAACTCACATTCCTGAGCGCTCACAAGGTATCGGGATGATTGTCCGACAGGATGACAAGCCGACGCTATCGCGCGGTCAAGCTCCGGGCGGGGTTCCGGTATCCTGATCCTGCGGCAGCGAAATCGGAGTAGCGGAGCAGATCGTGCGCAGCGCGTTCTTGAGCCCTTCTTCCAGAGTCGGGTGGTAGAACGGCATCTCCAGCAGCTCGCTCGCTGTGGTTCCTCTCTGGATTGCCCAGGTCAGGATATGGGCAAGATGATCGCCGCCGGGCGCAACAAGATCGGCCCCGATCAGCTTTCCGTCGGGCGCAGCGGCATAAAGCGTCACGACACCCTCATTGCGGGCCTCGACCCGCGCGCGGCCCTGATCCGAATAGTCGGCCGTCCCGGTGATCGCGCCGTCATCCTCTCCCTCGCCGATCCTGGCGAGCGGCGGATCGGTAAAGATTAGGCTGAAGGCCACGTGCCGTTCGGTCTCGATCATGACCGGTAGCGCCGCCGCGTTGCGACCGGCGATTGCACCATCATGCGACGCCTCGTGCAGCAACGGCAGGTCTGCCGCCACGTCACCCGCTATGAAGATCGAACTTTCGCCACATCGCATCGTTGCGCGGTCGTGGCATGGAACGCCGTTATCGTCGCATTCCAGTCCGGCTTTCTCCAATTCAAGCCCGTCCAGATGCGGCGGGCGACCGAGAGCGGCCAGCAACAGGTCGAAGGTCGCCTCGCCCTCTTTATCGCCATTGCCGCTCCAGCAAACGCGCACACCGTCATCGGTGCGTTCAGGCGTCACATCGACGCCCAGATGGACTGCCATATCCGCGCTGATGATCTCATGCAGCGCGTCGTGCACCTTCGGGCAGCGGATCTTACCGAGCCTATCGCCGCGATCGAACAGCGCCACGTCCACCCCGAGATGCGCAAAGGCCTGTGCCAGTTCGAGGCCGATCGAACCTGAACCTACCACTGCCAGACGACGGGGGAGGTCTTCGAGTTCGAAAACGCTTTCATTGGTCAGCACGCGGTCGCCGAGCTCGGCGAAGGGGCCGGGCATCGCCGCAGTCGATCCTGTCGCGATTACGATCGCCTTGGCCTCGATCGCGCGACCGTCATCGAGGACCAGCCGGTTCGGCCCGTCGAAGCTTGCACAGGCCTGGATCAGAACGCCATCAGGCAAATCGTCGAAGGATTCGCGCGTCAGGCGGGCAAAGCGGTCGCGTTCGGAGCGCACTCGGCGCATCACCGCCGGCCCGTCTATCCGCATCTCGCCAACTTCTATCCCGAAGGTGTGCGCCTGACCGATCCTGCTCGCCTCCTTGGCCGCAGCGATGAGCAGCTTGGACGGCATGCAGCCGGTATTGGCGCACAGTGTTCCGCGAAACTCCGGATCTATCAGGAGTGTCGACGCGCCGTTCTTGCGCGCCGCGCGTTCGGCAGCGAGGCCGGCTGTACCGGCGCCGATCACGGCGACATCGCAGGTCAGGCTATCGCTCACGACCATGTGCCTTTTCCGTCTGGGTCGCGCAAAGGTGCGATGCTGGAACTGGTGTTGTGAGCCATTGGCTTTCCTTCGGCTTCAAGAATTGGGGGACGGGGCAGAATCAGGTTCAGCCGAATTGGGAGCGGTGCTTTTCCAGCTTGTCTTCCACATCGGAAAGCGCCTCGAGCACTTCTTCGCGCCAACCATCCTGCTCGAATTCGCGGATTGCCGAATGCGCGGCGCAAACCACCGGAGTGCCCGCCCATCGCTCGGCAATGTCTCGCGCCCATTTGGCGAATTCGTCTGCCGCACCGGCGCGCGGCTGCAACGCGTCTGCGAGCTTGGGGTGGAACTTGAGGCTGGAATGGGGAACCAGCCGGTCGAGCACGCCGGGCGCCGCCAGCACGTTGAAGGTATCGTCGACATGGACAACTCCGCTCGCCTTGTGCCGAACCAGCATCGACGCGGCATGCACGCTGTCGTCATCGGTCACGAGGTCGAGGCCAGCGGGCTTCGAGAAATCCAGGTCATCCTGGAACTCGGCCTGCATCGCCTCGTCTTCGATCACGCCCGCATCCCACTTGATGTCCGGCACCTCGCGCTTGTGCCGCGCGGTCCCGACCATGCGCGCCGCAGGGAAGAGGTCGTGCAGTTTCGAACAGTGCAGCGTGTGGAAGGGGTGGACGTTGATAATCGCGTCGATAGCAGCGCCGTTATCGGTCAATTCCACCAGTTCCCGCTTGTCATCGCCTTCGACGGCGTAGCTGTCGAGCAGGAGAAATCGGCCATTGGTCCGCCGGACCACAGACATCTGGGTTCCGATATCGACTACCTTGGCGATCTTGAAGGAACCTCGGATGTTCCAGAAGCCGTCAGCAATTTGCTTCATGTGGGAAAGGTGCCTTGTAATGGGGGCCGGCAAGCGGAGCGTTGGGCCGGGCGCGCTTTCTCTACCAAAGCGAGGGCAGGCAGATTGTTCCTCGGGAGCGCGATCGCAGGACGTGCCAGCCGGAGCCGGTCAAGTGCGTCCGGCGCTCTCATCTTCCATGTAACGTTCGAGTTCGGCGCGCTGCTCCGCAGTGAAGCGCAAGCCGAGTTTTGTTCGCCGCCACAGGACATCCTCGGCGGTCATGGCCCATTCGCGCTGGCGTTGATGATCCACCTCGCGCTGAGTCAGACCGTGGCCGAAATCGCGCCCGCAATGGGAAAGCGTTTCCGCATCGCCGAAGATGGCGAAAACCTCGGTGCCGTAGGTCTTCACCATCCGTTCGGCCTGCACCGCATCGAGGAAGGAATAGCGCGCCTGCACCTGCTCGATCAGGCGAGCGACGCCATCAACGGCGAAGTCACCACCGGGCAGCGGCGCGGTGTCGGTCCAGCCCGGACCTTCGAGCGAGGCAAGGCGGTCGGTGAGTTCATCGACGGCTTCTTCGGCGAGATGGCGATAGACGGTCAGCTTGCCACCGAAGACGTTGAGCAGCGGCGCACCTTGATTTTGCGGCGACAGCTCCAGCTTGTATCCACGCGTCGCGGCCTCGGGCTTGCCCGATCCATCGTCGATCAGCGGGCGCACGCCAGAATAGCTCCATACGACATCGTCTGGGGTCACCTGCTTGCGGAAGAAGCGATTTGCCCCGTCGCAGATGTAGGCGATCTCATCCTTGCTGGCCGCCACGGCGTCGAGCGATCCCTCATGGTCCGCATCGGTCGTGCCGATCAGCGTGAAGTCGCGCTCATAAGGTATCGCGAAGAAAATTCGCCCGTCGGGAAGCTGGAAGAAATAGGGATATTCGTGGTCGAACAGCTTGGGTACGACGATATGCGAGCCGCGTACCAGTCGCATCGCGCGCCTGTCGGATATGCGCCCTGCTTCTAGCACGCCGAGCACACCCGGTCCGCCCGCATTGACCAATGCCCGGGCGAAGAAGGTTTCCCCGCCCGCCTCGATCCTCCAGCCATCGGCCTCTCGCGTGAAGTTCGTGACCCGGCAGCGCGTGCGGATCTCGGCACCGCGGTCCGCCGCATCGCGCGCATTGAGCACAACGAGCCGCGCATCGTCGGCCCACGCATCGGAATATATAAATCCCTTCGTGAACACGCTCTTCAGCGGCTCGCCCGCTTCGTGCTCACGCAGGTCGACACTGGCCGTGGCGGGCAGTTTGTCCCGCCCGCCGATGTGATCGTAGAGAAACAGCCCCAACCGCAGCAGCCAGCGCGGACGCAGGCCCTTCACATGCGGCAGCACAAATCGCATCGGCCAGATGATATGCGGTGCAATGGCCCACAACCGCTCACGCTCACTGAGCGCCTCGCGAACAAGGGCGAACTCGTAATGCTCCAGATAGCGCAGCCCGCCATGGATCAGCTTGCTTGAATTGGATGAGGTACCGCTGGCGAGGTCTTTCGCCTCCAGCAGCAGCACCTTGGCCCCGCGCCCGGCGGCGTCGCGAGCGATTCCGGTGCCATTAATGCCGCCGCCAATGACGGCCAGGTCGTAAACAGGTGCAGCCTCTTCCATCTCGGGCACTCTACACGCAGCGCTCGACAGACCGAGGCGCGCCGTGAGCGAACCTGTCAGCCTGTGCCGTTGCCGGATGGAAGAGATCGAATCTGCCGTTCATGCGTCTGGCGCGTCTTATGGCAAGATTTGAAGAAAATGGCAGGGGTGACAGGATTCGAACCCGTGGCCCTCGGTTTTGGAGACCGATGCTCTACCAACTGAGCTACACCCCTGCAGCAGGCGCGCGCTTTATCCGAGGTCGCAGCGATAGGCAACATGCGATTGCCACACCCTGTCGCATCATGGATGGTGGTGCCGCCATGTCGTGATATGACAGGCTATGCATTCGCCCTTTCGCGCTCCTATTCCGGTCGAGACCCTGCTGCTGGCCTATCGCAGCGGGATTTTCCCGATGGCGGACACGCGTGAGGACCAGGACATCTTCTGGGTCGAGCCGCGTGACCGGGCAATCATTCCGCTGGACGGGCTCCATGTGTCGAAAAGCCTTCGCAAGGTGGTGCGATCGGATCGCTATGAGGTCACGCTCGACAAAGCTTTCGAAGACGTCATTCGCGCCTGTTCACAGCCGCGGCCGGGCCATCCGGAAAGCTGGATCAGCGAGAGGATCGTTGCCAGCTATGTCGACCTTCACCGGGCCGGCCATGCCCATTCGATCGAGTGCTGGCTCGACGGCGAACTGGTCGGCGGGCTTTACGGCGTCGCGTTCGACAGGGTGTTCTGTGGTGAGAGCATGTTCGCCCGCGCGGACAATGCCAGCAAGGTTGCGCTATGCTGGCTGGTGGCGATGCTGCGCGAGGCGGGATACGCCCTGCTCGACTGCCAGTTCATGACCGACCATCTCGCCTCGATGGGAGCGGTCGAGATGCCTCAGAAGGATTATCTTGCTCTGGTCGCCAAGGCGCGGGGTGAGCCAGGCTCATGGCTCGATGCGGCATGGCGTCGCTTCGCCAGCCAACGCGGCGGGCCTCATTCCTCGCCCGGAAAGGCCATCTCGCAATCCTTGACCCAGACATCGTAAATCGGGTGTTCGACGACGTTCAGGCTCGGGTTCTGCTTGAACAGCCAACCTGAAAAGACACGCGAATGCTGGGTCTGGCCGCGCCCGAGAACGTCGACCTGAACGAAAGCGCCCGTTTCCTGCGGAAATTCGTAAGGCGCGGTGCGTTCGCACGCTTCGAGCCGAATGATGACCGGCCCCTCCTCAACGCTTTCGCCGGGCCTCATCTCGAAATCCTGGCTGACATTGTTGCGCTTGTTCAGCAGGCCGATCGTTGCAACGCGCTCTGCCATCGGCGTCGCTTCGGCGAGGTCCTCGACAGCATCGTCGCCGGTCTCGGGTTCGGCCGGCACGGCTGTATCGACCGGCACTTCGACCGTGTTACTATCGGGTTCGCCTTCGCCGCAAGCCGCCAGCGGCAGCAGCACGGTCATGGCGACGAGGCAAAGCGGTCTGTGCATCGCGGGCAGCGATCAGCCCTCGGGCGACCAGGCTTCGTAGTCGCCGTCTGCCCTCGCCCGCTTTCCGCCGCGCTGCATCGCGCCCTGCGGAAGGTAGGCGTCTGCGGTGCCGGTGGCGTTGGGGGTATAGTCCACTTCCCAGATCTTCGGCGGGGGCAGGTGGCTTTCGGGCACATCATCGAATGCGCCGTGGAGCCAGCCGTGCCACTCACTAGGCACGCGGCTCGCATCGTTTGCGCCGTCATAGATCACCCAGCGGCGCTCCTTCTGCGTGTAGGAGCCGAGATTTGGCGCGTCCTTACCCGCCTTCTTGTTGCGCGCGCGGTAATATTTGTTGCCAGCCGCATCGGTGCCGACATGCTCGCCGCCGACGCGCTTCGCCCACCAATGCGTGCCGATTGTCGCGCCGTCCCACCATGTGAAGATTTTGCCGAAGATTCCCATGGCGGGCCAGTTACTGCGTTTCGCTGCGCGCTTCAAGCAGCGTTGGCGAGCAAATCAGGGCGCAGCGTCTTCGGGGAGTTCGAACTCCACCATATCGCCGGCTTGAATGCCGAGTTCCTCGGACAGGCCACCCCGGATCTCGAACACCGCCAGTGCCGGGCCATCCGAAAAGACGCTGTCGGTCGAATAGGGCACGCCGGCCTCGATATTGGTGATGCGGCGAGATGGGCCGATGAAGATGATGTCGAGCGGAAGCGGAGTGTTCTTCATCCAGAAACTGCGCGCCTGCGGGGTATAGGATGGGAACAGCATGCCTTCGTCATCGCCCATTTCGGTGCGAAACATCATGCCCTTGGCCTGTTGCTCGTTCGTCAGTGCGAGTTCGGTCGCAAAAGTGTGTCGTTCTTCGCCACTGAGGATGGTTACTTCGGTCAGTTGCAAACCGGCTTCGGACACAGCGGGACCAGCCATGTCGGCGGCAGGCGCGGGCGGTGCATCTTGCGCGGCACCCACCGGAGAACATGCGGCAAGGGCGGCTAGAACCAATGGAGCCGCCAATCCTGTAATTCTCACCATGATCCGCTCTCATCCCTCTCGTCTGCTTCGGCCTCTTCCAGCCAGGTATCGATATCGTCGGTTGCGGCTGCATCCATTATGAACCGCACATGCTCGAAGGAGTGCCCTGCGCGCAGCATCGCGGCAACCTGTTTCTCGCGCAGCTTGTGCGTTTCCTCGTGTGAGAGGCCCTCGAACCGTTGCGCGCCGAAGGCCCCGAACCGACGCTTCTTCGCCAACAGGATCGCGGCGCGGCGGCTTTCCGCTTCTCCCGGAGCGCTGTCGCTGCGCACACCCTCCGCGACCCCCGCCGCCCACAGCGCCTGTTCGACCCGTCTTGCGCCATAGCCGCGCTGGGTCAGGTCGCGCGATTTGGAGCGGGCGTAAACCTCGTCATCGACGTAGCCCAGCTCCACCAACCGGGCGACGAGAGCGGGTACGTCGAGGTCGATTGTGCGTCCATCCGCATCCTCGGCCACGCCGCGTTCACGCAACTTGCGTGCAAGATAGGCCTCCAGTTTCGACCCAGTTGTGGAAAAACGCGCAACATAGGAAAGCGCCAGATCGCGCAAAGCCGTCTCATCGAGAGGGCGCGCTTTTTTCCTCGCCTTCTCGCGCTTTCCCCCCGGCTTTTCGGTGCGCTTCATGTGCGCTTCATCCTCGCCCTCTAGGCGCGGTGAACCGCTACCGGGTGATGACAATTTGCTTTCGCGTGAAACCATTTCGCCTTATTCGTGCCACAGTCCTTATCAAATGGGAAAAATTGGACCGGACTGGAGGCACTTTCCGACCGGTGGGGATAAGCTAAAGCGCGCGGAGCCGCGCAGCAATGGATGGGTATCGCTGATATCATGAACGACGCAAGCTTGAAGCCAACTCCGAACGACTGCGATTTGCCGCGCATCCGCGCCGACTTCGCAACGTTCAACGAGGCGATCGACTATGCCGCACGATCGAAGAAAGGCATGAACTTTCACGACATGCGCGGTCAGCTCGAACGGGTATACCCCTATTCCGAGATGCGCGAAGACGCGATCGAGATGGCGTATCGACTGGTCGAATGGGGCATCAAGCCCGGCGAACGGGTCGCCCTGATCGCCGAGACCGGTCCCGATTTCGCGGCATTGTTCTGCGCTTGTGTCTATGCCGGGGCGTGGCCCGTGCCGCTGCCCTTGCCGACCACCTTCGGCGGCAAGGATAGCTATATCGACCAGCTCGCAGTGCAACTCGACAGCTCCGACCCGTCGATCCTTATTTACCCCGAAGAGATCGGCGACATGGCCGCCGCCGCCGCCGGACGTCAGGGTTGTGCGGGCGAAAGCTGGCAGGACTTTGGCAAACGCCCCGCCCCGCAGGTCGACCTGCCCGAGGCCGATCCCGACGATATCTGCTACCTGCAATATTCTTCCGGCTCGACCCGCTTTCCGACAGGCGTTGCGGTCACGCATAGGGCGCTGCTGCACAATCTGTACGGTCATGCAGAAAGCATGAACCTGACCACCGGAGACCGCTGCGTGAGCTGGTTGCCGTGGTATCACGACATGGGACTGGTCGGGTGCTTCCTGTCGCTGATTGCCAACCAGTTCTCAGTCGATTTCCTCAAGCCCGATGCCTTCGCACGGCGCCCGCTGGCATGGCTCGACATGATTACCCGCAATCAGGGTAACACCGTCTCCTACTCGCCGACCTTCGGGTACGACATCTGCGCGCGGCGCATTTCCAGCCAGAGCAACGTCGCCGAACGCTTCGACCTGTCGCGCTGGCGGCTGGCGGGCAATGGCGCGGACATGATCCGCCCGGACGTGATGCAAAGCTTCGTCAACGCTTTCGCCGATGCGGGCTTCCGCGCTTCGGCCTTCACACCGTCATACGGCCTTGCCGAAGCCGTGCTGGCCGTGACGGTGATGCCACCGGGAGAAGGCATCCGTGTCGAGCTGGTGGAGGAAGAGCGTCTGTCGGGCACGCCACGCGATATCTCGCGTCCGGCCCGCTATCGCGCGATCGTCAATTGCGGCAAGCCGCTGCCCGACATGGAAGTCGAAATTCGCGGCGAGGACGGCCATTCGCGCGGCGACCACCAGATCGGCAAGGTCTGGTGCCGTGGCCCCAGCGTCATGCACTCCTATTTCCGCAACGAAGCCGCGACCCGCGACTGCCTTTTCCCAAGCGATGATCCGGACAAGGGTGCCTGGCTCGACACCGGGGACATGGGCTACATGGCCGATGGCTACCTGTTCATCGTCGGACGCGCGAAGGACATGATCATCATCAACGGCAAGAACCATTGGCCGCAGGACATCGAATGGGCGGTCGAGCAATTGCCCGGCTTCAACCATGGCGACATTGCCGCATTTGCGGTCGAGACCGACAATGGCGAGGAAGCTCCCGCCGTGCTGGTGCATTGCCGGGTTTCCGATCCGGTCGAACGCGTGAAGCTGCGCGAACAGATCGCGGACAAGGTGCGCTCGGTCACCGGCATGAGCTGCGTGGTCGAACTGGTCCCGCCCAGGACCCTGCCGCGCACCTCGTCGGGCAAGCTCAGCCGCGCCAAGGCAAAGAAGCTGTATCTGTCGGGCGAGATCGTACCGCTGGACCTCGCGGCTTAGCCAGCTTTTCCGCTCGTCCCTCCGGACGAGCCTTGTCGGTGTTCCCTCGGCATCGCTGCGGGCACCTGCGGACGCGCATTCGCGCTTCCTAGTGCAACCGCTGCCTAGGTTGAGTTAGATCACTGCCCGCCCCAATCGGCGCGAAGTGGCCCCGGCCCCGACCTTACCGTCACGCTGACCCCGCGCTGCGCGAGAAGTTCCGCAGCATCGCTCGCGCGTTCCTGCGGGCCGATCAGGATGATGGGCAGGTCGATGCGGTTCGCCGCCCATTCGATCACGCTCAGCGCCTGCGCGCCTTCGGGTGTCGGGCCGTCCTCGTCCCAGCCGATCGCGCCGGGAAGCGCGCCAATCGGCGGCAACAATTCGACTGTCCAGTCTGGCTCGGTCGCGGCGATCCGCATCTCCAACGCCCTGTAAGCGGCGAGGGTGGCCCCTTCGAGACGCTGCGCACGCACGGTCGCACGGCGGCGGGTGCGGTCGACGGTCACTTCGTCCTCGGGCACGCCTGCAACGAGAGCGAGCCGCGTCGCAAGGTCGTTTGCCCGTTCGAGAGCCACTGCTTCCTCGCTGGCACGGGCAGCGGACAGCTGCGCCTGTTCGGCGGCATTTTCGCCGGTTGGGACCTGGTACTGCGTGAGCGTCAATTCGACCGGTTCTGACAGGCGAGCGGTGAGCGCACGTTCGATATCCGCCTCGGCCTCAGGCCGGATATTCGGGGTCAGCATCGCTGCGCTGACCGAAACCGGCTCGGTGCCGAACTCGATATTGAGCTGGTCGATAAGGGCATTCGCGGGGAAGCCGTCCGAGATTTCGTCGCGCACGATCCGCTGCGCATTCGTCTGCCACGCGATTTGCTGCAAGGAGTAACCGAGCGGCACCGCAAGCCCGATGAACACGGTGACGATGGCAATGTTCTGGAACGCCGTATTGCGCGCGGAAAGGTTGGTCTGGAACCCATAAAGCCGCGCCATCGCCCATGCGGTCAGCGCGATCGTGATGAGGTTGGTCACATAGAGCAGCAGCGAACCGGAAAAGACCGTCCAGTTCCACGTCGCCAGGCCAAAGCCCACGGTTGCGAGCGGTGGCATCAACGCGGTGGCGATGGCCACGCCCACGATCGTCCCCTCGCGCCCCCTGATCATCGCATAGGCGCCCGCCATTGCCGAAAAGAGCGCGACGAACAGGTCGAACAGGTTGGGCCGCGTTCGCGCGGCAATCTCCGGCGTGATCGTCTGGATCGGCGAAAGGTAGACGAGCAAGCCCGTCAGCCCGATTGCCATCACCGTGCCCCAGGCGAGGCTGCGCGCGGATTGCCGCAACCAATGATAATCGCCAATCGCCAGCGCAAAGCCCAGCCCCATGATCGGCCCCATCAGCGGCGACAGCAGCATCGCCCCGATCACGACCGCAGGCGAGGACAGCAACAGGCCAAGCACCGCGATCCCGCCGCTCATGGCGGTCATGAAGAGATAACGCTCGCTCATGAGGCAGTCTTCGCGCCGCCGCTCGATCACCTCCGCTTGGTCGACCGTGCCCACGACATCCTCGCGCCACCAGCGCCGCACGCTGAGCAACACGCGCGAGGCCGACATGCCTGGCGTAGTGGTGGTCGCCGAAGCGGAGCGATTGGGCAGCGGCGTATAGCCCGAACTCGATGGCACGGGTTTCTGGGGCGTATCGGGATTTTCTTCGGACAAGTTTGCATCCGTGGGCTTTGAAAGGGTGGCAAGCCTTAAAGCCATTGCCCGCCGAACGAAAGCACCATGGATTAGGCCGCCCAAACGCGCTAGCCTACTTGAACAGCGTGTTTTAGATCACTAATACAGTTATCGAGACAGCCGCGCTTACCGGGGGATCGCTCCCGAGGTTCGGCAAGGGAGCATGAAGAGCCGCATGAACACCGAGACGACGCCAGACCTCAACCTGACCGCGCCGACCAAGACGAAGACCGATTTCGAGCTGACACCGCCCGATCCGATCCCCGACGTCGCGCCGGAAAAGGCCGCCGGGCTTGTCCCGGTCTCGACCGAGCAGAAATCGAAGCTCGACACCAAGGTCGACGCCTTCGTCACCGATCTTGTCAGTGTCGATGCCAACTCTCCCGAATTCGGCGTAAAGGTCGACCAGATCACGCGCATGGGCCAGGAGCAGATCCGCGCCGCGGCCGCGCATTCCAACCGCTTTCTAGACCGGCCCGTGCGCGCGATGGACGCCGACAGCAGCGTCGGAAGCGATCTAGCCGAACTGCGCCGCACGGTCGAAGACCTCGATCCGGGCCGCAAGTCCAAGCTGCTGGCCCCGCGCAAGCTGTTCGGCATCATCCCCTTCGGCAACAAGCTGAAGAACTATTTCGACAGTTATACGAGTTCGCAGGGCCACATTCAGGCGATCCTCGAACGGCTCGAATCGGGCAAGAAGGAACTCCATCTCGACAACGCGGCCATCGACACCGAGCGTGCGAAGCTGTGGGAGGCGATGGGCGAGCTGGAACAGATGATCCACATCGCCAAGACGCTCGATACGCGACTGGAAGCCAAGGCCAACGAACTCGACGCTTCCGACCCCGAAAAGGCAAAGGCGCTGCGCGAAAGCGCGCTGTTCTATGTCCGTCAGCGCACACAGGACCTGCTGACCCAGATGGCAGTGAGCGTGCAGGGCTACCTCGCGCTCGACCTCGTGAAGAAGAACAACGTCGAACTTGTGAAAGGCGTTGATCGCGCCAGCACCACCACGGTGGGCGCGCTGCGCACGGCCGTGACGGTTGCACAGGCTATGACCAACCAGAAGCTGGTCTTGCAGCAGATCACCTCGCTGAACCAGACGACCAGCGACATCATCGATTCCACCAGCACGCTGCTGCGCGAACAGACAGCGCAGATCCACGAACAGGCTGCCTCGAGCACCATTCCGCTGGAGACGCTGCAGCGCGCCTTCCAGAACATCTACGACACGATGGACGAGGTCGACGATTTCAAGGTCCGCGCGCTCGACAGCATGAAACAGACCGTGGGCGTGCTCACCGAAGAGGTCGAGAAGTCGAAGGGATATATCGCGCGTGCCGAAGGCCAATCCCAGGCGCAGGCGAAGGTTGCCAATTCAGAACCATCCCTGCTGGCGCTCGATAGCTGATGCCGGACACGACCCGCGAATCAGACCAGATCATGCGTGCGGCAGGCCAATCGCTCGCCACGCAGCGCGCGGGCGGTACGCACCGACCGGGTAGAGGAAGCATCGGCAAAGGGTCCGCCGATGCCAAGCTCAAGACCTGGATGAAGCGCGGAGGCTACTTCGCACTGGCCGCCTTTGCGATCCTCACCGCCGCTTCGATCATCGGAGTGATCCTCAACGGCATCGGCTTTGTCGGCGTGATGGCGGTTGCGATGGCGATCATGTGCGCAGCCGTGTTCTTCTCGCAGTTTCCCAAGGTGAAGATACCCAAGCGTGCCGACCTCGGACAGGGCAATCCCAAGCAGATGGTCGCGCGCACCGAACTATGGCTCGAAAGTCAGCGGGCCGCCCTGCCCCCGGCGGCTCAGGACATCGTCGAGACCATGGGCACGCAGCTCGACGCACTCGGCGTCCAGCTTGAAACCATGGACCAGTCGCATCCGGCGATGGCCGAAGTGCGCGAACTGGTGGGCGAGTACATTCCGGAGACGATCGACAATTATCGCAAGATCCCGCAGCACCTGCGCTCGGAAGAACATGCCGGTGGCACTGCCGACGATCGGCTCGTGTCGAGCCTCACCAAACTTTCCGGCGAACTTGACCGCGTGACCCGCCGCCTGGCCGAGGGCGCGCTTGACGATCTTGCGGTAAAGTCGCGCTATCTCGATTACCGCTATGGCGGAGACGAAATGCTCGAGGACATGGGCGGCATGCCCGATACCGGTGTCCCGCTGCCCGATTTCGCCGCCGACAAAGCGAAAGCGGAAAGGTAATCATGCGCGTCTCGCTTCCCCACTCGCTCGGCAAAGAGGAAGTGCGTCGACGGATGCATGAACACGGCCATGAAATCGGCAGCTACTTTCCTCCCGGCATGGCCACGGTGGAAACCAGCTGGCCGCACGAGGACCGGATGGATCTGCACATCCTTGCCGCCGGACAAAAAATCGAAGGCGGGATCGATATCGCGGAGGACAGCGTCACGATCGATCTCGACCTGCCCGCAATCCTCGGTTTCCTGCGCGGCACGCTCGAACGGGCGGTGACGAAACACGGCGGCAGGCTACTCGAAAAGAAATAGAATCAGGGCCTCGTCCGGAAATGGGCCGGCACAACCGGCCACGGAACGACGCCTCCACACCGGGATGGTGGTTCTTTCGTGAAATCTGCTACGCTGCGCGCAAAAGCACACATCAAGGATACTCCAATGCCGCACGAAGGCTCCATCCGGCCCGACCACTTGCTGATGGTCGAGGACAACATGATCATCGCGCTCGAAGCCGAAGAAAACCTCAAGGAACTGGGAGTTCAATCCGTTCGCACGGAAAACAGCTGCGCCAGGGCACTCGACGCGATTGCACAGCAATGCCCCGATTTCGCGATCGTCGACTACAATCTCGGCGAGGAATCGAGCCTGCCCGTTATTCGCGAACTCGCGCGGCTGGGCGTGCAGTTCGTACTGGCGACCGGCTATTCCGAATTGGACGAGACGCTTGAGGAAATGGGCGCGGTAGGCATCATGCGCAAACCTTATGGCAGCGAGGATATGGAGCGCGCGCTCGCGCTGTATTCCCCCGACTAGACCGAGCGGGTAAGCAAGGTCACCTCGGCAGCGCCAAAATCGATCTGGGCGAAATTCTCGGCAAACAGGCACTCGCCCGCATTCGCGGTGGCACCGCCAGCGCTAACCTTGCCCCTTAGCGGTAGTGCGAGCAACGCTCCCGGATAGTGATTGGCGAGGGCGGCATCGGGTGCACCTTCGACGCGATCGAGGCGGAAATGCTCTCCCTCAATCAGCGTCACGCCGCGCTCGGCGACGGTTCCGCGCAACTCAGCCGGATAGGGCTCGCCGCGTGCAACGGCCAGGCCGCGCCCAAGGTGGAGTTCGCGCGCGCGCCCATAATCGTAGAGGCGAAACGTCGTATCCGAGCTTTGTTGCACCTCGACGAGCGACAGACCCGGGCCGATGGCATGGACCGTGCCCGGCGGCAGCATGAAGACATCGCCCGGTTGCGCGGTGTACCAGGTCAGCAATTGCTCGATCGACCCGTCGAGCGCTGCCGCCTCGATTGTATCGGGCGCGACCGGCTCATCGAAACCGATGGCAAGGCGCGCGTCAGGCTCGGCGTCGAGCACCAGCCAGCACTCTTCCTTGCCGTCCTCGCCCGGATGAGCCTGCGCTGCGCTGGGATGGACCTGGACCGAAAGCTTCTGACTGGTGAACAGGTATTTGACCAGGAGGTCCGGCATTTCGGGCGGAGGCTCGAACCATATCTCACCGATCGGCTGCGCGTCTGGTGCGGCGAAGGGTGCAGGCAAGGCAGTGCGGCCCCAAACCTTCTCAACCATCCGCGTGGGGAGCAGCCGCGCACCGCTGGCAAGAGGCGCGCTCACTGATTGATCGCCCCCGGCAGCTTGCCGACTTTCTGCGCACCCTCGCGCGTGGTCACCAGCACTTCACCATCGCTCACCACGATGCACACATCTTCGAGCCCGACAGCGGAAATCCTCATCCCGTCACCGATGGCAAGGACGTTGCGGCAATCGACGAGATCCGCATCGCCCTGCACGATGTTCGCGTCAGCCTCATCGCCGTCCCCGAGCAGCGCATCGTGCAGCGCAGCCCAGCTGCCGATATCGGACCATCCCATGTCGGCGGGCACCATTGCTGCACGCGCAGTGTTCTCCATCACCGCGTAATCGATCGACTCCCCCTCGATCCCGGCGAAACTGTCGGCATCGGGGTGGAAGCTCGCACCCTCCTCGCGCCCCTCGGACACGGCCTTGTGCACGGCAGAGGCCATTGCGGGACGATGGGTGGCCAGTTCATCGAGCAGCGCCCCTGCGCGAAAGGCGAAGATGCCGCCATTCCAGCTATATTCGCCGCTCGCCAGATAGGCACGCGCGCTTTCGAGGTCGGGTTTCTCGACGAAATTCGCAATCGCATATCCGCCGGCAAGGGCACCGCCGCGGCGGATGTAGCCATAGCCGGTCTCGGGTCGGTCTGGGCTGATCCCGAAGGAAACCAGGTAATCGTCCGCAGCGAGTGCCGCCGCGGCGAGAGCGGCGCTACGAAAGGCGGTCTCATCGGCGATGTGGTGGTCGCTCGGGCAGACCAGCATGATGTCTTCGGCAGGAAGCAGCGCTGCGGCAAGTGCGATGGCGGGCGCAGTGTTTCTCGCCGCCGGCTCGACGACGAGGCGGTGCTTTGCCCCGTGCATCTGTGCCGTGATATGTTCACCGTGTTGCGACCCGGCCACCACGACGGGCGGCGCAAAGCCGGGATGACCGGCGACCCGACCCACCGCCTGTTCGAAAAGTGTCGTCTTCCCCACCAGCGGCAGGAACGGCTTGGGCTTCGCCTTGCGGCTGACCGGCCACAGCCGAGTGCCGCTACCACCGCACAGGATAACCGGATGGATCGGAGGGATATCAGACATGCCTTCAATCTCTAGCAGCGAGTCCGTGTAAAACCAGTGAAACTGCCGCGCATGACAGGCGCAATCCGCCCGAAACGGCCCTATCTGCGATTGAAATCGACACGGTAGCCATAGCGCGCCTCAACCGGTTCGCCGCTGCGACCCCGCGCGGGGTTGAAGCGGATACGGTCGATGACCAAGCCGCAGACCAGCGATGTCGTCTCCTGATCGGCGGTGCTTCGCGCCACCGAGCAATTGCGCGCCCGTCCGTCGCGGGTCACGGTAAACACGACTGTGACAGAGGTGCCGAACCGTGCCTCGCGCCCGCCGTCTGGTACGGGAAAGTCGCGACGGGGATCGAGCGAACCTGAGCGCACGCTTGGCTTGACCACCGCGCCGTCACCCTGTCCCCCGCCACGGTTGCCGCTGCCCGTGCCCAGTCCCTCGCCATCGGCTCCGGTGCCCTCGCCCGAATTGCGCGCGCCCGATGTCGGCGCATCGCCGGTGGAGGAGGCGCGCGGGCGCGGCTGCGGCTGGTTTTCGATCGGAGAACTGGGAGCGGTGACGGGCTGCGGAACGGCCTCTTCGCCCGCCTCCCCACTCGCCCCTTCGTCCGGCTCGCTCGGATCTTCGACCGGGGGGTCGGGAGGGGTGGTGACGATCACGGTGAAGCCTTCGACCATCGAACGTTCGACCGAGGCGGTGAAATCCGGCGCGAGAAATCGCGACAATCCATAGAGCGCCACCAAGTGCAGGACGCCAAGCCCCGTGAGCAGCCCCCATCGCGGGCCCTTCGGTTTTCCCTGATAGCGTGAAACAGGTTTCGTCATCTAAATCATGTCACGGTTTGTTGAAACGTTTCTTCGGGGCATCGGCCCAGGTCAGAATTTGAAGGCGTACACACACACGAGCCAAGGACAAGAGATGGCGCGCGAAATCGATAGGGTGTTGCAGGACCCGACTGCAACCCATAGCGCGATGATCAGCGCACCCCTTTATGGTGGGCTGCGTGATGTCCTCTCCCCTCGCAGCGTGAGCTACGCGGTAGGCGGAGGGATCGGCTACTTCCTTTTGGGGATGTGGTGTCTTGCCCTGTCCCGTTTCGATGCTGCTCTGGCAAGCATCTGGGTGCCAAATGCCTGCGCAGTCGCCCTGCTGCTGCTTGCCCGGTTGCGCAGCGAGTTGCTCGTCTATGCTGGCCTGGCGATCGGCAGCGCGGCGGCCAGTATCTCCACCGGCACGCCAGTCGAAATTTCCCTCATCTTCACTGCGGCCAATCTGGTGGGAGTGTTGATAGTGACAAGCCTTTTGCGCCGGGTCGAAGGGGGCGTGCCCGACATGCTCGACCTGGCTCATCTGAGCAGGCTCCTGTTGTATGGAGGGCTGGCGGGGCCGCTTGTCTCGACTTTCATTGCCGGGTCCGCACTGTTGCCGAGGCCCGAGTTTGGCTGGCCCTCTCTGAGCCACTGGTTCCTTGCGGAGAGCATGGGCATGATCCTGGTCGTTCCGACGGCCCTGTTGCTTGCCGATGTCGTTTCCAGACGGCTTTATATCCCGCGCAGGGAATTCGCAGAGAAGACGTCTATCGTCATCGCCGGTTACGCGGCGGTCTATCTTGTATTCGCGCAGACCATCTATCCGCTGCTGTTCCTTGTCCCGCCAATCACGCTGCTGGTGGCATTCCGACTGGGAGGCCTTGGGACCGTCCTCTTCCTTCCCGGTGTGGCCTTGATCGCCAGCTGGATGTCCTTTGCCGGCCTTGGCCCGATCGTGCAGAATCAGACCAGCGAGAGCAGCGGCCTCTACGTGCTGCAGGCCTTCATCGCTGCCAATTTCCTCTCCGGGCTGCCCATTGCTGCCATCCTCGCCGGGCGTTCGCGCCTGATAGGCGAGCTTGCGGACCGTGGCAGTGAGCTCGCCCTGCTGACCGAAAGCATCACCGATGCGGTGCTGCGCGTCGACCGGGACGGGATCTGCACTTACGCCTCTCCCTCGGTCAAACAGGTGATGGAACGCGAGCCGGAGGACTTTCTCGGCAAACCGCTTTTGTGGCGCACCCACGAAGAATCGAGGGATCAACTCGCCGAGACGCTCGACGCGCTACTCGAAGGGCGATGCGATCAGGCCCGCGTCACCTATCGTCGATTGCTGGATGGAGCCGATGGCAAACCTGTCTTCATCGAGGCCGATTGCGCGGCAGTTTTCGATTTTCCCGACGCCCATCGCAACGGGATCGTGGTTTCCGCAAGAGAGATTACCGCGCGCGTCGAACTGGAAAGCGAACTCAAGCTGGCCCGTCGCAAGGCCGAGGACGGAGCCAACGCCAAGAGCGAATTTCTCGCCAATATGAGCCACGAGATCCGCACACCGATGAATGGCGTGCTGGGGTTCGCGGAATTGTTGCTTCAGGGGGACCTCGACAAGGAAAGTCGCCGCCACGCCGAAATGATCGTGCAATCGGGCCGGTCGATGATGCTGTTGCTGAACGATATCCTCGACCTGTCGAAGATCGAGGCGGGCCGGATCAGCATCGACAAGGCGGCCATCGACCCGCTCGCCACGATCGGGGAATGTGTCGACCTGCATCGTCCCGCTGCGGAAAAGAAGGGGGTCTCGATCAATTTCTCTTCGGATTGCGAAAGGCCGTCCTGGCTGCTGACGGACGGATTGCGACTGCGGCAGATCATGCTCAACCTTGTCGGCAATGCGGTGAAATTCACCCAGACCGGGCGTATCGACGTTCGGTGCCACTATCTCGACGACGCTTTCATCATCGAAGTCGAGGACACCGGGATCGGCATCAGCCCGGCTCGGCTCGAATCGATCTTCGACCCCTTCACCCAGGGCGAAAGCGATACGGTTCGCCGGTTCGGCGGCACGGGTCTGGGCCTCAGCATCAGCCGCCAGCTCGCCGAGTGGCTGGGCGGCACATTAGACGCGAAAAGCGAGCCGGGCGTCGGTTCGACGTTCCGCCTGACCCTGCCAGCCGATTATGCGGCCGTTCAGTTGCGCGACCTCGAACCGGCTGCGCCGGAAGAGCCCGTGGAACTTCACAGGGGCGCGCGGATCCTGCTCGTCGAGGATCATGACGTAAACCGCATGATGGCCGCGGAAATGCTGGAAAGGTGCGGGCAGAAAGTCTCGGTTGCGCAGGACGGCCACGAGGCCATCGCGATGGTCATCGACGCGGTGATGCGCGATCGGCCCTTCGACCTGGTGCTGATGGATATCCAGATGCCCGGCTGCGACGGCTATTCGGCAACCCGCGCCATCCGTGCCGAGGGGATCACGGCGGAGATGCTTCCGATTATCGCGCTCACGGCCAACGCCTTTCCCGAGGATATCGCCGCAGCGCATCAGGCACAGATGCAGGGCCATCTGGCTAAACCGCTGGCCTTCGCAGACCTCGTACGCGCGCTCCAACGCTGGCTGCCGACCCGGATTGTGGACACGCGAGAGCGCGAACCGACCCTGACGAGTGAGAGGGAAAACACCCCGCGCATGGAACACTCGGAGGCGAAGACCCTTGTCGAGGTCATCGATACGTCTCGCGGCGGTCCGCGAACGCCGCGGATCGCCCGACCCGCTCTGCCCGACCCGAAGCATTCCCCGGCGCTTCAGGAGCGCTGGAATGCACGGCGCAGCGAGGCGGTCGAGGCAGTGCGCGAGGCGTTGGCAAACGGCACGCTGAACGAAAGCTCGGACAATGCCGAAGCCCGTGAGCACCTCGCAAGACTGGTGCACAAGCTGGCAGG
This sequence comes from uncultured Erythrobacter sp., assembly GCA_947494705.1. Lineage (GTDB taxonomy): Bacteria > Pseudomonadota > Alphaproteobacteria > Sphingomonadales > Sphingomonadaceae > Erythrobacter. The sequence goes on from CANLVN010000005.1 coordinate 62,177, forward strand.
CACGGCGGCGATTTTCGGCGAACCGGACCTGGGCGACCAGGCAGCCGTGTTAGAGCGTGCGCTTCGTATCGGCACCCCGGGCGAGGTCCGCGAAACCCTGGCGTTCGAACTGCTCAGCGTTGCCGACGATCCCGCAGATACGCCAACCCAGGCCAATCGGCGAAACTGAGCCATCGCGCGGTTTGCCTGCGCAATCCTGAAGCGAGCCATCGCCACATAAAGAAACGGCGGAGCCCGAAGGCCCCGCCGCTCTTTGTCATAGGTTTGCAGGATCGGCTGCGAGTTAGAACTCGTAGCGAACGCCCAGCTGAAGACGCCACACCGATGCCGAGGTTACGATGTTGTCGCCATCGTCGGGGTTGTAGCCGGAGATAACGTAACGGCCATCATCGTCGTAACCGCCGTCGACCACGTCCACCAGCGAACCGTCGCCACCACCGAAGGTGTTACCCGGAACCGAGCGGAACACGTTCCAGTCATCGTCGACGAAGTTCAGGAAGTTGTCGAAGTCGGCGAACAGCGTGATGCGGTCGTCGACACCGAAGAAGCTGCCCGGTCCCGGGAGTTCCTGCGAGAAGCGCAGGTCCATGTCCCAGTACCAGTCGGCCCGGCAGGTGTTGCGCCCGATCGTAGCGCCCGGAGTGTAGTCACAACCCGAAGCTTCCACATAGTCGATGAGGCTCTGAACTGCAGCGGGATCCGATCCCGGAGCGAGGTTCGGATCGTTCACGCCGCTCGGAACGTAGAGCAGAGCCGAGTCGCGACTGCTCGACAGTTCGCTGAACGGCGAGCCATCAAAGGTCAGGCTGTACGGACGACCCGAGCGGCCCACCACGATGACGCCGAACTCGGTCCCGTAATCGCTGAAGAACTCCTCGCGGAAGTTCGCAGCGAAAGTAAGGATATGCGCCGTCTGGTACTGCGAAGTTGCAGCCTCGGGGTTGAGCAGATCGAATGCGGCCGACTTGCCGAAGTTCGACGTTGCGGTCGAGCTGCGCGAAGCACGACGGTTTTCGGCGTCGGTGTAGGCATAGCCCATGGTCACGTTGACCGAACCGGTGTCGGTGAACAGGCCACCTGCAAACCGCTTCGACAGGATCGCCGAGGCGACATGGCTTTCGAAGCTGTCAGCATTGGTGAGCTGGATTTCGTCTTCGCGGCGCGTGTTGAAGCACGCATCGCTCAGACCGTTCCACACGCCCGGCGACACGAAGGTCGCATCGCAGCCTGCAAGCAGCGGATCGATCGAGGAGTAGATCGGACGCCCGTCGACGGTGAAACCGTCATTGCCTGCGCGGTAGTCCACAGCGTAGGTCAGATCGACCCAGTTCAGCGGATTGTAGAACTTGCTGTAGATGTAATCGAGCTTGAGGTTCCAGTTACCGAAGAAGCCGGTGTCCCCGCCGATCATCGTATCGATGCCGAAGTTCGCACGCAGCACGGTTGGCAGCTCGAGGTTCGGGTCGGTCGACTGAACCGGGTTCGCCCCGGCTGCCGCCACTGCGCCACCATCTGCGATCGCGCATTGCGGGAAGCCGTTGAAGGTGCCGTCCGTCACGACGTCGATCTGACCGTTCACGGTCGGAAGGCTGTCGCAAGCAGCAGCTGCGGTCGAACCCTGTGCCGCCGAGAAGCCGGTGTTCGAAAAGGCATTCGAGAACCAGACAGTCGGATCGCCGCCACCGAACATGCCAACACCGGCGGTCAGCGTGGTGTTGCTGATGAAGCCGTCGTTGAAGAGTTCGTAGGTAGCCGCTGCACGAGGCAGTACGACCGGGCCGAAATTGCTGAACGGGGTCCGGGTGCTGAAGCCGTAACGGGCCAGGAAGTCAGGCGTGGAACGCGGTGCGCTGCCCGAATACCAGTCCACACGAGCACCGAGCAGCACGCTGAGCTGGTCGCTGACCTGCCAGTCGTCTTGGGCATAGGCGCTCCAGATCGTGCGTTCGAAGGTTGCGCCGGTTTCGCTGATGTCGCCGCTCGCCGTTGCGGTGATGATACCGCCCACGGTGTCGCCGCCCACAACGTCGTCGGCACCAGCGAAGGTGCTGGCAACGGTACCGTTAGTCAGAAGGCCTTCACGGAAATCGTCGAAGTTCTGGAAGTACAGCGTACCGGTCGAGTTGATCGCGAAGAGGTTGAAGAACTCGCCGTGATTGGCTTCGAAACCGAGCGTGAAGGTGTGGTCGTCGGCGAAGATGTTGGCATTCGCCTTGTACTGGTCGATCGTCACTTCGAGCGCGTTCGACGAGCGGAAGATGCCGGGACCGGTTGTCAGAAGCCCGTTGCTGCCCGGCCCTTGGACGCCCACCGCGAGGCGCACGGTCGGATTTGCTTCCTGCGCTTCGTTGAAGCCGAACGGACCCTGGCGGTCGCTGATATCCGAACGCGCATAGATCAGCTCTGTGGTGAACGAATCGCTCCAGTCCGAATAGAGACGCGCCGAGTAGTAATCTGACAGCGTGCCCTGCTCGTTGAAGCTGTTGATGCCGGTGAAGTTGTTCGATCCGGTATCGGGGGTGACGTTCGTTTCGTCGAGACGTTGGTAGGTCAGTTCGAGGCGCTGACGTTCGGTGATGTAGGCATCGAGGCGGCCGAAGTAACGCACCGACTCATTCGGCGTGACCGACGGATAGCCGCCCGTGTCCTGACCATAGACTTCGCTGGCAATCTGCGAGAATTCGTTGAACTGCTCGATGGTCGCGAAGTCGCCTTCCGAAGCGAGGCCACTGCCCTGCGGGCCGAAGCTGACGGCCTGCGGCAGGTCGGTTTCTTCGTAAGCTGCGAAGAAGAACACGCGATCGGGAATGATCGGGCCGCTCAGGGTAGCACCCCAGCGCTTTTCTTCGAACGGCAGGGTGGAGGCATTGCGCCCTTCGATCGAGTCGCCGCGCAGGTCTTCGTTGCGGAAGGTGAAGAAGGCGCTGCCATGGAAGTCGTTCGAGCCCGACTTGGTCACGACGTTGATCGCGCAGCCGCTGAACTGGCCATATTCGACATCGAACGGCGCGAATTCGACCGAAGTCTCGCGAATGACGTCGAACGGAATGGGAAGGTTGTTACGCGCTGCGAACGGCGTGTCGGTCAGGCCGAAGCTGTCCGACTGAATGATGCCGTCGACGGTGAAGGCGTTCAGGCGGTCGTTGCCGCCGAGGCACGAAACGCGATCGACGCCGCCATCACGCTCGAGCGCGACGCGGGGGTCGATGCGGATGATGTCGCGGATGTCGCGGGTTACCGAAGGAAAGGCTTCGAGCGTTTCCTGGCCGAACGAGGTGCCCGGGCCGACTGCCAGCTGGGTCACGTTGGCGCGAGCAGCGCTGACGACGATGACGTTGTCTGCACCCGCCGCGCTGGAAGTCAGCTGGAAGGACAGGCCGGTGTTGCCCGCAACGGAGATGTTCACGCCTTCGACCGACTGGCCTTCATACCCGTCGGCATTGGCGGTGATCGTGTAGGGGCCGCCGGTGACCAGCGACTGCACGCGGAAGCTGCCCGAATTGCCGGTGGTCAGCGTGCGGGATTGGCCGGTGCGGGTATCGGTGACCGTGACCATGGCACCGACAAGCGGGGTGCCGTCTTCTGCGGTCACTTCGCCTTCGATACCCGAAGTGATTTGCTGTGCGACCGCCGGGGTCGCGATGGTGGCGGCAGCGGAGAGACTGACGACGCTCGCTGCGAGGAGGTATTTGATTTTCATTGAGAGGTGTCCTCGGGATTTACTCGGGGTGGAACTGGGCTGCTTCTGCGGCGCCCCTAGTTGCGTTGCACTGCACAAAATTGACGGTTTTATGACAATTCAGTGACAATCGCAGGCGGCGCGCGCCGCCGATGATTTACCCACAGGCTTTCCCACCGCGTGAGCCGCGCAATTCCGCCATTGCTGCGCGGTGTGTGGCTCGCTTGCAACGCGGCCGGGAAAGTTGATCCGAGGTGTGATTTTACAGCGCGACGGTGTGAAGCGCGCCCAAATTTGCGACTCAGGCGAGATTGATCTCGCGCAGGCGCTGCATCAGAAAGTCGTGCGAGGAGATCGGCGGCTGCGGCTTCGCATCGCTTTGCGCGGCGCAGGCTTCGAGTGGCTCGATCATGTAATCGGGCCGGAAATGCAGGAAGAACGGCATCGAATAGCGCGAACGCTTCGCCCCGTCGCCGCGTGGGTTGACGACCCGGTGCGTTGTCGAGCGCAGCGTCCCAGCCGTCAGCCGTTCAAGCATGTCGCCGACATTGATGACCAGCGCGCCTTCCGGGACGTCGATAGCGCGCCATTTGCCCGCCTTGGTGAGCAGCTCCAGCCCGGCTTCCTCTGCGCCGAGCAGCAGCGTAATCGTATTGATGTCGCCATGCGCGGCGGCACGAATCGCACCTTCGGGCGCGTCGTCCGGCAGAGGCGGATAATGCAGGAGACGCATCACCGAGTTGCCGTCCTCAACCGTTGGCGCAAAGAACTGCTGATCAAGATCGAGATGAAGCGCAATGGCTTCCAGAACGCGCGCGCCTGCATCCTCGAACGCAGAATAAAGCTCAGAGAAGGTTTCCTCGAAACCGTCGATTTCGGAGGGCCAGATGTTGGGGGCCATGAACTCCGACAATTCGTGGTCTTCGGGCAGAGAGCGCCCCACGTGCCAGAATTCCTTGAGGTCGAAGATCTCGGCATCCTTGGCCTTTTCGGTGCCGAACGGGGTGTAACCGCGCGCGCCGCCGCCGCCTTCGATCTTGTAGGAGCGCTTGACCGCATCGGGCAGCGCGAAAAACGCTTTCGACTTTTCTTCGGCTCGGTCGATCAGGTCCTGCGGAATGCCGTGGTCACGCACCACTGCAAAGCCGTATTCGCCGAAACTGCGCCCCAGTTCGTCAGCGATGCTGTCGAGCGGTTGAGCGAGAGAGACGGAGGCGATGTCGGTTGCGGTGTCGGTCATGTCGGTCACTTAGTATGCGAGCGCACAGTGTTCCAGTGCGATTGGACCTGCGCCTACAGGGGCAGGAAGATACTGGCCAGCGCCGCGCTCATCAGGTTGGCGAGGCTGCCCGCGGCGAGCGCCTTCAATCCCAGACGAGCGATGACCGGGCGCTGGTTGGGGGCGAGCCCGCCAGTCACCGCCATCTGGATCGCGATCGAGGAGAAGTTGGCAAAGCCGCACAGGGCGAAGGTGACGATGGCGCGGCTGCGTTCGGTCAGGTCGTCTCCGGTAATCGCGCCCAGTTCGATGAAGGCGACGAATTCGTTGAGCACGATCTTGGTCCCGAACAATCCGCCCGCCAGCCGCGCCTGTTCCCAATCGGCAATTCCGATCAGGAACATGACCGGCGCAAAGATATAGCCGAGCAGTGCCTGGAAGCTGAGTGTGCTGAGCCATTCGGCAGTGGCCTCGCCAAAAGGCATCCCCATTCCGGCGGCCGCTGCGACGATCGTGCTGCCCACGCCCGAGAGCAGTCCGTTCGCGAGCGCCACCAGCGCGACAAAGACCATCACCATCGCGCCAACCGCGACCGCCAGCTTCACCCCGGTCTGCGTGCCTTGCGCGGCGGCTTCGATGATGTTGGCGGGACGCTGTCCTTCTTCGAAGGTTTCGGCCATTTCGACCTCGCTCGGCTTCGCCCCCTCGGCAATCGCCGCCGGGCCGCCAGTGCCGATCCGCGACTGGGGCAATTCGACTTCCTCGCCGTACTTGCCGACCATCGTCACGCGGGTCTGGTGATCGGTGGGCTGGCCGCTGCGGTGCTTCAACTGCGCGCCCGCCGCCGCCACGATCGCGTCGTCTTCAGGCTCTTGCGCGGGGAGGTCGGGCATGATGATCTTCGCCATCAGGATGCCGCCGGGCGCCGACATGAACGCCGCCGCGAGCAGGAATGGCACCGCTTCGGAACCGATGAAGCTGGCATAGGCGGCAAGGATCGTCCCTGCGACGCCAGCCATGCCGACGGTCATAAGCGTGAACAGCTGCGAGGGCGGAAGCGCGGCGAGATAGGGGCGCACGACCAGCGGGCTTTCCGACTGGCCGACAAAGATGTTCGCCGCGCTGCCCAGCGATTCGACCTTGCTGATCCCGGTGATCCACGCAATCGCCCCGCCGACCCAGCGTACAAGCCGCTGCATGATGCCCAGGTGATACAGGATCGAAACGATCGCCGCGAAGAACACGATCACGGGCAACGCGGCGATAACGAAAGTGTTGGCGAAGGGGTTGGAGTCCATCGGGCCGAACACGCTCTCGATCCCGACCCGGGAAAAATCGAGCAACGCGATCACGCCGTCGGACAGGAAGCTGATGATCGCAACGCCGAAATCCGTGCGCAGGACCAGAAGCGCCATGACCGCCTGCAGTGCAAAGGCCGCTCCCACGACGCGCAGGTTGATGATCTTTTTGCCCGAGGACAGTGCATAAGCAATGCCCAAGATGGCGACCACGCCGATCAGGCTGAACAAAATCGATGTCACGCTGTTAGTCACGTATCCAGCCCACGCAGGCCAGCGCATCTGCGGCGCCTGCCCTGCCCCTCGGAATAATGTTGTGGTTGCGGCCCGTAGGCCATGTACGCCAACGCGTGGCACCTTGCAGGCACGAGTGCAAGTGGGTTCCTCGCGCCAGTCGTTGACAGAGACTCGCCCGCAGCTTTCCTTTTGGCAAGCCCTCGCTTAGCAAACCTCGCATGGAACACAGCGACACGCCCGAGCATCAATCCGCCCAGCCAAACACGGTAACGATGCCGCTCGGCCTGTTCGTCTTCGTGCTGCTGTACGGCGGGATGACCGTGCTGGCAGGGGTGCTCGCCTACAAGCAGGTGCAGCTGTGGCCCAGCAACCTCGCGGTGGAATCGGGCATTTTCGCGTTTCTGCTGCTGGTCGTGATATCCAGCACCATAGCCCAGCTCTACGGCAAGGCGCTGGCCCAGCGCATCGTGTGGTGGGGCTTCCTGCCGCTGTTTATTGCTTCGGTTCTGATGCAGCTGGTTCTCGGCCTGCCTGCATCACCCGAAATGGTGCAAGGACGCGCGGAAGACCTTGCCGCGTTCGAGCGGGTGCATTCGACCGTCTGGCGCGTCTGGGCGGCGGGACCAGCGGCCTATATCGTCTCGCTGCTTCTGAACATCTGGATCTTCGAGCGGCTTCGCGGTTCCGGCGACAGTACGACCTGGAGCCTGATGGTGCGCGGCGCGATCGCTTCGGCGCTGAGTCAGGCAGTCGATTCGGTGATCTTCATTTTCCTGGCATTCTATGGCCTGTTCCCGATCATGAACCTGATGATCGGACAGGTGATCGCCAAGGTTTCACTCAGCATTATACTGGTGCCGATCCTCATCACCCTCGGCGTGCGCGCCGCGCAGTGGCTCGACCGGCGATAGGCAGCCAGGGACGCGCGGCGACGGCCCGCGCAGCCGGCCATCCTGCCTCTCGCGAGCTGATCAACGGAATATCGCAGATAGGCACCGGGTCGATCTTCTCGTCCGAAAAAGAAAAGCGCTCACCCCTAATTTTTTAGGAACCGATCTTCGGGCGGGTGATTATAGCTGCATATCTGAAGCAAAAAACACAGGGAGTTCAATCAGATGACCTCTGCGCCTATCCGTTCGAGCTTGCCCGATCGTTGGTCCAGCCCGCGCCCGTTCAGCGATGCGACAACACGTCGCCTCAAGCATGGCGCGGTGCAGCCAATGGTCCAGCCCGGCTTCTTCGAGCGCTGGTTCGGCCAGCGCTAAATCTCTTCAACAGTTGACCCCGCCTAGCGCGCCTAGCCACCCGGCCAGGCGCGCTTTTTTTGCGGGCTGTGAGAGCCAATCAGGCAAGCCGTGGTCGCCGCCCACGCGGTGGTCGCGTGGACGGCGGTCCGAAGCTTTTAGTATTCCTCTGGCTCTTCGGGTGTGTCGGCCGTGTGCGTCGGACCGGCATTCTTCTGGCCCTGTGCCAGCTTGAACACCACGCCCGAGAGCAGCAACAGCGCTAGCAGGTTAGGCAAGGCCATTGCGGCATTCGAGATGTCGCCCAGGCGCCAGACCAGTTCGGACGGCTGCGCCGCGGCGAGGAAGATCACGATACACCACACGACGCGCCAGCCGATATGCAGCGCCCGCTCCCCTCCCCGGCTCGATCCCGGAATCCGGTCGTAGAGGAAGGTGATCGCGCGCTCTCCGTAATAGCTCCACGTCAGCAGCGTGGTGAACACGAACAGGATCAGCGCAGTCGATGCCACCAGCGTACCCAGCGGGATGCCGGCGATCTCGGTCGGGAAGGCAGCGGCGAAGGCCCCGCTCGTCATCTCGAACCCGACGCGGTCGGACTGCCAGGCATGCAGCACGCTCTCGCCACCCGCAGTGAAATCGCCGCGCACGGTCAGGATGACCAGCGCGGTCATGGTGCAGATCACGATCGTGTCGATAAAGGTGCCCAGCATCGCCATGCGGCCCTGCTGTTGCGGGTCGTTGGTCTGCGCCACGGCGTGGGCGATGGCGGTCGAACCCTGCCCGGCCTCGTTCGAGAACAGCCCGCGCGCGACACCGGCACGGATCGCCATGACCATCGTCGCACCCAAGAAGCCGCCCGTCGCCGCAGCGGGGTTAAACGCGCTGTGGAAGATCAGGTAGAAGGTCTCCGGAATGTCCGCGATGTTTAGGATCAGAGCGATGATTGCCATGATGATGTAGGCGACCATCATGAACGGAATGACCTTTTCCGCGACGCTGCCGATCGACTTGATCCCGCCGATTATGACGACGAAAACGAGGGCTGCGACGATCGCTCCGCCGACCCATTCCTCGATCCCGAAAAGCTCGTTCAGACCGTCAGCGACCGCATTGGCCTGGATCGAGTTGCCGGTAACCAGAGCGGAGAACAGCGTTCCGAGGCAGAATACTACGGCCAGCCACGTCCATTTCGGGCCAAGCCCCATGAGGATGTAGGTCATCGGACCGCCGCGCTTCGTGCCATCGCTGGTCGTCTCACGATATCGGATCGCCAAAGATCCTTCCGCAAAGGCGAGCGCCATGCCCACCAGAGCCGTAATCCACATCCAGAAGATCGCGCCAGGACCGCCCAGCGCGATCGCCGTTGCGACGCCGGCGAGGTTGCCCGTGCCGACCTGCCCCGAAAGTGCCGTGGAGAGCGCGGCGAAAGGCGAGATTTCGCCATCGCCTTCGCCCTTGCGGCCTGCCAGCAGCCCCTTGAACGCCGCGCCGAGATTGCGCAGCGGATAAAACTTGAGCCCGGCCATGATGTAGATGCCGATCCCCAGCAGGATGATCGTCATCGGCGGTATCGGCTGTCCGCCGATGGAGAACCACGCAAGCGGCTCTCCATTCCATGTGCCCCCCCAGATGAAGTCCGAGACATTGGTAATCGGCGCGATCCAGGCTTCTGCGCCCGATACGTCTGCAGCCATGAGTGGCGATCCCCTTAGATATGATCCCTGCGAAGGTGAAACCGGTCCCCCCGGCTCTTCGTATGGAAGCGCAGGCTAGTGAGGCAGGGGAGCGATTGCCAGCATTAATGTTGCAGCGCAGTGACGGGAGATCGACGCGTTGCATTGCGATGCTTGCAAACACCCGCGTTTCGCCTTAACTGACATCCAATTCCGACATCGGTATCGAATATGGCTCTCCCGGCGAACTTGTCCCGGCGAGCGATGAGACCTACCTGAAAGCCGGATACCGGAACACTGACACGCGAAGGCGAATACGATCATGGCCCAAGCCCCCAAGGCGCCGCCCAAGGCTCCCGAACCCAAGCGCAAGACGAGCGTTGCCGAATTCGTCAATCAGGTGCGCGCCGAGACGAGCAAGGTCGTCTGGCCGACGCGCGAAGAGACGATCCGCACTGCGATCTTCGTCTTCATCTTCATGGTGATCCTCGCGCTGTTCTTCTTCGGCATCGATTCGCTGTTCAACGCCATCGTCAACTTTCTCCTCACGCTTGCCTAAGCGCTACTGACTCCAAGGACAAAAACATGTCTCGCTGGTACATCATCCACGCCTATTCGGGCTTTGAAAACAAGGTCAAGGAAGCGATCCTCGCCGAAGCCGAGCGTCTCGGCCTCGAAGAAGGCGTCGAGGAAATCGAGGTCCCGACCGAAACCGTGACCGAAGTGAAACGCGGCAAGAAGGTGCAGGTCGAGCGCAAGTTCATGCCCGGCTACGTACTCGCCAAGCTGCGGATGAACGACGACATCTACCACCTCGTCAAGAACACGCCCAAGGTCACCGGCTTCCTCGGCAACAACAACAAGCCACAGCCGATTTCCGAAAAAGAAGCCGCGCGCTATTTCGGCGGCGTCGAAGAGGCGAAGTCCGCTCCCAAGACGCAGGTCAGCGTCGATTACGAGATCGGCGACAACGTCAAGGTGCTCGACGGGCCGTTCGCAAGCTTCAACGGCGTGGTCGAGGAACTCGATTTCGACAAGGCGAAAGTCAAGGTCAGCGTTTCGATCTTCGGTCGCGCAACTCCGGTCGAACTCGACTTCGAGCAGGTCGAACTGGTAAAGTAAAAATCGGTCGTTCAGCGGGTACGATAAACACCCGCCTGGAACCCCTTCTTACTTAGACTTGCATGGGCAGTTTTTTACTGCCTAATGCAGGTTTCTCCCGCGTCGAGTGGATTTTCGACGTGATTTTTGTTATGCTTATCGCATGCAAAACAGCAACCAGTTCGACTCCTCTATTTCTAATTCCGGCGATACGACTTTCACAATGCCATCACGGCGCGAAAGACTTCGCGTATTGATGCGCCTGAAGTCGCAGCGCCAGCTGATGCTGGCCGCGATTGCCGGGCTGGCCGTTCTCGCTGCCGGTCTGACGGCGGCGCTCGCCCTGCAGCCTGAAGAACGATCCTCGGTAAGCCTGGGTAAAAGCAGCGTCAGCGTCGAGGCCATGCGCCCCGCAGCCCTCGCAGACGATATGGTGGAAGAGGCGCCTGCCGCGTCGGCTCAGCGCGAACTGGGAGGTGGTGAGGCCAGCTTCTATGGCCAGGAACTCGCGGGCAACCCCACGGCGAGCGGCGAACGGTTCGACCCAAACAAGCTGACCGCAGCGCACCGCACCCTGCCACTCGGCAGCCGCTTGCGCGTGACCAATCCCGCCAATGGCGAAAGCGTGGTTGTGCGGGTCAACGACCGCGGGCCGTATCATGGAAACCGCGCAATCGACCTTTCCTATGCTGCTGCACGCCAGATCGGCCTGATCAGTTCGGGCGTCGGCCAAGTGCGCATGGCGCTGTTGCTCGACTAGGCTCGCTTTGGTTTGCGAAGTCGCGCGATTTGCGCTGTTGAGCGGAAACGATGAAGACCCGTCCCCGCATCTGCAACCGCAAGCGCCGCTATGCCACCCGGGAAGAAGCCGAGACGGTGGCGGCGCGCGCCCATGTCACCCTGCGCGTTTATAAGTGCGAGCTGTGCAAGCGGTTTCACCTGACGAGCCGGACCAAGGGAATGAAAGTGCCTCGTAGCGAACTGGCAGGCGAGAAGTGATCCGGCATGCGCAGTGTCCGTCACGCTGCTTGGCGTCAGAATTGCTCGACATTCATCGCGCAGGCTTGCGGATTGCCAAATCGCTGATCGCAAAGCTGCACCGCATAGAATTCAGCTTCCTCTAGCGTGTAGGCCACCGCCCCGCCCACCTGTGAGCAGACCGCTGGCCCTTGCGGACAGCAATCGCTGCAAAAAGTGCGCACCTTCACGAGCCCGGGCGCGAGCGAGTAGCGCTGGTTGTAGGGATTATCGAGGAAGCCCGGCCCGGGCACATAAACCGCTCCATCGGGTTCGACACGTCTGCTGTGTCCCTTTGATCCGCGACATCATTCGCGGAGATTCCGCCATCGCGGTCCGCATCGCTGCTGCTGCGAACCGTTTCGTCGGCGTCTGTCTCACCCTGATCTAAGACGTTGGTGTCGGCCTTTGCCTCGTCACCTTCTCTCGCGCTGCCGTCTACGTCCGCTTGCTGCTGCTCATCGGCGTCTTGCGCTTGCCCGGGACTGTCTGCGTTCATCGAGTTGCTGAAATAGACGAAGGCGAGTGAGATCACGAAAATCGCCGCGCCGCCGCTGGCTTTCACATCCATCCCGAATGGTTTGACCTTGTCGCCGCCGACTTCGATCTTGTGGGGGAGAAGTACAGTGGCGATGATCCCGGCACCCAACGCCGTCACCAGGGCGCCCAGAGCCAGCATCGTGTTGTTCGATCCAGCATCGTCGGGGATGACCACCGCGACACCGAAAACGATCATCACCAGGCCGACGATAGTCGTACCGACCGACCTGATCGCGGAAGCGACAGTGTCTTTTGGTGCGTCCTGAGCCTCTTGAGAAGCGCTGCGACTTTCTTCGTCCACCCTGTCCCCCTTCGGCAGCCTGTATGAACTCGGGAAGGAACCTACAGGTACCTGGCCAGAAAATCGACCGCGAATACTTTCGTGAAATCTAAGCAGTGCCGAACTATTAATCTTGTCGAAATGTCGTGTGTTGCCTGTCTGCTACAAGGCTTGCGACGATCAGCGCGCACGGCGAGGGCGAGCCCGAAACCACCTTGCATTGCAGGCCAGAAACGCTATGTGCACCGCTTCCCAAACATCGGGAAATCCATGCGGGAGCTTCGGGCCTACCGGAGCGCTGGACCGCTTAACATGACTTCGGACCTGATACGTCCGGGGAACAGTGCGAAAGGAGGCCTTTCATGGCCAAGAAAATCGAAGGCTATATCAAGCTGCAGGTGCCTGCCGGTACCGCCAACCCTTCACCCCCGATCGGCCCGGCTCTGGGTCAGCGCGGCGTCAACATCATGGAATTCTGCAAGGCGTTCAACGCCGCGACGCAGGACCTTGAGAAGAACGCCCCGATCCCGACCACGATCACGGTCTATGCCGACCGTTCGTTCACCTTCACCACGAAGACGCCGCCCGCCAGCTACCTGCTGAAGAAGGCCGCCAACGTGAAGAAGGGCTCGGGCGAGCCGAACAAGGACAAGGTCGGCAAGATCAAGCAGAGCCAGATTAAGGAAATCGCCGAGACCAAGATGAAGGATCTCAACGCGAACGACATCGACGCGGCGATGAAGATCATCGAAGGCTCCGCCCAGGCGATGGGCCTCGAAGTGGTGGAGGGCTAAGACCATGGCAAAGCAGACCAAGAAACAGCAGACCGTCGCCAAGCTCGACAACGAAAAGCTCTACACCGTCGATGAAGCTATCTCGACCCTGCGTGAGCACAAGGCGAAGTTCGACGAGACCGTCGAAATCGCCATGAACCTCGGCGTCGATCCGCGTCACGCTGACCAGATGGTGCGCGGGATGGTGTCGCTGCCTTCGGGCACCGGCAAGGACGTCAAGGTCGCGGTTTTTGCACGCGGTGACAACGCCGAGAAGGCAACCGCCGCCGGCGCTGACAAGGTTGGTGCCGAGGACCTGATGGAAGACATGCAGAACGGCAATATCGATTATGACCGCGTGATCGCCACGCCGGACATGATGGGCGTCGTCGGTCGCCTCGGTAAGGTGCTCGGTCCCAAGGGCCTGATGCCGAACCCGAAGCTGGGCACCGTCACCCCGAACGTCGAACAGGCCGTGAAGGACGCCAAGGGCGGCCAGGTCGAATTCCGCGTCGAGAAGATGGGCATCATCCACACCGGCATCGGCAAGCTGTCGTTCAAGGACGAGGACCTGAAGGCAAACTTCAAGGCCCTGACCGACGCGATCGTCAAGGCGAAGCCCTCGGGCGCCAAGGGCAAGTACGTGAAGAAGGTCTCGCTGACCTCCACGATGGGCCCGGGCCTGAAGGTCGACCTGAACGAGGTCGAAGGAGCCTAAGCCGCTCTCACATTTGAAGTTGCAAGGAAGGGTGCCATCTGCAAGCTGGCACCCTTCTTCGTTTCTGGTGCCAACAGCCAAGGACGCCTCTTCCCGCCCATGCAGTATCGTCCCGATATCGACGGCCTGAGGGCCATTGCCGTTGGCACCGTGGTGCTGGGCCATGCAGGGGTATCGTGCTTTTCCGGCGGGTTCGTCGGAGTCGATATCTTCTTCGTGATATCGGGCTATCTGATTTGCACGATCCTCGCCGCTGACCTCGAGAAGGGTCGCTTCAGCCTCGTCGATTTCTACGAACGCCGCGCTCGGCGCATCCTGCCCGCGCTCTTCGCGGTGTTTGCGCTGTGCTTTGGATTAGGCTGGTTCTTTTTCCCGCCTCCGCAATTTGAGAGCCTCGCCAGCTCGGCCATCGCGGCGACCTTCTTCGTCTCGAACCTCTGGTTCATTGCCACCACCGGCGACTATTTCAGCAGCGATGCAGAATTCGAACCTCTGCTCCACACCTGGTCGCTGGCGGTGGAAGAGCAATTCTACCTCGTCTTCCCGATCCTGCTGTGGGCGCTGTATCGCTGGGCGCGCAAGGGCACGGTGCCGCTGATCGCCTTGGGTTGCGTGACCTCTTTCCTGCTGTCGGTCTGGGCGACCACGGAGCATCCGGTCGCCAATTTCTATTCTCCGGTCACCCGCGCATGGGAGCTGGGCATAGGCGCCTTGCTGGCGCTGGTGGCGAACCGGGTGCAGCTGAGCCGGGGGGTCGCGGAAACGCTCGGGATCGCCGGTCTCGCGGCGATTGGCTACGCGGTCTATTTCTACAGCGCGACAACGCCGTTCCCCGGCCTGACCGCGCTTGCGCCGGTGCTGGGAAGTGCGGCGATCATCCTTGCTGGATTGGGGCGAGAAGCGCATCCGACGCTGACGAGGCGGCTGCTCTCGCTATCGCCGATGGTGGGGCTGGGTCTGATTTCCTACTCACTCTACCTGTTCCATTGGCCGGTGCTGGTGCTGGCGCGCGGTTACGCCGGATCGCTGCATCTGGATGCCGGGCTGGCCGTTGGTGCCATCGCGGTGTCGGTCGCGCTGGCATGGCTCAGCTGGCGCTTTGTCGAGCAACCGTTCCGCAAGCGCGGCCCCCAGGCGCAGGTTTCGCGCGGACAGGTGTTTGCCGGATCACTCGGCGGCGCAGTTGTGCTGTCGGGTGTTGCTGCGCTCGTCATCTTCTCGAACGGTTTCTGGCAACGTTCGCCCACGCTCGAGCGCGAATATCAGCTGGCAACCACCCGCTCCCCGGTGGAAGACCGGTGTTGGGAACAGCTCCAGCAAGACAACAGCTATTGCACCATCGGCGCCGCGCGCGACGGGCAGGTTCCCAGCGTTTTCATCTGGGGGGATTCGCATGCGGGCGCTCTTCTTGCCGGGTTCGAGGGCTGGCTCGATGACAAGGGCCTCGTCGCTGCGGCAAGCGTGGAGCGCGGCTGCGCTCCGTTTGTAGGGGTCGACCGCATACGCTCTTTCGGCCGGCAGAATTGCGGCGAGGCGAACGCCGCCGTCCTGCAATACCTGCTGGATCGTCCCGAGATCGAAACGGTGGTGATTGTCGCGAGATGGCCGATGTGGCTTACAGGCACGGGACTCGATGGCGAGGCGGGCGAGCCGCTGGTGCTCAAGGCACCCTAGGGCGGACCGCTAGCGGATACGGACCGCGAAGCCGTGCTGCGCAAGGCTTTGGGTGAGGCGGTAGACAGACTGGCCGCCGCCAACCGCCGCGTGATCCTCGTCTCTGGCATCCCCGAAATGGGTCGCGACATTCCGGGCCAGTTTCTGTCCGCCGCCTATATCCGGCCGGGCGATGTCGATGGGCTGCCGCTCAAGCGGGTGCGCGCTCGACAGACAGGCTCGGACGCGTTGCTGCGCGCTGTTGCCGAAGGGGGCAAGGCCGAAGTCGTCGATTTCCCGCAGATCATCTGCACAGATGTCTGCCCGGCCTCGCAGGACGGAAAACTGCTCTACCGCGACGACGACCACCTGTCGGTCTATGCCGCTAAACTCTACGTGCCCGGCATGATGGACAGCGCGCTCGGAAGCGATTGACGATCAGCCCCGCAGGACAGAACGCACTCTGGCCAGCGCGCCCGTTCGCTCCGCCAGTGCCTTCACCCCACCGACCGCACCGTCGAAGGTGCTGCGCGCCCCGAGCAGCGCACGGTTCGAAAGCGTCGGGTCGAGCAGGATAAAGCTGGTGCACCGCACGTGATCGGTGCCGAACAGCGCCTTGTGCGCCCCTTCACCCTGACCGAAGTCGAAATATTGAAAATGCCGCTCTGCAAAGAGCCGCTCCAGCGCTTCCAGTTGTAGAACCGTACCGGGTGAAAGCCGCGCAAAGTCGGGGTCGTAGCCAAGGTGAGCGTAATCGAGCGTGCGTCCGGTAACCGGCAGGCACAGATAGGCGATGGCCCGATCACCGATGGAGAGCAGGAAGCACCGCATCCGGTCAGCCTGCGCCAACTCGATCATCTCGCTTCTGTCGGCGGCGCTATCGGGCAATCCGGCATCGAGCAGACGTGCCTGATAGGTCTTGGCCGACAGGGGCAATGCGATATCGAGAAAGCGCCCGACCTGCTCGGGCGTGCGATGCTCGCTGATTTCGTAGGGACCGGCATCCTTCGCGAGTTTGCGGGCCTTGCGCCGCAGTGTCGAGCGGGTCTTGCCCGAAAAGCGCGCGAGGTAGTCCTCGAAGGTTGCGTCCATGTCGATTAAGTGCCGGCGATAATCCTGCCGCCCGCCGATTAGGTGGCGCGGGAAACACGCCTGGATCATCGGAAGCGCGGCAAGCGGCGCAGAGATCACGCGCAACCCGTCACGCCCCGGTTCGGGCGGTGCAAGTTCGCGCTGTTCGCAGAGCGCGTCTTCAAGGCTGAATTCCCACGGGGCCAAGTCGCGCCCGACCGACAACAGGCGCCGCGATCCGACGGTGAAGTCGATCCCTGCGCTCACAACGCACCGTAGATCGTGTTCGAAACCAGTTGCTCGGCCATGCGATAGCCAGTGCGGATCGGGTGTGCGGGGAGCGGTTCGCTTGTCTCACCCGGTTCGCTGAGAGAGGGGGGATTGTCGCGATAGGTGCCGGTCGTCACGCCCTTCATGGTCGAAAGCGCCCGACACAGCCCCTCGAAACGCCGGTGCACGATCCGGTTCACGGTGAGCTTTCGCCGGTTGATGAGTTCGAAGCTGTGGGTGACGAGCGTGAATGTCGGCGCCTGCGTATCGCGCGCGTGGCGGATGGCGGCGCGCATCTCTGCCAGAGTGAGTGCGGTGATCTGCGCATGACGCTGGCCTCCGCCGAGCGTGCCGATGCTGCCCACGGGCACTTCGATCACGCCTTCGATCAGGGTAGCGTCGCGCGTTTCAGGGCCGACGCTGATCCGGCTGGCGTCGGGAAGCGCTGGGCAGTGGCTCGTGTCGTAACGAACCCCCAGCCGGGCGAGCGCGCGCAGGGTGTTGTCGTCGGCACCGTAATTCCCGGCGCGAAAGGCGACAGGAACAGGTGCTCCGGCCGCGATCAACGTGTCTCGGGCATATTCGAGGATGCGGTGCTGCTCATCCAGCTCGAAATCATACAGGTTCTGCCCGGTTCGCTTGCCCGGCAGGGGGTTGGCCTCACCGGCAAGATCGAGCCATTCGGTGTGGCAATGCAATTGCACGTCCTGCCCGGCCTCGATGATCGGAGCGACCACGTCCTCGATCGCCGCCACGCCCCAGACCAGCGCGGGCATCGGGTCGACGAAGAACACCGCCTTGATCCCGTAGCGCTCGAACAATTCGAGCTTGTGGCAGATCCCGGACGTGCCATCGGGCGTCAGGCAAGCGACCGAGCGCGCGAAGTTCGTCGCACGGTCGATCGGCCCGGTGCCGGTAAACAATCCCGAGGAATACTCGGTGTCGATGGTGATATAGACGCACGTCATCGCGAAACCGCGTTAACAGCGATTGGTTAAGGGCGGGTTTTGGGAGGTGAACGCCCGGCCCTCTGACGAACCCTATGCGAAACGCATATGCGCCATCGCCATGGTGAACATCTGCGCGTTGATGCGGATCGATGACGGGAAGATGCTGGCATCGGCGACGTAGAGATTGCCGGTGCCATGCACCTTGAGATCGCTGCCCACGACCGAGCGTCGCACATCCGAACCCATGACGTTGCCGCCCTGCGGGTGCGAACTGCTGACGATGAAGTCGTGCGGTTCCTTCAGGTGCCGTTCGACCAATGCGGCGATGTCGTCGCCCGGTTTGACAGTGACGCTGTCGGAGGTCGGCAGGTAGACCTCCTCGGCCCCGGCAGCGAAATGCATCTGCACCACGTCGATGACATGGCGGCGCAGTTGCTTGCAATGGTGATCCTTGAGCGACACGGCGAACGATCCGCGACGCACGCGACCGATGTCGCTTACCGGCATCAGGATGCCGATGCAGGCGAGGTTCGAATAGGATTGCATGCGGCGCACATATTCCTCGAACCATCCGCCCATCGAGGCGGAGAAGCTGGACGGCGGGTGGAACCAGCTTTCCAGCAGGTGATCGCCGCGATCGATGTACCCGCCCATCTGCACACCGTTCCAGCTGTTGACGGTCCCGGGCATCTTCGCGACCACCGGGCAGGCGAGATTGCAGGCGATCTGGTCCCCGACATGCGCGAAATTCAGCCGTTCCAGCAGTGCCGAGGAGGCGCCCGTTCCCGCTGCGATGATCGCGCCTTTGCTGGGCCGGATCGTCACCGAGCGGCCATTCTGGCGCACCATGACCGAACCGACCGGCTTGTTGTGAAGGTGCGTCTTGACGTTGATGCGAAAGGCCAGCGTGTTCTCCGCGATCAGCGCGCCATCGTCCTGCGCGTCCTTCAGCAGGGTTTCGACCACCGAGTTCTTGCGATTGTAGGGGCAGCCCGAATTGCATGAGCCGCAGCCCCAGCAGGCGCGGTCTCCCGAACCGTAATTCTTCTCGAACCGATGATAACGCGCGTGTTCGTCGCCCGGCTTGCCATGGCCCGCTTCGCGAAATTTCGTCCACGCCTTGTCTAGATGCGCGGCGTTGGGGCCTGCGATGTCCTCGTCAATTTCAGCGATCTCGAGCCGGTTCCAGAGGTGGTCGAACGCCGCGCTCAGGCGCGCACGGTCGATCTGTACGCCATATTCGCGGTGCCACGTATCGAGCACGTCCTCGGCGTCGGGGTGTATGGTGGGGCCGTCGGGGCGGAAGCAGATGCCGTTATTGACCAGAGAGGACCCGCCGACCGCCTGCCCCTGCAGGATGGCGATCTCGCGATTGCTCGACGTCATCAGCCCGCCGCCGCGATACATGCCGGCATATTGAGCCGGATCGTCATGGCGGATTTCACCGGTCGACCAATAATCGCCCTTCTCGATGACGATGACCCTCTCGCCCTTGGCCGCGAGCGCCGCTGCCGCCGCCGCGCCGCCTGCGCCCGATCCCATGATCAGCCAGTCGCACGGTTCGTTGCCGGTAAGCCGGACGGGGTTGATGTCGCTTGCGTTGGAAAACGGCGCGGCCTGCGGACGCTCCTGCGCAGGGACAAAGCCGATCGAGGGCCAGCTTTGCGGCCCCTGGTAATAGGCGGAATAGAAGACCGAGCGCAGTCGCCCGAGCGAACGGATGATCCCGAAATCGGCCTCTGCGATAATGCGGGTCAGCCGTTCCTGGCGTTCCGCCACGGGCACGGCGTCGAAACTGCGCCCAAGCAGCAATTCGAGGAAGAACAGACCGGTCTTCACGTCGCGCCGCGCATCCTCGGGCATCATCGCGATCCACGCCATCGCGCGTTCAAGCACATCCAGCACGGTGCCCTGCGGAGGCTCGCCGCCGAACAGCGCCTCGATGAAGGCCAGTTCGAATGCGGCGCGGCGCTTCGCAATGACGAGGATCAGGTTGTCGTCGACGGTCACTTCGCCCGCGCGACTGCGATCGAAGCTTTCGCCTTCCAGCGCCTTTGCGCCTGCATCGGTGACGACGTAGTCGACGCGTTCGCTATCGGGCCCGGTTTCGGTGCGCACGACCGGATGGCCCTGCGCCGTCATGCCAAGGGCGCGGACACTGCTCGGCGCGAGCGCGGCGAGAACCGAAGGTGACGGATCGGACATTGCTTTCCCCCTGACAAGTCAACTCGGGACAAGAATGCCAAAGTTGGGGGAATAGACAAACTAAAACTGGAAAGCGCGATTGTAGAACGACGACAATATTCGCCGCGGGTGGGAAGTCAGATTCCGCCGGGCGTGAAATCGTATCCGGCCGTGGCAAGGCCATCGGTCAGGCTGTCGACGCAGCTTCTAAGGTCCTCCTCGCTGGTCGAGCGTATGACGAAATTCGCCCCCACCCGGCCTTCGCGGAAGAAAGGATAGGAGCCGATCTGGCAGTTCTCGTGCGCCTGTTCGACTTCGCGCAGGATACCTGCAACTTCGCTTTCGGCGGTCCAGCATCCAATCGTCTCGGTCAGCAGCGGCGCGCCGCCTTCGAGCTCGCCGGTCAGCGCATCGAGCATTCCCGCCGTGATATGCGGCACGCCGGCCATCAGGATGACGTTGTCGCGCCTGATGCCCGGTGCGCCCGACATTCGGTTGGCGATCAGTTCCGCCCCATCGGGCACGCGCGCCATGCGCAAACGCCCTTCGGTCAGGCCGCCCTTGTCGGCGTAGTATTTTTCCAGGATGGCGCGCGCCTGCGGGTGGACGACGACCTCCACACCCAGTGCTTTCGCCACGGCATCGACGGTGATGTCGTCATGGGTCGGCCCGATGCCGCCGGTCGTGAACAGGTAGTCGTTGACGGCGCGCAGGGCATTGACGGCCTCGGCGATCCGCTCTTCGATATCGGGTACGACGCGCACCTCGGATAGGCGGATGCCCTGCACCTGCAGCCAGCTGGCAACTTGCGCGATGTTCTTGTCATGGGTGCGGCCGGAAAGGATCTCGTCGCCGATGATGACGAGGCCGGCGGTCCATATCTTTTCGGAAGTGGGCATGGGCACCGACTAAAAGAGTTTGGGCACGACCCCAAGCCTTTTCGTCTTATTCCGCCGCTTCCAGCTGTTCTTCGGGCGCCTGCGCATTCGCGCCTGCCTTGCGGAAGCTCAGCAGGCCATCGACCACGGGGTCGTCGACCATGCGCTTTCGATCGGTCAGGTAATCCTGATTGAGGCGCCACGGATATTCCACCGCGTTCTTCAGCATGATGCTTTTCGAACGCTGGATATAGCCGCTGGAGAAATCGAAGATGTCGTCTTCTTCGATGGCGGCCTCGGCCTGGCTGGTGAGCACCGGCACGGCAATGTCGCTGTCGTTTTTGCGCATGTGGTTGAGCACGCGGCAGACATAGTCCGAATTGATGTCGGCTCGCAGCGTCCAGCTGGCATTGAGATAGCCGAACACCACCGCGAGATTGGGCAGGTTCGAGAACATGCAGCCCTTGTAATAATAGCGTTCGTTGAAGGCGACGGCCTCGCCATTGTGGCTGATCGCGATCTTGCCTGCGACGGCCAGTTTCAGGCCGGTCGCGGTGACTACGATATCGGCTTCCAGAAACTTGCCCGATTTGAGCCGTACGCCGCCTTTTTCAAAGGCTGCGATGTGATCGGTGACAACGCTTGCCTTGCCGGATTTCATCGCCTCGAACAGGTCGTCGTCGGGCACGAGGCACAGGCGCTGCTCCCACGGATTATAGGGCGGGGTAAAGGCCTCCCGGTCGTAATCCTTGCCGAGCGCCTTCTCGATCTTTTCAGTGAGCATCGTCTTCATCTTCTCGGGCGTTTCGCGCGCGCGTTTGAAGCCGATGTCCTGAAGTTTGATGTTTTTGAAGCGGGTGATCCTGTAGGCGAGCTTTTCGGGCAGGATCTTGCGCAGGAAATTCGCAATGCGATCCTTGGCCGGGCGTGAGAACATCCATGTCGGCGTGCGCTGCAGCATGGTCACGTGCGCGGCCTTGTCCGCCATCGACGGGACGATGGTGACCGCGGTTGCGCCCGAACCGACCACCACGACCTTCTTGCCGGCGTAATCGAGGTCTTCGGGCCAGAATTGCGGGTGGAGTACCTGCCCTTCGAACTCGCCGAAGTCGAAGCCGGGATCATAAGGTTCGTCGTAATCGTAATAGCCCGCGCCCAGATACAGGAAGTTCGCGGTCAGGTGCGAGCGCGAGCCGTCGGCACTTTCCATTTCGACATGCCAGCGTGCCTCGTCATCGCGGAAATCGGCGCTGATGACCTTCTGACCGAAGCGGATGTTCTGGCGAATGCCGCGTTCATCGACAATCCGGTCGAGATATCCGAGAATGGCAGGCGCGTCGGCGATGCTCTTTTCATGCCGCCACGGTTCGAAATCGAAGCCGAGCGTATGCATGTCGCTGTCCGAGCGGATGCCGGGATAGCGGAACAGGTCCCAGGTCCCACCGAGATTGTCGCGGCGGTCGACAATGGCATAACTGTGACCCGGCGCCTTCATCTGCATGTGCGCGGCCATGCCGATGCCGGAAATGCCTGCGCCGACGATAAGCACGTCGAAATCTGGTGGTGTTGCGAGCATGTTTTTCTCTCTCCTGCCACCGATACAATCACAGGATGGTCGCAAAAGCGAGTCTTGATGGCAAATTGAAACTGACTTTGCACGGCAGGTGCGTTACGCGCGCCGCCCATGAGTAACGCAATCCGGTTCGCAGTCTCCGCCCTCGCCCTCTCCGCCGCCTCCCCCGCATTCGCGCAGGACGAGGGCGAAGGTGAGTACGACGACGAGCCCCGGCCAGAGATCGTAGTGACCGGGGAAGGGCTCGAACCGGCGCTTTCCAACATCGTCTATTCGACGACCAACATCGAACGCGAAACGATCGTCTCGTCGGGATCGGGGCGCCTCGACGACGTGCTGGCGAATGTCGCGGGGTTCCAGCAGTTCCGGCGCTCGGACAGCCGCTCGGCCAACCCGACCGCGCAAGGCGTGACGCTGCGCGCGCTCAGCGGCAATGCGACAAGCCGCGCGCTGGTCCTGCTCGACGGAGTGCCGATTGCAGATCCGTTCTTCGGCTACATCCCGCTCTCCGCCATCGCTCCCGAAACGCTGCGCAATATCCGCGTGACGCGCGGCGGTGGATCGGGGCCTTTCGGTGCCGGGGCGCTGGCAGGAACGATCGAGCTGGAAAGCGCAGGCCTGCAAACGCTCGGTGGCGGCACCGCCAGCCTGCTTGTGAACGACCGCGAGGAAACCGAGGCGAGCGCGGTGCTGGCGCAGGAACTGGGCGCAGGTTTCGCCATTGCGAGCGGACGGTGGGACCGGGGACAGGGATTCTTCACCACGCCCGTCGACCAGCGCGTACCCGCATCCGCGCGCGCGGCGTTCGACAGCTGGAACATCGGCTTGCGCGGCGTCGCCCCGCTTGGCGAGGACACCGAAGTGCAGGCCCGCGTCGCGCTGTTTCGTGACGAGCGCACCCTGCGCTTCGAAGGGGCGGATTCGACCAATGAAGGCCAGGATGCAAGCCTGCGCGTGGTGGGCCGCGGCGACTGGGCGTTCGATGCCCTGGCCTATGTCCAGGCGCGCAATTTCTCTAACGTCATCATCTCTTCGTCCCGCTTCGTGCGCGTTCTCGACCAGCGTAACACCCCCTCGACCGGTCTGGGCGGCAAGTTCGAGCTGCGCCCGCCGGTGGGCGATGCTCACGATCTGCGCGTCGGGGTGGATTACCGCCGCAGCGACGGCGAGCTGGAGGAGGACGCCTACAGCGCCTTTTCCGGCAACCTGACAGAGCGGCGCAATGCGGGTGGGGTGAATTCCAACCTCGGCTTTTTCGTCGAGGACGACTGGTCGATCGGTCCGCTGGTTGTAACCGGGGGCCTGCGCGCCGACCACACGCGGATCGAGGGCGGCTTCTTCCGCGCTCGCGATGCCGATGGCGCGCTTGTCAGCGAGACCATCGCCCCCGATCGCTCCGACTGGGCACTGAGCTGGCGTGCGGGAGCATCGTTCTACGCCACGCGTCGCCTCGATCTGCGCGCGGCGGCCTATACCGGCCTGCGCCTGCCCACCTTGAACGAACTGTACCGCCCCTTCGTCGTCTTCCCTGTCGTGACACAGGCCAATGCAGCGCTTGAAAACGAGCGCCTGAAGGGTTTCGAAGTCGGTCTGAGCTGGCAACCGATCAACGAAGCGGTGCTGTCGCTCACCGCTTTCGACAACCGGGTCGAGAATGCCATCGCCAACGTCACCATCGGCGAAAACCTGCGCCAGCGCCGCAACCTGCCGGCTATCGATGCGCAAGGCATCGAGGCTGGACTGGCGATGGTGTTCGGCGAGGTGTCCTTCGACGGGTCGCTTGCCTATACCGATGCCACGATCGACGGCGAAGGCGCTTCGCTCGCGCTCGATGGCAATCGCCCTCCCCAGACCCCCGAACTGTCCGCAAGTGCCACGCTGGCATGGCAACCGCGCGAAGGGTGGAGACTGGCGACGACGCTGCGGCATGTCGGCGCCCAGTTCGAGGACGACCAGGAAAGTGATCGCCTGCCCCCGGCAACGACGCTCGACCTGTTCGCTCAGGTGCCGCTGTTCGGCAAATTGTCGCTCGTGGCCCGCGCGGAGAATATTTTCGACGAAACGGTCGTCACCCGCAACGCCGGCGGCGCAATCGACCTCGGCGCTCCGCGCACCGTGTGGCTGGGTGTCCGCTACGGGCTCTGACCCTACGTCAAAACGCGCACGCGCAACAATATGCCACTATTTTTCGCAATGCAGCAAATATGCTGCGCCGCGACACAACTAGTGGCATTTTTGCACCACACCCTCAGGAACCCTCTCCGGCCTCTTGGCAGGCGTGAAACCGTTGATAGTCTGCGAAATTGGGAACCATACCGGCGAAAGATCGGGTGGAACTGGAGAGGAAAAACATGACACATAAGCTTACCGCTTATGCTGCAGGCCTGATGGCATGCAGCGCTATAACTGCCCCCGCAATGGCACAGGATGCCGAACAGGAGAGGCTTCGGGCTCCTGACAACGATCAGGTCATCATCGTGACCGCGACGCGGCGAGCGCAGGACGTCCAGGACATTCCCATCGCGGTGACCGCGGTCTCGCCCCAGCAGCTCGAGAACCAGGGCGTCGACAACATCCAGGAAGTCACCTCGGTCGCTCCCAGCTTCTCCTCCAGCCAGGCACAGCTTGCGTCGGGATCGGTCGTGTTGCGTATTCGCGGCATCGGCACCACCTCGAACAATATCGGGTTCGAAAGCGCAGTCGGCATCTTCATCGACGGTGCGTATCAGTAACGACCCGGCGTCGCACTGAGCGAGTTCGTCGACATCGAACGCGTGGAAGTCCTGCGTGGGCCTCAGGGCACCCTGTTCGGTCGCAACACTTCGGCTGGCGCACTCAACGTCGTGAACAAGCGGCCCGAGCTCGACAGCTTCGGCGGCTTCGTGAATGCCAGCTACGGCAATTTCGACGAGATCAGCGTTCAGGGCGCGGTCAATGTGCCGATCGTTCAGGACACGCTCGCGCTGCGCCTGACCGGTGCCTATCGCGAGCGCGACGGGTTCATCACCCTGGTCGATGGCGATGGCAATCCGTTCGACGATTCCAACGATGTCGACCAGTATCTCGTGCGTGCACAGCTGGGCTTCGAAACCGAGAGCGGCTTGCGTGGCCGGTTGATCGGGGATTTCTCGAACAGCACGTCGAGCTGCTGCAGCCCGATCCAGCTTTACGAAGCGCCGATCGTCACAGCCGGAGCCTTTGCGGCAATCGGTCGCGATCCTGCGGGCGGCAACGGCCAGCCCGTTACGTCGACCAATCCTTTCGGCCAGCCTGTTTTCGAAGAAGCGCTGGACAACCGTATCGCCTCAGCCAATTTCGCGCCTCAGGCCGATATCGACAATTACGGCTTTACCGGCGAGGTCGAATTTCCGATTTCCGACAGTGCCGACCTGATCTTCATCGGGTCCTATCGCAAATATGAAAGTTTCGAGCGGTACGATTCCGACTTTACCGCCCTCGACATCTTCAATGTCGAAAGCGGCAGGCTCGACCTCGAAACGTGGACTGCCGAACTTCGCCTGCAGGGCGAGGCGTTCGACGGCAACCTCAACTACATCTTCGGTGCCTACTACTCGGATGAGTCGATCGACCAGACGGTCGATTTCGCTCTTGGCTCGGATTTCGAAGCGAACTTCGCCGCAGCCTTCTTGGGCGGAGCGTTCGGACCTACGCCGTTCCAGACGCTGACCGGCGCGACGCCGGGTGTCGGAGCGGTAGATCCGACCGGCACGACGAGCAGGAACCGTTTCCGGCAGGATGCGAAAAGCTACTCCATCTTCACCAACAATACGTTCGACATCACCGACGGGCTCAGCCTGACGCTGGGCGCGCGCTATTCCTGGGAAGACAAGGAAGGTGACTTCACGCAGGAAGCGGTGAACAACGATATCTGCCCGGCGACGCTGGCATCGCTCGACACCATTCCCCTGCTGGGGGTGCCTGCAAGTCAGGTTCCGACCTTGACCAATGCCTTCTTCGCCCTGGGCTGCTTCGGCTTTACCGCTCCTGCCGATCTTCCGGCCGCGCAGGTCCTGCCGCTCGTGCGGACGTTCGATACGACGTTCAACGATGAAG
Source organism: uncultured Erythrobacter sp. (assembly GCA_947494705.1). Taxonomy (GTDB): domain Bacteria; phylum Pseudomonadota; class Alphaproteobacteria; order Sphingomonadales; family Sphingomonadaceae; genus Erythrobacter. Next base: position 88,612 of record CANLVN010000005.1, read on the forward strand.
AGCTCATCTACACCGTCAATCTGGGGTATGAATTCGCCGCGCCGGTGAATGTCTATGCAAGCTTCACACATGGCTACAAGTCGGGCGGCATCAACCTGGACACGACCGCAGCGGTCGCGGGGGCTGAGCCCAGCTTCCTGTCCGAAGAGGTCGATGCCTATGAAGTCGGCCTCAAGAGCCGGTTGCTCGACAACGCAGTGACTTTCAACCTCGCGGCGTTCTACGAGAAGTTCACGAACTTCCAGGTGCTCGAATTTACCGGCACCGCGTTCCAGACCTTCAACGTGCCCAAGGCGGATACCAAGGGTGTCGAAATTGAAACCCTGATCCGGCCGAACAGCGAGCTGACCTTCAATCTCTCGGGCACCTTCCTCAAGGCAAGCTATCCCGACGATTGCGCCGGGGACCAGGTCGCACCTCAGGTGGTTTCGCTGTGTGGTTACGACCTGACCAACGCGCCGCAAATCGTGGCGATTGCGGGCGGTCTCTGGGAGAAGCCCATCAACGCTTCGACCGAGTTCTTCCTGTCGGGCCAGGTCCGCATGGAAGGCGACCAGCGCACCTCGACCCAGGCGATCGTGCCGCCCAGCGCGGATCAGATTGCTGCTCTGGGCGTCGAAGCGGCGGTCGCAGCGCAGCCGCTGATCGTTGGCGATATCCAGGACGGCAAGACCTTCGTGAACCTGCGCGCCGGTCTTCGCTTTGCCGACGGGGCCTATTCGATCGAAGGTTTCGTCAACAACCTGACCGACGAAGTGGTTCGCGGCGTGACCTTCAACACCACTCTGCGCAACACCGGCGCAGGCAATGCGCGCTCGGCCTTCTCGCTGCAGCCGCGCACCTACGGCGTGACGGTTCGCGCTCGGTTCTGATCGGGAGGGGGTCAGACCACCAGAACGCGGCTCCGGGAAACCGGGGCCGCGTTTTTGTTTGGGCTTTCATGTTTTGCGCCCCAGCCTGTTGCGGAGCACGGTCGCGCCAGCGACCGCAAGGCCGACTGGCCGCGCGCAGGTGCCCCGCCAGGAGCGCAGCGACCGGAGGGAACAGCACCGAGGACGAAGGCGCGGAGGCGCCTTCGCAAAACAAAAAAATTGGCCGGGACGAAATTACGCCCCGGCCACCCGCCTTATTCTATCGCTTTCAACCGATCACATAGACCGGGCGATCAGCATCTTCATGACTTCATTGGAGCCGCCGAAGATGCGGGTGATGCGCGCGTCGCGATACATTTTCGCGATGGGATAATCGTTGATGTAGCCAGCGCCGCCATGCAGCTGCAGGCACTTGTCGACGACTTCGCTCTGCAGCTCGGTCACCCAGTATTTCGCCATGCTCGCGGTCGCGACATCCAGTTCGCCTTTCAGCAGCCGCGCGATGCAGTCGTTGACGAAGACCCGCGCCGCAGTGCCGCGCGCCTTCAGGTCGGCGAGGACGAACTGAGTGTTCTGGAAGTCCCAGATCGTCTGTCCGAAAGCCTTGCGATTCTTGACGTAATCGACCGTGACTTCGAGCGCCTTCTCAATGCTGGTGCAGCTTTGCATCGCGATCACGAGGCGTTCCTGAGGCAGTTCGCCCATCAGCTGGTAGAAGCCCTTGCCCTCTACCCCGCCCAGCACGTTCTCGGCCGGTACGAATACATCGTCGAAGAACAGCTCGGAGGTATCCGCCGCATCCAGACCGATCTTGTCGAGCTTGCGCCCGCGTTCGAAGCCTTCCGCGCCTTCGGTCTCGAGCAGCATCAGCGAGATGCCCTTGGCGCGCTCCTTGGGATCGGTCTTGGCGACGACCACGATGAAGTCGGCGGTCTGGCCGTTGGAGATATAGGTCTTTGACCCGTTTATCCGGTATCCGTTGCCGTCCTTGAGAGCGGTGGTCGTGATCGATTGCAGGTCCGAGCCGACGCCCGGTTCGGTCATGGCGATCGCGCTCACCAACTCGCCGGTGACGAGCTTGGGCAGGTACTTCTTCTTCTGCTCTTCGGTCCCATGGCGCACGAGATAGGGCAGGATGATGGTGTTGTGCAGGCTCGCCGCGAAGCCATCGACCTCGTTCTTCGCCTGCTGGTCGATCACCACCATGTCGTGGCGGAAATCGCCGCCATGGCCGCCATATTCTTCGGGCACGGAAACGCCGAGCAGGCCCGCCTGCCCCGCTTCGCGCCAGAACTCACGGTCGACCTGGCCCTCTTCGCGCCACTTCTTGACCCGCTTTTCGGGGGCGTGCTGCTGGTAGAACTTGCCCACGGCGTCGGCGAAAATCGCGATCTCCTCGTCTTCCATGAATTCGGGCTGGGGTACGTCGATTACTGGCATTTCTCTCTCTCCATGGTGCCGGGTCGCCCCGGCCCTCAATCCAATTTCTTACTTGCCCTTCCAGTTGGGCGCGCGCTTCTCGGCGAAGGCGGCTGCGCCTTCGCGGGCGTCTTCGGAAACGAAGACCGGGCCGATCAGCTTGGCCTGACGGTCATAGCGTTCGTCCATCGGCCAGCCGCGCGATTCCTTGATGATCTGCTTGGAAACCTTCACCGCCAGCGGACCGTTGGCGACGATCTTCGCGGCGAGTTCCTTGGCCCCTTCGAGCGCGGACCCATCGGTCACGGTGTTGATGAGGCCCAGTTCGTAAGCGCGCGCAGCATCGATGAACTCGCCGGTCAGCGCCAGTTCCATCGCGATCCGTTCAGGGATCTGGTCGGGCAGCATCATCACTCCGCCAGCCGCAGCCACGAGGCCGCGCTTCACCTCGGGAATGCCGAACTTGGCGCCGGCCGAAGCAACCACCAGGTCGCACGCGATCATCAGTTCCAAGCCACCGGCAAGCGCATAGCCCTCGACCGCCGCGATCAACGGCTTGGCAGGCGGCGCCTGCACCACACCGCCGAAACCGCGCCCTTCGACGCTGGGGCTTTCGCCGCGCAGGAAGCCCTTGAGGTCCATGCCTGAACAGAAGGTCCCGCCAGCACCGGTCAGGATTCCGACGCGCAGGTCGTCTTCTGAATCGAGCCGATCCATCGCAGCGGCAATCGCTTCCGCTGCGGCCTTGGTCATCGCGTTCTTGGCATCGGGGCGGTTGATCGTGACGATCAGCACGCCGTTATCGACCTGCGTCAGGACTTCTTCGCTCGTGGATTCGGACATGGCGGCTCTCTCTCCGGAAATTGTCATTTCGATTTGAAACTGATTGTTGTGCAAGTGGTGCAGAGACCTTACGGATACGTCAACCGCAATTTTGACGGAAAGAGAGAGGACATCATGGGCGAAGCTTACATCATCGACGCAGTGCGCACCCCGCGCGGGATCGGCAAGCAGGGCAAGGGCGCGCTGGCCGAACAGCACCCGCAGCATCTTGCCGCAACGGTACTCACCGCGATTCGCGAGCGCAACAATCTCGACACCTCGACCGTCGATGACGTGATCTGGTCGGTCAGCACGCAGGACGGGATGCAGGCGGGCGACCTTGGCCGCATGGCCGCGCTCGATGCGGGCTACGACGTGACTTCGTCGGGCACCACGCTCGACCGCTTCTGCGGCGGCGGCATCACCAGTGTCAGCCTTGCTGCGGCACAGGTGATGAGCGGGATGGAAGATTGCGTCGTCGCGGGCGGAACCGAGATGATGAGCCTGACTGGCGCCATGTCGAAAGAGAAGATGCAGGCGGGCCTCAAGCCGCCGATGATGGGCAGCTACAACGAGCGGCTGCAAAAGGTGCACCCGCAATCGCACCAGGGCATCTGCGGCGATGCCATCGCGACGATCGAGGGTTTTACCCGTGAGGAGCTCGACCAGGTCGGCTACCGCTCGCAGCAGCGCGCCGCCGAAGCCATTGCCGAAGGGCGCTTCGACAAGTCGGTGGTGCCGGTCGTGGCCGATGACGGCACCGTTGTGCTCGACAAGGAAGAATATCCGCGTCCGCAGACCACGATGAACGATCTCGCCAAGCTGGAGCCCGCCTTCACCAAGATCGCCGACGTTCCGCTCGACAAGGACGGGACCACCTTCCGCAAGCTGGTCAACCAGAAGTACCCCGATGTCGAAATCCAGCACTTCCACCATGCGGGCAACAGCTCGGGCGTGGTCGACGGCGCGGCAGCGGTCCTCGTCACTTCAAAGGAATATGCGAAAGAGCACGGCCTGAAACCGCGCGCCCGCATCGTCGCCACCGCCAATATGGGCGACGATCCTACGCTGATGCTCAACGCGCCGGTTCCTGCCGCCAAGAAGGTGCTGGAAAAGGCCGGGCTGACCACCGACGATATCGACCTGTTCGAAATCAACGAGGCGTTCGCGGTCGTCGCGGCCAAGTTCGTGCGCGACCTCGGGCTCGACTGGGACAAGGTCAACGTCAATGGTGGCTCGATTGCGCTCGGCCATCCGATCGGTGCAACCGGTTCGATCCTGATCGGCACGATGGTCGACGAACTGGAACGGCGCGGCCTGAAGCGCGGCCTCGTCACCATGTGCGCTGCGGGCGGGATGGCCCCGGCGATCATCATCGAGCGCGTCGAGGACTTCGTTGACTGATCTCGACGCGAATACGCCGGTCATCATCGGGGTAGGGCAATATTCGGAGCGGGTCGGAGAACCCGGCTTCGAAGCGCTGTCCTACGCCGACCTGGGCGGTCGCGCGCTGGCACAGGCCATCGCGGATAGCGGGGCGAGCGGTTCGGTTGCAGATGCGATCGACACGCTCGCCGCGATCCGCGCCTTCGAGATGTCGCGACCCGATCGCGAACCGCCCTTCGGTGCGTCGAACAATGTGCCGCGCAGCTTTGCCAGCCGTGTCGGCGCAAACCCGGAACGCGCGATCCTTTCGCCCACGGGTGGCGAGTGCAACCAGAAGATGGTCGGCGAATTCGCCGGCGAAATCGCCGAAGGGCGCAGCCGCTGCGCCGCAATCGTCGGGGCCGAGGCGATCTCGACCGTCCTCGCTCTGGCAGCGAAGGGCGAAAAGCCCGATTGGTCGGAACAGGTCGAGGGCAGTCTGGAAGATCGTGGCTACGGCCTCGAAGCGATGCTGGAGCCTGCGCTCTTCGCGCATGGCGCGAGCGGTGCGATCCCGCTTTATGCCATTGCCGAGAATGCCCGGCGCCACCGGCTGGGCAAGGGACTGGACGACTATCGCCGCGACATTGGCGACCTGTTCGAGCCATTCACGAAAATAGCTGCCGCCAACCCCCACGCCGCAGCGCCGGTCGAACGCAGCGCGCAGGAACTGGCGACGATTACCGAGCGCAACCGCATCGTGGCCGAACCCTATGCCCGCATGACCGTGGCCCGCGACCAGGTGAACCAGTCTGCCGCGATCCTGATCGCCAGCGTCGCCACCGCGCGCGAACTCGGCGTGCCGGAGGACAAGTGGGTGCATATCCACGCGGTCACATCCGCGACCGAATTGCCCCTGTCGCAGCGCCCCGACCTTGCAGGCAACCCCGCCTCCATCCATTCGGTGGAACGCGCTCTGGAGATTGCGGGCAAGGGGATGGAGGACATGGATTTCCTCGATTTCTATTCGTGCTTCGCGATTCCCGTATTCAACCAGTGCGACCGCTGGGGCCTCGACGCGGACGATCCGCGCGGGCTGACGCTGACGGGTGGACTGCCGTTCTTTGGCGGAGCGGGAAACAACTATTCCGCCCACGCGATCTGCGAAGCGGTGCAGCGGGTGCGCGAGGACCGCGACGGCTTTGCGCTGGTCGGCGCAAATGGCGGCTGGATGAGCAAGTATGCGACCGGCATCTATTCCACGCGACCCGCCGACTGGAGCGCCGAACGCGTCGCGAAGCTGCCGATGGCGACGGACGCGGTCGCGCTGGCGAGCGATCCGACGGGCGATGCGACGCTCGAAAGCTATACGATCAATCATACGAAGAAGGGATCGGACGCGATCTTCATCGCTCGCAACGCCGCGGGTGAGCGCGTTGTGGGCAATGCCGACCTGACGCATGAGGCTACCCGAGCCGCTTTCGAAGGCGGCGATCCGTTCGGCGCGAAGCTGGCAATCACGCGCGAAGAGGGCGGGCGCAATATCGGGCGGCTCGCCTGAAGCTCGGTGGCTCGGTTCGCTGCTTGAGTGGCGAGTGACCAGTTCGTTTTCCTACTGCCGATCGACCCGATAGAGCGCGTGACGCTCTTTCGCATCGTCGACACTCCCCTCCCCGCTAGCGGTAATCTCGAAAGGTTACACTCCGCGCGCGCCAGGGTCACACCCCGCACGCGGCAAGGTTACACTTTCGGCCATCGAAGGGTTACACTCTGGCCCGGAAAGGACACACTCTTGCGCGCTAAGGTTACACTTTGCGCCTCAAGGTTACGCTTTCGACCCGCTACAGTCACACAATGGCACTTTTGGACCCAAGAGGGTGTTCCATGTGTTCCATCCAGTAGGAAACGCGCTTTGACAAATGCAGGTCAAAAGCGTATCTAGTTACAAACGTAACCAGTTTGACGAGATGAGAGAGCACCCCATGACCAAGCACCCCGGAGACCTGTTCGACAACCCCGCTGGCCTCGACGGCTTCGAGTTCGTCGAGTTCTGCGCTCCCGAGAAGGGCGTGCTGGAGCCGGTGTTCGAGGCGATGGGCTTCACGCGCGTTGCCAAGCACCGCTCGAAGGACGTGCATCTGTGGCGCCAAGGCGGCATCAACCTGGTCGCCAACTACGAACCGCGCTCGGCGGCATGGTACTTCGCCCGCGAACACGGCCCGTCGGCCTGCGGCATGGCCTTCCGCGTGCGTGACGCTGCTGCGGCCTACGACCACCTGATGGATCAGGGCGCGGAGCCGGTCGCCAACGAGCCGGGTCCGATGGAACTGCGCATCCCCGCGATCCGGGGCATCGGCGGCGCGATCCTCTACCTCGTCGACCGCTATGCCGGGGCCGAGGACAAGAGCCTGACCATCTACGACATCGACTTCGACTACCTGCCCGGTGTCGACCCCTACCCTGAAGGCGCAGGCTTCCACACGATCGACCACCTGACGCACAACGTCTATACCGGCCGCATGAAGTACTGGGCGGACTATTACGAGACGCTCTTCAACTTCCAGGAAATCCGCTTCTTCGACATCAAGGGCGAATATACCGGCCTGACGTCAAAGGCACTGACCGCGCCCGACGGCAAGATCCGTATCCCGCTCAACGAAGAAGGTGAAGGCGGCAAGGGCCAGATCGAGGAGTTCCTGCGCGAGTTCAACGGCGAAGGCATCCAGCACATCGCGCTGATCTGCGACGACCTCGTGGCGTGCTGGGACCGGCTCAAGGAGTTCGGCGTGCCCTTCATGACCGCCCCGCCCGAGACCTATTACGAAATGCTGGGCGAGCGCCTGCCCGACCACGGCGAAAACGTCGAAGACCTCAAGATGCGCGGCATCCTGCTCGACGGCACGACCGAAGGAGGCCAACCGCGCCTCCTGCTGCAGATCTTTGCAGAAGCTCAGGTTGGCCCGGTCTTCTTCGAGTTCATCCAGCGCAAGGGCGATGACGGCTTTGGTGAGGGCAACTTCAAGGCCCTGTTCGAAAGCATCGAACGCGACCAGGTCGCGCGCGGCGTGCTCGATACGAAGGCCAAGGAGCCTGCCGAATGAGCGAGCATCCGGTAAAACTGGGCGGCGTCCACCACGCCGCCTATCGCTGCAAGGATGCCAAGGAAACGGTCGAGTGGTATGGCCGCGTGCTCGGCATGGACTACACCACCGCATTCGCCGAGGACCACGTGCCCTCCACTGGCGAATACGACCCCTACATGCACGTCTTCCTCGATGCGGGGAACGGCAACATCCTCGCCTTTTTCGAACTGCCCAACCAGAAAGACATGGGCCGCGACGAGAACACTCCGCAGTGGGTGCAGCACCTCGCTTTCCGTGTCGGCTCGGAAGAGGAGCTTGTCGCCGCCAAGGAGCATATCGAAGCCGAAGGCATCGACGTCCTCGGGCCGACGCATCACGGTATCTTCAAGTCGATCTACTTCTTCGACCCCAACGGCCACCGCGTCGAACTCGCTGCCGACATCGGCACCGACGAGCAATATGCGGAACTGAAGCGCGTTGCGCCGCTGATGCTGGACGAATGGAGCGAGACGAAGAAAGCGCCGCGCCACGCCGACTGGCTGCACGAACTCGCGCGCAAGGAACATGGCAAAGCCTGAACTTGCAGACCAACGGCGATCCTTGGTCGACTGAAATCAGCGGTTTGCAGAGCAATGTCGTCAACCGCTTTACATGAGTAATACACCTCTTTAGCCTGATGGCAACAACAAGGGGGTTTGTTCATGCTCGAACTCAACCAAGTCAGCCATGTCTATTCCAACGGCGTGCGCGCGCTTGATGACGTCACACTGACCATTCCCAAGGGGATGTTCGGGCTGCTCGGTCCCAATGGTGCCGGCAAGTCGACGCTGATGCGTACCGTCGCGACATTGCAGACGCCGAGCGAGGGGCAGATCACCTTCGACGGGATCGACATCGTTGCTGAGCCTGAGACACTGCGCAAACGGCTCGGTTACCTGCCGCAGGACTTTGGCGTTTACCCGCGCGTTTCCGCCTACGACATGCTTGATCATATGGCGGTGCTCAAAGGGATCAGCTCGAGAGCAGCACGCAAGGAGACGGTCGAGACACTGCTCGACCAGGTCAATCTGTGGGACGTGCGCAAGAAAGCCATCGCGGGTTTTTCGGGCGGTATGCGCCAACGCTTTGGCATAGCGCAGGCCCTGATCGGCAATCCCGACCTGATCATCGTCGACGAACCCACCGCCGGCCTCGACCCAGAAGAGCGCAATCGGTTCCTTAACCTGCTCGCGGAGATCGGCGAGAATGTCGTGGTTATCCTCTCGACCCATATCGTCGAGGACGTTGCCGACCTGTGCCCACGAATGGCGGTACTGGTGAATGGGTCGATCCAGCTGGAGGGCGCGCCACGCCATCTCATCGACAAGGCCAGGGGTACGATCTGGGCCAAGACGATCGAGCGCGGAGAGATCGACGCCTACCGCAAAATGTACGAGGTGATCTCGACCCGCCTTTTCGCCGGTGAGACCATCATTCATATCCTTTCGGACACCGATCCGGGCGATGGCTTTGCCTTGGTCGATGGCGGTCTCGAAGACGTCTACTTCTCGACCCTCGCGGCGTCACGCCGGGTCGAGGCCGGCGCGGTCGCGGCCTGAGCGGGAGGACAGGAATGTTCAGCAAGATCGCGCTGTTCGAACTGCGCTACCAGCTCAGGAACCCGGTGTTCTGGGTCGCTCTGGGCATCTTCTTCCTGCTGACCTTCGGTGCGACCGTATCTGAGAACATCCAGATCGGCAGTGGCGGCAATGTCCACGTCAACGCGCCCTTCGCGATCCTGCAGACACAGCTGGTGCTGACCCTGTTCTACATGTTCGTCACGACAGCCTTTGTCGCCAATGTCGTGGTGCGCGACGACGAGAGCGGGTTCGGGCCGATGGTGCGATCGACGCAGGTGACGAAGTTCGCTTATCTGATCGGTCGTTTCACGGGAGCTGCGCTGGCTGCGCTGCTCGCGTTTCTTGTTGTTCCGCTGGCGATATTCATCGGCTCGATGATGCCGTGGATCGATCCTGAAACCATCGGTCCCAACATCGGGTCCGTCTATGCGGCGAGCTACCTGTTCTACGCGGTTCCGACTGTTCTTTTCCTGAGTGCAGTGTTTTTCGCCGCCGCGACGATGACACGATCGATGATGTATACCTATGTCTCGGTCGTCGGTTTTCTGGTTATCTATTTCGCGTTCCAGGCGCTTGTCGGCCAAGAGGCCGAATATCGCGACTTTGCGGCATTGGCAGACCCGCTGGGTTTCAGCGCGATCGACAACGAAGTGCGCTACTGGACGGCTGCAGAGCTGAACGCGCGCATTCCCGCGGTCGAAGGGACGATACTTCTCAATCGACTCTTTGTACTGGCGCTCACTGGCCTGGCACTGGCAGTGGCTTACTGGCGCTTCAGCTTCACCGAGCGCGGCATTTCCGCGCGCAAGGCGAGGAAGCTCGCGAAACGCGCGGACAAGCTGGCGCGCTCGCGGCCGGTAACGGTGGAAACCTTGCCCGCAACCCAGCCCGGCAAGGCCGGCCTCGCCCGCTTCGTAAAGACGACCAAGTTTGAAATCAGCCAGGTGGTGCGCAGTCCGGCTTTCATCGTCCTGCTGGTTATCGGAGTTTTCAACGCCATTAGCGCGCTGCTTTTCGGCAACGAAATCTACGGCACGCCGCCAATCCCGGCGACCTTCGCCGTCATCCCGCTTCTCATGGGAACCTTCGCGATTATCCCGATCATCATCGCGATCTACTATGGCGGCGAGCTGGTTTGGCGCGACCGGGACCGCAAGTTCCACGAAGTCATCGACAGCACCTCGTTGCCCGGCTGGGCGTACATGGTACCCAAAACAATTGCGGTCACTTTCGTCCTGCTTGCCACGCTGCTGGTTTCGGTCGCGGTCGCCATCGCGATCCAGGCGATACGCGGCTACTTCAATTTCGAGTTCGACAAGTACTGGGCGTGGTACATCGCGCCCATGACCATCGACTGCGTGCTGATCGCGGTGCTGTCGGTATTCATCCAGGCACTCAGCCCGAACAAGTATATCGGCTGGGGCATCATGGCGATTTACATTGTCGCCACTTTCACCCTTTCCGCCATTGGTTTCGGCCATCCGCTGATCCTCTATGCTGCTGGCACGCTCAACCCGGTATCCGACATGAATGCCGACAATGTTGCCGGCGCGCTGGGATGGTGGATGCGGCTTTATTGGGGCGGCGTAGCGTTGCTCATGGCGGTGCTCGCGCACCTGTTGTGGCGACGCGGGACCGAGACCCGGCTCGCACCTCGGCTAAAGGCCTTGCCACGTCGCATGGTCTCGGGAGCAGGTGCGCTGGGACTGGCAGGGCTATTCGTGACACTTGGCACTGGTGTGTTTCTCTACGACCAGATGAACGTCCAGAACACCTATCTAACCCCGGACCAGTCCGACGAACGGCTCGCCAATTACGAGAAGAAATACCTGCAATACGAGACCCTGAGGCAGCCCTCGCTGACCGATGTGACACTCGACGTCGATATCTTCCCCGAAGAGCGCAGGCTGGAGGTAACGGGCCGATATGCGATGCTCAACGATACCGGCGCCCCCGTGGAAGAGTTGCATGTGCGCCTTGCCGACCAGCAAACCGACTTGCTCGAAGTCGAAGTGCCCGGCGCTACGCTCCAGAGCAATGACGAGGAATACCAGTACCGCATCTTCCGCTTCGACAAACCGCTTGCGCCGGGAGCCGATGCGACACTGACCTTCAAGACGCGCCGCTGGCACAAGGCGATGATGGCGACCGGCTACGGCACGCGCTTGGTCGAGAACGGCACCTTCCTCAACAATTCCGAATTCGCTCCGCAGATCGGGATGGATAGGCAGGGCCTGCTACAGGATCGCGCAACCCGGCGCAGCTATGGGCTGGAGCCCGAATTGCGTGCAGCAAAGCTCGAAGACGACAGTGCTCGCGAGCGCAATTATGTCGGCAATGTAGACTGGGTGAATTCGGACATCACGATTTCGACATCCGCCGATCAGGTGCCGATCGCGCCGGGAAGCAAGGTATCGGACGTGACCGAGGGTGAACGGCGCACTGCGCGTTTCCAATCGACCGCGCCGATCCTTGGCTTCTTTTCAATTAAGTCAGCCGATTACGAAATCGCAAAACGCGATGCCGACGGTGTCGAATTGCAGGTCTATTACGACGCGCAGCATCCCTACAATGTCGAGCGCATGCTCGATGCGATGGAAGCCGCGCTGGCCTACTACAAGGCCAATTTCGGCCCATATCAGTTCGACCATGCCCGCGTCATCGAGTTTCCCGGCTATGCCAGCTTCGCGCAGGCCTTTGCCGGGACCATGCCCTATTCGGAAAGCATCGGCTTTCTCGCCAATCTGGGCGATCCGGGCGAGATCGACTACGTCACCTATGTCACCGCACACGAAGTCGCACACCAGTACTGGGCACATCAGCTGATCAGCGCCGACATGCAGGGCGGCACCGTCCTGGTCGAGACAATGGCGCAATATTCGGCGATGATGGTCATGAAAGAGATGTATGGCGAGGACCAGATGCGCCGGTTCCTCAAGTTCGAGCTCGACAGATATCTGTCCTCACGCGGCAGCGAAGCGATCGAGGAAGTTCCGCTCGAACGCGTCGAGAACCAGGGTTACATCCATTATCGCAAGGGCGCTGTGGTCATGTACCTGCTGCAGGACCGGCTCGGCGAAGACCGGATGAACACGATGCTCAGCGACCTGCTCGACCGCTACCGCTTCAAGAGCCAGCCTTATGCGAGTTCCAAGGATCTCGTGGCCGGGCTCTACTCGCTGGCGCGCAACGATGATGAGCGCGGATTGGTACGGGACCTGTTCCAGCGCATCACGGTCTATGACCTGAAAGCCGAAGAAGCGAGTGTGCGCGAGCTTGCCGATGGCCGCTTCGAGACCACGATCTCCATCGAAGCGACCAAGTTCTACGCTGATGGCGAGGGTGTGGAGAGCGAGGCTCCGTTGAAAGATGCGATAGAAATCGGTCTGTTCACACAGCGGCCCGGCGAAGGGGTCTTCGAGGCGGAGAACGTGCTCTTCATGGAGCGGCGGCCGATCCGCTCGGGCGAGCAGGAGGTCAAGGTCATTACGGACGAGCGACCGTCATGGGTCGGCATCGATCCTTACAACAAGTATGTCGATCGCAATTCCGACGATAATCTCGTCGCACCGGACTAATGGTCAGATCGGCCGGCTGATGATCGGCCACAGCGCGGGATCGTCGGCGTCAAGGACAGCGTTGCCGATGACTTGCGACCATTGCTGTGCTGAGCCGAACTCGTCCTGCCATTGCCATAGTCGGCGGGTGAAGCGGCCCAGCTTGTATTCGTAGGTGAAACCCATCGCGCCATGGGCCTGATGCGCCGCCGCAGCGACCCGCCCCGCTGCTTCCCCGCAACGGACCTTCGCGATGGCGATATCGTCGAAGGTTGCCGCGCCGATTTGCGGATCGGCTGCGAGCGCGTCGCCCGCCATCTCCACCGCCGCGCTCGCGGCTGCCGTTTCGCAGGCGATGTCGGCAAGGTGGTGCTGAATCGCCTGAAACTTCGAAAGCGGCCGCCCGAATTGCTCGCGCTCGCTGGTATAGGCCAGGGTCAGGTCGAGCGCGCCCTGCATCGCGCCGGCCATGGCGGCCGCGCGGGTGAATGCGGCCAGAGCGTGAAACGAGCGCGCGGTTAGCCAATCGGGAATTGCGACTCCGGCGATCTCGGCTGCGACATTATCTTCAAATCGAGCCGCACCATCTTCGGCCCCGTGCTCAGGGTGAAGGCTCGCCGCCTCCATGGCGAGCAATCGCAATCGACCATTGTCGAGGCTCAGCACCGCATCGCATTGCACCGCATGGGCAACAGGCAAGTCGGGGTCTGTCGGATCGCGAAGCGCGATGCGCCGTGTGGGCGGCTCGGCACCTGCAGCCGAAAGCAATCCTCGCGCCAAGGCCGTATCGACGAGCGGCAAGGCGAGCGCGTGGCGCGCTGCCAGACGAGCGAGCATAGAGATATCGCAAAGCCCGGCATCCGCCCCGCCATGCGCCTCGCCCACGCAAAGCGAAGGATAGCCGTTTTCCTCCAGAATCGCCCACAGCGCATCCGCCGCCTCGCCCTGCCCGCCGGCATGGTCGATAGCTTCAAGCGGAGCGTCGCCCAGTACCCGGTCGAGGGCATCCGCGATCATTCCCAGATCGTCGGGATCGAGACCAGCACCCATCACCGCATCCCCATCTGACGCGCGATGATACCGCGCAGGATCTCGGTCGTACCGCCACGCAAGGTGTTCGAAGGCAAGTGCAATATCGCCTCGCGCAAGAGCTTGGCCAATCCGTCCGGCCATTCGCCGCGCGGTATTCCAGCCAGCATGGCGCGCACCTGTTCGATGATCGCGTTTTCGAGCCGGTTGCCCATCTCCTTGACCACCGCCGCTTCCGTAGCGGGAGCCTCGCCCCCTTCAAGCCGCAGCGCGATGCCGAGCGACATGCGCCGCAGAACGCGCAGGTTGGCAAGGATCGAGCCGATTTGGCCCGCTCTCCGATCGTCGCGATGGCGCGCGATGAGGCCCAGTGCGCGCTCCAGGACGATCAGGGATGTCAGGAACCGCTCTGGGCCCGATCGTTCGAGCGCCAGCTCGCTCATGCATTGCGCCCAGCCATCGCCCTCGGTGCCCAGAAGCGCGTCAGCAGGCAGTTCTACATCGGTGAACAGCGTCTCGTTGAAATGCGGCGTGCCGCCGAGATCCCGAATTCCCGAAATGTCGACGCCGGGCAGCGAGAGGTCCACGAGGAACTGGGACAGTCCCACCTGTCTGTTGCGCCCTTCTGCGGGTGACGTACGGGCCAGCACGATCATGTAATGTGCGAAGTGTGCGCCCGTCGACCAGATCTTGCGCCCTGACAGCGTCCACCCGGTGTCCGTACGCCGCGCGGAGGTCGTGATGGCCGCTAGGTCGGAGCCGGCCTGCGGCTCGCTCATCCCGATAGCTGTGAAGCATTCGCCCGCAGCAATTCGGGGCAGGATGGTGCTCTTTTGCTCTTCGGTGCCGTATTTGAGTATATGGCTGCCGGTCTGGCGGTCCGCGATCCAGTGAGCCGCCACCGGCGCACCTGCCGCAAGCAACTCCTCGGTTACGACATAACGATGAGCGAAGGGGCGCGCCTGCCCGCCGTATCGTTTCGGCCAGGTCATTCCCAACCAACCGCGCTCGCCCAGTTTGCGGCTGAATTCCGGGTCGACCGCGGAGACCCACGCATCGGCGCGCGGCTCGAACCCTCCTTCAGCACGCTCTTGCGCCAGGAACGCCCTCACCTCACCGCGAAGGGCGTCGGCTTGATCATCGAATTGGAGGCGCGGAAATTCGAACATGAAATGCGCGACGCATACATCGCTCTCACGAGATAGCAAAGCGGTGCAGGACCGGTGGTGCCGCTTTCAGCCTTCCAAGGCGGCATGGGAATGCTAAATTGCCGAGCTGAACCGTTTCGGGGCTGCATCGCGATAGCTATCGAACAGCGAAGCGATCACCCGCGCATAGGGCAGACCTCCAGGCATGATCGACAGTTTCATGCCGTCGAGCCGCGCTAGATTGCGTTCAAGGAACGGCGCCAGCGCCCCTCCGCAACGCGCATACAGACACGGTGAAAGCTCGGCGCGGCTGTGGCACAGCAATTGCTCGATCACACCGGCGCGCAGCTGGTCGTCGGCGCTTCGCCGGATGCCGTGCGAAGCCGTCAGCAAGCCTTGCGACGCCATCATCCGATAGCGGCCAT
Organism: uncultured Erythrobacter sp.; assembly: GCA_947494705.1. Lineage (GTDB taxonomy): Bacteria > Pseudomonadota > Alphaproteobacteria > Sphingomonadales > Sphingomonadaceae > Erythrobacter. The sequence continues at coordinate 103,951 of CANLVN010000005.1, forward strand.
TGTTCTTCTCATTCTGGGCAATAAGGCCGGGAAATCCACTGATCGCGCTCGCGCCAAGGCCGATCAGGACTTCGCTCGGATCGTCAGTAAAGCCTTGGAAATCGCGTCGCAGAGTGCCGTCTTGTACCGCTTTTGCCATGGGGTCGTTCGGCAAGGCAAAGTGATCGAAACCGACCGCCTGGTAGTCGTGGCCAGTGAGATATTCGAAAGCCTGCGCCGCCATCGAAAACCGCATATCGCCTCCGGGCAGAGCCTCGGCCGGGATCATCTTCTGGCGCGGGACCATGTGCGGGACATGGGCGTAGCCGAACACAGCTATCCGGTCGGCACCCATCAGCCGCGTATATTCCAGGCTGCCGGCGAGGTCTTCCTCGCTCTGATGTGGCAGGCCATACATCAGGTCGAAATTGAGCGAGGTGACGCCCGCGCTGCGCAGCATATCGACACTGCGACAGATCAGCGCGTCGCTTTGCACCCGGCCGATAGCTTCCTGGCAATGCGTTGCGAAGGTCTGAACCCCCAGGCTTGCCCGGGTAATCCCGGCTTCACCGATGGCGGCTCCCCAGACGCTGTCCAGTGAACGCGGGTCGATTTCGGTCGACCATTCGGCCCGATCCAGCCTGAAATTGCGCTGGATCGCATCGACGAGGTCGATGAACTCGCGCGGCTCGATGGCGTTCGGGCTGCCCCCGCCAAAGGCGATCCGCCGCACCCGCGCATCTTCAGGCAACAGCCCGGCAACTGTCTCGATCTCGTTATGGAGCGCAGCGAGATAGCTCTCGACCCGCTGGCGTCGTCCGGATGCGCCGGTGTTGCAGCCGCAGTAGAAGCATATCTTTTCGCAGAACGGGATGTGCAGGTAGAGCGAGATATCGCCCGATGCCTGCTCGATCTGATCGCGCAACGCGGTGGCGGGAAGCGCGCCGAAATCGGCGGCGGTCGGATAGCTCGTGTAGCGCGGCACAGGCGTTGCGAGCAGGTCTGGATGATAAGGCCACATGAGAAGCCTTAAAGACGCGCGGGCGGCCAGCGTCTTTGCGCCAGATCAAATCAGCGCTTTGAGCGTTTCGATTTCTCGCGGCAAGACCCGGCGTGGCAGCCTTTCTGATGGCAGTCGCGGCGCGGCTCGCGATCCTCGTCGCCCAGCGGGATGGTGATGGTCCCGCCATTGCAAAGGGCGGCGGTGATGCTCTGCTCTTCCTGAGGCAGCGGACCGACGGCCAAGGGCACGAGAGCCATGACGGCAAGAATTTTCATCGGATCTCATCCTCTTCATCGTCTATCAGGATGCGGTGTGCCGCGCCGTCCATGTCATCATACTGGCCACTGCGCATTGCCCAGAAAAAGGCGCACAGTCCAGCGAGCCCCATCAGCAGAGCGATGGGTATCAGGAAGGCGAGGCCGGTCACTTGCCTGCACTCCCGGTAAGGCGGAGCGAATTGGCAACCACGATCAGCGAACTCAGCGACATCGCGATGGCGGCGAGGAGCGGCGTGACATAGCCGAACAGCGCGAGCGGAACGGCAAGCGCGTTGTAGACGATGGCAAGCGTGAAGTTCTGCCTGACTATGTCCATGGTCCGCCGCGCAACGCGAATGGCCAGCGCAACCGGCATCATCCTCTCGCCGATGAAAACGGCATCGGCGGCCTGCTGGCTTGCATCGCTGGCGGTGCCGGGGGCAATGGAGGCATGAGCGGCAGCGAGCGCCGGGCCATCATTGAGACCATCGCCCACCATTAGAGGCCTGCGCCCCGCTTCGCGCAGGGCTTCCAGCGTGGCGAGCTTGTCCTGTGGGCTGGCTTCGGCGGTGGCGGGGACGGCAAGACGTCGGGCAACATCCTCGACCGCAGCACTGCGGTCGCCCGAAAGAATGCTCGCCGATATATCCTGTTCTTCCAGAGTGGCGAGCGTGTCCGCAACATCACAGCGAAGAGGATCGGCGAAGGTAAGGGTGATCTCCCTATCCCCGATCACCAAGCTGGTCGCCATGGCGCTTTCCTCGGTGTCGGGTCGCTCGAGCGCCACCAACTTTCCTGCCCAATTGCCCCGGAGGCCGCTCCCGCCAACTTCCTCGATATCGCTGACAACAGCAGGCTCGGCCCCAGCGTCGCGCAAGGCGTCGGCGAGCCCCCGGCTAAGCGGATGGCGGCTGGCCTGAGCCAAGCCAAGCGCGACGCTGCGGGCCTCGGCATCGAGCGTAGAAATATCCGGGCGCGGTTCGCCCAGCGTCAACGTGCCGGTCTTGTCCAGCAGCGCGACATCGACCTCTGCAAGCCGTTCGAGCGCGCTTCCGTCCTTGACCAGCAGGCCACGCTTCAACAGCGCGCCGCTCGCGACCACCTGGGCAGTCGGCACGGCGAGGCCCATGGCGCACGGGCAGGTGATGATGAGCACCGCAATCGCGATCACCAGCGACTGGTGCACCCCCGCGCCGGCGATCATCCAGCCGACAAAGGCAAGCGCAGCGAGGCTGTGAACCACGGGCGCATAGAGCCGCGATGCACGGTCGGCTATGCGGACATAGTGGCTGCGCGATTGCCCCGCCTCGTCCATCAATCGCGCGATTTCGGCAAGCGCGGTGTCATCTGCCGTATGGGTCAGGCGCATGCGCAGCAGCGAACCGAGATTGATTGCGCCCGCGTGGACGACCGATCCCACCCCGACGCGCTGGGGTGCGCTTTCGCCGGTCAGCATGGAATTGTCTATCGTGCTCGTTCCGTCCTCGATCTCGCCATCTGCGGCAAGCGCTTCGCCCGCAGCGACCAGTACGGTCATTCCCGGTTCGAGCGCGCTGGCGGGCACGCGGCGAACCTGTCCGTCCGGGCCGATCACGCTCGCACTCTTGCCCATTCGGCGAAGGAGCGCGCCAATGCCTGAGCGGGTGCGGGTGCGCATCTCTGCATCCAGCGCGCGTCCAGCGAGGAGGAAGAAAAGCAGCATGACCGCGCTTTCGAAATAAGCGTGGCCGCCGCCGGTGATCGTCTCGTAAAGGCTAAGTCCCGTGGCAAGGATCACGCCGATCGAAATCGGCACGTCCATATTGGTCCGGCGAAATTTGAGCGCCATCCACGCGCTCGAAAAAAACGGCCTGCCCGAATACGCGATCACAGGTAGCGCGATCAGCGCGGACAGCCAGTGAAACAGCTCTTTCGTGAACCCTTCTGCTCCCGACCAGACACTGACCGAAAGCAGCATGACATTCATCATGCCGAAGCCAGCCACGCCCAACGCGCGCATGAGTTGCCTGCGCTCGGAAGCCTCATGTCCGAGGGGATTGTCCTCGATAGGCTGGGCTTCGAAACCGAGCTTGCGCAAAGCCTCGCCCAGCGCGTCCTCGCCTATTTCGGCATCGTGCTCGATCGCGACCCGCTTTGCCGAGAAGTTGACCCGTGCAGCGTGGATGCCCTCCACCTTGGGCAACTCACGCTCGATCTTCGCGATGCATCCCGCGCAGCGCATGCCCGGCACGGTGAAGCGCGTGCCGCGTGCCACGGGGGCGGCGGGGGTAATGGAAAGAGAGGGCGCGTTCACCTATATCTCGCTTTCCTCGGCCCAATCATGGCCATCGGCCTTGATCGTCAGCCGCATGGTCCAGCGGCCCGGATCGACGGTCTCGATCGAACGAAACCGTCCGTCTCCGACCGGCGCGAAGGTCAGGCTGGCATATTCATGAACCCCGATCGGGCGCCGCAATTCAGCGCTGACCTGCGCGTGCCGGGGCAACCCCATGGTTTCGAGAACCACATGCCCCGTCTCATCGCGCGAGCCACCGGCTGTCCAGCCAAGCGCCCTCGCCTCTTCGGCTTCGTCCAGCCACTCGTTGAAGTGCTGACTTGCGACGTAGGAGTTCTCGACCACCGTTCCGTGGAAACCACCGATCGCGTAGCTCGCCATGATAAAGTTGACGCAGGCCACGACGCCGAAGCCCGTGACCAGGATCGCGGCCATGTGCTTTCCGGTGAAAGGCTTGCTCGGTTGACGGGCCATCACTGGTCTCCCGGATTGGTAAAGGTGGTTTCCTCGCTGTCGCGCTCGGCTTGTTCGTCGAGCGAAGTCAGTTCGAAAGTGAAGCTTTCGGCACGCTCGCCCTTGGGGATGACGACATAGGCGCGCACGACGCGGGTTTCGTCTGCCGGGACTGTGACAGTCTGGGTGGCAGCAGCATCGTCGCTTGCGATCTGGTCGGTCCACATCACCGCACCCGCTGGCAGGCCCGCAAGCGCAATCTCCATGTCGCGCGGACGCGCTTCCATGTTGCGCAGGCGCAGGGTGTAAGAATTGCGAACCGAGCCGTCCTTCATCAACATGTAGGGCGGATTGCGGTCCGGCGAGACGGTGAGTTCGGTGTGCGCACGGGTGCCCAGTGCAAACAGCATCGCCACACCAATCGACCCCCAGATGCCGAGATAGATAAAGGTGCGCGGACGCAACAGCGCCTTCCACGCAGGCTTTGCAGGAGCGCCTGCTGCCTCTGCCTCGCACTGCTCCATCGTGGCATAGTCGATCAATCCGCGCGGGCGGTCGACTTCGGCCATCACACGGTCGCACGCATCGATGCACAGGCCGCAGGTTATGCAGCCGATCTGCTGACCTTCGCGGATGTCGATACCGGTGGGGCAGACAGCCACGCATTGCAGGCAGTCGACGCAATCGCCGTAAAGCTCTGGATTCTTCGCGGCTTTCTTGACGCTGCCGCGCTTTTCCCCGCGCCAGTCCTTGTATGTCACGATCAACGATTTTTCATCGAGCATGGCGGCCTGAATGCGCGGCCACGGGCACATATAGATGCACACCTGTTCGCGCATGAATCCACCGAGCCAGAACGTCGTGCCGGTCAGCACCGCGACTGTCATGTAGGCGACCGGGTCGGCCTCGAGCGTGAAGAAGTCCACAAACAGCGTTGGAGCATCGGCGAAATAGAGAATCCAGGCCCCGCCGGTCAGCATGCTGATGATCAGATAGGTCGTCCACTTCGCCCCGCGCCTTGCGATCTTGGACGGGCGCCAGGGCGCCTTGTCGAGCCGGATGCGGGCATTCCTGTCGCCGTCGAAGAAACGGTCGACATGCTGGAAAAGGTCGGTCCACACGGTCTGCGGGCAGGCATAGCCGCACCATGCCCTTCCCACCGCGCTGGTGACAAGGAACAGGCCGATCCCCGCCATGATCAGCAGACCGGCCACGAAGTAGAATTCGTGCGGCCAGATCTCGATGTCGAACATGTAGAAGCGGCGATTGGCCAGGTCGATGAGCACCGCCTGGTCCGGAGCATAGGGCCCGCGATCCCACCTGATCCACGGAGTGCCGTAGTAGATGCCCAGCGTCACCAACATCACCAGCCACTTGAACCGGCGGAAAGGCCCGTCGATCCGCTTGTTATGGACCGCCTTGCGCTTCTCGTAGAGCTTTGGCGTGGGCTGGGGCGGCCGGGCCTTGACGATCGGGTCGGCCTCTACCTGCGGAAGAGCGCCTCCCCAATCGCGTTTGCCGTCCGGCCGTTCGAGCTGATCAGGATTGGCCATCGTCTCCAGCCTCCGCCGATGCGGCGACATTGTCAGTCTCTGCATCGGCTTCATTTTCCACCTCGACCGGCGCTTCGGCCTCACCGCCACCGCGCGAGTGGACATAGGTCGCAAGCATCTTGATCGTGACGGGGTCGAGCTTGTCGCTCCATCCCGGCATCACGCCGTGACGGGGGGCGAGGATCTGCCGCCGGATGCTCGCGGGGCTGTCGCCATAGAGCCAGATTGCATCGTTGAGTGCAGGCGCGCCCATCGCGCGGTCACCTGCTCCATCCGTTCCGTGGCACGCGGCGCAATTGGTGTCGAACAGCTGCGCACCGGCAGCGCTACCCTGCGTTTCTCCGCTCAGCGAGCGGACGTGGCTGACCAGCGCATTCACCTGCCCGTCGTTGAAGACACCTTCGAAGGCCGGCATGTAGGTGACGCGGGTCTCGTCCGAGCCTTCCCAGCGGATACCGTGGGTCAGCGTGTATTGAATGTCGGTGAGCGAGCCGCCCCACAGCCAATCATCGTCGTTGAGGTTCGGATAGCCATATTGCTCATACCCCGCTGCGCCCGCTCCGTGGCACTGGACGCAGTGCTGCCGGAAGGCCGCGGCCCCGCCCGAGATCGCCTGGTTGAGGAGTTCGGGGTCCGCCGAAAGCTTGGTGATATCGGTCGCCGCGATTCTTTCGAAAGTGCTGCGCCGCGCGACGTCGGCCGCGCTCATCTCTTTGCTGAGCTGCCCACGGCTCGTCCACCCGAGCACGCCTTCGGTCGCCTGGTTGACCATCGGCCATGCAGGATACAGCACGACATAAACCGCCGCCCATGCGATCGTCGCATAGAAGGTCCAAAGCCACCAGCGCGGCAGCGGGGTGTTGAGCTCCTGGATGCCGTCCCATTCGTGGCCGACGAATTCGGTGCCGGTCGGCTCGTCGATATTGCTATTCTGGCGCGGTTTTTCAGACATGGTCGTCTTCCTTGAAAATCGAGTTTTTCGCCTGCTCCACGCCTTCGCGAGAGCGGGGGAGGAAGTGCCAGCCGCACAACAGCAGGTAGAGGCCGACGATCATGATCAGGCCGTAGCTGTCGGCGAAGTGGCGAAAGGCGTCGTAGAAGCTCATCGACCGGTCTCCTCGGAGAGTTCGGCCTGCGCCGCCGCGCTATCGACATCGACCAGCGTACCGAGCATCTGGAGATAGGCGATCAGCGCATCCATCTCCGTCACGCGCGTCGGGTCGCCGTCGTAGTCGCGGATCTGGGCCTTGGGATACCGCTGTTTGAGGTCCCCCGGGTCCATGTCCGGATCGGCCTGCGCGAACAGGTCGTTCCCGGCGGCCTCGATATCGGCCTCGGTATAGGGAACGCCCACACGCGAAAGCGCGGTCAGGTTGGCCGAGATGTCGGCGACCTTGAGAGGTGTTTCCGCGAGGAAGCCGTATTGCGGCATGATGCTCTGCGGCACGACACTCTGCGGATTGGTGAGGTGCTGGACGTGCCATTCGTCCGAATAGCGTCCGCCCACGCGCGCCAGGTCTGGCCCGGTCCGCTTCGAGCCCCACTGGAACGGGTGGTCGTACATGCTCTCGGCGGCAAGGCTGTAATGGCCGTAGCGTTCGACCTCGTCGCGGAACGGACGGATCATCTGGCTGTGGCAGACATAGCAGCCTTCGCGGATGTAAATGTCTCGCCCTGCCTGTTCGAGCGGAGTGTAGGGACGCATCCCGTCGACTTCCTCGATCGTGTTCTCCAGATAGAACAGCGGCGTGATCTGGACGAGGCCGCCAATCGCTACGGTTACGAAGGTCGCGATGGCGAGCAGGGTGATGTTCTTCTCGAGCTTCTTGTGCCCTTCGAAGACGCCCTGCGGTGGTGCTTCTGAATGTGTGTCGCTCATCGTGAGTATCCCTATTCCGCAGGTTGAGCTTGAGGTTGAGAGGCCGGGAGGGGGCGATCGGCCTCCTCGTCATGCGGCGTATCGCTCATCGGCGCTTCATCGCGCTGATATCCGGCGATGGTCATCCAGACGTTGTAGATCATGATGATAGCGCCCGAGAGATAGAGCAGCCCGCCAAAGGCCCGCATCAGGTACATCGGGTGAAGCGCCGCGACAGTATCGATGAAGCTGTTCACCAGGTATCCGTCGGAGCCGTATTCACGCCACATCAGTCCTTGCGTGATCCCGGCGACCCACATGCTGGCGGCGTAGAAAACGATGCCGAGCGTCGCGAGCCAGAAGTGCCAGTTGATCAACCGGAGGCTGTAGAGCCGCTCGCGCTTCCACAGTCGGGGCACGAGATAGTAGACGCAGGCGAAGGTGATCATACCGTTCCACCCCAGCGCACCGGAGTGCACGTGGCCGATCGTCCAGTCGGTATAGTGCGACAGCGAGTTCACCGCCTTGATCGACAACATCGGCCCTTCGAAGGTGCTCATGCCGTAGAAGGCCAGCGCCATTACCATCATGCGGATGATCGGGTCGGTGCGGATCTTGTCCCATGCGCCGTTGAGAGTCATGAGGCCGTTGATCATCCCGCCCCAGCTCGGCATCCACAGCATGATCGAGAACACCATGCCCAGCGTCTGAGCCCAGTCGGGCAGAGCGGTATAGTGGAGGTGGTGCGGACCGGCCCAGATGTAGAGGAAGATCAGCGACCAGAAGTGGATGATCGAGAGGCGGTAGGAATAGACGGGCCGGTTCGCCTGTTTCGGCACGAAGTAATACATCATCGCAAGGAAGCCTGCGGTGAGGAAGAACCCGACCGCATTGTGCCCGTACCACCACTGCGTCAGCGCATCCTGCACCCCGGCAAAAGCGGAATAGCTGCGCGATCCCAGCAGGCTCACCGGCATCGACAGGTTGTTGACGACGTGCAGCATCGCCACGGTCACGATGAAGGCGAGATAGAACCAGTTGGCGACGTAGATATGCGGTTCGCGACGCTTAAGAAGCGTTGCGACGAACACCGCCAGATACGCAACCCAGACGATCGTCAGCCACAGGTCGACATACCATTCCGGCTCGGCATATTCCTTGGACTGGGTAACACCCAGCAGGTAACCGGTCGCCGCCAGGACGATGAACAGCTGGTAGCCCCAGAACACGAACCGCGCGACGCTGGGCAACGCGAGGGTGGTGCGGCAGGTGCGCTGGACCACGTAGAAACTCGTCGCGATCAGCGCATTGCCACCAAAGGCGAAAATCACCGCCGAGGTGTGCAGCGGGCGAAGGCGACCGAAATTCAGATAGGGTTCGAAATTGAGAACCGGGAAAGCAAGCTGCGCGGCAATGAAAACGCCTGCCAGCAGCCCCGCGAGTCCCCAGAACATCGTCGCGATGACACCCCAGCGGATGATGTCGTCATCGTACCGACTCTCGCCCGGAGGCATCCTGAAGATGCTTTGTGCCTTGGAGAGCGGATCGAACCGTGCGGTGGTGAAAACCGCCAGCCCGAACGCCACGATCATGACGATCAGAGCATGTGCGGCAAATCCCGCATCCTGCGCCCCGACCATTGCTGCCAGCGCGCCCAGTGCAACAAGCAACCAGAGGCCGGCACGACCAACTACAGCTTCCATGATTTCGATCCCTTCATTCCGCCGCCTCTTTAGGAGCCCGCGAAAACTCTGTGTTTGACCCAGATCAAGCAGAAGCCCGTCCGGCTCTTTTTTCTTCCCATGCAAGGCGCAGCCCAGTGTCAGGCCAGCCCGATAATCCCGTATTCGGCGGCTCGACCCCTTCCGATCAAACCCGTTCCGAGTGTCAGCTCGGCATGACATTCGCTAGGCGGTCTTCCGCCGACGTTCATTGATCCATCTCAAATTTGAAAAATTCTCAGGCTGCCGGGGTAAGATGCCCGGCGCAAAGATTCAGTTCGGGCAGATTGCGTAGTCGCACTCTCGATCGCCCGCTGGTCTCGACCAGGCCGGCATCGCGCAGCTCACGCAGCTGACGACTCACCGTTTCAATGGTCAGGCCGAGGCTGTCGGCGATATCTCGCCGCGACATGGGCAGGTCGAGCTCGCAGACGTTGCCGTTCTGCTCGACCCCTATCCTTTCAGCCATCGTGACGAGGAAACTTGCGAGTCGCTCCTGAGCCGTTTTGCGACCCAGCGAGATCGTTTTCTCACGGCAGCGGGCCAGCGCGCGCATGGATCGGTCAAGGACCTCTTCGGTCATTCCCGATTCGTGGCGCGCGAGCTTGAAGAATTCTTCGGCCGGGAAGTAGATCAGTTCGCAATCCTCGAGCGCGCAAAGCGAATAGGAATGCGCCGCACGCGCGGGTACGAGCACGAGGTCGCCAGCGAAATGGAAAGCCACGACTTGTTCGCGCCCCTGCGAAGCGTGGGCGACCAGCTTGGTACTCCCGGCTGCGACGAAGATGATTTGATCTCTGCCATTCCCCCTGAAAGGCGCATCGCCGGCACGCGCGCTCGCGTAGCGGGCGACTGCCTGAAACCTCAAATGGCTGGAATCCGAGCATCCCAGGGGCAGAATTGCTGACGAAAATCGGTCGAACAGGTCGGGGAAAGTCGTTGCCATCGGCTTTTCTCTTGATTGCGATAGCAGTCAATTGGCTCGAACACCGTCGATCCGCATTGATCTCGATCAATGACGCCGCACGTAGAACGGCCCAGTGCCCTCTTCACCGACAGCAAGGACCCTGGGCGGCAAGTGCCGCCACTGCTGTAGGGAAGGAAGGAATTATGAAATATACTCTTGCGTTTGCATGTTCTGCGATTGCTCTTGCGATGGCTTCTGCGCCAGCAATGGCTCAGGATCGTGCCGGAGATGTGCAACTGAAGGTGGTCGGGACTGCCGTGCTGACCGATGGTGAGATCGAAGAGGTCAATGTCGATGCCGTCGGCCTTGCCGCCGGCACCAACACGGAAGCCAACGACAATTACGTTCCGACCATCGCGGTGGAGTATTTCTTCTCCGACAATTTCTCGATTGAGACGATCGCGGGTACAACCCAGCACGATGTAGACGCCGTCTCGGGCTTCCCTGCCGGAACCGAACTCGTCTCCGACGCGCTGCTCCTGCCAGCAACCGTGACCGCAAAAGCGCATTTCGATGCTGGCGGGGTCAAGCCCTATGTCGGTGCGGGCGTTGCCTATTTCATCTGGCTCGACGTCGATCCGGGCGCCGCGACCATTCCTCTGGGCGTCACCGATACCGACCTGTCCGACGAGTTCGGCTTCGTGCTTCAGGCGGGCGTCGATGTCCCTGTGGGCGATGACGGTTTCGGCGTGACCTTCGATGCCAAGCGCTACTTCATCGGCACCACGGCCCAGTGGTACGTGAACGATACGCTGGTTATCGAGACCGAGCACGACCTCGACCCGTGGGTGCTGAGCGCAGGGATCTCCTATACGTTCTGATTGGAGCACCCACTCGAGGGAAGGTGAGGGAGATTGTCTCAGGGCCCTGAAAACCGTCCACCGCCGCCAGTGATCGTGCGGGATCTCGCGATAGCGGATCTTCGCGCGGCGCTGGTGACCGGGTGGCGTGACTTCAGGTCTGAGCCAGCCTACGGCCTTTTCTTCGCAGGCATATTCGTGGCGGGCGGCCTAGCCCTCACTTATTTTCTCGTCGCTCGCGGTGAATTCACCTGGGCCATTCCGGCGGCGGCAGGCTTTCCTCTGATAGCGCCCTTCACGGCGGTCGGCCTCTATGAAGTCAGCCGTCGGCGCGAGCTCGGCCTTCCGATGAGCTGGCTGGCTATACTTGGCGCGGTGCGCGGACGCGGTGACGAGCAGATCCTGGCCATGGGCGTCATCATCTTTGTCGCCTTCGGCTTCTGGGTAATCGTTGCGCATGTCATTTTTTCGATCGCCATCGTCGAAGCGGGGGCCGGATCGGAATCGCTCGACTTCCTGTTCACGCGGCCCGGCCTCGTCATGCTGCTGATCGGAAGCGCGGTCGGAGCAATCATGGCGCTGGCCTTCTATGCGGTTACCGTGGTCAGCCTGCCCATGCTGGTTGATCGCGAAGTCGATTTCCTGACCGCAGTCTTCACGAGCCTGAAGGCGTTTCGCGAGAACAGCGCCGTTCTCTTGGCGTGGGCTGTGCTGATTGCCGCGCTACTTTTTATCGCGCTGCTGCCCGCATTTCTCGGACTACTGGTCGTCCTGCCGGTTCTGGGTCATGCCACCTGGCACGTCTATCGTCGGGCGACTGAGCGGGAAGTCCGCTGAATCTTCGACTTCGACAAACAAGCGCAATTTCCAGAACCCTGGCCGCCCTCTTGCTGATCCGGGCGGGGGCATCCATCGATCCGCCGGGCGACGATGGATGCCCCTACCCCACCTTTACCGTCAATATCGGAGCGCAACCGACAGGATCGCCTGGCGCCCGGTGGCCGGCACCGCGAAATGGGGCCTGCGCAGTTTCTGGACGTAGCGTTCGTCGGTCACGTTTTTCACGTTGAGCCGCAAGCCCACATAGTCGTTGAATGCGAAGGCCGCGAAAAGGTCGCCCCGCACATAGCCGTCGGCAGAGATCAAGTTGTCCGCGTCCGCAAAGCGACCGGATTGGTGATAGATTCCGCCACCAAAGCTGAAGCGATCCGTTACTTCGACATTGGCGGTCAGCGTCAGATTGTGCTCGGGCGTGTTGGGCAACGTGTTGCCGACGGTCGAGGTGGCGTCATCGGTCGGATCATCGTTTACCGATGCCTCGTCCTGACGCACTTCGCTGTCGATGTAAGTGTAGCCACCGAAGAGCGAGAAGGGACCCGCTCGGCCGGTTACACCGAGTTCGAAGCCTCGGATTCGACCCGCCGCGATGATTTCCGCATCAGCGGCGTCGAAGGAATCGATCGGCAGGATGTTTCCGCGATCGACCTGGAAGGCAGCCGCCGAAATCTGCATTGCGCCGCCGAACAGCTCTGCCTTGACACCAATTTCGTAGTTCTCGGTTTCCTGCGGTTCGTAGCCATCGTCCCGGATGGAGACATTGTCCGAACCCAAGCCAACGTCTGTACCCGGAGGGTTCTTTGCATTTGCGTAGGAGGCATAGATGCTGACCGAAGGGACGGGCTTGAAAACCGCACCAGCCTGCCAACTGACGAAGTCCGTCTGCGTCTCGCCGGAGTAGCTGCCACCACGGCCCCTGCCCGAACCGCTGGCCCGATAATCGGTATAGCGCACGCCGCCGCTCACGATCAGCTGCGGGATGAGCGTGATCGAATCGAACAGGTAGAGGCTGATGTCTTCCGCGTTGGCCAGCGTGGGGGTGGTGGCAGGCGCGATCGACCCGTTCCAGGGGTCGCTGGGATCGGGATTCTGTAGGTCGGTACAGTTGAACGCCGCGATCTCGTCTGCCGGGCACGTGCGATCGCCGGTATCGACGCTGTAGTTGAGGTTATAGGTGTCCGCCCAGCTGTATTCGGCGCCGACCGAAAGGCTGTGTTCGATGCTGCCAGTTGCGAACTTGCCGGAGATATTGGCATTCGCGGCCATCGTCTCGGTGTTCGAATTGCGGCTCTTGGTCGCACGCCAGACGATGCCGTTGGCGACATTGCCGGCGCTGTCGTCCGGGTTGGTGACAATGTAGTCCATGTCGCTGTCGGAATAGCGCATCAGGGCCGACGCGCTCCAGCCGTTGCCCAGATCATGGTCGAATTCGAAGGTGGTGGTGTCGACCCGGGTCCTCTGAAAATCTCGTGCCAGCAGGCCGTAGAAGTTGTCGAAGTCGACATCTGCCGGAACGCGCCGTCCTTCGGGCAGCTGGTCCCGCGATGTCAGCGGGATGCCGTAGTCGGGCACGCCGTCGCTCTCGAAGTGATAATGCGTCAGGCTGGCCACGGTGCCGGTGCCCACGCCAAAGGCGATCGAGGGCGAGATGCCCCAGCGTTTGTCGTACACCGCATCGCGGCCCGGCGTGTTCGAATCATGGTACAGCCCGACCAGCCGCACGGCGAGCTTTTCGCCCAGCTGACGGTTCACGTCGGCAGTCACACGGTAGAGATCCGAGGTGCCGAGCGATCCGGTCGCCGACACGAAGTTGCCCTGGCGCGCGGTCTTGGTCACGATGTTAATCCCGCCAGCAGCGGCGCCGCGCCCGCCGAGTGCGCCGCTCGGCCCCTTGTAGACCTCGATCCGCTCCACCGCGAAGGTCTCGCGCGTCTGCGATCCGATGTCGCGCGCGCCGTCGACGAAAATGTCGGCAGTGGCATCGACGCCGCGGATCAGCGGAATGTCGGCAGCCGACGTGCCGCCTTCGCCGGCGCCGAGGGTGATGCCAGGGACGTTGAGCAGCGCGTCCTCAAAGGAATAAGACGCCGTCTGTTCCAGCGTCTCTTCAGTGAGGACGTTTACGATTCGGGGGGTGTCGAGGATCGGGGCCGTGCTTTCCTGCAGCTCGAGCTCGTCCGCACGCTCTCCTGTCACGATGATATCGGTACCGGGCTGTGCATTGGCTTCGGGGGCGACCTCCTCCGCGACAGCAGGCGCGCTGGCGATGAAGCCGACACATCCCAAAGCGAGATAGGTGGCCGGTTTGCGGGCTGCGTTGGTACGATTCATAGTCGGTGCTTTCCTCCCTGTCCGTGCAATGAACGGTGCCTATGGGAGACTGCACCAACGGAGTCAATGCAAATGCGAATTAGTTTCATTATCAGATAAATCTGGCTGAAAGAGGTGGTCCGCTGGGGTCAGGCGTCCGCCCATCTGCGCATCAAGTTGTGGTAGAGATTGGTCAGTTCGAGCACGGCCTCGTCCTGTGAGCCCCGATCGGCCGAGAGTACGCGCACCGTTCGGTCGAGACGGTAGAGTTGCTCGCGCTGGCCGGAATCGCGCACCATGCTCTGCAGCCAGAAGAAACTCGCGACGCGCGCACCGCTGGTCACCGGTGTTACGCGGTGCACACTCGATGCAGGATATAGCACCATGTCGCCTGCGGGCAGCTTCACTCGGTGTTCGCCGAAGAGGTCCTCCACCACCAGTTCGCCTCCTTCGTAACTCTCGGGATCGCACAGAAAGAGCGTGGCCGAGAGGTCGCTGCGGATGCGGAAATCGGTGCCATCGAGCCGACGGATCGAATTGTCGACATGATTGCCGAACGTCTCGCCGCCTTCGTAGCGGTTGAAGAGCGGCGGAAAGACCTTGAGTGGAAGCGCCGCGGCGACGAACTCAGGTGTATTCCCGAGCGCATTGAGCACGAGCCGGCCAGCCTCTTGCGCGACTTCGCTGCCCTTGGACAATTGGTGGTTGCGCTTGGCATTGCGCGACTGATGACCCGAGGTTTCGTTGCCATCGACCCATTCGGCCTCATCGATCATCGCGCGCAGGCTCTGTACCTGCTCGGCGCTCAGGACGTTTTCGATCCGAACCATCATAGCGGCTATCCTATTGTTTCCATGCGCGCCAAGCGGCGCTTTCTGTCACGCGCTGCCGCCCCACGATCCGCGCAGGCAGCCTGTGCCGGTCCGCAAAGGCGATGCCTTCGTCCATCCCAAGCACGATCAGCGCAGTCGCCAGCGCATCGGCCTGCATGCAACCGGGATGGAGCACGCTGGCCGACAGTGCATCGTTGGTCGGGGCACCGCTGACGGGGTCGAGTGTGTGCGACCAGGATCGCCCTTCTGCGGCGCGCCGCCGCTCCCAGTGTCCGGACGTGGCAATCGCCCAACCGGTCAGTCCGATCCGCGTGGCACTCGCCGACGATCCGGGCGGCACCGCAAGATCGATCCACCAGGGCAGGGCATCGGCCCTCAACCCGATCGCTTTCGACTCCCCGCCGATATCGAGCAGCATGTGCTCGACTCCAAGCCGCGTCAGCGCAGCCACTCCCATATCGACCGCAAAGCCCTTTGCGATACCCGACAGGTCCAGCATGGCATTGCCCGGCTGCACGATCACGTCAGGCACTTCCGCTTGGATGGCCGAAGCTTCCAAACGCGGTGCGCGCTGGCCCGTTGGAGGCGCGTTTCCGACAGCCCCGGGGCCGAAACCCCAGGCATTGCTCTGCGATCCAAGCAGCGGATCGAAAGCGCCATCGCTCGCGCTTTGGATCGAAAGTGCACAGTCGAGCACCTGTCGAAATTGCGGACCAATCCTGTGGCGACTACCCGGCGGGCCAGCGTTGAAGCGGCTGATCTGCGAGTCCTCGCGCCACTGGCTCATCTGCGCAATCACGGTTTCGAAGCATCGCTCAAGCGCCGCTTCGATCCGCCCGGCTTCCAAGCCTTTCGGCGCGAGCGCCTGAAGCGTCCATCCGGTGCCCATGGTGGAGCCTGACAGCGCGATGGCGACTGCATCCGCCGGTGCGAGCGAGCATACCGGCTCGCCCGGTGGCAATAGCAGATCGAGGGTCACGTCTGCCCCATTTCGTGCAGCGGACGTGCTCAAAGCGGCATGAATTCGAGCACGGCGGTGTATGACATGCGGCGCGCGTTGCCCGTTTCGTATTCGCCGCGACCCGCCGACGCTTCGAGATAATACATGCCGGGTTCGTCCGCACGCAGCGTCACCATGCCATCGGCATCGGTGGTCAGCGTCTGGATTCCCGGCTCGTCACGATAGCGCGTGCCACCGGCAACCAATTCCAGCTCCAGACCTGCGACAGGCTCGCCATCCAGCAGGAATTTCATCTGTGCAGGCTCGCCTGCGATCAGATCGTTGGGGTGGGTGACCGGGACCATCTCGATACCGAGATTGGTCGGGGCCAGCGCTGTATCGTTAGGGGCGCCCAGCGTCACGAAGGTTTCGGTGCGTGAGGAGACCTCGCTCATTCGAACATTGGTCGCGCCCTGGGGAATGGCGGTGGCCGCTTCCTTGCGCGAACCGCGCCAGCGCCGCCGTTCGCCCTCAAGCTCGTAGAAACCCATCATGCCATCGCTGGCCAGCGCAACGCGGTATGTGCCCTGCTGGTTCAACGCGACGTCGAACACGCTGCGATAGGCACCACTACCGATGATGTCGGCTTCGACCGTCTGGCCGTCGGGCCCGGTGACCACCAGATCGTCCAGCCCCAGCGGGCGATGTTCGAAGATGAACAGTTCGTTCGATGCAGCCGCGTCGACCGTGATCGTCTCTTCCTCGCCCGCCATCACGGTGGACGAAGGCAACAGCCAGCGCCGATGCGCATCAGCGGCGGTGGGCATGAGAGTCGAGAGGCCGAGCGCGAGCGTCGCGGCGATCATGGTTGGCTTGGCAAACATAGCTGTTTTCCTGTCTGGTTCTTTGAGGGGTTTCAGGATCAGGGCTGGATCGAAAGGCGCACTGTGCCGAGCTCTTTCGAACCCGACTTCGTGCCGGCCATCGGCTTTTTCGGTGGCCACTGGAACGGGATGCTGACCAGTTCGCGTCCGCCAACCTCGCGTGCAGCCTCTACCCGCAAGACGTAGGATCCCGCTGCCAACTTGGGCAATGGCCGGGTGCCTTCGCTAAACCGCACGGTGTAGTTGCCCGGCGCCTGAGTCGGCCCGCTGATGCCGTTGGCCGGCATCTCGGTCGAACGTCCTGCGCGGCGCCACCAAGTCCGCAGGTCGGGCAGCCACTTGCGGGGATCGTCTCCCCGCAGGTCGAGATCGTACCAGACGTCAAGATTGGCGACCGCTTTGCCATCGGCATTTTCGATCCAGATCGCGACGTAGGGGTTGTGGTATTCCGCCACGCGGAGCTTCGGGATCTCGATCTGTACCTGCATCTCCCCAGCAAGGGCGGGAGAGCCAGCGACTACTACAATGGCAGGGACGGCGAGCCAGTTGGTTTTGCGCATGTGCGTATCCTCGGGTCGAAAAAATCAGTGCATCAGGAAGACGATGAGGAGCAGCGGGATGATGAACCCCGCGCCCACGATGGGCCAGGTCGACGGGCGCTTGCTTGCATGGATTTGCAGCAGCAGGAGCCCGGTCACGCAGAAGACGACGCAGGCACCCGCGAAAATGTCGATGAACCACGACCACGCCGTGCCGGTGTCACGGCCCTTGTGCAGATCGTTAAGGAAAGCGATCGCGCCGCGATCCGTGTCCTCCAACTCTGCCTCTCCGGTATCGAGGTTGATCGCGATCCAGCCGTCGCCGCCTGCGCGCGGCAGCGGTACGTAAAGTTCACTCTCGGTCCATTCGGGGGCCCGCCCGTTGAGCTCGACATCGAATTCGCGTTCGAGCCAATCCTTGGGCCCGTCGGCTGGCGAGCCTTGCGGCGAGGCGCGGAGCTGCGACAGCAGGTCGGCGGGCAGTGTCGCCTCGTGCGTGCGGATTGTCGGGTTCGCCTCGATCGAGCCCGCGTGGTTCAGCGTAATGCCGGTAACCGCAAACAGAATCATCCCGACGAGGCAAATCGCACTGCTCATCCAGTGCCAGGTGTGAAACTGGCGCATCCAGAAGGGCGAGAGCCAGCGGCGAGGCTTGCGCCTCTGGAGTTTCGAGTTTTCGACCACCTGATCCATGAGAACTGCTGATTGATTGCGTCGGGCAAGCGCAATGCGTAAGTTGCGAATGCATGTCAATAACAGTTTCGATGGGGATTTGCTCGCGTGCATTCCTGACGGTACATACACGATGACGGAGCTGCCGCCTTGCGTGGAAACCACCGTGCAGCGGCCAGATGCAAGCTTACTCGCTCATCAGGTGAGGGGCAGCTGTGTGCCCGATGCGGCGCCCGATACCTCGAACAAACGCCCGAACGGATCGTAGCGCAGCTGGGCGAGCAGTGCGCCGGAATAGCTCAGCGCGTTGCAATTGGTGTTGCCCGTGCCACGCGTCCGCCGCTCGACCAGACGGTTTCCAACATCGTAAAGGTAAACGCTCGCTCCAGCAGCGGTCAGATTCCCATTGGCATCGTAACAGAACGCGTCGCTGCCAGCGCCGGTATACTGGTTGAGCCCGTTGGTATCGAAGGTGCAGGTCAGGGCGTTTAATGAGGAATGTTCTCAGAATTCCCGCGCCAAGCGTTGCCCTTATGATCTAAGAGTTAGTTAATCTGTACCCAAATGTTATGCGACCCCAACTTTAGACTACCCTATGATAAAATAGATTTAGTCCAGAAGGTAATAATCGTAAACAATTACAACCGGCCTTCTAAATCTTTTTTCGGTTTGCGAGATTCTTCCGGAAAGGCAGATTTTCAAAAACTTCTCACCGCTGCGTGCATTGTGTTTTGCAATACGATAGAAATCGGACTTCTTTTTTTCGGGAAGATTTCGCAAATTCAGGCTGTAAGTGACTTCTGAGCCATCTTCTTGGAAGAAAGCGTACTCACCAAAATGGAATTTTCCGATGAAGGTACGGATGTTAGAGGTCTCAACGCACTCCGTCGGTTCGAGCGTCGACGCGCACGGCATCGACTGCAACGCTAGGAGGGAAAATAAGATGACTGTAGTCGACTGGAACATCTTTCCACCTCAACTTCTACTCACAGCTCGATCTGTCCTGCACTCCTTGACAACCAAGCCTGAATGATTCTTGCGCTCCGGTATTGGGTTCGGTCTCTGGAACACCCGCCGCACGTTCATACGAATTTTGGTTAAGATAGGCACCCATCGACATCGACTCCAGCCCCAGGTTCATCAAGCGATACCGCGACAACGATCGTTAGCCCGCCTGAGTTCGCTCCGCCTTCAGGTCCAAGAAACCCTCACGCCAGGTGAGGCGAGGAAACTCCAGACAGAGACAATGGCCAAAATGGGCGCTGAGACGCGGCCGATCCGATGGTCTCTGACCCACTTCCATTAAATATCGTCTGGGAAAGCCCGCAGAACTGCGCGCTTCCCGGCGAGGGTGGCGCCGGGTGTGCGTATTCCAGTTCGACAAAAGACTGTTTGGTGCGCGACGCAGTCTGTAGCGAACGGAGCTCTGCAGCGGAAAAGGCCGAATTCCCTGTTTTTTGCGACCTCAGGTTGGCTCAGACTGCAGTCCTCAGCCTAAAATTGGAGAGGAAATGCTATAGTTGTAGAGACTTGCGCGGATTTTAGGATGCTTCTGGACCTGATTTTGGCTGAGGTACTGTGCGGTAACGGCCCGATAATGCGCGACAATGGGTGAGAACCAAGTGGCAATGCTACCGGATCGACGATGCAGCCCGCGAGTTGCGTGTCAATGTGCGGTATTTTGAGGCGACGCTTGGTTGCTTGCGGCAAGGGGCAAGTTGGGTTAGTAAAGCAAATTCCACCACGGAGACCTTTTTGAGAAAGGACTTTAGTGGTGCGTAACAATTCCCATTCAATCGAGTATGTCGAGCTGTCCGCAATCAAACTGCGGGACCGTCGCTGGCGCAAGAATCCTCCACGCCAGATCGATGAGGCTGTTCGACAACTTGAGCGGACCGGCGAAGTAGTCGAACCGCCCTTGCTGGACAGCGAGAACTTCTTGGTTTGCGGCGGCGCGATCGTGCAAGCTGCGAAAAAGCTGAAATGGCCGCAAATTCCGGTCCTGCGCGTCGGCAGCCTGAGCCCGGATGAGCTTCGCCTCTACGCAATCAATGCTCATAAGCTCAGCGACATGGGCAAATACGATGATGCACTTCTTGCCGATGAATTGCGCGAACTCGAAAGATTGCTCGGCAAGGAAGCGCTGACGACGTTAGCCGTCGAGGAGGGAGAACTAACCAGGCTGCTAGGGTTGGACAAATGCGCCGAAAGCGACCTCCCGGACCTCTCGGCTGCTGATGAGACGGCCGTCGTAATCACCCAGCTTGGCGACCTGTGGCAGATCGGGAACCAGCACCGTCTCATGTGTGCAAGCTCTCTGGATACGTCGAACTTCGCCATTCTGATGGATGGAGAGCGCGCACAATTCGGACTCGCTGATCCGCCATACAACATTCCGAAGAGTATCTACTCGAGCGACGAGACCAGGAAGGAATTCGCATACGCGCATGGCGAGATGTCGCCCAACGAGTTTACGAGGTTTCTGACCAAGGTCATGCGCGATATGAAAGCAGTGAGCGAGGAAGACAGCCTCCACGCCTTCTTCATGAGCTATCACTACCTCCTTGAACTTCTGCGAGCCGGCACTGTCGTGTTCGGTCGGCCCAAAGCCATGTGCACTTGGGTCAAAGGCCAGCCCGGCCAGGGTTCGTTGTTCCGGTCGCAAACCGAGCAAATCGTCTATTTCCGCAATGGTCGAGGGTCGCATCGCAACAACGTCCAGCTTGGCAAACACGGTCGCAATCGGACAACTGCGTGGTTCTACGATGGAATGACCACCGCATCTAGCGAGCGAGCGGAACTCCTCAAGGAACACGCCACCCCCAAGCCCACTGATCTCTTGCAGGACGCCATTCTCGATGTGACCGCTCGTGGAAGTATCGTTCTAGACCCCTTTGGCGGAATCGGCAGCACGGTGGTGGCAGCCCACGCAGCTGAGCGGCGAGGCTATCTCATGGAAATCGAGCCGCGATATGTCGATGTCGCGATCCGCCGGATGCGAAAAACTTTTGGGACCGAAGCAATTCGGATGCGGGACCAAATGACATTCTCTGAACTCGAGGATCGGATCCGAGGCAGTCAAGAGTCCTCTTCATGAGCGACCAGGACAAATGCTCCCGACAGCAGTCGGCAAGTCACCGCAATGGCAAAAGAAGTCGTGAGTTGGGGCGTGAGAGGCCAGTCGGCTACTGCAACCCTCCTCGCGAGCATCAATGGCCCTCCGGACACTGCCCCAACCCTAAGGGGCGGCCCAGGAAGAAGGGAAACACCATGAAGAAATCCGTCAGTCCAAATGAATTTGAACGTCGCCTGATTAACGACGCGAAGAGAGTTGTTGGCGAGATCAATGGGGAGCAGGTCGACAATATCGATATGGTGTGGCGCAAGCTTAAGACGCATTTGGACCGTCCTGACATCGCTAAACTTGTCCTGCAGCAATATGAATCAGCCATGGCGGCGGACCATGCCTGGCGCGAAGGCGCTGTGGCTGATCTGCTGGCCTACAAGGCGTACTGGGGGCCAATTTTCGAGATGCACCGGAAAATGAAAAGGTCCATGCCTGCGCAATACCCTGACCCTGACGATATCTACATCACCTCGGCGACAAGTTTCCGGTTTTTAGGGCCCGTGACCGAGCAGGAGGCTCGCGATTGGGAATTCTTCAAGGAAGGCCGCAGCGCATTCTTCACGGTTGCGCAAGAAATCATAGCGTTGTCAGGCGAGGCTTTCTCCATTGAAGAAGGCCGCGAGCGGTGGGCGAAGGTTCGGAGGAAATTCTACCGTATCAATCGCCGATTACCCGCCACCTTCAAGAAGAAGTATCCAGCCAGCTTTCCGCCATTCGAGCCAGACACTGACCCCCTTTCCGAAGGGGTCGCAGCTGTCGAGTAAACGCACCGCTGGGAATCATCTCAAAGCTGCGTACTATTTACGCCTGCTACTTACCCCGGGACCGCTTGTCGGCGAAGACTTGCTTGCCCTGCGGCTCGGCGTGGCTCGACCGGAAAGCGCAGGATGGGACGCTCTCCTCGAGGCCCTGAAGGAATTCGAGTATCGGGGCGTCGCAAAATCGCAGTTTCGCCGCTGGTGGACCAGAGGGGTCGAGCTTTGGTGGGAAGAATTTTCTTCGTCGGATGAGCCGCTCAGCAGCCTCACGATTGAGGAGCGGATTGCGACTCTTGGCGCAAAGTTCGATAACCTCGTTCCGCTCAAGATGAGTGACGGCAGCCCCGGCTCGCGACCATGGCATCACTGCCAGCTCAGTTGGTCGGAACATCGTGAACTTGTTGCCGTAGACCCCGAGTTCGCCTTGCCCGTGCCACGACAATTGCCAAGTTTAGACGTCCAGTTGAGGCGCCCTTCCGAAGGGTGGGAAGACCCGCTCGTAGCAGCTTTAGGCCCGGCCTTGCGCAATCGGAGCAAGTTGGACATCGACAACGATGTGATGGAAAGAATGAAAGCCAGAGCAACCGCTCGAAATGTCGCTTGATCCTCTCCCCGACCGGCTGTCAAAGTTCGCCCATGCGATGATGTCGCGTCCGGAGACGGAAGCAACTGCCAGTGCTCTCATCGGATCGATGGGTAAATATCGGGCAAGCTGGCTGAAAGACCGAAGGATGAAACTGGTCCGTGTTCCGCTCCCGCTTCCGAGGAAAAAAGCGCTGCATCCGGTCCAAATGGAGATGGAAAAATGCCAGCTCAACATGGAATTCATTTGCAATTCAAATGATGAGATCGTTCGCTCCGATTTCCAGTTGAAAGTCTCTGGACACCTCGCTTGCGGTCCCGGAGAATTGATTGAACTGGAAGATCATTGGCGCGTAGACACCGATGAAAACCACGTGAAAAAGATGGAGGGGGAAGAGACGAAGGAAAGCTGGGAGGCCCATCCGCAGTTCCATTTCCAGCGCGGCGGTCATGCGCAGGAAGCCTTTGCTCGAAGCCAGAATTTTGTGCCGTCGAAAATGACTCAATTGGGCAATGGCTATTGGCGTGCCCTGATGCAAACACCTAGCCCCCGCATACCCAGCCTGCCTTTCGACCCGGTGCTGGCGATAGACTTTTGCATCGCCCAGCATGACGGAAAAACTTGGCAAGCCTCCCGCCGCAAACCAGAGTATCGCGTGCCTGTCGAGCATTCTCAGCGCGAGATATGGCATCCCTTTCTGATGGGCCTTCAGGAAAAAAATGGTCGAAAGCAGTGGCTCGGCCCGCTCGCTACATTCTGACTATCAGGCCGCCTAAAATTGATCGGAGCGCTACGCTGTCCAGTTTGTCCGACTTTCTCTTGCCATGGCCTGTTAGCGGACGGACCGAAAACGGCCCCAATTTTCACCGTCATCCGGTGAGATCGACAATAAATTCGCTTTTAGGGACCGCTCCATTTTGAGGGATGGAGATCGTCCCGCAGAGTGGCGCTGCCGTCACGGCGAAGGATGAGTGCCATAGCCGGAAGGCCCACGTTGAGCGGATGCTGCGCAGAGGCGGCCCGTATAAGCTGAAAGACAAATTCATCGAGCGCCACGTGGCCTTGTCGTTTCGCTTCATCCATCAACTTTGAGGCTTCGCCCGCAAGCCACTTCGTGTCGGGCCCCACGAGATCGAGACCGTCAATTGTCTCAGTCGTGTCGTCCGGAAGTCGGTGCCGGTCGATACGGCACCCTTCTGGTCCGGCCTCTGCATACCAACTGATGCAAAATTGTTTGCCGACATAAGCGTTGGAGTGCATCGCCGCTCGTGCCTCAGCAAATAGAGGAGGAGACAACCGTCGTGCCGCGTCGGCGAAAGGCTCACCTTGGCGGCGTGTCTCGATTAGCCCGGCCGCAAGACGCGATCTGTCGATGAGGGCGCCACCCATGGCAAATGCATTCTTTGGGTCGACCATGTGGACCTTCCGCACCGGACCTAGGTTACGCTTCTGGACTAGATCCCAGCGGAAGCTGTCGGCCGCAAGAAAGGCGAGATTTGGGGTTGAGTAGGCAATGATGACGGTCATACGAGTTTCATAGTCACTTCGCACGACGGGGCGCCATAGCTAGCGCCTCGCTTCGCGAGCGCGCCGTGTCTGGAAATGTTATGCACTAGGCTCCGGAGCGGAGGAAAGTCCGAAATGTAGGCGCTTGCTGACCGCGCCATTGGCGCGCTCGAAAGGCAGATCTACGAACTCCGCGGCTCTGAACCGTACAGACCGCAAAGGGCCCCAATGGAATGCGCGTGTGCGGTCACTTTTCGATGAAGTGGGGCTTCCATATCCGTCCGCGCATTCTACTTCAGGGCGATGACCCGCTTTCGTCACCTCCCTCGCGACGCGCAACCCCAGGCGTGGCACGCCGTGCGCGATCAGCTCGACAGGTGCCGCCGTCAACTCCGAGCGATAGAGACCGCGGGGTTGCGGGTATCTGAAGAGGACGGCCATCCCTCGGCAGAGGAAGAGCTCGCTGCCGAGAAAGAGGCTTTAGCGCGCATGCTTCTACGCGCGCATCGTCGTTTGGTACTGCTTCTCGAGCAGCTTGAGTTGCCGGTATTTCTAGAAGAATATCTCGCCTCGTTCCGCGAATTTGAGGGAGGTCTGGGGGACACCGAGCACGCCGAGTGGGATCCCGAGACACAAGTGAGTGAACCGCTCGACTTTCTTGCCCGCACACTCGGCGACGTCGAGGCCAGCGTTGGGCCGTCCGCAACGTCGACGGGCATCGATCCTGTGGCTCAGATCGAAGGCATCCTCCGGCTGACTCCAACGATCCTTGCTCGTGCCGGCATTGCCCCTACGTCGGAGAAGCATGTCGAGAAGGCGCTCTTCGAATTTATCAGACTGGTCCACCCAAGCGCGCGCCCGCAGGTCGAGCTTTCGCAGGTGATCAAACCTTTCAAGGCGGATATCGGGATCGATTCCCTCGGCGTGCTTATCGAGGTGAAGTTCGTAACGTCCGAAAGGGAAACCCGGTCGGAGACGCCAGGGATCTTCGAAGACATGTTCGGCTACCGGGGCGATCCAGCCTGGAAACATCACTTTGCATTGATCTACTGCTCCGATCATTCCATCACGCAAGGGGAACTTGAAGCGCAATTCGACCGGTCGGAATGTCCGGTCGACTGGACACCGGTTGTGGTGCATGGATCCGGAAGTCGCGGTGCGAAGACTGTCGGAGCGGCCAAGGGGAGCCGTTCTCGCGAGGCTACGGGATCGGCGCGATGACGGGTTCCCATATACTCACGCCGTTTTTGCGCCAGTCCACAAAATGCAGCGTCTTCGGAATGAAGCTGCCAGCGTCATCCCTTCGGAGCCTCTGAACGACCGCTTTCCGCGATTTGATGCTGAAAGCTGTCTGCCTGCAATCGGCCCACTAGCCGCCCAAGAATACAATCGACTCTGCGCCCGCAGCTTCGAACCACACACGCCAAGCATCCTTGAGTACGGCGATCTGTCTCGGAGTAAGCATCGTGCCAGCTTTGGTTTCAGGGTTCCGCGAGCTGATCCCAAGACCCCATACCACAACATTGCAGCCTTCCAGAAACGGCTCGGCAGGAATTGGGAGTTCAATTTCCGCGCTCGTCGCAATTGCATGCTGCGCGGAGTAATCATCCCCGTTCTCCATGCCATCGGTTATAAAGAGGACCAAGTTCCGACCGCTCGAGCAGTCTGGAGGGAATGTTTGCACACTCGCGAGAATGTTCGTCCAATCCTCTCCCTCGCCATCGAGAAAAGGATCCGTCATCTCGAGCATTGCTGCTGCAATGGCCGGCGAAATGTTCTCCATCGGACGGCTGAGGTCGGTTAGAATTTCGGTCTTGCGCTCTGCAATGCGAATATCATTGGCCCCAACCAGCCTGAACCGAATCTGATCACCGGTCATCATCTTGTCAGCCTGCTGTTGAACGAATTCAATGGCGTCTTCGCGGAGCGGCTCAGAGCTGGTGAGCACCGAGTATTTCGAAACGTCCATGTAGACATTCATCTCAGCAGCTTCGATCATCTCGGTGCTGCAGCCGGTCGCAAAAAGGATTCCACCTGCTGCCAGCAGGACCTTTAGGTAGTTGCCTCCCATTACTTCGCACCCTGCAGAATCAGTTGATCCCTGACGTGCTGCGGCGAATAACTCCGTAACATATCCAGAATAGCCTTGCGTTCGGCCAAAGGAACATCGCGTACTGCAGCCGGAAGCTTCGCTGGGTCGGTACGAAGGTTGTCCGCATGAATGGCCGCTACGTCTGCGATTACGGCGGCAATCTTGCCGGCAACGATGTCGAGGCTCTCGTCCATGTCGATTTCGTGCAGCATTGCCTTAGCGTGATAGTTGGCGTGGTCCGCCACATATTTATCGAGGGCAACCTTCAGGTTCTTGCTCCTACGGCGAAGTCCCATTTGCGAAACAATCTCGCCGAACTGATGCTTGATCCTGCGCGCCATCAGATGGGTGATACTGAGCGCAAGCGGAAAAACCGCGTCGAACACATTGGCCAGCGAGCCCAACGATTGCCCGAACGAGCGCCCGGTCTCAGCACCAGTGCCCGCCAGGATCGAACCGCTCAGCACTTGCGAGGAAAAGCCCGTTCCGTGCGCCACAAAATACACCGATGCAGCGAGGCCGAACAGAAGAACAGACCAGTCAACCAGCTTCGGGACAGACTCAGTGAGCCACTCAAGCAGGAAGTGAACAAAAAGAATGGCACAGCCATAACCCAGAGTCATGACGTTCGCGCCGAACTGCAGGCGCGCATTACCCGGACCGGAAATGGTCGGAAACATGACGTCGACGACAAAGATCGCGGTGAAGACTTCGACGGCGATGCTGATTAGCAGCACCAACACAGTTACGATAATGCCAACGACCAATGCATTCATGGGTTCCATTCGTGCATCGAGGGCAGACATTGCGCGCTCGCCATCAATCAGCCGATTGGCATGCTCCTCGGTGTGGATCTGATCAGTCATTGCTCCTGCCCCTTCTCATCTTGCGCCGGATTTCGACGCTCATAGTGCTTGCGTTCCCGCCCGCTTCGGTGGCTGCAATGCTGGCGCTGAGGACGTCAATTGCCTTCGCCTGCGAGATGAGGCCGGAAAATTCCTCGGACAGACCCGAAGCGCCGTTCTTGAGGATGGTGCGCCGCGAATCGTAGACGGCGCGGAAGCGGTTGTCCGGATGAGCACCACTGCTTGCAAGTTCGATCACCGCATCGAGCGCGTCGAAGTATTCGTCGTAAAGAGGATCAGACGCATCTGATTGACTGATTGCGGGGGCCAAGCCTTTGAGAATGGGCCAAATGGCGGCGAAGCTGAGCTTTTGCGGCCTCGGCTTGTCCCGGTTCGACTTTCTGAAGTCGGTCTTGGCATTGATTTTCACGGCACTCACCTCCCAGTGCCATGAACATGCATCGATTTACAATATTTCGCAAGCTACGTTTTGTTGTAAATTGGTCGGGCCTTCAATCTCGCGCTTTTTGGTGCTGCATTATCGCCTGCCTGAACGCGCGAAGATCCGCCTGAATTCTGCGTTCGCTGATAGCGGGCCAAGATCTTCCTGGCCGCCCGAACGGCTGCCGGATCAATCTTTCGTTGAGCAACAACTTCGGTCTTGCGAGGAATTTCGAGACCCACTGATTCGAGTGTGTTTTCCGGCTTTCGGAGCCAGTTCGCCAGAGCCACATAGGCTTTTGGCGCGATCTTGCGCATAAGGGGCCTGGTCAACTGGCCCGCCTCCAACCAAGGCCCAAGGCCGTGAGGCGATCTGATATAGGCGATGATATCTTCCCTGGCCCGCCAGTCACGGACCGGCATTTTGGCAGCAATCACCTCGTCATTGCGTTCGCTGAATTCCTGTAACAGAGCGATGAATGCCAGTCGCAGCTCGTCGATTTTCTCCTCCGGAAAGTCGAAAGTTCTCACCGCTGCCTGGAATTCGGAAAGCGCAATCATACTTGAATTGTCATTGAGGCTTGGCCGAACCTTCCCAGGATGAATTGACTCATAGATTTTGTCGACCAGTAGGCGAGAGCCATCCTCGCTGCTGCGAAGTTCCTTGCGCGGCCCCCGCATGACAGCCGCCTGCTCGCCTTCCGGGCGCCTAATCGGGTTGTATGCGTTCATTCGAAATCCCCCTCTTCACCAGTGAGATCGTCCTCGTCGGTGCGGAACAGCCGAACACTCGGGTTGCCGAGGCCAGGGATTATAAAGCCCTTCTTGTCGACCTTCTCGTCAAGCCCCAAGGCAAACAGGCTCACGTCTGGATGATCCGCTTCGAGCCGTTCAATCCCCGGCCTCGCCGCCAGAATGCAACCGCAACGAATGTAATCTGGTGGAACCCCCGCATCCTTCAGAAACGAGAGTGCCATAGACATGGTCGCCCCTCGCGAAACGGTCACATCCAGCAAAAGGTACTTTGCGGGGTCTTTCATCTTCGGAAGAGAAAGCATGTAACAGTGCCGCTTGTCTTTCTTCTCGGCATCGCGAAAAATTCCCACATGAGCTGTCCGCGCCAGCGGGAGCAATTCGCCGAAGCTCTCGGCCATCACCAGTCCTGCACGGAGAATCGGCATGATTACCAAGCTGCCTTGCTCGCGGAAACGACCGGTGGCTGAAGAGCAGTTGGGAGTTTCGATGGGACGCTTATCAAGCTCCAGGTCCCGGGTCATCTCCGAACACAGGATCCAGCTGGCCTGTCGAACCAGCCTCCTGAACCGATTGGGCGACGTCTCGATATCCCGCATCAGGGAAAGCTTGTGAGTTGCAAGCCCGTGATCAATAATGGTTGTTCCCGTCATAGATTGCGCTCCCTTGGACCCGCCCTCCTCGCCTTGTCCACCAAAAAGCGTTCACAAAACGTTGTAAAACCGATGAGCCGAGTACCAGGCGGACCGAAATGCCCCCTATCAACGGTACTGTCAGACTAAATGCACTGGCCACGGATTGAGGCGGTGAGGGTAGGGTGGTGGGACGCCCGACCTAAGAAACCAGTCAGTCCGTTTCGGTATTTCAATTCGTCGCCAGAAGTGATCCGGTTGGTTGTGATGATGTACGTTCGCTTTCCGCTGAGCCTGCGGAATGTGGAAGATCTTCTGTGTGAACGCGGTATCGATATCTGCCACGAGACGGTTCGTATGTGGTGGAACAGGTTCGGCCCGCTGTTTGCGGCCGACATCAAACGCCGGCGGATCAACCGGATGCGCGGGTATCGAAACTGGCGCTGGCACGTCGACGAGGTCTTTGTGAAGATCAATGGCGAGACGTATTACCTGTGGCGCGCTCTTGATCACGAAGGCGAAGTGCTGGAGAGCTATGTCACGAAGAAACGAGACAGAACCGCAGCTTTGCGCTTCTTCAAGAAAGCGCTGAAGCGACACGGCTCGGCTGAAACCATCGTCACCGATGGCCTGAAATCCTACCCTGCCGCGATCAGAGAGCTCGGCAATTTGGACCGTCAGGAAATGGGGCGTTGGCAGAACAACCGAGCGGAGAACTGGCACTTGCCGTTCCAACGACGAGAGAGGGCAATGATAAGGTTCCGAAGGATGAAATCATTGCAGAAGTTCGCTTCAGTCCACGCCAACGTTCACAATCATTTCAACTCAGAACGTCACCTCACCGATCGCCAAACTTACAAAACAAGCCGCTCAGCCGCCTTGGCTTAGTGGCAAAATCTCTTGGCCTGAGAGCCAAGCGGGAAAGGGGCACTTGCGTCGATCAGAGACAAGTTGCGATTAGACTGACGGCACCTCGGCGAGACAAAGACGTATATAAGATTGTGAATCGCATCCTTCGTCCTGCTCTCGAAAAGAGAGGATATCGGTCCCTTGCACAACCTGAGCGCGCGTGTGAGGCAGAGAAAGCTAATCAATCCTTTTCTGGTTCGGTTTAGCTCGTGATAGGCGCGCGGACGCAGACAGTTTTTCGGTAGCAACCGCTGCTCTGAATGACGGTGGTAGCCAATTGGTAGCAAGATGGATTGTCCAGGCAATTTCCATATGTCGGCGATAGTCGGCTTACTATCGATTCGATTCGCTTAGCGAATGATTGCTTGGCGGTGACGGCATTCACTTAGGGTGGGTGGCCAGATCCCCACTTGATATTTTCTGTAGTCCAAAGTCCGGTCGCCCGCCGAGATGGGTGGTTCGTTCGGCCGACAAGAAATTATTTCAGATTTAAGAATTGACCCCTCGCCAAGTTTTGTCATGTTTGAATGAATACGCAATATCGGGGCACAATGCACAAATCCTATTTCTTCGCGGGGGCTTCGATTGTCGCTTTTCTCGGTGCCACTGCGGCCTATGCTCAATCGAGTTCTGAGACCTACACCTATGACGCATTAGGGCGTTTGATTCAGGTCGAAACTTCCGGGGGCAGCAAAGATGGTGAAGAACGCGATTACGCATATGACGACGCCAGTAATCGCACTCAGGTCGCCTCAAGTGGAGGAACGACAACACCCACACCAACGCCTCCTCCCCCTCCCGGTAGCGCAAAGGACGCTCTTGAGGCCGATTTTGCTGGTCGGACGAATTCGGGGATGTGGGATCTGCGTGCCGCGACGAACTCCAGCTCATTTTCGGCCGATAACATAACTGGCGGCCTGCCGGCACTTACTGGGGCGAACGGAACTCAATTAGTGTCAGTCGATCCTGTTACAGGAGCTGAGTTCGCCAGCGATGATGTGATCGACCTCACGGCGTCTGGTGATTTCGCTATTTATGTTCTCATGCGCAAGGATGTCACAGACACCGACGGATACTTCTCCGATGCTGCTTGGCCCAATCGGGTGAGATACACTGACGGAGTTACTTATCTCGCTACTGGTATCGACGTTCGCTTTTACGCCAATGGGGTCTTTGGCGCACCCTACTCTACGCGCGATGCGCTGCATGACGCGCTGGATGACGATGAATTCCATGCAGTTAAGCTCGGCCCCATGACCCTTTCGGGCCTTCTGCCTATAGGGCGCAACGGCAACGGCATCGAAGCTGACATCGTCGCTGTCGTAGCTATCGATCTAAGTGAGGTCACGGACCAGCAAGCCACCGAAGCCCTGATCGCAAATTGGTTCAATGAAATCTCGCCGAGCTATGCGCCTCCTCCCCCTCCCCCCCCTCCCGGTAGCGCAAAGGACGCTCTTGAGGCCGATTTTGCTGGTCGGACGAATTCGGGGATGTGGGATCTGCGTGCCGCGACGAACTCCAGCTCATTTTCGGCCGATAACATAACTGGCGGCCTGCCGGCACTTACTGGGGCGAACGGAACTCAATTAGTGTCAGTCGATCCTGTTACAGGAGCTGAGTTCGCCAGCGATGATGTGATCGACCTCACGGCGTCTGGTGATTTCGCTATTTATGTTCTCATGCGCAAGGATGTCACAGACACCGACGGATACTTCTCCGATGCTGCTTGGCCCAATCGGGTGAGATACACTGACGGAGTTACTTATCTCGCTACTGGTATCGACGTTCGCTTTTACGCCAATGGGGTCTTTGGCGCACCCTACTCTACGCGCGATGCGCTGCATGACGCGCTGGATGACGATGAATTCCATGCAGTTAAGCTCGGCCCCATGACCCTTTCGGGCCTTCTGCCTATAGGGCGCAACGGCAACGGCATCGAAGCTGACATCGTCGCTGTCGTAGCTATCGATCTAAGTGAGGTCACGGACCAGCAAGCCACCGAAGCCCTGATCGCAAATTGGTTCAATGAAATCTCGCCGAGCTAAGAGGCCTTGCGATGTCAGGCATTAAGCTTCGCCTTGCGCTCGCGACGCTGTTTTCGGCAGCTCAGAGCCCTATTGCGGTGCACGCGCAGCCCTTGGCATCCGACTACACTTCGACGATGCGTTACGATGTGATGGGGCGTGTTGTCGGGACGATTTCGCCTGATCCGGATGGGTCGGGACCGCTCAAGCACCTTGCGACCCGCACGACCTATGATGCGCGCGGTAACGTTACCAAGGTCGAGACTGGCGAGCTTCAGAGCTGGAAGGACGAGACGATTGCTCCATCGGCTTGGGGCACTGACTTCACGGTCCACAGCACCGTCGAGACAACATACGATGTTTTGAACCGCAAGCTGACCGAAACGACCAAGGGCTCGGACGGGGTCATCGTCAGCCTCACGCAATACAGCTATGACAGTGTTGGCCGCCTTGAGTGCACGGCGGTGCGGATGAACCCGGCCACCTATGGCTCGCTTCCTGCCAGTGCCTGCATGTTGGGCACCGAGGGCAGCCATGGGCCGGACCGGATTACGAAGACGATCTACGATGCGGCAGGCCAGGTTCTTCAGGTGCGCAAGGCGGTGGGCACGCCGATCGAGATTGCGGATGTCACCTACAGCTACACTGACAGCGGCCAGATCGAGAATGTGGTCGACGCCAATGGCAACCGCGCGAAGCTCGAATATGACGGGTTCGACCGGCAGACCAAGTGGGTGTTCCCCTCCATGACTCGGTCCACTGCGTTCGACGCTGCGCCCCCTGCGCACGCACTCAGCACCGCTGGTTCGCTCAACACGGGCGATTTTGCTGCCAAATAAGGAACAGTGATAAATGTATGAAATTAAGTTCAGCACTGCAGATTGCAGCGTCCAATCTGGGGGGCGCTAATCAAGTCTTTGTACGTCTTGGTTGGGCTCAAGCATGTGCACAGCACGTGGCGCAGACAATAATCGGAATTGCAGGGGAGCAATTCAGGTCTATCGCGTCGAGAGTGTGCGTGGTGCCTGCGGCAGCTCAAAGCTCGACTTCTGCCCGGCCCGCACCGAATGGATCTTCGCCATCCTTTCTTCCGTCGGAGCAATCATATTCTCTATTTCGATTTGAGGAGCGACAATGTCAGTCAAAGAAACATCCGCCATATGCATTCTCATGGCGCTTGCCGCTTGGCCAGCGCTCGCACAAGGCAATGAAGATGTAATCGAAACAGCAAAGCCAGCTGACACGGTCAGTCCTTACGGGGTAAGTTACGTGACAGGGTCCTTTACGTACAAACTTCCACTACTTTCGGTTGGCGAAGGCGAGTGGCCGGACCGCATGAGTATTAGCTTAATTTATGACAGCTCCGCTAACCGTCCGCCAAATGAAGCCTGGAAGCTTTCATCAGATTTGAGGGCCAGCCGGACCTTCCTCCGCTACGCAATAGATGGGTCTGGGGACGAAATACCAGAAGATCATAATTATGCCGTTTATTTCGTTTCAGGAAACTCTTCTCAGTCATTCGAGATTGGAACTGACGCAATAGATCCACAGCAGTTTCGAGCGGTTAGCAATGATGGCAGTTCTCTCGCGTTCACTGAATGGCAGCCAGGAAATCATAACGGCTTTTTTTGGGATCAATATGGGGAGTTTGTGATCACGGATAGTGTTGGCAATCAGGCCTTTTTTAAGGGTGGAATTCGTCGCGACTTCTTAGAGTTTGATAATGTTGCCCAAGCTCGGCTTGTGATGGCAAATGGCAACTCGTCAATTTCAGGCACCATCACATCATACAAATACCATCGAAATGGAAAAGGTCTGCTCATCTTTGAGGGAGGCTACCGGTCCATTTCATCTGGCGTCCATGAAGAAGATGTTTGTGTCTACAATCTCGCAAAGGTGGACGTTTCTCAAATCACCGATTGCTCGCAATCATCCGCAGTTGCGACCGTCAGGTATGAGCGTTTTCCAGATAGCCACCGTCGGCACGTCACTAGAGTGACTCGTCCAGACGGCAGCGTATACAATTTTTCCTACACTCGAATAGAAGACATCGCAGGCCCCACTCAGTCGAACCAAAGTCAATTTTTAGCTCTTCCGAAAGTCCGATATCAATTATCTTGCGTGAAAGAGCCGGGGCAAACGGGGTGCGCGATCAGTAATACCTACGATGCATGTGATGGCCCTGGGCTTAGTACTAATGGCTTCGACGACATCGAATGGACCGGGAGCAGGGATCGGGTAATACAGCAAACCCTTGGTGACGGTCGTGTGATAAATTATTCGTATCCGGGCCAGTTCAGCCAACAGCGCCCATGTAGAGATAGGCACATAAGCTCGATAGTAATGACCGAAGCAAGCTTGGATACAGAGATTTCTTTGACGGGGCAACCGGGATCGAAGCAAACGTCTCGGGTTGTTGGTTCAGTTACTGACCCCTTGCAGAGGATTTCGAGCTATGAATGGACCGGAGCGAATCCGGCGGCAACGTATTTAGGGCTTAACCACGCACTCTCAGAAGTAACTTACCCGGGAGGCATCAAGCAGGTTCTTACTTACGATGCTCGTGGAAACCTGATTGAGGTGCGGCGAAAAGCGAAGCCGGGCAGTGCGATTGGTGACTTAGTTTCAACAGCCACGTTTCCTCAGGCCTGTCTTAACCGCAAAACGTGTAACAAGCCCACCTCCACTACCGACCCTGACGGTAACGTGACCGAGTTTGAGTACGATACTGTGCATGGCGGAATTTTGAAGCAGACTGGTCCAGCTGATGCGGATGGCGTACGGTCGGAGACGCGCTATAGCTATGCTCAGAAGTATGCGTGGCTTAAGAGCGGCTTCGGTTATGTTCAGTCGACAGACCCGATCTGGATGCTGGTTTCTGAAGAATACTGCCAAACGAGTTCTGCGGATGCGAACGGCAATTGCACGGCGGGCGCGAGCGACGAGGTAGTGACCACATACGAATACGAACAGGGTAGCGCGACTAAGGGCAGCAACATCCTGCTTTTGGGTATGGCAGTGACCACCGGAGGCCAGACCCTGCGGACCTGTTATGAGTACGACGGTTATGGCCGCAAGATATCGGAAACCCAGCCCAAAGCCGGCTTGGCTAGTTGTCAGTGATGGAGAATGGCTCGATGAAAAGCCTGGTGTCCGCTGCCGTCCTGGCACTCGTCGGAATGGTATCTGTCGTATCCTCACCGGCTTTAGCGCAAAGTTCTGCCTCGCCCTATACTTCGGCGATGCGTTACGATGTGATGGGGCGTGTTGTCGGGACGATTTCGCCTGATCCGGATGGGTCGGGACCGCTCAAGCACCTTGCGACCCGCACGACCTATGATGCGCGCGGTAACGTTACCAAGGTCGAGACTGGCGAGCTTCAGAGCTGGAAGGACGAGACGATTGCTCCATCGGCTTGGGGCACTGACTTCACGGTCCATGGAAGCATCGAGACCGACTACGACATCCAGAGCCGCAAAACGGTCGAACGTGTCAAGGGTTCGGA
>CANLVN010000006.1 GCA_947494705.1 uncultured Erythrobacter sp.
GTACGAAGATCAGGTCAATCTCTATGCATACGTTGGCAACGATCCGATTAATGGCGTGGATTTTACTGGGAAATGCGCTGGTCCTTTGGCTCCATTGGCTTCTTGGTGTCTGCGGGTTGCTCAGAAGGCAGGTCAGTGGCTCTTCCAAGCTGCTTGGCGCTATCTCCGATCACCTCAAACTGAAAAAAAGGGACCATACGCCGACACAATAGATTCCGGAGGTACACCAAGTGCCCAGGAACTTGGGTTAGCCAATGCAATCGGTGGCAAAGTAAGCCAAAGGTTTTCTCCGACCGGGCCAGAGTATGATGCTGTAAGTGACACCATAATAGGAGAAACGACATCGTCGAGATCAAGAAGCCCTAATTCCAAGTGGAGAGATAAGGTGAAACGTGTGATAAGGGTCGCAAAAGCAAGTGATCGCGGGGTTATCTTCAATTTCGAAAAGGGAGTGAGTGAACGCCAAAAAGAGTTGATTGAGGATTATGCAGGTCGAGAAGGGTACTTAGATAACGTTCGGATAACCGAAATCGATTTTACTTCTAAAGAAGCTCCAACCGGAAGTAGAATTCCAAGATGAATAGGGGTTTATAGTGGTTACTTTGCGCGGATGGTTGATCGCCTTCGAACCGTTACCGGATGATGAGTGGAGGGATGATGTCCTAGAAACGCAGAATCTCCTTGAGTTTGTGCGCACTGATTTCTCAAATGAGGTGAGAATCTATGAGGAACATAAATGTGGCCAGTTCACAGCCATCTCTTTTTTTGATTTCCGCAACCATGGGTCTGTGTTGACTGCGAAGATTCAAGCATTTGCCATCAGACTGAAGGAATTGCATACCGATTTTGTGAGTTACTCTGTGGTTTACTCAGATGCCGAGTTGGATGAAGTGCGACACATTCACTCACCAGATGCCTATGATTTCCTGCGTGTCGAGACAGAAGGCTAGGGCAACTATCTTTCATGTCGTTGCCGAAGGAGCGCAAAATCGCCTCGCCAAAGAATTCAATATGCATTTGCTAGCGCACTCGGGATACTTCGACAGGTGGCGATGCGTAGACATCGATGTCACAAACTAGAATCTTACGGCTCATCAAGTCCGGGGCAGCTGATCAGCTGGTCTTGTATGAAACCTCAGCCCACACCGACGCCGCGCGTGGCATCCACCACGCCGATCCGCCCCTTACCCGACAGGGGCAGCGTCTTGGCGGTCCCACGTTCGCCAACACCGCTTGAGGTTTTCTGAAGTTCCTTCATAGTCTTCGCGGGTCTAGTCGGTGCTGATGCTGGCGATCACGCCGGCCCTGACCCAAGCGCAGTTCGAACAGTGGAACACCCGTTGAGCGAAGACCTGAAACGAGACACTTTGTTTGTAGCGCTCACGCGCCCGCAGATGTTTGCGGGCGTTACCTACACCTTCTTTGTCATCAACGCGATTATCGCGGTCGAACTGTTCCTGATCTTTCAGGCGTGGTGGGTGCTGCTGGTTGCGGTGGTCATCCACGGTATCGGCATGATCGCCTGCCTTCGTGAACCGCGCATCGTCGACCTCTGGCTCACCCGCATGCGCAATTGCCCTCGCGTCAAGAACCACCGGATCTGGAAATGCAATTCCTACCGCCCCTGACGCGCGATCCCAAGGTGATGGCGAACGAAGCGCCAGCGGGCGAGCATCTGCCTTATGCGCGGCATATCGACGATGTGACCATCCAGACCCGCGATGGCCTGCTGATGCAGACGATCCGGCTTGGCGGCTTGCTGTTCGAGACGGCGGATAGCGAGGAGCTCAATTATCGCGCGCAGCTTCGCGACGCGATGATGCGCTCGCTGGGTAGCTCGCGCTTCGCGATCTACCACCATGTCGTGCGGCGACGAGCCGAGGCTTCGCTCGAACGCGTGACCGCCGATGATTTCTCGGCGCGGCTCGATGCGCAATGGCGCGGCAAGCTCGAAGGCAAGCAGCTTTTCGTCAACGAGCTGTTCGTGACGATCATCCGAAGGCCGCTGCAGGGCAATATCGGCATCGTCGATCGGATGCGCGGGTGGTTTGCAAAGAGCGCTAATCGTAATGCAGGGCTGATCGCTGCCGAGAAGCATGCCCTTGACCGCGCGCGCGAAGCGCTGGTGGCGTCGCTTGGCTCCTACGATCCGCGCGTGCTGAGCATCTACGACACACCCGACGGCAAAAGGTCCGAGCCGCTCGAGTTCCTGTCCTGCATGTTCAACGCCGATATGCGCCCCGTCGCCCTGCCGTATGGCGATCTGGGGCATTTCATTCCGGCGCGCCGGGTGAGCTTCGGACAAGACTGCGTCGAACTCGGCCCAACCGGTGATTTGCCGCGCCGCTTCGTCGCGATGGTGTCGGTGAAAGATTATCCAGGCTCGACCTTTCCGGGCATGTTTGACGAGCTTTATCGCCTTCCGTTCGAACTGCACGTCGCTCAGAGTTTTGCTTTCGTGGAGCGGTCGCAGGCGCTGGACCGCATGAATTTGGCGCTGCGACGGATGCAATCGGTAGAGGACGAGGCGC
The DNA here is from genome assembly GCA_947494705.1 of uncultured Erythrobacter sp. Classification (GTDB taxonomy): domain Bacteria; phylum Pseudomonadota; class Alphaproteobacteria; order Sphingomonadales; family Sphingomonadaceae; genus Erythrobacter. Next base: position 2,532 of record CANLVN010000006.1, read on the forward strand.
TGTCGCTGCGCGGCGAATTGACCGAAGCGAAAGACGAGGTTGCAGCAGGTCGTGCAGGCTTCGGGGAGCACCATACGACCATCGCAGTACACGCCGACGATCTGAAAGCGCTCGAAGAACAGGTTGCGGAGGTGACCGCGCTTCTCGCCGATCTCGGGATCAACGCGGTGCGCGAGGACATCGCGCTCGAGCCCACGTTCTGGGCGCAGTTTCCAGCCAACTTCCGCTACATTGGCAGGCGCGGGCTTGTCTCGACCACCAATTTCGCTGGCCTCGCCAGCCTGCACAACTTCCCAGTGGGGCGGGCAAAGGGAAACCATTGGGGTGACGCAGTCACTCTGTTCGAGACGACCGCTGCAGGGCCCTATTTCTTCAACTTTCACCAAGCGGACTTGGGCAACTTCACGGTGATCGGACCATCGGGTTCGGGCAAGACCGTGGTGCTCAATTTCCTTTTGGCGCAAGCGCGCCGTTTCAACCCGCGAACGATCTTCTTCGACAAGGATCGCGGGGCCGAACTCTTTATTCGCGCGATTGGCGGGCAATATGATCGGTTGAGCCCCGGGTCGCCCTCGGGCCTCAATCCGCTCCAGATCGATGACAACCCCGCGAACCGTCAGTTCCTGCTCGACTGGATTGTTATCCTTGCGGGCGGCGCGAGCACGAATGAGCTCGACGCGATCCGAGATGCGATCGACACAAGCTTTGCGCAGCCGCTGGCCAAACGCAGGCTGCGCTATCTTGTCGAGCTCTTCCGTGGCGGCGCGCGCCCCGAGGCCGATGATCTGTATTCGCAGCTACGCCCGTGGTGGGGCGAAGGCGAGCGCGCATGGCTGTTCGACAATGAACGCGATCTTACGGACATGACGGCGGATACGGTCGGGTTCGACATGACCGCGATCCTCGACGATCCGACCTGCCGCACACCTGCCATGTTCTATTTCTTCCACCGCGTCGAGGAACGCCTCGATGGCAACCCATCGATTATCGTGATCGATGAAGGTTGGAAGGCGCTCGATGATGATGTGTTTGTGCGCCGGATAAAGGACTGGGAAAAGACGATCCGCAAGCGCAACGGGATCGTGGGCTTCGCAACCCAAAGCGCCTCGGACGCGCTGGAGAGCAAGATTGCCAGCGCGATTATCGAGCAGGCGGCAACCCAGATATTCATGATCAACCCCAAGGCGCGTGCCGAGGACTACATCAACGGGTTTGGTTTGAGCCGTCACGAGTTCGATCTGATCCGTAGCCTGCCTGACTCCTCGCATTGCTTCCTGATCAAACATGGCCGCGAAAGTGTTGTGGCGAGGCTTGATCTGTCGGGTGAAAACGATCTTCTCACGATACTATCAGGCCGCGAGAAAACCGTGCGACTGTTTGATCAACTTGTCGCACAGACTGGGCCTGATCCGGCCAATTGGCTGCATCGACTGATAGAAGAGGCGGCGTGATGGCCTGCCCGCAGATCATAACAGGACGCGAATTTCTGTCGCGAACTCTGGCCCATATCGATTGCCAGGCGCAAGTGATTGGGAGCTACGGCTATCAAGCGCTTGGACAGCCAGGCTCGACCGCTTCGATATTGGTGAGCGCGCTTCTGACGATCTTTATTGCCCTTTTCGGCATCCGCCTGATGTTCGGGCCATCACCCAAGGCCCGAGATGCGGTGTTTGATGTCCTGAAGATCGGAATAGTCCTGTCGCTGGCTTTCTCATGGCCCGCCTTCCGGACCGTGATCTACGATGTAACTCTGAAGGGCCCGGCACAGATAGCGTCGGTGGTTCAGACCAGTAGCGGCAATGGCGGTGCATCTTTTTTTGTCGAGCGGCTTCAGTCTGCCGACGATGCAGTGGTGCGGCTAACGACGCTAGGCTCGGGTCGCAATGCTGGAGCGCTGATAGAGAACGAAGGCTCCGCGAGCACTTTTGAAGCGGCTGCGATCCAAGACGACACAGCCTATGGAAGCGCGCGCATCCTTTATCTGGCCAGCACCATCGGTGCCCTCGGCCTCCTTCGGATCGGAGCAGGCTTGCTGCTCGCCCTAACGCCAGTCGTTGCGGGCCTCTTGTTGTTCACTCAATCGCGCGGAATCTTTGCTGGATGGCTCAAGGGGCTTCTTTTCACCTTCGCGGGCTCTGTCGGAGCGACGCTGGTGCTCGCGGTCCAACTCGCAATCATTGAACCGTGGCTTGCCGACGCATTGAGCGTGCGCGGACTTGGCTATGCCACCCCTGCAGCGCCAACCGAGCTTCTAGCCATCACGCTAGCCTTTGCGCTCGTTCAACTGGCCATGCTGTGGCTGCTTGCGAAGATTTTATTTTACCGCGGATGGCTAACGCTGCCCGATCTCCCGGAGCCTCTCCAGCCATTGACAGGCGACCGCCAAGCGCCGCTGGTGGAGCGACAACGCGCGGAGCCGATTGTTTTGCGCGCGGAGCGCATCAGCAACTCGATTGAAAAATCAATCCGACGCGAGCGGCAGATTTCCAACCAGCGGTTCGACCAAACATCAGTCGTGACGACTTCGGGAGGACAGAGAATTGGCGGCGGCGCCGTTGAATCCGCTCGACTAGGCAATTCCTATAGGAGATCAAATTTGCGAAGGTCACGCGCAGCAACCATGCGGGATCAGCAATAATGAGTGTCGAACCCGACCTTCATATCGATGAGCTGCCGGTTGCGGAAAGTTGGGCGCGCAGCGTGACCGACGATCTCGAGCGCTCGAACAGGCGCGCGTGGCTCGTCGCCATTATTGCAGCCGTGATTGCTCTTCTGGAAGCGCTGGCGCTTATCTTCCTAATCCCGCTCAAGACGGTTGAGCCCTACACTTTGCTCGTCGATCGCCAGACAGGCAACGTCGAGGCGCTCGCTCCGCTTGATACGCAGGTGATCGTCCCAGATGCTGCACTCACGCGCTCGCTTCTGGTCCAATATGTGATCGCGCGCGAAAGCTTCACTGCCGATACGGTCCAGTATGATTACCGCAAAGTGTCGCTCTGGTCTGAACGCGGAGTCGCCGAGCGCTATCAGGCCCAGATGGCGCAAGGCAGCCCGCAATCGCCGTTCAGCTATTTGCCCGATGGAGCGATCATCGAGACCGAGATAAGAAGCGTCTCAAACCTCGCTGAAGACCGTGCGATGGTTCGTTTCACAACGACCCGCACCGATCCGGGCGGACGAAGCCAACCGCCACAATTCTGGGTCGCGATCATCGGTTACCGGTTCACCACTGCAGCGATGAGCGAAGCGGATCGCTACATAAATCCTTTGGGGTTCCAAGTGACAAGCTATCGGCTTGATGCCGAAACGCTTCCGGAAGAAGATATCGTCAATGGCGCGAGGCTTCCCACACGAGCAGCTAGCGAGGCAGCACAATGAGACGCGGCCTGATTGCCTTGGCTACCTTGATCATCTCATCTTCTCTTTCAGCTCAGACATTCCCGACCCCCGGGCGGGATTCTCCGCGCATCCAAAGCGTGCAATGGGTTTCTGGTCAGGCAATCGTCTTGACAGCGCTTCCTGCGACCACGCTGACGGTCATGCTCGAACCGGGTGAAGCTATCAGGCGCGCCACGCTTTCAGGCAGCGCGGTTTGGGACGTTACTGTCTCGGCTGAGGCCGACAGTTTCCAAGTCATTTCCCAAGAGGGCGCTGCACCTGCGTCGCTTCTGGTTGAGACGGATAGTCGAACCTACGAATTCGTGCTGGAGACAGGCTTTGGACTGATGGCAGCGTATCTGGTCCGCGTCCAATCAGAACGGCCCGACATTGGTTCAGCAAAAGAGAATTTCGAGCCAATCACCGATCTTGACTGGAGCTACCGTCTGCGCGGGGACCGCGAAGTGCGACCAGTTTCGGTCGAGGACAATGGCAGGAAGACTGTCATCACCTATGCTCCCGATCAAGCATTGCCCGCCGTATTCGCAATCGGCCCCACCGGCGAAGAAGAGGTCGTTAATGGCTATATGCGCGGCGACGTCTTTGTCATTGACCGGGTGCATGAAGAACTCGTGTTCCGCATCGACAAGGAAAAGGCGACTGCAGAGCGCAAGAGTCGTGAGGACGCGAAGTAATGAGCGAACTCGCAGCAAGCGCTTCTGATCCGCAGGATGTACGCCCGATCGTCTCGACTGGTGGTTCGGGGAAATGGGGACCTTGGATTTTCGGCGGCGTGCTTTTGGTTGGTGGAGCGATGCTCTTCTCAGCGCTTAGCGCTTCGGAAGACGCGGCCGATGCACCGTCGGTCCTTTTGCCCGAACCGGGTAGTTCCGCACAGATCACCTCGCCACTGCCTCTGCAAACACCGGAGAGGCTGGGCGCACCGATTCCGAATCAGACGACACCGAGAGGTTTAGCGCCAGCACCGCAGCCACGCATCGTGCAGCCTTTCGTGCCGCGGATCGTCGAGCCCGAGCCATCGTCCAGACACTCGCCCAGCCAGTTTCAGCCAGAGCAACAGGTCGATGCGCGCTCGAACAGACCAGAGGTTGTGTTCGAGGCGTCCTCCCGCTCTTTACGACCGATTCAGGCAGAGCCTGAAAACACGAGAGAATCTCGCGTTTCGGCAAGTCGTCTGCGCAATCCCTCGCGAACGATACCTCAAGGCACAGTCATCCCGGCGGTCCTCGAAACGGCGCTCGATTCTACGCGTCCAGGAGGTGTCCGCGCGCTGGTCCAGCGCGACGTGTCTGGCTTTGATGGACGCCGGGTCCTGATCCCTCGTGGAAGCCGTCTCTACGGGCAATATGAATCCAGCCTCCAGCCCGGCCAGAAGCGTGCACTGGTTCAATGGATCCGGCTGATCCGACCAGACGGCGTCACGATCGCGCTTGATTCTCCTTCATCTGATCCATTGGGAAGGGCGGGGATCGAAGGCAAGGTCGACGGCAAGTTCTGGCAACGATTCGGAGGCGCGCTACTAAACTCGGTGCTCGATGTGGGGGTCGGGCTTGCAGTCAATCAGGCAACCGATGGCGTGATCGTCGCACTGCCCGGCAGCACCCAGAATGTGCAGGTCGCCGATACCCAGTCGATCCAGCCCACGCTCAAGGTAAAGCACGGCACTAGCGTCTCAGTCTTTGTTGCGCGCGATCTCGATTTTTCGAGTGTGGACCCGTGAGTGCTGCCGCGCTCGCAACCGAGGCCGGATACTACCTCGACAGCTTCCTTGCACCGCTAGCTCCGGTTCTGGCGCGCAAGGATGTGACCGATATCTGGATCAATCGGCCTGGTGAGCTTTGGGTCGAGGCTCTTGGCGGCGGGATCGAAAGGCTTGCTGAGCCGAGTCTCGACCAGCGCCTCCTAGAACGGCTTGCTCGTCAGATCGCGGCCTACTCCTCGCAAGGGATCAGCCGGACACAGCCGCTCTTGGCAGCAACCCTGCCCGATGGATCACGTGTGCAAATTGCGGCACCGCCTGCCACACGCGCGGGCTATGCCTTTGCAATTCGCAAACATGTCTCCTCTGATCTATCCTTGTCGGACTGGGAGGAGAGTGGCGCCTTCGAAGGCACTTCAGATGATGGTGCAACGCTGAACGATGAGCGCACCTTCCGCTCCGTCCATGGCCGTGAAGCGGGTGATTTCTTGCGCACAGCGGTACGCGAACGCCGGAACATCATAGTGGCCGGAGGAACGTCGACAGGCAAAACCACCTTTCTCAATTCTCTTCTCGCTGAGATACCTCTGGAGGAACGGCTGGTCCTGATCGAAGATACGCCGGAGCTGCAGATTAGCCAAGAAAACGCGGTGGGCCTACTCGCAGCACGAGGGGAATTGAGCGAGGCCTTGGTTGGCGCGGAGGACCTTCTCATTGCAGCCCTACGAATGCGGCCAGACAGGATAATCCTTGGAGAGTTGCGTGGAATCGAGGCGTTCACTTTCCTGCGCGCTGTCAACACCGGCCACCCCGGCTCAATGACCACAATCCATGCGGACACCCCGCAGCGGGCGATTGAGCAGCTTGCGCTTCTCGTTCTCCAGGCAGGCTCGAAACTGACCCGCGATGATGTACGACACTATGTACGCGAAAGTGTAGATGTGTTCGTACAACTCGAACGGCGAGAGGGGCATCGCCGGGTGAGTGTCGTATTGGCGGGGGAGTAAGCAGGCGATGGCAGTCCAGCAGCACTCAAGCCTTTTCGAGCCTCAGCGCGGACCGGACCCCATCGAGGGGGCTCTTGCGTGGTTTGAGGGATTGCTCTTCGGCGAGGCAGCTCTCGCTCTATGCGTCATCGCAGTCGCACTTATAGGAGCAGTCATGCTCAGTGGCAGGCTGCCACTTCGCGGCAGTGCTCGCGTAATCTTGGGATGTTTCGTGCTCCTTGGCGCACCATTGATTGCAAGCAATTTTGTAGCTGGCACACGCGAAACCCGAAGTGCCACCGATTTGCCGCAGCCGATTGCTGTGCAACATAAGCCGGCGCGCGAGGAGTTACCTCCCGCCAACTACGACCCTTATTCTGGAGCTTCGCTAGGACGAGAGTGATTGCGGCACATTTATCTCCTGAGAGTTACGTGGAAGGTGCGCAGAGTGTTTCATCACCGCGGACGCGTCGTGGTGCTCGTCTTAGAGCCGATCGGCATGACCCACGCCAAGGCCTCCTGCGCAGCCAGCTACGCCCCCGGCCAGATCGTCACGGTCCGGCGCGGCAGTCGCGAACAGCGGCTGAGCAGGGACGCGCCTATCGGGTCGAGAGCATCGACGCCGAGGCGGGCACGGTCTCGCTCGCCACCCCGCAGGGCAAGGCCGTCGCTTGGTCGCCCCGTCGATGGGGCAGTGATCGGGCAGAGGCGTTCGTCGAGGTCGAACAGGAGCTGCGCACCGGCGACCGCATTCAGTTCACCCGCAACAACCGGCGCGCGGTAAGATTGAACGGCCACACCGCCAGCGTGCTCGGGATCGATCCGCGAGGGGTTGGGATTGTGGTCGAGAGGGAGGACGGCAAGCAGGACACGCTCGACCTCACCCGGCTCGCCGATCGCCGTATCCGGCTAGGTTGGGTCCGCACCATCCACTCCGCCCAGGGCGCGACCGCGGATCGGGGAATGGTGCATCTGGAGAGCTTCCGCGCCAACACCGTCGATGCACCGGCGGTCTATGTCGCCATCTCTCGCGTCAAGGATGCGGTCGCGCTCTATACCGATAGCCGCAGCAGCTCACCGAGGCGCTCGGCCTACGCGACGGCGCGCAGGTTGGCGCAATCGATGAGGTGCGGCGGGAGGTGGAGATGGCGGTGGGATAGAGCCGCGTGCACCGCTCGGTGTGTGCCCTAAGACTTCATCATTGCAGAGAGCGATCCGGTAATACTAAGACTCTCTGATCACGACCCATGTGCCCATTGTCGTATTCCGATGGATTTGATGCGCCACGGCTGATTGGCGAGGTTGTTCCAGGCGAAGCAGCAATGGTCGATGATGTCTTCGTAAGATTTGAAGATGCGGTTGGAAAGCCAGTTGTCGCGCATGAACTGCCAGACGTTTTCAACCGGGTTGAGCTCGGGACATCGCGGCGGCAGCGGCATGAGGGTGATATTGGGCGGGATGACCAGCTCGGCAGAACCGTGCCATCCAGCCTGATCAAGGATCACACGGCGTGAGCGCCAGGCGCGACATGGAAGGCGATCTCTTCGAGATGCATGCTCATCGCCTCGGTGTTGCAGCGGGGCATGACGATGCCGGCAGCCTTGCCTTCAGCAGGACAGATCGCGCCAAAGATCCATGCCGAGGAACGCCGCTGATCGCGAGGAGCCGAAGGGCGCGTGCCGCGCTTGGCCCAGCGCCGGGTGAGCTTGCTCTGCTGGCCGTTCCGGGCTTCGTCCTGCCACCACAGCTCTATTGGCGTTCTTTGGGGGAGGCACTTGCGGATTTGCGCCAGATGGACGGCGAACTCTTCTTAAAAATGGCGATGTCTTGCGGTTTCTGCCTGTGGTGACGCGGACGCGCGGAGAGCTTGCGATAGCCCATGGTGCGCAATTCATTGCCGAGTGCTTGTATGCTGATCGACACTTTGAACTCGTCCCATAGCCATTGCACCAGATCCATAATCCGCCAGCGCACCACACCGTGAACAGCAGGGATCGGCCCTGCCTCGATAATCTCTGCCAGCGCACGATGATGATGGTCATCAAGTATGGTTCTGGCCCCTGAGGCCTTGCGTGTCGCCAAAAGCCAGCGATCCCGGCCTCGTTGAAGCGCAGTACCCAGTCCCGCACGATCTGCAGCGCCACGCCGGCTATCCGGGCAGCCTCGCTCCGACTGCCACCATCAAGGATGGCTGCAAGCGCCAAAAGTCGCCGAACTTGCCCGGCATCCTTGCTCGTCCGGACAAAGCCACGAAGCTTGTCAGAACTCAAATCTCTACGGACCTCGATCGGCGCCGCCATCGCAAACCTCCAACAGTTTGCCATGGTGAATCACCAATACGCACGCAGCGATACCCCCGTGAGTCAGTTTCCACAGGCTTTGGTATTAGGGAGAGATGGGTGGGGGGTCTGCCGCGAACAGGCCGCCGATAGGCGGAACTTACTGGGCTGGGTCCTCAGTAACGCTGAGTCCGCTGTGCGCCCAAGGCTTCCCACATTACGAACCCCGATCCGATAAATAGGCCGGGCCTTTTACAAGCGAGCAATATATTCTCCGAAAACCCTCGCTCGATCCGTCTCGATCTTTGGCCAACTTTCAGATCGGGCATATTTATCAACCGTGATGGAAAGCTTCTTAAAGTATTTCTCTAGTGAACAATTACTCACGCTATCGATGCGGTCATTTTCCTCATCATAAATGCATAAAACTGCTGCCTCTCGGCAGATAACCTCCAAGATATCAAAGCCCTCATAGGCCGAGAGAAATTTTTCAAAGGCAGCCCTTTTCAGCTCATCTTTGCTCTCAAAACTTTGCGACAACAGAGATTGCACGTCCTCAAAAGTGGTCTCCACCAAGAATGCCGGGTCTTTCACTTAATTCTTCTTTCTGCGTCGGCTGCTAAACGACCTGCTGGGCATAGCACCTCTCCGGACCCTTCCATCGCTAAAGACGGTAGCAACTTCTTCACCGCGTCGGTTTTTCACTTTCCACTGAGAACCACCATGTGCTCCGCCCGATTCTGAGCCGCCAGAGCGGTTGCCTCTATCTGGTTGGAAAATCAATCCCGTTTCTTTATCTTTGAACCCTTGATTCCCGGGAAGCTTTTCGAAACGAGCAAGGTCGTGATCGGGTGTAACTACCCTTTCGGTCGATAACCCTGCTGCAACTGCTGCCGCACCGAGGACGGAGGCTCCTAGGTCCCTAGCTTCCGAGAAGCGAGAGCCAAACAGAATCATTGCTGCAGCTGCGTTCGCCCCAGCTCCACCATCTGGGTCACGTGGAAGTGACAGCGTCATTTCCGCTTGCTCGCGCATTGATGGGCGCTCATTCCGCTCGGCAATTACAATAATCTCGTTCTCTTCAGTTTCTGTTGTGGTGCAATCGCCATCCAATTCACAAACGAAGGTGTCCATCCCCGTCGGATCCACACCATTAATCGGATCGTTGCCAACGTATGCATAGAGATTGACCTGATCCTCGTAT
>CANLVN010000007.1 GCA_947494705.1 uncultured Erythrobacter sp.
CCCCTTATCCCATGGTTGGGATGACGAAAGCGTTGGATCCGTCACCGCCTCCGTCGGGCCAGCGCTGTGTGATCTTTTTCTTCTTGGTCCAGAATGCGAGGCCCTCTGTTCCGTACTGGTCGATGTCGCCGAACCCGGAGCGCTTCCACCCGCCGAACGTGTGGTAGCTGACCGGCACCGGGATCGGCACGTTCACGCCCACCATCCCGACATTCACCCGCGCTGCGAATTCGCGTGCGGCGTGGCCGTTGCGCGTGAAGATCGCGACCCCGTTGCCATATTGATGCTCGCTGGGCAGACGCACCGCCTCCTCGAAATCCTTCGCGCGAACGATCTGGAGCACAGGGCCGAAGATCTCTTCCTGGTAGGAGCGCATCTGCGGCGTCACGCGGTCGATCAGGGTCGGGCCGACAAAGAAGCCGTTCTCGTGTCCCTGAAGCGTAAAGCCGCGCCCGTCGATCACGATCTCGCTGCCTTCCTCTTCGGCAATGTCGATCCATTGCTCGATCCGCGTCTTGTGCTCGGGCGTGACGACCGGTCCGTAATGCGCATCCGGATCGTTCGAGACGCCGATGCGAAGGGCTTCGATCGCGGGGATCAGCTTCTCGCGCAGGCGGTCTGCGGTGTCCTCGCCCACAGGAACCACCACCGGCAGCGCCATGCAGCGCTCGCCCGCCGAGCCGAAGGCCGCGCCGGTCAGGTCGTTGACCACCTGGTCGAGATCGGCATCGGGCATGACCACGCCGTGGTTCTTCGCCCCGCCGAACGCCTGCACGCGCTTGTGGAACTCTGCGCCGCGGCGATAGATGTAATGCGCGATGTCCGAGCTCCCGACGAAACTGATCGCGGGGATGTCGGGGTGTTCGATGATCGCATCGACCATTTCCTTGTCGCCGTGGACGACCTGCAGCAGCCCCTCGGGCGCGCCGGCTTCGACGAACAGCTCGGCAAGGCGCACGGGTACGCTCGGATCGCGCTCGGACGGCTTGAGGATGAAGGCATTGCCCGCCGCACACGCCATGCCGAACATCCACATCGGGATCATGGCCGGGAAGTTGAACGGCGTGATGCCGGCCCCGATGCCCAATGGCTGTCGCATCGAATAGACATCGATCCCCGGCCCTGCGCCATGGGTGTACTCGCCCTTCTGGACCTGAGGAATGCCGCAGGCATATTCGATCACCTCGAGCCCGCGCTGCACGTCGCCCTTGGCATCGTCGACGACCTTGCCGTGCTCGGAAGAAAGCAGCTCGGCAAGGCTCTGCATGTTCGCCTCGATCAGTTCCTTGAAGCGGAACATGACCCGCGCGCGCTTTTGCGGATTGGTCGCCGCCCAGCCAGGCTGGACCTTCTTCGCGGTTTCCACCGCCCGATCCAGCAACGCACCATCGCCCAGCGCAACCTCGGCCTGAACCTCACCGGTCGAAGGGTTCCAGATCTCGTGAGTGCGCGTGGCTTCGGGGCTCGCCCCAACAATGAAATGATCGACCTGTCGCAT
>CANLVN010000008.1 GCA_947494705.1 uncultured Erythrobacter sp.
TACGACGTCATCGTTCTGGGCAGCGGTCCGGGGGGTTATGTTGCGGCGATCCGCTGTGCTCAGCTGGGTCTGAAGACCGCTATCGTCGAGCGCGAGCTCTTGGGTGGCATCTGCCTCAACTGGGGCTGCATTCCGACCAAGGCGATGCTGCGCTCGGCAGAGGTGTTCCACCAGATGCACCGCGCGAGCGACTATGGTCTCAAGGTTGCAGGCGAGATCGAGGCCGACCTCGAAGCCATCGTGAAGCGCAGCCGCGGGGTCGCCAAGCAGCTCAATCAGGGCGTCACGCACCTGATGAAGAAGCACAAGATCGCCGTCCACATGGGCAAGGGCACCCTGACCGGTCCGACCTCGCTGACGGTGAAGGGCGAGGAGGGCGAAGAGGAACTGAGCGCCAGCCACGTCATCGTCGCCACCGGTGCTCGCGCCCGCGACCTGCCCTTTGCGCCCGCCGACGGCAAGCGCGTGTGGACCTATCGCCATGCGATGACCCCGCCCGAGAAGCCGAGCAAGCTGCTGGTGATCGGATCGGGCGCGATCGGGATCGAGTTCGCCAGCTTCTACAACGACATCGGCGTCGATGTGACGGTGGTGGAGATGCTGGATCGCATCGTGCCGGTCGAGGACGAGGAGGTCAGCGCCTTCCTGGAGAAGAGCCTGACCAAGCAGGGCATCGCGATCATGACCGGCGCCGGGGTCGAGGACCTCAAGGTCGGCGACAAGGGCGTGACCGCGACGATCAAGGACAAGGCAGGCAAGGCCCAGACCAGCGAGTTCAGCCACGTCATCAGCGCCATCGGCATCGTGCCCAACACCGAGGATATCGGCCTCGATGAGCTGGCCGAGATGGAGAAGGGCTTCATCCAGATCGACGACTACGGCCGCACCAAAAGCGAAGGTCTCTGGGCTATCGGTGACTGCACGCCGGGCCCATGGCTGGCGCACAAGGCGAGCCACGAGGGCGTGACCGCTGCAGAGGCGATTGCGAAGGAGCTGGGCAATACCGAGGTCCACCCGCACCCGCTCGACCGATCGAGCATACCGGGCTGCACCTACTGCCACCCGCAGGTCGCCAGCGTCGGCCTGACCGAGGCGAAAGCGAAGGAAGCCGGATACGAGCTGAAGGTCGGCAACTTCCCCTTCATCGGCAACGGCAAGGCGATCGCGCTGGGCGAGGCCGAGGGGTTCATCAAGACCGTGTTCGATGCCAAGACCGGCGAGCTGCTGGGCGCGCACATGGTCGGCGCGGAAGTCACCGAACTGATCCAGGGCTATACGGTGGGCAAGACGCTCGAGACGACGGAAGCCGAGTTGATCAACACCGTCTTCCCGCACCCCACGCTATCCGAAATGATGCACGAAAGCGTCCTCGCCAGCGAAGGACGGGCTCTGCATATCT
>CANLVN010000009.1 GCA_947494705.1 uncultured Erythrobacter sp.
GCGCGCGGCGTTGGTCTGGGCCGAGCCCTCGTACCAGACCAGCGGATCGTCGGCCTCGACGTTCGAGCCATGGACATAGCGCCGCAGCATGGTCCCTGCGACATTGTACTCGGCGATGAGCGCGTTGCCGTCATGCAGGAACAGCTGCGTGCCCGAGGTGCCGCCCGATACCTCGAACAGCCGCCCGAGCGGATCGTAGCGCATCTGGGCGAGCAGTACGCCGGAATAGCTCAGCGCGTTGCAATTAGTGTTGCCCGTCCCTCGCGCGCGCCGCTCGACCAAGCGGTTCTCGACATCATAGAGGAACACGCTGCCCGTATCGGCGGTGAGGTTGCCATTGGCATCGTAGCAGAAGCTCTCGGTCCCTGCGCTCACATACTGGTTGAGCCCGTTGGTGGTGTAGTTGCGGGTGTAATTGGCATGCCCGTCCCAAGAATAGGTGTCGTTGGACTGCGTCTCGGTCAGGATCTGCGAGGCCGGATTGCGGGTATAGCCCCAGGTGACATCGGCAGCGGTGTTGTGGAGGTCGAACCCGATCGAGGCGAGCCTATTGGCATTGTCGTAGGTGAAGCTGCGGGCGTTGTTGCTGGAGGCCTGATAGGTCCATGCAAGGCCAGTCACAAGCCCGCGATCGTTGAACGATGCAGTACCGATTGTCGTGGTCCCCTGCCTGAGGCCAGTGGCACGGTTGAGCTCGTCATAGTCGTAGCTGATGAAGGCGCTGTCGGGATAGGTCACCTTGGTGCGGTTGCCGTTGGCGTCGTACTGATAGGACAGCGTGCGCGCGGATCCAGCGGTGTTGTCGACCGTCTGGGTCAGCCGCCCGAACCCGTCATAGGAGTTGGTCTGGCCGGGTCCCGAGGTACTGTCGAACCGTGTGCCAAGAGGCAGGCCCTGAAGGTTGTAGGTGTAGTAGACGTCGCGTTTCTGCAGCGAGGTGAGCGAACCACACGAAGCGGTGCCAGCCGGGCAGATATCCTTGACCGTCATCCGGTTGAGCGCGTCGTAGGTGTAACCGATGGTGCGACCATCGCGCTTGCGCAGGGTCAATCGGTTGCCGTTAGCATCGTAGGTGTATTGCTCATAGTCGCTGGTGTTGAGCGAACCAGCGGTGCTGAGCGCCTGTGCAGGCGTCGAATTGTCGAACGCGGTAGGCCGGGTCTTGGAGGGGAACACCCACTTGGTCTGCCGGTCGAACCCGTCATATTCGAGCTTGGCGCGATTGCCATTGGCGTCGACGACATTCTCGATCTGGCCGCTGTCAGTGTAGCTGTAGGTGACATCCGCAATCTCGATCGGCGTGCCCACCGCCTTGCG
>CANLVN010000010.1 GCA_947494705.1 uncultured Erythrobacter sp.
CCGATGGGATCGGTCTGGAGGAACCGGCCGAGGGTGGGCGAGTAGATGCGGGCCTTGTAGTAGTACATGCCCAGTTCTGGGATCCAGACCTGGCCGGTGTAGCGGAACCGACCCTTGGTCGCGATGTCATCGCCTGTGGCGGTGTCAGGGATGCCGTATTCATCGTAGGCGTTGGTGGCGATGCTGGTCCCGGTGTTGTTGGTGACCGCAACGATGCTCCCGCGCGGATCGGCGTGGAGGATGCGGCGCGCGGCGTTGGTCTGGGCCGAGCCCTCGTACCAGACCAGCGGATCGTCGGCCTCGAC